>CAWIHG010000005.1:0-2337271 GCA_963835905.1 uncultured delta proteobacterium
TGATTGAAGAGATCGTCGATCCGGCAACTCTGAGCATTCGGTGGCAGCCGCGATTAGCGGATCGCGGTAGAGCGGAAGCCGGCTGACCAGTTGCCCAACGACTCCGCTACGCTCCTTGTCGGCCTTGTTGAGCACCTCGCGCATGCTCTCGGCCACGATCGGATGGGTGCGAGTCGGCTCGCCGCGAAAGTCGCGCCAGCCCATGGCGCCGGCGGGTCGTGTTCGGCGGTCATCATCCGATCGATGGTCTCGTCGATTGGAGAGGCTGGGTCGCTCAGCAAACCGATGAGCCCGCGCAATGTCTTGGGCCTTTTCGGTGTACAGAACGTGAAGGATGGCCCCGGTGAACAGCGCCATGCCGGTGGTAACCCAGTAGTTGTCGCTGTCGAAGCCCTGGCCATCAGGGTCGACCAGCATCTGCGCGATGTTCTGTACGTCGCGCACCTCGTATTCCGTCCGAACCCGCACTTCCTCCAGCGGGTTGTACTTGACGGTGGCGGGACCGTTCGGATCGGTCGGATCGAACCTGAAGCAGAGTGTCCCCTCCGCTTGCGGACCCCGGCGGTCAGGTGCCAGATCTCGTCCTTCAGTCATGGACCAGAGTCGAATGGGGCCAGGTTAAGCAGCGTCGGCACCATCGCGTCGACGCCCTTGCCGCTGCGCGTCGGCGCTTCGACCAGGACATGGCCCGGGCCGCAGTCGCGCAGATAATGCAGTCACCCGTGGAACGCCAGGCTCCCAGATAGATGCCGTCGCGGCGTTCCAGCGGCTCGAGCACGCCGGCTCGAGCGAGCGGCCGATGAAGCCACCGCGGAACGTGGCGCCGCGCCGCGAAAAAGCCGGCCGCGCGCACGTCGCGCGCGTGGCCCAGTGCGCCGAACCGTACAGGTCGGGGGTGCTGTCCCCCAGCCACCAACGCGCAAGACAATCGTTCCCGCCGTCAGTGCAGCGGCACCAGCAGGGGCAGGCCGCCTCGCGGGCGCACAAATCCCATACCGGTTGCAGTTGCGTCGGCGCCGTGCCAACGCGACCACCAACGATCCATTCCCAGGGCGCATAGAGGCCCCCCGGCAGAGCGGTGCCGAGCGCGGGAGCGTGTCCGAGCATCAGCGCGGCCCGCTGCGTCACCCACCAGTTGATGAGCAACGCGGCAGCCGCGAAGCTCAGCACAGCAGATCAGCTTGACCTGAGTAAGACGATGTTCGCGGCGCTCTGGGCCAGACCCGGTAGGGACGATATTCCGCCATGACGGCTACCTCTCCAGCTCCCGCTCTGCACCCTTTTGACGCTGGCGTTCGCGGGCGCGGGTCTTGATAATGTCGTTGGATTGCTGGCGATCGCGAAGCTCGCGCTCGTGATTTTCGGATAGCTGCCAACTTCGCTCGTCGATGCGCTGCGCGAGCCCGAGTTGTTCGAGGAATTGGAGACGGTCGATTTCCTGCTGAGCTCTGGTCCGAGGCGCTTCTCCACGCGGCTGGAAGTGCTCGTAGCTGACGACGCGGTTTCCGTCGGCGCTGCGCTGAAGCGCCCGGTCGATCTCGGTCCACTGCTCACGCTGGACGATCCTCGCGTGCCTGCAGCACCTCGTGCTCCAGCCGCGGTCCCAACTCGCGCGTTGCAATTTCCTGGCTGCGGGTTCTGATTCCACGGAGATAGTCGCGCTCTATATGAAGCGGCGGCCGTCCTCGCGCACACCGCGAACCAATAAATGGACGTGGGCGTCGTCGGTGTTGTGATGGTCGATCGCGACCCATTCGAGCTGCGTCCCGAGGTCGCGCTCCATCTGCCCCACCAGCTCGCGCACATGCCCGCGAAGATTGAGGCGGTCGGCGTCCTCAGGCGACACGATGAATCGCCACATAAGTTCGTCGCTCTTCTCCCAGCCTCTGACCGTCGCAACCATGTCGACTCCCTCACGTGTCGCGTCGAACCCCAGTCCTTTGGCAAGCTCCTGCTGCGCGCCCGACCGGGACAGGTATTTCGCATGTCCGGCCCAACCACCCGATTTGCGATTGCGCGAGAACGACGCTTTGACGACGCTGCGCCGGGCATAGGCGCGAAGCTCGCCTCCCGCGTTCTCCCGCCACATCCGCGCGCGGCCAGACTTCCGCGCGCCTGGCGCCGCGGAGTCCACGCGACGCGCACCCGTCTTAGCGCCGTGCCCACCACGGAACGAGCTTGCGAGGCCCCCTCGCAGGCTCGGGCCGAAGGCGCACCTCGACCTGCTCCCGCCTCAAGCTAGGCCGCCCCATTGCACGCCTCCGAGAGAACCTGGCTGAGAACCAGCGCCAGCCGAGTGGGGTCATCGGGCACGGCTCCGCCCAGCGCCTGGATGATCTCCTCGACCTGCACAGTGCTGAGCGTGATCGCGTGAAGGTCCTGCGCGCGGCTCCACGATTTCCACGCGCGCTTGCCCGTGGCTCGCTCGTCGAGCTTGCTGCGCCCGATCGATGCGACCCGCACGCGCTGCTCCGCCGTCAACCTCGAGGCCTCGTGCGCCGCGCTGAGCAGCGCTCCGAGCAGGAAGTCGGGCGGCTCGTGGTCCAGTCCGGCCAAGGCGACCAGTCCGCCCAGGTTCGCGAGATGATGGACGCGAAGCCCCTGCTCGTGACTGTGTCCGCTGTCATTACCGTTTCCGTTGCCGTTGCTGCTCATGGCGTTCACCACGTGAGAACAGGTGCGAGTGTTCCTCGCACGTTCGCGAGCGGAACCGGGCCGAAGTAGCGCGAGTCCCAGCTCCGCCAATCGTTGAATCCGAACAACCACACTTCCTTAGCCGCGACCCTCCGCCTGCCCCATGCGACGTGCGCGAGCGATCGGTCCGCGCTGTCGTATGCCGCAGTTGCGCTGCGCGCGAACCGCTTGCCATTGACCGCGACCCAGCCGGGTTCGATCTGGACAACGTCGCCGGGAACCGCACCGGCGATCTTGTCGACCGGTTCCGCGTCGCCGACGCATCCGCCCGTCCGCAGATAGCCGCGCGCGAGACCTTCCTGTGCGACCGCAATCGGCAGGCATGCCGCGACCAACTCGCCACGCTTCACGTCGCGTCCGACCACGCGATAGACGCCTGCCGGCGCCGCGCTGTCGGTGTTCGAGATCAGCACTCCGAATGCTTCGCCGATTGCGATCAGAAGCGCTGCTGCGAGCGCAACTCCGACCATCGCCGCAAGGGGTACGCGCGCGCCCTCCAATTGCTGCCGATGAACGCGCTGCGCGAGCGATCCGGGAGCGTTTTCTGCCGTACTGTACAGTTGGCTCAGCATGACCGCCTCCGAGAGGAAAGGGGCGCGTCGTCGTTCGGGAATTCGCAGAAACGCCGTGCCGTACCGCAGTACCCTTTATCTTGCACTACGAACGACCGCCCTTTTCCCCACTCCCTCTCACCCACCAAACAACGCCAATCCGCGCGCCGCGCTGCGGCGGAGAAATCGCCTGCGACTTTCACTGCACCTGCTCCGCCGATTGACCGTTTGCACGGCCGTTCACTTTCCGGCCCGGACGCGGAGCGCCTTCGAGCTCGCCTTTGATCTGCTTGCAGAGCCGCCACATCGCCGCCGTGATGGTCTCGCCAAGATCGAAGCCGGCATCTTCGGCGCGGGTGCGCAGCGCTTCGATTTCGCGCTTGAGCGCGGCCGGCAGCTTGAAGGTGATCGCTTCGCTTTCCTGTTTGCGCTTCAGAACTCCCATCGCTCGTCTCCTTTCAGCGAATTGAATGCAGCTTCACTTCGGGTACGGA
Organism: uncultured delta proteobacterium; assembly: GCA_963835905.1. Classification (GTDB taxonomy): domain Bacteria; phylum Desulfobacterota; class Binatia; order Binatales; family Binataceae; genus CAWIHG01. Next base: position 3,740 of record CAWIHG010000005.1, read on the forward strand.
CCGGGGAACGCCAGGTCCTCGGTGACCATCACGTTGAACTGGTAACCCGGCCGGATTTCGATCGTGGGCGGACGATTCAAACCGTTGCCGACCATCTGCTGGCCCAGAGAACCGAACTGTCCCGACGCAGCTGAACCGGCCGTCTCGCCGGCCATCGCCCACTGATTCGGCTGGTAGTAGCCGTATGGTCCGTACGCACCACCGCCTCCGAAGGTCGCCATCTGTCCGACCATCTCGCCCGCGCTGATCAGGCTCATCAGTGCGGCGGTTCCGAACGTACTCAAGTAATGGTGGTTGACCTCGTCCGTGAAGCCGGCGAAGCCGCTCTGATCGGCTCCGGGCATCTGCGGCAAATCCATGCTCGACGTGTTGGGGAAGATGAGCCGCTGCCATGCGATCTGGACGCGCTCCTGACCGTAGCGGGACGCATTGCGATAAGCGCCGATCAGCCTGCTGCCCTGCGGGATGAGCAGGTACTTGCCGGTCGCCGTGTCGTACACACTGCCGGCGACCTGGGCGAGAATCGGTCCCGGCAGATCGGAGTTGATGCCGCTGACAAGGACTGCCGGAATCACGCTTCCAGCCATCACTGTGTACGGTGAAGCGGGCGGGTGAAGAGCGACCGTCGGATCGCTTGAAGAATTGGAGCCGAAACTGGTGCTCGATTGGGCTTTCGCGCTTGCAATTTCGAGCGCCTGGCCGCCATGGAATGCCGCCACCATCTCGGGCGCTTCCAGCGCCTTCATGTATTTCTCCTGCTCCCATTGCGCGTACCTGCTCGGAGGTTTTGGAGCGCTGTGCTGCGTACGCATCTGAACGTTCGCGACGACAGCCGGCGTTGCTGCGTAACTCGGGGCCGGATGCGGCTTCATTCCGTGCGCGGAGAGGTCTTCGACTTCTCCGCGATTGCGGGCCGCCGACTCGGGGTCGGCGCCCGCCTTCTGAGCAGCGGCGTCGGGGCGCGTCCCGGACGACTGGACGCCAAGCGCAATCGCCACTCCGCCAATCATCGCGAAGCCGATGACGAGAACGCCGAGCCGCCGGTTGAAACGGCCGCCGCCGAGATGACCTTGCTCCTGCTCTTCCTGCTCGTTAACGAGGTCCGCCGTTGCCATGCCCGTCACCTCCTCGCGCCCGCGTAGCTGATGGTCACGCGGTCCTGATCCCGGCCCACTCCGGAGACCAGAATGGCGTCGGTGAATAGCCGGTCGACGACGTAGTAGTTACCTTCGACCCGGTAGTTGACCATCTGGGTTCCGCCGTCGGCGTTGATTAGCAGCGCAGGAGCTTCGCTGGTCTTCATTCCGGCGGGCATCTGGATGTAGACATGGAAGCCGTCATTGAAGGCGCGAATCGGCTTCCAGGGGACATTCGCGCCGGTGACGGTGTACGAGAAGTTGAGCTCGGCCGGATCGACATTGGCGACCTTTACGACATCATCGGAGTCGCCCGGCGGATCGACCGCTTCCTGCTTCGCTTTCGCCGCTTCCGAGTCGGCCTCTTTCATCGCAGTGAGCAGCTCGTCGGGATAGTAGAACTCGACCTCCTGCATCGCGTGCCTTCCGCGCGAGCGGAGCAGCAGGTGGTAGATGTGTTTCGTCGTGTAGATCGTCAGGTTGGTCTCGATGCCGGGAAGCTGCGGTTTGACGGCGAGATGCGGGACCGGGTTGCGTGGGTCGCCTGAGGCCGCCGGCGTGGCCATCCAGCGCTCGCTGTCGCCCATTGCGACATCGGTGATGGTTTCACCTGGCTGAAGCTGGATGTCGGTGGTGCGCAGCGGCTCGCAGTTGACGATCGGCTCAGGTCCTTTGCCGTATGGGTAGAGGATGAGTTCGGGTGTCTTATACACGTGCCACTTACTGTCCTGCTGATGTACCTTCACCGCCTCTTTGACCTCAGGTGGCTGCTGCGCGAGCAGTTGAGCAGCGGTTGGTGCCGGCGGCGTTGCGGCAGGCCTGGGCGCGGCCTCGGTCATGATCTTGAGCGGTGGGGGTGGCGGCTGCTGCGTGGCGCACGCACTGAGCGCCAAGGCCAGCGCGATGATTCCTGTGGATCGAATCGTCTTCATCGCATTCCCTCCTTCACCCCTGCTGCTGGGTCCAGCTGATCTGCGTCACGTAAAAGCCGAGCGGGTTGCTCACAATCGTGTCGTCGGAATTTGGCGGAGTGACTTGAGTTTGCAGCACCGCCTCCCAATGGGTCGGTGTGCCAATGACGACGCCGTTCAAGTCGTGGGAAATCTCAGCCCAGCGCACCTGGTAGCTCTGTGATGAGACTTGAAGGATGGAATCGATTTGGACGGAGACGGTCTGCTTCTCGGCGATCTTGAATGGGTTATGCGCGAAATCTTCGGAGTGGTAATACGCGTCCAGGAATCTATCCGCGGCGCCACGTGCGTGCGCGAGCAGGGAATTGAGCATCTGCTGCTCGACCTGGTGATCGCTGGATACCGAGCGTGCGTGGCGGATAAATGCGGCGACTTCGTACCGCTCCATCCGCGCAGTTACGTCGGGTACGGAGGTGGGGGTAAGAGCCTGCGGAACCGTCAGCGCGTAGCCAAGCTTGTCGACTTCCACGACGTAGGGGATGTAGCGGCTGCGAGTTGCGAGCCAGACAATCCCGCTCGCGAGAATCAGACAGACTGCAAGCAGCCCGCCGGCGGCTATCTGCCAGTTGCGCTTGCCGAGCACGAGATCGGCGTAACGCTCATCCCATTCGCGACGCGCTTCGACGTAAGGGTTCGCTGCCATCGTGTTTCACCGCCCTATGCCAAAGTGAAGGTTAAAGTCGGCCGCACACCGATCATGCGGCCTAGCGTGACAGCCAAGGTGCGGCCCAAGTGGAGTCACGGCAGCGATTGCGCGCGTGGGAAAATCTCGAACTGGACGCAGGATCAAAATTGCTGCGCTCCAAATTCTTGAGATTTGGCGGCGCAGAATCGCGCAAGGACTCGGGACTGAATTCCTGGCGTCCGCGGAAGCGAATTCAGCTCCGACTTTGGCTCTGACTTTGGCTGATCTATCCGACGCTACCGGTCTGAAGGGGGCTGACGACCGGTGGTCAGGAACCAGAAACGGTTTGATGGTGTTCGAAAAGTTTCGATCGGTCGCCATCGTCTCGCGTCATCGCGAGATTCCTAATCCTGGGGCCGTGGGTTCGAATCCCGCAGGGGGCGCCAGATATCCCCAAGGTCTTTAGGCGGTCGCGGCTCGCACACGTTCGGTTGCGACCGACACTTTCGCTCATCTGCGCCGCGCCTCAGGCGCGGGTGTCGAAGTCGAGGCCGAGCGCCGGGTTCTGGACCTGGCCGCCGCAGGCGCGCGCGAGCATCGGCTTCACTTCCTCGGCGAAATACTGCATCTGGTCCTCGATCTCCTTGCTCGCAAAGCCACCCTTTTCGAACCACGCGTTGAATGCGAAATCCTCGTACTCGCAGCTCTCCTTGATACGCATGATCTGCTCGGTCACTTCCGCCGGGGTCCCGAACAGCGCGACTTCCTTCTTGAGCAGCATGTCGGGATCGACCTTGGCCGCCGGATCGAGTTTCTCTTCATTCGCGTCGGCGAGCACCGATGCGAATCCGAACGGTCCGTAGTAATCCCACTGGACTTCGAGCGCTTCCTTATAGCGCTTCAGCTCGCGCTCGCGATTCTGACCGGGCATCAGCATATGAAGGTAGCGGCCGGTGATAACGCCGCGATGCTTGTCGGCGTCCCATCCGTACTTGAGCCGTCCGCGATTCTGCCGGTCCGGCCATCCGGCCTTTTCCGACTCGCGATAAAAGATCTCGATATTCTTCTTGAGCCGCGAGTTAGGCTCTACGATGAAATAGCCATTCAGCCCGCGCTCGGCGGCCCACTTGATCGATCGCTCGGTCGTGAGCGGCTCCCAGATCTGCGGATGCGGCCGCTGGAGCGGCTGCGGAAAGACCTGCAGCTCCTTCAGCACGGTCGCGCTCTGCATCACGGGGTTCGCGCCGCCGTAGGGATCGGGCGCTCCGATACTGAGCACTTCCTCGAGCTTGCGTCCGGCGCTGCCCGATTCGAAATAGGCAACGGTCTGCTGATGGTTCCAGCGCGTGAACACCGGCGGAATCGTGAAAAACTGGCCATGATGCGAAAATGACGGCTGCGTCCACGCCTTGATAATGATCTCGTAGGCTTCCTGGTAGTACGCGCGGTTGCGCTCCTGGTCCTGGATCGTCGCGAACGGCCATCCGAAGACCTCGGCCTCGCGCGGCTGATAACCGCGGCCGATTCCGAACTCCAGACGCCCGCCGCTTATCACGTCGAGCATCGCGGCCTGCTCGGCGATCCGCACCGGATGCCACCACGTCACGATATTGGCAGCCTGGCCGAGACGGATCTGGCGCGTGCGCGACGCAATTGCCGCTTCGGCGAGCAGCGGATTCGGACTGAACTCAGCGCCCTCGGGCTGAAAGTGATGCTCGGTCATGAAGAAGTAGTTGAAGCCGAGCTTATCGGCGAGAATTCCCTGCCGCACCTGCGCGACCAGGCCGCGCTGGCTGGATTCGTGGACCTCGGCAAGGTTGCCGTCGTTGATCGCCACGCCAGAGGGGGTGTGCGTGACCGGAAGATCGGACGCACCATTGTGAAACACGCCAATTTCGATCATGGAAGCTCGGCCTCCTCGGTGACATTACGGGCGCGGTATTCGCGCCGCGATTACTATTGCATGTATCGACGCGGTGCGACTTGCTAATGGGTCGCCGGCGCGTGCCGTCGGCGCTCCATCAAAAGATTGATATCGAACCTGAACATCTTCGCCGCGTTCAATCCCAATATCTTTGCGCGCGCGTCGGCGCTCAGATGCCCCATCTGGCGCTCGATCGCTTCCGCCGAATGCGGCCAGGTGCCCTCCGCGTGCGGATAGTCATTCGCCCAGATGAAATTGTCCACCAGGTTCCACGATTCGGCCAGCGCGAGCCCGGCGCGATCTTCCTGGAAGGTTGCGGCTCCGTGGCGGCGGAAATGCTCACTCGGCAGCATCTTCAGCTTCGGATAGGCCCACAAGTGATGCTTCCGATAGGCTTCGTCCATCGCGTCGAGCGCCCACGGTACCCATCCGATGCCGCTTTCCACCGCGGCGAAGCGCAGCTTTGGAAATCTTTCCAGCACGCCCGATCCGCACAGGCTTGCGACCGGCTCGATAGTGGGAGAGAGCGAATGAGATACGTAGTTGATAACGGCGCCGCCTTCCTTGCGGGCCGCGCGCGGATCGCGGCCGGTCGAGACGTGGAAGGTGATCGGAAGCCCGCAGTCCTCGATCGCCGCCCACATCGGATCGAACATCGCGAGATTGTAATTCAGATCGCGCGAATCATGGCCGCCGAAGACTGGCTTGCAGGGCAGGGTCAGGAAGCGGAAGCCGAGTTTCGCGACGCGGCGGATTTCCGCCGCCGCCAGCTCCACGCCGGCGGTCATGATTGCCGCCGCCGGCGACATGAAGTCGTTGTACTTGCGGTACATCTCCCACGCGAAGTCGTTCCAGATCCGGCACTGCGCCATCCCGAACTCGGGGTCGCGCGTCGCGAACATCATGAGGCCCTTGTTCGGGAAAATGAGTCTCGGCGTCGATACCGTCGCGGCGGTGATCGCGGATGCGCGCCTCGGGATCCGCGCCCGCCATCCCGCGCACGCGATCCTCGCTGTTCTGGCGCGGGACGTCGGCGATCATCCGCGCACGCACCCGCGACTTGCCGAGTCCCTCCGCGATGAACCATTTCTCGCCGTTGGAATCGACCTCGACGTGCGGCAGGCGGTCGCGGAACTTCGCGTCGATCCGCTCGCGCCACAGGCTGCCGGGCTCGTTGGCGTGGCAGTCCGCCGAGATCATCAGATATCTATCGGGATCGTCGGGGCGCGCGGTCCGCTCCCATCCGTCGTGTCCCGGAGTTTCGATCCGGTAGCGATTCTTCGCGTCAACCTCGGGATGAACCTGCTCCATCTGCGGCCTCGCGCGGCTAAAGGGCTAAAGAAGGAAGAGCGCAGCGCCTGCGCATCGGCGGGACGCCGCGTGGTGTAATTCCGCCTCCGACTCATGCCTTTTATCGCGTTGACCGATGATGTCAAATGGCGTCGCGCGATGCGTATCGCGTGCGTACTTCGCGAGCGTGAGGCGCCGCGCATAAGAGATGGCACCGGCCGCAACCAATCTGAGTCAGGCGGAATAGCGGCGATGGAAGAGGGCAGGCCGAGCGCGACCGCTCTTGGAGCGGCCGTGATGCGTGCGATGCATCAGACGCTCGACGACCCCAGGATCCTGGACGACCCGATTGCGGCGCTCCTGGTCGGACCCGAACTCGCGCGCCGGTCGGCGATCACCCGCATGATGCCGTTCGGCGCGCGCCTGCGCGCCAACTTCGTGATGCGCAGCCGGTACGCCGAAGATTGTCTGGCCGAGGCGTCGGGCAACGGCATCGGGCAATACGTGATGCTCGGCGCCGGGTTGGACACGTTTGCGTACCGGCAACCCGAATGGGGGCGCGCGCTTCGCATCTTCGAGGTGGACCATCCGGCCACGCAAAAGTGGAAGCTCGAGAAACTCGCCGCCGCCGGCATCGCGGTCCCCGGCAACCTGAGCATGGCGCCGGTGGATTTCGAGAATATTTCACTGCGGGACGGCTTGACCGCAGCCGGATTCGATCCTCGTGTGCCGACGTTTTTCTCCTCGCTCGGGGTATCTCAATACTTGAGCGAAGGGGCCCTGGAGGTTTCGCTGAAGTTTGTTCTCTCGATGCCGCGCCGCAGCGAGATAGTCTTCAGCTTCGTGCTGGCGTCGCAGGCTCTCGGGCTGGGTGAGCGGGTCGGTATCTCGATCTTCGCCGCGATCGCGGCCGCCGGTGGTGAACGATGGCTCAGCAGGTATGTTCCCGCGACGCTCGCTCGCGAGCTCGAGTCGATGGGCTTCTCGAAGGTCGTTCACTTTTCAGCCGACGATGCGAATGATCGATACTTCCCCGCACGTCGCGACGACATGCGCGCTTCGCGGCTGGAAGGCATGCGCGCTTCGCGGCTGGAAGAGATGATGAGAGCGACTGTCTAAGCCCGGATTTCCGTTTTCCAAGTGGACTACCAACTTGACAAGATGCGCGAAAAGCCCTGACAGAGACGCTGAGCGGCTGTCCGAGGACCCGGCCTTTCGGCTCATTGGCTCCGAGAAAGTCCCGGCGCGCGCAACAGCGTTGACCTCGTGCTTGCAATCGTTCGACACCGAACTGCTGACGCAAGCAGGAAACCTGGCCAGCCTGGCCGTGCTCAATCGAGAGCTGATCGCCAAGGGGGAAGCCGCGGTATGGCCGAGCAGTGTATCAAGGAAGGCAAGCAGGCGGTCGCGATGACGCGGCTTTCTTGCCACCGCTTCCGGGCCAACGAGGTGCGGCTGTGGCTGAGTGTAATCGCCCGCAATCTGAGCAACCTGTGGCGGCAACTGGTCGCTGACCAGTCTTCAGCAGCGGCTGGTGAAAACCGGCGGGGGCCTGATAAAGTACGCCCGCTACTATTGTCTGCTGTTGGGGGAGAGTCATCTGGCTGCTGCTGGCGGAGAGTCATCTGACGCGGCGGCCGTTTGGCAGCATGCTGCGGAGGATCGCGATGGTGGCGTCGCCAGCGGGATAGGCGGCCCCCAGTGCGCAGCAGATTTCGGTGAGGCGGTAGGGAGGAAGAGGTGTCCGCGAAATCGATTGGAAAAACGGTATGCTGTGCCAACGCGATGCAGAACTGGCCGTTGCGGCGTTTTCGAAAGCCCTTTGGGCTCAAAACCGCGCTCCAACTTTTTGTTTGACAATCCTGCTGGCGTTGGTCCGACATTGCAAAGCTTTGAAAACGGAAATTCCGGCTTGAGCCGAAAGCCGACGGGGAAAGAAGGGTGGCAAGGACAGAGTATTCGCTACTACGACTACCAGCCTGAACTGCCCGAGGAATCAATAGTCGCTGAGATGGAAGCTGGCGACAAACAGCTCGCTACCGGTCAAAAAGGGTCGGCGTGCAAGGAGAGATGTGGTCGGCATAGTCGCGTCTGCTGACCCGGTTTTATGAAGAGCATGAAAAACCTCCTGTTCATCGTTCTATTGATTGTTGCGTGTGGTTCCTGGTCCTGCGGCGGTAGCGGCGGCAATACGAACAACCCGGCCTTTACGGGTGCTTGTGCACCATTGCCGCCGCCTTCCTCGCCACACTTTAAGGTCGCTCGCCTTAATAAATTCGCCATGAAGCTTTGCTACCAGAAGCAGCAGTGGCCGCACGACGCGGCCCGGCGCAGCAGCGAGGGCCTTCATGCCCCCTTTGTCAAACTCTGGTACTCACCCTCGCTGTTCAATTGGATGACCGTTCAGAACCGACAGGGTCCGATACCTGACGGCGCGATGGTTCAAGGAAGAGTATGCGGATACGGATCCCAGTTCCCTCATCCTGTTTTGGAGCGTGATGATCAAGGATTCAAGTCTTTGGTGGGACGGATGGTACTGGGGGGTCGTTGGGACCGAAAGTACAAGCGCCGCGGCCGCGCCTTCCGCGACCTCCGCGACGAATGGATGCGCCGATGCGGTGTTTTCGTTTAATGGCCCCACTAGTATTAACTGCATAGGCTGCCATGCCTCCGCAATCTCAAACTCCCCCGGAGCCGGAACCTTCTCCACCCCGGAATTTGTGAACCCGACGACCGCGGCGGGCGCGGCCGCATCGATATCTGCTGATGCGAAGCTTCCGAGCTTCGCACCGCATTTGCAAGCGCGAGCCGATTCGGATCCGGCATCGGGATTCACCGACCGGCTACCGAGCTCGATATTTGCCAATGTGCGGACGCTCCCCGCTGCCACGACCACGATACCCTGTACGGTGCTGGCCTGATGGGATGGACCCAGCCCTCGCTTTTCAAAGCGGCCTCTGAATGGGCCAGGATGGTAGTGAACCATCACGGCGAAGAGCGAGGGAGGATCCGAGATGAAGGTTACGACATTGGGTATCGACCTGGCAAAGAACGTATTTTCGGTACACGGGGTCGACGCTCACGGAAAGACTGTGATGCATCGCGAACTAAGGCGCCGCCAGCTGCTGGCCTTCATGAGGCAGCTGGAGCCCTGCCTGGTGGGAATGGAGGCGTGTGGGAGTGCGCACTATTGGGCGCGTGAGATCGCCCAGCTCGGACACCAGGTGCGGCTCATGAGCCCGCAGTTCGTGCGACCGTACGTGAAGTCGAACAAGAACGACGCGAGAGACGCGGAGGCGATCTGTGAAGCGGTCGGGCGACCGTCGATGCGCTTCGTCGCAATCAAGAGTCAGGCGCAGCAGGACATGATGGCGCTGCACCGTGTGCGTTCGTTACTGATCCGCGAGCGCACTGCTCTTATGAACGAAATGCGCGGACTGCTGGCTGAATGCGGAGTAATCGCAGCGCAGGGTGGGAGCGCGTTGCGGCGGCTGATCGCAACCATAGTTGGTGAAGCGGATGAACGGGTAAGCGGTTTGCTGCGCGAGATCCTGGCGGAGATGAATGAGCGCCTGCGATTGTTCGAGGAGCGGATTAAGCGCTACGACCTGCGGATCGCGGAGCTCGCGCGCGCTGACGAACGAGCGGGACGGCTGATGGCGGTACCGGGAGTCGGTCCCCTGACCGCCACGGCGCTGATTGCAGCCGTCGGTGACGCCCGCCAGTTCCGCAGCGGACGGGAATTAAGCGCATGGCTGGGACTGGTTCCGCGCCAGCACTCGAGCGGCGAGCGCGTGATGCTGCTTGGCATCAGCAAGCGCGGCGATCGTTATCTGCGCACATTATTAATCCACGGCGCACGCACCACTCTGCGCCACGTCGGGCAAAAGCCTGATCCACGCAGCCGATGGGTGGTGAGGCTTCGCGAACGACGCGGGCCGAATATCGCAGCAGTGGCATTGGCCAACAAAAATGCGCGCGTGGTGTGGGCGCTGTTAACCCGCGGCGAGCTGTACCGCATCCCGATGGCCGCATGACCGACCACCGGGCGAAGAACCTGCCAAGAGGTTGCGAGGGTTGTCTCCAGAGATGATCGCGAACCGGTCGGACCGGCGTCTTTCTAACCTGTTGGGGTGCACGGCCCGCGAGGCCGATGGCCTGATGAGCGAAAGATGCGCGGATTTCCATCATGGCCCGGAACTACTGCAGTTCCTCTCCGAGGCCGGATACATGCCTGCAACCGGACTTCAGATCATCAATGCGACGACCTTGCGCACAGGGCTGGGTCCATACATGCACCCCAACTTCCCACCAGTTATAAGTAGAGTCCGGCCGGTTATTTCGCCCCTCCTGGGGCGTGTCGTTTGTAGTTTTGGTTTCATCTTCATCACAGTTTTTCCGGCCGCCCTTCACTTGCTGAGGGCGGCTGAAAAACTGTCTGGTTTTGGATCCGAGGCCGGCGCGCCTTGCGCCGCGCCAGCCAGCTCTGCTGGCCAAGCGGTGCGCGCGACGGCCGAGCTCCCTTGATTCCTTGCTGCGAACTCCTCCGGCGCCAGGTAGCCGAGACTTGAGTGCGGGCGCAGGTGGTTGTAGTCGTGCCGCCACGCCTCGATGATCGCGCGCGCTTCGCCGAGGCTGCTGAACACGTACTCGTTAAGGCACTCGTCGCGCAACTTGCTGTTGAACGATTCGATGAAGGCGTTCTGCACGGGTTTGCCCGGCTCGATGTAGTGCCACGACACCCTGCTGGTTGCCCAGCGCAGCACCGCACCACTGGTGAGTTCCGTCCCATTATCGCTGACCACCGTCTCCGGCAGCGCTCGTTCGAGCGTGAGCCGCTCAAGTTCACGCACCACCCGTACCCCGCCCAGTGAGGTGTCGACCACCGTCGCCAGGCACTCGCGGCTGAAGTCGTCGACCACGCACAGGATGCGGAAGCGCCGGCCGTCACTCAGGGTGTCGGAGACGAAGTCGAGCGACCAGCGCTGGTTGATCGCACTCGGCAGCGTCATCGGTGCTCGCGTACCCTGGGCCCGCTTTCGTCCGCGACGCCGGCGCACCATCAGCCGCTCCTCCCGGTACAGCCGATAGAGCTTCTTGTGGTTCAGCGCGTGACCTTCGCGCGCCAGCATCCAGCCTAAGCGCCGGTAGCCAAAGCGCCGTCGCTCCGCGGCCAGCTCCCGCAATCGTTGCCTCAATGCCGAGTCGTCCGGTCGTCTGCACCGATAGCGCAGAGTCGAACGGTCCAACCCCACCAGCTCGCACGCATGTCGCTGACTCAGCCCGTGACGCTCTATTACCCGAATCACTGCTACTCGCCGCGCCGCAGGCTTCAGACGTTTTTTCCGAGCAGGTCCTTGAGCGCCGCGTTGTCCAGCAGCGACTCCGCCAGCAGCCGTTTTAAGCGCCGGTTCTCATCCTCCAGCGCCTTCAGCCGCCTGGCGTCCGAGACCTCAAGCCCGCCGTACTTCGACTTCCACTTAATGGGATGGACGGCTCCCCCTCTCCGATCGCCAAAATGGCGAACAGACGTTCCAGAGGGAGGCTAACGATGAAGGTTCACGTACTCGGTATCGACCTGGCGAAGAATGTTTTCCAACTCCACGGCGTCGACCGAAAGGGACGCTCGGTACTGACGCGGCGGCTTCGCCGCGATCAGCTTATGAAGGTCATCGGCGACCTGCAGCCGTGCCTGATCGGCATCGAAGCTTCCACGGGTGCATTCTATTGGCAACGGCAGTTCGAGAAGCTCGGTCACGCGGTGAAGATCATGGCGCCTCAGTATGTGAAGCCATTCGTACGCCGGCAGAAGAACGACACCAACGACGCCGAGGCGATCTGCACGGCGGTACAGCAGCGGAACATGCGGTTCGTGCCGAAGAAGACACTCGAACAGCAGGACATCCAGGCGCTCCACCGCGCACGCCAGCGGTTGGTCAATCATCGAACCGCACTGATCAGCCAGATGCGCGGACTCTTGCTCGACCGCGGGGTCGCGATCGCGGTTTCGGCCACACGTGCACGGCGGCTGATTCCAAAGATCCTGGCCACGCCCAGCGACGAGCTCACAGAGTTGATGCGGGAGATCGTCTCAAGCCTCTACGCTTTCATGCTCCAGATCGACGAGCGCATCAGGGCTTTCGATCGAAAGATCGATGCGATCTTCAAAGCCAGCGAAGTTTGCCAGAGGATTGCCAAGATCCGAGGAATCGGGCCGAAGACGGCGACCGCGATGATAGCGGCGATCGGCGATGGATCCGACTTCAAGAACGGCCGGCACTTGGCTGCATGGCTCGGGCTCGTACCGCGCCAGCATTCCAGTGGCGACCGCAGGGTAATGATGGGTATCAGCAAGCGCGGCAGTCAGCACTTAAGGACGCTGCTCGTACACGGCGCACGAGCAGTCGTCCGGACGGCGGTCAGAAAAACCGACTCGAGAAGTACGTGGGTCAACGAGCTTCGCCAGCGGCGCGGCTATAACCGCGCGACGGTCGCGGTCGCCAACAAGAACGCACGGGTAATCTGGGCCGTGCTGACCAGTGGCGAGCCGTACCGCGCTGCTGCGTGAAGGTTGAGCGAGGTTGCTTGAAGGATCGGAAAATGGGCTGACGGATCGAACCGGCACACTCAAACCCTGACTTTTATAATGGCCCTCGAGGCCGACCACTTGTCGAGGCGGGTGTGAGCGGATATCCCATTTGGGCGCACCATCAAGCGGTGACGCCGAATAGATGTTTGCAATCGATCACCGCCAGACCAGAACCAGAACCTTCTTGCCACGGGGGAGCCGTCCATAGATGTAAAAGGTCGCGCTCGAGATCCCGTGGCGCCGGCAGACCTCTTCGGTCCTGGCGCCGGCCTCCTGCTCGCGCAGCACCCCGATGATCTGCTCCTCCGTGAAGCGGCTTCCTTTCATCGTCCGTCTCCTTTTCAGGCGACGAACTCTACCTCAAATTGGCGGAGTTTTCGGGGTGCAGGCCAGTGCCCGAGAACCTGGATCGATCGCCCTCGAAACCTGCGTCGGTCGGGGGGCCTTCGCTGTTCGTTACTTCAGATAACTGCGCCAGCTGCCACGACGCTACCGACAACACCCCAATGCCCACGCACATGCTTTATACGCCACCCGGATCGTCGACTCCGGTCAACCTGTCGACCTATGGCGAATGGCGCTATTCGATGATGGGGCTCTCCGGCCGCGATCCCATATTCTTCGCCCAACTGGATACCGAGTCGACCGTACACTCCAACCTCCAAGGCAAGCCCAACCCTCCCGCGTTCATTCAGGATACGTGTTTATCCTGCCACGGAGTAATGGGACAGCGCCAGTTTCACATCGACAAAGGAACCGCGGCAAACACGCTGTTCACTCGCGACCAACTGCAAGATCCCACCTCGAAGTACGGCGCGCTTGCGCGTGACGGGGTCTCGTGCGCGGTTTGCCATCACATAAGCGCCACGAGGACCTGGACGATCCCTCTACTTATACAGGGAAGTTTCAAGTCGGCCCTGCTGACGTAGTCTATGGTCCTTATCCCTCCGGCGATTCCGACGTGAAGGTCGGCGACAATGTAATTCGGCGGCCGATGATAAACTCTGTGGGAATAGTACCGATATTTGGAGCTCAGGTCGGGCAGGCGAAACTGTGCGCCTCTTGCCACACGATCGTGCTCCCAATCTATGACGCCAACGGCAATCAGGTCATTGACAATGGCGTTCCCAAGACCGACTTCGAGCAGACCACCTACTTCGAGTGGCTCAACAGCTCCTTCACCAAGCCAACCGTGCCAGGTCTGCCATATGCCCGATAATTTCAATGGCGTGAAGCTGGCGTTCCCAGTCGCCAACATCGAGGACAGCACATTCCCCCGGGTACCGGAGACTGGTCCACAAACATCGCTACCGGCTGACCAATTGATTCTCCAGAACCGTACATTCTATGCGCGTCATCAACTCCTTGGCATCAACCTCTTCGCACTTGAAATGTTCGATCAGTTTCGGTCCGATCTGGGGTTGTACCCGGCAGATGGGTTGTTGCCGGACCCCCTGCGGAATACATATACCGGTCAGCCAAATGCCGTTGCGGGAGCGGTCCTTGAGGCACAAACCATGACCGCGCAAGTGACAGTCGACTCCGTAACCGAAAGCGGCGGACAGCTTCAGGCAGACGTTCGGATCCAGAATCTTGCCGGTCACAACTTCCCTTCAGGAGTGAGCTTCCGCCGCGCGTTCCTGGATTTCCAGGTGCTCGACGCCGGCGGGAACGTCCTCTGGGAATCTGGTGGGACCAACACTGACGGTGTGATTACGGACACCGCCGGCAACCCACTGCTTACCGAATTCTTCAGCCCCTCCCAGCAGACCTTTCAACCACACTTCTGGACCGGCAATCCGATTACGCAGCGACCAACAGGTGGAGATCTACGAGGAGATGGTGCGTGATCCCCAGGGACAGTTGACCACCAGTTTTCTCAGTCTCGATAACAAGGTTAAGGACAATCGAATTCAGCCGCAGGGCAGGTCTTCCAGCGGTCCCTACGCCGATATCCTTGCTCCGGTGGGCACGGGCGCTGACCCGAGCTATCAAGAAGGATGCGGCTGCAGCGTGGTGCGTTACCAGCTACCGCTGACAGGAGCACTCACCAACGCGGCGAAAGTCCAGGCCACTTTGTATTATCAGAGCATTCCTCCTTACTATCTGCGCCAGCGCGCCCAGGACGCCAGCGGTCCGGACACCGCGAGACTGGTCAAGTTCACGAACGAGTTGGACGTGAACAAATACACTGAGATTTCCAACTGGAAACTGAAAATCGCCACCTCCGGGACCGTCAATATACAGTGAACGGAATCGGAGCTTTACGGAAGAGTGAACACCGTCTACTGGGCACGCCTACGAAGCGCCGGGGACGAGTGGGCTGACAGCCAGTTTGAAGCCAGGGCGATGAACATGCGAGTTCCCGTTTAAGCTGTGTGAACCCGGTCAGAAACATGATTTCGTCATTGAGGCCGTGCGCTCACCGCACCGACGGCGGCCCGTGCGATCACTTCGCGGCGGGATAGCTGTCGTGAAACATCAGCAAGCGCCCGCGCACCGGATCGCATACGTACACGTTGTCGCGATCGTCGGCCGCGGCGCAATGCGCATACTTCGCCGTGACGAGGGTCGCGAGCACGCTGGCCGCGCCGGTGGGCGAAATTCCGATCACCGCCATCGTGGCGCTCTTCGCACCGGGCAGATACGCGTGGGAAAGCCGCGGATTGTACGCGATGATATCCACGCCGTCGCCCGACGACGCCTGCCCCACCACTTTGCCCGACGCGAGATCGAGCACGTGCAGCGCGCCCTCGGCGCATCCGACCATCAGCAGTCCGCGCGCGTCGTCGAGCGCGAGTCCGCGCGAGCCTTTGCATCCGTTTTTCCATTGCTCGACGATCTTGTGGGCCTTCAGATCGATCGCGAACGTGGTGTCGGTGAACCGATTCGCGTACGCGCGCCCGCGTTTCGTGTCGATCACCAGCGACTCGGGACCGCCGGGAATCGCGATGAAACCGCGATGCGCCGGCGTCGGCACGCCATGGCTCGGCAGTGAGAAGAGCTCGATTCGCCCTGCGCGCGGCTCGGTCACCCAGACCTCGTGCGTGGCGGGAACGTAGCGGACGTAATCCGGCTCGCCGCCAAGCGGCGCCGAGGCCACGATCGTCCGCGCGCGGGGATCGACCACCTCGAGCTTCATCGCGTCGCGATCGGCGGTAAACAGCATCCCCGCGCCCGCGTCCGCCGAAGTCACGCCCTGGGCCTGGAAGCCGCCGAACTTCGCGTGCGCGGTGAAACCGCTGATGACGGTGATATGGCTGGTCGCGGGGTCGATCAGATCGAGGTCACCGGTGCGCCCGGCCGGCACGATCAGCTTGCCGAGCGCGGGCGCGAAATTGATATCGTCGAAGCCGACTCCCGCCTTTCCGCCGGGAATTTCCAGCGGCGACGGCGCCAGGGCCGTGCTTGCGGCCAGCAGTCCCAGGCAGGCGGCCAGCGCCGCGAATTTGACTAATTTGACGATAGACTTGATCGATTTCAGTTTCATGCGCCCCCCCAAATTGCGACGGCGGTTCGAGTTAGCCACCTTCCCGCGCTCGATCGCAACCGCGCCCGCTCTTGAGCCGCGCACCGCTCTTCTGATTACCTCGATTGGTCAGGGCGATGGCATTCACGATTACACGGCTGTGCATCGATTGCGTCGATACCGCGTGCGTCCGGATCTGCCCGGTCGATTGCATCTATCGTTACAGCGGCCCCGACGACGAGCAGTTCCCCAACCAGCTCTATATCGAGCCCGAGGAATGCATCGATTGCGGCGCGTGCGAGCCGGAATGCCCGTGGGGCGCGATTTTCCAGGAGCAGGCGGTGCCTCCGGCGTTCGCAGACGACGTCGCGCTCAACCACGCGATTCTGGAGCATCGCGGCGACTTCACCGTGGCGAAGTACGAGCCCACCCCCGCGCCGTCGCCCGAGCAGGTCGCCGAGAACAAGCGCAAATGGAGCGTGGCCGACACGCTGGCCAGCGCGCGCATGAGCCGCGAATACAAGCACAACCCCCGCAAACGCTCCTGAGCGGCGGGAGGAGAACTGCGATGCTCGATAGCTATCGCGCCGAAGTAATCGGATCTCTCTTGCGCCCCGACTATCTCAAACAGGCGCGCTCGCGATGGGAAGCCCGTCAGCTCACCACCCGCGACTTCAAGCAGGTCGAGGATCGCGCCGTCGATGAGATGATCGCGATGCAGGAGCGATGCGGCGTCGATGTGGTCACTGACGGCGAGATGCGCCGCACCCACTTTATCGCCCCGCTCACCGACGTGATCACCGGCGTCAAGCCGATTCCCGCCTTCACCCGCGTATGGCGCCGGCCGCATGAGCGCGGCGAGAAGGCCGAACAGACCGATATCGTGGTGCAGTACGCGGTGGTCGAGAAGATCGCGCGCACCCGCTCGCTCACCAACGAGGAGTTCGCCTACGCACGCGCCCGCGCCCGGCGCCCGATCAAGGTCACGCTGCCGAGTCCGCTGATGATGACGCTGCGATGGTCGCCCGAGCATTCGCGCGCCGCATACCCCGACCCCTTCGAGCTGTTCGCAGACGCGGCCGCGATCGTGCGCGGCGAGGCGGCGGAACTGGCGGCGCTGGGATGCGAATATATCCAGATCGACGCGCCGGAGCTCGGGATGCTGTGCGACCCGGAGCGCCGGCGCAGCGACTTTGCGGAGCGTGGGATGGCGCCGGAGCGGCTGCTCACCGACGGCATCGACATCATCAACTCCGTCGCCGCGGTCCCCGGCGTCTCGTTCGCGCTTCATCTCTGCCGCGGCAACAACAAGGGATATTACGTGGGCGAGGGCGGCTACGAATCGATCGCGCAGCAATTGTTCCGCCGCGCGACCAACTTCTCGCGCTTCCTGCTCGAGTACGACGACTGGCGCTCGGGCTCCTTCGAGCCGCTGCGCGAAGTTCCCGCGGACAAGAGCGTGGTGCTGGGACTCGTCTCCAGCAAGCGCGCGCAACTCGAAGCGCCCGACGACGTCGTCGCGCGAATCGAGGAGGCGGCCCGTTTCCTGCCCGTCGAGCGGATGGCGCTGTCAACGCAATGCGGCTTCGGCACCGTATGGGAAGGCAATCCGATCACGCCCGCGGTGCAGGAGGCCAAGCTCAAGCTGGTGGCGCAGGTCGCCCGCCGCGTCTGGGGATGACCCACGCGGCGCGATTTCGATTTGAGCGGCGCGAGCGTCGCTGCCCGCGATTGACGTCGCGCGATGCGTCGATTGCCGCACAGGCTAAAGCCTGTGCCACTCGGATCATGATCGCGCTGCTCTTTGTGTCATCCTGAGCCGCCGCCTCGGCGCCCTGAGCGAAGTGAGAGGGGCCTCTGCAGCCCGCATTGTGTCATCCTGAGCGCAGCCCGCTGCGGGCGGAGTCGAAGGACCCCGGCTTCGGGACTTGGCGCGCCGCCGCCGCTAATTTTTCGTGGCCGGCGCGACGAAGCTCTGCGTCCAGAGAATCTGATCGCCCGACGGCTGCGCGCGCGTACCGAGCGCGCGGCACGACGCGCTCTTGCCCGCCTTGCAGTCGCTCTGCGCCTGCGCGAGCGAGGCCTGCGGATTCCACATCCGGGGGTTCGGCCAGGGCAGCTTAATCGCGCGGCACGCGCTGGGGTTGTGGGCCTTGCACAGCGGCGCGAGCTGCGTGTAGGTCACCGCGAGCGACTGGCAGGACAGGCGGTCGCCCGACTCGCAATTGTTAATCGCAAGGGTCTGGCATGAGGCGAGATCGCCAGCCTGGCACTTTATCGTCATCTCGGCTTTTTTCGGATCGGGACAGGGCCCGGTGCCGGCCTTGCATTGGGCTTCGATAGCCGCCTTCATCTGCTCCTGGGGGCTGACCCGCACGCATCCCGCGGCGACCAGTCCCATCGCGAGCGCGATCGCGCATACTCTTGCCGCACCGATAGCCATGTACATTTGATGACCGCACCGCCGCGCGATTTCAAGGCTCCGCGCCGCCGCCGGCGAATTGCTCGCCGCGGGCGCTTGCCGACGGGCGAGCGCCGCGCGAAAGTGAACCGGCTTTTTGCATCGCGAATTTTCCACGCGGAGGCATACGCGCATGAAACTCGGGCTTCATTTGCCGCAGATGGGGGCAGCCACGCCCGCCGAGATCGCCAGCGCGGCGCGGCGCGCCGAGCGCGACGGATGGAACTCTATCTGGGTCAGCGACCATATCGTGGTGCCCGCCAGCGGCGGCCGCATCCCCGCAATAGAAATCCTCGACCCGATCCCGACCCTCGCTTACGCCGCCGCCGTCACCAGCACCATCCGGCTGGCGACCAGCGTGATCGTGGTGCCGTATCGCAACGCGCTGCATCTGGCCAAGGAGCTGGCGACGGTGGATCGGCTCTCGGGCGGACGGCTGGTTGCGGGGGTGGCCAGCGGATGGCTCGAGGCGGAGTTCAAGGCGCTGGGCGCTCCCTACGAGCGGCGCGGCGACTACACCGACGAAGCGATCCGGCTCATGCGCGCGTGCTGGAGCACCGCCGCGCCCGAATTTCACGGCGCGTTCTTCAGCCTGGCCGGAATGAAATTCGGCCCGCGCCCGGCCGCCGGAACTATCCCCATCTGGGTCGGCGGCACCAGCCGCCGCGCGATTCGCCGCGCCGTGGAGCTGGGCGACGGATGGCACGGGACGCGGATGAAGCCCGAGGCGGTTGCGGAGCGGATCGGATGGATTCGCGAGATCGCGCGGCGCCGGGGACGCTCGCTTGACGGCTTCGCGCTGTCGCATCGCGTCTACGTCGGCTTCGCCGACAAGTGGACCGAGACCGGCGGCTATGTCGAGGGAATTCTCGCCCCGCCCGAAGAGCTGGCCGCCTATTTCAACCGCTTCGCTGAGATCGGGATCGAGGAAATTCTGGTCACGCCGCTGGGCGCCGAGCGCTCGCTCGATTCGTTCCTGGACCGATTCGAGCGCGAGCTTCGTCCGCGCCTGCGCTAGCGCGGGCACGCGACGGCGCCCAGGTGGCGATTTCGATTTATGGTTGACATACAGGGGGGTATAGCCGCAATTTGGTAGGTAAGGTTTAAGCACCGCTTATGCGGTCCATCAGGAGGCGTAACTAATGTGTGCTAGGGGCAAGGCTTCGGGGTGGTTTGCCGCGATGATCGTGGCAGCCGCTGTGCTCGCGCTCGGAGGGGAACCGGCGCGCGCGCAAGTCAAACCGGGGGACTATATAACCGCGCAGACCGCGTACAAGGTAAAGAATCTTGTCTCGCCCGGCGTCTATTGGAGAGTGCAGCACGGGATGGCGATGAAGATCGTACCGACTCAGCGGGTCGATTGGCCGCCGCCGTACAGGGATGCTACCGAAAAGTATGCCTCCCAGGTGCGGCTGTCCAAGAACAATCGCACCATGATCGGCTACGTGGCGGGTCAGCCGTTTCCGCTGATCGACGTCAACGATCCTCACGTCGCGGTCAAGCTGATGTGGAACAACGTGTTCCGCCCGATTCAGTCCGACGACTACGACCTGCGCTTCTTCGAGTGCCAGGACGAGTACGTGCGACCGGGCGAATCTCAGCGGATCATCAACGACACGATGGTCGGGCATTACGCAGGCTACAGCCTGGTCGGCAGGACCGAGGTCGAGCCGATTCCGACCGATCCGGACTTCAAGCATAGCGGGCGGCTCTGGCTGTTCGGGCTGTATCCGGTGCTGGCGCCGGCCACGGCGCGCGGCGACGGGATTATCCGCTACCGTTACGCCGATCCCGGCAAGGGCGATGATTCGTGGTCGTATACGCCCGGCGCGCGGCGCGTGCGTCGTCTCAATGAGGCGATCCTGAGCGACGCGACCGGAACCAGCGCATGGAATCCCGATCACTATTCGGGCTTCAATCCCAAGACCGAGGCCTACGACTACAAGCTGCTGGGCGAGAAGGAGCAGCTGGCGACCGTGCACGCGGCTCATTCGCCCGAGGTCACCTGCCCGTTCGACGGCGGCGCCAGCGTATGCCCCGAGAACTGGGAGATGCGCCACATGTACGTGGTCGAGGCGATGCCACGCTACAATATCGTCAACACTCTGCAGGGCCGGAATATCGTGTACCTGGACTCCGAGGTATGGTTCGAGCCGTACGTCGATACCTACGACCGTCAGGGTCAGCTGTTTCAGAACTTCCTGTATTGGCTGACCTATCGCGATCGCCCGGTGCCCGACGCAAGGGTTGCGATCTATCCCTTCAAGCGCGAGTTTGTGGTCGGCGCCAGCTCCCTCAACGTCCAGGGTGCCGAGTCGAGCGTGTGCTACCTGCCCAGCCGCAACAGCCCAGAGCGCGAATGCTGGTACATCAATATGGGCGCGGTGGACAAGGGCTTCTTCACGCCTGAGGCGATGCAGCACGCCGCGGAGACCGGCATGTAAGAAACTCCGCGCTCGCGTGAGATGAGCGCGCGAGACTGTGTAACAACGTAAAAGAGCGGGCCGGTTCGGCATAATGCCGAGCCGGCCCGCCGCATTATGGGGGGGGACGTCCGTCCGGCCCTCTCCCTCTTAGGGAGAGGGCGCGAGATTGTGCGCCACCATCCGCTCCGCCAGCTCGAGCGGCCAGACGCGATTCGCGCGGGCGGCGATCTGTGCTTAACTGCTCGCGATGAAGGTGACCGTGCGCGTGAAACGCCTGCGCCCCGGCGCGCAGGTTCCCGCCTATCAGAGCGCGAACGCGGCCGGGATGGACCTGGTCGCCGATCTCGGCGGCGCCGTGCTGGTCGCGCCGGGTCAGCGCCGCTCGATCCCGACCGGAATCGCGCTCGAGATTCCGCCCGGCTACGAGGGGCAGGTGCGTCCGCGCAGCGGCCGCGCGATACGGGAAGGACTGACGCTAATCAACACCCCCGGAACGATCGACGCGGATTATCGGGGTGAGCTGATGGTGCTGATCGTGAATCTGGGCGACGACACGATCGAGATTCATCCCGGAGACAGGATCGCGCAGCTCATCATTGCGCCCGTCACCCGTGTCGAGGTGGTAGAGGCCGACGATCTTGCGCCGAGCAAGCGCGGCGGGCGCGGCTTCGGCCATACCGGGCGCTAACGCACGCGGCGAAGTGGTTGCGCGTCAGAAGCGCGCTTCGGTCTGCCCTCTCCCTCTTAGCGAGAGGATGCGAGCGCAGCGTCATCGGGGCGGGCCGCGCAAACCGCTTCTGCACCCCCTCCTTGATCCTCCCCCGTGTCGAGAAACGGGGGAGGGAATTCTGTTGTGACCAATCTCTCGAGATCGGGAAAGACATTAGATCGGGAAAGACATTAGATCGGGAAAGACATTCTGATTCTCCCCCATTTTTTGACATGGGGGAGAATACAAGTGGGGGTGGCTGCGCGCGCGGCCAGCCCTGCTGCCGAATCACCGCGGTGAGAACTCGATGCGTTGTCGGCGTCAGTAGCCGCAGCCGATCTCTTCGTAGGTGGTGAGCTCGGTGCGGTAACCCTCGACCTCCGGCGGCACCGCGCGGCGCACCGGCTGGAACACCCGCGCCATTCACAGAACAGGTGCAACGCGATTACTCCGAGTGGGGCAGGTCGTCGCGCCCGCCGATTCTCAACCGCGACCGTGCAGGGGCAGGGACGCCCGCGCCACTCAGGAAAACATGCGCGCGGCGTTGCACAAAGCGCGGCGCTGTTGCGTGATAGCAGCCTTACCTTCGCGGCCGAAGTGCGCTAGAATGTTTGAGTGAAGCGCCTGCTTCCACGACTTAAGCCCGAGTTCCGGAACATCGATACACTCACGCGCCTGCCGACTATCGCGAATCGGGGGCGGGGGATGAGAAGTGCCGTCCGGGACGAAAATCAAACAAAGCCATCCGCGCGTGAGCGCCCGGGCGTGAATACCTCAATGTCTTCAAGGCATCGTGGGCGCCCGCTGGCCGGCCGGGCCGTCCGGCGACCCCTATCGCAAAGCCACGCCCGCGGGCCAAAGAGCCACCGGTGAGCATCGATAAGCCAAATATCGACGAATCCCTGATGGCGGTGACGCCGATTGACGGGCGCTATCGCGCGCGCACGCGGCGGCTGGCCGAGTATTTCAGCGAGTTCGCGCTCATCCGCTATCGGGTCCGAATCGAGATCGAGTGGTACCTGTCGCTGGCGGCGAATCCGGGCTTCACGCCGATGCGCGCGCTCGGCGCCGCCGAGCAGTCCGCGCTGCGCGCGATCTTTCAGGACTTCACGCTCGCGGCGGCGCGCCGGGTCAAGGAGCTCGAGGCCCAGACCAATCACGACGTCAAGGCGGTCGAGTACTTCGTCAAGGAGCGGGTCGCGGCGCTGGATCCGAATCTGCCCGTCGAGATCGTCCACTTCGCCTGCACCAGCGAGGATATCAACAACCTCTCGTATGCCCTGATGCTCAAGGAGTTCGCCGGGCGCGAGATGCTGCCCGCCCTCGAGCAGGCGCGCGACGCGCTGGCCGCGATTGCGCACCGCTACGCCGGGCTGGCGATGATCGCGCGCACGCACGGGCAAGAGGCGTCGCCGACGACGCTGGGCAAGGAGATGGCGATCTTCGCGGCGCGTCTGGAGCGCCAGCTCTCGCATCTGCGCCGCCAGGAATATCTCGGCAAGCTCAACGGCGCGGTCGGCAATTTCAACGCCCATCAGTTCGCAGCGCCGGAGCTCGACTGGATCGCGCAGTCGCGCGCGTTCGTCGAATCGCTCGGGCTGGTCTGGAATCCGCTCACCACCCAGATCGAGAGCCATGACTACATGGCCGAGATGTTCGACACGACCGCGCGCGCCAGCACGATCCTGACCGGCCTGTGCCGCGACCTGTGGAGCTACATCTCGATCGGCTACTTCACGCAGAAGGCGGTCAAGGGCGAGACCGGCAGCTCGACCATGCCGCACAAGGTAAATCCGATCGACTTCGAGAACTGCGAGGGCAACCTCGGGGTGGCGAATGCGATGCTGGCGCATCTGGCGGCCAAACTGCCAGTCTCGCGATGGCAGCGCGATCTGACCGACTCGACGGTGCTGCGCACCATCGGCACCGCGTTCGGTCACGTGATGGTCGCGCTCGCCTCGCTGGAGCGCGGACTCGGCCGCGTCGAGGTCAACGAGCGGCGGATCGCGGAGGACCTCGACGACGAGCAGGCGTGGGAGGTCGTTGCGGAAGCGATCCAGACGCTGATGCGCGCGCAGGGGATGCCGCATCCGTACGAGACGCTGAAAGAGCTCACGCGCGGACGCCGCACGAGCCGCAAGGTGATCGAGGAGTTTGTCGCCGCGCTGGCGCTGGATGAGAAAAGCCGCGCCGCGCTCGCACGGCTGAGCCCGCGCGGTTACGTCGGCCTGGCCGAAAAGCTGGTCGAGCGATTCGCGCCGCCGGCGCCGCGGCCGCGATGAATTCCGCGCGGCGCTGTGAATTGAATTCGAGCTTTGTGGATAACCGCGGCAATCGATTCGTTGTCCCGGCTCTATCGCTCAGGTAGTTGATCAGCATCCTGATTCACGGAGAGATCACAGTGGAAGCAACGCCCAACCGGCTGGAAATGTTCTACGAGGGCAAGGCGAAGAAGCTCTACTCGACCTCCGACCCTGACCTCGTAATCCAGTACTTCAAGGACGACGCGACCGCGTTCAACGCAAAGAAGCGCGGCACCATCGAGGACAAGGGCGTGATGAACAACCGGATGTCCGAGTTGTTCTTCAACCTGCTCGAGCACGAGGGCGTCCACACCCATTTCGTCCGCCGCCTCGACGATCGCCAGATGCTGTGCAAGCGGCTCGACATAATCCCGGTCGAGACCGTGGTGCGCAATATCGTGGCCGGCTCGATGGCCAAGCGGCTCGGCCGCGAGGAAGGCGAGACGCTCAAGCGCCCCGTCGTTGAGTACTATTACAAGTCCGACGCGCTCGACGATCCGCTGATCTATCCCGAGCACGCGATCGAATTCGGATGGGCGACCGAGGCCGAGATCGCGGCAATCAAGGCGA
Organism: uncultured delta proteobacterium; assembly: GCA_963835905.1. Classification (GTDB taxonomy): domain Bacteria; phylum Desulfobacterota; class Binatia; order Binatales; family Binataceae; genus CAWIHG01. Next base: position 28,213 of record CAWIHG010000005.1, read on the forward strand.
TGGCGCTCAGGGTCGACGCGGTGCTGACCAGGTTCCTCGACGAGCGCGGCGTGATCCTGGTCGATTTCAAGCTCGAGTTCGGACGCCATCACGGCGAGATTCTGCTCGGCGACGAGATCTGTCCCGACACCTGCCGCTTCTGGGACAAGGCAACCCGCCAGAAGCTCGACAAGGATCGCTTCCGCCGCGACCTGGGCGGCGTGGAAGAGGCGTACCACGAGATGCTCCGCCGGGTGGAAGATTGATGATCGTCGCCGGAAATCGAGGCACGCCTTGCGCGTAAAGGTGTTCGTCACGCCGCGCAAGGGGATCCTCGACCCGCAGGGCCGCGCGGTCGAACACGCGCTCAAGAGCCTCGGCTTCAAGGGCGTCTCGGACGTGAAGATCGGCCGCTTCATCACGCTCGAGGTTAGCGCCACGACCGCACAGGGCGCGCGCGACGAGGCGCATCGGATGTGCGAGCGGCTGCTCGCCAACCCGCTCATCGAGGATTACACCTTCGAGGTTGAAGGCGAATGAAGTGGGGCGTGGTCAGGTTTCCCGGCTCGCTCGATGACGCCGACGCGCTCTACGCGCTCGCCGACGTGATGGGCCAGCAGGCCGAGATGCTCTGGCACAAGGACGCCTCGCTTCACGGCGCCGAGTGCGTGGTGCTGCCGGGCGGCTTCAGCTACGGCGACTACCTGCGCTGCGGCGCGATCGCGCGCTTCTCTCCGATCATGCAGAGCGTCGCGAAGTTCGCCGCCGACGGCGGCCTGGTCGTCGGCATCTGCAACGGCTTCCAGATCCTGTGCGAGGCGCATCTGCTGCCAGGCGTGCTGGTCCGCAACAAGACGCTCTCGTTCATCTGTGAGCGCGTTCACGTTCGGGTCGAGAACGCCGCAACGCCGTTCACGCGCGCGATGCGCCAGGGCGACGTGATGCGCCTGCCGATCAAGCACGGCGAGGGGCGCTACGTCGCGCCCGAAGACGAGCTCAGCCAGATGGAAGAGCGCGGGCAGGTGCTGCTGCGCTACGTGGATGGCGCCGGCCGCGAGAGCGACGAGGCCAATCCCAACGGCGCGATGCACGCGATCGCGGGAGTCGCCAACGACCGCTTCAACGTGTTCGGCCTGATGCCGCATCCCGAGCATGCGGTCGAGCCGATGCTGGGCGGGACCGACGGGCTCAGAATATTCCAGTCGATAGTGGCGAGCGCAGGATGAGCAACACCGCCGTGGCGCTGACCGGCGAGCCGCGAGTCGATGACGCGCAGGCGCGCGCGCATGGTCTTACCCCCGCCGAGTTCGCGGCTATCCGCAAGCTGCTGGGCCGCGCGCCGACCTTCACCGAGTTGGGCGTGTTCTCCGTGATGTGGTCGGAGCACTGCTCCTACAAATCCTCGCGCAAGCATCTGCGCACTCTCCCGCAGCGCAGCGAGCTGGTGGTGCAGGGACCGGGCGAGAACGCGGGCGCCATCGACGTGGGCGACGGATGGGTCGCGGTCTTCAAGATCGAGAGCCACAACCATCCCTCCTACCTCGAGCCGTACCAGGGCGCGGCCACGGGCGTGGGCGGAATCCTGCGCGACATCTTCACGATGGGCGCGCGGCCGGTCGCCTCGATGGACTCGCTCAAGTTCGGCTCTTTCGATCATCCGCGCACGCGCTACCTGGTCGGCGGCGTGATCGGTGGAATCGGCGGCTACGGCAACTGCGTCGGCGTGCCGACCGTCGCGGGCGAGGTGATGTTCGACGCGCGCTACAACGGCAATATCCTGGTGAACGCATTCTCGCTCGGACTCGCGCGTGCGGGCGAACTGTGGAGCGCAAAGGCGCGCGGCGCCGGCAACCCGGTGCTCTACGTCGGCTCCGCGACCGGGCGCGATGGAATCCACGGAGCCTCACTGCTCGCCTCGGCCGAGTTCGACGCCGAGAGCGAGTCCAAGCGCCCGACCGTGCAGGTCGGCGATCCGTTCACCGAGAAGCTGCTCATCGAGGCGTGTCTCGAGGCCGGCAAGACCGGCGCAATCGTCGCGATCCAGGACATGGGCGCCGCGGGACTCACCTCGTCGTCCAGCGAGATGGCGGCGCGCGGCGAGTTGGGAATCGAGCTGAACCTCGACAAGGTTCCGCTGCGCGAGCAGGGGCTGACCCCGTACGAAATCCTGCTCTCCGAGTCGCAGGAGCGGATGCTGATCGTCGCCGAGCGCGGACGCGAGTCCGAGCTCCAAGCGGTGTTCGAGAAATGGGATCTGCACGCTGTCGTGATCGGACAGATCACGAGCGACGGCAGATGGCGTGCGCGATGGCGCGGCGAGACGGTCGCCGATATTCCGGTCGGCGCGCTCGCCGACGCCGCTCCGCTCTACGATCGTCCGGTGTGCCGGCCCGCGAAGCCGCCGGAGCCGATGGAGGCGCCGCACGCATCGAGTCCCGCGCCCGCCGCGGCGCTGCGCGCGATGCTCGCGAGTCCCAACGTCGCCTCCAAGCGATGGGTCTTCCGCCAGTATGATTCGCTGGTGCAGGGCAACACGGTCGAGGGTCCCGGATGCGACGCGGCGGTGGTGCGGCTCAAGAACTCGCGGCGCGCGCTCGCGCTCAAGGTCGATTCGAATCCGCGCGCCTGCACACTCGACCCGTACCTCGGCGCGATCGCGACCGTGGTCGAAGCGGCGCGCAACGTCGCGTGCACGGGTGCGCGTCCGGTCGGAATCACCAACTGCCTCAACTACGGCAACCCCGAGCGGCCCGAGATCATGTGGCAGTTTTCGGAGGGGGTGCGCGGACTGGGCGACGCCGCGCGCGCATTCGGCGCGCCGGTGGTGAGCGGCAACGTGAGCTTCTACAACGAGACCGAGGGGCGCGCGATTCCGCCCACGCCGACGATCGCGATGGTCGGGGTGATGACCGATGTGACGCGCCACGTGCGGTCGCATTTCACGCGCGCCGGCGACGCGATCCTGCTCGTGCGCACCGCGCGCCCGCGCCTGGCCGCCTCCGAGTACGCCGCGGCATTCGGCGGGGGCGGGCGCGAGCTTGCTCCGATCGATCTCGCGCGCGAGGCGGCTCTGGTCGAGACCCTGGTTCGCGCGGCCGAACGCGGCTTGATAGGATCGGCTCACGATGTGTCCGAAGGCGGGCTCGCGATCGCTATCGCGGAGGCCTGTTTCAATCCCGAGGTGAGCCTCGGCGCCGAAATCGACCTCGCGGCGCGCGGACTTGCCGAGACAGCCGAGTTGTTCGGAGAAGGATGCTCGACCGTCGTGATTTCCGCGGCGGAGAAAAGCGCGGCCGAGCTGCTGCGAATGTTCGGGGCGTGCGGTCTCGAATGCGGCGTCGTGGGACGTGTCACCAGGGAGCCGCGGCTTGCGCTTTTGCCGCTTATCGATGAGCACTTGAGCGAGTTGCGATCGATCTACGAACGGGCCCTGCCCGGGAGGCTTGCGGGCGATGACTAAGCGCGGCGCGCTGTTCGTCGAGGAAGCAAAGCTCGACGCCTTTCACGAGGAGTGCGCGGTCTTCGGCGTGTACGGGCATCCCGAGGCAGCCAACCTTGCCTACCTCGGGCTCTACGCGCTGCAGCATCGCGGCCAGGAATCGGCGGGAATCGTTTCGTCCAACGGCAAGGCGCTGATCTCGCATCGCGCGATGGGCCTGGTCGCCGACATCTTCAACGCCGACATAATCGCGCGCCTGGAGGGCACCAGCGCGATCGGTCACAACCGCTACTCCACAACCGGCTCGACCTCGATCAAGAATTGCCAGCCGCTGGTGGTCGAATACGGCGGCGGCGGACTGGCGCTCGCGCACAACGGCAACCTCGTCAACTTCCAGGAGCTGCGCGACAAGCTGGAGGCCAACGGATCGATCTTCCAGTCGTCCTCCGACAGCGAGATCGTGATTCATCTGATCGCGTCGTCGCACGCGCCCTCGCTCGAGGAGCGCGTGATCGATGCGCTCTCGCAGGTGCGCGGCGCGTACTCGCTGGTGCTGCTGACGGAGACCTCTCTGATCGCGGTGCGCGATCCGCACGGCTTTCGCCCGCTGGTGCTGGGCAAGCTGCACGGCGCCACGATCCTCGCCTCGGAAACCTGCGCGCTCGACCTGGTGCGCGCCGAGTACGTGCGCGAGATCGATCCCGGCGAGATGGTGATCGTCGACGCGAACGGGATCCGCTCGATCAAGCCGTTTGCACCCGCGTCGCCGCGCCGCTGCGTGTTTGAGTACGTCTATTTCGCGCGGCCCGACAGCCTGCTCTACGGACGCAACGTGTACCAGGTCCGCAAGCAGCAGGGGCGGGCGCTCGCGCGCGAGTGCCCCGCCGACGCCGACCTGGTGGTGCCGGTGCCCGACTCGGGCAACGCGGCGGCGCTGGGATTCGCCGAGGAGTCGAAGCTGCCGTTCGAGATGGCGCTGGTGCGCAGCCATTACATGGGCCGCACCTTCATCGAGCCGCGCCAGTCGATTCGCCACTTTGGCGTGAAGCTCAAGTTCAACCCGGTCGCGGAGTTGCTGCGCAACAAGCGAATCGTGTTGATCGAGGACTCGCTGGTGCGCGGCACCACGCTGACGAAAGTGATCCCGATGCTGCGGCAGGCGGGCGCGCGCGAGGTGCATATGCGGATTGCCGCGCCGCCGACCACGAATTCATGCTTCTATGGAATCGATACGCCCACGCGCGAGGAGCTGCTCGCGTCGTCGCATTCGGTCGAAGAGATCCGGCGCTATATCGGCGCCGACTCGCTCGGGTACCTCAGCTGGGACGGGCTGTACTCGTTCCTGGACAACGGCACCCGCGAGGGCTACTGCGACGCGTGCTTCACCGGCAATTACCCGGTCGAGATTCCGCGCGGCAACGGACCGCATCAGTTGCATCTGTTCGACGCGACCGAGCATCAGGCGCTCGAAGCCTCGCGCCGCTGACGTATCGCGCGCGCCTAATCCGGAGCCTGCTCGCGGACGTTCAACCATCTGAGCGCCGCGAAGATCACCAGCGCCACGATCACCACCACCGCCGCCACCGGCTGCGCCGCGTTAAGGCCGAAGCCCTCGAAGCGATCGTAGATCAGCACCGGCGCCGTCATCGGGTAGTACGCGAGCACCACCACCGCGCCGAATTCGGAAAGCGCCCGCGCCCACATCATCACCGCGCCCGACACCAGCGACCCGCGCGCGAGCGGCACTGTCACGCCGAAGAACACGCGCCACGGCCCGCGCCCGAGCGTGCGCGCGACGCCTTCGAGCCGGGGATCGACGGCGCGGAATCCGTCGCGCGCCGCATTAATCAGAAACGGCGCCGACACGAACAGCATCGCGATCACGATTCCCGGCACCGCTCCCGCGAAGTGGATTCCGAAAATCGAAAATGCGCGGCCCACGAAGAAACGTCGCCCGAATACGAACAGCAGCGCGATTCCCGCGATCGGATGCGGTATCACGATCGGGAGATCGACCAGCCCCTCGACGATCGGCTTGCCGGCGAACTCGCGCCGCGCGAGCACGAATCCCAGCGGCAGCCCGACGATCGCGCCGAGCATCGTCGCCCAGGTTGCCGCGACCACCGACAGCCCGATTGCGCTCAGCACCGCGGGGTCGGTGAATGACGCCGCAAGCCCGTGCGGGTCGCTGGTGACGACCAGCTTGAGGAGTGGGCCGGCCAGAAACATCAGCGCCACGCCGGCCGCGATCGCGAACAGAGCGTTGCGGCCAGGTGCGCCCGCGCTTGGGGCGGGGAAGGAGGCGGCGCTGCTCATGGCGCGCTCAGAACGTGCCCCCGATCACCTGCATGAACTCTTGCATCGGCCGCTGCGAGATCAGGATGCAATAGAAATTGTCCTTCGGCACCTTGGTCACGCAGATGCTGTAGCCGCGGTAGCGATAGAAGACGTGGGCCACCGCCAGCTCCGCCGGTTTCAGCGGCGGCGTGAACGTCGCGATCTCGACGTAGGTGCACAGGATCGCGTCGGTGCCGCTGCGGTACAGCGTGAAGGTGGCGGGTCGCCCGTCCGGCATGTGATCGAGGCGTCCGCCGACCAGCCGATAGCCCGCGTGAGTGAAGTCCCATATGAAGCCCGGCATGTCGTGATCCATGTAGGCCTCGGAGATGTGCGCGGGGCTGTCGGACGGCACGTTGGGCTCGAAGTGATTCTCAAACCTTTGCAGATGGGCGATCGCGAGGTCGAAGGTCGGGACCTTCGGCTCGGTGGTGCGATGCCCGCGGTCCGCGATGAACGCCACGATCAGGAGCGCGGCGATGGCGGCGGGAATCCAGATTCGCGCGCGCGGGAACCCGCCACGGGCACGGCGCGCGGGCGCCGCTTCGCGCGCCGCCTCACGCGCGGCGGCGTCTTCCGCATTGAGCACCGCCGCCAGCCGCGAGCGTAGCGCCGCCGGCGCGGCGAATGAGGCGGCGTGCTCGCGCAGCGTCCGCTTGAGAGCGCGCTCCTCGGTCAGGCGCTCGCGGCATTCGGCGCATCCGGCGACGTGCTCCTCGGCGGCGCGGAGTTCGTCGCCGGCAAGTTCGCCGTCAGCGTGCGCCGCGAGGTAATCGCGTATGTAGGTGTCGGAGTTCACGTGGTCATCGCGCCAGTGGCTTCCCCCACGATGCGGGCGCGACGGTCCCCCCGCCGTGCATCGCTACTCGCTTCCCGGAGTTATTGCCGGTATTCATCGGTGTCAAGATCGAATTATTCCGCGCTCGCGCGCGTATCCTCTGAGCGCCTCGCGCAGCGCCGCACGCCCGCGCGATACCCGCGACTTCACCGTACCGACCGGTATGCCCAAAACCCCGGACACCTCCTGATAACTCAGCTCTTCCATATCGACCATCATCAGCGCGAGCCGGAATTCCTCGGGCAACGCGTCGAGCGCGGCGACAACCTCGGGGCTGACGCGGCGCTCTGCGACGATCGTCTCGGGATTCGAGTCGGGCGGATCGTTGGCGAGCCCGCGGAGGTCGGACTGGCGTGTGAAATCCTCGGCCGAGGCGGCGGGCTGCTCCTGCGAGCTGCGCCGGTAGCCGGTGCGGAAGTTGTTGTACAGAATCGTCAGCAGCCAGGCGCGGCAGTTGGTCCCCGGCGTGAACTGGTGGAAGAAGCGGTAGCCGCGCAGGATGGTTTCCTGGAGCAGGTCGCCGGCGTCGTCGGCATTGCGCACCAGCCGCATCGCGGCCGCGTGCAGCAGGTCGAGATGGGGCAGCGCAAGCTGCTCGAAGAGCCTGCGTTTTTCCGCGCCGCTCGCACCCTGGTCCGCCATAATCGGAGCACCCGAACATAGCACCTCCCGCATCCAAAATCCCAATTGAGGCGCAAATGTTCCCGGCCGCTCGCGGATTAGGAGTATCGTGGCGATGATCGCTTGGCGGCTGGCGATGCTAAGCTGGGGTGCGCGGCCGGATGAAAGTGAACAGCCGCGCAGCGTGATGGGCAACGGGGGTCTCGAGATCGATCGCGTGACGACGCGCAGCGGATTCGACGAATTCGCGCGTCTGCCCTATGCCGTTTATGGGAACGCCGAGGCATGGTGGCCGCCCGACGTGCAGAACGAAATCGAGCTTTTGACCGGGCGCACCGCGCTAGCCAGGTTCCTGGATATACAGCCGATGGTCGCGCGGCGCGCCGGGCGCGTGGTCGCGCGCGTCAGCGCGGTCATCAATCACCGCTACAATCAGCACTGGAACGAAAAGCTCGGGCACCTGGTTCACTTCGAGTCGATTGCGGAAGAAGAAGATGCGGCAACCGCGTTGATCGAGGCCGCGGTCGATTCGCTCGACGCGCGCGCGATGAACGCGGTGCGCAGCGGCTTCGCCGCATTCCTGGACTACCCGTACGCGATCGACAACTACGGCCGCCTGCCGTCGTTCCTGCTGCGCGGCAATCCCCCGCATTACCATCGATGCTTCAAGAACGCGGGCTTCTTGACCGAAAAGGGGCAGCTCGATTATACCGCGCCGCTCACGCCCGAGATGCTCGCGCGCTACCGCCGCGCCGTGGAAGGCGCGCACGCCGCCGGGGTGGAGATTAAGAGCTGGCGCGAGTACGGATTCCTTGCCGCAATCGATTCCTGGACCGACGTCACCAACGCCGCCTTCCAGCGCCATTGGGGATGGAATCCGATTACGCGCGAAGAGGTGCGCCCGATGCTGGCGTCGCTGTGGGAGACGCCGGTGGCGGACCTCTCGATGGTGGCGGCGCTGGAGGGCGACGTGGTCGGTGCGGTCTTCTCCGTGCACGATCTGAGCCCCGTGCTGGCCCAGGTGCGGCGCGGGGTGCGGCTTGACCCGGAGCGCGGCGGCGGCACCCGCGGCGCGCTCATCAATATCGGCGTTCTGGAACGCGCGCGCGGGCGCGGCATTGCGCTCGCGATGGCGGCGCGATCGTACCTGGCGATGGCCGGGCGCGGCATGCGCCACGCGGGTTACACGCTGGTGCTCGACGACAACTGGGCATCGAGGGGCACGGCCAAGGCGCTGGGCGCGCGGGTGACGGGTAACTTCATGACCTACCGCCGCGAGCTCGGCGCCGCCGGACGCGGATGAGCGCGAATCATCTCGATGCTTAGCCTGCGCCTCGCCGTGCTGTTCATCCACGTCACCTCGGTGATCGTGGCGTTGGGCGCGTCGCTGTTCAGCACCTTTGCGCTTGCGCCGATTCTGGCCCAGGAGTTGGAGCCCGCCGCGCGCGTCCGCGTGCTCCGGCGCGTGGTCCGGCGCCTGGGCGCGATCGTGCTCGGCGCGCTTGCAATCCTGGTCGCGACCGGGGTGCTCAACGTGATGTTCATCGGCTTGATGGGCCCGCTGCTCGTGATCAAGCTGGTGCTGGTGGCGATCGTGATCGTGCTGGCGATCCATCAGTACGCAAACCTCGGCGCGCGCATCTGGCGAATGTCGGCTGCGGGACCGTCGCCGGAACTGGTGCCGATGCTGGCGCGTTTCCGGCGCGTCGGTCTGACCGTCGGCGCGCTGGTCCTGGTGATCGTCTACCTGTCGCTGGGGCTGACGCGCGCGGCGGGAATGTTCGCGACGGGATGACGATGGCGAAACGAGTGCGCAAGCCCTATCAACGGATGATGCGATGGCTCAGCGCGATCGCACTTGCGATCGGCGCGGTCGCGACCCTCAGCTATGGCTCTGGCGCGGAAATCGCGGTGCGGTATCTGAATCCTCCCGTCGGCGCTTGGTGGAACGAGCACGAGTACTACGTGATGGTTACGGCGGGCGCCGCGTGGGGGATGCTGCTCGCGATACGGCTGGGCGCGCGCCTGGTCGAGGACGAAGGCGTGCGCCGGCGTGCGACCGCGGCGGCGCTGATCGCGGGCGCGGTGATTCTGCCGGTCGCGGCGCTGTACTGCGCGCGGATCGCGCGGCTGGGATGGGCGGGAGAGAGCGGCGCAATCGGCGACCGCCTGGTTTCGATCGCGGGATACAGTATCGGATACATTCTTGACAAGGTTCTGATTGCGGGCGTTTACTTTCTCAAGGTTGCGGGTTTCGCACTAATCGCCGGCTTGGCGGTGTTCGCCGCCGCGGTTGCCGCCGCACTCGCCGCCCAAGGGTCCGAAGCAGAGCGCGCCGAGACGGTCTCGCGATGAAGTCCAACGGACGCAAACGCGGCAAATCGGCCGCGATCAGCCGCCGCGCGTTCCTCAAGAGCGCGGTCGTGACCGGCGCCGCCGCCGCGGTGGCCTCGCTGCCCAGCGGCGCAACCGCCGAGGCCGCCGCCTCGCCCCGGACCGCGCCTGGAATCGTCGAAACGCTCGGCCCCGGTCCGGCGGCGATCGATCTCAAGATCAATGGCACAGTTCACAGGCTCGCAGTCGAGCCGCGCGTGACGTTGCTGCGCGCGCTCCGCGAGCATCTTGGACTCACCGGCACCAAGCTGGTCTGCGACCGCGGAGCATGCGGCGCGTGCACGGTCTGGCTGGACGGCAAGCCGGTGACCTCGTGCATGATGCTGGCGGTGGACGCGCGCGGCCATGAAGTCACAACGATCGAAGGGCTCGGCGCTCCCGCCCGGATGCATCCGGTGCAGGCCGCGTTCGTTGCCGAGGACGCGCTGCAGTGCGGATTCTGCACGCCCGGGATGGTGATGTCGGTGGCGGCTGCGCTGCGCGAGAATCCGGCGGCGAGCGAGACCGAAATCCGGCGTGCGGTCGCCGGAAATATCTGCCGCTGCGGCACCTATCCGCACGTGTTCACGGCGGCGCTCAAGGCCGCGCGCGCGGCCGGCGGCCGAACGGGAAGCGCCTGATGCCGCGGCGGGTGACTTTGCGCCTGGGCTTCGAGGGCCACCTGGAGGACGTCAGCGTCGTCATCCCGGACGACGAGCCCACTCCGTGGCAATGGGGCGAGCGCTTCGAGAATCGTCGGCCACCCCACCGTGCGCATCGACGGGCCGCTCAAGGCGACCGGACAGGCGCGCTACAGCTACGACGTCGATTTGCCCGGGATGCTTTACGGCGCGATACTGCGCAGCCCGCACGCGCACGCGCGCGTCAGCAAGCTTGACCTCAGCGCCGCGCGCAATCATCCGGGGGTTCGCGCCGCGATCGCATTCGACGACCCGGTGATGAAGTTCGCGGGCCAGGAAGTTGCCGCCGTGGCCGCGGTGGATTCCGACACCGCCGCCGACGCGCTGCGGCTCGTCGCGGTCCAGTACGAACCGCTCCCCTACGTGGTGACGCTCGAGGACGCCGCCGAGCCGGGCGCGCCCAGCGTGTATGGCTCGGGGTCCAACGCCGGCAAGCCGGCGGTGACGTCGAGCGGCGATGTCAAGCGCGGACTGGAAACAGCCGCGCATCGGATCGAGGCCGTCTACACCACCCCGGTCCAGACCCACGTCTCGCTGGAGACTCACGGCGCGGTCGCGAAGTTCGACCAGGACGGGCTTACCGCGTGGTGCTCGACGCAGGGGATCTTCGCGGTTCGCGACGACCTCGCCGTGCTGTTCAATCTGCCGCATGACAAGGTCCGCGTGATCACCGAATACCTGGGCGGAGGCTTCGGCTCGAAGTTCGGCGCGGATCGCGCGATCGTAACCGCGGCGAAACTCGCCAGGGCCGCCCGTGCGCCGGTCAAGCTGATGCTCCCGCGCGAGGCCGAGCATCTGGCGACTGGCAATCGGCCCGACTCGCAGCAGACGGTGCGGCTGGGCGCCGCCGCCGACGGGCGGCTTACCGCGATCGAACTGGTGCAGCGCGGCAGCGGCGGAATTGCGGCGGGCTCGGGCAGCGCGGGACCGTTTCATTACGTGTACCGCTGCCCGAATATCCGCAGCGAAGAAGCCAACGTGAACATGAACACCGGGCCTTCCTCGCCGATGCGCGCGCCCGGATGGCCGCAGGGATGTTTCGCGCTGGAACTCGCGATGGACGAGATGGCGCGCGCGATCGGGATGGATCGGCTGGAGTTCCGCCGCCGCAACAATGACAACCCGGTCCGCGCCATGGAGTACGAGATCGGCGCGCGCGCCTTCAACTGGACCGAGCGCAGCGCGGCGGTGAAGGGCGGCGGGCCGCTGCGGCGCGGTATCGGGATAGCCAGCGCGGCGTGGCACGCGGTCGGCATGCCGGGGCCGGAGGCGACGGTAATTGCGCATCGCGACGGACGCGTCGAGCTGCGAATCGGCACGCAGGATATCGGCACCGGCACGCGGACGATCCTCGCGATGGTCGCAGCGGAGGAACTGGGCGTGCCGCTTGCGCAAATCGCCTCAGAGATCGGCGACACGCGTTATCCGTTCTCGGTGCCCTCGGGCGGCAGCATGACCGCGCCGTCGAATTCGCCCGCGGTCCGGCAGGCCGCGGCGCATCTGCGTGAAAAGCTGTTCCGGATAGCGGCTCCGATGATCGGCGCGGAGAGCGGGGATCTGGAGGCGCGCGGCGGCCAGATCCGGGTGCGGACCGATCCGTCGCGGGCGGTAGCGTTCGGCGACGTATGCCGCCGCATCCCGGGCGATTCCATCTCCGCCCAGGGCGATCGAATCGCCAACTACGGCGGCTTTCGCAAGGACCAGGCGGGATGCCAGTTCGCGGAGGTCGAAGTCGATATCGAAACCGGAATTGTGCGCGTGACGCACGTGGTCGCGGTGCATGACGCCGGGCGGATCATCGATCCGCTCACCGCGCGCAGCCAGGTCAATGGCGGCGTGCTGATGGGCGTGGGCTTTGCGCTGTTCGAGGACCGCCGGATGGATCCGCAGGTCGGGCTGATGATGAATCCGACCATGGACGACTACAAGATGGCCGGGTCGCTCGACACCCCGCGCATCGATGCGTTCTTCGTCGAAGTGGCCAACGGAATCACCAATACCGGCGTGATGGGGCTGGGCGAGGTGGCGCACGTGGCGAGCACCGCGGCGATCGCATGCGCGGTGTACGACGCGATCGGACGCCCGGTGCGGAGCCTGCCGATCACCCCGGACCGCGTGCTTGCGGCGCTGGAGCATGCGTGATGAACCGGTTCGCGATCGTCACTCCGGCGGATTTGAAGAGCGCGGCGCGCGAGCTTTCGCGACCGAACACGATGGCGATGGCGGGCGGCGTCGATCTGCTGGACCTGCTCAAGCTGGAACTCGCGGCGCCCGCCACCGTCGTCAATCTGAAGCATCTGCCGGAGCTGCAGGGGATCGAACTCGCGCCGAGCGGCGAGCTGCGGCTCGGCGCGCTCGTGACCCTGCACGAGGTCGGGGCGCATCCGCAGGTGCGCGAGCGGTTCACCGCGATTGCGGAGGCGGCGGACCAGGCAGCCACTCCGCAGCTTCGCAATCTCGGCACGGTCGGAGGCAATCTCCTGCAGCGGCCGCGATGCTGGTATTTCCGCAATCCGCTGGTGAATTGCCTCAAGAAGGGCGGCTTGCGCTGCTACTCGGTGAGCGGGCTCAACCGGTACAACGCGATCCTGGGCGGCGGCCCGTCGTACATCGTGCACCCGTCCAACCTCGCCCCGGCGCTTATCGCGTTCCAGGCCAGTGCGCAGATCGCCGGTCCCGACGGCGATCGCACCGTGTTGCTCGAAAAATTTTTCACCCCGCCGTCGGTCGATCCGCGGCGAGAGAACGATCTCAAGGCGGGCGAGATTATCACTCGCGTGATCGTTCCCGCGCCGCCGGCCGGGGTGCGCAGCGCGTACCTGGAAGCGCGCGAGAAGCAGAGCTTCGACTGGCCGCTGGCCGCGGCCGCGGTCGTGCTCGACGCGCCCGCGCGCGGCGCAACGGTGCGCGGCGCCAGGGTAGTGATGGGCGCGGTCGCGCCGATTCCGTGGCGCGCGTCAGACGCCGAGAAAGCGCTGGCCGGCGCCGCGGTGGATCCCGCGCGAGCCCGCGCGGCGGGGGAGGCGGCGCTCAAGGGAGCGGGCGCGCTTTCGGAAAACGCATACAAGATCGCGATCGCGAAAGTGATCGTGCGCCGCGCGATTCTGCGCGCGGCGGACATCACGGAGAGTTGACGATGGCGTCCCAGCCCCTGTGCGGACTGCTGCGCACCAAGACCGCGTATTATCGCACGCCTGATGGCGAGCGGATGTTCGACCGCGACAGCACCACGGCCTGCTACACCTGCCTGCTGACCCAGCGGCCCTACGGACCGGACGGGATGCCGGCGCACGCGCAGTCCTGCGGCGAAGAGCGCGGATGCTACGAGGAGGAGAAATGACGATGGATGCGGCGCAAGAGCGAGAACTCGGACCGGTCGCCACGCGCGTGGTGCTGGACAACGACGACGTTCGCGTATGGGAGATGGATCTTGCTCCCGGCGAAGTCTGCGGACTGCATCATCATACGCTTGACTACGTGCTGTTCATTCTGTCGGGCGCCAATGTCGGCGTGGAAACGCCGGGGCGCAGACCGTACAGCTTCAACGTCAAGGCGCGCGGCACCTACTTCGTTCCCGCCGGCGGAATCGAGAGCGCGCACAACGTGGGCCAGACACGATTCTTCGAGGCTCTGTTCGAGCTCAAGCGCGCGCCGCGCAAGGGCGCCGAGAAACTCGGCTTCGCCGGATGCGAGGCGGTGGCGGGCCGCGAGGCGGAGCCAGGCACGATCACGATCCTCGACAACGATCGGGTGCGGGTCGTCGAGATGACGCTGGCGCCGGGCGGCATCAGCGCGGCGCATAGATGGGGGCGCGACGCGGCCGCGTATGTCGCCGAGGGCAGCGAGATGAAAATCGTCGAGCGCGGCGGCGACGGCGACGGCGGCGAGGAGCAGGCGCGGCGCGAGCCCCTGACGCCGGGACGCGCGTACTGGTATGCGGGCGGGCCGGTGCGCAGCTTCCAGAACCTGGGCGCGGGGCGCTTCCGGCAGATCATCGTTGAGTTGAAGTAACGCTTTAGATTCGTGTCGCGCCCCGGATGCGGGGCCCCTCCGACGCCGGTGGCGACGGCGGCTGCGCAGGGTTGGTGCTCCCTACCGAACACTTGATAGGTTGGCCGCCATGATGAGCACCATCCGCATGCCCGCCGCGCTTTTGGCCGCGGTGGCCATTTTGCTGTGCGCCGCATCACGCCCGGTATCGGCGCAGGTGACCCCCGGCGAAAATATCACGCGCGCCAACTCGTCGGCGGTGAAAAACCTGGTAAGCCCCGGAACCTTCGCGGCAGTGTCGCGCGGGATGGAGATGCATATCGTGGCGCCGAGCCGGATCGACTGGCCGCCGCCTTATCGCGACGCGACCGAAAAGTATTCGAGCCAGGTGCGGCTGTCGAAGGACCGTCGCACGGTGGTCGGCTACGTCGCCGGGCAGCCGTTCCCGCTGCTCGATCCAAACGATCCCGACATCGCGACCAAGATCATGTGGAACTCGTACTTCAAGCCGATCGCGACCGACGATTTCGATCTTCGGTACTTCGAATGCCAGGTTGCCCCGATGAATCCGGGGCACCCGCAGGGCCTGTTGAAACTCACCGAGATCGGGCATTTGGCGGGCTATTACGATATCGGGCGCACCGAGGTGCCGCCGGTACCCAACGATCCCGATTTCAAGATCACCGGCATCTGGTGGCGCGCGGCCGCCTATCCGACGCTCACCCCGGCCGACGATCGCGGCAGCGGCGGGGTTCGCTATCGGTACTGGAATCCGACGATGGGCGACGACGCGTGGGCGTTTCTCGCGCAGAGCCGGCGCATCCGCCGCGTCAATGAGGCCATCCTGAGCGCATCACCGGGGCTTTCGACCTGGGACCCCGACCACGCCGGCGGGTTCAACGCCAAGCCGCAGGAGTACGACTACAAGTACCTCGGCGAACGGAACATGCTTGGCTGCGTCCACGCGAAAAATTCGCCCGAGCATCCCTGTCCGACCGACGGCGGCGCGACCGCGTGCCAGGAGGACTGGGAGATGCGCCATCTGTACGTGGTGCAGGTCACGCCGCGGGCGTCGCAGACCAGCGAGATCCTGGAGTCGAAGACGATCGTCTATATCGACGGCGAAGGATGGTTCAATCCGTACGTGGACAGCTACGATCGCAAGGGCGAGTTGTGGAAGACGCAGATTTATCTCTCCACCTATCGCGACCGCCCGGCACCCGACGCGAAGGTCGCGATTTATCCCTACAAGCGTGAGTTCGTGATCGCCGCTTCCAGCGTTGACGTGCAGAGCGGCGTCGTCACGACCTGCTACCTGCCTGGTCCCGACACGGCGGAGCGCGAATGCTGGTACATCAATATGGGCGCGGTGGACAAGGATTTCTTCACCACCGAGGCGATGGCGCGGGCGGGTCACTAGGCTTGAATCGGGGGCGATGATTTCCTGGCGCGCGTGGGAATGAATATCGCCGTCGTCGGCGCGGGGCCGGCGGGGCTGATCGCCGCGCTGGCCGCAAGCAAGACCGGCTTCGAGGTCGTGGTCTTCGAGCAGGCGCCCGACTTCAAGCGCATCGGCGGCGGCATCCTGATTCACAGCAACGGCTTGCGCGTGTTCGACGCGCTCGGAATCCAGGACGGCTTCGAGGCCGCGATGCGCCCGATGCGGCGGCTTAAGGCAATCGTGCCGCCGGCGCGAATCGTCGGCGATATTGACTACGGCGCGCTGGCGATCCCGCAAAACCGATGCGCGGTCACGATGCGCTATGAGTTGCAGGAATACCTGCTCGAGTGCGCGCGCAGCGCGGGAATCGAAGTGCGTTTCAACCACCGCCTGAGCGGTCTGGAGCGCGGGGAGCGAGGCGCCGCGCTTCGATTCGACGGCGCGGGTGCTTATCAGGCAGACATCGTTCTCGCCTGCGACGGCATCAACTCCGTCGCGCGCGAGGCCGCGGGTCTTGCCGGCCGCAAGCGGCCGATCGGGGAGGCGTACCTGCGCGCAATTGCGCAGAGCGCAACCGACGCCGAAGTGATTCGCGAGCTGTGGGGTGCGGACGGCCGCCGCTTCGGTATCTGTCCGATGACGCGGGACCGCACCTATATCTTCTGCAGCGTTGCGCTGGGAAGGTGGGACGGGATTCGCGCGGGCGGACTCGGCGACTGGATCGAATCGTGGCGGCCGTTCGGCGCCGAGGTGGTGGAGTTGTTGCGCGCGGTGCCGGATTGGGAGCGCGTCAGCTACGACGAACTGCACGAGCTTCATCTCGACCGGTGGGTCGCCCCGCCGGTGTTCGTTATCGGCGACGCCGCGCACGCGATGACGCCGAACCTGGGGCAGGGCGCGAACTCCGCGATGGTCGATGCGCTGGTGGTGGTGCGCCTGCTCGCCGAGGCTCGCGATCGTGGCCAGACGCTCGAGCAGGCCGGGGCGCGTTACGAGTCGATCCGCAAGCGGTTCGTCACTCGGGTGCAAACCGCCGCGCGGCAGATGGGAGCGGTGGCGGCTTTCGTATCGCCGGTCGCGCGTGCGCTCAGGAACGCGGCACTTGCGGGACTCAGCCGCGTGGGGCCGCTGATGCGCCGCTCGGCACTGCTCGGTGCGGGGTATAATCCCGAAGAGGATGCTTATCTCACGCGGATGTGAGAGCTGGCGGAGGCGCGAGCTAGCTGCGCGCGGCAGCGGCGCCGCGCAGCCCGGACAGTATGAAGGCGACGCACAGATCCTCGGCGTCGCGCCGCGAGATGCGCTTTGCGATCCACGACCGCGCCATCGCGTCCGACACGCTCAGCATCATTGCGGTGATGGCCTCCGCTTCGGACGCGGAGAGCTGGAAGTGCGAGGCGACCAGGTCGCTCCACAGCTGGAACATCGGGCGCAGCCGCTCGCGGACGCTGCGCCGGCGCTTGCGTCCCGAGAGCTTGGTCTGGAGCAGGGTGAGCAGGGCGCCGCGCTCGCCGACCACGTCGAGGTACTTGGAGACGCCGCGACGGACGCGGTCGGCGATATCGGAGCCGCTCTTGATCGCGTCGCCCACTTCGTCGTACATCCGCGCGACTTCGCGATCGAACAGCTCCAGCGCCACTTCTTCGGCGTTCTGGAAATACGCGTAGCCGAGGCCCTTGCTGACGCCCGCGCGCGCTGCCAGCGATTCCATCGTGAGCGCCTCGAAGCCCTCGTCCAGAATGACGCGAGCCGCGGCCTCGAGCAGATGTTCGCGGCGGCGGCCGGCGGGCATTCGCGCCGGCGTCCTTAGAGCCTCGGTTCGTGGCGGCATCGCGTCCAGACTATTTGGCGCCGGTCCATTGAGGCCAGCGCGAAGGTCCCCCTGAACTGCGCCGAGAGTAGTTGACGTTGAGGTCAACATCAACTAAACATCCGGTTTAGCCAGGCGGGACGCTGAGCGCCCGTGGAAGGCGGAGAATCCAGGGCCGCGGGCGTTGAGGGGTGCGCCGCGAGAGATTTTCGCAAAGGGATCGGGTTCGCCGCTGACCTTGGTCACCGCGACTGCCCGGGTTGGGGGAAGCCTGAAAGACGCGGGCGAGGAGGAACACTCCCCGCCCGCGTCACACGTTGCGGACTGATGCGCGCTACTTGATTGCGACCGCGTTGGGCGGCGAACCGACCCCGCCCGGCACATTGAGCGGCGCCGAAGTCAGGAAGAAGTCGTAGCGCCCGTCGGCGGCGCAATCGTCGGCGAGCGCCTCAAGGTTCCACATCTCGCCAATAGGCATCCCGAAGAATGCCAGCATGTGGAAGTGCAGGAATTCCTCCTCGGGCGCTTTGGGCAGCGCTTCGAGCGCGGGCGAGTCCGAAGCGACCGCGGCGAGATGGTTTTCCCACAGCCATCGCGCCACCCGCACGCTGCCCTCGATTCCCGGCACGACGGTTTCGCGCGCAAGCTCTTCCTTAACTTCCTGGCTTGCGCCGAGGTAGAAGCGGGTCCATCCGATGCGCACCAGCAGGATATCGGCGGGCTGAAGCCGGCTCCTTTGGGCCGCCAGCGTTGCCTCCAGGTCTTCCAGCGGTATCGACTGAGCCTGCGTGAAATTGATCGTTTTGCCGGTGCGCTCGTAGTAGCGCCCGATATCGGCAAGCACGCCGCGCCCGGCGATTCCGCGCCGCGCAAGGTTGTCGATACCCAGCCGCGTGCCGCCGCGTCCGGTGATCTCGCTGTCCGGGATGCCGTTGTAGGCGCCGAAGACGGGATGCTTCACGTGGGCGAGCGCGTCCCATTGCGAAGACGCCTGCGGATAGAAATTGTCGAGATAGTCGTCGAGCACGAAATCCGCCGGCGGGTCGAACTTCTTGACCGTGTGGCGATGAGCCTGGCGGGTGAAAAGCGGCGGGTTGGGGATGTCGATTGGCAGGTTGAGCGCGAACACGCGTCCGCTCTTGATCGATCCCGCCGCCGCAACCACGCACTCGGGCGTGAGCAGATTGATCGTCCCTACTTCGTCGCGATCGCCGAATACGCCCCATGCCGATCCCGCGGGAGCGCCAGCGCGGACCGGAAGCTGGTCGTAGGCGGGGACGTTGGGCCGGGGTGCGGGCGGGCGCGCGGGTGCTTTGGGCGCCGCCGGCCGGGGGACGGTTTTCTTTGCAACCGGGCGGGCCTTGCGGGCGGGCCTTGGCGCCGCCTTGGCGCGGACCGGTTTCTTCTTGGGCCTGGGCGCCGACTTCTTTGCCCTGATTTTGGACTTTGGTTTCGACTTTGCCACCGGACGCGTCCTCCTTGCAGTTCTGGTCTCGGGACGACCGTCTTTCTCAATAACAGGTCGGCGGGCAATCTCAAGCCCAGCCAGATGAATTGAGGTTAGCCCGATGATTTCGGTCTTGCGGCCTTGTTTGAGAACGAACGGGGATGGTACTGTTCGTTTTTGCTCCTTGCTCCAAACTTGGGGCTAGAAACCACAAGGAGGATCTGAGCGCGTTGAGGCGCTACGAAACCATTTTTATCCTGCGCCCTGACCAGGGCGAACCCCAAATCAAGGAAGCCATCAAGCGCTACGAGTCTTTCGTTACGCAGGGCGGCGGCGAACTGATCGAAACCGAAGAGTGGGGAATGCGCGAGCTCGCCTACCGCATCAAGACCGAGCGCCGCGGTTACTACATTCGGCTGGATTACGTTTCCGACGGCGCTGTGATGAACGAAGTCGAGCGCAACCTGAAGCTGGCCGACAATGTCCTGCGCTACCTCTCGGTGATGATCGAGTCTGATTCCGACCCGGCGCGCGTGCGGGAGGAAATCGATGCGCGCAATCGCCGCCTGGCCGAGGCCAAGGCTGCCGCCGAGGCCCGCGCCGCGGCATTGGCGGCCGAGCGCGAAAAGACCCGCGACGACGAGGAAGCTCTCGACAACACCGAGTCCGACCTGCCGATGGAAGAGCCGGAGGGTGGGAGCCAACCGGATTGAGCTGAGCGGCCGGCTCCTGGCGGAGCCCGAGCTGCGCATCACTCCCGCGGGAACCCCGGTGTTGCGAATTCTGGTCGAGTGCGGTGACGCGGCTGAGAAGCTCGCGCTCGGCGTGTTGATGGCGGGAGAGCGGGGTCGCGCAGCCTGCGCCGGCCTGCGGCGCGGCGGCGCGGTGGAAGTCAGCGGAAGGCTGCGCCTCGCGGCCTCGCGCGGCCCGGCCGGTGCGGGCGTCGAGGTGGTGGCAGATCGGATCGAAGGATGCGGATGAGCGGAAGCTACCGCGCGCCGCGCGACTTTAAGAGATATGCATGCGCTCCCGCGATGGAGCGATAGGACAGTCAGGAAGGCGAAATGGCAGACGAACAAAGGACCGAACACGGCGCGGAGCGCCAACACTCCGACGAAGGCGGGCGCCCCTCCTCACGCGGAGGACGCGGTGAGGGCGACGGAAGGTCGCAGCAGCGCCGCCGCGGCGGCGGCGGCGGACGGCGCAAGGTGTGCCGCTTCTGCGCTGACAAAAGCCTGAAGGTCGATTACAAAGACGTCCGCACGCTGCAGAGCTTTACGACCGAAGGCGGCAAGATTGTTCCCAGCCGCACCTCCGGAAACTGCGCCAAGCATCAGCGCCAGCTCGCCGTCGCGATCAAGCGCGCCAGGGTCCTGGCCCTGCTGCCCTTCTCGACCCTCGGGTGACGGAGCGAGGCGTTGTCGCGCAAGCTGGTAATCGGGATGCTGCGGGCGGCGTTGATGGCCGCGGCGCTGTTTCTGGCCGGTGGCGCGGTGCCGCTGGTCGGCGCCGTCGCGATGCTGTTCGCGCCCGCTCCAATCCTGATCTTTGCGATGGGACGGCCCAACGTTCTGGCGCGGACCGCGATTCCGATCGCGCTGGCGGCGATTCTCATCACGTTGGCGGCGGGATGGGAAGGCGGGCTCGGCTACCTGGCCACCATGGGCCTTGCGACCGCGATGATCGCGGCGATGGTCGAGCGGCGCAGCCCGTTCGAGTTGATCGTGGTCAGCGTGGGTGGCGCGATGCTGACCGCATCGATGGTGATCGCGCTGATCGCGACCGGAGGCCCGGCGGGGCTGGTGAATGCGATGCAGGCGGACCTGACCTCGGGCATGATGCACGGGCAGGAACTGTACCGGACCCTGGGCCTGCCCAGCGCGGTGCCCGCCGAAACGCAATCGGAGATCCTCGACCTGACGTTGCGGCTCAGCCCCGCGTTGGCGGCGCTGCTGGCGGCGTTCGCGGTGCTGGTCAATTTGCGGCTGTTCTGGCGATGGACCGGCAAGCAGCGGCTGCCCTACGCATTGTTCGGTGACCTGGTGCGATGGTCGGCGCCGGAATGGCTCGTCTGGGCCCTGATAGCGACCGGCTTCGGGTTACTGGCGCCGTGGCGCCCACTGGACGACGTCGCGCTCAACGGGTTCATCTGCGTAGCGGCGGTGTACTTCTGCCAGGGTCTCGCGATCATGGCGTTTTACTTCCAGATGCTCTCGGTGCCGACGATCGTACGGACCATCATCTATTTCATCACGCTGGTTCAGCCGGTGGTGGCCGGGGTGGTCTGTCTGGCCGGAGTCTTCGACATGTGGATCGATATTCGGCGGCTCAAGCCGTCCAACCCGGAAACCGGCAGCTACAACGATTTTCTCTAAAAAGGGGGCGCGGAAAAGAGGCGGTCACGAATATGAATGTCCAGGTGATTCTAAGTGAAGACGTTCCCAACCTGGGGCGCACGGGCGACGTGGTCAGGGTGCGTGCGGGCTACGCGCGCAACTTTCTGCTCCCGCGCCGGCTCGCGGTCGAGGCCAATACTCGCAACCTGCAGGCCTTCGAGCACGACAAGCGGATAGCGTTGGCCAAACGCGAGCGCCAGAAAACCCAGGCGCTCACGGTCAAGGAAAGGATCGAATCGCTCAACCTCGTAATTCGCGCCAACGCGGGCGAGGAGGGCAAGCTGTTCGGATCGGTAACCAATATCGACATCGAGCGTGCGCTGCGTGAGAAGGGTTTCGATATCGACCGGCGCAAGATAAACCTGCCCGAACCTATCAAGCAGCTCGGCGATTTCGCGGTCCCGGTAAAGCTCGAAGCGGAGGTTGAAGCCAGCTTGAAGCTCCAGGTTGCGGCTGAATGAGGACGTTCCCGATATGATCAAACTCTACGACTACCTGTCCTGTCCCTACGGCCAGAAGGTGCGCATCGCGCTGGCCGAGAAAAGCCTCAGCTACGAGCTGATCACGGTTGACCTTGGGCAGAACGACCATCGCAAACCCGAATTTCTGCGCCTCAATCCGTTCGGCCGGATCCCCGTGCTGGTCGATGAGGATACAACCGTTTACGACTCGACCGTCATCAATGAATACCTGGAAGACGAGTATCCCGAGCCGCCGATCCTTCCACCGGTCGGGTCCAGCGCGCTGCGCTCGCGGGCGCGCCTGTTTGAGGACTTCGCGGACACCTCATTCACGCCGCAGGTGGGCCAACTGATCGCCGAGGCCTCCAAGCCCGACGGCGAACGCGACGACAGCCGCGTGCAGGTCTTCCATCAGCGCATCGAGCGCGCGCTCGATTTCCTGAACCACGAGCTCGCCAACGCGCAGTTCCTGGCCGGCGACTTCTCGGTTGCCGAAATCGGGTTTGCACCGCGCCTGCTGATCCTCGCGGACCTGGGGATCGACGCCGCCGCGAACAATCGCGCCAACGTGGACGCATGGATCAAGCGGATGCTGGAGCGCCCGAGCATCCGTGGCCTGGAAGGGCTGAGCGCGGACCCGCTCGCGGCGGGATGACCGGCCACGATCGACCGGTGGCAAGCCGCCAAGTATAGCGCGTCACCCGGACAGCCAACGAGCCGCCCCGATTATGCGGGCGGCTCGTTGCGTCAGTATGGAGCTGACGGATCTGGTGACGGACTCCGGAGTCTAGCCGATTTCGGAGCGCTAATTAATACTTCGAGTACCCCGATCCGCGACCTTCCCCGAACAAATCGTCGTCGTCCGAGCGCGAGGGTCCAATTCCGGTCATCCGGAACAGGAGCTTGGCCGCGAACAGCTTGTCCCCGATTCGCCCCTGGGGCTTCAGGAAGCCGCCATGCCGGCGGCACCGCGGACACGCCATCGAACCGCCGAGTAATCCTGCGTTTTCCGAGGTAATCCTGAGATCGAAGGTAAAGGCGCATCCGGGATTCTGGCAGGTGGTCCGATAGACCACACCGCGGCCGGTGCCGGTATTGGTTTCATTCCTTGTGGTTGTCGTCTGCATCGTAATTTCCTCCGTTTCCG
This sequence comes from uncultured delta proteobacterium, assembly GCA_963835905.1. Taxonomy (GTDB): domain Bacteria; phylum Desulfobacterota; class Binatia; order Binatales; family Binataceae; genus CAWIHG01. The sequence goes on from CAWIHG010000005.1 coordinate 51,193, forward strand.
GGGAGGCCTTGCGCCGGCCCCTATGGCCAGTCTTGGGTACTTAGACGTAACTGCCTCGGGTTTGTTTCAAGCAATCGTCGTGCCTCAGACCTCGGCAGTCGCTTAAGTCTGGAAAAGCCTGTAAATTCAAGCTGCAGGTGGGGATTAACGATAGTTTGTGTGGCATTATTGAAGCTCGGGACCGTCGTGCGTGCGGCATTTGCTACAATCGGTGCTAATTTTTGGAACATCGGGCCCTTCCAGCCATGGCCGATCCCGGGCCCTTTTCGGTCGATCCATGAAACCCTATACTTCTCAGGCTCCGGACCGCCTTTGGCTTGCGGTACGGGACCCATGGAACTGAGACGGGGATGAGAACACTCGCGCTCGTTATGGCCGGCGGCCAGGGCACGCGGCTTCATCCGCTGACGCGGGATCGCGCCAAGCCCGCGGTACCGTTTGGCGGAAAATATCGAATTGTCGATTTCGTGCTCTCGAACCTGGTCAATTCCGGAATTTACGCGATTTACGTGCTGGTTCAGTGGCGCTCGCAATCACTGATCGAGCATCTTAAGGACGGATGGCAGTTCGGCGGCGCCCTGCCTGACCATTTCGTGGTTCCCGTTCCGGCACAGATGCGTCTGGGCGAATCGTGGTACCAGGGAACCGCCGACGCGATCTTCCAGAATCTCAACCTGATGGACGACTTCCAGCCCGACCTGGTGGCGGTGTTCGGCGCCGACCATATCTACCGGATGGACGTGCAGCAGATGATCTCTTTCCACATGGATCACAAGTCTGCCGTCACCGTGGCGACCCTGCCGGTTGCGCTGGAGGAGGCGCACGACTTCGGGATCCTCAACGTCGATTCGGGCCTGCGGGTCGTATCGTTCGAAGAGAAGCCCAAGGAGATGCCCGCCTCGATGCCGGGAGCGCCGGGACGGGTGCTCGCCTCGATGGGCAACTACCTGTTCGATCCCGCGGTGCTGCGCGAGGCGCTGATCGAGGATTCGACGCGCAACACCAGCCGGCACGACTTCGGCCATGACTTGATACCGACGTTGATCGACAAGGTCCCGGTCTACGCGTACAACTTCATGACCAACCGGATTCGGGGTGATTCCGAGGTCAATCTCAGCTATTGGCGCGACGTCGGAACGCTGGACGCCTACTACGAAGCGAACCTCGATTTGCGCGACGCGCGCCCGCATCTGAACCTCTACAATCCGCACTGGCCGCTGCGCACCGCCTACTACGATCAGCCGCCCGCCAAATTCGTGTTCGACGAAAACGGACGCCGCGGCCAGGCGCTGCATTCGGTAATATCCGAGGGCTGCATCATCTCGGGCGGCACCGTGCGCAATTCGATCCTCGGCCGCTCGGTGTTCGTCCACTCCTACAGCCATATCGAGGACTCGGTGGTGATGGACTACGCCGAGATCGGTCGTCATGCGCGGGTGCGCCGCGCGATCATCGACAAGAACGTCTTCGTGCCCGACGGCGAGGAGATCGGCTACGACCTCGAACGCGACCGCCAGCGCTTCTTCGTCACCGACTCCGGGCTAATCGTGATTCCCAAGGGACCCAAGCGCGAGCGCAGGATGCTGTAAGCGATGACCGCCCTGCAGCCGCGGCACGAAGCCGCATCCGAACCTCACCCCGCCACGGGCGGCGCGCACGCCGCTTCGACCGCGCAGGCAGAACCGGCGGCGCCGGCGAACGGTCTGCCACCGCGGCGCGAGCAGCGCCGCTCACAGCAGCTTGCGCTCGGCGCCAGGGACCGGCTGCTGTTCCGGCTCATGCTGGGTTTCCTGCATGCCTTGAGCCTGCTGCCGGATTTCGTGCTGTACCCGATCGGGGTCGCGGGCGGATGGCTGGGCTACCAGCTCGACCGCCGTCACGTGAGAATCGGGATGCGGAATCTTTCGGTTGCCTATCCGGACAAGAGCGAGCGCGAGCGAGCCCGCATTCTGCGCGCTTCATACGTCAATCTGGGACGGACCGCCGCGGAGTACGTCCGGCTGGGCGGGTTCTTCCGCCAGCGCCTGCGCCGCCGCGTAACCTATCGAAACCTGGAGGTGTGGAATGAGATCAGCGCGCGCCATCCGGGCAAGGGCGCGCTGGTGCTGACCGCGCATTTCGGGAATTTCGAGCTGTTGCCAGGGGCGCATGCGATGCACGGCTACCAGATCAGCCTGGTGCATCATACGCAGAGCTTTCGGGCGGGTGACGCGCTGATGACGTTTGTGCGCGAGCGCGCCGGCGTCGAAGTGATTCGCAAGCATTCCGCGGCGCGCGCGGTGCTGAAGGCGATCTCGAGCGGCGACATGATCGGTATCCCGTTCGATCAGAACGCCAAGCGCAGCGAGGCGGTCTTCGTGCCGTTCTTTGGGGAACCCGCGGCGACCTCGAGCGGGCTGGCGCGAATCGCGCTCAGGCTGGATGCGCCTGTGGTGCCGGCCTTCATCATCCGCCAGCCCGATAATCGCAGCCATGTGATCGAGCTCAGCGACGAAGTTGCGCTCGTTCGCACCGGCGACATCGATGCTGACATCGCGGAGAACTCCGCGCGCTTCGTCAAGGTGGTGGAGGAGGCCATTCGCCGCTATCCCGAGCAATTTCTCTGGACGCATCGCCGCTTCCGCACCCGTCCGCGCGGGATGCCGGCGATCTATGACTGGGAAGCCAAGGCGCTCCGCACCTCAGACCGCGGCGCCGCGGGTCCCCGCAAGCCTGCGCAACATCACCAGGATGGCCGCCGCGGCAATCCATCCCACGACTCCGCTGATTAGCGGAATATGCCCCCATCCCGCGAACCATCCGGGCAGACGCGCGGGATGCGAGATGAGCCGCGGCCAGAGCTTGGCGCCCATTACAAATCCCGCGTGCAGCCCCACTGAGAAATAGACCGTCCCGCTCATCACGAACGCCTCCGCCAGCACGATGCCGAGCAGGAACAGCCCCAGCAGCGTTGGCAGCGCCACCGAGGGCTGCGAGAACTGCGCAAGGCTCATCGCGAGAGTGCGAAACCCGGCGCCGGGCGCGAGCGTGGTGACGTAAAAATGAGCAGGCGCGCGCACCAGGTGCGCCATCGCATAGAACGCCGAGCTTGCGACCAGCGCCACGGTGGGGCCGAATTCCTCCCGCATGCCGCCGAACAGAAAGGCGCGGAAGAATCCTTCCTCCAGGATCCCGATCACGATCGCCGAGAGCAGGTACTTGGGGATAAGCCGAGCTGCGTGATCGATGCGCGCGTGGCCGCTGGCGCCCATCAGCACCGCGGCGAGGAAAAATCCCCCGATCACGGCCAAGCCGACGCCGAAGCCGCGCAGCGCACGCACACCATTCTTGCGCGGAGCGGCGAAGCCGGTGCCGAGCAGCGTCGTCAGGCGCAAACGGCGCCAGATAATCAGCATCGCGCCGAACAACGCGACCATCACTACGCGGTCGAAGATGCGCGGGAACGGAAAGCGATAGCCGAGCGCGGCGACTCCAACCGCGACAAAAGGCGCCGCGATCGCGGCCGCAACGATCGCAACCACGAGCGCGATCGCGAACGTGAATGTAAACGAGTTGCGCATGCGATGTCTGCCGCGCTCCGCGCGGGAGTCGGCCGGCAGGTGACGGTTACCGGTTGCGGGGGTGGCGCGCAAGCGCCCGCCTAATCCAGCCCATTGCGCAGAACGAATATCGCCCATCCCTGGTAGCGCCGATCGAGCTCGAGAGCGCGCCGTTGCGGGTTGGGATCCTTCAGCAGGGAGGCGTCGGGATGGCCCGGATTTTCCAGCGCCCAATCCATCGCAGCCTGCCAGTGCAGGGAATGATAACGATCCCAGTCGTCGGTGGATGCCTCGATCAGTCCGCGCAGCGGCAAGCCGCGCCCCCGCATGATCTCGACGGTATCCCAGAGCGTTCGCTCCGGGTGGTCGCGCCGCAAGCCCGGGTCGCTCAGAAGCTCCGGCGGAAGTGGTAATTCCTTTGCGAAGACCTCGCCGATCGCGATTGCGGCGCCCGGCTTGGCAGCCCGGCTCATCCAGTCCAGCGCGCTCTCAAAGCCGCCGAGCGCGAATGACGCTCCGATGCATATGACCAGGTCGAAGCTTGCCGGTTCGGCCTGGTAGGCCATCGCGTCGCCCTGGACGATATCGATTCTGCCATTCAGCCCCTCCGCCGCGCACTGCTCTTGCGCCTGCGCCGCGAAGATTCGGTTAATCTCCAGGCCGGTTGCGCGAATATCGAAGCGGCTCGCCAGCCGCCGCAGCATCCAGCCCTTACCGCAGCCGACGTCGAGCACGCGCATTCCGTCGCGGAGCCCGCAATATCGCGCGGCGAGGTCGAGCTTGTCTTCGGAAGTCGGATTCTGGACCGTGTGGTAACGCTCGATCGCGGCGAAGAATTCGAAGCGATTCATCGGAAGCCGGCGATCCCGGGTTGGGTATCAGCGCGCACGTTTGCGGCGCGATCGGTGCACGATCTTTTCCAGCTCGGGGTCGAACTTCTTGAATTCGGCGTTCCGAAGCACCTGCTTGAGCTCGTCGGGGTCGGGCTGCTTGCCGGCTTCGGGGATCTTCGGCCGCGCGGCTTTCTTGCGGGTCATTAGGTAAGTTTAGCGCTGCAGCGCCGATCAATTCCAATCCGCGGTGCTACCGGATCGGATCGATTTGCGGCTCCAGCACGATCTCGATCGGGCATGCCCGCGCGGGCGCGCGGACAATCTGCATTACGGCGTCGGCAACATCCTCGACTTGCAACATCGCGGTTCGATCCAGCCGCTTGTTGTTCGGGATGAGACTGGTATCGACGAGCCCCGGCACCACGACCGAGACTTTAATTCCGGCGGGCCGCAGCTCAGCGAATGCGGCCCGCGTGAACGCAATTAGGCCGGCCTTCGCGGCGGCATAGACCGTTTCGCCCGCGGGAGTATTGTGGGCGGCGGCGGAGGCGATGTTCACGATGGTGCCGCCCTTTTGCGCGGTCATCGCCGATGCGGCCAGCCGTGCGAGAGCGATCGGCGCGCGCAGATTCACCGCGAGCACGCGGTCGAGGTCGGATTCGCTCATTTTCGCAAGCGCGGTTCGCGCCGGAGCCCATCCGGCATTGTTCACCAGCACATCGACGCGTCCGAAATGTTCCAGCGCGGTGCCGAACAGCGCGTCGGGCGCTTCGCTGTCGGCGAGATCGACCAGCACGATCATCGAGCGCTCGGCGTCAAGTCCGGTGACCCTGCGGGTGGCGCGCAGCTCGGATTCGGAGCGAGCGGCCAGGCACAGCGAAAATCCCGCGCGCGCAAGTGCGAGCGCGGTCGCGCGGCCAACGCCGCGTCCCGCCCCGGTTACGATCGCCGTGGGTCCGTAGTCCCGATTCGCCAAACCAGATTGCGCCGCCGATTTCCTGGAGCCTGCTTGCGCTCGCTCCCGTAGTTGCCCAGACTGTGCATCATAATCCGCGCGTATACGGCGAGGCGAGCGCCCGCGGAACGCGCGGCGGCCCGGTCAGGGGAAACGGCATCAGCATGAATCGCGAGGTCTTTCGCGAGTACGACATTCGGGGAATCGTCGAACGCGACTTTGACGACGGCTTCGTGACCGATCTCGGCCGTGCCTACGCGGCCATGCTTCATCGCGCAGGCAAGCGGAACATCACGCTCGGACGCGATTGCCGTTTGTCGTCACCGCGACTGCACGACCGCCTGCTCGAGGGGATCGTGAGCGGCGGCATCAACGTGACCGATATCGGCGTCGTGCCGACGCCGCTGCTCTATTTTTCGGTGCTGCACTGGAAGATGGACGGCGGTGCGATGATCACCGGCAGTCATAATGCCGCCGAGTACAACGGATTTAAGCTCGGTGTCGGTCCCACCACGATTTTTGGCGAGGAGATCCAGAACGTCCGCCGGATCATCGAGGCGCGCGACTTCGTCAAGTCCTCCGCGCCCGGGAAGGTGATCGAGAAGCCGATTCTTCCCGAGTACGGCGAATTCATCCTGTCACAGTTCAAGTTGCGCCACGGTATGAAAGTCGCGGTGGACGGGGGCAACGGATGCGGCGGCGTGGTCGCGGCGCCCCTGATGAAGAAGCTCGGGCTCGACGTCGAGGAGCTGTACGTCGAGATGGATGGCCGCTTCCCCAATCATCATCCCGACCCGACGGTCGAGGAGAACATGCGCGACCTTCGCGACGCCGTCACCCGCAACGGCGCGGAGCTCGGCATCGCGTACGATGGCGACGCGGATCGAATCGGGGCGGTGGACGGCGCCGGCCGGATTATCTGGGGCGACGAACTGATGGTCGTGTTCTCGCGCGCGATCCTGAAGGAGCATCCCGGCGCGGCCTTTATCGGCGACGTCAAGTGCTCCAACCGGATGTATGAGGACATCGCGCGCCACGGCGGCCGCCCGATCATGTGGAAAACCGGCCACTCGCTGATCAAAAGCAAGCTCAAGGAAGAGCACGCCGCGCTTGCGGGCGAGATGAGCGGGCACATGTTCTTCGCCGATCGCTACTACGGCTTCGACGACGCCATCTACGCGTCGTTCCGGCTGCTCGAAATCGTCAGCAACGAGCGGCGCAGCCTGGGCGAGATCCTTTCCGATCTGCCGCCGAGCACGTTTACGCCGGAAATCCGCCTGGACTGCCCCGATGATCGCAAATTCGACGTAGTGCGCCGGGCCGTTGAGTATTTCCGCAAGAATTACGACGTGATCGATATCGACGGTGTGCGCGTGAATTTTGGCGACGGCTGGGGCCTCGTGCGCGCCTCCAACACACAGCCCGCGCTGGTGATGCGGTTCGAAGCGGCGAACCCGAAGCGGCTGGCCGAGATTCGCGCGATCTTCGAAGACAAGCTCCGCGAGTATGGAGCGATCCAGGCCTGAGATGGCCGCGCGGCGCACCGACGCGGCGCTCTGTGCGCTGATTATCGCGGGTGGGCGCGGAACCCGCTTCTGGCCGGCCAGCCGCGAGGCGCGACCCAAGCCGCTGTTCTCTATCGACGGGCGCACGACGCTGCTTGGCGACACGATCGCGCGGCTGCGCCCGATGGTGGCGCGCGAGCGAATCTTCGTTCTGGTCGCGGCATCTCACGCGCCCGCGTTCCGGCGCGCGCTCAAGGACCTCATTCCCGCGCGCAATCTGATCGTTGAGCCTGCGGCGCGCGGCACCGCGGTGGCGATCGCCTACGGCGCCACGGTAATCGAACGCCGCACGGGTGCGGGCGTAATTGCGGTAATGCCGGCGGATCACTTCATCGAACCGGCTGCCGATTTTCGCGCCACGCTGGCCGACGCGGTCGCGCTTGCCCGTGAGCATACGTCTATCGTCGTGATCGGCGTGCCGCCCACGCGTCCCGAGACTGGATTCGGGTACCAGAAGATTGGGCGCACGGTCGGCGTGGGCTTCAGAGTCGCGCGATTTGTCGAAAAGCCCGCCGCCGCCGTGGCCATCCGGATGATCGCGTCGGGAAGGTATCTCTGGAACGCCGGGATGTTCGTGATGGCGACGCGGACGCTGGATGCCGAATTGCGCGCGCACGCCCCGGCACTAGCGCGCGCGGCCAGGCGGCTCGCGGCGACGGGCGGCAAGCAGTTCGTCCGCGCATACTCCAGACTCGCTTTCGATTCGTTCGATTACGAGGTGGTGGAGAAGAGCAAAAGCGTGCTCGGCGTGCGGGCGCGCTTCGGATGGCACGACGTGGGTTCGTGGGAGGGACTGTGGCAGGCAGTCGGGCGGGGCGAGCGCAATGTCACGCGCGGCAACGTGCTCGCGCTGGACTCCGAGCGCTTTCTGGCACATTCGGATTCGCGCCTGATGGTGCTGTTCGGGGTCAGCGACCTCATCGCGATCGATACCGGCGACGCGCTGCTGATCGCACATCGTTCGCAGTCGCCGGAAATCAAGCGCGTTACCGAGGAACTCGCCCGCCGCGGGATGCATCGGTACCTTTAGCCCGCAGCGACCCTTGCTGCGCCGGAATCAGCTCGCGCACCAGGTACGACTCACGCTTGAAGAACCCGAGCGTATGGAACGAGTCGTCCAGGCGCAGCACGGCGTAATCGAAATAGTGCACCAGCTCATGCATCAGCGTGCGCACAAAGGTGCGCGGCTTGACTACGTCGTGACGCTCCGCCGTGCGCATCCAGAGCACGATGTACGGCGGCGTTCGGCGGCGCGGATCGTATGGATAGAAGAGTCCGTGCAGCTCGCCACGCGTGTTCCGGGGTCGCACGCCCCGCACCTCGATCCGAAGCGGCGCCACGTGCGCCGAGCGGCAGACCTCGGCCGCCGCGAACCCGGCAGCGCGGGCGGTGGCGGGGTTGTCGCCGGATTCGAGCGCGCGGATCAGCTCGGCGACCGCCGCCGTCGCAGGCGGCGTCGGCGCGAACTCGAAGCGATCGATCGCGTTGCTGCGCAGGTAGCATCGCTGCATTCGGACCGGCAGGCGATAGAAGAAGGCCGGCAGCTTGTCGGCCGATAGGGGAGTCTTGTCCATCTCGCAGAACCTGCGCGCGCCGCGCAACCGCGGGCGGCGGCCGCTTCACCCACGGTGCGACCTTCTCATATCATCATCGGCACCACAGCGCAGCGAGGCACCTCGATGGAAATGAAGACGATCGCAATCCCGCGTCCCACGGAAGACCTCAACGTGATCATCGGGCAGGCCCATTTCATCAAGACCATCGAAGACCTGTACGAGGCGCTGGTGCAATCGGTGCCGGGAATTTTGTTCGGCGCCGCGTTCTGCGAGGCGTCCGGGCCCTGCCTGGTCCGGCATACCGGCACTGACGCGGGCCTGGAGCAGGCCGCGACCGAAGCTGCGGCCGCGATCGGGGCCGGACACGTGTTCGTGGTGATGCTGGGAAACGCCTTTCCTCTCAACGTGCTCAATCAGATCAAATCCGTCACCGAGGTTTGCACGGTCTTCTGCGCGACCGCCAATCCGCTGCGTGTAATCGTCGCCGAAGAGGCGGGCGGGCGCGGAGTGGTCGGCGTAATCGACGGGCTTTCGCCCAAGGGCGTCGAAGGCGAGGGCGATCAGAAGGAACGGCACGCGATGTTGCGGCGGTTCGGCTATAAGAAATAGGAACGCGCCGATTCGGTCCGCGACTCTCATCGGGTATGATCTTCCCCGTGGCCGCGCCCGGGGTATTTGGGAACGGCCGCCTGATCGGCTGCGAGGTTGAACCGGTATGGCCGGGGTGAAGCGGGGGCAGCGGGGGAAGAAATCCAAGCCAGCGTGGCGGATTTACGGATGGCGTGTGCGCACGCTCGCGATCGCCGCCTTCTTGCTGGTGTCGTTCGCGGGCGGTTTCTATCTCGCGCAGCTTTACGGCGATATCTCCGCGATGATCGCGGAGCGCCGCGCGGCGCTGACCTCGGCCATTTATTCCGCGCCGACCGTCCTGCACAGCGGGGTGAATGTCGATCGGATTCACCTGCTCGATCGCCTGGCTCATCTCAGCTACTCGCAAACACCCGCGCCCGATGCGCCCGGCGAGTACAGCGTCAGGCCCGGCCTGATCGAGATTCACACGCGCGGCTACCAGGTCGGCGCGATCGATCATCCGGCCGCGCTGGTCAGGGTGAGTCTCGACGGCGACCGGATTGCGGGCGTAGCCGACGCGTTCGGCGTGGCGAAGGATTCGGCGCAAATCGAGCCCGAGATAGTCGGGCGTCTGCTGCCGGGCGCTCCGGCCGAGCGGGTCGAGGTGTCGCTCGCCGATCAGAAGCCATACCTGGTGCACGGCCTGGTTGCGACCGAGGATCGCTGGTTCTACTACCATCCGGGCGTGGATCCGATCCGTGTCGTGGAGGCGGCGGTCCACGACCTGCGCCGCCATCGCCTGGCCCAGGGCGCCAGCACGATCACGCAGCAGCTCGCGCGCACTTTTCTCGACCGCTACGACCGCAGCTTCGGGCGCAAGCTGCGCGAGCTGGCGGTCGCGATCGTGATCGAAATTCGCCTGTCCAAGAATCAGATTCTTGAGCGCTATATCAACGACGTCCCGATGGGCGCGTACCAGGGCATGCCGATCGAGGGGCTGCCCGAGGCGGCGCGTTACATCTTCAACAGGGATCTGCGCGAGGTCACTCCCGCGCAAGCCGCCACGCTGATTGGGATGATCCAGGCGCCTACGCTCTACGATCCGCGCCGCCATCCGAACGCGTGCCTCAGGCGGCGCAACACGGTGCTGGCGGTGATGCGCGCCGCGGGCGTGATCGACGCCGCCGGCTATCAGGCCGCAGTCGCGACGCCGCTGGACGTACAACAGCCGCCGGGATTGCGGCGCGCGCCGTACTTCACAGATTACGTCGCGAGCTTTGTGCGGGAAATTCCGGGACTACACGGCAATCTGGCGGGGCTCAAGGTCTATACGACGCTCGATCCCGAGCTCCAGAGCGAGGCCGCCGCCAGCGTGCGCGCCAACCTCGCAGAGCTTGAGAAGCGCCATCCGCGCCTGCGACGCGCCGCGACCCGCGACCAGCTGCAAAGCTCGATGGTGGTGCTCGACGCGGACAGCGGCGCGATTCGCGCGATGGTCGGGGGACGCGACTACGCCGCCAGCCAGTTCAACCGCGCGGTGCAGGCCCAGCGCCAGCCCGGGTCGTCCTTCAAGCCGATCGTCTATCTGACCGCGCTCGATCCGTCGCGCTCTCCGTTCTCGCCGCCGCTCACGCTCGCCTCGATTCTGCCCGACCGCCCGATGTCGTTCGGGACCTGGACGCCGGTCAATTACGAGCGCACCTACCAGGGGCAGGTCACGGTGGCCGAGGCATTGTACGAATCGCTCAACGTGCCGACCGCGTGGTTGGGCAGCAGGCTCGGTCCGGGGCGAATCGTGAAGACCGCGCACGAACTCGGAATCCGCGAGCATCTTCCCGCCGTGCTGCCGATCTCGATCGGCTCCGATGAAACCACCCTGCTCGAGCTGACCGGCGCCTACCAGGTGTTCGCCGGCGGCGGAATCGAGTCGCCGCCGTTCGCGGTTGCGGATGTCATCGATGCGGCAGGGCATGAGATTTATCATCACGCCGACCAGAGCCAGCGCGTGGTCGAGCCCGCGGTCGCCTACCTGATAACCGGCGCGCTCAAGCAGGTGCTGCGCTACGGCACCGGCGCCGCGGCGCGGCGGATGGGCGTGACGTTTCCGGCCGCGGGAAAGACCGGCACCACGCAGGACTACCACGATGCCTACTTCATCGGCTACACGCCGGAGCTGGTGTGCGGGGTATGGGTCGGCTTTGACGAGCCGCGCAGTATCGGGCTCACCGGAGCCGGCGCCGCGCTTCCGGCGTGGGCGCACTTCATGGTCGAGGCGTCGGGACCCGGCTCGCCGGACTTTCCGGAGCCGTCGGGGATCACGATGGCGACAATCGACCCACAGTCGGGCGGTCTTGCAACCGCTTCATGTCCGCGCTCAATCGCGCTGCCGTTTCTGCTCGGCACCGCGCCCACGAATATCTGCCCGCTGCACGGGGGCGGGATGTATGCGTCAGCTCCGGCGGCCAATTCGGTGACGCCGGCCTCGAGTCCTCCGCTGCCGCCGCCGGCCGCGGCGCCGATACCGTCGGCGGCGGCGAGCCCATCCTCAGGCAGCGTGATCGGCGCGGTGGGACGATTCTTCAGCGGGATCTTTCACTGAGCGCGGCGTGCTCATGCAATCGACGTCACTTCGACGGCCATCCGCGGCTGCCCGCTCATTCCGCTCCCGGTCTGCGGATCGGTCGGCGGCTGTTCGATGCCGCTGCCGTCGGTCGCTTTGACGCGGATCACGAATTTGCCGGCCGATTCGGGCGCGAAACGGTACTTCCACACCGTCCACACGTAGACCGAGCTGTTGCGGGCGAGGCTCGCGTCGCGCCACGAGGCGCCGTCGTCGGTGGAAACCTGCACGCGCTTGATTCCCGACGGTCCCGCCAGCGCCCACCCCCAGATATCGACCGGCGCCGTGACCCTGGCGCTGCGATCGAAGATCGAGAACAGACCTCCTTCGACGCGCGGCGAGAAGAATCCCGAATTGACCTTGCGCCACGCCGAGTTGCTCCATCCGCGCGCTTCCCAGTAGCCGGTCGTCTCATGGTCTAGGAATTCGAGCTCGGTGATCCACTTGGGCTGCTTCATGCCGTACTTGCCGGGAATAAAGATGCGCAGCGGGAATCCGTGCGGCGGCGGAAGCGGCACGCCGTTCATCTGCCAGGGCAGGAAATTCTCCGGGCGCAGCAACTCGTCCGCCGGCAACCCGGTGTAGTAGCCGTCGGCCCCGCGCATCGCCACCCACACCGCGCGCCTGTCGACGCGCGCCTTGTCGAGCAGCGGCTTGAGCCTGACTCCCTGCCAATTCGCGTTGCTGATCGCGTTGCCGTCGGGAGGATTGGAGATGCACTCCAGGGTCAGCTCTTCATTTATCTGGGGCAGTGATTTGACCTGATCATAGGTCAGCTCGATCGGATTCTGCACAAGGCCCTTGATGTGAAAACTCCATGAGGTCGGATCGACGCTCGGCGTGCTGCCGTAAGACGTGATGTAGAAGTCGCTGTTCGGCGTGGGACCGCCGAATCTGACCGCAGCGGGAGCGGCCGCGCGGGCCAGCCGCGAGACAGCGGGCATCCCCGCGATTATCACGGCGGCGCCGGCCGCGCGGACGAATTTGCGCCGAGAGATACGCATGTCGGACATCCATTTTGACGAATCCATCTGCTATCTGAAACCGCCGCTTGGCGCACCCGGTTCCCGGCTCAGGCGCCGGCTTCGGGCTCGTCATCGCCGGGTTCCTCGCTCGGATGCTCGGCCCATCCCTCGGGTTGCTCCGAGGCGTCGGGCGCCGCGGGGAGGTCGGCGAGCCGGCGCGCGACGATAATGAACGCCGAATGCGCGACCATCCGGGATACCGGGCGGACGCTGAGGCCCTTGACCTGCCAGTTCCGCAGCATCGTTTCGAAACTCTCGATCTGGCCGAACGCCGGGTTTGCCTGCAGCGCCTCGACCGTTTCCTTGAGCTGAATCGCCGTCGGCACGTAAGAGACCAGCACTCCGCCCGGGCGCAGCGCGCGCGCGGCGACGTCGAGGGCGCGGCCCGGCTCGGGCAGATCGAGGAACATGCGATCGACGCCGGTCTCGTCGAAGCCGCTGTAGAGATCGCGCAGCTTGAGCGTCCAGGTGGAGGCCGCGCCGAAGAACGCGGCGACATTGCGGCGCGCGAGGTTGGCGAAGTCCTCGCGTATCTCGTAGGAGATGACCTTGCCCTCCGGACCGACGCCGCGCAGCAGAGCGATCGTCAGAGCGCCCGCGCCGACCCCGCCCTCGATCACGGTTGCGCCGGGAAACACGTCGCCCCACACCAGCATCGGGCCGGTGTCCTTCGGATAGATCACCTGGGCGGTGCGCGGCAGCAGCGGAACCAGATCGGCGTAAGTTGGGCGCAGAACCAGGAAGGTCTCGCCGGTGGAGAACTTCACGCGCGAGCCTTCCTCGATTCCGACCAGCGCGTCGGCCATCAGCTCTCCGCGGATGAGCAGCTTGCGGCCCGGCTGCAGCATCTTGAGGTAGCGGCGTCCCTTGCGATCGATCAGGATTACGGCGTCGTTAGGTTTGAGGTGCGAGTCCAAGGTATTCAACCGATAGACGCCGCGCGACGCGCGTGCAACCGGCGCGGTTGCGCCTTCGGCCCGCCGGGATCCCCCGCTACGCTGGTGCCGGTCAGCGGCGCGTCTGTTAGACTTCGATCCATGGCGGACGACCGCCCAGGCGCGCGTGCTCGACTTGCGGGGCTGATCGCCTTTGCAATCGTGCTGATCTCGTTCGCCAGTGCGGCGAACGCGCAGCGACCGCCGGCATCTCCTTCCACCACCGGCGGATGTCTGCCAGGAATGCAAGTCGGTTGGCGTGACAAGCCCGGGCTGGACGTTGTCGAGGCGCTGACCGCGCAACCAGATCTTGAAGTCGCGCTTACCACTTACGGGGTAAAAGATCGCGTGCTGGAGGTCGCAATCGACCTGTCAAAGCTGGTCGCAATATTCGACGTGGTGGCCTACAAGGACAGCGACATAGCGTTCATCCGCACCCGCGTTCCGCAGACGTTCGAGCACGTTCCAACTGAGGTCACCGACCAATCGCCGTACGCTCTATTCCTGCCGTACATGCTGCAAACCCGTGGTCTTGGCAAAGAACCGGACCCGATGGAGCCTGCCGGATGTCCCCTGCCGAGCAAGGATTCGCGCCCCGATCTCGATGTGGTGCGTGCCCTCGCCGCGCGAATCGACTTCGAGCGCAGCGAATCGAAGTGGCTGTCTTACCGCGACGTTCGCGTGATCGAGGGAGTCGGGATCGACCTGGAAGGCCGGATTGCTTCGCTCGACGTAGTCGTCGATGACGGATCGGACAAGGGTGAGAGCGAGCTCGCCCTCGTTAAAGGAGCCGTCCCCAGGATCTTCGAAGAGGTGCCGGTCGAGGTGTCGGTGATTGAAACCGTGGACGCGACCTCGGGGATTGCCTCATTTGCGCACCGTGCTGACTCAGGATCCGCGCCCTCGGTCGCAAAGACTCGGAGCCTACCATGACCACGCCGAGCGCGGGGCGTGCAACCGGCGCGGTTGCCTATTGACTGCGCATCGCGGCGCCATCTACGCTGACCTCGCGACCCGGTCCAGCCATCTCAATCGTGGACCGGGCCGTTTTGTGTTATTGTAAGCAGTCGAGTTGAAGCGCTGCCCGCGCGCGCCGCGGAAGGCGCGCAATACCGGCGCGATCCAGCTATAATTTTCTCCAAGAGTCGAAATTTACCATGGCTGAAAAGAAGGCAAAGACCGCGGAAAAGAGCGGCGACGTCCAGCACAAGCACCTCTGTCCGAGTTGCGGCGCCGAGAGCAAGGTGACCAAATTCGCCGGCTACGGACGCCGGGGCTTCTACCTGGTTTGCGAGAAGGCGTGCGGCTACGTCGGCCGCACCCGATGACGGCGGCCGGGGGTATCGCGATGGCGAAAGCGCGCAAGACCAAGGCCACCAAGCGCGACAAGTACGGCAGCCTCGGCGACTTGACCGACGAAGCCGAGGAAGATGCGGATCTTCCCAAGGACGAAGCCGGACGGCGCAAGATCAAGCGCCAGTACTCCGACCTGCTCGGCATCCGCATCGAAAAGCTGCGCGGCCGCATCCTAAATCGCGAGCGAATCAACAAGACCATCGAGGGCATCTACTTCATCTGCGCCAGCTGCACGAAGGTCTGCCACTCGCTCGACGATGGCCTGCGCGAGGATCCGAACAACCAGAGCAACGTGTGCGGAGCCTGCGCGAAGGCCGAGGCTCAGGCCGAAGCCGTCGCCGCGCGCGAGGCGGGCACCACGACCCGGGGCGCGCGCCGCAAGCGGGCGGCGGCAAGCTGACGGGCGCGGGGTTGTGCCGGCGCCATTGAACGGTTAAAAGAGCGCGGATGTCTCTGCAATTTATCCGGCCCGACGTCAATATCGATTTCGTCGGCAAGCGCTATTTTTTCGTCGGCCTCTCGACGCTGATCAACGTCGCCGCGATCCTGCTGCTGGTCTTCAAGGGCTTGAACTACGGGGTCGATTTCGTCGGCGGGAGCGTCGTCCAGATCAAGTTCGTAAGGCCGACTTCCGGCGATCAGATCCGCAAGGCACTCTCCAAGCTGGACCTCGGTGAAATCACGGTTCAGGACTTCGGTTCCAGTGGCGATCAGTATCTGGTCCGCTTCGAGAAGATCGCCAACATCGGGAGCATCGGGCCGATACTGGAGCGCGCGCTCGAAGCGCAGTACGGCGCGAGCACGGTCAAGGTGCTGCGGGTGGAGAGCGTGGGCGCCAAGGTCGGCGGCGACTTGCGCCGCAAGGGCTTTGAGGCGGTCATCTTTGCCACCGTCTTCATGGGGATCTTCATTGCCTGGCAGTTCCGAAATGTGAGCTGGAGCTTCGGCACCGGCGCCGTGATCGCCCTGATTCACGACGTGCTGGTGGTGACCGGCGCGCTGGTGGTGGCGCAATTGCAGTTCGACCTGACCACGCTGGCTGCGCTTCTGACCGTGATCGGCTACTCGGTCCACGACACGATCATCGTGTCCGACCGCATCCGCGAGGACGCCGCCAAGCGCCGTCGCGAGAAGATTGAGACGATCATGAACCGCGCGATTAACGAAACGCTCTCGCGCACAATCCTGACCTCCGGAACCGCGATCGCGGTGCTGATCGCGCTGCTGGCGTTCGGCGGACCGATCCTGCGCCCCTCGGCCTTCACGCTGCTGGTCGGCTTTATCACGGGAACCTACTCGTCGATCTACATCGCGGGTCCCGTCGTGCTGTTCTGGGAAGGCGGCAAGCGCGCGCGTCCGATGTCGCGCGCGGCCTGAAGGCGCCCATCCGCGAGCGCACACTTCGCCGTGGCGCAATCGATCAAATCCGGCCGCGGAACCTACCATCTCATATTCGCCGCACCGCCCGAGCACGTCGGTGACACGTGGACGCTGACTATCGCGCTGGAGCGCACCGACGGAATCGAAAAGATCGCGATGCGATGCCGCGTGCCCGCGCCTGCGGAGAATGACAGCGGCGAATCCGCGGCGCTCGAAAAACTCCTCCAGCACATCGCGTCCCGAATCGAGCGTGACTTCGAGCACTTGCGCGAAGAGGCTCTGAAATCGATTCGTACCGACCGCCGGCTGTTCGAGGTCGCATTCGACGCGATCGACCACGGCACGCTCTGAGCTTTGCGAGCGGCCGGGCCGCGGGTTTGGCGGGAATTCCTGCGATGATCGACGCTATTTTGTGGGACAACGACGGCGTGCTAGTCGATACCGAGAAGCTCTTTTTCGAAGCGACTCGGGATGCGCTGGCGCGAGCCGGCATTACCGTCACGCGCGAAGAGTTTATCGACCATGTCTTGCGAAGCGGCCGCAATCTGTTCGACCAACTTCTGGCGCGCGGATGGAGTCCCGCTGAAATCGCCGCGCTCCGCGAGAAGCGCAACGAACTCTATTCCGATCGGCTGCGTCAAAGTGATCTTCTCATCCCCGGCGTCGCCAACGCGTTACGGATGCTCGCCGCAAGGCACCGTTTGGCGCTGGTCACCAGTTCGCTGCGCACCCATCTTGAAATCGCGCATCGCGGAAGCGGACTGCTCAATCTGTTCGAGACGCTGGTGACGCGCGAGGATTATGAGGAGTCCAAACCGAGTCCGATGCCGTACCTGACCGCCCTCGCACGCATTGGGCTCGACGCCGAACGCTGCGTAGCGATCGAGGATTCCGAGCGCGGGTTGGCGTCGGCGTCGGCGGCCGGCCTTCGATGCCTCATCGTGCCCAACGATCTCACCCGAGAGGAAAAATTTGTCTCCGCCGCGGCGGTGCTGCATTCGGTTGCGGATGTGCCGCGCGCGATTGCGGAACTCATGAGAGGCTCGTGATGACAAGTCCGGAAATCAGGCCCGCACGCGAGTCCGACATCCCCGAGATCTCGCGGATGGTCGCGGCGCTGGCGGCCTACGAAGAAGCGCTCGACTCGCGCAGCCGGTTCGACTGGGACTCGATTCGCGACGCTCCGCAATGGCTGCGCCGGGTGCTCGGCGGCGAGCATCACGCGGTCTGGGTCGCCGACGCCGGTGACGGGCAACTGGTCGCGCATCTTTGGATCCGGCTGCGCCGCCGCCATGAAGGCGAGTATCCGCCCGTAATCGGCTACATCAGCCAGGCGTTCGTCGAAGAGGCGTGGCGGGGCAGGGGGCTTATCCGGCCGATGCTCGAGCAGGGCTACGAATGGTTCCGCGACCGGGGCGTGACCGTGGTGACCTTGAGCGTGCTGCATCGCAACTGGCTCGGAGCGACCGCATGGCATCGGCTCGGCTTCAGCGACTTTCGGGAAGAGCGCCGAATGGAGCTTAAGCCACGCGCAAAGTGAGTGGTTTTCAAGGCGCTCCTGACCAGCCGGTTCGGACGATATTTCCCTTGACAGATACGGGTAATCGCATTACTTGACTCATTATGTCCATTATTATTGCCACGTCTCGGAGGTGGCAGCCTTGATTTGACTCTCGGCCCCTGTGGGCTATACTGGACTCAAATGGTCCACTAATAGAGCCGCCTCTCGAGCCCGTGCTGGGCGGCCAGGATCAAGGTATCTAGAGGACGCGATGGTAAAGACGCCGATCTACATGGACAATCACGCGACGACGCGATGTGACCCGCGGGTTGTCGAGGCGATGCTGCCGTACTTCACCGAGAAGTTCGGCAATGCGGCCAGCCGCAACCACAGCTTCGGATGGGAGGCCGAAGAGGCGGTGGATAAGGCGCGCGGGCAGATCGCGGCAGTGATCGGCGCCAAGTCCAAGGAAATCATCTTGACCAGCGGCGCCACCGAGTCCGACAACCTCGCGATCAAGGGTGTGGTCGAGTTCTACAAGGACAAGGGCAACCACATCATCACCTGCGTCACCGAGCACAAGGCGGTGCTCGACAGTTGCCGCACCCTCGAGCGTCAGGGCAAGGTCACGGTCACCTATCTGCCGGTGGACAAGTACGGGATGGTGGATCCCGACGCAGTGCGCAATGCGATTACCGACAAGACCGTGCTGATCTCGATCATGTACGCGAACAACGAGATCGGCACGATTCATCCGGTGCGCGCGATCGGAAAGATCGCGAAGGAAAAGGGCGTCATCTTCCATTGCGATGCGGTCCAGGCGGTCGGCAAGGTTCCGGTCGATGTGGAAGCCGACGGAATCGATCTCCTCGCGATGAGCGGGCACAAGCTTTACGGCCCCAAGGGCGTGGGCGCGCTCTACGTGCGGTCAAAGGGACCGCGCGTGCGGCTGACGCCGATTATTGACGGCGGTGGTCATGAGCGCGGGATGCGTTCGGGCACGCTCAACGTCACCGGAATCGTGGGATTCGGCGCGGCCTGCGAGATCGCGAAGGCCGAGATGGCGCAGGAAGCGGCGCGGCTGCAGCGAGCTGCGCGACAAGCTTCACGCCGGCATCTTTCGAGCGACTCGATGAGGTTTACTTCAACGGCCATCCGACCGAGCGCCTGCCCGGCAACCTCAACATCAGCTTCGCCTACGTCGAGGGCGAGTCGCTGCTGATGGGCATGAACGACATCGCCGTCAGCTCGGGTTCCGCGTGCACCTCGGCGACGCTGGAACCCTCCTACGTGATTCGCGCGCTCGGCGTCGACGAGGAGCTTGCCCATAGCTCGATTCGCTTCGGGCTGGGGCGCTTCAACACCGAGGACGAAGTCGATTTCGTCGCCGAGCGGGTGACGAAGGAAGTCAGGCGGCTGCGCGAGATGTCGCCGCTCTACGAGATGGCGAAGGAAGGTATCGACCTCAAGTCGGTGCAGTGGAAGTCCTGAACAAAGCGAGTTTGCGGAGGCATCATGGCCTACTCAGATAAGGTTCTCGATCATTACAACAATCCCCGCAATGTCGGCAGCTTCGCCAAGGACGAGGCGAATGTCGGCACCGGCGTGGTCGGCGCGCCCGAATGCGGCGACGTGATGAAGCTGCAGCTCAAGATCAGCGATCAGGGCGTGATCGAAGACGCGCGCTTCAAGACCTTCGGATGCGGTAGCGCAATCGCCAGCTCCAGCTACGTGACGGAGCTGGTCAAGGGCAAGCGGATCGACGAGGCGATGGAGATCAAGAACACCGTCATCGTCAAGGAACTCAATCTGCCGCCGGTCAAGATCCACTGCTCGGTGCTGGCCGAAGACGCGATCAAGGCCGCCATCACCGACTGGAAGAAGCGCAAGGGCGAGGGTGCGTCCGCCGAGCCCTCCAAGGCGCGCGAGGCCTAGTTCACGCGCGCTCGCACCGATGATTTCGCTATCGAACAACGCGGTCTCCAAGATCAAGCAGCTAGTCGCCGACCAGCGACGGCGACGCGGGCTTGCGCGTAAAGGTCGTGGGCGGCGGATGCTCGGGACTGCAATATCGGATGGAGATCGACGCGGCCAAGGAGCGCGACAAGATTTTCGAACGCGACGGCGCGCGCCTGATCGTGGATAAGAAGAGCTTCCTTTACCTCAACGGTTCCGAGCTCGACTACGGCGAAGAGCTGATGTCGGCCGGCTTCCGGGTGGTCAATCCGAACGCCAAGCGCAGTTGTGGATGCGGGGAATCGTTCGTCGTATGAACGCGGGGATGCGGGGTTACCGGCGCAAAGATGATCCAATGCCCGTCATGCGGACAGCGGCAGGAGCCGCAACTGATTTGTACCCAGTGCGGCTCGCCGCTCGGTACTGAGCTCGACTGCTTCGCGGTCTTCGGCCTGCCGAAAAGGCTGGTTATCGACGCCGCCGCGCTCGAGCGCACCTATCACGAACTCAGTCGCCGGATTCATCCGGACCGCTTCGCCCAGCGCGACGCCCGCCTGCGCGACGCCAGCCTGCGCTCGACCGCGTTGCTGACGCGCAGTTACCGCACCTTGCGCGATCCGATCGCGCGCGGACTCTATTGGCTCGAGATGCGCGGCCAGAGGCTGGGCGAAAACAACCAGCAGGTCCCGCCCGATCTGGCCGAACTGGTCTTCGAGGTCCAGGACCAGCTCGAAGGCGCACGCGCGGCAAAAGGCCATGGCGATGCCGCGGCGGCCGCGCGCACCGTCGGCGCCCGGCGCGAGGAATTGCACAGCGCGATGACGTCGCTCGATGCGGAGTTGGCGGCGAACTTCCAGCGCTGGGATGGCGCGAGCGACGAAGAGACCGCCGCGCTCGGCGCGGAACTCAAGGCGGTGCTCTCGAAGATCGCTTATCTGCGCACCCTGATCCGCGACGTTGATCGCGAAATCCAAAATCTGAAGGCCGCCTGAGCGGCGCTTGGCAGGATGTCTCGAATCTTAGGAATCGACCTCGGCACCACCAACAGCCTGATCGCGATGATGGACGGCGGAGCCCCGCGCGTGATCGCGGAGCGCGAAACCGGCCAGCGGCTGCTTGCGTCCGTGGTGGCGATCGGACCCGATGGCGCCGCCTGCGTCGGCGCGCGCGCGATCGAGATGGAACCGCACCTGAGCGTTGAGCGCGATGGGCGCGTAAGCGCGGTCGGATTTCCGGGCGGTGAATACGGCGCGGTCATCCGCTCCGTCAAGCGCTACATGGGACTCGGCGGCGACGATGTCGCGCCCGAGGATCGCGCCCGCTACACCTTTGCCGATCTCAGCGGGCCGATCGTCCGCTTCCAGATCGGCACGCGCACCTTCACGCCGCCGCAGCTCTCGGCCGAAATCCTCAAGGCGCTGAAACTTCGCGCCGAAGCGCGCGCTGGGCGAGGCGGTCGAGCGTGTGGTGATCACGGTCCCCGCCTATTTCAACGACGGCCAGCGCCAGGCGACCAAGGACGCCGGCCGGCTGGCGGGACTCGAAGTCGTGCGGCTGGTCAACGAGCCGACCGCGGCGTCGCTCGCCTACGGTCTGGGCAAGATGGCCGAAGGCAACGTCGCGGTCTATGACTTCGGCGGCGGGACCTTCGACATTTCGATCCTGAGCATCAAGGGCGGCATCTTCGAGGTTCTGGCGACCAACGGCGATACCCATCTGGGCGGCGACGATATCGACGCCGCGATCGTGGATTGGATGCTCGCGGAGCTGCCCGAGCAGCTCCGGTGCGATCGCCACGTGTGGAACAGCGCGCGCCACGTCGCCGAAGAAGCCAAGAAACGCCTGACCGACTCCGAGCGCACCGCAATCACGCTCGACCTGCCGGGCCATCGCGTTGAAAAAGAACTTACCCGCGCGCGAGCTGGAATCGATCGCGGCGCCGCTGGTCGAACGAACTATCGGGCGATGCGAGCTCGCGCTGCGCGACGCAAAGCTCGAGCGCTCGACTATCGACGCGGTCGGTGCTGGTCGGCGGCGCGACCCGGATGCCGCTGGTGCGGCGGCGGGTCGCCGAAGCGTTCGGCCGTGAGCCGTTGTGCTCGATCGATCCCGACGAGGTGGTCGCGCTGGGCGCCGCGGTGCAGGCCGGCGTGCTGATCGGGCACGCAGGGCGACATGCTGCTGCTTGACGTGGTGCCGCTGTCGCTGGGAATCGAGACGATGGGCGGCGTGATGGAGCGGCTGATTCATCGCAACACCACGATTCCGACCAGCGTTACCGAAGGGTTCACGACCGCCGTCGACAATCAGACCCATGTTGACGTTCACGTGCTGCAGGGCGAGCGCGAGATGGCCCCGGATTGCCGCAGCCTGGCGCGCTTCAAGCTCGGCCCGCTGGAGCCCCAGCCGGCCGGTTTACCCCGTATCGCGGTCACTTTCCTCATCGATGCAAACGGGATACTAAATGTCAGCGCACGCGACGAGCGCACCGGCCGCGAGCACTCGGTCGACGTCAAGCCCAGCTACGGGCTGACCGACGACGAAATCGAACGGATGCTCGAGGAGGCGATCGATCTGGGCGAGCAGGATCTCGAGCAGCGGCTGCTGATCGTTGCCCGCAACGACGCCGAGCAGATTTTGGCCGCGCTGCGCAAGCAGCTGGCGCGAGTTTGGCGACCTGGTCGAAGGCGCGGAACGCGCGCGACTGGAGGAGGCGGCGGCGAGGTTGGATACGGCCCGCAGCACGAGCGATCGTGAGCTGATTTCCCAGCTGGTCGAAGAGCTCAACGAACTCACGCACCCCATTCGCCGGGCGCATCATGGATGCCGCGATCAAGCAGGCGCTCGAGAAGAAGTCCGTGGACGAACTGTCCTGAGGGAGGCGACTGCACGATGGATCTGAAGTGGGATCAGGCCGAAGAGATCGCGGAGGTGCTGGCGGAGAATCATCCGGGCCTCAATCCGCTCGATGTCCGTTTCACTGATTTGCGCCAATGGGTGGTCGATCTCGACGAGTTCGGCGACGATCCGCAGGGATCCACGGAGGGCAAGCTGGAAGCCATCCAGATGGCGTGGAACGAGATTTACAAGGAACAGGATCAGGACGACGACGACTGAATAGATGCTCGGATTGTAACGTCTCATGACGAGGAGGTGCGGGGTGGTGGAAAGCACAGGGAAGGAGAGGACGGAACAGGGAGGCAAGATGCAGGAAAAGGAGACGTTGGATGAAAAGCTGCCGGGCTTATTCGAGCCCGATACGCTTTTGCCGATCCAGTACTTCGAGGCGATGCGCAAGAAGCATCTGCTCGAAGGCGAAAAGCGCTTGATCCTGAGCGTTCTCGAAGATGCGGTCGAGTGCTACATGAAGTGCATCGAGGCGGCCACGAGCAAGGGCCAGCGGCTCTTTCGCGACGCCGATGAGTGGATCAATCTTCAGGACAAGCGCTGGGTATTCTCGTTCGACAACGTTTGCGAGATGCTCGATATCGATCCCGGATACATGCGCACGGGCCTGCGCAAGTGGAAGGCGACGCGGCTGGATCTGATCGCGCGCCGCAGCATGGTGCAGCCTGAAGAGGTGAGCATTCCCGCGCCGGCGCCCGCGCAACCCTCCGAGACGCCCAGCGAGATTCGCGCCGCCATCGCGCATGCCAACGGCAACGGCGCTCTTTCCTCCAAGCCCTCGGCATCATCCGCGCGCCAGCTCGAGCATCATCCGGTGCATCAGCGGCGCGTGCCCGCGGCGAAGCTGCGCAAGGCTCACGCCTAGCGGCACACGCCGCTCCAGGGCGAGCTGCGATCTATCCGGTCGGCGCACGTGCGGCATGCAAGTGCTGCGCGTGCGCGACCGTTTTCCGCTCGTGAGGCGCTCTCCGCGATCGGGCGCGATGCGCCCGATGCTCTGAAGCTCCCTCCAGTCCCGCTCCCTTAACGAATCTTAATGAACGCGGCGTAATGATTTTCCTGCGCCGGATCGTGAAATCTCGGCGGGCTGAAAGCGTCTCTTCAAGCAGGAGGTGCCGGAACATGAAGTTCAAGTCCACAATTTTTGCGATATTGCTCGGGCTCGCGCCGATGGGCGTACCGGCGATTGCCAGCGCACATCCGCATAACACCTATCGGCGTGCGATTGTCTCGCAACGGTTCCGCGCGATGCCGTATGGCCGCCGGCAGCGGTTCCTGTCCAATCATCCATACCTCGCGAACCATCGATCGATGCTCAATCGCGCGTACGGCACGCAGAACGCGGCGCGTTCCGCGCACTGGTATCGCAAGCATCCGGGCGCCTGGAACAGCGCCTACCAGGGCAACTACAACCAGGAGCCCGATGGCGACGAGTATGGCGCTCAGAACTATTCCTATGCGCAGCCGCGATGGCGTCATCATGAACCCGATCGCGACGACTACCAGGCCGCATGCGGCGGCGACGGCGACGCTGACGACTGCGGACCCGCCGCGTACACCTACGGAGCCCCCAATTACGGCTATGGAAACAGGCATCGCGGAAACTCCTACAGGGGGTACGGAATGAGCAGCATGGTGCCGATGCTCCAGCAGTTCATCCCGTAACGCCGCGCCGAACAACGACCGGTTGCAGGGCGTCCCGCATGGTGCGGGGCGCTCTGCTGTCTCTTCCGCCGACTCGTGTGTTGCTCAGAGCGCGCGACGCTCAATTGGCGACCGCATCGGCGCGCAGCTGATCGGGCATGGACCTCACCCGGTTCGGCCGTACAGCCATCGCGGTTTACTTCGAGGCGCGCCACGCCTCGGCCAGCCGCTCGATCGCGCGCAGCACGCGGGCGCGGCGCTCGGCCGGGGTGCCACCGAAGGTGGAGAACTGAAGCGCGCTGCTGGTGACGCCGGCGCGCTCGAAGTCGCGCAGGCGGCGTGCGCACTGCTCGGGGGTGCCGAACACGAAAATCTTCTCGACCATATCATCGGGGATCAGTTCCAGCGCCTTCTTGCGATCGCCGGCGTTCCACGCCTCCATCGCGGCGCCGGCCTCATTCTCGTAGCCGATCTCGCGGAAGAACTTGTTGTACTGTGGGACGGTGACATACGCGGTCAGCGACCGGCGGAACAGCGTGCGCGCGGTTGCGTCGTCTTCATCGACGGCCACGATTATGCGGCATCCCACTTCGAGCTTGGCCGGATCCTTGCCGCTCGAGCGCATCCCGTCGCGCGTCTCATCGAGCGTCGAGCCGAGCGTTTCGGGCGTGACGAAGTTTACGATCACGCCGTCGCCGATCTCACCCGCGATCCGCAGCATTTTGGCGCCCTGCGCGCCGATATAGATCGGCGGCGGATTTTCAAATGCGATATCCATGCGGAAGCCGTTCATCCGCACCATCTTGCCCGCCATGGTGACCTTCTCGCCGCGGAAGATCGCGCGCAGTGCCTCGACCGTCTCGCGCATCTGGGTGACCGGCTTGCGAAACGGCACGCCCATCCAGTTCTCCACGATGTTGGGCGTCGAGATTCCCAGCCCGAGGATGAAGCGGCCGCCGGTGATCTGATTCACCGTCACCGCGGACATCGCGATCAGCGGCACCGGGCGCGTGAACACCGGCACGATCGCCGAGCCGAAGCGCATCTTCGGCGCGAGCATCGCAGCCGCTGTGATCGGCGAGAACGCATCGCTGCCGAAAGACTCGTAGGACCACGCGTCGGTGTAGCCGCATCGCTCGGCGGTCTGGACCAGCTCGGCGAAGTGCCCGTTGATGAATGGATCGAAGGGGATCGTGATTCCAAGTCGCATCATGGTTCGAAGTTCTCCCGATGCATGAATCTACCGCACCGCTGGCGCGCGCGACTACTGCTGCGGCGGCGCGTCGAGTAGCTCTGCCAGATGCATCACGCGGCGGCCGGGACAGAAATGCCGAATCTGCGTGCGGCAGGAGAAGCCGTCGGCGACGATCGCCGCCTCGGGCGGTGCGGCGGCGATTGCGGGAATCAGCACGCGCTCGCCGATCGCACGGGAGACCTCGTAATGCTTGCGCGCGTAGCCGAACGCTCCCGCCATCCCGCAGCATCCCGCGTCGAGCATCTCGACGTCGAGCCCCGCGACACGTGCGAGCACGTCCGACTCCGCGTTCATCCCGGCCAGCGCCTTCTGATGGCAATGGCCGTGGACGAGCGCACGCCCGCCCGTCGTGGCCGGCACGAATTCGGGCCCCTGGCGCGCAAGGAACTCGTCCAGCAGCATCGCGCGCGGCGCCAGCGCCTGGGCCCGCGCGTCGCGCGGGAACATCGCGGGCAACTCGTCGCGCCAGGTCAGCAGACAGCTCGGCTCCAGCCCGACGATCGGCACGCCACGCTCGGCCGCCGGGCCGAGCAGCGCCATCGCGTCTTCCAGCAGCCCCTTCGCGCGGTCGAGCATCCCCTGGTCATAGAGCGGGCGGCCGCAGCACAGGTCACGCGGCGGAATCGTCACGCGGAAGCCCGCGCGCTCGAGCACGCGGGTTGCCGCGATCGCGACCTGCGGCTCAAAGAAGTTGGTGAAGGTGTCGGGGAACAGGATCACTTCGCGCGCTTGCGGATTCTCGGCGCAACGGCGCGAGAACCAGGTGCGGAAGGTCGTCGGTGCGAAGCGGGGCAGCGCTCGCGCGGGATGAATCCCGAGCGCGCGCCGGATGAACGCGCCGGCGCCCGGCGCCGACGCGAGCACATTGGCAAGACCCGGCGCGAGCGCGGCGGCGCGCGCCATGGCGTGCAGCCCGCCGAAGAAATGCGCGCGCAGCGGGCGGCGATGCTCGCGGTAGTAGTGCGAGAAGAACTCCGCGCGGTACGCGGCCATATCCACCGACGCGGGGCATTCGGTCTTGCAAGCCTTGCACGCCAGGCACAGCTCGAGCGCCTCGCGCAGCGCGGGATCGGCGATCCCGCCCGGCAGCAAATCGCCCGCCAGCGCCTCGTGCAGCAGGCGCGCCCGGCCGCGCGTGGAGTGGCGCTCGTCGCGCGTGGCCATGTAGGACGGGCACATCGTGCCCGCATCGGTCTTGCGGCACTTGCCGATTCCGGCGCACTTGAGCGCGGCGCCGGCCAGACCGTCTTCAGCGCTGAAGTCGAAGTGCGTCGCGACCGCGCGCGGATGATAGCCGGCGCCCATCTTGAGGTGCGAGTCCAGCGGATGAGGCTCGACGATCACTCCGGGGTTGAGACGGCCGTCGGGATCGAAGATGCGCTTGAAGTCGCCAAACGCCGCGATGAGATCGGACGGATAGATCGCGGAGAGCAGCTCCGAGCGCGCGATCCCGTCGCCATGCTCGCCCGACAGCGAGCCGCCGAACTCGGCGACCAGCGCGGCGATTTCCTGCATTGCGGCGCGAAAGGTTGCGACGCCGTCGCGGCTGGCGAGATCGAAATTGATCCGCGCGTGGACGCATCCCTCGCCGAAGTGCCCGTACCACATCGCGGCGTTAAGACCGCGCCGCGCGAGCAGCTCGTCGAAGCGGCGCAGATACGCGCCCAGCCGCGCGGGCGGCACCGCGGTGTCCTCCGCGCCCGGCCATGAGCGCGGATGGCCGGGCATGAATGCGCCCGAGCCGAGTCCGGCCGCGCGCAGGTTCCAGACCGCGGTCTGCTCGCGTGAATCGGACAGATGCACCGCGCCGGCGCATTCGCGCGTTGCGTGCGCGGCGGCGATCAATCGCTCGGCGCGCTCGCGAGCGCCGTCGGTAGTTGCGCCGCCGAGCTCGACGATCAGGAACGAGCGCCCGGCGGGGAGCAGCCGCACCGCCCCGATTCCCTTTGCGCGCGCGAACTCGGGCAGGCGGTCGTCGAACCCCTCCAGCGCTTCGGGGCGATGCTCCAGGATCCACGGAGTCTGGTCGGCGGCGCGATAGACGTCCTCGAATCCGAGCACCACCAGCGCGAGCGCCGCGGGACGCGGCACGGCCAAGAGCGTGGCGCCGAGCGTGACGGCGCAGGTGCCCTCCGAGCCGACCAGCGCGCGCGCGAGATTCGTTCCCCGCTCGGCCATCAGCTCGTCGAGATTGTAGCCGGACACGCGGCGCGGAATTTGCGGATAATGCGCGCGCACGGAATCCGCCACGCGATCGCGCAGCGCGAGCAGGTCGCGGACCACCGCGCCTTCGCGATCGCCACGCGCGAGCGCGCCGGCGATCTCGGCCTCGCTCATTGCGCCGCGAAGGTTGAGCACCGCGCCGTCGTAGAGAATCGCGTCGAGCGCGACCAGGTTGTCGACCGTCTTGCCGTAGGCTGCGGAATGCGCGCCGCAGGAGTTGTTGCCGATCATCCCGCCGATCGTGCATCGATCCTTCGTCGACGGATCCGGCGCGAAGAAAAGCCCGTGCGGCGCCAGCGCCGAGTTAAGGTCGCTCTGAACGATTCCCGGCTCGACGGTGACGGTGCGCGCGGCGGCGTCGATGCTGACGACGCGGTTCATGTACCTGGAGAAGTCGAGCACTAGCGCCGCGTTGGTCGCCTGGCCGCCCAGGCTGGTGCCGCCGCCGCGCGCCAGAATCGGGAGCGCGTTCTCGCGCGCGATCGCCAGCGCCGCGGCGACGTCGCCCGCATGGCGCGGCGCCACCATCCCGATCGGCACTTGCCGATAGTTCGACGCGTCGGTGGAATAGACCGTCCGAGTGCCGGCGTCGAAGCGGACCTCGCCCTCGATGGCGGCGGCGAGTTTCGCTTCGAGGTAGTCGATCCGAGGGTTCACGTACCGCTCCGACGGGTTCCGGCGCGGTTCGCCCCCCGGCGCAGATGGGATCGGTATGGGTTCCCGTTTTCGCCTCCGCGCCCGACCCGGATCTGAAGAATCCGCGCCGATGCTCGATCTCTCGCGGGCAGCGAGGCGAAGATCTGGGTTCGAAAAAGTTTTCGCCCGGCGACTTGGGGTTCTGAGGTGCGGCGAAAAATTGTTGCGGTATAGCTTTTGCGCCCGACGCGCGATGGCGTCGGGAATGTGAGACGTGCTCTCACGTGAGCATTATAGCGCATTTCGCGCCGCCGCATAAGGATGAACCGATCGTCGTCGGTGGACGCGACGAGCGTTGAATATCCGGCCGTCGCCGATGCAGCACCGTCACCCGCGCGTCACCGCGACCGCATCGCGGGCTTACGCCCGTGCCACTCAGGCCAATCGTGCCGCGCGCGAGGCGACTGATTCTCATCCTTGGGGGAAATCGCGCTGCTGCTCGGTCTCCGGTTATGATCCATGCATGAGCCTCGCGCCGCGCGCGGACGCGTCGTTTGAAATCCCCCCGGGTGTTAACGTTCGGTCGCGCGAGCAAGGCTGAGTGTGGACGAGCAAAGGAGAGCGAAAGCGATGAAGCAACTGCTGATAACGATGCTGATCTGCCTTGCGATACCGGCGGCGGCGTTAGCGCAGAACACTCCGCCGACGCAGGACTCATGGATCGCGCGGGTTGACCCGGCCATGGCAAACCCGTGGCCGCCGCCGGTCCACTACAAGGGTACGCCAGTGCCTTACACCCCAATTCGCCCCGGCGTGCCGCTGCCCAAAGCAAACCCTCGCCCCTGGCACCTCATCGGCCTTGTCATAGACGGGTACGACTTCACAATCAAGCCGGGTTGGTGCGCAGATCGTGTCGCAGAAACGATCCGCGCGCACGAGCTGCTGCTGACGGGAAACAAGGATTGCGACGCGTGGATCCGCCAGGCGCGCTACATCCAGCAGGAGGAGGAGCTTCAGGATCCATCTTACGCCCACGAGCGCAGGTTCACGCCGGAACCTACTCCGGTTGGCGGCGACGCGGAGCGGCCCGGCAACTGATCGATTCATCGGATCGGATGGAGCATCGCGAAGTTCGGGATTACGATTTGCGCAACAGCCTTATGCTCCGCGCGGCCGCATCGTTTGACATCCGCCCCCCCCCCCGGGTGTTAACGTGCGGTTGCGCCAAGCAAGGCAGAATGTGGAAGGTCAAAGGAGAAAGAGGATCATGAATCGATTGCTGATAGTCGTAGTCGCCTGCCTGGCGATGCCGCTCGCCGCGCTCGCGCAAGGCGAGCCGCCAACTCCTGCGGCCAAAAGCACACAAAGGTGGGTCACGGCGCCATCCGTGCCATTTAAGGGGCCGATCGTGCATCGCATACCTGGGCAGCCTGGTCCCACTCCGGGAATGTCGTCGCCGCCCGTTCCGAAAGTCGGAATCACTATCGACGGTTACGAATTCGAGATAAACCCGGGTCCTTGCGCCTTTAAGGTGGGCGAGGCAATCAACGCGCACGCGGATCTCCTTACGAATGATACGAAGTGCAACGAACTGATTATGAAAGCGCGGGCGATTCAGCGTCAGAAGGAAGCGGAGGATCCATCGTACGCCCACGCGCCGCGGCTCACGCCAGCGCCCACTTCCGAGCCGACTCCGTGACGCGAGGCTGACGATCGCACAGGACCTATTCTTAACGTTTTTTGGGGGGGACATGAATCACAAGACTTGGATGCAGGTATGCACGGGCACGGTTGTGGCTGTCGCCCTACTGTTGTCCGCTTTCTCCTCGGCTCACGCGGGACGGCCAACAGGGCCGACACCGATCGAGGCCGAGGCGTCGGGCTTGGCCTACAACTCCACTACGAACAACCATGTGCCGGGTGACCCGGACGTAGCCATCGGAGCCGCCTACGCCATCGCGAAGGCGAACGATCAGATCGAATTCATCGGCCGCGCCGCTGATGGCACGCTCCAGTTCCCCGGCGAAGTGATGACTGATGCCGCCTTTTGGGGCACGACGGCAGCCGATCTTACAGCGGGTTCGGGGAATGCCACGATCGTGAAACTGCGCGGCGACGGCCGCGTCTATTACGAGCCGTATGGACCCATAGGCGTCGAATGTAATCCATTCGGGCATTTTTTCGTGATCGAGCTGGCCGAGCTGCAGGTAAAGGTAAATGGAACGCTTACTAACGTCGGCGGCACGCTCCTGGCGATCTCCGACGGCGAGGATCCGAACCCGCAGGGAAGCTGGTCAATTTACGCATTCTACGACCAGTCCGCCGTTTGCACTAACGGAATCGTGGGATTTACGTGCCCCGGCGACCAACCGCGGCTCGGATTCAACACCAACTGGATCGCGGTGTGGACCGACTATGAGGCAGGAGGGGGCAATTCGCCGCTGCTGTTTACGGCGACGCGCCGTCAGTGCGGGAATTCTTTGAGGCCGTGCTTCGGAGCGCCGACGATGCAGACCATCTTGCCTTCCGGCGCGCGACTCTCATGCATCAGTTGATGCGCATCTGGAATCTCGTCGAAGTTGAAAGTCTTGGCGAGGCACGGATCGATTTTCCCCGACAGCACCAGCTCGTTGAACGCGTAGCTTTGCTCGTCGTTGGCGAAGTGCGAGCCCTGCAGCCGCTTCTGGCGCATCCAGAGGTAGCGCAAATCGGCGACCGCGTTGTAGCCGGTGGTGCCCGCGCAGATCACCACCATCCCGCCCGTGTCGCACACGAACACGGAGGTGGGAATGGTGTCCTCTCCCGGATGCTCAAATACGATACGCGGGCTCTTGCGATGGCCGACGATATCCCAGATGGCCTTGCCGAAGGAGCGGCATTCCGCGGCCCACGCGTTGTAGGCCTTGGTGTCCTTCCAGTGCGGCATCATCCCCCAGTGAAAAAACTTCTTGCGGTTGATGACGCCCTTGGCGCCCAGGCGCATGCAGAAATGCGCCTTGCGGTCGTCGCCGATTATGCCGACCGGGATTCCGCCTTCGGCCTTGACGATCTGGATCGCCATGCATCCCAGCCCGCCCGAGGCGCCCCAGATCAGCACGACGTCATCGCGGCGAACGACATTCGGCGACCATCCCATCAGCATCCGGTACGCGGTCGCGCCGACCAGCGTGGGTGCGGCGGCGCCTTCCCAGGTGAGATGTTTGGCCTTGGGCATGCACTGATGCGCCTGCACTTTGGTGAACTGCGCGAAGCTGCCCCAGTTGGTTTCGTAGCCCCAGATTTTGAAGGAGGGATCGTACATCGGGTCGTCGCCGCGGCGCACGGTGGGACAATCGGCATCCCAGGTGCCGCAATGGATCACGACGTGATCGCCGACTTTGACGTTGCTGACCGCGCTGCCGATTTTGTACACCACGCCGGAGGCGTCGCTGCCGCCGATATGAAAATCGGAGTGGTCGAACTTGGCCTTCTGGCGCGCCGCGATCACGTCCACCGGCGAGCCGAGCGCGGCCCACACGTTGTTGAAATTGATCCCCGCCGCCATCACGTAGACCAGCACCTCGTCGGGCTTGATCTCGGGGACGGGGATCTTTTCGACCTTGAAGGCGTGCATCGGGTCGCCGAAGCGGTCGGCCCGGATCACCTGGGCGTACATTTTTTCGGGGATGTGCCCGACGGGCGGAACTTCGCCGATTTCGTAGATCTGCTTGTGGCTCATGCGACTGATATGGCGCGGTGCCCGGAGTTGCCCCTGGATTGCATTCTCGGGCCCGCCTGATCTTGTATCCGCGATAACCAACTGGCGCGGTGAGGCAATTAGGTACCTGTTTGGCGCGCCTTTGACAACAGGGTCAATCTAACACTGGTAAGGGCGGTTTGTCAGGCGCCGGAATAGCGGCTGGCGCGATTTGCGCAAGCCGCATCGCCGCCATAACGCATGCCAGGCGGCATCACGAGATGGCACGAGGTTGCCGATCGATAGATCGGGACGACTCGCGCTACCCAGGCGTCTGCGGCGGGCTGCAACCCGCAACCGTTCACTCCGCCAGATCGCGCGCCTCGGCGGCGCGGTCGAGGTAGGCGTCGAAGATATGCCTTAGAGCGTCGGCCATGGAAACCGTCGGCGCCCAGTCCAAATCGGCCATGGTGTTCTCGATCATCGGCACGCGGTTCTGCACGTCCTGGTATCCGGTGCCGTAATAGGCGCCCGACGAGATCGCGACGAGTTCCACCTTGCGGGCGTTGTCGCGATATTGTTCGTATTCGGCGGCCAGCGCGAGCATCATTTTCGCCACTTCGAGGATCGAGAAATTATTGACCGGGTTTCCGATATTGTAGATCTGCCGGGTGGCGCGGCCCTCGGGGTTCTCGATTATGCGCATCAGGGCGGCGATGCCGTCGTCCACGTAAGTGAAGGCGCGCTTCTGGTGGCCGCCGTCGACCAGCTTGATCGGTTCTCCCCGCAGAATATGGCCCAGGAACTGCGTAATGACGCGGCTGGAGCCTTCCTTGGCGGTGTGGATGCTGTCGAGGCCGGAGCCGATCCAGTTGAAGGGGCGGAACAGCGTGTAGTCGAGCCCTTCGCCGGTGCCGTAGGCGTGGATCACGCGGTCCATCAGTTGCTTCGAGCACGCATAGATCCATCGCGGCTTGTTGATGGGGCCGTAGACCAGCTCTGAGGCTTGCGGGTCGAACTCCGCGTCGCGGCACATGCCGTAGACCTCGCTGGTCGAGGGAAACACGATGCGCTTTTTGTGCTTTACGCATTGACGCACGATGGGCAGGTTGGCCTCGAAATCCAGCTCGAAGACCCGCAGCGGTTCCTTGACGTAGGCGGCCGGCGTGGCGATTGCCACCAGCGGGAGAATCACGTCGCACTTGCGCACGTGGTACTCGATCCATTCCTTGTTGATGGTGATGTCGCCTTCGAAGAAATGGAAGCGCGGATGATCCAGCCACTCGCTGACGCGATCGGTGCTCATGTCCATGCCGAAGACCTGCCAATCGCTGGTTTCAATAATGCGCTTGGTCAGGTGGTGGCCGATAAAGCCGTTGACGCCGAGGATCAGAATCTTCTTCACGAGAGGTTTCCTGCAGCCGCCCGTGCGGCCGCGTTCAATTCGAAATGTTTGAGGTCACGGCGGTATCGCGCCGCCGGTCTCGCGCCGCGGCGCACCCATGATCCCCGGCACGCAAGCGTCTTTCGCCGCGGCTTCGCAAGCTCGCCAAACAGTCTCAGGCTCATGGTATCCACACGCGTCCCGGGCGACCGGCATTCAATCCATCTTACACGATATCGTCAATCGAGACGCATCGGCCGGCGACCCGGCACGGAGTCATCAGGCACGACGTCGTGCCGCGCGGCCACAGGATTATCGAGCCGCCCGCGCCCGCCGAGCGGCGGATTCCCTTCCGTTGACGGGATAACGCCAATTCCATAAAAGAAACCCCACACGGCGACGCGGCCGGTAATCCGCCGGCCAACTGCCTTGATCCTGCCCGCAGGCCCGCGCGGAGTTCCGTCCACGCAGCCCTGCCGGGGGACGCGAACGACAGCATCGAAACTCACGGAGCGTCAGGCCAAACCCGTATGGCGGTGCGTAAGATAGAGCGCGGTCACTATTTCGAGGACTTCGAGGTCGGCCACCTGTTCGAGCATCATTGGGGCCGCACCATCAACGAGGGCGACAACTCGCTGTTCTCGACGGTCACGATGAATTTCAACCCGATCTATTTCAATCGCGAGTACGCCAAAACCCTCGGCTACCGCGACGTGGTCGTCAACCATCTGCTGGTGATGAACGTGGTGTTCGGGCTTTCGGTCGAGGACTTGAGCGAGCGCGCGATCGCGCATCTCGGGTACGAAAAGCTGAAATACCTGACGACCGTCTATTGCGGCGACACGCTCACCAGCCAGTCGCTGGTGCTCTCCAAGCGCGATACCTCGCGGCCCGATCGCGGGGTGGTCAAGTTCCGCACCACCGGCTACAACCAGCGCGGCGAAAAGGTGCTCGAATACGAGCGCCCGGTGCTGATTCGCAAGCGCAACGTCAAGGCGGAGTGATTTGAAATGGCGCTGGTAACGCCCGAGCACGAGGAAATCAGACGCTCGGTCCGCGACTTTGTCGAGGCCGAGGTGAAACCGATCGCCAACGATCTCGATCGCAACAACCAGGAAATCCCCGAAAAGATCCTGAAGCACATGGCCGAGCTCGGCTACTTCGGCGTGATCTTTCCCGCCGAGGACGGCGGCCTGGGGCTGGATTATATCTCGATGGCGATCGTGACCGAGGAGCTGTCGCGCGGATGGCTCTCGGTCGGCTCCGTGATGACCCGCAATATCATTACCGGCACCCTGATCAGCGCCAACGGCACGGCCGAGCAGAAGAAAAAATATCTGCCGAAGATCGCCCGGGGCGAGATTCTGACCGCGGCGGCGTTCACCGAGCCCGACTCGGGCTCCGACACCGCGTCGTTCAAGACCCGCGCCGTGAAGCAGGGCGACGGCTACCTGATCAAGGGCTCCAAGATGTGGTGCACGTTTGCCAATCGCGCCCACATGCTGACCGTGATGGCGCGGACCGATCCCGATGCCTCCAAGCGGCACAAGGGGCTGTCGCTGATCCTGTTCGAGAAGGAGCCGGGCGACGACTTCGCGCCGCCGCATCTGACCGGCTCGGCGATCCCGACGATCGGGTACCACGGGATGCGCTCGTATGCGCTGCAGTTCGACGACGCTTTCGCGCCCGCGGCGAACCTGATCGGCGGAGTCGAGGGGCGCGGCTTTTACCAGCTCATGTCGTCGTACGAGGCCGCCCGCGTGCAGACCGCGGCGCGCGCGGTGGGCGTGGCGCAGGCGGCGTTCGAGTGCGCGGTGCGCTACGCGAAGCAGCGCACGCAGTTCGGCCAGCCGATCGGCGACTTCCAGGTGATCCGGCACAAGCTCGCGCACATGGCGGTGGAAATCGAAGCCGGGCGCCAGCTCTGCTATTACGCGGCCTCGCAGAAGGACACCGGCAAGCGCTCGGACTACGAGGCGGGGCTGGCCAAGGCGTACGGGGCCGAGATGGCCGAGCGGGTCACGCGCGAGGCGATGCAGATTCACGGCGGGTACGGTTACTCGATGGAGTTCGAGGTGCAGCGCTTCTGGCGCGACGCGCGGGTGCTGTCGATCTTCGAGGGCACCAGCGAGATTCAGTACGAGGTCATCGGCCGGCGCATCATGGAGCAGCCGATTTGAGGCGGGCGGCATCGAAATGAGCATCACGCAGGACGGCAGCTATTTCGAGGATTTCACGGTCGGCGACACGCTGCTCCATCAGCGCGGCCGCACCATCACGGAAACCGACAATCATCTGTTCACCTCGCTGGTGATGAACACGGCGGAGCTGCATTACAACCAGGACCTGGTGGACAAGGACCCGAAGACTTACTACAACGCGCGGCGCGTGGTGTACGGCGGCGTGGTGCTGGCGTTCACGGTCGGGCTCGCTTCCGAGGACACCAGCGAGAACGCGATCGCGGAGCTGGAGATGGATAACGGGCGGCATACCAACCCGGTCTTCCACGGCGACACGATCTACGCGCGCTCGACGGTGATGGAAAAGCGCGACGCCGATCGCGCGGATGCGGGCGTCGTCAAGTTCAAGCTTGAAGGGTTCACGCCCGACGGCACGGTGGTGGTGGAGATCGAGCGCACCGTGCTGGTCAAGCGCAAGTCGCACTATCTGAAGAAGGCGTAGCCGCGGATTCACGATCCGGCCGGCGCCCCGGAATTTCCGCGATTGCCCGCGCGAGCTATCGCGCCGATCAGATAGTTGTACGTTTACTTGTAACGCGATATCGTGGTGACATGGAACGATTTCTGACCGTCAGCGAGACACGCCAGCGGTTTCTCAAGCTGGTCGACGAGACAATCGACGGAGACCAGGTGATCGTCACCAAGCGCGGAAAACCTGCCGTCGCGATGATCGGCTTCGAGCGCCTGCAGACCCTGAAACTGATCGCGGGACTGTGGCAGGATCCGGACGCGATGGCGGCGATGAAGGAGGCGATCGACGAGGCCAACGCGGGGCGGATGCTGCGATTCAAGGGGGTCCCGAACATGCGCAAGATGCTGAAGGAACCGCGCGCTCGCAAGTCCGTTCGTGGCTGAGTTCGCTGTCTCGCCGCGCTTCGCCCGCGAATGGTGGGAATGGCAGAAGGCCGCCTCCCCGCGCGATCTGGAAGGGGCGGACCAGGCGATGGCGGCGATCATTCGCGACCCCGCATTGGCCGGGCGTGTTCGCAGCTTTTACGATCCGCAGAATCCGACGTTTCTATATCGATCTGAAAACCTAATTGTCCATTATCGCGTGTCGGCCAGCGGGACGATTGAGTTTCTCAACCTGTTTCCCCGCTGACGGCCACCCGCCGTCGCGATTGACATCGCGCAGACTGGCCGAAATACTCTCGGCCTGAATCAGGGAGAATCCATCAATGTACGTTCTTGAAAACGGCAATCGCTTTGTCATCCCGCGCACCGAGATGACTTATCCCGGCCACAGCATGAAGCTGCATCAGAACGCGGCCGACCCGGTGAAGTCGCCGGTCGATCACGTGATGGCGGACTTCGAGGACGCGTGTCCCTACGAGTTCAAGGGCGACAAGAGCCGCAAGGTGATGGTCGAGGCGCTGACCACGCTGGACTTCGGCAAGAAGGTCGTCACCGTGCGCCCCAACAATATCCATTCGCCGTTCTTCAAGGGCGACATGGAAGCGGTGATGCTGGGGGCGCCCAACCGGTTCCACGGAATCATGCTGCCCAAGACGCGCGGACCAGAGGAGATCCGCGAAGTGTCCAAGCTGCTCGACGACCTGGAGAAGCGCGGCGGATGGAAGTACAAGATGCAGATCGAGTCGCTGATCGAGACGCCGCACGCGCTGGTGCGCGCCTACGATATCGCGACGGCATCGGATCGGATGGCGGGGCTGGTGTTCGGGATCGCGGACTTCGCGGCGAACCTCGGCATCCGCGATATCGTCGAGAACCAGAACATCAATTTTCTCTACGCCAAGCAGGCGGTGGTGGTCGCGGCCAAGGCCGCGGGGCTGCACGCGGTTGACAACGTGTTCCTGCGGCTGTGGAAGAACAGCGATCCCGAGGCTCGGATCGCGGACCTGAAAGC
The DNA here is from genome assembly GCA_963835905.1 of uncultured delta proteobacterium. Taxonomy (GTDB): domain Bacteria; phylum Desulfobacterota; class Binatia; order Binatales; family Binataceae; genus CAWIHG01. The sequence continues at coordinate 88,816 of CAWIHG010000005.1, forward strand.
TCAGCTACGCGCCAAGAATGTGGGCGCGGCGAACCTCGGGATGGACGGAACCTGGGTGATCCATCCGCAGCAGGCCGAGATTGCCAACTCCTGCTACACGCCGTCGGTCGAGCAGGTCGAGGACGCGCGCCGGGTGATCAAGCTCTACCATGAGAAGGGCGGCGGCTCGATGGCCGATCCCAAGACGGGCGAGATGATCGACGAGGCGACGATCAAGATCGGGCTGATGGATCTGGCCAAGGGCGCGCAGGCGGAGATGGTGTCAGGCGCGGAGCTCAAGGAATGGTCGGAGAAGAGCAGGGCGATCACCGGCTATGACATCCTGGAGCTGATGCGCCGCGTCGCGTAAAGAATCCGAAAGCGTTCGAGACCGGAGAGGACGGCCAGCGTGGCCGTCCTCTTTGAGCTTCACGAAATTCAGGGAACCGGAGCGGAGCTGAGCAGTCCGGCCGCCTCGTCGAACCCGACCATCAGGTTCAGATTCTGCACCGCCTGGCCGGCCGCGCCTTTGCCGAGGTTGTCGATCGCGGTGATCACGACGAGGGTCTGCGAGCGGCGCTCGAGCACGAACGAAATTTCGCAGAAGTTGGTCGCGCGGACGTTGCGCAACTCGGGCAGTTCGCCGCGCTTGAGTAGCCGCACGAAGCGCGCTTTGGCGAAGCTGGCCTCGAACGCGGCGCGCACATCATGCTCGGTGGTGCCGGCGCGCGGGCGCATGAAGATCGAGGTCAGGATTCCGCGGGTGACCGGCAAGAGATGCGGCACGAACATCACTGCGATTTCGCGTCCCAGCACGCCTCCGATCTCCTGCTCGATCTCCGGCGTATGGCGATGGGTGCCGACCTTGTAGGCGCGGAAGTTCTCGTTCACTTCGGCAAACAGCTGATCGATCGCGGGCGCGCGGCGCGCTCCGGTGGTGCCGGATTTCGCGTCGATTATGATCGACGCCGGGTCGATCAGATCGCGCTTGATCAACGGAATCAGCGCGAGCAGCGCCCCGGTCGGATAGCATCCGGGATTCGCCACCAGCCGCGCTTCGCGCAGCTCGCTGCGATGGAACTCGCTGAGCCCGTAGACCGATTCGCGCGCGAGCGCGGGCTGCTCCACGCCGTAGGTGGCGCGATGCACCGAGGGATCCTTGAGCCGGTGATCGGCGGACAGGTCGATAACGCGGATGCCGTCCTTGACCATCTCGGCCACCAGCGGCGCTCCAATCTTCTCGGGCAGGCAGGAAAGCACCGCGTCGGCGCGCCCGCGCAGCAGGTCGGGACGCAGCTCTTCGAAGGCGGGCAGATCGGTGCCCGACAGATGGCGATAGACATCGGCGACTTCGCGCCCCGCGTAATGCTCGGAGGTCAGCGCGGTGAGTTCGACGAACGGATGGGAGGCGAGAATCCGGACCGCCTCGATGCCCGAGTATCCGGAAGCTCCCAACACTGCGACCCTGACCCTGTCATGCGCCATCAGCGGTATTTCAAATCTCCCGGAGTTTATTGATGCGAACGTAACCCGAATATCACGATTGGGCGCGCCGAGCCAGTTACTTGGTATCGAACTCGAAAACCATCTCGCCGCCATGGAATCCGGACTCCGCGGTAACCTTTTCCAGGTAAAGACTGACCACACCGTCCTCCGGATGCTCGGCGTGCATGCGCTCGAGCGCCTCGCGCGCCGCCGCGAGGTCGCCGCTCTCCAGCTTCTCGCGCATCGCGGCGAACTGCTCGTAAAGGGCAGGATCGAGGCCGGCGATGGCGGGCGACACAACCTCGACCACCGGCACCGCGTTCTCTTTGCCCTTGACCCGGACCATCCCGATTTCGCGCGCGATGGATTGCGGGCGCGCCTGGGTGAAGGTCTCGCGGCTCACGATCAGATGGACCTTGAACTGGCGGGTCAGTCCCTCCAGGCGCGAGGCGAGATTGACGGTGTCGCCGATGACGGAGTAGTCGAAGCGGCGCTGGCCGCCGAAGTTGCCGACGATCGCCTCGCCGGTGGCGATGCCGATGCCGATATCGACGGTCTTGAAGCGCGGGTCATTGTCGTTGAGCGTCTTGAGCTCCCCCAGCATCGCGAGCGCGGAATCCACCGCCGCGCGCGCATGATTGGGAAGCTCGGCGGGCGCGCCCCAGAACGCCATGATTCCGTCGCCGCGAATCTTGTCCACCACGCCGCCGCTTTCCATGATCAGGTCGGTCATCTTGGTCATGTAGTCGTTGAGCATCGCGACCAGCGCCGCGGGATCGGTGCGCTCGGATAGTCCGGTGTAATTGACGATGTCCGCGAACAAAATCGTAATCACGCGGCGCTCGCCGCCGAGCTTCAGCCGGCCGGGATTCTCGACCACCGAGGAGATCACCTCGGGATGCAGGTAATGCTCGAAGGCATGGCGCAGGCGCCGTTTCTCGCGCCCCTCGACGAAGTAGCGGAAGGCGCTCAGCAAGCCGAAAGTGCCGAACACCACCGTGCCCGGAAACACCACTCCGACCAGTACGTGATCGGTGAGCAGCAGATGCTGCGCGTAAGTGAAGTAGGCCGTGGCGAGCAGCACCGCGGCGATGAAGCCCCATAGCGGCGTCAGCCACGCGGTCGCGATCGTGATTCCGACTCCGAGCAGTGCCGCCGCGATACGCTCGACCGCGACCGTGACCGTGCGCGAGCGCACGATGAAGTCGTTGGTCAGCACGTCGTCGATCGCGCTGGCGTGAATCTCGACGCGCGGAAATTCGCCGCCCATCGGAGTCACCGCGCGGTCGCCGATTCCCTTGGCGATTGCGCCGACCAGCACGATCTTTCCCGCCAAAGCGTCCTTGGGCACGCGAAGGTTGATAACGTCGCTGGCCGAAAAATGCGGGATTGTCCCGGCGGGACCGCGGTACGTGATCAGCATCCGCCCCAGTTCGTCCACCGGTATATCGGTGGTGCCCAGCCTGACCTGCGCGACGCCCCCGGAATCGAGTCCCAGCGCGAGCATCGGGTTGCCCTCGTACGCGCGCAGCAGCGCCAGGAAGAACGGCACGCAGTACCGGCCCTTGAAGCGGATCGCGGCCAACTCCGTGCGCATCGTGCCGTCGGAGTCGGCATCAACGTCGGCGAAGGCGGTTCCCTTCACGGCGCGATTGAGCATCGGAATCGGCGGCAGATACGCGTCGGCGTGGAGCACCGGCCCGACTCCCCCGGGCGCGGCCTGCACCAGGCTATAGGTCAGCGGGAACGGGTCGATCGGCGTGGTCAGATATCCCGGATCGATACGCGCGGGACCGGGCTTGAGGCGATGGCGGTCGAAACCGTAGGCAAGAAATGACTGAGCGCCCTGGGCCAGCGCCGCGGCGAACTGCTGATCGTTGTTCTCGCCCAGCATCGCCTTGATGCGATCCTCGGGAATCTTGAGCGCACGCAGGCGCGCGGCGATCAGACTGAGCGTGGTATCACCGGCGTCACGCTCGGAGAAGAACAGGTCGTAGCCGATCACCTTGACGCCGTAACTGGTCAGCGCGCGCTGAAAATTCGCCATCACCGAGCGCGACCACGGCCAGTGACCAATCTCCGCGATGCTCTTGTCGTCGATCCCGACGACCACGACCTTGCCGCTCGGCGTCTGATGCGGCATCGCGTACATCCGCAGGTCCTGGGAGATCAGGTCCAGTTTGACGAGCGCGGTGGGATGCAGGACGAAGAACGCGATGATCGCGGCGGTCATCCCGAGGCCGGCAAAGAATGTCGCCCACGAAAAGCGCTGCAGGAATGTCGAGCGTTTGAGCCACGATGCCATCGCGGATAGCGTCCGGCGCAAAGCTTAGCGCGCCCGCCGGGGCGCCGCTATTCGTGCCGCGCGCAACTATTCGAAGAAGCTGAGCTGCTTGTAGAGGCTGAGCTGACCGTACTGATGCGCGTTGCCGTAACCGGCCTGGATACTCACGCCCATCTGCCACGGCCGGTAGTAGATCCCCAGGTCCGGCCCGCCCTGTCCCTGCGGTCCGACCCCGGAGGCGGATCCCGAAGTTCCCTGCACCGGCATCGAGCTCAAAAAGCCGCCGACGTAGAACGCGCCGCCGACGCCGGCCAGGAACATCCAGTGTTCGGTCGATTTGACGATCGCCTGCACGTCGATCGAATTGCTGGAGATGCCGTTTTCCCAGTTGTAGATGCTGGCGAAGGAAAAATTGATCGGATGCAGCGAGTGCAGGCACCACCACGATGACAGGTCGCCTTCGATAGAGGTCGCGCTGCTGTCGCCCACGTCCTTACCGCCGAGTACGAACAGGTGGGTGCCCGGATACAGACTGAAATCCGCGCCGCCCTGGAAGCGCCCGAAATTCAGCCGCGGAAAATGTCCCGTGCCGGGGTCGAGCGGATTGTCAAAACCCGACCCGATCCAGAGCTGATAGCCCGTCACGCGGCCGACCGCGCCGATATAGGGCGTGATCGATTGCTCGACCTGCACGCCCTGCTGCGTGGTCGCGTACTTGTCGCTGATGAAGCCGCCGCCGAAGCCGATTACGTCCAGGCGCCCGGGGCGCTCGATCGTGTCGAAGCCGGGGTACACGTTTTCAAGCGTGAACTGCGCGTGCGCCGGCCGCGCCATCGCGAGCGCCGTAACGATCGCGGCGAGCGCCACGAGCATTCGCGGTGTTGTGCTGTGTGTCGATGGACGAGCCACGCGATATCTCCTGTCGGGCTATCCTGCCGGCGGTGGAGGAGGTGGAGGCGGCGGTGGTGGGGGAGGTGGGGGCGGCGGCGGTGGTCCGACCGACCCGCCCGTACATACCGGGCACGAAGGCGGCGGTACCGGCGCGATAGGCGTAATCGAGTTGCCACCGCCCAGCCCGCCCGCAGCGTTTAGCGAAGTCGCCCCCGTCATCCCGAGCGGACCCGCGCCGGTCGGATTGAGCATGCATGGCACGGTCGCTTCGTAGCCGGCCGGCACGTCCACGCCGCCGGCGAGGTTGTTCACGTTGGCAAGGTGAACCACGCCGTCGTAAACCGAGACGTCGGTGAAGCTGCGGCAGTCGGCAAATGAGGGCCGCTGCACGCCCGCGACGTAGGCAGTGTCGAAGCGGGTGCCGCGCGCGGCGGCAACCGCGTTGGGCGTGTGAACCTCGAAGTTGGGTGCGGCCGCGCCCACGGTGCGATTGACGAATGAGCGCACCACGCCGGCGAACAAGCTCACGCGCGTCTGCGCCGGCGCGGCGACCTGCTGATCGATAACCAGGGCGCTCGATTCGCCCAGCTCAAGCGTGCTGCCGTCGCTCAGGCGAATTTTCACGTGGCCGCCCGTCGCGGTGACGACGCGGTCACCCAGATCGACCGCGGTGCCCGCGGCGGCGGGAATGGTGGCGCCCGCGCGGACGATCTGAACCGAACCCGAAGCGCTGGTGACTGCGCCGGCGGCCGCCTGCGCGTGCGCCGCGTTCGGCGCCGCCGCCAGTATAGCCAGCGCGAGCACGGCGCCGAGCAAAAGGAGTTGAGGGCGAATCAGCCGGTGCGGGCGCGTGTGCATGAGATGGATCCCCCTCCGCATCAGGCATCCTATCTATTCGGCGCAGGGGGGAGGTGTCAATCGGGGAGCGAAAATTAACACATAGGAGCATCGCCGCGCTGTGCATAGATTGCCGCGCGGCGATGCGCCTGCGGTGGATACGGCGCGATTTGAGACGGCGCGCCGCTGCGGATTAGCGTTTGGAGTACTGCGGCCGCTTGCGGGCCTTGTGATGCCCGTACTTCTTGCGCTCGACTTCGCGCGGATCGCGCGTCAGCATTCCGCCCTTGCGCAGCGGCGGGCGCATCGCCTCCGACACCGCGACCAGCGCGCGCGAAATTCCGTGCCGCACGGCGTCGGCCTGCGCCGAGATTCCGCCGCCCTCGACCTTCGCGATCACGTCGTACTGTCCCTTGGTCTCGGTGACCTCGAACGGCTCCATGATCCGCATCCGCGAGGTGTCGCGCGGGAAGTAGTCCTCAAGCGTGCGCGCGTTGACGGTGATGGTGCCGGCGCCGGGCATCAGCCTGATGCGCGCGACCGCGGTCTTGCGGCGGCCGGTGGTCCAGATGATGTTCTTTTTTTCTGGCATGTGACGGTCAGGGCCTCGATCAGAATGTGACGGCTTCGGGCTTCTGGGCGGCGTGCGGATGAGTCGTGCCCGCATAGACCTTGAGCTTGGTGAACAGGCGCCGTCCGAGCCGGTTCTTCGGCAGCATCCCGCGCACCGCGGTTTCGACCAAGCGCTCGGGCTTGGCCTCGAGCATCTTTCCCGCGGCGGTCGAACGGATTCCGCCCGGGTATTCGCTGTGGCGATAGTAGAGCTTGTCGGTCGCCTTGCTGCCGGTCAGCTTCACCTTGGCGGCGTTGATTACGACCACGAAGTCGCCGGCGTCCTGGTTGGGGGTGAAGTCCGGGCGATGCTTACCGCGCAGCAGCGATGCGGCGCGCGAGGCGACGCGCCCCAGCGGGCGGTCGGCCGCGTCGATCACGAGCCAGTGGCGGTCACGCAGGGCGTTTTCGCGGGATACGCTTTTGGTTTGTTCGGTCAGCTTCAATTTCGTTCACCGTCCGGGTCGCGCTCAGGGCCGCGACGCGGGCAAAAATTGGCGGGGCCGATGGGATTTGAACCCACGACTTCCGACGTGACAGGCCGGCGTTCTAACCGGGCTGAACTACGACCCCGCCCGAAACATCTTTTATTACATTGTGCGCGCCTCGGGGCAACACGGCGCCTGGCGGACGGTAGCTCATCAGTTTGATGCGGTGCCGTTCGAGCTCGTCATTCTGAAGCTCTACCCCTGCGGAGCGCAGGGGTAAGCGGTAGAATCCCGGCGGGTTTTGCCTCAACAGGCCGCTCGCCCGTCTGAATTCGCGCCGGGGCTTGCGCGCGAGGCCAGAAAAATACTCGCCTTGCCAGAGCCGGAATGCTGCCATATCCTGACCGTCAAGTTTTCAATAGCTCCGCTTAAGTTTTGCAACCCTTCGTATAAGGACCGCGTCGCGAACTTCGCCTCTGTATGTGGATCGTCCGCCTAGCGCTGCGCCGGCCGCTTTCGGTCGCCGTGATGGCGCTGCTGATGCTGGTGCTCGGGGTGCTCTCGTTCACGCGCATGAACGTGGACATCTTCCCCGAGATCAACCTGCCCGTCGTGATGGTGGTGTGGAACTACCCGGGGCTTTCGACCTTCGACATCGAGCGCCGGATGGTGCTGATCAGCGAGCGCGCCTACTCGACCACCGTCAACGGCATCGAGCACATGGAGTCCGAGTCGATCAACGGCCTGGGCATCATGAAGGTCTACTTCTACCCGGGCTCGGATATCGGCTCCGCGATAGCCCAGATCAACGCGGTCTCCGAGACGATCCTGAGAATCCTGCCGCGCGGCACCGAGCCGCCGCAGATTATCAGCTACAACGCGGGCAACGTCCCGGTCGCCCAGCTCAACATCTACAGCGACACACTGTCGACCAGCCGCCTGTTCGACTACGGGCTCAACTTCATCCGTGTGCAGTTGTTCACGATCCCCGGCTTCTCCTCGCCCGCGCCGCTGGGCGGCGTGTCGCGGACCGTGATGGTGAATCTGAATCCGACCGCGCTGTACGCCAACGGGATGTCGGCCTACGACCTCGGCAACGCGCTGGGGCAGCAGCAACGTGGTGATTCCCTCAGGCACCACCAAGATCGGCAACTACGAATACGACGTCGACCTCAACATGAGCGTGCCCAAGGTCTCGGACTTCAACATGCTGCCGATGAAGTACGCAGGCGGCGCGCCGGTGTTCCTGGGCGATATCGCGCCCGTCACCGACACCCATCAGCCGCAGACCAACGTGGTGCGGGTGGACGGCAGGCCGGCGACCTACCTGATGGTGATCAAGCACGCCGACGCCTCGACGCTCCGGGTCGTCGATGCGGTGCGCAAAAAGATTCCGCTGATTCTCGCCACCGCGCCCAAGGGCCTGCAGGCATCGCTCAGCTTCGATCAGTCCAAGTTCGTGCGCGCCGCGCTGTGGGACGTGGTTCAGGAGGCGGGCACCGCGGCGGTGCTGGTGGCGCTGATGGTGCTGCTGTTCCTGGGCTCGCCGCGCAGCATGTTGATCGTAATCACGTCGATACCGCTGTCGATCCTGACCTCGATTATCGCGCTCAACCTGTGTGGGCAGACGATCAACACGATGACGCTGGGCGGAATCGCGTTGGCGGTCGGGATGCTGGTGGACGACGCGACCGTGGAGGTCGAGAACATCCATCGCAACCACGCGATGAACAAGCCGCTGCTGGTGGCGATCCTCGACGGCGCCTCGCAGATCGCCGACGCCGACCTTTGCCGGCACGCTCGCCATCTGCATCGTGTTCTTTCCGGTCATCCTGCTGACCGGGGTCGCGAAGTTCCTGTTCACGCCGCTGGCGCTGGCGGTGGTGTTCGCGATGCTGACGTCGTACCTGCTCTCGCGCACGCTGGTGCCCTCGATGGCGAGGCTGCTGCTCCCCGACGACCAGGAGGATCATCTCGGCCACGGAGCGTGGGGGAGAATCGTGCGCGGCTTCGACCGGCGCTTCGAGCGCGTGCGCGAGAGCTACCGCGGCGCCCTGGGCAGCTTCATCGCGCGGCGCGGGTTTTCGCTCGCATGCGTGGCGGTGGTGATTCTGATCTCGGCGATTCTGATCCCGTTCGTGGGTGAGGATTTTTTTCCCGCCGTGGACGCGGGCATGATGCGCCTGCACGTGCGCGCACCGACCGGGACCCGGATCGAGCACACCGAGCTTCTGGTTGACAATATCGAGCGCACCATCCGCACCATCATCCCGCCCGCGGAGCTGGAAGGAATCAGCGACAATATCGGCCTGCCGGTTTCCTACGACCTCGCGTTCTACCAGACCGACAGTATCGGCCCGCAAGACGCCGACGTGCTGATCCAGCTCAAGCCGACGCATGCTCCGACCGCGATGTACGAGCAGCGGATCCGCAGCGCGCTCGAGGCGAAGTATCCGGGCGTGACGACTTACTTCCAGGCCGCCGATATCGTGAGCCAGGTGCTGAACTTCGGACTGCCCGCGGCGATGGATGCGCAGATTAACGGAAACGATCTCGACGCCGACTACGATATCGCGCTCAAGCTGCGCCGCCAGATGGAGCGGATTCCGGGCGCGGTGGATATCCGGATTGCGGAGCCGCTGGATTATCCCGCGCTCAAGGTCCACGTAGATCGCGCCAAGGCGCTCCAGTTCGGCGTCACGCAGCAGCAGGTCGCCTCCAGTCTGCTCTCGCTCTTAAGCGGCGCACAGCTCCTGCAGCCCAACTTCTGGCTCGACCCGGTCAACGGCGTGAACTACCAGGTGATCGCGCAAGCGCCGCAGCATGAATTCAGTTCCATCGGCGCGCTGAGCAATATCCCGCTCAGCACCACCAGCCCGCAGGGCGCCGCGCCCTCGCAGCCGCAGCTTTTGGGCAACCTCGCGACCATCACCCACACCTGGGATCCCGCGGTGATCGATCACTACACGGTCCAGCGCGTGATCGACGTCGATTGCTCGGTGCAGGGGCGCGACCTGGGCGCGGTGACCTCCGACGTCGAGCGCGCGATCGGAAAGCTCGGCAAGCTGCCGGCCGGCACCCAGGTGAAAATCCGCGGGCAGAGCCAGGCGATGCGCGACTCGTTTCGCACCCTGGGCTTCGGCATCGTGCTCGCGATTGTGCTCGTGTACCTGCTGCTGGTGGCGAATTATCAGTCGTGGCTGGAGCCGTTCATCATCATGATGGCGGTGCCGGGCGCGCTGGCGGGAGTGCTGTGGATGCTGGTGGCGACCGGGACCACCTTCAACGTCGAGTCGCTGATGGGCGCGATCATGGCGGTGGGCGTCGGGGTCGCCAACGCCAACCTGCTGATCACGTTCGCCAACGAGCTGCGCGAGGACGGCTACGGGCCGGCGGCGGCGGCGATCGAGGCCGGACGGATCCGCCTGCGCCCGATCATCATGACCGCGCTCGCGATGATTCTCGGGATGCTGCCGATGGCGCTCGCGATCGGCTCGGGCTCCGAGCAGAACGCGCCGCTGGGGCGCGCGGTGATCGGCGGGCTGCTCGCGGCGACGGCGTCCACCCTGTTCGTGGTGCCGGCTATTTATTCGATTTTCAGCCGCCACCTGATCGGCAAGCATCAGCGCGACGCCGAGATCGAGGAAATCACGCTGCCAGGCGCTTAGCCTGACTTCACCGGTTCATTCGGCAATGGAAGACGACCCGAGGAATTACAGCGCGCCGCCACCCGGCCGGCGCTACGCCGCCGGATGGATAGTCGCGGTGGTGCTGGTGCTGGCCGTCACCGCCGCCTTCGTGCTCGTGCACGAAATCCGCTTGCAGAGCCAGACGGCGGCGCTCGCGCAGCGCGTCGCGGCGGGACCGCATGTGCTGGTGGCGCCGGTCGGACATGCGGCGACCACGCGCGAAGTCAAACTTCCCGCCACCACCCGCGGCTTCGACGAAACCGAGATCTACGCGAAGGTTCCCGGCTATCTCAAAACCATCAAGGTGGACAAGGGCGATCGCGTCCGCAAGGGCGAGCTGCTTGCGGTGATCGAGTCCCCGGAAACCGACCAGCAGGTGCGCAACGCGCTGGCCACGTACCGGCTGGCTCGCGTGACCGATCGGCGCTACCAGGTCCTGGTGCGCCAGGGCGTGATCCCGCCGCAGACCGCCGACGAATCGCATGCGGCGATGCTGCAGGCCAAGGCGACGCTCGACCAGATGCGCGCGATGCAGCAATACGAGCGCATCATCGCGCCGTTCGACGGAATCGTTGCCGCGCGCAACTTCGATCCCGGCCATCTGGTTCCCGAAGCAACCAGCTCAACCTCGGCGACCGACGCGATACTGATGATCGCGCGGATGGCGCCGCTGCGGGTGTATTCGTACGTGCCGCAGAACCTGGCGCTGTTCATCCGCAACGGCGATCGGGCGACGCTGTACTTCAACGAGTATCCAGGGCAGAAATTTACCGGCTCGATCACGCGCCATCCCGAGGCGCTCTCGCCCGATTCGCGCACGATGCTGGTCGAAGTGGACCTCCCGAACCGCGCGCAGTCGCTGTATCCCGGGATGTACGGGACCGCGGACTTCGTGGTGAAAGTGCCGTCGGGAGTGCCGACGGTGCCGGATGACGCGCTGATTTTTCGCGACAACAAGACCTTTGTGCCGATCGTTCGCGACGACCACCTGGTGCTGGTCCCCGTCACGCTTGGCTACGACAACGGCGTCGAGTCGGAAATCAGAGCGGGCAACGTCCGCAAGGACGACGTGGTGGCGCTCAACGTCGGGCAGGCCGCGCGCGACGGCGCTCGCGTCCAGCCGGTAAAGGAGCCGCAGGGCGCGCTGCCGTAGCGCGCGGCGCTAGGGCAGCAGGCCGTACACCGTGTAGACCTTCTGGCCGCCGACGAAAACCCTGCCATTGGCGACGGTCGGCACGGTGAACTTCACGGCTGCGCCGCACTGATCGCGCGTGCCCGCCTGATCGCTGTCATACAACTCATTGGCCAGATTGCCCGCGTCGAACGCGTACAGCGTCGCATGGCCAATGGGATTTCCGTGGCTGTCGTTGCGCAGCGCCCATACGATCCCGCCCGTCGAGCCGTTGGCCGAGATGCTGACGCTGGGAGCCGGGATGTGAAACGGCGCCACCGCCGCCACGCTGCTCGGCGCGCTGGAGAGCGTGCCATCCGGGAGAACGGCGTAAGCTTCCAGAGCGCCCGCGGCGGCAGGCCCGCCGTTTAGGACTTGTCCGCTGGAGACATAGATGGCGCCGTCGAAGTAACTCGGGGCGCAGTAGATGGGGCCGAACTGATGCACGATTTCCTGCACGATCTGCGGGTCGCTCATGCTCGAGGTATTGAAGCCGCCCAGGTTGTCGCGATCGATTACGTACAGCGTGCCATCCTTGCCGCCGCTGATGATCTCGTGCGGATGCGCTCCTCCGGCGTCAATCAGCAGCGCGCCGCCCGAGCCCAGGTCCAGGTCGTTGGCCGACAAATCCTGCTGGTTCCATGGCGTGAAATAGTCGACGACGTCGAGCGCGTTGCCCGCGCCGGGTCCGAGCCTGAGTAAGCTGTCGCCGTAATCGATTCCGCCGACGTCGGCGTCAAACGTGCCGTTGCCGGTCTGCAGGTAGAGATTTCCGCTGGCGTCGGCTGCGATTCCGTCCGCGCTCATCCAGATTCCGCCCAGGCCGCCATTGGGTGTGGAGTTGAAGACTCTGACGACGTGCAGGGTTTGCGCGTCGAAGCCGATCACCCATCCATGATACGGCCCGCCGTCGTTGTGCGCCGCCCATGCGACGTAAACCACTCCGCCCAACAGCAGCAGGCCCGAGCGCTGATTCTGCGTGGCGGCGTCGAACGGCACCTGGCCGCTCACGCTGCCGTCGCCCCCGCCCGCAACCGCGATCGTGGCATCGATCGCTACCGGTCCGCCGAACTTCTCCTTGCCGGTGCGGATGTCGAGCGCGTGCAGATGCTGCGCCACGACGCCGCTCTCGAGCGTCTTCGCCACCACGTAGAGCGTACCGGAGGCGGGATCGATCACCGGCGTGCCGGTGATGCCGACTTCGGGAACCAGGTCGACGGTCTTGAGCATCGTGGACGGGACAGTCGTGATGTGTTTGCGCTTGTTAACGAAGCGGCGCTTCCACAGCGGCCGGCAGCTTCGCTTGCTGTCCGCGTCGAAGGCGTAGACCGTGTCGTGCTCGGTGGCGAGATAAACCACGTTGCGGGCGCGTTTGCCGCGGATTTGGACGCCGGGCACATAGAGCGGCTGGGCGTAAACAAAACCGTCCACCTTGCAGCCGAGGAGCTTGCCGAACGTTGAAGAGTTGACGTTGGCGGGAGTCAGAACGGTCTCGGCCAGGTTCTGCCCGGTGCGCGCGTCGTCGTTGTGAAAGGTCAGCACGCCCGCGAAGCCCTGCGCACGCGCCGCGGCGGGCACGCAGAGCGCGACCGCGACGCATACTGCCGCGAGCCATGGGATCGGTGCCGAAGCCCTCTTCATGCGAGTGCGAAAGACTACACGCTCGCAAGCTGCTCGGGCAACGCGGACCTTACGCATCGCGGGACGCGGCCGCGGCATCTCACAGCACGGCGAAGTCGCGGTTGCGATGTGGCCATGGCGGCGCGGTGCGGATCGCGTCGAGCACCTGCTCGGGCTCCTCGACCACGCTCCACATCGCGCGATGGCGCTGGTCCATGAAATTGCGCTCGATCGATCGCTCGAGCAGGTCGAGGCAGGGGCGGTAGTAGTCGAGCGTGTTCACGATAACGATCGGGCCGCCAAAGATTCCCAGCCGCTTCCACGCCATCGCCTCGAACAATTCCTCGAAGGTGCCGCATCCGCCCGGCAACGCCACCACCGCGTCGACCTCAGCTATCATCAGGCGCTTGCGCTCGTGCATGTCGCGGACCAGGACCAGCTCGCTGAGCCCGCGATGAGCCCATTCGAGGTCGGACATGAACTGCGGGATTACGCCGATCACGCGGCCGCCCTCGGCCAGCGCGCCCTCGGCGAGATGGCCCATCGAGCCCTTGGCGCCGCCGCCAAAAACCACCGTTACGTCGGCGCGCGCCAGGATTCGTCCCAGGCGCTCGGCGGCCTGATGGTAAACGGCGTCGCACCGGCTGCTCGATGCGCAATAGACACAGACGCGTTTCGGATGCATCGCGCGAGTCTAGCCCGCACGCGAATCGGCGGCCAGTTGGCGCGCGCTCAGTCCTTGCCCTCGCTGTTCTTCCACGTAGGCATCATCCGGTTCGACGGCACGGGCTCGCCCGCTAGCTTCCTGGCGCATTCGATTCCGGCAATTGGAAGCCCGGCGCCATCGATGACGCCTACCTGCTTGAGCGCGGTCGCCTGGTCCCAATAGATGTGCTCGTTGAAAAGCTTGTCGCCGCGGAACTCAACCACCGCGACGGTTGGGATTTCGACGTACTTTCCCGTGGGCGCAATTCCGGGCAGCAGAAAATCGATCTCTTTGGTGTGGGTGAAGCAGAGCAGGATCTCATCGACGATGCGATCGGGGCCGATCGTGCGCGCCTGCGGAACCACGCGCGTGTCCTCGGGCAGCCGCGGGATGAAGTGATACTTGTAGAAGCGGTGGAGCTCCTTGTATCCGTAGCCGCCGGTCAACGTCGGGATGTGATTCACGTACGGCTCGGCGGTCATGGTCTTCATCGTCTCGTCCGCGTTGCGCACGGTGAATTCCAGGTCGCAGTGCCGGTCCCACAGCTCGCTCAGGTCGTAGCGCGGGCCGACGGTGCGGCGTAGCAGTCCGATCGATCGCGAGCGCGCGAGCTGCGATGCGAACGGGTGGTAGCTGGCGCGGCGGTCGCAATTGAAGCCGTGCTGGGCGTCGCGATAGACGTAGAACTCGGCGCCGTCATGCGCGGCCATCGCGGTGCGCACCGCCTCTCGCGCGGGCGCGGGGATGGCGGCGTCCTTTTCGCCCCAATGGAACATGATCGGGCATCGAATTGATTTCGCATCGGCGGCGCGCGCGTCGATTCCGCCACCGTAGTACGAGATGGCCGCATCGACGCCCGCATGCGCCGCCGCAAGATACGCCAGCAATCCACCGAAGCAGTAACCAGCCGCCGCGACCTTGCCGCCGCACTCGGGCGTCGCGCGCAGCGCATCGACGGTGGAAGTCAGATCGCGAATGCCGGCCTCCAGGTCGAAGCGCTGGCGCAACGCGCGTCCGCGCTTGATCCCTTCCTCGTTGTAATCGAGCGCGACGCCCGGCTCGAGGCGCCAGAACATGTCGGGCGCCAGCGCCACGTAGCCCTCGGCGGCCCAGCGGTCGGCGACTTCGCGAATGTGCGCATTGACGCCGAAGATCTCCTGGATGACGACGAGGCCGGGCCCGCGGCCCGATTGGGGCGTCGCGAGGTATCCCGAAAAGCTCCCGCCGTCGGACGCTGTGATCGAAATCGTCTTGCCACTCATGATGCGAACCTCCGGCTCTGTTCGATTGGGCGCGGGCGCGGCACTGCGCACGTGCTACTTCGCATACTCCATCGTGCCGCCGCGCTGGAATTTGTGTGGCCGCATCGTCAGTCGCGGCCGCCCTCCGGAAAGACCCTGCCTAGCACCCAGCGGTGAAATTGCCACAGCGCGCGTTCCTGGAAGGCGTAGCGGCCGGGGCGCGCGAGCGTGCTCATGTGCCCCTTCATTACGCCGAGATTCGCGACGATATCCTGTCGGTTGATGGCGTCGAGGAAGGCGCGGCCCGCTTCAATGTTTTCGGCCTGCGACGGATCGTCGCGCACCTCGACGGGTACGCATTGAAAAAACTTGAGCGTCATATGCCCCGGACCCGTGGGAATCAGCTGCGCATACTGCATCGAATCGGAAGTGAATGCGAAGAGGTGGAAGGGCCACACGCACACGACCATGAACGCCGAGGCGCGAAACTCGTCGGGATAGCGCGACTGGTCGGCGCTGCCGGCGCCGGCCGCAGAGCCGTCGGCCATCGGGTTATGCAGAATCGCGCACGGGCCGTTCAGGTCTTCCGCCCAGGTACCGAGCGCGGGCGCGATCGGATTGAGCGTGTCGGCGTGAATCCCCATGTGATGGTAGGACTCCATGAAGTTGTCGACGAACACTTTCCAGTTCCACGGCGAGTCGTAAACCAGCGGCTCGGTCATTCGATAATCCGAAAGCCGCACGCTCTTTAGCCGCCGGCGCAGCGGCTCCAGCGCTGGGGTAAGCGCCGGCGCGGCGGAGTCGAAGTTGATGAAGATCCATCCCTCCCAGATCTCGGCGCGGATCTGAGGCAGGCGGCAATCCTCGCGGCGAAAGCCGGGCACTTGCTCCATCCCGGGCGCGCCGATGAGCCGCCCGTCAAGCGAGTAGGTCCAGAGATGATACGGGCATTGGAAAGATCGCAGATGGCCCGCGCCCTCGACGATCGGCATCGCGCGATGCCGGCAGACACGCGACAGCACGCGAACCTGCGCGTCGTCGCCACGCACGATCAGCAGCGGTTCGCCGAACAGGTCGAGCGTGAAATAGTCTCCGGGATTCGGGATTTGCTCGAGACGGCCGACCGAGATCCATTCGCGGCGGAAGATTCGCTCCACTTCGAGCGCGTAAAAGGCGGGATCCACGTACGCGCGCGATGCGAGCATCTCCGCTTGCTCGAACGGCCGCAGCGTGCCGGCGAAATCTCGAACGTCGGGCGGCTGCGGATAATTTCTCATCGCGCTCAAGGCGCCGTGCGGGTGCGCGTGAACAGGCCGTCTTCTTCGACGTCGGCGAAAGATTGCTTGAAGGCGTCAATCACCTGGTCAACGATTGCCGGCGAGTGCGCCATCGAGAAAAACGCCTGGTGAATGCCCGGGATAATCACGCCGTGGTTGAGCAGATGGAGATCGAAGGCGCGCGCGGCGGGCGCCAGCGCTCCGCTAATGTCGCGGGCGCTTTCGATCGGCTCGCGCTGGAAGTGGAGCATGAAGATTGACGCCGCGTTCATCAGTTGCGCCGGAATTCCCTGCTCGCGGCAGTGCGCGTTGATCGCGGCGGCGAATCGATTCCCCTGCTCGGCGAGATACGGGTAAATCTCGCGGCGATGATCGCGGATATGCTCCATCGCCGCGACCCCCGCCGCCATGGTGAGCGGATTGCCCGAGAATGTTCCGCCCGAGAAGATCGCGTTGGTGCCCGGCTTGGGCGTGAACAGCGACATCACGTCGCGCCGCCCCGCCACTGCGCCGACCGGCAGTCCGCCGCCGATCGTCTTGCCGTACGCCGCGAGGTCGGGAACCAGGCCGTAGTATTCCTGGCATCCGCCGTACGCGATTCGAAAGCCGGAAATGACTTCGTCAAGGATGAACAGCACGCCGTTTCGGCGGCATGAGTCGGCGAGCGCGTGCAGGAATTCACGATTGTCCAGGCGCGGATTGGAGCTCTGCACCGGCTCGATCATCACCGCGGCAAGCTCGTCGCGATGCCGCTCGATCAGCTCGAACGCGTTGGCGTCGCGATAGGGCAGTACCATCACGCTCTGCGCGGCGCCGGGCGGAATTCCGCGCCCGCGCGGCTTGCCGGCGGGCTCCGAGCGCGGGCTCTTGCGATCGGCCTGGATCAGCACGTAGTCGTGAGCGCCGTGGTAGGCGCCCTCAAAGGTCGCCACGCGCGGCTTGCCGGTGAACGCTCGCGCCACCCGCAGCGCGTACATCGTGGCCTCGGTGCCGGAGTTGCAGAACACCACCGAATCCGCGCACGGGCTGGCCTCGACCACCAGCCGCGCCAGCCGCTCCTGCATCGCGCTGTGAATCCCGTAATGCCATCCGCGGTCGGCCTGGCGCTTGATGGCGTCGCGCACGATGGCGGGCGAATGGCCGAGCAGATGCGGCCCGAAGCCCATCGTGAGATCGATGTAGCGATTGCCGTCGAGATCGATTACGTGGGCGCCGTCGGAGGACTCGATATAGACCGTGTACGGCATCTCGACCGTACCAGCGATCTCCAGCGGCAGAACCTCCGCCGCGCGCGCGGCCGCCTCTCGCGAGAGGGGGGTGCGGGCGAACAGCGCATCGCGCGCCGCGGTAATCTTGTCAGACGGCTGGGCCATGAGCGACCTCCGCGCGGCCGGCGATCGCAACTGCGCTCGCCGCGCCGAGGTGGGTATCGTAGGACGGCAATCGGGGAGGTTCAAACCGCCGGGTCAGATGGCAGTGCGGCAACGCGTTGCGTCCCAGGCTGCAACGCCGGTGAACGCGTTGCTACAGTGCTGACCCATTAAGGGCTGCGCCGCGGTGCGAGCAAAATGCGCGATCGCAGAGGCTGGACAGGGCGTGGGCGTGCAAACCCAACCAGAAAGCCCTTACCGCGCGTAACGCCGGGCGATTGCCCAGCAAGCGCAGGCAAGCCTCGCCGCGGCGCGCAACTTGCTACACTTATCCTGTTCGTGTTCGGCTTTATCGCGCCGAATGGACCGTCAGGGGTACAGTCGTAGATGAGGGGGCGCCGCAAATCAGCACTCCAGGTATTAACCGTCATATTGGCGGTTCTGACCACCGCGGCAGTCCCGGTATGGCTGGGCATGCCTACCCTTGTCCGCGGGACCTGGGCGGTGGCGATGGCTGCGAGCGCGAGCGGCGGGACGTCACCGGTCGCGATATCCGGAGTGCAAGGGGTTGCCGACGGGTCGGCGAATGTGAATTTTATCGACGCGGCGCGCAACTCGGCTGCGGCCGTGAACGGGGCGAGCGGGCTCGGCCGCGCGCTCAACCGTCCGCTCGCGGCGCCGCTCCAGGTATTCCCGGCCGAGGTGCCAGCGCCATTCATCGGGACTTTCGCGATCTCCGGCGCTCCGCCTCATCCCGGACACCACCGAGCGCAGTTGACACCTGGAATCGGCGATAACGGCACCTTCATTCCGCCCGATACCGACGGCGCGGTCGGCCCGAACAATCTGGTCGTCGCGATCAACAGCGGCGTGTATGTCCAGAATCGCTCGGGCACGGTGCTCAGTTCGAGCACGCTCGATGCGTTCTGGACGTCGCTCGGCGGAATCAGCTTCTCCTTCGATCCCCGCATCGTCTACGACCCGTACAACAATCGATGGATCATTTCGTCGGGCGCGAACGCCGAGGCTACCAACTCGCTGGTGTTGGTGGGAGTCTCCAAGACCAGCGATCCGACCCAGGGATGGTACCTGTACAAGGTCGCAGTCGATTCGACCGGGACCGACTGGGCCGATTTTCCGACCTTGGGCTTCAACGCCGACTGGATCGTTGTGCAGGTGAACCTGTTCTCGGTGAAGAGCAACACTTTCGCGGGCTCCAAAGTCTTCGCTTTCAATAAGGCAGATCTCTACGGCGGCGGCTCCGGGCTGTACACGAAATTCTCCGACCCCAGCGGTGCGACCGACAATCCCGCCGTCACTTACGACAACACGCTGGCCACCGAGTACCTGGTCGGCACATGGTCCGGCGCGAGTGCGCAGCTGCGCATCAGCAAAATCACCGGTCCGGTCGGCAGCGAGGTTTACAGCACGGGAATCGCGTTTGCGGCGGCGCCGAGCGGATGGCAGGACTATACGTCGGCCACAAACTTTGCCCCGCAGTTAGGCACCTCGAACAAGGTCGATACCGACGACGACCGGATTATGAACACGGTCTATCGAAATGGCTCGCTGTGGACCGCGCAGACGATCTATCTGCCCGCCAGCGGAACGCCCAATCGATGCTCGGTGCAGTGGTGGCAGATCAATACGGCGTCGGGCAGCCTGGGGCAGGTTCAGCAGGTCGGGCGCATCGACGATTCCACCGCGATGCACTTTTACGCCTACCCGACCATCGCGCCGAACGCCAACAATGACGTGCTAGTCGGTTACTCGAGCTTCGGTCCCTCGCAATATCCGAGCGCGGATTACGCGTTCCGCTCGCACAACGACCCGCCGTCGACGCTGGAGCCCGATACCGTGTTCATGGCGGGACTGGCTTCGTATTACAAGGACTACAAAACGGGCGACAATCGATGGGGCGATTACAGCGCAACCGCCGTCGATCCCGTGAACGATCTCGACCTGTGGACGCTCCAGGAATACGCGCAGACCGGCAATAACTGGGGTACCTGGTGGGCCAGCGTTGCAGTCGCCAGCAGTGCGACTCCGACGCCGACTCCAACTGCTACCGCGACTTCAACGCGGACAGCAACGCCGACTGCGACGGCAACGCGAACTGCAACTCCGACCGCGACTGCAACCGTGACCGCAACAGCAACGCGGACGGCAACGCCGACCGCGACTGCAACGCCCACGGCGACACCGACGCCCACGCCGAAGCATCACGGCAAGCTCAAGCTCTCGACGCATCGGCTCAACTTCCGCAAGGTCCCGGTCGGCCAGTCAGGTCAGCGATCACTGGTGATCAGGAACCCGGGCAAGGGTGTGCTGAACGGCTCGGTGAACGCTCCCGGTGCGCCGTACACGGCGATATCCGGGGCGGGCAGCTTTACGCTCGCGCACGGGCAATCCTTGCACGTCACGATCGGATTTAGTCCCTCGGCGGCGGAAGCGAGCGAAAGCGCGCTCTCGATCACCAGCGACGATCCGCTTCATCCTGCGGTCGCCGTGACCCTGCACGGGGCGGGCAAATAGCCGCGCGCGCCGGTTCGGGCTTGGCACAGGCGTTCGTGTCGACTATCTCAGATCGGGAGCGCTGCGCCGGCGGCCGTGCCGCGCGCATCGAGGGGGAGAGGAATCAACACATTGAGCACGATACAGTGCGCCGCCGCGTCTGCGACGCTGCGCATGATCCGCCGGGTTGCGATCGCATCCGCGCTCGCCGTGTCATTGATTCTGGCGGCGGCGCGAGCCGTGCCGGCGGCGGGAGTTTATACCTATCATGACGACACGATGCGCACGGGCGCGGTCACGAATGAGACCGGGCTTGCCCCGTCGAATGTAAGCACCCAGACCTTTGGCAAGCTCTTCTCGGACACTATAGACGGCTACGTCTATGCTCAGCCGCTGTACGTTGCGGGCGTGAGCATCCCGGGCAGCGGGACTCACAACGTGGTTTACGTGGCGACCGAGCACGACAGCGTGTATGCGTTCGACGCCGACACCGGCGCGGCGCTGTGGCAGAAGAGTCTGCTCCCGCCGGGCGCCAGCACCGTGACCGCCGCGGAAGTGCAGTGCGTGAATCTGACGCCCGAGATTGGCATTACGGGCACTCCCGTGATCGATCCTTCCACGGGCACGATGTACGTGGTTTCCAAGACCAAGGAGAGCGGAAGTTACTTCCATCGCCTGCACGCGCTAGATATCGCGACCGGCGCTGAAAAGTTCGGCGGTCCGGTTACGATCACGGCGTCGGCGCCGGGAAGCGGACCGGGCAGCGTGAACGGAATCTTCACGATGAGTCCGCTCAAGGCGCTGCAGCGCTCCGCGCTGCTGCTCAAGGACGGCGTGGTGTACGTCGCGTTCGCCTCGAACTGCGACCAAACTCCATACGACGGCTGGGTGCTCGGCTACGATGCATCGGATCTGTTGCAGGATTACGCATTCAACGCAGCGCCGGACGGCTCCGAGGCCGGAATCTGGATGGCCGGCAGCGGGCCCGCCGCCTTGCCTGACGCAAGCACCGACAGCGACATCTATGTTTCAACCGGCAACGGGACCTTCGACGCCAACACCGGCGGGCCCGATTACGGCGACAGCGTGCTCAGACTCAGTCCGGGCATTAATCAGCTCGCACCCGCGGATTATTTCACGCCATCGAACCAGCAGACCCTTCAAGCGAACGACCTCGATCTCGGCTCGGCGGGCGTCGTGTTGCTGCCCGACCAGTCGAGCGGTCCGCCGCATTTGCTGGTCACCTCCAGCAAGCAGGGCACGATCTATCTGATCGATCGCGACGATATGAGCGGCTACAACCCGTCGGGCGATTCGATCGTGCAGGAGTTCACCGGCGCGGTGCTGGGGATGTTCAGCACGCCGAGCTTCTGGAACGGCAGGATGTACACGGCCGGGGTGAACGACACGCTCAAGGCGTTCGCGCTCAGCGGCGGGCAATTCAATGAAGTGCCGGTCTCGCAGAGCTCGGTGCAGTTTTCGTATCCGGGTGCGACGACTTCGGTCTCCGCGAACGGGGGCGGCGACGGGATCGTATGGGCAATCCAGCGCAGCGCGAGCACGAACGACGCGATTTTGTACGCATTCGACGCGAGCGACGTTTCCAACGAGCTGTACGACGGGAATCAGAATCCGACGCGCGACCTCGGCTCCGGCAAATTCGTCAAGTTCGCCGTGCCCACCGTCGCCGCCGGCAAGGTTTACGTCGGGACCACGACCGAGCTCGACGCCTACGGGCTGATCGACGCATCCCCGGGAGGCGCCGTGTCGGTGACGAGTCCGGGCGCGCCGACGCTTAAGCGGCACCGCTGGATTTCGGGCGGGATTTTTACGGTCACGAACACGGGCTCGGCGACCGAGCCGATCACCTCGGTCACCATCGAGCTATCGAATGCCGGATTGTTTTCGCGCGCCAAGCTGGTTGCGAAGGCCGGCAAGGTGCATCGCCGCGCCAAGACCGGCGCCCTCCAGCACGTCACCACCTTCATCCTGAATCGTCCGCTGATGCTGCCGGCGGGACAGACCGCGACCTTCGCGCTGCGGCTCAAGGGCGCGGGCGGCGCGTCCGCTTCCGAGCAGACGCTGTCGCACGTATCGGCCGACATTTACTGGTTCACGGGGCTGCCGGCGTCGCTCGGCTCGATTGCGTCGATGACGGCGCAAGTGGCGGTTTCGGAATCCCGATAGCGGTTTCCCCGCACCTGAATCCCGGCGGCGGCGCACGCTCGTCCGCCCCCAAGCACAAGTTTCGCCAGCCACCTTGCCCGCATAGGCCGGAATCTGAAAGCCTTACGGAACTTCCGCCGCGCCATCGCGGCGGACCACCAGGATGAAGGAAGCCCCGTCATACGCACCGCCCGCCGCAGCGGCGGCGGAGCTTCATCCGCCGCGCCGCTACCTGTGGATGTTGTTCGGGCTGCTGATGTCGGCCACGATCTTCGAGGGCTACGACATCACCATCTTCCATCTCTGCACGCCCGATATCGCGCGGACCTTCTCAATGGACAACGCGGCGATCGGAATCGTCGCGACGATTGTGCGCTTCGGGGGAATTTTATCGTTTCTGATCGTCGCGACCGCGGACCATTACGGGCGCAAACCCGTCATTTCCATCACGGTGCTCTTCTACACCGCCTTCACGCTGCTGACCGCGATGTCGCGCGGGATGCTCTCGTTCACGGTGTTCCAGAGCGCCGCGCAACTGTTTCTGGCCGCGGAATTCGGCGTCGCGGTCACCATGATCAGCGAGGAATTTCCCGACGAGTCGCGCGGACGCGCAATCTCGGGGTTGCACACGGTCGCCTTCCTGGGCGTCGCCGCGGCCGGACTGGCTTATAGCGTCGTTTCGCCGTCGCGATGGGGCTGGCGCGGGATGTACTACCTCGGTGTCATCCCGCTGCTGCTGACGGCCGTGCTGCGGCGCGGCCTCAGAGAGACAATCAGGTTTCGCGCGATCGAAGCCGCGCGCAAGCTCACCGGCGCCGCGCAGGGCGGAATCATGGAGCGGGTGCGCGAGTCGCTGGCACCCTTCGGCGGCATCTATCGCAGCCGCCTGGTCCTAGTCGCGTCGCTGTGGAACTCGATCGGCGTGGTGGGCGGACCGACGATCACCTTTTTCAGCCTCTACGCGCGGCGCGATCACGGATGGACCGCGCCGCAGGTCGCGTTCGCGGTGGTGGTTGCGTACCTGGCGGGAAGTATCGGGAGCCTGCTCGCGGGATGGGCGATGGACCGGGTAGGGCGGCGGGCGACCACCGCGATCATGTACGTTGCGGCGGCGGCCTCGATGGGTGCGCTGTTCCACGCGCAATCGCATCCGGCGATCCTGGCCGGAATGATCGCGACGATGTTTTCCTACCAGGCCGCACGCACCGCGACCTCCACGCTTTCCACCGAGCTGTTTCCAACCGAGGTCCGCGCCAGCGGCTACAGCCTGACCGTGCAGGTGTTCGGGCAGCTCGGATGGGCGCTGTCGCCGGTGATGGTCGGGGCGCTGGCGGATCGGTTCGGCGGGCTGGGCAATGCGGCGTCGCTGTTCGCTATCGGGCCGATCGTGGGCGCGATGGTGGTGCTCGGATGGGTGCCGGAGACGCGCGGCAAAACGCTCGAAGAGATTTCGCCCGCCGCCATCATGGCGCCGCCGGGCGACTGAGCGGCGCCGCTATTCGCGGTCGGGCACCGACTCGAGCGCCGCAATCCACGCCGCCGAGTCGCTGTCGGAGGGCGCACGCCAGTCGCCGCGCGGGGAGAGCGACCCCCCCGATCCGACCTTGGGCGCGTTGGGGATGCAGGAGCGCTTGAACTGGCTCTGGGCGAAGAAGCGGTCCAGAAAAATCTTCAAGTAACGCTTTATGTCTCCGATCGGGTAGCGATGGCGCGCCGCCGCCGGAATGTCGGGCCATCCTCCGCGCTCCAGGTCGTGCCACGCGCAGTAAGACAGGAACGCGATCTTCTGCGGCGGAAAGCCGAACCGCAGGGCGTAATAGAGGGTGAAATCCTGAAGCTCGTAGGGCCCGATGATCGATTCGGTGTCCTGCGCGGGACCGTTGCCCGCCGCCTCGCCCGGCACCAGCTCGGGGCTGATCGGAGTCGCAAGGATATCAAGCAGGGTTCCCGCCACGCCCGCGCCAAGCTGCTGATGCTGCGCGACCCATCGCACAACGTGCTGAATCAGGGTCTTGGGCACGCTGGCGTTGACGGCGTAATGCGACATGTGATCGCCGACGCCATACGTGCACCATCCCAGCGCCAGCTCGCTCAAGTCCCCGGTGCCGACCACCAGTCCGCCGTGCAGGTTGGCAAGGCGGAACAGATGGCTGGTGCGCTCGCCCGCCTGCACGTTCTCGAAGGTGACGTCGTAGACCTTCTGCCCGGCGGCGTAGGGATGACCGATGTCGCTCAGCATCTGCATCGCGGCGGGCCGGATGTCTATCTCGTGCGGCTTGCATCCGAGCGCCGTCATCAGGGCGCGCGCCTGCGCCAGGGTGCGCTCGCTGGTTGCGAACCCGGGCATCGTGTAGGCCAGGATGTTCTCGCGGGGCAGTGAAAGCCGATCCATCGCTTGCGCGCACACCAGCAGAGCATGGGTGGAATCGATGCCGCCCGAAATTCCGATCACGGCGCGCTTTAGTCCCGCGTAGCGCAGTCGGTTGGCCAGCCCCTGCACCTGGATTTCGTAAACCTCTGCGCAGCGCTCGTCGCGGCGGGCGGGATCGGAGGGCACGTAGGGAAAGCGCTCGTAGGTGCGCTCCGGCAGCATCCGCTCCGCGCGCGGCAGTTCGAGCGAGAACGGGATCGTGCGGAACTCGGCAAGGCGCGGGTGCTCGCGCCGGATCGAATCGCCGAAGCTGGTCTGCCGCATCCGCTCCTGCGCAAGGCGCTCGAGATCGATCTCCGAGCACACCAGTTGCGGCGTATCGCTGAAGCGGCGCGACTCCGCGAGCATCGCGCCGTTCTCATAGATCAGCGCGTGGCCGTCCCACGCCAGATCGGTGGTCGATTCACCCGGCCCCGCCGCGGAATAAAGATACGCGGCCAGGCATCGCGCCGACTGGCTCGCGACCAGTTGATTGCGATAGTCCGCCTTCCCGACCGTGATATTGGACGCGGAGAGATTCAGGATAACCGTCGCGCCCGCCAGCGCGGCATAGGACGATGGCGCGATCGGGGTCCACAGGTCCTCGCAGATTTCCGCGCAGAAAGTCAGCAGCGCCTGCTCTCCGCATGCAAACAGCAGGTTGGTCCCGAATGGAACTCCGCGTACGCCGGCGATCTCGATCTCGCGCGAGCGCGCCGCGTCGGCGGGTGCGAACTGGCGCTTCTCGTAGAACTCGCGGTAGTTGGGCAGAAAGGATTTGGGCACCGCGCCCAGAATCCGCCCCCGGCTCACCGCTACCGCGCAGTTGAACAGCATCTGGTCGGCCCGCACCGGCATCCCGACCACCGCCGCGAGATTCAGCTCGCGCGAGGCGCTGACGATCCGCTCCAGCGCGGCCTCGGCGGCATCGAGCACGGCGCGCTGCTGAAAGAGATCGTCCAGGCTGTAGCCGGTGACGCCCAGTTCGGGGAACAGGATCAGAACGGCCTTGCGTTCGGCCGCCCGGTTCATCAGCGCGATGGTTTGCGCGGCGTTGAACAGTGGATCGGCGACGCGCACGGCGGGAACCGCCACCGCGACGCGCACGAAGTCGTGATTGTAGAGATTGAAGAAATGGTGTCCGTTCTTCACCGCTGGTTTTCCGGCTCGCTTCCGGCGACCGCGCCTTGGTGCCGATACTTTGCGTATTTTAGACACAACCAGCGGCGGTTGTCACCGGCCTCGCCGGCGCCTCAGAGCGTCAAGCGGCGGCGGATTTCCGCGGCGATCGCGTCGGGCGGCGCCTGGATATCGACCACGATCGCGTCGCGCGGCTCCTCCAGCGCTTCGAACTGGCTGCGCAAAAGGCCGGGCGGCATGAAGTGGCCGCGCCGGCGGGCAAGCCGGGCCGCGATCGTCTCATACGAGCCGCGCAGGTATACGAACTTCACCCGCGCCGGATCCGCGGTGAGTTCCGCGCGATACGCCTGGCGCAGAGCGGAGCAGGCCACCACCGCGCTTTCGCCGCGCCGAACGCATCCGTCGATTAGCGCGCGCAGGCAAAAAAGCCACGGCGCGCGGTCGGCGTCGTCGAGCGGTTCACCGCGGCGCATCTTTGCCTTGGCCTCGGTGCTGTGAAGATCGTCGCCGTCGTGAAACGGCCATCCGAGCAAGGCGGCAAGCCGCGCGCCCACGGTGGTTTTGCCCACGCCCGATACCCCCATCAGCACGATCACCATCGCCAGATGCGCGCGCGTGGGCGCGCGCGGCACGCTATTGCGCGGGCGCCGCGTCGGCGAAACTCACGGCCGTGCCGCCGCATTCGAAGTGCCCTTCGGAGTTGCCGGGCTCCATCACGGCGCTTGCCTGCGGGCTGATAACGAACCACGCCTGGGTATTGATGATCGCGTCGACGCGCGGGCCGTACTTGCGATAGGCGGCCTGTCGGAGATTGTCGCCCGGGATAATCTGCTGATCGCCGCGCGGCGTCCGCTCGCAGTAGCCCTGCACCGCGCCGAGCTGGGTGTAGCTCGGATGGCCGGGCACGGCGGCTCCTTGAACCACGACAATTTTCCTCACCGCCTGGCTCATCGCGGCGTTGCGCGCGTCGATAGCTGTGGCGTCGTGCTTTACGTCGGCGCATCCGGCAAATGCCAGCGCGGCGGCGAGCAGCAGAATCCGAATCATGATTTTCCTCCCGATCGAGGTGCTACGCCGCGGGCGCACGGCAGGCAAGCCGTTATCGCGGGGCCGGCCGCCGCGGTCCCAGGGGGCGTCTTTACGAGCGCCCCCGCGCTCTCTACTGTGCGTAATAGCCGTGGGGGCGGAATCGCCGAGCGGGGAGGGGCATCGTGAGTCTGATCGAGAATCTTCCGACTGCCGTGCAGGCGGTCCTGGTCATGATCGTGTTCGCGGGGATTAGCGTGAGCGGGCTTTACCTGGTGCGCCGCGCGGTTCCCGCGCAGAGCTTGCGCGAGGATCACGACGTTGCGGGGTTCACGTTCGGAGTGATCGGCGCCTTTTACGGAGTCGTGCTCGCGTTCGTGATCGTCGCCGCCTGGCAGCGCTTTCAGAGCGCGCAGGAAAAAACCCAGACCGAAGCGCTCGCGCTCACCAACATGTACGTGCTGGCGCGCGGCTTCGAAGATCCGATGCGAACCAATCTGATTGCGGGGGTGCGCCGCTACGCCGACGAGGTGGTGAACAGAGAATGGTCCGCGATGGCGCAGGCCAGTTACGAGAACTCGCGCGGCGGCCAGGACCGGCTGTGGGCCCTGCTGCTGACCTACCAGCCCCGCAACTCGCGCGATCAGATCCTGCTCGACAAATGCCTCGGCGACATGGGCCAGCTAACCGACGCGCGCGAATTGCGCTACATGTTCTACAAGGAAGACCTGCCTTCGGTCATCTGGATCGTGATCTATGTCGGGTGCGTGATCACGATCGCGTTTTCTTATTTCTTTGGAACCCGGCGCCGGGGTTCGCAGGCGATCATGTGCGGCACTTTCGCGGCGCTTATCGGGCTCACGATTCTTGCCGTCTCGGAGCTGTCGAACCCGTATCAGGGAACCGTTAACGTGTCGGCCGCCCCGTTCAAATTCGTGATCTCGACGATCGACCAGCAGGGCGCGAGCCTGCCGCTTTTGCCCACCCCGCACGCGCTTGCCACCTCCGGCGGACCGCCCGGAGCCGGCGGGTAGCGCGAGAGGCGCGCTCAGGCGGCCCGCGCCGTCAGACGCGCGCGCAGCTTTGCATCACGGGCAATATCGGCAATCGCCCACGCCATCGCGATCGCACCGTCCAGCACCGCCTTGTCCGCCTCCGGCTTCGCGCAATGCGCGGTGAATTCCGGCTGATGATTCGCCGCGGGCAGCGAGTTGATGCCGATGGTCGGATGGATGCTGGGAATCGCGTGCGACACATTGCCCATGTCGGTGGAGGCGGCCACCCGCTCCATGCCGGGAATGTCGACGAAGTTGCGCCCCAGCGTCTCCGCATTGCGCCGGTAGACGGCGGCCAGTTCATGGTCGTGGACCATCTCGGCGTACGGCTTGTCGCCGCCTTCGATTCTCAGCGTCGCGCCGGTTGCGAGCGCGCCCGCCTCGAAGCATCGAAGCACCTTTGCGCGCAGACCCTCGAGATCGCCGAGCGTGCGCGAGCGCACCATAAAACGCCCGCTGGTATGGGCCGGCACGATATTGGGCGCGTCTCCGCCGCGCGTCACGATCCCGTGGATTCGATCCGACTGGCGGATGTGCTGGCGGAGCAGGCCGATCGAAGTCTGCGCCACCACCAGCGCGTCGGCCGCATTGATCCCCATCTCGGGAAACGCGGAGGCGTGCGCCTCCTTGCCGGTGTAGTGCACGTCGAAGGTCGCGATCGCGATAACCGCGGGCTCGGCCACGTCGGCGGGCGACGGATGCACCATCATCGCGGCATTCACTCCCGCAAACCCGCCGCGCTCGAGCAGGATGATCTTGCCGCTGTTATTGCCGATTTCCTCGGCCGGGGTGCCGATCACGCTGATGGTCACGCCCAGCTCGTCGGCGATTCGCGCCGCGCCGATTCCCGCTCCAGCAGCCATCGCGGCGATTATGTTGTGTCCGCACGCGTGGCCGATTCCGGGCAGGCAGTCGTACTCGGCGCAGATCGCGATATGCAGCGGACCCGAGCCGGCGCGAGCCACGAAAGCGGTCGGCAGTCCGCAGATCGCCCCGCTGACCTTGAGACCGGCGCCGTCGAGCATGTCGCACAGCCATCCCGCGGCCCTGGTCTCCTCGAAGCCGAGTTCGGGATTGGCGTGAATCCGATGGCTCAGGGAAATCAGTGCGTCCTGATTCTGTTCGATGCGCTCTCGGGCCGCGGCTTTTGCGTCCATGATGTGTTCCTCCGCCGACTCTGAAGCCTAGTCCGTTTGATCATGCCTGGACAATCGCTGCCGAGGTGGCGCCGCGACGAATCGTTGCCCGCTCGGGACGAGATGCCTATACTTCTCCACGGCGCGAGGTGACGATTTTCCAATTACGGACCCCGTTTGAGACTTCCCCGATAATTCCGCCGGGCGCGTTATCCAGCATGGAACAAAGGCGCCGCGATGCGGTCGAGTAGCCCCTTGGAGCACGGAATCCGCAAGTCGTGGCCCGCAGCCGCGCTGGTTGCAGCGCTGGTGCTGGGCGCCTTCCTGATGTTCTGTCGGCTGGGCGCCGACGAGCTGTCCGGCGACGAGGCGCTGTCGTGGGCGGCGGCCTCTGCGCCGACGATCGCGCAGATGGTCGCGATTCAGCATCAGATCAACTCCGGCAAGCTCGCATTTCACGAACTGCTGCTGCGCGAATGGATGCGCGGCTTCGGCCGCGGCGAGGCGGCGATGCGCGCGCTGTCGGTGGCGTTCGGCTTGCTGTCGCTGTGGCTGGTGTACCTGCTCACGGCCGAGTGGGTCGCGCCTTCGCGCGATATTGCCGGCGCAGAGCCGCGCGCCGGGCCCGATCCGCGCGCCGTCGCCGCGCTGTGCGTGCTGATGTGCGCAGCGAGCGTGCCGATTCTCAAGGTATCGCGCGAAGTGCGGATGTACTCGCTGATGTTCGCGATGCTGCTGGCGCAAATGTACTTCCTGCTCCGCGCATGGCGCCGCGGCGGGCTCCGCAATTACGCCGGGGTGGCGCTCTTCACCGCGGGCGCGGTCGCCGCGAATTTCACCGCGTCCCTGGTGATGGCGAGCGAGGCGCTGTGGCTGCTCTGGATGCGGCTGCGCCGCGCTCCGGACGGCTCCGCACCCGGCACACACGCCCAATGGAAACTCGCCGCCGCGATCGCCGCGGGAGGCGCAATGCTGGCGCCGTTCCTCTCGGGCCTGCTCAACGGCGTAACCGGCGTGCGGCGGGGCGACTTCCGATGGATCCAGGCGCCGCTAAGATGGGAACCAATCGCGACCTTCGAGGGCGGCGTCGGCACGCTCGTCTTTCCGCTGCTGGCGCTGCTTGCGATCGGGGGTGCGGTCGCCTGGTGGCGCCGCCGCGAGCGGCGCGACGGATTCGTGCTCGCGATGATCATCCTGTGGGTGCCGCCGCTGGCTCTGATGGCGGGGACGGCGCTCGTGATGCCGATGCTGGTGACGCGCTACGTGATCCTCTCATTCGTGCCGATTTACATTCTCGCCGCGTTCGGAATCATGTCGCTCGACGCCGCGTGGCTGCGCGGGTCGCTGCTGGCCGCAATGATGGCGCTCAGCCTGGCGCGCGCGATCAATTACCTGCGCGCGGATCGCAATGACAAGATTCGCCAGGCGTGCGCGGCCGCGCTCGCGGTGGCGGGCCCGCACGGGCGCATCGGCACTCTCGCCGATCATTTCATCGTGAGCTACTACATCGCGCCGGACCGGCGCGGCGACCTGGTCATCATGGGCGGACGCGAGATCTCGCCGCGCGAAAATCCGGTTTCGGTGGTAATCGTCGGCAGCCGTCCGCGCCCGAAGGAATTGAGAGCGGTGAGGGCGCTCTATCCGCGCGTGGTTGCGCGCTTCCCGCATGGCGTCCTGGTCCTGGCCCCCGCCGCCCCCGGCAAACCGGGATAAGCCCTCGTCGCGCCGACTCTTTCGCGCACGAGCGGTCGGAACTTTTCCCGGGCGGTGCGCCGGCGTTTTCCGCCACTTTCGCGGTTCACTTCAGGACGACTCTCAGTAGGTACCAGAGCCCGGTGAACACACCTATCGTAATCAGTAGGAACATGAAGGCGACGCCGAACCCGTGCGAGCCGACCGGGACCGCGTCGAGCCGTGTGCCGCACTTGCTGCAGTAGCTCGCACCCGCCCTATCGGCGTCGCTGCCGCAGCGCGGACATTTTGTCAGTAGTGCCATCCTGGAGCTTTTGAGAGTCGGCCGCGGCTATTTGCCGCGCCATGCCGGCGACCGCTTATCGGCGAAGGCGAGGGCGCCCTCGCGGGCGTCCTCCGTGCCGGTCAGCCATTGATAGCCGTCGCGTTCCAGCCGTAGCCCGTCGGCCAGCGGCAGATCCAGTCCTCGCAGAGCCACCTCTTTGATCTTCTGGACCGCCAGCGGCGCGCTCTTGCAGATCTCGGACGCGATCTCCTCGCACCTGGTTATCAGCTGATCCATCGGCACGACGTAGTCGACGAGGCCGAGCCTGAGCGCCTCATGCGCGTCGATCCGCTTACCCGTGTAGAGCATCTCCAGCGCGCGACCGAGCGGAATCAGGCGCGGCAGGCGCTGCGTGCCGCCGCCACCGGGCAACCATCCGAGACGAACTTCGCCCAGCCCGAATTGCGCGTGCTCGGCTGCCACCCTGATATCGCACGCCAGCGCCTGTTCAAGGCCGCCGCCGTTTGCATGACCGTTGATCGCCGCAATTATAGGCTTGGTAAGCTCCAGCATCACCGGATAAGGAGTTCGCGCGCCTTGGGCACCGGTCTTTTCGACATAGTTGGATTTGATGTCGCTGCCGGCGCAGAATGCCCGCTCGCCGGTGCCCGTGAAGATCGCGACGCGAAGGCCGGGGTCGTCTCGAAACTCCGTCCAGATATCCGTCAGGCGGGTGTAGGTTTCGAAATCGCAGGCGTTGAGGCGTTCGGGCCGATTAATCGTGACGTACGCGATGGGGCCTTTCTTTTCGAAAATGACCTTCATGGCAGCTCTCCCGTTTCGAGACTATTCCCGCATCGGCGGGACGCTCGCAACCGCCGCCGATTACTCGAATTTACGCCCGTCTGGCCCCGGCGGTCTTTGGACCCGCAGGCGCTCGAGGAATGGGAATGATTCTGATTGGTGGGCGGTGCTGGTTTCGAACCAGCGACCCCCGGCTTGTAAGGCCGATGCTCTACCGCTGAGCTAACCGCCCGCAGTCTCGATCTTAACCGATTTGTATCGCACCACAGAAGGCAAGGGCGCGCGCTCCGCGCATCCGGCATAGCGCCACAAGCAAAACGCCCCGCCGGCGTGGGGCGAGGCGTTGGCCGCGCGCTCGAAGGCTTCGCGCTCAGGCGCTCGGAGGGGCACCGCCCTCGGCGGACTCATTGAGCGAATCCTTGAGCTGCTTGCCGGGCTTGAACTTCGCCGACCGGCTGGCCGAGATCTGGATGGTCTCGCCGGTCTTCGGGTTGCGCCCCGTGCGCGCCTGGCGCGTGGAGACCGAGAAGGTGCCAAAGCCGGAAATATTGACGCGGTCGCCCTGCTTGAGCGCCGCGATCACGTCGTCGAGCACGATATTGATCGCCCGCTCGGCGTCGGCCTTGGGGAGGGGAAGCTTGTTGGACAACGCTTCGATGAGTTCCGCCTTCGTCATGGCTCTGCTCTGGGCGGTCATAGCCGCCGGTTAGGGTCCCCCGCACGACCGAGCCGCGGCCTCTGCCGCCACGGCCGGATGCGGCGCGGTTCCCCCCGCAGCGAGCTTCAGGACAGATTCGGAGAGACGGTGGAATCGTCTTCGTCTTCGTCCGCGATTGGCTGCTTGTCGGGTTCGCGCAGGAAGCCCAAGGCGTTGGCCGCCTTTGGCTTGAAGAACGCCTCCGGATCCTCGAGCACCAGCGCATGGCGCAGCACTTCGTCCATGTGCTCGACCTGAATGAGCTGCACGTTCTTGAGTATCTGCGGAGCGATCTCGCTGATGTCCTTGGCGTTCTCCTTGGGAATCAGGACGGTCTTGATGCCGCCGCGATGCGCCGCGAGCACCTTTTCCTTGAGCCCCCCTATCGGAAGCACCCGTCCGCGCAGCGTGATTTCACCGGTCATCGCCAGGTCGTTGCGCATGCTGGCGCGCGTCAACGCTGAGACCAGCGCGGTCGCCAGCGTGATTCCCGCCGAAGGACCATCCTTGGGTATCGCGCCTTCGGGAATGTGAATGTGGATGTCGATCTTGTGATAGAAACCCGAGTCCAGCCCCATCCGGTCCGCCCGCGAGCGCACGTACGAGAGCGCCGCCTGCGCGCTTTCCTGCATCACGTCGCCCAGCTGTCCGGTGACCGTCAGCTTGCCGCGTCCGGGCACGATCGTCACTTCGACGTTGAGCAGCTCGCCGCCCAGTCTCGGTCCATGCCAGCCCCGTGGCGACCCCCATCTGCGGCTCGGTCTCCGCGATTCCGTAACGGAACTTCTGCGGGCCCAGGTACTTGGCCAGGCTGGAGGTGGATATCTTGACGTGCGCATTGCGGTCGCGCTTTGACGACCTCGACCGCGGCCTTGCGGCAAATCGACGCGATCTCGCGCTCCAGGTTGCGCACCCCGGCCTCGCGCGTGTAATGGCGGACGATGCCGAGCAGCGCCTTGTCCGAGAACTCGATGTTTTCCGGCTTGAGCCCGTTGGCCTCCTGCTGCTTCTTGACCAGGTAGCTTCTTGGCGATCTGCAGCTTCTCGGTTTCGGTGTAGCCCGGGAATCCGGATCACTTCCATCCGATCCTGCAGCGGCCGCGGAATCCGGTCGAGCGTGTTGGCGGTCGTGATGAACATCACCTTCGGCCAGATCGTAGTCGCAATCCAGGTAATGGTCGTTGAAGGTGCAGTTCTGCTCGGGATCGAGCACTTCGAGCAGCGCCGAGGACGGGTCGCCGCGGAAGTCGGTGGACATCTTGTCAACCTCGTCGAGCAGCATCACCGGGTTGGACGAACCCGCCTTGCGCATCGACTGGATGACCTTGCCGGGCAGCGCGCCGATGTAGGTGCGGCGATGGCCGCGGATTTCGGCCTCGTCGCGCACGCCGCCCAGCGACACGCGCACGAACTTGCGTCCCGTGGCGCGCGCAACCGACTTGCCGAGCGAAGTCTTGCCGACTCCCGGAGGTCCGACCAGGCACAGGATAGGCCCCTTCATCTGGCCGACCAGCGTTTCGACCGCAAGGTATTCAAGGATGCGCTGCTTTACCTTATCAAGTCCGTAATGGTCTTCTTCGAGCATGCGCTCCGCTTCCTTGATGTCGAGCTTGTCTTCGGTGTACTCGAACCAGGGCAGCGCCAGGAACCAGTCGAGGTAGTTGCGCACGACGGTCGCCTCGGCCGACATCGGCGACATCATCTTGAGCTTCTTGATCTCGCGCTCGCATTTTTCGCGCGCTTCGGCCGGCATCTTCTTCTGCCGGAGCTTTTCTTCGAGCTCCTGGATCTCGTTCTTGAATTCGTCTTTCTCGCCGAGTTCCTTCTGAATCGCCCGCATCTGCTCGTTGAGGTAGTACTCCTTCTGGGTCTTCTCCATCTGCTTCTTGACCCGGGAGCGGATGCGTTTTTCGACCTCCAGGATGTCCAGCTCGGAGCGCATGTAGCCGAGAATTTTTTCCAGCCGCTCGGAGGGATCGGTGCATTCGAGCAGCGCCTGGCTTGATCTTCGAGCTTGATGCCCAGGTGGCCGACCAGCTTGTCGGCCAGGAAGGCGGGATCGTCCACCGACGAGATCGAGGTGACCATCTCGGGCGGAATTTTCTTGTTGAGCCGCGCGTAGTTGTCAAAGGTGGAAACGACCGCGCGCATCAGGGCTTCGATCTCGGTGGAGCGCTCGCTCTTTTCCTCGATCTCTTCGGCCTCGACCTGGAAGTACTCCTCTTCGTTGGCATAGCGCACGATCCGCGCGCGCTTCTTGCCCTCGAGCAGCGCCTTGACGGTCCCGTCGGGCAGGCGCAGGAGCTGCACGACCACGCCCAGCGTGCCGATCGAGAACAGGTCCTGCGGGCCCGGCTCGGCGACCTTGGCGTCTTTCTGCGCGACGAGGAAGATCGGCTTCTTCTGGGCTTCGGCGGCTTCAAGCGCTTTGATCGACTTCGGGCCGTCCCACGAAGATCGGATAGACCTCGTGCGGGAAAATTGTCATCTCGCGCAGCGGCAGCAAGGGAACCAAACTGCCGGCTGCATCGCGATTGTCTTTCTTGTCGTTTCGAAACAGCATCTACGTGATCCCGAGTGTCTGCGTCAGGCGGTTTCCGCGGTCTTCTGGTAGACAAGGAGCGGCTGCTCCTTCTGCGTCACCACTTCCTCCGAGATCAACACCTCCTTGATGTTGGGCTGCGAGGGGATTTCGAACATCAGGTCCACCATGATGCTCTCCATGATGGCGCGCAATCCGCGTGCGCCGGACTTGCGCTTGAGCGCCTCGCGCGAAATCGCCTTGAGCGCGCCCGGGGTGAACTTCAGATGCACATTTTCCATGTCGAACAGCTTCTGGTACTGCCGCACCAGGGCGTTCTTGGGCTCGGTCAGGATGCGCACCAGCGCCTCCTCGTCGAGCTCGCCCAGGGTCGCCAGGACCGGCAGCCGTCCGACAAACTCGGGGATCAGACCGAACTTGAGCAAGTCCTCCGGCTGCGCGTCGTTAAGCAGCTCGGAGACCGATTTGGGATCGCGATGACTGAGATCGGCGCGGAAGCCGAGCGTCTTGCCCGCAATCCGGCGCCGGATGATGTCCTCCAGCCCCACGAATGCGCCGCCGCAGATGAACAGGATGTTGGTGGTATCGACCTGCAGGAATTCCTGCTGCGGATGCTTGCGGCCGCCCTTGGGCGGCACCGACGCCATCGTGCCCTCGATTATCTTGAGCAGCGCCTGCTGCACGCCTTCGCCCGAGACGTCGCGGGTGATCGACGGGTTGTCGCCCTTGCGCGCGATCTTGTCGATCTCGTCGATATAGACGATACCGCGCTGGCATCGCTCGATGTCGTAGTCGGCGTTCTGGAGCAGGGACAGGATGATGTTCTCGACGTCCTCGCCCACGTAGCCCGCCTCGGTCAGCGAGGTGGCGTCGGCGATCGTGAACGGGACCTGCAGGAAGCGCGCGAGCGTCTGCGCGAGCAGCGTCTTGCCGACCCCGGTCGGGCCGATCAGCAGGATGTTGGATTTCTGGAGCTCGACGTCGCCCGTCACCATCTGGGAGTCGATTCGCTTGTAATGGTTGTGGACGGCGACCGACAGGATCTTCTTTGCGCGCTCCTGGCCGATCACGTACTGGTCCAGGACTCGTTTGATCTCCGAGGGCTTGGGAACCGCGGAGGACTGGCTGAAGGCCTCCTCGCCGTCGGTCTCCTCGGCGATGATGTCGTTACAGAGGTCGATACACTCGTCGCAAATATAGACGGTCGGGCCCGCGATCAGCTTGCGAACTTCGTCCTGGCTCTTTCCGCAGAAGGAGCAAACCAGGTTGCCCGAGCGGTCGTCATGCTTGGCCATACTTCCTCCCGCGGATCACTTGGAGGCCCTCCGGCTTACGATTACCTCATCAATCAGTCCGTATTCAACCGCTTGTCCGGAAGACATAAAGAAATCGCGGTCCGAATCCTTCTCGATCTTCTTGAGGTTCTGGCCGGTGTGGTGCGCCAGGATGCCGTTGATCTCCTCACGCGCGTGCAGAATCTCGCGCGCCTGGATGTCGATATCCACCGCCTGACCGCGCGCGCCGCCCATCGGCTGATGGATCAGGATGCGCGAATGGGGCAGCGCGTAGCGCCGGCCCTTCTCACCCGCCGCCAGCAGCACCGCGCCCATCGAGGCTGCCTGCCCCAGGCACAGGGTCGAGACCGGCGGCCGGATGAACTGCATCGTGTCGTAAATCGCCATGCCGGCCGTGACCGACCCGCCGGGCGAGTTGATGTAGAAATTTATCTCTTTTTCGGGTTCTTCGGATTCCAGGAACAGGAACTGGGCCGTTATCAGGTTGGCAACGTCGTCGTTGACTTCGGTGCCGAGGAAAACGATGCGGTCCTTGAGCAGGCGCGAATAGATGTCGTAAGCGCGCTCTCCGCGCCCTGTTTGCTCGACTACGATCGGTACGAGGTTGCTCATAATCCCGAGTCGCGTCGCAGCCCTGGCGCGTTACAATCCAAAGCGGCCGCTGACGCTATTGAATTGTATCCAGTCCGTAATAGTCGGGCAATGTCGCTCGTTTTTCAAAGCGTGTTTTATGCGCTTGACTCAGCCGGGGCATCCGCCCCCGATTCGCGGGTGGCGCGCGTGA
The DNA here is from genome assembly GCA_963835905.1 of uncultured delta proteobacterium. Classification (GTDB taxonomy): domain Bacteria; phylum Desulfobacterota; class Binatia; order Binatales; family Binataceae; genus CAWIHG01. Next base: position 125,932 of record CAWIHG010000005.1, read on the forward strand.
AGATCAGGTCCAGCGCCTTCTCCCGCTTCATGGTGGCCCTGAGCCCCTCGCGACTCTCCTCGCGCCGGTAGAACTCCGCCGCCCGGTCGCGCGAGCGCCCCGAGCGGGTGACGATCTCCGCCACCCGATCGCCCAGCTCCTCGTCGCTGACCTCGATCTTCTCCTGTTCGGCCAGCGCGTCGAGCACCAGCGCCGAGCGGGCGCGCTTCTCGGCGCGCTGCTTCAACTCCTCGGCGGCGGCGTTCACGCGTTCCTGCGCCTGCTCGTGCGCAAGGCCGGAGGACTCCAGCGTGGCGTGCAGCTCCTGCTCCATCGCCTGCTGCTCGCGCGCTATCAGCGACTCGGGTATCTCGACCGGGTTGCGCTCGATCACAAGGTCGAGCAGACCCTGGCGCACGCGCGAGTCGGCTTCGGCCTTCGCGTGGCGCTCCAGGTCCTCGCGAATCCGCTTCTTGAGGTCGTCGAGGTTCTGGCAGTCGCCCTGGTCCTTGGCGAACTCGTCGTCGAGTGCGGGCAGCACGCGCTCGTATATTTCCTTGACCGTAACCTTCCACTCGACCGTCTTGCCCGCCAGTTCCTTCTCGGCGTAATCGGCCGCGTAGGTCTGCGTGGTGGTGGCTTCCTTGCTGACTTCGGCGCCGACCAGCGCCTTGTCCAGCCCGTGCGCGATCGCCTGCGGCGTGACCTGCAGAAGCTGATCGCCGGGGCGCACGCCCTCCAGCGCCTTGCCGTCCTCGAAGCCCTGGATCGACGCGAGCACGACGTCGCCTTCGCGGACCTCGGTGCGGTCCTCGAGCTTCTTGAGCGTGGCCTGCCGCTCGCGCAGCGCCTGGAGCACGTCGTCGACCTGCTCGTCCTTGATCTCGACGGTGGACTCCTGAATTTTGAGCCCCTCGTAATCCGAGATGACGAGTTGCGGGCGCAGGTCGAAGGTGGCGCTGAACTTGAGCGACTTGGAGAGGTCGGTTTCTTCGGTGACGATCTCGGGTGCGACGATCGGCTTGAGCGCGTTTTCCTCGAGCGCCTTCTCGGTGTACTCGCGAACCATCTTCTGGATCACTTCGCCGCGCACCTGGTCGCCGAAGAAGCGCTCGAGCAGATTGCGCGGCGCATGGCCGGGGCGGAAGCCCTTGAGCACCACGCCGCGCTTGAGTTCGTTGTAGGCCTTGTCGAGTTCGCGCTTGATCTCGTCGGGCTCGACTTCGATGGTAAGCTTGCGCCGCAGCGCCGAGGGAGAATCGATATTTACTTGCATGGCAATTGAATCCTAACAAATAAGCACGCGTGCCGCCGCGCAAGCAACCGGCCGTCGCCGCGGCGAACCGGTCGGTCCGAGGGTGCAGCGCCGGAGCCAGGCCTTCCTTCGCCTTCGCTCAGGACTTGCCGCCCGCGCCGGACACGGAGCGTCCAGTGATAAACGAAGAACGCGCGGGAATGACAGTACGAGGGCCGCAGCAACTCCTCTCATCTCAAAGCGTGCGGCCGAGCGTTGTCATTCCACGCACTCCTTTGCGTGGAATCCCGGAATCCTTTTTCTGTCCCTCCGGATACGGGATTCTCTGCCGGGGTGCGCGTCAGCGATGCCCGCTCATTCGTTGATTGGCGCAGGCGGCGAAAAGTATCGGCGCTGCGCCCACAGTGACACATCAACGAGGCTGATCATCACCGGCACTTCGATAAGCGGACCAATCACCGCGGCGAACGCCACGCCGCTGTCGATTCCGAAGGTCGCGACTGCGACCGCGATCGCAAGCTCGAAGTTGTTCGAGGCCGCCGTGAACGAGAGCGTCGCCGTCTGTGGATAGGTCGCATGCGCGCGCCGGCTGAGTGCGAACGAAAGCCCGAACATGATCACGAAATAGAGCAGGAGGGGAACCGCGATCCGCCCAACGTCCATCGGCAGCCGAACAATCGCCGCGCCCTTGATCGAGAACATCACGACGATCGTGAATAGTAGCGCGACCAGCGTGATCGGCCCGATGCGCGGCACGAACTCCTTGCGGTACCAGGTCTTGCCGCGCCGCCGCGTGAGCACGAGCCAGGTCAGAAACCCGGCGACGAACGGGACGCCGAGATAGATCCCGACGCTCTCCGCGATATCGACGATTGTCACGTGAACCGCAACGCCCGTAAGCCCCAGCCACTGCGGTAATATCGTCACGAACACGTACGCGTAAATCGAGTAGAACAACACCTGGAAGATCGAGTTGAACGCGACCAGCCCCGCGCAATATTCGGCGTCGCCGCCGGCCAGATCGTTCCACACGATCACCATCGCGATACATCGCGCGATGCCGATGAGAATCAGCCCGGTCATGTAGGCCGGGTAGCCGCGCAGGAAGATCACCGCCAGCGCGAACATCAGGACCGGGCCGATAATCCAGTTCTGGACCAGCGACAGCCCGAGGATCTTCCAGTCGCGGAAGACCAGCCCCAGCTCGTCGTAATTCACCTTGGCCAGCGGCGGGTACATCATCAGGATCAGCCCGACCGCTATCGGTATCGACGTGGTGCCGATGCTCAGGCGGTCGAACCCGGCCCTGACCTCCGGAATCGCGTAGCCCAGCCCGACGCCGACCGCCATCGCGAGAAAAATCCACAGGGTCAGGTAGCGGTCGAGGATCGAGAGCCGTCCCGCGACTTCGGAGAACGTCGGCGTGTGGGAGGATGGATTCGTATCTGGTGCCGCAGCGGTCATCGTGATTAACGCTCCATGGCGATTAACGCTCCCCTTCGCTTTCGCCGTCCTTGAGGCGAGTCTTGCCGATCTCGGCGACCTGATGTGCCAGCGCCATCTTGTCGAGCGAGCCGAACGGCAGGCTCGCGAAAAGCCTGACGCGATTGTCCAGCTCAAGATAGATGCGGTAGAAGAACCGCCGCTTCTCTTCCTCGGTCCCGACGAAGGCCACCGGATCGCGCACTCCCCAATGTGCCGTGATCGGATGCCCCGGCCATACCGGGCACGCCTCTCCCGCGGCGTTGTCGCAAACGGTGAAAACGAAATCGAGCGGCGCGGCACCGGGACGGGCGAATTCGTCCCAGCTTTTGCTGCGCAGCGCGGGCGTTTCGTAGTTGAGCCGCGCCAGCAGTTCGAGCGTCAGCGGATGGATCGCGCCCTTGGGATGACTGCCGGCGCTAAAGGCATGGAACCGCCCCTTGCCCCATCGGTTGAGCGCGCACTCCGCCATCACGCTGCGCGCCGAATTGCCGGTGCATAGGAACAGGACATTCAGGATGCGTTCGGCCATGGCGTTCTCCCTTGCGACTGAAGGGGTCCTCGATTACGCGCGCCGACGCGCTGGCTCGCCGCAGGTTTGGGTTTGCGCATCGGCCGAGGCGCTCGCGGCGGCGGGCAGGCAGATTTCCGGGCGGCCGCCGCAGCAATCCTGGGTCAAGTAGGCGAGCAGGGCATTCATGGTGCGGAAGTTCGCCGTATAGATGATCGAGCGGCCCGCGCGCCGCGCGCTGGCCAGTCCCGCATGGCAGAGCTGCGAGAGATGGAACGAGAGCGTCGGCGACGGCATCCGCATCCGCTTGCTGATAGTGCCGGCGCACAGGCCGGCGGGGCCCGCCGCCATCAGCATCCGGAAGACGTCCAGCCTTGAGTCCTGGGCCAGTGCGCCCAGCGCCGCGACCGCATCGGAACGTTTCATAGTTCCAAAGATATCGAACGATCGTCAGCGCCGTCAATCGCGGGAGTCGGAGGGCGGGCGGGGGAAAGAACAGACACCCCCTTTTGTGTTTTCCCCCATGTCAAAGAATGGGGGAAAATCAGAGGGGGGGTTGCGATTGGGATGACAGTGCTGAGTCGATTCCGTCATCTCGAGCGGAGTCCGCGGAGTCGAGAGATCCCGGCTCCGGGATTCCTCGACTTCGCCCGCAGCGGGCTGCGCTCGGAATGACGGAGTGGAGCAAGCGGGTGCGCGATGATAGAAACCTGGAATGCTCGGGATTCGCGGCACTTTCGCGAGGCTCAATAGAATGAAGTTCCGCCACGCCGCCGCGCTCGCGCTCGTGGGCTGGTATCTTTTGATGCCGCCAATAGTCATGGAAGGCGAGAAGGCGAAGGTTGACGGCAGTGTGCCTTTGTCTCAGTGGCATCACGTTCGCGTTTACGAGACGCAATCCGCGTGTGAGGAGGAAAACGCCAAACTTCGTGCGATCGCGGAGAGTCACAAGAATTGGATCGGTCCTTCTGGAAGCGTTGCGGCTGCAAATGACCGGTATGTACTTTTGACAAATCAGCGCTGCATCGCGACCAACGACCAGCGCCTCAAATCAAAATAGGCCGCCGCGCCGTCCAAAATCATCCGCTTCCCGTCAGATTCGGCCAGTACCCCCCCGCCGCCGGTTACTTGTCTTCATTCCGGAGAAAACCTAGACTGCGCCAGATACTTTGAGGGCCTCGGCGCCGCCATGGCGGGGGCGAGAGACTGAGCCAAGCGGACCGTCGGCCCCAACCCCCATAAGGTTTCAGGAGATTCGGACGAACGATGAGCGAATCAAGTATTGTTCTGCCAGCGCTGACCAGCGGGCAGGTAATGATCCTGTGGCTGATCCTGCTGTCAGCCGTAATCGGGCTCGGCTACGGGCTGCTGCTGGTACGCACGGTCATGGCCGCCAACCCGGGGCCCAAGTCGATGACCGACGTGGCCGAGGCGATCGAAGAGGGCGCGATGGCGTATCTGAGACGCCAGGTCTCGACGATGATCTTCTTCGTCGTAGCCATCTTTATCGCGCTGTTCCTGATGTACCGGCACGAGTACCACGACCTGCGGCTGTCGCTCGGTATCTCGATCGCCTTCCTGATGGGCGTCAGCGCGTCGTATACCGCCGGCTTCGTCGGGATGTGGCTGGCGGTCAAGGGCAACGTCCGCAGCGCCAACGCCGCGCTGACCTCGTTCAAGGACGCGATGGAGCTGGCGTTCAAGGCCGGCGGCGTGTCGGGGATGTTCACGGTCGGGCTGGGACTGCTCGGAGCCACCATCATCTTCCTGATCTTCCAGGAAAACGCGATGAAGGTGTTGGTCGGGTTCGGCTTCGGCGGCTCGCTGGCCGCGCTCTTCATGCGCGTGGGCGGCGGCATCTTCACCAAGGCGGCTGACGTCGGCGGCGACCTGGTCGGCAAGGTCGAGTCCAACCTGCCCGAGGACGACCCGCGCAACGCCGCCACGATCGCTGACAACGTGGGCGACAACGTCGGCGACTGCGCCGGAATGGCGGCGGACATATTCGAGTCCTACGAAGTCACCCTGGTCGCCGCGATCATCCTGGCCGCTTACGCCGTCAACGAGCCCGACTTCAAAGCGATTTACGGCGCGCTGTCGGGCATGTTCGCGATGAAGATGATCATCTTCGCGCTGATCCTGCGCGCGGTCGGCGTGTTCTCGTCGATCCTCGGAATCGTGGCCGTGCGAGTCCCGGCTGGGACCGCGATGCGCGACCCGATGAAGCCGATCACCCAGGGCTACTTGGTCTCCGCGGGCGCGTCGGTGATTGGATTCTTCGCCGTCAACTACTTCTACATGATCGACCCGCGCACCGGCAGCCCCGATTGGCGGTTTGCCTGCTGCGCCACCTTGGGAATTATCCTCGCGATCGTCACCCTGTGGCTGACCAATTACTTCACCCATCCCGACAAGGGTCCGACCACCGAAACCGCGACCGCGGCGCGCACCGGCGCGGCGACGCTGATCCTGTCGGGGATGGCCGAGGGACTGGAGTCGTCGGTATGGGCGCTGTGCGTAATCGGCGCGACGATCATCGGCGCGATGGCGATTTTCCATGAGTCGCTCGCGCTGCAGTTCTATGGAATCGCGCTCACCGGATTGGGACTGCTGACCACCACCGGCTTTATCCTGGCGATGGACACCTACGGGCCGATCACCGACAACGCGCACGGAATCTTCGAGATGGGCGGAGTCCATCAGGAAGAAGCCTCGCGCACGCTGTCCTGGATGGACGCGATCGGCAACACGACCAAAGCGCTGACCAAGGGCCTTGCGATCGCCACCGCGGTTATCGCGGCGGTGTCGCTGTTCCGCTCCTTCATCGATGAGGCCCATCTCGGAATCCTCGGCGTGCAGATCAACATGCCGACCGTGTTCGTGGGCCTGATGATCGGCGGCGCGGTGCCGTTCCTGTTCAGCTCGTTCGCGATCAAGGCGGTCAGCCGTGCGGCCTACCAGGTCGTCTTCGAGGTTCGCCGCCAGCTCCGCGAGCATCCGGGAATCATGGAAGGCAAAGAGCTTCCGGACTACGGCCGCTGCGTCGATATCGTGACCGCGACCGCGCAGAAGGAACTGCTCGGACCCGGAATCCTGGCGATCTTTGCACCGCTGATGGTCGGCTTCGGACTTGACGCGGGCGCGCTCGGCGGATTTCTCGGCGGCGCGATTCTGACCGGCCAGTTGATGGCGGTCTTCATGTCCAACGCGGGCGCCAACTGGGACAACGCCAAGAAGAAGGTCGAGGACGGATACCTGGGCGGCAAGGGCACCGATATCCACAAGGCCACCATCGTCGGGGATACGGTCGGCGATCCGTTCAAGGATACCGCCGGTCCCGCGCTCAACCCGATGATCAAGGTCATGAACCTGGTCGCGATTCTGGCCGCTCCGTTCTGCACCACCTCGCTCCAGAACGTGACCGTTCTGCGCGTGGTCGTGACGGCGCTGTCGGTTGGATTGCTGGCGATTGCGGTTGCGTTCTCCAAGCGCGGCTCGATCGCGGACGAGCAGGCCAACGCGGGCGAGGCGAAGGTCGCGGCGTAAGTCGGCGCTCATTAATCACGCAAAGCAAAGGGCCGGATGCGATTCGCATCCGGCCCTTTTTGATTTCACGGCGCCAGCGGGTTCAGATGCTCGCGGTGCGCACGCGGCGCCGGTTGCGGCCGTGCAGAACCTCGAGCGCGATTCCCGCCGCGGCGGTGCGATTTTCGACGTGGAGCTTGTCGAAGATATGTTCGAGATGCTTGTCGATCGCGCGCCGGGTCACATCCAGAATCGTGCCGACCTCGGCGCTGGTCTTGCCGCGCGCAACCCACAGCAGCACCTGGGCCTCGCGGCGCGACAGGCCGAGCACCGTCAGCGCCTCGGCGGGCTCGTCGGCGGAATCCTCCTCGAGCAGCAGCACAGTGCCGCTTGCACCGGTCCGGCCGGCGCAGTGGATGGTCAACCGGTGCGCGCCCGCATGGATCAGCAGGGGCGCATCGGCGGGCAAGGGCTGGGCGGCGCTGCCTGACGATCTGCGCTCTCGTCCGCGCAGCCATTGCCGGATGGGCACGGGGACTTGCGTCGCAATTTTGCCGAGATAGTGGTTACACAGCTCGAGCGCGCGGCGGCTTGCGTACCTGATCTCTGCGCCGCCGATGATCATCACGGCGCAGCCCAGGCTCGCCTCGGCGCCCGCCTCTAAAGTCCGCAGGTCATCCTGCCATCGCGACAGCACGCTTGCGTTGCGCCACGCCTGCGCGAGATGCGGGCGCAGCACGTCGAGCACCGCGCGATCGCGATCCGAAAAATTCCTGCCGCTGCGCGCGATCGCGACCGCCAGCAGGATTCCGTCCGCCGACGCCGTGAAGGTGCTCACCAGCAGCCGTTCGATCTTCATGTGGCGGAAGAGCTCGTTGTAGATCGCCAGCCGATGGAAATCGCGCTGCGAGATAACGTCGGACAACAGAAGCGCGCGCTCGTCGGGATGGCGCAGGCGATGGTTGATCAGCGGATGCTCGCGCATCAGGCGGCTGCTGATTTCATCCACGTCGGGAATTCCATAGTCAGCAGGCGCGGGCTCGATATAGGTGGAAATCAGGGACTGGTTCACGCGCACTTCGTTAAAGCCGACCGAAGTTGCGCCGATCAGGGAAGGGATCGCGTGGACGACGTGACGCGCGAGTTCGTCCGCGGTCCTGACTGCGTAAATCGCAGCGACAAACCGCGAAATCCTGCCTAGTTCTCTTGCTTCAACGCCCATTTGAGCAAATTTGCGAGTCGTACAATTACGAATTGAGCGGCTCGCCGCAAGGATGTTTCATAGCGCCCGATGGGGCCGCGCCGGTGCTCTCACACATGATCGTCCACTTCCGGACTGCCGGGCTTACGGCAGTCCAGGGGATGCCTCGAACGTTTCCCTCGCCACGCGCATACCGCGATTTGCGGTTCGCAACAACTCCGGACGCTGTCGGGGAGCGGAGAGGGGAATTGCGCGATGACGCGGCCGCCAGGCGTCGGTGCGGGAGGACTTTGATGCCAATGGTGCGCTGAAACAGGAGATTGCAGGCGCCGGTAGGTTCGCGGGTGTCATCGGTCGGCTCTGCATCATGGCGAAATCGAAGTCGTGGTCGATAGGCCATGGTCGAGGAGAAAGCAAAATGAATGTCCTTCGCGAGCGTTTGTTCCATAGCGCGCGTGCGCGACTCGTTCTCGGCTTGGGCGCGATCATGCTCCTGGCCGCAACCTTGATCGCAGGTACGCCCGGCAGCGCCGGGGACACCACCGCCGACGCGGTGCTCCAGCAGCCGGACTTCACTCACAACGTTCCCAATCGCGTGGATGCCAAGGGCATTTACACCACGGCAGCCCAATCCAGCGCAGGCCCGGCGGTCGCGATCGACTCGAGCGCCACCCCCAATCGCATCTTCGTGGATGACCCGGGGAACTCGCGAATCCTCGGATGGAAGGACGCGGAGAGCTTCACCAATGGAGCCCCGGCCGACCTGGTAATTGGAGAGCCAAACTTCAGCGACTACTGGTACGCGGTCTTCGGCAACGTCAGTGCGGGGGGCCTGTCCTATCCATGGGGATTGGCGGTGGACAGCAAGGGCAATCTGTACGCGGGCGATCCGGGCAATGAGCGCGTGCTCGAATACGATACTCCATTCGCGTCGTGTGCCGGAACATTTCCTTGCGTGGGGCCGGCGGCGAGCCGCGTATTTGGTACATGCGGCAGCTTCACAGGCGGACATTGCGCCTCGCGCAGCGCCGATTCGCTCGGAGGATGCTGCCCCATCAATTCGTTCGGTGTGTCGGTGGACGCGAACGACAACCTTTTTGTCGCCGACGAGGCCAGTTCACGAGTGCTCGAATATTTTCAGCCGCTCGCGTCCGGCGGCGGCACGCCCGGCACGCCCGGCGCGGCGGGAGATACCACAGCGGACGTCGTTTTCGGCCAGGGTGGGGACTTCACCACCGGAGATTGCAATCAAGGCGGCTCCGCTCCGACCGCAGACACGCTATGCCATCCGGACGGCGTGGCGATCGATTCCAGCTACAACGTGTGGATTGCTGACAGCGCCGACGGGCGGACCCTTGAATACGACAATCCATCCGCCACCGGCGGCGGAACTACCGGCTCGTCGGGCGCGGCGGGCGATACCACTGCGGACTTTGTCCTCGGCGTGGGGGGAAGCTTTACCGCCAAGGGTACCTGCGGTGGCTGGAGCGCGAATAATCTGTGCGACCCGCGCGACGTGCTGGCCGATTCTTCTGGCAATGTGTTCGTCGCCGATTCCTGCAGAGTGCTCGAATACAACAATGCGCTCGGCGGGAACAATACCACCGCCAACCATGTCTTCGGCCAGGGCGGCTACAGCGGTGGAACTTACGAGAACTTTACGGCCTCTACTTGCTACAACAATGAGTATCAAATCGGAGCGCTGACCTCGATAACCAATCGGCCCAACCCCGACGGGCTGGCCAATCCCAGCAGTCTCGCGCTCGATGTCGAGGGCGATCTGTTCGTGATGGACGCCGCCAACAGCCGGGTGCTGAGGTATCTTGATCCCCTCGCGTCCGGCGGCGGGACTCCAAGAACGCCGGGCTCCGCCGGCGACGTCACCGCCGACGCGGTCCTGGGACAGGGCAATCTCTACCACGGGACGGCCAATCTGCTCGACGGAACCGGCGTGGCCGCCAACGCCGGCGGAGGCGGCGATCTGTGGAATTCCCTGACGCTCGATCACGCCTCTTCGCCGAATCACCTGTATTTGTCCGACAGCGACAGCAGCCGAATCCTCGCCTGGAGCGACGTAGCCGCGTTCGCGACGGGTGCGCCACCCGACCTGATATTCGGTCAGCCGGACCAGTACTCACACATTTGCGATGCCGGGAACGACATCAATGTAGGCGCGGGCATCCAGTCAGCCACCGCCATCGATCTATGCCATCCAGAAGGTGTAACGGTCGATAGCTCCAACAACCTCTGGGTCGTCGACACCGGGAATTTCCGCGTCGTCGAGTATTTGAATCCGTTCGCCTCCGGCGGCGGAACCCCAGGCACGCCCGGCTCGGCGGGAGACACCACCGCCGATATCGTGCTCGGCCAGTCGGGTATTCCCAGTGTTCCCACTTGCGGGGTCAATGTCATCAGTTCCCAGAACCTTTGCCAACCGCACTCCGTCGCGGTCGATTCGACCGGTAACGTCTTCGTCTCGGATTCGGGGGGCCAGCGCGTGGTCGAGTACAACGCGCCGATCACTAATGGCGAAGCTGGCGCTATCTTCTTCGGCAACCAGGGCGGCTACCCGACTTCGTGCAACCAGGGCGTTACTCGATCGGCCGATACGCTGTGTGCTCCCGCGGGCGTTGCGCTCGATGCTTCCAAAAATCTGTGGGTCAGCGACTCCGGCAACAGCCGCGTACTCGAATACGATAGTCCGCTTACCTCCGGTCGCGGAACCCCGGGCACCCCAGGTGCCGCCGGCGACACTACCGCGGATTATGTAATCGGGACATCCAGTTCAAGCGATTTCGCGTCGGCCGGGAACCTTGGCAATCCCGATGGACTCTCGCTCGACCTTCAGGGGAACCTCTATCTCGCCAATCAATCGGCGCTCATCTACCTGAATCCGCTTGCGCCGGGCGGGGGCACGCCCGGAGTCCCGGGATCGTCCGGCGATACTACTGCCGACATCATCTTCGGATGCAATGGCGCGGCGGGATGCCCGCCGCCGGAGCCGGGTCGTAACCCCTACAATGGATACGGCAATCCCGTCGGGGCGGACAGCCTGCAGACGGCTAAGGACATCACGTCGGATTCCGCCCACAACGTCTATATCTCCGACGCAAACAACGCGCGCTTGCTGAAATTCCTGGACCCGTTTGTTCCAACTCCCACCGCGACAGCAACGGCCACCGCAACCGCTAGCGCAACTGCGAGCGCGACTGCAACGGCGAGCGCGACTGCGACCGCGACCGCGACGGCAACGCCAACTGCGACCGCGACGGCGACCGCGACGGCGACGGCGACTGCGACCGCGACGGCGACGGCGACTGCGACTGCGACCGCGACGGCGACTGCGACTGCGACCGCGACGCGGACGGCGACGCCGACTTCGACCGCCTCGGCCACGCCGACCCCGACGCCGGGCGGCTCGGTCACCCTGGATAGCCCGGGCAGCGGCACCGGTCATCCGGGCAACACGCTTCCGGCCGGCACGCTCGGTTACACCAACAACGACACGGCGACGCAGACGATCTCGTCATTGTCGATATCGATCACGAATCCCAGGATCTTCTCGAAGATCATCGTGACTCCGAGCCCGGCCGGCAGCCCGGTCGAGATCGATTCGCCCAATATCCTGGGCACCACGGTGTTCACGTTCAGCCCGGCGATAATGGTTGCCTCGGGCGCGACCGAGACGTTTTCGATCACGGCGACGCTCTCGGGCGGCCACGCGATCCACTCGCGGCTTGAGGGAATCGCGTTTGCCGGAGTGACGGGCGCCGGTATCTCGGGTCCGGGCGGCGGCAATAATCACGACGGCGGCGGAGCGGGCGGCGGCGCGTGGCTGATGCTGAGCGCGGCGATGATGCTGCTGGGGATGGCGCTGATGCCGATGGGCGCGCCGTCGCGCGGGCGGAAGATCGCGATGATCGCGGTTGTGATCCTGCTCGGCACGGGCGCGTTCGGATGCAACGGCAGCAGCAGCGGCGGCGGCCCGTCGGGAGCTTCATCGACCCAGACCTTGACCATGGTTTCGGTGACCGAGGGCGGCAACCAGGTGAACGTCAACGGAGTGCCGACCGTGCTGGGCAAGATTCACAAGACCTGACGCAACTGGCGGGGCGGCCGCTTCGGCCGCCCCGCGCACAGAAGATCGCAAGCCGCGACGAATTGCGCGCCTCCGGCGCGCTCCGTGTGGCGGACCCGCCCGGATGCATCCGGATGATCCGCGAGATCAGAGCCGAGGTGCCGCTGACGGATTACCTGTCGTGGATCGTTGCGCCGGGGCTTCCGCCCGCGTGGGCCGCCCGGCATATCGAGCTGTTCGCGAAAAAGGTGATTCCAGCCTTTCGCTAGAGTCGCTGGCGCGGGCCGCTATAGAATCGCGCGATGGCAATTGAGCGGCGCGCGCTGGGCAAGACCGGATTGCAGGTGAGCGTGGTCGGGTTCGGCGGCGCCGAAACCGGCTACGGCGGAGTCTCCCCGCGCTCGGTCGCGGAGATTCTGGGCGCCGCGCTCGACGAGGGACTGAATTTCATCGACACCGCCGCATGCTACGGCGACGGCGAGGATCAGATAGGCCACGCCGTCGCTCATCGCCGCGGTGAATTCTATCTCGCGACAAAGTGCGGACATTCGTGGAGCCGGCTCGCGGGACGGGACTGGACCGCAAGGCTCGTCACAAAAAGCATCGAGCGCAGCCTTAAGCGTCTGCGCACCGACTGCATCGACCTGATGCAACTTCATAGCTGCGATGCCGCCACGATTCGCGACGGCCGCGTCGTCGAGGTCCTGACGCAGGCGCGAGCCGCGGGCAAAATTCGATTCCTCGGATACTCGGGTGACGGCGAGGACGCGGTCGGCGCGGTCGAGTCGGGACTTTTCGACACGTTGCAGATATCGGTGAGCATCGCGGACCAGGAAGCGATCGACCTGGTGGTGCCCAAAGCCGTCGCGCGCGGGATGGGGGTCATCGTCAAACGGCCGATCGCCAACGCCGCGTGGCGCGACTCGCAGCGGGCCGCGGACCCCTACGCGCGCCCGTACTATCTGCGCCTGGAAAAGCTCGACTACGAGTTTCTCAAGGGTGACGTGAAGGAGTCGATTGCGACGGCGCTGCGCTTCACGCTCTCCACGGCCGGCGTCTCGACCGCGATCGTCGGCACCACCAAGCCCGGCCGATGGCGCGAGAACGCGGCAATCGCTCAGGCGGGGCCGCTGCCGCGCGCGCAGTACGACGCGATACGATCGCGATGGCGTGAAGTCGCGCCGAAATCCTGGACCGGTCAGCGCTAGGCTCGAATCCGGCGTCCCTGCGGCGCGTTCGACTGTGCTGAAGTGACGTGTCCGGTCTATTTGCGCGCGCTGCGGCGGCAGGTAGATTAGGCGGCTTAAGAGAGTCACCGAAGATGCGACTGAATCCGGGCCCGTTCGAACCCTTCATCTATCTACTGCAAACTCCGACGATCTTCCGCGCGGTGGGAATCGGCGGGCTTGCGCTGTTTTCAATTCTCGCCTTTTCGATCGTCGCGGCTGAGGGTGGCTTCGGCGCGGTTGTGCTCGGGCTCGTCCTGCTCGGAGCGCTGTGGTACGAGGCGAGCGCCCGCGTGTGCCGGCGATGCCGCTTTTACGGCACCTGGCATTGCGCGGGACAGGGGATGCTGGTGTCGCGGATGTTCTCGCGGATCGACGGGGGCCTGTCGGAGTCCGGCGTGATGCTGCACGCCGCGCTCGCAGCGGCGTACCTGGTGTGGGCGATGGTCTGGCTGTGGCATTCGCCGATGCTAGGCGTGCTGTACACACTCTGGTTGCCGGTCGCGTTCATCAGCACCACCACGCCGCAGGGTTATTCCTGGCGCGCGCGGAAAGCGGAGCAGAATTAGCCTGACCGCTCCCCTTGTGTCCATTCCCGCGCGTGTTTTTCACTCGACGCTCCGCGTCGCGCGCGAGGAATCCCGAGTTCGGAATCTTTCGTCATGGCCCGAAGCCTCGCGCGCGCACAATGGCGTGTCGGGCTCGGCTCGCCGCCAATCAGCGTAATCTGTGGACACGCTTCTCTGCTATTGTCCGGTCCATGGAAATCGGATGGATCGGAACCGGAATCATGGGCGCTCCGATGGCGCGGCGGCTGCTCCGCGCCGGCCATCGCGTGCGCGTCTTCAATCGCACGCCTGACAAGGCGCGTGCGCTCTCATCTGACGGCGCGAGCGTCGCCGCGGACGCCGCGCAGGCCGCCGCGGGCGCCGACGCAGTATTTGTCATGGTGCCCGATACGCCCGACGTCGAAGCGACGCTCGCGCAAATCGAGCCCGCGCTGAATTCGGGGCAGCTGGTAATCGACATGAGCACGATCGCACCCGCATGCGAGCGCGCCGCGGCCAAGCGGCTGAGCGCGCGCGGGATTGAATATCTCGACGCGCCCGTTTCGGGCGGCGACGTCGGCGCGCGCGACGGCACGCTGACGATAATGGTCGGCGGCGACGCGGCCGCGTGCGCGCGCGCGCGCCCGCTGCTCGAACATCTCGGCAAGCGCATCACCCACATGGGTCCGCCGGGCGCGGGCCAGATGACCAAGCTGTGCAACCAGGTCGCCGTCGCGGTGACGCTCCAGGCCGCTGCCGAAGCGCTCAAGCTCGCCGGGGCGGGCGGCCTCGATCGCGCTCGCGTGCTGGAGGCGATCGGCGCGGGCGCCGCGGGCTCATGGCAGCTTTCGGCGTTGGGTCCGAAGATAATCGCGCGCGACTGGCGCCCCGGCTTCTTCATCAAGCTCATTCGCAAGGATTTGCGCCTGGTCTCGGAGGCCGCGCGCGAGGGCGGTATCGCGCTGCCGGGACTGCGGCTGGCAGCCTCGATATTCAACACGGCCGCCGCGATGGGTCACGACCTCGACGGCACCCAGGCGCTCGCCGCCGCCCTCGACAGTATCGCCGACCTGAAGTAGTACGGAGGCAAGGCGGAGCGCCGCGCGCGGCCGCTGAATCATTCGCGCACAGTGCGCTTCTAACCGCATCGGTTTGGAGGGAATCATGGCGACCGATCATCTGCTGACTGAAACCCGCGACCGCGTTCTCTACCTCACGCTCAACCGTCCCGACAAGCTCAACGCGATGAGCGCCGAGATGATGGGGGCGCTGGTGGACAATCTTCATCGCGCCTCCACCGATCCCAATGTCGGGTGCGTGGTAGTGACCGGCGCTGGACGCGGTTTCTGTTCCGGCGGCGATATCGGCGGGATGCGCGCGCGCAACGAGTCCACCGGGCCCGCGCCGACGATCGAGGATCGGGTGGCGGGCCTGCGCCGCGGCGAAGATGCGTCGCTGATGCTCCATCAGATGGCCAAGGTGACGATTGCGGCAATCAACGGACCAGCGGCCGGCGCTGGATTGAGCCTCGCGATGGCGGCGGATATACGGATCGCGGCCGACAACGCGCGCCTGGGCACCGCGTTCGCCAAGGTGGGCTTTTCGGGCGACTACGGCGGCACCTGGTCGCTCACCCAACTGGTCGGCTCCGCCAAGGCGCGCGAGCTGTACTTCCTGGCCGACATAATCGACGCCGCCGAGGCGCTCAGAATCGGCCTGGTGAATCGCGTGGTGCCGGCCGCGTCATTCCGCGAGGAGGTTCACGCGCTCACAAGCCGGATCGCGAACGGCCCGACTATCGCCTACACCTACATGAAGGCGAATCTGAACGCGGCGATTAACCACGAATTCCACGAGCTGCTCGACCGCGAGGCGTGGGGACAGACCATGACCGGCCGCACCGAGGACCATCGCCAGGCCGTCAAGGCATTCCTGGAAAAGCGCCCCCCGACTTTCAAGGGACGGTAAGCGCCAATTCCGAACAGGGATTTCATTCAGCAAGGCACGGAGGTGAGCGACGATGGAGTTTCGCACTATCATTTTCGAGGCTCGCGACGGTATCGCGAAAATCACCATCAACCGCCCCGAGCGCATGAACGGCTACAGCGAGCCGATGATCAAGGACCTGCTCGCCGCGATCGATCTCTCGCGCCAGGATGACGACATCCGCGTGCTTATCATCACCGGCACCGGCCGCGCCTTCTGCGCGGGCGGCGATATCAGCGGCCAGGCCGACACGGCCTCGCGCTTCCGCGGCCATCCGATGGGCCATCTGCTCGAGATGCGCGAGGGGTTCCATCAGCTGGTGCTTTCGCTGACCCGCTTCGACAAGCCGATTATCGCGGCGGTCAATGGCGCGGCGGTGGCGGGCGGACTGACGCTCGCGCTGTGCTGCGACTTCAGGATCGCCTCGGACAAGGCGCGGCTGGGCGACACGGCGCTGAAGTTCGCGCTGTTGTGCGACGAGGGCGGGGCGTACTTCTTTCCGCGCTTCATGGGGATGGACAAGGCGCTCAAGATGACGCTGCTGTCGGAGGTTTACGACGCGAAGACCGCCTGCGAGCTTGGACTTGTCACCGAGGTCGTTCCGGATGCGGAGCTGGAAGCGCGCACGATGGAGTTCGCGCGCAGGCTCGCCGACGGGCCGCCGCTCGCGATCCGGATGGCGAAGCGGATGATGTACAAGCAGCAGGAGATGACGCTGATAAACGCGCTCGAGGACGCGGCGCTTTCAGTGATGATTACGAATCCGTCCGAGGACGTGCGCGAAGGCACCCGCGCGTTCCGCGAAAAGCGCAAGCCCAGTTTCAAGGGCAGATGACGGCGCGGCGTGCCCGAGCCGTCATCTTGGGTGAGCGAGGCCCGCGAGCGAGTCGAAGAATCCCGATCCTGTGCGCCGGCCCCTGTCACGGATCAGCGAAACCTGCGTAATCTGCGGAAGGTCCAGTCCATACCAGGCTACAGGGAGTTCATGCCGTCATGCCGATGAAGAAAAGCGCGATTGAAAAACTGCTCAGAGAACCGAATATCGCCGTGGTTGCCGTCAGCGCGCCCGACGGCGCTCCGCACGCCGTGCCGACCTGGTACGAGTACCGCGCCGGTGAAATCGTATTTCACACTTCCCCCACGGCGTTCAAGTACAAGTGCCTCGACGCCGATCCGCGCGTGACCCTGGTGGTCGATACGCGCAAGGCGCCTTACAAGTGCGTGATCCTGAAGGGACGCGCGACCATGACTCACGGCAAGGACGACGCGCGCCTGCGCCGGATGGCAATCGCGTATCTCGGCAAGCGCAATGGCGAGGCCTACGCGAAGGGCCTGCTGGGCGAGAGCGTCGCGATCGTGCGCTTCAAGCCCTCGCGCGTGATCTCGTGGGACTACGCGCAGGAAAGCCCTTAATCCGCGGGCGCGCGGGAAATCCGCGATGGAAGACTGGCTCAAGGCGAATCGCGACAAGTGGAACAGCGTCGTCGACGTGCACGCCCGCGCCGCGTCGTACAACCTCGACGGCTTCCGGCGCGGCGAGAACGTCCTTTACCCGCTCGAATTGAGCGAAGTCGGCGACGTTCGCGGCAAATCGCTGCTCCATCTGCAGTGCCATTTCGGACTCGACACGATGTCGTGGGCGCGGCTCGGCGCGACCGTCACCGGACTCGATATTTCGGACCAGGCAATCGATCTCGCGCGCAAGCTCAGCGCTGAGCTCTCGATCCCGGCGAATTTCGTGCTCGGCAATATCTACGACGCGCCGTCGCTTATCGACGGCCGCTTCGACGTGGTGTTCCAGTCATACGGTGCGATTTGCTGGCTGCCCGATATGGGGCGATGGGCCGAAGTGGTCGCGCATTTCGTCAAGCCCGGCGGTTTCTTCTATATCGCCGACCTGCATCCGTTCGCATCCATATTTGCGGCCGGCAGCGGAGTATCGGCGCTGCGCCTCGATGCTTCGTACTTTCGCCAGGACGCGATAATCGACGAGCCCGGTCCCGACTACGCCGATCCGAACCACCTCGTCGAGCACCGCCCCTACGAATGGATCCATTCGGTCGGCAGCATCGTAAATTCGCTGATCGACGCGGGTCTCGCCATCGAGTTCTTCCATGAGCATCGCGATTGCGTATGGAAGATCTTTCCTTACGTAAAGCAACGCGCCAGCGGAAACTGGTACGTCGAAGGCGATCCGCTCCCGCTGATGTTTTCTCTTCGCGCGCGCAAGCCGTAATCCGGCCGGAGGTGAATCGCGATGCTGCGGACCAGGATCTGCGACCTGTTCGGAATCGAGCTGCCGATCGTCTCCGCCGGGATGGGGGGCGTCGCGATGGCCCGCCTTGCCGCCGCCGTCAGCGAGGCGGGCGGTCTGGGGACGATCGCGATGGCCGGCTTCAGCCCCGAGGCGATTCACGACGAAATCGCCGCCGCGCGAAAGATCACCAGCAAGCCGCTCGCGGTGAACCTGCTGGTGCCGTTTTTGCGCGAGGGCGTGCTGGAGGCGCTCGCGAGAGAGCCGATCGACGCGGTGACATTCTTTTGGGGAGAGCCCGAGCCGCACGTCGCGGCCGCCAAACGGCTCGGCATGCGCGTCATCTGGCAGTGCGGCAGCGCCGACGAAGCCCGGCGCGCGGTGCAGGCCGGCGCCGACTGCGTCATCGCGCAGGGCTTCGAGGCTGGCGGCCACGTGCGCGGCCTCGTCACCACTGCGGCGCTGGTGCCGGAGGTTCGCGACGCGATCGGCGATACTCCGCTGCTCGCGGCGGGCGGTCTTGCCGACGGCCGCGGACTGGCGGCGGCGCTTGCGCTGGGAGCCGACGGCGCCGTATTTGGGACGCGCTTCCTCGCCGCCGAAGAGTGCGCGGCGCATCCCGATTACAAACGCAGACTGCTGAGTGCGCACGCCTCCGAGACGTTCCATACCGAGCTGTATGACATCGGATGGCCCGCGGCGGCCCATCGCGTGCTCCGCACCGGCCTGGTGGACCAATGGGAGCGCGCCGGGCGCCCCCTAAGCGGCAGTCGTCCCGGTGAGGGCGAGCAGCGCGCCCGGCTCGCGCGCGGCGGGGTCGATATGCCGCTGAGCAATTATTCCGTGTCGCCGCCGAGCGAGTTCATGGAAGGAGATTTGAGCGGGCTTGCGTTTTACGCCGGCCAATCGGTGAGCCTGGTTCGCGAGATTCTGCCGGCGGCGGAAATCGTGCGGCGGATTGCCGATGAAGCCGTTCGCGCGATCGCGCGGCTGCCGCGCTCGTAAGCTCGCCGCGCGCGTCCTTTCGCGCCTGTCATATCCCTGCGATAATTTGCGCCGTGGCGGCTCAAGTTACTGTTGACGGCGCGCTCGAAGCGCTCGCGCGCGTGCCGTATCCCGGCTACCAGGACGATATCGTCGCGCTGGGCGTGATCGAGGAAGTATCGCCCGCGGCCGACGGCGGATTCTCAATCACTCTGCGCCAGGCCACCGAGCGCGAGGACGTGATGCAGCAAATCGCCGCGGGGATTCATCGCGCACTCACCCATGACCTCGGCGTCGCCAAGATCGACCTGCGCGTGCGCAAACTGCCTGCCGAACTCGGCGAGCAGACCGGCCGCGTCCGGCTGCCGGGCACCCGGCATATCGTCGCGGTCGCCAGCGGAAAGGGCGGAGTCGGCAAATCCACCGTCGCGGCGAATCTTGCCTGCGCGCTCGCGCGGCTGGGCAACAAGGTCGGCCTGCTCGACGCCGACATCTACGGCCCCTCGGTGCCGATGATGTTTGGGACCGGGGACGAACGCCCCAAGGGCGCGGGCGGGAACAATATCTATCCGCTCGAGCGCCACGGCGTGAAGCTGATTTCAATTGGCTTCTTTCTCGGCGAGCGCGCGCCGGTTATCTGGCGCGGTCCGATGGTGATGGGCGCGGTGCGCCAGTTTATCAAGGACACGCTGTGGGGCACGCAGGACTTCCTGGTCGTCGACTTGCCGCCGGGCACCGGCGATGCGCAGCTCACGCTGGCGCAGCAGGTCTCGCTCGACGGCGCGATTATCGTGACCACGCCGCAGGACGTAGCGGTGCTCGACGCCGCACGCGCGGCAAAGATGTTCCGGCAGGTGCACTGCCCGATTCTCGGCGTGGTCGAGAACATGAGCTACTTCGTATGCCCCGAATGCGGCGAGCATGACGAGCTGTTCGGCCGCGGCGGCGCGCAGCGCCTGGCGGCGGAAGAGGACGCCCCGATGCTGGCGCAAATTCCGATTCATATCGAGGTGCGCGAGGCGGGCGACGCCGGGATGCCGATCGTCCTGCGCGACCCGAAGCATCCCGCCGCCGAGGCGTTCATGGAGCTTGCGCGGCGAATTGCGGCCGTGATGCCGGCGGAGTAATGAAAAAGGCACGCTTGCCCGGTCCGTTCCGCGCCGATATTGTTGCCGTTTGATCGAGGCTGGCGCCGCAGGTCGGAGCGCAGCTTCGCAGGTTTCCGGAGAATCGTCCTGGAGCTTTCATAATGTCCACGCTGATAACCGAGGAATGCATCAACTGCGGCGCCTGCGAGCCCGAGTGCCCGAACACCGCGATTTACGAGGGCGGCGCGCCGTGGGAGATCGACGGCCAATCGGGCGCTGCGCTGCGCGAGGACACCTACTTTATCGTTGCGCAGAAGTGCACCGAATGCGTCGGGTTCTTCGACCAGGAACAGTGCGCGGCGGTCTGCCCGGTCGATTGCTGCATTCCCGATCCCAACAACTCCGAGACCGAAGAGACCCTCGTCGAGCGCGCCCGCAAGCTGCATCCCGAACAGACCATCGCCGCCGATTTTCCGTCGCGTTTCAGAAAAGGTTGATCGACCGGTTTCCGATGACTCCGGCCTATCACGCAAGCCTCCGCCCGGCGCCGCGCCGCGCCGTGCGGTGAGGAGCCGCAGTCTTGGAAACCAAACCTCCCGCCCGCATCGCTCCCGCCGACGGCAAGCTCGGTGTGCTGATGCCGGGGCTCGGCGCGGTCAGCACCACTTTCATCGCGGGCGTCGAATCGGTGAAGCGCGGGCTGGGCCTGCCGATCGGATCGCTGACGCAGCTCGGCACCGTGCGGCTGGGCAAGCGCACCGACGGGCGCTCGCCGAAAATCCGCGACTTCGTCCCGCTCGCCCGCCTGGAGGACCTGGAGTTCGGCGGATGGGACATCTTCGAGGACAACGCCTACGAAGCCGCGCGCAAGGCCGCGGTGCTCGACCCCGCGCTGCTCGAGAAGGTGCGCGAGCCGCTCGAGAAGATCCATCCAATGGACGCCGTGTTCGAGCAGGATTACGTCCGGCGCCTCAGCGGCCCCAACGTCAAGGAAGCGCGCACCAAGATGGACAAGGCCGAGATGCTGATGGACGACATCCGGCGCTTCCAGGCGCGCACCGGGGTGGCGCGGATGGTGATGATCTGGTGCGGATCGACCGAGGTGTTTCATCGACCCGCCCGCGTGCATCAGTCGCTGGGGGATTTCGAAAAGGGGCTCGCTGAGAACGATCCCGAAATCGCGCCGAGTCAGATCTACGCCTACGCCGCGCTCAAGCTCGGAATTCCGCACGCCAACGGCGCGCCCAATCTCACCACCGATACGCCGGCGCTGCTGGAGCTCGCGCGCGAGCGCAGCCTGCCCGTGTGCGGCAAGGACTTCAAGACCGGGCAGACCTTCATGAAGACGCTGATCGCGCCGGGGCTGAAGGCGCGGATGCTCGGGATGGCGGGATGGTACTCGACCAATATTTTGGGCAATCGCGACGGCGAAGTGCTCGACGATCCCGGCTCGTTCAAGTCCAAGGAAGAAACCAAGCTCTCGGTGCTCGATCAGATTCTGCAGGCCGACCTGCATCCGGAGCTCTACGGCAATCTCTACCACGCGGTGCGAATCAACTATTACCCGCCGCGCGGCGACGCCAAGGAAGGCTGGGACAATATCGATATCTTCGGATGGCTCGGCTATCCGATGCAGATCAAAATTAATTTTCTGTGCCGCGACTCGATTCTTGCGGCTCCATTGGTGCTCGATTTGGTGTTGTTTCTCGACCTGGCGCGGCGGGCCGGGATGCGCGGGATCCAGGAGTGGCTTTCGTTTTACTTCAAGGCCCCGATGCACGCGCCCAACGTCTATCCCGAGCACGACATCTTCATCCAGTTGATGAAGCTCAAGAACACGCTGCGCTGGATGCGCGGCGAAGACCTGATCACGCACCTCGGACTCGAGTACTACGACTGAGCCCGCGGCGCGAGTACAGCGTGCGGGAACTCGCCCGCGCGCTGGAGCTTCGCGCGCCGACCGTCTCGCATCATCTCGCCGTGCTGTAGGCCGCCGGTGTCGAGAAGGCGTGAGCAGGTTCACCCTCGCCATCTGAAGGAGGTGCCTGATTCCGGCCGCGGCCATATTGCCGCGGCGAGTTTCCCCATCACGCTGTTTAAGACGGACCCCGCAGCATAGATTGCATTCCCTCCCACACTTGCCGTTGATAACAATGGGGCTGCGGACGCGGTTACGGTTGTGAAGTGAACTAAGGGAGTAGTCACATGCGTGTTTTCATCACCGGTGCCACGGGCTTCATCGGTCTACGCCTGACTCGCGAGCTGATTGACGCGGGTCATCAGGTGCTCGGCCTTGCGCGCTCGGATGCGGGCGCCAAGTCGCTTCTCGCCGCTGGCGCGCAGGTGCATCGAGGGGATCTTGAAGACCTGGAAAGTTTGCGCAGCGGAGCAGCAATGTCGGATGGCGTGATTCACCTGGCCTTTAACCACGACTTTTCGCAGTACGCCGCTAACTGTGAGGCGGACCGGCGCGCAATTGAGGCTCTCGGCTCCGTGCTAGTTGGCTCTGACCGTCCCTTGATTGTCACCTCGGGGACCGCGGTCGTCTTCACGCCGGGCCGGCTCGCCACCGAAGACGATCCGCCCACTCCCAGCTCCGCCGGAATTCCCCGCAGCGCGTCCGAAGAGGCGACAGATTCGATGGTGTCGCAGGGTGTGCGCGCGTTGGCGGTGCGCCTCCCGCAGGTCCACGACCGATTCAAACAAGGCCTGGTCTCCCCCCTGATCGATGTTGCTCGCCAGAAGGGCGTCTCGGCGTATGTTGGCGACGGGCGCAACCGATGGCCCGCGGTTCACCTGCTCGATGCTGTCCGCCTGTACAGGCTCGCGCTTGAGAAGGGAATTTCAGGGGCGCGATATAACGCGGTCGGCGAACAGGGCGTGCCGCTTCGAGAAATCGCAAACGCCATCGGCCGGCGCCTGAATCTCCCGGTCGTCTCCAAGTCGCCCGAGGAGGCAGCCGATCATTTTGGGTGGCTGGGGTTCTTCGTGGGCGGCGATGCACCGGCATCAAGCGCGCTGACGCAGGAGCGGCTGGGATGGCATCCGTCGCAGACCGGGCTCATCGCCGACCTCGACCAATTGATTCTCGCCTGAACTATCGCCGTATCCGCGGCGTCTTTGCGCCGCCGGCGGTGATTTGCGAACAGCGGTCCCGCGTCTTCTTGCCCGGCTCATAGGGTAAGGCGCCGGCTGAGCCGAGTCCGTCGAGCTTCGGGAAATGCGATGGGCGATTGTGGCAGCGCAGCTTGCGTGCCGCTGTCTAATTAGATATTGGTCTAATTAGATGACGGTCGACAGGTCAAGTCCATGAGTAAGCCCGAATTACCCGATTCGCTCGCCTTTTTCCGCGCGCTCGCCGACCGCAGCCGCCTGCGAATCGTCGGGATGCTGGCGGCGCGCGAGTACAGCGTGCAGGAACTCGCCCGCGCGCTGGAGCTTCGCGCCCCCACCGTCTCGCATCATCTCGCGGTGCTCAAGGCCGCCGGTCTTGCGGCGGTACGCTCGGACGGGACCACGCGATGGTACCGGCTGCAGGAAACCGAACTCAATCGCAAAAGCCGCGAGCTTCTGAGCCGCGCCGCGCTGGAGCGGATCGGCGCTGACCAGGCGCCCGACGCCGCCGAGCGCGAGGTGCTGTCGCATTATCTCGACGGCGAGCGGCTGACCAAGATTCCCGACGTGCGCAAGAAGCGGCTGGTCGTGCTGCGATGGCTCGCGCGGAAATTCGACCAGGGCGTCGATTACGATGAAGCGCAGGTCAACCTGATCCTGAAGCGGCACAACCCCGACGCCGCCATGCTGCGCCGCGAGATGGTTGGGAACAAAATGTTCGCGCGCGAGGCCGGAGTTTATCGACTGTGCCCCGAGTCGGATTGGAAGCTCACGCCCTGACAGGTGCGGATGCGCCTTATGCCGCCGCCGCCGCGAGCGTGGGGCGCTCCGGCCTGGAGGCCGCCAGCCGCAGCACCGCGCGATAACCCGGCTGCAGCTCCATCTTCGGCCCCATCCCCTTCGCCAGCATCATCGCGTGCGCGCGCGGCAGGTTGTAGCACGGCACGGCGCTCAGCAGATGGTGCTCGAGGTGGTAGTTGACGTAGTAGGGCGCGATGAAGGCGCGCTCGAATAAGTTCGCATCAGTGGTGCGGGTGTTGCGCAGCGGATCGTCATTGTCCGTGACCATCGAGTGCTCCGCGATCGCGCGAATCCGCACCACCATCGGCTGGAAGGTGAAATACGGCACGAGCCATAGCGCCGGGTAAAGCCACCAGTATCCCGCCGACGCGAGAATCCCGAACAGCACCGCGTTGGTGATGATTGCGCCGTGCAGCCGGCGCCATCCGCGCGCGATCCGTTCCCGCGCCGGCAAGTCGGCGGCGCCGAACGCGCGCCGCACCAGCGCCTTGCGCTGCTTCCATGCGGTTTGCCCGGTGAGATCGCGGACAATCTTGCGGCGCAGGCTCGCGCGCGTGATCGGAAACGGCGACGACAATCCGATATCGGGATCGTTGGGCTGCTGGGTCATCCGATGGTGCCCCTTCACGTGGTAGGGACGGTACGCGTAGAGATCGCCGGTCAGGAGATATTCGGTAAGCCAGGTGCCGGCGAAGTCGTTGAGCTTCATGTTGGTGAACAGCAGCCCGTGCGCGGCGTCGTGCGAGATCACCGCGAGTCCAAGCTGGCGCGCTCCGATTATCGCCACCGCCAGCACGAACGTAATTGGATTGGGCCAGTATGCGAACAGCGCCATCGCGGCGAAGATCGTTCCCCACGCATGTATCAGCATCCACGCCGCGCGCAAGTCCGATTTGCGCTTGAGCGCAACCAGTTCAGCCGGTGTGAAGATGCTCGATGCCTGGAACATGTCATCCTCCAATCTTCGGTGCGCGTGGCGCGGCGCGAAGTATCGGGGTAGTCAGTCGCACTCACGATCTATAAGCCATGCACGCTGGCAAGACAATTACTCCTGATGCGCCCTTTCACCGCGCCATCGGCGCGCCATAAAATCAGCGCGTGCCCGGCGCGCGTCGCGCAGAGCCGGATACGACGATCCTATGGACGATCACCCCAATTCCTCGCGACCAGCCGTCCTCGGCCGTATCGCGCGTGACGCCGCCGCGCTGGGATTCCGCATGGCGGCGGAAGATCGTACCGGCGCGATGCTGCGAGCGCTGGCCGCGTCGAAGCCGGGTGGCGCTTTGCTCGAGCTCGGGACCGGATGCGGCTGCTCCACGGCATGGATACTCGACGGGATGGACGCGGCGTCGTCGCTCGTGACCGTGGACAGCGAGGAGAGGCAGGTCGCGATCGCGCGGCGTCATCTCGGCGCCGATCGCCGCGTGGAGTTTCACGTCGCCGACGGAGCCGCGTTCCTCGCGAGCCTGCGCGGCCGCCGCTTCGATTTTATCTTCGCCGACACCTGGCCGGGGAAGTTCGACCATCTGGAGGATGCGCTTGCGCTGCTGCGTCCGGGTGGTCTCTACGTCGTGGACGACTTGCTGCCGCAACCGACATGGCCGGCAGGACACGCGCCCAGGGTGCCCGCTTTGATCGCGCAACTCGAGAGCGATCCGCGGCTCACGGTATGCAGACTTGCGTGGTCCACGGGAATCGTGGTCGCAACTCGGCGCGCGGCGCCGGCGTGAACGAAAATCGCGCGGAAAGGAGACTCATATGATTCGTGGGAGCTGTCTGTGCGGCGCGGTGGAGTTCGAGGCGGACGCGGCGATGGAATTCCGCAACTGCCATTGCTCGCGATGCCGCAAGGCGCGCGGCGCCGACTACGCCGCCAACCTATTCGTGCGCGCGGCCGATTTCCGATGGGTGCGCGGCGAAGATCAAGTGATTAGTTATCGGCTGCCGACCGCGGAGCGGTTTGGAAATGCGTTCTGCCGTGTGTGCGGCAGTCCGATGCCACGGTCGGTTCCGGTGCGCGGCACCATGCTTGTGGCGGCCGGTGCTATCGACGGCGACCCCGGCATCCGCCCCGCCTGCCACATCTTCACCGGCTCGAAGGCGCCGTGGCATGAGATCGCGGACGGCCTGCCGCAACACCCCGAGTATCCACCGCCGGCAAAGTAGGGCGCCAAGGAAACCTTGAGCCCCGCCGCTGGCGCGCGGCACCCGGATAAAGCCGTTGCCCGATAGCCTGCATTTTGAAATTCTCGGAAAAGTCGCGAATATCGAGACTATCGCGAGCGGCTCGGGCATTCGTGAGAGCAAGCGTCTGCGAAAAGCGTACGGATCGGGAAATTGGCGCAAGCGAAAAGGTACTGCACGCGTTCGGCTGTCGGACGGTACGATCGTAAGCGTAGAGATCCATTGGTATGAAGCGCACGGACTGGGTAAAAAGGAATTCAAGCTGAAGCGGATATGGCGCGATTGAATCAAAAGCAGCGACGCGGGCAGTTCGCGCTCTGCGTGCAAAACAGAACGTACGCCGCCTCGTTGGAAGTCAGAAAGGTGTATCGCACGCTTTCGGACGCCGAGGGCGAACGCCATGGCCTGGTTCGTGTGATCGATGAAAGCGGCGAAGACTATCTGTATCCGCGCCGGTTTTTCGTGCCCATCGAGCTGCCAGTGCCTGCACGTAAGTGCTTCGCGCGGCGGCGTGCACAATCGCGGTAGCTGCAATGTCCACGCTGAGAGACAAGACTATCGTGCTCGGTGTAAGCGGCGGAATCGCCGCCTACAAATCCGCCGAACTCGTCCGCGCGCTCGTGCAGCATGACGCCCGCGTTCACGTCATGATGACGCGCAACGCGCGCGAGTTCATCACGCCGCTGACCCTGCAGACGCTTGCTCAGAATCCGGTCGCGACCGAGACCTTCAGCCTCACCCAGGAATCCGAAATCGGCCATATCCGGCTGGCCGACTCCGCCGACGTGATCGTGATCGCGCCTGCGACCGCGGACGTGATCGCCAAGGCGGCGGTCGGTATCGCCGACGACCTGGTGACCACCGTGCTGCTCGCGACGCGCGCGCCGGTCGCGTTTGCGCCCGCGATGAATGTGCACATGTACGAGCATCCGAGCGTCGCCGAGAACCTGGCGAAGCTGCGCTCGCGCGGCGCGATAATTATCGAGCCGGGCGAGGGCGCGCTCGCATGCGGATACGAGGGCAAGGGCCGCCTGGCCGACACCGTCGATATCGTCGCGGAGATTGAGCGGATGCTCTCGCCCCACGATTTGACGGGCGAGCGGATTGTGGTTACCGCCGGCCCGACCCGCGAGGCGATCGATCCCGTGCGCTTTGTCTCCAACCACTCATCGGGAAAGATGGGCTTTGCGATCGCGCGGGCCGCATGGCGCCGCGGCGCCGAGGTGAAGCTGGTCGCGGGGCCGTCGGCGCTTGCCACTCCGCACGGAGTCGAGCGAATCGACGCCGTCAGCGCCGTCGAGCTGCTGGCCGCGACCGCGCGCGCATTTGCCTGGTGCTCGACGCTGGTGATGGCGGCCGCGGTGGCCGACTTCCGCCCGGCCCATCCGGCGACAGGCAAGGTCAAGAAGAGCGCGAAGGGACTCGACCTCAGGATGGAGCCGGTTGCCGACGAGCTGCCGCGGATGGCGGCGAAGAAGGGCTCGCGCCTGATGATTGGATTCGCAGCCGAGACCGCTGACGTCGAGTCCAACGCGCGCGACAAACTAAAGCGCAAGCGCCTTGACCTGATCGTCGCCAACGACGTCACCCAGCCGGGCGCGGGCTTCGGCGTCGATACCAATATCGTCACGCTCTACGGCGCCGACGGCTCGGCGACGAGCCATCCCAAGCTCAGCAAGGATGAAGTCGCCGACGTGATTCTGGATCGGCTCGCGCAAATGCGCGGGGGCTCGTCGCGCCGCCTGCGCGCCGTCCGCTGATCGCGCGTCATATTTTCCCGCACAGTCGGGTGCGCCGCGCTAAGTCGCCAGCGGCGGCCCGAACGGGCTTTGCTTCAGGTGCGTGCGCACGTCGTCGAGCATCGCGCCCGCCATCTCGTAAGCGGTCTTCTTCGCTTCAGGTCCGATTCGCACCAGCCGCTGCAAATCGCGCCGGAGCACAAGCGCGGTCTTGATCGCGTCGGCGCCCATCGGATCGAACCGGCACGCCGGCGCATTGGGCGGATCGCCCAGGATGCCGTCAATCGCGCCGCACGACGCATGCGAAAACAGATCCACATCCAGCTTCTCGGATGGGGCGGGCCCCCCGAGCCTGCGCATCACGCCGTCGAACTGCCGGATTCTTCTGAGCCCGCCCTCGAAGACGCGCTGATGCGTCGAAAGTGAGACCAGCGGCGGGTCGATCGCCCGCTTCATCACCCGGTTAAACCGCCTGAAGTCGAGATTGAGCAGTTTCTCCAGCACCTCGCGGTAGCTGCGGTCCTGAAAACTGTCGAAGCGCGCCTCAGTGTAGATGTGGCTGGCCAGACCCGTGTCGAAGCGCCCGACGAAGCGCGCGGGCAGGAAATAATTGTGCGCGACCACGTCGGCGGCCAGGTGCGCCAGGTATCCGTATGCGAACGCCTGCTGCTCGCGCCCGCGCGCCGAGGCCAGCACCGCCAGCCCCGTGGTCCAGTTGTGCGAATGGCGCCGCAGCCGGCTTTGCAGGCGCCGCCCCTGCACGATATCCGGCGCAAGGCTCCCGTACAGGAAGACCTCCGGCATCCCGGCCAACGCTGCTTGAAGCGGATGGTCTGGGGTGATAACCGTCGCAAGCACTTGGATGCCGAGCGCCACGTGCGTCACCGGTCCCCATGCCATCGCCGGCGTCGGCGCCAGCACGACAGTTGCGATAACCGCGGAGATGGCGAGGATAATCATGGGTTCACGGATCTCGCTCCGGCGCCTTCATCAGCTCGGACGGATTCCATCTTATGAGTGACACGACGCCCCCGCCAGACCGCGCTGCGCTGCTCGCCTCGGTTCGCGACTACGTCGAGCAGTTGCGCGAAGAGGGGATGGAAGGGCTGCCAGTCTCCGCGGCGTCCGAGCGCGCCGAGCGCCCCGCTTCGGCCCCGTCGGCAGCGCCCGCGGCGAGATCGCGTCGCGCCGCCGCGCCCGTAGCCGAGCCGCCCGCCGCACCCGCGGCGGCGCAGGCGGCCGAGATGTTCTCGAAGTACCCCGGCCTGGAAAAGACCGACACGCTCGACTCGTTGCGCGAGTTTATCGGCGATTGCCGCCGCTGCAAGCTGTGGGGCTTGCGCAAGAATCTCGTGTTCGGCGTCGGCGATCCCAAGGCCGAACTGATGTTCGTCGGTGAGGCTCCCGGCGCTGACGAAGACGCGCGCGGCGAGCCGTTCGTCGGACGCGCCGGGCAACTGCTCACCGACATTATCGAGCGCGGGATGGGGATGCAGCGGGCTGAGGTGTATATCTGCAACGTGATCAAGTGCCGCCCGCCCGACAACCGCAATCCCGAGCCTGACGAAGTCGCCTCGTGCGAGCCGTTTCTCAACCGCCAGATCGAGCTGGTTCGCCCGCGCGTGATCGTGGGGCTCGGCACCTTCGCGGTGCAGGCGCTCCTGAAGGTCAAGACTCCCATCAGCCGCCTGCGCGGCGCGTGGCACGACCTGCGGGGAATCCGGATGATGCCGACGTTTCATC
Source organism: uncultured delta proteobacterium (assembly GCA_963835905.1). Lineage (GTDB taxonomy): Bacteria > Desulfobacterota > Binatia > Binatales > Binataceae > CAWIHG01. The sequence continues at coordinate 155,630 of CAWIHG010000005.1, forward strand.
CCGCCTACCTGCTGCGAAATCCGTCCGAGAAGCGGGCGGTGTGGAACGACGTGCAGATGGTGCTGAAGGAACTCGGCAGGCCGATCCCGCGGCGGACAGGCGCATGACGCGCCGCACCGCCCGACCGCTCGCCTGCCTGCTCGCACTTGGTTTCGCGGCGGTTTGCGGCGCCGGCGCGGCGGCACCGGCGGAGGCGCCCGCGGCGCACGGCTCCACGAAGGTCGATCTGATCGAAATCAACGGCTCGATCAATCCCGCCGTTGCCGACTTTATCGACGACTCGCTCGGCCGCGCCCATCGCGACAGCGCCCAGGCGCTGGTGATCGAGCTTGATACCCCGGGCGGCCTGCTGACTTCCGCGCAAAGGATCGTCAAGAGCCTGCTCGGCGCGGCGGTGCCGGTGATCGTGTACGTGGCGCCGTCGGGTGCGAGCGCGGCGTCGGCCGGCACCTTTATCACCGAGGCGGCGAATATCGCCGCGATGGCGCCCGGCACCACGATCGGCGCCGCTCATCCGGTCGAGATGGGCGGCGAGAACGCCACGGGCGCGATGGGCCAGAAGCTGGAGAACTTCACCGTCAGCTTCGGCCGCAGCGTCGCCCGCGAGCGCGGCCGCAACGAAGAGTGGATGGAGCAGGCGGTGCGCCACAGCGCCGCGATCGGAGAGCGCGAGGCGCTCCAGAAACACGTCATCGATATCGTCGCGAACGATCTGCGCAGCCTTTTGGTCCAGGCCTCGGGGCGCAAGGTCACCGCCGCCGGCCATCAGGTCACCCTGCAAATCGCCGACGCGACCGTGAATCGGCTCCAGATGACGCTGGGCCAGCGCTTTCTCAACACGCTTGCCGACCCCAATATCGTCTACCTGCTCCTGATGGCGGGAATTGTCGGACTGTACTTCGAGTTCGCGCATCCGGGGGTGTACTTTCCCGGGGTCGCCGGCGCGATCTGTCTGCTGCTGGCGCTGACCTCGTTCGAAATCCTGCCGGTGAATCTCTCGGGCCTGATGCTGATCTTTCTCGGGATTGCGCTTTTGATCGCGGAGGCGTTCGTCACCAGCTACGGGATCCTGGGGTTGGGCGGCGTCGCCGCGTTCGTGATCGGCTCGCTGTTTCTGATCGACAGCTCGCGTACCACGGTCGGCGTCAGCCATAACATCATCTATGGCGCCGCGGTCGGCGTGACGCTGATCATCCTCGGCCTTGGCTACGTGGTCGCGCGCGAGCGCGGCCGCCACGCGAAGACCGGCGCCGAGGGACTGGTGGGCGAAATTGGCGAGGTGCGCGAGCCGATCGCGCCCGGCGCTCCCGGCAAGCTGTTCGTGCATGGCGAGATCTGGCGGGCGGTCAGTTCCGAAGCGCTGCGGGCGGGGGTGCGTGCGGAGGTCACCGCGATCCGGGGCCTGGAAGTTGAAGTGCGCGAGATACGCTAGCAGGGTGTCTAAGGTGGGATCGCCACGCGTGTTGCGCGCGGCGAAAGGAGAGCATCGATGGCGACCGGAATCGGCATAGTCATTTTTATCGCCGCGATTTTCATCATCAGCGGCCTCAAGATTCTAAACGAGTACGAGCGCGCGGTGGTCTTTCGCCTGGGCCGCCTGACGCCATACCGCGGCCCCGGCGTGACTTTCATTATCCCGGTCCTGGAGCGGATGGTGCGAATCGATCTGCGCACCGTCACCCTCGACATCCCGCCCCAGGACGTGATCACCCGCGACAACGTGACCGTCAAGGTAAGCGCCGTGCTCTACTTCCGCGTGGTCGATCCCTCGCGCGCGGTGACTGAAGTCGCCAACTACCTGTTCGCCACGATGCAGCTGTCGCAGACCACGCTGCGCTCGGTCGGCGGACAGAGCGAACTCGACGACCTGCTGAGCCAGCGCGACAAGCTCAACGCGCGCATCCAGGAGGTGATCGATTCCTCCACCGAGCCGTGGGGAATCAAGGTCGTTATGGTCGAGCTCAAGAACATCGATCTGCCCCAGGACATGCAGCGCGCGATCGCGGCGCAGGCCGAGGCCGAGCGCGAGCGCCGCGCCAAGGTCATCAATGCGGAAGGCGAATTTCAGGCCGCGCAGCGGTTGTCGGAGGCGGCGGAAATCATGGGCAAGAGCCCGATCACGCTTCAGCTCCGCTACCTGCAGACCCTGGCCGAAATAGCGACCGAGCACAATTCGACGACCGTGTTTCCGCTCCCGATCGATCTGCTCGAGCCGTTCCGCAAGCTGCTGCAGACGTCGTCACCGCCGACTCCCGCCGCCGACCCCGGCAGCACGAAATCCTAGCCGGAAAGGCCAGGATATCGTGACCGTTTGCGACCAGCAGGCTCTCGGCTCGACCCTTCCCGGGACTTGAGTCACCTGCGGAGACTCGAGGCGATACTGCCGCAAACAGATCGGTCAAAACGGCCGCAATCAGCCGCAGTTTGTTGATTCCAGATCCGAAAGGGGCATGATCCCGAATGCCGGCTTTCATGCCTGAGAATGTTTCGCATTAACTGCCGGTTGCTCGCACACGTAAGTTGCCACCGACATTTATCTGCTACGGGCAAGCAATTGCTTCACCGCCGTTGCACCGGAACCCGCTTTCCACGCGAAGCTCAATCTTGATCCGGCTGCGCTCGCGACAACCTGGGGTCTGAGTAGCAACGGCACAGAAACCGACATAAGCGGAAAGGAAAGGGTCTAATCTGAATTTGGCCCTTCCTTGGAATTCTCAAGAAGCTTGCCGGTTTTGGCGTCTACGCCAACTTCATGTACAACTTGGCCCTGTTTAATATCGAAGGAATAGCGTAGGCCGCTGCCGCCACCCTCTTTTTCCAGTTCTTCGTCAGTAATTTTTCCTGGATACGCTTTCAAGGCGATGGCGCGCGCATCAACGATACCGACCTTGGCATTTTTTGATAGCTCATCGCCTTTGAAATGCTCCACCGGCGACGGAGTGCCAGAGGTGGAAGCAGCAGGCGACGCAGCTTGCTCCCCTGCAAATGCGGTGGCGGCGGGGAGAGATAATACAAGTGCCAGAGTGGCCATAAACGCAATGGTTTTGCTCATGCTGAATAACTCCTTTAATCCGGGATTTCCTTTCTGACTCTCCCAGTTCAACTCCTGAGTAGGGCGAACGACCTCCATTTGCAAGGTTTTCCGCTGGTTTGGGTCCAGGGTCCTCGCACCGGCGCCGCAGCGGTCCGGTTTCGCCTCCGGCGAGCACGCAACTCCCCGAAAGGACCCTTTTCCCGGGCGCATCTGGAGACACTTCTCCGCCAACCAGCGCCATCATCGAAATTTGCTCTGCTTTGCGCACACTTTGAACAAATTATTTCCGGAAGAGCGCGCTAGGGCGGTGGGAGCGGGCGGGTCAGTGCGCGAAACGGGCGCGGCATCTTCGAGGCGGGGTCCCATGCGAACGGATGCGGATACGCGATTAATCCCGCATCGATGGCGGCCGTGCGACCCGCATCGCCCAGCATCAGTTTCATAAACTCGACAGCCGCCGCGCGATTCGGCGGATTCGCCGTCAAGGTCGCCGCGTAGGCGACCGGAGCGCCGGCTATCCGCTTGCGATCGGAGCCCGAGCCGATCTCGACGCTGGCCCGCGCGTAGTCGGCGGCTCGCGAGATGTCGCCGAGATTTATCTCGGGCGGCAGCGCGAGAAATTTCAGCTTGCCCAATCGCGCGTCGGAGGCGTAGCCGAAGTAGTAATCCAGATCGCCGCTCTGCAGCAGAGCGATCAAATCGACATTGTGCGGTCGCATATTCGCGCGCGGGCAGTGCGCCGCGAGCCGCGCGGCCAGCGACGGATCGTGGTAGTAACGCGCGGCAAGCTGCCACATCACCAGCGTCCAGTAGCCCGCCGGATCGCGCTCGGGATTCGAATGCCCATAGCGCACGCCCGGCTCCATCAGCACGCGCCACCAGTTGTCGGCGTTGATTCGCGCCGCGCCGCGCGAGCGCGCCGTGTACAGCAGTCCCATCGAGTTGCCCGCGAACACCACCGCCCACGGCGCGACCCCGCGATGCGGCTGCTTGAGCATTCGCCAGTCCGCCGTGATCAGGATGTCGCACGGGAGATGAAGATCGGTCACCTTGCGCAGCGCGTCGAGGCTGCCACTGCCCTCACAGTGGACCGCGACGCCCGGATCCGCGCGCTCGAAGACGCGCGCCAGTGCGGTCACATATGCGGACAGGCTGTCGGCGTGGAAGATTCTGAGCGGCGGCGGATCGGCCGGCGCCGCGAGCGCGATGGCGCACCATCCGATCGCGGCTATCGCGGCGATTGCGAATGCGACTGCGGTGCGAATCGGGCGGGATTTCATCGCGGTGCTCAAAACGGAATCCGCGCCGTCAGCACCACGTTGTGATTGTAGCCGCGGTATTTCGTGACCGCGACCTGGTAGCCAGCGCCGAAGGTGAGTCCGAGCCGCTCGTGTATCGGGATTCGCCCGATCACGATTCCCGGCGTCAGGTAAAGTGTGTTGTGCCCGTTTTTCTCGCCGTAGGATTGCCAGGTGTAGTTGGTTTCGACCTCGGGCCAGAAGTACTTGAACACGCGGTACTGAAAGGCGGTGTTGTAGATAACCGGAAGCCCGAGCCGATCGAGTCCGCCACTGGGCAGCGCAACTCCGACTGTGCTCTGAAAATCGAAATCGCCGACGCCTTTGCCGAATGCGAGCGTCGGCGTGAAGATCGCGTGGCCGGCGCCGTTGGTGTTGGAACCGGTCGGCACGCTTATTCCCATGAACGCGGTAAGAATGTAGTTGCCGCTGTCCTCGTTCGCGGCGAGCAGCCGGTACTTGACCAAAAACGGCCAGTCGCCGAAGCCGTCGGTGTTGCGCGGCAGGTTGCGCTTCAGGAAGGCCGGGATGCCGACGATCAGCTCGGTGTGCTCCTGCGGAATGACCTCGATTCCCTTGCCGCCGCCAAAGTTGTCGATCGCAAGCCCGTTGCGCGCCGACTGGAAGTACTGGTCGTAGCGCACTTCCTGCTCCAGGCGCGGCGTGACGGTCACCAGCGGGGTGATCCAGTGGGGCTGCCCGGCCTGCGTCCGCGACGCCATCTGGAGCCAGCTGTCGAAAAATCCGCCGAACGGATCGGCGCGGCACGCGGAGGCGGAGGTCAGCAGGAATACGCCCGCGGCGAGCAGTGGGGGCAGTCTCGTGCGGATTTTCATTGCGCGGACCTTATGCCATTATTATGGCAATTAGGCAAGAATCATGGCCTCCCCGTCGCATCGAATCAAAGCCACCAGGGTCGCCCGGCGCCTCAGCCAGTCGGCGCTCGCCGAGCGCGCCGGAATCTCACGCCAGGCCCTCGGCGCGATCGAGGCGGGTCTCTATCAGCCCGGCGTCGCGGTGGCGCTGGCGCTGGCGGGCGCGCTCGGCGAGTCGGTCGAGGCGCTCTTTGGCCCCGATGAGGACCGCCGGGTCGAGGCGCATACGCCGGGTGACGCCGCCGCGATACCCGCAGGCGCCCGCGTCGCGCTGGCGCGGCTGGGCGGACGGGTCACCGCGGTTGCGACCGCGCCGGCGCGTATCGCGCTGGAGCCCGCGGCCGGCGTGGTCGAGCAGAGCGCGCGCGACCGCGTGCGGGTGCAGTCATTCCGCTCGCCGGAGGAAATCGACGCGACCGTGCTGGTGGCGGGATGCGACCCGGCGGTGTCGCTGCTCGCCGAATGGATCGCGCGCAACCACGCCCCGGCCAGCGTGGTCGCGATTCCGTGCGGCAGCGCCGAGGCGCTGGCGGCGCTGGCCGGCGGCCGCGCGCACATCGCGGGGCTGCATCTGCGCGATCCGCGCAGCGGCGATTACAACCTGTCCGCGGTGCGCCGCGCGCTCGGGCGGCGCGCGCTGATGGTGCGGTTCGCCAGGTGGCAGATTGGGCTTGCCACCATGGCGGGAAACCCGCGCGGCATTCGCACCGTCGCCGACCTCGGGTGGCGCGGCACCAGGATTGTGAATCGTGAGCGCGGTGCCGGCGCGCGCGCCACGCTCGACGGCGCCCTGCGCGAGGCGGGGATCGCGCCCGGCTCGATTGTCGGCTACGCGCGCGAGGTGCGCGGGCATCTCGAAGTCGCCGCCGCAGTCGCGGCGGGGCAGGCCGATGCGGGCGTCACGATTCGCGTCGCCGCCGAGGCGTACGGGCTGGGCTTCGTGCCGATTCGCGACGAGCGCTACGACATCGCGATCGCCGGGCGGGAGATCGAGTCGCCCGCGGTTGCCGCGGTGCTCGACGCGCTCGGCTCGGGGCGCTTCGCGCGCGAGGTCGCTGAGCTGTGCGGCTACGACACGCGCGAGATGGGCAACCGGATCGAGCCGCGGGCGTGAGCGCGGCGGGTCGGTCCGGCGTCAGGCGCGGCCGCTCAGAATCGACTCGAGAAACTCGGCCGAGCGCAGTCTGCGATCGAGAATCGACGCGATGAAGCGCGCGATCGCGGCCGCGCCGTCGGCGCCCGCCGGCGTCGCGCCGGGCGCGTCTTCAATCGCGCCCGCGCCGAGACGGGAAAGGGCGGCGGCGCTCTCCGGACGCATCCGGATCGCGCCCTCGGGCACCGCGGTCCGGCAGCGGTCGCAGACCACGCCGCCGCGTCCGACGACGAAGTGCATCGCGGCCGCCTCCGCGCCCCGCGTCTCTCCGCACGCGCGGCATCGCGCGAACTCCAGCCCGAATCCCGCCCAGCCGAGCATCCGCAGCTCGAACGCCTGGCGCAGCGCCGAGTCCGCGTCGCCGCGGGAGAGCGTGGCGAGCGCGTCGGCGAGCAGCGCGTAGGCGCCGGCGGCTTCGCCTTCCTCGGCGGTGAGCGCGTCGGCGAGCTCGAGCATGTAGGAGCCGAGCGCGATCCGGCCGAGGTCATCCTCGATTGCGAACTGGGTCAACTCGGCGGCTTCGGCGCGGGTCAGAAAGGCGAGCTGGCTGTTCGAGCGGCGGCGGAAGTGCGCGACCACGTGCGAGAACGGTTCGAGCTTGCGCTCGAAACGATGGCGGGAGTTCTTGGCGCCCTTGGCGATCGCGCCGAGCTTGCCCTGGTCGCGGCTCAGCAGGGTGACGATGCGATCGGACTCCGCGTAGTCGCGCGCGCGCAAGACGATGGCTGGGGTGGATTGTTCCGCCGGCATCCCCGCGTCCTATGCGCCGACCGTCCGCTTGAGCATCGCCTGCTGGATGTCGCGCACCTGCGCGCGCATCGCCTCGGCGCCCGATACAGCACGGCCGGACTCGGCGGCCTCGCGCAGCAGGTTGTCGAACTTGACCAGGATGTTGGCGATCTTGGTGTGCGCCTCGACGACGGCGCGCTGGCGCAGCTCCTCGCTTTCCCATCGGCGCTCGGCGTATTCGCGCAGCTCCTGGCTCTGGATGAGCAGCTCGCGCGCCTGTTCCTCGAATCCGCGGACGATCGCGCGCAGCGCTTCGCTAACCTTGGGCCGCTCCTCGGGATCCTTCCAGAGCACGTGCTCCAGGAACATCAGGTCGTCCTCGGAGACGGCGGTGCGGCCCATCAGCGCGGCATGCGCGCGCATCACGCCGAGCGAGTTCTTCCAGCGCCGATCGGAGACGACAATCTGCTCGCGGGCCAGCGCATGGCGCAGCTCCGCGACCTCGCGCAGGATCGTATCCGGCACCGCGACCGAGGCGGCGACGGCGCACAGCTCCTGCAGCTCCGCGAAGCTCAACCGAGTGCGCGTGGCTGGCGCACCGCCCTCAAGCATCTTGAGGAAGCGGAAGTCCTCGCTGATGTAATCGGTCATGAAGCGAAGCATGAAGCGATCGTAAAGCGCGGTCAGCTCTTCTTCATCGGGCAGTTCATTGGACGCGCCGAACATCGTGACCAGCGGCACCGCGACGCGCTCGCGTCCGTTGTGATAGATGCGCTCGTTGATAAGCGTCAGGAGCGAGTTCAGGATCGAAGAGTTGGCCTTGAAGATCTCGTCCAGGAACGCGATATGCGCCTCGGGCAGCTTGTGCGTGGTGACGCGCCGGTAGTCGTCCTGCTCGAGCCCCTTGAGGCTGACCGCGCCGAAGATTTCCTCCGGGGTGCTGAAGCGGGTCAGCAGCCATTGGAAATAGCGGGCGCCCTCGATTCGCGTGCACAGCTCCTCCGCCAGCATCGACTTCGCGGTGCCCGGCGGTCCGATCAGCAGCACGTGATTGCGCGAGAGCAGGGCGACCAGCGCGCCGTCGATCAGATCGGCGCGCTCCAGGAACATCCGGTTCAGTTCCTCTCTGATTGCGGCAAGTTTGGCTGAGGCTTCAGACATGATTTGGTGTCAGGCGCGGCGGTGACGAATCAGGTTTATCAGAGCCGATGCGCGGGACCAAAGATATGGCGGCGCCCTGCGGGGGCGCCGGCCAGCTTGCCGATCGCTGCGGTCCGGCGCTACAAAGATCGTCATACGTGCGCGGGACAGCGGCGCGCCAGGAGGTCGGCGATGGAAAAGGCATTGGCGGGGGTGAAGGTCTTGGACCTCACACAGTTCGAGGCCGGCACGTCGTGCACCGAGATGCTGGCGTGGCTGGGCGCCGACGTGATCAAGGTCGAGTCGCCCAAGATGGGCGAGCAGGGCCGCTGGCTGCTGACCGAGAAGCCCGGCGTCGATTCGTATTACTTCATCCTGCTCAACGCGAACAAACGCGGCATCACGCTCAACCTCAAGAGCGATCGCGGGCGCGAGATGTTCCTGGAGCTGGTAAAGAGCGTCGATATCGTGTCGGAGAATTACTCGCTCGGCACGCTGGAGGGCCTGGGCCTGGGCTACGACAAGCTGCGCGAGATCAATCCGCGCCTGATTTACCTGACTATCAAGGGTTTCGGCACCCACGGGCCGTACAGCAAGTACAAGAGCTTCGACATGATCGCGCAGGCCTCCGGCGGCGCGTTCGCGCTGACCGGTTACCCCGGCTCGCCGCCGCTCAAGCCGGGGCCGACGATCGGCGACACCGGCACCGGGATGCACGCGGCGATCGGCGTGCTGGCCGCCTATATCCAGCGCGAGCGCACCGGACGCGGGCAGAAGGTGGAAGTCGCGATGCAGGAGGCTGTGCTGAATTTTTGCCGGGTGCCGATGATGAGCACCTACATGACGCACAAGCCGGCGCCGCGGGTTGGAAATCGAATCGGCGCGGGTCCCGGCGACTTGTTCAAGTGCGCGCCGGGCGGCGACAACGACTACGTCTTCATGCTCTGCACGACGCCCGAGATGTGGCGGAGCCTGTGCGCCGCGATCGGGCGGCCGGAGATGGCCGAAGACGAGAAGTTCAAGGACCCGCGCGCGCGCGCCAAGAACGCCGAGGAGATGACCGCGATCATCAACGAATGGACCGGGCGCCATACCAAGCACCAGGTGATGGAGATTCTCGGCGCGGCCGGCGTCCCGTGCGGCAAGGTGCTCGACAGCGTCGAGCTGCTCGAGGATCCGCATATGCGCCAGCGCGGGATGATCGTGACGATCAATCATCCGATGCGCGGGGAGTTCACGATGCCGGGATGCCCGGTGCGGCTGGAGGACTCGCCGGTGGAGGTGAAGCCGGCGCCGCTGCTCGGCCAGCATAATGCCGACGTGTACGGCGAGCTGTTGGGGCTCGGCGCGGGGCAGCTTGAGTCACTCAAGAGTGAAGGGATAATCTGACCGGAGCGCATTTGCGCTCGAACTTGATGCCGGGCCGGACCAAAATCGCGTTGATAAGCCGCGCGGCGATTCGCTCGGTCGCAGTCTTTGCCGCCGTCATCACGCTGGCCGGGCAGCTTGCGGCCGCCTCCCACATCCATCAGGCCGCCGATCCATACGGCGTCAACGCCGTCGCGCAGGTAAGCCCGGACGGCGGACTGTGCGCGCTCTGCCTGCTTGCATTTCATACTTCGGCGAATCCGCCGGCGACGCCGGTCGTCGGGACGCCGCTGTCGATTGCGCGGCCGCCGGTTGTGGCCGCGACGGTCTCGATCGCGAGGATCGATTCGACCTGTGCCCAGACTCGCGCGCCTCCGCGCAGCGCCTGACCGCTCTATCCGAAGACATCGACGCAGGTTCTGAGTAACGCCGGGCACGGCAGCATTAGTGCCCGCAGCGCTCGCTGCCGTTTCGCGCAGGTGCAGCGGCGCATCGCAATCGGAAGAGGTCGGCCCATGCGCATTAGCACGGTATCGCTGGTGGCGGCGCTAATCGTCGCCATGGTCGCATCGCAGGCTCGTTCGGCAGAGTCACCGCCCAACGCCGTGGAGCAGGAAAACGCGCAACTGAAGAAGGAACTGGCCGCGGTTCGCGCCGAACTGGAGCAGATGAATCAACGTATCGACAAACTGGAGGCCGCGCGGCGCGCGCAGTCATCCGCACCGCCGGGGGCGGCGGTCGCCGGCGCGGCTTCTTCCCACGCGGCCGGGGCGCAGTCCGCCGAAGGCGGGCCGCCGCCCGGAGTGACGCCCGCGGGAGTGCCGCTCGGCGCCAGCACGCCGGCGGGAGTCTCGGTGGGCAGCGCGATCAAGTCGCTGATGCCGGGGCCGGTGACCAAGCCGACCTCGATGACGGCTGGTTACGGCGCGCCGGCGGGCGGACCGCCGCAGGGCGTGGTCGTGTCCGGACTGGAAGGCGTGCCCAAGACCTTCATCCCCGACATCGGGGCGGTGGGTGACTTTACGCTCAACCCGAACAATCTGCGCTCGGGTGACCCGAATTACGATCCGGGCGCGAGCAAGTTCCAGGTGCGCGACACGCAGCTGATCCTGTTCTCGCCGATCGATCCTTACACTAACGCGCAGATATCCCTGGACAAGCCGGCTAACGGGCCTTTCGACATCGAGGAAGCGTACCTGGTCTTCAACAAGCTTCCCTACGACCTGACGGTCAGGGCGGGGCAGTATCGCACCCAGTTCGGACTGATCAACGAGCTCGATACCTTTCAGCTTCCGATGGCGAACCGGCCGATGGCGGTAGCGAATTTCATCGGGCAGGACGGTCTGGTCGAGCCGGGGGTCGAGGTCAACGGGTATGTTCCCAATCCCTGGGACGCGGATATCAAGGCCGACTTCAACATGCTGAGCGGCGTCAACCAGGTGACCTACAATCATCGCAATGGCCAGAACTTCGATTACCTGTACGTCGGATCGCTGCGCTATGCGCGCGACCTGTTTACCACCGGATCGATGACCACTGGCGTATCGTTCGCGGGCGGCCCCGGACAGGGTGGGCAGGCATACCTGATCGATCCGTACCTGCAGATTCAATACGCACCGACCCAGCGCAACATCTGGACCTGGAGCGTCGAGAGCATGCTCGCCGAGCGCAAGGGCGTCGGCGATCACGGTCTCAAGCGGGGAATCTACACGTTGCTCGATTGGAACTTCGCGCTGCGCTACCACGCGGGCGCGCTGATAGACGTCGCCGACGTTCCAAACGTGGCCAGCGGCACGCAGCTTGGCCTGTCGCCGATCCTGACCTGGTTCGTCAGCGACAACACGCGCCTGCGGCTTCAGTACACGCACACGACCGGCAGTGGCGCGTACCAGGCCGAGGACGCGCTGTGGCTGCAGGCAACTTTCTCACTGGGCAACCTCAAACCTCTGGACTAGGGCATCATGAAAGCATCGAACCGCATCCTGATTACGATCATCGGCGCCGCGCTGATTGCGATCGGCGCGCGCGCACCGGCGGCCTGGGCCGCGAAAATCAACGTGGTCACCACGACGACCGACCTCGCCTCGCTCGCCCAGACGGTGGGCGGCGACAAGGTCAGCGTCGTGTCGATCGTGCCGGGCGGCTTCAACGCCGATTTCTACTCGCCGCGTCCGAGCGACCTGTTCAAGATCCATCAGGCGCGACTGTTCATCGAGATCGGGCTGGGGCTGGAGGAATGGGCGCGCGACCTGGTCAACGAGGCGAACAACTCCAACCTGGTCAAGGCTGAGGTGTCCTACCAGATTCCGCTGATGGATGTGCCGCAGGGCAAGGTGGATTACAGCTTCGGCGACATCCATCCCTACGGCAATCCGCACTATCAGCTTGGACCCGAAGACGGCCGGATCATGGCGCGCAACATCTTCAACGCACTCGCGTATGCCGATCCCGCCGACAAGGCTTACTTCGCGCAGAACCTGGCCGCGTTCGACCAGCGGCTGAGCGAGGCGGAGAAGAAATGGCAGGCTGAAATGGCGCCGTTTGCCGGCACCAAATTCATCCCCTATCACGAATCCTGGATGTACTTTGCGCGCACCTTCAAGCTCTCGATACCGACCACCATCGAGGCCAAGCCGGGATTCGTACCCTCGCCGGCGCGAATCGAGGAGGTAATCCAGATCGCAAAGCGTGAGCACGTTAGGCTCATCGTCACCGAGCCTTACTACCGGCTCTCGATCGCGCAGTTGGTCGCACAGCAGGCCGGGATTCCATACCTCAATCTCTACATCTCGGTCGGCGGCATCCCGCAGCAACACGACTACATCTCCATGATCGATTACATCGTGAGCCAGTTCGTAAAGGTGCTTTCCGAACATGGCAAATGAAATCGTGCGGATGCGCGGGGTCCGGCTCGGCTACGGTGGCCGCGTGGTTCTGGATCGGCTGGACTTCTCGATCCAGCGCGGCGACTTTCTGGGCGTGATGGGGCCTAACGGATCGGGCAAGACCACGCTGCTCAAGGCTATCCTGGGATTGCTGCGCCCGCAGGCGGGGAGCATCGATTTTCCCGGCGCCGACGGCGCCGCGCCGAGCTTCGGCTACGTTCCCCAGCGCGAGCGGTTGGATCCCCATTTCCCGCTCTCCGCGCTCGAAGTCGCGGTGATGGGGCGGTTCGGCAAGCTGGGTGCGATGCGCCGGGCCGGGGCGAACGACTATGAGGTCGCGGGCGAATGCCTGGCGCGATGCCGCATGCAGCGTTTCGCCGAGCGCCCGTATCGCGAGCTGTCGGGCGGGCAGCAGCAGCGGGTTCTGATCGCGCGCGCGCTGGCGGGGCAGCCCGATGCGCTGCTGCTCGACGAGCCGACCAACGGGATGGATCTCGAAGCGGAGCGCGCGGTGATGGAACTGCTGCAGGAGCTGCAGCGCGAACAGGGGACGACGATCGTGTTCGTGACGCATCTGCTGAGCGCGATCGAGCATTTCGCGCGCCGCGTGGCGCTCATCACGCGTGACGGAAGTATCGCCGCCGGAGGCAAGACGGAGATGCTGTCGCCCGAGAGCCTGGCGCGGGCCTACAGCGAGGAAACCGAATGAGCGAGCTGCTCGCAATTCCCTTCATGCGCAACATCCTGGTCGCGGGTGTTCTGGTCGCGCTCGGGCTTGCTCCGCTCAGCGTGTACGTGGTGCTGCGCCGAATCGTATTCGTGGGAGCGGCGGTTGCCGAAATCTCGTCGGCCGGAGTCGCGCTGGCGGTGCTGTTTAACTTTGCGCCCTTTGCCGCCGCGTTGGTGTTGACGGTGGTTACCTTCCTGTTGTTTTCGCGCGCCGCCGACTCGCCGCGGCTTCCGCTCGAGGCGTTGATCGGGATGCTCTATGCGGGCGGGTCGGCCGCGGCGGTGCTGCTGATCGTCAAGGCGCCACGCGGAGAGGGTGATATCCTGAACGTGCTGTTCGGCGATATTCTGACTGTCCCGAGCGCGCTGTTGTGGTTCATGCTGATCGCCTTCGCGATCGTGCTTGCGATCCAGTATCTCGCGTACAAGGAATTCCTGATCGCCGCGTACGATCCCGACATGGCGCGCGCGATGGGTATCCGCGTCGATCTGTGGAACACGGTCTTTTACGTGACGGTGGGTGTGGCGGTCGCGATCGCGATTCGCGGCGTCGGCGCGCTGCTGACTTTCGCGCTGCTGGTCGCTCCCGGCGCCGCGGCGCTGTGTTTCGCGGAGAGCATGGGCGCGGCATTCGTGATTGCAACCCTGCTTGGCCTGGTGGCCACGGTGGCCGGAATTTCCGCTTCTTACAGTTTCGACCTGCCGACCGGGCCGGCGATCGTGGCAATCCTCGCGGTTGCGTTCGCATTTAGTTATGGTTGGGCTGCGCTCAGAAGGGCGTAAGCGATGGCGGGGCGGGATCCCTTCGAAGCGATCGAATTTCTGCGGCGCGACGGCGGCGCGCTGATGCGCCGGTTCGTGCGAGCCCGTCGCGACGCCACGTGGGCCGAGTTGCGCTTCGAGGCGGTCTCGCACCGCTCCGGCGCCGCTGTCAACGGAGAGCCGCGCGAAGGCAATGAAACCGAAACCGCGGCGCTCGGCGTGACCGTGTACGCGCGCGACCGCTCCGGCGCGGTCGGAATCGGCAACACGGGCGTGGAGATCGGAGAGCTCGCGGTTCGTCGCGCAAAGCTCGCACGCGCGATTGGCGCCGCGCTCGACGAAGCGTACCAGCGGGCCCGCGTGAGCGCGCGGGAAAAGGGCGCGCTGATGCGCCGGCTCGGCGCGCGCGCGGCGGCGCTGGTCGGTGCCGCGCCGGCCCCCCGCGCACCCATCCGCGATACCGTGGAAGCTGTCTATCAGCGCGATCCTCGTGCCATCGATTCCGGCGCGCTCAAGAGTATCGCACTAGAATCCTCGCGCGCGGTGGCCCACCTTGGTCCGGAAATCGCCTACAACTGGATCGGCGCGATGACCGAGCTGCGCCATGAGGTGTTCCTCGACAGCGCCGGCAGCTTCATCTCGCAGGCCTTCGCGTTCTCGCAGGGCGACTGCTACGTGGTCGCGCAGACCGCCGACGGCCATCAGGAGAGCTACGACACCATCGGCCAGCAACGCGGCTTCGAGTGCCTGGAGACCGGATGGCGCGGCGAGTTGATGCCCAACGCCGACCTTGGCCGATTCTCGGTCGAACTGGCGCGTGAGGCGCGCGAGCTGGCCGCGGCTCCGGTACTCAAACCGCCCGACGGCGAAGTGGTGGTGGTGACCGATCCGCATTTCAACGCGCTGGTCGCGCACGAGGTCGTGGGCCATCCGTCGGAAGCCGATCGCGCGCTCAAGATGGAAGTGGCATACGCGGGACGGAGCTGGTTTCTGCGCTCGCTCGCCGACAATCAGCTCGGCCGCCAGATCGGCTCCCCGATTCTGTCGGCGTGCTCCGATCCCTCCCTCGACGGCTACGGGCAGTATCGCTACGACCACGAGGGCACGCCGGGGCGGCGCGTGATGCATCTTGAGCGCGGCATCTTCTCGGGTTTTCTCAACTCGCGCGCGACCGCCGCGGCGCTGGGCGTGGAGCCCAACGGTTCGGCGCGGGCGAGCGAAGGATGGCACGTGCCGCTCATCCGGATGAGCAACACGTTCTTCATGCCGGGCGAGTCGGAGCCGGAGCGGATCATCGCGGACGTCGAGCACGGCTACTACGTTTGCGGCCACGCGATTCCGTCGATCGCGGAGTCGCGCGAGAACTTCCGCATCTCGGCGCGGCGTGTTTACGAAATCGAAAACGGGCGGGTCGGGCGGCTTTACCGCTCGGGCAGCGTGATTGCCGATTCAAAGAGCTTCTTCATGAACGTCGATGCGGCGGGAAACGATCTGCGGCTGGTCGCGATTCCCAACTGCGGCAAGGGGCAGCCGATGCAGGTCAAGCGGATGTCCAACGGCGGGCCGACGCTGCGCTCGCGTGCGCGGCTGGGTGGCGGATGATGCGGCCGCTCGGGGAGATTCGCGGATTCGTGCGAGCGGCGGCGGCCCTGCTGGCGCGTGAGAAGGATCTGGCGGGGTATGAAATCTACGCGTCCTCCGCCGAGCATCGGATCGCGCGGCTCGCCTACACCTCCGACATCCCGTGCCGCGGCGTGGAGGAATTGAAGTCGCTGCACGCCGACGGGTTCCAGGTGCGGATTGCGATGCGCCGCGACGAGCACGAAACCGGCGGCGCCGCGGTGGCCGGAGAATTCAACCTCGACTCGTTGCGCGTGGCGCTCGAGCGCGCCCGGCGTTCGAGGGTGGTCGATCCGCATTTTCCCGGCTTCCCGCACGACCCGCGCCGGCTCGCCACCCGCGCGGCGAGGCGCGGCGACCTTTCTCGCGCAAGCGACGCCGCGCTTGCCGCATGCGCATGGCGCGTGATCGGTGGCGCGCTCGACGCGTTCGGGCTCGACGCCGCCGCGGCGGCCGAGAATCCCGGCCTGGTGCTCGGCGGAGATGTTTCGATTATCCGCGATCGGATCGCGATCGCGTCATCGGGTCTTCCCGATATCCGCACCGACGAGAGCGCGCGTTTCAGCTCGTCGGTCACGGCGCTGGTCGAATCGCTCGACGCCAAGGGCACCGCGGGTGCGCTCGGCGATACCAGTGCGAAGATGCGCGCGGCGTCGGCGGCGCTCGGGCGCGACGCGGTCCGCCGTGCGCTTGCGGCGCGGGGCGGCGTGCGTCCGGCGGCGGGAAATTACCGCGTGGTGCTTGGACCGCAGCCGGTCGCCGAAATACTTAACTACATGGTGATGGGATCGTTGACGACCGGAGCATTCCACGCCGCGAGTTCCGCTTACCAGGGCCGCCTGGGCGAGCGCGTGATGGATGAGCGGCTGTCGCTCACCGACGATCCGTTCTCGCGCGCGGGCGCGGTGCGCCGGCGCATCACGGGCGAAGGCTTTGCTGCCTCCAGGGTCGAACTCATTCGAGACGGACGCCTGGTCGGATTGCTGTCGAATTACTACGACTCGCATCGGCTCGAAACCGACGAGCATCGCGCCGAGAAACTCGGTCCCGCGGGCGGGCGCGCGGCGTTCCCGGCGACCAGCGGCTACCGGCTGGGCGAGGGCGGCGAACGCCGCTTTGACGCTCATCCCGGCTCAAGCGGCACCAACGTGATCCTGCGCGCGCGGCGCGGGGTGACGCCGGAGGCGATGCTGCGCGAGGCCGGCGAAGGCATCTATATCGGGCGCATCTGGTACACCTATCCGATCAACGGACAGCGCGCGGGCGATTTCACCTGCACGGTGACGGGCGATTCGTGGATGATTCGCAAGGGTGCGCTGGCCGAACCGCTGGCGCCCAACTGCGTGCGTGTCAACGCGAATATCGCGCAGGTTTTCGACGCGCCGATCGCGCTTGGCGCGCGGCCGATTGCGGCGAGCGTATGGGGGTCGCCGGAGGCTTACTACGTTGCGCCGATTGCGGCGGCGGACATCGCGCTCGCCGAGGTCGCGCCCACCAGCTAGCGCAGAATCTTCTGCCAGAACTCCATCGGTACCGGCGGCATCCCGACCTGCACCTGGCCGAAGCCGATTTTCCGGTACAGTCCGCGGGCCGGTACGTTGTCGCGCCGCACTTCGAGTGTGAGCTTGCAGCAATTGAGCTCGCGCGCGAGACGCTCGATTCGGCTCATCAGCTGGCGCCCGATACCACGGCCGCGATACTCCGAGAGCACGCCGATGTCGTGGATATTCATGAGCGGGCGCGCCTCGAAGGTCGAGAAGCCCAGAATGCAGACCGAAAAGCCGATCGCGCGCGCGTCGTCGTACGCCAGGAACACGTGATGCGCGGGATGAGCGCGCAGCGCGGGCGCCAGGTCGCTGCGCACGCGCTCGGGCAGCGGCATCCCGCCTTCCATCGGATCGCGCGCATACGCGTCGATCATCTCGAGGAACGCGGCGGCATGCGCGGGATTGTCGAGGTTCGCATCAACGATCGTCAGCTTGGTGTTCACGCGGATTCCTTGCCGCGGCGTGCTCAGGAGACGCGCTGGCCGTCCTTGTACGACTCGGTCCAATTGCGGAAGCCGTCGGCATCCCAGCGCTTCCAGGTCCCGATTTTTTTCCCATCGCGGTACTGGCCGATCGCGTCGACGTGGCCGTTGGCGTACCAGCTGGTATGCTCGCCCTGCTGGACGCCCTGGACGTAGTGATCAACCGAGCGCTTCTGACCGTTGTCATACCACATGGTCCATTCGCCGTTCTGCTTGCCGTCGGTGTAATTGCCCTGCATCATCTTGAGCCCGGAGTCGCGCCACAGGACGAAGGGTCCGTTCTTGACCGGCTTTCCATCGATCAACTTTTCGCACCAGGTCTCGTCGCCATCGGGCGGCGGCGATCCCATCGCTTTTGATCCCTGCGGGCAGGGCGGGGGTCCGTAACTGGATACACCGCTTAAGGCTTTGCATGCGCCGAGAATGAAGACCGGCAGAATCAAAAGTAAGAGTTTAAGTTTCATCGCGGCGTTGTCCTGTTCACTTCGCGGCGGCGGCGAGCCAGATTACGCAACCCGATCTCTTCCGGCTGAGCCCGCTTGAGCCACCGCGCATCCAATATATGGACGCCCGCGCCGCGCGCCAGATTCGATAGCCCCGCCGCGCGCGGCCGGCGTGAAAAGCGAAGGCGGGACGCGCCCCGCCTGGCGCATCCCGCCTCGGATCGATTCATTTCTGACGCGGCGCTCAGCCCTTGGAACCGGTCGAGCCCAGCAGATTGCCACCCAGCGTCGCGTTGCCGACGGTGGTGTCGCCGATCACATTGAGCACCGAGGGCTTGCCCGACTTAAAGCATCGCTCGATTGCCGGGATGATCTGCTCAGGCTTCTCGACCAGCTCGCCGTGGCATCCCATCTCGCCGAAGATCTTGTCGTAGCGGATGTCCTTGAGCATGTTGAACGGGTCGGTGCGGCCCTTGAGCCCCGGCATCTGGTCGAAGTTCGGTCCCCACGAGCTGTTGTTCCACAGCACGGTCATCATCGGGAGCTTGTAGCGCGCGGCGGTCTCCATGTCCCAGCCGCCGATTCCGATTCCGCCGTCGCCCGAAATCACGACCACCTGTTGTCCGGGCCGCGCGAGCTGTGCGCCGATTCCCATCCCGACGCCGTGTCCGACCGGCGCCAGCGGTCCCGCGTCGACCACCTGTCCCATGAAGCGGCAGGTGAACGCGCGGCTCATCCATCCCGACAGCGTGAAGCTGTCGATGATCGTGGTTGCGTTCTTGTCGAGCACCTTGATCAGGTCTTCGCACAGGCGCGCCGGATGAATCGGCATGCTGCCGGTGACCTTGGAATTCTGGTCGCGGATCTGCTGCTCGAAGCGCTCGCGGGTGGCGGCGACCTGCCGGGTCCACTCCGAGCTGCGGTTCTTGGAGAAGTCGAGCTTGAGCTCCTTCATCCGGTTGATCATCTGGCGCAGGATCAGCTTGGGATCGCCGACCATCGGGATATCCGCGTTGACCTGCCATCCGATGCGGGTCGGAGTGGGGTCGACCTGGATGTACTTGGCCTTGTCGGTCCAGGTGGGCGGCTGTCCGAAGTGCTCGCCGCTCCAGAAGCGGAAGCCGATCGCGAGCACCACGTCGGCATTGCCGGTGAACGGCTTCTTCCACGCGCCGCGAATGGCGAGCGGGTTCTCCTCCGACACGGCGCCCTGGCCGGCGCGCCGCGTGTACACCGGAATATGCGTCAGCTCAACGAACTCGCGCAGCTCCTCGCCGGCCTGCGACCAGAACAGCCCGTCGCCGCCCGCGATGAGCGGGCGCTCGGCCGCATGCAGCATCTCGATCGCGCGGTCGATCTTGGCCGGGTCGCCTTCGCTGCGGAGATCCTCGGCGGTGAATCCGCGCGCGCCCTTGCGCTGACCGGCGTCGTCTTCGTGGTGATAGAGGATGTTCTGCGGAATCTCGAACAGCGCCACGCCCTGGGGCGGCGCGATCGCCTCGCGGAACGCCGAGCGCAAATCGAACTCGATGGTGCTCCAGTCGGTGACCCGCTTGGTGAATTTCGAGAAGCTGTTCACGACCTCGGACCCGTAGGCTTCCTGGAAGGAGCCGAGATGGTCCTCGGTGTTGGGATGCTGGCCGGAGATGCATACCACGGCGCTGTTGGTAAGACCGGCCACACACAACCCCGTCACCGCATTGGTCAGACCGCACCCCGCGGTGACCATGCACACGCCGGGCTCGCCGGTGGTGCGCGCGTAGGCGTCGGCGGCATAGGCGGTGGCCTGCTCGTGGCGCATATGGATCAGCTTGATATCGTGGGAGCGCAGCTGAGCGAGAATCGGAAACAGATGTCCGCCGTTTATCGCAAAGCAGTAGCGGACCCGGTTCTCCCGCATCACGCGGGCGATCAGTTCGCCGCCGTCAACCTTGGCCATTTGATGAGTCCTCCATCGGATTGCGCCTCCCGTGCGCCGCGCCGCCCGGCGGCGGTGATACTCGCCGCTGCGCACGATGCGGAGGGCGCGGGCGCTACCGGAAGCTTACGCCATGAATCCTTGCACATTTCACATCGCGCCGAAAAGCGCGCGCGTCCGTCCGCCAGCCTCGCGCCGGTCTGCTGCGCGCAGGACTGAACCAATCTATTGATCGCGGTCACTAAGCCTGTCAGGTTTATCCGTCGAACCCGGAGGCGCCCGTTCCGCATGGATTCTGGTGCGGCAAGTCCGGGATTCGAAGAAGTGATGAAGCGCGGAATTGGGTTTATCGGATTGCTGATGGCGGTCCTTTTGATGACCGGATCGGCGCGCGCCTTCGATCTCGGCAGTCCAAATTCATGGCCATTCATTCCGGTCCCTGAAATCGCGACCGATCCCAACGGCGGAACCACAATCGGCGTCCTGCCGGTGTTCCTGTTCACCGACAATAAGGACCAGATTCGCGACATCCTCGCACCCGACATCAACTGGAACACCACGCTGGGCCCCGGTGGAAATTTCCGCTATCTCGCCTATCCATCGGAAGATACCAACTGGTACGTGGTTGCGGGGGCGTCGCAGACCATCGCGCGCAAGATCGATATCGACTATCAGACCGGCCGCACCCATCAGAACTGGTTCTCGTTCGAGGGGCGGTTCTATTTCGAGCGCGACCCGACCGAGCGTTTTTTCGGGGTGGGCAACGATTCCTCGGAAGGCAACCAGACCAATTACACGACCGAGCAGATTTACGGTCAGGCTTCGGTCGGCTTGAATCTGACCGAGAACCTGCAGGTTCAGTACATGCTGCGGCCCAAGTGGCTGCGCGTTCAGGACGGCGCATTCAACTCGATTCCGTCGATCTTCAAGCTCTTCCCGCATCAGAAGGGCATCGACGGCGGCAGCGAGAACCTCAATCAGATCATGGTTCAGTACGACACGCGCGACTCCGTCGATATCCCGCGCCACGGCGGACTGTACCGGGTCTATGGCGGAATCGCCGATCGCAGCTTCGGAAGCTCGTCATCCTATACCCAGTTCGGTTACGACCTTCATCAATACCTCACCGTTACCAAGCGCATCACGTTCGCGGGGCACATGTTCATGGAGTACGAACCCGCGGGCAACGAGATGCCCTTCTGGGCGCAGGCGCGGCTCGGCGGCGACGACAGCCTGATGACCGATCAGCAAACGTTGCGCGGCTACGGCGCGGGACGCTTTGTTGACAACAACCTGTTCGTGGCGAACCTGGAGATGCGCACCCGGGTCTGGAGCGCGAACGTGTTCGGCACCCACGGGACGCTCGAGATCGCGCCGTTCGCCGAGGCCGGGCGGGTCGCGCACTCGCTGGACTACAATCCCGTCAGCGCGCTTCATCCGGTGGGCGGAATCGGCTTCCGCGGAATCGCGGAGCCATTTGTGGTCGGCTACGTCGATGTCGGCTACGGCGGAGAGGGCGCGGCGGTCTTCTCCGGCATCAATTACCCGTTCTGATCCGCGCGATCCGGCGGCTCGGGTCGCCTACACCCGGCCGATCAGTTCGCGCGAGATGTCGTCGAGGCACTCCTCGAAGCCTTCCATCGGAGGATTGAGAAATACCTGGCTGAGGCCCGCGGCCTCGAGCGCGCGGAGCTGATCGATCACCGCCTCGCGCGGACCGACGATCGTGGTGGCGCGAATCGTCTCAGCGGTGACGAACTTGCGCTCCTCCGGCGCAACGAAGGTGCAATGTCCCGTATGCAGCAGCATCTCGCGCTGCTCGCGCGCGCCGGGCATCCGCGCCACCTGCTCCGCGTACGCGTCGAACACCGGGTGCGCGTCGGGCGGAAGCGAGCGTGGGCTTGCGTATCCCGCCGCCAGCGCGTGCAGCGACGCCATCACCCACGGCCCCGTCATCGCCTTGACCCGTGATGAGTCGATCGCCTCACCCGGCTTGAGCACGCACACATGCGTCAGCGACACGATCGGCATCGCCGCCGCGCTACGTCCCGCGCGCGCCGCGCCCACCTCAGCGTGCTTGCGCACCGCGGCGACGCGCTCGGGCGTCGCCACCCCGGTCGTGATAATTCCGTCGCCGAACTCGCCCGCGAGCGCAAGCGTGCGGGGGCCGTTGGCCGCGACGTAGAAGGGGATCGGATCGTCGAGATTGATGAAGCGAAGGTCGCGATGCAGGAAGCGGACGTGGCTCTCGTGCCCCTCAGTCCGGTAGTCCGCCTCGCCGGTCTTGAGCAGATCGCGGATGACGCGGACCTGCTCGCGAAACTCCGCCTGTCCCACCGGCGGCAGGCCCATCACGCGCCGCCCGGTATGCCCGGTGCCAAAGCCCAGGATTGTGCGGCCCGGCGCAAGCTGATTGATGGTCGCGATCGAATGGACGGTCACCGGCGCAATACGGTTGGACGCGACCGCGATTCCGGTGCCGAGCTTGATCGTCTTGCTGTTCACCGCCGCCAGCGCCATGCACGCATAGGTGTCGCCCCAGATCATGTGCGAGTCGGGAATCCACGCGTGGCTGAAGCCGCGCGCCTCGGCGTAGGGGACGTCGCGCATCGCGCGCTCGGGCTTGGTGAAGATCAGGGTGCCGAATTCCATCAGGTTTCTCCTTTGCCCGATGATAGATACACCGGCTCGCGCAAATACGGGAAGCGCCGGGGCTCCGCCAGGTTCGCATCGGCGTGGGTCTGCAGCCGCGCGCGGGGCGGCGGGAACGCTTCCAGAGTCCATTGCGCCCGCGAATGCTGGATTTCCTGCCGGGCGATATTACAGTTCTTGCAAAGAGATGCGAGTTTTTGTAATATCATCGCATGGTCCGGCCCAAGGCGATCATCCTCGATCTGCTCACCCCGCGCGGACATCGCCCGATGGGCGCCGCCGCGATCGTTAAGGCGTGCGCGCTGTTCGGGATCACCCCCAACGCCGCCCGAGTGACGCTGGCGCGCCTGTGCGCGGAGGGACGGCTTGAACGCGTGGGGCACGCCGAGTATGCGATCAGCGGCGCCGCCGAAGGAGTGAACCGCCTGGTGCGAAGCTGGCCGCGGCTCCAGTCGCTGGAGCGGCCGTGGAACGGCGGATGGATTTTTGCGCATCTCGAGCGGCCGGCGCCCGCCGCGGGCCGCCAGGCGCTTGCCCGCGCACTCCGGATGGCGCGGTTTGCGCCCGCCTCGCCGACACTGGCGGTGCGCCCGGACAATCTGCGCCTTGACCTTAACGAGCACCGGGATGCGCTCGGGAATTTCGGCATGCCGGTGGAGTTTTTCGTCGCCCGCGCCGAACTCGACGATCTCGCGCTGGTGGCGCGATGGACCGGCGAGCTGTGGCCGGTTGAGCGCCTGCGCGCCTCGCACACAACGATGGCCCGGCGGCTGGAGCGCAGTCTCGCGCGTCTGGACCGAGTCTCGTTCGAGCGCGCGCTGGTCGAAACTTTCCGCCTGGGCGGCGAGGCGATTCGCGATCTGGTGCTGGATCCGATTCTGCCCGAAGTAATCATGCCCGGCGCCGAGCGCGTGCGTCTGGCGGACACGATGATCGCGTATGACGAAGCGGGTCGAGCGCTGTGGCGGCGCTTCAACGCGCGCTTCGAGCAGGATCGGAGTGCGGCTTCCGCTCCGTTTGAAACGATCGCAATTGGCGCAGCGGCGACCGCCTGAACGGCCGAGGAGACCAACGATGATATCCAAGGGCGCCGACCCCGAACTGTGGACCGACGAGGAAGAGCAGCGCGATGAAAGCTCCGGGCGCGAGAGCGAAAGCCTGGCCGCGCGGATCAAGCCGGATTCGCTGAAACCGCTCTACGGGCTGGACTTCGCGCGCGCGATACTGCCGCTAGTCGGCACCTGGGCGCTGATTTTTGGCTCGATCGCGATCGCGCTATGGAGCCACAACATCGTGGTGTGGCTCGCCGCGATAGTCATCGTCGGCCGCTCGCAGCATGCGCTCGCGGTGCTGATGCATGACGCGGCGCACTTCCGGCTCGCCGACAATCGCGCGCTCAATGATTTTTTGGGCCAGTGGCTGTGCGCGTTTCCGATCGCGAGCAACTTGTACGCCTACCGCAAGGTCCATCTGCGCCACCATCGCTATCTGCTCACCGATCGAGATCCCGACCTCTCGCTATCGCGGCCGTACCCGGTCGTGTGGTCGAGCTTCAGGCGCAAGCTTATGCGCGACGCAGCAGGAATCTCGGCGCTGGTGATGCGCGGGTATATCGAGGTCGAGAACGGGCGCAATCGGCCGAGCCTGGGGCGCTTCGCGCGATGGTCCGATCGCGAGACGAACAAGCGCCGTGCGATCGCTGCCGTGATTATCGCCGTACTGATTGCGGAGGGCTATGGGCTGGCGTTCGTCGCGCTCTGGATCGTGCCGCTGCTCATCGTGTACCAGATGATCCTGCGCATCCGCGGCGTGCTCGAGCATGGCGCGGTGGACGAGAGCGACGGGCTGCGTAATGCGCGCACGATTGTGTCCCCCAATCCGTTCGCGCGCTTTTTGCTCGGACCGCATCACGTTTCCTACCACCTGGAGCATCATCTCTATCCCGGAGTGCCGCACTATAATCTGCCCGCGCTTCACCGCGCGCTCGCGGAGGATTCCCGGTTTGCGCGCGCGATGGTTACGAACAGCTACCTCGGCGCGCTGCGCGATTGCGTCCGGCCCGACCGTGAAGCGGAAAAGCTCGCCGCCTGAGCGGTGAGCGTCACGGCGCCGCTCCGATCGCGGCAAACACGCGATGCGGCACCAGCATCGGGTCGTCCGGATACCGCTCACGCAGCATCGCGGCGTGCTCCACGTCGAACGCCGCGATTCGCTCGGGGCTGAGGCTTGCGCCAATGCTGGCGCTGGCGCGGATTCTGCCGCGCCACGCCTCGTGCGAATAGGGAACCTCGAGGTCGAACGAGAGGCTCTCGATTTCGCGGAATCCCGCCGTCGCCAGATCGCGCAGCCATCGCGGATAGATCCCCAATCCACCGCCGAGCTTCCAATCGGGGTTGTGCTTCATGATGAGCTGCTCGGTGGCTTCAACCATGTTGCCCGGAAGCGACATCCAGTCGAAATGACAGATCGCCAGATGGCCACCCGGCACGAGGATGCGGCGCGCCTCGGCCGCCGCGCGCTCACGATCGAACCAGTGCCAGCACTGACCCGCCGTGACCAGCTCAAAGCTCGCCGGCGCAAGTCCGGTCGCCTCGGCCGACGCCTCCACGTAGCGCGCGGTCACGCCCGCCGCGCGGTCCAGCCGCGCCGCTTCGGCCATCAGGGCCGCGGAGCGATCCAGCCCCGTCACGGCGCATCCGCGCTGCGCCAGCCCGCGCGCCAGGGTGCCGGTTCCGGTGCCGAGGTCGAGCGCGCGCATCCCGGCTCGCAGCACTCCCATTGCGGTCAGCCGCTCGAATAGCGCGGGCGGAAAGCGCGCGCGATGACGACCGTAGTCGGCGGCGGTGCGGCCGAAGTCGATGGTCCTGCCGTATTCGCGGACCGTTTCGGGGTGTCCGAGGGAGACCTTGGAGTCGGGCATTTCGGTTCCTCCGCTGCAAGCTGTATATATGTTGCCATAGCTTCATGCAACTTGAACGCAAGCGACGCCCGCTTGACGCCGATGGCGCGCGATGGCGCAATTGCGCCGTGGCGACCCGCTCCTCCGATCGTGCCCAGATGCTGACCGCCGCCGAGGCGGCCGGCGCACTCGGCGTAAAGCTCGGCACCCTGTATGCCTACGTCAGCCGCGGATGGCTCAAGAGCTACCGCCGCCGCATCGGCCGCCAGGCGCTCTATCGCCGCGCCGATATCGAGGCGCTGCGCGGCGTGGTCGCGCCCGAGCGCGGACGGCGCGGGCGTAGCCTGCCCGACGCCTCGTCATGGGTGACGGTCGCGCAGCCCAAGAGTTCGGACACCGGTGCGCCCGGCGTGATCGTGGCCGAGTCGGGCGTCAGCTCGATAATCGACGGACGGCTCGCCTACCGCGGCTATCCGATCCAGGAAGTCGTCGAGCATGCCTCGTTCGAGGAAGCCGCGCTGCTGCTGTGGTACGGCGAGCGGCCGAGCGCCGACGCGGTCACCAAGCTCAAGGCCCATATCGCGGGCGCCGAGATGCCGCCGCAGGTCGCCTCCGCGCTGGCCGCGGTCGGCGGCGACGCGCCGCCGTTGCTCCGGATGGCCGCGATCATGCCGGCGCTCGCGGCCTGGGACCGGCACCAGGCGCCGCGCACGCGAATCGATCGCGCGCTCCTTATCATGGGGCAACTGCCGCTCGCGCTGATGCGCCGGCGCGACGACGGGCCCGCTGCGGGCCGCGCGCTGGGTGCCGCGGGTCGTCTGCTGCGCACGGTGGCGGGTAGCCCGGCGCCGCCGTGGGAGGTCGCCGCGCTCGACCGCGTGCTGGTGGCGTGCGCGGAGCACGAGCTCAATGCCTCGACCTTCGCGGCGCGGGTGGTCGCGAGCACCGGCGCCGACCTGTTTGCGTCGGTGATGGCGGCGCTGTGCACGCTATCCGGACCGATTCACGGCGGGGCCTGCGATCGGATCGAAGAGATGTTCGCGCAGGTCGCCGGCGGCGCGAGAATTTCCGATTGCCTCGATTCATTCGAGCGCGAGCAGCGCCTGCCGCCCGGCTTCGGTCATGCAATCTACCCCGCGGGCGATCCGCGCGCCGCTGTACTGCGCCGCCATGCCGGCGAGCTTGCCAGCCGCCGCGGAAAGAAACTGTTCGAGACTGCGCTCGCGATCGAGGAAGCGGTCTGGAAGCGTGACCGCCTGCGTCCCAACCTGGACTTCTACCTGACCGTATCGACCCGGATGCTCGGGTTCCCGCGCGGAAATCCGGCGGCGATCTTCGCGGTCGGACGCACCGCCGGATGGATCGCGCACGGCCTCGAGCAGTATGCCGACAATCGCCTGATTCGCCCCCGGATGCGCTACCGCGGCGCTCCCGTGCGCCACTGGACGTGACGCAGGCGCCCGCCCGGATGCGAGTCGCACGCGCGTCGGTGCCGGCGGCGGGAGAGCACCGAGGCCCGCTTCGACTCGGAGCCTGTGAATATTTCCGGACGTGGATGGCCGGGTCCTTGCCCGGCCATGACGACTGCCGTTTTTTGGTCACCACCGGACTTGACCCGGTGGTCCATGGCTAAAGGTTCACAAACTCTCAGACGGGATGGACTTCACCATTCGGGGCCGGCGCCGCTCAGACTCGGCATCCCGGAGTGCGCCCACAGCCCGCCGTCGGCGACGAAGAAAGCTCCGGTCACGAACGACGCTTCGTCCGAGGCGAGGAACAGGACCACATTGGCGATCTCCTGCGGCAGCCCGAGCCGGCCCATCGGGATCGCCTCTTTGACGCGCGCGACGATATCGGGCCGCGCGTCTTCCATCCGCAGAAGCGGGGGCGTGCCGATCGGCCCCGGGCATACCGCGTTGCAGCGGATTCCCTTGCGCGCGTATTCGATTCCGGTCACGCGCGTGATATTCACCACGCCCGCCTTGACCGCGTTGTATGCGCCCAGCGTGTAGTCGCCGGCCAGTCCCGACACCGAGGCGGTATTGACGATCGCGCCGCTGCCCCGCGGCATCATCACCTCGATCGCGCATTTGGTCGCGTACCAGTAGGCGGTCAGCCCGACGTCGAGCGTCTTCTGCCATCCCTCGAGCGTGATTTCGGCGATATGCCCGACGGTGGTGAAGACCGCGTTGTTGTGCAGGATGTCGAGGCGGCCGAATTTGTCCACCGCGAACTTGATCATCCGCTCGATCTCGGCGGTCGCGCCGACGTCGGCGTGCAGAAATTCTGCGGCGCCGCCCGCCTTGCGAATTTCCGCGACGACACGCTTGCCGCCGTCGTCGTTCAGATCGACCACCACGACCGCTGCGCCCTCACGCGCGAAAGTCTTGGCGGTGGCCTCGCCGATGCCGGAGCCGGCGCCGGTAATGAGCGAAATCTTGTCCTTCAGCCTCATCAGGTTGCTCCTCAGGTTCGCGCGGCGCGAACTGTTCGCGCGCAGTGGCGCGACTATAGCGCCGCCCGGGAGGGCGCGGCAAAGTCGCGCGCGGGGTTTTGTCGAGCGAGCGAGCGGGGTGGAAAATGGAGACGTGAACGGATGGCGCATAATGGCCGATGGTGTCGTGGCGATTCATGCCGCGTACGTCGCGTTCGTGGTGCTGGGCCTGGCCGCGATCGTCGTGGGATGGGCGCTCGGCTGGCGATGGATTCGCAACAGGTGGTTCCGCGGACTTCATCTCGCCTCGATAGGTCTGGTGTTTGCGGAGTCGGTGCTGGGCGTCGCGTGTCCGCTGACGGTGTTCGAGAACTGGCTGCGCACGCATGCGGGCGAGCAGGGCTACCCGACCGATTTTCTTGGGTACTGGGTGCATCAGCTGATTTTCCACAACTGGCCGCCGTGGGTGTTCCTGTCGCTGTATGCGGGCGTCACGATCGTTGTCGCCGCGATGTATCGGCTGGTCCCGCCGGAGCCGCGCAGGCCGCGCGGCGGCGGTGGGCAGACGCGCGCGACGCACACCAGCGGCGCGCGCTTGCCGTGACGATTCGATGGTTCTACAGTCGGGTCGCCGCGCAATCGTGAGAGGCGCGATGCAATGAGGTTGGCATGAAAGTTTCGCTGTTTTATCTGCCCTCGGTCGGAAACAAGCAGCAGATCGAGAAGGGACGCGTCGGACTCAACGGCGCGCTCTACGATCAGATGCTGCGCGAACTGAGCGCGCAGGCGCGCCTGGCTGACGACCTCGGCTACGATTCGATGAGCTTCACCGAGCATCACTTTCACGTCGAGGGCTTCGAGCTTTCCAACAATCCCGTGCTGCTCGATTTGTACATCGGGATGCAGACCAAGCGGCTGCGCGTGGGGCAGTTGGGAATCGTGCTGCCGTCGCAGAATCCGATCCGCGTCGCGGAAGATATCGCGATGCTCGATCACATGACGGGCGGGCGCGCCAACGCCGGTTTCGCGCGTGGTTATCAGCGCCGCTGGGTCGATATCATGGCGCAGCAGACCCACGGCATCCACGGCGCGCAGCCGCATCAGCACGACGAGATCGACGCCGCCAATCGCGCGGCGTTCGAGGAATGCTTCCGCATCATCAAGAAGGCCTGGACCGAAGACTTCCTCACTCACGACGGCAAGTACTGGCGGATTCCGGTCGGCGATACGCCGTGGGCGATCGAGGCGACCACCAAATGGGGCGGCGGCGTCGAAAACGGGCTGGTGCGCGCGGTGTCGGTGGTGCCCAAGCCGGTGCAGAAGCCGCATCCGCCGATTTTCCAGCCGTTCGCGTCGTCGGAACGGAGCATCAGATGGTGCGCGCAGGAAGGCGTCACTGCGATCCTGCCGCCGCTTCATCCCGATCTGGAACTGCAGCTGTGCCGCGTGTACTCGGAAGTGTCGGGCAAGCCGCTGGGGGAGGGGATGGGCGTGCTGCGCGATATCGTGATCGCGGACAGCGATGACGAGGCGCGCGCGATCTGGCACGAGAGCGGTTATTTCTGCGGCCACGAATGGTTCGAGCCGTTCGGATTTTCCAAGGGACTCGCCGATCCCAGGACCGGAGAGAACGCGGATTTGTGGAGCAACGGGCTCGCGTTCGTCGGCACCGTCGATACGGTGACCCGCCAAGTCGAGCATCTGCTGAAGCGGCTGCCGATCAGGTGGGTGTTCGCGTGGATGTATAACGGCCTGATGCCGCATGACCGCCTGATGAAGACGATCGAGCTTTTCTGGACCAAGGTGATGCCGCGAGTGTCCGACCTGAAGTGAGCGGCGGGCGTTCCTTGACCGAGCCTCTTCCGGATCGCTGAGAGGCGCAGCCAATGCAAGCGACGCCGTCTGTTGCGATGGCGGCCGGGCAACATATGATGCTTCGCGAGCGCGTCGCTTATGCTTTTCGCATCGCAGAACTTTCTCGAAGATCTCGGCCTGGTCCTGTGCGTCGCGGCCGTCACGACCGTGCTCTTCCAGCTGATCAAGCAGCCGGTGGTGGTCGGCTACCTGATCGCGGGGATGGTGGTCGGGCCGCACGTCCCGATTCCGCTGTTAGCCAACTACGATCGGATTCATACGCTCTCTGAGCTGGGCGTGATCCTGCTGATGTTCGCGCTGGGGCTGGAGTTCAGTCTGCGCAAGCTGGTCCGCCTT
This sequence comes from uncultured delta proteobacterium, assembly GCA_963835905.1. Classification (GTDB taxonomy): domain Bacteria; phylum Desulfobacterota; class Binatia; order Binatales; family Binataceae; genus CAWIHG01. Next base: position 185,809 of record CAWIHG010000005.1, read on the forward strand.
GGGCCGACGGCGGGATTCGTGTGCGCGCTGCAGGTCGGCCTGATGCTCTGGCTCGGGTACGTGGTCGGGCGCGCGATGGGATGGACCGAGCTCGAGAGCATCTTCGTGGGCGCGATCATTTCGATCTCGAGCAGCACGATCGTCGCCAAGGCGTACGCCGACGAAAAGGACATCAGCAGCCAGGTGCGCGATCTGGTCTTCGGTGTGCTGCTGGCCGAGGACCTGACGGCGGCGCTGATGCTGGCGGTGCTGACCGCGCTCGCCGCCGGCAAGGGGCTCAGCGCGGATGTAATCGAGACCACGGTTGGCAGGCTTGGATTGTTTCTTGCCGCGCTAATCGGCGTGGGACTGCTGATCGTGCCGTGGGCGGTTCGCAGGATCGTGCGGATGGGCCGGCCCGAAACCACGCTGGTGGCGGGAATCGGAATTTGCTTCGCGTTTTCGATCGCGGCCGAGCGCGCCGGTTACTCGGTCGCGTTGGGCGCGTTCCTGGCCGGGTCGCTGGTGGCGGAATCGGGCGACGCGCAATCGATCGAGCATCTGGTTGCGCCGGTGCGCGACATGTTCGGCGCGGTCTTCTTCGTTTCGGTCGGCATGATGATAAATCCGGCGCTGATCGTCGAGCATTGGGTCGCGCTCTCGGTACTGGTCGCAGTCGTGATCGCGGGCAAGCTGGTGGGCGTCACGACGGCTTCGATGCTGTCGGGCAGCGGGGTGCGCGCGGCGGTGCAGGCGGGGATGAGCCTGGCGCAGATCGGCGAGTTTTCCTTCATCATCGCGGGGGTCGGATTGCAGACCCATGCGACGCGCGATTTCATCTACACCATCGCGGTCGCGGTGTCGGCGATTACCACCTTCACCACGCCGTTCATGATTCGGGCCGCCGGCCCGGCCGCCCGCCTGGTTGCGCGCCATCTGCCGGACAATCTCCTCTCGCTCGAGGTGATTTACGGCTCGCTGATGGAGCGGATGAGGCAGCGGGGGGCGCCGCGCGCGAAGATCGCGCGGCCGGGTACGGTGATTCTAGCCTCGGCGGTCGCGATTTGCGCGATCCTGATCCTCAACGAGCGCGACCCCTACGACCTGACCACTGCGATGTCGCACCTGACGCGGATGGACTATTTTCGCGCCGGGTTGATCGTCGATCTGCTCGCGCTCGTGGTCTCTGCGCCATTCGGCGTCGCGATGTACTGGGGGGCGCATCGTCTTTCGCTCGGCCTGGTGCGCCGCGCGGTCCCCGCCTACGGCGACGATACGGCGCGCGACGCGGTCGCGGCGCTGGTCGGCGTGCTGCAGGCCACGATTTTGCTGGTCGTGGCGATGCCGATGCTGGCGATCGTGCAGCCGTTTCTGGAGCCGGTCGAAGGCATCGGCGCGGTGGTGATTGCGAGCGTGCTGATCACGATCGCGATCTGGCGCAGCGCACGCAAACTGCAAGGACAAATGCCCGCCGTGGGCCGCCTGATCGCCGCGTTCCTGTCGCGCTCGGCGATGCCCGAGACGACGGAGCCGCGCGAGATCCCGGGCGTCGGGATCGTAACGCCGGTGCGGCTCGGCGCGGGATGCGCCGCGATCGGACAGACGCTTGCCGATATCAATCTGCGCGCATCCACCGGAGCCAGCGCGGTGGCGATCACGCGCGGCGCCGACAACGTGATTGTTCCGACCGGGCAGGAGCGTCTGCGTGAGGGCGACGTGCTTGAATTGGTTGGGCCCAGAGAAAGGGTCGAGCAGGCGCGCCGCCTGCTCATGGAGCGATCCGCGGCGGCATGAGAGAGGCGCGCGGGTCGCGCGCGGTTGCATCGGGCGAACCGCGGTCGTACGGTCTTTCGGCTCCAATATCATAGTTGTGAACGAGAGGTCGGCATGAATCTCAAGGATGCGGTTGCAATCGTAACGGGCGGCGGCTCCGGTCTGGGCGAGGCCACCGTGCGCGAATTTGTCTCGGCGGGCGCCAGGGCGGTGATCCTGGATCTGCCATCCTCACCCGGCCGGAAGCTCGCGGAGTCGCTTGGTGAGAGCGCGATCTTCACGCCCGCCGACGTGGTCTCGGACAAGGAAGTCGCCGGAGCGATCGCTCGCGCGGTCGCGAAATTCGGCACCGTGCATATCGCGATCAACTGCGCGGGGATCGGCCGCGCGATGCGCACCGTAACCAAGGAAGGACCGCACTCGCTGAACCTCTTCAATCGCGTCGTTCAGGTCAACCTGGTTGGCACATTCAACGCGATCCGGCTCGCCGCCAGCCAGATGGTGAAGAACAACCCCAACGCCGACGGCGAGCGTGGCGTGATCGTCAACACCGCGTCGGTCGCGGCGTTCGACGGGCAGATCGGGCAGGCCGCCTACTCGGCTTCCAAGGGCGGCGTGGTCGGGATGACGCTGCCGATCGCGCGCGACCTTGCCTCGATGGGAATCCGCGTCTGCACGATCGCGCCGGGAACGTTCGAAACTCCGATGCTGGCGGGATTGCCCGATCCGGCGCGCAAGGCGCTGGCCGCGCAGATCCCGTTTCCGCAGCGGCTCGGCCAGCCGCGCGAGTACGCGGCGCTGGCGCGTCATATCGTCGAGAACGCGATGCTCAATGGCGAGACGATTCGGCTCGACGGCGCACTTCGGATGCCGCCGCGCTGAGTACGCCCACGGCGCTCAGTCGCGCGCGACGGTGCGATCCAGAAACGAGCGCACCGCGGTGTTGAACGCCCGCGGCTGATCGATGTTGGCGGCGTGGCCGGCGTCCTTAAGCATCACCTTCTCGGCGCCCGGAATCTTCGCCGCCATGTAATCGATCGCGGCGAGGAACTGCTTGTCGTTCTCTCCGACCAACACCAGGGTCGGCACCTTAATCGCCGGCAGCGACTCGATCACGCTGCCGTCGCGCTGCGCGAGCATCCCGCGCGCCGCATGCGCCAGTCCCTGGGCGCTGCGATGGCGCGCGACGCTGACCTCGGCGCTCGCGGAGGCCGCGGTGAGGCCCTTGGTCTCCAGCGCGTGCGCCATGCTGCCCGCCATCCGGTTCCACTCCTGGCGCGGACCGTCCTTCTTGTAGCCGGGGCCCGTGTCGAACAGCATCAGGGCCAGGGTCCGGTCCGGATGGGAGAGGTTGAACGCCAGCGACATGAAGCCGCCGAGCGAGAGCCCGGCGATGACGGCGCGCTTTGCGCCGCACGCGTCAAGCACCGCGGCCATGTCGCCGATCGACAATTCGTGTGAGTAGAGCGCGGGATCGGCGGGCGAGTCGGAGCGATCGTGGCCGCGCATATCCCATGCGATGAGCTGGTAGCGATCTGACAGCGCCTCCATCTGTCCCTGCCACATCCGCGTGCTTGCCGAATATCCATGGGTCAGCAGCACTGCGGGGCCGGAGCCGCGCTGCTCGTAGTAAATCTTCACGCCGTCGCGATCGAGATAGGGCATGGTTCCTCCGCAGATGTGATCGCCGCGCGACGGGGCGCCGCGGCCTTCTTAGTCGCTAATCGATCGCGCGGCGGTGCGCAATCGTGGCGCGCCGGGAGGCGGGCGGCCCGCCGCGGGCGGGAAGTCGGACTCGCGGAGATTTACTTTATGTCGGCGGAGGCGGAGGTCGCGGCGTGCGATTGCTCAGGCAACGGGCCCGGGGCGCTGGCGCCGATAGAGATTATCAGCATCCCTTGCTGGTAGCGCGGGCCGCCGACAATCAGCATGCCGTTGTTTTTCAGCTTCAAATCGGTGGACATCAGCGGCCGCGGTCCCTGGAACAGCAGCAACTCCATCGCGATCATCCCATGGTCAACCGCGCGCGGCTGCACGTGCAGGATGCGCCCGCCGGGAAGCGTGAACACAATCATCTTGCCGCACTCGGTCTGGCCGTCCTGATGGCTGACGAGGCGATAGGTGGTGTAGCTGAACAGCGCCTGCAGCCGCCGCCCCATCTTTTTCTGCAGACGGGAATCGACGCCCTCGTTGGTGTCGGCGGCGAGCACGGAGTCGACGTGGATCGTGACCATCGGCGCATGCCTGCCCGCGGCGAGCGCCTGTCCTGGATTGCCGGCGGCGAAAAAGACTGCCAGCAGCACGAGGAGACATCCAGGGCGCGTGAGCATCAGGCTTCTACTGTTGCTGATCCGGCAGCCAGATAACCGTCGTATCGTCCTGAGGTTCGCTCCAGACCGCAACCGAAGGAATTTCAGATTCCAGGCGCGAGATAACCGTCTGCGAGTCCTCTGCCGCGGCATTCATGTCGGCGGGCGCTGAGGCCAGCTGCACGGGCGCCTGCTCGGCGGAGGTTTCGACTTTTGCGATCTGTGGTGACGCTACCTGGGGCAGCGCACCGGGATGGCCGGCCAGGTTGCGCGCAAACGGCGAGGCCAGGAACACGGTGAGGATCGCGGCAGCGGCCGCCGCCGTCGCCATCCCGAATCCGCCACCAAGCTGATCGCTCAGGCGGCTTATAAACCGGGAAACCCGGATCGAGAGCGGAACCGGCAGGCTATCGATCCGCCTCATCACACCGGCGGCGAAACCGGCCAGCGCGGGTTCGGCCACCGCAGTGCGCAACTCGCGGCCGATGGCGGAATAGTCGGAAAGCTCGGCGGTGCACCGGTCGCATCGCGCCAGATGAAAGGCTACCGACTGATACTCATGCGGTTCCAGTTCTCCGTCCTCGAACGCGCCAAGCATGAGGGCGATTTCACTGCATTCAGCCATCTCGAGCTCAGCTCCCTGCGAGATCTTTGAGAAGCGTTCGCAAGTGCGTGCGGGCGTAGTGAAGCCTGCTCATCACCGTTCCCCGCGGAATTTGCAGAACCTCGCTGATCTCATCATAGGATAATCCTTCAACTTCACGTAGCAGTATCACGGCGCGATGTTCAGGCGTCAACTCCTCCAGCGCCTTGCTGAGCCGAGCCGACAATTCGCTGCGGCTCGCCGCCTTGTAGGAGTCGCCGCGCTCCGTCGGCATCCGCTGCAACTCATTCTCGGCGTCCTCGCCGCGCAACACGACATGTCTTCCCTCGCGCCGCCAGAAATCGATCGCGAGGTTGGCCGCGATTCGATACAGCCAAGTCGAAAAACTGGATCGCGACTCAAACTTGTCGAGGTTCTCATAAGCCCGGATGAAAGTTTCCTGCGCCAGTTCGAGCGCGTCTTCCTGATTGTGTACGACCGCAAGCGCCACGTTAGCCACCCGTCGTTGGTAGCGCTCAACCAGAACGCCAAACGCCTCCGAGTCCCCCTTGCGGGCTCGTTCAAGCAGTTCGGCTTCGTCGCCGTCCTGGCGGATGGGGTTTCTCAATTCGGTTAGACGCGGGCACGGGTGTCGAAATTCAGACGAATGTCAGTTCCCGCCGTTCATTTGGGCCCAGTTTGGACCCGATTTCAGGTCAACGCACAGGGGCACCCTGATCGTGGCGACCCCCTCCATTTCGCGCCGCGCCGTGTCGGCGACGGCGGCCAGTGCGTCCTTTCGCACTTCGAGAAGCAATTCGTCATGCACCTGCATGAGAATCCGGGCCGGCAGTTCCATCCGCCGAATGTCGCTATGAAGCCTGATCATTGCCACTTTTATCAAGTCGGCGGCAGTTCCCTGTATAGGAGTATTGATGGCGATTCGCTCGGCTTGCGCCCTGGAACCCCCCGGTGGCGCATTCAGTTCGGGCAGGTAGCGCCGCCGCCCGAACATCGTGGAGACGAAACCGTCGCGTCGGCCGCGCTCGAGCGTCTGCTCGAACCATGCCCTGACTCCGGGCAGGCGGTCGAAATAGCGCTTGATGTAATCCGAGGCCTCCGATACCGGGATTGCCAGCTCCGCGGCGAGCCGCTGCGGGCCCATCCCGTAGATGATGCCGAAGTTTATCACCTTGGCGAGGCGGCGCTGTTCGGGGCCGACCTTGTCCGCCGCAATCCCCATTACCTCACACGCGGTGCGGGCGTGGATATCCTCGCCGCGCTGGAACGCCTGGACCAGTGTCGCGTCGCCCGACAAATGCGCGAGCACGCGCAGATCGATCTGCGAATAGTCGGCGGAGAGCAGCAGATGGCCCTGCTCGGCGACGAACGCGCGCCGGATGCGCCGGCCCTCCTCGCTGCGGGTCGGGATATTCTGCAGGTTGGGGTCGCTGGAGCTCAGCCGCCCGGTCGCGGTCAGCGCCTGATGGAGAGTGGTATGGATTCGGCCCGTGGTGCGATCGACCATCGCGCCCAGCGCGTCGGCATATGTGGACTTGAGTTTCGCCACCGACCGATATTCGAGCAGCTTGCGCGGCATCGGATGCGCCGCGGCGAGCTTCTCCATCGTGTCGGCGTCGGTGGAAAACCCGCTCTTGGTTTTCTTGATTCCCTTGGTCGGAAGTTTGAGCTCGGTGAACAGCATCTCGCGCAACTGGTTGGGCGAGTTGAGATTAAACTGGCGGCCCGCCAGTTCGTAGCATTCGCGCTCAAGGCGGGTCTCCTCTGCGCCGAACTCCCTGGAAATCTCGGCCAGCGCCGCGGCGTCCACCGCGATACCGGTCGCTTCCATCTCGGCCAGAATCGGCGCCAACGGCATTTCGATGTCCCTGAAGAGCGGTTCCAGGCCAGCCTCGGCGAGCTTGGGCGCGAGCGCCGCGGTCAGCGCCTCGACGATCTCGGCGCGCGCGGGCGCGGCGCCGCGTGCGCCGAGCGGCGCCAGATGCTCATGATAGAGGTCGTCGAGCGACGGTTCGGGCCGACCCGAGTTGAGCAGAAATCCCGCCAGCATCGTGTCGAATTCGACGCCGCCCAGCCGGACCCCGATTCGCGCCAGCGCGCGGATATGGGTCTTCAGATCGTGGCAGCTCTTGGGCGGACGATCGGCGCCGAGAAATGCACTCGCGCCGCGAATCATCTCGCGGTCGAGCAGGTGGGTCTTGCCGCCGCATCGAAGCTGCAAGCGCTCGCCTCCGGCGGCGTCGGCGGCGAGGTCGATTGCGGCGCGCTCGGCGCGTTCCAGCTCTTTCAGGATCGATGGAAGATCCTCGATCGGCGCGGGCGCCGCCGCGCGCTCGCCCATCGGCAGCGACGCCTGGCTGGGCGCAATCTCCCGGAGCATCGAGTGAAACTCCATCTCGCGCATCAGCTCGGCCGCGGCGCGCTCGTCGATTCCCTTCCAATCGAGATCCTCGGGCTCGATCTCGAGCGGAACCTCGGTGTCGATCGTGACCAGCTTGCGGGCGAGCAGGGCGTCGGCGCGATGCTCGCGGAGCAGGGCGGCCAGGCGCTTGGCGCCGCGGATGTCGCTGGACTCGACCTCGTCGAGGTGGGCGTACAGGTTGTCGAGGTTGGCGAACTTTTGGATCAGCGCGGAGGCGGTCTTCTCGCCGACGCCGGGAATCCCCTTGACGTTGTCAATGGCGTCGCCGGTGAGCGCCTGGATATCGATCAGCGCGTGCGGCTCGACGCCGAAGCGCTCCCGGATTTCGCGCGCGGTGGTGCGCCGATCGCGCATCGTGTCCCACAGCGTCACGTGGGGACCGATTAGCTGCATCAGGTCCTTGTCGGCGGTGACGATCACGGTGTCGATGCGTTTTTTAGCGGCGCGCGTGGCGAGCGTGGCGATTACGTCGTCGGCTTCATAGCCGTCGCGCACGATACTACGGATGCGGAAGGCCTCCACCGCCCGATGAATGTACGGAATCTGCACGACGAGGTCGTTGGGCGCCTCGGGGCGGTTCTTCTTGTAGTCCGCGAACAAGTCGTCGCGAAAGGTTTTCTTGGCCGAGTCGAACACCACGGCGATATGCGACGGGCGCACGTCCTTCAGCAGCTTCACCAGCATCCTGATGAACCCGTACACCGCATTGGTCGGTATCCCGCGCGAATTGTTGAGCTGCGGCAGCGCGAAGAAGGCGCGAAAGATGTAACCGGATCCGTCGACCAGGACGAGTTCGCGGCGCTGCTCCGGCATGGCTTGAAACTACCCGATAAGGGCCTCGAAGCAACAGCGCGCGGACGCGCGTCCCTCTGAGCGGCGCGGCTCTCGCACGAGCACCGCAGTCGCCGCGCGGTCTTCCCCAGGGGCGAGGTTCAGCCAAACCGGCGCCGCGACGGTCGTTTGATGGCTGCGCGCGGGGGCGCATGCGCGGCGGCGAATCAACTCTTGCGCAATCCGGGGCCGTATTGACTCTTTGGACAGGCGTGCTTTAGTTAACGACTGCTCCGTGTATCGTCGAATATTCGTGCCACGCAGTCGTCAGAAAAGCTTGGGGAAGTCGAAAGCGCCTGCGCCTGATAGCCGGAAGACCTGTAGATGATTGAGGTCAAGAATCTAACCAAAGCCTACGGCAACTTTGTTGCGATAAGAGACGTATCGTTCACCGCCGAAAAGGGTTCGATACTCGGCTTTCTGGGCCCCAACGGCGCCGGAAAAACCACCACGATGCGGGTAATCACGGGCTTTATGCCCGCGACTTCCGGCACCGTGCTGGTGGACAACCTCGATATCTTCAAGCAATCGCTGGAAGCGCGCCGCAGAATCGGCTACCTGCCTGAAACCCCGCCGCTCTATATCGACATGCGGGTCGAGGCTTACCTGCGCTATGTCGCCAAGCTGCGCGGCGTGCCGCGCGCCAAGAGCGCGAGCGCGCTCGATCACGCGCTTGAGGTATGCGGGCTGACCGACATGCGCCATCGTATCTGCGGCCAGCTCTCCAAGGGCTATCGCCAGCGCGTTGGGCTGGCGCAGGCTCTGATCCACGATCCGCAGGTGCTGGTGCTCGACGAGCCGACGATCGGACTCGACCCGCGCCAGATTCACGAGATTCGCGGACTTATCAAGACGCTCTCGGGTGACCGGACGGTGGTGCTTTCCACTCATATCCTGCCCGAAGTCTCACAGATCTGTGACAAGGTCGTGATCATCGCGGACGGCCGCGTGGTGTTGGAGGAAAAGCTCAGTGAGATTCCGGCCGGCACCTCGCTCGAGCAGGTGTTCCTGGAGGCGATCTCCAAGGAGCGTCATACGCCGGCCTCCGACAGCGAGGAGAGCCTGGAAGAAGTGGGGGCGGGGCGCGCCTGAGGCGCGCGCGGATAGGCGATGAGAAATACGCTTGCAATCGCGGGCAAGGAACTCACGGGCTACTTCGTACAGCCGGTGGCGTACGTGGTGATGACGGTGTTCCTGCTGCTCAGCGGATTCTTCTTCTTCGAGCTGCTGAGCTACTTCCAGATCACGCTCCAGATGGCGGCGGCGATGCAGAACGCGCAGGTTCTGGCGCGCCTCAATCTCAACGAGCGCGTCATCGAGCCGCTGCTGCATAATATGTCGATCGTGCTTGTGATCCTGGTCCCGGCAATCACGATGCGCACCTTTGCCGAGGAAAAGAGGACCGGAACCTACGAGCTGCTGCTGACCGCGCCGGTCCGCACCGGCGAGGTGGTGGCGGGCAAGTTTATCGCCGCGGCGGCCTTCATGCTGATCATGGTCGGGCTGGCCGGAATTTTTCCGATCGTGCTCGCGATTTTTGGCAACCCGGAAATCGGCGTGATGGTTAGCGGGTACATCGGGCTGGCGCTGGTGGCGGTGTCGTTCGTCGCGGTGGGACTGTTCACCAGCTCGCTGACCCAGAACCAGATCGTGGCGGCAATAAGCTGCTTCGGCGTGCTGCTGATGCTGTTCGTGATCTCGTGGCCGGCGGAGACCGGCGCGGGCAGCGTGGCGGCGGGCCTGCTGCGCTATCTTGCCATCACCCAGCATTTCTCCCAGATGGTCACTGGGATTATCGACACCAAGGATATCGTGTACTTCCTGAGCCTCATCCTGATCGCGCTGTTTCTGACCCAGCGCTCGGTGGAATCGGCTCGCTGGCGCTAGGGCGGAGACGACGCGATGCGGCGGACGGCGGCACTTTACGGATATATCGGACTGGTACTGCTTGCCTTCGGGCTGGTCGACTACGCGATCGCGCCGGAGTTCCGCTTCTTCGTGTGGGTCAACCTGGTCGGCGGCGTGTTCGCGCTGGTCCTGTGGATCACCTCGAGCCGCTCCGCGCTGTCCTCCATCGTGGGCCGCCGCTCGGCGCAATACGGCACCAACGCGGCGATCTACACGATCGCCTTTGTGGGCGTGGTCGTGGCGTTGAACTACCTTTCCGCGCTGCACCATCGCCGGCTCGACATGACCAGCGAGAAGGTCTTCAGCCTCTCTTCCCAGTCGGTGAAAGTGGTCAAGAGTCTGAAGCAACCGCTCAAGCTGGTTGGATTTTTCCAGGGTGGCTCCAATCAGCAGGCGCGTGAGCTGTACCAGATGTACGCCTACGCGTCGCCCAAGGTCTCGTTCGAGATTGTCGATCCGGTAAAGCATCCCGAGCTGGCCGAGAAATACAAAGTCTCGGCCAACAGCACGACCCATATCCAGTACGGCACCGGACCCGACGCGAGCGGCACCAACCTGACGCAGCTTTCCGAGCAGGGGCTCACCAACGCGATCATCCGCGTCACCAAGAGCAGCAAGAAGGTAATCGACTTTCTGGACGGCCACGGCGAAGCCGATATCGACGATGCCTCCGCGGGCGACGGGATGGGCTCGCTGCGCACCGCGCTGGAAGGCGAGGGCTACCAGGTCCAGAAGCTGCTGCTCGCCTCCAAGCCCAAGGTTCCCGACGACGTCAAAATCGTGATAATCGCGGGGCCGGTGCGACCGCTGCTGCCGCACGAAATCGAGCAGCTCAACGACTATCTGAAGCGCGGCGGGCGCGTGATGATCATGTTCCGGCCCATCCCGCCCAATTCGAATGTTGACGAAGCCGCGCTCGAGAATTTCGCGGCCCAGTGGGGCGTCAAGGTCGGCAACGACGTGGTCGTGGACCAGGTGGTGCGGTTGTTCGCCGGACCCGCGCTCGGCACCGAGCCGCTGGTCCAGGACTACGGCGACTCGCCGATTACCAAGGGATTCAAGCAACGCACCGTGTTTCCCTCGGTGCGCTCGCTCAGTCCGGTGCCCGGGCTCAAGCCGGGGATGACCGTCACGGCGCTGGCCAAGACCAGCGATACGTCATGGGCCGAAACCGACCTGGTCGCGCTCTTCGAGCATCAGTCCGCCAAGCTCGACAACAAGGACACGCGCGGGCCAATCACGGTGGCGGACTCCGTGGATGCGGACATGAAGACGCTCGGGATGGGCCGCGGCGACGCGCGGCTGGTGATCTTCGGCAGCACCGAGTTCGCCGAGAACCAGTTCATCCGGGAGTTCTTTAATCGCGACTTCCTGGTCAACAGCACCGACTGGCTGGCGGGCGAGGAAGCGGGAATTTCAATTCGTCCGCGCGAGCTGCGTGCCTCGCGCTTCCGCCTGACGGTCAGCCAGTTCAGCGTGGTGTTCGTGCTGTCGGTGCTGCTGCTGCCCGAGCTGCTCCTGATCATCGGCGTCGCGGTATGGTGGGAGCGGCGCAACTGATTCGCGGCGCGCGGACCGGTACTGGCTTTTCGTTGGCGCGATGCGGATTCGAAACACGGTAATAGCCCTGGTGCTGCTGGCGATCGTGGGCGGCTATGCGTTCGTGGTCGGCTACTATTCCAAGCCCGAGCCCGCGCGCAAGCTGCTCAATGTCAAGCCCGGCGACATCGCCAGGATCGAGCTCAAGTACGCCGATCGCGATATCGTGATCGAGCGCCCCAAGGGCCAGAAATGGCAGATCACCGCGCCGATCGGCGTCGATGCCGACCAGACCGTCGCCGACAACCTGGCCCGGGCGATCGCGGATGCGGACGTAAGCAGCACGGTCGAGGAAAAGCCCGCCGACCTCGCTCCCTTCGGACTTCAGAAACCGGCCACGGTCGTGATCGTCACGACCTACCCGAACCATACGCTACCCGCCATTGACGTCGGCAAGACCACGCCGGTGGGATTCAACGCCTACGTCAAGCTGGGCGACAATCCCGCGGTGCTGCTCACCTCGTCGGCGTTTCCGTCGGGAATGAACAAGACCGTCGATCAGCTTCGCAATCGCGAGTTGATGACCTTCAGCGTGGACGACGTGAGCCGGTTCACGCTCGCGCGCGAGGGCAAGCCGGAGATCGAGGTGGTGCGCAGCGGCGGGAAGTGGCGCATCACCAAGCCCGCCTCCTATGCGGCCGATCCCACCCAGGTGCGCGAGTTGCTCACGACGCTGGCCAGTGCGAAGGTCGCCGACTTCATCGACAACGCGCCCCCGAGCGTCACCCAGTACGGCCTGGAGAAGCCGCATCTCAGCGTGACCGTCTACACCAAGGGCGGCGGGCAGGAGTCGCTGCTGTTCGGATTCAAGCAGCAGCAGGAAGGCAAGGACGGCATCTACGTGCGCCGCGGCGAACGCGCACCGGTATACACAGTGCACGAGTACGTGATGTCGAACGTTGACCGCGGCGTGCTCCAGTTGCGCGACAAGACGGTGATGGGCTTCGAGCCGGCGCAGGTCGAAAGCGTGCGGGCCGCCGTCGACGGCGAGGATTTCTCAATCGCGCGCGCTCCGGGCGGCAAGTGGAACCTCATCCAGAACGGCAAGACCACGCCCGCCGATGTTCCGGCGGTCGAGCGCTTTCTCGACGAGATACGCGGACTGCGCGGACGATCGATCCTGACCGACCCGATGAAGGAGCCGCAGATGTTCGGGCTGGACAAGCCGCAGATCGAGCTCACCGTGATCGGCAAGGACGGCAAGCAGATCGGCGTGATGAAGCTGTCCAAGATCAAGGTAAAGCCGGTGGCCGCGCAGATTGCGGAAGGCACCGCGCCCTCGCAGATCGAGTACTATGCCTACTCGACGGCGGGCACCGCGCTCTACACGCTCGACGCGTTCAATTACAGCCAGCTCGACAAGCCGGCCTCGATGTTCGCGGCGCGCGCGCCCGCGAAACCGGCTCCCGCAAAGAAGTAGCGCGCCCCGCGCTCATCTTTACGCGATCATCCTTCCGCGATCACATGCGCGATCGCGTCGCGCACGGTGTGCGTGAGGCTCAGATGGAAAATGCTGATGTTGCGTCCGCGTGCGAACGCCGCGGTCTTGCCGTGCAGCACGATGGTTGGGGCCTTGCCGCGCTCGCGGACGACTTCAATTTCGTTCCATCCCACATTGCGGTTCCATCCCGTTCCCATCGCCTTCATCGCCGCCTCCTTGGCGGCAAACCGCGCGGCGTAGCTCTGGAAGCGGGGGCGCCCGCGCGACTCGCAGTAGGCGACCTCGCGCGCGGTGAATACCCGGCTGCGAAAGCGCGCGCCGGTGTGCGGACGGTTAAGCGCGCGCTCGATGCGCTCGACTTCGATCACGTCGATTCCGGTGCCGACGATTCGTGCCATGCCTGCCTCGCGCAGAGTATTAGCGCGCCAAGCGCGCAATTCAACGGTGCGCGCCGGATGGCGGCGCTTGCGATGCCACGAGCGCGGAATCTATTGTTCGCATGATGCCGCCGACGCGGCATCCGGAGGTCTCGATGGCGCGGCTTAAAATCACCGTCAACAAGAACCGATGCATCGGCAGCGAGGATTGCGTGGAGACTGCACCCGCGGTTTTCCAGCTCGACGACGACGGCAAGTCCGAGCCGGTGAATCCGGCCGGCGCTCCCGAGGCCGCGATCCTGTCCGCCGCGCGCTCATGCCCGGTCAAGGCGATAACGGTGGTCAACGACGAGACCGGCGAACAGCTCTTTCCGCCGCCGAAGAAGTAGTCGCCGCGCGATGCCCTCCGAGCATGAACATCCCTGGTTCGCCCGGGCTTACGAATGGCTGACCGCACGCGCCGATCTGCGCGGCACCGACAAGATGCGCGCGCGGCTTACTTCGGGACTCCACGGCAGCGTGCTCGAAGTCGGCGCGGGCAACGGGCTTAACTTCCGCTACTATGCGGCCGATCTTCGCGTCGTCGGTATCGAGCCGGACCCGCACATGCTGACGCGCGCGGTTCCGCGCATGTCGCGCGCCACGGCGAAGATCGAGCTCGTCGCCGCCGACGGGCAATCGCTGCCGTTTCGCAGCGCGAGTTTCGACGCCGCGGTGGTCTGCCTGGTGCTCTGCACGATTCCCGATCCCGGCTCCGCGCTTAGCGAAGTCCGCCGCGTGATGAAGCCCGGCGGACAGGTGCGATTCTTCGAGCACGTCCGCGCGCCGGGCCGCGTGATCGCGGGGATTCAGAACGCGGTCGATCCGCTGTGGGCGCGCGCGTTCGCCGGATGCCATCCCAACCGCGACACCGCCGAAGTTATTCGCCAGGCGGGCTTTCGTATCGAAGACACGGGCACTTGGATGCGCGGAATCTTTATCGGGGGCACCGCGGTCGCCGCCTGATCCCAGTGGCCCTCCGCAAGCATCGCCCCGGCGAATTCACCGTCGAGCAGGTCCGCGACGTCGCTCGCCTGCGCGCGTTTTTGGAGGCGTGCGGGATGATCACGGAGGGCATCGACTGGCCCGCGGGATGCTACCTGATGGCCTATGTCGGCGACGGCGCGGTCGGTGCGGTCGGCGTGGAGTGCCGGCTTGACGCCGCGCTGATGCGCTCGCTGTGCGTTGCCGAGCCGCATCGGCGCCACGGATTCGGAACCCGGCTCATCGCGGCGGCGCGCAAGGCGGCGCATACGCGCGGAGCGCGCACGCTGTACCTGCTGGCCGATCCGCAGATGGCGCCGTATTTCCACCGATTCGAATTCGTTGAAACCAGCAAGGATCAGATGATGATCGCGATGACCGGAGCGCCGGAGCTCGAATACTACCGCGCGCGGCCCGACGAGCTTGCGCGCGAGATCGCGATGACGCTGGACATCTCGCGCGACGGCGTGATCGAGCGCTAAGTGAGGCGCGCGAGGAACTCGGCCAGCACCGGCGCCCACTTCTGCGCATCGGCGCCGCTGGCGAGATGACCATTGTCGCTGTCAATCTCGAAATAACGGGCATCGACGCCGGCGGCTTCGAGCTGAGCCATCACGGACGGCGCGATTTCGGGCGGAAACAGTTTGTCGCTGCGCGAAAGCACGTACAAAAGCTTGGCTCGAATTTTCGCGAAGTCTTTTGCCGCATCGTAATGCGAGCGCGCGCGAGCAAGCGCGATCATCGAGTTCGGATCAAACTCCGCCGCCCACTTCGCAGCCATCGCCAAAATGGCCGCTTTGCGCGCCGCGGGGTCGGGGTAAAGCGGCGCAAGCTGCGCCTCGATTCCGTAGCGCTCGAGCGTTGTGATGCGCAGCTCGGTCATGAACTCGCGCATCGAATTGCTCTTGTAATACCGCCCGCCGTTCCATCCGGGCGCGGCGGAGAATTGCGCGCGCAGATGCTCGGCAAACGCGGCGCCATTGTCTGCAGTGGGCGCGGTTACCACCGGAATCATGGCGTCCATCATGTCCGGATACGTGACCGCCCATTGGAATGACTGGTATCCGCCGTAGGACGGACCCGCGACCGCGACCAGGTGCGTGATACCCAGCGAGGCGAGCATCGCATGCTGCGCGCGCACGATATCGGCCACTGTGTAGTCAGGGAAATCGGGACCGTAAGGCTCGCCGGTGCGCGGATCGATGCTGGCGGGCGCAGTCGATCCGTACGATGATCCGAGCATGTTCGAGGAGACGACGAAGTACCTGCCGGTGTCGATCGCCTTGCCCGGGCCGACCAACCCGTCCCACCATCCGGGCTCCCCATGGGAATCGCGGCCCGCAGCGTGCTGGCTCGAGGTGAATCCGTGTGCGAGCAGGATCGCGTTGCGCCGATCGGCGGCGAGCGTTCCATACGATTCATAAGCCAGCTTCAGCTCGGGCAGTGTCGCGCCGCTTTCGAGCCGGAAGTTGCGGGTCGCAAAGGTTTTGACTTCGACCGCGCCGATTTCGGGGGAGGATTCCATCCGAGGCTGACTACCACGCGAGCGTCACTCCCGCAACGAACCGGTGAGCGACGACCAGAGAGCGTTTGCTCTCGAGCACGCGACTCCATGAATTTGCGATCGCAACCGCGCGCCGAGCGTCAGCCGCCTCGGCTGGCCGCCGCGACATAGCGGCCGAGATATTTTCCCTCCGCCGTCGTTACCAGCAGGTATGGGCGCGCGCGCAGCAGCACCGCCGCGAGCCGCGGCGTCATGTCGGGTCGAATCGTCTGCGGCGCGGGATTCATCGCGTCCAGCGCCGATGCGCCCGGCGCTGCGTCTTCAATCGCGCCGAGCAGTATTCCGTTCGCATCGAGCACGACCGCGCGCGGCACCACGCCATTACCGCAAGGCGGGGGAGCGGGATCCGTCGGTGCAAGCTTGGGCAGATCGTCTCGCATCGAGCTCCACACCGCCTCGCGCCGCGTGATCGCGATCCCAGACTCGCGTGCAGCCGGAAAGAGGTTGTTAAGGAAATACGGCAGCGCGATTCCCCGCTCGGACCACCCGGTCGGCGGCTCCATCGGCGCCCCGCGCACCATCCAGTCCGCCTTGCCCCGCAGGTAGTGGAACACTTGCGAAAAGCCTTTCAGTTCGAGCTGCGCCGCAGCCCGTCCGCTCAAGTCTCAGAGCGCGTCACGGCAGTAGACGATCACCGGATGCGACTTGTCCGGGCACGCGGCCGCGTACCCGAGCACCCGGGCGAGCGGAACGTGAATTGCCCCGATAATATGGCCGGCGTCGTACTCATGACGCGGCAGCACGTCGATTACGCTCGCGCCGCGGCGGATCAGGTCGGCGACCTGGCGATGATCGACGCGCTTCATGCCACACGCGGCGAGGATTCGCCCCTCGCACCGGCAAGTTCGCGCAGCGCGGCCAGCGCCGCCGCCACAATCGCGTCGCCGGCGCCCGCCGCGACCCGCGCGGTTGCAACTTCGTACCCGCCCTGCGGATAAGCCTCGCGGGTGGGGATGTAGCCGATCAGATCGTTGCAGTAGCAGACGACGAAGGTGCGCGCGAAGTATGGGTTGGCCTTCAGCGCCAGCCCGTACTCGACGAACGCCTCGCCCGGCAATCCGACGATCGCGGTATCGCCGATCGCGACCACGCTGAGCGCGGTGGCCAGCAAGCCCCGTTCGGAATCGACACGTTTGTCGCGCCGGTTAAACTCCGCCATCTCCTCCAGCGCGCGCAGCGCCTGGGCAGATTGCTCGTGATGATCGCGAAGCCGCTTTAACTGATAGCCGTCGCCGCCGCGATGGTTGCGAAGCGACGCTTCGGTCTGGGCCTGGC
The DNA here is from genome assembly GCA_963835905.1 of uncultured delta proteobacterium. GTDB lineage: Bacteria > Desulfobacterota > Binatia > Binatales > Binataceae > CAWIHG01. Next base: position 202,914 of record CAWIHG010000005.1, read on the forward strand.
ATTCGCGTGCAATCGCAAGGTCGGCGTCAGTCGACTTGATCGGCAGGCTGATCGGAATCCGCCGCCACGCAATCTCAGCGTCGCTGACCGGCGACGCCGCGGCCAGCGCCTGGAACGCTGCGCGTCCGAGCGCGCGCCCGTTCTCCTCCGCGACGGCGAAACTGCCGCGGCTGCGCGGATCGATATTGCCGGTCGCGCCCTGCATGAAAATCCCGATCGGCGCCGCGCCGCGATCGCTGGCGCCCAGCCGCTCGATCTCGTCGAGCGCGAAACCGGGCCAATCGCGCGAGTAGAGCAAGTTGTCCTCACACAACACCACGCCATGGCAGGGATAGTTGAGCACAAAGGCGAGCGCGCCGCCGTCGCGCCGGTAAATCTCCATCGCGCTCGCTTCCGCGTCGGCCACGCCGGCGTAGTTCGCCGCAAGCTGGATCGAACCGTCCGGACGCCTGAGCCGCCGATTCGTGCCGAGTGTGAAGCGCGCGCCGGCGGTTTTGAGCGCGGCCGGCTCCATCCGGCGGTTCGCCTCCAGGATTGCGCCGGCGACGCGTCCGGGCAGCGCGCGCTCCCAGTCGAGGTCGCGATCGTCGCCTGCGCTCGCGCCCGGGCGCGGCGTCGCATGGATATTGAAAATCGGAGCCGAATGGGTGTGGGTTGCGCCGATCAGGATCGCGTCGGCGTCGATATCGCTGTCCGCGGCGACCCGCGCGCGAATTTCGTCCGCAATCCGGATCCCAATGGCCAGCAAATCGACGCCGCACAGTACGACCTTGCGCGCGCCGTCGCCCAGCACCAGCGCCTGCGCCCCGAGGTCGTCATGCACGCCGGATGCGCGCCCGACCCGGTTCCCGTAGCCGATCATCGCAAGCCCCAGGCGCGGCTCGAGCTTGATTCGCGCGGCGCCGGCCTGAAGCTGACCCATCGCCGTCACCCCGCGCGATCCAGTTTCGCCGCTTTGAGTTCGGCGGCGTGGTCAAAGACCTTGCGCGCGGCCGCGATTATGTCATCGACGTCGCGCTCATCGCCGAGCAGCACCTCGTGCGGCAGCGCGACCATCTCGTGCTCAAACATCCGCTCCGCGACGGGGCATTCGGGTGCGGGCGGATTGGGCGCGCCGGCCAGCTCGCACGCGGTGCGATAGGACGCGGACTCGCGCGGAAACAGCGCGGAGCGATAAACGGGATCGTTGCCGACTCCCGCCGGAATTCCCTCCGCGCGAAGGGCGCGGACGAAGCGATTTCGTGAAACGCCGAGCGCCGCTTCGTCAACCCGAAATACGAACGCGTAAATCACCTCGCGCGTGAGCCGCGAGTCGCGCGCCACCGCGCGCAGCCCCGTGATCGCATCCAGCGCCGCGCGCAGGCGCGCCGCATGCGCGCTTTTGCGCTCGATTTGCCCGGGCATCCGGTCCACTTGCGCGAGCAGCACGCCGCACTGCCATTCGGTCATCCGGTAGTTGGCGCCCAGCAGCGGGCTTTCGAAAGTGTCGGTCGGGCGCCGCCGCCCGCAATTTATGAGCGACTGGCAGCGCTGTTCGAGGTCGGGATCGTCGGTCGTGATCGCGCCGCCTTCGCCCGCGGTCATCGGCTTGGTGGTCTGAAAGCTGAAGCATCCCATCGCGCCCCACGAGCCCGCTCCGCGCTCGCGCCATCGCGCCCCCGGCACATGGGCGCAGTCCTCGACGATCGGGATCGACCGCTCGCGCGCGATCGCGCCCAGCGCGTCCAGGTCGGCGCAGCTTGCTCCGTAGTGGACAGGGATGATCGCGCGTGTGCGGCGGGTGAGCAGGCGCCGGACGGAGTCGGGATCCATGCAGGCGGTGGCGGGATCAACGTCGGCGAAGACCGGCCGCGCCATGCATGCGACGGGCGCATAGGCGGTCGCAGCGAACGTGATCGCGGGAACGATCACTTCATCGCCCGGACCGACCCCTAGCGCCTTGAGTGCGACCTCCAGCGCGGTGGTGCCGGAAGTCGTCGGGATGACGAAGCGGGAGCCCTGGAACTCCGCGAACCCGGCGGCGAACTGCGCGGCCTTGCGATTGGGTGAGGGAAAGCCGCCCCAGCTGGCGGACTCGAGCACGTCGGCGAGCTGAGCGCGCTCGCGCTCGTCGAAGATCGGCCATCGGGTGAACGGCCGGATGCGCAGCGGCTGGCCGCCGAGCAGGGCAAGCGGGGATTTCATCGTTAACCTGTCAGCCAGCAGTTATAGCCTTTGCGCCGAGGCTTGGAAAACGGGCCTGGCAGCAAGTTAAACGGATACTTTAAGAAAGGGGCGCCGGGCCGGAGCGCCGGGTGCGCCGCTCCGGCCCGCGATGCGGAATTACTTGTGGGCGACTTCGCTGAGTACGGTGATTTCCGGACGGCCGTCGAGCAACGCGCCGATCTTGCCGCCGAACGCCTTCATGTGGTCGGTCTTGCCATGCGCGTCGAGCGCGGCCTGGTCCTGGTAGACCTCGTAGTAAACGAAGTTGGCGGGGTTGCGCACGTCCTTGTGGAGGATGTAGCTGATGGTGCCCGCTTCGCCCGCGACCTTCGCGATCATCTCGCGCGCCGCGCCCTCGAAATCGGACTCGCTGCCAGCCTTCACTTTCAATTTCGCAATTACGGTTAATGCCATCGTGATCTCCTTGCTTGGATAGAATAGCGCGATTGCGGCCGCGCACAGCCGCGGCCGGGGAGCACCCCGCCCGTCTTATCGACAGCGGGCCAGATTTACAAGGAGCGGACGCACCCCTGGCCGGGGCTCTTTCCTTGCCGCGCCGCGTGGGTTAACACGGGATGCGGTGGCGCGCCGCCAAGGCGCGCGCGACCGCGACGGAGATATGACGATGTTTGGTTTCGAGCTTACCGAGGAGCAGCGCGAGCTTAAGGCGCTGGCCCACAAGTTCGCGGAGCAGGAGATGATTCCGCGCGCCCGCGAGTACGACGACAAGGAAATCTTCCCGCGCGAAGTTTGCCAGAAGGCATTCGAAGCGGGGCTGATGAATTTCGGCGTGCCTCGCGAGCTCGGCGGCCCGGGACTCAGCATCCTGGATACCTGTCTAATCGGCGAGGAACTCAACTACGGATGCGCCGGAATCAGCAACGCGATCGCCGCCAACGACCTCGCGACTCTGCCGCTGCTGGTCGCCGGCAACCCGGAGCAGCAACGCACCTACCTGGGTGGCCTGATGAGCAAGCTCAGCTTCTGCGCGTTTGCGATTACCGAGCCGGGCGCGGGATCGGACGTCGCCGCGATGAGCACCAGCTACCGCCGCGAGGGTGACGAATTCGTGCTCGATGGCACCAAGCATTTCATCTCCAACGGCTCGGTCGCCGACTGGATGGTGACGTTTGCGACCAGCGACAAGCGACTCAAGCACAAGGGCATTTCGTGCTTCGTGTTTCCCTCCGATCTGCCGGGAATCACGCGGCGCCGGATGCATGGAAAGCTGGGGCAGCGCGCCGCCGATACCGGCGAGATCTTCTATGAAGACCTGCGGATTCCGGCCACGGCATTGGTCGGGCGCGAGGGCGAGGGATTCAAGTACGCGATGGCCACCTTCGACCGCAGCCGCCCCGAGATCGGCGCGATCGCAATCGGGCTCTCGCAGCGCGCGCTCGACGAGTGCCTGCGCTACTCACGCCAGCGCAGCGCGTTTGGACAGCCGATCTCGAGCTTTCAGGCGATCCAGTTCATGATGGCCGACATGGCGATCGAGATCGAAGCGATGCGCCTGCTCACCTACAAGGCCGCGTGGCTGGTTGACCAGGGCCAGAGCCCCAACGTCACCTCGAGTTACGCCAAGGCGTTCAGCGCCGATGCGTGCATGAAGATCACCACCGACGCGGTGCAGATCTTCGGCGGCTATGGCTACATGAAGGAATATCCGGTCGAGAAGCTGATGCGCGACGCGAAGCTGCTGCAGATTTACGAGGGCACCTCGCAGATCCAGCGCGTTGTGATCTCGCGCAATCTGCTCAAGGATTGAGCCCGGCGCCCCGCGGGAGCGGGCGCTACTGATTATCCACCGGATGCGGCAGTGGCGGGTCCTCGCTGGCCGGCTCCTTGCCGGTAACCGCGCCCATATACTTGCCCTTGTAGTAGACGTCCACGTTGCCGGTGGTTGGATCGGGAAACAGGTTCCAGTCCTGATCGGCCTGCGTGGCCTGCTGATCCTTGGGCGGCGGCGCCGCGGCGACTGGAACCGGCGCCGGCGGTGGAGCGGGCGCCGGCGCGGTCGCCGAGCATCCGGCGATACCGCCGATCCAGAGCGCCGATAAACCGGCGATCGCGATCAATCCGCGGGGGTACATTTATGTGGCTTTACTGCGGATGCCTGCCCGATTGAAATATCTTTGCCCTGTGGTGCGCGGATGACAAGGGAGCTTTGGCGCCGCACTGGTGTGCCGCGTCAGGCGCCGGTCAATCCCAGCTCGCGGCGAAAGTGCTCCACGGTTTTCGCAAGTCCCTCGCGCAGCGCGATGGTCGGCTGCCATTTGAGCTTCTGGCGCGCCAGCGTGATGTCGGGCCGGCGGCGGATCGGATCGTCCGGGCGCGGCGGCTCGATTTTGATCTTCGAGGAGCTCTGCGCCAGCGCGATCGTCATGTCGGCCAGCTCGCGAATCGTGAATTCGTCGGGGTTGCCGATATTTACGGGTCCGATGAAGCCCTCGGTGTTCATCATACGGACGATCGCGTCGATTATGTCGTCCACGTATGCGAACGAGCGGGTCTGCTGGCCGTCGCCGAAGATAACCAGGTCCTCGCCCTTGAGCGCGGAGACACAGAAGCTGGAGACCACTCGCCCGTCTTTCGGCGCCATCCGCGGGCCGTAGGTGTTGAAGATTCGCACGATCCGGATGTCGACCTTGTTCTGCCGGTGATAGTCCATCATCAGCGTCTCGGCCACGCGCTTGCCCTCGTCGTAGCAGGCGCGCACCCCGATCGGATTGACATGGCCCCAGTAGCTCTCGGTCTGCGGATGCTGTTCGGGGTCGCCATAGACTTCGCTGGTTGAGGTGAGCAGGAGGCGCGCGCGCACGCGCTTGGCCAGCCCCAGCATGTTGATCGCGCCCATCACGCTGGTCTTGATGGTCTTGACGGGGTTGTACTGGTAATGGACCGGCGAGGCGGGGCAGGCCAGATTGAAGATGCGATCGACCTCGAGCAGTATAGGCTCCACGATATCGTGGCGGAGCAGCTCGAAGCCGGGGTTGGCGAGCAGGTGCGTTACGTTGGCGCGCTTGCCGCTGAAGAAGTTGTCCAGACAGATGACTTCGTCGCCGTCGCGCAGCAGCCGCTCGCACAGATGAGAACCGAGGAATCCGGCGCCGCCTGTTACCAGTGATCTCACGGGTGATCTCCTGCCACGCCGCGTTGTCAGCGGCGGTTTTCGCGCACGATCGAAAGCACGGTTTCAATCACGTAATCGACGTCCTCGTCGCCGAGCCCCGCGTATATCGGCAGCGACATCACGCGGCTGAACACCTCCTCGGCGACCGGAAATTCTCCGTTCCGATATCCGTACATCCGCTGGTAGTAATGCATCGTGTGCAGCGGGATGCAGTGGACCGAGGTGCCAACCCCGCGCTCCCGCAGCATCTCGACGAACTGGTTGCGCCCGATCCGCAGCATCTCGGGGCGAACCCTGAGCACGTACAGATGCCAGGCGTGCTCGATTCCCGGCTCGGAGTAGGGCGGTTGCAGCGCGTCACAGGCCGCGAAGGCGCGGTTATAGCGCTCGGCCACCGCGCGGCGCCGCCGCATGAATTCGTCGGCGCGCCCAAGCTGGGCCAGGCCGATGGCGGCGTGCACGTCGGACAGGTTGTACTTGAACCCCATGTCGTGAATTTCGTAGTACCAGGAGCCGGTCTTGTCGTAGCGCTTCCACGCGTCCTTGTTCATCCCGTGCAGGCTCGCGACGGTGATCTTGTCGGCTATCGCCTGGTCGGCGGTGGTGATCGCGCCGCCCTCGGCGCTGGTGAAATTCTTGGTCGCGTAGAAGCTGAAGCAGCTGAGATCGCCGATGGTGCCGATCTTCGTCATCCCGCGCCCGTCCATGTTGCGCGCGGCGCCGGCGGCATGGGCGGCATCCTCGACGATCTTGAGATTGTACTGGCGCGCGATCGAGACGATGCGATCCATGTCGCAGGGATGTCCCGCGAAGTGCACCGGCAGGATCGCGCGCACGCTCCGGTTCTTGCCGCTCTCCAGCGCCTCCTCGATGCGCGCGGGATTAATGTTGAAGGTGCCGGGATCGATATCGACGAACACCGGACGCGCGCCCAGGTAGCCCATCACCTCGGCCGTTGCGGTGAAGGTGAATGGCGTCGTGATCACCTCGTCGCCGGGCCCGATGCCGAGCGCCCACAGCGCCAGGTGAAGGGCTCCGGTGCAGTGCGCGAGCGCGATCGCATGCGGCGCGCCGACATATTCGGCGAACTCGCGCTCGAAACGCTTGGCCTTGGGCCCCGTCGTGATCCATCCCGAGCGCAGGGTATCAAGGACTTCGCGCTCCTCTTCGGGACCGATCGAGGGGCGGTGAAAGGCTACTTGTCGCATCTTGATTCTCTTGGGTTGGGACGCGCCGGCAATGAAAGCGCGTCCTGAAGCTCGCGAGGAGCCGGCCGCAACCGGTAAATTTGCTCGTCGTCCATCGAGTTTGCGGCGCCGGTCGAAGTATAGGGTATAGGTTGAAAGGCGGGCAAGGCGGGTCGCGAACCATCTGCCAATTGCAATTGTGCTCGCGCTTTCGTGCACGCATGATGAGACCGCGATACGTCGCGCCGCGATGACTGCGCCCCGCCGAGACTGTGCAACCCGTGCCCAAATCGATTGACCCCGAGCCGCCGCCATCGCCGCGCTCCGGTCCGCATCCGGGATGGTCCGCGGCGGCGGCGATCGCCGCATGGTATGCGCTGGTGTGGCTGCTGGTGCGGCCGCTTGCCAACGCGCCGGTGCTCGATAGCTGGCTGTATGCGGCGTCGGCACGATATTTCGCGCACACCGGTCTGATTCGATTCGCGGGCTACACCGACGCGATGCCGGTTGCGCAAATCGTGCTGGGCGGGATGTGGAGCAACCTTTTCGGCGCGAGCTATCGTTCGCTGGACCTGTCGCTCGCGATGGTCGGCGCGGCGACCGCCCTGATGTTTTTTCTGCTGGCGCTGCGATGCGGCGCGCGGCGCGGCGAAGCCGCAATCGCGACCGCGCTGATCGTCTGCAATCCGTGCTTCCTGTTCCTGAGCTTCTCGTTCATGACCGACGTGCCGTTCATCGCGATGATGGTCGCGGCGTTGCTGGCGTTTTCGTACTTCGAGCCAAGACACGGGGTCGCGTGGCTGTGGACGGCCGCCGCGCTGACGGTGGGAGCATTCCTGGTGCGCCCGTTCGGCGGTGCGGTTGCCGCCGGATGCGCCGGCGCAATATTGCTGTTCGACTTCCATCCGGCCGACGCGCACCGGGCCGACTGGCGGCGCCTGGGCGTCGAGATCGCGCCGTTTGCCGCAGCAGCGGCCGTGTGCGCGGTCATCTGGTACTGGCTTACGATATTGCGCGCACCGCCGTGGGACCTGCTGAGTCGCGAGCATGCCTTCACCGAGTTCCTCGACGTCGCCCCGGGCATCTACATGCTCGGCGGCGTGCTCGGTCCCGCGCTCAACCTCGGCGTGCTGCTGAGCCCGCTGGCGATCCTGCAGTGGCGGCGCGAGCGATGGCGCGAAGGGGTTACCTTTTCGTCGGCGACATTCTTCGTGACCTGGATGCTGGTGCGCGCGCATCCGGCCGTCAATCAGCCTGAGTTCAGCTGCTTCGGCGGATGGCGCAACGCGCTGGTGCTGCGCGGATTGCCGACCCGCTTCTATTGGACCGGATGGGAGAGGTGGGTCGCGGTTGCATGGGGCAGCGTCGGCGCGGCCGGAATCTTCTTCGCCGCGCGCGAGGTGGTTGCGCGGATGAGCCGCGGCGCGGCGGCCGTGGTGCTCACGGCGATCGTGTACTGGCTTGCGATGCAGCCGCTGTGGTTTTTTGCCGACCGCTATTACCTGGTCCTGGTGCCCGCCGGAGCACTGATGCTGGCGATGGCGCCGCTGCCCGCGATGCCGAAAGCAAGGCTCGCCGCGCTGGCGATGACCCTGGTCATGGGCGCGGTAGCGGTGGTCGGGGTTTACGACTATCAGCGCGGGATGGCCGCGGTGGTCAGCGCGCGCGACTGGCTGCTCGAGCGCGGGGTCGCGCGCCGCGCGATCGACGCCGGCTATCCGCTCAACGGCGATGACCTGTACCGATACCCGCGCCTGGGAATCGACACGCGGCGGATGGAGGCGGGAATTCCGATGATCACGTCCGCGCGCACCGATGCATATACGATCGCGGTCGAGCCGATTGTCGGTACGAAGATAATCAGACGGTACCGATGGCCGGGGCCGTTTGGATTCGGCACCCGCGAAATTTATCTGCTCAAGCGCATCCGGACGCCGCGCCCGCACCACCGGCGCCTGTCGCGCGCGCACGGCGCACGCGCGAGCTAGTCGGCGGTACCGTCGGGAGCGGGTCCGGGCAGGATGTAGGTCGGCACGCCGGTCTTTGCCTCGACGGCCTTCTGCAGCTTGTCCGTGTCGATAAGGTCGAGTATGCCCTTCTGTTTTGCCAGATCGATCGTGTGCTTCCAGATTCCGGGATACATCCCGTACACGTCGGGATGCACCTCGACGTAAAGCGCGTCGCCATGCCATCCGAACTTCACGGGCTGATAAACGACTACCCCGGTCGTACCGACGGGCACGATGTGCCAGAGCCGGTCGATGTCCTCGGGGTAGAGCCGGATACATCCGTGGCTCACTTCCATCCCGACGCCCCACGGCACGTTGGTCCCGTGAATCGCGTAGCCGGGGAGGTTGAGATCGAGCCGCCAGTGGCCCTCGGGATTATCGGGATCGCCGCCCGGAACCATGTGCTCCGCGTAGCCGTCGCGCTCGAGGTGCTCCTGGTAGATGTCCTTGGGGAGGATCCACGCCGGGTTATGCTCTTTCGCCGTCACGCGGAACGTCTTGCCGATCGGGGTGCGCCAGTCGTACCGGCCCAGTCCGACCGGGAACGTGTAAACCACGCGGGCGCGGTACTTCGCCGGGATTAGACCCTTGCCGTGGCGGGATCTGGTTGGCGATGGATAGTAGTAATACAGCCGCATCTCGGGGACGTTGACGACGATCCCGTCGCGAGGACCGTCGGGCAGGATATGCTCGTCGGGCAGGATGATCTGTTTGCCGGCCGGCGGTGTCCACCAGTCCATGTGATCATTGGCGGCCGATATTTCCTTGCCGGTCAGCCCGAACCATCGCCCGACATCCAGCAGCGTGTCGCCCTTCTGGAGCTGGTAGGTGATCAGATTGCCGATGACATTGTCGCGGCCCTGCGGCAGCGGATACGCGTAAAGCGGACGCTTTTCGAACTCCGCGTCGGTCCACGCCATCACCATGGGCGCCGTCGCCCACACCCCCGCGATCACGGCCATCATGATCGCAACCACCCGCATTAGCTTGCGCTTGAACATATTTGGAAAACGCATGTGTGAATCAGGTGAAGGCGCCGCAGCGGTTACGGCTCGCATATACCACCGTGCCACCGAAGTATCGGCCTGTCTGAAGATTGTACGGGTAGATCGATCAGTCGGCAATCGGGCGCAAATTCGCGAATTTCAACACCAGCAGCTTGAGCCCGGCGCGCTCGAAATTCACCCACGCCTTGGCCGAGTCGCCGCGCCCCTCGCGCTTACGGACAACTCCGCGTCCGAAGCTGGGATGAATCACCCGGGCGCCGACGCCGAGTCCGCCGCCGCCATCCGCTTCCTCCGCCGGAAGCTGGCTGTCACTGTAATCGACGTAGGTGCCGCGCTCGGGCGTGCGCAGGATCGGGCGCTGCGGCTCGGGCGCGATTCGCCGCATCAGGCCCGGGTCGATTTCGGCGAGAAACCGCGACGGACGCGATTCCTGCCGCTGGCCGTATATCTCGCGCGAGAGCGTGTTGGTCAGATATAGCAGGCGGCGCGCCCGCGTCATCCCGACGTAGCACAGGCGGCGCTCCTCCTCGATCTCGTGTGCGCTGTCCTGTGAGCGGCTGTGCGGAAACATTCCCTCCTCCATTCCCGCAATAAACACGACCGGGTACTCCAGCCCCTTCGACGTATGCAGCGTCATCAGCGCCGCGCGTCCGCCGCGCTCGGCAATCTGGTCGGTGTCGCTGACCAGCGCCACGCGCTCCAGGAATTCGGCGAGCCCGCCGCCCGCCGCTTCGGAGTCGAATGCGGCCGCCGCGGTGAGCATCTCGGCCAGGTTCTGCTTGCGCGCCGCCGCGTCGGGAAGCGTGTCGAGGTAAGCCTCGAAGCCCGAATTCGCGACGACCTCGGCGACGATCGCTCGCACCGGAGTCTCGGGCGCGCGCGCCGCGAGATCGCGCATCCAGCCGTACAGCGCACCCGCCGCCTTGGCGGTGCTGAGCCGCACCGCGGAGGCGGTTTCCAGCCGTCCCAGCGCCTCGAACGCGGTGATATTTTCGCGCGCGGCGATCGCCGCCGCCGCTTCGATCGTCTTTGCCCCGATCCCGCGCGACGGTGTCGCCACCATCCGCTCCAGGCTCACCGCGTCGGCCGGATTGGCGATCACGCGCAGGTAGGCGAGCAGATCCTTGACGTCGCGCTGCTCATAGAAGCGCACGCCGCCCACGATGTAGTAGGGCACGCGGCGGCGCACCAGCGCTTCCTCGATCGCGCGCGCCTGCGCGTTGACGCGGTAGAAGACCACGAACTCGGCGGGCCGGAGGTTGCCCTCTGCGACCAGGCGGGCGATCTCGCGCGCGACGAAGTCGGCCTCGTCCCGCTCGGTGATCCCGGTGTAGTAGGTCACCTGCTCGCCGGCTTCATTGTCGGTCCAGAGCTCTTTGTCCTTGCGCTCCAGGTTGTTGCGAATCACTCCGGCGGCAGCGGCCAGGATAGTCTTGGTGGAGCGGTAATTCTGCTCGAGCTTGAAGATCCGCGCGGCGGGAAAGTCGCGCTCGAAGTCCAGGATGTTGCGGATATCGGCGCCGCGCCATCGGTAGATCGACTGGTCCTCGTCGCCCACCACGCAGATATTTCCCGAGCGCGCCGAAAGCGCGCGCACGATCAGGTACTGCACCCGGTTGGTGTCCTGGTACTCATCGACCAGCAGATGCTCGGCGCGCCGCTGCCATCGCTCGAGCACCTCGGGATGATTTTCGAGCAGCACCCAGGTGTGCATCTGCAGGTCCGAGAAATCCATCGCGTTAATCGAGCGCATCCGCTCCTGGTACATCCGGTAGAGCTGCGCGATGCGCCCCTCGCGCTCGTCGGCCGCCTCAGCCGCCATCGCCTCGGGCGTGACCGCCTCGTTTTTGGCCTGCTCGATCCGGTCGCGCAGATATTCGGGCGGGGGCGAGTCTGCGAGCGCCGCGTCTTCGAGCACGCGCCGCACCGTCGCCATCGAGTCGCCCTCGTCGAGAATCGAGAAATTGCGGTCGAAGCCGAGCAGGCGGCCCTCCTGGCGCAGAATCCGCGCGCATGCTGAGTGAAACGTGCTCACCCACGGGGCGCGCGCGTCGGCGCCGATCAGTCCAGCGACCCGCTCGCGCATCTCGGCCGCCGCCTTGTTGGTGAAGGTGACCGCCAGCACCTGTTCCGGCACCGCCTTGCGCTCGCCCAGCAGGTGGGCGATACGGTAGGTGAGCACGCGGGTCTTGCCCGATCCCGCGCCGGCGAGAATCAGGATGGGCCCGGGCGGCGCGAGCACCGCGTCGCGCTGCTGGGGATTCAGGTCGTCGATACGCAAGGATGTCATCGGGGGAACCGCAACTACATTCGGCACAACTTCGCAGTGCGATTCACGATACCGGCTCGACGCGAGCGCGCAAAGAGGCGCGCATAATATTCCACGATGGCCACCTACGAACCGCGCGACAAATACTATCGCAAGGCGCGCGAGCGCGGCTTGCCGTCGCGTGCGGCGTTCAAGATCGAGGAGCTGATCGCGCGCCAGAAGCTCGTCACACGCGGCGCGCGCGTTGCGGACCTCGGATGCGCGCCCGGCGGATGGCTCGCCATCCTGGCGCGAGCGGCGGGAGCGGGCGGGCGCGTGGTCGGGGTCGATCTCGCGCGATGCGCCAATCCACCGGCGGGAGTCGTCACGATCGCCGGCGATATCCTGGAGCAGGTCACCGTCGATCGCGTCGTCACCGAGCTCGGCGGTACCGCCGATCTCGTCACCTGCGACCTCGCGCCCAAGCTCACCGGCATCGCCGCGCGTGACGAGGCGCGGTCGGCGGAGCTGATCGATGCGGCACTGGCATTTGCGCGCCGGACGCTCAGGCCGGGTGGCGCGATGGTGACCAAGGTGTTCATGGGCGCGGAGTTCAAGCGCATCGTCGCGGAGTTCGAGCGCCACTTCGATCGCGTGGAGGTCACCCGCACCGCGGCAACCCGTCCCGGCTCCTCTGAGCTCTATCTCGTGGCGCGCGGCTTCCGCACGGCAGGCGCTTAGCGGAGCCCTTGGCATCGGGCGGGGCGCCCGCGTAACTTTATCGGCTATGGGCGTTCTACGCGCGCGATATGCGGGAATCGTGCTGATGGCGGCGCTGGCCACCGCGTGCGCGTGCAGCCGCGGGCCCGACCCTGGCGCTGTTTCAGGCGCCCAGGCGGACGGCGCCGAGGTCCGGGTCCACGTCGAGTCGGTCGGCTTCGACCGCGACGCAGGCGCGCACTACGTTCTGCTGACCGACGCCAGCGGCAAGCGCCAGCTTCCGGTGGTGATCGGCGAGACCGAAGCCTATGCGATCGGGCTTGCGGTCCACGGAATCAAACCCGCGCGCCCGCTCACGCAGGATCTGCTCAGCTCGATAATCGAGAAGACCGGCAACCAGGTTGATCGGGTCGCGATCGTCGCGATGCACCACGACACCTACTACGCGCGCATCTACATGGATCACGGGCGCTACTCGATCGATAGCCGTCCGAGCGACGCGATCGCGCTGGCGGTCAATTCCAAGGCGCCGATCTTTGTCGCCACCACGCTGTTCCAGGATCTGCCGGAGCCTGCGCTCTCCGCGCGCGGCCCGGGGGTCGCGACCGCCAGCGGCATGACCGTCGAAGAACTGACGCCCGCGCTCGCCGAGTACTTTCGCGTGCCGGCCGGGCAGGGCGCGATCGTCTCCGACGTCGGCGGCGCGGCACAGATGGCGGGCGTGAAGCGCGGCGACGTGGTCCTTAAAATCGGCGGCCATCCGATCACCGGCCCAAAGGACTTCAGCAGCGACCTCGAAGCGGTCAAGGCGGGCGCGCCGGTCGAACTCACGCTCGTGCGCGACGGGATGCCGCACATCGTTACGCTCACGCGCTAGCTTTGCGTTTTAGCCGCGGCGCACCAGCACGCTGCTGATGAAGCGGGGGTCGATCTCTTTCTCGCCGCCCAGGTGCGAGAATTCGTCTTCGAGCAGGTTCAGGCAGGAGCGCGTAAATTCGGTGCCCGCCTTGCGCACGGTGTCGCCGAGCTTTTGCGCCAGGAGCGCGGTGACCATCTCGCGGAAGCGCTCGGAGAGATGCCCGGTGCCGTTTGCGTACGCCATCACGGCCGATCGCATCCGCACCAGCCGCGAAGCCTCCAGCGGCGCCACCTCCAGGCTCCCGTCCATCGCCATCCGCACCAGCGCGGTCAGCAGTACCTGGCTGAGCCGAATCTCGCCGCCCGCGATCGCCGCGCGAAATCGCGCGCCCGCCACGTCGATTTCGAGCAGCGCACGGAACACCTCGGGAATCGATTCGATCTGATCCAGCACCGCGTGACCGAGATGGAGGTCGCGGATAGTGCGGAAGTCGCGCATCTCGACCGAGCCGGTTCCGTCCAGCGCGGCGAAGAATCGGGGCTGGCGTTCCAGGAATCCCGCCAGCCCCTCGCGATAGGGCGTGTCGAGGTACGGGATTTCGCGGGCGCGTCCGACGCTGAGTCCGAGCCGGCGCACCGCCGCCTCGGCGCGCGTGCGCAGGTCGAGCGTCAGGCTCACGCCGAGGCGGAACAGGAGCTTGAGCGGGGTGTCGCGCAGATGCTCGATGGCGCCGGCGAGATCGCCCGCGGCCAGATTCTCCAGCCCCAGGTTCAGGTAATTGTGCGTCATCTCGACCGCGACGCGCACCGCGTCCAGGTCGCCGAAATCGACCGCGCGCGCAACCAGCACCTGGTTGCTCACCATCGCCATTTCGCTGCGCAACTGGCGCTTGCCCTGCGCGGCGAAGCCCGCGATGAGCGCGGCGTTGAACAGCGAGTTGTCGGCCTCGGCGAGAACCGGCGCCATCCCGGGCGCGAGCACCTCGTCGTCGTCGCGCCCTTCGTCGCGGGTCGGCTTGACGTAGGTTTCGCGGATCTTCAGGAACTCGCGCGGATTGATGTAGGCGAACACGTCTTGCGCGTCGTAGTAGTCGGGGAATCCGCGATCGGCCAGCCGCGCCCGGCGGAAGTCGTAGGCCTGCTCCTCGAGCTCGGCGGCCACTCCCCAGTAGATTTCCTCCAGCAGGCCCGCGAAGTAGTTGTAGTCGCGCTCGAAAGCCTCTTCGAGGAAATCCGAGACGTGCTGCGTTATCGGGTCGTAACGGACGAACTCGATCAGGTAATGCTCGTCGAACTGAACGTAGCGGTTGGTGGGCGGATCCTCGGAGGCCGCGGGATCGTCGAGCCGATGCACCTTCAGGTAGGTGCGCAGCAGCAGCGCGACCATCTCCATGTCGAGCTGCATGAGCCCGTCGGCCATGCGGCGCCGCCCGGCTTCCGAGAGCGTCTCGATCCACTCGCGCATGCGCTCGAAGTTGGGGCGGTCCTTGTTCCAGCAGTCGAGATCGAACAGCGACTTGACCTGCTCGGGCATCGCCAGGCTCAAAAGGTCGCCGGCGTCGGCGGAGCCTATTTCCTTGAGCGTGTAGAAGAGCGTCTCGGGCGAGAACGACTGCACCAGGCGCTCGGCCTCGGGCGCGGACAGGATCAGGTCGCGTTTCTGGCGCGCGGGCAGGCCGTAGAGAAACTCCAGCTTTGCCTGGAACGGCAGGTTCAGGAATTCGTTTTCGCCTCTTACCGGCATAGTCGGCTCCGCGCGCTCGGCACCTGGCAGGCGCGCCCAGCCTGAGGCGCAAAATACTCCCGCGCCGGAAGCTCAGGCAATGCGGGTCCCGGCTTCCCGCGCGGCGGCCGCTGGAATACAATCAATTGCATATGCGACGTCCATCCGATGAGCTCGAGCAAAGTTCCACCGTTGGTACTCACGATCGCGGGTAGCGATCCTTCCGGCGGCGCCGGCATCCAGGCCGATCTCGCAACCTTCGCAGCCCATCGTGCCCACGGCTTTTCCGTCCTGACCGCCGTAATTGCGCAGAACTCCGCGTCCGTCGAGCGGGTGTTGCCCGTTGCGCCCGCGATGGTGCGCGCGCAAATCGAAAGCGTGGTGGCGGAGGCGATGCCGCGCGCGGTCAAGATCGGAGCGCTCGCCAGCGCCGCGATCGTGCGCGCGGTGGCGCGCGCGGTAAGCGAGCTCAGGATGCCGTCGCCGGTGGTGGATCCCGTCATGGTCTCGACCGCCGGAGTGCGGCTGCTCGATGTCGGCGGCGCGCGCGCCCTGCGCCGGTTCCTGATTCCGCTTGCTAGAATCGTGACGCCGAATCTTGCCGAGGCGGAAGCGCTGACCGGCATCCGATGCGTCAGCGACGACGCCATCCGCGCGGCGGCGCGCGAGATCGTCGCGATCGGAGCGCAGGCGGTGGTTATCAAGGGCGGCCATCGCTCCGGCGCACCGACCGATCTGTTCCACGACGGCCGCCGCTTCGTGGAGTTGCGCTCCGC
Organism: uncultured delta proteobacterium; assembly: GCA_963835905.1. Lineage (GTDB taxonomy): Bacteria > Desulfobacterota > Binatia > Binatales > Binataceae > CAWIHG01. The sequence continues at coordinate 218,780 of CAWIHG010000005.1, forward strand.
GCGCATCGCGGGTGGCGGCGTGCACGGGAGTGGATGCGTTTTCTCGGCTGCTATCGCGGTGTCGCTGGCGCTCGGGATGGAACTGCTGGAGGCGGTGCGCGCCGCCAAGCGCTACGTCACCGCGGCTATCCGCGGGAGCTATCGCTACTCCGGCCGCCCGCTGCCGAATCACTTTCTGCGCTGACGCCCGAGCGCGGCCATGACCTTCAGCTGGTCAGTCGCGAAGCCCCGGATCACGACGGCTCGTCGCGACGCGGTATCATCACCAGGTAATGGCGCGAGACGATCATTCCCGCAAGTGCGAGCGCGGCCGCCGCGATTCCCAGCGCGGGGAGCTGCGCCGCGATCGCGGCGAGCACGATCGGCGCGCCGATTCCGCCGACGATGAAGAGCGTGTAGATCGTCGCGCGGCGCTGGAAGGCGACCGGCGTGGGCGCCGGCTCGGCGAGATGACCGCTGCGCGCGGGCTGCCCCATCACCATCCGCACCGCGATCGCGTTGAGCACCAGCAGCCATCCCATCATGATTCGCATCACCGACTCGGCCTCCATGTCGCCCAGCCGCCACGCGAGCAGCAGCATTAGCGCCGCGCCAGAGGCCATCGATGAGGTCGCGAACGCCGCGCCGAGCCATCGCATCTTGCGCCATCCGGGCTGCGCGGTGGCGCTCAGCAGAACTCCCTTGTAAAGGCTGACAACGAGCGCCGGCGCGAGTCCCGCCGCGGCAAGCACCGGCAGCACCGAGCGGGGCAGATCGACGAACACCGCCACGCAGGCGCCGAACGCAATCGTGGTGAAGAGCGCGATCGACCACACTCCCACTGACATCGGCGAGCCCGGCTTGAACACGCGCAGCATATTGAGGAAACGCGCCGGATCGCCAAGGTCCACGACCAGGCAGATCAGGTCCGCGAGCATGATCGGGAATACGCCGACGAATCCCAGCCGCGCGACCGCGCCGAGATGAATCGGGCGCATCAGCAGCGCGAGCGCCGCCACGATGAAGGTCCCCGCGCCGAGCGAGGACAGGAACAGATCCGCGCTGACCCATCCATGCCACGGCGGCGCCTTGGTGGCGCGGAAGACCGCAGGCGCGCGCTCAGGCCGCATACACGACCAGCACCGCGAAGATCGCCGCCAGCGAAAGAATCGCGCCCGCCGCGGCGCGCAGGTAGTCGCCGCGCATGTTTAGCTGCGGGCGCTCAGGCTCATCGGGCAGTCCGTAGCGGCGCGGCCGATCCAGCAGCAGGAAGAACGCGCCCAGCGCCGAGTAGCTGACCGACGGCGAGTCGCCATACAGGTACGCGGTCATCTCGCCGCGCTCGTGCAGTTGCTCGACGCGGGCGTGCGCGCGCTCGCGCAACTCATCGAGCGGGCCGAACTGAATCGAGCCGGTCGGACACGCCTTCGCGCACGCCGGCGTCAGCTCGTCGCGCTGGCGATCGAAGCACAGCGTGCACTTGTGCGCATGGCCGTCGAGCGCGCCGCGCGTGATCACGCCGAACGGGCACGCTGCCACGCAGTAGCCGCATCCGTTGCAGATGTCGTTCTGCAGGTAGACGTTGGAGAACTCATTGACGATCAGCGCACCGGTCGGGCAGGCCATCTCGCACGGCGCGGCGCTGCAATGCTTGCAGACGTCGCTCATCATGAGCCAGCGGCCCGATTGCGCCTCGGCGAGCAGCGCTTCGATATCGAGCGAGCCCGACGGCGTACGCGCGGGCTCGGGCGGCGCGGCGTGCGCGGGGTCGGGAAACTGCTCGACGAAAGTGACGTGGCGCCAGGTCGTTGCGGACAGCGCCACGGTGTTGTCGTAGCTGTTGGCGGTGAAGTTGAAGCCGTCGGCGGGAAGCTGGTTCCACTGCTTGCACGCGACCTCGCACGCCTTGCATCCGATGCACAGCGTGGTGTCGGTGAAGAACCCGGTCGCCGGGCGCGGCGCCGGCACCGCGCCGCGCCGGAACGGATAGAGCAGGTTTTCGAGAATCCCCATCGCGTGCTCGCGCGATCAGCGGCGCCATCCCTTGCGCATCTGGCGCCCCTCGGGCTGCGCGCAATCGGGCGTATCGGGAATCGGCTCGTCGCCGTGCGCGCGCGCCGCCGCCGCGACGGGTACGGCCTTGCGGATATTTCGCAGCCGTCCCGGACGCACGTTGCAGGTGAACGCCTTGGCCTCGTGCATGCTGACGTTGGGCTCGGTTATCAGCGCCGTCAGATCGTTGGCGATCGCGCCGACCGTCTCGCCGGCGTATCCCCAATGAATCGGCAGGCCGATCTGATGAACGGTGCCGCCGCCGACCGTGAGCGGACGAATCCGCCGCGTCACCATCGCGCGCGCCTCGATCTCGCCGCGCGGCGTCTCGACGATCATCCATCCTCCGTGCCTGATCGCTCGCTCGGCCGCAAGCTCCGGGCTCAGCTCCACGAACATCTCGGGCTGCAGCTCGTTGAGCCACGAGTTAAACCGGCTCATCGGGCCGGACAGGTAATGCTCGGTGAGGCGATAGGTGGTCGCGACGATCGGGTAGTCGGCGTCGACCTCGCGCGCGAGCCGGTTGAGCGCGCTGGGATATTCGCTCAGCGTGGGCGTGCGCTGCGCGGCGTGGAGCGCGTTCTTCACGACCGACTCGCGCGGCTCATAATGCACCGGCAGCGGTCCGTCCTTCACGCCGTAGGGCGCGAACAGATGCGCGCGGCCATCCGGATGCATCGTGAACGGCGCGTCGCCCGCGATCGCGTCCATCCCGCGCGCGCCCGGCCACGGCCGATACGACGGAGCGCGCGCGACATTGAGGTCGGGAACGTCGAGCCCGGTCCACTTGTGCTCCGCCTCATCCCACCAGACCAGCTTCTTGCGCTCTGACCACGGCCGGCCTTCGGGATCGGCTGACGCGCGATTGTAGAGCACGCGTCGGTTGGCCGGCCACGCAAACCCCCATCGCGGATACGCCGAGCCGACGATTGCGGGATCGCGTGAGCGCGCCAGGTTGGTCGCAGAGTCGGGGCATACGCCGGTGTAGATCCAACCGCCGCACGCAGTCGAGCCATCCTCGCGCAAGTCGCTGAAGCTCGCGATCATCGCGCCGTCGCTGACGCGCCATCCGTTGATTTCGCGCAGCACCGCCTCGGCGTCGGGCTCGTCGGCGATGCGGCTGGTCGAGCCGTCGGGCAGACGCTCGGCGCCGCCCGCGCCATAGCTCCAGGTGAGGTTGCGGATCGGCGCGTCGCGCTCGAGCGTCGAGTCCGCGTACATCTCTTTCAACCGGCGTCCGAGATGATACATGAACCACAAGTCGGAGCGGCAATCGCCGGGCGGATCGACGGCCTTCTCATGCCACTGCAGGAGGCGTTCGGTGTTGGTGAAGGTGCCGCACTTCTCGACGCTGGTCGCGGCGGGGATGAAGAACACCTCGGTCTTGATCGCCTTGGGATCCTCGACGCGCGGATCGGCGTACCAGAAGTTCGCGCTCTCGTGCTCGAACCAGTCGCGCACCACCAGCCAATCGAGGTTGCGCAGCGCCGCGCGATTGAGCTCCGCGTTGGGCGCGCCGGCGGCCGGATTCTGCCCGATCAGAAACAGCCCGCGCACCTTGCCCTCCATCATGCGCACGAACGTCGCGAGCTGCGAGTAGTCGGCGTCATACTTGGGCAGCCATCCGTAGCCGAACTCGTTGTCCGCGCTCGCCGCGCCGCCGTACCATGCCTTGAGCAGGCTCACGATGAAGCGCGGCAGATGCGACCAGAATCCCTCCAGCGCCTCCTGCTGCCATCCGCCCGCCGCGCTGCATCCCAGCGCCGTCATGAAGCCGTGGCCGGTTTCGAGGTAGCGCGCGAGCGTCGCCTGCTCGGGCGCGGCGGCCGGATGCGGCAGGTAGCCGGGCAGCAGGTCGTAGAGCGTGGGAATGTCGGTCGAGCCCTGGATCGAGCAGTGCCCGCGCATCGCCATGATCCCGCCGCCCGGCCGTCCGACGTTGCCGAGCAGGAGCTGCAGGATCGCGGCGGCGCGGATCATCTGCACGCCGGTCGAATGCTGTGTCCATCCGAGTGCGTACACGATAGCGCTGGTGCGCTCGCGCCCGGAGTTGCGCGCAAGCATCTCGGCAATCTTGACGACGTCCTCCGGGCGGCATCCGCAGACGCCGGCGACCGTCTCGGGCGTGTAGCGCGCGAAGTGGCGGCGCAGGATCTGGAAGACGCAGCGCGGATGCTCCAGCGTTGGATCGGACTGGATCCCGTCGGGCCCGATGCTGTAGCCCCACACGCCGGGCGCACCGTCGTAGCGTCCCGTGGCGGAGTTGAAGCCCGCGAAGATTCCGCCGCCGTCCTCGCTGTCGGTGAATCCCTCGTTCACGATCGTCGCGGCGTTGGTGTAGTGCGTCACGTACTCGCGGAACCATTTGCCATGCTCGATTACATAACTGATTAACCCACCCAGGAACGCGACGTCAGTGCCCGCGCGAATCGGCGCGTACACATCAGCCATCGCGGAGGTCCGCGTGAAGCGCGGATCGACGTGGATCAGTTTTGCGCCTTGCTCGCGCGCCTTGAGCACCCAGCGAAAGCCGACCGGATGCGCCTCGGCCATGTTCGAGCCCATCACCAGGATGCAATCGCTGTTGGCCAGATCGCGCGTGAAGCCCGTCGCCGCGCCGCGTCCGAAGGAGGCGCCCAGACCGGGCACCGATGCGCTGTGTCATATGCGCGCCTGGTTCTCGATCGCCACCATCCCGAGCCCGCCGGCGAAGAGCTTCTTGATGAGATAGTTTTCCTCGTCGTCGAGCGTGGCGCCGCCCAGATGCGCGATCGTCGCGAGCCGGTTAACCGTCATCCCCGACGCGTCGCGCTCGACCAGGTCGCGGTCGCGCGCCTCCTTGACCAGATGCGCGATTCGCTCCATCGCCCAGTCCAGCGGACGGTCCTCCCACCTGTCGCTGTGCGGCGCGCGATACTTCGCCGTCGTCACGCGATGAGGATTCGCGACGAGCTGGAAAGTGTTGGCGCCCTTGGGGCACAGCGTGCCCTCGTTGATCGGGGAGTCGGGGTCGCCCTCGATATCGATCACGCGGCCGGCTTTCGTGTACACGTTCTGACTGCATCCGACCGCGCAATACGGACATACGCTGTGCGATTTCGTGGCGCCGCGCAGGCGCGAGTGCCTGGAGGCGGTGTCGGGGCTTAAGGGCTGGCGCTTGCTCATGATGCTCCCCGTGGCGCGGCCGCCGGCGCTCGGCGACCGGCGCTGCGTGTCTCGAAGTGGCCGGACTCGTGAGGCCAAGGTAGTGTGGTTGGCCCGCGATGTCCAAGCGGCGGGTTGGGAGAGGTCCGGGCGCGGGATACCGCCGGTTCGCCGCCGCCGCCGATGGGTTTGCGACCGGGCCTCCCGGGCCCGCACCGGGTAATGCCAGGGGGAAGGAGTCCGCGCCGATGCTCGCGAATCCGCCACGGCGAGCTTGGGTTCGATTAATTACCGGCCCCGCGCCGATACCTATTCTCCCCGCCCTCCAGTTTCTTTCAGGTGGCGGTACGCGAGATGCTATTAGCTGGTGCGGTACTAACTGGGTGCAGTTGATACTGCGGAGGGAAATCGGACGGCGGGCGGCTGTGCCTGCGGCGTCCATCGCTGAACTGAGTATAGCAGGTCGCGCGCGGAAGTGAAATGCCCCGCCGCCCTTCGCTCCGCTCAGGACGGCCGCTCGGTCAGGCCTCGCGGCCGACCCGCTGCGCTCGGAGTGACACGATAGGCGGCCGCGCCACGATTTTGATTCTCCCCGGTGCGCCGGTGTGCGACGCCCCTGGTCTCAACAGATCGCGAGGGGCCTGTAATGCCGGAGTTTACACCTGTAACAGCAGATGTTACACTATCGCGGTGATAAGGAGCTTCCGCCACAAGGGGCTCGAGGAGTTGTCCAAGACCGGTCGAAGCCGAAAGGTGGCGGCGGAGCTGCAGAGCCGGGCGCTGCGGAGGCTCGATGCGATCCAGCAGGCTGTCTCGCTGCGCGACCTCAATGTCCCCGGCTTTGACTTTCATCGGCTGCGGGGCAAGCCACAGCGCTACAGCCTCCACGTGGACGGCCCCTGGTGCATCACCTTTGATTGGCTCGACGGCGACGCTCTGAACGTTGATCTGGAACAGTATCATTGAGGACTGCGAATGAACCGGCAAAGCAAAACCAGGCCCGCATTGCCGAGACCGCCGACCCATCCCGGCGCGATCCTGCGCGAAGACGTCCTTCCTGCGCTCGGTCTCTCGGTCAGCGAGGCGGCACGCCAGCTAGGGGTAACGCGCCAGACGTTGCATCGGATCATGGCCGAGAAGGGGTCGATTACGCCCGAGATGGCGGCTCGGCTGGGGCGGTTCTGCGGCAATGGCCCCGGACTGTGGCTGCGGATGCAGCAGGCACACGATCTTTGGCGTGCCGAGCGGACGCTCCGCACCGAGCTCAAACGAATTCCAGTCCACCGCGCGTCATCTGCCGCGTGAGGATGGCTGCGCTCGCCTCCGGTCGGCGGCGCCATGCTATCGTGAGTAGCCGCTATCCGATGAATCAGAAGCCGCATACCGCGCGCGACGCGATCAAATGGCGCGGAGGCGCGCGGCGCACCGCCGCGCGTGAGGCGCTTGCCGCCGAGGAACCGCTTGAGATCAGGCTCGGCGGCCGCCGCTTCACGATCACGATGCGCACGCCCGGCCATGACGACGAGCTGGTGGCCGGCTTCCTGTTCGCCGAGGGCTTTATCGAAAGCCCCGCCGAGCTTGGCGAAGTCCGCCGCGTGCGCACCCGCACCGGCGCCGACGAGGCGAATATCGTCGATGTAATCCTGGCGGTTGCGGCCGGCCCCCTGCGCGAGCGCCTCAAGCGCAACTTCGCGATGTCCTCCAGTTGCGGGTTGTGCGGCAAGACCAGTATCGACGCGATTCGCCGCCGCGTCGCCCGGCTCGCAGGCGAGGCGCGCGTGGCGGGCGCGCGGCTGCCGCAGATGGCCGCGCACATGCGCGAGGCGCAGAAAATCTTCGCCGCGACCGGCGGCCTTCATGCCGCCGCGGTCTTCGCGACTGACGGCAAGCTGCGCGCGCTGCGCGAGGATATCGGGCGGCACAACGCGGTGGACAAGCTGGTCGGATGGGCGCTCGGGCGCGCGATGGTTCCGCTTGGCGGCGCCGTGATGATGGTGAGCGGGCGGGCGAGCTTCGAGATCGTGCAGAAAGCCGCGGCCGCCGGCGTCGCGATTCTCGCCGCGGTCTCCGCGCCGTCGTCGCTGGCGGTCGAGCTTGCCGACGAGCTCGCGATGACGCTGGTGGGATTCGTGCGCGACGGCGGCTTCAATATCTATACGCATCCCGAGCGGATCGCGTGAATCGCGCAGGCGACGCCAGCCGGTGAAAAACGAGATCGAATACCGCGGGCGCGGGTTGTACGCGGGAACCGCGGAGTATTACTCGCGCTATCGCCCGCCGTATCCGCCCGCGCTGGTGACGAAGATGCGCGAGCGCTTCGGGCTTGACGGACGCGGGCGCCTGCTCGATCTCGGATGTGGTCCGGGCAGCATTACGACCCCGCTGGCGCATCTGTTCGAGGAAGTCGTCGCGGTCGATCAGGAACCCGAGATGCTGGCGGAAGCGGCGCGGATCGCGCGCGAGCGCGGAGTGACCAATATCCAGTGGCGATGCGCACGCGCCGAGGATCTCGACGATTCGATCGGGCGCTTCCGCGTGGTCAGCGCGGGAAATTCGTTTCACTGGATGGATCGCGAGCGCGTGCTCGATTTTGTCTACCCGATAATCGAGCGCGGCGGCGGAATCGCGGTGGTCGGGCAGGGCGCCGGAATTCCCCCGCCCCCGCCGGTGCCGTGGCGCGTGGCGATAACCGAAGTGATCGAGCGCTACCTCGGCTCCGAGCGCCACAACCGCTACGGAGTTTACAAGCCCGGCGCGGAGCTGCACGACGTCGTGCTGGCGCGCTCGCGCTTCGTGGGGCTGGAGGAATACACCGAGGAGTTCGAGCCCGAGTGGAGCTTCGATTCGATTCTCGGCAACCTCTACTCGATGTCCTTCTGCTCGCGGGCGCTCTTGGGCGATCGCGTGGCCGACTTCGAGCGCGACCTGCGCGTGGCGCTGGCCGAGGTCTGCCCGTCGGGGCGGCTGGTCGGCGAGGTGGGGGTGTTCTGGATGCTGACGGCGCGGAAGCGCTGAGCGGCGCGGGTTGCCCGGATCGCGTCATTGTAATACGCTATGTAATACGAAGGCTGATGGCTGTTTTCACCATAAGATTCGACGCCGAAGCAGCGTCTGGAGTGGAGCGCTCGGCGCGCGCCCGCGGCGAGACCAAGTCCGAGTTTATCCGCGCCGCCGTGCGGGAGCGCGTCCGCAAAACCTCGGCGCGCAAACGCAAGCTGACGGCTTACGAGCGCGCGAAGGATTATATCGGCTCCGTTCACAGCGGCGGCGCGAACTATTCGGTCGATACCGGGCGCAAGTACGCGGAGATGCTGCAGGAGGACCGACGTGCCAAGGATGCTGATCGACGCCGGTCCTCTCATCGCGCTCGCCGACGCTGATGATCAATGGCACGAGCCCTGCCGGCAGGTCATGCTCCGAATCACGGACGACCTGGTAACCGTCTGGCCCGCGATCACCGAGGCAATGTACATGCTCGGCCGCAGCGGCGACGGTCAGGACCGCCTGTGGGCATGGCTTGCTGATGGCGGCCCGGCCATCGCCCCGCTGAAGCGCGCCGACCTGCCGCGGATGCGCGAGTTGATGCGCAAGTATCGTGACCTACCGATGGACCTTGCCGACGCGGCGCTGGTCCGGGTCGCTGAACGCGACCGAATCCGCCGCGTCTTCACGCTCGATCGGCGCGATTTCGAGCTCTACCGTCCCTCGCGGATCGGGCGCCTCGAAATCCTTCCCTAGCAGAATGTCTGGCGCCGCAGTCAGCAAGAGATACCGGGATTCCACGCAAAGGAGTGCGTGGAATGACATCGGCTGCACGGCTGGCCGCCGCGCACCCCTTGAGCGGCCCGAAGCCCTCCGGATAACCTAAGCATCAGGTTGAGAAGCCCACGTTCAACACGGGCCGCGGCGTCTGTCGCGGTGACGCTCGATGCATCCGCGTAAGCGCGCCGAGGAACGCCTCGCGCGGGAGAAGGTGCTCTACGACCGCCGGCCCGGCGGCGCAGTTTCGGTCTGCGTCGTCTATCCGAATATCTACCGGCTCGGGATGGCCAATCTCGGCTACCAGGCCGTCTTTCATCTGTTCGATACCCATCCCGCGGTCGATGCCGAGCGCGCGTTTCTGCCCGACCCGGACGAGCTCGCGCTTTACCGCGGCGGGCGGGAGCGGATGGTTTCGTTCGAGCGCGGCCGTCCGCTTTCGGATTTCGATATCGTCGCGTTCTCGATCGCGTTTGAAACCGACTACCTGAACCTGCTCGGGGTGCTGCGGATGGCGGGGATTCCGCTGCGCAGCTCGGAGCGGGCCGGGCGCAAGTGGCCGATGGTGATCGCGGGCGGCTCGGCGACCTTTCTTAATCCCGAGCCGATCGCTGAGTTCGTCGACTTGTTCCTGATCGGCGAGGGCGAGGAGATGGTGCCCGAGTTTATCGAGCGCTGGCTAAAGTCGCGCGATGCCGACGGCGCGCTCGACGCTGTGGGGCGAATCGATGGCGCCTATCTGCCGCGCGATTTCACGCCGCGCTACGATGGCGCGGGCCGGCTCGCGGCGGTGGACTATCGCGGCGCGGGCGGGCCCAGGGTGACGCGCAGGCTGGTGGACGATCTCGATCGCTTCGACACCGCGTCGCTGATTCTCACCGAGGAATCGGTCTTCGGCGACATGTTCCTGGTCGAGGCGAGCCGCGGATGCCAGTGGGGATGCCGGTTCTGCGCGGCCGGATTCATGTACCGCCCGATCCGTTACCGCTCGCCCGAAAAAATCATTGCCCAGGCGCGCCGCGGACTTTCCGAGCGCGGCGTGATCGGACTGGTCGGCGCCGAGATGGCGAGCGTGCCCGGGGTCGCCGAAATCGCGGAGACGGTCGCGGACGCGGGTGGGCGGCTCTCGCCCAGCTCGCTCAAGGCCGATTGTATCTCGCCGCGGCTCGCGTCGGCGCTGGCCCGCGGCGGCGCGCGCAGCGTCACGATCGCACCCGAGGCGGGCAGCGAGCGGATGCGCAAAGTGATCAACAAGAATCTCAGCGAGGATCAGATCCTGCGCGCCGCCGAGATGACGGTGGGCGAGGGCGTCGATAACCTCAAGCTCTATTTCATGCTCGCGTTGCCCGAAGAGACCGACGACGACGTGCTCGCGATCGCGCGGCTCACCGCGGCGATAATCGAGCGCGCTCGCTCGCGCCGCCAGCGCGTCGGCCGCGTGACGGTCTCGCTCAATCCGTTCGTCCCCAAGCCGTGGACGCCGCTGCAGTGGGATCCGATGGCGCCGGCGCGCGAGATCAAGCGCAAGGTCGCGATGCTGCGGGCGGCGCTCGGGCGCCTGGGGCAGGTCGAGCTCGACGCCGAATCCGCGCGCGAGGCGTACTTCCAGACCATGGTGTCGCGCGGGGACCGCCGCGTCGGCGCGATCCTGGAGCGTCTCGATTCAGCCGGATGCGACAGTCCCGGCGCAATCTGGCAGGAACTCGGCCGTATCCGCCGCGAAGCCGCTGCCGGCTCGCCGGGGGCGCCGATGAATCCCGACTTTTATGTCACCCGCGCGCTGGGCCACGACGAATTGCTGCCGTGGGACTTCATCGACCATCACATCCACAAATGGTTTCTGCTTTCCGAGCGCAAAAAAGCGCATTATGAACATCAGACCAGGCCGTGCGACGTCACGCGGTGCACGGTGTGCGGGGCTTGCTGAACTCAATCGGGGGAATCGGGCGGAGAGGATGAGTGCGATGCTATCAGGAGTGACCTTGAATCTGCGCGCCGGCACGCTGTGCGCGGCGCTTGTCTGCGCGGTGATGATTGCGCCCGCCTCCGCCGCGCGCGCAGCGGGACCGGAGGCGGGTGTTCCCGCGACTTCGATCGTTCCGGCCGGCTCCGGAGCCGGCGCGCCGACCGCGCCCGAATTGGCGCCCCCGCCGGAAGCCGGTTCCGCGGCTTCGCCGGTGGCGGCGCCCAAGCCCAAGCCGAAGCTCAAGCCCAAGCCGCCGGCGCGTCACACGGTCAAATTCAACCCAGGCGAAGTTGAACCGGCCAGCGCGCGCCTGAAGCTCGTCAAGGACGACTGGGCCTTAAGCGAGCCGAGCAAGTGGAGCAAGCACGTCGAGCGCGTTCACGCGGGCAAGTTCGTGGTGGTCACCGGTTCGACGCGCTACTACCTGCAGGTCAAGCTCAAGTCGGGCACCACCGCCTATGTCAGCCAGGAGGCGGTTGACATGGTGAAGCCGACCGACAAGATCTTCCGGCTCACGCGCAACGCCGAGGTGCTCGACAAGCCCAATCGATGGGGCAAGAAGGTCGCCCAGGTGCATACGCCGCACAGCGTCCACGTGGTCGGGGTCGCGCTTGGTTACGTGAAGATCAAGATGAAAAGCGGGGTCGAGGGCTACGTCCCGATGACCGCGCTTCAGTGATGACCGCGCTTCAGTAGCGATAGCGCACGGCATCCTGTTTCGAGTTGCGGCGGCGCGGGTCTCTGCGCGCGCACGCTGTCATTCCACGCGCGATCGCTTTGCGTGGAATCCCGTCCCTGCACCCCCTCTTGTATTCTCCCCCGTGTCAAACAACGGGGGAGAATCAGACTTTCCTCCCCCATTTTTCGACATGGGGGAGGATAAAGGAGGGGGTGCCGCCGCGTTCTTTTGCGCACAAATCGCGAGCGCCGCGCCGCTCGGCCTCTTCCGGGGGGAGAGGCTCAGTCGGCGGAGCGCAGATTTTCCGCGCGCGGCCATCGCGCTGCGCGCTGGCGCTCCCTTTGCGAGCCGTGTTAGTGCCGGTTACGGCTACGCGGCGGCGCGCCGCGCGCAGGGAGGAGAGACTCGCCGATGTCAGGCCAGGAGCGCAGAGCATGGATTATCGTTGCGGCGCTGTTCTTCACCCTGTTCCTGATCTGGGGCGGCGGGGTAAACACGGCGGCGGTTTTCTTCACCCCGCTGCTCAAATACTTCGGATGGTCGCGCGCGCGACTGTCCACGCTCAGCGCCGCGGGATCGCTGATCGCGGCGCTGGCGGCGCCCGCGGTCGGATTGCTGCTGGATCGAATCGAGGCGCGGATCGTGATGGTCGCCGGCGCGGCGCTGACCGGCGCGGCGCTGCTGCTGGCCAGCCGCGCTGATTCCTACGCGCTGCTGCTGTGCGCCAATCTCGCGATCGCGATCGGCGTCACCGCTTCCACCCTGCTGCCGTGCCAGCTCGTGATCGCCAACTGGTTCACCGCGCGGCGGGGAATCGCGATGGGGGTGACGTTTGCGGGAACCTCGCTGGGCGGCGCCGTCATGACGATCGTCGCCAGCCACGCGATCGCGCGCGGCGGATGGCGCGGCGGGTACGTCGTGATGGCGCTGCCGATCCTGGTGATCGTGATCCCGGTTCTGATCCTAGCCGTGCGCACGCGCCCCGAGGCCAACCGCGACGCGGCGCGCGGGGGCGCCTCCGCCGCCCCGGCGTTGCCCGGCTTCGAGATGCGCGAGGCGGTTCGCACGCGATCGTTCTGGATGCTCTCGATGGCGCAGTTCTTCTACGCATGCGCGGTGTCGGGCGTCGGACTGCATATGGTGGCCTACCTGATTGGCGCCGGTTACACCGCCGCGCGCGCCGCCGGAGCGCTCAGCGCGATCTTCCTGGTCACCAGCGTCGGCAAGCTCGTGACCGGGGGCTTTGCCGACCGGGTGAGTCCGCGCGTGGTCTTGGCGGTGGTCTTTGCGGGGGCGACCGCGGGCACCGTGATGCTGCTGGGCGCGTCGCGCGGAGTGATGCTGGCCGGATTTATCGCGCTCAACGGCACCGCCGCGGGAACTCCGCTGGTGCTGCTGCCGATGGTCGCGGTCGAGTCGCTGGGACTGCGGCGGCTCGGCTCGATCCTCGGAGTGAGCGGAATTTTCGGTACGATCGGCGCCGCGATCGGTCCGGTGGCGGCCGGGCGTATCTTCGATCTCAGCGGCAGCTACGAAGTCGCCTTCCTGGTCTTCGCCGCGATGTGGACCGCGGCGGCGCTCGCAATCACCGGATGCCGTCCGCTGGCGCACGAGCAGGCACGTCTGGCCGCCGCACCCGCGTAGCATGGCGTACTCTCCTCGACGCCCGCGTATCGGACCGCTATAACCGACAGCGCGGCGCGAATCGCGCGGCGGCGCTCGCCTTGCCGGCGCGCCGCTTTGGGGCAAGTCGCATGACCAAGCGTGAACGCCAGGGATGGATAATCGTCGCGAGCCTGTTCGTGACCCTGTGTTTCGTCTTTGGCTCCGGCTACAACACCTCGGGCGTGTTCTTCACGCCGCTGCTCATCTACTTCAAGTGGAGCCGCGCGCAGCTCTCCACGCTGACCGGCGTGCTTGCGATCTCCGCCGGGCTCAGCGCTCCGCTGGTCGGCTACCTGCTTGATCGGGTCGAGGCGCGGGTCCTGATGGCGGCCGGCGCGATTGCGACCGCCGCGGCGTTCCTGTTCGCGAGCCGGGCCAATTCGTTCCCGCCGATGCTGGCGGCGTATCTGCTGCTGGGGCTTGGGATCGGCGCGGCGACCCTGCTGCCGTGCGCGATGGTGATCGCGAATTGGTTCGGGCCCCGCAACCGCGGACTGGCGATGGGAATCACCTTCATGGGCACCTCGCTGGGAGGCGCGGTGATGGTGATGATCGCGAATCAGGCGATCAGCTGGGGCGGATGGCGCGCCGGATACGTCACGCTGGCGATCCCGATGGTCGTGATCGTGGTGCCGCTGGTGCTGCTGGTGGTGCGGACCCGGCCGCCGGGAGCCACGGGCGTGACCACGAGCATCCGCGACTCCGCGCTTTCGATTCCCGGCTTCGAGCTGTCCGAGGCGATGCGCACGCGCTCGTTCTGGCTCATCGCGGCGTCGCAGTTTTTCTACGCGACGGTCGCGGCGGGCACCAACCTGCACCTGATCACTTATCTGATCGGGCTCAATTACTCGCGCGAGTTCGCCGCCTCGATGATGAGCGTGGTGCTGGTGATGGCGGCGGTCGGCAAGCTCGGGATGGGCGTGTTCGCCGATCGGTTGAGCGCGCGCCTGGCGCTGGGGGTGAACTTCGCGATCGCGATGGGCTCGATGTTCATCGTGTTCAGCGTCGCCAACCCCGCGATGCTGTACCTGTTCGTGACGGTCTTCGGGCTGACCGTCGGCGCGCCGCTGGTGCTGGTCCCGATGCTGACGGTCGAGTCGCTGGGACTCAAGCGCTTCGGCTCGATCGGCGGAATCACCGGGGTGCTCAATACCGTGGGCGCGGCGATCGGGCCTATTGGCGCGGGAAAAATTTTCGACCTGACTCACAGCTACACGCTGGTGTTCGAGATTTTCCTGGCGCTGTGCGCGCTGGGAGCATTCGCCGCGCTGTCGTGCCGATCGTTCGACACCGAGCAGGCGCTGATGACGCCGCAACCCGCGCCGGCCGCTTCGTGAGGCGCCAAACCGGACCCGCACCGGGAACATGCAGGCAATGATCGACGCTGGAGTATTGGGCGCGGTCGCCGCGGCCGGCCTGCTGGGATTCCGCCACGGCGTGGATTACGACCACGTCGCCGCAATCGCGGATCTGACCGGGACCGCGCGCCGCCCGCGCCATGCGGTGGCGCTCGCGCTGTGGTACGGCGCCGGACACTCCACGATTATCGCGGTGCTGGGAGCGCTGTCGGTCGCGTTCGGAACGGTGCTGCCGCGCGGCGCCGATCGCTTTATGGAAAGCGCGGTCGGCTGCACCCTGGTGGTGCTGGGCGCTTACGTGCTCAGCGCTATCTACTCCGGGCGCGGCGCGCGTCCGGTCACGCGCCTTGAGATCCTGCGGCGGTTGGGAAGGTGGGCGCGTGCGCGGGTGGGCCTGCCGGTCCACTCTCACACGGACCTGACCGCGGTGCCCGACGCTCGCGCGGCGTTCGGCGTCGGGATAATCCACGGTATCGGCGCCGAGACGCCGACCCAGTTGGGGCTGTTCCTGCTGGCGGCGGGAGTCGGCGGATGGGAGGCGGGACTGCTCTGCGTGGCGGCGTTCGCGGCGGGACTGCTCGCGATGAACGCGCTGATGGCGTGCGTGTCGGCCGGGATGTTCCATCTGAGCACCGCGCGCGAAACGGTTTATCGCACCGTGATGCTGGTGACGGGCGCCTACAGCCTGGTTATCGGAGTGATCTTTATCCTGAGCGGGTTGGGCGTCGGGCTCTTCTAGCGCGCGCCGACGGCGAGCAGGGCGCGGACCTTGGCCGGGATATCGGGCGCTTTCACGACGTCGGTGATGATCGCGGCGGCGTCGGCGCCGGCGGCCAGCACCTCGGGCATCGTGGCTTCCGTTATCCCGCCGATCGCCACGATTGGAATCCTGACCGCCGCACGCACCGCGCGGAGATTTTCGAGACCCTGTCCGCGCTGGATATTCTTGAGGCCGCCCGCGTACATCGGGCCGAACCCGATGTAATCGGCGCCGCCGGCCTCCGCCGCCTGCGCCATCGCGACGCTCGCCGTGGAGACGCCGATGATCCTGTCCGCACCCAGGATGCGGCGGCCGGCCTCCAGCGGCAGATCGCGCTGGCCCAGATGCACTCCGTCGGCGCCGCAGAGAATTGCGAGATCGGGACGGTCGTTGACGATGAAAATCGCACCGCGCTCCCGGCATATCCGCGCGATCTCGTTCGCCGCCGCCAGCACGTCGCGCGCGGGCCACTCCTTGAGCCGCAACTGCACGATGCGCGCGCCGGCGTCCAGCAGGATGCGGGCAAGCTCGATAGGCTCGTGACCACCGGCCGGATCGACGATCGCGTAAAAGCACGACGGCAGGCGCATCACTAGCCCGGATACCTGGTCAGCGGGATTTTGTGGTCGGTGATTTTCTTGCGCAGGGTGTTGCGGTTGAGCCCCAGCATCCGCGCCGCCTTGACCTGGTTACCGGCGGTGCGCTTGAGCGCCAGTTCGATGAGCGGGCGCTCGATTTCCGCGACCAGCTTCTGGTAGAGGTCGCGCGGCTCTTCGCCGCTGGGCTCCTCGAGCCATCCCGCGATTTTTCCCGCGATCAGATTGGCCAGCGCCGCGCCCTCGCCGCCGACCGCGGACGGTGCGCCCGCCTCGGAGCCGGCGCCAGCGCGGGTCAGGTCGATATCCTGGGCGCGGATGGTGTTGCCCTGGGTGAGCAGGGCGGCGCGCATGACCGTGTTCTCGAGCTCGCGTACGTTGCCCGGCCAGTTGTAGGAGGCCAGGCGCGCGCGCGCGTCGGGACCGATCGCGGAGACCCGCGCGCCCATCTCGCGCACCGCCTTGGCGACGAAATAGTCGGTCAGCTCGGCGATATCCTCGCGCCGCTCGCGCAGCGGCGGCAGGTCGATCGGGATCACGCGCAGGCGGAAGAACAGATCCTCGCGGAAGCGGCGCTCGGCGACCAGCTTCTGCAGGTCCTGGTTGGTCGCCGCGATCACGCGCGCCTTGAGCTTGAGCGTCTCCACGCTGCCCACGCGCGAGAACTCGCGCTCCTGGAGCACGCGCAACAGTTTGGGCTGCAGCTCCAGCGGCAGGTCGCCGATTTCGTCCAGGAACACGGTCCCGGAATCCGCCATCTCGAACTTGCCCGCACGCCGCTCGGTGGCGCCGGTGAACGAGCCGCGCTCATGGCCGAACAGCTCGCTTTCGAGCAGGCCCTGCGGAATTGCGGAGCAGTTGACCGCGACGAACGGCGCCCGCCATCGCGCCGATTTGAAATGAATCGCGCGCGCGACCAGCTCCTTGCCGGTGCCGCTTTCGCCCGACAGGAGCACGGTGGCGTCGTTGGTGACCACCCGGCCGACCAGCTTGTACACTTCCTGCATCGCCGGGGAGCGCCCGATGATCTCGCCGCCCACCAGCTGGCTGTTGACCTCGTTCTTGAGCCGGTCCAGATCGGCGGCCTGCGCGGCCACTTCGACCGCGCGCCCGACGGCGGCGGCGACCAGGTCAAGGTTGGCGAACGGCTTGGTCAGGTAATCGTGCGCGCCGCGCTTCATCGCCTCGACCGCGTTGTTCATCGTGCTTGCGGCGGTGATTACCACGATCAGGGTGCGCACATTCTCGGCGCGCGCGGTGGAAAGCACTTCCAGGCCGCCGGCGCCGGGCATGATGATGTCGAGCAGGGCAACGTCGATGCGGCCCGAGCGCAGCGCCTCCAGCGCGGCGGCGCTGTCGGCGGCTTCCTCGACCCGGTAGCCGTCGGCTTCCAGGCGATGGCGCAGGACGAGACGGATAGCGGGGTCGTCGTCCGCCAGCAGGATTACCGGGCCCGCAGCGGCGGTTTCAGCGCCGGATTCTTCGGCGAATTTTGGCTCCGCGGATGGCATATGGGTACTCTTTTTCGGTTACATCGTAAGCATATCGGCGCAATGGGCGCGAGTCTCGCCGCAATCGCGGCTCGTCGCGCTCAGCCGCGCGCGTGGGTGTCGCTGCCGACCGGCAGCGTGATGCGAAAGGTCATCCCGGCGGGCGGCTCGCCGCGCTTTGGGGAATGGCCCAGGCCTCCGCGAATCGCCCACAAGCGCCCGCCGTGCAGCGCGATTATCCGCTGGCTCAGCACCAGTCCCAGCCCGGTGCCCGCGGGCTTGGTCGTGTAGAAGGGAGTGAAGAGCTGGGCGGCCTCCTGCTCGGTCATCCCGGGACCGCTATCGACTATCTCGACGCGCAGGAACTGGAGCCGGCGTCCCTCGGCGGTCATCCTGAATTCGCTTTCCATCCGGGTGTGCAGCCGGATCGCACCGCTCGGACCGATGGCCTCGACCGCGTTCTTGATCAGGTTGAGTAGCGCGCGCTCGAGCGCGGCCGCGTCGCCGATTACGGGTGGCAGGCTCGGGTCGAAGTCCTGCTCGATCGCGACGGCGTCTGGGGGAGCCGGGAACATCCCCGCCATCCGCATCGCTTCATGGATCACCTGGTGGATGTTCACTGGTTCGTGGGCCAGGCGCTGCGGCGCGCTGACGGCGAGCACCTGCTCGACCAGCGCCGCGATCCGGTTGACGCCGTCGAGAATCACGCCGCAGTACTGCTGCGCACGCGCGTCGGCGGGGTACATCGTGGCCAGCAGTTCGGCGGCGCCCTTGATGCCGGTCAGCGGGTTCTTGACCTCGTGAGCCAGCCCGGCCGGTGACAGCCGCATGATGGATTGGCTGGACTCCGCCGCCTGCGCGGCGCTTTTTTGGTGCGAGAGGTCGTGGAGCATGATGATCGCGTAGTCGGGCCGTGCGTCGCTGGTCATCAGTGCCGAAATTTCGGCGCGTACCGTGACCGAGCGGGGACCGACCGCCAGGACTGCATCCGGATCGCCGACGGTCTGACCGCTATCCAGCGTGGTCCGCACCATCCGCTCCAGCCATGGGTTGTGGTCAAGCAGATCGACGATCTGCAAGCGGCCGATGCTCGATGCGCCGATCATCGTTTCGGCGGCGGGATTAACCGCGACGGGCTGGCGTTCGCGCGACAGGACCACGATAGCGTCGGGCAGGCTTTCGATAATGTCGCGCCAGAGCTTCAATTGACGATGGGGTTCGAGCCGCGTGCGGCGCCGATGCCTGAGCAAGCTACCATATCGCATGATCCCAGCTAAGCCGTGGCGAGGCACGCAAAATGGGGCAAATCGCTCGAAAAAATTGCCTCTCGCCGGACGATTGTTAATAAAATCTGTCGCAGCGATTAGATTTTTTAATGACTTTTCCACCACTGCCTGGTTGATCCCCCGGGAGCCACCAATTACCGTGGCATCGTTCGCAGGAGGGGAATGCTTAGGGGGAAGAAAATCGCAGCGGCCGTCATCGCGGCACTTCTGTTCTCCGCCTGTTCGAGCCTCGTAACTCCGACCGCATATGCGGATTCGGGACAAACCGAGGCGACTGGCGGCGAAAACAGCATCGTGGCAGCCCCGACCCCGGCTCCCGAAACGGTCCCCCAGGCGGTCGCGCCCCAGGCAAAACCCGCCTACGTCCTGTCGGAGCCCAAACCGATACCCCCGTTCCCGATACTTCTTAACAAAGTCGTACAAGGCTACGTGTCGCAGTACCTGGATCATCCCCATCTGCTCGAAGTGGGTTTCCAGCGCAGTCAGCCCTATCTGCCCCAGATGATGCAGGTGATGCGCGCGGCCGGAGTTCCTACCGACTTGGTCTATCTGGCCTTCGCGGAGAGCGATTTTTCCCGCCAGGGCAAGGGACCGTGGCAATTCACCGTGGCAACCGCGCGGCGCTTCGGCCTGCGGGTCAATCATTGGGTGGATGAGCGCCGCGACCCTATCCTTTCGACCCGCGCCGCGGCTGAATACCTGGCGAGCCTGCACGATTCAGCCGGTAACGACTGGCGCCTTGCCGTAATCGGATGGAACGGCGGAGACATGGCGATTGGCCGGTTCTGGGAGCTGCGCGGCACGAATTTCAACCGGTTCATGGACCTGTTGCCGCGCCCGACGCGAATCCTGCTGGGACGCTTCATGGCGGTGGCGTTTATTGCGCACAATTCCCCGGCGTACGGAATCGGGGATATCAATTACGACGCGCCTGCGCCCTACAAAGAGGTCCCGGTGCACGGCGGTCTGAAGCTTGCGGCGCTGGCGCACAAGTTCCATACCAGCCTGAGCCATCTGCACGCGCTCAACCCCGCCATCCTGCACGACCGCGTTCCTCCCTACGCCCGCACCTATCGCATCCGGGTACCGCTGATGCGCTCGTCGTACACCGCGAGCGCGGATTCGCACTCGAATCACGACGGCACGCTCTAGCCCGCGCCGCTCCATCGCCCGCGTCCGCAGTTCTATATCTTCGCGCAGCCGCGTATTCTTGTGAGCGATGATCCCGGCGGACGAAGCACTCCGAATCGTTTTGGACAATGCGGCGCCGCTCGGCGTGGAGCGGGTCGCAATTCCTGACGCGCTGGGCCGCGTGCTGGCCGGCGAGATTCGCTCGCCGCGCGACATCCCCGGGTTCGATAATTCCGCGATGGACGGCTACGCGGTGCGCGCCGCCGACGTCGCGGGCGCCAGCGAAAGCAATCCCGTACGGCTGCGCGTGACTGAAACCGTAGCGGCGGGACAGATGCCGGCCGAGCGCGTCGGACAGGGTTGCGCGGCGCGCACGATGACCGGCGCGCCGCTCGCCCCCGGTGCCGACGCCATCATACCGGTCGAGCGCACCCGCGGCGCGGGCGAATCGGTTGAGATTCTCGCGCCCGTCGCCGCCGGCGAGTTCGTTCGCCCGCGCGGCGAGGATCTGCGCGCGGGCGAAGTGGTGATGACGCCGGGCAAGGTGCTCGGGCCGGCGGACCTCGGCACGCTCGCCTCGCTGAGTCGCGCGATGATCGACGTTTACCGCAAGCCGCGGGTCGCGATCGTCGCCACCGGTGACGAGCTGGTCGATATCGACCAGGTTCCAACCGGCGCGCAGATCGTGAACTCGAGCGCATACGCGCTGGCCGCCGCGATCCGCGAGGCGGGCGCCGAGCCCGCGATTCTTCGCGTGGCGCGCGACACACCCGCCGAGGTCCGTGAGCGGCTGCGCGAAGCGCTCAGCTTTGACGTCGTGCTTTCCACGGGCGGCGTGTCGGTGGGGCAGTTCGACTACGTAAAGGGAGTGCTCGACGAGCTTGGGATGCATACGCTCTTCCACGGCGTCGCGCAGAAGCCCGGACGCCCGTTGAAGTTCGGGACGGTCGGGGGAAAGCCGGTGTTCGGGCTTCCGGGAAATCCGGTCTCAACCCTGGTCTGCTTCTACCTGTACGCGCGCCCCGCGCTGCTCCGGATGCTGGGGCGAAGCGATGTGGGGCTCAGGCGGATCGCGGCGCGATGCGCCTGCGATATCAAGGTCGCGAACAATCTGACTGAGTTCGTGCGCGTGCGGCTGGAGCGCGACGGCGACGCGATCGTGGCGCGACCGACCGGTAATCAGGGTTCGGGGATTTTAAGCTCGCTGTCGCGCGCGGACGGGCTGCTGATAGGTCCCGCCGCCAAAAGCCGCCTTGAAAAGGGCGATCAGGCAATCGTGCTGCTGCTGGGTGCGTCCGGCGACGACGCGTTCTTCGAGGACGAGCGCCGGTTCCACATGAACTGAACGACCAGCGTGATGGCGACGCCGAAGATCGCGGAGCCGATCACCACCACCGAAACTCGAACCGTCGGTGCGAGAATTCCGAAGGGCAGTAGGTAGAACTGGACCGGGATAAGCTGGAAATTCTCGTAGATGATATAGGTGACCCACAGGACCACGATCGCGCTGATGATGAACTTGGGACTCTTCAAAAATGCGGGCATTCCGGTCGCTCCTCGTGCCGAAAAGCTTGCTAGCCCGGCCGTGCATTGTCAACGCATGGCAATGACGCCACGTGCAGCAATCGGGCTGCTCCGAAATTGAGCTGACCACACGGATGCGCCGCGATGCGATATCGAATCGGACAGGGCTTTGATTTTCATCCGCTGGTAGCCGGCCGCCGGCTGGTCCTGGGCGGGGTCGAGATTCCGCACGACAAGGGACTAAGCGGGCACTCCGATGCCGACGTGGTGGCCCATGCGCTCTCCAACGCGATCCTCGGCGCGATCGGCGAAGGCGATCTCGGCCGCCGTTTTTCCGACAGCGACCCGCGCTATGCCGGGGCCGACAGTATCCGGCTGCTCGCCGAGGTGTGGGACACCGCCAAGCAGCGCGGATGGCATCTCGGCAACGCCGACCTGACGATCTTTGCACAGGCGCCCAAGCTCGGACCCTATCTGGAGGCGATGCGGGGGCGGCTGGCCGCGGCGATGGGCGCGGACAAATCGATCATGAACGTGAAAGCGTCGAATCCCGAGGGGCTCGGCGCGCTCGGCCGCGGCGAGGGGATGAGCGCCGCGGCAGTGGTGATGCTGGAAGCCGACTGACGCCCGAGCACGCGAGGCTAGAGATCGTCGTCGGAGGAGCCGCCGGTGTCGTCGGCGTCGCCGCCCGATTCCATTTCCTCCATCGCCTGGTCGAAATCCTCACCGCTGAAATCTTCGCCCATCTCCTGGCCCATCTTTTTCATCACGCGAGCGACGCTCCTGGGATCGTTCTCGTCGAGGTCGCCGAGGCCGGACGGATCGGACAGCGCGTCCAGGCGCTGCTCCTCGCTCTTGGGCATCGCGAACCGCGACATCAGGCGCTTCATCTTCCTGCCGCCGCAGTGCCGGCAGGTCGCGCGCACGCGCTCGCTTACGCGGGTGGTCAGGACGCTGGTCCGGTGATGACAGCTGGCGCACTCGTACTCATAAATCGGCATGACGATTGTCCCGCCCGCTATTTTTCCGTGCCGGCGTGAGTAGCGCAATCGCGGGGATCGGGAGTTGGGCGGATTGGAACCGCGATTTCCTTCGGCAGGCTCAGGACAGGCTCTCGCGCGCCAGACAGGGAAAGACGCGCGGGAATGTCAGGAAATGGCGCGCGCAGCAGAAGAGACCGGGATTCCCTGCGGCGAAAGATGCCGCGGGAATGACAGAAATAGGGCGCCTGAATCATGTCATTCTACGCATTCTTTTGCGTAGAATCCCGGTCCGCTCTCCCGGGAGCGCCGCGGGATGCGCTTACGGCTAGATGCGGAACAGGGCGCGGGCGTTGGCGGTGATGACGGCGCCGACTAACTCGCGCCGGAGCCCAAGAACTTTTGCGATCGCGTCCACCGCTTCGACCACCATCGCGGGCTCGGTCGGCCGGTCGGCAAACGGCCCCCCATGCGGCCACGGGCCGTCGGTCTCGACCAGTATCCGGTTAAGCGGAATCGAGCGCGCCAGCTTCTGGTCGCGCTCTCGATACGCGACTTCGGGCGTGAGCGAGATGAAGTAGCCGGCGTCGATAATGGCGCGCGTGGTGGCGTCGTCGGACTTGTGCCAGTGAAAGACCGCGCGGCGCACCCGCGCGTCACGCAAGACCTCGAGCGCCTGACGAGCGCTGTCATGCGGCGCGTGAATGATCACGGCCAGATCGCATTGGACGGCGGCCTGGGCGAAGCGGCGCAGGACCCGGCGCGCACGCTCGATGCGCTCGGCGCTGCGCGCGCCGTCGCCGTACCAAGGCATCCCGACTTCGCCCACCGCGCAAAGAGCGTCGCGCTCGGCGCGGATCATCGCGAGCGCGTCGTCAGCGTCGTCGTCGTTGAGCTCGAAGCGCTCCGGATGAAAACCGCATCCGGCGTACACGACGCGCGGGAAGCGGCGCGCAATCTCCAGCACCGCGCGATTGGACGCGGCGCCGGTTCCGGGCGCGACTATCGCGGCAACCCCGGCGTCGCGGGCGCGCTTGATTGCCTGCGACGGGTCGGCATACTGGTCAGCGTCAAGATGGACGTGAGTGTCGATCATCCCGCAAGCCTGTCATTGACGCGGCGCCACGGCGCGCGGATGGCACGCGCGCGCCGTCCGTATCACGACGAACATATACCAAGCCGCCGCACGGGGCGCATCGCGGCCGCCGCATGAACGGACTTCGGCTGATGTGGAGCAACACGCGGATGGTCGTGTTGTGCGCAATCTCGGCGGCGTTGTATGCGGCGGTGCTGGTGCCGTTCAAGGTGGTGCCGCTGATTCCTGGGGTAACCGAGCTTCGCCCCGCCAACGCGATTCCGATCGTGTGCTCGTTCCTGTTCGGTCCGGCGGCGGCGTGGGGCAGCGCTATCGGCAACATGATCGGCGATTTCTTCGGCGGAGTGTCACCGGGCGACATCTTCGGTTTTTTCGCCAACCTGGTTTACGGATGGGCGCCTTACAAGGTGTGGGAGGTGATCGGCGGAAAGGACACTCCGATCACGCGCTCGCCGCTGGGGATCGCAAAGTACGTCGTTGCCTGCCTGTGCGCGAGCATCCTGTGCGCCGACCTGGTCGGCTTTGGCGACGCGGTACTGGTGCTGCGGCCGTTCTCGCTGCTCGGCAACGTGATCATCTTCAACAACATGGCCTCGGCGCTGGCGCTGTCACCGTTCATCCTGGCCGCGGTATATCCGCGCGTGCGCAAGGGCCGGATGCTATACACCGACTTGATGCCGGAGCTTAAGCTGCGCCCGCGGCCGGTGCGCGCCGCCGGGATGCTGATATTCGTCGCCGGGGAGGTGGGCGCGTGGGCGTGCGGCAACCTGCTTGCGGCGGGATACTGGGTGCCGTCGTTCCTGCCGGCCTGGATGGCGGCGGCGCCGTATGACAAATCGACCGCGATTATCGTGGGGCCGCTGCTGGCGCTTGCGTTCGCCGGACTGGTGCTGATGTGAAGATCGAAGCGCCAATTAGCGCTCCCGCCGCCGTGCACGCGCTGGAGGCGTCGGAGCTGGGATTCACCTACCAGGACGGAGAGCGGCCCGCGCTACGCGGACTCAGCTTCGCGCAAGGCACGGGCCAGATGATCGGCGTAATGGGCGCGTCGGGCGCCGGAAAATCGACGCTGGCGAAATGCCTCAACCGGATCATCCCCGAGTTCGAGGGCGGCGACTTCCGCGGCACGGTGATCGTCGGCGGGCGCAACCTGGAGGGCCGCCACGTGTACGAGATCGCCGCGGAAGTCGGAATGGTCTTCCAGGATTTCGAGTCGCAGCTCTTCTCCACCAACGTCGAGCACGAGGTCGCGTTCGCGATGGAGCAGGTCGGGATGGATCGCGCGGAGATGAACGCGCGAATCGGCCCCGCGCTGGAGGCGGTCGGGCTGGCCGGCTTCGAGCATCGCGATCCCACTTCGCTGTCGGGCGGCGAAAAACAGCGGCTCGCAATCGCCTCGGTGCTCGCGCTGCGGCCGGCGATTATTGTGCTCGACGAGCCGACCACCGACCTCGATCCCGAGGGGCGCACCGAAGTCTTTGCGCTGATCCACAAGCTGCGCGAGCAGAATCTGACGCTGATCGTGATCGAGCACGAGACCGAAGAGCTGCGACTTTCCGATCGCGTGATCCTGCTGCGCGAGGGCGAGATCGCCGCCGACGGACCTCCTGGCGAAATGATGACGGATCTCGATCTGCTCGAGGAATCGGGAGTGCATCCGCCGAGCCTCAACAAGGTGCTCCATCTGCTGGGAATGGGCGGGCACGCGGAGAGCGTCGATGACGCATTCGCGAAAATCCTGAGCGCGCATCCCGGCCTTGCCGCGCATGCGGCGCCGCACGACGCCGACCCTCCGGCGGAATCGCCCGCGCAAGCGGAGCTTGCGCCGGCGCCGCTCGCGTCGGTGGAAGGGCTCAGCTTCAACTATTCGGGCGGGCCGCGGGTGCTCGATTCGGTGGATTTACGGATCGACGCGGGCGACTTTGTCGCGATCGTCGGGCAGAACGGATCGGGCAAGACCACGCTGGCCAAGCATATTGTCGGCCTGCTCGCGCCGGTTGAGGGCAGCGTCCGGCTGGAAGGGCGCGACCGCGCCACGATGCACGCGGTGGAGACCGCGCGCGAAGTCGCCTACGTGTTCCAGAATCCGGACCATCAGATTTTCGCCGCCACGGTATGGGACGAAGTCGCCTTCGGGCCGCGCAACTTCGGCCTTGCGCCGGCCGAGGTCGATACCCGATGCGCCGAGGTGCTCGACGCGGTCGGCCTGCTCGCGGTGCGCGACAGCGATCCGTTCCTGCTCAGCAAGGGCGAGCGCCAGCGCGTGGCGGTCGCCAGCGTGCTGACGCTGCGCCCGCGCCTGCTGATCCTGGACGAGCCGACGACCGGGATGGATTATCGCGAGCAGCGCCGGATGATGGGGCTGGTCTCGGAGCTCAACCGCGCGGGAACCGCGATCGTCATTATCACGCACACGCCGTACCTGGTCGCCGAGTACGCGCGGCGGGTGGTGCTGATGCGCAAGGGGCGCAAGCTGTTCGACGGCGGGGTGCGCGAATTTTTCGCGCGTGACGCGCTCTTGCGCAACTCGTCGTTCCGCCCGCCGGAGGTGACGCGGCTCGCGCGCCGCTTCGGGACTATCGCGCTGGCGCCGGCTGAATTCGCGGCGTGGGTGAAGGAGCGCGCCTGATGCCGATTTATCTTTACATCGACCGGCCTACCTTCGTGCATCGGCTTCATCCGACGGTCAAGGTGTTCGCGCTGCTGGTGATGTTCTGGTCGGTGTACTGGGTGGACAACCCGATCGCGCTGCTGCCGATCGGCGCCTTCATGCTGATCGTCGCACAGCTCACCGATTCGTGGGCGAACTTTTACCGGCTCAGATGGCTGTTCGTGATCCTGGTGATCACGACCACGATCGCGTGGATGGTATTTTATCGCAAAGGCACGGCGCTGATTGATATCCCCGTGCTGCACGTCAGCCGCGCGTCAATCGTGTTCGGCCTGGGGCGCGGGATCAAGCTGGCGGAACTGCTGGCGACCTCGGTGCTGTTTCTTTCCACGACCAAGGTGGAGGAATTCACGATCGGGCTGTCGAAAATCGGCGTGCCGTATCGGGTCGGGTTCGCTATCACGCTCGCGTTCCGGCTGGTGCCTTTGTTTATCGACTCGGCGCTGACGATCGTCGATGCGCAGCGGCTGCGCGGCTACGAATTCGACCAGGGCGGACCGTTCGAGCGCGTGCGGCGCTACGTGCCGGTGGTGATCCCGGTGTTCATGGGTGCGCTGCGCAAGGCGAACAACATGGCGATGGCGCTGGAGGCGCGCGGCTTCGGCCGGACCCATCGCCCGACCACGTTTATCGACTACCCGATCGTGGCGTCGGACGTGATTGCGGTCGCGGCGCTGATCGCGCTGGGCGCGGGTTACTTCATGCTCTACTACACCGGCCTGGGCGGCATTTCGCCGGTGTGATTGCGGCTGGCGTGCGGGTTTTTTCCGCGGCGCGGGCCGTGATAAACAACACAGACTTGACCGCGTTCTCTCCCGGAGGCATGACCGGATGCTATTCGTGATAATCGGACACGACGGGCCCAACGGCGCGGCGCTGCGGCCGAAAATTCGCCCCGCGCACCTCCAGAACCTGCGCCCGTTCGTAGAGCAGGGCAAGGTCGTTATCGCGGGTCCGTTCACCGACGGATCGGGCAGCCTGATAATCGTCGATCTCGAATCCGAGGCCGAGGCGAAGCGCCTTGCCGAGACCGATCCCTACACCACCGGCGGTGTGTTCGAGCGCGTCGAGGTCAGGCCGTTTCGCCGCGTTTTTCCGGAGTGAGACGAGCGCAACCTATCATCCAACGGAGCACCGATGGCGGGAGCATTAGCAGACCTCAAAGTTATCGAAGTGGGCGAGATGGTCTCCGCCCCGTATTGCACCAAGCTGATGGCGGACATGGGCGCCGACGTCGTCAAGGTCGAGCGTCCCGGCGCGGGCGATCTCGCGCGCACGCGCGGCCCGTTTCCCAGGGATGAACCGCATCCCGAAAAGAGCGGTCTCTTCCTTTATCTCAACACGAACAAGAAGGGCATCACGCTCGATATCGCCACACCCGAGGGGATGGCGATCCTGGACAAGCTCGCCGCCGGCGCCGACATCCTGATTCATAACGTGGTCCCCAAGGAGATGGATCGCGTGGGCCTCACCTGGGAGCGGATGCGCCGGGTCAATCCGAACCTGGTGATGACGTCGATCGTGCCGTTCGGGCTCTCCGGCCCTTACCGCGACTATCGCGCCGAGGACATGTCGGTGTGGTGTGCGGGCGGCGTGTGCGTGCTCAATGGCAATGCGGAACATCCCGAGCTTCCCCCGCTCAAGACCGCCGGCCATCAGGCGGGCTACCAGGGCGGCGTGCATGCGGCGGCGGCCACGATGGGCGCGGTCTTCGCGCGGCTGCGCGGCGAGGCGGGGCAGCATATCGAAGTGTCGGTGCAGGAATCGCTGAGCTCGATCCTCGAGATGACCTACGAGTATTGGCCCTACATGAAGATGATCGCGACGCGGCTGGGGCAGAAGCCGCTGCAGCCGGTCGAGACGATGGCCTGCAAGGACGGCTATATCTACCTGTGCTGCATCGAGGAGCATCAGTGGCGCAATTTCGTCGATATCATGGGCAATCCGGAGTGGGCGGACGAGGAGATTTTCGGCGATCGCCTGAAGCGGGCGCTTAACTGGGACGCACTTAAAGTGTTCCTTGAAGAATGGGTCGGGCAGCAGACCGTGCTCGATCTCTACCGCAAGGCGCAGGCCAGGCGGGTCCCGTTCGCCCCGGTCTCGACGATGGGCGACCTGCTCTCCAGTGAGCATCTGAAGGCGCGCGGCTTCTTCGTCGAAATAGCGCATCCGGTCGCCGGTACGCAGACCTATCCCGGCGCTCCGCTGAAGTACCATCGCACGCCCTGGGAAATCCGGATGCCCGCGCCCACGCTCGGACAGCATACCGCGGAAATCCTGGGCGAGCGCGCGGGCGTCGGCGCGGCGCAACTCAAAGAACTTCAGAGCAAGGGTGTTATCTGACGATGGCCAAGCCACCGCTTTCGGGAATCAGGGTCGCCGACTTTACCTGGGTGTGGGCCGGTCCGTACTGCACGCTGCAGCTCGCGCACATGGGCGCCGAGGTCATCCGGATCGAGACCAAGACGCGGCCGTGCGTCACTCGGATGCTGCCGCCGTGGCCCAACGGGATTTTCGACGGGCTCAACAAGTCGGGCTACTTCAATCAGTACAACCAGGGCAAGAAGTCGCTGTCGCTCAACTTCAAGCATCCCGAGGCCAAGGAGATCGCGTGGCGCCTCATCAAGTCGAGCGACGTGGTGGTCAATAATTTCGCCGCCGGCGTGATGGACAAGATGGGGTTCGGCTACGAGGAGATCAGGAAGGTCAAGCCGGAGATCATCATGATCTCGCTGTCGGGCTACGGCGACACCGGTCCGTATCGCGAATACGTGGCGTACGGCCCGGCGCAGGTTCCGCTCTCGGGGCTTTCCTCGCTGACGGGATACAAGGGATTTCCGCCGATGCACGCGGGATTCAGCTACGCCGATCCCAACGCGGGCATCCATGGCGCGTTCGCGATTCTCACCGCTCTCATTCATCGGCACAAAACCGGCGAGGGCCAGTTCATCGACATGAGCCAGTGGGAATGCGCGATGGACCTGCTCGCGGAGGGAATCCTGGAGTACACCTTCAACGGGCGCGAGCCCGAGCGCAGCGGCAATCGCGATCCGTTCATGGCGCCGCATGGCATCTTCAAGTGCCAGGACCTGCCGGAGAAGGTGATGGACATGACGATCGACCAGTGGGTGTCGATCGTGTGCGCCACCGACGACGAATGGGCGCGGCTGGCGCGCGCGATCGGACGGCCGGAGCTGGCTGACGATTCGCGCTTCAAGACCTTTGCGGCGCGCAAGAAAAACGAGGACGAGGCCGAGGCGATTATCACCCAATGGACCTCGACGCGGCGCGTCGCTTACGTGGTCGAGCTCCTGCAGTCGGCCGGCGTCGCCGCGACGGCATGCGCGGACAACAAGTATCTGACCGAGGATCCGAATCTCAATGAGCGCGGCTACTTCGTCGAACTGAAGCATCCCGAGGTCGGCGTGATGCGCCATTGCGGAATCCCGTGGCGGATGAGTGGGACGCCGTGCGAGGTCAAGGCGCCGGCGCCGTGCCTCGGCCAGCATACCGATGAACTGCTCACGGGGATGTTCGGCTACAGCGCGCCGGAAGTCGACGCGCTGCGCAAAAAGGGCGCGCTCGACTGACGCGCGCGGGAGGATGCGGCATGCGCAAGCTGACGACGCTGCTGGATGGATTGAGCTTTCCCGAGGGGCCGCGATGGCATGACGGGAAACTATTTTTCTCCGACATGCACGCCCATCGCGTGATGTCCGTGGACATGGAGGGACGCTCGTCGGTCGTATGCGAGGTGCCGGCGTGGCCGTCGGGCCTGGGATGGCTGCCCGACGGGCGAATGCTGGTGGTCTCGATGACCGACCGGCGCTTGCTGCGGATGGAGAAGGGCGCGCTGGTGCCGCATGCCGACTTGTCGGCGCTCGCGCCGTTTCATTGCAACGACATGGTGGTCGATTCCGCGGGGCGCGCCTACGTCGGCAACTTCGGATTCGATCTGCACAAGGGCGAAACGCCGCGCGCGACCGTGATGATCATGGTCACGCCGGATGGAAAGCCGCGCGTGGTCGCCGACGAGCTGACCTTTCCCAATGGCACCGTGATCACGCCCGACGGGCGCACGCTCGTCGTCGGGGAATCCTTCGGGCGGCGGCTGACCGCATTCGATATCGCCGCGGACGGATCGCTCGCGAATCGCCGCGTGTGGGCCGAGCTTGGCGACAACGTGCCGGACGGAATCGCGCTCGATGCCGAGGGCGCAATCTGGGTGGCCTCGCCGACCAAGTCCGAGGTTATTCGCGTGAAGCGCGGCGGCGAGGTGACCGAGCGGATCAAGGTCGCCACCGACACGTTTGCGTGCATGCTGGGCGGACCCGATCGCAGCACGCTGTTCGTGGCGACGGCGGCGAGCTCCGATCCCGACGAATGCAGGCGCAATCCGACCGGCAAGATAGAAATCACCCAGGTTGAAGTTCCCGGCGCCGGCTTGCCGTGATGCGGCGCGTGCGATGAAACCCACTGGCGCGCGGCGCCGAGCCGTGGCGTAATCGATAGGGATGGAGCCGAACGGAAACAGCGATACCTTTCGCGCGCGGCGCACGCGCTTTCTGCAGGCGATAGGCGAGGGCGCCTGCGCGATCCTGCCCAGCGCGCCGGTCGCGCTGCGCTCGGGCGACGTCGAATTCGTCTATCGGCAGGACAACGATTTCTACTACCTGACCGGGTTCACCGAGCCGGAGTCGGTGCTGCTGCTCGCGCCGGGCCATCCGGACGGCGAATTCGTGATGTTCGTGAGGCCGCGCGATCGCGATCGCGAGACCTGGACGGGCAGGCGCGCCGGCGTGGAAGGCGCGATGATGAAGTACCTGGCCGACAAGGCCTACACCTTCGACGAGTTGGAAAAGGTGCTGCCGCGCTACCTGGACAAGTGCGAGCGAATCCATTTTCCGATGGGCCGCAACGAGCCGATCGAGTCGCGCGTGATGAAGCTGGTGAGCTGGTCAAGCGCGATGCGCCCGCGCACCGGCTCGGGGCCGTTTGCGATTATCGATCCGCGCGAAACGATCCACGAACTTCGCCTCCACAAGGAGCCTGGCGAGCTGGACCTGATGCGCCGCGCAGCGGCGATCTCGGCCGAGGCGCACAAGCGCGCGATGGCGCGGGCGCGGGGCGGGATGATGGAGTGGCAGATCGAGGCCGAAGTAGATTACGCGTTCCGCTCGCAGGGCGCGGCGGGGCCGAGCTATCCGTCGATAATCGCGTCGGGTCCGAACGCCGCGATACTCCATCACATCGAGAACAGCCGCCGCATGAAGGCGGGCGAGATGCTGCTGATCGACGCGGGCTGCGAGTACGAGTTCTATGCTGCCGACATCACGCGCACGTTTCCGATCGGCGCGCGCTTCACCGAGCTGCAGAGGACGATTTATGCGATCGTGCTGGAGGCGCAGCTCAAGGCGATCGAGCAGGTCAAGCCTGGTGCGCGCTTCGATGATCCGCACGAAACCGCCCTCAAGGTACTGGTCGAAGGGATGCGTTCGCTCGGGCTGCTGAGCGGCTCGGCCGACGAGATAATCGACAAGGCCACCTACCGCCGCTATTACATGCATCGCACCAGCCACTGGCTCGGGATGGACGTGCACGACGTGGGCCTTTACCGGGTCGGCGGCGAGTCGCGCAAGCTGGAGCCCGGGATGGTGCTGACAATCGAACCCGGACTCTACATCTCCGAAGATGATGAGGACGCGCCCGAGGCGATGCGCGGCATCGGAGTCAGGATCGAGGACGACTTGCTGGTCACCGGGAGCGGGCACGAAGTGATGACCGCGGCCACGCCCAAGCATATCGACGAGCTCGAAGCTCTCACCGCCGCATAGCGCTCCACCCGCCGCCGCGTCGCGCGCGACGCGATTTATGGCTGTGCGGATACGGGATTCTCAGACGACTGGGGCGGTGGTGCGCAATCGGCGCGCGCGTAGCTCGAATCCATCCAGCAGTTCTCGATCACCTGCCGGCAGTACGCCTCGTCATGACCCTGGATTGTGCACAATTCGTAGCTGCGCCTGCACGCGTAGTCCCATTGCATCAGGACTTCGCGGCAATCGGTAGCGCATCCGCAGAGCGCGGTTGCAAGGATGGCGATCGCGATTATGGCGCGGAACGCGCGGCGCGGACTAAAGCCGCACAATGGCGCCGGCGGATTCGAGCCGCTGGCGAAGCGCCGTGACGTCGAGCGCGCGCGGCGCGACTCCCGCCCTAATCGCCATCGCCGCGGCGGTGCCAGCGGCCTCGCCGCTCGCCATGCAGGCGGGGATTTCCTTGGTCGCATGATGAACGCGATGGTCCACGGAGATGCATCTGCCAGCGACCAGCAGGTTGGAAAACTCGCGCGCCAGCAGCGAGCGATAGGGGATGTGGTAAATCGCACCGTACTTGGTCCAGTGGCCGGTTATCGCGACGGTGTCGTCGAACGGTTTGCCTTCATCGTCGCGCGCAAGCACGTATTCTCCAAGCAGGCGGCGGCTCTCCGTAATGCCGAGCTGGTCGGCGATATGGCAGATGTGCGCGCGCGAGAAGCCGGCCACCGAGTCGCGCATCCGATCGATCTGCTGCATCACCATCTTGCGGCATTCGATTTCGGCATAGGTTAGATCGGCGGGGTCGGTCGCGTCGATCTTGCGCGCGAGCTTGTCGGTGGCGCCCCACGGCATCAGGACGCGGCCGTCGCCGATGGTGCGGAAGAACCATGAGCCGCGCTCGATCGCCTCGTCGGCGCCGTCGATTCCGCCCATCGTGAACCACAGCCACGGCAGCACCTTTTCCTTCTCGAATGCGCATCCGGCGGATGTAAACACGTCGCCGTCGCCAGAGGCGTCGATGACGACGCGTGCGAGGATCGCAAACCGCCCCGACTTGCCTTGGAACGCGACGCCGGCGATACGGCCGTCCTGGACGATCGCGTCGCAGGCGTAGGCGTGGAGCAGCGGGCGCACTTTGGCGTCCTCGATCATCTGCGCCAGCGCGAATTTGAATTCTTCGGCGTCGTAGGCGACGGAATATCGCACGCGATGCGGTCCGTGGCCCCACACCAGGCCCCAGTGCTGCGCGCGTTTGACGAGCGCGGGGTCGGTGCTGCCCCATTCGCTCGACGGCGGAAAATACGCTGCACCGCGGCGCGCCATCCGGTCGGTAACTTCCTGGCACAGGCCGCGAATCACTTGCCGTCCCGCGCCGTCATCGAGCGTGAGCAGAAGTGCTATCAGACCGCCGCTCGCCAGGCCGCCTAGGTAACCGAGCCGCTCGACCATGATCACGCTGGCGCCGGCGCGCGCCGCCGCCACCGCGGCGCAGACGCCGGCAGTGCCGCCGCCGACTACCAGCACGTCGGCTTCATCGCGAACCGGAGTCGAGCGCGCGGGCTCGCTTGCGAATCGCTGTTCGGCGCCCATCGAGGCTCCTGCGCGTGTGCCGCGCGCTACAACTCGAGCGCGCTGGCCGAGCCGACGATCGTCCTGGTGCCGTCGGACTTCTCGCACCAGACTTCGACTTCGGCGCGCGTGCGCTTGCCCTCGGGACGGCGCTCGAGGATGCGCCCCTTGGGGCCGGTGGTGTCGTTGCCCCAGACCACGTTGACCAGCCGCAGATCCATCTTGCCGCCGTAGAGGAATCCCATGCCGAAGCGGCTCGTCATCAGCTCGGACACCATGCACACCGAGAGCATTCCCTGGACGACGATTTCGGGGAACCCAAGCTCGACGGCCTTGTGCTTGTTGTTGTGGTAATTGATCGCCGGGCCGGAGAACGCCATGCACATTTGCTCGGTGATGGTGCGCATCGGCGCTTCGATTGGCTCGCCGCCGCGCTCGCCGACCTGGAAGCTGCGGGTGGCGTCCTTCTCGCGCGATTTGTCCACCGCGAAAGAATCCTTGCGGGTGTGCTCGGGGAGCAGGAAGCTCTGATGCGTCCGGCTGCGCGAGACGATTTGACCGGCGGCGTTGCTGACCAGCACCTCGTTGACGACGTATTCGCGGTCGCGCTTGAGGTAGCGATCGACGATCACCGCGCGCGTCACCAGGCGCTCGCCGACCATGACCGGCGCGAAGACCTGCCATTCCTGGCGCGCGTGCAGGTTGCCGTAGATATTCGGCAGGTACCAGTCGAGCGTGCGGTAGACGGCGGAGTGAAGGATCAGCGCGGGCGCAATCGGCGCGCCCATCGGGGAGCGCTCGCGGTACCAGAGATTGTCGTCGCCGGTGCCGGCGATAAAGGTCGCGACGGTTTCGGGCGTGACATCATAGGTCATGCCGCCGAAGTCGCGGCCGACGTAAACCTCTTTGCGATCGAAAATTTCGCTGCTCATCGCGCGTTACCTCGCCTCAGCTCTTCATCTCAGGATTTCATCTTTGGGCGGATGCGCTGGTTGAATTTGGCGGCGTCGATGATCGCGCGGCGATGAACGCCGGAGCCGATTTCCTCGGCCTCGTCGATCGCGCGGACCGTGAATTCCAGGCGCCGGCCCTCCGACTTGGTGACCTCGGCTTCCGCGCGCACCAGATGGCCCAGCGGAGTTGCGGCGATATGCTGGATATCGAGCGACATCCCGACCGAGCTTTCGCCCGGGTCCAGGTAGGGCGCGATCGCGCGCATCGCCGCCAGCTCCATCATCCCGGCCATCGTCGGCGTGGACATCACCTGCGCCAGCGAAGGATCCAGGCGGCTGGCGAGGTCGTCGGGACCGACCATCTGCTCGAAGTTTCCCTTGGCTCCCACCGGTACCGCTCGCATATCGGATCCTCCTGCGCGCCGTGACGCTAGCGCCTGAGCCCCATCGCGTCGAGCTTCTTCGCGACCCAATCGACGCGATCGTTGCCCCAGAACATCTCGCCCGCGACGATAAAAGTCGGCACGCCGAACACGCCGTCGGCCACGCCCTCCTCGGTGGCGGCTTTGAGATCGCGCGGGCCGTCGGTGGCCGCGTACTTCTTGAAGGCGGTCACATCGAGAGCGACTTCGGTCATAACGGCGGCCAGCGCGGCGCCGTCTTCGATATCGAGCTCGCGCTTGAAGAAGCGCTGGAAGACGCGGATGGAAAATTCCTGGAATTTGCCGGCGCGATCGGCGAATGTCCCGCCCATCAGCGCGAGCCGTGAGTCGTAGAGCTTCTGCGGGCCGCGGATGACCAGCCCACGCTCGGCCGCGAAGCGGCGCGCGTCAAGGTAAAGGTAGCGGACCTTGCGCCATTGCAGCTCGGTGCGATTTTCCAGGTTGCCGCCGCCAAAGGGAGCGAAATCGAATGCGTGCGGAAGATGGCGCAGCCGGATGCGATAGGCCTTCTCCAGCGCCCACGCCGGTTCCATCGCCAGGTAGGTGAAGGGGCTCTTGAAGTCGTAGTAAAGCTTTACGGTCTCGAGCGTCTCTGCCATCTGATCACCGCCTCAAGCGATAGCCCAAAACGCCCGCAAGAAAAAGTCGCGCCGATCATTCGTGACCGGCGTGGCGGGTCAGGTAGCCAAGGATCGCCTCGCGCTGCTCGTCGCTCAGCGGAGGCATGCCCGCCTGCGCGATCCGCTGCTGCATCATCCTGACCTGTAGCTGCCACATCCCGGACGTCATCGCGGCTGGCGGGTAGGGCGCATGACATTTGCCGCATCGATTGACGTAAGTCTGCTCGGCATAGGTTCCCCGCTCGGGCAGCGACTTTCGCGCGCATGCCGACGCGCCCACCGCGAGCGCGGCCGCGAGCATCAGGATTGCGCCGCGCCAAAGGCCCGCGCGGCTCACTCGATCGCCTCTATCATCGGCGGGGGGTGCGAGCGGCGGGCAAGCGCGCTGAGATTTGCCTGCGCAACGCGGTGATCAGGTCGCGCCGGTCGTCATCGCCGAGTGCGACCTTGCGCTCGGACTCGGGGCGTATCCATACCGGCGCATGGCGAAGCTCGTCGGTGGCGAAGCGGGGAATTAGATGCCAATGCACGTGCGGCTCGAGGTTGCCGAGGCATTCGTAATTAATCTTCCAGGGGCTGGTGACGGCCGCGATCGCTTCGGCCACCAGGCGCATCTCGTCGAACAGTGCGCGTGCCTCCGCAATCGGCAGCAGGAACATCTCGGTCGCATGCCGCTTGGCCAGGAGCACGCAATACCCCCGATAGAACTGCGCATCGCCTAGCGTCACGTAGCAGGTCGGCAGCTCGGCGACGAATCCGTCGAACGCGCCCGCCGTGATGCGATCGATGAGTCCGCAGATGCCGCATCCGGGGGCGCCTGGTGCGCCTGCGGGTCTGGCTTTAGTCACCGCCGCTCTCCGGCGCGACCGGTACCAGCCTGATGCTCGCGTACTTCAGCAAATCGGCGACGGTTTCGAGCTTGTACGGCTTGCCGTAGAAGACCGTGCGGATGCCGGTGTTGATGAGGACCTTCATGCAGTGGATGCACGGCGTGTGGGTGACATAGATGTCGGCGTCGCGGATAGCGGCGCCGTTGCGCGCGGCCTGCGTGATCGCGTTAATCTCGGCGTGGATCGTGCGAAAGCAATTCTGCTCGACCTCGCCGTCCGGATTGCGCGATTCATAGATGAGGCATCCCGCTTCGGTGCAATGCGGCAGGCCCGCCGGCGATCCGTTGTAGCCGGTGGCGAGAATCGAGCGATCGCGCACGATTACCGCCCCGACCTTGGCGCGCAGGCAGGTCGAACGCTCGGCGACCTCGCGCGTGATGCGCATGAAGTACTGATCCCAGGTGGGACGCGGCGCGTGCGCGGCGGCGGGCGGTCGATTTGGATTTTCGGCCACGGGATACCCTCACTCTGGATGGTGCCGCGTCAGATCTCGATACGGCCGCGCGGGTGCGCGATCACGTGATGCGGCGGCGCGTGCTGGATGATCTCGTAAACCTGCGACGACGGCTGGTCTTGCTCCTGCTGCGGCGAGGACGAACCGATCGAAACCGGGACCGGGCTGAAAGTGACAATGAACAGCGCCACCGTCATCCAGGCGGCGAAGTGCCGCCCGGGATCGAGCGGCGTGTCGCGATCCGCCGTGGATGGATGCCCCAGGCCAAGCGCGACCGCGATGAGGCCCCACAAGAGCCATCCCAGCCAGAAGTCGTATCCCAGCGCGAGCGGCACAACCACCATCAGCGCGCACGAGAACACGAACAGCTTGGAGATCGTGCGGTGATGCTTTGGGAACAGCGTGTAGATCACGTGGCCACCGTCGAGTTGCCCGACCGGGAGAAGGTTGAGCGTGGTCACGAGCAGCCCCAGCCATCCCGCGAACGCGATCGGATTGAGGCTCACGTTGACGAGGTTCGGATTCACGCCCAGCATCCATCGCGCCAGCCCGAAGAAGAGCAGCGAATTGCCCAGCTCAAGACCGCCGGTGCTCTGCCCGAGCGGTCCGATCTGCGAGAAGTGCAGTCCGATGATCACGCACGGAACCGCCACGATCACACCCGCCCACGGGCCGGCCGCGCCGATATCGAACATCGCGTTGCGAGTCCGCGGCATCGAGCGCAATCGGATGAACGCGCCGAACGTACCGATGATGAAGAACGACGGAAATGGCGCAGGGATGAAGTAGGGCGCCGAGGTATCCACGCCGTGCCGGCGCGAGGTGACGTAATGCCCCATCTCATGCGCGAGCAGAATCGCCATCAAGGGGAGCGAGAACGAGAGTCCCGCGCCGAGTCCCGCGATACTCGCAAAGGGGTGCCAGATCGAGAGATCCGAACCCGCCATGTATGCGCCGGCCATCGTGGTGGTCAGCAGCGTGATCAGGAACAGGGCGACATTGAGCGGCGGAAATACCGCCCGCTCCAATGCCGGCGCCGCATGGACCTGCGGCGGCTGCTCGGAATAGCGCGGGATCTCCGTTAGAACGCCGGGCGCGCTCTTGTGTGCGATTGATTCGTCCATATTTCAGATGCGGTCCGTGCTCACCACTACCGGGCTTCCGGCGCCGGCCTTGAACCGTGCCGCCGCGCTCGCGTTGCGCACCGCGATTTCGAGGAGGTCGAAACTGCCGAACGTTGCGAGAGGGGCGTTCAGGCGCGCGTCGCCGTAAGCGTGCAATATCGGCATGGCTGCGCTGCCCTTGATCCTAACCGAAAGTGATTTTCCGGGGAAGCAAGCTTGCAGGCGCGCCACCAATTCCCGCGAAATATTGCTGACAAGGTTGCCGAATCCGTCCACATAAACGATTTCGCCCCGAATCCGGCGCGCGCTGGTCGCGGGCGATGGCAGCTTGATTCGCTCCAGTTTCGATATTCGAGGTCCCAGAGCGTCGATTTTCACGCCGCGCCACAGCCAAGCCGCCGCCGGCGCAAAGATATCCCGCCCGTGGAAGGTCGAGCTGATAGCGGGCAACTGGTAGCGCGGCGACGCCAGGTGAACGACTCGCCCGACTTGCGCCTGGGCCGCCGCAAGCGAGAGAACACCGTTGTCCGGCCCGACGAATCGAGCGCCGGCATCGGTCTCAATCGCAATCGGCTTGCGCCGCGTTCCGACGCCGGGATCGACGACCACCAGGAACACGGTGCGCGGCGGGAAGAATCGCCACGACTCGCGCAGCGCGATCGCCGCGGCCACGATCGATTGCGCCGGGATGCCGTGGGAGAGGTCAACCAGCCCGGCGGCGGGCGCGATGCGCGCGATTACGCCCTTCATCACGCCCACGTAATGGTCGCGGTAGCCGAAGTCGGTGAGGATCGCGATCGGTGCGGGCGCTTTGACGCTGCGGGGCATCGGTCGTGCGCGTTACTTGCGCCGGTGGGCCAGTTCCTCGCGAATCGCGGCGGCCAGCAGCGGAAACATCACCTCGTGATGCCCTGTCAGCGTGATACCGCGTCCGCTTTTGCCGGTTGGCCGCTCGACCACGTTCATGCGCGGCCGATACTGGCGGATGAAATCCATGTCGGCGGCGGTGAAACCCTCGACCTTGCGGCCGAGGTTGCGCGCGAGATTGAGCGCCTTGAGAAACACCTCCGGCATCACGACGGCAGAACCCAGGTTGAGCACCACGCCTCGTGACAGATGGCCGACGACGGCGGTCAGGCGGTGAAAATCGGTCATGGTGGCGGCGCCGATCGCGGCGCCGTCGGCGCTGGGATGCATGTGGATGATATCGGCGCCCACCGCGACGTGGACGGTTGCGGGCGCTCCGGCGCGCCAGGCAGTGGCAAAGATGCTCGCGTCGCGGTACTTGAGCCGCGCACGCGTGATTTCGCGCCCGACAATCTCGCCCAGGCCCTTGCCCTCCTGCGCGGCGAGGACGGCGGCGCGGTTGAGAAATTCGCCGGTTTCCCGCGCCATCCCGAAGCTGCCGTCGGCGAGCCCCTCGCCCACGTCTTCCGAGGTGCGCCCGGCCAGGGCGAGCTCGAAATCATGGATAATCGCGGCGCCGTTGGTCGCGAACGCGCTCACGATCCCGTCGCGAAGCATCGAGCAGATGAGCGGTCCGAGGCCGACCTTGATAGCGTGCGCTCCCGACATCAGCAGGAACGGGCGCCCGGCGCGGTTGGCGCGCGCAATCGCGCGGGCGAGATCTCGAAGATCGCGCGCGGCGAGCGAGTGGGGCAAGGAGTCCAGGAATCGGCGCAGCGACGCTCCGGCGGGCACCGGTGCGGCGAATTGATCGCGGCGCACCAGGCGCGAGAGCGCGGCAAGCTTGCGGGTTCGCGCGCGCGAAGGGTCAAGCGGGCGCAGCTTCATCGGCGCCGGCTCCCCAGCGCGCCGGCGCTCGAGGGCGGGACGCATCGCATGCCGCAGAAGGGTAGCCGATGTGGTTCGTCACGCCAACCGGCGACGCGCGCCCGCGCCTATGCCGCGGAGGTCTTCTTTACGGTCCGGTCCACCGATTTGGAAAGCTGGCGGACATAAACCGTGACCTTGCCCATGCCGGTCAGATCGAGGTCCGAGCCGGGGACCCGCTCGTCAGAGAAGTACTCGACCATCATGACGTCGCACAGGTCCCATTCGCCGAGCGTTCGTCCGGGCAGGAAGATTCGCTCCCCGACGCGCGGCAAAAACCGCATCTTGGCGATCGGCAGGCGGGCAATGGTGCGTTCCTCGCCCACGTCCACGATTTCGAGCATTCCCTCGGTTGCGACTGTTGTGCTGCTCATGTTTGTTCACCCACATCGATTCGGCGGCTGGTGCCGTCCTGCGATTGTGCTCCGGTGCTCGCGCCGCCGGACGCGGTCGGCTGGATATTTGGCGATCATCTTTGCCACTTGATCTGGTTTGCTTCGAGAGGCACCCGGGCATCGGGATGAGCCGGGACGATCCGCGCCGTATAGTCAGCAGCCGGGCGATTCGCCGAAACCTCCGCTGAGTATGTCCACGCCTGCACCGCGCCGACCAGCCGGTCGCCGCGCTTCATCGCGATTCGAACCGGCTGGCTGGCGTCGGCCGGGTCGGCATAAAGCTCGACCTGCACGGCGGCGGGGTCGAGGTCGTCAAGATATACGGGCACGCGAAAGTGATGGGCCCCGCCTTCGGTCGCCACGTCGGGATCACCGAAATGGATGGAGGGCCAGTGTTTGCGTAATTCGGTCTGCCATCGCAGCATTTCGACTGCCAGCGCCCCCGCGTTCGCCGCGCGCTTTCGATACGCCCGGGCCGCCGGGATGTAATAATCTTCGGTATATTCCCGAATCGATCGATTCGCCGAGAACATCGGCGTCAGCATCGACATGCTGTTGCGTATCTTTGAAACCCACGCGGTCGGAATGCCGCTCGGATCGCGATGGTAGAAGCAGGGAACCACCTCGCGCTCGACCGTCGCGTAGAGTTGGTTCGCGTCGATCGCGTCCCAGGCAGGTTCGTCGTTGTGGACACGCCCGTCGCCCAGCGCCCATCCCACCTCGGGCGAATATGCCTCCGCCCACCATCCGTCGAGCTCGGACAGATTGAGACCCCCGTTGACCAGCACCTTCATCCCGCTGGTTCCGCAAGCTTCCCAGGGCCGCCGCGGGGTGTTGATCCACAGGTCGACGCCGCGCACCAGATATTCCGCCAGTATCAGATCGTAGTCGCTCAGGAAGACAACGTGGCAGCGGAGTCCGAGGCGCCGAACGTAGTGCATCCACTGCTCGATCATCGCTTTGCCGGCCTCGTCGAGCGGATGGGCCTTGCCGGCGACGACGAGCTGCACGGGGCGATCCGGGTTGGTGAGAATTCGCGCCAGTCGCTCGGGGTCGTGAAGCAGCAAGTTGGGGCGCTTGTAGGTTGCGAACCGCCGCGCGAAACCCAAAGTCAGCCGGTTCGGATCGAACACCGTGTCCGCCCAGGAGGGATCTTCATCGCGCGCCGCCGCCACCTGGCCGGCGAGCCGCGAGCGAATATATTGCACCAGCTCGTTGCGGTTCTCGGTGCGCATTTCCCAGATCGCGGCGTCCGGCAGGCATGAGATCTGAGCGGTCATTTCGCCCAGCGGCTCGCGCCATCGGTCGGGTCCGCAGCACCGGGTCCACAATTTGTCGGCAGAGTTCGAGTCCCAGGTCGGCGTATGGACACCGTTGGTCACGGAGCCAATTGGTATCTCATCTTCGGGCCAGCGCGGGAACAGAGGAGCGAAGATCGCGCGGCTGACCTCGCCATGCAGCCGGCTGACCGCGTTGACCGCGCCGCTGCCGCGAAACGCGAGATAGGCCATGTTGAACGGCTCGGCCTCGTCGTCGGGATTGGCGCGTCCCAGCGCCATCAGATCGTGCATGCCGATCCCGAGCGTCACCTCCGCGTAGTGCTTCAGGTACCGATTCATAATCTCGGCAGAGAAGCGGTCAATTCCCGCGGCGACCGGCGTGTGAGTCGTGAACAGGTTGCCCGCGCGGGTGGCCTTCAGGGCCACCGCGAACGGTTGTTTGAAATCCTCCATGAAGCCGCGCGCGCGCTCCAGAACCGCAAAGGCGGCGTGCCCTTCATTGAGATGGCAGACCTCGGGCGAGAAGCCGAGTCCGCGCAGCAGGCGCCATCCCCCGACCCCCAGCACCATCTCCTGCTGCAAGCGCACCTCGGGACCGCCGCCGTACAGTTCGCTGACGACTCCACGATAAACCGGGTAATTGGCGGGGTCGTTGCTGTCGAGCAGAAACAGGGTCAGGCGCCCGACTTTGGCTTGCCACGCGCGCAGCCACAGCTTCAAGCCGGGCAGAACAACCGGGAGCCGGAACCATTCGCCGTCCTTATCGCGCACCGGAGTGATCGGCAGCTGGCCGGGATCGTTATACGGATAGAGGGCGGTCTGCGTGCCGTTCGCATCGATGAACTGCCGGAAATATCCGCGCTGGTAGAGCAGCCCGACACCGATGAGCGGCACGCCCAGGTCGTCGGCCGCCTTGAGCTGATCGCCCGCCACGTTGCCCAGGCCGCCCGAATAGATTGGCAGCGACTCGCTGAGGCCGAACTCCATGCTGAAGTACGCCACGC
Organism: uncultured delta proteobacterium; assembly: GCA_963835905.1. Lineage (GTDB taxonomy): Bacteria > Desulfobacterota > Binatia > Binatales > Binataceae > CAWIHG01. The sequence goes on from CAWIHG010000005.1 coordinate 261,297, forward strand.
ACGAAAGCGGCGAGCCAGGATGCTCGCGCGTGAACCACGTGCTTGCCTCCGAGCGCTCGCGCCGATGCGTCACGCGGCGCTCCACCTGTGCGCGAAAGCGCGGATCGCCGAGCACGCTCCGGAGCCTTGAGCGCGACGCGGTCTGCAGGACCACCCACGGATTATGGGTGCGCGACCACAGCTCCCCATCGAGATTCTTCCAGATTTCGTCGGCGCCATGCTCCCAGCAGTTGCGCAAGTCGAGCGCGAGTTCCTCGAGCCGATCGATCCCCTCAACCCCTTTGGGCAGCAGACCGGAATGGACTTGCTCCATAAACTACCCGCCTCAGGACGCGCCGGGCGCGTCCGCAAAAGAGGTCCTCCAGGTGTGGCGCGCGATCATCAGATCCTCGTTGGTCGGGATCACACGGACCGTGCATCGACTGCCGTTCGCGCTGACGGTGTCTTCATTGGCGCGATTGCGCCCGTCATCGAGCACGACCCCCAGGTATTCGAGCCCGAGGCAAATCTGGTTCCTAATCTCCGCCGCGTGCTCGCCGATGCCGCCGGTGAAGACGATCAGATCGACTCCGCCGAGCGCCGCGGCGAGCGCGCCGAGATACTTGCGCGCCTGGTAGCAGAACATCTCGATCGCCATCGCCGCATCCGGGTCGCCGGCGCGGCGCTGGAGCAGCGTCTTCATATCGGACGAAGTGCCCGACACGCCGAGCAGGCCCGACTGGTCGTTGACCAGGCGCTCCAGAGCGGCGGCGTCCAGGTTCGTTGCGCGCATCAGGTGAACGATAACCGAGGGATCGAGATCGCCGCTGCGCGTGCTCATCATGAAGCCGCCGGTCGGCCCAAAGCCCATCGTGGTGTCGATCGCGCGGCCGCGCCGAACCGCGACCATGCTCGCGCCGCTGCCGAGATGGGCGATGATCAGGCGAGACGGTACGGCGGCGCCCAGCACGTGCATGATGTACTCGTAGGAAATTCCGTGGAACCCGTAGCGGCGGATGCCCTGGGAGTAAAGCTCGCGCGGCAGCGCGAAGCGCTCCGCGTACTCAGGCATCGTGCGATGGAACGCGGTATCGAAGCATACGACCTGCGGCAGGCCGGGAAAGTGCGCGGCGGTTTCCTCGATGCCGCGGATTTCTTCGGGCAGATGCAGCGGCGCGAACGCAATCAGTTCGCGCAGCTCGCCGATAAGCCGCGCGCTGACTTTTTCCGGCGCCACATGGTTCGGGCCGCCGTGCACGATGCGATGGCCGGCGGCGTCGGGCTTCGGAATCTCAAGTTTGTCGAGTTCGCGAAAGATCGCGGACAGAGCTCCCGCTGCACTGGCATCGCGCCCCGAGAGCGCGCGCTCGTGTGTCTGGTCGCCGCGCGTGATTCGCAAGCTCGCATTGGCGGTTCCCAGCCGCTCGGCGTTGGCGGTAACGATAAGCCGCTCCGAGATGATGCCCATCCGATAGATCGCAGCCTTGCGCGATGACGATCCGCTGTTGAGGCTCAGGATGGTGCGCTCGGCGGTCACGCGCGTTTTTCCCCCGCCGCAGCCGGCGCGGCGGAAAAGGCGGCCTGGATAATCGCCTGCGCTTCGGCCTGGATGGCGCGCAGATGATCTTCGCCGCGGAAGCTTTCCGCGTAAATTTTGTAAATCTCCTCGGTGCCGGACGGCCGCGCCGCGAACCATCCGGCGTCGGAGATCACCTTGAGCCCGCCGAGCGAGGCGCCATTGCCCGGCGCGGTGGAAATGACCGCGGTGATTTTCTCACCCGCCAACTGCGTCGCTCCGAGCCGCTGCGGCGCAAGGTTCTTTAGGACCTGCTTCTGCTCGGCAGTGGCGGGCGCGTCGATTCGCTCGTAAAACGGGGTGCCGAATTCGGCGGTCAGGTCTTGATAGTGCAGCCCCGGGTCGCGTCCGGTGCGCGCGGTGATTTCGGCCGCGAGGAGATTGAGAATGATGCCGTCCTTGTCGGTGGTCCAGACGGTGCCGTCCTTGCGCAGAAAGGATGCGCCCGCGCTTTCCTCACCGCCGAACCCGAGCGATCCGTCGAGCAATCCGTCCACGAACCACTTGAAGCCGACCGGCACCTCGACGAGCTTGCGCCCGAGCTTTTTCGTTACGCGATCGATCATGCTGCTGCTGACTGCGGTCTTGCCCACGGCCGCATCGGCGCGCCATCCGCCGCGATGCGCGAACAGGTATGAGATCGCGGCGGCGAGATAATGATTCGGGTTCATCAGGCCCGCCGAGCGCGTCACGATTCCGTGCCGGTCGCTGTCGGTGTCGTTGGCGAATGCGATATCGAAACGCTCGCGCATCTCGACCAGCCGCGTCATCGCGTACGGCGACGAGCAATCCATGCGGATCTTGCCGTCCCAGTCCACGGACATGAAGCGGAAGGTGGGATCGACCGCGTCATTGACCAGCGTCAGCGCAAGTCCGTAGCGCTCCGCGATCGGGTTCCAGTAATGGACGCTCGCGCCGCCGAGCGGATCGGCGCCGATGCGCAGGCCGCTTGCGCGGACCGCCTCCAGGTCGATGACGTTGTGAAGATCGGCGACGTAGGCCGCGATGTAATCATGCCGATGGGTGGTCTCCGCGCGCATCGTGCGCTCGAATGGAATCCGCTTGACGGCGCCCGCGCCGGCGGCCATCAACTGGTTCGCCTCGCGCTCGATCGCCCCGGTGATATCGGTGTCGGCGGGACCGCCATTAGGTGGATTGTACTTGAAGCCGCCGTCTTCGGGCGGATTGTGCGAGGGCGTGATCACGATCCCGTCGGCCAGCCCGCGCGTCCGTCCGCGGTTGTGGGTCAGGATCGCATGCGAGATCGCCGGCGTGGGCGTGTAGCCGCGCGCGCTGTCGATCATCACCTCAACGCGGTGCGCGCCGAGCACTTCCATCGCGGTTGCGAACGCCGGCTCGGCGAGCGCATGGGTATCGATCCCGAGGAACAGGGGACCGTCGATATCGTGCGCCGCGCGCCATCGGCAGATCGCCTCGGTAATCGCCAGGATGTGCAGTTCGTTGAACGCGCAGTTGAGCGAGGAGCCGCGATGACCCGAAGTGCCGAAGGCGACGCGCTGCTCAGGGACCGAAGGATCGGGTTTCTCCGCGTAGTAGGCCGTTACCAGGCGCGGTATGTTGGCCAGCATCGAAGCCGGCGCCGGCTTGCCCGCAAGCGGACTTAACTTCATGCCATCAACTCCCGGCCGTTCCCGATCCGCCCGCGCGATTGTCAGCCGGGCCAGCGCCAGTCGCGAATCTCGGGCTTGTCGATTCCATATTCGAAGGCATACTTCAGGTTGTCGAAAATCTGATCCTTCAGCCAGTCTTTCACGTGCGCCGCGGAAGTCTGGATGCGCGGCACGCGATCGATCACGTCGGTAGCGAGCGTGAACCGGTCGGCCTGGTTCATTATCGCCAGATGCAGCGGCGTGTTGATATTGCCGAACTCCTTATAGCCGCGCACGTGGAGGTTCTGATGATTTGCGCGCCGGTAGGCCAGCTTGTGAATCAGCCATGGGTAGCCGTGAAAGTTGAAAATCACCGGTTTGTCGAGCGTGAACAGCGAGTCGAAGTCGCGATCGCTGAGTCCGTGCGGATGCTCGGTGTCGGGCTGGAGCTTAAACAGATCGACCACGTTCACAAACCTGATCTTGAGACCGGGCAGCTTCTCGCGCAGGATCGCGACCGCGGCCAGCGCCTCGATGGTCGGCACGTCGCCGGCGCTCGCGATCACGGCGTCGGGCTCTCCGTCCATGTCGCTTGAGGCCCAGTCCCACAGCCCGATTCCCTTGGCGCAATGGCGCGCGGCGGCGTCGATATTGAGCCACTGGGGATGCGCCTGCTTGTCGGCGACGATCACGTTGACGTAGTCGGTGCTGCGCAGGCAGTGGTCCGCGACGCTCAGCAGGCAGTTGGCGTCGGGCGGCAGGTAGATCCGCGTCACGATCGCGCGCTTGTTTGTGATTAGATCGATGAAGCCCGGATCCTGATGGGTAAAGCCGTTGTGATCCTGGCGCCATACGGTGGAGCTGATCAGGATGTTGAGCGAGGATACCGGGGCGCGCCAGTGCACTTCGGTCTTGCACTTCTCCAGCCACTTGGCGTGCTGATTCACCATCGAGTCGATCACGTGCGCGAACGCCTCGTAGGTCGCGAAAATAGCGTGGCGGCCGGTCAGCACATAACCTTCCATCCAGCCTTCCAGCGTATGCTCGCTGAGCATCTCCATCACGCGCCCGTCGGGCGCCAGCTCGCCGCCGTCGCGATCCTCGGGCAGAGTCTCGGCAAGCCAGGTCTTCTTGCTCGCCTCGTAAATCGCCTGCAGGCGGTTGGACGCGGTTTCGTCGGGACCGAAGACGCGGAAGTTGCTCGTGTTCCGGCGCATCACGTCGCGCAGGAACTGCCCCAGCACGTAGGTGTTCTCGTCCAGTTCCGCGCCGTTACGCTCGACCTTGATCGCGTAGTCGCGGAAGTCGGGCATCTCGAGCGGCTTGCGCAACAGTCCGCCGTTGGCATGCGGATTGGCGCTGATCCGGCGCGTGCCTGCGGGCGCAAGCTCGCGCAGCTCGGGCATGAGCCGTCCGCGCTCGTCGAACAGTTCCTCGGGCCGGTAAGCGCGCATCCAGCGCTCGACCACTTTCAGATGCTCGGGATTGGATTTGACGTCGAGAATCGGTACCTGATGCGCGCGCCAGGAGCCCTCGATCCGATGGCCGTCGAGTTCCCTGGGCGCGGTCCATCCTTTCGGCGTACGCATCACGATCATCGGCCATCGCGGCCGCCGCGGGTCACGGCTGCGGCGCGCCTCGTTCTGGATCGTGCGGATCTCGACCACGCATCGCTCCAGCGTCGCCGCCATCAGCTGATGCATCCGGGGCGGATCGTCGCCCTCGACAAAATGCGGCTGGTAGCCGTAACCGATCATCAGGGCTTCCAGCTCTTCTCGCGGGATGCGCGCGAGGATCGTCGGGTTGGCGATCTTGTAGCCGTTGAGATGCAGGATCGGCAGGACCGCGCCGTCGCGAATCGGATTCAGAAACTTGTTCGAGTGCCATGATGTTGCGAGCGGGCCGGTCTCTGATTCGCCGTCACCGACCACCGGCACCACCAGCAGGTCCGGATTGTCGAACGCGGCGCCGAACGCATGCGAGACGCTGTAGCCCAGCTCTCCACCCTCGTGAATCGAGCCCGGAGTCTCGGGCGTGCAATGGCTGCCGATTCCGCCCGGGAAGGAGAACGACTTGAACAGCCGCAGCATCCCGGCGTCGTCCAGGGTGCGGTCCGCGTAAATTTCCGAGTACACGCCTTCAAGGTAGGAGTTGGACAGCGTGGCTGGCGCGCCATGACCGGGGCCCGAGATATAGAGCACGTTTAGATCGTATTTGCGGATGAGGCGGTTGAGATGAACCCAGACAAAGGTCTGGCCCGGATCCGAGCCCCAATGGCCGAGCAGGCGGTTCTTGATGTGCGCGGATTCGAGCGGCTTGCGCAGGAGCGGATTGTCCTGCAGATAGAGCATCCCGACGCACAGGTAATTGCACGCGCGCCAGTAGGCGTCGAGCTTGCGCAATTCGCCGGCGCCGAGCGGATTGTCAGGTATCGTTTCACGGGCGAGAGCCATTGATTGAAACCTCCGGTCGCTGATGCTTGCGGAGCAGGGCACTGCTCCCTTTTGCGCCATCCCGTCGCGCCACGAGCCGGTTTGAGACGGCGATAGCGTGGATTACTCAAGATCAGGCAAGTTTCGAGCCGGGCTCGCCCGCGGAGCACGCTCGCGATTCGCCGGTGTTGCGCCCGAGGTCTGACCGTGACAGCGCCCATCTTGAGCGGAGACGCGCCGGCGACTATCGCAACCGGTATAGCCACAGGTCGGCCCGTCTCGGCGCGATGAGCAAAGCGGCTTCGGATCGACCTCATTATAGCCCTATCGGAGATGTCTCTACAATTTTTTCGGCAAATGCGGTAATTCGATGCCGTGACGCGCGGATTTCGCGGTGCGCCGCGATTCACCACCTTGAGCATCCTGCCCTCGATTTGGGCCGAGCCAGGCGTGAATCTCTTTTTGATTTAGGACAAAATATCGCGCAGCGAATCTATGGACAATTGGCAGACGAGAAGCATCATCACCTTTCGCACGGGCGCGATACTCGCCGCCGCGCTCGCGATCTTGATTGCGGCGTTCACCCCGCCCGCCCCGGCCAAAGCGGCGGACTCCGCGCCGGCGATGCAAACCACGCGGCAGTTGGTCGATCGGGCGCTGGCGATCCTGCGCGACCCGTCGCTGACGCTCAATGAAAAGCGCCGGCGTCTGCGCGCGCTGGCCGAGGGCGACTTCGATTTTCCCGAGATGGCGCGCAACGCGATGGGCTCGCGATGGGACGGGCTGTCGCAGAAGCAGCGCGAGGATTATTCGCGGCTGTTTACCACCTTCATCGAGGATGCGTACCTGAACAAGATCCAGGACTACTCGGGCCAGGATATTCAGTTCGTGAGTCAGCGCATGACCGCTCCCGGCTTCGCCGAAGTTGACACCACGGTGACCAAGCCCGGCGAGGACCCGATTAGCCTGACGTTTCTTTTGCAGCAGAGCCCCAAGGGATGGGAGATCTACGACCTGGTGATCGACAACCTCAGCATCATCGGGAGCTATCGCGCGCAATTCGCCCATCTGATCGATACGCAGGGATTCGACAAGCTGATGGTCGTAATGCGCCAGAAGCAGCAGCGACTCGACGCGGAGTTGGGCTCGAAATAGGGATGGCGCGCTCGCGCGCGGCGCGAGCCTCCGCGTGAGACGTTCGAGACGCCGCGCGAGAGGACCGGTTACGCGCCTCCGGCATCAACGCATCAGCCCATCGTGTCATTCTCCGCGGCAGCCGCGGAGAATCCCGGTTCTTTTCCGATGGTCTCGGGCGCGACGCGTGGGTTCGTCAGAGATGGCTGGCGGCTGATCGATGCATCTGGTACAGATCGCCTCAGAGCGGGCGTAATTCAGTGGTAGAATGCCAGCTTCCCAAGCTGGACGTCGCGAGTTCGAACCTCGCCGCCCGCTCCACTTTCATGGAGCGCATCGTGAATTTGTTATTCTGAAGCTATGCCGCTGCCCTTTCGAGGGCAGGCTCCACGCGGGGGTAAGCGGTAGAGTCCCGGCGGGCTGTACGTCACGAACCGGCCACGCGATCCGACTTGGCCGGAAACCGGGATTCTACCGGTCAAGCCAGCGCACGCGCTGGCTTGCACCTTCAGAATGACACACCCACGATCGTGACGATTACGGAAGCGTGGCGTGATTGGAGTCTGACAGGCTCCAGAAACGGTCGTGGGGCAGTAGACACCCCGAGGTTAGTACGTCGCGAATTGCGAGCGACGCTGAAATGCATCCCTGCTCATCTTCTCTGACAACTCTCGGGATGGGTATGCCGCCAGAGTTGCTCCAACTCTCTGGCGAAGACATGCCCCGAGGGGCCGTAGTACGTCCGCAAGCGGAGCGAGCGAACGAACCTCCCTCCGTCGAGTGATATAGTGATATTATGATCTCACCTGCGCGGGGCCGCCATGATTGCGACACTTGAAAAATGCGTTACCATTTTCGATGGCTTCCAGGTCTCTTCTGTGGAAATGGACGTCAAACGTCACGGTAGGACAGTGCGGAACCGAACAAGTGAGGTCGACGGCAACTTGGGTGCCGTCCTTGGAACTCTGACGCTTCGCTAAGATGTGGGCCTTCCGTAGCTTCTTCATCGCGATATTTTTCCAGCGCGCGGCCGGTCTGGCTCATTTGAATCCCAGCGGGGCCGGCAATGAGACTGCCCTATCGGGAATATGGATGCACACGGATCTTCCCCCGGATACCACGCACTCATCCAGCGAACCTGTTAGCCTGTCGAGCCGGTAAACCATTGAACTACCTGTAAGGTCGAGGCCCTGCATCTGGTAACGTCCCCGCAGCACGAATGCCGCAGCGATCAATGCGGAGCCCAGAACCAGCGAAGCAAACAAATTTTGTGTCATCGCCGAAATCTCCCGGGTCGATTATTTCGCCGAATTGCGACTTAGTTACCGCGATCAGAGAGGAAAGTTCCATCGGGCGCGCGCCGCGCACGGTTTGCACGTGCGCGACCGCCCGCGGCGTATCGTTCGCGTCTGCCGTGCAACTGCCTGCATCGCGTCCACTGATCGCACGAATCGCCGGACGGTCGTTTCCAAAGCCTCGACGCTCGGCTCAAGCTCCCTCGTGCGGCTTCCAAATAGCATGACCTGAAGGATACCAGCGAGGCATCTATGGGTCATCATAGACGGCCGAAAGTTATCCGCAGGTTGTCCACCAGGCGAGCTGGACACGGCGGGAGAGCGTGGCGCCGACAATGCGATCATCGCGCAGGGCGCGAAGTGTTCATCCGCCGCGGAGGAACTCGTCCATAGCCGTGTGCCTGATAGTCAGAATGCGGACCGTCTTGCGGCGCTCGTCGATTTCGAAAATGATCCGATACACATCGCGCTTCGCACCATAGAGGAGATGCCGAAGCCGCCGTTTGGCCCTTTTGCTCTCGGGAGCCACGGGGCATCGGCGCGGAAACCGTTAGAGGGTGTAGATGGCTGCTTCCAGCCCGTTGAACCAGCGGGCAGCCTCTGCGGAGTCGTCTGCGGAGATTCGTTGGAAGAGGTAGTCGATATCTCGCTCCGCTCGGAGCGTCAACTCAACGAGGTAAGCCATGGCGCCGGCGCATCTCGCTCAGCACGGCGCGCGCCGGGCGCGTGCGCCCGTGAACGATATCGTCCGCGCCCTGCCGAATCGCCTCGTAAACATCGGCGCGGGCGGCGCTGTCCAGCAATCGCTGATAGGACTCGGCGTCCTGCACGACGGCTTCGGCCTTGCCGTTGACGGTCAAGACCATCGGCCGCTTGCTCTTCTTAATCTTCTTGAGAAACTCGCCCGACTTGCGCCGGAAATTTGTCAGCGACTGGATGTCCTTCGTGATGTCGAGCATCGCGGCAACTCCCTTGTTCAGCATAGCACCTAATTAGGTGCTATCCGAGCTCGGCGGTGCCCCAGGCGAGTGCGTTGCGCAGCAGGCGCTCGAACTCCGGCGTCTCCCACGAACCGCGAAAGGTCAGCGGCGTCGTACCCGATGGCTCGACGCTCGCATCCACGAACGGCTGCACATTGTTTACCGGCGAGTGGCAGTGGCCGAGCGCGATGTAAGTCACCGCGCCCTTGCCGATCTCTCGCGTATAGCCGAGCACCCGCGTCATGCCGTCGGCAAGCAGCGACGTATCGCTATCGTACACGAAGCCGAATCCGCGCGGCGACGGATCTTTTTCGAGTTGCGTGGTCAGCAGAACGCTCGTGCTGTCGGGATGCTGCAACTCGATGAGATAAAGCTCGTCGGACACGTCGAATGTGGCCGGCAGTCCGCTCGTGATGGGACTTGTTCGATTGGCCACGTCGACCCGGAACTTCCTGACCGGCGGATGGTTCAGGAAAAAGCTGCCCAGCGTGTCGTGGTACTCGCCTTTCACCATCTGGCGGCGATGCTCGCCGACGCGCGCGGCCTTTCCGCCACTTGTGCCGTGCAACGCGACCCAGCGGCCGCCCTCCGCAAGCCAGTTGCGAATGGCCTCATTTTGCTCGCGGTCGGGATAGGGACCCGCCACGTAGGTGACGAGCAACCGCGATTCGGGCAGCCATCGCGCGATGTCCGAATAGTCGTTGGCGAGCGTCGCATAGATCTCCGCGCGCTCCTGCAATATCGAGAGCATCCGCAGCCGCGCGTAATTCATGTCGTGACCGGCCGCCGTGCCGGGCGGGAACCCGCCCGCAATGAGATGCACTCGAATCGTTTTCCGGCTCATGATTCGCCTCGCTCGTCGGACTCGAATATCGCGCTTCCCGCAACTGCCGTCCAGCGGGGCGGCATGTTACTGGCGCGCTGGGCTTTAGCGCTCGGACTCGGAACGATCGGCGGGATCGATGGCTTGAGGCGCGGCGGACTGCGACATCTGCATCGCGACCAACCGGGCGACCAGGATCGCGAGATAGAACTGGCCGGTAATCCCTTCGGCGACCGACAGGTAGCGGGCCTGCAAGCTTACGGGCGCGATGTCGCCATAGCCGACCGTCGAAAGGGTTGTCAGGCTGAAGTATATCAGCACCGGGAAGACCGCCTGCTGATTGGAGGCTGCGCCAGGGAGCGTGGGTGCACCGCCAAAGCTGAATGCGCCGGGCTGCAACTGATACAGCAGTATGTACAGCAGACTCCAGGTGATCCCCAGCAGCAGATACAACGAAATCGCCATGCTGATAGTCTGGCTCGTTACTCGCTTCTGCCGCATCACGGCGCGAAATTCCTGCCATGTGATGAAGGATAGAAGAAGCAGCCAGCAGAACGAGCCGGCGATTATGATGGTTGAAGTCGGCGCGATGAACACGATCAACCGCTCTGCGATAGCGAGCACGCCCAGCGCCCAGCCGACCGCGAGCCACCGGCGGCGCTCGTGCAGAAGCCGTTCGCGGTCGCCGATCATTTCGTCAATCTGGATGTTGTAGAGCGCGATGAAGACGAGGACGAGCATCGCGATGCTGAACACGACCGGTGCTACTCCGATGTCGCCGATCAAGGGCCGCACCGCGAAGGCGGCCACGATCGCGACGAGCAGTGCGGTATGCCTGCGTGGCGCCAACCTTCCGCGCACGATTCCCCTCATCTGCTTTAGCGATCTAGCTCGGCGTGCCATGCACCTTCCGGGTGGGGGCTAATGCTTGTCGCGGGCCTCGCTTCGGATCGCCGCCGCGATGTCGGTGCTTACCACCGCGAGCGCCTGGCTGTGTGCCGCCGCGAGCGCTTCGTAACCGACGCCCTGCACGGTTTCACGCGCGACGGTTCGGCCCGAGCGCACGTCGCCGGTCGCGGCGCTGCGGACGGTCCACACCGCTTCCACCAGGGCCGACTTGCCGGGCGTCGAATCGAAGCGCTGCACGTTGATTATCACGCGGTAGTCGGGGCTGAAGTTTGCCAGCGGCGCGGTGGTCACGTCGGGCGATCCCAACTGCGCGGCCAGATCGCCCGCCACGGCGCGCGCGATGCTGTCATCGAGCGGCGCGTCCCAGCGGTTGAATTCGTCCACCTCGACGCGATTCGGGGCGACCCGCACCACCATCTCCGGACGATCGACCGAGGCTGGCACGGTGACCGGCCCGACCATCACGGACACCCCGGCGGCCGAAGCGCCAATCGGCGCGGCGGTGGAATCCAGGCTGTAGTAGCGCGCCGGCGCGGTGGTTCCGCAGCCGGCCAGCGCCGCCGCAATCGCCGCGGCGGCAACAAGGTTTACGATTCGGCGCGCCGTCATTTCGGCTCTCCCTTCTTGCCGCGCAGCAGCGCTTCGGGGTGGCGTTCGAGGAAGTCTGCCAGCACGCGTATCGAGCGCGCCGCGCGGCGGACCTCCTGGAGGGTCTGGTCGAATTCGGTGCGCTGGACCGAGCTCGGCGCGACCATGGTGTTGGCGTTGTCGAGGGTACCGCGGGCGCTGACTATGGTCAGATCGAGATCGCTGAGCGACTTGTTCAGGTTGTCGGCGATCTCCTTGAGCGGAAGCTTGTCCAGTTTAATGACGATGTTATTGATGCGCGCTTCGGTCGCTTCCAGCTGCCCCGGAACCGTAGGTAGCTGCACCGGCCGCTGCGACCAGTCGACCTTCACCGGCCGCGCGTCGGGGAAGAAGTCGAACGCGACGAAAGCGGAACCGGTCAGCAGGTTGCCGGTCCGCAATTGCGCTCGCACGCCGTGCGCGATCAGCGAGTCGATAAGCTTGCGCCGAATCGCGGCGAGATCGGTGCCCGGCTTCAGATCGAGCAGCTTGATTCCCAACCGCTGCGGATCGAGGTGAATCGTAACCGGAACCGAAAAGGTCGAAGTCTTGACGTCCACCTGCGCGCGGATGTCGGCGACCTCGCCGACCTTGATGCCGCGAAGCTCGACCGGCGCGCCCGGCGAGAGGCCGCGCACCGATTCGTTGAATACCAGTTCGTAGGTTTGCGGATGTCGCGGCGGCGGCTCGAATGCCTGGGTGCGGTTCGCGTACAGCGTGAAGACGCGGTTGGCGTCTGCCGGCGCGCCCGTCTTGCCCGAATCGGGGGTTTCGAACGCGATCCCCCCGATCATGATCGACAGCAGCGACTGGGTTTGCACGCTCAGCCCGTTTGCGGAGAGCTGCATATCGATTCCGCTGGCCTGCCAGAATCGCGAGTCAGCGGTGACGAACTGATCGTAGGGAGCCCGGACGAATATCTTCACGTCGAAGTATTGTCCGCTCTTGTTGAGTGAGTACGAGGCGACGCGCCCGACCTCCAGGCGGCGGAAGAATACCGGCGTGCCGTTGTCGAGCGATCCCAGGTCGCCGGCTTCGAGCACGTAGTAGCGTCCGGGAACGCCGCTGCTCACCACAGGCTGCGTATCGAGCGCCACGAAGTTGTACTTGTGCACTTTGGATGAGCCGATCTCCATTCCGATGTATGCGCCTGAGATGAGCGTTCCCAGGCCGGTGACGTTGGCGCCTGAGATTCGCGGACGGACGACCCAGAACTGCGTGTCGGTCACGAAGAAGTCGTCGGTCCTGGGCGCCATCTGCGCCGTCGCGATTACCTGGCTATGATCGGCGGAGAGCCGGAATTTGGTGATCGTGCCGACGTCCACTCCCTTGAATCGGATTTTGGTCTTGCCGGCTTCCAGCCCGTCGGCCGAATGAAAGACGATCGTCAGCGTGGGTCCCTCGCTCAGGATCCGGTTGACCGCGACCCACACGCCGAGCGCCGCCGCGATGATCGGGATAATCCAGACCATCGAAATTCCCCGCCGCCGGCCGGTCAGCGCGCGCGAGACGGGAACCGCGGGGCGTGGAGTTTGCTCGTCAGGCATACTGAACCTCGGCATCGCTTGCGGCGTCCCAGATTAAGCGGGGATCGAACGACTCCGCCGCCAGCATCGTGAGCACCACCACGGCCGCGAAGAAAAACAGGCCCGGACCCGGCTCGACCGACATCAGGGGCTGGAGCTGGATCAATGCCGCGGTGAATGTGTCGACGAACACGTCCACCATCGACCAGCGCCCCAAAAGCTCAACCGTGCGGTACATTCTAATCCGCTGCTCGGTGTTTTCGATCGATCCGCGCTGGACCGTGATAGCCAGGTACGCCAGAGCGAATATCTTCGCGCTGGGAATCATGATGCTGGCGAAGAGCACGATCAGCGACAGCGGCCACCCGGTCGGCGACCACAGCAGCACCACGCCCTGCATGATCGTGTCGGTCTCGGTGCCGGTGGCGGTGGTGGTGGCCAGCACCGGCAGGAGGTTGGCCGGGATATAGCAAATCGCCGCCGCGATCAGGAATGCCCAGGTGCGCTGGAGGCTGCGAGGCTTGCGGAAGTTGAGGGCCTGGTCGCATCGTGGGCATCGCCCTTGTTCCTGGTCCGGCGCCGGGCGCGAGAGCAGGCCGCATGCGCCGCAACTCTGGAGGCCCTCGCGCATGGCGGTGAGCGCGGGAGCGCTCATCGATCGGCACCTCCCAATCTATCGCGCGCCGGTTCGAGCTGGTGGTCTTGGCTGGCCCACTGGATCGATTTCCACACCTCGTGAGGGTCGAAAATGACCTGGGCCGCCGAGAGTATCACGACCAGCGCGCCGAGCATGAACAGCGCGTCGCCGGGAACCACGGTCGCGTAGTCGGCGATCTTGACCAGCGCCACCAGCACCCCCAGCAGCATCACCTCGACCATGCTCCAGGTCTGAGCGTGGCGATTGTGACGCAGCAGGAACGCAACCCATCGGCGCGGATTCCCTCTGCGCGCCTCCAGCACGATCGCGAGCATGAAAGCAATCTGTATCGCGGGCGCGAGAACGGCGGTAAACAACACCAGTCCCGAAACTGAAATCATCCCCTGACCCCAAAGATGATCCGCGCCGCCCACCACCGTGGTCGCGGCCGTTCTCCCGACCACGCGAATGCCGAGCATCGGGACCAGGTTCGCGACGAGAAAGAGAATCGCGGCGGCCATTATCAGCGCCAGGGTGCGGTTGAGCGAATCCTCGCGCGGCCGCCGCAACTCCTCGCCGCAGCGTGGGCATCGCGCCGAGACTCCAGGCGACACCTCGGGCAGGCGCTGCAGCAGGTCGCAATGAGGACAGCTTACGAGCGAAGCGTCGCCGACCGGTTGATTATAAGTGCCGCGAATCTGATTACACCCGCTGGTCGAGGGAAACCGTACTCACACTGGCGATTTTAGCCGGTAAAACCCGATCATGGCAGCTTCGACCGGGCCTCCCTATTGCACCTTGGTATGACCCGAGCCGCCCTTGCTGGCGAGTGGGGCGGGTTCGCCATTCACCGCTCCCGAATCGATCGGAGACGGGATATCTCCTGGTCAATCGCGCGGTTGTCGGGATCGAGCTCGTGCATCCGCTCCGCGTACGCGAGCGCCTGGTTGCGATTGCCGTGAGCGGCATAGATTCCCACCGCTGCCGCCAGCGATTCGCGATCGTACGGATGATTCCTGAGCACCTGTTGCAGCGCATCAATTGCGGCGTCGGATTGCCCCGCGTCCTCGAGTGCGATCGCGTAAACATAGCCGAAACGCGCATTGTCCGGCGCCAGCCGGGCCGCTTCGCCGAGGTCGTGGAGCGCCTGGGCCGGATGTTTCGCACGCACCAGGTAAAGCCCCATCGCATGAAGCAGGGCCGCGTTGCGCGACGAGGTGCGCAACGCGTCGGCCAGTACCGCTCCCGCGTCGTCATCACGGCCGAGTTGGCGATAGAGGTCGGCGAGGTCGGCCGCCGCGGGCGCAAAGGTTGGATCGATTTCGCGCGCGGTTTTCATCTCGGCGATCGCCCGTTGCGAATTGTTTTCAGCCGCGTAGAGCAATCCGAGATTGAGGTGTGCTTCCGGTCGATCGGCGTTGAGTTCCTGCGCCTGGATATATTCCGCAACCGCGCGATTGAGTGCCTCACCGGCGATTCCCTGGCGGATCTCAAGCGAGTTCAGTTCGGCGGAGGACGCAGCCTCAAGACGAACGTCGCGGACCTTGTCGCGGAGCAGGGGCGCAAGGAGCGCCGCGGCGGCCTGCGGCGCCACCACCGTCACCGATGACGCGGCAGCCCGCCGCACCAGCGGGTCGGGATCGGCCCCCGCCGCGGCGACCGCTTGGGCGGCCTCCATCCCGGAGTAAGAGCCGAGCCGCGAAATGGCCGTCGCCCGCGCTATCGCGGGTTGGTTGCGGTCCTCCGCCAGCTTCGCGAGCGCCTGCGCCGCTCCGGGTGCGCCGTCGGCGCCGTCGGCCAGCGCCTGCGCGAATCGCTGGTAGCCCAGCGGTGCCCGTCCGTACCATCGCGCGAGCGCGTCGGCAGCCCACTTCGCGGTCTTGTCCTTGTGGCAGCTGTTGCAGGCGTTCGGAACGCCGAGTTTCACAGACAAATCCGGACGCGGAATGCGGAGGCTGTGGTCGTGGCGCACATGGACCATCATGTAGGTCCGCGTCGGCATGTGACACTTGACGCATCGCGAGCCCGCCGCGTCGAGCCTGTGATGATGATGCGAGGGCGAGTTGTATTTTTGCGCGGAATGACACTGGTAGCAGACCTGGTTACCGTCGGCGCGAAGGTTGAGGGTGTGGGGGTCATGGCAATCGGAGCAGACCACTCCGGAGTGATACATGCGGCTTTGCAGAAACGACCCGTATTCGTAGTCCTCGGATTTAATCTGGCCGTCGGGGAAATACTGATCGCCGTCGAGGAGAGCCACGCGGAAATCGTTGCCGACCGGCTGGCCGTGCACGTAGTCTTCTTTGATCTGACTTCTGCGCGAATGGCATCGCGCGCAGGTGTTAATCTCCAGCCAGGATCTGTGCTGAGGTTTGGGACGCGCGTTACCCGTCGCGGGATCGATCGTCCACTGAGCGCGGCTGCCTTCGTGATATCGCACCGGCATCCCTTCGGTTGCCGCGAACTCCTTCCATCCTTTGCCCCGTGATGCCCACAGGAGATGGTTCGAGCCCGGTCCGTGGCACGCCTCGCATCCCACGTCGATCTCCGAGTAGATTGTCGCATACGAACGCGTTCGGAGATCATAGTTCTTGCGCACGTTGGTCGAATGGCAGTCCGCACACATGAAGTTCCAGGTCTGATCAATCCCGGTCCAGAATAGTGGGGCGCCCGGCTTGGCTTCGGGAAAGAGATAGAACCAGCGCTGGCCGCCTGCCGCGGCGGGGCGGCTGTCCCAGGCGACACCCAGCGCCTGCAGGCGTCCCCCGGGCATCGCGATCAGGTACTGCTGGAGGGGAAACACTCCGAAAGTGAATTCGATCTGATGATCACTGACAGCGCCATCCGCGCCGGCGATGCGGACCATGAACGCCGGACCGCGACGGAAAAAAGTGGCTACCACGCCGGCGTTGCGGACTGTCGCGTGGTTGAAATTGCCGAGAACCGTCGCATCGGTGGCCGGCTGCATCGCGAGCTGATGATGCGATCCCGTCCAGTGCTGGTACTCGGTGCGATGGCAATTCGAGCAGGCGGCCGATCCGACGAAGCCGGGCTTCGCGCGGGCGCTACGCCTTGCGGCTCTCGCAGTGGGAGATGCGGGAGGCCCGGAAAGCCCGGAAGGTTCGCGCTGCTCGCGCACCCAATATCCGCCCGCCAGGGCGGCGAGCAGCAGCACAACTCCGAGCAGAGCTAGAGTTCTTGCTTTTAACGCCACGGCTACGTTACTCCGCAGTAGCGTTACCAATCAGTAGCGTGAATGCGGGCCTGCGCCCGGGTTGGAAAAGAGTCCACGGGCGCCACTGTGGCAAATTCCAAACTCGGATTAGAACTTCCAGATGAGGTTGACACCGACGAAGTTGAGATAATTTGTCGAATAATGCCCCTGCAGTGTGCCCGCCAGCGGTCCGCGAGTGGCGCTGTATGGACCGGGGCCCGCGTCCATGAACTCCCAGGCGACGCCAGCGGTCATGTCGCGATTGACCTTGTACTCGACGCCGGTACCATATCGCAGTTGGCGATCAAGCGGGAGCATTGGGACGCGATTGGTCTTCGACACGGGCGAACTGTCATAGGCGAATCCCGCCGACCACAGCCATTTTTCACCGAGCCGAAGTTGCTGCCCAATTGCGATTTGGCAGGTATCTGAAAAATGCAGGTTGACGTCAACGGTCTTTTGTTGAGCGCTGCTGATTCCAACTGGAAACTCTGAAAACGCAGACCAATTCTGCCACCCCACGTTGCCCATCAGGCTCCAGCGCGACGTGACTTCGTAGAGTGCGCTCAGCATCACCTGTTGCGGCACCTCCATCGGGAGATTGATTTTGGCCCCACCAATCCGCTGGCGCAGGTGTGTGAGAACCGGACCTAGATTCGTTAGATGAGGGCGAAAGCCAAACTTGTAATCGGTCGGTGACTGATAAGTCAGCCCGACGCGCAGCCTATCGATTGGCCTGAGCAATACTCCCACATTACCGGCGAATGCCTCGTCCCACGACTCAATCGCGAGCCCGCCGTCGGGAGTGTTCGGAGCACCGCTGTTGACTTTTGATTGAAACATCAACCGGGCCAACGAAAAGCTGAATCCGGCACCCACAGAGAGCCAATGGTTCACCCTATAGGCGATGGACGGATTGACCTTGCCGGCGATGATCGATTCCTGCGTGACGTAATAGCGTCCCGCCCAGGGTTTTCCGTAATTGCCCGAAAGACCGAAATCAGAGTAGGCCCCGACCCCGAGTCTGAGCCGGTCCGATAGCTTGTAGACATAGAAAAACCCTCCGGCTGGGGTGAACACGCCGGCGTTGCCGCCTCCACCGCCCGAGGTGGTGGTCTGCGGAGCAAGATCGAAGTTGGTGAATGGAAGCAGGGCACCCGGCGAGGCCATCAGTTGCGTTCGGTCCAGCAGAGTCATCCCGGCGGGATTCGAGGCTGCGGTGGAGGCGTCTTGCGCTTTCGCCGCCCGCCCGGCGCTGGCCGTCGCGAGGTCGGGGGTGTCGGTCTCGTAGAGCAACAGGCCAGAGGCTCGTGCGGACGTCGCGAACGTCAGCATAAAACCGAGCGCGAAACATATCAACGTGATGATACTGGGCTTCGGTTGCATGCCTGTCTCAGTTCCCCTACGCACCAAGTATATAATATGAGCCGCAGCCTCCAGCGCGTGGCACGCACCGACGCATCTTGCGCGAGCTCAGAGTCACACTCACAAGCCGGAACCGCTCGACGGCGCGGCGATCCAGCCCTGATTGGCAAAGTACTGCGAAAGGTAAGCGGCGGTCTTGTTCGCGCTCCCGGCGGCTAAAGTACCCATCGCTGATGTGTAGGTTTTCCCTGCGCCGGCAGCAAGATTGGCCCCCAGCGAGGCGGCTGCGGCCGCTCCACCTACGGCGGCGCCAGCAGGCGCGGTGAGAGCAACTCCGGGCATCTCGCCACTGTCGGAGTGAATTTTGAAATCGTAGAGCTGTTTGGTGACGCCGTTGTTGAGTTGGTAAAGCTGTACCTTGGTGTCGACGACAGACTCTCCGGCCCCGAGACCGATCACCATTCGGCGCAGCCGATTGCCTTCGCTGATATCAACGAACTGGCCGTCAACGATTAGCACGTTGTTGCCGTTGGGCGGAGTTCCGCGAGGCATACGTATCGCATAGAAACCGAGCTTCTGGAGCTTGGCGACAATCGCGAATGAAAGCTGCTGTGCGGTCTGGTCGGCGAGCTGACTCTGCTCCTTGGTCGCATTCTCATCGGAGTACTGGCGATACTCCTTTTGGAAGAAGCCCTGGTTCAGGGTCACTTCCTGCGAGTTGACCGCGAAATCGTAAACAAAGATGGTGCTGGGCCGGGTCGTGGAGATCGGCGCGGAAGTCTGCTCCGGCGTCGCCGAGGCCCCGGCGCAACCGATTATTGACAATGCGGCCAGCAGATAGATCAGCCGCGCAATCAACGGGCTAATCCTTCCGATCGAGTTCTCATTTTCTGGCTCCGTGGGGCAGTTCGCAAGACCGAATTCCTTTTCCGATCGTCTTCAGCGATTGTGCCGTTCAGAAGCTCACGCCGAAATTGCACCTTGGTCTAATCAGCCGCCTATGGTCAGAAGAAATTCGGCGTGGACAGCATCGGGCCGGGCACCATCCGGATGAAGTTGACTACTTGGAGTTTCGAGACTGCAGAGACCACGCTGACCGCGCGTTGTTTGTCGGCCTCGCTGTTCACCTGCCCGGACAGGTAAACCTCGGGTCCGACGACCTTCGCGGAAACGTCCTGAAAGCCGTTGAGTTGAAGCGTGTCGTTAATCCGCGACTCTTCCTCGAGCCATTTCCCGGTCATCGTACGAAGCGTATTAATGACGTGTTTGACTCCAGGGACCTTGCTCGCCGTCTGTTCGGCCAACTGGCTATCTTTTTTGTCAAAAACCTTGCCGTACAGAACAATTACACCCGGCGATGCGGTATAGGCGGAGGCGCCGTTCAGCCGATTGTCCGCGCGCAGGGCACGATCGACTCGATGCATCAGCGCTGCGTCCTGGGATTGAGCATGCGTTGGTCCCGAAGCGGCGCCGAGAGCAAGCAGGGCGAGGCCAACGATGATGGAAACCGATACTGTTCGCTGGTCACGATTCACAGTTATACTCAGAGCCTCCCTTCAAAGTGTTACCGTGGGCAGCAACAGTGTGAGTTGAAAGTCCACACCGAATTGCCGGGATTGCGGAGAATACTGCCGGTAGGCCATCCACTCTCCGGAAACCGAGGTGTTGACCGCGCCGCCATTAAAAAATTTCCATACCTTGCCGATCCCCGCGCTAACCGGAATCGTGGTCGATCTGCCGTGGCGCAAATTAAACCTCCAGGTCGCGTCGCTCGACCGAATGTACCATCCGCGTCCCAGCTGATAGCTGATCATCGGCTGGACGCTGATGAACGCGACGGGAGAGGCGTGCGGCGAGGTATAGGCGAACGATGTGGCTTGCTGCACCAGCACGGAAACAATCACTCTCCGAATCGGACCGAATTTGAATGCGAATGCGGGACCGGCCTGCCAAGCGCTTTTTCCGGCGGAGTGCGATGTCGCGGTAGGGAATACAAAGTATGGACCGATGCCCCATCGGAAGCGGGTTTCGCGCTCGTTCGGCCACGGCATCACCAGCAAATCGAGGAGTTGCATGTCCCCGAATTCAGTGCGGGTCGAGGCGCCTTTTCCCTGCGGATTCGTAAGCAGCGAAAAGGTCGGCCGCACGAGCTGCTCCAGGTCCATCAACCCGTGCGGACGTATGGCCAGGATGGGCCTCAGCCGGACCGTGTTCGGCTGCGCGTTAGTGCCGAACTCGGCGGGGGTGAACACGTCCTTGATCTGCGCCTTCGTGAGGCTGGCGGTCGGATCGTTGACCTCTTCGCTGAGGGTCTCGATAGACGGTTCTCTGGCGGTGGAGGCCGGCTGCTGGGCACCGGCGTCGGCGCAGACCATCAAGACCAAAAGCGCCAGGTATGTCGCGAACGCCAGCCTCACACCGCAGTTCGGGCGCATCAAGCCACAATCGCCAGCTACTTGGCCGCGGGCGCGCGTCCCTGGAGTTCAAGCATGCGGTTGGCAATTTTCTCGGCCCAATAGTTCATAGCATTTTCGGCGTCGCCCCATCTCCATTGCGCAGCCGAACTCATCGCGATTCCGCCCGCGCGCTTGTCAACCGCCGCGGCGAGCAACTGGCCATTGGTGCTATCGGTAAATTTCGCTTCCGCCTCGGCCGACCCGACGAATGCGTAGCTGCCGGTGGCAAGCGATTGCGCCGCGTTGAGGACCCGGAGCTGCGGAATTACTACCGATACCGAGCGCAGACCCGGAGTCGCTCCGCTAGCGTTCACCATCGCAACCTGCACTTCGAGCACGCCCGGTCCGCCCTGATCGACCAGGGTGAAATTCTTCTGCAGGTCTTCCTTGAGCTTATTGTAGAAGTACGCCGTCAGCATTTGCTGATCGGAAGGTGACACGCTGCTGTTCGGGCTGTCCCAGAACTGAACCGGCTGGAGCAATATCTTGTTGTACTGGCTCCACTGCGCGTTCGGATTGATGTACACCATTGCGGCCTGGCCTTCTTTGCCCGGCTGCAACAGTGCGGCGTCCTGGCCAAAGAATCCGCTGATCGCGGGCGACTGGCCGGCCTCGGCCTGCTTGACGACTGCTGCCTGCTCAGAAACGGTCTGCGCGCAGCCCGAGGCCAGTCCGGCCAGCAACAGTGCCGCTGCCGATATGGATAGCAGGCGACTTCTAAGGCGCGGCGTTTGCGGTGTCTTCATTGAGTTATATCTCCCTCCTGATGTGCTCCGATTTCGGGGCGCGTCTGTCGGTCCCTAATCTGGCGCGAAGCGGAGAATAGCGAAATTGCACTTTGGTAGCACGCAAACGCCCAGGCGGGCGGCGGGGAGCCGTCGCGAGCGCGAGTGGGCCTCGAGTGGCGGGCGCCCAACGCGCGCCGTCCGCGCATAGCACTTTGGTTGAATGGCGCCTCGAAGCTCGCTCGGCGCAAAATTACTCCAGCGGACCCAGCACGCGCTTCGCGTCCGACCGGCGAGCCGGTGATCAAGTGAATTCAAATACTCTGAGGCGTTCCGACAAGCACAAACGACCGGTTGGATCAGGTTCGCCCGGCGCAAGCGTACCCGCGCGCGCCACGGTGCTGCTCGTGGACGACGACCCGTCGGTGCTGAGCGCGCTCGCGCGGCTCATTCGGACTGCGGGCTATCGGGCGCGGGTTTTCAGCCGCCCCGATTTGCTGCTCGTCAGCCGGATTCCGAAGCGTAATGCGTGCGTGATCGCGGACATCTTTCTTCCCGAAATGAACGGGGTGGAACTCTGCGACGCCCTGCTTCGCGGCGGAGTCGAACTGCCGTATATCCTGATAACCGGGCGCAATGACGCGGCCGCACTGCGCCTTATCGAGAGATCGCACGCGCTCGCCGTGCTCTTCAAGCCTGTCGATGAGGTCCCGCTTCTGAAGGCAATATCCCGCGCGGTCGCGATGTCCCGGGGGGGGAGCCGCCGCCAGTAGGCGCCCGGTTGCCGCACCGTCCGACCGCCTGTGTGCAAGCACACCTTGGCGGACCTCTATGCTCAAATGGCGACTGAAGATCAAGTGTCGAGCGTGTTAAAGCTACACTTGAGCGGCTTTGGCACAACTTTCGGGTTTTGCTAGTAATCGCCCCAGCCCCCCTCCTGCAAAATTTTTGAAGCGGGGTACATTCGCGCGATTGCAAAACCAATTCCTACAGGCTGCGATCGACGGATCGGTCGCCAATACCGCGGTCCTCGATCACCACGGCGTCATCATCGCGGTAAATCGCGCCTGGTGCCGTTTCGCCGACACTAACAGCCTGGGGATTCCCGACCACGGCCTGGGAGCCAGCTATCTGAGCATCTGCGATACGGCGGGATCGATCGAATCAGCCCGCTCCGCCGGCGAAGCGATTCGCAAGGTGCTCGACCGCAGCTGGGACCGGTTTGACCTGAAATTTGTGAGCCACGATCCGGACGCGGAGCGTTGGAACCGGATGGCAGTCACGGGAATCGACGCTTCGCCAAACCGGCTGGCCGTGGTCTCGCACGAGATTATCGACGAGGTGGTCGGCAGCCGCACCATCCTTGACTTCGAGGATCTCGCCGCGGAGCTCTCGGCCGTCTTCGTCAAGATACCCGCCTCACAAGTTGACAATGAAATCGATTACTGGCTGGAGCGCATCGTGCGCGCTCTCGATATCGATCGAGCCACCATCGCTGAGGTTGGTTCCGAAGACGGCCAGATTCAGGTGACCCATCAATGGACTCGTCCAGGGTTGCCGCCGATCCCTGTCGGGCTGAATGTAAACACGGCGCTGCCCTGGCTTGTCGATCGGATCCTCTCCGGCGAGCTCACCGTGCTGGAGAGCGAAGAAAAACTTCCCCACGAGGCATCGCAGGATCTCGTCGTGGCGCGGAATTATCAGATCAAATCCAACGTGACCATTGCGCTGAAACCGGGCGACACCGTGATCGGGGGGGTCGCCTTCGGGACCCTCACGCGACGCCGGACGTGGTCTCCGCGGATCGTGCAGCGTCTTCAGACCATCGCGCAGGTATTTGCCAACGCGCTGGATCGCAAGCGCTCGCGGCTAGCGATTCGCAGGCTGAGCGACGAGCTGCAGGACCTCTCGCGAGTCACTCTGATGGGTGAGCTGACGGCTTCGCTGGCGCATGAGCTCAACCAGCCGCTCGGCGCGATTCTCAACAACGCGCAAGCTGCGCGCCGCCTTCTGCAGGCAAAAAAGCTCAACCTCAAGGAAGTGCGCAGCGCGATAAACGAAATTATCCGCGACAACGTCCGCGCCACCGAAACGGTCCGCAACGTCCGCGAGCTGTTCAAACCCGCTGCCGGGCGGATCGTAGCAGTCGAGCCGCGCCGCCTGGTTGCCGACGCCGAGCGCATCCTGCGCGAAGACGCAAGGCTGAAACGTATTTCGCTGCGCACCGACATCCGGGAGCCGCTTGCGAAGGTGCGATGCCATCGCACGCAGCTCATCCAGGTGATCATGAACCTGCTGCTCAACGCCTTCGATGCGATCGGCAGCGACGGCGCGGGCCCGCGCGAGGTCGTGCTCGCGGCCGATCAGCCCGATGCCGCCCACGTGCTGCTGAGCGTCTCGGACTCGGGATCGGGAATCGCGCCGGAGATCATGCCGAAGATCTTCAACGCGTTCTTCACGACCCGAAGCCAGGGGATGGGTATGGGGTTGGCAATCGCGAAATCGATCGTCGAGAACCATGGTGGAGAGATTCGCGCGCGCCTAAATCCCGACCGCGGTGCGACGCTGGAATTCACTCTTCCGGTGGCGCGCTGACCTGCGCTAGGCTGGCACGAGGCCCTGCGAGACCGCGCCATGCCCGATCGCATCACGATAGCTGTCGTAGACGATGACCAGTCCTTTCGAGACTCGATGGCGCGGCTGATAAAGGCGGCGGGAATGAAACCCGCCACCTTCGCCAACGCGGCCGATTTCCTTGCAAACCCACTGCGCGCCAGCGCCGATTGCGCTCTGATCGATCTGCGGATGCCTGGGTTGAGCGGTCTGGAGCTTCAGCAGGCGGTCAATCGTGTCGCGCCGCATCTGTCGGTCGTGTTTCTTACCGGACACGGTGAAGTTGCCTCGAGCGTGCGCGCGATGAAGGCCGGCGCCGTGGATTTTCTCGAGAAGCCGGTCGGCGAGGCCGAGCTGATGGCCGCCATTCGCCGCGCCACCGAGCGGACGCACAAATTGAAGGAGTCCGGCGCTGAGCTCGCGCAGCTCAGGCAGCGCTACGGGCTGCTAACGCCGCGAGAGCGTGAGGTCTTCGCTCTGGTGGCGTCGGGTCTGCTGAACAAGCAGATCGGGTTTGAGTTGGGAACCACGGAGAGCACCATCAAGGTCCATCGCGGCCGCGTGATGGATAAGATGAATGCGGTGTCGCTCGCCGATCTGGTCCGGATGGCGGATCGGCTCGGAATCGAGCGGGTGAGCGAAGAGCGGCGCCGCTCCGCGATGGGCGTGCGGAGCAAACCCGGTTCTGACTAGGCGAAGCTCTGCTTAAAGGTGCGTGCGTGGCGAAACAGAGACCTTTCAATGCGGCACGGATGCTCGTGCGATGCCTCGAGAATGAGGGCGTAAAGTTCGTCTTTGGGATTCCCGGCGAGGAGAATATCCACTTCGTGGATGCGCTCAACGGCTCCACGATTCGCTTCATCCTGGTGCGCCACGAGCAGGGCGCGTCGTTCATGGCCGACATCTACGGACGGCTGACCGGTCGCGCCGGCGTCTGCAGCGCAACCCTTGGCCCGGGAGCGATTAACCTGATGCTCGGGGTCGCCGATGCGAACAGCGATAGCGCTCCGGTGGTGGCGATTTCCGCGCAAGTCGGCCTTTCGCGCATCTACAAGGAATCGCATCAGAGCGTGGACCTGGTGAGGATGTTTCGTCCCGTCACCAAATGGGCCGAAATAGTGACCCGCCCCGAGGCGATTCCGGAGATGGTTCGCAAGGCTTTCAAGCTCGCGCAGACGGAGCGGCCCGGCGCGGTCTACCTCGCGGTGCCGGAGGACGTCGAGCAGCTGGAGATGCCGGCCGAGAGCGCGCCGCTCGCGATCAACGTGGTGTACGACATGGCGCCATCGCCGAGCCAGATCAAGCGCGCGGCGCAGGTGCTAAAGGAGGCCGGATCGCCGATCGTGCTTGCCGGGCACGGCGCGGCACGCGGAGAAGCCAGCGACGCGCTGGTGCGATTTTCGGAGCGCCTCAACATTCCGGTCGCCACCACGTTCATGGGCAAGGGGGTCTTTCCCGACGATCATCCCAACGCGCTGGGCGCGATGGGATTCATGCGGCGCGACTATGTGAACTTCGGCTTCGATCGCGCCGATGTGGTCGTGTGCGTCGGTTACGACCTGGAGGAATTTGCTCCGATTCAGATCAATCCCGACGCGCGCAAGAAAATCATCCACATCCACCGCTATCCCGCCGAGGTTGACGCGCACTACCACATCGCGGTCGGAATCGAAGGTAACATTTCGCAGTCGCTCGATTCGCTTGGGGAGGCGCTTACCGAAGCGAAAGGCACGGTCGCTGCGGGCGCGAGGATTCGTGCCTTGCTGCATCAGGAAATTGAGCAGGGAGCCAGCGACGACTCGTTTCCGGTCAAGCCGCAGCGCGCGGTCGCGGATATTCGCCGCGCCATGGCCCGCGACGATATCGTGCTGGTGGATACCGGCGCGGTGAAGATGTGGATGGCGCGGCTTTACCCGACCTATGCCGCGAACACCTGCCTTATCTCGAACGGGCTTGCCACGATGGGCTTCTCGCTCCCTGGCGCCATCGCGGCCAGGCTCGCGCATCCGGAGCGCAAGGTGCTCGCGGTAATGGGAGACGGGAGCTTTCTGATGAATTCCCAGGAACTCGAAACCGCGGTGCGCGAAAAAGTGCCGTTCGTGGTGCTGGTGTGGGAGGACAGCGCTTACGGACTGATCAAATGGAAAATGGGCCTCGAGTTGGGACGAGACTCCCACTGCGATTTCACCAATCCCGAGTTCGTCGCATACGCGAAGTCAATGGGCGTGAAGGGCTATCGCGTGAAGACCGCCGCCGAGCTCCTGCCTACGCTGCGCCGCGCGCTTGCGCAGGCGATTCCCGCGCTTGTCGTCTGTCCGATTGACTATACTGAGAACATCAAACTGACCAACAAGCTTGGCGCTCTTACCGATCGCCTCTGAGCGGTCAACCGCTTTTGATGCGAACAGATAGGGCGCCCCGGCAGCGGGGCGCCCGTTCTTGCGCGGCTCCACCGGGAGACGCACTCGGGAGGGCTATGTTCTAAAGGGCCGTTTCCTATTGATCGTCCTGGGCACTCTGCTCCGCCGACCTCAATTTCTTCTCGTCTTGCGGCGTCAGCTTGGGAGGGGCGACGGAGACGGTCAGCTTGTCGATTTTGCCGGTGAACCTGAACGGCACCTGGTAATCCTGATCGTCCACCGGCGTGCCGGTATCCGAACCGATGTCGAAGGTCTCATCCCACGGGAGGGTCAGAGGCACCGTGCGGTCGAGCTTCTCAGTGGCAACCTCTTTGCCATCAACCTTGAAGACGCCTGTTCCACCGCGACCGATGCCGCTGATGTTGTTGAATGCGAGTGTCGCCAGCCCAAGTCCGTCATATTTGAAGTCGAACTCGAGGGTGTGCTTGCCCGGTGAAAGCGGCTCCTTGCCTTCCCATCGCACACGCTTCAGATCCAGAAGATTCCATAGGAACACGGGCTTGCTCTTCAGGAGGTAGAGTCCGTATCCGCCGAATCGCCCACCGTCGGTAACGATCATGCCATCCGCCCCACCATCGGGCACGTTGATATTCGCCTGGATGGTATAAGAAGTATCGAGAAGGCTGGGCGCCGTGCCGCGCGGAATACCGCTAATCGGCCTGCCGGAGTACGTGAAAACAGTGCGGTCCCCCGCTACGGAGGGACGCGGAGTGACCATTCGAGTCGCTACGGAAGCATCCAGCGGCAGCACTTGATACTTTTCGAACTGCTCGAACATCAGCTTCTTCATTTCGTCCATTTTGGCCGGATTGGCGGCAGACACATCCGTGTACTGGGTCCAGTCATGCCGGACGTCGTACAATTCGAATTTGTATGCGCTGGCGGGATTTTCGATCGCCGCACCCAGCAACTTCCAGGGCGGCCGGATTGGAACCGCGCTTAGCATCCAACCGTCATGGTACAAACCCTGCACACCCATCATCTCGAAGTACTGGGTATGATGCCGCGAGGGAGCATCGGCGTCGGCTTTGGGGAACGTATAGGCGAGGCTGGTGCCCTCGATCGGTTTCTGCTTCACGCCATCGACCATCGTCGGTGCGGGGATGTGGGTGACGTCGAGGATAGTCGGAACGATGTCAATCACGTGACCGAACTGCCAGCGGATTCCGCCGGCGTCCTTGATGTGGCCGGGCCAGGCGATTGTCATGCCCTGCCTGGTGCCGCCGAAGAAGGACGGAACCTGCTTGGTCCACTTGAAAGGCGTGTCAAACGCCCACGCCCATCCGACTGCCATGTGAACGTAGGTCTGTTCGTTGCCCCACGCGTCATACCACTTCATCTGCGCAGCGACGGGTAGTTCGATTCCGTTGAATTGCAGCACTTCGCTGGGCGTGCCGTTGGGCGATCCTTCGGCGCTCGAGCCGTTGTCACCGCTAATGTAGATGATGAGCGTATCGTCGAGCTTGCCCATATCCTGCACGGCCTGGATCACGCGGCCGATCTCATGGTCCGTGTATGCGAGGTACGCGGCATAGACGTCGGCCTGGCGAATGTAGAGCTTCTTCTCCTCTGGCGATAACGTGTCCCATCGCCTGAGCAGCTTGTCGGGCCACGCCGTCAGCTTCGCATCATTCGGAATCACTCCGAGCCGCTTCTGATTGGCGAAAATCTGCTGGCGCAGGTTATTCCAACCCTTGTCAAACAGATGCATGCCGCTGATTTTCTTGATCCATTCCGGTGTCGGCTGATGCGGTGCATGCGTGCCACCCGGTACGTAGTACAGGAAGAACGGCATCGACGGATTGATATCGTTGATCCGGTTTAGCCAATCGATCGCGTCATCCGCCATCGCGGTCGTAAGGTTCCACCCCGGATGCCCGACGTAAGGATAGAGCGGGGTGGTATTGCGAAACAGGTTTGGCTCCCATTGGCTCGTGTCGCCGCCGACGAAACCGTAGAAGTAATCGAAGCCCATACCGGTCGGCCATTGGTCAAACGGTCCCGCCTGACTCGCGTCCCAGGTAGGCGTGTTGTGGTCCTTGCCGAACCATGCCGTGCGGTACCCGTTGTCCTTGAGAATCTCGCCTATAGTCGCCGCGTCCTTGGGGATGACGCTGTCGTAACCTGGAAACCCGGTCGCCGCCTCCGAGATGACTCCGAAACCCACTGAGTGGTGGTTGCGGCCAGTGATCAGCGCGGCCCGGGTCGGCGAGCACAGCGAGGTCGAGTGGAAATTGGTATAGCGCAATCCCATCTTGGCGATTCGATCCAGCGCAGGCGTCGGGATCACGCCGCCAAAAGTGCTGGGCGCGGAGAAACCTACGTCGTCGGTCATGATCAGCAGGATGTTCGGAGCGCCCTTGGGCGGCACGATCCGCGGCGGCCACCAGGGTTTCGATTCTGCCGCGTTTTTCTTGATCACGCCGCCGAATTTGGGTGCCGGCACCGGCAAGATCTGCGAGTTGGGAACTTCGGTCGCGCTCGGAGAACCCGGCGTACCGGAGTATTGCTGTGCTGCAGCCGCACCGGCGCTGGCCAATGCCATTGCGGCCGCGATCAAGAAGGCAGTGAACACCGAGCTAGCCCCAGTTCGATTAGACTTCACGTCGCTTGGTTCCCCTTCGCAGAATTTCGCCTCGACCGAGACTGCCGTCGGCATGAGCGCGTATCAGCAGACTGCCACGGTGCCGCCCGTGCTGAAATTCGACTTTCGTCCAATGCCGAGCTGCGGTCTGCTCCATCGGCGATAAGCCAAAATTGAACCGCTATTGGACGGACCGGCTGACAGCGCCGCGCCGGTCTCCCGGCGGCGGGCAAGGTGACGCGTCAGCAGCGCTTGTAAGCCTTGCATTCCGGCCGCCGCTCGGTGCTATCACGAACTCGACGAGACGGGGTCTCGCGGAATCTGACGGGGGAGGGAGTCCCATGACGCGCAGTGTTGAGATGCGATCCAATCGATATCGAGCAGTGGCCGTGATTTCGTACGCGATTGTGGCCTGCCTGATTGAGGCCGCGGTTGCATCGCGCGCCCACGCGGCACCGCCGTTCGCCAAGACGGTGGCCGGAGTAACCGAAGCGTCGCGCGGGGAGGACGTCGATGATTTCCTGCGCGCCGTGTGGGTGCCTCCCGGCACCGCGGTAACCTACCTCGGGCGCAACGACCAATACGTAAAGAACCTGCGTGCGTTCTTCACCGCGACCAGCTTTGTGCGCCCCTCGGTTAGCGTCGATCAGTACGTCAGTCTGGTTGGAAACGTGTTTCAGACCCAGCAGGACCTGGTGCTGATGCGATGCCGGCCTTCCAGCGCGCAGCGCCAGAGCCTGGCTCCGATTCTCGCCACCTGGCCCAACGTGTTCGACGCTATCGTGTCGGACTTCGCGGGATCGTACTCGTGCCCTCCGGTGCCGACCGACGGGAATAACCTCATCTACTGCGCGGCGCTCGATTATCAGACCAACTACCGCGACGTCGCGCAGACCGTCTTTCCGGCCGCACTGCAGGATATGCTCGATATCGCGGGGCCATTGGAGAGCAATTCCACCGCCGCGAGCGCGCTCAAGACCAGCTACGGCATCTACCGGCAATTTACGGGGCTGGGCTTCACGGTCGATACCAGCGGCGGCACGCCGTCGATGACGGCAGCCGTGATGCTGCGCTACTCGGTGGTGCCGGAATACCTTCTCAACAACCTTTCGCTGGCCGACGCCGGGTGCCGCTGTATCCAGGTGCCCACCTATGGCAACCGCAAGAATCCGGACTTGCGCCACGGCGCGCCGGTCGATCCGAATTACATCTGGCAGCGCGGCAAGCTCGCGGCGGACGGTGCGTGCCGTCAGATCAAGCGGCTGCGGCGCGGCGGGGCGGACGGCGATTCGCCGTCGGCCGCGGAGGATGCCGGCAGCGCGCCGTAAGCATCCGGACGCCTACCTTACCGGCGGACTCGCCGCTCCAGGAGCGGGAGGAATAACTCGGCATAGGCGGGCAAGCATTCCCGCGACAGACGATTACGACCTGCGCTTTTGTGACTGCGATTCCAGCTACGAGAAGCGCGGCGCGCAAACCCGCCAGATCAAATATTTTCAGATCGGCCACTACATGGGTTACGACCTGGTCGGCCGCACCGAAGTCGAGCCGATGCCGATCGATCCGGACTTCAAGAAGACCGGTCGCTACTGGCTGTTCGGCCTCTATCCGATACTTTCGCCCGACGAAATCCGCGGCACCGGGTTTATTCGCTGGCGCTACGCCGATCCGAGGAAGGCCGATGACATCTGGAGTCTGAATGCGGGATCGCGCCGGGTGCGCCGACTCAACGAGGCGATCATGAGCGACGCGACCGCATCGGGGACCTCGGCCCACGCGTGGGATCCGGATCACTACTCGGGCTTCAACGCGAAAACCGAGGAGTACAATTATCGGTTCCTCGGCGAGAAGAACATACTCGGATCCATCCATGCGATTCATTCGCCCGAGGTCCCCTGTCCGACCGATGGCGGCACCAGCGCCTGCCCGGAGGCGTGGGAAATGCGCCATCTGTATATCGTGCAGGCCACGCCGCGGCGCGGTCATGTGAACGCGCTCGATTCCAGGACCATCATCTACCTGAATTCCGAGATGTGGTTCGAGCCGTACATCGACACTTACGATCGTGCCGGTCGCCTGTTTCGCAGCCACATCTACTGGCTTGCGACGATGTGCTATCTGCCCGGACGTGAGACGCCTGAGCACGAGTGCTGGTACATCAATATGGGCGCCGTGGACAAGACCAACTTCACTACGGATGCGATGGCGCGGGCGGCGAACTTCTAGCCGTTGCTGACCCGTCGCCAATCTCGCGGGCGCGGCCGCATCCGGCGGTCGCGCCCGTCGTTTTTTCGAGCTAGCTTCTTTCGCCCACGACTTTCGAGCCGCCGCGCGGGCAGAGAACGCCGTCGGAGATCTGTTAACGGATGATCAGCTGGGGATCGTTGCTGGCCAGGCATTGGCCGCTGCGCAGGCGGTCGATCTGGATGCCGAAGCTGCTCGCTCCCGAGCGGGCATAGCCGCGCGCCTCGCTGCTCCACGCCGACACTATATCCGAGCGCGCGGCGAGGCACTCCTGGAGCGACGCATAGGCGCGATCGTTGGCGCGTCTCCATTCCGAAACCGGCGCGTGGTAATCGTAACCGACCACCGCGCCCTTGGTGGGTGGCGCGAGGTACAGTTCCCAGGTCGGGCCGGGCGGTGCTGATGGCCCGCATCCGAATAGCGTAAAACCGAGCGCAATTGCGGCAACCATCCGGAATCTCATGACGCCTATGGTATTGACCGCCGCATGAGCCGGACGCAAGTGCGCGCGCGATCGAGGGCTCCTGGTTAGAGCCTCAGGTAGGGGAACCGGTAGAGATTCTCCCGAATACCGTCCGCCACTTCCCCCGCGCCGCGTTTCCCAGTATTTGAAATCTGTCCGCTAGATGCATCTCATGAACACCGACCAGCAAATCGCGCTCGCAATGCTGATTACGATTGCGGGCACCGCGGTGCTGACCGCGATGGGCGTGTTTCTGTGCATCGCGATGGCGTGGAGCGAATGGGCGGAATCGAACCTGGCAAAGCGGCTCGCGCTGAGCGGTCACGCGGCGTCAGGCCGCGAATTTTTGCGCCGCGCGATTCGTCTGCGCTGCCCTTCGTGCGGCGAGGGCAGAATCTTTCTGTCCTATTTCCGCATGAACCAGCGCTGCTCCGGCTGCGGCTCGGAGTTCTGGGTGAACGAGGGCGAATGGCTGGGGCCGCTTACGATCGACTGGACCATCGCGTCGGGATTCGCGCTGATCGTATGGACCTGGACCCTCTACGCCGGGTATGCGGAACTCTGGCAAATCGCGATTTCGAGCGCCGCTGTGGTCGCCTCTGAATTTGTAATCATGCCCTGGTCGCGCAGCTTCTGGACCCTGTTCCTGTTTATCAACGGCGAGATGGGTGCGCGCTCGGCGCGCGTCAGCTGGCTTCGCCCGCGCGGACCGCTGCTCCTGGCGGGTGGTGCGCCGGCGGGACGGCGGCGGCGCGCAGCCGGCAGAATCAGCCCTTTGCGTTCGCGCGAGGCGGGTACGCCGCCACAATGAACTTCGAGAAACCCGAAATGAACGTGGAGAATCCCGATGAGTGAGAAGAACCTGCAGGTTACACTGGCGAGCCGTCCGTCCGGATGGGTCAAAGAGAGCGATTTCAAAATCGTAGAGACCGAAATTTCCCGTCCCGCCGCGGGTCAGGTGCTGGTCAGGAATCTCTTCCTCTCGCTCGATCCATACATGCGCGGCCGAATGAACGATGGCCCTTCCTACGCCGAGAACGTCAAGCTGGGCGGAGTAATGGTCGGCGGAACGGCGGGGGAGGTGGTTGAATCGAACAACCCCGCCTTCAAGTCCGGCGATATTGTCCTCGGATACTTCGGATGGCAGCAGTACGGGGTCTCAGGCGGCGCCGAGCTGCGCAAAGTCGATCCGAAAGTCGCGCCGATTTCGGCCTACCTGGGCGTGCTCGGGATGCCGGGGTTCACGGCGTGGATCGGCCTCGTCGACATCTGCCAGGCCAAGGCGGGCGAAACTGTGATCGTGTCCGCGGCGGCAGGGGCGGTCGGCAGCGTGGTGGGGCAAATCGCGAAGATCAAGGAATGCCGCGCGGTCGGAATCGCGGGCGGCACGGCCAAGTGCGACCACGTCGTTAAGGAACTCGGCTTCGACGCGTGCGTGGACTACAAGGCGGGCAACCTGATGCGCGACCTCGCCGCGGCGACGCCCAAGGGCATCGATGTCAATTTCGAAAACGTCGGCGGTGAGATCCTCGATGCAATCGCGCTGCGGCTCAACCCGTTCGCCCGCATCGCGCTGTGCGGGCTCATCTCGCAGTACAACGAGGTGCGGCCGCGCGGAATCGATAACCTCGTGATGCTGCTGATCAATCGGGTCAAGCTGCAGGGATTTATCGTCTCGGATCACATCGCCCGTCAGGGCGAGGCGATGGCCGATCTGGCGCGATGGGTCGGCGAGGGCAGGATCAAGTATCGCGAGACGATTGCCGAAGGGCTGGAAAGCGCGCCGCGTGCGTTCATCGGGATGCTCAAGGGGGCGAATTTCGGAAAGCAGCTCGTAAAGCTGGCCTGAATGCGCGCGCGACTCTGGCGCGTCGTGCGGTTGCGAAACCTCGACTCGCCGGTTCGCGCTTTGGCTTCGCGCAACAGTTTGCTACGTTAATCTCTGTCAGTTTGCGTCCTGCCGCATTTAGCGGTGCCGTCGGTCCAGGCGGGATGGCCCGCGCGTCCTCGACCAGTTCACCCCGCATGACGACGCGCTGGCGACGAATTGGAAGTTTCTCTGGAGAAGTATTTGATGGATCAGAATTCCAGCCAGACCAGGGACTACCTGGTCGTCAACCGGGTGCAGGTGCTCAGCGAGGCATGCTGCAGCGCGTGCGGCGGCGCGTTTACCGCCAGCCCGATGGGCGACAAGGCGCTCATCGCAACCATAGAGGACGGCAACCGCACCTATTTTTTCTGCGGCGGATGCGGCGACAACATCTCGGGACGGCTCGAGGCCGACGATGCGCGGCGCCATTACGTCTGGGATTGGGCGATTCCGCTCCGCAACGGTCACCGTCCGCAATCCTGAGCCCTCCAAGCGGACTGCCGACACGTCCCACGATGGAATCGATCAAGGGCTGGCTCGCGAAGATACCGCTGGCTCGCGCAATCGACGCGGCCCCGTCCGTCGCTAGCGCAGTCAGTTGCTGTCTGCTGGAGCACGGCGCCGTGGTGGTCAATCCGCGATGCGCCGTGTGCGGCACGGAATTTCGCCATCCGCGCCGCGGCGGCGAGCGCTTCCGCGTTGCGCTGGAGGTGTTCGAGCCGCCTAGACCCAATCGCGCAAGCGGATCCTCCATTCGGATGTTCGTGGGCCGCAAGGTTCTGATCGCTCGCACGGCCAGCGCGTTGCAGCCCCTAATCAATCAGTCGATCGCCTACCTGGGCCCGCGCGTGATGGTCGCGGTGCTGGCCGCCGAGGGATCCTCGCGGGTTGCCGCGCTGTTCTGCACGCAATGTGCTGAGGCGATAGCGGCGCATCTGAACTCGACCACCGAGCGCTACTATGCATGGGATTGGCTGGCGGACTTCGAGCCGCGTCGGGTCCTGCCGCGGCTGTACCGGCGCGTGCGGCCGAGGCCGCGCGAACTTCCGCTGTTCACCGGATTGGTCGCCCCCGAGCGGTCTCGTTCGCTTCCGCTGCCGGTGTGAAGCGGCCGCGGCTTTTGCCGCCGGCGCGGATTAGACGAACGCGCCCTGCTTGCGTTTGGGGTAGGCGAGCTTACGCATCTCGGCCGGTGGGCCGTCGATGAAGCCGATCGAGTTGAGGTAGAGATCTCCGCCCAGCAGATGGCGCAGCGCCGGATTGGCGCGATCCCACACTTCCTTGCGAACCGAAACGAGATGGTTTTCCTGCACCCGCAGGAACGGCCGTACGTAGTACGCGAACAGCGCCCGCCGGCGCTGATCGCGCGAGCGGTTGGCTCCCGTGCGATGCCACGTGTAGCCGTGCAGGATTGCCAGCGAGCCGGCCGGCGCCACCATCGGCACGCAAGTATAGCGGCGGCCCGGCTCCGGATTGGAGCGCAGGCGATGCGATCCCGGAACGTACTCGGTGCCGCCGTTTTCGAGCGTGAAGTCGTCGAGCATCCAGATTGCGTTGGCGGCGAGCAGATAGTCGGGGTAGGGCGCGGGCACGTATCCCGAGTCGGAATGCAGGATCATCGGCTCCCCGCCGGGGCCGGTCGTGTTCGATGAAAAGCCGGACAGGATGAAGTCGCCGCCGAGCAGCCGGCCCATCACCGCCGTTACCAGCGGATGCTGCACGATTTCCTCGAACACGCGGCCCTTGTTGACGAGGTTGAAGACGCGTTGATTGGCGCCCTCGGATTCCAGGAACGCGGCGTCCCCGGCGCGCTCGGAGCGGTTGAGCTCGTCCAGGCAGGAGCGGATTCGCTCCAGCAGCGCGCGCGGCATGAAGTCCCGGACAATCGCGACGCCGTCGCGCTCGCAGCGCTCCGCGATTTCGTTCGCATCGAGGTTCATCGCCATCTCCACTTTCCTTAAACGATCGTTCAATAATGGATCGGCGGGAACCGGGATGACAAGCGGCGCGGCCGCGCGTGCCGCGCGATCAGCCGTGCAGCAGCAGGTATGCGGCGCCGCCCGCCAGCACCAGGATTCCGGGATTCACGTGGCGCCAGAAAAGTATCGCCGCCACGCTTAACGAGATACCCAGCGAGGTCGGATTCCAGCGCAAGGTCACCGGGCTAACTATAGTGAGCCGCGCAATCGCGTAGGTCCCCGAGAACATCAGCCCGATTGCCACCGGCGCCATCCCGCGCTGCACCGCCAGGCGCCACGGAGAGCCCTCAAACCGGATCCAGAGCCGGTTGGCCAACAGCGTCAGCACGCAGTCGGGCACGAAGAACGCGAGTCCGACCACCAGCGCTCCCAAAGCGCCCGCCAGCCGATAGCCCATCACCAGCACCATCAGCATGTTCGGTCCAGGCGCGACCTGGCCCAGGCTGTAGATATCGCGGAACTGCTGGTCGGTCAGCCAGTGAAAAGTGTGCACGGTCATCGTCTGCATCTCGGGCAGCACCGCGGTGCCGCCGCCGACCGCCAGCACACCCAGCAGTGCGAAGACCCATGCGAGATTGAACAGCCGCGTCAGCATCGGATCGGTCTGACTCAGCGGCGCAGCTTTCCGTGGTGCTGGCCGCGATGAAACGGGAGGTGCAGATGCTCGGTGGGCGCGGGGCGCTTGGCCTCCTGCGACCCCGGCCGATACAGGAAGATCGATACCGCGCCCAGCACCAGCAGCACCCACAAGAGCGAGACGCGAAAGAGGCTCACCGCGACGAAGGTCAGAACGATCACCATCGCATCGGGAAGCCGAGTGAGCTGGTTGCGCCCCATCTGCACCGTCACCACGGTCAGCAGCCCGACCGCGGCGGCCGCGATGCCGAGCAGGAAGGAGGTGACGTTGGGATTGTGGCGGCTCTGCTCCCACAGGACTCCGAGCGTCATCATCACCGCCGTGCCGGGAATCATCAGGCCCAGCACCGCCGCGATCGCGCCGGGAATCTTGCGCAGGTCGTCGCCGACGATCACCGCGATATTCATCGAGTTGAGCCCGGGCAGCGTCTCGCTGATTTCGAGCGCGCTCAGGAAATCGTCGTCGGTGAGCCATTTGTGATCGCGCACCAGGTATTCGCGCTGGTAGGCGACCACGCCGCCGCCAAAGCTGACGGCGCCGGCGGTCAGGAAGAGCTTGAAGATTTCCCACAGCGGGATCGCTCCCGCCGCAGCGGGTTCATTCGCTGTGCTTGACGGTGGCATTTCCGAGTCCATAGACCAGGGCGGTCTTCGTGGTTCCGCGCTGGATCCAGTCAGAGGCGCGGGATTGCAGGCCTACGTAGAATGACTCGGAAAGCTCTCTGGGCTTGCGATGGACCGCTTCGGGGCGGTCAAATTTCAACTGGTAGGCGAATTCCGCAACCAGCGGCTGATCGGTGGTGCGCACGCGCCATACCGCGAGCGTCGCCTTGGCTATGAGCTTTCCGCCGAAATCCAGCTCCCCGAGATTGAACAGGTACTCGGCGATAGACGCGTTGTGCACCGGCGCCATCGTGGCTTTCGGATTGGCGCCAACCGCCTTAAGCGCGGGAAATGCGTTCTGAATCAGCTCGACCTTCTGGGTCAGCAGGATGTTGGGCGTGTCGAGCTCGCAGTTGTGCGAGTAGATCGTGCGCATCCCGACCGAATTGTCCCGGGGCAGCAGGATCTCCTCCTTGAACTTGATCGTGTGGATGCAGGGCAGCAGCGGGCGGACGTCCACCGCGGCGGCTTTTTTGCGCTCGGGATCGCGGTACTTGATCACCAGCTCGTGATTGGGTTCCGGAACACCGTGCCGGAAAAAGGTCCTCTTGCGCAGAATGAATCCCGCACCGTAGAGCTTGAACTTGGGAGTGTCGTAAAAGACCACCTCGCGAGTATGCGGTGGCGCGTCCTTGTCCATCTTGCCCAGCGTCACGCCCAGCGATTTGGCCTGATGATGGGCGATTTTCCAGAAGTGATGGAACGCGTGCTGCTTTGCGAACAGTTCCGGCTTCAGCAGCAGCTTGTACTCGCGGAAGTGAATCTGGTCGGCCGGTACGATCGGTTCGTACAGCGCCTTGTCGTGATTTCCCTGTGAACTCATCCCCGATCCCCGACTGCCTACTCCTCGCGTACATCCGCTGCCAGACATGCGCCAATCGATCGACCCCGCAATCGAAGTACCAATCCGCTAAAGACCGGTCAATTATGCGCCGCCGGCGGGCCAGCGATTCGGTTCGCCCGGGCGCTTGCATTTTCCGCCGCAATCGGCGCATTGACCGGTCATGGATTCCAACGCACGCCTGTGGGAGCGCTTGCAAGCCTCAGTCGCCCGCGGGGTCAGCGTATCGCTGCCGTACTTTGCCGCACAAGCTGAAGGCGCCGAGATTCGCGACGTCGAAGGTCGTCGCTACATCGATTTTGCCGGCGGAATCGGGGTCCTCAACGTCGGCCATCGCCATCCGCGCGTGGTTGCCGCGGTCAGGTCCCAGCTCGATTCGATAACCCACGCCTGCTTCCAGGTTACCCCTTATGAGCCGTACGTGCGGCTTGCCGAGCGGCTCAACGAAATCGTCCCGGGAACGTGGCCGAAGAAGACCCTGCTACTTAGCACCGGCGCCGAGGCGGTGGAGAACGCGGTCAAGATCGCGCGCTATGCGACCGGTCGCCCCGCGATCATCGCGTTCGGCGGCGCCTTTCACGGGCGCACGATGATGGGGCTGGCGCTGACCGGCAAGGTAAATCCGTACAAAGTCGGATTCGGGCCGTTTCCGGCTGACGTCTATCACGTGCCGTTTCCGGACGCGTTCCACGGCGGCTCGACTGCGGCCACGATGGCTGCGATCGACGAGCTGTTTCATTCCTCAATTGAGCCTTCGCGCGTCGCGGCGATAATCGTCGAGCCGGTGCAGGGCGAAGGCGGGTTCAACGTCGCGCCGTTCGATTTCCTGCGCGAGCTGCGCGCACTATGCGATCGTCACGGGATCGTTTTCATCGCCGACGAAGTCCAGACCGGCTTCGGGCGCACGGGCAGGATGTTCGCGATCGAGCATGCCGGCGTCGCGCCCGATCTGGTTGCGATCGCCAAGAGCCTGGCGGGCGGATTTCCGCTCTCCGCCGTCACCGGCCGCGCCGCGGTGGTTGACGCGGTCGCGCCGGGCGGTCTGGGCGGCACCTACGCCGGCAGTCCGGTTGCGTGCGTCGCGGCGCTGGCGGTGCTCGACGTGATGCGCGACGAAGACGTGCTGGGACGCGCCGTGAAGCTGGGTGCGCGAGTGCGCGAGCGCCTGGAAGCGATGAGCCGCGACTCGCGGCTGGAATGTATCGGCGACGTGCGCGGACTGGGCGCGATGCTCGCGATCGAGCTGGTCAAGGATCGCGCGACCGACGCGCCGGCGCCCGAGCTTGCCCGCGCCACCGTGATACGCGCGGCCGAGCGCGGGCTGATACTGCTGTCGTGCGGCGTTTATGGGAACGTGCTGCGCGTCCTGGTGCCGCTCACCGCGCAGCTCGAGCTGGTCGATGAGGGCATCAGTATCCTGGAAGCCGCGCTGCTCGACAGCCGCTGACAAAGGCGTCTGCTATCGCTGCGGCAGGACGGCCGGTGCGCCCGCCTTGGGCGGGGTGCCCGCCGGACCGCCAAAGCGATGCTACTGGGACGAATCAGCCGCTCGGGTGCCGCGCTGCTGCTCATCGGTGCGGTCGCCGCCGCGGGATGCGCGACACAGAGGGCTGCCGCGCCCGCGCAGTTTGTCCCGTTCATGCGCGTGACGCCGCCCGCCGGAGCGCCCGGCTATGACGCGGTCTTTTTTCCCTCGGGGGAAGTCGATTATTTTCCCAATCGCGAGCATCCGCGCCGGCTCATCGCGCACAAAGGCGTCCACGGCACGATCGAGATTGCGTGCCTGAGCAACGATTGCTCGGACTCGGTGGTCCGTACGACCGAAGTTCGCGGCGAGGCGGACTCGGTCGACGAGTACACGTTCCTCGATCCCCACTTGGCGCTCATCCGTGACAGCTATACCGGCAATGTGGCGGGATACCTCGCTGTCGACTCGCACGGGCGAAGTCGCGTGTTCGAAACGATCGAAGAAGCCGAGAAATTCGCTCACGCGCACGATCTCGGCCCGCGGCTCGCCCACATCGGCGAGCAGATCGGCAAGGACGTCCTCGCCGTCGCTGTCGTCGCGGTGTTGGTGGTCGGAGTTGTTGCGGTCGCCGCGGCGGAAGGCGGTGCCGGCGCATACGCGCCGGCGGCCGGCGCCGGATATGGCGGCTACGCGAATCGCGCCCCGGTGGTGTCGCCGCCGCCGGTCGCGCCGCCGGCGCCGATTTTCATCACACAGGCGCCCGCGGTCATCCCGACGGGGCCCGCACCGCCTAGAGTCGTCCCGCCGCTTCCGCCGCCGGTGTTTGCGCCTGCGCCTCCTCCGCCACCGGTTGCGGCACTTCCGGCTTATCCGGGGGTTGGCGGGTTAAACGCCCCGTGAATCGAGCGGGGCGCTTTTCCAGAACCGCGCGCACGCGCGCCGCTACTTCATCGACGAGCGCGTGGTTGCTCTCCGCGAGCATTGTGAACGTGAACGCGTTGAGCCTGACGGAGCGGTTGAAGGTGATAGTCAGATCGCCGCCGGAATTTTCGAGAAAAACTTCTTAGTAGCTCTTTCGGATCTGCCTTGCGACAGGATTACATGGATGTTAGCTTCCGGCTATTCGAGCTGGAATCGCGTGCGGGAGGGGTCATGCGCGGGTTTCCAGCCAACGAGAGCCAAAATATTGCCTGTTCACGGACGCTACAGGCTGCCCGATTTCGTCGGAATCGGGCCGGGCCGAACCGCCACGTCGTGGCTGAACTCCGTGCTTAAGTTTCGCGCGGACCTGCCCGCTCATCTCAAGGAGACCAAGTTCTTCGCCGGTTACTATTACAAGGGTATCGATTGGTACGCCTGGCACTTTCGCCACGCGGACGGCCAGCGCCCGGTCGGCGAAGTGTGTCCATATTTCGCGCGGCCGCAGGCGCGCCGGCGCATCAAGAATCATCTCCCCGACGCCCGAATCATTTGCACCCTGCGCGATCCGGTCGATCGGCTCTATTCGAACTACAAGATGCTGCGGTACCACGGCGTCATGCCCGGAACGTTCCTGGAGAACGTCCATCGCGACCATGCGATGACCGAGGCGAATCGCTACTCCGCGCACCTGGCGGAATGGTTCGATCTGTTCGGCCGCGAGAATGTGCTGACGCTCTTCTTTTGGGAGTTGCGCCAGGATCCGCAAGCATACATCGACCGCGTCGCCGAATTTATCGAGGCTCCCCGGATCGATCTCGCGAAGGTCCACGTGCCGCTTGGCAGTGCGAATGCGTTTGCGCACGAGCCCAGGAACCGCCGGCTCGCCAGGCGGGCGCATCACGCGAGGGCGAAATTGAGGCGGTACGGGCTTTTCCGCACGATGAACTTCCTCGAGGAGATCGGGTTGTGGCGATACTGTGGCGGACGGGGAGATCCGTATCCGCCTCTCACGCCGGAACAAGACGCCATCGTGCGCAAGCGCTTCCTGCGCGAGATCGAAGCAGTCGAGCGCCTGGTCGCACGCGATCTTTCCAACTGGAAAACCCCTGCCGCCGAACGCCGCGACAGATCCCGCATTGATGCGGCGCACGGGGCGTCCGCACGGCACGAGGCCGCCGCCACCTAGCGCAGACATCCGACATCCATTGTTGCTAGAGCGGTTAGCGGATGTTAGCGTCTAGCGAATCGGCTGGAAGCTGGCGCGCGGACCACAGCGCGCGTGATTCCGGCGCGCCCCGGAGGCCCCGCTCGATTGCCAATTCACGGACGCTACCGGCTGCCCGACTTCCTCGGTGTCGGTCCAGCGCGCACCGGCACCACCTGGCTGCATCAGGTGCTCGAATCGGGCGCCGATCTGCCCGCCAACGTCAAGGAAACCCAGTTCTTCACCAGATACTATCCCAAGGGAATCGACTGGTACGCGCAGCACTTCCGCCGCGCGCGCGGTGAGCGTCCGGTCG
This sequence comes from uncultured delta proteobacterium, assembly GCA_963835905.1. Classification (GTDB taxonomy): domain Bacteria; phylum Desulfobacterota; class Binatia; order Binatales; family Binataceae; genus CAWIHG01. Next base: position 302,807 of record CAWIHG010000005.1, read on the forward strand.
GCGAGGTTTGCCCGTATTTCAATCCGCCCGCCGCGCGCAAGCGGATCAAGCTGCACCTGCCGGACTGCAGGATCATCTGCACGCTGCGCGACCCGGTGGATCGGTTGTACTCGCACTACAAGATGCTGCGGCGCAACGTATGGGCGCGCGGGACCTTCCTTGACCTCGTCGACGCGCGTCCGCACCTGCTGCGCGGCAACCGCTACGCGGCGCATCTGGCCGAATGGTTCGATCTGTTCGGGCGCGAGCGCGTGCTGGTGATGTTTTACGAAGAGTTGCGCAACGACCAGCAGGCGTACATCAACCGCATCTGTGCTTTCATCGGAATCGCGCCGATCGATTTGTCACGAATCAAGGTCGCGGGCGAGGGCGTCAATTCCTACGAGCGCGCGCCCAAGAACCGCCATCTGGCGCAGAACGCCCGTCACGTTAAGTACTTTTTGAAGGATCACGGCTTCTACCGCACCATCAACGCGATCGAGAATGCCGGCATCTGGGACTTCTGCGTGGGCCGCGGCGATAAATTCCCGCGGCTTTCGGCCGAAGAAGACGCGCGCGTGCGTCCGCTGTTCGTGCCCGAGGTTGAAGAGCTCGAAAAGCTTCTGGGCTGCGATCTCACTGACTGGAAGGCTCCCGGCGGCGCGCGAGCGCATTCCGCGGCCGCCGACCATGGCCCCGCGCAGGCCGCCGGGCCCAGCGGCGCCGCGCCCACGATGGTGGCGAAATGAGCGTCACGCCGTGGGGCGTCATGCCCGACTTCATCGGCATCGGTCCCGGCCGCACGGCGACGACCTGGCTGCACGACACGCTTGCGGGTCACGTATGCCTGCCGCTCAATATCAAGGAGACTCACTTCTTCACCCGCAACTACCACTTCGGACCGAAGTGGTACGCGCGCCACTTCGAGCATTGCGACCTGACGCCGGTGGTCGAGGTATGTCCGTGCTTCGCGGCGCCGCAGGCGCCCGAGCGGATCGCGAAGCTGATTCCGCATTGCAAGCTGATTTGCACGCCGCGCGATCCGGTGGAGCGCGCGTATTCGCATTACAAGATGATGTGCGCGAACGGCTTCGCGCGCGGCTCGCTGCACGATGAAATGCGTGCCGGCCGCCCGATACTCGAGGGCGGGCGCTACGCGACTTATCTGCCGCGATGGTTGGAGCGGTTCGGCCGCGACAACGTACTCGTGATGCTCTACGACGATCTGCGCGCCGATCCGCAGGCGTGGATCGATCGCATCTGCGACTTCATGGAGATCGGGCGAATCGCACTCCCGCCCAGGCCACCGAGCGCGCAGGCGCTCAACTCATACGATCGCGCGCCGCGCAGCCGGATGCTCGCGCAGGCGGCGCGGCGGCTGCGGGTGACGATGCAGGATCATCAATGGAACGCCGCCGCCGAAATGCTGAGCCGATGGGGCGTATGGACCTGGTGCGCCGGTGGCGGCGCGCCGCATCCCGCGCTTACCGATGAACAGGACGCCGCGCTGCGCGAGCTCTACCGCCCCGACATCGAGGCGCTGGAGGAGCTTATCGGGCGCGACCTCTCGGCGTGGAAGACCCCGCGCTCGCAGCGCCGCCCGAGCGCACCGGCGGGCGCGGCGCCCGCCGCCGCCGCGCGCGTGCAGCTTGCCGCCAGCGATCGCGGATGAAGCCCCGGCTTCCCGATTTTATCGCGGTCGGACCCCAACGCACGGGGACGACCTGGATGCATCAGGTGCTGTCCGGGCAGGCGGGACTTCCGGCGAGCAAGGAAACGGATTTCTTCACCAAAAACTTCGCGCGCGGGCTCGATTGGTATCTCGGATTTTTTCGCGACTGTCCGGCGGATCTGCCGATGGGCGAGATCGATCCCAATTATTTCGGCGACGAGCTTGCCGCCGATAGAATCGCCACCATGATCCCGCGCTGCAGGATCGTCGTAACGCTGCGCGATCCCGTCGATCGCGCATGGTCGTCGTACCGCACGATGCGCCGCGACGCATGGACGCGCGCCGGCTTCGAGGAGACCGTGCGCCACAATCTCGTGATCCGCGAATCGAGCCGCTACGCACATCACCTGGCCATCTGGCGCGGGCATTTCGGCGCCGATCGCGTGCTCGTGATGCTCTACGACGATCTCGAGACCGATCCGCAGGCCTATCTCGACCGCATCTGCGAGTTCGCCGGAATCTCGCCGATCGCGGTGCAGGGCGACGCGAGCGTCTCCGAGCGGGTCAACACCGTGACCCGCGCGCCGCGCAGCCGCAAGCTCGCGCAAAACGCGCGCAACGCGCGCGACTGGATGCTGATGCATCGATGGAACGGCGCGCTCCGCATGCTCGAGGCGATGGGCGTATGGCGCTTCGCCTTCGGCGGCGGTGAGGCGTTCGGCGAAATCGATCCCGAAATAGACGCGCGCCTGCGCGAGCAGTTCCGCCCCGAAGTCGAGGCGCTCGAGACGATGCTCGGTCGCGACCTCTCGGCCTGGAAGCGCCCCCGCGCGAAATCATCCGCCGCCGATCCGAGCGCGCCGCCGCAGCCTGCCATCGCGACGGATAGGGCATAGGCCCGCACGCCCGGGAGAGTGCAAAGCGATGGCCCGCGTGGACGACATGACGCTGCCGGATTTCATCGGCGTGGGTCCCGGCCGCACCGCTACCACCTGGCTGCACGAGATGCTGGCGGGGCAGGTCGATTTGCCGTGGGGCATCAAGGAAACCGATTTCTTCACTACCAACTATCACAAAGGAATTCGCTGGTACGCGGATCACTTCCGCCGCGCCAGCGGCTCGCGCCCGGTGGGCGAGATCAACCCGTACTTCGGAATCGGCGAGGCCGCCGAGCGCATCCAGCGCCATCTTCCGAACTGCAAAATCATCTGCACCTTCCGCGACCCCGTCGAGCGTATCTACTCCGCCTACCGGCTCTGGCGGCATTACACGCTCACGCGCTTTCCGATGGAGGAGTTCCTGGACAAGGTGCCGCAGGTGATTGAGGTGACGCGCTACGCCACCCATCTGCCCGAATGGCAGCAGCGCTTCGGCGCCGAACGTGTGATGGTCTGTCTCAACGACGACTTGCGCGCTGACCCGCAGGCGTTCCTGGATCGCATCTGCGGATTTATCGGAATCGCGCCGGTCGCGGTCGCGAGCGTGCGGATGCGCGCGTCGGCGGTCAACTCGATTAACGACCTGCCGCGCTTCCCGCGTCTGGCGCGCAAGGCCCGCCGCTTGATGTACTGGCTCGAGGAGGCGCAGGCCTATCGGGTGTCGAATTCGCTCGAGCGCGCGGGCGTGTGGGACTTCTGCTTCGGCGGCGGCGCGCAATTCGGGCCGCTCGATCCCGCGATCGACGCGAAGCTGCGCGCGACGATGATGCCCGAGATCGAATCGCTCGAAGCGATGATCGGCCGCGACCTTTCGGCATGGAAGAAGCCGCCACCACGGCGCGCGGCAGTCTCGGGCACGGTGCCCACCGCCGAAGTTCAATCGCGCCGGTCGGAGAGATCGCATTAATTCTCGCGCGCCGGTACGCAGCCATGAGCACGGTGTCGGTCGTCATTCCACTTTACAACAGCGCCGCGACGCTCGGCCGCGCGGTCGAAAGCGTGCTCGCGCAAACCATGTCCGCCCGCGAGATCATCTGTGTGGATGACGGTTCGCGCGACGACCCTGCGGCCGCGCTATTGCGATTCGGCGAGCGCGTCCGCCTGCTCCGCCAGCCCAACGCGGGACCGTCGGCGGCGCGCAACGCCGGGCTTGCGATCGCGAGCGGCGATTGCGTTGCGTTTCTCGATGCCGACGACTACTGGATGCCCACGATGCTGGAGCGATGCACGGGCGCGCTGGACGGCGAGGCGCGCTGCGTGCTCGCGTACTGCGATGCGAGGATCGTTGATGAGCACGGCGTGGCGCGCAGCGCGTCGATGGTCGATGCGGCACGCGCGCATGCACCCACCATGGATGAGATGCTCGCGCAGATCTGGCCGATCGTGCCGAGCACGGCGGTGATGCGCGTCGTCGACGCGCGCGCCTGCGGCGGCTTCAACCTCGCTCTCAGAAGCTGCGAGGATATTCACTTCTGGCTCCTGATGCGCGAGCGCGGAGAATTCAGCTACCTGCCCGAGGCGCTGGCCGCCAAGACCGAGTACGAAGTTTATCCAAAGGCCTTGGAGCGCGATCCCGGCGCTCGCGAGTTCGCACGGCTCGTGACCGAGCGCTACGGCGCGCGTGGCAAGGGGCTTATCCGCGCGTTCGTCCGCCTGAAGTCCAGAATTCTGGATCGCACTGCGGCCGAGGCAATTCGCGCGGGCTCCATGCGCGATGCGCGGCGCTGTTATCTGCGCGCGATCTCATACGAGCCGGCGCGGTTCAAGCTTTATCTGAGGCTGGCCAGGACCCTGCTGCCGTAACCGGGGGCAACGATGGCGCGAGTCTCGGTAATTATTCCGGTTTACAACGGCGCCGCCACCGTTGCCCGCGCGATCGACAGCGTGCTTGCGCAGACCTTCACCGATTTCGAGATCGTGTGCATTGACGACGGCTCACGCGACGCCTCGCTCCAGGTGCTGGCCGGCTACGAACCGCGCGTGCGCTTGCTCAAGCAGCCCAACCGCGGGCCCTCGGCGGCGCGCAACCTGGGCGTGCGCAACTCGAGCGGCGAGCTCGTCGGGTTCCTTGACGCCGACGACCTGTGGCATCCCGAGTTCCTCGAACGCACCGTCGCGGCGCTCGACCGCGAGCCCGCGTGCGCGATGGTGTACACCGATCTCGCAATCGCCGACAGCACCGGGCGCGATCTGCACGCCCGCCTGATCGGCCAGCGCGGCGTCCCGACCGTGGAGGCCATGCTCGCGAGCCTGTGGCCGATTCTGCCCAGCTCGGTGCTGATCCGGCGCGCGGTGTTCGAGCGCGCGGGCGGATTTCCCGAGGCGCTGCGCGCGTTCGAGGATGTTTACTTCTGGCTGCTGGTGCGGGAGTTGGGCGAGTTCCGCTACCTGTCCGAGCCGCTTGCGACCTGGCGCTTTTCGCTCTTTCCCGATCCGCTCAAGCCCGGCGGCGCACAGGAGGAGGCCGGGCGCGTGTTCGAGCGGATGGTGATGGAGCGCTACGGCCGCTCGGGCCATCTGCACGTCGTCGGCCGCCGTCGCGCTCCGCGCAGCATCCTGGGTTACATCGCGCTGGACGCGATGCGCGCGGGCGATCGCCGCCGCGCGCGCGCGGCGCTGATACGGGCGCTGCGGTTCGATCCGCTTCGCGTCAAGAATTATCTGCGCCTTGCGCGTACCTTCCTGCCCGCGCCGCTGGCGCGCGCAATGAGCGGAAAGTCAGGCCGCCCGATGTGATCGAGCGCCCGCGGCGGGGCGCCTTGATGCGCCTGCGCGGGGCTGTTAGCGTTCGGGCGTCCTGACTGGCGCGTCGTGTCCAATCCATCCATACCCGGGCCTTCTGCCGCGCGGCTTCCCGACTTCGTCGGAGTTGGCCCACCCCGAACCGCCACCACCTGGCTCCATCGCGTACTCTCGGGCCACGTGGGGTTTCCCGCGGGACGCAAGGAAACCGACTTCTTTTCGCGCAACTTCGAGCGCGGCATGGATTGGTATCTCGGCTACTTCAAAGATTGCCGAGCGGATCAGCCGATGGGCGAGTTCTCCCCGATGTACTTCGCCGACGCGCGCGCGCCCGGCCGGATCGCGCAGACGATCCCCGGATGCCGCATAATCGTGTCGCTGCGCGATCCCGTCGATCGCGCATGGTCGCAATGGCGGCTGATGGTGCGGCAGGCATGGACCCGGCTGGATTTCATCGCGGCGCTACAGCGCCATCATGAACTGCGCGAGTCGGGCCGCTACGGCTATTACCTCGATGAGTGGATAGCGAAGTTCGGCCGCGAGCGCGTCCTGGTCCTGATCTACGAGGACCTCGAAGCCGACCCGCAGGCTTTCCTTGATCAGGTCTGCGGCTTCATCGGTGCGGCCCGCTTTCCGTTTGCCGACTCACCGTTTGGCAACCAGCGGGTGCATACCGTGCCGGTGGCGCCGCGCAGCTACCGGCTGGCGCGCAACGCGCGCAAATTCATGCGCTTTCTCAACGAACGCCAGTACCATCGGACCGCCCGCCGGCTCGCCGACACGGCGCTATGGCGATTCTGCTTCGAGGGCGGCGCTCCGTTCACTCCGCCCGATGCGCAAGCTGACGCGCGGGCGCGCGAGATGTTCCGGCCCGAAGTCGAGCGCCTGGAGCAAATCATCGGACGCGACCTCTCGGCCTGGAAAACGCCACGCGATGCGACGGCAAAGAAAAGCGCCGGCGCATTAGGGCGCGCCGGCGCTTAATTCAGGCCCGAAGGCAGCCGCTCAGGCGAGCGCCTGCCACGGTTATGCGATTTCGCTGGACTTGCGCAAGTTGCGGTAAGCGCGTCCCTCCGCCAGTCCGTATCGGTTGAGCATCCGGTACACCGTATACCGCGAGACTCCGAGCAGCTCCGCCGCGCGATGACAATTGCCGCCGGTCGCTTCCAGCGCACGGAGCAGGGCGACCTTCGAGGCTTCCCGGATCACGGCGTCGAGCGCGAACGGCCAGGCCTTTTCGCTCTTGTCTGCGCCTCCGTTGCGATCGGATGCCGCGGGCTGGGCGGCGTTCTCCACTTCAACCGCCGCAATTGGCTCCGGCCTCTCGCTCTCCGACGCTTCGTAGAGATGTTCGGGCAGATCGTCGGCCAGCAGGCTTTCGGTTTCGGTGAGAATCACCGCGGACTCGATCGCATGGGCGAGTTCGCGCACATTGCCGGGCCACTGATGTTCCATCAGCGCATCGAGCGCGCGCTTGTCCACCTGCTGGATGTTCTTGCCGAACAGCCGGTTGTAATGCTCGATGAAATGTCCCACGAACGCCGGTATCGCCTCGCGCCGCTCGCGCAGCGGCGGCAGGAAAATTGCCGCCGTGTTCAGCCGATAGTACAGGTCGTCGCGGAACTGCCCCGCCTTTACCATCGCGCGCAAGTCGCGGTTGGTCGCCGCCACCATCCGGATGTCCACGTTATAGGTGCGCGAGGAGCCCACCGGCTGGACCTCGTGGCTCTCTACCGCGCGCAGCAGCTTGGGCTGCAGCTTGAGCGGCAGCTCTCCGATCTCGTCCAGGAACAGGGTGCCTCCGTTGGCCGAACGGAAGTAACCCATCGAGTCCTCCCGCGCATCGGTGAACGCGCCCTTGACGTGCCCGAACAACTGCGACTCCGCCAGTGTCTCCACCAGGTTGGAGCAGTTGAAGGTTACGAACGGACCATTGGGCACTGGGCCCAGAGTGTGCAGCGCACGCGCGACCAACTCTTTGCCCGTCCCCGATTCCCCGTGGATCAGCACGGTCGCCTTGTAGGGCGACAGCCGCGCGATCGTTTTGAGCACCTTGCGCACCTGCGCTGAACGCACCAACATCCCGCCCACTCGCTCCGACCCCTGCCTCAGCCGGTCCAGGCTGATCCGATCGGACGTGACCCCGCCCACCTCGATGCTGCGATGGTGCGTCACTTCAGGTGGCTCGACAGCCACCCCCGCATCCTCAGATTGACGCATCGCAAATTTCCTCTCGGTGTCCCCGCCGCGAGTCTAAAACATGCACGACGTCTTAGTTACCCGTTGTAGGAAAATCATATACGCGAGTATCATCGGCGAAGTCAAGTGCAATGTGGAAATTTTATAGACTCAATTGAGCCATGGCGAGCATTTTTTCGCACTGCCATCGCGTCCGAATGTGACGAAAAACCCGCTCGGATAGGAGTAAAACAAGTCAGACGGCTCGTTTTCGCGCGATCTCACGCCTGGACCCGGCCTGTGATGGCATTGTTTGTTTCAAGCCTTCCACGACTCCCGCCATAGGCCCATCCAGCACGCCAATCCGGGATGCAGGGCCTCGTGCGCCGCATGATGCGCGCAAGCGGGAGCATCCGGCGCACGCGCGAGTTCGCCCGCGCCGCCGGTGTAAGCAGCAATCACGAGGCCAGGAAAAAAACTGTGGATCGATGGGGAGTCGCGAATCGGCTGCAAACCGAATCCGCCAACGCGGCTTGGCAGGTGCAAAGTTCGCGATCTGATTTGTGCAGGATAAATCGGTGGTGGGAAATTGATCGCGCGCGCTCGCGTCGCGCGACTTCCAATGCGCGACAATCCCTGTAAGGATCGACTGCGTTCGCCGCGGGAGAGCCGTTAGCTCAGGCCGGTAGAGCATGTGACTTTTAATCACAGGGTCCCGGGTTCGAGTCCCGGACGGCTCACCATTTTCCCCAACATCTAAGCGGATCGCTCGGCAAATAGATCACTCGCCGGGTGATCCTTTGTGCCAGAAGTGTGTCAGTTCTCGGGGCTGCGCGCGATTTCCACGCCTCCCCCGATTGTCCGACAACGCGCGGCCAGAGCGGGTTGAGCATCAGCCACCGGCCAGCAGTAGCACAAATCTGACACAGCCTTGGCGAAGTCGCTGGCGCACAGGGGCCTTGAGCGGCGCTTTTGATTTTCAATCGTGTGCGCTCACGCTGAGATTCCCGTCTCACCGACCACGATCGCTGCATTCACCGTCGGCCAGAGGCTCGCGCGCCATATGAGTGCCCAATCGCCAGCGGTTCGCACCGGCGCTTATGCGCGCTCCAAAACCGCGCTGAAAATCAGGGCCGACAAGACTCGCCGGCTGATGCGCAAGCTGCGCGACGTGTGCCCGTGGCTCAAAGAATCCGACCTGCCGGTGCTGCGCGCTTACTGCGAGCTGGAAGTGATCGGCGCGAGTCTGTTCGCGGGCGTGATGGAGGCGGGCGCGATTACCAGCGCAGGGAAAAGCGACGTGGCAGCGCGTCGCCTGGTCGAGGACCACCGAAAGAACAGACTCGCGGCAGCGCGGCTCGCGTCTGACCTGGGCCTGACGCCACTGGCGCGGCGCGCGATCGAATCGGGCAGCCGCGGCGCGGTGTTCGACCTGGCCGGCGCGTTCGCAGCTGAAGACGTGGCCGAGCGTGCGATTGCGGTCGCGGAGGAGCGGCAGAAGGAGCGAGACGCCAGTGACAGCGAAAAGTGAGCGCCTCGTCTCGTGCGTCGGCTGCCACAGGCCAATGCGCTGGCGGTTCACCGACCGCAACGCGACCGGGCTGTGCCGGCGGTGCGTCGCGGGCACTTGGCGGGTCGTGTTCGACCGCGACTCGAGCATCGGGGCGATACCCGAGAATTTGGTGAAGAAATACGGGCTGAGGAGTTGAGGACGATGGACGTGAGGGAATTGGTTGATGGCGTCAGCTACGCGAAGTTTGCGGCGCTGGCGAAGCGCAAGGATTGGTCGGCCGAGTACCTGGCCGAGCAGCTACGAGGCAAGTTCGAGGTGCGCGGTGAGACGTTCGAGCATTACTTCGAGCGCGTCCTGCGCTGTGAACCGTCGCCCGACGTGGCGATTCCGTTCCGGTCGGCGATCGCGAAGTTCCTGGCTGCGGTCGGCGAGCTGGCGCGGGACGGCAAGCTCGGGCTGTGCGCCTGCGGCTGTGGTTCGTATGCAGGCGGCGGCAACCGGTTGGCGTGGGATTCGTGTGTTGCGCGACCGGTATCGGAGGCGAAGCGTCGTGCCATTGAAAAGGCCGCCGCAGCACGGCGCGGGAAGCCGGGTTTCGATGAATGCACGGTATCACCCGTCCCAATCGAAACTCGCGCAGAAAATGTTCACCTGGCGGGGACTTCGAGGGCCGATCTGTGACGCCGACATCGCCGAAGGGCATGGAAGTTCGAGTTTACGGAAGCGGGGTTGCGGCCGTTGATAAGGCCCTGCGCTCGCTCAAGCGGAAGCTGGCGCGTGAGGGAAACGGGAAGGATCTCGTTCAACGCAGCCGCGGCTACCTGAAGCCGAGCGAGCGAAAGCGCCTCAAGCGGGCGAACGCAGCGCGGCGGCGGCACAAGGCCGAAATCAGGCAGCGCGAATATGAGGCGCGCAACCACGGCAAGGTGTGGAACAGATGAAACAGAAATCCCGAGAGCAGCGTGCGCTTGAGCTGGCGCGGTCGGATTTGAGCGCGTTCTGCGTCATGTCCTGGCCGCGCTTTCAGCTCGCCGAGCACCATCGCCGGATCATTCACGCTTTGGAGCAGGTCGAGCGGCGGGAGATCGACCGCCTGTGCATCTTCATGCCGCCGAGGCATGGAAAAAGCCTGCTGGCGAGCCAGTTATTTCCAGCCTGGTATCTTGGGCGCCATCCCGACAGGTCGATCATCGCGAGCAGCTACGGCGCGGAGCTTGCCCAGGACTTCGGGCGCAAGGTCCGAAACCTGGTCGCCGGCCGCCTGTTTTCGGGCATGTTCCCGGAAGCGGTGCTGTCGGGCGATTCAACCGCCGCACACAGGTTCAACATGCTCCGAGGCGGCGCATATTTTGCCGTTGGCGCCGGAGGTGCGCTGACTGGCCGCGGCGCTGATTTGCTGTTGATTGATGATCCAATTAAGTCTCGCGAAATCGCGCACAGCTCCACTGAGCGGAAATCGCTCGTCGATTGGTTTGAAGCGACGGCGTACCCGCGCTTGGAGCCGGGCGGCGCCGTCGTTCTGATTCAAACTCGCTGGCATCAGGACGATTTGGCCGGATGGCTCCTGAGGGAACACAGCGACGAAGGCTGGACTGTCCTGAACCTGCCCGCGATCGCCGAGGCCGACGAAGGCTGGCGCCGTGAGGGCGAGCCGCTGTGGCCGTCGCGGTTTTCACTCGGGAAGCTTGAGCGGATCCGGCGCACGATCGGCGGCAGTGCATGGGCGGCGCTCTATCAACAGCGGCCAGCCGCGGCTGAGGGAGCCATCTTTCGTCGTGAATGGTGGCAGACCTATACGGCGGCGACCCTGCCGGCGCGATTCGAATCGATCGTCTTGAGCTTGGATACGGCGTTCAAGGCCGGCGCCGCGAACGACTACTCGGTTGGGCTGGTCCTGGGCGTCGGCAAGACTGGATATTTCGTGCTCGACATCTGGCGTGAGCGGGCCGAATTTCCCGCGCTGAAACGGGCGATCGAAATGCTCGCGCTCAAGTGGAAACCTGACGCGCTGCTCATTGAGGACAAGGCCAGTGGCCAGAGCTTGATCCAAGAATTGAAAGCCGGATCGCGACTCGCGGTGCTGCCGATCCGCGTCGATAGCGACAAGGTCACGCGAGCCGTCGCGGTCACGCCGCTCTGTGAGGCCGGCAAGGTCTATCTGCCGGAAGACGCGCCGTGGCTGGCCGAATTCATCGAGGAGATCTCGTCATTCCCGGCGGCGCCGCATGATGATCAGGTTGATGCGCTGACCCAGGCTCTCAATCATGCCCGCGGCAGCTCGGGCTTCGAAACGTGGTCAAATTTTACGCGGAACGAACAGGTCTTCGCTGAAGTCCAAGAGCACGGCGCCGCCGCGGCCGCAGCACGATTCGGCCTCACGCCCGAGCAGGCCCAGGGCGTTTATGACGAGCGCATCGGCATCGCCGACGACCTCATCGAAGTCTATGAGGAGACCCGGCGTGAGCTGCAACACGCGACAAATTGCGCAAAGTGTGGCCAGCAGCTCGGCACGACCACCGTCTCATGCAGCGACGGCCGGGTGCGGCATCCTGATTGCGCGCGTTAGAGCGCCAGTGGCTCCTTGGCAATCACGGCGGCGATTTCTTCGCTGCGGGCCAGCATCTGCCGGATTTCCGCCGCATACGGCGCGAGGTGACGCCCCTGTGGCATACGCGCGATGTCGTCCAGCGTGTCGGGGATGGACTCGACATCGAGGTTTCGCGAAAGATCCCGCGGCAGGTACTTAATCGCGTTCACCCAATACTGTTTGCCTGCGGCCTCCAGTTCCGCGCCGTGCTGGCGCTCCCACGTCTGCACGAGGGGCTCGATCTCAGCCAAAAACGCGCGGGTCTCACTGGCGCTGAGATTGTCGATCCTCTCTTCAGCGTCGCGGGGCCGCCATTTCCCTGCCGCGCTGCGGATCAACCAGGCGTAACTCGCCGTGATCTTTTTGCGCCGCCACCGCAGGGCCTCCCTGATATTGACTTCGATCATGTCCGATGCCACGGCCTCGAACTTCAGGTTTTTCGCGGGGATCATTGTGTCCTCCATCGCGGCACTGCCGCGCTTTAATTTTCGATGCTGTCGCTGCAGGTACGCGATATTGACCTGCGTGTAATGCGAAGTCGTCGCGAGGTTCGCATGCCCGAGCATCTCGCCGATGTCCGCGATCCCGGCGCCGCGCTGGAGGAGGTGGGAGGCGAAGGAATGGCGCAATATGTGCGGGTGCACGCGGCCCTCGATCCCGGCGGCTCTGGCACACTCGCCGACGATGTTCTCGATCCCACGGGTCGTGATGCGAGCCCCGCGTCGGTTCTGGAAGACCGGCGCATCGGGTCCGGCAGGCCTAGCCTGCCGGACCCACGCTCGCAGCGCATCCCGCGCTGGCTCGCCCACGGGCACCACACGATCCCGACCGCCCTTCGCGTGCCGCACGGTGAGATCGCCGGGCGATGGTGAATTCACGTCCGACCAGTTGAGCCCCGCCAACTCCGAGACCCTGAGGCCCGAGGAGTAAAGCACCTCCACGATTGCCCGATCCCGAGGTGAGGCCGCCGCGGCGATTAGACGCGCGCACTCGTCCGGCTCCAGGCAGCGGGGCAGCTTGCGCGCAGGCGTGCGCGGCCGCATCATTCGGGCGGTCGGGTCCGCGATGCCGTAGTTCGCTGCTGCCCAGCGGAAGAATCCAATCAGCGACCACCGGAGGCGTATCGAGGCACTCGAGCGATGGAACCCCAAAACTGGTATCAAGGCAGAGTCCGCGACCCATTGATTTCCGGCGAGACCGTCACCCTCGCCGGACAGTCCTTTGTGGTCGCGCCGTTCAACATTCGCCGCACGCGCGAGACCGCCAGCGCGCGCCACGTCCTGCGCCAGATGAATGCCCCGGGCAATGCATGGGAGGGTCCGGACTCGGAACCGGCAATCCGCGCGATGACGCAGATCGCGGCCGTGGCGCTGTTGGCCAATTATCCCGAAATCACAGCGGACATGATCGAGGAGAACCTGGCATTCCCCGAGTTGCTGGCCGTCCTTGAGGCGCTCAACAAGCTCAATCGCGGTGGCGAGGGAAACCCGGCAGCCCCGGAAGCAGCCGGGGCTGCGATGAGCGAGACGAGGACTGGGACGGCCTGATCGCGCTGTTCTGCGTGACCTTCGGATGGACGTGGGCATACATCGAGGAAGAGTTGCTGATGCCGCAGGTGAACGCGCTCTCGCGCTATCTGCGCCGCAATCCGCCCCTGCATCTGATCGTGGCATCGGCGCTCGGCGTGAAGCCGCCGCCGGAGCCCGGCGACACGGATTTGCGATCGCTCGCCGTGATGTTCAGCACATCGGGCGGCTCGGTCAAGTCAGGCTAGTGGTGTGCGAGCTCCGGCAGCGTCAGTTCATGAGTCAGGCGCACGCATCGCGCGAGACCAGTGCCGTCGGCGACCATGCGCTTGGCACGGCTCGGATCCGCGAGAGCGGAGCGGGCGGCGCGGTCGGCAAGGAGTCCCCGTTCCTCCTCGCAGCCCTCGAATTCGAAGTATGCACGCCCAATGACGTGCCATTGGCCCTCTGGGATGGTGTCATCCACGGCGGGGCGTTGGATTTCGCGATCATAGCGGACGGGCGGCACGATTATGCGCCACTGCGGCGTCATAGGGACAGGTATTCCAGCGCGATAGATCTGATCTGGGTCGGCGGCCGCAGTCACTGTCACGGATTCGACCGCTCTCGGCTGCGCAGGAGCACAGGCAGCCAGCCCGAGAATCGCGGCCAGCAGGTAGATCCTCATGTTCCTTCAATAACCATCTTTCCCGCAGGTGGCAAGCGATGGCCGACGACCAGATTAAGGTCCAGATAACTGCGGATGATTCCGGTCTCAAGACCGGTGCATCCGATGCGGCGGCCTCCGTCGACAAGCTCAAGGGTAGCCTGTCGGGCGTCAGTGGAGGCGCGGCGGGTGCAGGCGAGGGCCTGGCTGGTGCCGCGGCGGCGGCAAGCACGTTCGCTAGTTCCCTCAGCGGAATAGCCGAGATCGCAGGCGGTGTATTCGGCGGCTTGGAGCTCCAGCAGTTCTTTGATCGCTTCAAGCAGGGCATCGAGTTCGCCATCTTCGGGACTGCGGAGCTTGGCGAGCAGTTGTCGAACATGTCGATGGCAACCGGCATGTCGGTCGACACGCTCCAGCGGATGCGCACCGCCGCGCAGCTGACCGGCACAGACTTCGGCACCCTCCAGCGGTCGGTCAGCGAGCTTTCGATCAAGTTGCTCGAACTCCAGAGCGGCTCGCAGGACAAGACGCTCGAATCCGCGATGTCCGTGCTCGGTCTGTCCGCCTCGGACCTGTCCGATGCCAACACGGCGCTCGACAATATCGCCGCGGCGCTCCATCGGGTCGGAATCAGCGAACAGAGCATCGGCGCCGTCGGTGAGCTACTCGGCGGTCGCGGCGGTAGCAGGCTAATCCCGATCCTGGAAAAGCTCGACGAGGCGAATCAGAAATTTACGGACCTGAACCTGGCGCTCGATCCGGGACAGGTGCAGGCTGCGGCAAACGCAGCCGAGAGCTTCCACATGTTTTCGGCCGAATTCGAGCGCGCGGGCGAGGGCCTCGGTATCACCGTGCTGCCCGCTCTCACCAAGGTTACAGACGCGCTGACCAAGCTCGTGCAGGCCGCACGTTCGGCCTCACTCGTCGATTTTGCGACCGGCATAGGCGGACCTTATGTAGGAGCCATCGCTACGGCAGCGGGTGCCGCATTGGGGGCGGGGCGCCCGGTCCGGAGGCCGGCACGAAAGGGCCATTGATCGCCGAGCCGATGGCCGAGTCGATCCCGGTAATCGACGAACAGGCGACGGCCGTAATGCGCGCGCGCGAGGCGATCAGACAGTACGCCGAGGATACCCGCGCGGCTGCAGCGGCGGAGCGGTTGGCCGCGTCGGCAGCGCGCGAGCACGCAGCCGCGCTCCAGTCGATGGCAAACTTCATCGACCGCCACGCGCAGCAGCGCGACAGACAATGGGATACGGGACTAGGCGACAGCAGAAAGGCGTATCGCCCAGGACCGGCAGCGTACCCTTGATGAGATGAATAAGATCTCACAGGAGATGGCGCGCAGAAATGGAACAGGATGCGCGGCAAGTCGCATCCATCTTCGATCCGATCGTATCCGCGCTCGATACGAGCGTGCAGGGCATCGTTCAGGGCACCCAGACAGTGACAGCGGCCTTTCGCCAGATGGGTGAATCTATCCTGCTCGAATTCATGAAGGGCGGCCTCGAGTCGATGCTCACTGGCGCGAACAAGAACTCGGCGTGGTCCAATCTATTCGGTGTCTCCGGGAAGGGCGGCGGACTCGCCGGGCTTGGTGCCGGCGCGCTCGGAATCGGCGGTGGTAACACGCAGGGCGCGGGAATCCTCAGCACGATCGCCAACATGCTGGGTCTCGGTGGCGGCGGTGCCGCAGGCGGTGTCGCCGGTGCGGCCGGTGGCGCGGCAGGTCGACGGCGCGGCCGGAGGAATATTTTCAGGGCTTGAGATGTCGCTCAGCACTACGCTGAAGTCGATGCTCGGGACCGCAGGCGGCTGGGCGAAACAACTGCTCACCACGATAGGCGGCATCATTCCCGGCTTCGCCGGCCTCACGCACGCGATTGCTTCCATGTTCGGCGCGGTCGCACCAGCAGCCGCGGCGGCAACGGCGGCAACCTCCGCGACCGGCCAAGCGCAGATTATGCAGCACGCAGGCGAGGCTGCGGCCGCGCAGTTCGCCAATGTGATCATGACCAAGCCGTTCCCCGAGAACCTCATCCTGGCACCCGCGGCGGCGCAGGCGGCTTTTGCGCAGACGGTCGCCTTCGGCGAGATGGGCGCATTCGCCCAGCGGCGGTATCGTGCCATACGACATGCCCGCGATGGTCCACGCCAATGAAATGGTTTTGCCGTCGCCGATCTCCGAGACCATCCAGCGCATGACTGCTGATGGCAGCGGCGGTGGTGGAGAGACGCACTTGCATTTCAACATCAGCGCGATGGACGGCGCGAGCGTGCGGGACATGCTCCTGAACGAACGAGGGACGATCGCCGAAGCCTTCGGCCGCGCGGTCCGCGATGCTCACCCCGCAGCGGCTGCAATAATGCACGGTGCGCGATGACAGCGTGCGAACACCGGTCAGTCGATCTCGACGCGGGCTGGACCTGGCTCGAAGCCGAGCGGGCTAACGGCCTCACACTGACCGCAAAGTGCCGAACATGCGGCGCGACACTCTATTTCGATCCTGCGCAGTTGGTAGTGACGCCCGATCGAAAAATGCTGGCAGTCATGTTGCGCGCCGGCGGCGAGACGATGCCGGCGACACGGGAGGCCCTGAACGAACTCGCGCACCTGCTGGATACACAGTACAGAAATTAGGTTGGAGGAACCGATGGGACTACGCGAAACCTTCGAAACACTTGGCGACCTTTTGACGCTGGCGCCCGAGTCCGCGCCTGAGGCGATGGCGCTGCTTAACGCGGTGCAGACCGAACTGGCCGCGCCGGAGTTGCGGGCCGACGCACACACGGCGGTGCAGCTGACCGCGGTCGCCCGTGATGCAGCGATGAAGCAGCTCGCGCATGTGATCGTCGGCGCTCTAGCGGGGGCGCCTCCCGATCCGGTGCGAGCGAAAATTCGCGCCGCGGTGGCCGAGTTCAGGGAGCGGGCCGAGCTCAAGGCCGCAGAGGACGCACGGCGCGAACGAGAGGCGGCGGATCTGGCGATCAGGCTCGAAGCCGGCAAGCTGTCGCCGGGAGAGATTATCCGCAGGGCCGAGACGGACGGCGTGCAGCTGCAAGCCGGAGCTGACGGCCAAATCATCGCGCATCCGCCGCATCGGCTTCGGCGGCCCACGGTCCTGCTGATAGACGCGAAGCGTGCGGAGATTCACGTGGCACTGCGGGAGCGCAGCGTAGGGCAGGTGATTTGAGATGGCGATCTTCGTTCCCTTCTCGCGATTGCGTTCGGGCGCTCGGGCGGCGGATCTCGACTTTGCCCGGGCCGTCGATCGTGGCGGCGATCGCGTGTCGGAACAGCTTGCACGCGCGCTGGTATACGTCGCGCCGAGGCGGGTTGACGGACCGACATCAAAGGACGCGGGGAGCCTGACCAAGACGCCCACGGCGGCATCGGTCTTTGTGACCGATAGTGACGCCTGGCGGAAGGTCAAAGCCGGCGTGCTCAGGGGGATCGTTGTAGACGGGAGTAAACTCCGCTTGGCCGATGCGGCAAGCGCGATCGAAACGAAGAGGTATCAGAAAGTGGATTCAACAATGAGCTTTGAAAAAGTGGCGCCCCTGATCAATCGGCGCATTTTTGGGCGCGACGAATTTTTCTCAAAAGCGGCGCGTGATGACGTGCCGCGCGCGGTCGTCGATGGCGCGGCGGTCGCGGCTGGGCGCGAAGCATGCGAGACGATCTCGCGGCACCTCGGCAGCGCACTGCGCGCGCATCCGACCGATCCGGACCTGGCCGCGGCCGGTTTGGCCGTGGAAGCGGCCCGACGCGCGCTGTTGTTCCCGGCACCGGCGGACGAGGCTTACGGTGGCGTCGAGATTGAAGATGACCAGCTTCAGTCGATGGCGCGAGCACCCATCAGTCAGCAGACGGGGTTCTTCAAATCGATCGCCGCAGCCCGCGACTCGAATCTGCGCAAGGCAAAGAATACCAAGCAGATGTTCGACATCACGGAGGCGATGCGGCACCTGGGGAACGCCCAAGAGAGGGCGCGAATCGCGGCCGCGCGGCATCCAGTGGACGACAATGTGCGTGCAGCCAGCAGGCACCTCGCGCAGCACATGGATCACCTCGCGGCGATGGGCGGATCAAAGACAGATGGCGGCCGCACCGCGAGTGGCGAGATGCGCTCTGTCCCGGCGAAGAGCGACGCGATCGACCCGAGCGATCCCGAGGGATTCCGCAAGGCGATGACGGCGGTGCGCAATCGGCCGATGCGCGGCCCGTTGCCGATGTATTAAGGTCGATGGTTTCTGAAATTGCATATTTCGGGCGAGGCCGGCTCTCCCGCGGCGCGCCCTTTGTTTTTTTGCCATGGGTCGGGCGGCTTCGGCCTCCTCGCCCGCGCGGTAGCTGTTGGCCGCGCGTGCCGTCCGGCCCAACCAATCAGTTAGCAGAAATCGACTAATAGTCATTGTGGACAAGTGGAGTGGATAAGTATATACGCGCGCAAAATAAATTTGGTGTAGCTACTTGCAAGCGAAGCCTTATGCTGTATCATAACTATTGACCGCGCTTGGGGAAGCGCGCGCTGGTTAGAGACATACGGTAGCGGAACAACCGCGCCATCTGGGCTCCAGTGCTTCGATACCCTTCGAGCAAAGAGCTGTGGTGGCGCGGTTTCGTCTGTGGGCCGCGCCCCGAGGAGACGACGGGTGAAGGCTCAAAAGCTGAAAATTTTACGGATGCCGGCGGTGCTCGAACTGACGGGCCTGTCGCGGCCGACCGTCGAGCGTTGGGTGCGCGCCGGGCGCTTTCCGGCGCCGCTTAAACTGGGCGAGCGTGCGATCGGCTGGCGCCTTGACGAGATCGAGCGGTGGCTCAACTCGCGGACGGCAAAGTGAGCCTGCGATGGCCGCACGCTACCGAAAAATAGACCCCCGGTTCTGGAAAGATGAAAAGGTCCGCACGCTGGGCGCGGTTGAGAAGTTGATCGCCCTGTATGTCTTTACGGCCCAGTCCAATCGAATCGGCATCTTCAATTTCTCGCCTGGGCAGGCCGCAGAGGATCTCAGTCTGTCGCCTGAAACCTTTCGGGAAGGTTTCGGCAACGTTTGCGGAACCCTCCAAATAGGTTGGGACAATGAGGCCCGCGTGGTCTTCATCCCGACATGGTTCAGGTACAACACGCCGGAGAATCCGAACGTCCTGAAGTCATGCATGGACGACCTGCACGACTTGCCGAAAACGCCGCTCTTGCAACAGTTTTCCCGCAATCTCCTGCACCTGCCGGAAACGTTACACGAAACGTTCCGGCGAACATTCCCGGAAGGTTTATCTAAACCTTCGCCTAATCAGGAGCAGGAACAGGAGCAGGAACAGGAGCAGGAGCAGGAAATAGCGCGCGCACCGCGCGCGTCTCTCTCCCGCAAACCTACCAGGCGGCAAAAGCAGGCCCGAGAGACTGAATGGCCGTTCGGAGAGGACCCAGTCCCAGAATGGTTCGCTGAAAAGGCCAAAGCGAAAAGACTCGATCCATGCCGCGAGTGGGATCTATGGCGTGGGCAAATGCGCGCGCACGCCAAAACCTACGCAAATTGGAAGATGGCCGGCGACACGCGCCTCACGAATCGCGCGGCGTCGATGAACGGCGCCGGAGCTTCAAACCCTCGCCCCACAGGGATCGATGCCGTGCGACTGTTCGCGAAGGAGGTGGCGGGTGGAAGCAAGTAGGGCCGCGGAGCTCGTGGCCATGATCACGGCCGCGTTTCCGGCGTGGAAACCGACGCTCGAGACGGTGAAGTTGTACGCGAAGCTGTTGGAGCCGGTTCCCCTTGAGATCGGGCAACAGGCGATCATGGAACTCCTGAGTGAGCCGAGGGAGTTTGCGCCGGCCGTGGGCGTCATCATCGACCGCGCCGCCAAGCTCGCGCTCGCTCAATCCGGCAGCGGTTTGCTGAGCGCGGAGGAGGCGTGGGCGCTTGTGATGGATCGCATCGGGTCAAACGGCTCTTACCGCGGGCCCGGCTCCGTGGACCAAGTGACAAGGCGCGCGATCGAAGCGATCGGGTGGCACGACCTGTGTACAAATCCGAATATCGAGGCCAGCCGGGCACATTTTCTGAGAATCCATGTGAGCCTCGCCAACGATCAAGTGGCGACCGCGCGGAACCGGATCGCCGCGGGCGTGGCGCCGGTCGAGATCGAGGAGCAGAAAACCCGCAGGTTGCCCGACCAGGTATCGCGGCTGGTGATGAAGGTCACAGACAACCTGGCAAAGGAGCCAGTCGAATGACGAGCCTCGACGATATCGCCCAGAATCCCGCGGCCGCGGAAGGCTTGCCGCTTCACGTCCGCTCGCGCCTGATTGCGCGCTGCGCGGCGGTCATTGCAATCCTTTCTGCCGCCGAGCCCGGAGAATTTCAGGCGCCCGCGGTGGCTGCGGTCCAATCCGAAGACCGCCTGCTGACTGCAGAGCAGGCGGCCGAACAGCTCGCGGTGCCGCTCGACTGGATCTACCGCCGCGGGAAAAGGCTCGGGCTGACGGTGCAGCTCGGACCCGGCACGCTCAGGTTCTCGACGGCCGCCATCCAGCGGTTCATTCGCCGCCGGGCCAATGGGAGCCAACCAGCTTGAACCCCAGCATAAATTCGGACATATCTTCCGGCTTGCCTTATGGCATAGCTTCGGGTATAACAATGCTCATGGAGGAACAAGCCATGGGCAGTGAAAAAGTCCGGGAAAATCGTTTGCGGCGGATGGCAGATCGGCAGGGGTTTCGCCTTATGAAATCGCGAGCCCGCGATCCGCGCGACATCACCTACGGAGGCTACATGCTGGTCGATCTGGTTCCCGGCCGCAATCGGGGGACGAATTATGGCCGCGGGTTCCAAGATTCACTCGACAGAATCGAGGAATACCTGACGGCGCCCGAGCCGGAGGGGGCGAAGCGATGAACAGCCAAGAGCGAGGCGACGGTCGCACCTACCTTCGCGGACGGATCTGGTGGATTCAGTACAACCACCGCGGCCGCACCTTCCGCGAGTCCTCGAAATCTGAAGACGAAAAGGCCGCAAAGAGGCTGCTCAAGCAGCGCTCGGCGGAATCGGCGACTGGCAAGGTGTTGGGCGTCATCGCCGAGCGCGTCACGCTGGGCGAGATGAAGGCCGCGCTGATAGCAAAGGCGCAGAAGAAAAAGAACCGCAGCATCGGTGCCACGGTGCGCGCCGCCGATCGGCTCATCGCTTATTTTGGCGAGTCCGAGCGCGCGCTCGATATCACGGCCGACAGGATCGACAGCTACATCGCTGCGCGGCGTAGCGAGTTCATCAACCGCGGTGGCGAGCAGACGCACCCGGCCGACGCGAGCATCAACCGGGAGCTGGCGGCCCTACGCCGGATGTTTCGGGTAATGGTCGACTCCAAGAAGCTCAGCCACGATCACGTGCCGAAAATCGAGCTATTGCCCGAGTCCGAGCCGCGCAAGGGGTTCGTCGAGCCAGCGGAGTTCGCCCGTCTCCGTGAAGAGCTGCCGGATTATCTGCGCGGCCCGATCTCTTTCCTCTATGCGACCGGCTGGCGGAAGGGCGCCATGCGGTCCTTGCAGTGGGCGCGCGATGTCGAGTTGAAAATTGACGCCAGCGGCACCATCACCGGGGGCGCCATCACGCTCCAGTCAGAGTTCGCCAAAAACAAGGAACCGCAGACGCTGCCGATCACCGGCGCCGTCCTCGAGATCATCCGGCAGGCTTGGTCAAACCGCGCCGCCGATTGTCCGTTTGTGTTCCAGCACCAGGGCGCGGAGCTGGGCGATTTTCGGAAAGCATGGAAGACAGCGGCTAAGGCCGCGGGCCTCGGCGGCCTGCTGATTCACGACCTGCGCCGGAGTTGCGTGCGCAACCTGATCCGGGCGGGCGTCTCTCAAACGGTCGCGATGCGAATCACCGGCCACCTCACGCCCTCGATGTTCCGCCGCTACAACATCACAAGCCAGGAAGACCTGAGCGCCGCCCTCGCGGCGTCAGCCGCGTACACCAACGAGCGCGCGACCGAGCAGCCCAAGGTTGTGCCGATGTCCCGCAGGGTAGCCTGAAAGGCTGTGCCAGAACTGTGCTAGAGCCCACGCCAAACCACACCGACCGACGCCAGACGAGCGGAGCAAAACTCCGCGAATCTGCTGGCCCCAACTGCCCTCAATCGGTATCGGTGATGGCCGGTCTTTGGCTTTTAATCACAGGGTCCCGGGTTCGAGTCCCGGACGGCTCACCATTTTCCAATCCCATCCAAGCAAGCCGCGCCGCCCGCGCCCAAGCGTGAGAGCGCCGGGCGACGCTCGGCGCAAGGCGGCGGTGCGATGACCAAGCACGACGAAAAGCCGGCCGCGACGCCAGCGAAGCCGCGTGGAACGGCCACGGTCAGGCTCGCGGTCGCGGAGATTTGGCACGAGTTAGTCGGCGTCGCTGGGGGCGATGTCACCGAGCAGTACGTGGGCAAGGCGGTTCAGATTTTCGGCGGGCGGGGAAAGAAGCCGGACAAGCCGCCGCAAGGGTGACCGTCACTCCAGCGCGGATTCCGCTCTCTCGGCACTCTGCTACACCGCCATCCTTGAAGCCTCGCGTTCGAGCCGGCCCATGCTCTAGGCTGGAGTGCAGTTTCCAGGGAGATCTCATGGTCTCGCGCGGATTTCGTAGTCGGATCGATCTGAGGGAGGAATTGGGCCGTGATTGAATCCTCATGCCATTGTGGCGCAGTGCGTCTCAAAATCGACCGCGCCCCAGAAGAGGTTTTGGATTGCAATTGCAGCATCTGCAGGCGCTACGGCGCACTCTGGGCCTACTATTTGCCCAAGGATGTGCAGGTGCCAGATGGCGCCACGGACATCTACCTGTGCGGAGCCAGGAAGACCGAATTTCACCGCTGCAAGCATTGCGGATGCCTTACCCATTGGGCGCCGACGGACAAGGCGCGCGACCGCATGGGAGTAAATGCACGACTGATGGCGCCGGAAGTTCTGGCCCAGGCGCGAGTGCGCCATCTTGACGGCGCCGATACTTGGAAACTTCTCGACTAAAGATGGCGCGCAGCGGGGAAGAAGCCCGACCCTCCCGGGGTGTGAGGTTTACACCGGGTCGCCTTCCGCTCTCGTGGCCGCTCTGCCAGACGGCGATCATGAAGTCGTGCCACGCCGCCACGCTCGCGCTGCTGGGCTGGGTCTTGCTGATACCGCACTATGGACTCGACGGTCGCCTGCTTGATTCTGCCGCGCTGTCGGACTGGAAGGCCTACGACCATTTCGACTCACGCAACGCCTGCGAACAAGTGCGCCACCAGATGGTTGAGATTGGCCATGAGACCATCGAGGAACATGAACGACACGCGGTCCTGGGGCAGGGCGTTTCACAAGCCGCGGCGCTGCTCGCCAGTAAATGCGTCCGCGACGACGACCCGCGCCTGAAGGGAAGGTTATCGAAGGACAATCACTGACACGCGAGCGCGCGGCGGAAGGCTGCCGTGCGATGAAGGAGCGCGAGGACAAGCCGACCGCGCCCCGGCGCGGCAGGATCACGGTGAGGCTCACGGTCACCGAAATCTGGATTGAGATTGTCGGCGGCGCTGCCGACCGCGACGTAACCGAGCGGCATCTGAAAGAGGCGATTCAGATATTCGGCGGGCAGAGGAAGGGGCTGGACAAGCCGTCGGAGGGGTGACGTTCACACCGGCCTGTCTCTACCGATAATCAAGCGGTGGACAGATGACCGTCACGCGAACCGGTGCTATCTTGGTAGTCGTGAATTCAGTGAGGTGCGGGTGAAAAATGCAGGTAATATTCAAGGTCGAGCGCAAGAGCCATCGCAGTAAGTTCTACCAAGTCATCAAGTGCCATCGAGATGAGAACGGGCACGATCGCACGGTCGAAATTGTAAGTAGACCTATCAGCTACGAAGAGGCTTGCTGGTTTCGCAACCTGTGTGAGCAGCAAGAGACTTCCTGATCGACTAGACGCACCGCAGGGCCATTCGTCGAATAGCCCTCGCGTTTGGCGACGATTATCGCTGCATTATCAGCAATTACGGGGAGGTTTTCACTATGGACCCGCTGATCGCACAAACAGGGATAATAATTATGCTCTTGGGGGTTGGTCTTTACTATGTCGAGAAAGACATTACGGGACATACAGTCGAAATTGCGAACTCACTGTTGCAGAAAATAGATGAAAAGCTGACAGAGCTAGAGCGGTCGGTAGACGAGACGAAGTACGCGGTGGAATCAATCGAGGAAGATATGCGACGGGCACTTCATGCGAACGACTAGAGGCGGGACGCGGCACGGGCGACAAACCCTTTCTTGGTTCTTGGGAGATGTATGGACATTCCGCAAATCGCGTTCATTTTGGTCACGCTGGGCTTCGGTCTCTGGGCCGCATATAGTTGGCCGCCGACTTCCGCGAAACTCGGCACCATAGCCCTTTCGATCGCAGTTCTATTCCTCGGACCGCGAGTCCTTGGGCCAGACTGGTATCACGAGGGCTATATAGCGGGCCTCTTGCTCGGAGACTTCGTGGGAACGGCGATTGCGCGTTCCGAGGCTACTGATCGTCAAGTAGGTTCGTAGTCGCGTGCGGCATGTCCGTTGTCGGGCATCTCGTCGTCTGGTAACTCCTGGGCCATGCGTGCGCGACCTGCCGCCGCGCTGGCATAGGTTAGATGGAATAGCAAACCAAGTCTTTGCGACCGTCTGGTGGAACTAACCCGGCTATGCGACATTACCTCACTCATTCTTATGTGATTGCGCTGTGGTATCTTTGCGGAGTGGCGCTTGATGCGATGTTTGAAGCATGGTGGCCGTCGCAGAGCGCCTTCTGGTCCGGTTTGTGGACCGGCGGACTTCTGATCGCTGTTCTGGCCGCTATTGTCATCAGTCCCGCCGCGACGGCACTCGAACTTTTGTGGGGCAACTTGTCAGACAAATCAAACAGATCCTGAGCCTTCGTAACCTGCCGCCCATTGTCGGAGACAGGGCGGTCTGGCAACAAATCGTCATGCGTTTCCGCCACGCCGCCGCGCTCGCACTTGTGGGCTGGTATCTGATGGCATGCGACCCGCAAATGGCTGAATTCATGCCCGGTATCGCTTGCAAGCTTCAGCATAGTTACGACACAGCTGCCGAGTGCGAGAAAGCTCGACAAGAGTATCAAACAGCGGAACAGAAGCTCAGATCACAAACGGCCGAACCTGCTGGGCGAGAACAGCGCAAGGCCCTGTGCTTTGCGAGCGACGATCCGCGCTTCAAGCCGCCGAATTAGAGGAGGACCAGGTGGAACTTCGAGAATTCATCACGGAGTCTTTGACCGAAATCATCGCTGGCATCCAAGACGCTCAGGACGCCGAACAGACAGGCGCATTCATCGTCCCTTCAGGAGTGGGAATAGGGGACAGCTTTCCGGAGAATCGTGGTGTACGCCATCGCGCCCGCCTGCTCACTACCGTAGTTCAGTTCGACATCGCCGTGACTGCCGAAGCGAATCAGACGCGGACGGGAAAAGCAGGTCTGAAGATCGCGATCGTGGAAGGAGGTGTGCAGGGACAGACCGGCAGCAGGAGCACAGAAGCCAGCCGCATTCAGTTTTCGGTGCCGCTGCTGTTGCCCGAGAGTCAGCGGACCTGGGGCACGATGAAGAGTGCCCCGAAGCAGACGCACGCCAAAATGGAGTAGAGTGCGGGTGGTGCCCGAATACTTCGCACAGGGAAGCCCGCTGCCGCGTTTTTCGGGGTTGGTGCAATATCCGCAATTTTCAGAGTCCGCTCCTGCCGTTGCCTGACCCTGCTCCATCGCCTAAAGTCCTTCCAACGATGAACCGCGCGCCTCACAACCGACTGCTCAACCTAATTCGCCCCGCTGCGGGCGGGGCTAACAGGTTGGTGCAGTCGAATGCCGAAAGCCAAGTCCTCTAATCGCTCCGCGCCGCCTAGCGGCGAGTTCCTGACCCTCGCTCAAGTGGCCTGTGAGCTTCACCTGAGCGTGAAGTCCATCCAGCGCCGCATCGCACGCGGCGAGTTCTGCCCGTTCGTCCGGGTCCGGCAGCGGACCGTTGCCGTCAGACCTCGCGTGGAGCGCGGGCGGTGCGTCGACAATCTCCGCGCGCGCCGGCGCTCCGTGTTGGAAAGCGGCCGGGACGGCTCGCAGTGGGCCACCGCTACCGTCGCGAGCGGGCCACAACCGTCAGACGGGCGCCGAATTGACGCTGGAGCCGCTCGCGGGCTAAAGCTCTCGTGATTGCAAAATCAATATGGAAGTTCCGGTTGAATAGATCCGGCGTAGACACGTCAGATCGACCACGGTGCAAACGCGGTTGAAGAGCGCGCCGCCTGCGCGGCCGTAAATTTCTACCCAGAGGTTGGCAGATGGAACGAGGTGGTGGCGTTTGCGCCGCGGTTTGCACTTCCGCGCGGGCTCATTGGTGGAGTATGGCGGCGGCGATGATCGCCTGCATTCTCCTGTGCGCGCCGGTTCGCGCGCAATCGGCCGGCTATTGGCATACCAGCGGTGGCCAGATTCTCGATTCGAGCAATCACCCCGTCCGAATTTCCGGAATCAACTGGTACGGGTTCGAAACCACCGATGAAGTGGTGCATGGCCTGTGGGCGCAGGACTACAAGGCGATTCTGAGCGCCATCAAGAACAACGGTTACAACGTGGTTCGGATTCCGTTTTCGAACCAGATGGTCGAGCAGCCGATCGTTCCATCCAATATCAGTTACTCCGGCAGTGGCGGCGCTATCAACACCGATCTGCAGGGACTTAACTCGCTCCAAATTCTGGACCAGATAATCGACGCCGCGGGATCGATAGGCCTGCGCGTAATCCTGGACAACCATCGCTCCGAAGCCGGCAACAGCGCACAGGCCAGCGGCCTATGGTACACGGCCGAATATCCGGAAACCGCATGGATCCAGGACTGGACGATGCTCGCGCGACGCTATCAGGGCAATCCGACGGTGGTTGGTGTCGATCTGCGCAATGAGCCGCATAACGCAACCAGTGGCGGCGCCTGCTGGGATTGCGGAACGCCCGCCAACGATTGGCACCTGGCGGCAGAGCGGGCGGGCAATGCCGTTTTGGCGGTAAATCCGAAGCTCCTCGTCGCGGTCGAAGGAACCGATTGCTACAACGGCGATTGCGATTGGTGGGGCGGCAACCTCGAGGGCGCGGCGAATTCGCCGGTGGTGCTCTCGGTACCCAACCAGTTGATTTATTCGGCGCACGACTACGGGCCGAACCTGTCCGCGCAGAACTGGTTCAACTCCAGCACCACGCCGGCCAGCCTGGATCAGGTCTGGACCAAATATTGGGCCTATCTGAGTATCAATGGTGTGGCGCCGGTGTGGCTTGGCGAATTCGGCACGACCAACAACTCCGCCGATATTCAGAGCAGCGCGGCAGGTTCCCAGGGACAATGGTTTGAAGCGCTGGTCGGCATCCTGAAAGCCAACCCGCAGCTCAACTGGACCTATTGGGCGCTCAACGGCGAAGACGGCTACGCGTTGGACGATAGCAACTACGACCCCACGCCGGTCAGTGCCGAAAAACAGCAGATGCTCGCGAGCATCCAGTTTCAAACCCCGGGCGCGACTCCAACCCCGACCGCCACGGCGTCGGCGACGCCCGCGCCGACCACCTCTGCGCAGCCGACCTCAACCCCGACCAGCGGCGGATCGAGCTGCAGCGTCGCATACAGCGTTATCAACGATTGGGGCAGCGGCTTCACGGCCGCACTCAGCGTCAGCAACACGGGCAGCAGCGCGATCGACGGATGGCGATTGGCGTGGACATGGCCGGGCAATCAGACAATCAGCGGCAGCGCCTGGAACGCGACCGCGAGCCAGAGCGGCCACAACGTGACGCTGACCAACGCGGCATGGAACGCGTCCATTCCCGCGGGCGGCAGCCAGGCCGGGATCGGTTTCAACGCAGCCTATAGTGGAGTCAATCAAGCGCCGACCGCTTTCTATTTGAATGGAAAGCCGTGCGCCACAACAGGTCCGAGCCCGTCTCCCACGCCGTCTCCGACGCCGGCCCCCACGCCGTCTCCCACGCCGGCCCCAACTCCGGTCCCGACTCGGACACCTGCGCCGACGGCCACGACGACTCCCCGACCGACCGCGACACCGACTCCGGTGGGCGGAGCAAGCTGCCATGTCAGCTATGGCGTCAGTAGCGACTGGGGCAGCGGCTTCACGGCCGCACTCAGCGTGAGCAACACGGGCAGCAGCGCGATCGACGGATGGCGATTGACGTGGACATGGCCGGGCAATCAGACAATCAGCGGCGGCGCCTGGAACGCGACCGCGAGCCAGAGCGGCCACAACGTGACGCTGACCAACGCGACATGGAACGCGGTCATTCCCGCGGGCGGTAGCCAATCGGGAATCGGGTTTAACGCCAACTACAGCGGCGTCAACCAACCGCCGAGCGCGTTTTACTTAAACGGCAACCTTTGCCACTAGCCGGGTCGTCCGCGATCGGCGGGCGCACATCGGCGCCCGCCTGCGTGGCGATCGTCGAATTGATCGATACCGGCAACCTCGCTAACGGACGAGACTACGCGAATGAGTATTGCTTCGTGTTCGAGATCGAGGGTGGAAAAACCCGTTGACGTCAGATCTGGCGCGACGCCGCAGGGCGTGACGATAAGGCGGCGTCGAGTTAGTGGGGATGCCGCAAATCCGACGGTCCCGCACCGGGCGCCCGGTGCACCTGATGCTCGTCGAGCCATCGATCGAGCCGGTCGTGGAATCGCTTGCGTATCGCGGGTGCATCGGCGCCGGCGGTGATCGCGGAGCACCCGGGAAGGATCAATTCCGGCCCGTGCCATCGCGGGATCCGCCGCCGCAGCGCGCGCGCCTCGCGGCGCATGATCCGCGCGACGTAAGCGGTATCGACCATCAGGAAAATCAACAGGACCAGTTTTCCGGTCAACACTTGAGTCACCCCCAAAACGCGTCCGCCTGCTTCCATTACTATCATAATCCTACAAGCTGTCAATAAATCGATACAAGCAGGGAGTAGCAGGACTAGCGCAACCGTAGCGTTCCGAGAGACGCTCGCGCCCGCCGGCCCCGATGTGGAGCGCGCCCCCGGCGCGCTATAGTCGCAGGGGGCAACGAAGATGGCCGGGCAATCCAATGGCACGGGCGATGCCGGCAGCGGCGGAGTCGCCGAGTACTTCAGCCGGCTCGCTCCCACTTACGGCGACGGCGAGTATTACGGGGCGCGGCGTGCCGCCGTGCTGCGCGCGATTCATCCCGAGCTCGCCCGCGCGCGCCGGATGCTCGATCTCGGATGCGGCAACGGGCGCTATCTCGCAGAATTTGCGCGCCGCGCCACGCTCGCGATGCTCGCGGGAGCGGACCTGTCGGGCGAGATGCTTGCGCAGGCGCGTCGGCGCGCGGGTGCGCGGCCCCATCTGGTCCGTGCCTCGGCCGAGGCGATCCCGTTCAGGAAGGCCACATTCGATCTGATCTTCGCAAGCCACGTGCTTCCGTTCGTGAGCGACCTCGAGGCCTCGGTGCGCGGAGTCGCGAGACTGCTCGGCGCGGGCGGCCTGCTGGTGGTGACGGTCGGACGCGGCCCGGTACGGGACTACGTTCGCGAGATCATCCCGGATGCCGATTGGGACGCCTTCAGCCGCGCCGCCTTTGTGCGCTTCGGACGCCGCGGCCGCGGCGGCGAGGATCTGGACCAGCATCGCGCGGCCCTCATCGGCGCGGGGCTCGAGGTCGAGCGGCGCCAGGCGGCTTTCAGCGTGGGATGGAACGGGATCGCTGAATGGATCCGGATGCGCTGGCTCGTCTATACGACCGCGGACGAGCGCGCGCGGGCCGAGGAAGTTATCGCCGCGGTTCCCGCCGCCGCGCGTCGGCGCACTTTTGATATCACCGAAGAGCTTCTGATCGGACGCGCGCCCGCCTGAGCGCGCTCGCGCACGGGCGCAGCGCGATGCCCGCGCTAGCGCATCGAGATGCTCGGGCCGATACTCCTGCCGCTGAGCAGAATCAGGACCTCCGAGCGCCGCTCCTGCGGGTCCAGCCGCGCGATATAGGCGGGAAACGCGCCCGGCCCGATGCCCACGTTGGTATGCGCGTCGCAGTTGCATCGCGCGATCGCCGCGTCGTTGATCTTCGCGAAGCGATCCAGGTTCAGCGCCGCGGCGTGCAACGCGTCGGCGGGAACGGTCAGGCGCAGGATGCCGGCGTGAAAGCGCGGCTCGACCGCGATCGCGCGTCCGCTGACGGTCGCGGTCTTGACGATCCATTCATGGAACGCCGCATCGCTCATCGAGCGGACCTCGGGGTTCTGAGACCGCAGCGTCGCGATCGCCCGCGCAGTTTCCTTGTCGTGGTGTTTGGCGCGCGGAGGGTTCGGCTGCTTCGCATCCACCATCGACCACATCCGTTGCGCCCAATGTGCGAGCCTGGCCGGGTCCGCGCCGGGTGTGGCCGCGTAGTCGGCGGCGGCGGTTTCCGCGCCCGCCAGGTCGCCGATGCCGAGTGCATGCTCGACCGCCGCGGCGTCGGACGCGGCGATCTTCTGATTGATCCGCGCAAGATAGTCGACGCTTTTGCTGCCCGGCGCGGCGGCCGCCTGTGCGCACGCCTCGCGCTGCTCGCGCAGCGAGAGGGTCGGGCGCCCGATCATAAAGTCGGTCATGCAGAGGTCATCGTTGACTTCGCGCCGCTGATCGGCCGAAAGCTCGCTCTGCCGGGCGTGCAGCTTCAGCAGGTCCTGGCGCGCTTCCAGGTAGTGCCCGGATTGAATATTGGTCCGCGCCGAGCTGAGCGCCGCCGGAGCGCATCCGCCCGCCAATCCGGCCGCGGCGATCGCGACCGTCGCCAGGGCCAGCGTCGCCAGGCGCGGACGTAACCGCCGTCCGCGTCTCATATCGAGCAATCCCGTTTATGATGCATCGCGTCCTGATTATCGCTATCGGGCCGTGAAAAGACCACGGGTAAGCGAACCGATCGGCCACCGTAGCCCACCGTTGCATCTTGGGCGCGAATAAATCCCTGATTGACCGCGACAATGCGAGCGCGCTTGCGCCCTCCAAGCGACGAGACCGGCACGCCGGCTATCCCGAAGCGGGCGACCCCGAGGCGGAAGGCGCCTCTTACAGCATCGCCCGCAGAGCCGCGACGCTCCCGCCACGCTCAAATCTGACAGCTGGAAAAATGCGAGCCGTGTGGAGGAATTCACCGGAACGCCGTCACAATGCGCCACCGAGTGCGGTGCGAAGCCGATCGCATGCACCGCAACGGTACGCCTTCATCCTAGCTCGTCCATCCTTGTCAATTGCAGGCACCTCATCTCTGTAGCCATCCATACACGTCCGGATCGCCCATTAATGATTAAGAGTGTGGGTCGTCCAATCATAATCAATTAGTCAGTGCTTTAGCATCTGCGCCCGCGCATGTCTCAGATCGGGACGCTCACCGTCCCGTTCATGCATATTGTCGTCCCGCAAGTGAGAGAAAACTGCGTAGCCGCGTGAAGCCCAAGATGGCACGGCCCCTGCACCTCCCATTTGCGAGTCGACGCGTGAAGCGATCGAACGGAAGCAGCAGATCGCTTTTCGTGCGGAGGCACATTGCAATGAAGACCATCGAAGCTAAACACCCGAAACCAGGCAGCCGCAAGGCGCACCGCGGCACGCGATCGAATGCCCACGGGCAGACGATCGTGATGCTGACGCTACTGATTCCAATCCTGCTGGGCGCGGTAGCGCTGGGAGCCGACGTCGCGGTCTTCTATTACAACTGGGCGGAGTTGCAGCGGGCCGCGGATTCGGCGGCGCTGGCGGGAGGCTCTTACCTGCCGCGCGATACCACTAACGCGACCAGCACTGCAATCAAGTACGCGGGGCTCAACGGGGTCCCGAGCGGCCAGGTGACTTCGGTCAGCTTCGGCGGCGCGAATACCACGATCACGGTAAAAGTCCAGCGCACGGTTCCGTACATGTTCGCCCGTGTAATTGGGCTGGTGAGCAATCCGGTCCGGGCGGCTGCGACCGCCACGGTTTCGACCGCCGGGTCGGCGACAGGCGCGGTGCCGATAGGGCTGAACAGCAACACGCCGTACAGCAAGGGCCAGGCTATCGCGATGCATTCGGGACGGGTTGCGCCGGGAGACTGGGACGGCGTGGCGCTCGGGTGCAATGGAGCGAATTGCTACCGCGACAATCTAACCAACGGCTACAGCGGTGTCGTTACCGTGGGCGACATGCTGACCAGCGAGCCGGGCGCGACGGTCGGTCCGACCACCCAGGGAATAAACGCGCGAATCCAGAATGGCCTCGCGTTCGATTCTACGGCGAGCGCCACCAATTTCAAGACCGGAGATCCGCGGGCGGTAATCGTTCCGGTGGTGAACTGGAACGGATGCACGGGGAGTTGCACGGTGCCGGTCGTGACCTTCGCCGCGGTGTGGATCAACAGCGTCAACGGCACCACCATCAATGCGACTTTCATTTCGTACGTGGCCGCGGGTTCAACCTCGAGCACCACTGCGACCAACGACGGCGTGTTGCATTGCGCGCTCACCCAGTGACACCGGCAGGGCGAAGCATAATGAAGCAGGCGGGCCAAGCTAAACAGAATACCTAGTGAGTGTGTAGTGAAGTGGAAAGAGGGCGCGGCGCCCATCGCCGCAAGTAGTGAGTGGACTAAACCGACCGCGTCGCCGTTGACGGCGATGCAGTCGGAGTCGAGGCAAACGGACACGGAGGTCATAAATATGGATGTCATCACCAGGCTGTGGGTCAAGGCCCTTGAGCGTGAACGCGCTCAGACCATGACCGAGTATGTGCTGATCATCGCGGCGGTCGCGCTGGTCGCCCTGGTCGCCTACAAGGCGCTGGGCACTGCGATCACCAACGAGATCAGCAACGTGACGACCAACCTCACGGGCTGATCTTAGAGATCAACCGTGACGAGCGACCAGACATGGAGTCGCCGTAAAGGCGGCGGGTCGGAGTCAAATCCGCCCGCCGCCATGGCAATCGCCGGGCTCGGCGGCCGTCGGCCGCGAGCCGTTTGGCGAAAGGCGGCAGACAGCCCGGAGCAGGCGATGAAATTGAGCCGAGCATATGAATCTCCAATTCGCGTACGGCGCCGGCGCGGCGAGCGAGGCCAATCGATGGCCGAGTTTGCGCTGATGATTCCGCTGTTTATCGCGGTGGTCTTTGTCGCGATCACGTTCGCCGTAATCGGGCAGTCGGCGCTGGCGGTCAGCCAGCTCGCTTACAACGGCGCGCGCTACGCGGCGGTCAATCCGACGCTGTCGACCTCGCAGGTTTCGGCTTACATCAAGTCGGGCAATATCGGTTCCCCGTCCATCACCGGAAACGGCGGCGCAAATCTGACCGTGACGGTGTCGCGCGCGGGCGGTTCTTTTCAGCCGATTACGGTGACGATTGCCTACAACCTTCAGAACAATCCGCTGGTCGGCTCGATGTCCAGCCTGTTCAGAGCGCTCGGCTTTGGAAGCAGTTTTCCAACCACTTTGAGCGCGACTGAGATCGTGATGAGCGAATAGGTGCCCAAAGACTCCCGCACGAGCAAACAGTCCCGGCCCGGTCCGCGTGAGCGGGCGGAACGGAGGGGGAAATGAGACGACCTGTCATATATGCCATTTTGGCCGGACTCTCCGCGATTCTGGCCGCGATCGTAGTCTTTTCGGCTCTCAGACGGCGCGAAGCTGAAGTTCAGCGCGCGATGGCCAACACCGTTGAAGTGCTGGTAGCCGCGCACGATCTTCCGCTCGGCACCAAGATTACGCCTGACGCGGTCAAGCTGGCCCGCTGGGCCCATGACAGCGTGCCGCCGGGATCGTTCACCGATCCCCAGGCCATCGCCAACGCGTACGCCAAGGGCAGCTTCGTAACCGGCGAGCCGATCATTGCCGCCAAGCTCTACATGGGTGAAAAGACGGCCGGTGTGATGCCGCTGATGATCCCGCCCGGGATGCGCGCGATGTCGGTGCCGGTGGACGAGGTCAGCGATATCTCGGGTTTCGTCCTGCCCCGCACCCGGGTCGACGTGCTCGCCACGATTTCCGGCGCCGGCGCCGACTTCCCGGCCTTTTCCAGGATCATCCTGCAGGACGTTGAAGTGCTGGCGGTCGCCCAGGAAATCGAAGGCTCCAAGGATGTTCCGATACCGGTGAAGGTCGTCACGCTGCTGGTCACGCCCGAGCAGGCCGAGCGCCTGGCGCTGGCCAGCCGCGAAGGCGTGCTGCGTCTGGCGATGCGCAATTACGGCGATCAGAAACTCGTGCAGACTGCGGGAATAGAGCTGCGCGACCTGTTCCAACGCGCTCCGACCGTGCCGGTGGTTAACCGCCAGGCGACTGCCGTGCCGCGGCCGATTCGCGCCAGCGGCCGGCGGCCGGTCAATGTCGAAATATTCCGCGACGGCAAGACGGCGGAATCGGTATCGTTCATAAACGCCGGATTCGGACGCATTGCGCGCCGCGCTCATTCGCCCGCAGCCGCCTCCGCGCCGGTCGCGGCGTCGGCCAGCGCGGTGCCCGCAGCGCCCGAGCCGCCGGCTGTAAGCCCGCCGCCACCGTCGCCCTACCATGCGGCCGCAAGCGGATTGGCACCGTCGGCATCCGCCGGCGCGGCGCTGTCCGCTGCGCTGCCATCGGTAGGCCCGGCGCCGCGCGGAGCAGCCGGCGCAGCGGTCGATTCCGTGGACGCGGCTGAACCTTATCAACCCACACCCAAGACGGTTTACATCCCGTGAGCGCGCGCGCAGGGGGCACCACCATGACACGACGAACCACTCGCACTGTATTCATCGCGGCCACCGCCGCGCTTTTGATCGCCTTCATCGGCGCCGCCGCACGCGCCGACTCCGCAATGTCAGAGCACACGGTTTCGCTGTCGCTGCAAGCGGGCGAGACCTACGTGATAAGCGACCTCAAACCCTCGTCGACGCCGGCGGTAAAAGTGATCGAAAACCCGCATGCGCTGGTACTGCACGCCGAGGAACCAGGCAAGCTGGTTCTGCTGGGCGCGGAATCCGGGCGCTGGGCGGTCCGCGTTACGCGTAGCGACGGAGAGGCTGTGACCTACGATGTGCAGATCACATCAGTTGCGATGCCCGGTGCTCCGCTCGCGCCGGGTAGGAGCCCTGCCGCCATTGGCGATACAGGGCTAACCGGCGCGCGGCCGCCGGCATCTCCATCGCCGGCACCGTCGATGAGAGCCTCGGCCGCGCCGCCGGCCTCGACCACCGTCTTCGCCGCGGGTTCGGCGCCTGGCGCCGGCGGTAGCGCCAATCAGGCCTCGCCCGCGCCGCCGGTTGCGGCGCAAACGGAGCCGGCGATGGCGCAGCCGGAGCAATCGACTTCAGTGTTTCGCAGCAA
Source organism: uncultured delta proteobacterium (assembly GCA_963835905.1). GTDB lineage: Bacteria > Desulfobacterota > Binatia > Binatales > Binataceae > CAWIHG01. The sequence goes on from CAWIHG010000005.1 coordinate 337,952, forward strand.
TCCGTCGGTGCGCGATTCGACCGGATATCTGTCGCCCTCGGTTACCGGTGGGCATCATTACCTGCCCGACGACGCGATCGATCTGATGACCGGAACCTCGCAGGTGATCGATTTCCATCGCCGCCTCACCCGCGTCTCGATCGCGGATTCCAAGATCGCCGATATCCAGGTGGTCAATCCGTATCAGATCAATCTGGTCGGCCATGCACCCGGATTTACCACGCTGGCGGTGTGGGACGACCAGGGCAGTTACCAGGAACGCCAGGTGCGGATCGATACGGGCGGCAAGCAGCAGGTGCTGCTGAACACGATGGTGGCGGAGCTCAACCGGCAGGCGATCGAAAACCAGGGCATCAACCTTTCAGTGGCGCTGTCCAACTACGGCGTCTCCCTGGTCGGATTGCCGGGCGCGGTTGCGACTCCGTTCAGTCCGCAGACCAACGTCACCGCGGTGCTCCCCAACGGCACCGTGCTGCAGGGAGGATCGGCGACTCTGCCGCCGGCAGGAACGCTGATCCCGATGCTGCTGTCGCAGAACTTCACCTACGGACTTTCGGCAGCCAATTCGAACATCCAGTGGCAGGGTCTGTTCCAGTTCCTTGAGAATCATTCGATGGCCAAGATCCTCGCCCAGCCGCATCTGCTGGCCAACTCCGGCGAGCAGGCCAAGTTCCTGTCCGGCGGCGAAATTCCGATCGTGGTGGCGCAGGCGCTCAACACCTCGATCGTGTTCAAGCAGTTCGGCACTTCGGTCGATTTCGTACCGACCGTGGTGGGCAAGGACCAGATCGAGCTGGTGGTGAAGCCGGAGGTTTCGGAGCCCGACTACACCCACGGCGTGCAGCTGTTCGGATTCACCGTGCCATCGTTCGTTACGCGCCGGGCGGAGACGATGGTCCGGCTCCATGACCATCAGACGCTGATCATCGCGGGCCTGATTCTCTATCAGAAGCAGACCGTGGTGCAGAAGGTTCCTTATCTCGGCGACGTGCCCTATCTGGGCGGCCTGTTCCGCAACACCAGCTACCAGAATACCCAGAGCGACCTCGTGATGAGCGTGACGCCGCAGATCGTGCGGCCGATTCCGCAGGGCGGGCGCGTCTTCGAGCCGACCTCGAGCGGACCGATGACCGCCCAGGAGATCGTAACCAAACGGCTGGCGCATCCGGATGCGGGCCGGCCGCGATTCTAACTCGAAGCAGCGGAGAAGCATCGGTGCCAACACTCGGAGTCAAAAACGAAACCCGCCGCGGAGCGCTGCGGGTACTTCTGGTCGGCGACGCGCCCGAGCAGCGCACAGAGGTTCGCTCGGCCCTTCAGGCGCTCGGCGAACCGCCGCTGGTGATCACGGAATCCGCCGCGGGCTCCAACATCAGCCTGCCCGGCGACCAGACGCCCGACGTCTCGATAGTCCTGTTAAACGGAAACGAGGAGCACGCCCTGCAGTACCTCGAGGGGCAGGCGGCGCATACTCCGCGTCCGGCCCTGTTCGCGATGCTCACCGAGCGCTCGCCCGGCCTGATGAAGCGGGTGCTGCGCGCGGGCGCCGACGAACTGCTGTTCCTGCCGTTGGACATCGGCGAGGCGAGCCGCGCGCTGCTTAAGATCAGCGAGGCGCGATGGCGCACGGAGCGGCGCGAGGGCGGAGTGGTCTGCTCGTTCACCAGCGTGGTCGGCGGCGTGGGCGCAACGATGCTGGCCGGCGGGCTGGGTCTCGCCCTGCGCCATCTGATGAACAAGGGGGTCGCGCTGATCGATCTCGACCTGCAGAGCGGAGGACTCGCGATCTCGCTCAACCTCGAGCCCGAGGTGACTATCCTGCCGCTAATCCGCCTGGAGCGGAAACTGGACTCGATGCAGCTGGAATCGGCGCTGACCAAGCATTCCTCGGGGCTCTACCTGCTGGCGGCGCCCAAACGGATCGAGGAAAGCGAAATGATAAGCGACCTCACGGTCGCCACGGTGCTGGACCTGATGCGCCAGCTGTTCGACTTCGTGATCGTGGACTGCGGCAGCCACGTGGACGAAAACGCGGTGGCGGCGTGGGAGCGCTCCGACCATCTGTTCTACGTGCTCCAGCAATCCATACTGGCCTCCCGCTCGGCGTGGCGCTTTATCGATCTGTTCGACCGCCTGGGGCTGAGCGCGCTCAAGCCGAAATACCTGCTCAACCGCTATCGGCCCTCGTATCCAATCACCGACCGGCAGATCGAATCGACACTGGGCCGGCCCATCTTTCACAAAATTCCCCTCGATGAGCGCACCGCCGAGCGCGTCGAGCTGTCGGGCAAGGACCTGTGGGAGACCGCGCCCGGCTCCCCGCTTGCGCACGGGATCGGAGAGCTTGCGCAGCGAATCGTCCCCGATCTTGCGAACGGAGCGGTGGCGGCCGACGGCGGCTTCCTGTCCAGACTCCGGTCCGCGTTTGGAAACCGCACTTGATGAGGTAAGCGACCATGGGACTCTCGGAACGTCTGTCACAATCCAACCACGAGGCCAAGAGTGGCGAAGCCTTCGGGCCCGTCGGCTCGCTCATCATGAGCGTGCGCCGACGCCACGACACGCTGTCGGAAGGCTCGCGCCGGCTCAAGGTCAAGGTTCACAACCGCCTGTTCGAGACCATCGACGTCTCCAAGCTCGAGACTCTTGAGCCTCAGATCGTCGCCGCCAAGGTCACCGCCGCGATCAACGAGATTCTCAACGAAGACGGGCGTCTGCTCACCGACGTCGACCGCGGACGCCTGGTCGATGAAATCAAGAACGAGCTGCTGGGCCTGGGGCCGCTGGAGCCGCTGCTCAACGACGACGACATCACCGACATCCTGGTCAACGGGCACAGCCAGGTTTACGTCGAAAAATTCGGCAAGCTCCATCCGGTGGACATTCACTTCCAGGACGATCAGCATCTGATGCTGATCATCGATCGGATCGTGTCACGGGTGGGAAGGCGGGTGGACGAGTCATCGCCGATGGTCGATGCACGGTTGCCCGACGGCTCACGCGTCAACGCGATCATCCCGCCCCTGGCGCTCGACGGACCCGCGCTCTCGATCCGCCGCTTCGGCCGCAAGCGCTACGATATCGGAACCCTGGTCGATAGAGGCAGCCTGACCTGGGAAGTGGTCGAGTTCGCGCGCGCGATGGTGCGGGCGCGCCTCAACGTCCTGGTCTGCGGCGGAACCGGCTCGGGCAAGACCACCTTGCTCAATTGCCTGTCCTCGTTCGTGCCCGAAGATGAACGCATCGTGACTATCGAGGACTCCGCCGAGCTTTCCCTGCAGCAGCCGCACGTCGTGCGCCTGGAAACCCGGCCGCCCAACCTGGAGGGCAAGGGCGAAATTACCCAGCGCGATCTGGTGCGCAACTGCCTGCGGATGAGGCCCGACCGGATTGTGGTCGGCGAGGTCCGCGGCGCCGAAGTGCTCGACATGCTGCAGGCGATGTCCACCGGCCATGACGGCTCGATCTGTACCATCCATGCCAACTCGGCGCGCGAAAGCCTGGGACGGCTGGAGATGATGATGCTGCTGTCGGGATTCGCGATTCCGCAGCGCGCGATGCGCCAGCAAATCGCCTCCGCCATCAACATGATCATTCACGTCAGCCGCATGTCCGACGGCTCGCGCAAGGTGATGAGAGTCTCCGAGGTCACCGGGATGGAGGGTGACATGATCATGATGCAGGACCTCTACGAGTTCGTCCGCACCGAGGTGGGCCCTGATGGCGCGGTGCTCGGCGAATTGAGCTCCACCGATATTCGCTCGGAATACCAGCGCCGCCTGGAAATTGCCGGATTCAAGGGCCAAGGGCGCCCGGTCAAGCAGGTCATAAGGTAGAGGGAACGCCGTGGACCTGATTATCGCGGTTTCGGTGTTTCTGCTGCTCGCGGTGGCTGCGGTCCTGATGGTCGCGCGCTTCAAGGCGCCGACCACCGTATCGCGCGACGTGCTGCGCCGGATGGGCGCGCCGGCGGTCGTGACCCAGGACATCATGCGCGACGATCCGCGCAGTCGCAATTCGCGGCCGCTGCTGGCCGTGCTCAAGCGCATCAACCTGCTGCGCCATCTGGAGCACACCATGTGGCAGGCGGGAATCTACTCTCCGGTCAGCGACGTGCTGCTCCTGATGCTGGTGTTCGCGATGGCAGGGGCGGCGATCGGTGGCGCGGTGACCGGCGATCTCACGATCGCCTTCGCGGTCGCGGCCGGCCTGGCGGCACTGCCGGTGGTATACATCCGCTTCCGCCGCCAGCATCGGCTCAAGGCGTTCCAGGTCCAGCTTCCCTATGCGCTCGACCTGCTCAAGTCCTCGCTCGAGGCTGGGCACTCGCTCTCCCGCGGCTTTCAGGTGGTGGTCGCCGAATTTGCCGATCCGATCGGTTCCGAGTTCCGCTCCGTGATCGAGCAGTCGCGCCTGGGTTTGCCGCTGGCGCTCGCCCTGGAAGAAATGCTCGAGCGCGTGCCAGTCAACGATCTGCGCTTGCTGGTGGTCGCGGTGCGGGTGCAAGCGGAAGTCGGCAGTTCGCTCGCGATGATCATCGGGCGGCTGTCCGAGCTGGTGCGCACGCGCCAGCGTATCCAGCAGCAGATCCGCACCCTGACCGCGCAGTCGCGGATGAGCGGGATTATCGTTGGACTTCTGCCGGTGGCGCTGCTGCTCGGGTTCAGCGTGATCCAGCCGAGCTATACGCACACGCTCTTTTATGACCCGGTCGGCAAGATGATCCTCAAGGTTGCGGCCGGACTCGATATTCTCGCCTTCCTTGTGATCCGCTGGATGCTCAAGGTGGAGTACTAAGATGTCCGCGCTTTACATCAGTATGACCGTGGTGCTGCTGCTCGGGGGCGCGGCGCTGGCGGCGTACGCGGCGCTCTCCGGCGACAACAAAGGCATCGAGGACCGCCTCACCGATTTCGCGGTCAAGACGCGCGTCCGGTACAGCTCCGGCAGCTACGAGGCCGGAAGCGAGAGCCGCAGCGCGCAGGCGCTGTTCCGATGGATGGCGCAGCGGCTGCCCCAGCCAAAGGCCGACAGCCCCCATGCCGCGCGGGTTTCGCAGATGCTGGTACATGCCGGCTACCAGCGGAGCAGATCGGTTCACATCTTTCACCTGATTCGGCTTGCGTCGACGGTCGGATGCGGTCTGGTCGGGCTGGTCGCCGGGATGTTCGTGAGCGCGTCGGGGCCCGATGCGATCTTCGGACTGGTGATCGGCGTATGCCTGGGATCGTTCGCCCCGAGCTTTGTCCTGTCCCGCAAGGGCCGCAAGCGCCAGGCGGCCATTGCCCGCCAGCTCACCGACGTCCTGGACCTGCTGGTGGTTTGCGTCGAGGCCGGGTTGGGACTGTCAGAGGCGATCAAGACCGTGGGCGGGGAGTGCGAGCGCCAAAAGCAGGAGATCGGCGCGGAGCTCTCGATCGTGTCGGCGGAAATCTCCTCGGGCGATAGTTTGGGACAGGCGTTGCGTAGCTTTTCCGAGCGCACCGCCGTCGCGGACATCAAGCCGCTGGCGGCCACCCTGATTCAGAGCGAGCAGCTCGGCGCGCAAGTCGCCCCTGCGCTGCGCTCCATCTCCGAGGCGATGCGCAGCTCGCGGCGGATGCGCGCTGAGGAAGCCGCGCAGAAAACCACCGTCAAGATCCTGTTCCCCCTGGTGCTCCTGATTCTGCCCGCAATGATGAGCGTGATCATCGGACCCGCGATGATCCAGCTCATGCACACGCTGAGCCAGTAACGCCGCTCACGCCGGCGCGCGACCACCCTCTTGACGCCGCCCGTCTCGCGCAATAGCGGTGGAATCGTGGACGACAGTTTCGTACGCCAGCGCGCGCTCGAGCTATGGAACGAAGGCGCCGCGCTCCAGATGCGCGGCGACCTCGAGGGCGCCGTCCGTCTCTACACCCGCTCGATCGAAATCTATCCCACCGCCGAGGCGTACACCTTTCGCGGCTGGGCTTACCAGGGGATGGGGCGGCTGGAGGACGCGATCGCGGAGTGCAAGCGCGCGATCGAGGTCGATCCCACCCTCGGCAATCCCTACAACGACATCGGCGCCTACTTGATCGCCAGGGGCGAACTCGACGACGCGATCCCGTGGCTGGAGCGCGCCAAGCACGCGCCCCGCTACGAGCCGCGCCACTTCCCCTACATGAACCTCGGCCGCCTGTACGCAGCCAAGGGAATGATCGCGCGCGCGATCGGGGAATTCGAGCGCGCGCTCGAACTCGAGCCCGGCGATCCGATGAGCACCGAGATGCTGGCGCGGCTGCGTTCGACGCTGAACTGATCCGCTCGCCACGGCGGATAAAGGAGAGATTCCCGATGCTGAAGATTGGCGATCCGGCTCCCGATTTCACTGCGCTCGCGCACGACGGCTCGCAGGCAAGCCTTGCGGCGCTGCGCGGACACAAGGTGCTGCTCTGGTTCTATCCCGCCGCCGACACCCCTGGCTGAACGCTCGAAGGCCGCGGGTTCCGCGACCATCAGTCGTATTACGACGAGAACAATATCCGGATCCTGGGCGCAAGCTTCGACTCGGTTGAGGCGAACGCCGCGTTCGCCGCAAAGAACGGCTTCAAGTTCCCGCTGCTCTCCGACACCGACCGCAAGATCGCGATCGCTTACGGCGCCTGCACCGATCCCAAGGCGAAGTGGACCTCGCGCATCAGCGTGCTCATCGATGAGCAGGGCAAGGTTGCCCGCGTCTACGATCGGGTCGATCCGCGCGATCATCCCGCGCGCGTGCTCGCCGACATCGTGGACGGGTGATGGGACGGCTGCGCGCGGACTCAGTCGTGGCGGCGTAGTGAGTTGCTACAATCTGGCGATCGCGGTGGAGAAAGCGCCGCGCGCGCCGATGCTCATCGAAGCCTAAGCAATCCGGTCGATGGCGCTGAATTGAATTCATCGCGCGGCGTTGGTTGCCAAAGGTGAATTCGCCTGAGCGATCCACTCGCTTACAGGTGATCGCATGAGCTGCTCGCATTCGCGCGGCATCAAGATGGCGCGGCGGCGAGATTTTGCCGCTTGTTCCACAGAGAACATCTCATAAGTACCGTTAACGCGATGTTTATGCGCGTGACAGAGCGATACACCGTGGCCCCCGGATTGCTGCAAAGGCGGACGGTCCGATTTCGGTCGGAGTCATTTTGCGTCGTCCAGGAGCAATTAGTGGATCAGTCGCGCGATCATTTCCGGACACCGGGTCTGATGGGTCCTGAGATCGAAGCCGGTGCAATCGAGTTGCCCGGCGACGCCAACGGTTGCGTTGCCCGCGAGCGCCTCAACCAGGGGGCGGAGCGCATGGGCGGGATGGTGGTGCGATCAGCGCAGGTGCGCAAGGTGCTCAAAACGATCGCGCGGCTGTCGCCGTACAAGGCGACCGTGCTGATCTACGGGGAATCGGGGACGGGCAAGGAGCTGGTCGCGCGTGCGCTGCACACCCTGGGCCCGGTGCCCAATGGTCCGTTCGTAACCTTCAACTGCTCCAACCTGGTGGAGACACTTGCGGAGTCGCAGTTGTTCGGGCACGTCAAGGGCGCGTTCACCGATGCGCGGGAGGACTCGATGGGGTATTTCCGCTCGGCCAACGGCGGCACCCTGTTCCTGGACGAAATCGGAGAGCTGCCGCTCAAGCTGCAGCCCAAGCTGCTGCGCGCGGTAGAGAGCCACGAGGTCCAGCCGGTGGGCTCCTCGCGCACCTATAATGTGGACATCCGGATGGTGGCGGCGACCAACCGCGACTTGCGCGCGATGGTAAAGGCGGGGCAGTTTCGCGACGACTTGTACTATCGGCTGAACACGGCGGCGATTTTCCTGCCGCCGCTGCGCGAGCGGCGCGAGGCGATCCCGGCGTTCGTGGGACATTTCATCGAGCATTACAACCGGCTGTTCGGCAAGGATATCCAGCAAGTGGAAAAGCGCGCGCTCGATGCGCTGATGGAATATGGGTGGCCCGGCAATGTGCGCGAACTCGCCCACGCGATCGAATCTGCGGTGATGCTCACGGATGCCGACCTGCTGAGATTCAGCGAACTGCCCGAGCATATCGCGGACGCGAATTTTGGCGGGCGCCGCCCGGGCGAATTTGACGAGCACGGCGAAGCGATGCCGGACGAATTATTCGAGCATCGTGCGCCGCACATCGACGAAGCGGTGCCGCTGCTGCTGGATGAAGTGATCAAGCGGACCCTGATGCGCTCACTCGAGGAGACCGACGGCAACCGCCGCCGCGCGGCCGATCTGCTCGGAGTGTCGCGCTCGACGCTGTACCGGATGCTGGCGCGCTACGGGATCGAGGAAAGTACGCACCGTCACGGCAGCGCCATTCCGTCCGGAAATGCCGGCGGGCACTGAGCGCCTCTCGCGCGCGCAAGCCTGCGCCGTTCTTTGCGCGCCCGTCTTCTGATAGTTTCGGGACAGCGGTATGTCTGGTCCCGATCAAATCTGGCCCGAGGCGGTTCGCACCCTGGAGCGCGGAAAGAAGTTCGCGCTCGCCACCGTCGTGGGCGTCCGCGGCTCCACCCCACGCGAAGTTGGCGCCAAGATGATCGTGCGCGAGGACGGCCAGTTCGGCACCATCGGCGGCGGATGCGGCGAAGCCGAGGTCTTCCGAAAAGCTCGAGTATTACTTGAAGAAGGCGCCGGCGCCCGGCTGACCGACGTCGATCTCACGGGCGACTTCGATCAGCAGGAAATCGGCACCTGCGGCGGCATCATGGATGTCTTCATCGACATCTGGAGCCCCGGTTCCGACCTCGAGATGGCGCGGACGCTCTCCGACGCGGCGGCGCACAGCCGTCCCGCCGCGCTGCTGACGGTGGTCGATCCGGGCCGTGACGCGGCGGCGCCGGCCGGAGCCCGCGCGGTGCTCGACCCGGAGCACGCCGATGCGCGCCTGACTCCGCCGATCGAATTGCCGCGCCGCGCGATTGCGCAGCTTGCGGTGCGTGCGGCCGACGGCGTTGCGGCGCTGATCGAGATCAGCGCCGCGGGCGGCGCCGACCCGGTCAAGCGCATCGAACCGAGCGGAGAGCCGCGCCTGTTCCTGGATCCGATCGCCGGCGCTCAGCGCCTGGTGATCGCGGGTGCCGGGCATATCGCGCAGCCGCTCGCGCAGTTTGGCTCGATGCTCGGGTTTCACGTGACGGTAATCGACGATCGCGCGGCGTTCGCCAATCGCGAGCGCTTTCCGGGCGCCGACGAAATCGTGGTGCGTCCATTCGGCGCCGCGATCGCGGCGCTCAACCTCGATCGCCACTGCTATCTCGTCTCGGTGACGCGCGGCCATTCCTTCGATGAAACAGTCGTGCGCACCGCGCTCGAGCGCACCGAGGGCGCCTTTATCGGGATGATCGGCTCGCGCCGGCGCGTGCGCGCCACGCTCGATCGGCTCGCCGAGGCGGGAGTGCCGCGCGAGCGTCTGGAGCAGGTGCACGCTCCGCTCGGTATCGATATCGGCGCGGAGACGCCCGAGGAAATCGCGTTGTCGATTATCGCCGAGATCGTCCGCGAGCGGCGCACCGGCGTTCGCGACGCCGCCAACCTCGGGGTCAGGTCGGGCCGGCTCAAACCTTCCGGCGCGAGTTGACGTGGACGGCGCTCCGATCGCCGGGATCCTGCTCGCCGCGGGCGAGTCGCGGCGGATGGGGTTTCCCAAGCCGCTGCTCGAAATCGATGGAGAGACTTTCCTGGCGCATGCGGCGCGCGCGATGCTACCGGTGCTCGACTCTCTGATCGTGGTGCTCGGCGCGCATGCGGCGCGAGTCCGTCCCGCGGTGCCGCGCGACGCGCGGATCGCGATCGTCGAGAACCCCGACTTTGCGCGCGGCCAGCTTTCCTCGCTGAAGATTGGACTGCCCGCGCTGTCGCCGCGATGCGCCGCCGCGATGGTTCATCTCGCGGATCATCCCGCGGTTGCGCCCGCGACCTTCCGCGCGATAGCGCGGGAGTACGCGCGCTCGCGCGGCAAAATCATTATCGCGCGCCATGGCGGCCGCCGCGGCCATCCGGTGCTGTTCGACCGCGCCATATTTCCGGAATTAATGGGCGCACCGGAAGAGCAGGGCGCGCGCTTCGTGGTCAATGCGGACCCGGCGCGCGTCGTTTATGTGGATATCGACGACCCCGGCGTGACGCTCGATCTCGACACGCCCGACGATCTGCGCCGAGCCGGACTTGCGCCACCCCCGCCGCGGAGGTGACGCTATGGTATCGGGCGGAGCATCGCGGCCGCGGGTCCCGGACCCGGCGGCGGCTGACGGCGCCCGGGACGCGAACAACGGGTGTAACCGCGCCACGGATTTTTCGTATTAGAGGTCAGCTATGCTGAGCCTCGCCGCGGGCAGGAAGACCGCTTGCAGGTTGGCGGAACGATCTGACGATGACCTGGTCGCGGAGGTGCTGGAAGGCCGCACCGACGCGTTTTCCGAGCTTTCGGGGCGCCATCGCCAGCGCGTCGAGCGGCTGTGCCAGCGGTTTTTCTCGGACCCCGAGATCGCGCACGATCTCGCCCAGGAATGTTTCCTGCGCGCGTTCACGGCGCTCGGGACGTATCGGCGCGAGATGCCGCTGGGCGCATGGCTGCGCGCGATCGTGGTCAACCTGTGCTACGACGAACTCCGCCGCCGCCGGCGCCGTCCCGAGGAACTCGTTGCCGACTTCTCCGCGCCCGAGGCGCGGTGGATGCAACTGGTCAGCGACGCCTCGCCCGAAGAGATCGTGAGCGCCGCCGAGCAGCGTCGCGAGGCGCACGACCTGGCCCATCGCCTGCTCGACGCGCTCAAGCCCGAGGATCGCACTGTGCTAATTTTGAAGGACAGCGAGGAGATGAGCGTCACCGAGATCGCGGGCATTCTGGGATGGAGCGAGGCTAAAGTAAAAATACGCGCGTTCCGCGCTCGCCAGTCCCTGCGCAAACAGGCGCAGCGGTTGACGCCGGCGCGGAGCGCCAGGTCCAAATCATGAACTGCTTCGAGGCACGCCGCGACTTTGCCGCTCTGTGGCGGCGCGAACTCTCCGACCAGCGCCGCGCCGCGCTCAGCGAGCATCTGACCCGATGCGCCAAGTGCGAGCGCGCCTTCCGCGCATTCGCGCTGACCGCACCGGTGCTCCATTCGCCCGCCGAGCCGTCCGCGCGCCGGCGCGAGGCTGGCGCGATGCCGGCCGAATCGTCGCGGCGCCTGGCCGTTGCCGGTCGCCCTCATGCCCGCGAAGGTCCGCGATGGTTCGCGATGTGCGCGGCGGTGACACTGTTCGTCGCCGCGTCGCTGGCCGCATGGCTGTCCGTCACCACGCCCGTGGAATCGCTCGGCGATGCGCTAAGCACCCAGGATCAGTCGCCCGCGGCGCAATTGTTCGAGCAGAGTACCGCCGACACGAGCAACGACTTTGCCGGCTAGGTTCAACATCCTGACCGTGATGCTCGCGGTGGCGGGCGGATTGCTGGCGGGCTTCGCCGCCAGCACCCTGGCCTATCGCTATCGGATCTTGCGCGTGCCGGGAGAGCCGGTGCTGATGAGGATGAGCCGGGAGCTGAAACTTACCCCCGACCAGCGCGACCGGATCGCGACGATCATGCAGGAGGTGCGGCTTCAGGTGCGCCAGTCGCGGCGCGAGATGATGGAGCAGCGGCGCCATAGCTATATGGACGCGTTGTCGAAAATCCGCGACGTGCTGACGCCGGAGCAGCAGGCGAGATTCGATCGCGATTTCGGGCGCCCCTTCTTGCGCCAGCAGCAGCGCTTGCGGCGCCGCTTCGGGGTACCGCCGCCACGGCCCGCCGCGCCGAGCGCGCCGGCTGCGCCGCAGGGCATTCCGTCCGCCGCTTCGCAGAACTGAGAAACGGCCGCGTCCTTTGCCGGCGCACCGGTGTGTCGTCTTGAGCCGAGCCCGCTCCTGCGACCGGAGTCGAAAGACCCCGGCCGCGGGAATCCGTCCCCTCAGTGCGCGTTCATTTGGCGCAGATCTTTTTCCGCCTGCGAGGAGACATTCCCGTTCTTGGTGTCGGTCAGCGCCTGGCGCAGGTACTTGATCCCCTCGTCGCGATTCCCCTGCTGCGCCAGGATCTCGCCGATCCGCAGCGCCGCAAACGAATTCTTGGGATCGATCGTGTAGGCCTTGCGGTAATAGACCAGCGCATCCTGCGGGCGCGGCGGTGAAAACTGCATGTACGCCTCGCCGATATTCAGGTACGCGCTGACCTGGCCCGGCTGGTACTTGACCAGCTTCTGATAGACCTTGACCACGTTGGGAAAGTCCGAGCGCGAATTGTAGTAGAGCCCCAGGTACACGTAGGCGTCGGCAAGGGTGGGGTCCAGGTCGGTGGCCTGCCACAGCAGCTTGAGCGCCTCCTGGCTGTCGGTCATCTTGATCGCCGCATCCACCAGCGCGCGCGCCTTGGCCGCGTTGGCGGAAGAATCCTGTGCGGCCGCGCTCGCCGCATATATCGCTAGCGCGGCAATCAGGATGGCGGCGATAATCCGCTTGGGCAGCAGGCTCGATCGCATAAGGCGGTTGCTCAGGTTCCCGACTCAAGATCGTGGCATGAACGGGGCGGGTTGCAAAGCCGCTGCGCTCCCGCCATTTTGATTTCAGTGAAGCGCCGCACGCCCAGCCGCCGCCGGGTCCATCAGCCGCCCGAGCGGGTCAAACAGATCCGCTTTCGCGCGGGCGGGATGGTCCTGAACTGCCTGGATTACGGCGGCGAGGGCAAGCCCCCGATGCTGTTTATCCACGGCGGCTCGGCGCATGCGCATTGGTGGGACTTCGTCGCGCCCGCCTTTGCCGACGACTACCACGTGCTCGCACTGGATCAGCGCGGACACGGCGAGAGCGAGTGGGCCGATGAGTGGGCCTACGGCACGCGCCACTATGTCTCCGACCTCGAGGACATAATCGGTTCGTGGGAGCTTGGAGCGCCGGTGCTCGTCGGGCATTCGATGGGCGCGCACAACGTGCTCGCCTACGCGGCGGGCAACGCGGACCGGCTGCGCGCGGTGATCGCGATCGACACGCCGCCCGACTATTCGCAATACGCGGTCGATTTCCTGCGCAGCTACGCCGAAAAACCGCCGCGCCGTTTTGGCTCGCACCAGGAGGCGGTCGAAAGCTTCAAGGTGCTGCCCCGCGAGACGCTGGCGAAAAAGGGCGTGCTGCGCCATATCGCGCAGCGTACCTACCGGCGCAGCGAGGACGGAAGCTGGACTCACAAGCTCGACCGCCGCACGATGCTCCGCGAGCCGCTCGCGATCTGGAACGATTTGCCCAACATCACCTGCCCGGCGCTGATCGTGAAGCTGGTCAAAAGTCCGCTGCTCGATATCGAGGCGGCGAAGAGGATGGTCGCGATGCTGCCGAAGGGGCAGCTCGCCCAAATCGACGACTCGTATCATCATGTGATGTTCGACAATCCCGAGGCGCTGATCGACACGCTCGAGGCGTTTCTCGCTGAAATCGAATGAGCGAGCCGCACAGCCGCATCTTCGATTCGAGCCCGCGTCTGCACTTCCTGGAGTGGAACCCCGAGGGCGCGCGCACGATCGTGCTGTTGCACGGTAACTCCGCCAACGCATGGTGGTGGGAGCCGGTCGCGCGTTTGCTTGCGGGCAGCCATCGCCTGATTGCGATCGATCAGCGCGGGCATGGCGACAGCGAATGGGTCCGGCCTGCCGCCTACACGCCCGAGTATTACGCGGCCGACCTCGCCACGTTCATCGAGCATCACTTCCGCGGCCGCGAAAAGCCGATCGCCGTCGGGCACAGTATGGGCGGGCTGTCGGTGATGGCGTTCGCGCGGCGCCATCCGCACCTGGCGCGCGCCGCGGTGGTGATCGATTCGGCGCTGAGCTCGAGCCGCGGGCGCGATCGCTATCTGCGCCGGCTGAAATCGCTGCCCGTGGTCACCTATCCCGATCTGGAAACCGCCAAGGCGCGCTTCCGCCTGATGCCCGACGAGGGCGGAATTTCACAGGACGTGCTGCACGAAGTCGCGGTGCGCAGCCTGGCCCGCACCGACGACGGCAGATGGACGCTCAAGTTCGATCGCGAGAGCTTCTTCGGCGGCGACGGGATCCACGCGATGGAAACGCTCGAGGCGATCCGGATTCCGACTCTGTTGGTCCGCGCGGAGCACAGCCGGATCATGACCGCGGAGGCGGCCGAGCAGGCGCGCGCGCTCAATCCACGGGCGCAACTGGTGACGATCGCGCGCGCGCATCATCATGTGCTGCTCGAAGATCCGGCCGCGGTCGCCCGCGTGATCGAGGATTTCGCCGCCTCGCTCGAATGATCGCGCCGCTTTCGATACCGCCGAGATTTCTGCGCGTGCGATACAACGGCGCGCGCTTTCCGGGCGTGGCGTGCGTGGGGCGCGCACGTGGGGGCTTAGCTTGGGCGCGCAAGCGCGATTCATCTGTGCAGGGCGGTGGGGCGTCCCGCGATCTGGACCCTGGATGATTTGCCAGGGTAGCCAACGCCGAGACCCGCCCGCACCGCATTAACACCTACGCTCAGATTTCTGATCAGGACGCGGACAACGAGTATTCCTGGACTGTTACGAGTTTCTCCCGGGATATTTTCACGTTGACCTTTTCGCCTCTCGACCAGATGCTGCGAGACATTTCTTGGATCTATCTCACACTACTGGGCCACGTCAGATTGTTTTTGACCATCTCTACGCCACTAACATTCGCAACCACCATCCGGGCGTGCTCGGCCGTCGCCGACGAATTCACGTTCCCGGCGAGCGTGACCGTGCCATGGTTGGAATCAACATGGATGGTGTAGTTCTTGGTCACATCATCGGTCAGCATCGCGGCCTTGACCTTGGTGGTCAGGGTTGCGTCGCTTATCTGATCGACGGTGCCGCGATACGCATGCTTCACCGAATTGCCGGCGTCGTCCGCGCCGGCGCTCACCGACGGGGCGCTCACGACGGCTTCCGCCGAGGCGCCGCTCTGATGCATTTCCTGGCCCGCGACGCTGTCCTGCGCATGCAATAGTGGTGCAATACCAAATGCGCCGCCGATAAGCCCGGCGAGCGCCAGCGTCGTTACCGTCTTGTTTATCCTGATCATGATTGTCATCTCCCTGTTATGGACTGCTGTTGGTGTATGTTGTGGTCTGCTGTCTCTCTACCGTGGTGCTGGTATCGGGAACGGTGGAGGTGGTGGTGGTCGAAGAGACGGAAGCCGCCGGCGGGCCAGCGGGCGGAACCACCGTCTCATGTGATTCATAGGAAAAGCAGCCGGCCAGTATGAGGCACACGCTCGCGCTCAAAAGAATCCGGCCGAATCGACGTGGGTATTTCATGAACTTCATCTCCTGCCGTGCAGAGTGACTGGAGCTACGCTCCTGGCTCGGCTGATCTTAAAACTAATTAGTCGTTGTTTTGTCGCTGCTCTCGGAGTGCGTCACACCGTCTGGTCCATAGCTCGTTTCGCTCTTGGAATTCTCCTGCACCGCCGGGGCCGGTTCGGTTGGCGGGTCTGACTGCGTGGTCGTGGTCTCACTCGAGGTGGTGGAAGCCGGCACGACAACGACCGGCGGATTGGCCGTCGTTTTGGTCGTCACGGTTTTACTGTTCATGCTCGGCGCGGCCGGAATGGTCGAGACCGTGGTGTCTGATTCCGTGGTGGTTTGGCACCATGCATTGCCTCCGACGCCTAATACCATTCCGATTGCCGCTGCGGAAGCCCATAAGCTAAGAGTTTTCATTTGCTCTATTCTCCTGTCTGTTGAGTGTAGTGTCACGGGCACCCGACACTAATTGATTAGTCGCGTTCTCACGTCGCGCCCATCGCGTTGATTCCGATATGCTTAGTGTCCATCGATATGCCGTACCCGGTCAATGTAAAGCCATCTGTGGTTGATACATTGATGTTCTCCGGAGCACACATGAACCGGATATAGCACCGTGTTGAGCGGCTGGGTTCACACGCGGCTTCTTCGAGCTCGCCGCGCCCGCCGAATCGCGTACTCGAGCCAGCTTCGAGTCGTCAGAATAAGGATCTCGAGATAGCAGGCCCGAAGGAACTACCGGAGGCGATTGCGCATCAGGGCGAGCGTCAGTCGGTAAGCCGTGACTATTCGCAATGGGCGGATCGAGTCGCAACCGTGGACGAAGGCTGCTCCTGGGTGAGCTTTACTTTTGCGAGTCCGTGACTACCCAGACCGATTTCATGGGCGGCGCGGGATGAAATATCCAGGCCGCGACCTCGGACGTGGGGTCCGCGGTCGTTTATCCGAACGTTGACGGAATTGCCGTTCTTTACATTTGTCACTTTAACCGTCGAGCCCATGGGGAGGCTGTTTGACGCCGCGGTGAGGTCGTTCGGGTTGTATCGCTCGCCGTTGCTGGTGCAATTGCCCGCCAGCTCACTGCTATAGCGCGACGCCGTCACTGTTCTCGATGACTTTTTACGTGGAGTCAATGCGGAAGCGGCTGGAACTGGCTGCACGGAGTTCGCAGAACCGGTTGAAAGAGCGGACGGCGGGGTGACGGTGCTGCAACCTGCCAATAGCAATGCAAGGGCCACCAACATGACTCTTGCAACTGAGCGTCCACGCGTTCGCTCGCCAGGCATTGCTATCATCGCCCCTGAACTTTTACCGCGTATGGTTCCTCGCCGATCCGGCTTTTGGAGCCTATTTCTACTGTTTGGCTTTGTTGATGATTTTGTTCACGGTCTTTTTCACCTTTCCGACGGCCTGGTCTACGCGTCCCTCGTTCTTAAGATGTCGATCGTTAGTCGCGACACCAACTGCTTCCTTAATGCGGCCTTTGATCGTGTCGGTGGTTCCACTCATCGTAGTTTCCTCCGTTAATTGGTTCGATAAAGCGGATGCCCAAGCGCCCGCCCAGAAACGAACTCGGAACGTCACTAATATCAATTGCGATCGCGCCGAGTAGTTCGTTGAGTCGTTCCCGGACGCTGCTCACCTGAATATCCTGCCTATGACATCGTCGGCAAGCAGGAAAGCCAACCCGGCGCGCGCGCGCATTAACTCAAGCCTCAAGTGACTAAACATGGCCATACTATCTGGCTTTCCAAAGCGTAAACCTGAGCGCGTGTTAACGCCGGGTTGATCAGAGATTACCGAAGATACATCGCATGCCCGAAACCACCACCCATCAAGAGAAAAATAAGCAGGACGATTAGCAGAAGGCCTCCCACGCCCAATCCGCGCCCGCCGTAGTAGCCGCCTCGGTATCCATAAAACCCACCGCCGGCGAAAAGCAGGAACAGCACGATAATTAGAAGTAACATAAAATTCCTCCTTATATTTATTTTGAGGCGCGTGCCTGCCGGCGCAACGGCTGTGAAACCGTCGAGTCAGGGCCGCGGCGCTTGTGGACTTGTCACACTACGTCGAGCAGCCAGAGCACGAGCACGATCACCCAATACCGTTGAGAGAAATGGGGAGATTCATAAGGACCCTCATCAGGCCTTTCGTGCCGCAACTAAAGGTTGGTCTAGCAGAACGCGGTCAAAGGCAACTGGAAGGGCCGCTGTTGGCTGGATCAAATTCGGAACTCGATTCCTATGTCGATCCCGACACAGTCACTGTACATCGAATGTGGCGCAATTCCTAGGATGAGACGCTCGAGTTAGTTATCTGAAGAACACAAGGCGCGGTTGCGGCGTCCGACGCAGCGAAGCAGGCCCATTCTGAAGCGAACCGGCTCCAGGTGCCAGGCAGGAACCCTTGAGAGTTTTGCCTGAAAGACGCTGAACCCGAGCATGAGAAGCTCGTGATGGGTTCTTGGCGGGCACCCTCAGGCCTCGACCAGCATGCCATCCACGGTGAAGTGTTCGTCCGAAAGCAACTGCCGGCTGCGCAAATCTCGCGGACCCGTGGCGCGTCGGGTCAGGATTTCGCACCGGGCACGACCTGGCCAGTCGGCGAAATCGCGTGCAGTTCGCTATGCTCCAACGCATCCTCGCGAAAATGACTAACCGCCTGGTACTCGGGGCTGGACACCATTTCGAGGAACGCCTTTCGCGATGGATATTCCACCAGCAGCATCGAGTCCCAGGGTTTGTTTCCGATCACGGTGGTCGTCACCGGCCCCGCGAAAATGGCTCGCGCCCCGATTCGTTCCAGGATCGGGGTTACGCGATTCACGTATTGCGCGTAGGACTCAGCGCCACCGGCCGGTTTGAACTTGAGCAGGTTGAGCATCACGACCTTGCCGGGATCGGTGGATTGGGTCAGCGCCTGAATCGCCTCGGGGTTTGGCATATTGGAGTCCATTGCCGCCTCCTCATAAGTTGTGATTTTCGTCGTCAGGTTCCGGGTAACGCACTCACTAACATCAGGCAGATAGCCAGGGCAATGTGCAAGCCGGGCCTTCGGCTCGGGGCGATTTCGCCGGCCGCGCGATGATGCGGAGCTGAACACTCGTTCAGAAACGCCCGAAAATCGACCCCCCCTCTGGCGGAGGGATCGCGCCACGAAGCGGAAACCGCGATCGCGCCAAGTGGCTGAAAATTCTGCGTAATCCGCGGATCTGCTCGTCTCCGGTTTCCCTAACAAGTCTTAGAGGTTTTGCCAATTTAGTTCATGGATGAACTGTTCATCCTTACGCACTTGAGCCTTATCTGCCACGATCTCCGGCGATGGCCCCGCGACTCCATCGCAAGCGCCCGCGCGCTGAAACCATTGGAGAGAAACCGGTGGAGCGGAGGCCCGGTGAAAAGCGCGCGGGAGGAAAATTGATCGGAGCCATCGCGCGCGCGAACTTGTTCGAGGAAATCCGCCGGTTTCTTCTCCGGCGTCGCAAATCGCGAAGCCACCCGCTACAGCTTCGAGACCATCGCGCGATGCGCGATTCCCGCCTCCTCGAACACCTCGCCGACGGGCTCGTATCCCTGCTTGAGATAGAACGCCTCGGCGGTGAGCTGAGCATGGAGCACGGCGCGGCGAAATCCGCGCGCGCGCGCGGTGTCCATGAGGAAGCGCAGGAGCTCGCGTCCGATTCCCTGGCCGCGATACTCCGGCAGCACCGCCATCCGCCCGATCTTCACCTCCTCGGCGCCGTGGGCGACATAGCGACCGCATCCGATCGCGCCCGGGCCTGCGGTTGCGAGCGCGTGGAAGGCGAGGGCGTCGTCGGCGTCGAGCTCGATCTCTTCGGGCACGTGCTGCTCCTCGATAAACACGCGCCGCCGGATCGCCCAGGCCTGATCGAGGCGCTCTTTCGTGTCGGCGGCGAACACGCGGAGGTCGCGCGGGATACTCATCCGCTGGTCACTAACGCGCGCGGCGGACGGCGTCAAATCCGCTTGCGGCGCGCGCGCCCGGGTGTGCTACGCTCGACCGATAAGGCGCCGCGGGGCGGCAGGGCCGCGCGCGGCGGACTGGGGCGGGAGCGCAAGATGCCGAATCTCTCCGAGACCATATACGCACCCGAATTCGAGGGTGGCACCTGGATTCAGGGCGGCCCGGTAAGCCTGCGCGCGCTGCGCGACAAGGCGGTGGTGCTGGTCGATTTCTGGGACTACACCTGCGTCAATTGCATCCGGACGCTTCCGTACGTGGCGGGATGGAATCGGCGCTACGCAAAGGACGGGCTCCTGATCGTGGGCGTGCACGCGCCCGAGTTCACGTTCGCGCGCGAAGGCTCGCACGTGAAGGAGGCGGCGGAGCGCTTCGGGCTTGAGTATCCGATCGTGCTCGACAACGAATACGCAATCTGGCGCGCGTACTCGAATCGCTTTTGGCCGGCGAAATATCTGGTCGATGGGAAGGGGCGTATCCGCTACTACCATTTCGGCGAGGGCGGCTACCCGGAATCCGAAGTGGCGATCCAGAACGCGCTGCGCGAGCTTAATCCCGCCCTCAGCCTGCCGCCCCCGATGGAGCCGGTGCGCGACAGCGACCGGCCCGGCGCGGTGTGCTATCGCGTCACGCCCGAGCTGTATCTAGGCCACGCGCGCGGGCAGTTTGGAAATCCCGAGGGCGTGGAGCGCGATCGTCCGCAGGACTACACCGATCCCGGCCGCCACGCCGAGGGCATGTCGTATCTGGGCGGCAAGTGGCGCGTCGAGCAGGAATGCGCGCGCGCCGAGGCCGCGGGCGCCACGGTGGGAATCCGCTACACCTCGCGCGACGTGAACCTGGTGATGGCGCCGCGGGCGGGAGCGGTCTCGCGCGCCGAGCTCGTGCTGGGTCCCGATCAGAAACCGGGCGAGGACGTGCGGACGGAGAACGGCCGCGCGTTCGTCACGGTCGATCGGCCGCGGATGTACAATCTCGTCGCCAACGACTCGGTGTCGTCGGGCGCGCTCGAGTTGCGTGCGGCCGATGCGGGGCTGAGCGCATACGCATTCACGTTCGTCTCGTGCGTAATCGAGTGAGTAACGCCCCGGGGGGAGACAAGCGCGATGAAATCGGAGCAGGAACGCAAGGCTACTGACGCCGAAATCCAGCGCGCCGCGGAGCTGATCCTCGACGCGTCCTATCCGATCGCGCTGACCGGCGCCGGGATGTCGGTGGAAAGTGGAATCCCGCCGTTCCGCGGGCCGGGCGGTCTGTGGACCAAGTACGGCGAGCCGCCGATGAACGGCTTCCAGCGTTTCATGGCCGATCCGAAAAAGGCCTGGGAGGAGCGGCTCAGCTCGCGCAACGACGAGCTCTACCAGCCGCTGACGGTGGCGCGCCCGAATCCGGGCCATGCCGCGCTGGCGAAACTCGAAGCGCTCGGCGTGCTCCGCTTCGTCATCACGCAGAACGTCGACGACCTCCATCGCCAGGCGGGGCAGAAGTCGCTCGCCGAGATCCACGGCAACTGGAAGCTGATTCGATGCCTGGAGTGCGGGCTGCGCTTCCGGCGCGAGCAGATAAACCTTGAGACGCTGCCGCCTGCGTGCCCGGAGTGCGGGGGATTGCTCAAGAACGACACGGTGTCGTTCGGCGAGCCGATTCCGGGCGACGTGCTGCGCAGTTGCGCGGAGCACGCGGCCAAGTCCGACTTGGTAATCGTCGCGGGAACCTCGGCGACGGTTTATCCGGCGGCGGGCTTCGCGCTTGAGATCAAGCAGCGCGGCGGCGTGATGGTCGAGGTCAACCTGTACGAGTCGGAAATCAGCCAGGTCTGCGATCTCACGCTGCGCGGCGGCTCGGCCGACGTGCTGCCGCGGCTGGTGGGCGCGGTGGACAAGCTGCGGCGCTCGCGCGCGTCGTAGCGGCGGCGCGCCGGGTCCAGGCGGACCTCGATCGCGTTGGATTCGGGCGAGGGCGTGACGCCCGCGCGCCTGAGCAGCAGCATCGTGCCGCCGCCGTCGAGCGAGGTCGGATTGCTCTGCAGCGCGACCACCCATCCGCGCCGCCGCGCCTCCGGCATCGAGCGGAAGATCGCGTTCCACGCGATCAGGTAATCGGGCAGGTCGCGATCCTTCATCCTGACGATCGGAATCGAGCGTCCGCTGTAAAAGGCGACGTCGTAGTTGAGCGCGTCGAGGTAGGCGACCCGCCCGGACCCGACCGTGTTGACCATCTCCAGCGTGAAGGTGCGCAGCGACAGCGTACGGGCGATTGCCGGCACGACCACCAGGTTGGCCGCGAGCACGCCGCACGCGGTGGTCGCGGCGACGATCGTGATGAGCCGCGAGAGCGAATCGGGCCGCCGCACCAGCATGAAGCCGAGCACTTCGAGCACGATCGGCAGCGCCGGCGCGAGCAGCCAGTGGCGGTTGATCGCGGCCACCAGTTCGGCCGTGAATGCGGGCGCGCGGACTCCCCAGAACGCCAGGAAGTCCTGCATCGCCGACGGCGTGGCGACCAGCGCCGCCAGCCCGACCAGCGTCATGACCCCGGTTACCACGATCGCGACGCCGCCCGCGGTGGCCAGCGCGGTGGTGTAGCGCCGAACCGCGGAGGGCCGGATCAGCGCGTCGGCGAGATAGATCGCCAGGATAGTCGCGAGCGCGGGATAGAGCGCGAGCAGATATACCCCGCGCTTGCTGTGCGCGAAGCTGTAGAAGACCAGCACGCCCACGAACCACAGCATCAGGTACTTCATCCGCGCACTCAGCCGCAGCGGACTGCGCGCCGCCTGCATGGCCGGCACCGGCAGCATCAGCGACCACGGCAGAAAGCCCACCAGCAGCGCCAGCTCGAGGTAGTAAAACGGATGAACGTGGCCCTCGTGGAACGAGGAGCTGCCGAAAAAGCGCACCAGGTTCTCCGCGATGAGCTGTTTGCGCACGAAGCTCTCGCCGCCGACGTACGCCGCCGCGACGTACCATCCGCCGCCGACGATCGCGACCAGCAGGGCGCCGCGCCCGAGTTTCATCTCGCGCAATAGCGACCAGCGCCGCTCCACCGCGATCCACGCGCCGCCCACCAGCGCGGGCAGGGCGAGGCCGACCGGACCCTTGGCCAGCACGGCGAACGCAATCGCCGCGTACAGCAGCATCCGCCGCCGCACCATCCCCTCGCCAATCAGGATGAACTCGAAGAACGCGACTTCAAGGAAAAAGGTCAGCGTCATGTCCACGCGCGCGCCCGACCCCGCCTGCAGGAACTGGAAGGTGGTGCCCAGCACCATCGCCGCGATAAGCCCGATCGAGTTGCCGAACAGGCGGCGCACGTAGAGGTAGCAGACCACGACCGCGCCGATCGCGAGCATCGCCGACGGCAGCCGCACGGTGAACTCGCTGACTCCGCCAGCGATTATCGAGAGCAGCGCCGCTATCCAGTGCATCAGAAGCGGCTTGGACGGGATCTCAACTCCGGCGCGCATCGGAAGGATCCACCCGCCGCCGTGGACCATGTCGTAGATCGTGACCGCCTCGCGCGGCTCGCCCTTGGTGTAAAGCGGGTAGCCGCCGAGATTGACCAGGTAGAGCACGATCCCGAGCGCGAGCAGAAGCGGTATCGCCAGCCGCGGCTCGGCGAGCGCGGCCAGTCCGCGCGCGGTCTCGGTTTCGATTGCGCCGGTCTCGCGCGGAGGGCCGTCGAATAGCGGCGCGGCGGACTCGATCGTGGCGTCGGCGTCGCGGACGAGGTCGGTCGTTTCACTCATTTTAATATCGCGCCGTTGCGACTAACATACCGGCGCGAGCATCGCTGCGCGAGCCAGCCTCCCGCGCGGCCGCACCGCTCGCCAATCTCCGAGGAGCTTTAACATGAGACTGCAGGACAAGGTGGCAATCGTGACCGGATGCGCGCGCGATCGCGGAATCGGGCGGGCAATCGCAATCAGACTGGCGCGCGAGGGCGCGCACGTCGTGGCGGCGGACTACTGCCGCTCGATGCCGGAGTATCCGGATGCGAAGTTCGGCCAGATGGAAGAGCTCGAACGGGTCGCCGCGACAATTCGCGATCTCGGACGCCGCGCATTAGCGGTGCGCGTCGATGTGACCGACGAATCCGAGGTTGCCGCGATGACGGCGGCGGCGATGAAGGAGTTTGGCCGCGTCGATATCCTGTGCAACAACGCCGGCGGCGGAGTCGGCGGAGGCCCGGTCGTGCAGCAGACGCTCGATTCGTGGAATCGCACCGTCGCGATCAACCTGACCGGCGTCTTCCTGTGCGCCAAGCACGTGGCGCCGAAGATCATCGAGGGTGGCCGCGGCGGCCGCATCATCAACACCGCCTCGATCGCCGGCAAGCGCGGCGGCGCGATGCTGGCGGCCTACAGCGCGGCCAAGCACGGCGTGGTCGGGCTGACCCGCAGCCTCGCGCTCGAGCTCGGCCAGTTCGGGATCACCGTCAACGCGGTATGCCCCGGATTCGTCGAAACCCAGTTGCTCGAAGGGCTGATCAATATGGTCGGGGTGACGCGCGGACTCGACCGCGAGCAGGTCATCAAGACCTTCGTGCAGCAGGTGCCGATGGGACGGATGGAGACGGGCGACGACGTCGCCAACGTGGTCGCGTTCCTCGCATCCGACGACGGCGGTTACATGACCGGCCAGGCGCTCAACATCTGCGGCGGCGTCGAGACGCACTAGCGCGCGATGCTCCCCCGGCCGCGTGCGAGCGGCGCCGGGGGAGCGGCACACGCGCTCAGTACTGCTTGATGACCTTGACGCGGCCCGCGTCGTCATACAGATAGGTTTCGTTCGCTTCCTCGTCGCGGGTTTTCTTGTGTGAGCCGTCGCAGAACGGCTTGTTCTTCGACAGTCCGCACGCGCAGATATAGATGGGCAGCTCGGTGCCTTCCGGAATTTCGTAGGGAGCGTTCTTGTCGTGCCTGACCATTCGGGCCATCGATGCTTCCTCGCGGGTTAAGCGCGCGCGACGCCGGATATGCCGCGGCGCGGGTTTTACTGCGCCCACTAAAGACCAGCGCCGGCGCAATAGTCAAATCTGATTCGCATCGCGCCGCCGCTCACCCGGCACGTCGCCGTTCAATTGAGCGGTTGATGGATCGCCTCGGCCGCTTCGGGGTCGGGATGCTTGCGATGGGCGTCGGAGCCAAGCACCAGCGCGAGCACGCCGGTGATCGCAATCAGCACGCCGACGATCTCGCGCGCGTTGGCCGACTCGCCCAGGAAGATCACCGCGAACGCGATCGAAAGCAGCGGGATGCCGGGAACCACCAGCGCGGTCGTCCATGCCAGCGAGAGGCGGTTGATCGCGCCGTACCAGGTCAGCGCGCTCAGGAAGTAGACGAAGAATCCGGTAACCGCAATCACCGCAAGGGCGCGTGTGTCGCCGAGCTGAACCAGCGTGTGCGGCCGCGCGATCAGCAGCAGCGCAACCAGCGCAAGAGCGCCGTAAATCATCCGGCCCGCGGTGATGGTGAGCGGATTGAGCGGCGGCATCATCCTGAGTCCCATCACGTGCGAGCTTTGCCAGAACAGCGGCGTCACGAATACCATCGCCGCCGCCCACAGCGGCTGGAACGCGCCGCCGGATCCGAAGACCGACCCGATGCCGACCAGGATGGTTGCGGTCGCGACCATCTGGCGCCATGCCGGCCGCTCGCCGACGACAATCGTCGCGAGCACCAGCGAATAGACAGGCTCGGTCTGTAGCAGGATGGTTCCTGCCACCGCGTCGATCCGCTGCAGCCCGTAGGTCAGGGTCAGGCTGGTTGCGACCGTCCCGACCATCGACATCGCGAACAGCCTTGCGCCAAAGCGCCGGCTCACCAGCGTTCCGAGTTCCCCATGCCGCAGCATCAAGACCGCGCTGCACGCCGCCGCGATCACCACGGCGCCGGTGCAGAACAGCAGCGGGTCCAGATGAATCGCGCCCCAGCGGGTCAGCGCAGGTTGCGAGGCGCCGATTATCGTGTTGGTGATTGCCAGCGCCACGCCGATCCGAAACGCCTGCCGGCGCGCCAGGTGCAGCGTCGCCCCGATTCCCGGATCAGCGGCGGTGGGAGTGGTAGCCACCTTTCAGGTTCACCCGCGCCCGAGCGCGATCGCAAGTACCGACGCGCCGACCAGGATGCGGTAGATCGCAAACGGGCGATAGGTGCGGGTACGGACAAAACGGATCAGCCCCGCGATCGCGATCAGGCCGAAGACCGCCGCGGCGCCAAAACCCCACAAGATGTCCGGGGTCAGGCCCTGGGCAAAGAGCTTGCGCGCCTCCAGCATCCCGGCGCCCGCAATAATCGGCGTTGCCATCAGGAAGGAGAAGTTCGCGGCGTCTTCGCGCTCGATTCCGAGTATTCGCGCCGTCGTGATGGTTGCGCCGGAGCGCGAGACACCGGGCACGATCGCAAAGGCCTGGCTGAGACCGATGAAGACGGCGTCGAGCAGTCCAATCTCCTCCATCCGGCGCCGGTTCGCTCCGATTCGGTCCGAAATCCACAGGATCACGCCCAGCGCCGCAAGCACCGGCGCGATCAGAATCGGATTGCGGAAGATCGTCTCGGCCTGCTTCTCGAACAGCACCCCGAAGACGGCGCCCGGAATCGAGGCGACCACGAGCAGCCAGAGCAGCTTGCGGGCGACCGGATCGCCGCCGCCGAGCGACAGCCCCATATCGAGCCATTCGCGCCAATAGTAGATGAGCAGGGCGAGCAGCGTGCCAAGATGGAGCGCAACATCGAAGGCCAGTCCCGGATCGTTCCATCGCATTAGCCATGGCAGCAGGACCAGATGCGCGGAACTGGAGACCGGCAGAAACTCGGTGAGTCCCTGGACGGCGCCCAAAACGAAGGCTTGCAGGTGTGAAATCATATTGTTTTCAAGGGGTTAGGCAAGATGGGTGCCCCTGAGGGCTTCCGTCAGTCTTGTGGACAAGTGTATGCTCGCTACTGATGAGGGTCTGGAAGTCAACACGTTCGGCGCTTGACCGGAGACCGCCATTGTCTAGAATTGGGAACGTAGGCCGAGGATTGAGGTTGCAGGAGCCGGATTCGAGGAGGCCCGAATGGCTATAAGTCGCACGACACGTAGCAACGTCATCCCGTTAAGGGAAGGCAGCGTCGTCGAGGGCGAGCCGGATCCGTTGCGCTCCAGGCTGTTCGAGACCGTTCAGCCCGGAGGGCCACGCCCATTCCCGACCGTAAGCACGCTTCCGCGGCTGCCGGTGATGATTCCGGACGAAATTCTCGACTATTACGGGTGGGTTTTCTGCCAGGGTGGTTTTCTCAACCTCCAGATGACCTTTGAGCAATTTCTGGCCGTGGTGGCGGCTGTGAGCCCCTCCGGACTGTGTCCCGAATACGACGCCGACGGATATTCCGCGGGCGACTGAAGCTTTCCCGATTCGAGGTTCAAGGCGCTGACCAGCATGGCCGGCGCCTTTGCATTTCTGGCTCCGCGACGCGCGCGGGTTGCCGGCCGGGAGCGCGCGATTGAGGGTTTGGCGCCGGGCGCAGTCGCTATTCACTTTGGTGCGCCGCTCCCTTTTTGCTGGGGCAGGAGCGTGTTGGGAACCCAGATAGTCTGCACGGTGCTTAAGTCGGTGGCTGACTTCAGGCCGTTATCCTTTGCGATCTCCTGCCAGTTGTCGGCGCTGCCGGTCACCCGCTTGGCGAGACCCTTCAGGTCCTCGCCGGGCAGCAGGGCGAAGTTCACCCCGCCCTCGCGTGGCGTGGGGCCGGCGGGTGGGAACTTCGAGGCAAGCTGATCGAACCTGGCAAACAGGCTGAGGCGTTTGGTCACCTGGTAGGAGTCGATCTGATCGGGCGCGATATCCTCGGTGTGCACGTTGGCGATAATCCGGCTGCTGCGCTGCCCGGTCGGCACGACCTCCATTTCGTAGCGATAGCGCGGATCGACACCGACCAGGTCGCCAAACACGCCCGGTCCCTGATCGCCGGGGCGCCAATCCGTGACCAGGTGCTCTTCGGGTTTCGCCTCGAACGGGACTCCTTCTCCGCGCAGGGCGTCCTGCACCATCACGAATGCGTCTTTGGCGGGATAGGGGACATCATGCTGCTCGCCGACTGCCGTATCGGAGCCGCCGCCGGCGGCGCTGTAGGTCCAGTAACCGGCGAAGCATCCGGCCATCGTCAGCGCCATCAGCAAGGGCAGGATTTTGAGCCGCACCGCTTCCAAAACTCGCATCGTGTACAAGATCACCGACTAGGAAACCATGCGCCTGCGGGATGCGCAAGCGTGCGCGACGGCTGGACTGCGTGCTTGCGACGATCCCGGCGGGTGCCGACGGCGGGGGCGTGATTGCACACGCACGCCGGTCCGGCTAATCAAATACTCTCGATATGGATCAATCAGTTTCATCGTCGCCCCGACATGCGATCGCCGTGGTTGGCGCAGCGACCGCGGGCTCCGAAATCGCCCGTATCCTCGCCGACCGCGGCGCCCTCGTGATCGTGATCGAGCAGAACCCGCGCCCCTACGGAAAGATCGAGGACGGGCTGCCGCGCTGGCACGTCAAGCAGCGCAGGGACGAGTACGAGCAGATCAACAAGCGCCTCGAGCATCCCAATATCGAGTACGTGCCGATGACCCGGCTCGGACGCGATCTCAGCTTCGACGAATTGCGCACCGCGTGGGGACTGAGCGCGGTCGTCCTGACCCACGGCGCGTGGCGCGACCGCCCGTTCCCGGTCGAAGGCGCCGACCAATACGTCGATCGCGGCCTGGTCTACCAGAACCCGTTCATCTACTGGTTCAATCATTACCTCGAAAAGAGCTACGACGGCCCGACCTACGAGCTCAGCGGCGGCACGATCGTCGTGGGCGGCGGCCTCGCCTCGATCGACGTGGTCAAGGTGCTGCAAATCGAGATGACGCTGCGGGCGCTCGCCGCGCGCGGGATCGAAGAAGATATGGTCAAGCTCGAGCGCGAGGGGATCGATCCCGTGCTCGCCGCGCACAATCTCAAGTGGGCCGAGCTTGCGGTCACGCCGTGCAAGCTCTTCTATCGGCGCCGCGTCCAGGACATGCCGCTGTCCGATATCCCGCCCGACGCGCCGCCCAAGCGCGCGGACGCATTGCGCGCCGCGCGCGGGAAGATCCTGGACAAGGCGATGCGCAAGTTCCTGTTCGAGTTCCAGGAGCTGCGCTCGCCGGCGGCGATGGTCGTCGAGGGGGAGCGGATGACCGGCGTGGAGTTCAATCACACCGAGATGGCCGACGGTAAGCTGCGCATGGTCGAGGGCAAGACCGAGATCGCGCGCGCCCCGATGACGATCAGCTCGATCGGCAGCATCCCCGAGCAGATTCCCGGCATCCCGGCCAAGGGCGAGGTCTATCAGTACGTCGATGCCAGCGTGGGGCTCCTGATGGAAGGCGCGACCGCGGTCTTCGCCGCCGGCAACGTGCTCACCGGCAAGGGCAATATCAAGGATTCGCTGGTGAGCGGCACCGAGATCGGTACCCATCTCGCCGAGGCTTACCTGGGCCTGACCGGCAAGGAAGAACCGCTGCTCGAGGCGGCTCATCGCGCGGCGCAGGCCGAGGGCGAGCAGATCGCCGCGGCGGTGAGCGCGCGCGCGAAGCTCGCTCCCGGTGCGATCGAAGAGATCGTGGCGCGCACGCGCGAGCGCCAGAGCGCGGTCGGCTACCAGGGGCGTCTGCGCGAGTGGCTGGCACGGGTAACACCGCCCGATCTGCAGTAGTCCCCGGCGCGCACGATCACTTTTGCCTCGCCGCGCGCCTGGCGATAGGCTCTGCGTCTAAGCCTCCGGAGGTGCGGTGTGGACGAGCTTAAGCGAACCGATCCCGAAATCTACGATCTGATCTGCAAGGAAGAGCGCTACGAATTTGAATCGGTGCGCCTGATTCCGTCGGAGAACTACGTCTCGCGCGCCGTGCTCGAGGCTACCGGCTCGATCCTCACCAACAAATACTCCGAGGGCTATCCCGGCCGCCGCTACTACGAGGGCCAGCGCTATATCGACGAGCTCGAAACGCTGGTGATCGATCGCGCCAACGCGCTGTTCAAGATGGAGCACGCGAACGTGCAGCCGTACTCCGGCTCGCCGGCCAATCTCGCGGTGTACTTCGGGTTGCTCAAGCCGGGCGACACCATCATGGGGCTGGCGCTCCCGATGGGCGGTCATCTGACCCACGGATGGAACGTCAGCATCACGGGGACCTTCTGGCGCTCGGTCCAGTACGTGGTCGATCGCGAGAGCCATCGGATCGACTACGACGCGGTGCGCGATCTGGCGCGCAAGGAGCGTCCGAAGATGATCGTGACCGGCGCGACCGCTTATCCGCGCCAGATCGATTTCAAGATCTTCGGCGAGATCGCGAAGGAAGTCGGCGCGTGCATGCTGGCCGACATCTCGCACATCTCAGGGCTGGTGGTCGGCGGGGTTCATCCTGACCCGGTGCCCTACGCCGACGTGGTCACCACCACGACGCACAAAACGCTGCGCGGTCCGCGCGGCGCGATGATCCTGTGCCGCAACGAATTTGCCGACGCGATCGACAAGGCGGTCTTTCCGGGGCTGCAGGGCGGACCGCACAATCACACCACCGCCGCAATCGGTGTCGCGCTGCGCGAGGCGGCGACCCCCGAGTTTAAAACCTACGCGGCGCAAATCGTGCGCAATGCCAAGGCGCTCGCCGAGGAGCTGCTCGCGCGCGGATTCTCTCTGGTCTCGGGCGGCACCGACAATCATCTCATCCTGGTCGATCTGTCGAGCAAGAAAGTCATCGGCAAGAAGGGCGCCAAGGCGCTCGATCGCGCCGGTATCGTGTGCAACTACAACACGGTTCCCTACGATCCGCGCAAACCGTTCAGCCCCAGCGGTCTGCGGCTCGGCACGCCCGCCATCACCTCGCGCGGGATGAAGGAGCCCGAGATGCGGCAGATCGCGAAGTGGATGGACGACGCGATTTCGCAAGTCGATGACGAAGCGGCGCTCGATCGGATCGCGGGCGAAGTCGCCGAGATGTGCCGGCACTTTCCCGCCCCCGGCCTGCGCGTCCACTGATCGCGAGGTCGCGCGGCCACGCGCGGCGCGGCGCGCTTGACAGCGCGGCGGCGCGGGCGCGATAACGCGCCCATGGCGAAGATAAAGATCGAACGCGGGCTTAACCTCGGCGCTCCCTATACTCCCGACATGCAGCAGCCCGGCAAGCGGGCGGAGCCGACCTGGTCAACCCTGCGCGACCAGGTGCGCGAGGCCGAGGCGATCGGCTACGACACCGCGATCGCGGTCGAGACCCAGGACGATCCCTACCTGATGCTCGCGATCGCGGCGCAGGAGCCAGCGAAGATCGAGCTCGGCACCGGTATCGCTCTCGCCTTCACCAAGAGTCCGGTCGCAACCGCATACACCGCGTGGGACTTGCAGCGGATGAGCGGCGGGCGGCTGGTCTTGGGGCTGGGCTCGCAGGTCAAGGGCCACGTGATGCGGCGGTTCGGGATGCCATGGTCGAAGCCGGCACAACGGATGAAAGATTACGTCGGCGCGATGCGCGCGTGCTGGCACACCTGGCAGACCGGCGAGCCGCTGGGCTTCCGTAGCGAGCATTACAACCTCTCGCTGATGACGCCGAATTTCGCGCCGCCGCCGCAGGCGAATCCGCATATCCCGGTGCTGATCGCGGCGGTGCAGGAGCGGATGCTGCAGGTCGCGGGCGAGGTCTGCGACGGCGTGCGCCTGCACGCCATCGTCACGCGCAAGTACATGGATCAGATCGCGCTGCCCAATCTGAAGAAGGGCTTTGCGAAATCCGGCAAGCCAGCCTCCGAGTGGGAGAAGTTTCAGATCAGCGGCGGCGGCTTTATCGTCGCGGCCAAGGACAAGGACTCGCTCGCCCGCGCGGTCGAGACTACCAAGTCAACGATCGCGTTCTACGGCTCGACACGCTCATATCGTTCCAGCTTCGAGCTCGACGGATGGGGCGATACCGCCGAGCAACTGCACAAGCTCTCCGTGCAGCAGAAGTGGCGCGAGATGGCGGCGCTCGTCAGCGAGGATATGGTCCGCGCGTTCGCCGCCGTCGGCACCTACGACGAGATCGCGGGCGTGATGAAGAAGCGGTTCGCGGGCACCAACCGGATGGGCTTCGACATGCCGGTGCGCAACGATCAGGATCGCGGCGCGCTAAAAGAGATTCTGCAGGATCTGCGCCGCCAGTAGCTCCGTGCTCGCGCCTGGCGAATCGTTCGATTCGCCGCCGCCGTTGGCACACGTGAAGTGAGCGAGTTACTTCGCCCGCGAAATCGCAAGGCGTCCGCGACTGAGCGGCGCCTCGATCGTCGTCATGGAGGAAGACCCGTGGCTCAACGGACAGGTATAACCGGGGCGCAAATGATACGCCTGATGATGGACCAGTGGGGCTCGCAGCGCGCGCTCGCGATCGGCGCAGCTCATCAGCTCGACTTGTTCACCCATGCCGCGCATGGGGCGCGCACCGCGCAGGAAATCGCCAAGGCGGCGGGTACCGATGCCAACGCGACCGAGCGGCTGCTCAACGCGGTCGTAGCGCTTGGGTATATGCGCAAGTCGCGCGGCAACTACACCTTATCGCCGCTCGCCAGGACCTTTCTTGCCCGCGGCAGCGAGCTTTACCAGGAACACGTCAACGACGTGACGCGCGGAATCACCGGGCTCTGGATGACGCTCGCGGACGCCGTGCGCACCGGACGCTCGGTGGCGCCACTGGGAAACGGCGGCGCAGAGTTCTTCCGAGTGTTGGTCGGCCAGATATTTCCGATGAGCTACTGCGGCGCGGAGGGCGCCGTGCGCGCGATGGGTCCGGTGCGCCGCAAGCGAATCCGGCGAGTCCTCGACATAGGGGCCGGTTCGGCGGCGTGGTCGATCCCGTTCGCGCGCGCAATAAAAAGTGCGCGCGTGACCGCGATCGATCTGCCCGAAATCACATCGATTACGCGCGAGTATGCGAAACGATTTGGCGTGGCCGCACGGTATGACTGCCGCGACGGCAGCATGTTCGACCTCGATTGGGGCGCCGACGAATACGATTTGGTAATCCTGGGCCACATAATTCACAGCTGGGGCGAGGAGAAGGGGCGCGAACTCTTGCGCCGGGCGCATCGGGCGCTGCGCGAACGCGGGATGCTGCTGATCGCCGAAATCTCGCCGAATGAGGATCGCACCGCGCCGGCATTTGCCGCGCTGTTCTCGCTCAATATGCTGGTGGCCTCGCCCGGCGGGGACGTGTTCACCCTCAAGGAAATGCGCGGATGGCTCAAAGAGGAAGGTTTCCGCAAATCTGAACTGCTGCGGGTTCCGGCGCCCTCACCGTTGATACTCGCGACAAAATAGCCCGCAGCAGCGCGGACCGAATACTCATGCGCGGGGCGGATCGATCTCGGCCCACAGCCGGCGCATCAGCTCGATATGCGTCTCGACCGCCCACAGCGTCTCGGCCGCGGCGCTCTCGGGAATTGCCTGGAAGATCGATGCGGCGCTCGAGTCGCCATGGTCCTTGTCCACCTTCACGTGGACCGAGAAGAAGAGCAGGGCGTCGTCCGACATTTTGTAATGGCGCTTGAGCCCGTCGATCACGCGGACGTACGCGTCGGGGTTGAACAGCTCGGAGCCGAGGCTGATCCCCGCCAGCGTTACGTACCAGGGCTTCGAGTCCGCCAGCCAGTACATCCAGTGCACCATCGCGGTCGCGTCGGTCGACATCGGCGCGCCCAGCAGCTCGTCGCGCGAAATTCCGAGCGCCTGCGCGAATTCGATATATAGCTCCGGATGCGACCGGCCGACGCCGGAGACCCGCCCGAGTTCTTCCTCGATTAAATTCTCGACGATCGCCTTGCGCGCGGGAAAATCGTCGCACTTCGCATAGATGAGGCCCAGGATGTTCGCGTTGTGGCCCTTGTTGCCGATGAACAATTGGGTCGCCCAGTGACGCAGTTGCGCCTGCGTCAGCTCGCCGCGCTCGATCTTTTCGATTGTCGGATGAGACCGCAGCGTGCGGCCGTTGCGCTCCAGGCGCCTGATGAGAGCGTTCAGCTCCGAGATTCCCTTCTGCACGTCCATCGCTGCTTCCTTTCAGGATTCCACGCCGGCGCCGCGCACCGGAGGTTCCGCGCCGCGTTCGGCGGCCAGCTTCGATTCGATGTCGCGCCGCAAATCCGCCTTGCGAATCTTGCCGACATTGGTCAGCGGCATCGCGCTCAGCACCTCGACCCGCTCGGGCCACTTGTAGCGCGCAACTCCGCGCGACTCCAAAAGCGCGCGCATTTCGCCCAGCGCAAATGACGCGCCCGCGCGCAGCGTGACGTAAGCGCACGCGCGCTCACCCAGCGCCGCATCCGGCATCGCGACCACCGCCGCCGCCGCGACCGCGGGATGCGTTATCAGGTGCGCCTCGACTTCCTCGGCGCTGATCTTCTCGCCGCCGCGATTGATAAGGTCCTTGATTCTTCCTTCGACAATCAAATTGCCGCCCGCGCCGCGGCGCACCAGGTCGCCGGTGCGGTAAAAGCCGTCGGCAGAAAACGCCTCGCGATTGCGCTCTGGCGCGCGATAGTAACCGCGAATCGTGTACGGACCACGGCACCATAGCTCGCCGACTTCGCCCGCCGCCGCGTCGGCGCCGTCCGCGGTCACGATGCGAATCTCGTCGGCGGGCGACATCGGGCGCCCCTGCGTCGTCATCGCAACTTCCTCGGGATCGTCAAGCCGCGTGTAACATAGCAGCCCCTCGGCCATCCCGAGCACCTGCTGGACTGCCAGGTGTGGAAAAGCGCGGCGCAGTGCGCGCGCCGTATGCTCCTGCAGGCGCGCGCCGCCCACGGTGATCACGCGGAGCGGCGCCATCGCGGCGCGCAGATGCTCGGGGAGATCGAGCAGCGCCGCGGCAATCGCCGGAACGCACGGCAGATGCGTGATCCGCTCTCGCGCGATCACTTCGGCCAGGTCTTCGGCCCGCGTGGATTGCGAGTAGACGGCGGCCGCACCGGCGAGCATCGCGCCCAGCAGTCCCGGACACGCAAGCGGGAAGTTATGCTCCGTCGGAAGCGCGAGCAGGATTTTCGAACCAGCATCGAGTCCGCAGACCGCGGCGGCCGTGCGCGCATTGTAAAGGTAATCGGCGTGGGTGCGCGGGATCAGCTTCGGCAACCCGGTTGTGCCGCCCGAGAGCAGAAACATCGCGACGTCCAGCGGATCGCCTGCGCTGGAGCCGATCGCGATCGCACTCGGCCCGGATTCCTCCAGCGAGATACATCCGGCGGCGGCACTGGTCGAAAAGATTGTGTGCAGTCCGGGCGCCGCGGCGCGAAGCTCGCGCCCGAGCGCCGCGTGATCGAATCCACGATAGACGGGCGCGATCGCGAGCGCTTTCGCCTCTGCGAACCTGACCAGGTATTCAAGCTCGGCACGCCGCAGCGCCGCCAGCGCCATTACCGGCAACACGCCGAGTTCCATGCAGGCCAGCAGCAGGCTCGCGAACTCGGCGCAATTCGGAAGCTGGACGATAATCCGGTCGCCGGCACTCAGCCCCTGCGCGCGCATCAGCCCCGCCATCCGCGCCGCTTCCGCGAGCAACTCCGCGCGGCTCAGCCGGCGTGCTGCGTCGATCACGGCGACCGAATCTGGATTGCGCCGCGCCGCCAGAGCTGCCGCGTCCGCGATCGTCTGGCGCGGCCAGCAACCCTCGCGCAGGTAGCGCTCGGCAAACTGTTCGGGATATGGCGTGCAGCCGTCGAGCATCGTGTCAGGCAGGCTCGGCCCGGCCGGGCGGACTCAGCGGCCGGTCACCGAGCCGGCGACCATTCGGAAAACTTCGTCCTCGATCCGCGCGCGCTGGTCGTAGTCGCGCGCCGGTTCGTACCAGGTATAAAACCAGTTCATCGCGCCGAACAGCAGCGAGGTTACGAGCCGGCTCTGCTCGCGATCGAGCGGGCGGCCGCGCCCGTCGGCGTACTGCTCGATCATCCGGCGGCACAGGCGCGAGTATTCGCGCTTGAGCCGTGTGATCTCGGCAGCGTAACGGCCGGAGAGAGAATCCGCCTCGCGCACCAGCACTTTCATCTCGGCCAGATTGTCCATGTGGTATTCGAGATGGCCCGCGATAAAGCGGCGCAGGCGCTCGGCGGGATCGGAAACGTTGCGCGCGGCATCTTCGGCGCGCTTAAGCAATTCCTCGAAGGCGCGGCGCGAGATCAGGTAGAGCAGCTCTTCCTTGTTGCGCAGGTAATAGTAGATGCGCGGGAACGAGATTCGCGCCCGCGCGGCGATATCGCGAATCGAGGCAAGCCCGAAGCTCTTGTCGGCGAACACCGCGGCGGCGGCGCGCAGGATGTGATCGATATTGGCGTCGTAGCGAGCCGCGGGATCGAGCAGGCCGGCGCCGGGGCGGGCCCGGGCGGCGCGGCGGGAGGCGGCCTGGGTAGCTGCTTTTTTCAACTGAAATTCCTCCGCCGCTCAGGTTTGCTTGCCGGTGAGCCCGAGGCAAGTGCGAATGTTCCCGGCGCGTTCACTCACAGATAGCGCCGTCCCGCGGTTGGATCGGGAACCGGGATTTCCAGGCGGGTGAGCAGCGCGTTTACTTCGCCCTGGAATTCGTCGCGCATCTCCTCGTTGGTGCGCTTGCGCAGCCCCCAGCGAAGAAAATCGTTCTGCCGCTTGCTGCCCGAGCGCCCGAACATATCGAGCCCGGCGGGATACCATTTGGCCAGGTGATGGATGATCTGCTGGCGGCCGCGCTCGCCCTCGCGGGTCAGATGGCGCCGGAGCAGTTTGTAGCCGTAGGCGGCGTGCCCCAATTCTTCCTTGTGGACGCGATCGGCGATTTTCGCCAGCGGCTCGTACGAGCATCCGACCCACTCGTAGCCCATGTACGCGCCCTGGCGATCGGCGAAAAAGCTGAACAGGCCGTACTCGATCCAGTCCTGTGCCTGGTCGCGCATCTCGAAGATATAGATCGGCATCGGCGTCGCCATGAAGGCGGAATCGACTTTGACGCCCAAATCGTCAAGCAGCTTCATCCAGTAGCTCGCGTGGCGGACCTCGTCGCTCCAGAACGCGGCGTACTCGGCTTTGTCTTCGGCCGTGGGAGCGAGCCCCAGCGGCTTGAGCAGCGTGCGCTCGGGCGCGAGCATGTATTCGGATTCGATTCGCGACTGGATCGAGAGCATCCGCACCAGCAGGTCCTTGTATTCGGGCGGAAGTCCAGCGGGACCCGCAAAGCGGGGCGGATTGTTTGCTGATAGTTCATCCATGGGGGTTGGTGTCCTGATTCGGCGTCGTGGGCGACCTGGTTCTGAACGATAGTTCAGATAGCACCGGGCGCGGCCAGGTTCAACCCGAACGCGCCGCTCATCCCACCATCGTCAGGCCGCCGCTGACGCTCAGCACCTGCCCGGTGACGAAATCGGCGTCGGGCGAGACCAGGAATGCGACCGCGCCCGCGAGATCTTCGGGCTTGCCCAGGCGGCGGAACGGAATTCCGCGCGCCATCGCGTCGAGCACGCCCTCGCGCCCCGCCATCGCGTCGCGCAGAAGCTGGGTTTCGGTCGGTCCCGGGCATACCACGTTGACGTTGATCTTGTGGCGCGCAAGCTCGCGCGCCAGCGTCTTGGAGAACCCGATGATCCCCGCCTTGCATCCCGCGTACACCGCCTCGCCGGTCGAGCCGACGCGCGCGGCGTCCGACGAGATCGATACCATCTTGCCGCTCCCGCGCGATTGCATCCGCGCCGCCACCGCCTTGCAGCAGTTGATCGGGCCGCGAAAGTTGATCGCGATCACCCGGTCCCAGGTCTCGGGCGTGTTGTCCAGAAACGGCTCGACCTTGTCCCATCCGGCGTTGTTGACCAGGATGTCGATCGGGCCGAGTTCGCGCTCGACGCGATCCGCGGCGGCGACCGCGTCCTCCAGGCGTGACACGTCTAGCTTGACCGCGAGCGCCTTGCCGCCGGCGGCGCGGATCTCGGCCGCGGTGGCTTCGGCCTTGTCCGCCTGGATATCGGCGACCGCCACGCTGGCGCCTTCACCAGCGAGCCGGAGCGCGATGGCGCGGCCGATTCCCTGCGCCGCGCCGGTTACGATTGCGACTTTGCCTTCGAGCCTCGTGATTTTCGATGCCATCGTCTGAATTCACCTCGCCGCGCGCGGCGGCGTGCCGCGGCTCAGCGCGCGATCCATCCGCCGTCGATAATGAACGGGGCGCCGGTGGCGAAGCCCGCGTCGTCGCTGGCCAGGAACAGCGCGGTGCGCGCGATCTCCTCGGGCGAGCCGACGCGTCCGAGCACCGACATCCGGTTGTTATTCTCCACCGCGGAATGAGCTTCTTTCGTGATCCGCTCGACCATCGGGGTGTTGATCACGCCGGGGCAGATGCAATTGACGCGGATATTGTAGCGTCCGTACTCGATCGCGCCGACGCGCGTCAGCGCGATTACGCCGGCCTTGGCCGCGCAGTAGTGCGCCGCCCCCTTGATCGCGACCATCCCGGCCACTGACGCGGTGTTGATCACCACGCCGCCGCCGCGCTTGATCAGATGCGGCAGCGTGTACTTCATCCCGAGCCATACGCCGCGCAAGTTGATTGCGATGACGCGGTCAAACGCGTCCTCGTTGAGCTGGGCGAGAAATCCGCCTTCGCCCTCGATGCCGGCGTTGTTGTAGACGATATCCAGTCCGCCGAAGCGGCGCGCGGTTTCGTCCGCCATCGCGCGCGCATCCTCGGAGTTCGACACGTCCGCGCGCATCGCGAATGCGGCTGCGCCCTCGCGCTCGATCATCGCGGCGGTTTCCTGCGCGGGCGCCTGGTTGATATCGATCACGCCGACCTTGGCGCCTTCGCGCGCGAACAGCACCGCCGCGGCGCGTCCCATTCCGGAACCCGCGCCGGTAATCAGCGCAACTTTTCCCTCAAGCTTCATGACAATTCTCCCGGTGAGATGGTTCGCCACCCGTGGCGGCGACGCCCGCGAGATTAGCGCATCGCGCGCGGTGACGGCCAACGCGGTTTACAACTCCGCGCGCAGTCTGCTAGGCGAGTCCGCAGACGTTCGACGCGGGAGAGGGCGACGATGCGCTTTGACGGAAAGGTTGGAATCGTAACCGGTGCGGGTTCGGGAATAGGCCGGGCGACGGCGATTGGATTTGCGGCGCGCGGCGGAACGATAGTCGCCGCCGACATCAACGGCGACAACGTCGCCAATGCCGCGCGTGAAATCGAAAGCGCGGGCGGCAAGGCGCTCGCGATGACCATCGACGTGACCAAGGCGGCGGAAATCGATCGGATGATCTCGGAAACCAGGAAGCGATTCGGCCGAATCGATTTTCTGCACAACAACGCCTTCGGAATGCCCGCCACGGCCGCGACCAGCACGGAGGGCGCCGGCCGCCTGGGCGACCTCAAGGACGATGTCTGGAGCTACACGATCGAAGTCGGGCTCACGGCGGTGTGGAGAACCATGAAACTGGTGCTGCCGATCATGCGCGCGCAGGGCGGCGGCGCGATCGTGAATACCGCGTCGATTTCCGGCCAGCGCGCCGACTACGGAATCGCGGCGTACAACGCGGCGAAGGCAGGCGTGATCAATCTCACCCGCGTCGGCGCGATCGAGTATGCGCGCGACGGAATCCGGGTAAATTGCGTATGCCCCGGCGCGATCCATACCCCGCTGCTTCAGCCCGCGCTCGAGTTGCCGGGATTCGCGGATCGGTTCAAGGAAGTGATCCCGATGGGCCGGCTCGGCAAGCCCGAGGAGATCGCCAACGCGGTCCTGTTCCTCGCCTCCGACCTGGCCTCGTTCGTCACCGGCGCGGCGCTGGTGGCCGACGGCGGGCAGACCGCCAAGACCGGCAGCCCGTCGTTCATGCCGGAGTAACGCCGCGGGGTAACAGGGCGGCGTCGGTCCGCCACGCGATTGCCCGGCGTCAGTGGAAATCGTGGGAGGGCGGAATCGCGCCGGGCATCCGGATTTCCGCAAAGCGCCGCGCGCGAATCGCGGTGACACCGTCCACCTGCTGCAGCCGTCCCTCCGCGTACAGGATTCCCGCGCCGCGCAGCAGCGCGCGGTTTTTCTGAAACAGATCGGGCGTCACGATCAGGTTGGAAATCCCGGTCTCGTCCTCCAGCGTGATGAACAGAAAGCCCTTGGCCGTGCCGGGACGCTGCCGCACGATCACCACGCCCGCGGTCTTGACCCAAGAGCCGTGCCCCGCGCGCTCGAGTTCGGCGGCGCTCAGGATCCCGCGCGCCGCGAGCCGGGCGCGCAAGTGCGTCATCAGATGAGGCCGCGTGGTGAGCCCGGTCGCCGAGTAGTCGGCCATGGTCTCTTCCATCGGCGACATCGCGGGCAGTTGCGAGGTCGAGCGGCGCGGCGGAGCGCCGGCAAGCAGGCTCGTGGGATCGCGCTCGACGGCGGCGGCGTTCCACAGCGCGTCGCGCCGCGTCATTCCGAATGAGGCGAACGCGCCCGCGTAGGCAAGCGCGTCGAGTTCGCGGCGATTGGGCGTGGCGCGCGCGGTGAAGTCGGCGATCGAGCTGAAGGGACGGCGCGCGCGTTCGCGCTCGACTCGCTCGCCCACTTCATTGCGCAGGCCGGTCACGTAGCGCAGCCCCATCCGCACCGCGAGCGGCGAATGAGGGACGTTACGCGAGTGCAGCGAGCGTCCGGTTAAGGGCGCGGAGCGCGGTGCCGCGCGATCAGGATCCTCCTCCTCAATCATCTCCAGCATGCAGTTCCATCCCGAATGTGCGGCGTCGACGGGCCTCATCGTCACGCCATGGCGCTGCGCGTCCTTGACCAGGGTGGCGGGCGAGTAGAACCCGAGCGGATAGCAGTTGAGCATCGCGGCGAAGAACGCGGCCGGATGATGGTGCTTCAGGTACGCTGACGCGTATGCGATCAGCGCGAAGCTCGCGGCGTGCGACTCCGGGAATCCATAGAGCGCGAACGCGGTGATCGAATGCACCACGCCGTCGGCCACCGCGCCGACAATTCCGTTGCGCGCCATCCCGGCGCGCAGCCGCGCCTCGATCTTCTCCATCCGCTCCACCGAGCGCTTGAACCCCATCGCGCGGCGCAACTCCTCGGCTTCGCCGCCGCTGAACCCGCCCACCGTCATCGCGATGCGCAAAAGCTGCTCCTGGAACAGCGGAACGCCGAGCGTGCGGCGCAGGATCGGCTCGAGCGCGGGATGCGGATAGACGACCGGCGCGCGTCCGTTGCGGCGGTCGAGGTAGGGATGCACCATCTTGCCGACGATCGGGCCGGGGCGGATTATCGCGACCTCGACCACCAGGTCATAGAAGCGCCGCGGCTTCATCCGCGGCAGCGTCGCCATCTGGGCGCGGCTTTCGATCTGAAACACGCCTACGGTGTCCGCCCGCTGCATCATCGCGTACACGCCGGGGTCGTCGGGCGGCAGATGGGCGAGATCGATCTCGACGCGCTCGTGCGCCCGGATCATCGGGATCGCCTGCTCCAGCGCCGCCAGCATCCCGAGCCCCAGCAGATCGATCTTGATAATTCCGAGGTCGGCGCAATCGTCCTTGTCCCACTGGATCACCACGCGCCCCGGCATCGAGGCCGGCTCCAGCGGAACGATTTCATCCAGCGGTTGCGCCGCGATTACCATCCCGCCCGAATGCTGTCCGAGATGGCGCGGGAGGCTCTGGATGCGCCGCACCAGATCGACGAGCATCCGGATGCGCGGGGCTTCGGCGTCGATTCCGCCGCGTCGGAGCAGGGGCACCAGGTCGTCGTGGCGGTCGCGGAACTCGTACACCTGGTTGAGTTTGGCGAGCCGGTCCACCTGCTCGGGCGCAAATCCGAGCGCCTTGCCGACCTCGCGCAGCGCGCTTTTGGTGCGATAGGTGATCACGTTCGCGGTCATCGCGGCGCCGCGCTCGCCGTAGCGGCGATAGACGTACTGGATCACCTTCTCGCGCTGGTCGCCGCTGGGGAGATCGAGATCGATATCGGGCCATTCGCCGCGCTCTTCGGAAAGGAAGCGCTCGAACAAGAGCTCCATCTTGACCGCATCGACTGCCGTGATCCCGAGCGCGTAGCACACCGCGCTGTTCGCCGCCGAGCCGCGTCCCTGCACCATGATCCGGTTTTCGCGGCAGAACTGCACGATGTCCCATACGATCAGGAAGTAGCCCGCGAGATGGAGCCGCTCGATCACCGCGAGCTCATGCTCGAGCTGGCGGCGCGTGCGCGCGTCGATTCCCCGCGGCCATCGCTCGCGCCCGCCCGCCCCGGTCAGCGCGCGCAGGTAGCTGTCGGCGCTTTCGCCGGGCGGAAGCGGATAGTCGGGAAAGCGGTAGCCCATGTCGCTCATCGTGAATTCGCAGCGCTCCGCAATCGCGCGCGTCGCCGCGATCGCACGGGGCAGGTCGCCGAACAGCGCGGCGACGGCCGCGGGGCCCTTCAGATAGCGCTCGTTGTTCACCCACAGCGCGCGGCCCGCTTCCTCCAGCGTGGTGCCGAGCCGGATACAGGTCAGCACGTCGAGCAAATGGCGATCGGGGCCGCAGTGGCATACGTCGTTGCTGGCCACGATCGGAATCCGCGCGCTCTCAGCCAGCGCATGGAGCTTGCGACTGAGCCGCTCCTCGCCGGCATCGAGATGGCGCTGCAAATCGACAAAGAAATTGCCCGCGCCGAAGATCGCGCCCAGGCGTTCGCAGAGCGGACGCGGATCCTCGCCGCGCACCAGCATCCGCCCCAGCGGACCGGCCGCGCCGCCCCCCAGGCAAATCAGCCCGCCGCCCCAGCGCTCCAGGTCTTCGATCGCGACGCGGCTTTCACCCTTGGCGGGATAGCGCGGCCCGCGCGCGGACGCGCCGTCGGGGTTGAGCACGCGCAGCTTGGAGGCGGTGATCATCCGGCACAGATTCCTGTAGCGCTCGCGATCGGGAACCAGCACGTAGAGACGGCTCTGATCTTCGAGCGTCAGCTCCGCGCCGACGATCGGGCGCAGGCCGGCGGCTTTGGCGCCCTGATGGAACCGCGGATGACCGTACATCCCGTCGCGATCGCCCAGCCCCATCGCGCGGTAGCCCAGCTCCGCCGCCCGCGCGGCGAGGTCCTCGGGCGTGGATGCGCCTTCCAGGAAGCTGAACGCGCTGCGCGCGCGCAACTCGATATAGTCAGTCGTAAACGC
Organism: uncultured delta proteobacterium; assembly: GCA_963835905.1. Taxonomy (GTDB): domain Bacteria; phylum Desulfobacterota; class Binatia; order Binatales; family Binataceae; genus CAWIHG01. The sequence continues at coordinate 380,403 of CAWIHG010000005.1, forward strand.
CATCGACGAACCATCGATGCGCCCGCGCGTCGCGGAATACGCGATAGACTCCGCCGTCGTCGAGCGCGAGTTCGTAGTAGTCGCGGACAAACCCGCCCGCGCATTGTTCCGCCTCCGGCGTGTTCCTGATGGATCTCTCCTCCCGCGACGCGGAGCGTGCGGGTGAGGGTGCTGCGGCGCGATCTTGCGGTTCGCCCGCCGTCTTCCACCATTCGCCGTCACGCCGCCAGGGGCCGGCCGTCGAGACCACGCGCGCCGCGATATTCGGACCGCGCACGAACTCCGGCCCTCCGCGCGAGCACATCACCTCGACTTCGAGCGCGGGCCTGAGCGTGCGAATCACCAGCTTGGCGACGCATCTGCGCCCGCCGGCGTCCGGCTCCGATTCCTGCGGCCGGGGCGCGGGCGGATCGAACGGCGCCGTGCGCATCGCGTCGGGCCGATGAGAATTTTCGGGCTCAAGCGCGCCGACATGGTCCGGCCCGCACATCGCGGCCAGCCGCGCGATCGCGGTTGCGAGCTTGTCGGGCGCGGGTGCGGGCGGCAGGAACATGTCGGCCTGCGCGGGACGCGGCGCGCGCGGCGTAATTTCGATCCGGATCGTCTCGACGGCGGCCTCCGGCGGCGCCGCCTCCAGCGCGAGCATCACCAGCGTCAGCATCGCGCGCGCATCGCAGGTCGGCGCCGCGACCGCAACCCGGCGGCTCGCCACCCGATGGTCCACCAGGCCGAGCGCGAGCAGGATATCGCCCGCCGCAAATCCGCGCAGAGAGAGCCGCGCGCCGAGCCGCTCCAGCGCCGCGCGCAGGACGAAACCGAGCGGCTCCAGGTTGTCGATTCCGTAATCGAGCTCGACCGCCTCGGCAAAAACTTCGGTGCGGGTGCGCGCCGCGATCGGACGCGAGAGCGTGCCGCGCGCGATTCGCACCAGCTCCGCGCCGCGCCGCCCGAGCCGGCTGCCGATCGCGTCGGGGTCAAGCCGCGCCAGATCGCCCAGCCGTCTCAGGCCCCATCGCTTAAGCCGCAGTTCCAGCTCCTCGCCGCCGGGCGCGGCGCCGAGCGCCAGCATGTCGAGCGGGAGCCAGTCGATAAATTCGCGCTCGCGTCCGGCGGGGACAATCCGCGCGCCGCCGCATCGCGCGGCCAGATTAGCCAGCTCGCGGCCCGCCGCGATTCCCACCGCGGCTTCCATCCCGACCCGCCGCACGCGCCGGATTATCTCGGCGGCGATTTCCTCTTCGCCGCCGTAAAGGCGCTCGAGTCCCGCAAGGTCAAGCCATGCGCATCCGGACTCGCCCGGCTCGACCACCGGCGAGACCGATTCCGCCGCGTCGGCCAGGGCGGCCGCGGCCGAGCGCTCGGCGGCGGGTGAGGGCGCGCCGACGGCCAGCGCGGAGGAGATCGCGCGCGCCTGCGCAAGCGTCATCCCGGCGCGCACGCCGAGCGCGCGCGCGCGTGGCGACACGCAATCGATCTCGGCGTGCGCCGCGGTGCTGCGCGCAAGGACCAGGACCGCGTCGGCAAGCTCGGGATTCGCGCGCAGCACCGCCGCGATCGAGAAATCCGCCACCGCGATACATCCGATCCGCGCCATGATTGATTCCCGTCATCGTGCGGAGCCCTCTCCCTGAGCGGGAGAGGTTTGGAGAGGGTCCTTGCGCGAGTGCAGCGAGCTTGCGGTGAAAAACGAGCAAAGCACCGTGCGGCTATGATTCCGATCTTTGTCAGGAACATCCTCCGCGCAATCGTCCGCCGCCGGATCGATCGCCGCGACCAGCTCCGCGGATGCGCCCGAACCGCCGAGCTTGTTGCGCGCGACCGTCGCCTCGGTTGCGATCCCGTCGAACGTGGCGGGCGAGCCCGCGCGAATCCGGCCGAACTCCGCGCGCCGCCGGCGCATCGCGACGCTGAGCGCGGCGAATGTCCCGCACATCCGGCACGGCGCGATCGCGATCACTGCGGCGCCGCCCCGCTCGGCCGCGCGCGCAAGTCTGAGCGCCGCGGCAGGCGCGATCGCGCGCGGACGCTCGCCGAAATCGACGACCACCAGGCCGAAGCCGCCCGCCTCGAGCACCGTCTCAGCCGCCTTGAGCGCAAGATTTTCGCGCGAAAGCCCGCCGCCGCGCCGGCGCCGATAACTCCATCCGCCGGATGAATCGGCCTCGCGCAACGGGTATGCGGCGAGCGACGCCCACAGCATCCGGGCCAGCACGACGCCTGCCTCCGCGAGGCTTTCGGGGTCGAGCGCGCCGGCGGCGTCGATCCATGCGGCGGTCTCGCCGCGGCAGGTGGCCTGGGCGGCAAAGGCGGCGGCAAGGGTGGTCCTGCCGGAGCCGGGGCGGCCTGTGATTTCGCTGATACGGCCGCGCGGGATTCCACCGCCGATAAGGGCATCGAGGGGGGCGATACCCGAGCCTAGTTTGCGGTCCTTGCGGGTGAGTTCGCGGCCCCGAAAAACGCCTGAGAATTCAGGCAGTTGCGTGATTTTGGCGGGGGCGGGGCAGGGCGCATCGAGCGGGGATACCGCCGCCGATTCCGCGATACTGATGGTCGCTATATACGCCGTCGCCACAGATCATGTTTTCGCTCTTTTTTCGCCTTCTGTCAAAGGCGATTATGTTGATGACGACTCTGCTCGCAGCGAGCCTGGCTCAAGATTGAGGCTGCAGAGAAAAAGCTGAAAAATCGCGGCGCGTAAGATCCTTCACTTCGGCCAAAAGATCATTCGCCTGCGGTTCAGGATGACATCACTACGGCACTTTTCCGTCATCCCGAGCGGGGTCTGCGAAGTCGAGGGATCCCGGGGTCGATAGGGGAAGAGGACCCCGGGATTTCTCGACTCCGCCCGCAGCGGGCTTCGCTCGAAATGACGGAAGGGGCGCGCAGACTCGCTGCGCTCAAAAGGGGCGGACAGACTCGCTGCGCTCAAAAGGGGCGCGCAGACTCGCTGCGCGCAGATCCTTCACTTCGGCCCAAAGCGATCGGGAGCCACGTGGCGGCCTGCGCCGCCACGTGGCTCCCACTTTTCCTTTTCGTCGTTCGTCGTTCGTCGTTCGTTGTCTGCGTGGGCGCAGACTCCGAGCACTCGATAACCAGGTTCAAGGCATGCTGGTGAGGAAGACGCCGTCTTCAGAACCGCCGGTATCGTCGAGGAAGGTTATGAAGTTCGCGCTGCTGGAGCCTTCCTCCGGGTTCTGCCACGCTCCGCTGACCGGCTTGGGATCGTTTGTGAGGACAACCGGGACGATGGTGCCCTTGGCCTTGCCCTTTGTCTTACATACGAATTCACCCGCGAAGTCGTTCGCATCGCCGTCCACCTGCGAGTGAAATTCCACGTCCCCAAATTTGTTGAAGGTCGGGGCGGAAACGCCGTCGGTCATAGAGAACGTGCCGATAGTTCCCGGCGCCGGCTGTCCGTTGGCGACACATACCTTGGCCTTTTCGGTCTTGCTTCCAACCCGCTTGGTGATGATTCCGGCGGTAGTGAATCCGCCGTCGACTTCGAGATTTACCGCAATCTTGTTCTTGACCAGACCGGGGCGTCCAACACCTATGCTGCTGATCGTTCCACCCAGCTCCGCGGGAGGTGTGTCGGTCATCAACACCACCGGTTTGATCTTTCCCTTGGTCCTGCGCGCGAAGAGGGAACCCTCCTCCGCGGTGTTGCCCGAGTCGATAGAATCGACGGCAAACACGACCAGCCGGTTGTCGCCTACCCACGGACCATCGATGTCCTCCGGATCGCTCGAGTTCGCCACGGTGCCGCCATCGGTGCCGGGCAGCGTGTCTCCACTACGCACGATCGCAACGAGCTGCGTCTTGCCTTTTTTCTTGTTCTTGAGGATGCGCAGCCACACGCCGATCTTGAAGGTGGATCCTCCGTCTTCCGTGTAGCTGGCGATCACTGCGATATCGCCCTTGCGTGGATTTACTCCCATGTCGTCGAAGGTTTCGAAAACGCCCGCGTTGGTTCCGGGAGCCGGGTCGCCCTGCCTGATGATCGATGCGAGCGATCCGCCCACAGCCTTGGCGAACAATGCGTTCGCGAAGGCGCCCGTCATTCCGCGGTTCACGAAGAACACAGTCCCGTCGTCGTTGATCGCGGGTCCGTCGAAGTCGGTGGTCAGCGTGGCGCCATCGACGGTATCGCCATCTTCCGCGATCTTGGTGAGCGATCCGCCGACGGGCATCAAATACACGCCCGCGCCCCCGCCCGACAGGAACCCGACGAAGGTAACGTCGCCGTTGGCGTTCACCATCGGCTCGTCGAAGCCGTCGAACGTTTGACCTCCGGACAAGGGCGCGGTGTCGCCGTACCGCGCGATCTGTGTCACTCCCGAGACCGCGGCGGCATCGACCGGCACCCCGCCCATACAGATCAGCACAGCGGCGATAAGAGCTGCCGTGCCCCAGCGCCAAAGGCGCATTCCGGTTTGACGATCCGCCTGGAAGCGGATCACGTACGCATCTAGACCACTCATGCTCATTCCTCCTTCCCACGTGGTCTGCACTCCCGAACGAGCAGAAGAACTATGATCCCCCGACACCATCGATCTTTACGGAAATGGCAATCCTATGGCTAATGATTATTTCAGGCGTGGATCCCTGCGATTTGGACAGTCGTCCGAATTCAAGCCGGCGCTTCGCGCAGGACGACTGTGAGTCCGGGTCTCAGGTTGAGCGGTTCCGTTGATGGCGCTGGAGCTGGCGTCGCGATCGGATGGCCGGCCGGCGCCGTGTGCGTCATCCCGAGCGGGGTCTGCGAAGTCGAGGGATCCCGGGGTCGATAGGGGAAGAGGACCCGGGATTTCTCGACTCCGCCCGCAGCGGGCTTCGCTCGAAATGACGGAAGGGGCGCGCAGACTCGCTGCGCTCAAGTTGATGGAAGGGAAGATGCGCAGCGGACGGAGCCGCACCAGACCGAAGTGCCTGCGGCGCCGGGTGATCCTTCGCTGCGCTCAGGATGACCGCGCGGGCACGGCGCGCGTGAGATCCTTCGCTGCGCTCAGGATGACCGCGCGGGCACGCCGCGCGGTCACTTCGGCGGTGGGGCGGGGGCGTTCATCGCGGACAGCACGCGCGCGATCGGCGCCTGGCTCACCGTAACCATCCCGCGCTGCGGCTGATTCAGGTCAAGCGTGACGTACACCGCCAGCGTCACCATCAGGATGAAGCTGAGCGTTGCGGGAACTTCGGTCTTGTCCTCGAAACCCTGCTCGCGTCCCACCAGCATCGTGGCGACCAGCGCGCAGGTGATCAGCAGCAACGCGATACTTGCGGGCAGGCTGTTTTCAATCGCGCCGATGCGCTCGGCCTGCACGCTTATCAACTGGTTGAGCGTGTTGGTCAGCGGCACCGCGATCGGAGTGCCCTGGCGCAGCGCCTGCGCGACCAGCATAGTCATCTGATCCTGCATCTGCTGCGACCGCTTTATTACCTGCTCGATATGTTGCTGAGTTGTGATCGTGCGCGAGGCCTGGAGCCGCAGTTCGGTGTATTCGCGGATGAGCGTTTGCAGCTGCGATCGGACCGGCTCGTCGAGCAGGGTCGCGCAGGTATAGAAGTCGCCGATCGCGTTGCTGTCGCGAATTACCATCAGCCTGCGATCGTCGTGGCGGCTGATCGACATCCCGAACGTGAATGCTACCAGCAGGCCCAGCAGCGCCAGGCTGGCGTCGTCGAACTTGGACCATCGCGCCTTGCGATCGCGATCGCGCAGGTGATTTCCCATCCGCAATCCGACCCGCCATGCCACCAGCATCAGGATCGCCAGGCCCAGCGCTATCTGCCATGCGCTTTGCCGCACCAGTATTTCTTCCATAAACCTTTCGCGCGCTCCCGCGGCGGCGGCGAGCTTACTATTGAACGCGCACCGCTGTCACACCGTAGAGCATTGGGCGGGCGCGGCGGATCAGCAGCGGCGCCAGCAGCGTCCGCATCAGCGTCACTACCGGGCGGCTCAGCAGGATTCGGCTGCGCCATGAATCGGTGAACGCGATCCGCGGGCCCTGCTGCTGGAGGTCCTGGATCGCGACGACCTCCGGCGCGCGTTCGCGATGCACCCGGCGGGCGGCCTCGTCGAGCGCGGCGGCGCCGGCCCCCTGTGCCAGTGCGGGTCCGAGATGGTTGGCGGCAACCGCGGCGTCGCGCAGGGCGATATTGATTCCCTGCGCCCCCACCGGCGACATCGGATGCGCGGCGTCGCCGATCAGCAGCGCTCCGGGCGCGGTCCAGTCACGCAGCCGATCGCAGATCACGTCCAGCAGCACTGGATGCTCGAGGGCGTCGCGCCGCTCGCCGACGAAGCTGCGCATGTCGTCGGACAGGTACGGCGCCATCGCGTTGTACCATCCCTCGGCGCCGAGCTTGCGCATCTCGCCGAAGGCGCCCTTCTTGATTATCCATCCGATCTGCAGATGGCCTTCGGGTGAGGGATAGGCGATCACGAAGTGCGCGCGCCCGAAATAAAAGCGCGCGGTATGCGCATCCGGGAATTGTCCCGGCACGTGCCCCCACATCACGTCGAACCCCTGCGCGATATGCTCGACGGCCAGCCCCAGCCGCTTGCGCAGCACCGAAGCGCGCCCGTCGCATCCGAGCACGAAGTCGGCGCGGAATTCGCGCGGGCCGTGCGCGGTATCCGCGCGCAGGCCGGCGATCCGGCCGTCCTCGATGATCGGATCGCGGACGGTGACGCCGCGCTCGAGCGTGAAGCCGGGAAATTTAGCGGCCTCGGCCACCAGCATCTCGAGCATCGGCGGCTGCGGCACGATTCGCACGGTCTGGGGCATCGCGTCGAGCGCAACCGTGGCGAGCGGCCTGGCGTGGCGGAAGAACTCCACCCGCGTCATGGCCAGGGTCGGCAGCGCGGCGAGCTGCGGGCCGAGCCCGGCGCCGTCGAGCACCTCGAGCCCCGACGGCATCAGCACTTCGCCGCGGAACTCGCGGGCGAAGTCAGTCTGCCGCTCCAGCAGGGTGACCGCCGCTCCGTGGCGCGCGAGCAGGTACGCCGCCATCGCGCCCGCCGGTCCCGCCCCGGCAATCAGCACCGCTGCGGCGCTCATCAAGCCCTCCGCATCGCAAGCCCGCGCTCATTTGGAAACCCTCCCGCAGCGAGAGGTGCAAGACCGGTTAGGCGGTCGCCTGCCGGGAATCTCTGCGTTGACGGAATTCGCACGCACTCAGAATGCCGGAAAGCGGGGCGTGCTGCACGCGGCGGGTGCCGCGCCGGCCGGTCACATGTCCCAGATGCGCTCGCGGTACTCATTTATCGCGCGGTCGGAGGAAAAGCGGCCCGAGCGCGCGATATTGAGCAGCGACATCCGCGTCCATCGCTCGCGATCGCGGTAGGCTTTTTCCACTTCCGCGTGGCAGTTCGCGTAGGATTCGAAATCCGCGAGCGCCAGGAACGGATCGCGGGAGAGCAGCGAATCGACCAGCGGGCGGAACGTCTCTCGATCGCTGCCCGGCAGGCGCCCGGAGTCGATCAGGTCGATCGCCTCGGCCAGCGCCGGGTTCTTTTCGTAATAGTCGCGCGGGCGGTAGCTCGAATCGAGCAGCCATTGCGCCTGCGGCGCGGTGAGTCCGAACAAAAAGAAATTTTCGGCGCCGACCTGCTCGCGGATCTCGATATTGGCGCCGTCCAGCGTGCCGATCGTGACCGCGCCGTTCATCGCGAACTTCATGTTGCCGGTGCCCGACGCCTCCTTGCCGGCCGTCGAGATTTGCTCGGACAGGTCGGCGGCGGGGCAGATCTGCTGGCTCGCGCGGATGTTGAAGTTCGGGACGAAAACCACATGCAGGCGGCCGTTTACCACCGGATCGCGATTGACCATCTGCGCCACCGAATTGATCAGCTTGATGATCAGCTTCGCCATCGCGTAACCGGGCGCCGCCTTGCCTGCGAAGATGAAGGTGTGCGGATGGAGGTCAAGCCCGGGGTCGCGCCGCAGCCGGTTGTAGAGCGCCAGCACGTGGAGCACGTTTAGGTGCTGGCGCTTGTACTCGTGGATACGCTTGACCTGGACGTCGAAGATCGAGTCGGGGTTGAGCTTGTCGCCGGTGGTCGCCTCGATCATCGCGGCGAGCCGGCGCTTGTTGGCGCCCTTGATGCGCCGGGCGGCGTCGCGCACCTCGGGATCGTCGGCGTACTGCTCGAACTCGCGCAGCTCGGTTTCCATATGCGCCAGCCATCCGTTGCGCAGCCGGCTGCTGATGAGCGCGGTCAGCTCCGGATTGCTAACCGCCATCCATCGCCGCGGTGTCACCCCGTTGGTCACGTTGGTGAATTTCTCCGGGTACATCTCGGCGAAGTCGCGCAGCACGCCGCGGGTAAGCAGCTCGGAATGGAGCTTCGCGACGCCGTTTATCCGATGGCTGCCGACGGTGGCCAGATGAGCCATGCGCACGTGCTTCTCACCGGTCTCCTCGATAATGGACATCCGCGCGACCCGGTCGATATCGCCGGGAAAGCGCGCGCGCACCTCGCGCAGCATCCGCTCGTTGATCTCGTAGATTACCTCGAGATGGCGCGGGAGCAGCGCGCCGAACACCGACAGCGGCCATCGCTCCAGCGCCTCCGGCAGCAGGGTGTGATTGGTGTAGCCGAAGGTCTGGCGCGTGACGTCCCACGCCGCGCTCCACTCGAAGCGGTAATCGTCGATAAGAATCCGCATCAACTCGGCGACCGCGATCGCGGGATGGGTATCGTTGAGCTGAACCGCCCAGTGGCGATGGAACTCCGACATCGAGCGGTTGCGCAGCCGATGAAGCCGGATCATGTCCTGCAGCGAGCATGAGACGAAGAAGTACTGCTGCTCCAGGCGCAGCACCTTGCCGGTCAACTGCTCGTCGTTGGGATAGAGCACGCGCGTGATGTTCTCGGAGAGCACCTGCTCCTCGACCGCGCCGACGTAGTTGCCGACGTTGAAGCGCTGAAAGTCGAACGGCAGATGCGATTCCGCCTTCCACAGCCGCAGAATGTTGACCCACGGCACCCGGTAGCCCGGGGTGAAGGTGTCATAAGCGACGCCGCGCACGAGCCGGTCGGGTATCCACAGCGAGCGCGGCACGCCGCTCTCGTCGCGTTCGGTCTCCACCCGCCCGCCGAGCCGGATGCGGTAGAAGATTGAGGGGCGCGCGATCTCCCACGGATTGCCGTGCCGCAGCCATTCGTCGCTGCGCTCGACCTGCCATCCGTCCAGAATCTGCTGCTCGAAGATGCCGAATTCGTAGCGGATGCCGTAGCCGATAGCCGGGGTCTTGAGGGTTGCCAGCGACTCCATGTAGCAGGCCGCCAGCCGGCCCAATCCGCCGTTGCCCAGCCCGGGCTCCGGCTCCTGCGCGATAAGCTCGCGCAGGTCCTGGCCGAGCGCCGCCACCGCGCGCTCGATTTCGTCGTAAATGCCCAGCTCGACGAGATTGTTGTGCAGATGAGGTCCGAGCAGGTATTCCGCGGAGAGCAGGGCGACCACGCGCTCCTGTTTGGCCGGCTCGCCGTCGCTGTCGCGATACCAGTTGGCGACCAGCAGCCCGCGCACCGTCATCGCCACGGCGATATACCACTCCCGCACCGTCGCATGAGTCGGCGTGGTCGCGAGGCCCAGCTCAAGGTTGTGCAGGATGCTCTCCTTGAGGGCCTCGAAGGATGTTCTCGGCTCTGGTGGCATTAACGGTTCAGATCAATAGAAGAGCACAGGCGGGGCGACGATTCATCCGGTCGTAATAAAAGTTTCCACGAGAATTCAAGGTCTTGTGGACACCGCCGTGTCACCGTCGCGCACCTGGCTCGATGGTTTTCTTTCGCCCCAATTGTCTTCATGGGGGAGAATTCACGTGTCCGACCGGGCAATGCATCGGGATTCTACCGTGCAAGCCTGCGCCCGCGCTGGCTTGCACCTTCACAATGACCTGCCGAGAGTCGGCAATCAGAAACACCCGTTCCCCGCGGCTCGCCCCGCTGGCGGAATCTCGGAGCGTAAATCCGTCGTGCTCACCTCGCTGGCCAGCTTGCAGCAGCGGCTGGTCAAGAACCGGCGGCAGATTGATCAAACCTGCCCGCTACGACTGCTTGCTGCTGGCGGAGAGTCATCTCACGCGATGGCTGTTCGCGGCCATGATGGTGAAGATCGCGGCGCTGCCGTCGCCGGCGGGATCAGGCGGGGCGTAGAGTGCGGCAATTATCGACGAGACGCGGGTTTGGCGGGGGAAGTGTCTGCAGATGCGCCCGGAAAAGGGATCGTCTCGGGGCGTTGCATGCTCGCCGGAGGCGAAACCGGCCTCTTCCGGCACCGTGGGGAAAGCCGTCGACCAATACCGGCTGAAACCCTTGTAGAGAGATTCCTTCCGTCCTATAGGAGACCGCAAGCGGAGAGTCAAAACGGAAATCCCGGTTTAATACCGTTTCGGCGTCCGCACTGAATTCAACAGCGCTCCGGCGACTTCGGAGGTGAAGGCGCGGGACCGCAAATATCTTCGGGGGAGTAGAGCAATGACTGACTGGCGGATGGCAGCAATCCGATTCATTCTGCTGCCGATCGTTTTGAGTTTCGGCCTCGCGCTTTCCGCGTGCGGCAACGGAACCTCGGGAGCCACCAGGAGCTATCCGGCGCCATTCAATACCGCCAACGGCGAAAGCAAGCTCATCGATGGCAGCCTCGTTACGACCTACCCCACCGGCGCGACCTCATCGACCGCCTCAACCTCCTACGACGGGGTTGAAGCAAGCACGCTGCCAGCTCTCGACGAATATTACGTCGATACGATCTGCCCGAACGGTATCACCCAGGCCCAATGCCAGCAGAACGAGGCCAATCTGAATACGCCGGACTTCGGCAACTTTGATCTCAGCACCGATCCGATCGGCAACAACCCGCTCAATATCCAGCAGGTAGATGCGGACGAGATCACGTACGGCGCGATTAACGTCGGCGGCGCGGCGGTCACCGTTTCGGGAGGAATCGTCATCCCCGAACTGCCCGCGGCTTCGATTAGGGGTATCGTGCTCTTTTTCCACGGCACCACGATCCAGCGGTCCAACGTACCGTCCAATTTCATCACCGCCGACAATCCCGGCGGCTACTACGCGGGGATTTTGATGGCGGCCGTATGGGCGTCGCAGGGCTACGTGGTCGTGATGCCGGACTTTATCGGGCTCGGCGTCGATACCGCCGACCCGCATCCGTACGTCGTCTATCCACAGGAGAACGCGCAAAGCGGGCTCGCGATGGTCAAGGCGGCGCGGACTTACCTGGCAGGCAAGCTTTCCGGACGGATGCCGCTTTTTATCACCGGTTATTCGGAGGGCGGCGCCTATTCTCTGGAAGCGGCGCACCTGATGCAGACGAATCCGCGCTATGCCGCGGCGCTCAACGTCAGGTTGAAAGAGACTGTGCCGATTTCGGGCGTGTTCGACCTGACGGGAACGATGCTGCCGTACCTGTTCTACAATATTTCGAACGCCGACAATCCGTGGTTCTCGCTCAGCCCCCTCACTTCGGCGCTGTCGAAGCCCTATCTGAGCGGCGACCTGGCGATGAGCTTTGCGTATTACGACAATATCGCGCCAACCGACATCGTGGTTGACCCGTTCTACACCTGCACGCAATCCAACCAGCCCAATTGCGGAACCAGCGGCAATCTCAACGGGCTCTATTACGAGGCCGACATTGCCGACACGACGGCAGTGATCGCGATGGTGGGGCAGGCTTCCCAGACGAGCTTTACCACCAACAACAATTCGGTTCAGCCGCTGCTGACCCCCGACTATGCGACGGCCCTGATGGACGGCGACGTGACGAATCCGCTGTACGCGGCGTTGCTCAACGCGAACACCTACCTGTTCACTCCGAAATTCCCGCTCGTGCTGGTTTCGCTGCAGAACGACTCCGTGGTGACCCGGGTGAATACCGACGTCGCGTGGTCCTACTTCACCACGCAAAATCCGACCGGCCCATACCAGGAGTTCCTGGTGGATAACAGCCTCTTTCTGGTTCCGGGCCTGTTCAGCGCGGCACAGGTGGACCATCTGACCGAGCTTCCATTCCTGGCGGTGCTGGCGCTCAACCAGTTCAATTCGAGCTCCTAGCCCAGAGGCACGCCGCCCGCGTGCTACGCGAATTGGCGCGATCGGATTATCCCAGTCGTGGCCGCGCGCGCCCTGCAATCCCAATCGCGGCCTGGCTCCTCGGCACGGGCTGTCCACTGACAGGCGTGCGGGCGCAGGCGCGCACGCCTATACTATTTCGCCAGATGTGCTATAGTAACTCGCGATGGATGTGAGGCTCCATAAGAGGCTCCCTCGAGAACGGCGCGTAGTCAACTCCAGAGTGGGGAATTCGAGAGCAGGGGGGAGAGGGTATAGCCACTCGGGGCGACGATCAAACGAACCCACCCGAAATCCGGAAAACCTCAAGGATTATCGAGCATCCACGCCCCGTCCTGGCGCCCGACAGAGTATTCCGAACCCGCCAGAACGCCCGCGACGAGTAGGGCGAACCGGCCGGTGAGCCGGTCTTCAGGTCCGCCAACCCAGAATTTGATAGTCAAGTCCGGCGCTGACTGGATATGGCGCCGGCCGCGGGAGCGATCGGGATGCTCGACGCTGCCCCCGCCGCGCTCAGACTTCGCGGTGGATCTGCTCGTCGATGAGCGCGCCCAGGCTGTCGCGATAGGCCGACGGCGGCAGCGTGCCCAGGATGCGGCGGGCGGTCGCGACCTGCTCGGCCGCGATCGCGCGCGCCTGGGCCACCAGCTCGGGCTCACGCAGAATCTCGAGCGCCCGGTCGAATGCGGCGCCGTCCAGCGTGGCGGCGTCGTGGAGGATTCGCTTGAGCTCCGGGTTGCGCTCCACTCCGAGCACCAGCGGCAGCGACGGCACGCCGGCGCGAAGGTCCGAGCCGACCGGCTTGCCGATCTTCTCCTCGGGACCGAGCACGTCGAGCAGGTCATCGACCATCTGGAACGCCAGCCCCATCGCAAGCCCGAGCTGGCCCATCGCATCGACGGTCTTGCGCGGCGCGCGCGCCAGACCCGAGGCGACGCGTCCGCCGGCCTCGAACAGCGAGGCGGTCTTGCGCGTGATGACGGCGACGTAGTCCTCGAGCGTGGCGGCGGTGTTGTGGCGGTAGCGGCCTTCCATCACCTCGCCCTCGGTGAGCTGGATGCAGGCGCGCGCGGCGGTGACGATGGTCTGTTCGTCGAAGCGCGCGCAAAGCTCGAAGGCGCGGCAGAACAGGTAGTCGCCCGCGATCAGCGAGGGGCCGAATCCATAGCGCGCATAGGCCGACGGCTTGCCGCGGCGCAGCTCGCTGTCGTCGATGATGTCGTCGTGGAGCAGGGTTGCCGAGTGGATGAGCTCGAGCGCGATTCCCGCGTCGATGGCGCCGTCGAGGTCTTCGTCGGGTCCGCCGCATGCGCGGAACACCAGCAGCATGAAGGTCGGGCGCAGACGCTTGCCGCGCCCATCGACCAGGTAGTGGCAGATCTCCGCGATCAGCGTCTCACGGGAATCGAGCAGGCGGCGCAGCCGCGCCTCGGATTCCGCGAGGTCGCTCTCCACCATCCGGGCCGGGCTCTGCGCCGGCGCGGCGGGAGTGCGGTCGAGATCGATTGCCTTGGCCTTCTTCACTGGGTTAGCGGAATAAATCCGCTTCCGCGGGGCGAATCAATACCTTCGCGCTTCCGTCGAACGGCTGATAAGACATAGCCGCGGACCAGCACCGCGGGAATTGCCGCCGCCTTCTCCATCAGCAGGCCGGCCGCGGCGGCCAGCTCGTCGGCGATCGCAACCACGGTATGATGCAGCTCGCGGCCGCCGAGGTCGGTGGTGCCGCGCAAATCGAGGATCGGGTTCATTCCGGCTATCCCGAGACATATCTCGGTCAGACCATCGCGCCACGGCCGCCCGAACGTGTCGGTCACCAGTACAGCCAATTCGACGCCGTATCGCACGCTCAGTCCCGCGCGGATTTGAGCGGCGGAGGCGTCGGGATCGACGGGCAGCAGGATGGCGCGATCGTCGGCGAGGCTGTTGGATTCATCGACGCCCGCGTTGGCGCAAATCCATCCGGGGCCGGTCTCGACGATGATCACGCCGCGATCGTTGCGCACGATCCGGTTGGTCTGGCGCAGCACCAGCTCGACGGCGCGCGGATCCTTTTCCCATCGGCGCGCGAGGCTGGTCGCGAACGCGGACGGCTCGATGTCGTTGAGATCGACTTCGCGTCCCTCGGCCTTGGAGACGATCTTCTGGCAGATAACGACGATATCGCCGGCCGCCGGCACCAGCCCGGTGGCGTCGATACCGGCGCCGACCAGCGCTGCAACGTCGTCGCCATGCTTGACGATCGGGATTCCCTCGATCGCGGTGAACGAGATCGAACGCATGGTCGGTAGAGACTACACCCCCAGCGCACGCAGGACCACTTGGGCCAGGCGCGCGCTGCGAGCGGGCGTGGTCATTATCGTATTGGTTACGACCGCGCGCATCCCGAGCCGTTCGATGCTCGGGCGCAAGCGCGCGGTCGGCGTTGTCCAGGACGAAGACGCCGGTGATATCGCGATACAGGCGCGCGACGCCCAGCGCCGAGACTTCCATTCCCAGTCCGCGCAGCATCTTGTCCGCCGGACCCTTGACCGTCTTGCCGCCGATGATCGGACTAATCGCCGCGACGCGGGCGCGCGCCGCTCGCAGCGCCGGGCGCACGCCGCGCAGCGCGAAGATCGGCCCCAGGGAGACGAACGGATTGGACGGCGCAAGGATGGTCGCGGCGGAGGTTCGGATAGCGCCGATCACGCCCGGCGCCGGGCGAGCTTGCGCTGCGCCGCGAAGCTCGATTGCCTGCACCGCGCCGCGCGCGAGTCCACGCACGAAGTACTGCTGGAACGGGATGCGGGCTTGCGCCCGCGCAGCTTTACGAAGGTGCGCACCGGATCGTCGGTCATCGGGAGTCACGCGCGCACGCACGGCGAACGCGCGGGCGACATCGGCGGTAATCGCCGGACAGGCGCGCGCCCGCGGCCAGGCGCTCGGTGCGGTATAGCTGGGTCGCCATGTCGCGATCGCCAAGGTTGAACCACGGTCCGTCCGTAAAAGCGCGCAAGCTCGTCGCGCGTGGCCAAGGACTCATCCGCGCGGCCCCATCCATGCTCGGCGTTCGCGACGCCTGCAAGGGTGTAGGTCACGGTGTCGATATCGGGCGACACGCGCAGTCCCGTAGAAGACGTCGTCATCGCCGGTATTGACGATGACGGTCAAGCGCGCGGGCGCGACCTGCGCGGACCAGTCCGCGAATGAACTTAGCTGCACCCACTCCCCCCGCAAGCGTGGTTATCCGCCGGCTGGGAGGAGGGGAGGATCGGCCGCGCTCCATTGGGCGCCTTTCTTCCGTACAGCTTCTTGTAAAGGGTGGTCCGCTCGACCGGGGTGCGCCCCATCTCGCGCACCTTGTCTTCGATCAGATCGACGGGGACGAATTCGCCGGCCTCGCCGCCGGCCTGCGCCGTGATGCTTTCCTCCATCAGGGTGCCGGAGAAATCGTTGCATCCGGCCTTGAGCGTCAGCGCGGCGAGATCGACGCCGAGTTTCACCCACGAAGTCTGCAGGTTCTTGATCTGCGCGCGCAGGAACAGACGCGCGAACGCGTACATCTGGAAATCGAGCGGGCCGTTGTCCTGCGGCTTCACCAGTCCTTTGCGGTACATGACGGTATTGTGATGGATGAAGCGCAGCGGCACGAATTCGGTGAAGCCGTGCGTCTCCTTCTGGATCGTGCGCATCAGGTCGAGATGATTCACCACATGGCGCGGCGTCTCGATATGCCCGTACATCACGGTCGAGGTGGTCGGCACGCCGAGCGAATGGGCGGTGGTGATGATATCGACCCACGCGGCGACATCGACTTTCTTGTGGCTGAGAATTTCGCGCACGCTGTCGTCGAGGATTTCCGCCGCGGTGCCGGGAATCGAGCCGAGCCCGTGCTCCCGCAGCATCGCGATATACTCCGGGATACTCCATCCGCGTGCGCCGCGCGCCGTACATGATCTCCATCGGGCGAGAACGCATGGATGTGGATCTGCGGGAAGCCGGCCTTGATGACGTCGAGCAGGTCGCGATACTTGAACGCCGGCATCTCGGCATTGATTCCGCCCTGCATGCAGACTTCCGATGGCGCCGCGCGCGACCGCGTCGGCGACCTTGGCGAGGATCGCCTGGTCGGAATGATCGTATGCGTCGGACTCCCAGCGCTGGCGCTTGAAGCCGCAGAACTGGCATCCGACGAAGCAGATATTGGTGAAGTTGAGGTTGCGGTTGACGACGTAGGTGACTTCGTCGCCGACGTCCTGCGCGCGCGCGAGGTCCGCGCACTTCACCATCGCGCGCAAGTCGTCGCCCTGCGACGTATACAGCGCGAGCCCCTCGTCGAGCGTGAGTTCGCGCCCCTCGATGGCGCGCTCCAGCGCAGCGCGCACAGGCGCGGACGCCCCGGCAAGCAGAGCATCGAGCGGTGCCGCTTCGATCTCATCGATCCAGTTTCGCCAGTACTCTAGATTCATTGAGCGCCTCCGACGGTTCGAGCCCACATCGCGCGCACTTTGGTCGCGACCGCCGGGTCGAGCCACTCATCTGTTATATATTCTTGGTAAATGGCCAAACGCTCGCCGAGCTTAAAGCCCGCGCGGGCGCACTCTTCGCCCAGCCGCTCGATATGCGGCCACGGCGCTTCGGGATTCACATAGTCCTTGGTGAGCGGCGAGATGCCGCCCCAGTCATTGATACCGGCGCGCAGGAACAGGTCCATCTGTCGCGGCGACAGATTCGGCGGCGCCTGCACGTTCATCGCCGCTCCCAACACCAGCCGCGCGGTTGCGATCGCGCGCGCCATGTCGAGTTCGTCGGGCTCGGGTGCATCGGCCATCGCGATTTCCGGCTTGGCGCGGAAGTTCTGGATAATCACTTCTTGGATATGGCCGTGACGCGCGTGCGAGTCGCGAATCGCGCACAAGCTCTGCGCTCGCTCGGCGGGCGTCTCGCCGATTCCGATCAGAATTCCGGTCGTGAACGGGATTTGAGCTCGCCCGCCTCGTCGATCATCTTCATCCGCAGCGCCGGGTCCTTGTCGGGCGCCGCCTGATGAACTCCGCCGCGCTGGCGCAGGCGCGGCGAGATGCTCTCCAACATCAGGCCCATGCTGGCGTTGAGCGGCCGCAGCGTCCGCATTTCATCGCGGCGTCATCAGACCGGCGTTGGTATGCGGCAGCAGTCCGGCGTCGAGCGCAATTTCGCAGGCGCGCCCGACGTACTCGATCGTGGTGCGAACGCCGAGCGTGGCGAGCGTCTCGCGATATTCCTTGAACGCGACCTCGGGCTTGTCGCCCAGGCACATCAGCGCTTCCTTGCATCCCAGCTCCGCGCCGCGCCGCGACCACTGGGCGATCTCATCGGGCATCATCGTCCATGCGCCAGGGTCGCCGGGGTCCTTGCGGAACGTGCAATAGGTGCATCGGTCGCGGCACAGGTTGGTGACCGGCAGGAAGACTTTGCGCGAGTAGGTGACGTCGCGGCCCTTGCCGCGGTCGCGCAGCGCGGCGGCGGCGTCGAGCAGGTCGGGCAGGTCGCCGTCGGAGCACTCGATAAGCGCGATCGCCTCGGACTCAAGGAGCGCCGCGCCGGCAAGCGCGCGGTCCAGAATCGCGCGGATCGGCGGCGAGGTTCGCGGCGAAGAAGCGGTTGAGAGGCCGAGCGACATCCTTCGGACCTTATAAGCCATCAGGTTCAGGCAGGCAAACGCAGTTTCGATTCGATACTGCGTCGCGGCGAGGGCGCGGCTTACCGGCCGTAGAATGTGCGAGCGATCGCCGCGTCGTATGCGCCGATCTTCGCGCCCTTAATCAGATGCTGCGGCGGCACCAGCGTGAGCGAGTCGGCGTGCTCGGCCATCTTCGCGACGCGTTCGCGCGCCTCGTCGGCGGTGCCGGCGATTCCGAACGTGTTCACCATTTCGTCGGGAACCGCCTTGATCATCCCGGCCGTATCGCCGCGCGCCGCCGCTTCGCAGACCGCGCGGGTCTGCGCGCCGAATCCGTGCGCCGCGTAATATTTCCCGTACTGCGGGATGCTCGAGTAGAACGCGATCGTCCCGCGCAGATCGTCGATCGCATCCGCACGGCGCTCCGAGATGGCGGTGTAGATCCACAGGTTGACGTGAATCTGATCGCGCGTTCGTCCCGCCGCCGCCAGCGCCGCGTCGAGCGCCGCCTTCGCCTGGTTGCTCACCCAATGATGCGACCAGACCGGATGGCCGATCAGTCCGTCGCCGATTTCGCCCGCGAGCCTGACCGTGCTTTCGAACAGCGCGGGCAGGTATATCGGAATCGCGTCGCGCACCGGCCGGGTCGCGGTCCGGAAGCCGCGCAGGTCCATCTTGTGGTACTCGCCCTCGAGCACGCCGATTCCGCCGGAGTGGCACTTCGCGACGATCTGGCGCACCGCGAGCGTGACCTCGCGCAGATGGGCGACCGGACGGCCGTAGTTCACGCCATGGAAGCGCTCGTTGAAGTCGCGTGTGCTGGTACCGAGACCGAGCACCAGGCGGCCGCCGCTGATGAGGTCGAGGTCGATTGCATTGAGCGCGGTCTCCAGCGGCGTGCGCGTGAACGCGAGCGCGATTCCGGTGCCGAGCTTGAGGTTCGTGCTCGCCATCGCGGCGGCCGCGAGCGCCGGGAAGGGCGGCGAGAATAGCTGCGGCGCCCATACGCCGTCGAGGCCCGCGTCTTCCGCCGCGCGCGCGAAGCTGGCGATCTCCGCCGCCGGCATTGCCTGCATCACCTTCCAGAGCTTCATCATCGCGAACTCTCCGCGCTCACCGCGCCGACTTTTCTATGGCGAGAAAATCAAAATCCTTCGCGCTTGGCAAAGCCCGGCGCTAGCGGGGCTTGCATGAGGATCGATTCTGACGGCAATAGAGAACGCAGCCGGAGTCGGGACGCCGTGAAGCTTGCGCGGAATTCGTGAGGTTGGCGGGATGCCGCGGAGATTCCGCGGAATTCGAGCGGTTGACCGGATTTCGCGGAGGCAAGGTGTTCGACCGATTACGACATGCGCTCGGCGTGATGGTCATGGTCGTCGGGCTGACGGTCGGCGCTTTGCTTGGCGCGCCGGCACACGCGCAGCAGGCATCGCCGTCGTCGGCGCCGACTTCGTCCGCAAAGGTCGTCACGCCTGAGGACCTGGCCAAGAGCGTTCACAATCCGTTCGCAGATTTCATAAAGCTGCCGCTGCAGGCGACCACCGGCTTTAGCATCGGGCCTCATCACAACGCCGGAGAGGCCCTCAATATCGAGCCGCTGATTCCGTTCTCGCTGAGCCCGCAGTGGGACCTGATGGCGCGGCCGAGCTTGTCGGCGACCTACCAGCCGAGTCCGAACGAGCAATACGGGCTCAACGACCTGCAGAGTTCATTCTTTCTGACCCCTCACGATGCGGACGAATGGATTTGGGGCGCCGGGCCGGTCTTTCAATTTCCGACGGCTACCAGCGATGCGTTCGGGACCGGGCGATGGTGTGCGGGTCCGACGGCGGCGCTCCTGTACGACAACGGACCATGGTTCGGCGGCGTGGTGACCTACCAGCTCATGTCGTTCGCCGGTGATCGCGCGCGCGGCAGCGTCAATCAGACCTACCTCGAGCCGGAAGTCAGCTACAACTTCGATAGCGGATGGTACGTCGACGTCGATCCGCCGATGACGTTCGACTGGACCGCGGACGCCGCCAACGGATGGACGGTCCCGATCGGCGCCGACGTGGGCGACGCGTTCAACGTGGGGTCGCACGCGATGAGTTGGCAGATTGGCGCCTATGACCTCGCGAAGCGCCCCCAGGGCAACCCGCAATGGATAATCCGCATTCAACTGATGGCGATGTTTCCCACCGGGTGGTGAGCGCTCCTCCGCCGGCTCGCCAGCCGTGGCGCCGGCACTGGTGGGAATTCTCAGCGGGGCTGCGGCTTGCGCCGTTATTCACCGGCGGCTAAAGATCGCTCGCCCGAACATTGAAGACCAAACCTTCGCAGCAATAAGGATGACATTGAAGAGCAAATTCAACTGGTCTCGCGCAATTTTATGCGCGACTTTTTTTGGCGCGGCGATTTTGGCCAATTCAGCGGTCACTTCGGCTCAAGCGATCAATCCCGTGCTGCAGGAAATTCCAATGCCGGGCCAAGTCTTCGCCGCAATTACAACCCCGAATGGGCGCTACGTTTTTGTCTCGACGACGGTGCCAACCAGCGGCGTCGTGGTGCTTCGCCAAAAGAAGACATTCGCTGCGGTGGTGCAGACGGTCCCGACCTGCGGACCTGCTACCGGTATGGCGATAAGCAAGGGCGGGCGCTATCTGCTGGTTGCGGTTAAGAAAGGAGACACGTGCCGTAAGGGCGGCGTGCAGTTTATCGATGTGCGAAAGGCGATCGCGGGCGACCCCACAGCCGCGATGGGAACCGTGCCGACATATACCAGTGCGATCGAGGTGGCAATTTCTCCCGACAACAAACTTGTCTTCGTGGCCAATGAGTTTTCGGGCGGCGATACTTGTGACCAGCCCGGTGACCTGCCGGATACCGTCAGCGTGATCGATTTCAAGAAGGCGCTTTCTTCCGGCCAGGACAAATCGTCAGTCATCGGTGAGATTCCGGTTGACTGCGCGCCGGTCGGACTCGCCGTCTCCAGTGACAGCCGTTACCTGTACATCACCAATGAGGCGGCGCTGACGACCCGGCCGTTTTACGATCATACGGCGTGCCAAATCCCGGATGGATCGGGGGAGTGCCCGATTACAACGCACGATGGCGCCATGGGCACCGTGGATGTGGCGGATCTCAACATCGCGCGGACCGACCCAGCCAACTCGGTAATCTCGTTCGTGCCAGCGGGATGCTGGCCGACGCGGGTAATCTTAACGAACCACGACAAAGTCGCGTGGGTATCCGCGCGCGACGACAACAATCTGCTGGCTTTCAGCGCGAGCGACCTTCGCACCAATCCGATGCCTGTGCCACTGTCGATCACGCCGGTAGGAGCCGCGCCCGATGGCGTTCAGCCTTTTGCGGGCCGGCGCTACATCGCGGTGGCGAACACCAACCGGTTCGATGGATGTCCCGGCGCCGGCGGCACCGTCAACATTCTCGATTTCAAGACGGCGCTGAACAGCGGCGGCAGCGCCGCGACCGTGGGGACCTTCGATGCTGGCGTGTTCCCGCGGCAATGGGGAATTTCGCCCAACGGGAAGCTCCTTTATCTCACGGAGTACAGCTCCGATTTCCTCGCAATCTTTCCCGTGAAGTCGATAGTCCACCAGGTTCACTAATTATCGCGATCTGATTTTACTCCGTAAGTTGTCGAGCTCCTCGCTCTCTCAATGACCGCGGACCGCGGGGAACACGTCCTGCGCGAAGCGCTCGACGTCGTCGAGCTGGTACGGCGCCATCATCATGAAGATGAAATGCGTCACGCCGGCCCTGGTGTAGCGCTCGATCGTGTCGAGGCATTCCTGCTTGCCGCCGATCACGATCTGCTTGCGCGCCTCCTCGGGCGAGACCCCGCCCATCGCGCCGACGATCGCCATCGTCATCTGCTCGCGCTCCTTCGGCGCCCGGTAGCACATCGCGATCATAATCGTCTTCTCGATCTCGTCGGTGTCGCGCCCGACGGTGTCGCCATGGCGCTCGATCGTGCCGATCAAGCGGCTCATTTCCTCCGCGCTTCCGCGTGAGTTCCACATGTCGGCGTGGCGCGCGACGAGCTTGAGCAGGGTGCGCTCGCCCTGTCCGCCGATCAGGATCGGCGGATGCGGCTTGGTGACGGGCTTCGGGTTGCAGACTGCATCGACGACCTCGTAATGCCGCCCCTTGAGCGTGGTTTTCTCCTGCGTGAACATCCCCTTGATAATCTGCAGCGACTCGTCGAGCGCCTGCAGGCGGCCGGGAATAGTCTTGAAGTCGATTCCGAAGCTGCGATGCTCGAGCTCGAACCATCCCGCGCCGATTCCGAGGTTGAGCCGCCCCTCCGACATGATGTCGACCGTTGCTGCCATCTTCGCCAGCACGCACGGATTGCGATAGGTGTTGCCGTTGACCAGCGCTCCGATTCGCGCGCGCCGGGTGTGCTGGCTGAGCGCGCTCAGCAGCGTCCATCCCTCCATGCACGGGCCGGCCGGATCGGGCACGAAGATCGGATAGAAGTGATCGAAGACCCACAGCGAGTCGTAGCCGAGCGCGTCGGCCGTGGCCCATAAGTTGCGGATCTCGTCGAAGCTCACGTTCTGCTGGCCGGTCTGGATTCCGAAGCGGATCGGATGCTTCGCTGCCATGTGATTTGCTCCTTGCCTGGTTGGCTGGGTCAGTTGTTCGCTCAGTGCCGCGCCTGATCGATGCGCAGCGGAGTGACGTCGCGGACATAGAAGATCGCGTCGAGCCTGGCGTGCGACGGTAAGCCGCGCTCCCGTGACTCCGTCCCATCGCACTTCCACGTCGCCCGCGAGCAGGCGCGCGCGCGGATCGGCGGGATCGATCGGCAGCATGAAGCATCCGCCGACCTCCGCCAGCATCGCGTTGAGCGTGCCGGGCACGAGCGCGATCTCGCGCGGCAGGTTCGCGAACGGATGGCAGTCGCGCCCGCGCCCGATCAGCATCCAGCAGGTGAAGATCTGTCCCGGATAGCCGCGCCGCGAAATACGCGCCGAGCGGCGGCTCGGTGCTTCCGCCCGGACCCGCGCCGGCGTCGCTGTGCGCGACGGCGGAAAGCTCGCGGCACAGGTGCAGATTGTGGCTCATCAGCACGAATTTCGCCTCGGGACCGGCGTCGCGCACCGCGCGATTCATCTCGCGCTGCATGAAACGTTCGCGCTCGGCCATCGCGGGGTTGAGCGCTTCGTAGGTTTCGACGGTACGGATATCGCGGCGGAACGCGAGCGTCGCGCGCAGGCATGCGGCGGTATGCCATAGCTCCGCTGCATCGGCCGGCCCGAGCAGTTCTTCGAGATGCTGCAGGTTGGTCTGGATGGTCGTGAGCGCGCCGTCGAGCCGCGCGATTTCTTCGTCGATCGATTCGCCGGCGGCGCGATCTAGCTCTCCCACGATTCGCGCGACCGTCGGATCGCCGGCGGCATGCTCGAGGATCGCGATCGCGTCTTCATAGCCGACCGTGTCGGCAGGATCGAGGTCGAAGCCGAAGTAGGCAAGCGGCGGCTCTCCGCGCGATTCCCGCGCGACGCAAATTGCGCGCATCGCATGGGCGAGCCGCTTCTGCTCGGCGCCGAGCTCGGCGGTCGGGTAGGCGCCGCCGTCGCGCAGGATCCCGGTCGGCGAGTCGTCGCGATCGGCGCGCGCCGCCGCCTTGTAGCCGTAAGTTGCAACCCGCTCGAGATACGACGGCTCCCCGCGCCGCAGAAACCGCGCGATTCGGCCCGCGTCGGCGACACCCAGCTCCTCGCCGACGTGGGTAAAGCCGTTGGCGGCGAGCCATCGCAGCATCAGCGTCCGGTACGGGTACTTCTCGTGGATGAAATGATCGGGCTCGCCGATATAGGCAAAGCGCTTTCCCGCGAGCATCGGCGCGAGCGGCGAAAGCATCGCGGGATCGAAATCGCCGCCGCTCGCATCGAAATGGATCGCGCGCTCGCGCGCCCATGCGAGGAAGCCGTCCAGCGCAGATTTGTCGGTGGCGGAATCGGAACGTGACATTTCGCTTACGCCGCGTGAGGTGCGGGAGTCTCGATGCTATCCGAGCAGGGGCGATCATGCACGCGGCGAGTCCGGCGAATGCGTCGCGCGTTGGAGGTTCTGATGGCGATGCGCCACAATCGGCCCCGAGATCCGGCGCGCCACCACGGGGGTGAATCGCATGAGACAGTCTGACCGACCGGCGCGGGAATGGAGTGCGCCGCCGGCGCACACCTATTCGATCGTTGCGCGGGATGACGAGACCGGCCAGATGGGTGTCGCCGTGCAGTCGCATTACTTTGCGACCGGCGCGGTCGTGACTTGGGCCGAAGCCGGCGTCGGCGCGGTCGCCACGCAATCGTTCGCCGATCCTAGCTACGGCAAGCTGGGCCTGGACCTGATGCGTGCGGGGCGCGGCGCTGCCGACGCATTGGCGGGACTGGTCTCCGCGGACCCGGGCCGCGAAGTGCGGCAGGTCGCGATGGTCGATGCGCGCGGCGAGGCGGCCGCGCACACCGGCGCCAACTGTATCGCGGAAGCTGGCCATATCTTCGATCACGGATTCTCAGTGCAGGCCAACATGATGCTGCGCGCGACGGTATGGCCAGCGATGGCCGAGGCGTATCGCGCCGCGAGGGGCGATCTCGCCGATCGCTTGATGGCCGCGCTCGATGCGGCCGAAGGCGAGGGCGGCGACGTTCGCGGCCGGCAATCGGCGGCGCTGCTGGTGGTGGACGGCGAGCGGGAGGGCCGCGTGCGCGGCGGCGTCATGTTCGATCTGCGCGTCGACGATCATCCCGAGCCGCTGCCCGAATTGCGCCGGCTGTACGGCGTGGCGCGAGCCTACCGGCATCAGGCGGGCGCGGACCGGGCGTTCGCGCGCGGCGACGTCGAAACTGGCCAGCAGGAATACCGGGCGGCCGAAGAGCTTATCGGCGACAATCCCGAGATGCGATTCTGGCACGGCGTCGCGCTCATCAGGGCGCGTCGCATGGACGAGGCGATCGCGCTGCTGCGCGAGGTGTTCGCGCGCGACTCGCGATGGTTCGAGCTGATCCAGCGGCTGCCCGCGGCCGGCGGCCTGCCGGCCGATCCGGCGGTATTCGAGCGACTCAGCGCGGCGGCTGGCAGGTAGCCGCGCGCAGCCATACGCCAGGGGTATGCGAATGAAAGCGATGGCGGTGGAGCGGCCGGCGCCGATCGAGACACGGCCGCTGCATGAAATCGAAGCGCCAACTCCCGAACCCGCGCGCGGCGAGATTCTCGTTCGCATCCGCACCTGCGGCGTATGCCGCACCGATCTGCACGTTGCCGAGGGCGACCTGCCGCCCAGGCGCGAGCGCGTGATCCCCGGCCATGAGATCGCCGGCGTGGTAGAGCGCTGCGGCGCGGGCGCCTCGCGCTACCGACCCGGGGCGCGGGTCGGCGTCGCATGGCTGCGCGAGACTTGCGGCCAATGCGGCTTCTGCACGCGCGGACGAGAGAACCTGTGCGTGAGCGCGCGCTTTACCGGATGGGATCATGACGGCGGCTACGCGGAGTACTGCGTCGTGCGCGAGGACTTCGCCTACGCGCTGCCCGACTCGATCGACGACCAGCACGCCGCGCCGCTGCTGTGCGCGGGGATCATCGGGTTCCGCGCGATTCGGCGCGCCGATATCAAGCCCGGCATGACGGTGGGGCTCTACGGCTTCGGCGGCTCGGCGCATCTCGCGCTCCAGGTGTTGCGGCACTGGAAGTGCCGGGTGTTCGTGATGAGCCGCGGCGGAGTGCATCGCGATCTCGCCGCCGAGCTGGGCGCGGAGTGGATCGGCGCGGCGGATGAGGCGCCGCCGGCCAAGCTGGACGCGGCGATCCTGTTTGCGCCCGCCGGCAACCTGGTGCCCCCCGCGATGGAAGCGCTGGAGCGCGGCGGAATCCTTGCGATCGCGGGGATTTATCTCAGCCCCACGCCGCCGCTCGATTACGCGCGCCATCTCTTCTACGAGCGTGAGATTCGCAGCGTGACCGCCAACACGCGCCAGGACGCCGAGACGTTCCTGAAAATCGCGGGCGAGATCCCGATTCGCACGCATACCGTCGCCTGCGATCTGGCCGACGCGAACGAGGCGCTGCGTGCGCTCAAGCATGACGAGATTCGCGGCGCCGCCGTCCTGCGCATTTCGGACGGCTGAGCGGGCCGCCGCTTGATGCCGGGCGGGGCAAGTTTTCTTTATCGTGAGCGCCGCATTCATTAGCGTTTGTTGACGATCGCAAACCCGGCTTGCTAACCTAGACGGTGGAATCATAACGTTTTTCAATTGCCGAGAGGCATCGATGCCCGAATCGAAACAGATCGAAGGACTTGCACACGGCGATGAGATCCTGCTGGGTGATACCGCCGTCCTGACCCGCCTGGACAAGGCGATCGGATGGGCGCGCAAATTTTCGATCTTTCCCTATCCGTTCGCCACCGCCTGCTGCGCGATGGAGTACATGTCGCTCTCGATGACGGCGTACGACATCGATCGCTTCGGCGCGCTGCTGCCGCGCTTCACTCCGCGCCAGGCGGACCTGCTGATGGTGATCGGCACAGTGACCACGCGCCAGGGCCCGATCCTGCGCCGCGTGTACGACCAGATGGCCGAGCCGAAATGGGTGATGGCGTTCGGCGCGTGCGCCTCCAGCGGCGGCTTTTACGACAACTACGCGACCATCCCGGGAATCGACAAAATCGTACCGGTTGACGTGTACGTGCCGGGATGCCCGCCGCGGCCCGAGTCCGTGCTCGACGGCCTGATGGCGTTGCAGCGGAAAATCCAGGGACAGAAGCAGAAGCTGCGCGCGCTGGGCCGCAAGCACGAAGTCGCCTGAGCGTTCGTCGCGGCCCGAAAGCATCGAAATGGAACGGATACTCACCCGCTGGACGGAAATCCCTGATCTCCGCAAGCTCGACGTGTACGAAGCCCACGGCGGCTACCAGGCGCTGCGCAAGGCGCTGGTGGAGATGAAGCCCGAGGAGATCATCAACGAGGTCAAGAGCTCCAACTTGCGCGGACGCGGCGGCGCGGCCTTTCCCACCGGCACCAAGTGGAGCTTCATCCCCAAGGAATCCAAGAAGCCGGTTTATGTCTGCTGCAACGCCGACGAAAGCGAGCCCGGCACCTTTGCCAACCGCTACGAGCTCGAGTTCGACCCGCACCAGGTGATCGAGGGAATCCTGATCGCGTGCCGCGCGGTCGGCTCCCACACCGCGTTCATCTACTTCCGCGGCGAGTTCGCGGTGCAGACCCGGATCTTCGAGACCGCGCTGGCCGAGGCGCGCGCCAAGGGCTACGTGGGCGCGAACATCATGGGGTCGGGCTTCGACGTCGAGATTCACACCCATCGCGGCGCCGGCGCATACATCTGCGGAGAGGAGACCGGGCTTTTGGAATCGCTCGAGGGCAAGCGCGGCTACCCGCGCAACCGCCCGCCGTTCCCGGCGATCCAGGGCGCGTTCGGATGCCCGACGGTCGTGAACAACGTCGAGACGCTGTCCAACGTGCCGTGGATCATCAAGAAGGGAGCCGACTGGTACAAGTCGATCGGTCCCGAAAAAAGCCCCGGGCCCAAGCTCTTCTGCCTGTCGGGTCACGTGAACAAGCCCGGCTTGTACGAACTGCCGATGGGCTATCCGCTGAAGGATCTCATCAGCGAGGTCGGCGGCGGAATTCTTGACGGGCGCAAGCTCAAGGCCGTCATCCCCGGCGGCGCCTCATTTCCGCCGTTCACCGCCGAGGAGGCCCAAAAGGTCGCGATGGATTTTGACTCGGTGCGCGCGGCGGGATCGCTGATGGGCACCGCGGGCGTGATGGTCATGAATGACAACACCTGCATGGTCGATACGCTGCGCACCATCGCGCACTTTTTCCATCACGAGTCGTGCGGCCAGTGCACGCCCTGCCGCGAGGGATGCGGCTGGATCGAAAAGCTGCTGATCGATATGGAAGCGGGACGCGGCAAAATGTCGGACATCGATCTGATGGTCGATGTCGGCAACCGGATGGAGGGCAACACCATCTGCGTGCTCGCCGATTCGCTCTCGATGCCGACGCGCGGATTCGTGACCAAGTTCCGCTCCGAATTCGAGGAGCACGTGAAGCTCGGCCGCTGCCCGTTTCGCGATCGCGACGGCCATCTCGCGCCGCCCGCTCATCCCGCCTTCCAGGAATCGAACGCCTGAGGATCAGCGCATGCCCAAGCTCACCATTGACGGCAAGGAAATCGAGGTACCCGACGGGCTCAACCTGGTCCAGGCGGCCGAGCACCTGGGAATCGAGATTCCGCACTACTGCTACCATCCCGGGCTCACCGTCGTCGGCAACTGCCGGATGTGCCTGGTCGAGGTCGAAAAGGCGCCCAAGCTCCAGATTGCGTGCAACACTCGCGCGGCGGACGGGATGGTGGTGCATACCACCAGCAAGCGCACCAAGACCGCGCAGCAGGCGGTGCTGGAATTCCTGCTCATCAACCATCCGATCGATTGCCCCGTATGCGACCAGGCCGGCGAGTGCAAGCTCCAGGATTACTACATGGACTACGACGCCGAAGCCTCTCGCTTCCCGCTGGGGAAGAAGAACAAGAAGGGCAAGGCGATGGAGGTCGGGTCGGGGGTGATGCTCGACCAGGAACGATGCATCCTGTGCGCGCGATGCACCCGGTTCTTCGATGAAGTCACACACACAAGCGAGCTTGCGATTTTCGAGCGCGGCGATCGCAACGAGATCAACATCGCGCCCGGCAAGCCGATCAACAATCTCTACGCCGGCAACGTGGTCGATATCTGTCCGGTCGGCGCGCTGACGGAAAAGGATTTTCGCTTCCGGATGCGAGTGTGGTACCTGCATCGCACGCCCAGCGTGTGCGGCGGATGCGAGCGCGGATGCTCCATCGACGTGCATCACCAGCGCGGGCGCATCTACCGCATGAAGCCGCGCTATAACGCCGCGGTCAACAGTTACTGGATGTGCGACGAGGGCCGCCACGGCTTTCCCGCGCTGCAGAGCGAGAACCGTCTGACCGCGCCGCTCCATCAGGCCGAAGACCGCCTGGTCGCCGAGGATTGGGACTCGGCGCTGGGGCGTGCGGCGGCGAAAATCAAGGAGATCGGCCAGCAGCACGGCGCCAACGCGATCGGCGCGGTTATCGGCGCGCAATCCACCAACGAAGAAGCGTTCGCGCTCGCCCGCCTGCTGAAGGACACCATCGGCTCCGATAAAGTCGCGACGCTCACCTGGTCTCCGCCGGGCGCAAGCGGCGACGACGAACTGCTCATTCGTGCCAACAAGAACCCCAACTCGCGCGGGCTCGCCGCGCTCGGACTCCCGCCCAGCGGACTTGACGCGCTTGGACAGTCGGCTGCGCGGGGCGAGCTCAAGCTGCTGATCGCGATGCGCGCGGACCTGGTGCGCGCGATGGGCGAGCCGGAATTCATGCGCCTCTTCGGACCGCTCGATTATCTGATGGTGCTCGACACTGACGCGACCGAGACCGGGCAGATGGCCAACCAGATCCTGCCTATCGGCGCCTATCCCGAAATCGACGGCAGCTTCACCAACTTCAAGGGCAGGGTGCAGCGCCTGACCCAGGCCTTCCCACCGCCCGGAAGCGCGCTCCCGGCGCTCGAGGCGATCGCCCGGCTCGGCCATGCCCTTGACGGCGGCGAGCGTCCCGCCAGCGCCGAGGCGGTGTTCGCCGAGATGGTATCGGGCGCGGCGCCGTTTGCGGGAATGACGCTCGAGGCGCTGGGTGCCGAAGGCCGCGATCTTGCGGGCTGATGCGCTGGCGCGGGTCGCGGCGGCGCGCTATCCCCGGCAATTGAAGCGGATGTGAGATGAATCGCGCCGGACGCGCTCAGTCCGGCCTCGCAGCTCGGGCGCAATCGGCACGTCAGGAAACGCCTTCACGAAAGCCTCCAGCGCCGCGATGACCTGCGCCTTGCTCCCGCACGCGCAGGTCCCCGCCTGCAGTTCCGTGGTCAGGCTGTCTATCTCGCCCTGCGCCTCGGTCGCGTATTCGTCGGGATGCGCGGTGCGGAAGCCGAGCCATCCGCGGTACAGCGACGTCATCAGCGGACCATCGAAGCGGGTGCATCGCGACTCGTCGGTGCGCCGTTCGATATAGGCGGGCAGGCCGCCGTTGGAGTCGGGCTCGGTGCGCGCATAGATGTCAAAGAATTCGCGATCGACCCTGGTGCCCTTTTTGTGCGCCAACTTGCGGAAAAATTCGGAACTGGGATGCACCGTGGCGGTGGCTCCGCGCTCGATCACGAAGCCCTGCATCTTGTCACGCAGCGCCTTGAAATCCGCGTCGCTGAGCGATTCCAGGATCGCCTCGAGCCTGGGTCCGCTCTTGATGCCAAGCTCGAAGAGATCCTCGAGCGATTGCCGGCCGCGGGTATGCTCGACCGCGCTCAGAGCGGCGGCGTATTGATCAACGTCCGGGGGGAAATCCGCAGCAGACGAACGCGCGATACCGATCGCGAGCGTGGCGACTACTGCGATCGCGACGGCGCCAAGCCGAGGTACAAGAGCGCGCATGACTGCCACTGGAATCGAGCACAATCGGTATCATCGGAGCCCCGCGCGCGCAAGCGCGATCGATTCAAGGGAAGGCGCCAGGGCACGCCCGGCGCCTGCGCCAGCGCGGACCCGGGTGCGCCCCTGCATCAGCGCGGACTCGTGAGCGCGAAATCAGGAGTCGGTGGGCTGATAGACGACTTCGATATGATCGAGCCAGTTCAGCAGTTCGCGGGTCAGGCGCTCGACGGTCGCGGAATCCTGTTTGCGCGCCGCATCTTCCATCCCGCGGCCCAGCTCCGTCATCCGATCGAAGCCGTAGCTTCCGCCTTCGCCCTTGATGCGATGGGCCAGGTGGGTAACTACCGCGTAGTCGCCATTCGGGATCGCACCGAGGATCCGCTCCAAGTCGTCGCGCTTGCGCGCGAGAAAGCCCGGCACCAGGTCGCTCAGATCCGAATCGACGTTAATCGTTTCCTTCTGCATCAGCTTTCCTCCGCTTGGCAGCTTTCGGACGCCGCCGCTCGCTTCTCAGGCGGTTGCACCGCGGCCAGAATTGCGGCGAGCAGCGCAGCCTTCTTTACGGGTTTGGTGATGTGCGCGTCGCATCCGGCCGCAAGGCTGCCCTCGACCGCGGCGCCAAGTCCGGAGCCACTGAGTGCCAGGACCGGTGTGTGCGGGAGCCCGTGGTCGCCTTCCCACTGGCGAATCACCCGCGTGGCCTCGTAACCGTCAACCTCGGGCATCTGGATGTCCATCAGGATGACGTCGTAATGCTCACGCTTGAACATTTCGATCGCCTCACGTCCGTCGCCGGCTTCGTCGAGCTGCCAGGGGGTCTTGCGCAGGTAAGCGCGAGTCAGCAACCGGGCGTCGGCCGAATCGTCAGCCAGCAAGATTCGCAGTCGGCGCTCCAGCGGCGCAGAGGCTGGGTAACTTCGCTCGTCCGCTTTGGTGCCCGACAGAGGCAATATCGGATTTTCCGCCACACACGAGAAAGCAAACCCGATGCCGTCAAGGAATGAGAATCTTTTCTGCGTTCTGATTGCGACGGAATATCAAAGCTAAACACGGAACATCGGCGTCGAGCCGGGCGTCTCATCCTGGGACAATCGTGGCACAATTTCGCATCTTGGCACTGTTCCAGTTTTCTGCGCCGCCCCGAAATGAAATACCGCCGGCGCCATCGCGGCGCCGGCGGTTGGTTCGGAGGTCCCGGCTACTGGTGATACGAGTGCGGGATTACATGCCGGTCTGTGCCGCTCTGACCATCGCGTCGGTGGTGAAGAAGTCGCGATTCACCGCGCCCATGTTGATGTACCAGCATTCCTTCTCGGGCGTGTGCTGACCCGGCAGATAGCACATCGTGGCCTGGCCCGACTGCACATTGGTGGCCGCGGCGCCGACTACGAACTCGCGCTTGAAGGGATATATCGCGATCTGCGCATCAGGCACCGGACGGTCGCGGTAGGTCAGCCAGTAGATGTGATTCTGCCAGAGCTGTCCCTGAGCGTCGTATTCATCGACGTACGGATCGAACCACATCTCGCTGTCGACATAGAGTATCGACTTCGAGTGGATGGCCTGTGAGTTCGTCGAGCTCCATCGCGGTGTGACCTGCACGAGATACAGCCGGCGCATTTCCCAGTCCTCGGGACAGGCGCTGCCGCCGCCGTCGGTCTGGCAGGTGATCTCGGGCGAATGCTTGGCATCGACCGAGGCCAGCATGCTCTTCTCGCCCAGGAACTTGTAGTTATAGTCCTCGACCTTGGCGTTGAAGCCCGAATAGTGATTCGGGTCGAAGTTGGTGGGATTGCCGCCGCCGTTGACCGCATCGCCCATCAGCGACATGCTGAGCCGCCGTACGCGCCGTGCGCCGGGATTGTAATCCCAGATCGCGTCGGGCTTGTTGGGCTGCTCATAGCGCCAGCGGACGAAGCCGCCGCCGCGATCGTTTTCAGGCGCGAGGATCGGGTACAGCGCGAACAACCAGTACCGATGCGTCTTCAGGTAATCGGGATCGATCGGAACCGGATCGACCTCGGTGCGTCCCACTTCGTCGTAACCGGCGTAGTGTCCGACCTGGTAGTAGTCAATCACGTGAATCGGCTTCTTGTAGCCGGTATTCACCACGTCGCAGTCATAGAAGCGCAGGTCGTAATCGTCGCTGGTGATCGGGCGGAACGCGTTGTTCCACATGATCTTGGTGGCGATACGGGGATCGTTCGGATCCAGGAACGGGAAGGGCTGCCCGGCCACGTAATTCACCATCGTGCGGCCGTTGGGCGAGAGCCGGACCTGGTCGGCATACTTCTCGGTCGCATCGCGAAACGGCGGTGGCCATGCGATGTGCTCGGTCGGCACGATATCCATCGTCATTCCGTCCACGACCTTGTAATAGACGCCAGGCGATACCAGGGACTTGACCAGATACGAATTCTGCCGGGTGATGACTTCTCCCGGCTTGACCGCGGCGCACGCGGAGCCCGCGGCCGCCGCGATCGCGAATGCCAGTGATACTGCAAGAGCCGCCGGCAATCGCGAACGCGCGCGGCGAACGAAAATTGGCATAACAGACCTCCTCTGTTCCTGACGATTCGAAAAATCGAAGGGTCACAGAACGCACGGTGAGCCGCACACGCGCACGGACGCGGGCTTTCAGCGCCCGCGCGCCGTCACGGCTGGAAATCGAAGCACTGATTCTTTTGACGAATCGCCCGCCGATTTTGTTCAAAAAGTTTTGATCGCGCGTGCAAGTCGAATTAATCCGTGCTCGCGCCGGACGGGCGCAAATCGAATAGCTGCGCGATCAAATCGCCTCGAGCGCGGCGGTGAAATCCTCGATCAGATCGTCGCAGGTCTCCAGTCCGACCGACAGCCGCACCAGCGCATCGCTGATTCCCGCCTGCGCGCGCTCGCGCGCCGTCATCCCGGAATGCGAGGTCGTCGCGGGCCGCGTAATAAGCGTCTCCACGCCGCCCAGGCTGGGCGCGGAAATGGGGATGCTCGCGTGGGCGATCAGGCGCTCGGCCGCGGCCACGCCGCCCTCGAGCTCGAAGCTGAGCACGCCGCCGAAGCCGTCGAACAGCTCGCATGCGCGCAGGTGATTCGCGTGGCTCTCGAGCCCGGGATAATTTACCCGCGCGACTCCCGGATGCTGGTCGAGGAAGCGCGCAACTCTCAGCGCGCTCTCGTTCTGATGCCGCACGCGCACCGCAAGCGTCTTGAGCCCGCGATTGAGCAGAAAGCATGCATGCGGATCCAGCACGCCGCCCAGGTGGTTCAGCTTGCGCGCAATCTCGCCCACCAGCTCGCCCCGTCCGATTACCGCGCCCGCCACGATATCGGTGTGCCCGTTGAGATACTTGGTCGCGCTGTGCAGCGAGAGATCGAAGCCCATCTCGGCGGGACGAAAATTGACCGGACTCGCGAAGGTGTTGTCGATTATCGAGAGCAGCCCGTTGTCCGCCGCGAAATCCACCGCCGCGCGCAAATCGCCAACCCCCAGCAGCGGGTTTGACATCGCCTCCACGTAAATCGCCTTGGTGTTGGGCTTGATCGCCTCGGGCCACGAGGCGGGCTCGTCGCCGTCGACGAAATCCACCTCGATTCCCAGCGCGGGAAAATCCCGCGTCAGCAGATCGTAGGTGCCGCCGTAAAGACAATCCTGCGCGATCAGGTGGCCTCCGCCGCCGAGCAGCGTCAGCAGCGTTGTTGAGATCGCCGCCATCCCGCTGGCCGTTACCAGCGCCGCCTCCGCGCCCTCCAGAGCCGCGAGCTTTCGATGCAGCACCTCGTGGTTGGGCGTGTTGCTGAGCCGGATATAGCGAAGATCGTGATAGTCGCGCTGCCCCGTGTATTCGAAGGTCGAGGACTGGAAAATCGGCGTCGAGACGGCGCCCGAGATCAGCGGACGCGGCTCACCGGCGTGAATCAGCATCGTCTCGAGCCCCTTCATCACTGTTTGCAGCTTTTCCATCGCGCGCGCCTCCTGCCAACGCGGTTTTATCATCGCGGCCGTGATCTTTCACTCTTTCACTGTTTCAGGCGCGTATTTCGCGCGCGAGCGGCGCTCGCTATGCTCGTGCGCAGGCGGCGCGGCAGATTCGGAATCGCGCGGCCGCGCGAATCGGCGGAGATCTGTCACCCGTGAAAGCTATTGTCATCGGCGGCGGAATTATCGGCGGCGCGATCGCATGGCGTCTTGCCAGCGAGGGCGTAAGCGTCGCCGTTTACGAGCGCGGCCGCGTGGGCCAGGAGGCCTCGTGGGCCGCCGCCGGCCTGCTCGATCCGCAGGCCGAGGCGCAAGAGCCGGGCCTGTTCTTCGATCTCGCCGTGGCGGCCAAGCACGCGTTTGACGAAATCGTCGCCCGGCTCACCCGCCAGAGCGGAATCGATCCCGAGTACGACCAGCGCGGCGTCCTCTATGTTGCCTTCGATCAAGCCGGCGCGGCGCAATTGCGCGCGCGTGCCCGATGGCAGCGCGCCGCCGGCGCCGCGGTCCAGGAGCTCGCGCCCGCCGACGCGCTCAGGATCGCGCCCGTGCTGTCACCTGAAATAATCTACGCGCTCCACATACCCGCCAACGGGCGCACCGACAATCGCAAGCTGACCCTCTCCTATATCCGCGCCGCCGAGTGTGCGGGCGCCGAGTTTCACGAGGGCATGCGCGTGGCCGCTGTCGCGCTGCGCGGCGGAGTTGCGGCGGGGGTGCGCTTTGACGACGGCTCGATTGCCGAAGGCGACGTCGTGATCAACGCCGCCGGCTCGTGGGCCTCGCAGGTCGGCGGGCTCGAAGCCGACGCAATCCGAATCTACCCGGTGCGCGGACAGATCGTATGCTTCGAGTCGCGGCCCGAGCTTTTCGGCCCGTCACTGTTTTCACCCGATGGAATCCTGGTGCCGCGCCGCGACGGCCGCCTGCTCGCCGGCTCCGTGTTCGAGGACGCGGGCTTCAACAAGAGCGTCACGATGGACGGGATGGCGCGGATCGTCGCCGCCGCGCGCCGCCTCGCACCGAGCCTCGCCGCCGCGCCGTTTCGCCAGGCGTGGGCCGGCTTGCGTCCCGCCAGCGATGACCTGCTGCCGGTGCTGGGGCTGTCGCCGTCGGTGCCGGGTGTGCTTTATGCGGCCGGGCACTTCCGCAGCGGAATCCTGCTCTCGGCGCTCAGCGCCGAGGTGATCGCGGCGCTGGTGCTCGGACGGCGTCCGCCGATCGACCTGGCACCGTTTTCTCCCGCGCGCTTTCAGGGCAAGCCGCCCTCGCGCGTCGATCCTCATATCAAGGGGCGCCAGTCTGGCGATCGGCAATGAGCACGAAGATCGCCCTCGGACTGGTGAAGGACCTTTTCTTCCGCTCCAAGCTCGATGCGGTGGCTGAGAATCTCGGCGCCGAGATCTCTTACGCGTCGAGCCTCGATGCGGCTGCCCGGCGCGCCGCGGAGAAGAATCCGGCGGTGATTTTCGCCGATCTCTCGGACGCCGATTTTCCCGCCACCGCGACCGCTGAGCGGATGCGCGCCGCGGCGCCCGGCGCGCGCCTGGTAGGATTCGCCTCCCATGTCGATCTGAAGCCGCTGCGCGCGGCGCGCGAGGCGGGCTTCGATCTAACCCTCTCGCGCAGCGAGTTCACCGCCCGCCTCGCCGAACTGCTGGGCGCATAACGTGTCGCGGTGGCGCAAAGTCGTGAAATGGTTTGCGATTACGATTCTGGTGATCGCACCGGGTCTTGCGGCGCTCGCTGACGCGATCAAGGTCGGGGTCGGGTACTTCTCAGGGCGGAGCGTTAGCCAGGCTTTGGGCGATTTGGTCGTGTCTTTGATTGAACTCTCGGTCGGTCTTGCATTCTGCGGAGTGCTCCTTTGGCGGTGGGTCCCAAAATGGACGATCCGCGAATCCACAGGAACCAACGAACGTTCGATCAAACTGTAGGCTCTTGCTTGGGCACCGACGGTCGCTCGGCATTGCGCGACGATGCCGGGATTCGGCGCGCGGTGATATAAGTATTTGATGCGCTGCGTCCTTGACGGATTTCATCCCGCCGTCCGCGGATGGTTCGAGCGCCGTTTCGACGCCCCCTCGCGCGCGCAGGAACTCGGATGGCCCGCGATCGCGCGTGCGCAGCGCGACCCCGGCCACGACATTCTCCTCTGCGCGCCCACCGGCAGCGGCAAGACGCTGGCCGCATTCATGTGGGCGATCGACGGCCTGGTGCGCGACGCCGCGGCCGGCACGCTGCGCGACGAGGTCTCGGTCCTCTACGTCTCGCCGCTCAAGGCGCTGGCCAACGATATCCGGCTCAACCTCGACGAGCCGCTTTACGGAGTGCGCGAAATTTGCGCCGCTACGGGGCTGGATCTCACCGCGATCCGCGCCGGGCTGCGCACCGGCGACACGCCCGCGCATGAGCGGGCCGCGATGCTGCGGCGCTCGCCCCAGATCCTCGTCACCACGCCCGAGTCGCTGTACCTGCTGCTCACGTCGCCGCGCTTTCGCGACAAACTCGGCGCGGTGCGCCACGTAATCGTCGATGAACTGCACGCGCTCGCGGGGAACAAGCGCGGCGCTCATCTGGCGCTCACGCTGGAGCGGCTGGAGCGGATGGTCACCGCGCGGGCGGGGCGCCGTCCGACCCGAATCGGGCTCTCCGCCACGCTCAGTCCTATCGAAACGCTCGCGCAGTTCCTGGCCGGCTACCACGCCGCGCGCGACGGCACCCGCACGCCGCGAGCAGTCGAGATCGTTCGCGCCGATGACGCGCCCCGCAAGCTCGACCTCGGAATCGATACGCCCGGACCCGAGCTCGGACCGCTCGCCACGCACGAAAACTGGGAGGCGACCTACGACGAAATCGCCTCCCTGATCAATCAGCATCGCACCACCCTGGTCTTTACCCTGAGCCGCCGATGGGCCGAGCGCGTCGCGCTGAACTTGCAGAAGCGGCTCGGCAGCGACGCCGTGATGGCACATCACGGAAGCCTCGCGCGCAAGGAGCGGATCGCCGCCGAGCAGCGGCTCAAGCGCGGCGAGCTGAAAGCGATCGTTGCGACCGCCTCCCTGGAGCTCGGAATCGACGTCGGCGCGGTTGAGCTGGTCTGCCAGATCGATTCGCCCAAATCGATCTCCGCCGCGATTCAGCGCGTCGGCCGCTCCGGTCATCAGCTCGGCGCCACTCCGCGCGGGCGGTTCTTCGCGATGACCACCGACGACCTGCTCGAATGCGGCGCGGCGGTCCGCGCGATCCGTCGCGGCCATCTCGACGAGGTCGAGGTTCCCACCGGATGCCTGGACGTGGCGGCGCAGCAGACAGTCGCGATCGCCGCCGAAGAGGAGGACATCGCGCTCGACGAGCTGCTAACGATTCTCCGCGGCGCGTGGAACTTTGGCGCGCTGGACTCCGCCGGACTCACCCGCCTGCTCGAGCAGATGGCGGCGGAGCTGCCCGAGCGTATCCAGGGCGCCGCGCCCAAGATTTTTTACGATCGCACCAGTCGCCGCGTGCGCCCGCGCCGTGGCGCGCGGCTTTCCGCGATCATGTCCGGCGGCACTATCCCCGAGGCCGGCAACTACGACGTCGTGATCGAATCCCAGGGCCGCAAGATCGGCGACGTGGAAGAGGACTTCGCCCAGGAATCAGCCCGCGGCGACGTCTTCGCGCTCGGCTCGATGCCGTGGCAGATCCAGCGAATCTCGCGCGGGCGCCTGATGGTCGAGCCGGCGCCCGGGATGGCGCCGACGCTGCCGTTCTGGCAGACCGAGGCGGGCGGCCGCTCCTGGGCGCTCTCGACCGAAATCGCCGACCTGCGTCATGAGATTGCGGCGCGCCTGGAGCGCGGCGGCGTCGACGAAGCGGCGCGATGGCTGATGGACGATTGCGCGATGACCGAGCGCGCGGCCCGTCAGGCGGCCGATTACGTGCGGCGCGGGCTAGCGGCGCTGGGCGTGATTCCCGACCAGCGTACGATCGTGATCGAGCGCTTCTTCGACGGTCTGGGCGGCACCCAGCTCGTGATCCATACGCCGTTCGGAATCCGCTTTAATCGCGCGCTCGGCCTGGCGCTGCGCAAGCGCCTGTGCCAGTCGTTCGACTTCGAGATTCAGGCCTCCGCGATCGATGACGGTGCGCTGCTCGCGCTCAACGCGCGTCACAGCTTCCCGCTGGAAGAGACGCTGGCGATGCTGCCGGCGCGCAACGCGCGCGCGGTGCTGGAGCAGGCGATGCTGGCGGCGCCGATGTTCGAGGTGCGCTTCCGCCACGTGGCCTCGCGTGCGCTCGCGATCATGCGCGCCAATCAGCGCGGCCGCGTGCCCGCATGGATTCAGCGTTTGCGCTCGCAGGAGTTGCTCGCGGCGCTGTTCCCGCAGCAGCAGGCGTGCTTTGAGAACCGTCCGCCCGCGATCCCGATTCCGGAGCATTTCATCGTCGCCGAGACCATGCGCGAGTGCCTGACCGAATCGGCCGACGCCGAGCGCATGACGAGCGTGCTCGGCGGCGTCGCCGACGGCTCGATTCGCTCCGTGTACGTCGACTCGGTCTCGCCCTCGGTGTTCGCGCAGCGCCTGCTGCTCGCGTGGGACTACTCGTTCC
Organism: uncultured delta proteobacterium; assembly: GCA_963835905.1. Lineage (GTDB taxonomy): Bacteria > Desulfobacterota > Binatia > Binatales > Binataceae > CAWIHG01. The sequence goes on from CAWIHG010000005.1 coordinate 419,240, forward strand.
TGGACGGTGGCGAGCGCGCGAATCGGCGCAGCCGCACCGTCGCGATGAATCGCGGGATGGCCGAGGATGTGTTCCGCACCGAAGACCTGTCCGAGATGCTGGCGAGCGAGGCCGTCGATGCGGTCGCGGCGGAGGTTACCGGCCTTGCGCCGGGGCGCCGCCCGCGCGGCGCCGACGAATTGTACGAACTCATCCGCGCGCACGGCGGGCTGACGGCCGACGCGGTCGCCGAACGCGCAGGCGCCGACTGGCGCGCGATCGTTGCCGAAATGGAAGCGGCGGGGCGCGTATGCCGCGCTCGCCCCGCCTCCGACGCTCCCGAATTGATAATTGCGATCGAAGACGCGCCGCTCTATGCGGCCGCATATCCCGCGGCTCAGTTCAGCCGCGCGCTCCCGCCCGCAAAGGACGCAGTTGTGCCCGGCGCGGCGCGCGCGGAACTGGTGCGGCGCGCGATGCGCACCTCGGGGCCGGTCACCGCGGTTGCGCTGGCGGCCCGGCTCGGGCTCAACGACGGCGAAATCGATGCGGCGCTGGCCGCTCTGGAAGCCAAGGGCGCTATCTTCCGCGGTCATTTCACGACCGCCACGATCCTGCAATGGTGCGACCGCTATAACCTCGAGCGGATTCATCGGATGACGCTTGCCCGCGTGCGCGCCGAAATCGAGCCGTGCGGCGATCGCGAATACGCCGCGTTCCGGATGCGCTGGATGCATATCGGCGGTGCCGATCTCGCGGCCGATTCCTCCGCCGCCGCACAGGTGCTCGAACAGCTCTCAGGGATGGCGTTTGCGCCCGACTATTGGGAGCGCGCGATCCTGCCTGCCCGGGTTCCCGGCTATCGGCCCGAAATGCTTGATCGCGTCTGCACCGGCGGTCAGATGATCTGGGCCGCGGCGCCCGACGCGGACACGGCCGCCGACGTGCCGGCGCGCGTGATGTTCATCGCGCGGCGCGGTGCGATCGCAAGCGCCTTGGGCGCATCCGAAATTGACGACCCGCGCGAGCGCGCCGTGCTCGATGCGCTCCAGGCGGGCGGCGCGCAGTTTCTCGACGAGTTGTCCGATCGCGCCAATCTCTCCGAGCGCGACGCGCTCGGGGCGGTGTGGCGGCTTGCCGCGCGCGGGCTTACCAGCAACGACAGCTTCGATCCGCTGCGCCTGTTCGCGGCGGAGCCGGGCGCCGCCGGCGCGCTGGAGGTGGATGGAAATCGCCGCGATCGGCCGGCCTCGCGCCGCGACGCCGCAATTCGCGCACGGCTCAAGTCGAGCGTGGCGGGAAGATGGTCCGCAATCGCGCCGGCGCGCGCCGCGCGCGAAGAGACCGACCGCGTGCGCGAGATGGCGACGCTGTTGCTCCTGCGTCACGGAATCCTGACGCGCGAGATGCTCCAGACCGAATCGCTCGGGCTGTCGTGGCACGATTTGACGGCGGCGCTGCGCCGGATGGAGTACGCGGGGACGATTCGCCGCGGATGGTTCGTGAAATCGATCTCGGCCGAGCAGTACGCGCTGCCGCAGGCGGTCGAGATGCTGCGCGCCGCGCGCAATCTCTCGCCCGCGCGCGAGCGCCCGGTTGCGCTGTCGGCCGCCGACCCGGCCAATCCCTACGGCGCGATTCTGCCCGCCTGCGGTATCTCGCGCGACGTCGCCAACCTGGTCGTGCTGCATGCCGGCGCGGTCGTCGCGGGCCTGCAGGGCAGGGCGATGCTCACGATGGGCGAGGTCGGTGAGGCGGAATTCACCGCCGCCGCGGCCGCGATGCTTGCGGCGCGGGGGCGAATGATCGTCGAGACAATCGACGGCGCGCCCGCGCTGAGCTCGGCGCGGGTAGCCGCGCTCGCCGCGATGGGATTTCATTCCGACGGCCGCGCGCTGGTTTACGACGGTCTGCCCGGCCCCGCCCCGTCGCGCGCCTCGTCACGGCATTAGACCGCGCGCCGAGAGTTCTCCGTAGCGCCCTTGATTGTCCTTTGACCCGCTCCGTCGGCGCGGTATTCTGGTCGCGCAAGCGGCATCAATTCGCGGCGAACGGCCTGCTTTGCCTTGCGCCCCCGTTTGCCTATCCGCCTGGAAAGGACGAGAGGCTCACCACGCATGGGCAAGAACAGTTTCGGCGCGCGCGCCACGCTCAAATCCGGCGACCAGACCTGCACCATCTACCGCCTTGACGCGCTCGAAAAGCGCGGCTTTGCGCTCGGGCGGCTCCCGTATTCGATCCGCGTCATGATCGAGAACCTGCTCCGGCGCGAGGACGGCAGTATCGTCAGCGCCGCGCAGGTCGAGACGCTGGCGCGATGGAACGGCAAGCCGGGCGAGCGCGAGATCTCGTTCATGCCGGCGCGCGTGCTGTTGCAGGATTTCACCGGCGTGCCGGTGGTTGCCGATCTCGCCGTCATGCGCGACGCGATCAAGCGCCTGGGCGGCGATCCCAATAAAATCAATCCGCTGCAGCCCGCCGATCTGGTGATCGATCATTCGGTGCAGGTCGATTCCTTCGGCGCCGCGGACGCGTTCGCGATCAACGCGCGCCTGGAGTTCGAGCGCAATCGCGAGCGCTACCTGTTCCTGCGCTGGGGACAGGGTGCGTTCAACAATTTCCGCGTTGTGCCGCCCGACACCGGGATCGTCCACCAGGTGAACCTCGAGTATCTCGCGCCGGTGGTGTTCGTCTCGAAAGACGGCGAGGCCTATCCCGACACGGTCATCGGCACCGACTCGCACACCACGATGATCAACGGGCTCGGCGTGGTCGGATGGGGCGTCGGCGGAATCGAGGCGGAGGCCGCGATGCTCGGGCGTTCGGTGCCGATGCTGATTCCCGAGGTGGTCGGCTTTCGCCTGCACGGCGCGATGCGTCCCGGCGCAACGGCGACCGACCTGGTGCTGACCGTCACGCAGATGCTGCGCAAGAAGGGCGTGGTCGGGAAATTCGTGGAGTACTTCGGCCCTGGACTGGCCTCCCTGCCGGTCGCCGACCGCGCAACGCTCGGCAATATGGCGCCGGAGTATGGCGCGACGATCGGATTCTTTCCGGTTGACGATCAGACGCTCACCTATCTGCGTCTGACCGGCCGCGCCGACGAGCAGGTCAGGCTTATCGAGGCGTACTGCAAGGAGCAGGGGATTTTCCGCACCGCGGATTCACCCGAGCCGAATTTCACCGACACGCTCGACCTCGATCTCGGAAGCGTCGAGCCGAGCCTGGCCGGACCGCGCCGCCCGCAGGATCGTGTGCCGCTCGCAAAGTCGAAGCCGGGCTACCGCGCCGAGCTTGCCAAGGAGCTCGCCCATCACCATCGCGTGGACAAGCCGACCCTGGATCGCTGGCTCGCCGAGGGCGGCAACGCCAACGTCGCGCCGCACGAGCGCGTCACGGCGGCTGAGCTTGGACATCTGGGCCATTCGGTCGAGGTCCCGCACGACGGCGCACCATACCATCTCCCGCACGGCGCGGTGGTTATCGCGGCGATCACGAGCTGCACCAACACCTCGAACCCCTCGGTGATGCTGGCGGCGGGGCTGCTCGCAAAGAAGGCGGTCGCGCGCGGTCTCAACGTGCGGCCGTGGGTCAAAACCAGCCTCGCTCCGGGTTCCAAAGTCGTCACTCAATATCTCAAGCGCGCCGGGCTGACCGAGGCGCTCGAGAAGCTCAGGTTCAACCTGGTCGGCTACGGATGCACGACCTGTATCGGCAACAGCGGTCCGGTCGCCGAGCCGATCGCCGCCGCGATCAAGGACGGCAACCTGGTCGCCTGCGCGGTGCTCAGCGGGAACCGCAATTTCGAGGGACGCATCAACCCGGTGGTGCGCTTCAACTACCTGGCGTCGCCGCCGCTGGTGGTGGCCTACGCGATCGCGGGCACGATGGATATCAATCTCGACCACGAACCGCTCGGCAAGGATGCGCACGGCGCCCCCGTCTATCTGCGCGACATCTGGCCCTCGCGCGAGGAGGTCGGCGCGGTGGTCGCCGCGTCGGTGGACTCCGCGATGTTCCGGCAGGAGTACGGGCAGGTGTTCGAGGGCGACGAGCGATGGCGCGGCCTCGAAGTCCCGGCCGGGAACCTGTTCCGATGGGACGAGAAGTCCGAGTACGTCAAGGCGCCGCCCTTTCTTGACGGCGTGACCGCCAAGCCGGGCGGGTTTCACGATATCGCCGGCGCGCGCGCTCTAGCGGTGCTCGGCGACAGCGTGACCACCGATCATATCTCGCCCGCCGGATCGATCGCCGTCGACAGTCCGGCCGGGAAATACCTGGTCGCCCACGGCGTGCATCCGCGCGACTTCAACTCCTACGGCGCGCGGCGCGGAAATCATGAGGTGATGATGCGCGGGACGCTGGCCAATATCCGCTTGCGCAACCATATGGTGCCCGGGGTCGAGGGCAGCTTCACGATTCATCTGCCCGGCGCCGAGCAGACCACCATCTTCGAGGCCTCGGAGCGCTACCGCAGCGACAACGTCCCGCTCATCGTGATCGCGGGCAAAGAGTATGGCACGGGCTCCTCGCGCGATTGGGCGGCCAAGGGCGTGCAGCTGCTCGGCGTGCGCGCGGTGATCGCGGAGAGCTTCGAGCGGATTCATCGCAGCAACCTGGTCGGGATGGGCGTACTGGCGCTGGAGTTTCTGCCCGGCGAGAATCGCCAGTCGCTGGGACTCAGCGGGCGCGAGGTCTACTCGATAAGCGGGCTGGCCCACGGGCTCAAGCTGCGCCAGCGCCTGCGGGTCCGCGCCGAAGAAAACGGAAAAGCCAGGGAGTTCGAGGTCGTCGCACGCGTCGATACGCCCGACGAGATCGAATATATCCGCCACGGCGGAATTCTGCCGTTCGTGCTGCGCGAACTTCTGCGAGCGTGATTCGCGGTTGATTCCGATCGCTAGGCGGTGGCCGGCACCAGGTCCAGGCGCACGCTCGCACCGCTTTTGCGCTCAAGGTAGCGCGAGAGCAAGCGCACCACCGCGGGCGTGACCTCGGCGGCCGCCTCGCTGCGGAAACCGACCGACTCCGGCCCGCGCGTCCGGATCATTCCGAGCATCGAGAGCCTGAGCAGCGCCGCCACGCCCTGGTAATAGCGGAAGCGCTCGAAGTCCAGCGGCGCCATCGCGTGATACAGCGGCACATACAGCCCCGCGAAAATCGCGCGCAGCGAATTACCCGCCAGGTTGTCGCGCATCCAGCGCGGATGCTCTAGCGCGGACGACGACAGGATCGCCGCCGTCATCGCGGCGTCCAGGTGACGGTCGCCGACGTCGGTGTTGACCCAATCGATGATTCCGCGCAGATGGGTTCCCTGCACGACCGCATTTAGCGGATGGTAATCCATGTGGACGATCGACGGCTCCGCGACGCGGTAGACGCCCGCGCGCGGGGCCAGGCGCCCGAGCGCGTCGCGCAGCCCGGGCAGCGGTCCGTGCTCGACGCGCTCGGCGATTGTCGCGAGCACGCGATCGAGCAGCGGGGTGCCCGGCGCCGCCGCCGGGGTCTGGAAGGCGCGCGGGATATCGCGCAGGCCGGGCGCGTCGGGGCTGAGCCGATGCAGCCGGACCTGTGCGCGCACGAAGCCGAAAAATCCCAGCGAAAAAGTCTTGAACGCCTGCGGAAAGCTCTTGGTCGCGAACAGCGGACCGCCCGGCAGCCGCTCCAGGATCAGAAACGGAGCGCCGATAGGCCCGTGGTCGCCCTCATAGACATACGGGCGTGGAACGCAGTAACCGGCCGCCGAGAGCCGGTCGATCGTAAGATGCTCCCGGCGTCCCTTATCGTCGGCCTGGCTGCCCTGGTAAAAGCGCAGCACCAGCGGGCGCCCCACCGGCATCACCGGTATCCGGGGCGAGGAGGCCGCCAGCGTGAATTCGAAGACGGTCGTCTCCCATCCGCTGGCGAGGGTTCGCACGGCGCATAGTTTGGTTTCCAGGAATTGCTGGAGCCGGTCGCTTATATGCTGCGGATCGAGCATCTCGGGCAAGTGTGTGCCGCATAGCGGCGCCCAAAGGGTATTACATCGCGACCGCGCCGCGCAATTCTTTCGGCCGCCACGGCGCGCGCGGCGCTATTGATTCTGCTCGGGATGCTTGCGATAGCGGCGCAGCAGATTGTGAAAGAACTGATGGCGCTGCGTGGGTTCGGCGTGCGGCGCCGCGTTCTGCGGCGTCGCCGGAGTGCGCAGCGTCTCGTTGGGCAGGTTCTGACCGCCGCGATCGTAATGCCCCTGCACCTCGGAGGTGAGCAGGGGACCGCTGGTGTTGGAGATATTGATCGCCACGTCGACCGACAAGCCCAGCCGCAGCGGCTTGTCTTTCGGCACCGGCTGGTCGAACACGATCTTGACCGGCACCCGCTGTACGACCTTGACCCAGTTGCCGGTGGCGTTTTCGGGCGGCAGCAGCGAGAAGGCCGCGCCGGTGCCCATGCTGATCGAATCGATGTGGCCGTGATAGACGTAGCCGGGATAGATGTCCGCTTCGACATCGGCCTCCTGGCCCACGTGCACGTCGGTGAGCTGGGTCTCCTTGAAGTTGGCGGTGACGTAGAGATGGTTAATCGGCACGATCGCCATCAGCGGTTCGCCGACCTGCACGCGGTGGCCGACGTGGACTGACTTGTGGGTGACGATTCCGGGGAATGGGGCATAGATTTTCGTGTAGTTAAGGTCGAGCTTGGCCCCTTCCAGAGCGGCCGCCGCCTGCTGCACGATTGGCCGGTTGTAGCGCGAATGGTCGCTGTTGCCCGACTCGGCGCCCAGCGCGGCCTTGGCCTGCTCGAGCTGATGGCCGGCCAGCGCCTGGTTGGCCATCGCGACCCGCAGCGCGGTCTGCGACTGGTCGTAGTACTCGGCCGAGACCACGCCCTGCTTTTTCAGCTCGACCGCGCGCGCGTAATCGATCCGCGCCTGGTTGAGCTGGCTCTCCGCGAGCTTGACCCCGGCGTCGGCGGAATCGACCTGCTGGTAGAGCTGATCGACGCTCTGCTTGGCGCGCTCGAGCGCGGCCTGGGCCTGATCGACGCGGACTTCGAAGTCGCGCGGATCGAGCGTGAGCAGCAGCTGACCTTCCTTAACCGTCCAGTTGTCCTCGACATAGAGATTGGTGACGGTGCCGGAGACGCGGGAGGAAACCAGCGCCACGGTCCCGTCCACGTACGCGTCGTCGGTGGAGACATGGCTTTCGAAGTATCGGTAGTAGTGCAGGGCGGGAACGATTGCGGCCGCCAGGGCCAGCACCGCCACGACCATCAATGCCCTGCGAAAGAGCTGCGATCTCATACGCTATCTGAAATCTCGACCGGCCCGAGCCCGGTCTATTAACCGTCCGTTTAACAGTATAATCCGGCTAAGTATGATGAACGAAGGGGGCTGTCAAACGGATATTCGGCCCGTCCGCGCGCGCCGCCCGCTCACCGCCGCCCAAATCCTCCCGCTTCCCGCCGCCGCGCGCCCCATCGCATGGATCGCCGCCTTACGGCTGCCGAATCAACACGAACGGCTCACCCGATTCGGTGGCGACCAGTCCCCCGTTGTAGGTCATATTGACGATGATCGGGCCGAGGCTGTTCTTCTGGTTAAATTGCCCGTCCACTTTGCCGCTGGGCGACTCGAACAGGAACAGGGTCGGCGCGATGGTCTGAAAGACGAAGCCTACCTGCTGGTCCTCGATCAGCGCTTGCATCCGCTCTCCCAACGAGCCCCGCACGAAGATGCGCACGTCCGGAAAGGCCGCCGGCGGCACCGAGTTATCCTGGTTGCCACTGGTCTGCACCGATACGGTCCCGTAGGGCTGCGAGGTCGAGCTCACGGTCCGAATCTTGAATCCCTGGGTGATCTGAACGCTCAGCAGGCTGTTGTCGCTGGCCAGCTTGGTCGCCAGCATCCGGACCGGCAGCACGCCGTTGACGACCGCGATTTGCATCGGCACGGTTCCCCGCACGTTCCACGACACGTTCTGATCGTTGATCAGAAGCGTGAACGGCGTGCCTTTCGTGCCCAGCACCTTGAACAGGATCTGTTCGTTGGTGTTGGGCGTATTGCCGACGAAGCCGCCGAATCCGGTGGAGTTGTTGCACGCCGGCATCCCCGCCGCCAGCAGACAACATAGCCCAACCAGTGCCGCGACGGGCAGAGTCGATCGCATAAGCCTCCGCTCCACGGGCGCCTACAATGACGGTCCGAAGGTTGCGCCGCAGATTCCCGGGCAGAGTTGATTGCCCGAGCCGTCGGTCATCCCGCTGAAGCAGGTGCTCGGGCATGGCGTCGAAGTCGCCTGCGGCGTCGCCATCGCGCCAACCGCTGCGGGTGTGCCGACCGGGACCGGAGTGGGCGGGTTGCCTTGCTGCGCGAAGCGCTGGACCGAATAATTGTCGGGCGGTGCACAGAAGCCGTAGGTGTTGGACGGACTCGGCGCCGGATACGGCACTCCGCCCGGCGAGGTCGTCAGGATGACACCGTTTTTCAACAGCGCCACAGTGGTGCCGGTGTCGGGATTGGCGGTGCTTCCCGCGACGCTCCCGTGACCGCTGCATACCATCGCTTCGCTGAACGGCGCGTCGGAGGACGACGCGCAAGCCGCGGTGGGCAGTTGTACTCCGGAAGCCACGATGATCGAGTGGCCGGGGTATGGATCGGAGGCGCCCTGGTAGAGATCGAGCGCCTGGGCGAACATGTCGAGCGTCTTGCCAGGCATTGAAACCGCGGTCGGCACGTTGAGCTTGAAGTTGACGGTTTGATTGGGTCCGCGGATCAGCAACGGCGAAGGCAGCGCGGCGACCAGGTTCGAGGTGTCGGTCGTCTCCGCGAAGACCTGCAGCAGGATGATCTCCCCGTTTTGCGGCGTGACGCCCAGGTTCACCGTGCCGTTGACGTATCCGGTGGTCAGCGAGAGATTGCATCCCGCGCTGGTGCTGCTGGCCGTTCCGCAGTCGCCGCCGGCCTTGCTGCTCCCCGAGGTTGCCGTGACTCCGGGAACCAGCAGGGTGTCGTAGCCGGAGGCTGAGACCTCCAGCGTATAGGTGGTGCCGCTGATAATCGGAATCTGGTTGAAAGCCGCGGGCGCCAGCACGGTTCCCGGCTGCGGGAAGCCGCCCACGTTATCGGTCGTGGTGGAGGCCACGGTGACGCACTGCGATACCATCGCGGGGTCCGCGCAGTTCGCGCTGGGGTCAGAGTCGGGCGGGATCAGCAACTGCAGCGTCGCGCCCGAGATTGGCTTGCCGGTGCATTGATCGGAAATCACGCCGGTGATGGAGCCGAGCGAATGCCCGGTAGAAACCGTGCCGAAGGGGACCGTGAGCGTGGCGCTCGGGGTCAGCGCGGTAGCGGTCCGGACCGCTTCATACGACCCTCCGCCGCCGGCGGCATACAGATCGTAGAATGTTCCGTTGGGGACCGCCGGCAAATAGAAATTGTAATTTCCGCTCTTGTCGACGGGCGCGCTCGCGATTGTGGTGCCGGAGCCGGAGGCCTCCGCCGTCACCATCAACTTGCTGACCTTCTTCTTGTTGATCGCGCCGCCGGCGCTGGCGACCGTGCCGCTGACTACTCCAAGGTAATTGCCGGGAGCCCCCTGCTCGATTGAGACATCGACGGTGTAGGGCTGGCCGGGTCCGGACGGGGTCGCAACGATCGACACATTGATCTGGATCAGCAGCAGGTTGAGCGCGCCCTTGGTCACCGGCAGGCCCTGCGGGGGACTGAACACCACCTGTCCGCCGGGGTTGGCGAATATCACCGGGTAATTGATGCATCCCTCGCGCGGGCCGGCGCTGGGGCAGTTGGGTACGACAAAACCGGGGTTGGAGGTGTCGAACTCGAGCTCCACCGTGTAATACGTCTTCTGCGTCACCGAGCCGGTGTTGTAATACTGCGCCTGGCTCTGCCCCGCGATCATATCGATCTGCAGGTCGCCCGGATTGCCGTGCGATACGTTGCCGACTCCGCTGGGAATCGGAATCGTGACCCAATTGCCGGCGCCCTCGGCGGGAGTGGACTGGTTTTTATTGCCGGGCTTGGGCTTGGGATTAATGCGAACCGAACTGACGTTGAGAAACAGGTTCTGGATATGGTTGACCGGTGCGCCACTCAGCCCGGTTACGTTGGTGATAAAGGCGACCTGGAGGCTGGCCTTCTTCTTGGCGGCCAGCGCCGGAGCGGTGCCATGAATCGACCCCATCACAATCGCGCACACGACCACAACTGGCGCCAGGATCGCGACAGCCGACCACGAAAGGTGTAACTTCTTCACTCTTTATCCGTGCCAGATGAAATGAGTCAGCGTTTTGGGATAACCTAACCGATGCATGAACGCAAGAAAACGACCCGCGCGCGCGCACTGGCTGCATCGCTCCGCTATTGACTGATCCGCGCAACGCTCCGGAAAATCAGGCTCGGCGATGAGACAGGCACTTAAATCCCCGACTGCGGCCGCGCTGTCAATCCTTATGCTCCTGTCTCTGGCCGGCGCGCGCAATGCCTGGGCGACCTTGCGGCTCACCGTCGGCAATCCCGGCCTCGAGCATTTCGACGCCGACGGCGGTGTGCAGCTCGACTTCGGCATCACCGATTCCAACGGCAACCCGGTCGGCAATCTCACTCCCAGCAACGTCAAGGTATTCGAGGACGGCAAGCCGGCCAAGATCATCGACTTCCGCGGCGTCGGCCAGGGCCGCCCGGTCGATATCGTGTTCGTGCTCGACGTGACCGAATCGATGCAGCCGTATATCGACGCGGTCAAGCAGAACATCATCTCGTTCGTCCAGGACCTGGCCTCCAACAATCGCGATTACCGGCTGGGGCTGGTCACCTTCGAGGACTACGTGGTCTCCAAGTACCCGGACTGCAATTGCGCGTACCGGTACTCGATGACCTCGGACGTGCACACCTTCATCGGCTGGGTCAGCGGACTGCACGCCGGCGGCGGCGGCGATATCCCCGAGGATCAGCTCGACGCGCTCGCCTATGCGTCCACCTTTCCGTTCCGTCCCGAAGCCGAGGGTATCATCATTATCGTGACCGACGCGCCACCCCATCATGACGGCGACGGCTCGGCCTACACGCAGCACGACCAGGCCTTCTGGGACCATCACAAGCGCGGCGAGCAGGTCACCGATCTGACCGGTGGAAAAGTGGCCGGGATGCTCAAGAAGAACGGGCTGACCCTGTACGCCGTGGTGCCGCCGGCGTTTATCGCGCCCCAATACCAGGAAATCGTGGACGCGACTCACGGCCGCTCCTACAACATCGTGACCGAGCAGGGCCGCTTCGCGTCGCTGGTGCGCGAGATCGGCCATTCGATCGCAACCGAGTACTCGCTGACCTACCGCACGCCGCGTCCGATCGAGGACGGCACTACGCGCCAGGTCCAGCTCCAGGTGACCTACAACGGCGACAGCGCCACCACCTCGACCTCCTACCAGGTGCGCGGCGTGGGCGGCGCGGCGATCAACGTGCCCGAGGAGGGCGCCGCGCCCGGCGAGCAGCCCACCGGCACGGGACTTACCCAGCTTTCCTTCCGATGGTGGAATGGCGCGGTGCCGCTGGCCGCGCTCCTGCTGCTGCTGGGGCTCTCGCGTCTGCGCTTCGGCGTTTCCTCTGAGGAGCTCAAGGCGATCGTCGAGACGCAATCGCGCGCTGCGCCGCCCTCTCCGATGCAGGCGGTACGGCAGGCCGCGCAGGGATTTCAATCCGCGCGCACCGCGCCGCCGTCACCTCGCACCGCGCAGGAGGCGATGGCCGCCGGCGGCGGATATGGCGGCCCGCGGCTGCAGACGCTCAACCCGGCCGGGCCGGTCGCGTCTGAGTATGCGATCCTGAAGGATGAAATCTCGGTGGGCCGCGGCGAGGACAACGATATCGTGATTCCCCACGCCAGCATCTCGCGCGCCCATGCGCGCCTGGTCCGCCGCGGCGGCAGTTACGAGCTGATGGATTTGAACTCGACCAACGGCAGCTTCGTCAACGGGCAGCAGGTGCGGGGCACCGCGATGGTTGCGAGCGGAGAACAGCTCCGCCTCGGCGATATCCAGTTCGTGCTCCGCTTCTGATCGCCGCCGCAATAAGACGCCGCGCCGCCCACAGCAAACTCGCGCTCTTCGTCGTGTCATTCTGAGCGGAGTCGAAAGGATCCCGGATCCTTTTCTGCGTTCTCCGCTCTCCATTCTCCGCGCATCTTGATTTTGGTGACGTTGATTTAATACTCGTAAGTATCAATCCGAGCTAAAGGAGATTGGTAAAATCGAAATTGCAAAAAAAGTTGGGCCGGATGGAAGACTGATCGAAACCACGAATCTTCATTCGATTAGCAGGAGGGGGGTGCTGCGGCTAGGCGCATTGACCGTTCTGACGGCAGCGGTCTCGCCATTTATCGCTCGAAAAGAGGCGCTGGCGGATGAAGTCTGCAACCCCGATGCCCCCAGGACTCCCGCAGCGGCGCTGCAGGCTTTGATTGACGGCAACGCCCGTTGGGCGGCGGAAGACCAGGAGCATCCGGGCGAAGGCACCGGGCGCCGTGTGTGTCTTGCGAATAATTCACAGACTCCGTTCGCGTCGATCCTGTCGTGTTCGGACTCACGAGTTCCGCCCGAGCTGATCTTCGACCAGGGTCTGGGCGATTTGTTTGTGGCGCGCGTGGCGGGCAATACGGCGAGCGGCAGATTGGTCGACAGCCTGCTATACGGCACCGACAATCTGGGGACCCCGGTATTGTTCGTGCTCGGCCACTCTCTGTGCGGCGCGGTGACGACCGCGGTCACCAGCTATCCGAAAAGTCACCATCTGCAATTTGTGAATCTGATCTTTCCGGCGGTCAAACAGGCCAGAAGGGTGGTTAAACGAAATGGCGGCGACCCGAACGATGCCGCCCAAGTGATCCCATACGCCACCAATCAGAACGTGATCATCACGGTCGACCGGCTGCGAAGGCATTTCAAAAGTCAGGTCAACGCGGGCACACTGATGGTCGCCGGAGGCGTTTATGACCTCGGCACCCAGATGGTTACGGTTCTGACCACTACCGTCGGCAAGACCCCGAATTAGGACTGAGTCGCCAGACCCTTTCCCTGGCGAGTCAGGCATTCGATTTCCGTGCTACCGGCGATCGCGCGAGGACCCTCTCGGGTCCTCCGCGCGGATTGCCGTGAGCGAATGCGTAGGGCGGGCGCCTTCCGGGTGGCGCGGGCGTCCCTGCCCGCGATTTCTTCGCCGGCGTCATCAGGAGCAGGGTCGGGCGGTTCGCCCGACCCGGGCGGGCGCGGAGGCCCGCCCCGCTCAGAAAATGAGCGGCGAGGCGCCCCGCGCGCTCAGTGACCAGCGTTTTTCAGCGCCTCCGGCGTGAAAAACGAGTTCTCAACCACCCCCATGTCGATATACCAGCACTCGCGCTCGGGCGAGGTCGGCCCCGGCATGAACACAATCGAGCTTGCGCCGGTTTGCAGATCGTAATCGACCAGCGAGAGCTGGAACATCCGCTTGTACGGATAGATCGCGATCTTGGCGTCGGGCACCGGGCGGTCGCGGTAGGTATGGTAGCTCGCCAGCGTCTTCCACAACTTCCCGTTGCGATCGTACTGGTCCGAGGCGGTGATGAACCATCCCTCCGAATCGATATACAGGATACGCCGCGGAATCGTGACGTTGTGGCTCTTGGCGTCGGCCTGGACCACGTACAGATGTCGCATCTCCCAGTTCTCGGGGCAGATCGTGTGACCGCCGTCGGTCGTGCATACCTGGGAGGGGGAATTCTTGGCGTGCACGCAGGCCAGCATGTTCTTCTCGCCCAGGAACTTGTAGTTGTAGTCCTCGATCTTGGCCGCGAAGCCGAAGTAAGAGTCGGGATCGATGGTCGAGACGAACGGCGCCGCTCCCGCGCCGCCGACGCCGCCTCCATAGCCGCCGCCGCCGCCACCGCTGAACCCCGGCAGCATTGTGATTGCATCGGTCAGTGTCTCGGGCGACTCGCGGCGCAGGCGGCGCGTCTGCGGGCTGAACACCCAGGTGTTGTCTTCCTCGTTGGGATTGATATGCCGGTAACGCACCATCCCGAATCCCCGCAGTGAGGAGGGATCCAGAAACGGATAGTAGCCGAAGCGGTAGCGGATACCGCTGTTCTTGGCGTCGGGATCGGTCGGAATCGGCTTAACTTCGATACGCCCGATGTTGTTGTAGAACGAGAAGTGCCCGACCGAAAAATATCCGGTTGGCGTACCATTGGCGTTGGGCGCGTAGCTGGCGACTTCGGGATAGCGCAGGTCGAGATCGTCGCTGTACAGCGGGCGGAAGCTGAAGTCCCACATGATCTTGGTGGCGACCTGGGGATCGTTTGGATCAAGCAGCGGGAACGGCTGTCCCGCGGTGTAGTTCTTGAGCGTACCGTCGGGCGCAAGGCTTACCTGCTCGTGATATTTCTCGGTGGCGATTTTGTACGGCGGCGGCCATTCCAGCTTCTCGGATGGCACCACGTCGATCTGCATCCCGCGCTGGACCAGCACGTAGTTGCCCGGGCTCAGCAGGTTTTGAACCTTGGCGGCGTTGGCCTTGGTGATTACGTCGCCCGGCTTGACCTGCGCTTGCGCGCCGCCGGAGGTCAGAATCGCGGCGCCCAGTGTCAGAGCCGCACAAACGAGAATTCGCTTCACGCGCATCAGCGTCTCCTTGTTCCCCAGATCTTGAGCGATTGGGCTTTACCGATGCGGCCTATCTTACATTAGTTAGGCTGACAGCAAAAGCCGCGATTGCACTGGACCGCAGCGCACCTCTACAATCCAGAGCACAGAGGTTTGCAGGAGCCGACCCCATGGATCGATCGAAGCTTTCAGCCGCCGCAGCAGCCGCCGCCGCCGTCGCGATGGCGCTGACGATCGCAATCGCGCCGCGTATCGCCCACGCGCAGATGCGCGCGATGGGCATGCCCATCCCCACCACCCTGGTGATTACCAAGCCCGCGCCGGGGCAGGTCTTCGGCAATCAGCAAGTGGTCACGTTCGGAGTCGGCGCCAAGCAGTACAAGTTCGTGCTCACCGACGCGTACGTGGACAGCACCAATCCCAATGTCCAATGGCCCAACGTCTGGCAGTCCGTCAGCCAAAGCAACCCCAACTTCGTCGTGCAGGGGCAGGGCGCGGACACCTTCGACAAGATCAAGCCGGGTCAGCAGGTGACGATCAAGGCGATGTTTGCGCCGCTCAATCGCACGCTCGAGGTGATGAACGTGATGCCCGGCAAGGGCGCGTTCGAGCCCAGCCATCATTATTAATCTGCGCAGGATTAATCGGCGCAGGATTAATCGGCGCAGCAGGCATTCCATGGCGTGGAACGCCGCCGCTGCACCCCCTCCTTAATCCTCCCCCATGTCAAAGAATGGGGGAGGAAATCTTGCGCGCCTCTTGCCTTGAAGCCGGGGGAGGAAAGCTTTCGCTCGTCCCGCTTTGAAATGCGCGGGAGGAAATTCCGATTCTCCCCCGTTCTTCGACACGGGGGAGAATACAAGAGGGGGTGTCTGTGCGCATCGAGCGCCGGGCGCGGCGCCCAATTCTGTCATTCCAGCGGAGCGCGTCTGCGAGCTCAGGACAATCGACACGCGGGCTGGTCCACTTCTCGCGGGGGCGCGAAAGTCGTATAATGCTTTCAGTGATGGACGTCGCCGGCAAAGTCGCCCGCCGTCCGAATTATCTGAGCCGCCGGTCCGGCGGCATCGCCCCGACAACTCCATCCGGCTGTCGATCAGGCTGCGGCCCCGGGGAAATCGCCGCCGGCGAAAAATTTATCAGAGCCATCGGATCGCCACAAAATACCCCTTGGCCCGCAAGGGCTTTCGCCCTCTCATCTCCCCGATCTGGCATAAAAGCGAACCCATCGCGGAGGTATTTTGGCCCACGTTGTCTGGCCTCCCGCGCGTGGTGTACCTTGTTAGGCTCGATACGGCGTATCGCTCCCCGCGCGAATGCCCAGATGCAACTACCCAGATGAAGGATCGATGAAAAAGCTCACCGGAGCACAGATCGCTATCGAAAGCTTGGCCGCCGAGGGCGTCGACGTTGTCTTCGGCTATCCCGGCGGCGCAATCCTGCCTACCTACGACGCGTTGCTCGATTCAAAGATCAAGCATGTCCTGGTTCGCCACGAGCAGGGCGCCACGCACATGGCCGAAGGCTATGCGCGCGTGACCGGACGGCCGGGCGTGGTTATCGTGACCTCGGGTCCCGGAGCGACCAACACGGTCACCGGGATCGCGGACGCGTACATGGACTCCACCCCGATGGTCGTCATCTCGGGGCAGGTCTCGACCTCGCTCATCGGCAACGACGCGTTCCAGGAAGCCGATATCGTGGGAATCACGCGTCCGTGCACCAAGCACAACTACCTGGTCAAGGACGTGCGCGACGTCGCCCGCATAATCAAGGAAGCGTTCTATATCGCCAGGACCGGGCGGCCCGGTCCGGTGGTGGTCGACTTGCCCAAGGACGTGCAGACCGCCGAGCACACCTTCAAGTATCCCGACCACGTCGAGCTGCGCGGCTTCAAGCCGACTATCCGCGGTAATCCGCGCCAGATCGAGCGCGCCATCGAGGCGATCGAGAAGAGCGACAAGCCGCTATTCTACGTCGGCGGCGGAGTGCAATGGTCGGGCGCGGCGGCCGAGCTGCGCGAGATCTCGACGAAACTCAACATCCCGGTCACCGAGACGCTGATGGCGCTGGGCTCGATGCCGTCGTCAAATTCGCTGCGGCTCGGGATGCTCGGGATGCACGGGTCGTATGGCACCAACACGGCGGTGACCAACACCGATTGTCTGGTCGCGGTGGGCGCGCGCTTCGACGATCGCGTCACCGGGCGAATCGCGGACTTCGCGCCCAACGCGAAGACGATCGTCCATATCGACATCGATCCGTCCTCGATCGCCAAGAACGTGCGCGTCGATATCCCGATCGTCGGCGACATCAAGTCCGTGCTCACCGATATGCTCGGCGTGATCAAGCAGCACGACGGGCTCGGCAAGAAGCGCACCGAGTGGAAGAAGTGGCACGCGCAAATCCTGGAGTGGGCCAAGGAGAAGCCGCTGTACGCCAACGGCCGCGCCGGACGCCCCGACGGCCGTATCTCGCCCGTGCAGGTGCTTGCCGAGCTCTACGCGATCACCAAGGGCGACTGCATCCTGGCCACCGACGTCGGGCAGCATCAGATGTGGGCCGCGCAGCTGTTCCCGTTCGAGAACCCGCGCTCGTGGCTCACCTCGGGCGGACTGGGCACGATGGGCTACGGGCTGCCGGCGGGAATCGGCGCGAAGTTCGCCGCGCCCGACAAGCGCGTCGTCGTCATCTCGGGCGACGGCTCGATCCAGATGAACATCCAGGAGATCGGCACCGCGGTCGAGTACGACGTCGATATCAAGGTCATCATCATGAACAACTATTTCCTCGGGATGGTGCGGCAGTGGCAGGAGAAGTTCTACTACGAGCGCTACTCGTACTCCGCGATGTCGGTGCCGAACTTCGTCAAGCTGGCTGACGCGTACGGCGCGCATGGCTTTCGCGTCGAGCACGCCAAGGATCTCGCCGCCACGCTGCGCGAGGCGTTCGCGACCCCGGGGCCCGTGCTGATCGACGTCGTGATCCCGACCGACGAGGTCGTGATGCCGATGATACCGCCGGGCGGCGCGATGTCCGAGATGCTGTTCGCCTGAGCGCTAGATTTGCTGCTCGCGGGCGAAGCGCCGCACCAGCGCTCCCGATTCAAGTCCGAGCTTGTCCTGCAGACGCCTCAGGTAGGTCGTCGTGGTGCCCGGTGAGACGGACATCCGGCGGGATATTTCGCGCCTGTCAATACCGAGCCCGATCCAGTGCACGAATTCGGTCTCGCGCGGGGAGAGCCCGTAGCAATGGGCGATTCGCAGCCGGCGATGCTCGAGCGATTCGCCGCGGCGCACTATCACGGTCACGTATCGGCCACCGTCGCCATCCGCCGCGACCGCACGCAGGCTCAACATCGCGCCCGTGTGATGATAGAAGAGCCGCGCTGCGGGCAGACGCGAGTCACTGCCGTCTTCCGCGGAGGGCAGGATTTCACGAATCGTGAGCGCGATGTATCGCAGGCACGCCGCCAGGTCTGATTCGAGGCTCAGGTCGTCGAACAGGCCAAGATCGCGGAACATTTCCTGTGCGTTGTCATCAGCCGCGACCGTTCTTCCTGCCGGATCGATGATCACCACGCCTTCGGTTCCGTTCGCCGCAACAAATCCGTCCCGATTGGCCGGGTTCGGCGCGCGCGCGGACGCCAGTCCATGCCCGACGAGCGGCGCCGCGCTTGCCATGAATCGCGCGTCTTCAGCGCTGAACGGCTTCATCGTGGGCCCCCGCCAAATCGGATACACCCCCACGCAGTCCGTACCATCGTATATCGTTGTAGAGAGGAAGTGATGAAACCCGACCCGGCGGAGATATTCGTTGTAGCCTTCGGAGCGGTAGAAATGCGGAAGCGCAAGTTCTTCGGAGCGCCAGATCGCTTTCGGGCCGAGCACCTTGGGCCACAGCGGCACCATCCCCGACACCTCGGGCGGCGCCTCGACGTAGTAATGCTGCTGCAGCAACGCCCAGTTCATCAGTTCTGCGCTGTTGCTGACGTAGCGCTCGAAGGGCGGGCTTGCGTCGCACAGCATCACCTTGTTGTCCGAGTTGGGGAGCGCGTCCTGAACGATGTCGAACATGCCGCGCACGAATGGCTGGAGCGGTAGTCCCGCGACGGCCAGACGCCGCAGCCGCTTGAGCGCGATGGCGCGCAGTCGCGCCTGAGGAATCGTCCGCGGAGATCCGTTTGGCGTGTCAGCGCGAGGTCCGCTGTAACCGCGTGAGCCAGTGGCGGACGCCATGCTGATTGCGCTGACGGCGAGCACTCCAAGCTCGCGCAGAATTTGGCGGCATCGGCGCGCTCCCAGAGTGATGCCGTAGCGGCGCTCAATGTGACGCGCGAGCGCGGCGCCGCTCCACACGGCGCCCTGCGAGTCCGGGCAATCGCCGCGCAAATCACCTTCCAGCTGCGCGATTACAGATGCTCGCAGTTGCGACGGACGTCCGCGGCGCTTCTCAGCCCGCGCCGGCGGATGCTCGAAAGAGTTTCGGAAACGGTCGCTCATCACCTGCCAGACCTAATCAGGTCAGCGCCGACCGATTTGTTTCCGGATGGAATTATTTCCGTCCTCTATTGACGGACTATCCTACGAAACTCCCTGTGACTAAGACAAGCTCGGAGATGATCAGTCACGCAAATTCTGGCCGCCTGTAAGCGCAGCGAGCTTTGGGCTGGCCTCGCCACACGAGGAACTCAAAATGAGTCCGCAGGAATCGTTCAAGCGATGGTTTCCGGTTCTGGCTGCGGTCGCAACGGTGACGTTGCTGGTCACGGCTCTGATCGCGGGAACGCCCGGCTCGCCCGGTGACACCACCGCCGACCGGGTGCTGGGCCAGCCCGATTTCGGGCACAACGTCAGCGGACCGGTTAAGGCGAGCGGGCTTTCGGAGTCGGTCGAGGAATCGATTTCCGACGTCGTCGCAGTGGACACCAGCTCCACGCCCAATCATTTGTACATCTCTGACGCGGTCAATTCCCGCGTGCTCGGATGGAACAACGCAAGCGCCTTCATCAACGGCCAGCCCGCCGATCTGGTAATCGGACAACCTGATTTTATCTCCTATTGGGGGAACAACGGCGGCATCAGCGCATCGTCATTGGACCAGCCAGGCGGGGTCGCGGTTGACAGTCACGGCAACCTCTATGTCGGTGACGAGGGAAACGGTCGAGTGCTTGAGTACACCAACCCTTTCGCCGCGTGTGATGGAATATTCCCGTGCGTCGGGGGACCGGCCAACGAGGTCTTCGGACAGTGCGGCAGCTTCACGGTCAATGATCGATCTGCATGCGTGAGCACCACCGTCAGCGCAGATACTCTTGGCTCCTGCTGTCCGGTGAGTTCGCTGGGCCTCGTGCTCGATACGTCGGACAATCTCTATATCGCCGATGCTGGCAACAACCGGGTTTTGGAATTTCTGCAACCACTCGCATCGGGCGGTGGAAACCCGGGTACGCCCGGATCGGCTGGCGACACGACGGCGGACGTGGTGTTCGGCCAGGGCGGCAGTTTCTCGGGGTATGTATGCAACCAGAGCGCGAGTAGTCCGACCGCAGACACCTTATGTGGGCCGCAGGCGGTTGCGATCGACGCGAATAGCAACGTATGGATCGCTGACTCCTCCAACGAGAGAGTCGTGGAATACGACAATCCAGGGGCACCCGGTCCGGGAACGCCCGGAACTCCCGGATCGGCGGGCGATACCACCACCGACTTTGTTCTCGGTGAAAACGGCAGCTTCACCGCCACTGACGCCTATGGTTCGTGCAGCCACTTCGCCGCTGCTTACACCATGTGCGGTAATCCTGCGGGAATCCTGGTTGAGTCTTCGGGAGACGTTTTAATCGCGGACACGGGAGACAACCGCGTCCTGTTATATCCGAACCCGCTGTCCGGTGGTGGCGGCACTCCCGGGCATCCTGGATCGCAGACCACCGATACCGCTGCTCTGGTGTTCGGCCAAGGTACCGAGAGCACCACCGATTCCAGTTGCAGCTCAGATACCGGTCTGAATCTCACCGGCAACACCAACTTCAGCAATGGTCGCCGGATCGGCGGACAACCCGGCAACGCGATCACGAATCGGCCTTTCGCGGACGGGCTTTCCGGACCGGTTGGCCTGGCGATGGATACTGCCGGCGATCTGTTTGTGGGCGATTCCAACAACAATCGCGTGCTCAAGTACCTCGACCCGTTTGCATCGATGGGCGCAACACCCTGTACTCCCGGCTCGGCTGGCGATGTGACCGCGGACGCGGTGCTCGGGCAGGGCGACTTCCGTCACAACTATGCGAACCTTGTGGATGCCACCGGTATCGGCGCATTTAACGGCAGCACGCAGGTGTGGGGCGCCGTCGCGATTGACCAGAGCGTGACGCCCAACCGGCTCTACTTCAGCGACAGCGCGAACAGCCGCGTCCTTGCGTGGAAGGATGTCACCGCGTTCAAGAACGGCGCGCCGGCTGATCTGATCATAGGCCAGCCCGATCAGTTCTCGATCCTGGGCGACCTGGGGTACAAGCCCAACTTCAATGTCTACTATGACACCGCCGACGATCTCTGGAATCAGCAGGGAATCACGGTCGATAACGCAGGCAATCTCTGGGTCGCGGACACCCAGAATGCGCGTGTGCTCGAATATCTGAACCCATTTGTCCCAGGTGGCGGAACTCCCGGGATCCCGGGCTCCGCAGGAGACACCACCGCCGACATCGTGCTCGGCCAGAGCGGATTCAGTACAGGCGGCCAATGCCCGAATTTGGTGGCACAGTCGCGGTTGTGCGGGCCAACCTCGGTCGCGGTGGACGGCAGTGGAGACGTCTTCGTGTCGGACACCGCGGACCAACGAGTCGTGGAGTTCAACGCGCCCATCACCAGCGGTATGAACGCCAGCAAGGTGTTCGGCCAGAGCGGCAGCTTCACCACCAGCAACTGCAACGGTTCATCGAACACTATAAGCGCAGACACGCTGTGCAATCCCGGCGGTATTGCGCTCGACGCCGGGGGCGACCTGTATCTAGCCGATCAGAGAAACGGACGGATGCTCGAATTCGATAATCCGCTTGCGGCGGGTCCCGGCACGCCCGGAACACCGGGCGCGCCCGGAGATACCACCGCAGACCTGGTCTTTGGCGCGAGCGACTTCAACTCCAGCGGATATATCTTCCAGGGCGGTGGAATCTCGGTCGACAGCAATGGCAACGTATATTTTGCGCCTCAGGGATTCGCGGAGGTGTTTCTGAATCCGCTCGCACCAGGTCCTGGAACTCCCGGAACTCCAGGCTCCGCCGGCGATACAACGGCTGATCTGATTTTCGGATGCAACGGCGCTTCGGGATGCCCTCCGGGCGAACCGGGGAGTAATCCCTATCGTAGCGGCGGCGCCAGCGCTGACAGCCTGAACTCTTCAGAGGATATCGCGGTGGATGCGAGCGGCAATGTTTACATTGGCGATACGGGCAATAGCAGGTTGCTCGAATTCGATGATCCCCTCGCAAGTCCCAGTCCGACCGCAACTCTGACTGCAACCGCCACAGCGACCGCAACTGCGACCGCAACCGCAACCCCGACCCCGACCGCAACCGCAACAGCGACTGCAACCGCAACCCCGACGCCAGTGCCGGCAAAGCTCGCCATCACTCCCAAGGTGCTCAATTTCCACAGGGTGAAAGTCGGAAAGAGCAAGTCGAAACCGATCCATATCCGCAACGCCAGCAGCAAGAAGAGCGCCGACGTGGTGATGATCGACTCGGAGAACTTCGCCAGTGGCGCACCGAGCGTCTTCACGATCACTACGCAATGTCATCAGACTCTTCCACCCCGTAAGAAATGTTCGGTCGAGGTGAAATTCACCCCCACTGACGGATCGACCTCAAATGCGACGCTGGTCATCAATGACAACGCGAGCGGTGGTCCACAGATGATCCAGGTGACGGGCTCGGGCAAGGCCGGCAAGTGACGTAACTTGCGGCTCGCTTGAATGCTGCGCTTGCCAGCCATCATCGCGGTCTCCTAGGCTCTCCTTCACCGGCCACCAGCCGGTGAAGGAGAACCACATCATGGCTGCGCGAGTCCCCTATCTCGATCGCGACGACCTGGCCGAGTCCGACCGCGAGATTTTCGACAACCTGGTCACCGAGCGGCACACGCCGGTCGGCAATATCTTCCGCACCCTCGCGCACACCCCGAAGCTCCTGCGCCGCTTCCTTGCGCTGGGCGGCGAGCTTCGCAACGGCACTGAGCTCGACCCCAAGCTGCGCGAGCTCGCGCTGATGACGGTGGGGCGGCTCACGGAGGCCGAGTACGAGTTCACTCATCACTGGAACCTCGCGCGCCGCGTGGGCGTCTCTCGCGAACAGCTCGAGGCGCTGGCCGACTTCGAGCGCTCGACGCTGTTCTCGCCCGCCGAGCGCGCCGTGATGCGCTACGCGGCCGAGGCGACCGAGAGCGTCCGCGTCAGCGACGCGGCGTGGAGCGCCGCGATGGAGACGCTCGGGATGCGCCGGATGATGGAGCTGGTCCAGAACGTCGCCTTCTACAACATGGTGGTGCGCGTGCTGGTGCCGTGCGCGGTCGAAGTCGAGCCCGGCACCAGGAAGCTGTGAGCGCGCCGCCTGCCCGCATTGACATACCGCCGGGTTAGGTGCGAATGGTTCCGCAAGCCGCGCTTATGCGCCGTATGAGGGCGCGTCAGCGCGTTCGACCGGAGGAGGATGCGCCATGGCCGAGTTCGACGTCGTCATTCGTGACGGGATGATAATCGACGGCACCCGGATGCCCCGGTTCCGCGGCGATATCGGGATCAAGGACGGCCGGATCGCGCGGGTCGGCCGCGTCGGCGCTGGCGAGGGTGCGCGCGTGCTCGACGCGTCGGGGATGATCGTCGCGCCGGGCTTCGTCGATCTTCATACCCACTACGATGCGCAGCTTTTCTGGGATCCCTATTGCTCGATTTCGAGCTGGCATGGCGTTACCTCAGTGGTGATCGGCAACTGCGGCTTCGGCTTTGCCCCCGTTCGTCCCGAGGCTCGCGAACGCGCGATGATGACGATGACGCGCGTCGAGGCGATTCCATACGCCTCGATGAAGGCCGGGATGCCGTGGGACTGGACCACGTTCCCCGAATTCCTGGACAGCATCGAGCGCCACCCCAAGGCCGTCAATATCCTGCCCTACGTCCCCGTCTCTCCGCTGCTGACCTGGGTGATGGGGCTGGAGGAGGCGAAGAAGCGTCCGCCCACCGAGTCCGAAGAGCGCGAGCTGTGCCGCCTGCTGGATGAGGCGATGGACGCGGGCGCGTGCGGATGGTCGGCGCAGCGCCTGGATCCGAATGGCCCGGCTTGCGTGCAGCGCGATTTCGACGGCACTCCGATGGTGTCGGACCTGATGGCCGACGACACCTGCTTCGCGCTGGCGCGCGTGCTTGGACGGCGCAACGAGGGCTTCATCCAGATGACGCTGGTGACGGCCGACCCGGCGCACGACTTCAATCACTACGAGAAGCTCGCCGAGATCAGCGGGCGTCCGGTGCTCTACAACGTGATCCAGCCGCGCGACAATCTGCCGCACGTGCATCGAATGCTGATTGGTTGGATCGACAGTTGCCGCCAGCGCGGAATCCGCGTCTATGGCCAGTCGGTCACCAGCGACACCGGGATGGCGTTCACGTTCGAGAACTGGAACCTGTTCGACGACGCCGCGCCGTGGTGCGAGGCGACTACCGGCAATCCCGCCGAGCGCAAGGCGAAGCTCGCCGATTCCGTCCGCCGCGAAGCGCTGCGCCAGAATCTGCCCCGCGTCATCACGGCCGAGTTCGATCAGATCTTCATCACCCAGGCCGAGCGCGCCGACCTGAAGGAGTTCGAGGGGTTGACGCTGCGCGAGCTGGGCGCGCGCACCGGCAAGCATCCGGTGGACGCGATGCTCGATGTCGCGGTGGCCGACGATTTGCGCACCGAGTTCTACGCGCCGGGGCCGAATCAGAACATGGAGCTGATGAAGGAGATGCTCGACTACCCGTACCTGATTCCGGGCGTCTCCGACGGCGGCGCGCATACCAAGTTCTTCACCGGCGGCCAGTATCCGACCGAGATGCTTGAGCGCCTGGTGCGCGAGCATTCGATGCTCAGTCTCGAAGAGGCGCACTGGCGGCTATCCGCGCTGCCGGCCTCATGCGCGGGCTTTCGCGATCGCGGAACGCTGCGCGAGGGCGCTCCCGCCGATATCGTCGTGTACGACTACGAGGGGCTGCGCGTGCGTCCGATGGAGATCGCGCGCGACCTGCCGGGCGGAGAATGGCGCCGCGTACGCAAGGCCGAGGGCTACCGCTGGATCATGGTGGGCGGCGAGATCACGATCGAGAACGATCGCCAGACCGGAGCGCATCCGGGCCGCCTGTTGCGCCACGGCGCCGCGCGGTAGCGCGCGAGCGCTCCCGCGATCTTCTCCCCCGCTCGCACGTCGCGAGCGGCCGGCGCGTGGTGGCGATTGTCACTGCGATGGTGTAGCTGTGATAGTCAGTCCAGCCCCGGGAGACCGACCGCGATGGTCAAGGCGATCTACTTCATCAAGCGCAAGCATCGGATGCCGCTCGAGCACTTCCGCTCCTACTGGCTGGGCGAGCATGCGCGGCTGGTGAAGCGGCTTCCCGAACTGCGCCGCTATGTTCAATCGCACACGCTGGATTCGGGCTACCGCACCCGCGAGCCGGTTTACGACGGAATCGCGGAGCTGTGGTACGACGATACCGATTCGATGCGCCGCGCGGGGGCCACGGCGGGGGGCGCGGCGGCGGCCGCCGACCAGGCCAACTTCATCGAGCCGTCGAGCTTCGACTTCGTCATCACCGAAGAGCGCGAGGTGCTGGCGGGTGCGGCCAAAGCCGGGATGGCCAAGATGGTTTATTTCCTGACCCGCAAAAACGGCCTTTCGGTCGAAGAATTCCAGGACTACTGGGCCACGCGGCACGGTCCGCTGGCGGCGAAGGTCCCGGGCGTGCGCCGTTACGTGCAGTCACACCTGCGAACGTCCGCCTACCGCGCCGGGCGCAACCCGCGCTACGATGGAGTGGCGGAAACCTGGTTCGACGACTTCGACGCGCTGCGCACCTCGGCCGAGACCGAGGAGTATCGCGCGGTGCGCGCCGACGAGGCTAACTTCCTGGCGCCAGACACGGTTCGCTTCATCATCACGGGCGAGCACGAGATCGTCTGATCCTCGCTGACCGCGGAGCGCGCGGGCCAGGATGGAGCTCCCCGCTATCAATTCGGACTTGTCAATTCGCGCCGTGGTCGAGACCGACGCGCACGATTGGGTGGCGAGCCCCGCGCCGGGCGTGTGGCGCAAGCCGCTCGATCGTGCCGGCGGCGAGTCGGGCCGCGCAACCTCGATCGTCCGCTACGACCCCGGCGTCGGCTTTCCACCCCATGCGCATCCCGAGGGCGAGGAGATCTTCGTGATCGAAGGCGTGTTCGGCGACGAGCAGGGCGACTATCCCGCCGGCACCTTACTGCTCAATCCGCCCGGCTCGCGTCATGCTCCGCGCAGCGAGCGCGGATGCATCCTGTTCGTCAAGCTGTGCCAGTACCGCGGCGCCGGGCGCGAGCGAATCGTGCTCGACTCGCAGCAGCTCCAGTGGCGCCGCGGCGAGACGGCGGGCGTGATGCTCAAGACGCTATACGCGGATCCGCGCTTTGCTGAGCGCGTGATGCTGGAGTGGTTCGATCCCGGCGCCTGCGTTCCGAGTCATTCTCATCCCCACGGCGAGGAGATCCTGGTGCTGGTCGGCGCGCTCGAAGACGAGCACGGCGCATACCCGCGCGGCACCTGGGTAAGAAATCCACCCGCAAGCGCGCACTCGATTTTCTCGCCGCACGGTGCGATCGCGCTGGTTCATCGCGATGCGCTCTGAGCGCGCAGGCTCACCGCGGCGGCGCCTGGCCGCGCGGATGGCGGCGTTGACCACCTCCGCGACGGCGCTCGCGATCGCCGCCGCGCCGATCGTCGCGGACGCGGCCACACGGCGCAAGCGCGCGTCGCACTCTCTGTTCGAGCGCTCTGCGCTGGGGTTTTCCTGGCAGACGGTCGCCAAAGTGCGCGGCCGAATCGCCCATATTCCGCAGGATCTCGCCGACATTCCTCATCTCATCGCTCACCAGTGGCACGTGCTGGGAGTTGAAGGCAGCCTGCTGCGCATTCTCCTGATCGTCACGATCGTTGCCGGGTTGATCGCGCGGCGGCGGGTTTCCGATTGGATCTATTCGCGGCTCGAGCCGTTGGCCGCGCGGGTTCCCGAAAACGGGGGACAGTGGGCGTCGGGCGCGTTGCGAGTCGTGGCGGCCGCCGTGGTTCCGGCTGCCTTGTGGATGCTCTATCTGCTGGTGGCCGCGCTCACCGACCTGGAGAACCCGGCCTTCGTCGTGTTTGGACTGGTGCTGCTGGCGTGGCTGGAGTTCACGGCGGCGGTGGCGGCCGCGCGCGAGTTGTTTCTTCGCCCGCTGCTCAACATTCCGCAGGAGCACGGGCGCTACCTTTTTCGGCTCGCGCGATGGCTGCTGGTCTACGGGATCTTCATCGACGTGTTGCTGGATTCGATGCGGCGGCTGGGCGTGCCGTTCGACGCGGTCGCGCTCTATCGATGGATCTTTCAATTCTCGCTGATTGTCTTTTTGGCGGTCGCGCTTGCGCGGCGGCGCGCCGTGATGTCGGTGCTTCCGGATCTGCCCAACCGGATGTACCGCGGATTTGTGCACGGACTGGATCGGATCTATCCGCTGGCGTTCGTGCTGACGCTGATGACCGCGTTGCTCCAATGGGCCGGATACCGGCGGCTGGCGAACTTCGTATGGATTCGCACCTGGGCGCTGGCGGGGCTGTTCGTGTTGGCGATGCTGCTGCATCAAGCGGTCCGCTCGGTGCTGCGCGGACTGATTATCGGCGGCGAGACGGGTTCGCTGGAAGCGACGACTTTCTATCGCTCCACGCGGCGGCTGCTTGACTACGCCGGCGCGATCATCGTGATCCTGATTGCGCTCCGCCTGACGGGATTGGCCGAGCCGCTGACGGAGCTGCTCAAGGTCCGTATCGCCACGGTAGGCGGCAAACCTCTCACGCCGCTGGTGCTGATCGAGGCGGCGGCGATCGTCGCGGGCTTCGTGCTCGCCGCGCAGCTGCTGCGCGACTACCTGGAGTTCCAGGTTTATCCCGCGCTGAACGTCGATGCGGGCGTGGCGCACGCGATCGACACGTTTATCATCTACTCGATCGCGGTGATTGGAGCGCTGGCCGCACTGGAGGCGGTGGGACTCGGGATCGGAACGATCACGCTGTTCGCGGGCGCGTTCGGAATCGGACTCGGCTTCGGGCTGCAATCGATCGCCAACAACCTCGCCAGCGGGATGACCATCATCTTCAGCCGCTCGCTGCGCCGTGGCGATATCGTGACGGTCGGCGACACGATAGGCGTGGTTGAGGAGGTTGGAATCCGCGCCACCCGGATGCGCACGCGCGACGACGTCGAGTACCTGGTTCCGAACTCGGAGTTCGTCAGCGGCAAGATTATCAACTGGACCCGCTCCAATCCGCACGCCCGCCTGCACGTTCCGCTGGGCGTCTCGTACGGCGCCGATCCGGTTCGGGTCCGCGAGATCCTGGTGGGGGTGGCCGAAGGAGCCGAGACGGTCGTAAAATACCCGCCCCCGGAGGTATGGTTCATCGGCTTCGGCGACAGCAGCCTCAACTTCGAACTGCTGGTCTGGATGAATATCCGCATCAACTCGCGCAAAAAGGTCGCCAGCGATCTCTACTTCGCGATCTTCGAGGCGTTCAAGGAGGCGGGTATCGAGATTCCGTTTCCGCAGCGCGACTTGCATATCCGCTCGGCCGAGGGGCTGGGCGTACTTGCGCCGCGCAAGGACGAATCGCGGTAATCCGCGCACGCGGTCTCGCGATGGGCCAGGAGCGCGACTGGTTCGAGGAGGGAATCGAGCTCTTCAATGCGGGCCGCTTCTTCGAATGCCACGAGGCGTGGGAAGAAGTATGGAAGCGCGCGGACGGCGACACCCGGCGCTTCTACCAGGGACTCATCCAGTTCGCGGTGGCGCTTCTGCACGCTCAGCGTGGAAATCGCGAGGGCGCGGCGTCGGTGTATGCGAAGGCGTGCAGGAATCTCGCAAAGCTGCCCGACGACTTCATGGGGGTCGCGCTGGGCCGGCTGCGCGATGATGTCGCGGCGTTCATGAATGCGGAAACCGGTGGAAAATTGGCGCGGTCGAATCCGCCGCCGCAATTGATGCGCTCGCGCAGGAAGGGCCGCTGAACCGCGAGCCTAGAAGGGGATGTCCTCGTCGTCCATCGGCGCCGGCTCGTCACCGCCCGCCGGAGCACCGACTCCGCCGCGATACTCGGCCTCGTCACCGCGTCCCGCGCCTGGACGCCCGCCCAGGAACTGAATCGACTGAGCGACGATTTCCGTCACGTAGCGCTTGCCGCTGCCGTCCTTGGCCTCGTAGGAGCGGGTGGTGAGCCGCCCCTCGACGTAAACCTGGCTGCCCTTCTTCAAATACTGGCCGCAGATCTCGGCGAGCTTCGCCCATGCGACGATGTTGTGCCACTCGGTGCGTTCCTGCTTGGTGCCGCTGCGGTCGTTAAAGACTTCCTTGGTCGCCATTGAAAAGTTTGCGACCGCCTGGCCTGAGGTGGTGTAGCGCACCTCGGGGTCGCGCCCGAGGTTTCCGATCAAAATCACCTTGTTCACCGACGCTGCCATCGCTGCCCACCTCCGCAAGCGAAAGCTATCGCCGCATCCGGGTGGACGCAAGCAAGGTCCGAAAGTCCTGTGAACAGGGGGGATGCGAAGGGCTCTGGACGTGTGAATGGGCGCTTTCGGCGCGAATTTCAACCTTATATAATCGCCGCGGGCGCTGTGGCAGGGTTGGGAGAGGGTGATGCCGCCGGGCAGTTCCATATCGAATCCGATCAGAATCGTGGCCTTGGGCGGGTTGGGCGAAATCGGCCTCAACCTGATGGCGATCGAATGCGCCGGCGCGGCGATCGTGGTCGATTGCGGCGTGATGTTTCCCGAGGAGCCGATGCTTGGCGGCGGGATTCTCATCCCCGAGCTCTCGTGGTTCGAAAACCGCGGCGTGCGCGTACTGGGGATAGTTCTGACCCACGCCCACGAGGATCATATCGGCGCGCTGCCGTACCTGCTGAGACGCGTCCAGGCGCCGGTCTTCGCCACCCGTATCACGCTTGCGTTTGTTCGCCGCCGGCTGCATGAAGCCCGCGCGCTCGTCGATGCCGACCTGAGAACGATCGAGCCGCGCCGCGCAATCTCGCTGGGGCCGTTCGAGATCGAGCCGATTCGCGTCACTCATTCGACGCCCGATTCGGTGGCGCTCGCGATTCGCGCGCCCGGCGGCACGATCGTTCATAGCGGCGACTTCAAGATCGATGAAGCTCCGGTGGACGGAGTGAAGTTCGATCGCGATCGTTTCGCCGAGCTTGGGCGCGAGGGCGTCGCGCTGCTGCTGTCGGACTCAACCAACGTCGAGCGGCCGGGACGCGCGGGATCGGAAAGCTCGCTCGGCCCGGTGCTGCGCGAGACCGTTTCGCGCACGCGCGGACGTTTTTTCCTGTCCGCATTCTCCTCGCATCTTCATCGCTTCGCGCAGGTGACGCAGGCCGCGCGCGAGTTCGGGCGCCGCGTCGTGCCGCTGGGGCGCCGCGTCGCGGACGGCGTGCGGCTGGGCACGGAGACCGGAGTGCTCGCGTTTCCCGCCGGCACCTTCATCGATCCGGGCGAGGCGGACTTCCTGGAACCGCGCCGGCTGGCCTACCTCGCAAGTGGCAGCCAGGGCGAGACGGCCTCCGCGCTGGCGATGCTCGCGGCGGGAAACCATCCCCGCGCGCGAATCGATCCGGGCGACGTGGTGGTGCTCTCATCGCGATTCATTCCGGGCAATGAGCGGACCATCAACACGCTGGTGAACCGGCTGTACCGGCTCGGCGCCGAGGTTTTCTATGAGGCGGTCGCGCCGGTGCATGTCTCGGGACACGCGGGGCGCGACGAGCTGGCCGAGATGATCGCGCTCACGCACCCGAAATTTTTTGTGCCGATTCACGGTGAATACCGCCATCTGAGCCGCCACCTGGCGCTGGCGATCGAATGCGGAGTGCCGGAGCGCAACTGCTTTCTGCTCGAAGACGGCGACACGCTGGTGCTCGACGGCTCGGGCGCTCACTGCGGCGCGTCGGTGCCCGCGGGGCGCGCGATGATTGAGGGCGACGAGCGCGGCGATCCTGCGCTGCTCGGCGAGCGGCGCGTGCTGGCGCGAGAGGGCGCGGTGACGGCGATCCTGGTCGTGTCGGCGAAGACCGGCGCGATTGTCGCCGGGCCCGAACTGGTCTCGCGCGGACTGGTCAGCGGCGACGGCACCTCCGAGCACATGAAGCGGGCGCGCGAGGAGCTTGCCGCGCGGCTTCATCTGGTGGGACCGCCGTTCCGCCCGGGCGAGATTGCGCTCAAAGAGGAGGTCGTGCGCGCGGTGCGCCGCTACTTTAGCGACGAGATTGGCCGCCGCCCGCTCGTGATCCCCCATATCGTGGAGGTTTGAACAATTCCCCGCCAGTCCAAAACTCCCGTCGAACCGGCGCCGCCGCCCGCACCGGTTACAGACGCGGCGCCCGTGCGCGCGCCCAACCGGATAGCGCGCGAGCTGGGCGCGCTCGCGATGGTGGCGATGGTCGCGTTCGCGACGGTGAGCCTGGTCTGCTTCGACGTGGGACGCCATCCGAATCTCGGCGGTCCGGTCGGCGCGACGCTAGCGGCCGTGCTGAGCGGCGCAATCGGATTTCAGGCGTACCTGATGATGGCGCTGGTCGTGGTGCTGGGCGTCCGCATATGGTCGGGAAGCTCGCCCGCTACCCTTGGCCGCGAAGTGGCGGGCGGCGCGATCCTGCTGGTTGCGCTGGCGACCGCGGGCGGCCTGTTCGATCTGGCCGATTCGCGCTACGGCGGGATGCTGGGTGCGGCGATCGCGCAGGCAATCGACGCCTACCTGAATCTGGCCGGCGGGTATCTCGCCGTGATGCTGGGAGTTGCCTGTGCGCTGGCGCTGATGTTCAAGCGGGCGCCCACCGAGATGGTCGTCGCGGCGGCGCGCAGCGTGCGTGGGAGCCGCGCCGACTCGTACGAGGACGGCGAGTTCGCCGGAAAATCGCGTATCGTCGAGCTCAACGATCCGATCGGTCCGTACGCGCCCGAGGGCGAATCCAGGACCGGCTCGCTCAAGGTGCGCAAGATCGAATTTCGCGAGCCGGTCGCGCGCGCGCTGCGCAAGGATTCGGCCGCCTCCAAGCCGCGTACCCGGGGCGCCTACAAGCTGCCGCCCAGCTCGCTGCTCGACATGCCGCCGGCCGGAAATACTCAGGTCGACGAAGCCGCGCTGGAGCGCAGTGCGCGCGTGCTCGAGCAGAAGCTGGGCGACTTCGGCGTCGAAGGCCGGGTCGCCGAAGTGCAGCCGGGGCCGGTGGTCACGATGTACAAGTTCGAGCCGGGCTCGGGAATCAAGGTCGCGCAGATCGTGAACCTGGCCGATGATCTCTCGATGGCGCTACGGGCGCAGGCGGTCCGGATTCAAGCTCCGGTGCCGGGCGAGGCGGTGGTTGGAATCGAGGTGCCCAACCGCAGGCGCGAGCGCGTCTATCTGCGCGAGATCATGGAGGCGGAGGAGTTTTCCGCCGAGAACAGCCAGCTCACGATCGCGTTGGGCAAGGATATCGCGGGCCGCCCGACCGCGGCCGATCTGGCGCGGATGCCGCATCTGCTGATCGCGGGCGCCACCGGGACCGGGAAATCGGTGTCGATTCACACCATGATCGCGTCGATACTGTTCAATGCGACCGCCGACGACGTCCGCTTCATCCTGATCGACCCCAAGATGCTCGAGCTCTCGGTGTACGAGAATATTCCGCACCTGCTGGTGCCGGTGGTGACTGATCCGGAAAAAGCGGCGGCCGCGCTGTTGTGGGCCACGCAGGAGATGGAAAGCCGCTACATGCGGATGCGTGAGCTGGGGGTGCGCAATATCGACGGCTACAATCGCGCGGTCACCTCCGGCGCTCCGGTCGTCCAGTTGCACAAGGTGCCCGGCTCCGACGCGCCCGCCCAACCCTTCGAGCATCGCAAGCTCCCCAAGATCGTTATCGTTATCGATGAGCTGGCCGACCTGCTGCTGAGCGAGGGCAAGACCGTGGAACGCGACATCACGCGGCTGGCGCAGAAGGCGCGCGCCGCGGGGATTCATCTGATACTCGCCACTCAGCGGCCGTCGGTGGATGTGATCACGGGTATTATCAAGGCGAACCTGCCCGCGCGAATCTCGTTCCAGGTTACCTCGCGCGTCGATTCGCGCACGATTCTCGATTCGGTCGGCGCCGAGCGGCTGCTCGGCGCGGGCGACATGCTGTTCATGCCGCCGGGAACCGCCAAGCTGCGCCGCCTGCACGGACCGTTCGTGTCCGAAGCCGAGATTCGCAAGCTGACCGAATTCCTGCGCGAGCAGGGCGCGCCCGACTATCAGATGGAAATCCTGGAGACCAAGGCGCCCGGCGACGACCAGTCGGGCCCCGACGGCGACGAGCGCGACGGGATGTACGACGAAGCAGTGCGAATCGTCATGGAAACCAACCAGGCGTCGATCTCGATGATCCAGCGGCGGCTCAGAATCGGCTACAATCGCGCGGCGCGGATGGTCGAGTTGATGGAGCGCGAGGGGATCGTGATGCCGGCCGACGGCGCGCGTCCGCGCGAAGTCCGCCTGCGGAGCGTTCGCTGAGCGTACGGTGCGCCCCGGCGCGTGCGGAAACCGCGGCATTTTCCTCGACAGCGGATTGATCTTGCGGAAATTTGAAGCGGCACGCCCCGTGCTTCGTCCATATCTTGAGGCAGCCAAGGCGCGTAGATGACAAGTTTGGCCACAATCGAGCGAGGGCGCATCGCGCTGAGGCTTTTTCTGGGAGCGAGTCTGCTGCTGCTTGGCGCCTCGGCGCCCTGCGCGGGCGCATCGAGTGCCGCGCGCAAGGATGCGGCGTCGGTGGGCAAGACCGTCGACGCGATCCAGCATCACTATCAGACCACTGACTCCTTCAGCGCGAAGTTCGTCGAGGACATAAGTCCGGTGGGCGCTCCGAAGCGGACGCGCGATGGGGTGGTTTATTTTCGCAAGCCCGGACGCATGCGATGGGAGTTCAAGACGCCGAACGAAGAGCTGGTTGTGAGCGACGGCCACACGCTCTACAGCTACGACCCGGGATTGAACCAGGTTGTCGAATCTTCGCTCAATCGCGCTCTGCGGGCTCCCGGAGCTACCGAGTTTCTGCTCGGCGTCGGCAATATCAAGCATGATTTCGTGGCCTCGGCGCCGGCGGCGAAGCCCAGCGACGGCCTTGATCATGTGCGGCTGGTGCCGCGACAGGGCGGCGACGCGATCGAGGTCGCGGTCGATCCGGCCAGCCACGATATCCGCTCGATTCGGATCAGCGATGAGCTTGGCGATGTAACCGAAGTCCACTTCAGCGAAATACGCAATAACATATCGCTTCAGGACTCGTTATTTTCATTCGAGCCGCCGGCTGGCGCGGATATCGTGCGGCCAACGGCGCCGCAGTAAGTAGTGCAACTGCTACGCGTTCGCAATCGGGCTGATTGCCTCGCGATCATACGGCGAGTAGAAATAGATGCCCCGCAAAGGGCAGGTCATGGAAAAAGTTCACCTCCTGACACTTGGTTGCCCAAAGAACCTGGCTGATAGCGAGCTGATGCTCGGCGCGCTGACCGGCGCCGGGTTCCAGGTGACGCTCGATCCCGGCGAGGCGCAAGTTTTGATTGTGAATACCTGCGCCTTTATCGAGGCCGCCAAGCGCGAATCGCTCGATGCGATCCTCGAGGCCGCGGATGTGAAGGGTCGCGGGCCCGGCAAGCGCCTGGTGGTGGCGGGATGCCTTTCGCAGCGCTACGGTGCGGAGCTGGCCGAGAAGCTGCCGGAGGTGGACGTGTTCGTCGGCACCGGCAACTTCCTGGAGCTGCCCGAGTTGCTGCGCCGCACCGAGGCGCCGGAGGCGCGCCCGGTGCCGTACGCGGGCGCGGCGCATCTGCTGGCGGGGAGCGAAGCGCCGCGGGTGGGGAGCGGAGATTTCTTCACGTCTTACTTGAAGATTTCCGAGGGCTGCAACCATCGCTGCTCGTTTTGCATCATTCCGAAAATCCGCGGCCGCCATGAGAGCCGTCCGCTCGCCGACCTCGTGGCCGAGGCGCGAATTCTGGTCGCGCGCGGCGTGCGCGAGATCAACCTGATCGCGCAGGACCTGACCGCCTACGGACGCGATCTCGATCCGCCCGCGTCGCTGGCCGCGCTGCTGCGCGAGATGTCGGCGGTCGAGGAGCTGCGCTGGATCAGGTTGCTCTATTGCTACCCGAACTTCGTGACCGCTGAGCTGCTCGACGCGATAGCCGAGCTGCCCAAGGTGGTGAAGTACATCGATATGCCGCTGCAGCACGCCGACGACGCGATGCTGCGCGCGATGCGCCGTGAGCGCTCCGGCGACGCGCTGCGCACGCTGCTGGCCCGGGTCCGGGAGCGGATTCCCGCCGTGACGCTGCGCACCTCGTTCATCGTGGGATTCCCCGGCGAGTCGGACGCCGCGTTCGACACGCTGGTGGACTTTGTTCGTGAAATCGAATTCGATCGCGTGGGTGTCTTCACCTACTCGCGCGAGGACAACACCGCCGCAGCCGAGATGCTCGGTCAGGTGCCCGAACGCCTAAAGCGCGCGCGGCGCTCCGAGCTGATGCGGACCCAGGCGGAAATTTCGCTGCGTAAAAATCGCGGCCTCGTCGGACGCGAAGTGGAGGTATTGGTCGAGGGCCCGATGCCCGGAAACCGGATGCGCTCGCGCGGCAGAACGTCGGCCCAGGCGCCGGAAATCGACGGCGCGGTCTTTCTGCGCGGCGATGCCGAAGCCGGCGAGTTCGTGCGCGCACGGGTTGACAAAGCACTCAGCTATGATCTCCACGCCCAAGTGATCGACGCGGACGCCTAGCGGTCAGAAAAAAAGGTCGAACAGCCATGCCAAAGAAAGCAGCCGCCGCCAACCGGAAAAAGTTCCTGAGCAGGGCGCGGGAGCACCTGCTCGACATGAAAACCAAGCTTCTCGGCGAAATCGACTCGGAGGTCCGAGCCGAGCGCGAGGCCAACAAGGACGAGGGGATGGACACCTACGATCTCGCCTCCGAGGAGCGCGATCGCGAGATCAGCTTCATCCTGTCGGACCGCGAGCGTGTCAAGATCAAGCAGATCGACGACGCGATCGAGCGTATCGACGACGGTTCCTACGGTGTGTGCGAATCGTGCGGTCTCGAGATTGCCGAACCGCGACTCGACGCGATGCCGTTCACGCGCCTGTGCCGCGACTGCCAGCAGGACCAGGAGCGCGAAGCCCGCAGCCAGCGCCGCTACGACGACGAGCGCAACACTTATCGCAAGCTGGGCTCGACCGACGCCGACGAAGAGAACATGTAGCGCGGCGCGCTAGGCGCGCTCTATTGATCGGCGCCCGGCGGCAGCGAGTCCGCGCGAATCCGCGGGCGCTGTCGCAAATTCATCCAATTGCACGCCCTGTCTTTCGACCAGCAGCAATCGCGATTCCAAGCGCGATTCTCCGTCCGCGCCGCGCCCAAAGCATTGTCTGGCGGTCCCCAGGCACGTACCATTTCCGGGGGAAGCATTGCTCGTGCCGGAGGGGGGAAGCGCTCCGCGCGGGGCATCAGACCTGAACCTGATGAGGATATTTACCGACTCCGGCGAGAAAGCCGGCTCTGACACTGCGCCGCGGCGCGAAGAGTCAGCCCAGTGGATTCGCGCAAATCTTGCCGCGGTCGAGGCCGTTGTCGCGATTGCCAGCGCCAAGGGGGGCGTCGGCAAGAGCGTGCTGTCGGTCAACGTTGCCACCTCGCTTGCGCTCAAGGGCCGCAAGGTTGCAATCGTTGACGCCGACCTCAACGCCCCCAGCATCACGGCGATGCTCGGGATGAAGACGCCGCGTCATCTGCCGCTCACCGAGGGGATTCAACCGATCGCGGGGCCGCACGGCCTCAGGGTGGTATCCAGCGAGATGCTGGCGGGTGGAGAGGCCGCGCCAATCTCATTTCTCGAACTGGATGCATCGGCGGCGCCGGTCGCTGCCGGGGCTGGGGGTTTTGCGGAGATTGGATACTCGGATGCGCTGGTGCGGATGTTTTCGCAGGCGCGTTTCGGCGCGCTCGATCTGATGCTGATCGATCTGGCGCCGGGGCTCGACCGCCTGCACGACCTCGCGCGCATCGTCAGGCTGAGCGGAGTCGTGCTGGTTAGCCATCCCTCCGACCTGGCGGTTCGCCACGCTCGCCGCGCGCTGGAAATCGCGGCGGAACGGAAAGCGGGCGTGCTCGGCATCGTCGAGAACATGACTGGCTTCAATTGCGATTCGTGCCGCTCGGTGCGGCCGCTGATGCCGGAAGGGCGAATGTCGGCGCTCGCCGCAGAATTTGGCATCCCGCTGCTCGGGCGCTTGCCATTCGATCCGCGCGTGGCCGAAGGATCAGATCGCGGGATGGTTGCCGTGCACGAATCGGCTGAGAGTCCGATCGCAAAGCTGCTCGCCGCGATAGCTCTTCAAATCGAGCATCAAATCACCGTGCGCACGCCTGCCGAATCCGCCCAGGTTTGAGCGGCGACCTGGCGCCACGCGGCGCGGGCTTCGGTACTCAGGCTGGGCTGGGCTCCGGCTCGTCGCCGGAGTCGGCGGATTCAGAAGGCGCGTCATGGCGGCGCGAAAACTCGAACATCCCGGTGCCAGCGCGTCCGCCGCACTCAAATTTCGCGAATCCCAGCGAAGTGTAGATTCGGCTCTGATCCGGTCCCGGGCGGGAGAGCGGGATGAACGCCGCCACGCGGCCGCTGATCGTGGAGCGCGCGCCGGCGACGTGGTCA
Source organism: uncultured delta proteobacterium (assembly GCA_963835905.1). Lineage (GTDB taxonomy): Bacteria > Desulfobacterota > Binatia > Binatales > Binataceae > CAWIHG01. Next base: position 456,873 of record CAWIHG010000005.1, read on the forward strand.
AAGCTCGCATCGATCCGGGGCGGCGGCTGTTCGGGTGACGGCGCGTCGATCGCAAGCGAGGCGAGCTCGGCTGACTGCCAGCCGCCGCCCGCCAGAACGCGAGCCGTGAGATGGCGCGCGCCGGCTTCACCGGTGATCGATCGAAGCTCAAGTGCCGAAGGCGACCCGTCTGCGAAGCTCGCCCAGATCATGCGGCGCGCGCGAAATCGCTGCGGACCCAGTCCCGTGAACGACATTCCGGCGCGTGCGGCGGCCTTAATGATCCCAGCGAATCCGTCCGCGCGCACCTCGCCCGCAAGGGTCGCAAAGGCGGCAATCGGCGCCTGCGACGGCGTGGGTTGGGACGCGCCCGCGGCGAGCGAGCCGAGGTCGAAGCCATCGGCGTCGATCCGCATGCGCGCGTCGATGCGAACGTCGGGGTCCAGGCGTCCCGATGCGAGCGCGCGCTCGATATTCAGATAGGCGGCGGCGTCGGGCACAACTACGGCCGGTCCTGCGAAGCGAAACTTGAGCTCGCCGCCCGTAATCTCGATTGTGAGCGGGCCCAGCGCGAGCCGTGTTCCGGAGAATTGCGGGCGGCCCTCGGCGGTGAATAACGCGACGCGCCGATGACCCAGCAGCATCATGATTCGCGCTCCGGTTCCGCCGGCGCCGAGATCGAAGCTCGCCATTGCGCCGATATTCGCGTCGGAATCGAAGAACTCGATTCCGACCCGCGCGGGCACTGAGGCGGTTCGTGCCGCTGTGGCGAGCCGGGGCGTCGCCGCGCGAACCACGCGTGCCACGGGGCGCGCCGCGGGTCTTATCCGATCGCCATCGCTGCGAAAGACACTCACCAGCCTGTCGAGGCATCGCTCGCGCAATTCCCCCGGCATCCGGACCGCGACTGAGAGCTCGAGCTGGGCGGCGTCAACCGCGCCGAGCGCCGAGATCGCGGCGATCTCGCGCAGCGGCGCGATCGCCGAGTCGCGATGGCGCCCGGTGAAGGCCTGCACCAGGTTGTGCACGCCGCCCGCCGGGTAACGCATTCCCCAGGTTGGCTGAATTCCACATTCGCGCAGCCCGGCGGCCAACTCCGAAAGCGGGCCATGAATGAACTCGTCGCGGGCCGAGACGTGCGCCGAGCCCGGTGGGCGCAGCTCGTCGCCGTGCCGTCTGAGTCCCAGGCCGAAATCGACGCGCGGCTCGATAATGTTCCATCCGTGGATGAGCAGCACCGTGGCGCGGCCGTAGCGATCAACGATTCGCGCCAGACGCTCGGCGACCAGCTCGAGCATCCACGGCGCATGCTCGGCGAGCTGCGGGATACGGTTGCAGTCGAGCTGATTGCGATCCATCCCGGAATTGATCAGCGCGCAGGCACCGGTGCGCGCGGCGAGTTCACGCGTGATCGCCGCGGTGTGCAGGTCGTTGACCTTGGGATGGAGCTTGGCGCGCGAGCGCGCGCCGGCGGCGCCGCCGTGTGGAGCGATCAGCAGGAGAGGGGAGTCCGCCTCGATTATTTCCAGCCAGGGCGCGGGCGCCGCGGCGCTCTGTAGGCGCGCATCGCCCATCAGGTGTGCCGCGCCTGCAGCGCCAGGCGCGCGTTCAGGAAGAACGACGCCGCCAAGTAATAGACGATGAAGCTCAGCGATAACGCCAGCATCACGGGATTAACCCGCGGCAGCATCGGGAGCATCGCAAATGTCACTACCGCCCACAGGATCCCGTAAGTTATCGTAACCGGGCGCAGCGGCTCGGTGCGGTTCGGATAGATGTACTTGAGCGGTATGAACACGCCGATCGCGAAGGTCAGCAACACAATCCAATTGGCCGCGAGCGGCCACGCCAGGCAAAAGAGGTAGAAGGCGACGATATTCCAATAGTTGGGGAAGCCCAGAAAATAATGGTCCGGAGTCTTTGCGTCGGTGCGGCAGAATCCGTACGCGCTCGCCAGCATCACGAAGCAGGCCAGCCCCAACCCGAGCGGAGTTTTCGCGATGATGCCACATTCGAGCATCAGGAACACCGGCGCCACAGTATAGGTGAGATAGTCGACGATATTGTCGAGTAGTGAGCCGTCGAAGGTTGGTACGCGCTGCTTCACCTTGGCCAGTCGCGCCAGCGGTCCGTCGCTGGAGTCGATAAACGTCGCGACGCCCATCGTGATGAAGGACGATGCGAAATCGTGCTCGGCGGCGAAATAGATTGCCAGCAATCCGGCGGCGGCGCCGAGCGCGGTGTACAGATGAACGCCCCACGCGCACGCGACCAGCATCCTCTGGCGGGGCACGCTCGCGTCAAGAGTTCGCGCTGCGCCGAGGGTCGGCAATTCGCTACCTTTGCGGCTTGTGATGGCGTGACCCGAAGTAATCTTCGAGCACGGTCATGAATGGGCCGCAGGGGCGGCGCCGTTTGACGTGTTGCATCGCCTCTTCCAGCGACATCCCGCGATACGCGCGCAGAAACGCGATTGCCAGCGTCGGCGCGCGGTTCATCCCGGCGTTGCAGTGGAGATAGACGCGCTGGTTGTCGTCCACGAGCGCACGCAAATCCGCAAGCGCGGCCACCAGCCGCTCCGCCATCGCGTCCGCGCTACCATCCTGGATGGGGGTGCGAACGAAGCGGATACGATTGGCCTCGTATTCGATCTTGAGGCGGCGCGGATCGAGTCCGTTGATTCGCAGATCTTCGTCATCCTGCAGGTTGTGGACCGCCGTGATCGCGTAGTTCTGCTTGAGCCACGCGATATCGTGATGATCGGGGTATTCGCCGATCAGCAGTTCGCCCGTGATTTCGCTGACCGACGGCCGCCGCTCACCGCGCGTGGACCGCGGATGTCCGTCGGGCCGTTTGCTGAAGATGTCCACAGTCCAAATGTAATCATCAACCGCCCTGCTTAGCCAGTGCGCTGGCGGGCTGGTCGGTGCGGACGGTCAGTGGCTCACGCGCACCGCGGACGCGCATTGGTCGGGGCTACCCGCCTGGTGCCACTCATAGATCCAAATCGAGGCTAGCGCGGATGCCCCGCGGGCGATTTGGGTCGCGAACATCGCGCCGTGCTCGCCAATCAGTGCCCGCCCGTATGCTCCTGAACTCGCATACCCGGCGCCGCGCACCGAGCGGTCGGCGTCGATAGTCGCCTGCACGAGGCCGTAGGATTGCTTCAGCTCGGCGATCTCGGTCGGCCAGACACCCGAGATCGGGACCGCGCGCACCTGTGGCTCCGCCTGGGCGCCGAGCGCGCGCACGTTGCGGTCAACCGCCGCCTCGATACGCGCGTGACATCCGCGGTCGCTCGCATAGCAGTCATAGTGGATAGTCGTGTGGAGCGGCTGACTCGCGTCGCCGACGTAATGCGCGAGGTAGCCCGATTGCCTGATCAGCTGGGCGCATTCGCCGCGGCGCCAGTCGCGCGCGGTGGCGTCGGCCAGTTCCTCGATTGTCCAGGGCAGGGTGCCGGACCGCTTCATCAGGCGCAGGCCGACGCGCCGCTCCATCGTCTTGAAATTCGGATCGAGAGATGAGAACGGATCTTTCGAAGAAGATCCGTAGTACTCGATATTGATGTAATGGCGGCGCGCCTCCGCCTTACCGTAGCGCGCTTTCAGAATGGAATCGGGGGCGACCGAGTAGTCCTGCAACGCGGCGGAATTCGCCTCGAAGGAAGCGTGCAGAGGCGATGTGGGCAGCGCGTTCACGGCGAGCCTGGTGATCAGGCGATGCGTGGCGCTGTCCCATGCAAACGCGGGGGCTGACGCGGTCGCGAAAAAAATGGCGAACAGCGCAGGACACGCGGCGAGCGCGCGCAACCGAATCCGTTGCCGCGACGCCGGCTTGCGCCGCGGCGTCTGGGTCATCCCTTGGCTCCGCGCCGCGCGCCAACCGGTGTCGACTGGGACTTGTGCGCCTCGCTGGTGCGGCGCTTGCGCGCCGGTTTGGACGCCGGAGACTTTGCGGCACGGGCGGGCTTCGGCCGTGCGCCAAGCGCGATCACGCGATCGCGCATGAAGTCCGCAAGCTTGCGGTACGCGCCCATCCCCTCCGAGTTGGCGGCGAGCGCGCGAAGTTCCTGGTTGCCGATCACCCGCCCGATTCGGACTTCGACCGGGTGATGCTTCGGCAGCAGGCTGCCCTTGCCGAGCACCTGGTATGTGCCGCGAACCAGGATCGGCAGTACGTCGCATCCGCTGCGCAGAGCGAGATAACCGGCGCCGCTCTTGAATTCCTGGATTCCACCGTCGGGCGAGCGCGTCCCTTCGGGGAACATCAGCACACTCTTGCCCGCGGCGAGTTCACCGAGCGCGTCGTCGAGCGACTCGAGCTGCGCGCGCTCGCGATCGAACGGAATCAGAGAGGTGAAGTTGTAGGCGAAGATGCGGCGCGGCGCGTTGTTGAAGAAATAATCCTTGGCAGCGAGCACGACCAGGTCGTCACCCATCCGGCCCATCGCGTGACCGATCAGGCCGAAATCGAGATGGCTGGCGTGATTGGCCACCACCAGCACGTTGCGGTTGGCGGGAATATTGCCGCGGCCCAGGATCTGCGGCCGTAGCCATCGATCGAACAACGTCCGCTGGGTGCTGCGCAGCGCCGAGCGCGCAAGATTACGCAGCGAAGCTGGCAGCTTTGGCGTGAACGGCTCGGCGAACTTCGCATACGACGGCATCCGGACCCGCGGCGTCGCATTTCCGGCCGATACCATCTGCTGCAGATCGCCGACCGTGCGCAGGTCGGTCATCTCTTCGGGAGCAATATCGCGGCCGGCGTGCTCGGCGAGATGCTCGCCCAGCTCGGCCATCGCGAGCGAGTCCAGCCCCAAATCTTCGACCAGGCGCGTGGCGGGTGTCAGCATGACGCGCTCGCTGGTGACCTGGTTGAGCGCATGCACCAGCCACGATTCGACTTCCGCGCCGGCGCTCTGCGCGCGATGATCTTCGGAGCGCTCCAGCATCCGGCGCAGGATCGCAATCACGTCGGTGCGCCGGATCTTGCGGGTCCGGGTGCGGGGAAGTTCCTGGTCGGTGAAGCGCAGGATGCGGATGCGCTTGTGGGGGCTGAGCGCCTGCGCGACGCGGTCGAAGTGATCGCGCAGACGGTCCTCAACGGCGCGGCGGCTCTCCCCGCGCGCGTAGGCGGGCACGACCAGCGCGGCAACCTGCTCGCCCTGGCCGACCTTGTAACCGACCACCGCGATTTCCTTGACGTAAGACGAGTGGCCGTAAGCCTCCTCGAGCTCGTCGATATAGATGTTGTTGCCGCCGGAATCGACGATCACTTCCTTGGCGCGGCCCACGATGTACAGGCGGCCGTCGGAATCGAACCGCCCGAGATCGCCCGTCCGCAGCCTTCCGTCGCGCAGCACCTCATCGGTCGCGGCCTGGTTGCGGTAGTACCCGGCCATCACGTTCGGGCCTTGGGCGATGATCTCCCCGATTTCGGCGCCTTCAGGATCTATTCTCAGGTCAACCCCGATGAGCGGCTTGCCGACCGAGCCGACGACGAACGAATCCTCCGGCCGCGCGGTCGAGAGCACCGGCGCCGCCTCGGTCAGGCCGTACCCCTCGAGCAGCGGGATGCCGATATCGCTGAAGAACTCGGCGACGCGGCGGGGTAGTGCGGCTCCTCCGCTGACGGCCAGGCGCAGGCGCCCGCCAAGTCCGCTATGCGCCTGCCGGAACAAGATCGAACCGAGATTGATTCCCGAATCGGCGTCGAGTCGGCGATTGAGGTCGCGCAGGTGCTTGAAGCCGGCGGCGAAGAACGGGCCGCGCGCCTCGACCTCGTCGATAATGCGGCGATGAACCGCCTCCCATAGCGCGGGCACTCCGATCAGCGCGGTCGGGCGGATGTCGGCGAGAATTCGCGACAGCTCCTTGGCGTCGAACTCGAGTGGATAGGCGATCGCGGCGCCACTCGCGATCGGCAGCAGCATCCCGCAGGTGAATTCGAAGGTGTGATGAAGCGGAAGCAGCGAGAGCAGGGTGTCCTCGCCCGAGAGCGCGAACACACGCGCGATCATCGCGACTTCGGAGGTGAAATTCCCATGCGTGAGCATCACGCCCTTGGGCGCGCCGGTGGTGCCCGAGGTGAAGACGATCGACGCGAGCGCGCGGCGTTCGGGTGCGGGCGGCGCAGTGATTGAGCGGCCGAGGATGAAGGGACGGCTCAGTTCCGCGAGGTCGATCTCGACGACGCTCTTCGCGGCGTCGCGGATTCCGCTGCCCAGGTGCTCCGCCACCGTGCGCGACCGCAGCGCGCCGGACGGCTCCGCGATCTTGCAGATGGGCGTGAGCTCTTCGGCCGAGATCAGATGATCCAGCGGAACCGCGACCGCGCCCGCGTACAGAATCGCAAAGAAAGCGAGCACCCAGTCCGGCGAGTTCTCCGAGATGAGCAGCACCCGATCGCCGGGCTTGATTCCGCGGCGCGCGAGCAGCATCCCGGCGCGTTGCGCGCGGTCGCGCAGCTCGCGGAAAGTGGTCGTGGTACGCTCACCGGCCGGAGTGCGCGCGATCAGCGCGGGTTGGGATCCGTAGCGCTCCGCGGACCGATCGAGCATCTCGAGCAGGTTCCTGAAGCGCGGCAGCAGGCGCGGACGCCCGCGCGTATGCAAATCGAGCTGCGGGAAGATGTGCCTGCGCAAGCCTGGCACGTGGACGTTCATCCAGTAGTCGCGCCAGTCGATCTTGTCGGGCGCGTACGGGTGATGCTCCACGTCGGCGGAATTTAGCCGCGCGTAAAGCTCGCGGATATTGTTGCCGTGGAAGGTGTAGATGAGTTGCTGGATATAGGGGCGATAGACTTCGACCAGGTCGCGCGCCAGCTCGGTATTGTCCCGCAGCGAATCGATGCGCCGCTCCAGGTTGCGCGCGCGCTGCGAGTCCTCGCCAACGACGCTGCGCGCAAATTCCGCCGCCTGCTTCAGGATCCGCGGCAAGGTATCGCTGGCAAGATCGTAGGTGGACTGCGAGACCACCACCGCTTCGAGATGCTTGGCGAAGCGGCCCATGGTGCCCTTGTCGCCGCGATGCTCGCGGCGATTTGCCAGCGCGGTCAGCTCGACCAGCCGGCGCATCGGGAGCGGATTACGGTCCGAAGTGCAGAGCTGGTAGATGGGCTTGTGGCGGCGGGCCAGCAGCGCGCCGAGAATCGGGATCATCGCGTTCGCCGCGAGATCAACCGGGATCACGTCGAGCACCAGCTCCGCCTTTGCGGGATAGAACCGGTAGCCGCGGCCGGCCAGATACGTGAGCGGCGCGCTGGTGTTGACGCCCTGGTTCCATCCTGGGAACGGATCGGCGAGCGCGCTCTCGATCACTGCGGGCCGCGCCACGGTGACGTCCAAATCGCCGCTCGCGGCCAGCACCAGTTGCTCGCCCAGGCTCTTGGTATAGCTGTAGGTGTTGGGCCAGCCCCACAGCCGTGCGCGGCGCCGCCCGATGTCCTTGAGCTGTTCCTCAACCCACTGCTTGCGGCGATGCTCGGTGGGATTTTCACGGCCCTCGTCTTCGTCGCCGTCTTCCATCAGGTCGGCGCGGCGCAACTGGTCGCGCGACTCGGCCTCGACGCGCGCGATTGCCTCCAGAGCGTCGCGAACCTCGCGTTCGGTGTTGAAGCTCTTGCGGCCGTTGGGGCACCAGTTGTGGGGAACGTCGTCCTCGAAGCGATGGCCGTCGGCCGCGCCGGCGGCGTAGCAGGTCGAGACGTGCAGCATCGCGGCGCCGATCTTGCGACAGAATGCGATCACGTTGGCCACGCCGGTCGCATTGACCTCGATCGCGCGCTCCAGCGACGCCTCGAAGTTCACCAGACCGGCGCTGTGCACCACGGCGTCGATACTGCCGCGCTCAAACGGCTCGACGCCTTCGGCCAGCAGCCCGCGATCAGTGATGTCGCCGGGTACGATCGAGATGCGGCTTTCCACGTAGGCGTCGAAGCGGGAACCGAGATGCTCGCGTGCGGGCGTCATTACGGGTGAGTCGAGGACTTCGCGCCGAAAGCGGTTTTGCGCGGTGCGCTGGTCGCCGCGGATGAGCAGGTAGATGCGATCGATCTCCGGATGCCACCGCAGGAGCAGCGACAGGAACACCTTGCCCAAAAATCCGGTCGCGCCGGTCAGCAGGATTCTGCGCTTGCGGAAGATCTGCTCCAGCGGCGGCATCGCGGCCGCGCCGCGCGCAGCGGAGGGGCGGGTGGCGTTGCTACTCGACATCGGCAATCACCAGCGGCGGCAGATGCAGGTAGGTAATCGTGGCGGAGCGTCCGTGTTCGGCGGTCGCCATCGCGATCGCCTCGTCGAGCGTGTCCGCCGCCTCCCATCCCATCCGCGCCGCGACTTCCGGCTCCTCGCATCCAGCGGCAATCACGCGGCCGAGATGCTGGCGGGCGGGCTCGCCCCAGTACCACATGTAGAACGGATGAACGCCGTGGAACGCATGCCCGTAGCGGTACATGTGGATGTAAGTAGGGTTGCGGGCGAACTCGTGCTCGAATTTCTTCTGCAACTCCATCGAGTCCGTCGTCTCGGCCAGGCAGCGATGGAAGAACTCGATGTAGCTGGGATGATGCTCAGGGTGGAACTCGTCGCGCAGCGGATGGCACAGGATGAGCGTGCCGCCTTCCTTCACCAGCGGCTTGCCGCGATACATGTTGAACAGGTAGCCCATCCCGGTTACCTGCACGAGAATCGGATTCATTATCGAGTTGACGTTGTAGGGGCAGATGTACGGCACGCCCGCGATCAGGATGTCGCTCTGGCCCTTGACCGGGACGCTGTATTGCTGGAAAACGCGCGCCAGAGTTTTCTGATGAACGGCTTCGGTCTCGCCCGCCCACACCCCGGTCATCCCATAGGGCGCGGCATATTTATGCATCGCCTGGCGGCGCAGATCGTTGGACATGTTGCCGGTCGTCCAGCGCATCGCGGACAGCCGGGTGCGATCCCAATCGGTGAACTGGTCCTCGTTCTTGTGCAGGAAGTCGAGCATCGAGCCGTACATGCGTGTGTTGACGGCGGTCTCGACCGTGAAGACGTTCAGATTCTGATTGACGACGCGGCCCATCCGGTTCGCCGAGCGATGCAGCCCCGAGCGGGTGGGATCCATGTAGGAGTGCGAGTCCCGCAGCGTCTCGGTGTTGTGATGGTGGCGCAGGCTCTGGTAGGGAGAGAGTCCGACCGCGACCGATTTGTGCCCACCGTCCATCGGAACCAGGTTGATGTTCACGTAGAGCACCAGGTCTGATTCCGCGGCGCGCCGCGAGAGCCATACTTCCTCGCCGTGATCGGTCTTTCCCAGCATCACGATTTCGGCCCGGTTCTCGCCGTCGAAGTTGTACAGGCGGTCGGGCCAGAACTGCTTGAACGCCCGCTCGCCGACCGCGCGGCGAATTTCCGACTCGGTCATCCGGCGATGCAGCGAAGTCGCAATGATCAGGTGAACGTCGTCCACGCCGTAATCCGCCAGCGTCTGCAGCATCTGGTTGAGCACCCGCTCGCGGATGTCGGGCCGGCGCATCGGAGGCAGCGGCAGGCTGATGTCGTCGATTGCAATCGTGACACGCATGTTCGGATTGAGCCGCGCGAACAGCGGGTCGGCATTTTCGGGATGGAGCAGCGCGTATCGGATCGCCTGGTCGGGGTCGGGCAACTCATCCAGCGGAGGCGGCGGATAGATCACGCGAGTCCCCACCGGCAGCTTTTCGAACAGGAATTCGTCGCCGTAGGCGATCACGCGGCGCTCCGAGCGCCGGTTGACCGTTACCACCAACTCGCGACGCGCGCCGACGTCGTGCTTGAGTTCGGCCGGTTTTACTTCCTTGAGCTTGGCTTCAGGACGCGCCATGCGTGGTTCTCCACAATGAATCGAAACTGGATTCCGCGGCGGCGTCGGCGGAGTCCGCCGGCAGCTCGAAGCGGATAATCGGCCACTGCCGGCTCATCGCGGCCGCCCGCAGTCGGCGGTCCGGATTCACCGCTACCGGATGACCGACGGCGGCTAGTACCGGCAGATCGTAGAAAGAGTCGGCGTAAGCCCAGCAGGCCCTAAGGTTGAGGCGGTGCGCCGTCGCGTAATCGGAGCACCACGTCGCCTTTTCGTCCGCGGCCATCACGGGCTCACGCAGGCGTCCGGTCGCAAGCCCGCGTGAGACTGCCAGACGATTCGCAACGAAATCCGTAATCCCGAGATGGCGCGCGAGCGGCGCGGCGATAAAGTCCGGCGAGCCGGTCACCAGTACCGGTGCGATTCCGGCCGCCCGGTTCGCCTCGATGAGTTCGAGCCCCTTGGGGTAGAGATGCTTGTGCATTACGCGATCGAAGTATTCCTCGCCGAGCGAGAACAGGCGGTCTTCGGAGACACCCTTGAAGGCCTCGAACAGGACCATGTTGAGCAGGCGGCGGTCCTGGCGTTCGGCCGCGATAAGCCGCGGCGCACGCGCCGCGAAGGACAGCACGTAGCCGATGCGGCGAGTCCATTCGCCGAGATTGGCCAGGATGAAGAGCGCGGCATGGACCAGATTGAGGTCCACGAGGGTGCCGTCAAGGTCGTAGAAGGCGGCGGCCCGAGGAAGTTTCGGGCGGGGAGTGCGGTGCGGTTTTGCGCGTAAAACTGACATGTCATTCTAGTGCCGGGCAAAAAAGGGGTCCGCCTGCTCCGTGGACTCCTCCGGCTTGCGCGCCCGGTCCAATAGTTCGGGACGCGCCACACCACGCAGTCCAAACTCCAGTATTTCTTCCACCAAAGCGGCGGTCTCGGTGTCCGGCTCGCGCGACAGCATCGCCACGATCTCCTTGATTGCTCCCAGAATGCAGTAAGCGATTGCGTGCGTGTCGGCGTTGCGCACCAGATTCATTTCAATTCCCAAATCGAGCGAGCGCTTAATCGCTGTCGCTATCCGGTCGTAGAACTCCAGGATACGGGCATCCAGTTCGCGGTCGAAACCGACCGAATGGTTGAGCAGGATATCTGTCAGCTCGCGCTCGGCCAGGACGTAATCGACAACCCGGCGCAGATTGTCGCGAAGCTGATCGACCGGATTCGGCGCCTCGGGGCCGGGCTTGAGACGATGAATGCGAGTCGCCAATTCGGTGAGGACCTGCTGCAGCAGCTCCTCGAAAAGATCCTTCTTGTTCTCGAAATAGAGATAGAAGGTGCCGCGCGCGATTCCCGCCCGCGAGATAATGTCCGCAACGTTGGTGCGGTGATATCCCTTGCGCGCGAAGATTCGCTTGGCGTGACGCAGAACCTGTTCGCGTCGTTCCTGCCGTTCCATGCTTACAATCTGCTCAAAACAGACGCTAGTTGCCGAGGCCATGAGTGTCAATTCGGTTCGGTGCTGATTGTGAATTAAATTCACGCGCAACGGCGCCGCGCCGAGCAGTTGGCATAGCTCGCTATAATGCCCATACTCTGGCCGCAAGCTGTGGCATCCCGCGTCAGAGCTGAATTCCGACAGGAGACTGTTGATGAACTCCGTAGAATTCTGGCAGAAAGCCCGCGAAGTCGCAGCGAAGGCCACTTGGGCCTATCTTGGGACCACCGTCGCCGATCAACCCAAGGTGCGCGTGGTTCATCCCGCTATTGAAGGCGAGCGCGTGTGGGTCGCAACCGGCGCCAGTTCTGCCAAGGCGAGGCACATCCGGAAAAACCCCCGCGTCGAGCTGTTCTACCAGATTGGCCCCGACATGGTTCATCTCACTATCACCGGCCGCGCGCGTTTCGTGGAGGACGTCGGCGAGAAGAAACGCGTATGGAACGGCAAGGTCTTTGACTACGAGCTTGGACAATTCTGGCCCGACGGTCCGGAGTCGAAGGAGTTCGCCCTGATGCTGATCGAGCCGCAGCGAGTGGAACTGACCTCGCTCGCCGAGATGAGCCAAGGCAAGGCGCCCGAGGTTTGGCGCGCGGGAAGCGGAAAATAGGGCGGATACGGTCCGCCACGCGGTCGACCGGGATCGCGCGCTACTTGATCGCGTACACGCGGCCGTCGCTGGTCGCCACGTAGGAGATTCCGATGGGCGAATATCCCGCGCGCACCACGCTCGCGGTGCTGCGGGTTGAGGTTACGACGCCGCCCATCGCGTCGAACAGGTCGATCACGTCGTTGTGCTGGGCGTCGAGCGCACCGCCAGTGGAATCAGCCCCCAGTCCGAATGCGACCGGAGCTCCGGCCGACCAGATCGACGTACCGCTCGAGTTGAGCACGTAGAGCTTGTCGGAGCCGAACGCAATGGTGCCCGATCCGGTCAGCACCGGACCCGCGGTAATTGGAGCCGGCGAATCGGCTTCCCACAGCTCAGAGCCGTTGTCGGCGCTGAGCGCGTAGAGCGTTCCGCTGCCCGATCCCGCGTAAACAGTCGAGCCCGATGCGACCAGCGCTCCGGAGAATCCGCCCGCCGGCGAGAAGGTCCACATGGGCCCGCCCGAGCTGGACAGCGCGGTGATCGTGCCGCCGGTTTCGGCGAACACGATTTCGCCCTCGACCACGACGGCAGCCGTCGCAGGGCCGCCGGAAACCCGCCATTTGACCTGTCCCGGAGCCGTTACCCCGGCTATCTCGCCGCCGATGCTGACGTAAGCGGTGCCATCGGATGCCGCGAGCGGTTGGGCTGCCGCTTTCATGTCGATTTGCCAAATCGGCTGGCCGTCGGGAGCAAGCGCGTACAGCCACGTCGTCGTACCCTGCACGAAGATTGTCCCGTCCGTATCAACGGCGGGCGCGAGGCCGCCGGCAGCGCGGTCAAAGACTTCGTTGCCCCGCGAGTTGAGCGCATGAAGCATCGAGTCGGCGGTGATGAAGTAAATCCGGCCATTCGGTCCCGCGACTATCGGCCCGCGCACTGGTGAGTGCGCGTCGAACATCCAGGAGTAAACGCCGCCGCTGGTCGCGCCAGGCGTCACCATCGCGTTCGGCGCTCCCGGATGTATGACTGCGGCGGTTGGCGTCGCCGAAGGCGTCGCGGAAGGCGTGTCGGTCGGAGTAGGGCACAGAGGGCAGGCAGAGCCGGGCGAGCCTACCGTGATGTCGACTGGGAGACTCGTGATTCCACTCGCGTTGGCCGTGATACAGACGCATCCGTTCGAAGCGCCAGTATAGATGCCGCCCTGGCCCTGGAGCGGCGACTGCAAGACGTTTTGATCCGTCGTGGTCCACAGGGTTCCGGCGGCGTTGGTGATGTCCTGGTACATCGACTGGTTTTTCTTGGTCAGGAATCCCTGGGCCGTAAACCCGATCTGCATGCCGACCGGTACCGAAGTGCTGGTCGCCGCGGGACAAGCCGTGGGCGTGGGAGTCGGTTGCTTCTTGGTCGGGCTGGGCGCCGGCGAGGGCGTGGGAGTGGCAGACGCTTCGGTGCCCTGGCAGATGGTTATCGATTGCAGGCCAAAGCCGGGTGATGCCTGCGACGTGGGGCATGCGCCGCTGACATAAATGCCGAAGGAATTGAAAGAGCCGGTGCATCCACCGCTTCCTCCGCAACTTGCGATCAGCGTTGCGAAGACAAACAGCACTACCGGCGCAACGATCAACCATCTAACCGCGCGCAACATCAAGCATTGAGCTATGACGGCGCGATGGTGCGCTGTCAAGCGCGCATTCGAAATTCCGCGAAATTCGGCAGGCGCGCGAGGCTGAATTGCAAATGGCTACGTGTCGACGCGCTCATCGGAGGTCGATGCTGGCCGGAATTTCGAATGGGAGAAAAAGGACGGCGGGCGTCAGAGGAGGGGGGGGACTCCTCAGCGCCCGCCAGTTCGTAGCGGCCGTCCGCGTACGCTGCGGACGGAACCCGGTTGGTGGGAGGAGCATCCAACCAGAGGGTGCCAGAGCCATTAATGCACCCAAATTAATAGACGGAGGTTCGTTTCAAATATTCACCATCGAAAGGTCAGAAATTTTCCGTCGAAAAGACGCGAGAAATCCGGGATCCGGGTTCGCGCCGCGAAAATTGTCGCTTGCGGAGCGGAAGGCGGGTTGTAAACTGGCCGACGGAGGTTTTGTCGAAATATGGAATACCGCCGCTTGGGAAACACCGGACTCAAAGTCTCTGAATTGTGCCTCGGTTGCATGACTTTTGGCCGCGAGACAGACGAGTCCGAGGCGCGAAAAATTCTTGACCGCTTCATCGAGGCCGGCGGAAATTTTCTAGATACCGCCAACGTTTATGCCGCCGGCGCTTCCGAGCAGATCCTCGGCCGCATAATGAAGGAGCGTCGCGATTCGCTGGTGCTCGCGACCAAGGTCCGCTTCAACGCCAATATTTTCCTTGGCAAGCCGGTTGGCCCCAACGAAATAGGTCTGTCGCGCGGCCATATCATGGCCGAGGTCGAGCGCAGCCTGCGCCGCCTCAATACCGACTACATCGACCTCTACCAGGTTCATTCTTGGGATTTTGAAACGCCGATCGAAGAGACCATGCGTGCGCTCGACGACCTGGTTCGCCAGGGCAAGGTGCGTTACCTCGGATGCTCCAATTTCACCGCCTGGCAGCTCATGAAGAGCCTGTGGGTCAGCGACAAAGGCGGCTACGCGCGCTTTGACTCGCTGCAGCCCCAATACAGCCTGATATCCCGCGAGATCGAGCGGGAGATTGTGCCGCTATGCCGCAGCGAGGCAATTGGCGTCATACCGTGGAGCCCGCTCGGCGGCGGTTTTTTGACCGGCAAGTACCGTTCGGGTGAGAAGCCGCCGCAGGACTCGCGGCTCGCCAAGCAGGATATGTGGGGACGGCTATCCAACGAGCGCAACTATCGCACCTTGGAGGCGGTCGAGCAGGTCGCCAGGGAGCGCGGCCGCAGTATCGCAGAGGTGGCGCTTGCGTGGGTCAATCAGCAACCCGGCGTCAGTTCAGTAATCTATGGCGCACGCACGACCGAGCAGAACCAGCAGAATCTGAGCGCGATCGGGTTCAGGCTTGAGCAGGCGGAGCTTGACGCGCTCGATCGGGCGAGCGCACTGCCGCCCGAGTATCCGACCGCTATGCAGGCGCGGTTGCCGGGTTATCGGCGCTAGCGCAAGGTCAGGGAAGGTCGAGTTCTGCGGATGCGCCGGACGGAGTGCGCGGCGCATCCGCAGTTACGGTCATAAGATCGGGTCAGGGGAACACGGCGTTGCCCTTCATCTTCAGGTTCGCCTTGGTTCCCGCGTTGTTCGGGTTGCCGTTTGGCGCGCCGGAAAGGGTCGCCGCCCCTTCGAGGGAGTTCGTGGAATCGCCGAGGATGAGTCCCGTATAAAGCGGGCTCTTTCCCTTGATCATATTGCTGGCTATGACGTTCCCGAACCACCACTGGAGGTCCTTTTTACCATTCACGTAGAAGTCCGCGTAGCCCGGAATCCACCCTGAGTTGTCCATATTCAGGTACGCCCAACCGAATTCCAGAGTCACATCCAACTCGACATCGGCCGGTCCCGTAGCCCCGGTATTCATTTTTCCCAGAAACTGAAAACATTCGCAGTCGAGGCTTACGCAGGAGTCGGCGTAGTCGCCAGTGTTGCAGGCTCCGGCGTACGCCTGGTTGACCGAGGTCTTCGCGGTGCCGTTCTCGGGCTTTATGCCGCTGGCCGCCGCTTGAGCAGCCTGCGGTTCCGTCTTCGACGATGACCATGCCCATGCGTTTCCCCCAAAACACAGAGCTGTGGTCAAAGCCATTAGAATCGCCAATACCCTCCCATTTGACTCAGAAATGATTCGAGAAACATTCGCTCAAGACTTCATGGCACAGGCCAGGCAGATTGCAAATGTTGTATCGCTAACTCTCGCCTAGTGCTCCTATGTGGAGCGACGCGAACCGGAATTAGCGTTAGTGCGCACTCCCTGAAGGTTTACTAATGCCTGCGGGCCGCAGCCTTTATAGCGTGCGCTTGAACGAGACGCTGGCCAGCGCGAGCATCGCCGCCATGAACACGACCAGAAATGCGAGGTCGTGGCTTACCGCGGCGAAATCTGCGCCTTTGAACAGGATCGATTTGATGGCGCTTACTGCATGCGTTTCCGGATTGTAGCGGGCGAAGGCCCTCAGCCACGGTGGGAAGCTTTCCACCGGGTAGATCGCGCCGCTGGGGAAAAACAGGATCACGTTCAGAAACCCGGCGAACGTGCCGACCAGTCGCGGATGGCCCGCGCGTCCCAGCAGCGAAAAGGTCATCGCGAGCAACCCCGTCGCCGTGATCACGATGATCGCGATCAGCGTCAGCAGGGCGGGCGGGCCGCCGACGATACGGCCGCGCGTGATGAGCAGGCCCAGGAACAGGACGAGCACGCCGGCGATGCTGGTAATCGTGACGCCGCTGGCCAGAATTCCTCCCGCGATGTTCCATCGCGATAGCGGTGTCACCAGGTAGCATTCGGTCACGCCCATGAACTTGTCCATCACCCAGTTGAAGACGCCGGCCATCAGCGAGCCCATAAAGATGGCCATTACGATCACGCCCGGTATGAGCGATCGATCGTAATCGACGTACGGGAACAGCCAGTTCGGCCTGAGCGAGATCTCTTTCAGTTTGGGCTCGCGCGCGGTCACGAATCCGATCCTGACTGAGGCGGCCGCCTGTGCCATTACCGCTTCCAGCGTTCCGGCGCTGACCGTATCGACATTGTCGGTGAACAGGCCAATCTGGCCAATCAGACCTTCGGCGACATCGTGGCTGAAGTCGGGCGGGATTATCACCGCGCCCTTGAAGCGTCCGTCGCGAACCTGCTGGATTGCCGCGCCGGGATTGGTTTGGAAGCTCACCGTCACCGTGTGCGGCCCCGCCTGCAGCGCGAGGAGTTGCTCGATGATGCGGCGGGCGTATTCGCCATGGTCTTGCGAGACCACGACCACCGGCAGGTGCTTGAGCTGACCCTGGAAGGAATTGCCGATTATCACGAGGTAGATGATTGGCATCAGGATCGTCGAGAGCAGGGTGAGCGGATTGCGGCCCAGCTTCAGGAGATCGCGCCGCATGATTGCCCAGGTCTTCATCGTAATTGTCCGGTCAGCTCCGGTTCTGCGGCATCCCGGCGCCCACCCACATGCTCACCTTCTTGGCGGGCTCATCGCGCAGCGAGCGTCCGGTGTAGCGGATGAAGACGTCCTCGAGCGAGAGCTTATGCACCGATACCGATTTGACGTGTGCGCCGGCGGCTTCGACGCGCTCGATGAGGCGGGGCAGGATGTGTGCGCCGTCGTCGGTGGAGAGCGTGATCCTGTTCTCGCCGCTGGCGATCACTTCGCGCAGGTAGCTCTCGCTCGCGAGCGCCTGCGCGACGCGTTCGCCGTCGCGGTCGACTTCCAGCTCGACCCGGTCCGAGCCCTCGACGCCGCGCTTGAGGCCTATCGGCGTGTCGAGCGCGATAATCTTGCCGCGATCGACGATCGCGATCCGGTCGCAGAGCTGCTCGGCCTCATCCATGTAATGGGTGGTGAGTGAGATGGTGATCTCGCTTTCCTTGCGCAGCTCCTCGAGCAGATCCCACACCGCGCGGCGGCTTTGCGGATCCAGCCCGATGGTCGGTTCGTCCAAAAACAGGACTTCGGGCGAATGGATCAGTCCGCGCGCAATCTCCAGCCGCCGCCGCATCCCGCCCGAATACGTCGCTACCAGGTCATTGGCGCGCTCGCGCAGCCCGACCATCTCGAGCAGCCGCTGCGCGCGCTGACGCCGCTCGCGGCGCGGTACGCTGTAGAACTGGCCGTAGATATCGATGTTTTCCCATCCGGTGAGATCCAGATCGGAGGTGAGCGCCTGCGGGATTACGCCGATTCGCTCGCGCACACGGCGTGGATGGCGCACCACGTCCTCACCCGCGACGGTCGCGTTTCCCTCGGTCGGGGGAAGCAGTGTCGTGAGCATCCGCACCAGCGTGGTCTTGCCCGCGCCGTTGGGACCGAGCAGACCGAAGACCTCGCCCCGGCGCACCTCGATGCTGACCCCGCCGACGGCGGTGAAATCACCGAATCGCTTCGTCAGAGCGCTGGTTTGAATTGCGAGTGAGTCTGGTTCCGTCATTGCGCTGAAAGGTGACCTCCGCGGTCATTCCCGGCTTGAGTTCATCGCCGGCCTGGAGCACATGCACCTTGACGTAGAAGGTGCGGATATCCTGGCGGCCGCGGCGCACGTCGCGTTCGGTTGCGAATTCACCTTCCTGGCCGATCGCCATCACCCGTCCGGTAAATACCTCGGGGGGATTGGTGGGCAGCTGCACGCGGGCCGGCTTGCCGATATACAGCGAGCCGAGATCGGTCTCCTCGACGTCCACCCGCGCCCATATCGTGGATAGATCGTCCACGGTCAGGATCGGCGTGCCCGGGGTAACCCATTCGCCGACTTCCAGCGCCTTGCTCACCACCACGCCGTCGATCGGCGACGCGATCCGCGTGTCATGGAGCTGATCGTCGTAATAGGTGACGTTGGCCCGTGCGGACTGCACCGCGGCTTCGCCCGCCTGTACCGCGCTGACCGCGTCGTCGCGCTGCTTGGTGGAGATTACGTGCGCGTTGAACAGCTCGCGGTCGCGCGTCAGATCGCGCTGCTCCTGAGCGAGATCGGCTTCCGCCTTGGCCAGATCGGCGCGCGCCCGCGCGAGCTGATTGCGGATATCCACATCCTCGATCGTGCAGACGATCTGCCCCTTCTTCACGTGATCGCCCTCGATGAGGCTGAGCGAGGTGATGCGGCCGCCCATCCGGCTGGTGATATTCACCTCGGGCGCTTCGATCATGCCGATGACCTGGATCCTGCTGCGATCCACCTTCGGCCACAGGTACTGCGACCCGAACACGTAAAATCCCACTGCGATCGCACCCAGGATCGCAAAGGTAATAATCCGGCGGATGATCTTCGCAATCATGCGGGATGCGATGCCTTTCGGTGACCGTTCGGGAACTCGGGAGCGAGCGACCGGAGCATCTGGGCCGACAGCTCCGCCGTGATTTCCGAAATCGGGCGGCGCGGGGCGTAATACAGCATCACCGAGCGCATCGAGCCGAGAATCGCCCAGGTGGCCAGTAGCGGATCGCTGGCGCGAAAAACTCCCGCACTCGCACCTTCCTCGATGAGAGAGGTGAAAAAGCGCACCCCGCGCTCGCGCCAATCGTCGATCAGCCGGTTGCGCGCCTCTGCCATCCGCGGCTCCTCGGTCGCCATCAGGCGCAGCAGGTCGCGGCGCTTGTCGTAGAACTCGAGTGTGATCTCGATAGCCCGGCGTAGCCGGTCCGGCACGCTGGCGGAAGGATTCACGCTTGCCTGGTAGTTGCGCGCGATCGTCTCAAGGCCGTCGCTCAGGATTCCCAGGTACAGGTCTTCCTTGGACTCGAAGTACAGGTAGAGCGTTCCCTTGGCGACGCCCGCCGCCGCCGCGACGCTGTCCATCGTGACGGATTGATAAGTGGCATTGGCGAACAAGGAGAGGCCGGCGGCCAGGATTCGGTCGCGCTTTAAGGTGCGGTCGTGAGCGACCGGGGCAAATCCGGCGCCGCCAGTGGTTTCGATTAAATCTTCGCGCTTCATAAACTGACCAGTCAGTCATATCTTGGGACGTTAAAATAAACGAGTCAATCCAAGAGCCCGCGCTCTGTCAGACGAACCGCAGCCCCGCGCAGTTGCGATTGCGCGCAGTGACGGCTCGGTGGTTTCGACGCCTTGAGCCAGGCGGGGATGGACCTCCAGCCGCCTCAAATCGACGACCGAGCGCTAGCTAAATGGACGAATCCCGGGCTGCGGCTTGGGCAGCCCGGGATTCGATTTTGAAAGCCCGGCGCGGAGCGGTTGAATCGAACGCTTGCAGCGATCGCCCAGCCGTGCGCGCGTCAGATGCTACGGACAGGACACGTACAGGTCGAACGCCGCGTCGGCCGCTGTCCCGGTACTGCCATAGGTCTGCACCTCGACGTCTTCGGGATCGGTTGGATCGAGCGACACGTTGATGAAACCGACCGGTGCGGGAATCGTGACGCCGGTCTGGTCGAGCGTCGCGTTATACGAGCATGCGCTCACGTCGCTGCTGAACACCACCTCGTAAAGCCCGCTGCTCGCGGTATGAGTTACCGAGACCGGAGTCGCGGCCCCGTGTTCACGCGCTACGGTGCCATCGGATCCAATCACGGCAAAGTTGTTCTGTCCCTGGAGGTCGGATACCTGGCCCTGGAGGGTCCCTACCTCCGATTGAAGCGTTCCGACTTGCGTTTGCAGCGTGGCGACTTTTGCCGCGAGCGCCGGCAGACCGCCTGCCTGGCTGTTGGGGTTGCCGCCGTTCTTGGGCCCCTTCCCATGTCCGTTGCCGGCGAACGCGGTGCCGCCCATCGTCGCGGCCAGCAAGATGCCGGCGATAAGTCCAACCGTCTTCTTCATTTCGATTTCTCCTTTCGCTGGTGTGTAGTGCGGAAAGTTTGCAGTCCTGTCCGGAGCACCATCCGAACCAAACCAAACAGGCCCGTCAACTTCCATGCACAGTTCCTACGACCGTAATAACAGGTAAGAGATTTATCAGGACTGCGTATCGGCGTATATGGAAGTGGTGACGTATATTGTACATCAGATTGTCCACGCTGCGCATTTCGGAAAAGCCCGGTCGCTGATTCCTTACCGCCGCCGCTAAGATTGCAACGTTTCGCTCTTCAGCTATGCTGGCTGCCTGAAGCCTGCTTGCACGCGATGCGCCCGTAGCTCAACTGGACAGAGCATCGGACTTCGGATCCGAGGGTTGGGGGTTCAAATCCCTCCGGGCGCGCCAGTTTCGACCTCCCGAGTCATCCGTCGGCGCCGATGCATGCGGCGAAATCCGCAGTCGAGCTGCTGCGTTGCGATCGGTTTCGAGCGCGACTAAACCTCGAAGGGCTCGCCGGGATTAGTGTCGGCGAGACTTCGGGAGGGACACGGAACAATCGATGAGCGAATCAGAGACGCGCGAGGAACTGCATGCACTTTTGGATCGGATCCCATCGGATCGCCTGGCGACCGTAGGTGCGTGGATCCGGATGATGGCGCGGCCGCCGGGCGCCACCACCAGCACTTCGTCCAGCGCCGGACCACTGACCGACATGCTGCACATCCGGCGCGTCAAGAGCGAATCGGGCCGTGCCGAATTCGAGCTTGAAGTCGCACCCGAGGTCTTGAATCCCAACGGCGTGCTCGCGGGCCCGGCGGTTTACGCGATGGTCGATTACTCGATGGGTGCGGCGACCGTCTCCGCCCTGGAACCGGGCAACTACTGCGCGACCATCGAGATCAAGATGAGCTATCTCTCTTCGGTCCGCTCGGGAATCGTGCGCGCCGAGACCGAGGTCGTCCGCAAGGGAAGGCAGATCGTGTTCCTTGAGTCGAAAGTCCGCGACGAAGCCGGCAAGCTCATCGCAACCGCGAGCGGTTCGTTTATGGTGATTCCATCCGGCGGCAAATGAGCGATCCGCGCCACGCTCTGACGCGGTCACCCCTGGGCCCCGGCGCCGCGATGGGCCGAACCGGCATACGCGGCGCTGATTGCCGCGGGCGGTCTCGCCGCGACGCACTGCGAGTATTGCATGCGCTGCGAGAACGGCGTGCCGATCTTCGTATGCCACGGACTCAAGAAACCGCTTCGCGATCTGTGGCCGCGGATAAAGGATTACGACTGATAAAGCTTTCGCGCCTTGGCGGCGTCTTTTCGAGCCGATCGCACGCGTAGTGCGCACCCACGTTTCATAACGGCGGGAAAATCTATAAAACGGTCCTCAGGCGCTCCGCGCGCGCCCTTTCGATTGATGGCAAAGGTCGAGCATCTCAAGGTTCAGCGCCGCCCGCCCGCCGCACTAGCCGATCATCCGCAGATCGCCCTGCGCGGCGAAGATCTGACCAAAACCTACGGCGGGCGCACGGTCGTGGACCATGTGAACGTCCAGGTGAACCCGGGCGAAGTCGTGGGGCTGCTCGGACCCAACGGCGCCGGAAAGACGACCACCTTTTACATGCTGGTCGGGCTGGTCAAACCGGATGCCGGCCGTGTGCTGCTGGGTGAGCAGGAAATCACGATGCTGCCGCTTTATCAGCGCGCGCGCAGCGGAATCAGCTATCTGCCGCAGGAGCCGTCAGTATTCCGCAAGCTGACCGTCGAGCAGAACCTGCTCGCCGTGCTCGAGACTCTGCCCCTGACCGAAGAAGAGCGCCAGGCGCGCCTGCAGGATCTGCTCGACGAACTGGATATCGCGCGGCTGCGCGGTTCGAAGGCCGGAGTGCTGTCGGGCGGCGAGCGCCGCAAGGTCGAGATAACCCGCGCCCTGGTGCTCAATCCTTCCTTTCTCTGCCTGGACGAGCCGTTCGCGGGAATCGATCCGATCACTGTCGTCGAGATTCAGCGAATTATCGGCTACCTGCGCGAGCGTGGAATCGGCGTGCTGATGTCCGATCACAACGTCCACGCGGCGCTGTCCATTATCGACCGTGCCTACGTGATTCACAGCGGAAAGATTCTGATCGAAGGGCCGCCGCAGGAGATTGTCGCCAGCGAGCAGGTCCGCCATGTCTTCCTCGGCGAGCGCTTCAAGATGGTGTGAGCGCGCACCTTTTCCGGCTCACGGCCATGGCGAGTACGGAGGACCGTAGCCGTATCCCGGTGGCGGCGGCGCCGGATATCCGTACCCTCCGCCGTAAGGAGAGCCGCCGTAGGGGCTGCCATAAGGGCTGTAACCGCCGCCGCCGAATCCTCCCATGCTACCGCCGAAGCCTCCACCGCCGAACGATCCGCCGAAAAAGCCGAGCAGCGGAATCAGCGTCGTGAGCATGCTTGGACCCTGGGTCTGGGCCTGGTACTGGCCGATCTGCGATTGCTGGTAGGCGTCTTGTGACTGCTGATTCTCGTAGGCTTGCACACCCCCCAGCGACGGATCGGGGGTGCTGGTCGATGAGGGACCGGAGGTCGATTTCGCGAGCTGCGGCTGCACTTTGATGCGATTGTCGACCCCGATCGCCGGTTCATTGAGGTACTTACGCGCCTTGGCTTCCGCGTCGTCCTTTCCATATTCCGACGCGACGAAACCGTAGAGCATCACCTGGCGCTCGCCCGATGGGGACACCAGCACGCGCGCCCCGACCAATGGGAGCCGATGGCTCTTCAGGTATTCGGTCAGCGCGCTGCTCTGAGATTTTTCGACGGTTGCATCCTTGAGCGGCGGCGGAGGAGTCGTGCTCGCCGGCGGCGGCCTGTACGTGCCCGAACCGGAGCCCTGGGCCAGGTCCGCGCTGCCGAGAGTCGAGGCGCCTGTGCCGGTGGCATTGTACTGGGTCGGAGGCGTCATGCAGGAGGACAGCGCCAGCGCGAGCGCACCCACCACGGCCAACTGAAACACGCGGCGCATCAACTGACAGTATATGCCCGTGGCGTTACTCCGACAATTCGCATCTCGCTCGCGTGGGCAGACCGGATATTGGATCGGCGCGGTTCTCACACGCTGGGGGGCCGCGATGACGCCGGCGGAGGCGATCCGTCGCAATGTGACTCCGATAGCGCCAATCGCGAACCGCCCAGTCCCGCTCTGTCACAAGTATCGCCGCGGATTCCGTGGGGTTTCGCATTCTGCGCGATGGCATGTCCGATGCTTTATGGCAGGCAGATGAAGTTCCCCGCGACCCGCAATCAAGCGCGCGCGGAGGAGCACGGGAGGCAGGTCAAGATGAATGTCGTCGCTGAACCAACCAAGGGCCGTGGAAAGCACCTCGGCAGAGAGCGCACCGCCCCGACCAGGGCGGCCCTGTCCGAGCTAGGACGGCAGGATTCCGCGCTGCGAGATCAACTGCTCGATGCCGCGGTGGCGGGCGCCACCTTGGCGCGCGATCCGTCCGATCGAGAATTGCGCCAAGAAGCCGCCCAAACTTGGACGGCGCTTGCCTCCGGCGTCGCGCATCATCTGGCCAGCGAGGACGACTTGGTGCTGCCGTGGGCCGCATCCCAGCATACGGTTCCGGCCCAAGTGATGACCCGGGCGCGCGAGCGCCATCGCAAGCTCCGGAGCCTGGCCAAGACCGTCGCCGCGGTTTCATTCGAGAGGGCGCGTAATCCTGAAGTAAAGCGCGCCGCACGCGCGCTGCTTCAGCTCGCGGTCCACCTGGACGACCTGATCGACGGCGAGGAAAGAGAGCTGTTTCCACTCCTGCAACGGAGCCTCTCGGGGGCTCATCGGGCCTGAAGGAGGGACGAAGCATCGCAGCAGGCTACCGGCGCAATGCCTGCTGCGATTGTGCAATGCCTCCGGCGAAAGTGATCGTGGGCAATCCCACGATGCGGCGCGCGCGCGGGCGATTCCGGCCGTGCGCGCCGCGCTCTGTTGGTGAACCGCCTCAGCGGTAATTCACGTCGGCCAGAAAATCGCGAACAATCTGATTGAACACCGCGGGATGCTCGAAGTAGATCGAGTGTCCGCAATCGGGCACCGTCGCCAACCGCGCATTGGGCAGCACCCGGACCAGCTCGCGAATCATTTGCGGCGTTATCAGCGTGTCCTGTTCCCCGACGGCGCACAGGATGGGCATCGTGAGCTTTTCGCGCACCGCGGCGAGATCGTATCGCTGGGTGATGATCCGGGCGCCCGCGTCGGCCGGCGGCCGCGCACCAAGAATCCGCAGTTCATCATATAGAAATGCGAACTCCGGCCGCCGCGCGAAATAATCGCTCGCGTAGGTGGGCAGCGATCCGATCGGCGGGCTCGCATCAACCGGCAGCGGCGCGCGCGGCGCCTCCATGCGCATCGCGGGCGTGAAAATCCCGCCCGGCGTGTCCGCCATCACCATCGCGGCTACGCGCTCCGGATGCTCCAGCGCGCAGCCCACGATTGTCCATCCGCCCATCGATTGCCCGATCATGGCGGTGCGCTCGATCTTCAGATGATCGAGCAGGCGGGCGAGGTCGCTCGCATGGGCGCGGTTGAATTCACCGTCGGGATCGGGAGAGAGCCCGAAGCTGCGCTGATCGACCGTGATACACCGGTACCATCGCATGAAATACGGCACCTGCTGCCACCACGAGAGATGGTTTCCACCGAGCCCGTGCAGGAATACGAGTGGCGGACCCTCGCCGGCCGATTCATAGTAAAGCTCGAAATCTCCAATCCGAAGCCTGTCCGGAGTGACTCGATAATCCATGGCGCTTTCCTGTGACCTGGCCGCGTGTGCGTTGCGATTCGATCGAGTCTGGATAGTAGTCGAATCTGCGGCTGGCGTCATCGCGGGAGCGCAAAGCGCCGGAAGAATTCCCACATCTGCTGATTCGCGTCGATTACATCGGTGCCCGGTCCGAGCAGCCATCCCGGATTGGCAGCCGCGCCCGGCCACACGTGCCCCGATCCAGCGAGCTTCCACAGCACCACCTCGGTGCCTTGCGCGCATGGTCCCCAGGCGTATCGGGTTGCAGTGTTGCTGGCGTCCGGCGATTCCGCCGCGCCCTTGAGCGTGAGACCAATGCGCGCAGGGTCTGGGCACTTGTCGAATCCGCGCCATCGCGCGATCACCGAATCGACCGCCGGGAAGGGGGACGCATGCGCGCGGCTGCCGTTGCGCCCGAATCCTCCGCCGTATGGCACGTAGCGATCATCGACGCTGTTGAATGCCATCAGCGGCACCGGGCGGCTTGGGCCGTTAGTCGAGACCACCAGCACGGCTTCGACCGGCGCGATCGCGGCGATTCGATCGGAGAGCTCGGCGCCGAGCCGATACGCCATCATCCCGCCGTTGGAGATGCCGGTTGCGTAGATGCGGCGCGAATCGATCCGCGCGCGATGGGACAGGTCGTCGATCAGGGCGCGGGTGAATCCGACGTCGTCAATCGAGTTGCGCATCGCATAGGCGCAGCATTCCCCGGCATTCCAGGTCAGCAGGCGGCGGAAGAAGCCGGTCCCGTTCGGATAGACCGCGATGAAGCCGTCGCGATCGGCGGCGGTATCCATCCCGGTGTAGCGCTCCTCCTGCGAGGCATTGCTTCCGCCGCCGTGGAAATTGAGGATTACGGGAAGCGGTTCGCCGCCCGCCGCCTGCGGCGGAACATGCACGATATAGCTGCGCGAGCGGCCGCCGAAATCAATCGAGATGGTCTGCGCGCCGGGATGGAGCAGGTCAGCTGCACTCGCGCGCAGATTCATGGACAGCATGAATGCGCACGCGGCCACCGCGAACAAGAGTCCCCGCCAGCGGTTCGAGGCGATTGGTTTCATGATGAGCCGCCTGCAATTTTGCACGCGTTCGGAGCCGGAAGCGACGCGGCGGCGCCGGGTTGCGATTGACTCGACTCGGACCGCTCCATAAGTGCGATAGTTGGAGGCAGACCGCGATGGCAGTGAAGATCCACGTCGTCTTCTACAGCATGTACGGACACGTTTATCGGATGGCGGAAGCGGTGGCCGAAGGCGCCCGCGCCGTCGCGGGTGCGGAAGTGACGCTGTTTCAGGTGCCGGAGCTGGTGCCTGACGGAGTGCTCGAAAAGAGCGGAGCGAAAAAGGCGCGCGCGGCTTTCGCTCACCTGCCGGTGATCGAGGTCGCGCAGCTTGCCGAAGCCGATGCAATAATCTTCGGGACGCCGACCCGCTTTGGCAACATGGCGGCCCAGATGCGCAATTTTCTCGATCAGACCGGCGGCCTCTGGGTCAGGGGAGGTCTCGTCGGCAAGGTCGGAAGCGTGTTCGCCAGCACCGGCACGCAGCACGGTGGTCAGGAAACCACCATCACCAGCTTTCACAGCACGCTGCTTCATCACGGTATGATTGTGGTCGGAGTGCCATACGCGGCCACCGGTCTCAGCGAGATGAAGGAAGTCTCGGGAGGTACGCCGTACGGCGCGACCACGCTGGCGGGACCCGACGGCAGCCGGCAAGTGAGCCCCAACGAACTCGAAGTTGCGCGGTTCCAGGGGCGCCACGTCGCCGATATCGCGCGGCGCCTTGCTACGAGCCGTTAGTTCGCAGGTCGCAATCAGCGCGGTCCGCGCGCATCGGCGCGCCGGGGAGAAGCACGATGATTACCATTCGGAAGGCAAATGAGCGTGGGCGCACGCATCTGGACTGGCTCGACAGCCGCCATTCATTTTCTTTCGGCGACTACTACGATCCCGCGCACAACGGATTCTCGGTTCTGCGGGTGATCAACGACGACCAGGTCGCTCCGGCGCGCGGCTTCGCCACGCACCCGCATCGCGACATGGAAATCCTCACCTACGTGACGCACGGCGCCGTCGAGCATCGCGACAGCACCGGCACCCACGGCGTGGTCCCGGCAGGAGAGGTGCAGCGGATGACGGCGGGACGAGGCATTCAGCATAGCGAGATCAATCCGTCGCCCACCGAGCCGCTTAACTTCCTGCAGATCTGGATCCTTCCGCGCGAGCGCGGACTTGAGCCCGGCTACGAGCAGCGCGTGATGGCGCGCAAGGTCAGCGGCGAGTTCGTCCTGGTGGCATCGCCCGACGGGCGCGACGGCGCGCTTAAGATTCATCAGGACGCCTCGATGTACGCGGCAGTGCTCGGGAGCTCAGCCGAGGCGGGCTATACGCTCGGTTCCGGGCGCAACGCGTATGCGCAGATCGTGCGCGGCGCGGTCACGCTCAACGGCGTGGCGCTTCACGCGGGCGACGGCGCGAAGATCTCGGGCGAATCGGCGTTGCGATTCTCCGCCGCCGGCGATTCCGAGATGCTGCTGTTCGACTTGCCCTGAGCGCGACTCGAGTACGCGCCGGATGCCGCCGGCCGAAGTCAGCCCGAGCGGTGCGTCGAAAAAACTCAATCGCCGGCGCCGGCGAGAAACTCGAGCCCGGCGCTAGCCGCGCGAGTGCCCGGTATCTCACCGCGCGTGATCGCGTACAGCTCCGAGAGCGTCAACCCGGCCATCGGGTTGAATTCATTTCCCGATCGCACGAGCCAGCTTCGCGCCTCGGTGCGGGTAAGCGGAGCGAACTCGACGGCTGAAACACAGCGGCCCGGCCTGGTCACGGCGGGATTTAGCCTCCGCAGCTCTTCGTTCGTTGTGATGAGAAACAGCACTCGCAGTCCCTGCCCGAGCAGTCCCTCGGTGGTGTTCAGCAGCCTGGATAGCGCCTGGCCGACGTGCTGGCGCGCGTCGATTGAGAGCAGCTCGCCGGTATCCTCCATGACCACCAGGCGCCAGCGGTCGTCCTCACCGGCTTCGTGAACGATCAGATGGAGCAGGTAACCCGCGCGGCCCAGCAGCGCTTCCGGGTCCGTGATGTAGTGGAGTTCGCACCACGGTTTCCACTGTTGCGCGAGCGCGCGCAGCGCATAAGTTTTGCCGGTCCCCGGCTTGCCATGCCAGAGCATCAAGCGCCCGCTCGTGAAGTCGGCGCCTGAGGCGGACATCAGGCGCTCCAGCCTCTGGCCGGTAGCGGCGCTGTAGTTCGGCGAGATGTCCTTCCAGCGAACGGCGTCCAGGAAGCGGTCGGTCGATTCGGGCAGCGGGGCGCTGTCGCGCCAGAACGACACGCAGATTCGCGATTCGTCCGCGGGTTCTCGTTCGCGTCCCAGCTTTGCCGCGAATTCCCGGGCGAGCTCGCGCGCTGCTTCAAGCTCGCGCGCCGCGACCTCGATGCTGAGGTGGCCCGCGTATCCTCGCTCGACATAGATCAGTGCCGGCGATTCTCCGCTGGTGCGTTCCAGCAGAACCTCCCGCGCGTGCGTATGCTCCATCCAGTACAGGACGCGATCGGCGAACAGCTCGGGCGTCAACTCGATGCTGAGATTCGCCGCCTGCTCGACGCGATAGATCATGCGTTCGAGGGCGGCGGCAGCTTCCAGCTCCATGCGGAGCGGGCTGCGCGCCTCCAGAACCATGCGCATGCACAGCTCTTCGTCGCCTCCCTCGCGATAGCGGATGTCGCGCGCGACTTCGATTATTCTCATACGGCAAATCCTCCGGTCGTCGGAACCGGCAGGTTACCCGACCGGTTGGACAACCGTTGACGATTAGATAGAACCGGTCGGGCAGCTTCGGAACGGGTTCGGCTTATAAGGCAACGATTGGGCGGACTCGCGCGGACCGTCGCTAAGAGGTGAGCTCGTCGAGCAGTGCTTTGGCGTCCTTCAGGTCCGCGGTGTCGAAGCCCTCGGTGAACCAGCCGTAGATCTCTGCGAGCATCGTGCGCGCTTCGTCGCGGCGATTGGAATCGCGCAGCACTCGTGCGAGGCTGGTCGTCGCGCGCAGTTCCCACGAACGCGCCTGTTGAGCGCGCGCAATCTCAATCGCCGCGCGAAAGGATTGTTCCGCCTCCGCGGCATTCGAGGCGTCACGCATCAGCAGATATTCTCCGCGGAGGCGATTCAGCTCGGCTTCGTAGTAGCGCTCCTCGGTCTGCGCGAATGGCAAGACCTCGTCAACTGCACTGAGAGCCTGATCGATTTGGCCGACAGACGCGCATGCTTCCGCCAGCATCGCTCCGAACAGCGAACGGAAGGCGGCGAAGCGGTTCGCCGCCAGCCTTGCCAGCGCGTCGCGGATCATGGCTATCCCTTCGGACTCTCCTTGCTTGACTAGCACCCAGCCGCGTGTGAGATCTGCTCGGGCTGCCCAGATTGGACTCAATTCCGCAGTCCAAGGCGCCTCCAACAGGGTTTGCGCGTTTTCTCGAACCGACTCCAAATTGCCGCTCCAGAGGTCGGCTTCCATCAACAAAAGCCCGAAGGCCTTCGCCAAAGAGTTCGAGCTCCGATGCCCCCTGATTTCAGTCTTGCGTACCTGCTTGAGTGCTTGATCCGCGAACCCGAGCAGCCAAAGTGTACGACCAACAAGCAGACCGGGTAGGAGCACTCTAATGATTTGCAGATCGGGTACGTCCGGAAGCGATCGGAGCAGCTCGCTCGATTCCTCAAGGACTTGCCTCGCCTGAGGCAGCTCCGCGAGGATACTGAGAGTAGCTCCTAATCCGAATTGGGCAATCGCAAGCTGGATTGGATCATTCATTCTGCGGGCAATTTCCGAAAGCTCCCGACTCAATTCGCACCCCTTGCGCACAGCACCCCTGGCGATATGTGTGATTCTGATCCCGCCCAATGCGCGTAGCAGGTCGATACTCTCGCCCTTGCGAACGCAAAGCTCATACGCGCGCGAAAAAGCCGCCTCGGCCCGATCGGAGGCCGGGCCGATTGCAGCCTGCGAAACCAATCCTAGAGTCAGCTGCATCTGGAGTTCCTCGGTGTCGCGCGCGGGACTCTCGGGCAAGGTCTTCAGTAGTTCCAAGCCGGTGGTCAGATGGGCGAGAGCTTCAGTATAGGCCAACCGCTGAAACGCCTGTTCGCCGGCCAGACCCATGTATCGCACCGCCTTGGGGGCATCGCCGGCACGTCCATAATGATGTGCCAGTTCGGTGTAGCGGTCTTGCAGCCGGTCGGCGTAGAGAGTTTCAATCGCCGCCGCCGTGCGCCGGTGCAGCTCCTTGCGCCGCTCGTTGAGGACCGAACCAAACGCAACCTCCTGGGTGAGCGCGTGCTTGAAGGAGTATTCGATATCGCCCACCGCTGGCTGCTCGTAGATAAATTCGCCGAGCTGCAAGTCATTGAGCATCCGGATGAGCTCGTCTTCGGATTTGGGGACCACGGCACGAATCAGCGAGAGCGAAAATTCGCGCCCGATAACGGCCAGCGCCTGCAGCAGGTCCTTGGACTCCGCCGGCAAGCGGTCGATGCGCGCCGCGAGGATTCCCTGCACCGTAGGCGGAATTTTCAACTCGCCCAGCGGTCGCGTGAGTCGCGTGATGCCGCCCTCGCGGACCAGAGAGCCTTCGTCGAGCAGGACCTGCACGGTCTCTTCCATGAAGAATGGGTTGCCTTCGGTGCGCTCGATAATCAGGCGTTTTAGCGTGTCCAGCGATCCTGCACCCTCACCCGCGCCCGGCTCTTCGCCGGGCTTGCCCTCTCCCGCAACTGAGCGGGCGAGGGCGGGCCCGCCCAGCAACGCGGCCAGCATCTCGTCAGCCGATTCCTTGCCCAGCGGATCGAGCCTGAGCTGCGTGTAGTAGGTCTTGGATCCCCACTGATGCGAATACTCGGGGCGGTAGTTGACCAGCAGCAGAATCTTCGCATTGGCGATCGAGTCGGTCAGCAAGTTCAACAGCGTCTGGGTCTCTTCGTCGATCCAGTGCAGGTCCTCGAAGACGACCATCAGCGGTTGATTGAGCGACTCGCGCAGGAGAATCCGCTTGATCGCATCGAGCGTGCGCCGCTTCCTGATCTGCCCGTCCATCTGGGCGAGCGGATCCTCGCCCTCGACGATCCCGAGCAGTGCGAACAGGTACGGCAGCGTGTCCTCCTGCGCGCGATCGAGCATCAGGACTTTGCCGCCGATCTTCTCACGCCGCGCACGCGCGTCGTCTTCACTGCTGATCTTGAAGTAAGCATGCAGCAGGTCGAGCACCGGCAGGAACGCAGAGGCCTTGCCATGCGAGACCGAGAAGGTCTCCAGCACCATAAAGCCGGATTGATTCTTGACTTTGAACTAGTAGAACAGGCGCGATTTGCCGGTCCCCGCCTCCGCCATCGCCGCGACGATCTGCCCGTGGCCGGAGGTCGCGCGCTCGGCCGCGGCTTCCATCGCCGTCATCTCGCGCTCGCGTCCGACGAACTTGGTCAGCCCGCGCCCGGCCGAGCGCTGCAAGCGCGTACGCAGCGGCCCGAGGCCCGTCACCTCATAGACATTGACCGGTTCGCTGACCCCTTTGACCTTGGTTGGACCGAGCGCCTTGAACGCAAAATATCCCTCGACCAGTTTGCGCGTGGGTTCCGCGATTGCAATCGATCCCACCGGTGCTACGGCCTGCATCCGCGACGCCAGGTTGGTGGTGTGACCGATCGGGGTGTATTCGGTCTGCCCTGCGCCGGTCGATATCGAGCGCACGACGACCTCGCCCGTGTTCACTCCGACCCGGCATTGCAACGGATTGCCGCCGTCGGCGACCAGCTTCGTCGAGTAGCGGCGCAATTCCTCCTGCATCCGGAGCGCGGCGTACAATGCGCGCTGCGGATGGTCCTCATGTGCGACCGGCGCGCCGAACAAGGCAAAGATGCCGTCGCCGGTGGACTGAACGATATAGCCGTCGTAACGATGCACCGCGTCGATCATCAGCTTCAGGGCAGGATCGACAATCGCGCGCGCCTCTTCGGGATCGAGGTCCTGCTCCAGCTCCGTCGATCCCTTGATATCGGCGAACAGCGCGGTGACGGTCTTGCGCTCACCCTCAACGGCATTCGCGGTAAATTCTTCGGGCAGCACGCGAACTGACCCGGCGGGTTGCGATTGAACTCTCTCCTTTGGACCGCCGGAGGCGAGCGGCTGGCCGCATTCGTCGCAGAACTTCGATCCCGGCTGGATGAGTGCGCCGCAATTCGAGCATCTGGCAGGAATCGGCGCCGCGCAGTCCTTGCAAAACTTTGCGCCCTCACGATTTTCAGCCCCGCACTTTCCGCAGTTCATAATGGTGGTGCCAGATCGTCGAGCAATGCGTTCGTGTCTGTCAATTCGACGATTCCATGGCTCGCGATCGACGCGGAACTTCCCACGCTCATATCAGGTCGCCGAGGTGCCGCCATCAACCATGTAAACGCCGCCGGTGCAGTAGCTGCTCTGGTCCGAGGCGAGGAAGAGCATCACATCCGCGACCTCTTCGGGACGGCCATAGCGTCCGAGTGGGAGGGCGCTCTGGAATTGTTCCTTGGCCTGGCCGGCATGCCCCGGCGCCATCTGCTCTTCGAGTGAGCGCATCATCCGCGTTTCAATTGGCGCGGGATTAACCGTGTTGACCCGAATCTTGAGCGGAGCGCATTCCAGCGCCGCTGTGCGCATCATCCCGATCACCGCGTGCTTGCTCGTCACGTAAGCCGACAACCCCGCGTAGCCGTGGATACCGGCGGTCGATGAGGTAATCACGATACTGCCGCCGCCGCCCTTGGCCATCACCGGAATCACGTGCTTGAGACCAAGCCATACGCCACGGACGTTGACCGCAATCACGCGATCGAAGACGTCGATTGGATACTCGGGGATCGGCTTCATGTTGCCCTCGATACCCGCGTTGGCAAGATAGATGTCGAGCCGTCCATAGCGTTCAACCGCGGTCTCGACATAACGCCGCGTGTCATCATCGCTGGTCACGTCGGCGCATATCCAGCTGGCGTGTTTCTCCCCGATCTCATCCACGGCGGCGCGCAGTGCGCGTTCTTCGATATCCACCAGGAGCACCCGTGCTCCCTGCTCGACGAATCGCTTCGCCGCGGCGCGACCGATTCCGCCCGAACCGCCGGTGATTATCGCCGCGCGCCCATCCAGTGTGCCCATCGTGATGTCTCCTCTATTCGTCGCTGAAGTCGTGAGTTACCGGCAGGCGTGTCTCGAAACCAGATGGCCACGGGTGTTCGCGCGGCGTTCGTGCGTGGCGTCGCCGTGGGATTTTATTTTCCGGGAGGCGGAACGCCCACCGACGCATGATCGACCACGTAGCGCCATTTACCGCCGGACTTATGAAGTAACTCGTCGGTTCTGACACGCATCGTCGTGGGCTTTCCATCCGGACTCTTGGTAGTGATGTCGAGCTCCCCGAAGTGAATGATGTAATCAGCTCCGACCTGCCGCGCGCCGCTGCTGACTACCTTGACCGTCTGCTTCACGCCTCCGCTGCAATAGTGTTCGAGGATTTTTCGAAACGCCGGCTTGCCGATCGCATACTCGCCCTGTCCGGGCCAGATTACGACCGCGTTGTCTTCGTAGAGATTCAGGATCGTTGGAATGTCGCAAGCCTCAAAGGCTTTGGAGAATGCATCGTTGACGCGCTCCGCATTCGCTATCGGTTCCGCATACGCCGCGGCGGCGAAGATTAAACCGAGCGCCAGCGCGATTGACGTAAGTGCAAAGTGCCGCGTGATCGAATTATCCATGATTTTTTCCTCAGATCCGACCGGGATTCCCGTCTTGAGATAGACTGCCGCCGTGATGTGCTCAAGGGGCCGGATCGATTGGTGTCTCAAGGCCTAGCCGCGCCTCCACGGCCTCGGTGGCCTCCAGGCAGATGTCCTCGCGCAGACGCTGACCGGTCAGCAGCACGCCGATCGGCAGACCCGTCGCGGCGT
This sequence comes from uncultured delta proteobacterium, assembly GCA_963835905.1. Taxonomy (GTDB): domain Bacteria; phylum Desulfobacterota; class Binatia; order Binatales; family Binataceae; genus CAWIHG01. The sequence continues at coordinate 490,907 of CAWIHG010000005.1, forward strand.
CCCGCCCGGCCGGTACGCAGGCCGAGGGCAGCCCCATCAGGTTGGCTGGCATCACGGGCCGGAACATCGCCTTGGTCGCCAGAGTCGCTTCCCGGCTGGACACATCGAATCCATGCTCGAATGGCAGTTGCGTCCATGTCGGCGTGAGGACCAGCGGATGCGTCGCCATGAACATCGACCATGCGCGCGCGACGCCGTCGCGTTGCGCGAACAGCCTGGACATCGCGCCGGTGTCCTCGAGCGGCGCCACCGTTTCATTGAACGCGTTAAGGAAGGCCAGTCCGTCCGCCCCCACCATCGGACTCAGCTCCGCGAGCACCGACGCATAGTCGCCCATGATGAAGCGGGCCCAGACCTCCAGCGCCTCTTCGTAGCGCGGCGGGCAGGCCTCGACCGTATCGTAGCCCGCATTCGCCAGCGCGTCGGCGGCGCGCCGCACGGCGTCGGAAATCGCCGGATCGACGCTGCCGCCGGGCGGAGCCGGCACCACCGCCACGCGCAAGGGCCGCGCCAACGCGCGGCCGGCGAAGGGTGCATCGATTGACCATGGGTCTCGCGGATGCGCGCCCATGATGATTTGCAATCCAAGCCGCACATCGGCGACCCGCCGTGCCATCGGGCCCTGCACGTTCATCAACTGCACCGCCAGCAGACGGTCCTCGCTGGGAACGAAACCCGCGTCCGGCACCCGACCCGCCGAGGGACGGATCGAGGCGATACCGCAGGCGTTGGCGGGGTTACGCAGCGATCCCCCGATGTCGTTGCCCAGGCCGATCGGGCTCATGCCAGTGGCTAGTGCCGCCGCCTCGCCGCCGCTGGAACCTCCGGTGGTGCGGCGCAGGTTCCACGGGTTGCGGGTAAGGCCGTGCAGAGAGCTGTCGGTGTGCACCCGCAGCGCCATGTCCGGCAAATTGGAGCGGGCGATGACGATGCCGCCCGCCGCGCGCATCCGCTCGACCACCGGCGCGTCCTGATTGACCACGGCGCCTGCCAGCGCGCGGACGCCCCAGGTCGTGGGGAGGCCAGCCACGTCGATATTTTCCTTTACCGTGAACGGGACGCCGTGCAGCGGTCCGAGCGGGCCGCCGGAGGCGACCTTGCGATCGGCTTCGATAGCGGCGGCACGCGCCTGGTCCGCGAGCACCTTGACCAGAGCGTTGATCCGCGGATTGACCGCCTCGATGCGCTCCAGATGCGCCTGCACCACCTCGGCCGAGCTGACCTGCCGGCGCGCGATACGCCCGGCGAGATCACTCGCCGACAGTCGCCAAAGTTCCTGCATAGACAATTCCTTTGTATTGAATGCGCGCAGTACGGCGCGCGGTGAGGAGAGAGGTCAGGTTGGAAATCTCACACCAAATTTTGATTGAGACTCCGACAGTAACGGCTGGATTGCAAACGCAACGGTCGAAGCCGGATTGGAACAAAAAGATACAGCGGCGAGAGGGTAGGGCGCGTGTCGCCATGGCGGGTCCGTTTCCAGCTCGCGTTGACACCCAGACAAAAAGCAGGCTATCCACCGGGATCACGCATCTGCGCACGTCCTACTCGAGAAATGGAATACGATGACATTATTGTGGGCGCCGGCTCTTCCGGCGCCGTGCTGGCGGCTCGCCTGAGCGAAGATCAAGACCGCAGCGTCCTGCTGATGGAAGCCGGACCCGATTACTGCTCGATCGAAGAGACTCCGAACGATCTCCTGCGCAGCTCCATTGCGTTCTCGGGTCACGACTGGGGCTGGACCGCGCGGGCGAATCCGCAGCGCGAGATTCCGTTCTTTAGAGGTAAAGTGACCGGCGGATGCTCCGCCATCAATGCTTCGGTCGCGATCCGCGGAGTTCCCGCCGATTTTGACGAATGGGCGGCGCTCGGCAACGACCAATGGAGTTTTCATAAGGTTCTGCCGTTTCATCGCAAGCTCGAGCATGACGCGGACTTCGGCGGCGACCTGCACGGCAAGGGCGGACCGATCTGGATAGAGCGCCCCAAACCGTCGAGCTGGCATCCCACAGTCGGCGCTTTCTATGCCGTATGCAGGGCGATGGGTTTTGACGATTCGCCCGATTTCAACGATCCGGAATCAACCGGCGTCGGCCCGTGCGCGCGCAACCTGCGCGACGGGGTCCGCGTCTCGACCGCGATTGGCTATCTCGCCCCGGCGCGCAACCGTTTGAATCTGACGGTTCGCGGCGGATGCCTTGCAAGCCGCGTCGTGATTGAAAACGGCCGCGCAGTGGGCGTTGAGGTCGAATCCACCGACGGGGCGCAGCGTGTGTACGGAAAGCGGATCACACTGAGCACTGGCGCTTTCGCAACGCCGGCCATCCTCATGCGCTCCGGGATTGGCCCGCGCGCCGAGCTCGAGCGCCATGGGATCCGCACGCTGGTGGACACTCCCGGGGTGGGCGCCAACTTGATGGACCATCCGCTGGTCATGATGCTGGCAGAGATGAGTAGCGACGCGCTCCAACGCTCGGCAGGGACGGATCACAGCCGCTGGAGCGCGCTGCTCCGCTACACGGCGAACGGCTCCGAAGAATTCAACGACATGCAGTTCCATGTTATCCCGATGTTCGATTGGGACCTGCTGCCGGGGTTTCCCGTCGAGTCCGGTACCCCACCGATGCTGATGGGGTTCCCGGGGCTTCAGCGCCCGCGCTCACGCGGCAGGGTGAGCCTGCGAAGCGCCAATGCCGGCGATCAGCCGAACATCGAGCTTAACTATTTCGCGGATCCCGAGGACATGCGGCGCATGATAGACGGCCTGCGGATGGGATGGCGGATCATGCATCAGCCGGAAGTCGCCCGAGGATGGACCGGAATGATGGCAGGCGTCGCGGGGCAGGTTCTCGATCAGGCTACGGTGGATTCGGACTCCGCAATTGCTGATTTCATCCTCAATAATTGCGGCACTATCTGCCACGCCACAGGCACGGCGAAGATGGGTCCCGACAGCGATCCGATGGCGGTGGTCGATCAGTACTGCCGGGTGCGCGGCGTCGAAGCCTTGCGCGTCGTCGATGCCTCAGTGATGCCAAATATCGTGCGCGCGAATACCAATCTGACCTGCATCATGATTGGCGAACGCGTCGCGCAGTGGATGCGGGAGTCGAATTGACCGTGGCCGGCGCCGCCGAACGGCTGATCGTCGGCGGGTGGGAGAAGAAAGATGGAATACGATGACATTATTGTAGGGGCTGGATCGTCCGGCGCCGCGCTGGCCGCTCGCCTGAGCGAGGACAAAGATCGCAGCGTCCTGCTGCTCGAGGCCGGCCCCGACTACTCAACCATTGAGCAGACTCCCGCCGACTTGTTGAACACCTGGGTCTCCGCCGGACCGCATGACTGGGGCATGGTGGCGCAGGCAACTCCGGCGCGGGAAATTCCCTACCCGCGCGGCAAGGTGACCGGCGGCAGCTCCGCCGTCAACGGCCATATCGCGCTGCGCGGCACTCCACAGGATTTTGACGAGTGGGCGGCGCGGGGCAACGACCAATGGAGCTTCGAGAAGGTCCTCCCGTTCCATCGCAAGCTCGAAGACGATCGCGATGCACGCGGCGATTTTCATGGAACCGGTGGACCGATCTGGATTGAGCGGCCGAAGCCGGAGACGTGGCAGCCTCTCAATCGTGGTTTCTTCGAGGCCGCGCGCGCGGCTGGTTACGCGGAAGTCTGGGATCACAACGATCCCGAGTCCACCGGGATCGGCCCATGGCCGCGCAACCGGCGAGACGGCGTCCGCATATCGACCGCGATCGGCTATCTTGCACCCGCGCGTCATCGCATGAATCTCACCATCCGCGGCGGCGTCAACGCCCATCGCGTGATGATCGACAATGGCCGCGCGGTTGGCGTCGAAGTGGACTGCGCCGGCGCGCTCCAGCAGGTCCGCGGCCGCCGAGTCACGCTCTCGGCCGGCGCGATTCAGTCGCCCGCGCTCCTGATGCGCTCGGGTATCGGCGCGCGTGACGAGCTTGCGGCGCACGGAATCAAATGTCAGGTGAATCTGCCGGGGGTCGGCCGGAACCTGATCGACCATCCGATGGTCTTCGTCGTCGCCACCCCGGTGGCGGGAATTCCACACGATCCGCAGGTGACCAATCCCATCGGGATCCGCTATACGGCGGCCGGATCCAACGAGTTCAACGACATGCAGATGTATGTATTTGAACTGTTCGACCCCGGCGTCTCACCGGGGCTGTCGCTCGACCTGCCGGTGCCGAGCATCTCGGTGGTGCCGGGCCTGCAGCGCCCGCGCTCGCGCGGGCGGCTCAGTCTGCGCGGCGCCAGTCCTGACGTTCCGCCGCTTATCGATCTTCATTACCTCGACGACCCCGAGGATTTGCGCCGGATGGCCGACGGCGTCCGCCTCGCATGGGAATTGATGCACGACGCGCACCTGGGACCGATGATCAAGGAGTTCGTGAATCTGACCGCGGAGGTCGTGAAGTCCAAAACTGCAATCGAAAGCTTTGCCCGTGAGAACTGCTCGACGATTTTTCATCCGGTCGGAACGGCGAAGATGGGTCCGGAAAGCGATCCGATGGCGGTTGTCGATCAGTACTGCCGGGTGCGCGGCGTGGAGGGGTTGCGCGTCGTCGATGCCTCCGTGATGCCGAATATCGTGCGCGCGAATACCAATCTGACCTGCATCATGATTGGCGAGCGCGTCGCCGATTGGATGCGCGAGGCGAATTAGCCACCATCTCCGGGCGCACAGCTCAACCGGCGGACAGCATCGATCGAATGAGCGGCAGATGCTGGCGCCCGAGAAATGCATCGCCGCTCAGAACATAGGTTGGCACTTCGAACACTCCCATCTCCTGGAGTTTCGAATGAATCGCCGCAAGCTCGGTCCGGCCTTCGTCCCTGGCGAACGCGTCAAACCCCGAAACCGGCGCCCCAACCTCGGCGAGCAACGCGCGAATCGAGCGCTCCTCTTCGACGGCGAGCGTGCCTCGCGCAATACCCTCGAATACGTGCTCGACATACGCCCGCGCGAGCGACGGAGATTGCCGCTTGATCCACAAAAGCGCGATCGCCGCGAGGGTTGAATCGTGCTCTCGAAAGAAGCCGCCGAGCTCCAGGCCGCGATCGGCTGCGTAGCGGAGAAGATCGCGCTTCAGGTAATCGGCGCGAATCCGGCGATGGCGCGTGCCACGGTCTTCGGAAGACTGTGGCGTCGCTTTGGCTGCGGGAACGATCAGTGGCAGCCAATCGATTGAGATCCCGAGCTCATCGGCCAGTGCGCAGGTTGGCCCCAGAGCCAAATAGGCGTTGGGACTCTTGAAGTCGATCGCGACCGTTAATTGAGAATTGCCGCTCGTGCCCAACGACTCGTGTTCTTCTGGAAAATCCCGGTAAGCGACGTCCGGCGGCGCGCCCATTCGTCCGGTAAGCATCCATCGAATGCGCGGAAGATGTTCCCGGCCGAAATACAGTTCGCCATTAACCACATACGTGGGTACGCCGAAAATTCCCGCGTCGAAGGCGGTGCGCTGAATGTGGTCGTGAAGCTCACGCCCCTCCCGAGCCGCGTATTCCGCGAAACCCCGCACGCGTGCGCCGGCCTGGTCGAGTACGCGCTCTATGACGGCGATGTCTTCGATCTCCAGTTCGCGCTTCCAAAAGCGCTCGTACACGAGGTTGGAGTAGGCGCGGAACACTGCCTTGCCGTGCTGCTTTGCCCACAACAGACCGATCCCGGCGAGCGATGAATTCCATATTTTGGTTGTGCCGCGAACGATCATGCCGCGAAAAGATCCATAGCGGCGAACATCGTGGTACGCATACTTGACCCTGGCCCACTGGCCCGGAGCGCGCTGATTCTCAACTACCTTGCCCTCCTGGTCGAGGCGGGCCGAGCCGAGATAGCTCGCGATATCCAGCGTAAAGGGCCGCCAGTCAATCGCGATCCCGAGCTCGTCTTCGAGCGCGCAGGTCGGCGCCAGGGCAAGGTACGCATAGGGGCTCTTGTAGTCGATGTAGGCAATCAGCGGCGCGTGAGAGGCCAACGGCTGCAACGTGTCGATCGACATGAGCTTCATTCCTCGCGTCCGGGATACGCGATGCTGGGCAATTCGCCGTCACTGAGCTGAAACAGATTTGATGAATATGCGGACGCTTGACGGACCATGGTGCCCCGGCCGGGAATCGAACCCGGACTTGAGGTTCCGGAGACCTCCGTGATGTCCTTTTCACTACCGGGGCGCAACCAGAGCGGACCCCACCATTATATCAGCGGGCGCTGGCGGACAAGCCACTCGGCGCGGCGAGCGCGTCCTCATGCAGCATCTCGGCGTGACGGCGCTCGGCCTCCGGGCGGGTCTCGGCGATAAGCTCGAGCATCTCGCGATGCACCTGGCGGTTGCTCGCGACGATATTGCCCCCGCCGAGATCGAGCAGCGTCCCGTCCATGTTGCTCGCAGAGCCGCCCGCTTCCGACACGATCAGCGATCCCGCGGCGACGTCCCACGGCTTGAGCCCGAATTCCCAGAACGCGTCGGTCCGCCCGCACGCGACGTTGCACAGGTCGAGCGCCGCAGCCCCGGTGCGCCGCACGCCCTGGGTGCGCATCATGAACGCCTCCCAGAAGCAGAGGTAGAAGCGCCGGCGCTCGCGCCGGTCGTAGGGAAACCCGGTTGCGATCAGCGCGGAGGACAGCATCGCGGTCTTTGTCACATGGATGGGCTTGCCGTTGAGCCGCGCGCCGCGTCCGCGCGCCGCGCTGAAGCATTCGCGCCGCAGCGCGTCGAAGACGATTCCGAACTCGACCCGTCCCTTGCGCTCGTATGCGATCGAAACATTGAACATCGGGAAGCCGTGCGCGAAGTTGGTTGTCCCGTCGAGCGGGTCGATGATCCATCGATGGTCGCTCGCGATCGCGCTGGCGCCGCTTTCCTCGGCCAGGATCGCGTGAGTGGGAAACGCGCGCGTGATGGTCTCGATTATGGCCGCCTCGGCTTCGCGGTCGGCCTCAGTGACCAGGTCGATCGAGTTGGACTTGCGGTTGATATTGATGCGGCTTAGGCGCTTGAGATGAATCCGGCCCGCCGCACGGGCCGCGCGAAGCGCCACCTGTTCGATTTCGTTTGTCACGGGATCTTTACGATAAGCTCGGGCGCGCGCCTTGGTAAAGCGCGCCGCGGCGATCGCGTGATGATCAATCGACAGGGGGCGCGCCGGCGCCGGTCAGCCGGTCTCTTTCACCAGCGCGGAGTCTCGCCGGGCGCGATTCCGAGCGCGGTCTTGCCGATCAGCTCGCGCGCTCGCGCGTTGGACATCGGATGATTCACGCCGGCGCGGACGTCGCGAAAGTACCGCTCCATCGGGAACTTCTTCAGCATCCCGTGCGCGCCTACGGCCTCCATGCACTGATCGACGGCGCGGATCGCGTTGTTGGTCGCCACGTACTTGCACATCACCATCCGCGCCAGTCCCTCCTCGCCGCGGAACGAGGATCGGTCGCGCAGGTACTCGGCCATCGTGGAGCGCACCAGCGCGCGCGACGCGGCCAGCAGCGCCTCGGCTTCGGCGACCGCGAACTGGATTCCGGGCAGGTACTTGATCGGGCGGGGCAGGGTCAGCGGCCGGTAGCGGCCGGTGAATTCGCGCGTGAAGTTTACCGCCGCCAGCGCGATTCCCGTGTACACCGCGGCGACCGAAAGGCTGAACCAGGTGAACAGCGAGATCCCCTGCGCATCGATAGGCCCGATCGGCCGCGACTCCGACATCGCGACCGCCGGCACCCGCACGTCCTTGATGATCATGTCGTGGCTCGCCGTCGCGCGCATCCCGAGCGCGTCCCAGGTTTCGACCAGCTCAAGCCCCGGCGTTCCGCGCGGGATCACGAACGTGGCCGAGGCGGGCGGGCTGGAATCCTCCAGCGTCGCCATCACCATGAACAGGTCGATTACGGGCGAGAGGCTGGTGAACGTCTTGCGTCCGTTGATCACGAAGTGGTCGCCGTCGCGCCGCGCGCGGGTGGCGAACACGCCCCAATCACCGCCGGTCTCGGGCTCGCTGATTCCGCCGCCCAGGATCTGCCGCTGCCAGCCCATCGCGGTGTAAAACAGCGCCTCCTCGGGACGGCCGTTGGACCGCTCGACCATCGAGCCGAGTCCGAACAGATGCATATTGATCGCGATCGCGGTCGCGCCGCATCCCTGTGCAAGCTGCTCCTGGCAGAGCACGAAGTCCTCGAGGTCGCCGCCCAGCCCGCCGTACTGCTCGGGTATCAGGAGCGAGGTGTAGCCGGTCTCCTTCAGCCGGGCCACGTTTTCGACGGGAAACGAGTTGTCGCGATCGTGGGCGCTGGCGCGAGTGGCGAAATCGGCCGCAAGTTCGGCGGCTAGCTTGACGAGACGGTCACGTTTGTCGGACATCGGGCTCCTCTTTCGGCGGCGGGCCAATAGGCCGCCGCAATTTTGCAAAAAACAGGATGCCATGAGGCGCGCCGACGATGAAACCCGCGCGGCCGAGAGGAATCGGTTTGCGGACCGGGCAGGACCGAACCGCTCGGTGCCCGGCGCCCGGCAATCGGTGGGTTTTCGCTTTTCACGGCGGCGATCTAACATCTCCCGCAATGTCGGTCGTTAGGAGGCTCATGGGGGGAGCACGCTCTGATGCGCTGCACAAAGTGCGGGACCGATAATCCCGAGGGAGCCGGATTCTGTATCGAGTGCGCGGCGCCGTTTGCGCGCCGCTGCGCCGCGTGCGGCAACGAGAATCCCGCCCGCGCAAAGTTCTGTGCGCGATGCGCCAAGCCGCTGGAGTCCGGCGCGGCCGCCGCGCCGCGGCCCGCTGCGCCGGCTTTGCCCGCGGCGCCCCGAATCACGGTCGGAGCGCCTGCGCTCGATTCCGCCAATGCGGCGCCCGACGGCGAGCGCAAGACGGTCACGGCGCTGTTCGCGGATATCAAGGGCTCGACCGAGCTCGAGCAGGACCTCGATCCTGAAGAGGCGCGCGCGATCGTCGATCCCGCGCTCAAGCTGATGATCGAGGCGGTCCAGCGCTACGACGGCTACGTGGTGCAGAGCACCGGCGACGGCATCTTCGCGATCTTCGGCGCGCCGCTCGCCCACGAGGACCATCCGCAGCGCGCACTATACGCCGCGTTCCGGATGCAGGAAGAGCTGCGCCGCTACTCGACGAAGCTGGTTGCCGACGGCGGAAATCCGCTGCAATGCCGCGTGGGCGTGAACACGGGCGAGGTCGTCGTGCGCTCGATTTCGACCGGCGGCAGGACCGAGTACACGCCGATAGGCCATACCACCAACCTCGCTTCGCGGATGCAGGCAGTCGCACCCGTCGGCTCGATTGCGGTGGCCGAACCGACGCGCAACCTGTGCGAAGGATACTTCACGCTTAAACCGCTTGGACCGACCAAGGTCAGGGGCGTGAGCGAGCCGGTCAACGTGTACGAGGTGACTGGTCTCGGACCTTTGCGAACGCGCTTGCAGCGCGCTGCCGGGCGGGGGCTGACCAAGTTCGTCGGGCGCGAGCGCGAGATGGACGCGATGAAGGCCGCCGCCGAGCGCTCGCAGGCGGGCCACGGGCAGATCGTCGCGGCGATGGCGGAGGCGGGCACCGGCAAATCGCGCCTGTTCTTCGAGTTCAAGGTGAAGAATCAATCGGGCTGGATGGTGCTGGAGGCCTTTTCGGTCTCGCACGGCAAAGCGTCGGCCTACCTGCCTGTGCTGGATCTGCTGCACTCATACTTCGACATCAAGTCCGAAGACGACGCGCGCAAGCGTCGCGAGAAGGTTGCAGGCAGGCTCGCCATCCTCGATCCCGCGCTCGAAGACACGCGGCCCTACCTGTTCGCGCTGCTCGGAATTGTGGAGGGTGACGATCCGCTCGCGCAGATGGATGCGCAGGTAAAGAAGCGGCGCACACTGGAGGCGATCAAGCGGATACTGCTGCGCGAGTCGCTCAACCAGCCGCTCATCGTGATATTCGAGGACTTGCACTGGATCGACGAGCAGACCCAGGAGCTTCTGAATCTGCTGACCGATTCGATCGCGAATGCGAAGATCCTGCTGCTGGTGAACTACCGCCCGCAATACTCGCACTCGTGGAACAGCAAGACTTACTACACTCAGCTCAGATTGGACCCGCTTGGCAAGGAATCCGCCGATGAGATGCTAGCCGCCCTGCTCGGCGATGGCGCGCAGCTGGAGGCGCTCAAACACCTGATCATCGAGAAGACCGAGGGCAACCCGTTCTTCATGGAAGAGACGGTGCAGGTGCTGCTCGATGAGAGCGCCCTGGTGCGCCAGGGTTCTGCGGTACGGCTTACCCGGCCGATTTCCGAACTCAAGATCCCGCCGACCGTGCAGGGCATCCTCGCCGCGCGTATCGATCGGCTCTCGGCGGACGAGAAGGAGTTGTTGCAGACGCTCGGGGTGCTGGGGCGGGAATTTCCGCTGGGGTTGGTGCGCAGAGTGACGTCCAAGTCCGACGCCGACCTGAACCGGATGCTCAGTGAATTACAGCTCGGCGAGTTCATCTATGAGCAGCCGGCGGTGGGCGACACCGAGTACATCTTCAAGCACGCGCTCACCCAGGAGGTGACCTACAACTCGATCCTGACTGAGCGGCGCAAGCTTGTTCATCAGCGCGCGGGGCAGGCGCTCGAGTCGATGTTCGCCAGCAACCTGGAAGACCATCTGAGCGAGCTGGCCCATCACTACAGCCGCGGCGACACTATCGAGAAGGCGGTCGAGTATCTCGGGCGGGCGGGCAATCAGGCGATGCAGCGCTCGGCCTACAATGACGCGATTAGCGGCCTGAGCGCGGCGATCGACCTGCTCCAGAGACTGCCCGACACTCCCGAGCGCGCGCGCCGGGAATTGCTGCTCCAGTTGGCCGTCGGTCCGGTCTCTATCACAACTAAGGGGTGGGGAGCGGAGGAAGTCCGGCGCGCTTATATACGCGCGCGCCAGCTATGCGAGCAACTGGGCGATCCTCCGGAGGAGTTCTTCCCAACCCTGTACGGACTTTGGCTTGAGCGTTTAATACAAGGCGAGTTGCCCAAGAGTTATGAGCTTGCGCAGGAGTTCATGCAGCGGGCGGAAAGCGCGCAGGATCCGGCGATACAATTGTACGGACGATATGTCCTTGGAAATTCCTCGTTGTGGATGGGCGAGTTCGTTTCAGCCCGAGAGCATTTTGAAGCGGCGATCGCCTTCTATGATCCCGAGCGCCATCGCACCCTCTCCCTGCGTTTCGAAGGGGTTGATCCCAACGTCAACAATCTAACGTTGCTGGCCGCGGCTCTGTGGCACCTCGGCTATCCTGACCAGGCTCTTGCACGCAGCAATGAAGCGATCGCGTTGGGCGAACGGCTTTCCCATCCCCGCAGTCTGGCTCGTGCACTTTTTTTTGCAGGCACTTTGCATCAATTTCGCCGCGACGTACCTGCCACTCAGGCGACTGCCGAGAGTGTACTTGCACTCAGCGCAGAGCACGGGATAAACGAGTGGTTGGGTTGGGCGACTGCTCTGCGCGGCTGGGCAATCTCCGCACAAGGGCACCACGACGAGGGAATCGCGCAGCTACGGGAAGGCCTGGCCATGTCTCGCGCGACGGGGCTTGAACTCCTCCGAGCCTATTTTCTGTGCCTGCTCGCCGAAGCTCATATCCGGGCCGGTCACCTCGAAGACGGGCTGGATGCCTTGACGGAAGCGGCGGCCACCGTCGAGGAGCGCGAAGAGCGGCAGGCGGAGGCCGAAATATATCGGCTCAAAGGCGAGTTGCTGCGGATGAAGAGCGGATCGAACGCCGGAGAAGCGCGGAAGTGCTTTGAGCTAGCGATCGAAATTTCGCGCACGCAGAGCGCGAAATCGTTGGAGTTGCATGCGACGACGAGCCTCGCGCGATTGCTCGATAACCAGGGCAAGCGCGATGACGCGCGCGCGATGCTCGCCGAAATCTACAACTGGTTCACCGAGGGCTTCGACACCGCCGACCTGAAAGACGCCAAGGCGCTGCTCGACGAATTGAGCAACTGACATGCGCAATCGGGGATGCGAGCGCCGTATGAAACCAACCGACTCAACCCGACGGGAATATGGCGCTAACTATGCGCGGCTGGCTCAGTTGAAGGCAAAGTTCGACCCTGACAACTTCTTTCGAATGAACGTGAACGTGAAACCGGCCTGAACCGCAGAGGTGACTCGGGCCGCTGAGAAACGCTGAGGCGATTACCATGGCCGTAACGATTCGCGAAGCTAAAGAGGGCGACGCCAGCACCTGCGGTCGGATCGCATACGAGGCATTCAAGGCGATTGCCGACGAGCATAATTTCGCGCCCGATTTTCCCACCTCGGAAGACGGAGTCGCGACGGTCTCGATGATGATCGCGCATCCGGGCTTCCATGGCGTGGTCGCCGAGCTCGACGGCAAAATCGCCGGGAGCAATTTCCTCGACGAGCGCAGCCCGATCTCCGGCGTAGGTCCGATCACGGTCGATCCGAAAATTCAGAACCAGGGTATCGGGCGGCGCCTGATGCTCGCGGTTATGGAGCGCTCAGAGCGCCGCGGGTTTGCCGGAATCCGGCTGGTGCAGGCCGGCTACCATTGCCGCTCGCTGACGCTCTACACCAAGCTCGGTTTCGATCCGCGCGAGCATCTGTCGTGCATGCAGGGAGCACCTATCAATGAGACGATCGCCGGATACGCAGTGCGCGCGGCGGCGGAGCGCGACATCGAGGCATGCAATCGCCTGTGCCTCCGCGTCCATGGTCATCATCGCGGCGGCGAACTGCGCGACGCGGTCAAATCCGGCGCCGCGACGGTGGTCGAGCGCGCGGGGCGAATCACCGGCTACACCACGCAGATCGCGTTTTTCGCGCACACGGTCGGCGAGACCAACGACGACGTTCAGGCGCTGATCGCGGCGGCGAAGTCGTTCGAGGGCCCCGGCTTCATCGTGCCCTCGCGCAATGCGGCGCTGATGCGATGGTGCCTCGGCAAGGGACTCCGCATGACGCAGCCGCTGACGCTGATGACGATGGGGCTGTACAACGAACCCGCCGGCGCGTACCTGCCGTCGATTCTCTACTGAGCCGCGCGCGCGGCGCTATCCCCTCACATCCGGCGGAGCCGCTCCTCGCCGGTGGAGAAAAATCGCTTGCCATACGATGGAGCCGATCAGCTAATGGAGCGGCGACGGCGGTTGGCCGCCGATTGAGATCGAGAGGGAGATAGCGCGATGGCGATTGATCCGAAAAAGATGGAGCAGTTGATGGGCCGGATGGTCGGCGACGTTGGCGCCGCCGCCGGCGCCGCACTGATCCTCCTGGGTGACGAGTTGGGGCTTTACAAGGCGCTCGCCGCCGGGGGACCGTCCACCTCTGCCGAGCTGGCCGCACGCACCGGATGCGCGGAGCGCTACGTGCGCGAATGGCTCGGCGCGCAGGCCGCCGCGGGTTACGTCGAGTACGATGCCGCGGCGGGCCGCTTCTCGATGGCGCCCGAACAGGCCGCCGTGTTCGCCGACGAAAGCAGCCCCGCCTTCATTCCCGGCGCATTCGAGATGGTGCTCGCGATGATCCGCGACGAGCCGAAGCTCGCCGCCGCGTTTCGCAGCGGGCAGGGCGTGGGATGGCACGAGCACGACGCCTCGCTGTTCCGCAGCGTGGAGCGATTTTTTCGTCCCGGATACGCGGCGCACCTGGTAAACGAATGGATTCCCGCGCTCGAAGGCGTGGAAGCGAAGCTCGGCGCAGGCGCCCGGGTCGCGGACGTTGGATGCGGCCATGGGGTCACGACGATTCTGATGGCGCGCGCGTTTCCGCGCTCAACCTTTGTCGGCTTCGACTACCATCGCGAGTCGATCGATCGGGCGCGCCGGCTTGCCAGTGAGTCAGGGGTGAAGAACGTGAGCTTCGAGGTCGCGATGGCCAAGGATTATCCGGGCACGGACTACGACCTGGTCGCGTTTTTCGACTGCCTGCACGACATGGGCGATCCGGTCGGCGCGGCCAGTCACGTGCGAGGTTCGCTCAAGCCCGATGGCGCTTTCATGCTGGTCGAGCCGCGCGCGGGCGATCGGCTCGAAGACAATCTGAACCCGGTCGGACGGATTTTCTACGCGGCCTCCACGATGTTCTGCACGCCCGCCTCGCTCTCGCAGGAGGTCGGGCTGGCCTTGGGCGCGCAGGCCGGAGAAAAGCGGATTCGGGAGGTGACGAAAGCGGCCGGCTTCACGCGATTCCGCCGCGCCATCGAGACTCCGTTCAACGCCGTATTCGAAGTGCGCCCGTAGTTGGCGCGCGGTCCGCTCGAACGAACCCGCGCCGGTGGCGCTACGGCTTAAGTTTGGCCTCGAACTCGGCCACGAGCTGAGCGAACAGCTTCGGATTCTCGCCGTGCATCGAGTGTGGCATGCCCGGGAATGATTTGTACTCGATGGTCTGACCGGCCAGCGAGACCAGCTCACAGACGCGCTTTGCCTGGAGGTCTGAGGCGGCGCCGAGCAGGTAGCCGCGATTCTCATCGACGTGGCGGAAGTGATGGGTGTACAAGACCGGGCATTTGACGCGAGAGATCATCGTGGCGTGATCGCAGCTCGCATAAACGGAACCCTCCCAGAACGCGCGTCCCCATTCCGGGTCGTATTCCTTCATCCGTTGTGGAATTTCGCCGCCGGGGCCGAGCATCAGCCCAATTGCGACCGCGAGCCAGTCGGGCAGCTCGGTTTTGGCGGCCTCGCGCATCCCGGTCCAATCGCCAACGCTCCATTGATCGCCGAGGTATTTGCTCATCAAGCCGAAAATCGGCCCGATGGTTTGGCGCAGTGATTGTCCGCAAGTGGTGGCGACCTGCGAGGAAAACAGAGGAGGATCTTCGAAGACGGCGCCGCGGATCGTCCCAGGCGCCGCGTATGCCGACAGCCATGCCGCGATTACCCCGCCCGACGAAAGGCCGCTGACGAGCACAGGCCGTCCAATCGCAAGCGCGATGAACCGCACCAGGTCATTGCCGAAGTTGTCCAGCGTGTATCGGCCCGGCGTCCTGCTCGATCTTCCCTGCCCGCGCAGGTCTACCGCGAAGGCCTGACAATGTTCCTTGAGCAGATCCATTGCCTGCTCGTATCCCCACCACGATTCGGTTTGTCCCGGAATCAGCAGTACTGCGGGCTTGTCGGGCGTCCCCGCAACCGCGTAATTGAGCTTGACCTCGCCGGTGTCGATGGTTTTCTCCGGGTAAGCATGCGGGACGTAAGTCTCGGAGGGATGGTCGGGACCAAATCGAGGTGTGCTCATGGCCGGCTATTTGCCTCCTCGCAGGCGCGCAAACAGCGCCTCGGCATTGCCGCGATCGATGCGCGCTGCTCGTCGGTCATCGCGTAGCTCTCGTACATTCCGGTGAACGTGCCGACGATCGCGTCGGTCGCGTAAGGCCAGTCGGTCGCGTAAAGAACATGATCGGGCTTCGCCAATCCAAACAGGCTCGGCAGCGCGGTGGGAGTTCCCGACAGTGCGAGGTCGAAATAGAATTTCTGCAACTGCGCGAGCCCGTCGGCGAAGTCCCGTTTCGGCGACGCGGCCCCGGCGATCCGGTACGCAGCATAGGGCACGAATCCGCCCGCATGCGACAGGATCACTTTCAGATTGGGGCAGCGATCCATCGTGCCCGAGCCGGCCAGCCGCACCGCCGCGCGCGTGGTGTCGAGCAGGAAATCCGCGATATACGGCGGCAGCCCCTTGACCGGATCGAATCCATGAAGAAACGAGGGATGAACGAACACGACCGCGTTGCGTGCGTTCAGTTCGTCGAACAGCGGATCGAACGCGCGATCGCCAAGATAAATCCCGCGGCTGTTGGCCAGCAGCACCACGCCGTCGGCGTGGAGCGTGTCGAACGCGTAGGCGAGTTCACCCATTGATCCTTTGACGTCGGGCAGGCAGAGCGTGGCGAAGAAGCCGAAGCGCCCCGGTTCGTTGCGCACCAACTCGGCGGCGAACTCGTTGACCTCGCGGGCCTTGTAGCGCGCTTCAGCGTCGTCTCCCAGATGCACGCCAGGCGTCGAGACCGACATGATCGCGGTCTCAATCCCGTACTTGTCCATCAGGGCGAGCGCCGCCTCGGCGCTCCAGTCGGGAATCGGCAGACCGCCCGCTTCCATCCCTTTGCGCTTGAGCCACGCGGCATAGGACGGGGGCACGATGTGATGGTGGGTGTCGATGCGTCCGCGAGTCGCCATTTCGATCCTCATTAGATCGTCGCTGTCACCGGCAAGCCCGATAACCGCGCGGCTGGATTACAGGATCATCTCGGGCTTGGTTGCGCCGAGAATCCGCCCGCCCACCGCCCTGGCGACCTGATCGGGCACCAGGTAGGCATGGGCGAGCGCCGCCTGCACATCCTGAAAGCGGCGCTGCAGCGGATGGTCGAGAAAAATCGAGCGGCCGCTCGCCGCGCGGAACAGTTCGGTAACCGCCTGACCGACCAGCTCGCAGCCGCGGTTCATGTTCCATCGCATCTGCGCCCGCGTCTGCATCGAGACGGCCTCGCGCGCCTCAGCCATCCGCCACAGCTCGATCGCGTCGGCGCGCACTCGGGTAATCGATGCGTCGAGGTACCAGGTCGCCACGGCGATACGCTGCTGAACCAGCGCGTCGTCGGCCGCGCGGTCGCCGGAGTTGAGCCTGCGATCGCGCGTCGCCGATATCCACGCATCGATGAACCCGCGCGCGGCGCCGAGCGTCGATGAGGCCAGCGCCAGGTTGAACACCACCGACCACGGCATCCGGTAGAGCGGGCCGCGGTTGACGTCTTGTCCCGGCAGCGGGGCGTTCATCGCGTAGTCGAGATGAGACTGCGTGCGGTATTCGGGGACGAACGTTGGTTCGACCACGATGTCCTTGCTGCCGGTGCCCTTGAGTCCGGCGACGCGCCAGTTGTCTTCGATCCGATACTGGTCGGGCATGAGCAGGAACGAGCGGAAGTCGCGAACCTGGTTTCCGGCAATCTCCCGCACTCCCGAGATAGCGCCCAGCATCACGCCGCGGCAGTGATCGCATCCCGAGGAGAATGACCATCGTCCCGAAACCGTGTATCCGCCCGCGGCCTTTTCGGCTTTGCCGGTCGGATTGTAGGACGACGAGTGCATGGTGGCCGGATCGGCGCCCCACATCTCCTGCTGCGCCTTTTCGGAGAACAGGCCGAGCTGCCACGGATGCACTCCGATCACGCTGGCGACCCAGCCCGCCGAGGACGACGCGCGCGAGAGCTCGATGGTCGCATCGACGAACTCGATCATCGGGGCTTCGCCGCCGCCGAAGCGCGCCGGCTGCAGCGCGCGCAGGAAGCCGCCGTCCATCAGGAGCTTCCAGGTGCGATCGCTCAGGCGGCGCAGTTCGTCATCGCCGGCCGCGCCTTCCGCCAGCATCGGCGCTATCCGCTTCGCCTCATCAAGCAGGCTCATCGTGAATGCTCCTTGACGGTAGTGACCGCTACAACTTGGTAGCGGGACCGCGTGATGTCAACGAGCGGCAGCGGGACGATCGCGGCGGAGTTACGAAGCCGTAAGCGCTTACGCGGGCGGCGCCATCAGGCGCTGCGCGTACGGCATGATGGTCTCGAACAGGTTGACCTGCGAGTCGAGCGACTTGCCCAGCCCCGACAGCAGGCCCATCACGCGGTTGATCAGCAGCACGTCGCCCGGCACCTCGACGATCGGATTGGCGCGCAGGACGCGCGGCAGCTCCTCTGAGAACTGCTCGACCAGCTCCTTGTCGGCGTAAGCCTTGTTGCGCTTGACGCTGGCGCCCAGGAACACGTCGGCCATCGCGAGCAGCGTGTCGGGCGAGCCGCTGCGGGTGCGAAAGCCCAGCTCGCTGAAGGCCTTGATTATCGCGGGGCGATCGCCTGTCAGAATCGCGAAGGTGAGCCGCACGATTCCGTCGCGGAACTGGGGCGGAAAATCCTTGGCCAGTCCAAAATCCAGGAACACCAGCCGCGGACCGGGCTGCACCAGGATATTGCCCGGATGCGGGTCGGCGTGGAAAAAACCGTCGCGCAGGATCATCTCGCAAAAGTGATCGACCAGCCGTTGCGCGACCTCGCGCTTGTCGATTCCCGCCCGCTCCAGCGCCGCGATGTCGGTAATCTTGATCCCCTCGATATACTCCATCGTGAGCACGCGGCGGCTGGTGAATTCGAGATAGACCTCCGGGATCACGACGTCGGGGTCGGACGCGAAGTTCCGCCGCATGGTGGCCGAGTTCTCCGCCTCGTGCTCGAAGTCCAGCTCCATCGGGATGTACTTCAGCGCCTCGCGGGTGAGCACGCGGAAATCGAAATTGCGCTCGAACCACGCCAGCCAGCTCAGCACGGTCATCAGGTTGCGCAGGTCCGCGCGCACGATTCCCTCGATACCCGGGTACTGCACCTTGACCGCGCAATCGCGCCCGTCGTGCAGGCGCGCGCGATGCACCTGCGCCAGCGAGGCGGCCGCAATCGGAACCGGGTTGAACTCCGCGAAAACCGACTCCAGCGGGCGGCCGAGCTCGCGCTCGATCTGCCCGCGGATTACCGCGAACGGGCGCGCGGGCACGCGGTCATGCAAGCCCTCCAGCGTCGAGACCCATTCGTCGGGCAGCACGTCGGCGCGGGTCGCGATGAACTGGCAGGCCTTGATCAGCAATCCCTCCAGGCGCACCGCGGTGGCGTACAGCGCGCGAGCCGCGCGCAGGTCCTGGCGGCGAAACAGCTCGTCGCGATTGCGATTGGAAATGAACCGCGTCCATAGCTGGGTCGATTTGTAGCCCGCGTAGATCCGCGCCGCGAGCCATACCACGTTGCCAAATCGACGCGCGCGCTCGATAAGGCCGGGCTCGGCGGTGCCGGGCGGGAAGCCGGGCAGGGCGGAGGTGTCGGTGGAACTCATCAGATCTGCGGTGTCCGCTCCGGTGACAACTTGAAGACCAATCGGCGGCGGCTGGCCCGGCTACCTCAGGCTCGAGCCAGGCCGCGGGGTTCGCCCGCGCCCCGTCATTCGATCCTGCGACATTCGCCGCGGACGGACGCGCGCGCCTTCGGGCAGAGAGTACCCGATCGATCGGCGCGAGCGTAGTTGGCGCGATGGCTGCGAAGATCAAGGCGTTCCGCACAGGGTGCCGTTGATATCGCACTGCGGCGTAATTCCGCGGCTGCGCTGCGCCTGGTTCAACGCCGCGATCGCATTGTTGGTCTTTCCGCTCGGATTGCACCCGCATAGCTGGCTTGCGCAGCAACTGCATTTCGCCGCGGTTTCGGCCTTCACGATTTCCGAGAGGTCGCACGTCGGCAGCGCCGAGCACGCGGGGCCAAGCAGGTCGCGATCGTTGCATTCGTCGGTACACAGGGTCGCATCGCAGGTGTAGCCGGATTGCACATGCTTGCCCGACTGGCAACTGTCGTATTCCTGGCATACCTTCTGGCAATCGACACCGCTGTCCGGGGGCAACACGGTGTCGGTCGAGTAAAGCGGGCATCCATATGCGCCGGGCGCGTCCGGCACGCATGCTCCCGGACTCGGCGCCGGCGCCGCGACGGCTAACTTCGCCGACTGCACCATCGATGCGGGCGGAGTGTAGGCCGCGGACCAGACCAGATTATCCCCGAGCGTGCAGGCCTGATTGTTCTGTCCCACCTGGTAGGGACCGTTGAAGGTTGGACATGAGCATTGCACGATCCCGTTCTTGCCATTTCCGAAGCACGGTGCGGTCATGCATCCGACGTAAGCCGCGGTGGCGCAGTCGGTCTGACCCAGGCCGTTTTCCGGAACACAGTCGAAGCTGAACGCTGAAAACATCGTGGCGTTCGGCATCAGAGTTCCCTTATTGATCGATTCGCAGACCGGCGCCGAGTTGACGGTCTGGCAGTTGCTCCCGTCGCTTCCGCACTGAGTGATCGTCTGCTCGTAAATCGAATGATTCAGTATCGCGTTGATGTCCACGAAGTAGACGCCGTACGGAATCGCGAAGCAGTTGCAGTTTGCGTATTTCCCGTTGGCCGTAAGCGTACACGACAAGTCTTCGGGCCCGGAACTCGGACCCGAGTAATAGCACAATGCGTACGGGCCTCCGCGACACGGCACAAAGTTCGTACTGGTGAGAATTATATTCGCATACGCGGGGCCGTAATCGGTCGTCCAGTTAGCCGGATTGCTCCAGTACGCGTGCGAATTCGGCACGAAGTGTACGATTCCAGTTGACCCCGAACCTCCGCTGCCGCTGCCGCCGCAATTCGCAACAAACAGCGCGATCGTGGCCAGAAGCAGAGTGAGCGCGCCAGCGCTCGCACCTCGTGTGCGACCCGAACTGATATTACGTGCATCAAGTTTGCGCCTGTGTGATAACCAATTGACCATCCTAATCCCCCCTGTTTGGCTATAGCGCTCGTAACGCGGCACGAGGCAGGTGTGCGTTCGTCCGCGCGCGCCTGCGCCAGTGACTATATAGCATACTCGCACAACCCTGCCGACTGAGGTGTCTGCACAAAGTAAGGTTTCTGCGGCGCCGAGTGAAGATATGATATTTCTGGCAGTTGTGGACTGTTTGAATGTTGAATTGAATGTTGAAGCCGCTTTCTTTCGACGGTGCCGGAGACTCGGTGGACCAGACCGGTTATTCGCATGCCGGCCATCGCGGTTCGAGTAATTGAGCGGCGTCGTTAACAGCGACGGATGCCATGTCATTAACAGCGACGGATGCCATGTCATTAACAGTGATGGCGGCCATATCATTAACAGCGACGGCGGCCATGTCATTAACAGCGACGGATGCCGTCTCGAGCGCCGGGTGATGCTCTCGGGAACGCCGGCGCTTGTGGATTGCTCCAAACATATTGCGCCGACGGCGCCGCCGGACCACGACAGCCAGTGGGGCGGGTTGGCCGGGCCTGCTTCGCACGGCGGCGGCTACTTCGCCGTCGCGCACGGCAAGGAGCCCTGATTTTCGCCGCTAAAGCCGGGAAATTCAGCATGCGGGCAAACTGCGGGCGCGTCAGTCATCAGTCACGCGTCAGTCATCCATCAGTGATATGTCCGTCGGTGAGCACGAGCCATCGGTGGCCGCTCGCAGGCGGAGGGCGGGGTCGGGCGCGCGCCCGTGCGTTTGACTGGTCTGGGGCGGAAGAATAAACTCGCTCGCATGGTAACAGGAATGGGAATCCGACGTGTCCCCACTCTCAAAGAAGGCCTTGTCTCGCTGATCTGAGACGGACTCCGATTCCTGGCAAAAATGCCCCGAAGGCGCGGAGCCTCCGGGGCATTTCTTTTGTGCGGCCAGCGTGTGGTGCGGTGAAATGGCTCCTGAAATACAGCGCGACCCGAAAATCCGCGGCATCCTCCGGCGCTATTACGGCTTGTGGTGGACTTATTCGCTGGCGGGAGGATTCCTGTTCGGCGTCTATCCGATCTTCCTTCATTCGCGCGGGCTCAACCAGTTCGAGATCAACTCGGTCCTCGCGGCGTACTTCATCGTCACTTTTCTGACCGACGTGCCCACCGGCGCATTCGCCGACGCGCTTGGCCGGCGGCGCTCGTTCGTGCTGGGCGCGGCGCTGCGCGTGTGCGCGTTTTCGATTTACTTCTTCGCGCACCGCTACCCGGTCTTTTTGCTGGCCGAGACTATCGACGCCTTCGGCACCACCTTCGGCAACGGCGCGATCGACGCCTGGGGCGTCGATGCGCTCGACGCGGCGGGCTACGAAGGCGTCAAGGACCGCCTGTTCTCGCGCATCGCGCAGCTCACCAGCCTCGGCTTCATGGCGACCTCGGTGGTGGGCGCCTATGTCGCCGACGTCGATATCGCGTACCCCTGGATGCTGGGCGCGGCGGGCTACCTGATAACGGGAATCGTGGCGATCTTCCTGATGCACGGCGAGCCGCGCGCCACCGCGAAGTTCAACGTGCGCGCAGCGGTTGGCGACGTGGTCGAGCGCGTGCGCGGCGGCTTTGCGGCCGGATTCGCCACCCGCGCGGTGCTGCTGCTCAGCGTGGCCGGCGCCGTCACGGTGGCGGCGTGGGCGCCGTACTGGCTGGAGTGGCCGCTGCTGTTCAATCAGCGCTTTGGCGTGGGCGTATGGATCGTCGGATGGATCTACTGCGGGCTCACGGCGGCGCGGATGCTCGGCGCGGAGGTCGTGGTCCGGATGGCCGCCGACGAGCGCACGCGGGCGGGGCGCCTGGGCGCGCTGGTGATCGGATCGGCGGTGATGCTGTTTGCGGCCGGGCTGATGGCGCGATGGCCGCTGGTCTCGCTCGCGATGCTGTTCGGGATGAATGTGTGCACCGGCGCGATTCAGCCGCTGGTGCAGAGCTGGTTCAACGAGCAGGTCGCCGCCGAGCATCGCGCCACGCTGCTCTCCTTCAGCACCACGTTTGGGACCTTTGGAGGATCGGTCGGATTGCTGCTCAACGGATGGATCGCCGACACTGCGGGAATCCCGATCGCATGGCAGGCCGGCGCGCTGCTCTCGCTGTGCGCGGCGCCGGTTTACTGGGCTCTGAAAGCGCGGCCCGCCGACGCTCCGGCGCCTGCCACGACCGGCGCCGCCGGCGACTGAGTGCGCGCGGTGCGGCGCTGGGGAAGCGGTGCGACGCTCAGGTCCGCTGGCCGCGCATGACGCCCAGGATGAACAGGTAGTCGGCCTTGCTCATTACCTGTCCGAGCATCGAGACGCGCTCGAGCGCCTTCATTTCGGCATCGGAAATCTGATGCTCGCGGCGCAGCTCGTCGTCGGTTTGGAAGGATTCCCAGACGCTGCGGCACCAGAGGCCCGGCTCGCGTCGGCGTCGATTGGCATTGCTTGTGGTTTTCATTGGCGCAATCTGATGTTTAGTTTATTTACAGAAAGTCAAGAAACCTGTCAAGCCATCGGGTTTTGCGACTTTTAGTAGTGGACGGACCCGGACCGCCCCGCATTCATTCCCGCGTGCTGCCAGCCGTTGTCTCCGGGCGGGCGTGCCTGCGCTCGTCCGCCGGTTTCCGCCCCCGCCGCCCCCTCATTTCGCCCTGCCCACTAGCGGCGCACACGGGCCTCCGCTAAAACTAATAGCTCGCGCCTGCGCAAGCCTCCGGCGCCGGATAACACGGCCAAAACTATGGATTTCCCAAGGATCAAGCGGCTCCCTCCCTACGTCTTCAACGTCATCGGCGACCTCTGCCTGAAGGCTCGCCGCCAGGGCGACGACATCATCGATTTCGGCATGGGCAACCCCGACGAGGCCACCCCCGCCCATATCGTCGCCAAGCTGGTCGAGGCCGCCGCCAAGCCCGCCAACCATCGCTATTCCGTCTCCCGCGGCGTGTACAAGCTGCGGCTGGCGATCTGCGACTGGTACCGCCGCCGCTACGGCGTCGAGCTGGACCCCGACAGCGAGGCTATCGTCACGATCGGCTCCAAGGAGGGCATCGCGCACATGGCGCTGGCCATCCTGGACCAGGGCGACGTGGTGCTCGCGCCCACGCCGACCTACCCGATCCATCAGTACGGATGCATCATTGCGGGCGCGCAGGTACAGGGCGTGCCGCTGCGCCAGAGCGGCGAGGAGTTCTACCAGGAGCTGACCGAGATCGTGAGCCGCACCTGGCCGCGGCCCAAGTTCATGATCATGAACTTTCCGCACAACCCGACCACCGCGACCGTCGACTTGAGCTTCATGAAGCGGGTGGCGGACTTTGCGCGCGAGAACGAGATCATGGTCGCGCACGACTTCGCCTACGCCGACCTGTGCTTCGACGGCTACAAGGCGCCGTCGTTCCTGCAGGTGCCGGGCGCGCGCGATATCGGCGTCGAATTTTTCACGCTTTCCAAGAGCTACAGCATGCCCGGATGGCGGGTCGGTTTCGCGGTCGGCAATCGCGAGATGATCGGCGCGCTCGGCCGGCTGAAATCCTACCTGGACTACGGGATTTTCGCGCCCGTGCAGGTCGCCGCGATCGCCGCGCTCAACGGGCCGCAGGAGTGCGTCGGTGAAATCGTCGAGACCTACCGGCGGCGGCGCAACGTGCTGGTGGACGGACTCAACCGCGCCGGATGGCCGATTGAGATGCCCAAGGCCACGATGTTCGTGTGGGCGCCGATTCCGGAGCCGTTTCGCGCGATGGGCTCGCTCGAGTTCGCCAAGTTCCTGCTCGCCGAGGCCAAGGTCGCGGTCTCGCCCGGGGTCGGCTTCGGCGCCGACGGCGACGGCTTTGTCCGCTTTGCGCTGATCGAGAACGAGCATCGCACGCGCCAGGCGATCCGCGGAATCCGCCACGCGCTCGCCCACGCGAGCCTCACCAAGCCCCGGCGCGCCGCGGGCGCTTCCTGAGCCGCATATCCTGGGTCCCCCGCTCGGTGTGACGCATTGAAACCGGTTCGGATAGCCCTGCTCGGATGCGGCACCGTGGGCGGCGGCGTGGTGCACCTGCTGCGCGCCAACGCCGCGATCTATGCGCATAAGCTGGGCGCGCCGCTGGAGCTCGCCGCCGTAGCCGACCGCAGCCTTGTCCCCTCGCGCGCGCTCGGACTGAGCGCCCGGATGATCACGCGCGACGCCGCGGCGGTGGTCGCACGCCCGGATATCGATATCGTGGTCGAGCTGTTCGGCGGCTACGAGCCGGCGCGCCGGCTTATCCTGCGCGCGCTCGCGGCGGGCAAGGACGTGGTCACCGCCAACAAGGCGCTGCTCGCCGAGCATGGCGACCAGATCTTTCGTGCCGCTGCGCGCCACGGGCTAGCGGTCGGCTTCGAGGCCAGCGTCGGCGGTGGGATACCGATCATCCGCACCCTGCGCGAGGCGCTGGCGGGCGATCGCCAGCGCGCCGTCTACGGAATCGTCAACGGCACCTGCAACTCGATTCTCTCCACCATGAGCGAGCGCCCGGTCGAGTTTCGCGACGCGCTCGCCCAGGCGCAGCGCGCCGGGCTGGCCGAGGCGGACCCGCGCCTTGATATCGACGGACACGACTCCGCGCACAAGCTCTGCCTGCTGGTCACGCTCGCCTTCGGCGTCGAGCTCAAGCCGCGCGGCGTGCATACCGAGGGAATCGCGAAAATCACCCAGGCCGACATCGCCTACGCGCGCGAGCTCGGCTACGCGGTCAAGCTGCTCGCGATCGCAAAGGACAATGACGGCGCGATCGAGGCCCGGGTGCATCCCACCATGATCCCGACCTCGCACGTGCTCTCCAGCGTCGGCGACGCGTTCAACGCCATCTATATCCATGGCGAGGCGCTGGGCACCACGCTCTATTCGGGACTGGGCGCGGGACGGATGCCGACCGCGACGGCGGTGATGGGCGATATTCTGGAAATCGCGCGCGATCGTATCGCGGCGCCCACCGGCCGACCCCATGCGCTGGGCTTTCCGGTCACCGCAATCCGCCGCGCGCGTGTCATGCCGATGGACGACGTGGTATGCGAATACTACCTGCGCTTCATGGCGCGGGATAAGCCGGGCGTACTGGGAGCGATCGCGTCGGTGCTGGGCAAGGCGGGAATTTCAATAGCCTCGGTGCTCCAGAAGGGGCGGCAGATCGAAAAGGCCGTGCCGGTGATCATGCGCACCCACGCGGCGCCCGAGCGCAACCTTAAACGCGCGCTTAAGAAAATCCGCATCGCGCGGCTGGTCGATGTGGAGCCGGCTTTCATCCGAATCGAGGAGAATCTGTAGCGGCGATGACGGCGAACGGGCAGGGCGACGCACCGCGGCTGACCAGGTGGCCGGGGCTGATCGAGCATTACCGGCGCTTTCTGCCGGTGGACGACTCCACCCCGATTGTCACCCTTAACGAGGGCAACACCCCGCTTATCGAGGCGCCCGCGCTTGCGGAGCGGCTCGGCCCGAATATCAAGGTTTACTTGAAGTTCGAGGGCGCCAACCCGACCGGCTCCTTCAAGGACCGCGGGATGACCCTGGCTATCTCCAAGGCGCTCGGCGCCGGCGCCCGCGCGGTAATCTGCGCCTCGACCGGCAACACCGCCGCCTCCGCCGCCGCTTACGCCGGACGCGCCGGGCTGCGCGCCTACGTGCTGATTCCCAAGGGCGCGGTCGCGCTCGGCAAGCTCTCGCAATCGGTCATGCACGGCGCGCGCGTAATCGAGGTGATCGGCAACTTCGACATCTGCCTGAAAGTGGTGCGCGATCTCGCCGCGCGCGACCCGGTGCGAATCCGGCTCGTCAACAGCATCAATCCCGACCGGATCGCGGGACAGAAGACCGCGGCCTTCGAAATCTGCGATCAGCTCGGCGACGCCCCGACCCATCATTTTCTGCCGGTCGGCAACGCCGGCAATATCACCGCCCACTGGGCGGGATACCTGGAATATCGCGAGCGCGGCTTTGCGGGCCAGCTGCCCAAAATGATGGGCTACCAGGCCGCCGAGTCCGCGCCGATCGTCGTCGGCCATCCGCTCGACGATCCCAAGACCGTCGCCACCGCGATCAAGATCGGCAATCCCGCAAGTTGGAAGGGCGCCACCTCCGCCCGCGACGAATCCGGCGGCGTAATCGATATGGTCACCGACGCCGAGATTCTCGCCGCCTACCGGCTCATCGCCGCCGGCGGCGTGTTCGCCGAGCCCGCCTCGGCCGCCTCAGTCGCGGGACTGCTCAAGTTCGGCGCCACCGGTGCAATCGCTCCGGGCTCGGTATGCGTCTGCACGCTCACCGGCCACGGGCTCAAGGACCCCGACACCGCGCTCAAGAACCTGAGCAACACCCTCGTGGTCGAGCCCGACATCAGCAAGGTGATGAAGATAATCGAGAACGATTGATGAAGTACGTCATTATCCACGGCGACGGGATGGCCGATTGGCCCTGCGACGAACTGGGCGGCAAGACTCCGCTGGAAGCCGCGCGCAAGCCCAACATGGATCTCCTCGCCACCCGCGGCGTGTTGGGCCTGGTCGCCACCATCCCGCACGGGATGCCCTCGGGCAGCGACGTCGGCACCATGACGATGATGGGCTACGACCCCAAGCGCTATCATACCGGACGCGCGCCGATCGAGGCGGCAAGCCAGGGAATCGCGATGGACCCGGGCGACGTCGTGTTCCGCATGAACCTGGTTTCGCTGGCTCCTGGAGCCGACGGCGCGATAGTGATGAAGGACTTCACCTCGGGCCATATCACCACCGGGGAGTCCTCGCGCATCGTCGCCGATATCAACCGTGAACTGGGCGGCGACGCAATCGAATTCCACAGCGGCGTCAGCTATCGCCATCTGATGATCTGGCACGACGGCGTGCGCACCACCAAACTCACGCCACCGCACGACATCACCGGCAAGCCGGTCGCCTCTCATCTGCCCGCGGGCGAGGGCGCCGAGCGCCTGCGCGATCTCGCGGATCGCGCCGCCATGATCCTGCGCGATCATCCGGTCAATCGCGCGCGCCGCGAAAAGGGGCAAGTCGAGGCGAACGCGGTATGGTTCTGGGGGCAGGGCACCCGGCCCGCCGTGCCGACCCTCAAGGAGCGCTTCGGAATCGAGGGCGCGGTTATCTCGGCGGTGGACCTGGTAAACGGAATCGGGCGGCTGGCGGGACTTGAGCTCGTCAAGGTTCCCGGCGCGACCGGATTTCTCGATACCGATTATGCCGCCAAGGCGCGCTACGGGCTGGACGCGCTGCGACGCCGCGATTTCCTGCTGCTCCATATCGAAGCGCCCGACGAGGCCGGCCACATGGGCCGCGCCGATCTGAAGACCGAAGCGATCGAGCGGATCGACGAGCTTATCCTCGGCCCGATGATCGCGGGGCTTGCCGCGATGGGCGAGTTCGCAATCCTGCTCCAGCCCGACCACGCCACCCCCAGCAAGCTCAAGACCCATTCGCCCGAGCCGGTGCCGTTCGCGCTGATGACCTCGAAGGCCTATGCTCGACCGGGCGCGCAGGCGCGCCGCTACACCGAGGCGGCGGGCAAGGCCACGGGGATAGCGGTGACTGACGGTTATCGTCTGATAGAATCGCTTTTCGGTCACGGTGGAGTTCTCAAGCTGAATTGATCGGAGGCGTGGATGGAGCGCAATCTGGCCCTGGAAGTGGTTCGTGCGACTGAAGCCGCCGCCCTTGCGTCGGCGCGCTTTATCGGCAAGGGCGACGAGCGCGCCGCCGATCGCGCCGCCAGCGACGCGATGCGAAAGACTCTCAACTCGATCGCGATGGACGGCAAGATCGTGATCGGCGAGGGCAGCCAGGACGAGGCCGAGATCCTCTACCAGGGCGAGATCGTGGGCACCGGCGCGGGACCCGCCGTCGACGTGGCGCTCGACGCGCTCGAAGGCTCGCTCATCTGCGCGCTGGGCGGACCCAACTCGCTCTCCTGCGTGGCGCTGGCCGAGCGCGGCACGCTGCTCCGATGCCCCGATACCTACATGGACAAGATCGCGACCGGGCCCGCCGGCCGCGGCGTGATCGATCTTGAGCGCTCGCCCACCGACAACCTCAAGGCGCTGGCCGAGGCCAAGCACGTGTACGTCGAGGACTTGCGCATCGCGATCCTTGACCGCCCGCGCCATGAGAAGCTGATCACCGAGATTCGCAGCGCCGGCGCCGGAATCAAGCTGCTCTCGGCCGGCGACCTTTCCGCCGCGGTCGCCACCACGCGGCCCGAGAGCGAAATCGACATGCTGATCGGCGTCGGCGGTGCGCATCAGGGTGTGCTTGCCGCCGCCGCGATCCGCTCCATCGGCGGCGAGATGCAGGCGCGCTTCGTTCCGCGCAGCGACCAGGAGGCGGAGGCATGCCTGGGCATGGGGATTCTCGACTTGCGCCGCCGGTACACGCTGGACGATCTGGCGGGGGATAACGTGATGTTCGCGGCGACCGGAATCACCACTGGCGACTATCTGCGCGGGGTGCGCTTTTTCTCCGGCGGCGCGATGACCAACAGCGTCGTGATGCGCTCGCGCACGCGCACCGCCCGCTTTATCGAGGCGATCCATCATTTCGACTTCAAGCCCGAGTATTGATCTCGATGGCGCGGTCAGCTTTTCTGTAAGGGCGCGCCGCTCGCGGGCGTGGCTGAATTTCACTTTCCGGGGGGAGAGCGAATGAAGACGATCGGGTGGGCTACAATCGTGCGATACGCCGCCGCCGCCGGCCTGGCGCTCGCGATGACCGCGTGCGCAGCGCGTCAGGACAAGCAGCAAATCGACGCCGAGCTCGGATGCCATTTCGACGCGATAAAGATCTGCCAGCAGGCGCTGACGCAGCCGGTGCAATCCGCGTCCGGAATCACCACCAGCAACCAGAGCTACATCTCGCAGAACAGTCTCGCGACGACCTGGCTGATGGCGCCGGTTAAGGCGCCCGGCGGCTCCGAAGTCGATGTCCAGTGCCAGGTAAATTACGGCAAGAAGCAGGTCATCTACGCTTATGCGACGCCGTCGGGAAAGGTCTCGGATTCCGACCGCCAATGGCTGATCCAGACCGGTCTGTGCGTGCAGCCGGGTCAGGCGCCGCCCGCGGCTGCGCCGGGCGTCACGCCCCCGCAAATTAAACTCCAGGGCTAAGCTCCGCCGCGCCGCGTTCGCCCCATTCCGTCATCCCGAGCGGAGGCCGCTGCGGCCGAAGTCGAGGGATCCCGGATCCTCTTTCCAGCCTTGAGCTCCCGGGATTTCTCGACTCCGCTCGCAGACTCGCTCCGCTCGAAATGACGGAACAAGGCGCGCCCCGCCCGTGAACTGGCGGCGCGGGTGGAAATAACGTCCATTCATTCGCTTGCGCATCCAGCGGTTCGGCGCCGACAATCACGCCGATGCGGGGGCGACGTTTCTTCGTGTACATCGCGGGCAGTCCATCGCACGTGATCTATATCGGCGTGACGAACAACGTCCAACGGCGCATGACTGAGCATCGCGAGAAGCTCATTGCTGGGTTCACTGCCCGATACAACGTCACGCGATTCGTCTATTTCGAGGAATACGATCGCGCCAATCAGGCAATTGCACGCGAGAAGCAGTTGAAGCGGTGGGCGCGAGCGAAGAAGATCGCGCTGATCGAGCAGAGCAACCCGCAGTGGCGCGACTTGAGCCACGAGTAGCTCTGGAGTCAGCCGCGAGAGTGTGAGACATGCGCCGGCAGCCCGCCCGCTCCGTCATCCCGAGTTTCGTCCGTCGCGTTCGCGCGACTCCGTCATCCCGAGCGGAGGCCGCTGCGGCCGAAGTCGAGGGATCCCGGATCCTCTTTCCAGCCTTGAGCTCCCGGGATTTCTCGACTCCGCTCGCAGACTCGCTCCGCTCGAAATGACGGAACAAGGCGCGCCCGCGCTGATGCGGCGATTTACTTCGACCGACTCCCTGCTATAGATGAAATCGCGCGCCGTCGCCGCGCGTGTCATCCCCGCCGGGAGGAATCACTATCGATGGAACTCAAGCACGTCATCTTCGATCAGGGCGCGATCGCGACGCTCACCATAAACCGTCCCGCCGCGCTCAACGCGCTCAACCGCGAAGTGCTCGAGGACATCACGCGCGTTATCCGCGAGATTCGCCACGACCCCGCGGTCCGCGTGCTGATCGTCACCGGCGCGGGCGATCGCGCCTTTGTCGCCGGCGCGGATATCGCCGCGATGGCGAAGATGTCGGCGAGCGAGGGGCTGGAATTCTCCCGCCTGGGGCATCGCGTGATGGCCAGTATCGAGGAGCTGCCGATTCCGGTGATCGCAGCCGTCAACGGCTTCGCGCTGGGCGGCGGCACCGAGCTCGCGCTTGCGTGCGACCTGATTATCGCCAGCGAGAAAGCGCGCTTCGGGCAGCCCGAAATCAATCTCGGCCTGATTCCCGGCTTCGGCGGCACGCAGCGCCTGCCGCATCGGATCGGCCACGCCAAGGCGCGCGAGTTGATCATGACGGGCGATATGCTCGATGCGAAATCCGCGCTCGCGCTCGGCCTGGCGGTGCAGGTGGTCGCGCCCGACCAGTTGATCGCGGCGGCGCGCGCGCTCGCCGAAAAGCTCGCCGGCAAATCCGCCGTGGCGCTGCGCCAGGCGAAGGCGGCGATGCGCGCGGCGGCGACGATGGAAGAGGACGCGGGTCTGCGCTTCGAGCAGGAAGCATTCGGCGTGACGTTCGCGAGCGAGGATCGCATCGAGGGGACCGAGGCGTTCGTCGCCAAGCGCCCGCCGGTCTGGCGCCACAAGTAGCGGCGCGCATCGAGCGCAGGCACCCCCTCTTGCATTCTCCCCCATGTCAAAAGATGGTGGAGAATTAGAACAGCGCCGCGCCGGACCCATTGTGTCATTCCGAGCAAAGCCCGTTGCGGGCGGAGTCGAGGAATCCCGGATCCGTTGAACGCGGACCGGCGGACGCGGTTGCGCGCCGCCACCAGGACCGTAGCGCGCGGAGCGCAGGCACCCCCTCTTGTATTCTCGCCCATGTCAAAAAATGGTGGAGAAGCACAAGGCTCGCGCGCGCCGGATTCCATTCCTCCCCCGTTCCTCGACACGGGGGAGGATACAGGAGGGTGTGCAGCTTGCGGTCATCACGCGGCGCGCGGCGCCTTATCCAAAATTGCGCGATGTGCTATAATGGCTGCGGGTGGAAGAACTGGATTCATACGTATCGCCGCCCGCACGACCGCAAGCATCTCCCACGACATTCCGTCGCGCCGATTCGCCCGGGCGAGCTCGCCCGCGGCGAAGCCAGATTTTCCCTCGCGAAAAAACGAAAAACCCTTGCGGCACAAGGGGAGGCCGAGGTGAGTGCGCCCGGGATGAAAAATAATCGAAGCCATCGCGAGCCCGCCCGCCCGATGCCGACGGTGGGCGGCGCCAGTCGGCGTCCTGACCGGGCGCTTTGAACGTCTGTTCCGTCCGCGCCCGATCGCGCCGACCGGATGGTTGGTGATTCTATCGACCCTTCGCGCGGTCTAGGCTAAAAGTGAGGGCGACAGATCGAGAGACGTGGCTCGACAATGAAGATGACATGGACCTGGAACTGACATCCGCGCAATCCGCCGCCCGCGACACCGCGCGCCGTTTCGCGCGCGAGCGGCTTTCCGCGCTCGGCGTCGAGACCGACCGCACGCATCAGTACCCCAAGGGCGCGATCGACGAGCTCGGGCGGCTCGGGATGCTGGGCACGTTTCTCCCCGAGCAGTATGGCGGCGCGGGGCTGGACCAGGTCGCCTACGCGCTGATCGTCGAGGAGCTCTCGGTCGAGTGCGCGTCCACCGGCGTGATCGTGTCGGCGCATTGCTCGCTCGCCTCGTGGCCGATCCTGGCGCTCGCCTCGGACAAGATTAAGCAGCGCATGCTTCCGAAGATGGCGACCGGCGAATGGATCGGATGCTTCGCGCTGACTGAGCCGCAGGCCGGCTCCGACGCCGCCGGTCAGAAGACCCGCGCGGTGCGCGACGGCGACAGCTACGTCATCAACGGCACCAAGAACTTCATCACCAACTCCCCGCAGGCCGGCGTCGCGATCGTGTTCGCGATGACTGCGCCCGAGCAGGGGCATAAGGGAATCAGCGCCTTCGCGGTGGAGACCAGCGCGCCCGGATGGCAGGTGGT
This sequence comes from uncultured delta proteobacterium, assembly GCA_963835905.1. Classification (GTDB taxonomy): domain Bacteria; phylum Desulfobacterota; class Binatia; order Binatales; family Binataceae; genus CAWIHG01. The sequence continues at coordinate 523,404 of CAWIHG010000005.1, forward strand.
CCGGGTCGAGGACAAGATGGGAATCCATGGCGCGCACTCCGCGCAGCTGAGCTTCACCGACCTGCGCGTGCCGCGCGAGAGCCTGCTGATGGGCGAGGGCGACGGCTTCAAGGTCGCGATGAAGACGCTCGACGGCGGGCGGATCGGAATCGCGGCGCAGGCGGTGGGAATCGGACGCGCGGCGCTGGAGGCCTCGCTCAAGTACGCGCAGGAGCGTACCACCTTCGGCCGCCCGATCGCGCAGCATCAGGCGATCCAGTTCAAGCTCGCCGACATGGCGGTCGAAATCGACGCCGCCCGCCTGCTCACGCTGCGCGCCGCGGCGCTCAAGGACGCGGGCCAGCCGTGCACCACGCAGTCCGCGATGGCCAAGCTGTTCGCCGCGGAGGCCGCGATGAAGGCCGCGACCGAGGCGGTGCAGATTCATGGCGGCTACGGCTACACGCGCGAGTTCAAGGTCGAGCGCTATTTCCGCGACGCCAAGATCACCGAAATCTATGAGGGCACCTCGGAGATCCAGCGCCTGGTTATAGCGGGACAGGTCCTTCGCAATCACGGGTGAGGTTGATGACGTGAGCCGAAAACGCGACTGGCTGGAATCCACGTACAAGAAGGCCGCCGAGCGCCCCACGCGATTCTCGACCGTCTCCGACATGGAGATAGATCCGCTCTACACGCCCGCCGACGTCGCCGGCGAGTACGAGGACGCGCTCGGCTATCCGGGCGAGTATCCGTTCACGCGCGGCGTGTACGGCTCGATGTATCGCGGGCGGATGTGGACGATGCGCCAGTTCGCGGGCTTCGGCCTGGCCGAGGACACCAACCGCCGCTTCCACTTCCTGCTCGGCCAGGGACAGGACGGGCTCTCGACCGCATTCGACATGCCCACCCTGATGGGCTACGACGCCGACCACGAGCGCGCGGTCGGCGAAGTCGGGCGCGAGGGCGTGTCAGTCACTTCGATCCACGACATGGTGCGGCTGTTCGATCGGATTCCGCTCGACAAGGTGACGACCTCGATGACGGTGAACTGCAGCGCGTCGGTGCTGCTCGCGATGTACCTGGTGGTGGCGGAGCGCCAGGGCGTAGCGTGGGATCGCGTGGGCGGCACGATCCAGAACGACATGCTCAAGGAGTATATCGCGCAGAAGGAATGGATCTGTCCGCCGCGTCCCGCGATCAGGGTCGTCACCGACATGATTGAATTCTGCGCGAAGAAGGCGCCGCGCTGGCATGCGGTTTCGATAAGCGGCTACCACATCCGGGAGGCCGGCTCGACCGCCGTGCAGGAACTCGCATTCACGATCGCCGACGGCATCTGCTACGTGCAGGAGGCGGTCGCACGCGGCCTTGACGTGGACGACTTTGCGCCGCGGCTGTCGTTCTTCTGGAATATTCACAACGACTTCCTGGAGGAGGTCGCCAAGCTGCGCGCCGCGCGCCGGATGTGGGCGCGGATCATGAAAGAGCGCTTCGGCGCGAAGAATCCGAAGTCGATGATGCTGCGGACGCATGCGCAGACCGCCGGCGCCTCGCTCACCGCGCAGCAGCCGATCAACAACGTCGTGCGCGTCGCCATCCAGGCGCTCGCCGGCGTGATGGGCGGCGTGCAGTCGCTGCATACCAACTCGATGGACGAAACGCTCGCGCTCCCGACCGAGCAGGCGGTGATGGTCGCGTTGCGCACGCAGCAGATAATCGCCGAGGAGACCGGCGTCACCAACACGATCGACCCGATGGGCGGGAGCTACGCGGTCGAGGCACTGACCGATCGGATCGAGCGCGAGGCGATGGACTATATCGAGAAGATCGACGGCATGGGCGGGATGGTGCGCGCGATCGAGACCGGCTACCCGCAACGCGAGATCGCCGAGGCCGCGTTCCACTTCCAGCGCCAGCTTGAGAAGAATCTCAAGACCATCGTGGGCGTGAACAAGTACTCGATCCCCGAAGAGATTCCGATCGAGACGCTCAAGATCGATCCCGCGATCGAAGAGAAGCAGGTGCATCGCGTGCGCAAGATGAAGCGCGAGCGCAATCAGGCCGCGCTCAAAGAGGCGCTCGCGCGTGTCGCCGAGGCGTGCCGCTCGGGAGAAAACCTGATGGACCCGATCTGCGAGGCGGTGCGCCGCGAGGCTACCGTCGGCGAGGTAAGCGACGTCTTTCGCGCCGAGTTCGGCGTGTACACCGACCCAGGCTGGATTTAATTCATGGCGGACAAGAGACTCAGGATTCTGGTGGCGAAGCCGGGACTCGACGGACATGACCGCGGCGCGAAGATTATCGCGCGCGCGCTGCGTGACGGCGGCTTCGAGGTCGTCTACACCGGGCTTCATCAGACGCCCGAGATGATCGCGGAGGCCGCCGTGCAGGAAGACGTCGACGCGGTCGGACTGTCGATCCTGTCGGGCGCGCACATGACGCTGTTCCCCGAAGTGCTGAAGCTGCTCAAGGAGCGCGGCGCTGGCGACATCGCGGTATTCGGCGGCGGGATCATCCCGGAGGACGATGCGAAGAAGCTCAAGGGGCAGGGCGTCAAGGAGATCTTCACGCCCGGCGCCTCCACCGAGGATATCGTAAACTGGGTGCGCAAGAGCGTGCAGCCGCGCCAGTAGCGGGACCGCGATGGATTTCGATCTAACCGAAGAGCAACGCTCGATCCGCGACACGCTGACCGCGTTCGCCGAGCGCGAGATCAAGCCGCACGCCTCGCAGTGGGACAAGGACGGCACCTTCCCGCGCCACGTGATCGAAAAGCTCGGTGCGCTGGGCTTCCTGGGCGTCGCGTTTCCCGAGAGGTGGGGCGGCGGCGGCGCAGGCACGCTCTCGCAGGCGATGGTCGTTGAGATACTCTCGCGCTACGACGCGTCGGTCGGGCTCACCTGCGCGGCGCACATGGCGCTTTCCACCGGACATATCGCCGCTTTCGCCAGCGACGAGAATCGCGACCGCTACGTGCCCGATATGCTCGCGGCGCGGAAACTCGGCGCGTGGTGTCTGACCGAGCCTAGCTCGGGCTCCGACGCCGCCGCGATGAAGACGCGCGCGGTGCGGGTGGGCGACAACTATCAAATCAACGGCTCCAAGATGTTCATCACCAACGGCAGCGTCGGCGACGTGTACGTGGTGATGGCGGTGACCGACGCGGAGCGCGGACGCGACGGCGTGTCCGCGTTTATAGTCGATCGCGCCGCGGCGGCGGGACTCTCCAACGGCCGCAAGATCGAAAAGCTGGGCCTTCACGCCTCCGACACCGCCGAGGTGATCTTCGAGAACGTCACCGTGCCGGCGCGCAACCTCGTCGGAGAGCTGGGCGCGGGCTACCGCCAGACGCTCAAGGTGCTCGAGGGCGGGCGAATCGGAATCGCCGGCTTCGCCGCCGGAATCGCGCGTGGAGCGTTCGAAGAGGCGCGCGCCTACGCGCTCGAGCGCCGCCAGTTCAACCAGGCGATCGCCGATTTCCAGGCGATCCAGTGGATGTTCGCCGACATGGCCACCCAGATCGACGCGTCGTGGGTGCTTATGTGCCGCGCCGCCGCGCTGCGCGACGCGGGCAAGCCGTTTGCGCGCGAGGCCGCGATGGCGAAGCTGTTCGCGTCGGAGACCGCGATGTGGGCGACGATCAAGGCCGTGCAGATCCACGGTGGCTACGGCTACGTCACCGACTTCCCCGTCGAGCGCTATATGCGCGACGCCAAGCTCAGCGAAATAGGTGAGGGCACCAGCGAGGTGCAGCGCATGATCATCGCCAAGTCGCTGCTGCGCGAAGGTTATCTGCCCGCGTGAGGCGGGCGCTCAGTCTTCCAGAAGATCGGCGCGAATCGCGGCGAGGTGAGAATCCCCGAGCCCGATTACCTCGCGCATGAACGCGTCCACGCCGCCGCTTTCATCGATCAGCTCGAACAGCGGCTCGAGCTGATCGGCCGTGAGCGGCATGTTCGCGAACACCGCGTTGCTCGCCAGAAAGTCCGCCACGATACGCTCGCGATCCACGCCCAGCACCGACAGCAGCATCGCCGCGCCGACTCCGGTGCGATCGCGCCCCGCCGAGCAATGAAACAGCAGCGGATAGACGTCGCGCTCGGCGAGCAGCTTGAAGAAGCGCTGCCAGTCGTCGCGAAATTGAGTGACCAGCGCCAGATGCACGCGGCCGGGCTCCGCGTCGATCCGGGTGAAGCCCGCGCTGGTGAACCACGCGTCGCCGATCGGAATATGCTCCCACCTGACGCCCTCGCGCGCGGCGGGCTCGGGCGGCCCGAGATGATGGACCTCGATACGGCTCTGCAGCGTCACCAGCGTCTTGAGCTCGAGCGTCTTGACCGGGCTGTGCGCGGGAATCTCAGCCAGGTGCGAGGAGCGGAATACGCGTCCGCGCCGCACGCGTCCGCGGCGGGCGGCGGGATGGCCGCCGAGGTCGCGGAAATTCACCGCGGCCATCTTGCGCAGCAGATCGAAATCGACGACTACGGCCGGTGACTCGCCGGCTTTGGAATCATAGCTATCGTCTGAGTCAGGCAAGACGGGATTACCTCGGGCTGCGCCGCGCACTTGAGCGACGCTATTGAGGTTATACGCGCGCTCGCGGAATCGCGAAAGCCGGCGGCGCGGCGCATCCGCCTTGCTTCACGATCTGGTAACAAATACTAACCGTGCCGGGAGATCCATTGATCGATGCGACACGCGATTGTAATCGGCGGCAGCATGGCGGGCTTGTGCGCGGCCCGCGTGCTCAGCGACTTCTGCGAAAAGGTGACGGTGGTGGATCGCGACGCTTATCCCGAGGGCGCACACGAACGCCCCGGCGTGCCGCAGAGCCGCCACGTGCACGCGCTGCTGATGCGCGGGCGAATCGAGCTGGACAACCTGTTTCCCGGCTTCGAGCGCACGATGATCGAGCGCGGCGCGCTGGAGATAAACTTCGGACTTGACTTCGCGACGCTGCGGCGCGAGGGATGGGCGCCGCGGCGGCCGACGAAGATCGCGACGATCTTTGCAAGCCGGGTGCTGATCGAGGAGACCGCGCGCGGACTCTTGCGCAAGATTCCCAATATCGAATTGATCGAGCGCGTCGATGCGACCGGATTCATCGTCGAGCGCGGCGCCACGATGCGCGTCAGCGGAATCGACGTAGCACCGCGCGACGGGCGTTCCGCCTTGAAGCTCGCCGGCGACCTGGTCGTCGACGCGAGCGGCCGCGCGACCAAAATCCCGTCATGGCTGAGTGCGCTCGGGCTTCCGCTTCCCGACGAGCAGGTTGTCGATTCGCATACCGGCTACGCGTCGCGATGGTACCAGGGCGGGGCGCCCGGCACTCGTCCCAGCGATTGGTGGTGGAAGGGAGTGTGGATCGATCCGACCGGCAACGAGGTGGATCAGGCGGGCGTGCTGTTCCCGGTCGAGGGCAACCGGTTCATCGTCACGCTCGCGGGATGGGGCGGTAACTATCCGCCCAACGATGAGGACGGATTCACCGCGCAGCTTGCGAGATTGCGCTCACCGCTCATCGCGAAAGAAGTCGCGCTGGCCGAGCCGATCTCGAAGGTTTACTCGTACCGCCAGATGGCAAATCGATGGCGCCATTACGACAAGTGGACCGCGCGCCTGGACGGCTTTATCGCGCTGGGCGACTCGACGTGCGCGTTCAACCCGGTCTACGGACAGGGAATGACCTCGGGCGCGATTGGAGGGCTGCTCCTGCGCGACTGTCTCAATGACGGCGGAGCGTCGGCTCCCGATTTGCCGCGCAGGTTCTTTCAGCGGCTCGGACGCTTTCAGGCCGATCCCTGGGGAATGGCGACCGGGGCGGACTTCCGCTTCCCCGGTACCGAGGGGCACCGTCCGCTGGCGGGTCGCGTGCTCGGTCCCTTCATCGACGCGATGATGAAGGCGGGGGAAACCGACGGCGAGATTCAGAACCGCGTCGGCGAGGTGATCAATATGGTCAAGCCGCCGTCGGCGTTGTTCGACGGGCCGATGCTCTATCGATTCGCGCGCGCATGGGTGCGCGGCCTGGCAAACGGCGCGCCGAAGCCTGTCGAGCCCGGCCCGATGCCACCGATGACCGCAGCCGATCCCGCCGGCACGTAAGCCCTTGGCGGCGCCGAACACGTAGCTATCGACGCGGAACACTCCGGTGTCGCCGACGATCACAGCGTTCGGGTCGACTTCGCGCAAGGCGGCGACCGCGCCGCTCCAGGCGCGCGAGGCTCAGGCGTGGATCTCGGACTGCGTGACCGAAAGGTAGGCGCGGTACGCCGCGGAGCTGGCGAGCAGCTCGGTGTGGGTACCGATCGCGTCGATTGTGCCGGCGCCCAGAAAGGTCACGCGATCGCAGGCGGCGAGCGTGTCGGGCCGGTGCGCCACGATGATCACGATCCGATCGCGCGCTAGCGCGCGCAGCGTGTCGATCACTGCGCCCTCGGAGGCGGGATCAAGCGGAGCGGTCGGCTCGTCGAGAATCAGCACGTCGGGGTTGCGGACCAAGGCGCGCGCGATTGCGATCCGCTGCTTCTGTCCGACCGACAATCGCGCGCCGCGCCGCCCGAGCATCGTGGCATATCCGTCGGGCAGGCGCTCGATAAACTCCGCGGCGCCCGCGCGCGCAGCGGCTTCGAGCACCGTGGCGTCGGAGGCGTCGGGTGTGCCGTAGCGGATATTTTCCTCGATAGTGGTGGAGAACAGCGATTCCTGTTGGAAGACGAAGCCCACCCGCGCGCGCAGCGCAGCCGGTGCGATCCCGCGCGCGTCGGCGCCGTTCACTCTGATCGTTCCGGCGATCGGATCGATGAAGCGCGGTATCGACATGATGAGCGTGGTCTTGCCGACACCGCTCGGCCCGGCCAGCGCGACCAGCTCACCCGGGCGCAGCGTCGCGCTCACGCGATCGAGCACGGGTGCGGTGCCGGGATAGGCGAGGCTCACGTCGCGAAACTCGATTTGCTCGATCGCGCGCAGCGCGCCGTCCGTCGGCGCGGCCCGCTCTTCAGGAATCGCGTCGAGCACGCTCTCGACGCGGCGAAGTCCGGCGACCGGGGCCTGCAGGCTGGCCCAGGTGCCGCCGAGGTTCGCCATCGGCTCGCCCAGCATCATGCCGTAGCTTGCCAGCAGCACCACGTCGCCAAGCGTCATCTGTCCCGCGATAACCTGGAGCATCAGGTGATAGAGGCCGAAATAAACGAGAAAGCCGGTTAACGGCGTCAGCACGAAGATCATCACCATGACGATCCCGAGCATCCGGAGCGTCGCGCGGTAGGAACTCCAGCTCGCGGAGTCGACGGTGGTCGCCTCCGCGGTCTCGCGGCCGAAGGCCTTGATCAGCTGGACGTGCGCGATCCGCTCCTCGAACGCCGCCATCACGTCGCTGCCCCGCTCGCGCATCGCCTGACTCTGCTGGCGGAGCAGCTTGCCGAACAGGCTCGCGCCGATCACGACGATCGGCAGCGCGGAGGCAGCCAGGATCGGGATCAGCGGTTCGTTGGGAAACTGCAGATAAAGAATCACGATCGTCAGCAGGAACATCGAGATGTCCAGCACCGGCGCAAGGATACCCTGGTACAGGACCGGACCGATCGACGCCGAATCGTGCATCACGCGGAATACCGCGTCGCCCAGCTTCTGGTCGGCGAACAGCGCCAGCGGCGAGCGCAGGAAGCGTTCATAGATAGCGGTGCGCAGGCTCTGGTTGAGGCGCTGGGTGAGATCGAGCGTGAGGCGCGCCTCGATATAGCCGAAGATGCCGTTCCACAGCGACCATCCGCTGTTCGCCTCATTCTGGGTAAAGCCCGCCTGATCGAGGCCGCCGCTCTCGACCTCCGTTCCGAGCCTCTGTGCTTCGTCGCCGACCATCCCGACCAGGATTGCCGCTGCGGCCAGAAAGATCGTGACCGCGACGAGCAGCGCCGCGCGATCGTCGCCGACGAGCGGATAGAGCAGCGTGCGCGGGACACCGGTTAGCCTGCGCCCATCGATCACGTTGTCGATGACGATCTTGAGCGGCCACGGCGTCATCATGAAGAAGGTCAGCGAGGTCATCGCGAGCGCGAACTTGGCGATGACCAGCCGGCGCTGCTCGCGGATGAACGGCCAGGTGCGGCGCAGGATGCGAAAGGCTTCGCCGGCCGACAGCGCCGGGCGCTCACCGGAGTAGAGATGGCTCAGGCGTGCGTCGATGCGGCCGTCGCCAATGGGCGCCGCGCCGTCGGTCTGTATCAACGCGCCCGCCATCCTAGGCCTCCTGCACCGCGCGCGGCTCCAGCGCCGCAAGCGCCCCTTCGACTACGCGGCCGCCGGTGATGCGATAGGTGCGATCGGCGCAGGCGGCGGTGGTGCGGCGATGAGTCGCGACGACAACGATGCGGCTTTTGGGACGCTCCGCGAGCCATGCGCGCACTCCGCGCATCACCAGGTCTTCAGTCGCCGCGTCGAGCGCGGAGGTCGGCTCGTCGAGCATCAGAATCGGCGCGTCGCGCAGGATTGCGCGGGCAAGTCCGATCCGCTGCGCCTGTCCGGTGGAAATCTTGGAGCCCTTCTCGCCAAGCATCGTGTCCAGGCCGGCGGGAAGCGCACGGACGAAATCGCTGAGCCCGGCGATCGTGAGCGCGCTCAGGATTTCGCTGTCCGACGCGTCGGGCCGCCCGTAGGCGACGTTGGCGCGCATCGTCGCCGTAAAAAGGGGATTGTCCTGCAGCGCCACCGAAACCAGACTGCGCCATGCGGCGAGGTCGAATTGCTCAATCGGGGTGCCGTCGAGCGAGATAATGCCGGCGCCGGGATCGTAGAAGCGAAGCAGCAGCGCGATGATGGTGCTCTTGCCCGAGCCGCTCGGTCCGGCGATCGCAATCATCTCGCCCGCGCCGGCTTCGAAGCTGACCTCGCTCAATACCGGCGCGCGCAGATCGTAGCCGAAGCTCACGCGTTCGAAGCGCAACGCGTGCGGCGAGCGGGGCGGAATCGCGGTACCGCTGTGGACTTTCTCGTCGCTCGGCTTCGACAGCATCTCGAGCACGCGAGAGACCGCGATGCCGACGTCCTGGAGGCTGCCCCACAGGTTGGCCAGCGCGCGAGAGCGAACGCTGAGCCGCCCGAACACCGCCATCGCGCCCTGAAACAGCCCGAGCGAAACGACGGCTCTGGTAAGTCCAGAGCTGCCGCCGACGAGCACCTGGTGAGCGCCGTAATAGATCGCACCGCAATAGGCCAGGCCGCGCGCCACGTTGGTCACCACCCGGTAGCGCGCCAGCAGCAAGCGAGAAGCGCGCGAGGCGAGGAACGCGGTCCAGTTATCATCGGCGTAGCGGAGACTCTCGGTCGCTTCGCATCCGAACGCCTTGACCGCCTTGATCGAAGCGAGGGTTTCCTCGATTCGCGTGGTGGCAAGCGAGGTCGCCTCGCGCTCGGCGAGGAATTTTCTGCGCATCTTGCCGCTGTAAATCCACGCCAGCGCGAACTCGACCGGCAGCAGAACCGCTGCGATCAAGGCCATCGGGTAGCTGTAAAGCAGCAGCCAGAAGAAGTTGGCGATCGCAAACGGCACCCATCTAAGCGGCGCGATAACAAGTCCGTTGATCACCTGTGGAATCGCGGCCGAGTCCTGGAACATGCGGAAGATCGCGTCGCCGATCTTTTCCTCGGCATGAAAGCGCAGACTCAGTTCCTGCAAGCGCGCGTACAGGTTGACGCGGAACAGGTTCGAAATTCGCTGCAGGATCCACACCGCGTACCCGAACAGAAACATCCCGATCGGCATCCCGACCATGATCATCACGCCCGATGCGATACATACGCGCAGCAGCACCAGCTGGCGCGGCGCGCCGACATGGAGAAAGAGCAGGTGCGCTTCGAGCGGAGTAAGCGGTTTGTTGTGGCCAACGACGTCGAAGATGACGCGGATGATCGTCAGAGCGATAAGTCCGACCGGCAGCGTCGGGATTATCGCGAGCAGCAGGTAGAGCAGATGGCGCTTGTAGGGGCGCACGAACGGCCACGCCCGCACCACCAGCCGAAAGATGTCGCGCGAGCGCAACTCCGAGGGCTCCGGAAAGCGGACCTCCGCGGCGGGAGGCGGCGTGGTGGCGGCGGCGATGTCGGGTGCGGTGCTCAACTGCCCGGCTTGCCGACTCCGCCGGAGGCCACCGTCATGATCTGCTGCTCGAGCGCGCCCTTGGAGATGCAGTCGATATCCTGCTCGTTGGCGCCCAGCGTATAGGTGCCGGTGAAGTCGGCGGTCACGGTGGTGAAGGTGGCGTCGTTGCCGGCGCGCTCGAGATGCACGGTGACGGTGACGTCGCCCTGCTTGAGGGAATAGATCATCGCGATCGGTGGCGCCTTGCAGAACGCCCAGTTGGTCCAGGTTTCATCGTCGATATCGGAGCGTTTTGCCACCAGCGTCCAGGTAAGGTTGTTGGCGCGCACCAGCTTGAATTGGCTCAGCGCGGCATCGGAAAAATAGACCTTGAGCGTCCGGAAGACCTGCTCGATGGGGCGACTGATTCGCTGCGAGCGCGGAACGATTCGCGGCTGCTCGATTGCGAGCGCCTGGCTGGCGCAGATCAGAACCGCCCCCAGGAGGACAACAGCCGCTCGCTTCCACATAGAGCCTCCGGCGCGCGGCGGCACAAACGCCACGCATCGAGAATGATAACTTTCGGGGAAGTGGCCGGTAAAGGCGGCCTCGTGCTAATTTCGCGGCGCGCCCGGCGCAGAAATCTTCCACCAGAGGTCCACGATGCCCGCGATACTGTTCGAAAAGCGCAATCATATCGCTTACATCACGTTCAACCGTCCCGAAGTGCACAATTCCTTCAACCCCGAGACGATCGTCCGTCTGGCGGAGGCATGGAAGCAGGTCAACACAGATGACGACATTCGCGCCGCGATCGTTACAGGCGCGGGCAACGTCGCGTTCTCGGCGGGGGCCGATCTGGGGCGCCTGATCCCGCTGTTCACGGGCGCGCGCAAGCCCGAGGACGAATGGGACCAGCGCCTGCTCGCCGACCGCCACCAGGGCGACGCCGCGCTTTTGCGCAACTATGACGTGGACAAGCCCGTCATCGCCGCGGTCAACGGATTTTGCATCGCGGGCGGAATGGAGCTGATCCAGGCAACCGACCTTCGCGTCGCGTCGGAGAACGCCAGCTTCGGCCTGCAGGAAGTGAAATGGGCGATCATCCCCGCGGCCGGCTCGCTCGCGCGCCTGCAGCGCCAGATTCCGTACTGCAAGGCGATGGAAATTCTGCTGACCGGCAACCGGATCGACGCGCAGGAAGCGTGGAGAATCGGCCTGGTCAATTATGTGGTGGCGCAGGACAAGCTGATGGCGCGGGCTGAGGAGCTTGCCTCCACCATCGCCGCCAACGGCCCGCTCGCGGTGCGCAAGATCAAGGAGGCCGTGCGGAGGACCTCGGGACGTCCGCTGGAGGAAGCGTTCACGATCGAGAACGAGATTGCGCGCGAGGTGATGCGCTCGGAGGACGCGAAGGAAGGCCCGCGCTCGTTCATGGAAAAGCGCAAGCCCAACTACAAGGGGCGCTGAACAGAAGCGACGCTCAGGCGCCCGCGAGCGCGCGCATCGTGGCCAAGTAGTCGCGCGAATGCGTCGGGCCCGGGCCGATCGGAAAGACGACCGGATGGGTGACGCCGGCGGCGCGGCATCGCGCGATGAAGTCGCGTCCAGCCTCCGGCGGTCCGAAGGCGGCGATCTTGCGGGCCGATGCGTCGCTCAGCGCCGTCGGAGCTTCCTCGCGCTTGCCGGCCTGCCAGAGCTTGCGCACCTCGGCGAATTCATCGGCCATTCCGTAGCGTGCGAACATCTTGTTGTACACCTCGACGAACGCGTAGGTCGCAAGCTCGCGCTTGAACGCCGCGATCGCCTCGGCCTCGTCGGGCGTGATGCACATGCGGGCGTAGATGCCGATGTCGATCGAGGCGGGATCGCGATGGGCGCGATGCGCACCTTCGTGAATCTCCTCTATCATCTCAGGCACCGCCTCGGGCGGTGTGTAGTTCATGAGCACGCCGTCGGCGATTTCTCCCGCCAGCCGCAGCATTGGCGGGTTGAGCACGCCCATGTAGATGCGCGGGCGGCGCGGCGCGGTCTGCCGGATGCCCAGGCGGAAGTCGGAGCGGTAGACCTTTCCCTCGAACTTCGCGCGGCCATCGGTGAAGAGCTGGCGCATGATGGTCACGCACTCGCGCATCGCGGTCAGCGGTTTGTTGTAAGTGGCGCCGTGCCATCGCTCGACGATGATCGGGCTGGAAACTCCGAGTCCCGCGATTGCGCGCCCACCGGAGAACTCATTGATGGTGATGAAGCTCATCGCCATCGAGCCCGGCGTTCGGATCTGAATCGGGATGACGCCGGTGGCGAGTTCGACCTTGCTGGTGTTGAGCGCAAGCGCGCCGAGGCTGACCAGCGCGTCGAGGCCGGAGACCTCGGCGACCCACAACGAGGTGTAGCCGAGGCCTTCGGCCTCGCGAGCGATCGCGAGCCGCTCCTCAAGGGGTCCGCCGCCGAGTCCGATTTGAAGACCGAGTTTTTCGCCTTGTGCCATTGCCAACTCACCTGCGCTCGAGCATTCGGCGCGATTCTCGCCCGATCCCGCGTTTCCCGCAAGGCGGGCGCGCGATGTTGTCGGAGTGGAGCGCGCGGCCTATAAGTGACAAAACCATAGAAGGAGATGCGCATGCCTTCCTTCGATTCCGACGGCGTTCAAATTCATTTCGAGGATCGCGGCAGCGGCGAGCCGATCGTGCTGGTGCATGGATTCGCCTCACGCGCCGAGCACAACTGGGGGTTGACCGGGTGGTACGACCTGCTCGCGCCGAAGTACCGGGGTATCGCGATTGATTGCCGCGGTCACGGCGCCAGCGGAAAGCCGCACCAGGCGGCGGACTTTGGCGGCACCATCATGGAGGACGACGTGATCCGCCTGATGGACCATCTCGGCGTCGCGCGCGCGATGCTGATGGGGTACTCGATGGGCGGGCGGATTTCGCTGGGACTGCTGGCCCGCCATCCGGAGCGCTTCCGTGCCGTGGTGCTGGGTGGAATCGGCGCGGGAGCGCAGGTCAACGATCCGCAGCGGCGCGGCGCGATCGTGCAGGCGCTGCTTGCGGAGGATCCGAAAGCGATCAAAGAAGAGACGGCGCGGCTGTTCCGCCAGTTCGCGGAGCTCAATCGCAACGACCTGAAATCCCTCGCGGCGTGCATGAGCGCCGATCGCAGCCCGATCGATCCCCCTGCGTTGCGCGCGAACAAGGTGCCCGTGCTGATTGTCGTCGGGACCAAAGACACGCTGGTCGGCAGCGCGCGCCCGCTGGCGCAAGCGATCGCGAACAGCCGACTCGTCGAGATCGAGGGCCGCGACCATCTAAATGCCCCCGGCGACGAGCGTTACAAGCAGGCGGTGATGGAGTTTTTCGCGTCCGCGCCGAAGTAGCAGCTCACGGCGCGAGCAGGCGGGCGGCGTTGAGGCCCGCGATTGCGGCGCGATCCTCGCGTGACAATCCGCGCACCGCGTCGAGTCGCGCGATCGGGTCGTCCACTCCCATGTCGAAGGGAAAGTCAGTGCCGAGCACGACCCGGCTCGCACCGGCGGTTCGAATCAGATACTCGAGCTGACGCGTGTCGTACACGAGCGAGTCGAATGAGAGGCGCGCGAGGTACTCGCTCGGCGCGTGGACGCAGGTGTGCGCTTCGGGCCGCACGCGCCATCCATGGTCGAACCGGCCGATATAGAAGGGGAAATATCCGCCGCCGTGGGCCGCGCAAATCTTGAGTCGCGGATGACGATCAAGAAGTCCCGAGAACACGATATGCGCGAGTGCAACCGTGGTCTCGGCGGGATTTCCGATCACGTTGGAGAAGTAATAGGGCACCAGCCGTCCATCGAGCGCGCATCCCATCGGATGGATGAACACCAGCGCGCCGAGCTTCTCTGCGGCGCTCCAGAATGGCTCGAATTGCGCGTCGGCGAGATCGATACCATTCACGTTCGTGTTGACGATAACCCCGCGCAGCCCGTGCACTGCGAGCGCCCGCTCCAGCGCCGCGGCGGCGAGTTCCGGATGCTGCAGCGCGACGGTGCCGAGTCCGACCAGGCGGTCCGGGCGGCTCGCGCAGAGCGCCGCGATTCCGGCGTTGGCGGTTTCGGTAATCCGCTCGGCGACATCGTTATCGGCCCAATAGTGGTACTGCGTCGGCGCCGGACTGACCGCCTGCGCATCGATGCCCATCGCGTCCATCGCGGCGACGCGCTCGCTCACGTTGGCGAAGCGCGATGCGTAGACGGTCCCCATCAGCGCGCGATTGTGGCGCCCCGATTCCGCGCTCGCTGACGCCGCCATTCGTTCGAGCTCGCGGCGAAACCCGTCTTGTCCGCGGACGATCGGCTCGAGCTCAGGCACGATCGCGTGCGCATGGAGGTCGATCGATGCTCCGGGTCGAATGCTCATGGGGCGACACCTGGTCCGGGCGGCCTTGCGCGGACTGCTATTGAAACACCGGAGCGCCGAGCGTGCCCTTCAGAACGTAAGGGTCGAGGCCCGGCGGATGCGGCAGCATCCCGAGCAGCAACTTCAGCTTCTGTCGCGCCTGTGGCGACGGCACGAGCCTCAGGCGCATCGCGATCGGGCTTTGCATCAGGTCCTGGTCGAGCTTGATAGTGCCGGTGCCGTTTAGCGAGAGGTCGCCGCCCTTGCTGGTCAGCTCGACGATGGTGAGGACGCCGTTTTCGAGCCGCACAGTTGCCTGCGTGTCGCCGAGATTGATTGGCGGTCCCGCACCGGGCGCGCCGATGCTCAGCGCCTTGATGTCGAATTCGGTATTGCCCGATTCCGCCGAGACAGCGGCCGGAGTAAGGCTCAGGTTGCCGGCTCCGGTCAGCTCGCCGCTGAGAGTGAAACCGAACGGGTGCAGGCCGGGGTACTCCCCGATCTTGACGGCGCTCGCGCTGAAGCTGAGCGCGGTGCCGCCATTGCTGCGATGGGCGCTGATCGCGATATTGCCGCCGTATGCGCTGGCGCTGGCGTTGATTCCGGGGCGCATCAGCAGCGTCCACAGGATCGATGGCGCAATTCGCACGCTCTGGCCCGCGAACAACAGCGGCGAATGCGGCCTGCTAATCGCGCGCAGCCGCACGTCGTCAAAGCGCGTGCCGATCGGAAACGAGTAGTGCTGGCTGGCCGACGTGACCGCCAGGCCCATCGGTTCCAGCACCGCGCGCATCGTTTGCTGGTAGGGAAAGGTCGCGACCAGCACCACGAGGAAGACCATGGCGGCGGCGCCGGCATAGGAAGCTTCGAGCTTGCGCTCGCGCCAGAACTCGACGCTGGTCAATGCGGCGAAATCAGGCACTGTGCCCCAAGGCGACGCAGGTGATGTCGACGTCGAAGCTGTGAGGATCCTGGGTGCGGCGCTGAATCCGCAGATTGGAGACGCCCACCGGTATCGCGAGACTCTGCACCGAGTAGAGCGCGTCAACGACCTGCGTCAGGTTCACCGCGGTGAGCTTCAACTGAACGCTGTATTGGATCAATCCGCCGCTGAGCGTGCGATCGGCGGCGGGTGTAATAGAGGCGATCTTGTCGCGCCCGACGCTTTTGGTGAACGACGACTCCACCACCGAGAACAGCGAGAAATCCTTGCTCTGCGGAACCGTGTTGTGCTCGGCCTGCGACAGCTCGGACTTGACGTGCGAGTAGCTCTCGACCATCCGGCGCACGTTGGCGAGGTCGTGTTCGCGGTCGGCGATCCGCCCGTCGAGCCCGCCGATAACTCCCGCAATCGGCGTGATGATGAAGGTCCATGCGATGAACGCGGCGAGCAGGCCGCCGGCTACCTGCACCAGCAGGCGTTCGCGCGGATCGAGCTTTTCATAGCGCGAGCGGGTTTGGGCGACGAGCGGGGCAACTTTGGCGCGCGCCTGCTGCAGGGGCGGAGCCAGCGCCAGTGCGACGCGGCGGCGGAGGCTTTCGATTTGCTCGCGCAGCATCGTTTACTCCGGCCTCGCCACGGAATCTTTGAAGCCGGCGCTCAGGCGGAACTCCACCTTGCCGCCCTCGTTGCCGGTCTTGGCGTGGGTCACTTCGATAGCGCCGAAGTAACCGGTCTGGTCGAGCGCGCGCTTGACCTGATCTACGGTCGCAAAGGAGTCGGCCTGGCCGGTGACGTGCAGTCCGCTGGCGTCGATTTGGACGTCTTCCATCTCGACCGGGAAGCGCGCCGGGAGCGCGCGAGAGACCACGGTCAGGGCATTGAGCGCGGAGTCGCGTCCGAGCCCGCCGCCGAGCGATTTGAGCCGCTTGCTCATCGCCGCGATACCCCCGCGCAACTGCTCCATCGGATCGGAGGGATTGCTCTGGCCAAGCACCGGACCCGCGATCGCGGCGATCTCTCGATCGATGCTTGATATCCGATGCAGCTTGCCGGCGACGCCGATTGCGACAAAAAGCAGCGCCAACGCCGCCATCGCCGCCGCCAGAATCGCGGGCGTGTAGAACGGGGTCAGGTCGCCGCGGCTGCGCCCGCGGAAGGCGAACTCACGCTGGCGGAAGTTGAGCAGCTCGACCGGCTTGTTGGGCAACTCGCCCAGCAGCATCGCGATCGGAGTCGCGAAGCGGGCAAGGTCGGGCTGGCGGCCGTCGAAGAGTCCCGAGCAATCGAATTCGCGCGGCTCGCGCAGCGCGAGCGACAGCGCGGTGCTCAGCTCCGCGCCGACCCGGGCGACCTCAAGCGCGGGTCCGGTAACGATGAGATCGGCATTGTCCAGTTCACCCGCGTGCGCGAGCGCGGTCTGGCGGGCGGCGTTAAGGACCGCGGCGTCGTCAGCATCCGGCGCGCCGCTTTCGCCCGAATGCGGGTGCGAGTCGGCGCCGACGCATCGGATGGCGCGGGGAATTCCGCTCTTGTCGAGCAGGACAATCGATGTGGAGCCGCGGACCGCGTCGACCAGCATGTGCGCGGCTGGGCCGGCACCATTGCGCGCCCGGGCGAACAGCGCGGCAAGCGCATAGGGCGCCAGCGTAACCGTCTTGGGGTCGAGACCCACCCCGGCGAGAAGTTCGAGATGGTTGCGAACGTCCTTGTCGCTCGCCAGCGCGGCGACGATCAGGGAATTCTGCTCATGGCGGCCCACGCGGACGAAGGACACCACCGCGCCATCCACCGGGAAGGGCAGATGCTCCTCGAGCGCAAAGGGGACGACCTGCTGCAGGCGCCGCGAATCGGCGAATGGCAGTTCGAGCAGGCGCTTGGCAACGGCCTCGCCCGGAAGCGAGGAGACGACCACGTCAGGATGCTCGGTCTGCTGGAGCAGCCGGCGCAGTGCGCCCGAGAGATCAGGCTCGTCGGAGGCGCGCTGAGACTCGAAGACGCCGGTGAGCTGGAACGAGTTCCAAGTGCGATCGGCGGTAGCCGCACGCACCCTGTCAGGAGCGACCTCGATGGCGAGAATCCGCTGCGGCATCGGCGGTTCGCTTAATCTTCCTGCCAGGACGCGAGCATCGCGGTGCCGTTGCTCTGGCGATGGACGGTCACGTGAACCAGCTTGCGTGAGCCGGAGAAAGTACCCATTCCGTTAATCGTAAAGTAAACGCTCTTGGTGGTTAATACCTTGGAAAGGCGCTGACCGAAAGTACCTACGCCCGGAAGATTGAGCAGATCGGTGATTTTGGTGAAGGGGCGCACCGTCCGAGCCATGATGATCTCTTTGACCAGATTGGGATTTGCGGTCAATTCGGGCTCCAGGCAGGCGATAACTTCCGGTGGGGCGGTGTTCACATTGACTTGCATCTCGGGCATCACGGTCAGGTATTGGCGCAGAAGATTGAAGGTCGCGTCATTGACGCCCCGGACCATCTTTAGGTCTCCAATCGTCGGCATTGGGCCGTTTCGCGGCGCGTACGGTGGAACCAGCCGCATATAGTAATCCATCTCGGCGCCCCCGGGCGACTCGATGCTGTCGGGGTCGATCCAATCCACGATAGCGGGGATGATCGACGGGTCAACGTTGAGAATCTGAAACAGCCGCATCAGGCGCTGTTCGAATTCCTGGTTGACCACGCCGCTGGAGGGATTCACCAATTCGTTGATGTCGAGCTTGCGCGCCGCATCGACGATCGACACCGACACGGTTCCACCATCGACCGGCATGGGCGGAAACGGCACCGCCCATACGTCGGTGAGCGAGTCGCAGGGCTCCTGGGTTTGCGAATCGATCATGGAGTCCTGGGCCAGCAATCCCAGGCCCACGGCGACCGCCGAGCGGGCGAGATAATCCGAGCGCAGCTCGTCGACCTGGTTGGCGGCGGACAGATAACCGAGCATCGCGGCGGTGCTGAAGTTCACGATAATCAGCGTCATCAGCGCGATTCCGAGCAGGACCGCGAGCAGCGCAATACCGCGCTCGCGCTTATGGCGCGGGCTCACCATTGCGCCACCGACATCGGCAACATCACCTGCGTGGAGAAGGTCATCACGTGTCCGCCGGGAGCGCCCAGGGCAACGTCAATCGCAACTGCCATTGGCAATTGGCGTCCGGGCGAGAGGTTCTGTGAGTTCCATACCTCGCCCCATTGCTGGCCGTCGAAGTAGCGCAGGCGCATCGAGATCAGGTTGTCGGCAATCACGATCGGCATCGGTTGCGCGCTTCCATATGCGAGCGCGCTCTGCTGGGTGCGCTCGAGCAGGAACCATCCGCGATGAGCCGGATTGGGAAGGGCCTGGTAGGAGACCACCTGCTCCGGGCCGTAGCTGTCGATCGAGCGGCGATGGGCCGCATCAAGCGTCGAGACGGTGAGCGAGTTAACCGCGACTCCGGCGTCGAAGTGGGCCGTGCCGAGCAGCAGCACGTTGCTGGGGTAAATCGAAGTCTGGACCGCGCCAATCAGCTCGTTGCTCAGCTCCCACATCACCGCGCGTCCCTCGCGTTCCGTGTAAAGCCTGCCCTCGCCGTGCAGCTTGCTGGCGGCGACCGCGTGAAACGACTCCGCGAGCATCGCGAGAATGAGCCCGAGGATCGCCACCGCGAGCATCATCTCGATAAGCGTGAAGCCGGCCTGACGGCTCGCAATCGTGGCGCGTGGCCTCATGGATGCTGCCCCAGGATTCCGGGATTCTGGCCCGGAGTCTGGCCGGGGTTTTGGTCGGGGTTTTGCGCGCCCGGGATCTGGATTGGTACCGGGCTGTGCAGGTACTCGGTAAGCGAGAACGAGCGCGAAAGGTTGGGACCGTACAGGACCGTCACCACGACCTTGCGCACGTCGGGAAACATGCCCGATGCGACCACCATCCGCTCCCATCGAAAGTTGGGGTACTCCTTGGGAAACAGAGCGCTGAAATCTCCCTTGCTGATACCCAGATTTGGAAAGCGCTCAAGCTCGGCCTGCGACATCACCGACTGCGCCAGCATCGCAGCGCGCGTCAGATCCTGGCCGTGGATAACGGTCTGCAGGCTCTGGTGATGGAGCGAGAGCAGGGCGAGCAGCGCGATTCCGAGCACCGCCATCGCGATCATCACTTCCAGAAGGGTGAATCCTCGCGGCGAAGAATCGGGCGCAATTCCCGGTCGCCATCGCGCGACGGACCGGGCGGCAGGCGTGGGAGTGTACTGGTTCACTGCGACATCATCTGCGCCATCGAGCGGTCACCCGTGGCGATCATCACCTGCCCGGTCAGCGGATTGAACGCCAGCGTCATCACATGTCCCGAGAGATCGATCAGATGAATCAGGGTCGGGTCCACGTAGCCCTCCGGGTAGAATTGCGCCGCTACCACGCCGGCGCTGAACGTTCCGAGGTCTCCTACAGTGACGTCGCGGATGCGCACGGTATTCGGCATCGTGACCGGCGTGGTGCCCGGAGAATGGTCGGGCATGAAGACCGGAGAGGGCGAGTAGGGGTCAAGCCGGGTAACCGCGCAGGCCTGATGGTCGAGGTCGAAGACCAGCCGGAGCACGACCTTGTGAGTCTCGGCCGCATCGAAGAGATAGGTCGCGCGGCCGGCAAGCTGGCGGGCGGTGCTTTTCAGCTGAGCGGTGCGGTAGCTGCCGAGGTAAGGAATCGCGATCGTGAACATCAGCGCCATGATGAAAATCACGATCGCCAGCTCCAGCAGCGTGAACCCCGCCGCCGCGCCACTGCGCCGCCCGCGGGGCGCTATTGGCGCCCTGTGCGGCGTCCCCAGCGCGATCACGAATTGTCGGGTCACCGAGCCTAGCCGCTGCTGCCGTCGATATCGTCCTGACTCTGAACGCCGTCGGGGCCGTAGGACTTCAGCACGTAGCTGGAGCCGTCGCTCTGGTAAACATAGGCATGGCCCCAGGGGTCGTCGGGAAGCTTTTCGATATAGCCGCCCTCTTCGTAATTGGTCGGTACTCTTCCCGAGGTCGGCGGCGAGATCAGCGCCTGCAAGCCCTGGTCCGAGGTGGGATACGATCCATTGTCGAGATAATAGCGATCCAGGGCCTGCTTGAGCTCGGCGATGTCGGCCTGAGCCTTGGTCCGCTTGGCGCGGTCGGCAACCCCCTTGAGGCGGGGAACGATCATCAGCGCGAGCAGGCCGATGATCAGGATAACAACCATCATCTCGATCAAGGTGAAGCCATCCTGACCTTGATACCGTCTTCTCATGGAACACCTCGCATTGGCGGCTCACTGCATGATCTGGTTGAGTTGGAAGATGGGCATCAATACCGCCAGCATCATGAATACGATAACAGCCGCCATCATCACGGTCATCACGGGCTCCATGATGGTGGTGACCTGAGAGAGCGAGTGGGAGACTTCGCGTTCGTAGTTGTCGGCCACCCGCTCCAGCATCTGCTCCAGTTCGCCGGAGCGCTCACCGACGCGAATCATCTCGATCAGCAGGGGCGGAAAGAGCCCGCTCTGCGAGAGGGTATGCCCCATGCCGTGGCCCTCGCGGATTTCTTCGCGGCTCTTCTCGATTGCGTCGCGCAAAAGCCCGTTGCTGACGACCGCGCGCACCGCGTCCATCGAGGGCAGCAACTGCACGCCCGAGGCGAGCAGGGTCGCCAGGGTTCGCGAAAAGCGCGCGCAGATGATTCGGATCATGGTATCGCCGAGGAACGGCACCTTGAGCACCGCGGTGTCGTATAGCCGCTTGCCCCGCGGCGTGGAAAGCCCGAACGTGATCCCGGCCACGATTGCGGCGATGCAGAGCAGGATCCAGATCCAGTTGGTGGTGACGAACGCGGAAAATCCGATCAGCAACTGCGTCGCGATCGGCAGCGCGGCGTGCTGCTGCTGAAATATCGTGGCGACCTGCGGTACCACGTAGGTCACCAGGAATCCCATGATCGCGGTGCCGACGCATATCATGATTATCGGATAGGTGAGCGCGCCGCGCACCTTGGCCACGAATTCCGACTGCCGCTCGCTGTATTCCGCCAGCCGCTCCAGCACCGCTTCGAGCGCCGCGGCCTGCTCGCCCGCCCGAACCATCCCGACATACAGCTCGGAGAAGGTCTCGGGATGGGCGGCGAGTGCGTCGGCCAGCGGCATCCCTTCGCGCACGCGCTCGCGTACCTGCGAGAGCATCCGCTTCACGTTGGCGCGCGTGGCCTGCTGCGAGAGCGCGCTGAGCGCGTCAACCAGCTGCACCCCGGCGCCGAGCAGCGAGCCGAGCTGGCGCGAGAGCAGGGCCAGGTCGCTGGCCGTCATCCCGCGACGGCGGAACAGGTTCCAGTCGCGCGGTTTCCCGGCTTCCGCGGCGGCGGCTACGCGCTCCTCGTTGATGTCGGTGGGGAAGATGCCGGACGAGCGCAGCTTCTCGCGGGCGGCGCGTGCGCTGTCGGCGTCGATCACGCCGTTTACGCTACGGCCCTCGGTCGAAATGCCCCGATACGCGAATACAGCCATCAGCGGCGGGCTCCGCGAGCGCTAGGCGATGTCTTCCTGCGTCATGCGGAGCAGCTCTTCGATCGAGGTCTCTCCGCCGAGCACGCGATCGGCACCGTCCTGGCGCAACAGCTTCATCCCGCGCGAGGTGCAATGGCGGCGCAGCGTCGCGCCGTCGCTGTTCTGCATGACCAGCCCGCGGATGTCGTCGTCCATCACCATCAGTTCCTGGATTGCGACGCGCCCCTTGTAGCCGGTGTTGCGGCACGCGCGGCATCCCTTGGCCTTGAAGATCGGGCCAGGAACGTCGGCGGGGGTCAGCGCGATTCGCGCCAGCTCCGTCGGGTTAGGCGCATACGGCTCCTTGCAGTCGGCGCACAGCTTGCGCACCAGCCGCTGGGCGAGCACGGCCAGGATCGAGGAGGAAACCAGGAACGGTTCGACGCCGAAGTCGAGCAGGCGGGTAACCGCGCCGAAAGAGTCGTTGGTGTGCAGGGTTGAGAATACGAGGTGACCGGTGAGCGCGGCCTGAATGGCGATCTCCGCCGTCTCGCCGTCGCGAATCTCGCCGACCATGATCACGTCGGGATCCTGGCGCAGGATCGATCGCAAACCGCTGGCGAAGGTCAGCTCGATTTTCGGATTGACCTGCATCTGGCCGACGCCGTGAAGCTGATATTCGATCGGATCCTCGATCGTGATGATGTTCTTTTCGGGCGAGTTGATTCGGCTCAGACAGGCGTAAAGCGTGGTCGATTTGCCCGAGCCCGTCGGTCCGGTGGCCAGGATGATCCCGTGGCTCTGACGAATCAGGCGCTCGATCCTGGCCAGGTTGTCGCCCGAGAAACCCAGGCGGTCCAGATTGATATCCACCGCGGCCTGCGCGCGATCGAGCAGGCGCAGCACGATGCGCTCGCCGAAGGCGGTCGGGATGCTGGAGACGCGGATGTCGATATCGCGGCCCGCGATGCGCAGGCGGATACGGCCATCCTGCGGCAGGCGCTTTTCCGCGATATTGAGCCCCGACATAACCTTGACGCGCGAGGTGATGGCGGGTTGAAAGCGCTTGGGCGGCGACAGCACGTCGAACATCATGCCGTCCACACGGAAGCGCACCACCATGTCTCGCTCGAAGACCTCGATATGGATGTCGCTGGCGCGGTCCTTGACCGCCTGCGACAGGATTCCATTGACCAGCTTGATGATCGGCGCGGAATCGTCGGTCTCGAGCAGATCGCGCGGCTCCTGCGCCAGCTCGCTGGCGACCACGTCAAGCCGCTCCTCGTCGAGATCGATCATCAGCTCTTCGGCCGTCGTGGTGCTGGCCTGATCGTAGGCGCGGTTGATGGCGTCATCGATCACGGTACCTGGAACCACGACCGCGTCGATCGGCGCCGCGAACAGCAACCGCAGGTCGTCGAGCGGTTCGTAATTGGCCGGGTCAACGATCGCGACGCTGACCGAGCCGTTGGTCTGTCCGAGCGGGAGCAGGCGATTCTTCTTGGCGTAATTGATCGGGACCTTGCTGACCAGCGCCGAATCCAGCGAATGCTCGTCGATGTGGGCCTGGAAGGGGAGGCGATATTCCTGGGCCAGCGCGCGCGCCAGGCGCTGCGGCTCCAGCGCACCCATCTCGACCAGCACGTCGGCAAGCTCCTGCCCGGGCTTGCGGCGCTGGCGGGCCTTGTCGAGGTCCTGAGGAGAAACCCAGGAGCGATCGAGTAAAATCGCTTCGAAACTCTTACGTGCGGTAGCCATTCAACTTATGCGCCGGAAGCGCGTGGCAACAGATTTCACGCATGCCCTGAGCCGCAAATCCCCCCCCCGACGCAACGATTATCCGCCTCGACGATACAATTAGATACGATGGCACGGACGCCGCGCAAGTATGTGCTACCGCCGATTTGTTCCGCCCGCTCAATCAGACGTGGCGGCGGCCCTTTGCAACCGTCAGTAATGAGTGGTGGTGCCCGGCCCCGCGATCGTGGGCGAGCCGAAGCTGGCGCCGAAGCCGCTGCGCTCCTTGGCCGGCATCGTATGCTTCTTCTCGTCCCATGAGACGAGCTTGCCGTTGACGAACGTGAGGTCCAGGAAGGTGCCCTGGTCGCCTTCCTTGTTCGAGGTGTAGAGCAGGGCGGCGGTGACGTCGTTGGTATTCGTTTTGTACGGGTAGCTCCAGATTTCCACGGTATCGGACGGATATACGCGGAGATCCGGCTCGCCCCACTGGCGGTGGACCACCAACATCGATTCGCCCGCCGTGAGCGACTCGGACATCCTGGAGGCGCGATAGCGGGTGCCCGCCTGATAGAAGACACCGCATCCGCAAAACCCGAGCATCATTATCGCCCCGGCGACCGCGCCCGCGGCTCTGAAATCCTTGGCCATTGCAGGAATTGTGTTGGCGAAAGGAGGCGGTTGTCAACTTCACCCCGGTGGGCCGCACCTTTCCCGGACATGTGCTATACAACCTGCGTGGATCGCCACGAGGGGAGGCCCGATGGCCCGCAGGCTACGACTGGTTAAAGGTGCGTCGGCGCGCGGCGCGCTCGTCTACGGGATGCGACTGTTCGAGGGGGGCCATATCTCGTCGGTTGAAGATGCCAGGGTGACCTTGGCCGACGGGAGCGACGGCCGCGTGACAATGCACTATATCGAGGGTACCCGCGCGCAAATTCGACGTCAGCTCATGCAGAGCATCGACGCGTTCTTCGACCTGCTCGACGAGCAGCAATAGCGCAGAAGCGAGGTAGATATGAATTTCGAATTCGTCAAATACGAGAAAAAGGACCACATCGCTTACATCACCTTCAACCGCCCCGAGCGCATGAACGCATTGCATCCGGCCTGTCACGTCGAGATGGACCAGGTGTGGGACGACTTCGTGGGCGACAAGGCGATGTGGGTCGCGATTGTTACCGGCGCGGGCGACAAGGCTTTTTCCGCGGGCAACGATTTGCGCTGGACCGCCGAGCATCGCGGGGAGCCGCTGATGCGCTCGAAGGGCGGGTTCGCCGGAATCACCGCGCGCTACGATATCTACAAACCCATTATCGCCGCGGTTAACGGCTTCGCGCTCGGAGGCGGATTCGAGATCGCGCTCTCCTGCGACATCATCATCGCCGCCGAACACGCGCGCTTCGGACTGCCGGAGCCGCGGGTGGGACTGATGGCGGCCGCGGGCGGAGTCCATCGCCTGCCGCGCCATATTCCGCTCAAAATAGCGATGGGCATGATGCTGACCGGCAAGCACATCACGGCGGCCGAAGCTCACCAATGGGGTATCGCCAACGAGGTGGTTGCGCTCAAGGATCTGATCGCGACTTCAGAGCGTTGGGCGCACGAGATCATGGAATGCTCGCCGCTCTCGGTGCAGGCGACCAAGGAAGCGACGATGAACGGGCTCGGGATGCCGGTCGTGGACGCGATTGCAAAGAACTACGATGGGCAGGCGCGCCTGTTCCGGTCCAAGGATGCGGTCGAGGGGCCGTTGGCGTTTTCGCAGAAGCGCAAGCCGAACTGGTCCGGCGAATAGCGGCCCGGAGGCCGCGCGCAATCATGCACGACCTCGCGTCGGTCGGCGATGTTTTCATGGCGATCCTCGCGCTCGCCGCGGGGGTCGGATATCCGCCCTTCTCGACGGGCGCGTTCTGGGCTATCGCCGCCGCGTGGGGAGTCGTGTCGATAATCTTCGATGACGAGAGTCCGCGCGGAGTGCCGGGGCTGGAAGAGGTTCGCGACATCCTGCAGCATCGCCGCGACGCGCACAACGACCGCGGATAGCGGCCGCATCAGTGTGGGCGTCAGCGCCCGAGATGGCTGGCGAAGAAGCTCTCGATTCGCTTCCAGCTGTCTTCCGCCGCGGCCGCATTGTAGCCCACCCGCATCGGACCTCGGGCCGCAAGCTTCGCGAGCACTCCACCGTGACGGCTCATGTAGCTGTGGCCCGCGCCGGAATACAGCTTGACGTCGTGAGCGACGCCCAGTTCGGTGAGCAGACGCTCGAGCCGCTTGCCCTGGCCCGCGAACATCTTATCACGCTCGCCGTATCCGCCCAGCACCGGACATACGCCGCGCAGTTGGTCGGCGGATTTGGGAACGTCGCCGTAAAACGTAGCCGCAACGCCCAGCGGTGCACGCACCGCGTAGAGCAGGGCGAAGCCGCCGCCCATACAGAACCCGATCACGCCCATCCGCGACTTGTCGACGCCCGGCTCGGAAGCGAGGTAGGCTCGAGCGGCCTCGAGGTCGTCGAAGGCGCGCCCGCGGCCGCGACTCAGGGTCACCAGGGTGCGCGCGATGCATATAGCGCGCGGCCCCGGCCCGTCGTACAAGTCGGGCGCGATCGCGGCGTAGCCGAGCGATGCGATCCGGGCTGTGATGCCGCGGATGTCGCCGTTGAGACCGAATATCTCATGGATCACGATCACGCCGGGATGCGGTCCGTCGCCTTCCGGCACCGCGATCGCCGCACGCATCGAATGGCCGTCGGCGGCGGGGAAGGTGATGTCACGGCTTGCCATGATGGATTCTCCGCGCAGTCACTTGGGTGACTTGCCGCTTGCGGATTTGCCGCGCCGGGTTTTCGAGCGCGGCCCGGAACCGTAATCGCCAAACGGCTCGTCGCGCTCGCGTACCGCCTGACGAAAGCCGGCTTCCTGCGCGCGCTTGACGAAATCGAGTCCCTCCTGGGTGTGCCGCGCGATACCGTCGAAGAATGAGCCGAGCACGCGCGAGGTCGCAAGTCCCATCTGCTCGGCCGTGTGGTTGCAAAGCAGCTTGAGCATCTGGAGCTGATTGGCCGGCACCGCGGCCATCCGCTCCGCAAATCGCGTTGCGTGCTCGAGCAGGCGATCGTCGGGAACGGTTTCCAGAATGAGCCCAATCCGCGCGGCTTCGGGAGCGGTGATTTCGTCGCCTGTCAGCAGGTAGCGCTTGGCCCGCTCCAGCCCCATCCGGTACACCCACATCGCGGTGGTCGGCGTGCCCCATACGCGCGAGGGCGGATAGCCGAACGACGCGCCCTCGCCCGCGATGATCATATCGGAGCACAGCACCATGTCGGTTCCGCCACCGACGCACCATCCTTGCACCGCAGCAATGGTCGGCTTGGAGCAGTACCAGAGCTTCATGTAGGTGTTGACGAACCGTGAGATCATCGCGTAGTCGGCGACCGAATCCCACGCGCGCTCACCTGCGCGCGGCGCGGCCTCGCGCCGGGTGGACCAGTCCAGTCCGTAACCCGCGCAGAAGGCCGGACCTTCGGCGCGCAGCAGGATGACGTGGACGGCGTGGTCGGCGTCTGCATCGTCTATCGCCGAGGCAAGTTCGTCGCGAAGCTCGGGGGTGATCGTGTTGTACTCGGCCGCCCGGGTCAGAACGATGTAGCGAACGCCGCTTGCGGTTTCAGTGCGCAATGTCGTGGGCATCGTGTGCCCTCCCGCCGCCGATATAGCAGGCAAACGGATGGCGCGACAGATTACGCGCGCATCGCCAGCGACGCGCGGGCTAAATGATCTTGTTGAGCGGGTACTCGACGATTCCGACCGCGCCCGCCTCGAGCAGCTTGGGAAACAGCTCGCGCACGGTGTGCTCGGCGATGACGGTATCGACGGCCAGCCACTCGACGCCCTTGAGCACGGGCGAGGGATAAAGCTGCGAGACGGTGGGCGCGGTGATCGAGGGCAAAAGCCCGATCACCCTGTCGAGATTCTTCCGCGCGACGTTCATTTTGATCCCGACCCGGCTTTCGGCATCGAGCGCGGCGCGCATCAGCACTCCGATCTGCCGGATCTTGGCCTGCTTCCACGGGTCGGCCCATGCCTTCGGATTTGCGACCAGGACGGGATTGGAGGTGAGCAGCTCCTCCACGATCCGGAGCCCGTTGGCGCGAATCGAGGAGCCGGTCTCAGTCACATCGACGGCGGCATCGACGATACCCTCGGCGACCTTGGCCTCGGTGGCACCCCACGAAAATTCAACTTCGACTTTAACTTTTCGCTCGGCACAAACCCGCCGCACAAACCCCACGATCTCGGTCGCGATTCGCCCGCCCTGCAGATCCTCGAGCTTGCGCACGGGCGAGCTTTCCTTGACGCACAGCACCCATCGCGACGCAGTCAGCGTCGCCTTGGCGTAGATGAAGCTCTCAATCTGCTCCAGCTTGACGTCGTTTTCGACGATCCAGTCGCTGCCGGTGATGCCCGCATCCAGGCTGCCGTCGGCGATATACCGCGGCATCTCCTGCGGCCGTAGAATCCGGCAGCTCAGCGAGGAATCGTCGATTCGCGGGATATACGAGCGCGCATCGACCGCGATGCGCCATCCCGACTTGCGCATCAGCTCGAGCGTCTGCTGTTCGAGGCTGCCCTTCGGAATGCCGAACCGTAAGGTCTTTTCATTCGATGCCATCGGAAATCCTGTGTCGCGGCGCGCGCTTCAGCCCGCGGTCTTGGGCTGATGACCGTAGCCGGGGCCGTACTTGGCAGGGTCGATCTTGCGCTGGTCCACCACGCGCCAGTCGCCGCCGTCGAGCTTGCGAAAGAAGCACGACTCGTAGCCCTCGTGGCATGCGGCGGCGTCGCCATGCTGCTCGACGGCGAGCAGAATCGCGTCCGCGTCGCAATCGGTGCGGATTTCCTTGACGGTCTGGAAATTGCCGGATTCCTCGCCCTTGCGCCACAAGCGGTTGCGCGAGCGGGAGAAATAGCACGCGCGGCCGGTCGCGACCGTCTCGTCGAACGCTTCCTTGTTCATGTATGCGACCATCAGCACGCGATGGCTCAGATGGTCTACCGCAATAACCGGGACCACGCCGCCGCTTTTGCCGAAATCGATAGCCGCCGATGCTTGTGTAGCCATTTGGTGCTTGCACGCCGTTCGCGAGTTGTTGTGGGCGCTGCGAATCAAGAAGTATCGGCCAATCGTGCCGCCGATTCAACGCCGTGTCCGCCCATTCTCCCGCGCGCGTGCTCTCCATAAATTCATCTCTATCTCACCCGAATTCAGGAACCCGCGTTTCCTTCGGATTAAATTCGGATGTAGTCTCTCCAACCGCATGGACGACGACGGCACGGCGGATTCGGGCGGCGCCCGCACGGCGCGGGATCTGCGCTGGCGCCGCGCCGCGACCACGCCAGGCTGCAGAGCAAGTATCGCGGTGGTCATAGCGATTGCCGCGCTTGCGGTCAGCGGTTGCCGCCTCTCGCGGCGATCCTCCGTCCCGACTCAGCGCAACGTCGAGCCCTTCAGCTTCAAAGTCGCGCTGGGGCGCAACCAGTTCCAAATCGAGGGCTACCTGGCGCGCACGTCGGAGCCCGGACGGCGGCCCGGCCTGCTGGTGCTCAACGGCGGAGAGGGCAACGCACGCCAGTGTGTGGCGGCCAACCAGGATCTGGTCGCGATGGGTCTGCAGGTCGCGTGCATCAACATGCCCGGCTACGGACGCTCGTCGGGGCCAAGCCGATTCGTAGGACCGCAGGCGGTCGCGGCGGCGCGCCGCGCACTTGACCTGCTGGCGCAGCGGAGCGACGTCGATCCGCAGCGGCTCGC
Organism: uncultured delta proteobacterium; assembly: GCA_963835905.1. Taxonomy (GTDB): domain Bacteria; phylum Desulfobacterota; class Binatia; order Binatales; family Binataceae; genus CAWIHG01. The sequence goes on from CAWIHG010000005.1 coordinate 552,810, forward strand.
GGTCTGGGGTCTGGCCAACGGCGCCGTCGCCGCGGGTCTCCTGATGGACTACGACGCGCGCCCGCGCGTGCTCATCCTGCAATCGGGCGCCTACGATTTGCTCAAGTTATGGCCGCAGACCACGCTTCGCACCAAGCTCTCGATCCTTCGCGAGGTTTGGCCGAGCAAGCGCGTATTGACGGAGCGCAGCGTTATCGATCATCTGCCTCGGAGCCTTGATTGCACTGTGCTTATCCTGCACGGCGATCGCGACCGCGCGGCGCCGGTCAGCCAGGCGGTGCGGCTGGCCGCGGCGCTTCGCCAGCGGGGTGCGCGAGTTGAGACTCGTTATTTCCCCCGGGCGTCGCATAATCTCGGGCGCCAGGTCGATCCTGAACTGCGCGCCTTTCTGCGCGCGCATCTGCTCGAATCCGCCGCGCAGGCAACCTCCTGAGCGCGGCTGCCGGCGCACTTTGCGTTGGTTCAACGGACTTCTTTCAGCGCGGCCAGGACCTGCTCGGTGTGGCCGGCGACTTTCACCTTGGGAAAGACCTTGCGAATTACACCGGTGCGATCGACGATAAACGTGGTGCGCTCGATCCCCATGAATTCCCGCCCGTAGAGCGACTTCTTCTTGTAAACCCCGTAGGCGCGGCCGACCTTGTTGTCCGCGTCGCTGAGCAGGGGAAAGTTCAGCTCATAGCGGCCGGTAAATTTCGTGTGCGATTGGGGCGAATCGCCGCTCACCCCGACCACTGTGGCGCCGGCCGCGCGCAATGCGCCGGAGTTGTCGCGGAAACTGCACGCCTCGGTGGTGCACCCGGGGGTCATGTCCTTGGGATAGAAATAGAGCACCAGGCTTTTGCCGCCGATAAGGTCGGCGAGGCGGACGGTATTGCCGGCCGAATCGGGCAGCGAAAATGCCGGCGCTTTTTTACCCTCCAGCGCCGCCGAATCGCCTGCCGGCGTCTTGCCAGCGGGCTTGACCGTGCGCGCGGCGCCGCCTCTGGTTCCGGTGGTTTTCCTGCTCGATGCCATCTAATCCTCCGAATTGGTTCGAAACTCTGGCAAAATTTGTCCTGCGGGTAGGCCGGAAACCTCCGTCTGGAGCAGGCTTTTCGCGAGCCCTAGTTGACCCGCCTCGGATCGCGCCTTATGCTGCCCGCGGACGCTCGCGGGTTTATCGACTCCTCATGGCCGCCTACACCGAACTTACCAAACCGTTCCTGAAGGAACTTTCCGACGACTATTCCCTTGGCCGTGTGACCGGAGCCACCGGTATCCGGACCGGCTCGGTCAACTCGAATTACATCCTGGAGACGGCTAAAGGCAAATTTCTGCTCCGAATCGACGAAGTCAAGAGCGAGAACGAGCTCAAGCGCGAAATCGATTTGCTCAGCTTCCTGCGCAAACATGCCTTCCCGTGCCCGCACCCGATGCAGGATCGGATGGGGCGATTTTACCGCGCGCTGAGCAACCGGTGCGTGTCGCTGTTCAAGTACCAGGAAGGACGCGTGCTGGTGCCCGAGCGGCTCAAACCCGCGCAGCTCGAATCGATCGGACGGGTGCTCGGCGAACTCCATGTGGTCGGCAAGGCCTACAAGAAGGGCATCGACAACCGCTTCAGCTTCGAGCGGATAGCCGACCTTTACATCAATGTGCGCAGCCGCCTGCCCAACTATTTCCGCAAGATCTGCCGCACCCTTGACGATGAGGTCGATTACCTGACCCGCTACCTTGAGGGCAAGCTGCCCAAGGGCGTGATTCACGGCGATCTGTTCTGCGACAACGTGCTGTTTCGAGGCGACCGGCTGACCGCCGTGCTCGACTTCGAGGCCGCTTGCCGCGGCAAGTTCATTTTCGATATCGCGACCGCCGTCAACGCTCTGTGCTTCGTGGACGCCGGATATTCCCTGGATCGGTTCCGCTCGGTGCTGCAGGGCTACGAGTCGGTCCGCACCCTGTCGTTGGCCGAGTGGGACGCGTTTCCCAATGAGCTGCGCTTCTCCTCGCTGCGGTTCACGGTCACCCGCCTGCACGATTTCTTTCTCAATCCAACCAACGGTCATACCCGCGTTGACAAGGACTTCCGCGAGTTCTTCGACCGCCTGCGGGTTCTGCGCCGCGAACGCGAGGGCGGAATGGAGCCGCTCCTGATGGCGATGGCGACCGGGTACGACTACCGCAAGTATCAGAAAGTCAAGGCGACCGAGCGGCGCCAGGCCTGATTGCGGCGCGCGTGCAAACCGGCTCTGGAGATGACGCCGCGCACTTATCGTTTGATTCCGCCGCCGCGCTCCGGCCCCGTGCATGAGGGAGCCTGATTGCCCCGTCTCGCCGATAGCCTGGCCGGCCCTTCGCCCGCGCTGTGGGTCGAGGTTTCGCCCCCGCGCGGGATCAATTCCGAATCGCTGCTGAGGCGCCTGGGTGCGCTAGCCGACCACGCCGACGCAATCAATTTGACCGACAACGCGCTCGGGCGGGTCAAGATGTCGGGGCTGGTGTTCGCCTCGATGATCAAGGCGCGGCTGAATCTCGCGGTCGTGCTCAACATCTCGTGCCGCGATCGGAACCGGTTTGCGCTGAAATCAGACCTGCTTGGCGCCGCCGCACTGGGAATCGAAGGCGTGGTCGCGCTGACCGGAGATCGGATACCGCCCGGCGATCCAAACGGCGCCAGCGCGGTACACGACCTCGACGCGTTCGGATTGCTCGCGATGATTGGCGCGCTTAGTCGCGGCGACACCGGCGAGGGCCGCGCACCGCTCAAGACGTTGCCGTCGCTGTATGCGGGCGCGGTCGCCAATCCGAATCGGAAGGCATTCGATCGCGAGATCGATCTTCTGGAGCGAAAAGCGACCGCGGGCGCAAAGTTCGTGATCACCCAGCCCGTCTTCGACACCGAGACCGCAACGCGGTTTCTCGCGCACACGCGCCGGCTCGGCCTTCACGCCATGCTCGGCATCCTGCCCGTGAAGCGGCCGGAGATGGCAACTTACCTCAAGGACAAGGTAAAGGATCTGAGCGGCGCGCATCGCTACTTCGACCGCTACGCCGGAATGACCGAGGCCGACGCGCGCGCATTCTCGATACGTGAGAATCTGGAACTGATGAAATCGCTGGCCGGGCAAGTCGCCGGATTCAATATCATGAGCGGCGGAGGCCCTTCACTGGCGATCGAACTGGCACTGGAGTTCAGCCGATGGCGCAAGAACGCAAGCAATTGACCGTGGCGCGCCGCGAACCGCGAAATTCCTCCGCTGCGCGCCCCACCCGCAATGACGCCGAAGCAGCCGTTCGCACCTTGCTGCGATTCATGGGCGAGGAAACCGAACGCGAGGGCCTCAAGCGCACCCCGCAGCGCGTGGTCAAGGCGTTCGAGTTCATGACCGCGGGCTACCATCAGGATGCCAAGGACGCGATCAACGGCGCGTTGTTTGTCGAATCCGACTACCAGGAAATGATCCTGTGCAAGGATCTCGATTTCTACTCGCTCTGCGAGCACCATCTGCTCCCCTTCATGGGCAAGGCGCACGTCGCCTACCTTCCCAAGGAGCGCATCGTGGGTCTGTCCAAGCTGGCCCGGATGGTCGAGATCTACTGCCGGCGCCTGCAGGTCCAGGAGCGGCTCACCACCCAGATCGCGCACACGATCATGGAAGAGATCGATCCGCTCGGCGTGGCCGTCGTGCTCGAGGCCTCGCACATGTGCATGCGGATGCGCGGCGTCGAAAAGCAGAATTCCTGGGTCACGACCTCCGCGATGCTGGGCGCGTTCCGGACCAACGTCGAGACCCGGCAGGAGTTCATGAACCTGCTCCGTACCATCAAGTAACTGGCCGCGCCGCCAGCTGATGAAAACCCCCGTGAAAGCCGTACCGCCGGCATGTCTTGACGAACTCGGCAAGCACGCGCTGCGCTATGTCCGGGCGGGGCAGACGCTCGGCCTGGGGACAGGACGCGCCGCAAGCGCGTTCATCCGCGCGCTCGGAGACAGCGGGATAATGGCGCGCGGCGTGGCAACCTCGAAGGCCAGCGAGGAGCTGGGCCGAGCGGTCGGAATCGAAATCGTGTCGCTCGCCGAGGTCGCGCGCCTGGCCTCGGATTTCGACGGCGCGGACGAGGTGGATACGCGCCTTAATCTCCTTAAGGGCTACGGCGGCGCGCTGGTGCGTGAGAAGATCGTGGCCGAATCCTCACGCAGGTTCGTCGTGCTGGTGGGCGAGGAGAAGCTGGTCTCAAAGCTCGGCGCGCGCGGCAGCCTGCCAGTCGAGGTAGTACCCTTCGCGGTCCCGCTCGCGATCAAAAAAATCTCCGCGCTGGGACTCAAGCCGCGCGTGCGTCCCAGCAACGGCGGCGATTACATCACCGACAACGGCAACCTGATTCTCGATTGCGGGGTGCGCGAGATTCACAATCCCGCGCGGCTGGACCGCGATCTGCTCGGGGTGCCGGGCGTGGTGGGTACGGGACTGTTTATCGGCCTGGCCAGCACGGTTCTGGTCGCGCGGGCGGACGGCAAAATCGAAACTCTGCGGCGCAAGGCTTAGCACACTCAAGCCGCGCTTCTCGCGCGGCCCTTCACCCGGGCGCATCCATGTCATCTCCATCCGACGCTCCCGATTCGCGCGCCGCCCTGCACCGCAACCTGATCGGCATCTACCGCGCGGCCGTCGAGGCCGTAAACCCGGCTCGGCTGATTGACGACGCGGTCGGCGGCGTGATTGCAGGCAGCGCCGCGATCGCGCGGGAGATTGCGGCTGCGCCGCGCGTCTTCGTGATCGCAATCGGCAAGGCTTCGGCAGCGATGGCGGCGGCGCTGGAGGATCGCCTGGCCGACCGAATTGTCGCAGGTATCGCCGTCGTACCGGGCACCGACGCCGCCGATATTCGCGGCGGGCGCGTGCGCGTCCTTCCCGGTGGGCATCCGCTGCCGACCTCTGCGTCGGAGGCGGCGGCGAGGGCAGTGCTCGCGATGCTCGCGCAGGCGCGGCCTGACGACCTGGTGCTGCTCGCGCTCAGCGGGGGAGCGTCCGCGATGTTCGCGGCGCCGGCGGGCGGCGTTACGCTGGACGACAAGGTGGCCGTGACCCGGGCGCTGCTGAATTCTGCCGCGTCGATTCGCGAAATCAACACCGTCCGCAAGCATCTGTCGTGCGTAAAGGGCGGCCAGCTTGCACTCGCCGCGCGCGGCGCCCGCGTGATCTCGCTCATTCTCTCGGATGTACCCAGCAATGACCTTGCGACGATTGGGTCGGGCCCCGCGGTTCCCGATCCGACGACGTTTGCGGATGCGATATCGGCGCTCAAGCGGCGGCGAATCTGGGGACACGCGCCGGAGCGCGTGCGCGAGCATCTCGAGCGTGGAGCCGCTGGCGAGATTGCGGAGACTCCCAAGCCCGCCGACCCCGTGTTCGCTCGAACCTCGGCGCTGGTAATCGGCGACAACGCCACCGCGCTCGATGCGGCCGAGCGATGCGCGCGCGAGAGCGGATGGACCGTTGAGCGATGGGCGGCGCTGGCGGGAGAGGCCGACGACCTGGGGCGCGCGCTGGCGGCGCAGCTTGCGTCGATCAAGGCGCCGCGGGTGTGCGTACTGGCGGGCGGAGAGCCGGTGGCGACGGTGCGCGGCAGGGGACGCGGCGGTCGCGCGCAGCAGGCGGCGCTCGCGATGGCGCTGGAGATGGATCGCATCGCGCGCGGGATGCGGATCGGCGCGATGTTCGCCGGCACGGATGGAATCGATGGTCCGACCGACGCGGCCGGAGGGTTCGCCTTTCCCGACACCGTCGCGCGCGCGGCGGCGGCCGGACTCGACGCGCACGCGGCACTGCGCGCCAATGACGCGTACGATCTTCTCGATCGCACCGGCGACCTGGTTAAGACCGGTCCGACCGGAACCAACGTAACTGACATCTTCATAGGATTTGCGAACTACTGAGACCCACCAAGATGCGCTCCGGCAAATCTCGAACAATCCGTAATTCCCGAGCCAAATCAAAATCCTCGGCCCGGGCCGCCGGCGCGCGCGCGGTAACGCTGATTCCCGGCGACGGCGTCGGCCCCGAAGTGATCGGCGCCGCGGTCGAGGTAATCGAGGCGACCGGCGTCAAGATCGACTGGGATCGCCAGGCAGCGGGTTTGTCCGCGCTCAAGCGCTTCGGCAGTCCGGCGCCCGAGCAATTGATCGAGTCGATGGTCCGCACCGGCGTCGCGTTCAAGGGGCCGCTGGAGACGCGCGTGGGCGAGGGCTACCGATCGATCAACGTATTTCTGCGCAAGACTTTTGACCTGTACGCGAACCTGCGCCCGACCAGGAGCTTCAAGGGCGTGAGTTCGCGCTTCGCCAACGTCGATTTGATCGTCGTGCGCGAAAACACCGAAGACCTCTATGCGGGAATCGAGCACGAGGTCGCTCCCGGCGTGGTCGAGAGCGTCAAGGTGATCACCGCGCGCGCCTCGCGCCGGATTGCGAAGTTCGCGTTCGACTACGCGCGCAAGCATCGGCGCAAATCGGTCACCGCTATCCACAAGGCCAATATCATGAAGCTGTCCGATGGCCTGTTTCTGGACTGCGCGCGCCGCGTCGCCAGGGATTACCCCGAAATCGAATACCGCGAGCAGATCGTCGACGCCGCCTGCATGCGCCTGGTCACTGCGCCGCAATCGTTCGACATGCTGCTGCTGGAGAATCTGTACGGCGATATCGTTTCGGACCTGTGCGCGGGCCTGGTCGGCGGGTTGGGACTGGTTCCCGGCGCGAACTACGGCGACAAGGGCGCGATCTTCGAGGCGGTCCACGGCACCGCGCCCGATATAGCGGGCAAGAACCTGGCCAACCCGACCGCCGCGATTCTTTCGGGCGCGATGATGCTCGAATACCTGGATCATCCGCGCGCCGCCGAGCGGATCCGCACGGCGGTCGCCGCTGTGCTGCGCCTGGGACGCGTGCGCACGCGCGATATCGGCGGCACGGCCTCGACCACCGAGATGACCGCCGCGGTGGTGCGCGCGATGGCGCGGGCGTGAGGTGGCGCCGCGGGGCATCTTTCACGCCTTAGTCGCGTCGGCTATTAAGAAAGGCGATATGGGAAAGCCGCTCAAGGATGAGGAACTGGAGCGCCGGGTTCCTCCCGGACAATATCTGACCGACAAGTTTCCGGTGCTCAGCTACGGCGCGACGCCGCGTTTCACTCCCGCCCGGTGGGATTTCCGCGTATTAGGCCTGGTCGAGAACGATTTGCGCTTTTCGTACGAGGAATTCCGCGCGCTGGCGCAAAGCCGGCAGGTCAGCGACTTTCATTGCGTCACCACCTGGTCGCGCCTGGACAATCAATGGGAAGGCGTGAAGGTGCTCGACCTGATGAGGCTTGTCGCGCTCAAGCCGGAGGCGCGCTACGTGATCGTGCACTGCGACGGCGGCTACACGACCAATCTGCCACTGAGTGAATTCCTCGACGACGACGTGATACTGGCGCATCGCCATGACGGCCGCGATCTTGCGCCTGACCACGGCTTTCCGCTGCGCCTGGTGGTGCCGAAGCTTTACGGATGGAAGAGCGCCAAGTGGGTCCGCGCGCTGGAATTCGCCGATCTCGACCGGCGCGGATTCTGGGAAGTGCGCGGTTATCACAATCACGCGGATCCGTGGCGCGAAGAGCGCTATTCATTCCAGGAAGATCCCGAGGACTGATCGCCAACCGCCCACGATGACGAGGCGCTGGCCCTGACCCAGGCGCAGGAAAATCCGCTCGACCGCGAGCGCAGCCTAACCCGGCTGCGCACCGAGGATTTCGACGTCGCTGTAATCGGCGGCGGGATCAATGGCGCTGCGATCGCCCGCGACGCCGCGATGCGGGGGTTGAGCGTTGCGCTCGTGGAGCGCGGCGATTTCGCCGGCGCCACCTCCTCGCGCTCCTCCAAACTGATCCACGGTGGCTTTCGCTATCTGCCGCAGGGGCAATTGAGCCTCGTCTATCATGCGCTGCGCGAGCGCGAGCGGCTGCGGCATGTCACCGCGCCACACCTCGTGCATCCCATTCGATTCCTGTTTCCCGTCTACCGTGGGCGCGGCTTCGGGCGCTTCACGATGTCGCTGGGACTGTGGATGTACGATCTCTTCGCGCGCACGCCGGTCGCCGAATGGCATCGCAACCTTTCCGCCGCCCAGGTCCGCGAGAGCGAGCCCGCACTCGCGCGCGAAGGACTGACTGGCGGTGCGACTTACTACGACGGCTGGGGCGACGATGCGCGTATCACGTTCGAAAATGTCCTGGACGCCGCGATTCACGGCGCGGCGGTCGCAAATTACACCTCGGTGGAGCAGTTTGGCGCAACTCAGGGACGCCTGCGCTCGGCGTCGGTCCGCGACCTGATTGGCGACTCCACCTTCGCGCTCCGCGCGCGCACGTTTGTGAATGCCGCGGGCCCGTGGGTCGACCATATCCGGCGTATGGAGGATCCCGGCGCTCTCCCCAGCGTACGCCTGAGCAAGGGCGTGCACCTGGTGTTTTCACGCACTCGGTTGCCGGTGCGTGACTCGCTGGTGCTGGGCGATGACGCCGGCCGAATCGTGTTCGTGATGCCGCACGATCGCTACGTGCTGGTCGGAACCACCGATACCGAGTACGCGGGCGATCCCGCGGCGGTTCGGACCGAGCGATCCGACGTGGCATATCTGCTCGCGGTTCTGGCGGAGAGTCTGCCCGGGATGCGCCTGAGCGCGGAGGATGTCGCCTCGAGTTTCGCCGGTTTGCGCGCGCTGGTGCTCGACGGATCGGATTCCAAATCGCCGTCCGCAGTGCCGCGCGAAGAGGTGATCCTGGAGAGCCGCGGCGGACTGCTGAGCGTCGCCGGAGGCAAGCTGACGACCCATCGCGAGATAGCCGAGAAGCTGGTCAGCCGCCTGGTCCGGGAAATCGGCAAAGGAATGTCGCGATGCCCCACGCGCGATGTCCCGCTTCCCGGCGCGCGCACCGAACCGGATGAGCCCGATCACGCCGACGCGCAGGCGCTGGCGGCGCTGCCGCGGGCCGCGCGCGAGATCCTGATCGCGCGTTACGGGACCCGTGCGCTGTTGCCGGCGCGAATCGCGGCGGAATATTCCGCGCTCGCCGAGCCGATCGCCCTGGGATGCCCGATTCTGGCGGCTGAAGTCATTTACGCGGTGCGCCACGAAATGGCGCTGACGCTGGCGGACTTCATGATTCGCCGCACCGCGCTGGTCTGGCGATATCCGGTCGAAGCCGACGCCGCCGCCCCGACGGTTGCGCGGCTGATGGCGACAGAACTGGCGTGGGACGACGCGCGTGAATCGGCGGAGGTGGCGGATTTTCGCGACAACCTGCGCCGTCGGCGCTTTCCCGATTAAGCCGCGATGGCCCCGCGGGAGACTTCAACCGAGCGGAGGTCGCGCGCGGCGCGAATCGGGCGGGCCCTCGCGGCCGCGTATCCGGCGGCGCGGATCAGCCTCGATTTTGAGACACCGTGGCAGTGCCTGGCCGCGACAATCCTGTCCGCACAATGCACTGATGAGCGGGTTAACCTGGTAACGCCGGCATTGTTCCGCGAGTTTCCCGACGCCGCCGCGACGGCCGCTGCCTCCGAGCAGCGCATCCGCGAGCTGATCGCGACGACCGGCTTCTTCCGGCAGAAGACCCGCTCATTGATTGCAAGCGCGCGGACTCTGGTCGAGCGCCACGCGGGGGAGGTTCCGCGCGCGATGGAGGACCTTGTCGTGCTGACTGGCGTCGGGCGCAAAACCGCCAACGTCATTCGCGGGCACGTCTTCGGCGAGCCGGGCCTGGTGGTCGATACGCACGTGCGCCGGCTCGCGCGCAGGCTCGGACTGACGCGGCGCTCGGAGCCCGACAGAATCGAGCGTGATCTGTGCGCGCTGCTGCCCGCGGACGAATGGACGGCGTTTTCGATGCGGCTCATCCTGCACGGGCGGAAGATCTGCAAGGCCCGCGCGCCGCAGTGCGACTGTTGCACGCTCTTACCTCAATGCCCGCGAATCGGAATAAAAACGAGATCGGCTGCGCCCGCGCGCCGAAATTCGTGAGCATATCCGCGTTGAGCGGCGACGCGCCTGTATTTGCCGAAGAGGCTTTACATGCAATAATCTCCCGTCCGACTCCCATTAATAGGGGAGATATTTCCCGTGAAACTTCGGCTTGACGACATAACCGCCGAAGCGAAGGAGTTTAACTTCGCTGAATCGGAAGCCGATACCAATCGCGCTCTGGCGCAGGGGCCTGTGCGCGAATACGAAATCGTTGGGCCGATTTCGGTCACGGTGTCGGTCTATCGCGCGGGCACGGATATATTTTTCGCGGGCCGGCTGCATGCTCGCGCGCATACCGCGTGCGCCCGATGCGCCGAAGAGTTCGATATCGAAGCTGAACATCCGTTCCGCTTCGTTCTGGCGCCCAAGGCGGTCGGATTCGGCGAGGAAAGCGATCTGCGCATCGAAGACATGGAGTTTTCTCTGTACGAGGGCGAGGAAATAGACTTAAGCCCGCTCATTCGCGAACAGTTGCTGCTCTCGCTGCCGACCCGTCCGCTGTGCCGCGAGGATTGCAAGGGCTTGTGCCCGCATTGCGGGTTAAACCTCAATCGCGCAACCTGTGGATGCAAGGAAGAGCGGCTGGATACCCGGTTTGCCGCGCTGCGCTCGCTCAAGATCGGCCAGCGCTGAGTTCGATCAATTCAATTCGCAGGAAGAGTCCGTCATGCAAGCACCCAAACGCCGTACCTCTCATTCCAAGAAAAACAAGCGCCGCTCTCACGACGCACTGCGCGCCGTCAATCCTTCCACCTGCTCGAATTGCGGTGAGCCGGTGATGCCGCATCACGTCTGCCGCCATTGCGGTTCCTATCGTGGGCGCGAGATGGCGCCGGCCAAGGAATAGGCGCACGAGGCATTCGCCGTGAAAATCGCGCTTGACGCGATGGGGGGCGATCTCGCCCCGAAGGCCGCCGTAGAGGGCGCCGTCCTGGCCGCACGCGACTTCGGTATCGAAGTCGTGCTGGTGGGCCAGCGCGAAGTCGTCAACCGCGAGCTTGCCGAACACGATCTCAGCGGACTCAGCATCACCGTCGAGCATGCCGACGAGGTCGTGTCGATGGACGACTCGCCGCTCGATTCCGTCATCACCAAGCCGCACTCCTCGATTCACGTGGGCTTCGACCTGGTCAAGAGCGGCGGCGCCAGCGCGTTCGTCAGCGCGGGCAATTCGGGCGCGATGATGGCGGCGGCGATGGCAATCCTCGGCAATCTGCCCGGCGTCGATCGCCCGGCGATCGGAACCATGGTGCCGACCATCGAAGGCCAGGGACTGCTGATCGATGCGGGCGCCAACACCGACGTCAAGCCGATCAACCTGGTGCAGTTCGCCGTGATGGGCTCGGTGTACTGGCGGCGGGTACGCAATGTTTCGCGGCCGCGGGTGGGAATTCTTTCCAACGGCGAGGAAGCCTCCAAGGGCACCGACCTGACGCGCAGCGCGGCTGCCTCGCTCGCCCAGATGGGCTCCTACGTCAACTATGTCGGCTATGTCGAAGGCCGCGACATCAATGCCGCCAAAGCGGACGTCGTGGTGACCGACGGATTCACCGGCAACGTCGCGCTCAAGACGATGGAAGGGTTCGCGTCCTTCATGTTGGGCAACCTGCGCGAGGCTTTCACCGCAAGTTGGCCAGGGCGGCTTGCGTATTTCCTGATTCGCAAGCGGCTGGGTGCGATGCGCGAGCGGCTCGATCCGCACGAATACGGCGGTGCGCCGCTGCTCGGCGTCGCCGGCGTGGCGGTGATCGCGCACGGCTCATCGAACGGCCGCGCGATTCGCAACGCGGTGCGCGCGGCCTCCAACGAAGCCCTGGTCGGCCACGTCAACGCCGAGATCGCCGAGATTCTTGCCCGTATCCAGCCCTCGATTCCCTCCAAATCGGGCGCCAACAAGGGCTTCCGGGCTCTGCTCTCTCGGATGCGCGAACGGCTCCACCGCCAGTCCAAGGAAGCCGAGGCGGCAAAGGCAAAAGAGGGTGAGGCGCCGGCATCACCGCCCGAGGCGCCGAGGCCAGCGGTTGAGCCGGAGGTGATTGCCAATCATGCGCAAGCGGCGCGGCCTGCGGCCGCTGCGCCGCCCGCGCCGGAGTCCCCGCCGCGCGACGCAGCGCACGAAGGCGCTCCGGCTGCATCCGCACCGCCTGCAGAGCCGCCCGTGACCAAAAATGGCTCGGCCGGAGAGAAGGCCGCGGCGAAGCCATCGCAGCCGGCGGATTCGCCCGACGAGAAACCGGGCTCCACGCCGCGCGAGACGCACTGACCGATTCTGAACTCCGATGAAGCTTGCATTCCTATTTCCCGGACAAGGGTCGCAGCGGGTCGGGATGGGCGCGGAGTTGGCCCAGAATTTTCCCGTTGCGCGGACGACTTTCGACGAAGCTGACGACGCGCTCGGCTTCAAGCTTTCCCAGATGTGCTTCCAGGGGCCCGAGGATCAGTTGCGCCTCACGATGAATACGCAGCCGGCCATCGTCGCCACCTCGGTAGCGGCGCTGCGCGTGTTCCAGGCCGAAGTTCGCGCCGAGCCCGAAATCGCCGCCGGGCACAGCCTGGGCGAGTACAGCGCCTTGGTCGCCGCGGGAGCGCTTGCCTTTGCCGATGCGCTTCGCGCGGTGCGGGAGCGCGGCCGGCTGATGCAGGAGGCGTGTCCCGAGGGCAAGGGTGCGATGGCGGCACTGATCGGTATGGAACCTGGCGCGGTCGCCGAAATCTGCGCGCAAGTCTCCAGCGGGGGAGAAGTCGCGGTTGCGGCCAATCTCAACGCTCCAGGGCAAATCGTCATCGCCGGCCATGCGGGACCCGTGCGGCGCGCGATTGAGATGGCCAAGGAGCGGGGCGCCACGATGTCGCAGGAGCTCAAGGTCAGCGCGCCGTTTCATTGCCCGTTGATGGAGCCGGCCCGGGAGGGAATGAAACCGATTCTGGAAAAGATCGCGGTCTCGCCGCTTAAGTTCGGCGTTATAGCCAACGTCACCGCGGCGGTGAATCGCGACGCCGCCCGCGTGGCGGCGCTGCTGACTGACCAGATAACCTCGCCCGTTCGCTGGGAAGAATCGATGAGGGCGATGGCGGCGATGGGAGTGACTGACGCGGTCGAATTCGGCGGGCGGGTCCTGATGGGACTGATGCGCCGGATCGACCGCAATGTAAAGGTGAAGCCGCTGGAGGACATGGCCTCGCTCAAGGCGGTCAAGGAGTTGTTCGCGGACGCATGATTCGGGGCCAAAATGGCGCTTGGACCGGCGCTGTCCCCAACTTGCCTAGCGCGCTTCAAGTCCTTATGCTGCCGTTTTGCTTGGCCGGGACCACGAGAGCTTGGCCTGCGGCGCTGATTGTATGCACAATGGGCGTGCGGCAGCGGTTGTGGCCGCACCCCAACGGCTGAGCCCGGTTGCAGGTGCGGCCCTAAGCGCCGCGCCATCAGGAGGAACTAACGCAGAATGGCTTCAGACATCGAAACCAAGGTTCGCGAGAAGATCAGCGAGCAGCTCGGAGTGGCCGCCGACGAGGTCAAACCCGACTCGTCGTTTATCGAGGATCTCGGCGCCGATTCGCTCGATATAGTTGAACTCGTGATGGCGCTCGAAGAAGAGTTCAACATCGAAATCTCCGACGAAGACGCCGAAAAGATTCGCACGGTGAAGGACGTCGTTTCGTACATCGAGGCTCACAAGAGCTGAACTCACGCCCGTCAGTTTCATCTTTCGAACCAGATTGCGCCCCAACTTCAGGCGAGCGCCGGCGGCGTTCGCGTTGCGGCGTACTTTTCGCGCGGGTGGCGATCAGGCGTCACGCCGCGAGGCGGAAACGCGAGGGGTGACCCGCGATGCGCTGTCCCTTCTGCCGCCATCGCGGTAACCGCGTGATCGATTCACGCCTGTCGGGTGACGGCGCAACGATTCGCCGCCGCCGGGTATGCTCGTCGTGCAAGCGGCGCTTCACCACCAGGGAGCGGGTCGAGGAAACCACCCCGGTGGTGGTCAAGAAGGACGGACGGCGCGAGCCGTTCGATCGCGCCAAGATAATCGCCGGGCTGACCCGCGCGTGCGAGAAGCGCCCGGTCTCGATGCAGACGATCGAGGAGATTGCCGACCGTATCGAAGCACAGGCAACTGAATCAGCCGCGCGCGAAGTCCCAACCTCCGAAATCGGCACGGCGGTGATGAACGAGCTGCACGGTATTGACCAGGTCGCATACGTGCGCTTCGCATCGGTCTACCGCTCGTTCAAGGACATCGACGAGTTCATGCACGAGCTCGAAGATCTCATCCGGCTGCGCAAGGAAGGCCAAAGCGGTGAGCCTGAAGCCCGCCCGCGCGACAAAAAGGGCGACCCCGCGTCCTGATTCGCCGCGGCGCGCCGCGTGGGACCCGTTGGACCTCCGCCATATGCGTGAGGCGCTCGCGCTTGCAGCGCCGATGGTCGGGCTTACGACCCCGAATCCCGCCGTAGGATGCGTGATCGTGCGCCGCGGCCGCATAGTCGGCCGCGGCTGCACCGCACCCGGCGGCAGGCCGCATGCGGAGACCCAGGCGCTCCAGCAGGCCGGAGCGCGTGCGCGCGGCGCAACCGCGTACGTATCGCTCGAGCCATGCGCGCATCGTGGGAAGACGCCTCCGTGCGCGCGGGCGCTGGTGGAGGCGGCGGTCGCTCGGGTGGTGGTCGGATGCGTCGATCCGTATCCGCCGGTTCGGGGCCGCGGCGCTAAAATTCTCCGGCGCGCGGGAATCGAGGTTCAGGTCGGTGTGCTGGAAGAGCAATGCCGCCGCATCAACGAGGGCTTCTTCACGCGCGAGCGGCTCCGGCGCCCCTTCGGCTTGCTCAAGCTCGCTTTATCGATGGACGGGCGGATTGCAGCGCTCAGCGGAGATTCGCGATGGATCAGCTCGGAGGCGTCGCGCGCGCTGGTTCATCGATGGCGCCGCGAGTGCGACGCGGTGATCGTCGGTGCGGGTACCGTGGCCGCCGATAATCCGCGCCTCACCTGCCGGATACCCGGAGGGCGCGATCCGGTCCGGGTGATCGTGGACAGCACGCTGCGCACGCCTGCTGGCGCACTCACGCTCCGGGAGCGATCCGGCGCACACGCGATCGTGGTGACATCCACCGCAAAGGCCGCCGCGGCGGCGCGGCGCTACGCGGGCTCCAATGTCGAAATTCTGGCGATGCCTGCCGACGAAGGTGGAATCGATCTGGCCGCGATGATGCGCGCGATGGGGCGGCGCGGATGGTGCAAGGTGATGTTCGAGGGCGGGGCGCATCTGGCGGCGTCGGCCCTGCGGGCGGGGGTCATCGATCGGGTCGCCTTTTTCCTTGCCCCAAAAATTGTCGGCGCCGGACTGTCGGCCGTCGAAGGGATGCGGACAAATCTGATGCGCCACGCCATTTCGCTCAAAGACCTGGCGGTTACCCGGATAGGTCCCGACCTGTTGATCGAAGGCAGCCCCGAGCGCCGCCGACCGCGCAAGGCGCGGCCGAATGCCCGTTAGTCTGCGCGCGCTCGGCTGGTTGCATCCGCACCCTAATGGTAATATCTGACTCGCTCGGAAGTATCCGTATGGAAACTTCGCAACTTGACGAAATTTTCAGCCGAATCCGCGACGGCCGCATGGTCGTCATGGTCGCCGAAGACCGCGAGGACGCGGAAGGCGATCTGGTCATGGCGGCGGAGCGTATCGTACCCGAACACGTGAATTTCATGGTCCGCGAGGCGCGCGGCGTCGTTTCGGTGGCGCTCACGGACCGCAGGATGCGCGAACTCGGCATCCCGCTCTCCCACGCCGCCGAGAGCAGCGAGGCTCCCGAGCAGGCCGGCGCGCTGGTCGAGGCCCGCGTCGGCGTGACCACCGGCATCTCGGCTGCGGATCGCGCGCGAACGATCTCGGTTGTCGCCTCTGAGAAATCGGGACCCCAGGACATCGTGATGCCCGGCCACATCCTGCCGCTTATGGCGTTGGCGGGCGGCGTCATGATGCGAAGCGGGCGCGCCGAGGGAGCCGTCGACCTGGTTCGCTGCGCCGTGGCGGGAAACTCCGCCGCGCTATGCGCGATCTTGCGCGACGACGGCGAAGCCGCGCGACTGCCCGAGTTGCGGGAGTTCGCGCAACGCCACGACCTGCCGCTGTGCTTCATCCGGGATCTCGTCGCATACCGGCTGATCCATGAAACGCTCGTGCAGCGCGTCTCCGAGGCCCCGTTCGAACTTCAGGCGGGCGAGCTCAAGGCGGTCATCTTCCGCAATATCGTGGACGGCCGGGAGCATCTGGCGCTCGTCAAGGGAAACGTTGGCGGTGGCAGGCCCGCCCTGGTCCGGCTGCATTCGGAATGCCTTACGGGCGACGTGTTCGCGTCCACTCGGTGCGACTGCGGCGAGCAGCTCGAGGAATCGCTGACGCGCATCATGGCCTCGGAGGCCGGCGTCGTCATTTATCTCCATCAGGAAGGCCGCGGAATCGGCCTGGGCAACAAGATCCGCGCTTACGCGCTGCAGGATCGCGGGCTCGACACGGTTGAGGCGAACCTCGAGTTGGGATTCGAGGAAGACCTGCGCGATTACGGAATCGGCGCGCAGATCCTGCGCGACCTTGGCGTGGGCGAAGTCCAGCTGCTTACCAACAACCCGCACAAGATCGATAGCCTGCGCCGCTACGGCGTCCGCGTGACGCGGGTTCCGCTGGAAGTTCCGCCGCACGTCGGGAACATCGGATACCTGAGGACCAAGAAGGAAAAACTCGGCCATCTGTTCTCTGAGCTGAAGCTTATCAACTGAATCTGCCGGCTCGGCGGCGGCGGCGCATTCGCCGCCGCGCAGGCCATGCTCGAAGAGTTATGGGAATACGACATCAAGGGCGCGAACTCGCCCTCAAGGCGCTTTACCGAATCGATATCTGCGGCGGCGCCTCGAGCGAAGACCTCGTGCTGTTCTTTGAGAACTTTCCCGCCGATGACGGCGCGCGCCGTTTCGCGGCCCGGCTGGTCGAAGGTGTGAGAACCGAGGTCGCCGAACTGGACAAGCTGCTCGCGGGCGCGCTGGAGCACTGGTCGATCCGGCGCCTTTCGCGCGTGGACCACAATATCCTGCGGATGGCGCTGTTCGAGCTAATGCGGATGGAGGACGTTCCGGCGCGCGTCACGATCGACGAGGCGATCGAGCTCGCAAAATGCTACGGCGACCAGGATTCGGGCCGCTTCGTCAATGGCGTGCTCGATCAGCTAGCCGGTCAGCTCGATCTGCGCCATAAGGGCGATGATGCCGGTCTGGAAAAGGTTCAGTAGAGTCGCCGCTGCGCTGGTGATGCTCGCTGCGGCGGCGGCAACGATCGCCGGCTGCGGCTACCATTTCGCGGTCTCGGGCAGCAATCTGCCCACCGACGCGAAAACCATCTACGTGGCCCGTTTCACCAATCACACCCGCCAGACCGGTCTCAACGACGTGTTCATGCGCTATGTAAAGGATGAGATCGCGTTACATGACCGGCTGCAGATCGTGGACAGCCCTGCGGACGCGGACCTCGAGCTTAGCGGCAACGTCAACGCGCAGCTCATCATGCCGGGTTCGTTCAATTCCGTCCTGGAGCCGACCATCTACAATCAGTCGATCAGCGTCACCGCGTCGCTCAAGGATCTTCGCACCAACAAGGTCATCTGGCATGGCTCCCATCTCGGCAACCTGCAGCATTCGCCCATTGTGGCGCAGGCGGTGGTGCCGACCACTCCCGGGTTCGTGCAGGGGAATCTGCGCAGCTCGAATATTGCGAACATGCCCGATATCCAGATTGCACAATCGGAAATGGCGCTCGGGCAGGATCAGGTGATGCAGAACATCGCGAAGAATCTGTACGCCTCAATGTCCGAAGGGTTCTAGCCGCGGCGCACGCAATAGCCTCCGATGCCGGCTGACAGCGCGCTCGCGTTCCTGAAATCGATCGACTCGCGCAAGACGTTGCCGTCGGCGGCGCTGATTTTCGGGCCCCATGGATATTTGCGCGAGTACGTCCTTGGCGCTATTGCCGCGCGGCTTGCCCAAGAGGGCTTTCAATACCGTTCGTTCCAGGTCGGAGCGGGCGATGATTTCTCGCGCGTGCTGGACGAGATCGGCGGCGCCGACCTGTTCGCCTCCAAGCGCTTGATCGTCTGCCGCATGCTCCGTTCGCGTCGCGACCGCGAAGCCGTCGACGACTCCGGCGATCCCTCGGGCGCCGAAGGCGGCGCCCCGACCGGCGAGGCGGCGCTGGCCGCCGCCATTGAGTCAGCCGGCGGACCCAATCATCTCGTCGTGATCGTCGAGCGCGATACCGCTCCCGCCCGGCTCCGCCGCGTGGCCGAGAAATCTGCGCTGATGCTGAATTGCGCGCGCCCGTTCGACAACCAGATTCCCGACTACGCCGAAGCGTTCGCGGCCCGGCGCGGTCTGCGCCTGGGTCCGGGGGTCGCGGATTTCCTCGCGATGCGCCATGGCGGCGATCTGGCCGCGATCTCAAATGCGATCGACAAGGCCGCGATCTTCTGCGACCCGACCCGTCCCGTTTCCTCCGACGACCTCGACGATCCGGTGAGCCGTCGAATGCCCGGAATATTCGAAATCGCAGAAAGTTTGGGACGCGGGCGCACCGGACAGGCGCTGGCGCAAATCGATCGAGCGGTCGCGCTCGGGCGGGATCCAATCGAAATCCTGGCGGTCGAGATTATTCCGGTGATGCGGCGGATGATGACGGCGGCGTCGATGCTCGCGCGGCGCAAGGGCACGCCGGAAATCGCCACCGCGCTCGGACTTCATCCCGCAAGCGCACTAGCCACCCGCGCGATCGAGGGCGCGCGGCGCTTCGGATTTGCGCGTATCGAGCGGGCCTATCGCCGCGCATCCGAGCTGGACGCGGGCTTCAAGCGCGGCGCGATCAAGGAGCGCGCCGCGGCGGTCGGAGCGCTGGTGCTTGATCTGATGGGAGCGGGAGCCTGAGCCGGGCGCACCGCCGCGACTGCGCTCCTGCGACGAGGCGCGCGGCAGACGCGTCGAATCGAACCCGCCCGCGCGCGACTACTGCTTGCTGCTTTTCGCCTGGCTCTTGTGAAGCCGCGCCGACAGCCGGGAGATCTGGCGGCGGACGGTGTTGCGATGCAGGGTGCCCTTGGTGCGCGCCTTCTGCAGGGCGCGAGTGGCCTCGCGCAGCTTCTGCGACGCGGCGGTCGGATCGGAGCCGGAGATCGCCTGCGCAGCCTCTTTGACCGCATTGCGGACATGCGACTTGATGGCGCGGTTACGCTCCTGGCGCTTCAGATTCTGGCGGTGACGCTTTTGGGCCGACGGGTGAACTGGAATATGCGGCATGACCTGATATTGCTAACAGTGCCGCCCGCGGCAAGCAATACGGCCTGTGAGCCTGATTTCCCCGACCTCATGCACAAGGTGGGTAGTTCGCAGCGGTTTCGCTAATCGCAACCCGCATCGCGCTTGGCTTGCTGCCACAGAGCTTCGACTTCTGCCGGGGAGAGCGCCTTCAGGTCCAGTCCGCGCGCCTCCGCCAGGCGCTCGACCCGGCCGAATCGTTCGACGAACTTGTCGCAGCTCCGGCGCATCGTCTCTTCCGCGTTGTGCCCGATGAAGCGCGGGACGTTCGCCAGCGCGAGCATCATGTCGCCGATTTCCTCGGCCAGCGCCGCCTGGTCGCCGCGCGCGAGCGCCTGCTCGGCCTCATCGAGTTCTTCGCGAACTTTGGCCAGAACTTCGCCGGCATTGGCCCAGTCCATCCCGCGCCGCCGTGCGCTCTCGCCGAGCTTCTCCGCGCGCATCTGGGCGGGCAGGGCGCGCCCGACCTCCTCCAGCGAATTCTTTTCGCGCTTGTGTGCGCGTTCAGCGCGTTTGATGCGCTCCCACTGGTCGAGCACCTGCTCGACGCTGTCCGCCTGCGCATCGCCATAGACGTGCGGATGGCGCCGGATGAGCTTGCTGCGGGCGTGCTCGAGCATGGCGGCGACGCTGTGCGGTCCGTCCTCGGCGGCGATTGCGGCGGTGAAGAGCGCCTGCACGATGAGGTCGCCAAGCTCCTCGGCGACATCCTCACGATCGCCGGAGGCGATCGCGTCGGCGGTTTCGTATGCTTCCTCGATGAGATGGCGCGCGGTGTCGGCGAGCTTCTGTTCGCGATCCCACGGGCATCGCTGGCGCAGATCCCGAATCGTAGCGAGCAGCCGCGCAAACGAATCGCGCTCCGCTTCGTCGTTCATCCCTCGGAGCTTACCACACCTGCCGATCGCTGTGACCGCCGCTTACGCTTAACAGATGCGGCTTATAGCGTGATTATCGGCTGCAGGACCTTGGACATCAGAAACTCCGACAGATCGGTCAGGCTGTCGGCGCAGATTTCGTGGCCGCAATCGTATTCTCGGAAAACCAGCGGCACCCGCATCTCGCGCATCAATTCCACCGCCTGCCGCGCGCGCGAAATTTCGATCATGTCGTCGGCACGCCCGTGCTGGACCAGGGTTGGCAGCCGCTCGAGCGCCTCGCGATCACCCGCCTTGTCCTTGAGTTCGGGCGGGAACCAGGTCGAGAGCCCGACCAGCGCGGCGTATTTTTCCGGATTCGGGATCGCCAGCCGATACGCCATCGTTCCGCCCTGGCTGAACCCCAGGATGACCAGCTTGCGGCGGTCGACCGGATATCGCTCGATCGCGGCATCGACGAAGCGCGTCGCAGTCTGCGCGCTCTGTTCGATCGCGTCGGGGTCGGGCGCCGAGCCGGTCCTGATCGGAAACCATCCGTAGCCCCGCGTCGGGCCGATCGGAACCTCCAGCGGACCCTGCGGGCAGATGATCATGAAGCGGCCCTCGGCGACGTACGGGGCCAGTCCGACCAGGTCGAGCGCATTGGCGCCCCATCCGTGAAACGCGATTATGGTCGGATGCGGGCCGTCGCCCTGCGGCTCCCATACGGTGTGGATGAGTTCCATTTCGCCTCCTGCGGCCGCGCGAATACGGCATCATAGACCGGGGCTCTGGTGCGGTTCCACCGGACGCGGGTTGTTCATCAGGCGGCCCGTCTCGGCTATCTTAGCGGCTAATGAAATTTGCCCGCTTCCCGGATCCCGCCTTGCTGCGATCGAATCGCCGCACTCCCGCCGTGGCTACGCTGATGGTCATGCCTTGATGGTCGTGGAGAACAGATGCGCGGATCGCGCGCGAAGATTTGTACGCGAAAGGCTTGCGCTGGTCGCGCTAGCGGTCGCCTGTCTCGCCGCGGCGACTCCGGCGGCCGATGGCGGACCGAACGGAAAGCTGGTGGGGCTGTTCAGCGCCGCCGTGCTGATTGCGATCGTCGCCTTGACGTTCGCGCGCGAAATCGAGCCCGCCCGCCGCGAACCCGACTCGGGTATCGAGACCGTGCTGGTCGTCCTGATCGTGCTGGCGGTGGTCAAAATCTTCCTGCTGCCGTTCTTTCCGGGCTTCGGGCCGGACGTCGGCAGCTACCAGGCGTGGGCGCTTCAGATCTCGAACCTGGGACCGGCGCACACTTATCAGAGCGGATATTTCCTGGATTATCCGCCCGGCTACCTGTACGCGCTGTGGGTGGCGGGAATTGCGGCGCAGATTCTCCATGCCTCGGGCGACTTCCTGCGCGTGATCGTGGAGAGCCCCGCGATCGTCGCCGACTTGTTCCTTGCATTGATTGTGTGGGCGTTCGTGCGCCGCACCAGGGAGCCGCGGATCGCGCTGGTCGCGATGCTGCTGATCGCACTCAACCCCGCGATGCTGTTCGATACGGTCGTGTGGGGGCAGAGCGATTCCGTCCTGACCTTCACCATCTGGCTGAGCGTGCTCGCTCTGATCGCTGAGCAGTACGACCTGTGCTGGGCGATGGCGGCGATTTCGGTGCTGGTCAAGCCGCAGGGCCTGATGCTGCTGCCGGTGCTGGCGTGGTGGACGATGCTGAAGACGCCGGTCGCACGATGGGTGCGATGCGGCGTGATCGGAATCGCCGTGTTCGCGATCGGCATTATCCCCTTCCAGATCGGCCATCCGTGGAACTGGATTCTCAACCTCTACACTTCGACCGCGGCCTACTATCACGAGACCTCGGTTAACGCGTTCAACCTGATCGCGCTATTGGGCGGGCTTAGGCGGCCCGACTCGGAAACGATCGGCGGTATCTCGTTCTTCGCCTTCGGCATGAGCCTGCTCGCGCCGCTCTATGGATTCGTGGCGTGGATGCTGTGGCGCGAGCGCTCCCCGCGCACGCTCATCTATGCGGCCTTCATCACGATATTCGGCTTCTTCATGCTCGCGCCGCGGATGCACGAGCGCTACCTGTATCCGGCTCTGGCCTTCGCGGTTCCGCTCGCGCTCGAGTCAACCGAGATGATGCTGGTGTTCGTGGCGCTGACGCTGACCTGCCTGTTCAACCTTGCCTACGTGCTGCACACGCTCCAGACGGTGGTGTTCCTGGACGGGCGCGACTGGCTCGCGATGACGGCCTCGGCGCTCAACCTGGTGATCTTCGGCTATTCGATCCACTACGGCGTCACGCAGCTCGGGTCCGAGACGGACGAGCAGCGCCAATCGCCCGCCGGCGCGGCCGCCGCGCGGCTCTATGCGCGTATCTTTCCTGAGCGCCCAAAGGAGCAGGCCGCCGAACCGGTCACGCCGCCGCTCAATTGGGGCAGGCTCGACACGGTGATCATCTCGGCCCTGCTGATCGCGGCGGCCGCGACCCGTTTCTGGCATCTCGGCCATCCCAACGCGATCGTCTTCGACGAGGTGCACTTCGTCGCCGAACAGGCGCGCCACTATCTGCACGGAGAGGCGTTCCTCGATCCGCATCCTCCGCTGGCGAAGCTGATCATCGCGCTCGGGATCATGATATTCGGCGATCACGCATGGGCATGGCGCGTCGGCAACGCAATCCTGGGCACCGTGCTGGTGGGCGTCACCTACCTGCTCGGGCGCCGGGTGATGCGGTCGCGGATGGCGGGGGCTTTCGCCGCTGGCGCGATTCTGCTCGACGGGATGTTCCTGGTCGATTCGCGCATCGCGGTGATCGATATCGTCTATCTGACTTTCGCGGCGATTTCATACGCGCTTCTGTTTCGGCTCATCGATGCGAAGGATCTTCTGTCGCGCCGGCGCGTGATGCCATGGATGGGACTTGCGCTGGGCCTTTGCGTGGGCAGCAAGTTCTATATCCCGGCGGTGACCTTCCTGCTCGTGGTCGGATTCATGATCTACGTTCTCGCGCGCGACCTGCGCTCCGACCCGCAGCGCGACCGGCGGATCATCGCGGCGGTGGCGCTGGTCGGAGGGGTGGCGTCAATCGCATATATCTCCGTTTTTCTGCCGAAGTACTACCTCGGATGGTGGGGCGGTATCGCGGACCTGTTTCACTACTACAAGGAAGTAATCTGGTACGAGAAAAGCGTCTCCTCCGCGACCCATCCCTACGCCTCGCCGTGGTGGAGCTGGCCGCTGATGCTGCGGCCGATCGCGTACTGGCAGAACTTTCCCAAGACCGGAAAAGTCGCAACGGTCTGGGGCGGCGGCAATCCGGCGCTGTGGTGGGCCGGGCTGACCGCGATCACGATCACCGCGGTGAAGGCGTTCGAGCGCCGCAGTCTGGAGCGCACGTTCCTGGTGATCGGATACCTCGGTTACCTGGTCATCTGGGTGCCGATCGGCCGCACGCTGTTTCTCTATCACTACATGGGGTCGATCTATCCTGGCGTACCTGGCGCTGGGCGCCTTGCTGACGCAGTTCTGGGACGGCAGCGCGGAGCCGTGGGAGCATATGGCGCTCCTGCTCACGATCATGCCGGTGTACGTGCTTGGGCTCGGAACCGCGTGGGGGGCGGTGGTCTTCGTCGCTCTGGTCGTCGCCTATTTCGCGTCGCTGATATGGACTCGATACGCGGGACGGCTGGTATGCGTCGCGTTCGCCGCGACCGCAGTCGCCACGTTCATCTATTTTTACCCCGTGTGGACGGCAATTCCGATCGCGCGTTCGAGCTATTACGCCCGGATGTGGCTGCACGGGCCGGGGCTCCGTAACTGGATCTGACCCGTATGCCGCCGATCTATCGAACCGGTATGTGGCGCTGGCGGACCGCCGCGATGGCGGCGGTGGCGATGCTCACCGTCGCGGCGGGGCGTGCCTCGGCCGCACCGGGAAATATCCTCCTCAATGGCGACCTGGCAAAGGGTTCCGAGAACCAACCCGACAACTGGCGCACCGAGGCCTGGGTCAACGGCCCCGACGCAGTCCGTTACACCTGGACGCATCCCACTGCCGGAAATCCCGGAACCGCGGCGGTGGAAAATCTCAAGCCCAACGACGGGCGCTGGATGCAATCGCTCACTCTGCCCGCGGGATGGTACTACTGCTCGGCCGATGTCCGCACCGAGAACGTGGGAACCGCCGCCACCGGCGCGAGCATCTCGATGATGGAGGACGGCATCATGTCCTCCGACGTGCGCGGCACCACGGACTGGCAGCGCCTGGGCTTCTACGTAAAGGTCTCCGGGCGCGGCGCTGACGTCGATATCGCGCTTCGGGTCGGCGGCTTCGGCAGCCTTAACGTGGGCCGCGCTTTCTTTCGCGACGCGAGAGTCGAGCGGATCGCCGCGCCGCCGCCCGGTGCTCACCGGGTCTTCGACCTGATGGCGATTCGCAAGGCTTCGGCGACCGGTCCGATCGGCACGCCGATCACGGTATTGGCGACGTTCCTCGTGCTCGCGGCGATCGCGATCTGGGGATGGCGCCGCTTCCCGCTGGAATCGCCCGCCCCCGCGCCACGCGCGCCCGCCGCGCCGAAAGCCAAATCGGGGAAGCGGAAATGAGCGGCGAGTCGCGCACCAGGCGAATCGAGAACGCGCTGTTCATCGTTCCGTTCGTCACTTACGCGTACTTCTACCAGGGTTCCGATCAGAGCACCGCGGCGCGATTCGACCTGATGCGCTCGGCGCTGGAGCGCCATTCGCTGTGGATCGACGGCTTCTGCGGCTACAACACGGCCGATATTATCCACCTGGCCGGGCACTACTACTCGGTCAAAGCGCCAGGCACCTCGCTGGTCGCGCTGGTGCCGTGGGCGCTGCTGCGCGTGGCGCTGATTCCGCTGCTCAGGCATAACGAGCCGCTTTACTGGGCGATCCTGACCTACCTGACGATCGTACTGACCACCGGCCTGCTGATGTCGATCGCCGCGGTGGTAATGTTCCGGTTCGCGAAATATCTCGGCGCGAGCGAAGGCCGCGCCGCGGGATGCGCGCTGATTTTTGCCTTCGCGACGATCGTCTTTCCCTACGCCACCGAAATGACCGGCGAGCCGTTCGCGGCCGGCTTCGCGTTGATCGCGTTTTACCTGGTCGCCACCGGCTCCGCCGACTCGCGCGCGCCGCGCGCCTTCGCGGCCGGGTTATGCGCCGGGCTTGCGGTGCTCAACGATTACCCGACGCTGCTGGTGGCCGCGGCGATCGGATTGTACGCGCTTTACCGGCTGCCCGATTGGCGCGCGGTCGCGGCGTTCTCGGGCGGGGCGGCGATCACCGCGGTGCTGATGATCGCGTACAACTGGCTGGCCTTCGGCGGGCCGCTGTTCTTCAGCTACGAGGCGTTCAAGCTGCCCGGCAACACACAGTTTCCCGAGCAGGCGCGCGGCTTCGTCGGACTTACCTATCCGAAAGTCCAAATCCTGTGGGATATCCTGGCGGACCCGCAACGCGGACTGTTCTTCTGCAATCCCGTGCTGCTGATGGTGATTCCCGCAACCGGGTATTTCTTCCGGATGCGCAAGTGGCGTGCGGAGTGGCTGGTGACGGTCTTTTCCTTCAGTGCGCTGATCCTGTTCAACGCCTCCTACGGTGAATCGATCGTGTCGTGGGGCGGAGGCACCGCGACCGGTCCGCGCCAGATAGTCGCGGCGATCCCCTTCATGGTGCTGGCGCTAGCGTTTCTGCCCAAGGCCTGCGACTGGCTGCTGGGCGGACTGGCCGCGGTGTCGGGCTTTATCATGCTCGCCGCGACCGCGACCAATCCGCATTTCCCCTACGAGTACCAAAACCCGGTGCGCGACTTCGCGATGCAGCAGTTCTTTCGCGGCGACTTCGCGAGCAATCGCGATGCGTACTTCGGCGGCGGGATGATCACGCCGGATTCGGTCGCTTTCAATCTGGGCAAGTTTGTCGGTCTGCCGGGACCGATCCAGTTGTGGCCGCTGGGTATCTTCTGGGTAATCGGCGCAGTGGAGCTGGCCGACGCGCTGCGACTATGGAAGCGGCCGGGCCAAGCGACGGCAGGTGCGGTCGGATTCGCGGTTGCGATCTCCGCCGTATTCGTCGCACCGTCGGTCGGCGCGCTCCAGCGCCCGCTCGGACTGCGCGCCCGCCACGGACTGCTGGGCCGCTACTTCGTCGGCGACCGGCCGGGGGAAAGCGCCCCACAGATTGTCCGGATCGATCGCGTGATTTCGCTCGACAACGTCACCGCGATGGGCGCGATGCCGTTTCCGTCGGTCGCAATCTGGACCGGAAGGCTGATTGTCCGGCGCGGCGGGAATTACCGGTTCGTGGTTGACGCGGATGACGCCGGATGGCTGAGCATCGATGGGCGCGTCGTCATCGCGGATCCCGGTGACGTGGGCCGCCCGCGCGCCGAGGGAACGATTTATCTGCACCCCGGACTGCATCGAATCATGGTCGGCGAGCGAAACCTCGCCGGCGACGCCTCGATTCATCTCTACTGGCAGCCGCCGCGAGGCGATTTGGATATCGTCCCGTCTGAGGCCCTGCTGCCCGACCGCGCGAACTGAGAGTGCGGCCTCACGCCTCCTGCGGCAGCAGGCCCGCGCGCGTGATTTCGCGCCGCTCGCTCTTGTCGAGCGCCTCGGCGGCCTTGGAGAGCGGAAACAGCGCGTCGCACAGCTCGAGATACGGATGGCGGTCGATGTGCAGGGCGAGAAAATCGAGTGACTTCTTCAGATAGTGCGGCGGATAGGTCGCGACGCCGACGATCTCCAGCGACTTGAACGTGATCACCGAGGGCGGAATCGTCACCGTGAGCGCATTCGAGATATTACCTATCTCGATTACCCGCCCGCCGTTTCGCACCATCCGGACCGCCTCGCTGAACGCGGCCGGAACTCCGGCGACCTCCAGCACCACGTCCGGTGCTCCACCGCATAGCTGGCGCACACGCTTGTCCCGCGCCTCGGCCTCCTGGAATTCACACATGTCCACGGTCTCGTCGGCGCCGAAGCGGCGCGCCTGCTTGAGCCGGAGATCCACTCCGTCCACGGCGACCACGCGCGCGCCGCGCGCCTTTGCAATCGCCATCGCATGCAGTCCCAGCCCTCCGGCGCCGAGTACGACGATCGTCTCGCCATATTGCAGCCGCACGCGATCGATTCCCCAGAACACCTGCGACATCGCGCAGTTGGCCGAAGACGCGACGACGTCGGGCACGTTGTCGGGAATCTTGTAGAAATTCTGATTCGGCCGCACCACGTAATGGGTCGCAAAGGTGCTGGTGAAGTGCGGCGGCACGTCGGGATGCCGCTCGCCGAGAGTCTTGGCGGTGCAGGCGGCCTGGTTTCCCGCCACGCAGTTCACGCATCGGTTGCAGACCGTGTAGTAGACCGGCGCGATCCGATCTCCCGCGCGCACGGCGACGCCCGCCCAGTCGGTCGTGACGCCTTGGCCGAGCGCCTCGATGCGCCCGCTCATCTCGTGGCCGGGCATGATACCGCGCCGCCCGAACTCTCCCTTCCACATGTGCACCTCGGATCCGCACACGTTGGTCTGGGTTACTGAAGCGACCAGCCCTCCGGCGGGCGGCGCCGGCACTTCATATTCGTGGAATTCAATCTTGTGTTCGCCCGGAATGTAAGCGATGCGGCCTTTCATGGCGGACCTCCCAGAATTCGGCCGCGCTCCGGAGTGCGGCGCCGGTAATGCCCCCGGTTTCATCCCGGCCGACGATAATGTCAAGAGCCGCGAGCCCGCGCGGTCAGTTCGGCTTATCGAGCTTCAGGAAATCCGGCTTGAGCAGAGTGGGGCGCCCGCTCAGCAGCGGAACGGGGGGCGACCCCTGACCGGGTGCGGAGGCCTGCTGCGATGGCGTGTAGGCGGGCGGCTTGGTGACCGTGGCCTGCGCGAGAATTTGCTGAAGCAGGCGCGATTCCTGGGCCCCGCGCGAGACGCACTCCTCGTTCTGCATCGGATGCAGCGGAACCTTCAGCGGCGAGGCGAAGGTTGCGCGGACCTCGACGGTGCTCTTGTGGTTGGACACCGCGGATACATGAAAATTGAAAACCGCCGACGCGTCGTTCTCAGGCGTGGCCGCGTAGGTTCCGACCACGCCCTTGATCCGCCCGCAATCCGCGTCCTGGAGCGAGAAGCTGCGCCCCTGCACCTCGATTATCCCGTGATTCGGATTCGCCACGACGACCTTGTATCCGTTCTGGCGGATCACGTCATTGACCGCCGTCCAGGTGAGATCGTACGGCAGCGGCACAATCGTGCGGATGACCTGTTCCGAGGGCGGATGAGCAGTCGGCGGATAAAAGCATCCCGCGGCGGCGAACGAAACTGCCGCGGCACAAACAGCAAGGCTCAGCTTCACTGGAAATAAACCCGGTCAGACATCCTAGCAGAGTTGGCCGCAAGGTTGTCCATTCGCGCCGGCAAAATCCGCTCCGGCGGGGCGCCCGAAGGTTCCCCAAAGCGCGCGCGTTTGTGATAATCTCTGCCGCGGTGGGCCGCCGTTTTGGACCGCCCCCCGCTGCAATCATATGTCTGGTCATTCCAAGTGGTCGTCGATCAAGCATAAGAAGGCGGCGCGCGACGCAAAGCGCGGCAAGCTCTTCACCAAGCTGATCAAGGAAATCACCATCGCGGCTCGCCTCGGCGGCGGCGATCTGAACGCCAATCCCCGCCTGCGCACCGCGGTTACCACCGCCAAAACGCAGTCGATGCCCAACGACAATATCGATCGCGCGATCAAGAAGGGCACCGGTGAGCTCGGCGGCGGACAGCTCGAAGATATCGTCTACGAGGGCTACGGGCCCGGCGGCGTCGCGATCATGCTCGAGACGCTGACCGACAATCGCAATCGCTCGGTCGCCGAAATCCGCTTCATGTTCTCCCGCCACGGCGGAAATCTCGGCGAGTCGGGATGCGTCGCCTGGATGTTCAAGAAGCGCGGCGTGATTACCGTTGAAAAGAGCGCCGCCGATGAAGACAAGCTGCTCGAGATAGCGCTCGAAGCCGGCGCCGACGACATTCAAAGCGATAGCGATTCGTTCCAGGTCATGACCGCGCCCGAGCAGTTTGGCGCCGTCCGTGACGCTATCGAGAAGGCGGGAGTCGCGATCGCCAACGCCGAAGTCACGATGATTCCTGAGAACACGGTGCCGGTCTCGGGTCATGTCGCCGAACAGGTGCTCAAGCTGGTCGAGGACCTTGAGGACCACGACGACGTGCAGGGAGTTTCGGCCAACTTCGATATCAGCGACGAGGAAATGGCTCAAATTTCCGCGGCGTGACCTCGCCGGTCGCGCGCGCGCACAGCGGAGGGGAGGATGCGGGTGCTCGGGGTTGACCCGGGAAGCGCGACCACCGGATTTGGTGTCGTCGAGCGGCAGGCGAGCGCTTTGCGCTTCGTCGCGGCGGGCACCATTCGAACCCGGGTGGGAGAGCCGATGCCGCGCCGGCTGCTGACCATATATCGCGGCCTCCTCGCAGTAATCGATGAACACGCGCCGCAGGTGATGAGCCTGGAGCGCAACTTTGTCGCACGCAATGTCCAGAGCGCGTTTCGAATCGGTGAGGCGCGGGCGGCCGCGATGCTGGCGGCGGCCGGACGCGATCTCGCGGTCCATGAATATCCGCCCAACGAGGTAAAGCTCGCAGTCGCCGCCTTTGGGCACGCGGACAAAGCGCAGGTGAAGCACATGGTGCGCCGCACGCTCACGCTAGATCAGGCCTGCGAACTCGCCGACGACGCCGCCGACGCGCTGGCGCTCGCGATCTGCCATCTGTTTCGCGGGCGCGCGCCGCGCCTGGTCGAGGCGATCGAGCGCCCGCCAGCCAGCGCACGGGTGAAGCATCGATGATCGCGACCCTGAGCGGCACTCTCACGGTGCGCGACCCGGCGCGAATCGTGGTCGAGGCCGGCGGTATCGGGTACGAGGTCTTCATCCCGCTGACGACCTTTTACCGACTGCCGGCGCCCGGGAACCTGGTGCGGCTCGAGATCCGGCAGGTCGTCCGCGAGGACGCGATCACGCTGTACGGCTTTTCGGAGCCGCCCGAGAAGCGCGCATTCGACCTGCTGATGCAGGTGCAGCATGTCGGTCCCAAGCTTGCGCTTGCGATTCTCTCGGTGCTGGAGCCCGCGGAACTGGTAAGCGCGATCAAGCGCGAAGACGTCGCGCGCATCGATGCCGTGCCCGGCGTCGGTCCCAAGGTCGCCGAGCGCGTGGTCCGCGAGCTGCGCGACAAGACCGACGAGCTTCGCCTGACCGGCTCGGTGGTCGCTCCCGCCAATGGGGCGGCGGGCAAGGGCGGCGGCGGAGCTGACCAGCCGATGGACGATGCCGTCTCAGCGCTGGTCAACCTTGGCATCAAGCCCGCCGAGGCAAAGAAGACAATTGACGCGGTGATCGCGGCTGACGACACGATGGCCGAGGATCTGGAAGCAATAGTGCGGAAATCGCTGGCGGTGCTGTTTGGTGAAAAGTAAGCCCAAGTCCCAGCCCGAGGGCACAGAGGAAGCGGTGCGAGTCGCGTCGCCCGCCGAACGCGAGGACGAGCGCCGCTTCGATCTCTCGCTGCGCCCGCGCTCACTGGACGATTTCATCGGCCAGGACCGCACCAAGAAGGTGCTCGGGATGACAATCCTGGCGGCGCGCCAGCGCGGCGAGGTGCTCGACCATGCGCTGTTCGCGGGACCGCCTGGACTCGGCAAGACCTCGCTCGCGCACATCATCGCGCGCGAGCTGGGGGTGAACGTGCACGTCACCTCGGGGCCGGCTATCGAGCGCGCGGCGGACCTGGCCGCAATCGTGAACAATCTCGAAAAAGGCGACGTCCTGTTCATCGACGAAATCCACCGCCTGCAGCGTCCGGTCGAGGAGCGGCTGTACTCGGCGATGGAGGATTACGAATTTCACATCGTGGTGGGCGAGGGGATGGGCGCGCGCACCATGAAGCTGGCGGTAAACCCGTTCACCCTGGTCGGCGCGACCACGCGGTCGGGACTGCTCTCGTCACCGCTGCGCGACCGCTTCGGCCATCACTACCATCTCGACTTTTACGATTCGCAGGAGCTGGCGGGAATCGTGACGCGCTCCGCACGGATGCTCGAAATCGCGATCGACGAGAGCGGCACGCTGGAGCTGGCTTCGCGCTCGCGCGGGACGCCGCGAATCGCAAACCGGCTGCTGCGCAGGGTGCGCGACTTCGCCCAGGTAAACGAGGCGCCGGTGGTCACTCGCGAGGTCGCGCTCGGGGCGCTCGACCTGCTGGAGATCGACGCGGCGGGGTTCGACAAGATGGACCGCGCGATTCTCGCCGCGATAATCGATAAGTTCAGCGGCGGTCCGGTCGGGATTGAAACTCTGGCCGCCGCCGTGGGCGAGGAACCCGACACGCTGGAGGAAGTGTACGAACCCTACCTGCTGCAGGAGGGTTACCTGGCGCGCACGCCGCGCGGCCGCGCCGCGACCGATCGCGCTTACAAGCATCTCGGCCGCTCACGCCGCGGCACTCTGCTGTGAGCGCCGTGGGCTTGGTTGCGCCGCAGCCAGCAGCCAAACGTTAGCAGGGCCGCCGCGTTTCGGCTGCCGCGCGGGAGAATATCTGGATGGCGAAAGTTTACGTCCTGCAGCATCATCCGGTCGAAATCCTCGGCTCGATCGCCGACGCGCTCGAGTCGGCCGCGCTAGCGTGGCAATACGTCCGCATCTTCGACGGTCATCCGGTACCCACGAGCATCAAGGGCGCCGGCGGACTCATCGTGATGGGCGGTCCGATGGGGGTGTATCAGACCGATCGCTATCCGTGGCTCGCCGACGAGATGAAGCTGATCCAGGATGCGGTAGCGCACAAGCGCCCGGTGCTCGGCGTATGTCTGGGTGCGCAGATCGTGGCGGCGGCGCTCGGCGCGAAGGTGGAGCGGAATCCGGCGGGGAAGGAAATCGGATGGCATCCGGTGCGGCTCGAGGCCGCGGCGCGTGACGACCGCCTGATGCGCGGGCTGCCCGATACCTTCACGCCGTTTCACTGGCACGGCGACATCTTCGGGTTGCCGGCGGGCGCGGTTTCGCTGGCGTCATCGGATAAGACCCCGTGCCAGGCGTTTCGATTTGCCGACAACGTTTACGGATTGCAATTCCATATCGAAGTGACGCCGGAGAGCGTCGCCGCGATGGCGGCGGAGTGGCCGCGCGAACTGGACAAAGAGGGGATTGCCGGCGATCGGATGATTGCGGAGAGCGAGCGCTTTGCGGCCCCGCTCGAAGCGATGGCCGAGCAGGTGTTCTCGCGATGGGCCGCGCCGATAGAGGGAACCTGAGTCCGCGCGCAGCAGATCCCGCCAGGTTCGCGCCGCTAGGCGCTCGCGCCTGATGCGGTTCTGGCGCCGTGCGGCTGAAAGAGCACCGGCATGTGCTTGATGCCGGCCACGAAGTTCGACCGCAGCCGCTCGACCTGTCCCGCCAGCTCCATGTCTGGGATTCGGCGCGCGATCGACTCCAGGATCACCCGCAGTTCCATCCGGGCCAGGTTGGCGCCCAGGCAGAAATGCTCGCCGTGGCCGAAGGCGAGGTGATCGTTGGGCGCGCGCGTGATATCGAAGCGGTCCGGCTCCGCGAACGCGCTCTCGTCGCGATTGGCCGAGGCGTTCCATATCACCACGCGATCGCCCGGCTTGACCTTGTTGCCGTGCAACTCGGTTTCGACTTTGGCGGTGCGCAGAATGTGCGTGACCGGGCTCGAGTAGCGCAGGAATTCCTCGATCGCCGTCGGCATCACGGCCGGATCGCCGGTGAAGCGGCGGCGCTGCTCCGGGTTGTCGATGAGCGCGAGCATCCCGCCCGACGTCGCATTGCGCGTGGTTTCCTGTCCGGCGACGATCAGCAGAAAGCAGTTGAACAGGATTTCCAGGTCGGTCAGACGCGTGCCTTCGGCCTCGCCCTGAACCAGCGCGCTGACCAGGTCGTCGCCCGGGTTTTTGCGCCGCTCTTCAATCAGCTTGGAGAAGAACATGAAGACCTGCGCCTGCGCATACTGCCCGGTCTCCATCGCGCTCTTGCCCTGCTGGTATTCAGGGTCGTCGAAGCCGATCGACATGTTGGCCAGCGTGAACATCAGCTCGTAGTGCTCGCGCGAGATTCCCATCATGTCGCAGATGACGGCGGTGGGCAGCCGCGCGGCTACATCGACGACGAAATCGCATTCGCCGCGCTCGATCACGCCGTCGATTATCTCGTCGGCGATCTTGCGAACGTGGGGTTCGTATGGCGCCAGCGCCCTGGGTGTGAAGCGGCGGTTGATGATCTGGCGGACCCGTGAGTGGCGGGGCGGATCGGTGGTGATCATCATCATCCCGAATCCCGCACCTTCCTCCGCGACCGCCGAGTAGTTGAATTGCAGCGAGATGCCGCGCTCGGAGCTGTAGTGCGACGGGTTGTGATAGACCTTGAGCGCGTCGTCGTAGCGCGTGACGGCCCAGAAGCCCTGGCCGGGTATGCGCTCATGCCAGTAGACGGGCGCCTGCGCGCGCAGCACCTTGAACGCGTCGTAGTGCTCTCCGCGCAGAAACATGTCCGGATTCATGAGATCGATATCCTCGAGGTTCATGGCGTCCCTCTGAATAAATTGGGGGGAACGGGCGTTCCGCGCCCCGGATTGTAAGATATTTCGCCTGTCGTGACCAACGACGGAACCCAAGCCGACCGGTCAGCGGCACAGACTGCCGCTCCGGCCAGCGCACCGGCGCCGGGCCCCGCCGAACTGTGCGGAAACTCATCCCTTGGGAAGCTTCAGAACGCGCTCCCCGATGATGTTGTGCTGGATCTCGCTGGAGCCCGCCGCAATCGTAAGCCCGCGCGCGGAGAGAGTGCGATGCAGCCATCTGCCACCCTCGACGGCGCCGGTCGATCCGTGATCGAGCATCCCGTACGGCCCAAGCAACTCGTCAGCGAACATCGCGACCCGCAGATTGAGTTCGGTGGCGAACAGCTTGCCGAAAGAGCTTTCCGGTCCCGGCACCTTGCCCTTGAGCTGCGCGGTCAACGACCGATAGCGGCTCAGCCGCAGGCATCGCGCCTCACTCGCGAACAGCGCGAGCCGCTGGCGCACGTACGGATGCTTGCAGGCGGTGACGCCCTGAAAATCGACCTGGCGCGACAGGTCGATCAATTCGTTGATGGTGCGCTCGATGGGATGGCGCGTGCCGCCGGAGACGCGCTCGTACATCAGGGTCGCAATCGACACCTGCCATCCCTGGTTGAGTTCGCCGACCAGATTTTCCTTGGGCACCCGGACGTTGTCATAGAAAACTTCGTTGAAGCCCGATTCGCCGGTGATCTGGACCAGCGGACGGATCGTGATCCCGGGCGTCCTCATGTCCACCAGCAGGTATGAGATGCCCTTGTGCTTGGGCGCCTGCGGATCGGTTCGCACCAGCAGCACCTGCCAGTCGGCGCGATGCGCCAGGCTGGTCCACACCTTCTGCCCGTTGACGACGAAGTTGTCGCCCTCGATCACGGCGCGCGTCTGCAGTCCGGCGAGATCGGATCCGGCGTTGGGCTCTGAGTATCCCTGGCACCAGATGGTCTCGCCGGTGAGCATTTTCGGCAGATGGCGCCCCATCTGCTCCTTGGTGCCCATTAGCGCGATGGTGGGGCCGATACGGTCGAGCGCGAGCTGATTGCATCCGTAAAGCGGAAGTCCCAGGCGCAGCACCTCGTCCTGATAAATTGACTGTGTAATCGCGTCCGCGCCGGTTCCGCCCCATTCCTTTGGCCAGTGCAGTGCCGCGTATCCGGCCTTGTGCAGGCGGCGATGATACTCGCGCAACTGGTTCCATCGCGCGTCGTCGCGCACGTCGAGCAGGCTGGCGGTCGAGCCGCCCAATCCGTCGCCGCTGCGCCCAAAGACTTCGGCCGAATTCTTCTCGAGCCATCCGCGCAACTCGGCGCGGAATGCGTCCTGCTCAGGTGTGTAGCTGAAATCCATCTTTCGCTCCCGCTGGTTTGATCGCGCGCAGTATAGCGCCACTACGAGGTCGCCGTGAAACCGCACGAAAACCCGCCGCATCTGAGCGGAGCGTCGTTGCGATCGTGATCCCGGCCGGTTAGTAAAGAGGGTTCCGGATCAGTCAGACAAGGGGTGTTGCCCGGCTATGAACTGCGGCGCATGCGGTACTGAAAATAGGGACTCGGCCCGCTTCTGCGACGGCTGCGGAGCGCCGCTGGAGGCGCGATGTCCCCGCTGCGGCGCGATCGCTCGCGCAGGCGCTCGCTTCTGCGACGCGTGCGGCGCCGCCCTGGGAGCGACTGCGCCATCGGCGCCCGCAGCATCGCGCGCACCCGCCCGATCTGCGACCGACAGGATTGCGGCTCCTGCCTCTGAAGATCAGGTCCCGCAGGGCGAGCGCAAGACGGTCACCGCGCTGTTCGCCGATATCAAGGGATCGACCGAACTCGAGCAGGACATGGATCCCGAAGACGCCCGCGCGATAGTCGATCCCGCGCTCAAGCTGATGATCGAGGCGGCGCAGCGCTACGACGGCTACGTCGTGCAGAGCACGGGCGACGGCATTTTCGCGATCTTCGGCGCTCCCGTCGCGCACGAGGACCACCCACAGAGAGCCTTGTACGCGGCGCTGCGAATGCAGGAAGAATTGCGCCGCTACTCGACCAAGCTCGTCGCGGACGGCGGAAATCCGCTGCAATGCCGCGTCGGCGTCAACACCGGCGAAGTGGTCGTGCGATCGATTTCAACCGGCGAAGGGCAGGTCGAATATACCCCGATCGGTCATACCACTAACCTCGCTTCGCGGATGCAGGCCGTCGCGCCGGTCGGTTCGATCGCGGTAGCGGAACCCACGCGCAAACAGGTCGAGGGTTATTTCGCGCTCAAGGCGCTGGGACCGACGAAGGTCAAAGGCGTCAGCGAGCCCGTCAATGTGTACGAGGTCATCGGGCTGGGACCGCTGCGCACGCGGCTGCAACGCTCGGCAGGGCGGGGGCTTACCAAGTTCGTCGGGCGCGACCGCGAGATCGAGTCGATGGCGCGTGCGGCCGAACAGTCGAACGCGGGACGCGGACAGTTCGTCGCCGCGATGGCGGAGGCTGGTACCGGAAAGTCGCGCCTGTTCTTCGAGTTCAAAGCGAAGAACCAGTCGGGCTGGATGGTGCTCGAGGCCTTCTCGGTCTCGCACGGCAAAGCGTCGGCCTACCTGCCCGTTCTCGACCTGCTGCACTCATATTTCGATATCAAATCTGAGGACGACGCGCGCAAGCGGCGCGAGAAGGTCAACGGACGGATTGTGACTCTGGATCCCGCGTTGGAGGACACGCGGCCATATCTGTTCGCGCTGCTCGGGATCGTGGACGGCGACGATCCGCTCGCCCAGATGGACGCGAACATCCGCAGGCGGCGCACGCTGGACGCCATCAAGCGGATTCTCCTGCGCGAGTCCCTCAATCAGCCCCTGATGGTGATTTTCGAGGACCTGCACTGGATCGACGATCAGACCCAGGAGTTTCTCAACCTCCTCGTCGATTCGATCGCGAATGCGAAGATCCTGCTGTTGGTGAATTATCGACCGCAGTATTCGCATCAGTGGGGATCAAGGACCTACTACACTCAGCTCCGGCTGGATCCGCTCGGCAAGGAGTCCGCCGACGAGATGCTCAGCGCGATGCTGGGTGACGGCGCCGAAGTGCGGCCGCTCAAGCGGTTGATCATCGAGAAAACCGAAGGCAATCCGTTCTTCATGGAAGAAACGGTGCAGGTGCTGCTCGACGAGGGCGCGCTGGTGCGCAACGGAATCGTGAAGTTGACCAAGTCGCTGAGTCAGCTCAAGATCCCGCCGACTGTGCAGGGCATCCTTGCCGCGCGTATCGACCGCCTGCCTGCGGATGAGAAGGACCTGTTGCAGACCCTGGCGGTGGTTGGAAAGGAGTTTCCGTTCTCGCTGCTTCGCGAGGTTATCAAGAAGCCTGACGATGAGCTGGGCCGGATGCTGGCCGACCTGCAACTGGCCGAGTTCATTTACGAACAGCCCGCGGTCGGCGATGTCGAGTACACCTTCAAGCACGCGCTCACCCAGGAAGTTGCCTACGGTTCGGTCTTGATGGACCGGCGCAAGGAATTGCACGAGCGCACCGGCGCCGCGCTCGAAGCGCTGTTTAAGGATCAACTCGACGACTATCTGGCCTCTTTGGCGTTTCATTACGGACGCAGCGCAAACGCAATCAAGGCCGCGGACTTCTTCGGCCGTGCCGCCGAACAGTTGATGGAGCGTTCAGCGTACACCGGGGCCACCGCCTGGGTGCAGGATGGATTGAAGCAAATCGGCGCAGTCCCGGAAGGCGCCGAGCGCGCGCGACTCGAACTGCGGCTGCAAATCGCGAGCGGGCGGGTGCACCAAATGTCCGCCAGTATCGGGTCACCGTCTGCGGTCGCAGCCTTCAGCCGTGCCCGCGATTTGTGCGTGCAACTGGGCGACGATCGGGAGTTATTCCATGTGCTCGACGGGTTGCGGTGGGCATGCCTGTTCAGAGCCGAAATGAAAAGGGCACGAGAGCTCGCCGAGGAGCAAGCCGCGATCGCAAAGCGGTCCGATGACCCGCACCAATTGATGGTGACAATCGGTGCTTTGGGCGAGGTGACGTTGTGGATGGGAGAATTCGGCGTGGCTCGCGGCTATCTTGAGCAGTTGGCGGCCATGTCTCCGAGCGGCGGTGCCGGTCGCCGGCTAACGGGAAGGGGTCTCGAAGTTCAAGTTATCGGGCTTTCCCTACTCGATTCGGCCTTGCTGATGATGGGCTTTGCCGACCAGGCCGCCCGCCGCCGCGAGAAGACTCTGGCGTGGGTCAGCGGTCTCTCTCTCGGATACACGACCTTCGTAGCTCA
This sequence comes from uncultured delta proteobacterium, assembly GCA_963835905.1. Taxonomy (GTDB): domain Bacteria; phylum Desulfobacterota; class Binatia; order Binatales; family Binataceae; genus CAWIHG01. The sequence goes on from CAWIHG010000005.1 coordinate 590,989, forward strand.
GCATATCGCCGCTATCGGGGCGTTCCGCCGCCGATCGGTGTCCGAGGCTCTGGAATTTTCGCAAAGGGCAATTGACGAGGCGACGGAGCTGGGTCTGGCATATTCAGTTGCGGTGGCCAGCGTGACCAATGGTTGGGCGCGGAGCCGCCAGGGCGACGGCGAGCACGCGCTCGAGCAGATGCGACGCGCGATCGAGGCTGCCGAGGCCACGGAAAGCCACTCGCCTACCTGGCTTCTCCTGCCGCTGGCCGAGGAGTGTCTGCGGTTTGGCCGCACGCAAGAGTGCGCCGGGCTCATCGAGAGAATGTTCGAGCGCGTTGAAATGGGGCAACGCTGGGAGGAAGCGGAAATCTTTCGGATCAAGGGAGAAATGTTGCTGGCGCTGGGCAACTCCCATCGCGCCGAGGGCGAGCAGTGTTTGCGCAAGGCGGTCGAAGTTGCACGACATCAGGGCGCAAAGTTCCTGGAGCTTCGCGCGACGATGAGCCTTGCGCGACTTTTGCGCGACACCAATCGCCGCGAAGAAGCTCGCGGTCTCCTCGCCGAAATCTACAACTGGTTCACTGAGGGCTTCGACATCGCCGACCTGAAAGACGCCAAAGCTCTGCTCGCCGAGCTGGGGGGCTGAGCGATGAAATGCGAGAAGTGTGGAGCGGAGAATCCGGCCGGCAAGCGTTTCTGCGGGGACTGCGGGGAGCCTCTGGCCAATCTGTGCCCGAAATGCGGCTCTGAAAATCCGCTAGAGAAGAAGTTTTGCGGGGACTGCGGAGCCGCGCTGGGAGCCGGCAAACCAGCCGCAGCGCCGGCGCGCGCCTTTGCGCCCAAGCATCTGGCCGAAAGAATTTTGACCTCGCGCGCGGCGCTCGAAGGCGAGCGCAAGCAGGTTACCGTGCTGTTCGCGGACGTCAAGGGCTCGATGGAACTCGCGGAGCAGATGGATCCCGAAGAATGGACTGCCATCATGCAGCGCTTCTTCCAGATTCTCGCCGACGGCGTCGAGCGCTTCGAGGGCTACGTGGACAAGTTCACCGGCGACGGCATCATGGCGCTGTTCGGCGCTCCGATCGCGCACGAAGATCACGCGCGCCGCGCCTGCTATGCGGCCTTGCCCATGTCGGACGGACTGCGCGCCTATGCCAACGAATTGCGCCTGCGCCGCGGGCTTAACTTTTCCGTCCGGCTCGGTCTCAACTCCGGCGAAGTGATCGTCGGCAAGATCGGCGACGACCTGCGCATGGACTACACGGCGCAGGGCCATACCGTCGGGCTCGCCTCGCGGATGGAGCAGATTGCCGAGCCGGGCAAGGTGTACCTGACCGCGCATACCGCATCGCTGGTCCAGGGATATTTCACGCTTAACGACCTTGGCGAGATGGAGATCAAGGGCGTGCACGGCGCGATGCATGTCTATGAGTTGCAGGGGCTGGGGCAGATGCGCACCCGGCTCGACGTCTCGCGCAGCCGCGGTTTCTCGCGCTTCGTTGGACGCGGCGACGAGATGCAGGTGCTGGAATCTGCGCTAACACGCGCACGCGAAGGCAATGCCCAGGTGGTCGGAATCGTCGGCGAAGCCGGACTTGGCAAGAGCAGGCTCTGCTTCGAGTTCCTGGAGCGATGCCGCGCGCGCGGCATCATGACCTATGAAACCACCGGCGTCGCGCATGGCAAGGCGATTCCGTTCCTGCCGATCCTGCGGCTGTTTCGGGCCTTCTACGGCATCACGGAGCAGGATAGCGACGCCACCGCGCGCGAGCGTATCGCGGGCCGCATGCTCCTGCTCGACGAGCGCCTGCGCGAGAGCCTGCCGCTGCTGTTCGACTTCATGGGGGTCCCCGACCCCGAGAACCCCGCCCCGCGAATCGATCCCGACGCGCGCCAGCGGCAGATGTTTGACATCGTGCGGCGCGTGGTGCAGGCGCGCGGACAGCGCGAGACGCAGGTAAACCTGCTCGAGGACCTGCATTGGTTCGACAGCGGCAGCGCGGCGTACCTGGAGCCTTTGATCGACGCCGCAGTCGGGACGCGCACACTCACACTGATCAACTTTCGCCCCGAGTACCAGGCGCCCTGGATGGGCAAGACCTACTATCATCAGCTCCCGCTCGCTCCGCTGGGGCCCGACGCGATCCGCGAGCTGGTCGATGCGCTCTTGGGCAACGATCCCAGCACGAGCGGGCTGGCCGAAGCGATTCATGCGCGCACCGGCGGGAATCCGTTTTTCACCGAGGAGGTGGTGCAGAATCTCATCGAGTCGGGGAAGCTGCAAGGCAGCAAGGGCGCTTATCGGCTCGTGACCGCGCTGGACAGGCTGGAGGTGCCGAGCAGTGTGCAAGCGATCCTGGCGGCGCGCATCGATCGGCTGGCACAACGGGAAAAAGATGTGCTGCAGACCGCCGCAGTGATCGGACGCGAGTTCGACGAGCCGACTCTCGCCGCCGTGGTCGAGCAGGCCGCGCCCCAACTGCGCGAAGCGCTGCAGGCGCTGAAGGACACCGAGTTCGTTTACGAACAGTCGCTGTACCCGATCGCCGAGTACATCTTCAAGCATCCCCTGACCCAGGAAGTTGCCCTAGCCTCGCAGCTCCAGGAGCGGCGCAGACGGCTACATGCGGCGGTTGCGCGCGTGATCGAGGCGGCGCATGCGGACGACCTGGATCAGCAGGCGTCGCTGCTCGCACAGCATTGGGAAGAGGCGGGCGATATCGCGCAGGCAATTCGATGGCATCGCCGCGCCGCTGAATACATCGGGCCCCGCGATCCCGTCGAAGGTCTGCGCCATTGGCGCAAGGTGCGCGAGTTCAGCAGCGCGATGGATACGCAGTATGCCAAGGACTGCCGGCTCCGGGCGTGCGCTGCCGTCCTCATCGGCTCCTGGCGCCTCGGCATGACTGACGAAGAAGCGCACGAATTGCTGAAGGAGGTTCGCTCGCTGGCGCAGCAACTGGGGCGGCCGTCGGCCATAGCCGTCGCGCTGGCAGGGTTTGCCACGCACGAGGGCGTGCTCGGTCATGCGGAAGCAGCCCTGGAATTTGCCACCGAGGCCAAGGAGATGCTCAGTGAGGGAGCCGACCTCGGGGAGACCTTCCAGGGCGAGGTCACGCTTGGGTATTGGCGCTTTGCTGCCGGGCGCCTGGCGCCCGCACTTGAGACCTTGGAGCGCGTTGCCCGGCTCGGCGCCGGCGACCCGCAGGCGGGCTGGGAGGTAATCGGGTTCAGTCCGCTAATCTTCGCCGATACGATCGCCGCGCGGGCGCTGTCAGAGAGCGGTCGCTCTGATGATGAGTGTTGGCGGCGCGCGGAACGCGCCATAAAATCAGCGCGCGAGTGCAACGCCCAGGAAAACCTCGCCTTGGCTCTTGGGAGTATCGGTATGATGGCGTATGTGGCCGGAGGCGTTTCGCCGGTTCCAGGCGGGGACCTGCGACGGACTTGTGCTGAGGCGGTGGAAATAGCTGACGCCGGGGGAAGCCGGTTTTCGCAAGTTGTGGCAGCATATGGCCTCGGGGCTGCCCTGTACCTGAGCGGTGAGTACGGCGCCTGCGAGGAGCGCCTTACAGAGACAATCGCGCAGGCGCGCGCGGCGGGAACCGGGATGGATCAGTTGCCGTTCGGCCTCGCCGTCTTCGCCGACTCATGCCGGGCGCGCGGCGATCTCGACGCCGCTATCTCCCGCGCGCGCGAGGGAATCGAAGCCGCGGACTCAGGCGGCGCATGGTTTCAAGCCGCGCTCGCCCGCGCTGCGCTGGCCGATGCGCTCGTCGCCGCCGGCGCACCTGATGCCGAGATTGCGAGAGTGATCGCCGAAGCGCGCGAGCTGGTGCGCAAGAGCGGCGGCAATTCGGTCCTGCCGCGGCTGCGCGAGGCCGAGGCTCGCGTCGCTGGACGAAAAGATCATCCGGCCCTCATGGCGGGCCTGCGCGAAGCCGAGGCGATGTATCGCGCGATGGGAGCGCCCGACCCCGCGGATCGCATCGCCAGCGAACTAGCGTGAACTGCCAATCATGCGGCCACGAAATTCTCGCCGTCTACCGCTTCTGCGGCAGAGGCGGCGGCGCTACGACGGCTACATCGTGCAGAACACCGGCGACGGCATCTTCGCGATCTTCGGCGCGCGGGTGATGAACTCCTTGAAAATGCGGATAACGTCTGACTGAGAAAAGTCCAGCGAGGCAAAATACATGAATCGGCTCAAAGGTAAGGTTGCTCTGATTTCCGGCGGTGCGCGAGGACAAGGTGCTGCTGAAGCTCGCCTGTTCGTCGGCGAGGGCGCCAAGGTCGTGATCGGCGACGTGCTCGACGACCAATGCCGCAAGGCCGCCGACGACATCAACGCCAAGGCCGGCGCGAAGTCCGTGGTTTCACTTCATCTCGATGTCACCCGCGCGGCTGACTGGCGCGGCGCGGTCGAGACGTGCCAGCGCGAATTTGGTGGTCTCGACATCCTGATCAACAATGCGGGCATCGCGAACGTCAAGGGTATCGAGGAAACGAGCGAAGAAGAGTGGGATTCCATCATCAACATTAACCAGAAGGGCGTATGGTTGGGGATGAAGTATACCGTCCCCGCGATGCGAAAGCGCGGCGCCGGCTCGATCATCAACATCTCGTCCATCTACGGTCTGATAGGGTCTCCCGGCTCCGCCGCATATCATGCGACCAAGGGCGCGGTTCGGCTTCTCACCAAGGCCGCCGCCATCCAGTACGCACCGGACAAAATCCGCGTCAACTCGATTCATCCGGGACTCATCCTCACCCCGATGCTTGGCGTCGTCAGTGAGGAGCAGATGCAGCCGCTCATCGAGGCGACGCCGCTCAAGCGCGGCGCCCAGCCCGAAGAAGTTGGATGGTGTGCGGTGTTCCTTGCCAGCGACGAAGCTTCCTTCGTCACCGGCTCCGAACTGGTCGTGGACGGCGGCTATACAGCGCAATAGACGAGTCTCGTGACAAGCGCCCGACGCCTGCGCTGCGCTGGCATCGCGGGCGAGTTTCTATAAGATTAGGCCAAAATTATCGCGGACCGGTCGAACTCGAATGGCTCAGCGGCTTTCGGGGGGGACTGAATTTTTCCGCAGGGACAAGTGACAATCGCGATGGCGTACAAACACAGCAAGGTTCCGTCCGAGGGCAGCAAGATCACGATGGGGGCGAATCGCAAGCTCAACGTCCCCGACAATCCCATCATCCCGTTCATCGAGGGCGACGGCACCGGCCCTGACATCTGGCGCGCCTCACAGTACGTGTTCGACCACGCGGTTGCGAAGGTCCACGGCGGCAAGCGCAAGATCGCCTGGATGGAAGTGTACGCGGGCGAGAAGTCGTTCAAGGAATTTAACACCTGGCTGCCCGATGAAACCGTCGAGGCGTTCAAGGAATTCCTGGTCGGCATCAAGGGACCGCTGACCACGCCGATCGGCGGCGGGATCCGCTCGCTCAACGTCGCGCTGCGCCAGATGCTCGATCTCTACGTGTGTCTGCGTCCCGTGCGCTATTTCGCGGGCGTGCCCAGCCCCGTCAAGCATCCCGAGAAACTCGACGTGGTGATCTTCCGCGAGAACACCGAGGACATCTACGCCGGCGTGGAATGGCCCGCGGAATCTCCCGAGGCGAAGAAGCTCATCAAGTTCCTGCAGGAGGAGATGGGCGTCACCAAGATTCGCTTTCCCAACACCTCCGGCATCGGCATCAAGCCCGTCTCGCGCGAGGGCTCCGAGCGCCTGATTCGCGCCGCGCTCGACTACGCGCTGACCCACAAGCGCAAGAGCCTGACCTTCGTCCACAAGGGCAACATCATGAAGTTCACCGAGGGCGCATTCCGCGACTGGGGCTATGACCTGGTGCGGCGCGAGTACAAGGGCCGCGCGGTGGGATGGGACGATTGCGGCGGCAATCCGCCCGCGGGACAGCTTCTGGTCAAGGATGCGATCGCCGATATCACGCTGCAGCAGGTGCTGACGCGGCCCGAGGAGTTCGACGTCGTGGCCACGATGAATCTCAACGGCGACTATCTTTCCGACGCGCTCGCGGCGCAGGTCGGCGGCATTGGCATCGCTCCCGGCGCGAACATCAACTATCTGACCGGCCACGCGATCTTCGAAGCCACCCACGGCACCGCACCCAAGTACGCCAACCAGGACAAGGTCAATCCCGGCTCCGTGATCTTGTCGGGCGTTCTGATGTTCGAGTTCATGGGATGGCAAGAGGTGGCCGACGGCATCATCCGCGGCATCGAGCGCGCGATCGCCAAGAAAACGGTGACCTACGACTTCGAGCGCCTGATGCAGGGAGCGAAGCTGCTCAAGTGCTCGGAGTTCGGCAAGGCGATCGTCGAGAACATGTAGTGGCGCCGATTGCCCGGACGGGCGCATCGCTGACCGCAATCGCGATGCTGGCTGCGTCACTTTGGGGATGCGGGATTACGCCTGGAGGTCGATCCAGCGTGCAAGCGATCTCCGCAGGCGCCGCACCCGCATCCGCAAAGCTGGCGCCGACCAAAACTCCGGCCACCGCCTTTCTTCCCGACGCGTTCCGGATGACGGCGAATCCCGCCTATCCGTTCGGGCGCTCGTGGGTCGATCCCACGGTGGATTTCACGCGTTACCGCGCGATCGTGATTGCACCGGTCAGCCTGGCCCACCTGCGCCCGTTACCCGCGAGCGTGGCCGCCAGCGTCGATGCGCACGGGCGGCAGGAGGCCGCGGTGCAGGCGGCGATCCGGGTGCCGGACGCGTTCCAGAAGGCCGCAGCTAGCGGTGGCGCGCTGAAGGTGACCGGAAATACGGGTGCCGGAACGGTGGTTGTCTCGATGGCGATCGTGCAACTGGCGCCCAATCTGATCGCGCGCGACACCGGACAACCTGGCGCACAATTGCTGATTGGCGCGGCTACCACCCAGACGAGCAAGCCGGTCGCGGTGGTGCCGGGGGAGATTGCGATGGAGACGATCCTGCGCGACGGCGGCAGCGACAGGGTGATCGCGATGTTTGCCGGCACGCAGCGTGCGGAAGTCTCGCCGACGGCGACGGTGCCCCCGAGCGCCTACGGCTTCGCCAGCCGCGCGATCGACGGATGGACGAAAAAGATCGTCCGCGTGATCACCAGCACCGTCGGCGTCGGCGGCGCCGCCGCGGGCCGCTGAGCTCGCATGCCTGCTTAGGGCTCGGGCAGATATCCCGCGTCGAGCATCCGGCCGAGATCTGGAACCGAGCCGTCGAGATGATGGATCTCGGCGAACCGGATCGAGCCCGGCTCTGGATGGTACGGCCAGTTCGCCAGCTTCAGCATCGTGTAGAACAGCGCGCCGGGATCGATATGGAGCGCGAGCAGATATTGCGCCGCCGCCAGGTTTGCCTCGTTCTCCTGGCTGCGCGTGTAGCCGCTCATCGGGTTGGTCAGCATCTCCATGAAGTGCGATGACGCCAGGCGTTCGTCACCCGCGGGCGCGGAGGTCAGCGCTCCCGCCGCCGGCTCGGGCGGAAAGCCGCCGAGCGGGGCCGTCAGCACGCCGGCTATCGACTCGGGAACCGCCGCAGCGGTCTGGTGCGCCGCCCACAAATCATGGCGCCGCCAGGCCTGCTTGGAATGCTGATAGCGCACGTGACCCATCAGATGGGCAATAACGCAGGTCGCCTCCCTATCGTCCAAGTTCCGCATCAGGCCGGTCGAGACGAAGACGCTGCCGTCGTCGAGGCTGAAGCCGATCGGCTCCGGTGAGTTGAATACGACCAACTTCCATTGGACCCCGGAGATTCGCGCCACGCGCACCAGCGAGGAAAACGCAGCGCTCGCGCGGTGAACCGCGGAACCGGCCGACGCTCCTTGCACCAGGTTGCGCAGCGACATCGCTACCGCGTAAAAGTCCGAACCCTTGACGAGGCCGGGCGGCGCGACCGGATGTATCGGCACATCGAACGCGCTGTAGAGCGGCGGCTCGACGGTCTTGGGCCACGGCGCCGGCATCGGCGGGCGTCCCAGCCCTAGTATTTCGGCCGAGCGGGGCACCGCCAGCATCTGCACGACCATCCGGCTGCGGTAGCGCTGCTGGGTCGCCAGCAGGCGCACGTCGACGCGCGTCTGCTCGAAAACCAGCGTTCGTGCGGGGCCCTTATAGTAGAGAATGAACCATCGCTTGCGCAGGTCGGCGCTGGAATGAAACTCCACCGCACCCGGGAATCCGAATTGCGCCAGCGCGTCGGTGATCGCGATATCGATTATCGCCTGGTCGCGTAGCGCGTCGCCGCCCGGATTTCGCGGCATCGCCACGCGCATCGCTTCGAGCGAGGTCCCGCTGAAATCCGCGGCATCGACGGGAAGCGGATAGGAACCCGCCGACCCGACCTTCGCCATCCGCGTCGTCATCCGCGAGAACGCGCCTTGCTTGGAGGTGACGCACGATGGCAGCGCCGCCATGGCGACCGTCAGGGCCGCGAGGACCGCGGTATGAAGCGGGGCTCGTCGAGTCATGGACAAAAGTTGATCGGGTCGGCGCGTTCGCGCAACCGCAGAGGCCAATTTGTTCGAACAACCAAATGCAGGTACCGGACCGCGGAAACCCTGGTGACCTTAGCGTCGTAATGACTAACAAGTCCGCGCGGACGCCTGCCAGAGGTCCGGTTATGGTAATCTCTGGCGGACGAGGTGGTTCGCGGACCTGATATTCTGACCGGGAGCGAAACTTCGATGCGTAGCAGACGGATCACGGCAATCTTCGCCCTCGCAATTGCGATCGCGGTTGCAGCACCCGCATTCGCCCGAAATTACGGCGAGATGGGCGACATGGACATGCAACAGGACCAGCAGTCGTCCCAAATGAATCCCGGCGACGTCGAGGCGATGTCGCATGGCGCGATGATGGGGCACGACCCGCACATGATGCAGTCAAGCAACATGATGCTGCACATGACCTGGTCGCCCGAGCGAGCGCCGGACGCAGCCGACCAGGCGCGGGCGGCAAAGCTGGTCGGGGTGCTCCAGGACGCGCTTTCGAAATACAAGGACTACAAGGCGGCCGAGGCGGCCGGGTACAAGCCGTTTCATCCCGAATTCAAGCATCAGAAGATTATCCACTTCACGCGCTTCTGGTACGCGGTCAAGGCGGCGTTCGTCTTCAATCCCGCCGAGCCGACCTCGCTTCTGTACGAGCCGCAACCCGACGGCGGGTACAAGCTGGTTGGCGCGATGTACACCGCGTCGCGGCGCGCCTCGCTCGACCAGCTCAACAAGCGGGTGCCGCTCTCGGTCGCGCGATGGCACCAGCACATCAACCTGTGCTTCCCGTCCAAGGGGACGCCGCCTGCGTCGGTTGACTGGAAGAAGTTCGGACCCAACGGATCGATCGCGACCAAGGAGGCGTGCGACCAGGCCGGGGGCCGCTTCTATCCGCATCTGTTCGGATGGATGGTGCACGTCTATCCCTGGGAGCAGGATCCCAAGCTGGTGTGGGCGCGCTAGGTCCGGATGGAACCCGTCGCCGAGCTTGACCGCGTCACCAAGTCCTACGACGGAGTTCGCGCGGTTGACGGAATTTCACTTTCGATCGGCGCCGGCCAGGTGTTCGGCCTGCTCGGTCCCAATGGCGCCGGCAAGACCAGCACCATCCGGATGATGATCGGCATAACGGTTCCCGACTCCGGCAGCGTCCGTCTGCTGGGCGGCGCCGTTGACCGGACCAATCTCCGCCGCGTCGGCTATCTGCCCGAAGAGCGCGGAGTTTACCGACGCGTCAGCGTGCGCGAGAACCTGGTTTTCCTGGGCACCCTGTGCGGACTTTCCGCGCGCGACTCACTCGCGGCGGCGCGGCGATGGACTCGGCGCCTCGGCATCGACGAGTGGCTCGAGCGCCGGGTCGAAGAGCTGTCCAAGGGGATGCAGCAGAAGATCCAGTTCATCGCCGCGCTGCTGCATGAGCCGCGCCTGATCATCATGGACGAGCCGTTTGCCGGGCTTGATCCCCTAAATGCGAACCAACTGCGCGACGTGATGCTCGAGCTGAAGAACGAGGGACGGGCGATCCTGTTTTCGACCCATCGGATGGAGCAGGCTGAAAAGCTCTGCGACATGATTGCACTGGTCGATCACGGCCGCGTGGTGCTCGGCGGAACTCTGCGCGAGCTCAAGGCGCGGCGCGGCAAACGATTCGTGCAGATCGAGTTCGAGGGACCGGGCGCGTTCCTGGCCAACCGCGCGCTGGTGGCGTCGTGCAACAACTACGGCAACTTCGCCGAGGTCGGCCTCGTCGAGGGCGCGGATTCCCAGACCCTGCTCGCCGCCGCGCTGGCCGAGGGTCGCGTCAACCGCTTCGAGGTGACCGAACCGTCGCTGGAGCAGATTTTCATCGAAGCGGTGGGGCGCCGCGATGCGTAGGCTCGAAGTCGCGACCACCTGGCTGTTCCTCAAGCGCGAGTACCTGACGCGCGTGCGCACCCGGTCTTTCATCATTTCGACCCTGGCACTGCCGGTGCTGATGGTCGCGATGATCGGGCTGCCGGCCCTGATAACGGGACGCGCGGTCCAGACCTTCCGGGCGCTGTCGTATCGGCGTGAACGGATGGTCGTGGTCTGCGCCGACCCTGCGCTGGCATCGCGGGTGCGCGACCGTCTGCTCGCAAACCCGCGCGAGAGCTACACGGTGGAGACAAGCTCCGATCTGAGCGCGGCCGAGCACGCGCGGCTGACGCGCGAAATCGCCGCCGGACGCGTGGATTCCTTCCTGTGGCTCGATCCCTCCGCGATTGCGGCGCGCAGAGTAGAGCTCACCACCGTGAATCCCGAGGATTACCTCCTGCGCGGTGCGGTGACCTCCGCGCTGTGGTGGGCGATAGCCGAGCAACAGCTCGCCAACCGCGGCATCCCGTCGCCCGACGCGTCGGGACTGCTCGCCCGGGTCCGGATTAAGACGCGGGCGGTAGGCACCAGGCGTCCGGTCACCGACACGCTGCGCGCGATCGCGGGGGTATCCGTGCTGACCACCGTGATGATCATAACGCTGCTGTCATACGGCGTGATGGTGATGCGCTCGGTGATGGAGGAGAAGAATTCGCGCATCACGGAGATTCTGCTCTGCTACGCCTCGGCGGAAGAGATGATGGCGGGAAAGATCGCAGGAGTCGGCGCCGTGGGACTTACCCAGATCGCCGTCTGGGCCGCGCTCGCCGCCGCGATGGCCACATCCAGCGCGTTCGCGCGCCATGCGCTCGCGCAGGCGCGTGTCGGACCCGCGATGGTGGTTGGGTTCGTGATCTTCTACGTGCTGGGATACGCACTCTACAGCTCCATCTTTGCCGCAGTCGGAGCCGCGTTCAATTCTCAGGACGAGGCCCAGCAGTGGAACTTCATAATCGTGATGCCGCTGATTGCGGGATCGCTGATGGTCACGCCGGTGGTGTTCGCGCCGTCGTCGCTCGCCTCGGTCATAATGTCGATGCTGCCGATCTGGTCGCCGCTCCTGATGTACGCGCGGATCATCGTGAGCCCGCCGCCGATCTGGCAAATTGCGCTGTCGCTCGGATTGCTCGTAGCCACCGTCCTGATCGCGATCGAAGCGTGTGCGCGGATTTACCGCGTCGGTCTGCTTATGTACGGCAAGCGGCCGAGCGCCGGCGAAATTGTGCGATGGCTCCGCTACACATGAGCGCGGCGCGCGCCACCCGGAGTTGCGGCGGCAAGCTCAGTCTGACAGCGCGAACTCCTCGCGCCGAATCCGATAGAGGACATGCGGCAGACCGGCGTGGACGATCTCGCGCTCGTAGCGCATCCCGCATCGCTCCATCACGCCGCGCGACCCGGCATTGTGCGGCAGCGTGAACGCGACGACGTCCTGAAATCCCAGCGCCTCGAAGCCCTCGCGCAGAGCCGCGCGCGCCATCTCGACGCCATAGCCCTTGCGCCAATGGTCAGCCGCAACCGCGTAGAGCAACTCGGTTTCCTCGCGTCCATCAACCACGGCGCGGCGCAGGCCGCAGTAGCCGACGAAGTCGCCGCCGCCGCGCTCGAAGAAGTAGCGGATGCCGGCGCCGTGGCGTTGCCAATGGTCCAGCGCCGCCGAAAGCGCCGCGCGCGTAGCGTCCTGCGCAAACGGATTGCCATCCGCCGACAGCGTAGCGGTTACGCGCGGGTCGCTATGGAGCATCCGCAACCGGCCGAAGTCTTCCGCGCGCGGCGGGCGTCCGAGCAATCGGCCGGTAAGCAGTTCCTTTGGGTGCGGCATCATGCGCGGGCGGGCGGAGGACGGATTGCGGCTTGCTTCACTTCCATGGCGGAGGTTGCTAATTAACACGACGCTTGGGCGGCGAGAAGCTGGGGAATCTAGCGCTACTTAAGGTTGCCTCATCGGCAGTCGAGCGAGTATAAGAATTTCTTTAGATATCGGGATCTTTGGAGGCCTATAGGTCAGCCGTGGCTCGACGAAAAATTGCGTTTATCGGCGCCGGCAACGTGGGTGCCACTTGTGCCCATCTGTGTTTCCTGCGCTCGCTCGGCGACATCGTGCTCTACGACATCATCGACGGACTGCCCCAGGGCAAGGCGCTCGACATGCGCGAGTCCGCTCCCGTCATCGGGGTCGACGCCAACGTCACCGGCACCACCGACATCAAGGATATCCACGGCGCCGAATGCTGCGTCGTCACCTCCGGCTCGCCGCGCAAGCCCGGGATGAGCCGCGATGATCTGCTCAAGATCAACGCCAAGGTGATGACCGATGTCGGCACCGCGATCAAGAAACACGCGCCCGACTCGTTCGTAATCGTGGTGACCAATCCGCTCGACGCGATGGTCACGCAGCTCAAGCGCGTGACCGGCTTCCCCAAGCATCGCGTCGTAGGGCAGGCGGGCGTGCTCGATTCGGCGCGCTACCGGACCTTCCTTGCGACCGAACTGGACGTGTCCGTCGAAAGCGTCAACGCGATGGTGCTGGGCGGGCACGGCGACGACATGGTTCCGGTGCGCAGCTACACGACCGTGGGCGGTGTCCCGGTGGAGCGCCTGATCAAGCCCGAGCGGCTCGATGAAATCGAGCAGCGCACCCGTACCGGCGGCGGCGAAATCGTCAACCTCATGAAGACCTCCTCCTACTACGCGGCCGGAACGGCGGTGTACCGGATGGTCGAGGCCTACATGCTCGACCGCAAGGAAGTGCTGCCGTGCGCCGCCTACCTGGAGGGCGAATACGGGGTCAATGGACTTGTTCGCCGGTGTGCCGGTGGTCATCGGTGCGGGCGGCGTCGAGCGAGTGGTCGAAATTCAGCTGAACGCCGACGAGAAGAAGGCCTTTGACAGCTCGGTCGCGCACGTTCGCGAGCTGGTCGAGGCGATGGACAAAGTGCTGGCTGGCGCCGGGGCGTAGTGCGGGCGCATCGGGTTGAGGCGCGTTGGAAGAGCGGAATCGGACAGCTAGGCTAGCGGCGTTTTTTTGGCGGCCAAGGAGTGACTGAATGGCTGGAGTACCGGTAGAGCGAACGCCATTTGCGAGAACCCAGCGCAAGGACGGATGGTTCGTCGAATGGTTCCTGTATTTTGCGGGGCTGGGCTTCTTTTTGGTCCTCTATCCCACCTGGGCGCTGCTCCAGAACGCGTATTACCGCTTCGACAGCTACCTGTCGCCGTTCTATGAGCCCGAGCTGTACGGATCGTCGCACGCGTGGATCGCGGCGGGAAGCCCGGGCTGGTGGCCACACTGGCTGATATGGTCACCCGCGCTGCTGATAATGTGGGCCCCGGCCGGATTTCCGCCTGACCTGCTACTACTACCGCGGCGCGTACTACAAGGCGTTCTTTCTGGATCCGATGAACTGCTCGGTCGGCGAGCATCGCCACGGATACTGGGGTGAGAACTACTGGCCGCTGCTGATCCAGAATGCCCATCGCTACTTCATGTATATCGCGCTGGTGTTCATCCCGATTCTCGCGCTCGGCGCGTATCACGGGATGTGGTTCGTCGATCCCGCCACCGGCCGGGAAACCTTCGGCATCGGCGTCGGCACCATCATCATGAGCATCAACGTGATCCTGCTCGGTGGCTATACGCTGGGGTGTCATTCACTGCGCAGCTGGGTGGGCGGGAATCGCAACCTGTTCTCCAGGATGCCGATGCGCGCCAAGTGCTGGTCCTGCACCACGTTTTTCAACGGCCGCCACATGAACTGGGCCTGGGCGAGCCTGTTCTGGGTCTCGTTCACCGACTTCTATATCCGCATGTGCGCAATGGGCGTGTTCCACGACTTTAGAGTGTTGTTCTGATGGCTGAGTACGAAAAGCACGAGCACGACGTGGTCGTCATCGGCGCGGGCGGAGCGGGCCTGCGCGCGGCGATCGAAGCCTCGGCGATGGGATGCAGGGTCGCCGTAATCTGCAAGTCGCTATTGGGCAAGGCGCACACCGTGATGGCCGAGGGCGGCGTCGCCGCCGCGATGGCCAACGTCGATGAGCGCGACAACTGGCGGGTTCATTTCTCCGACACCATGCGCGGCGGCCAGTACGTCAATAACTGGCGGATGGCGGAGCTGCACGCCAAGGAAGCGCCCGACGCGGGTCCGCGAGCTGGAAGCCTGGGGCGCCGCGTTCGATCGCACCCCCGACGGCAAAATCCTGCAGCGCAATTTCGGCGGCCATCGCTACCCACGCCTGGCGCACGTCGGCGACCGCACCGGCCTGGAGATGATCCGCACCCTGCAGGACAACGGAATCCATCGCGGACTCGACGTGTTCATGGAGATGGCGGTGGTCTCGCTGCTCGACCGACGGCGGCCGCGTCGTCGGCGCGTTCGGCTACGATCGCGAGCGCGGCATCTTTCATCGCTGGCAGGCCAAGGCGGTGGTGATAGCCACCGGCGGAATCGGCCGTTCCTACAAGATCACCTCCAACAGCTGGGAGTACACCGGCGACGGGCAGTCGCTCGCCTATCGCGCCGGAGCGCAGCTGATGGACATGGAATTCGTGCAGTTTCATCCGACCGGGATGGTGTGGCCGACCAGCGTCGCCGGAATCCTGGTGACCGAAGGCGTGCGCGGCGAGGGCGGAATTCTGCTCAACAGCGAGGGCCGCCGCTTCATGTTCGACGACATCCCGGAGCTCTACAAGGCCCAGACCGCCGACAGCGAGGAAGAGGGCTGGCGCTACGTTACCGGCGATCGCAACGCGCGCCGCCCGCCCGAGCTGCTCACCCGCGATCACGTCGCGCGCAAGATCGTCAAGGAAATCCGCGAGGGGCGCGGCAGCCCGCACGGCGGCGTCTTCCTGGATATCGCGTGGATCAAGAAAGAAGCTCCCCAACTCAGAGGAGCACATCAAGCGCAAGCTCCCGAGCATGTACCATCAGTTCATGAAGCTCGCCAACGTCGATATCACCAAGGTCCCGATGGAAGTCGGGCCGACCACGCATTACGCGATGGGCGGGATCCGCGTCGATGGCGACTCGCAGAGCTCCACCGCGCCCGGGCTATACGCCGCGGGTGAAGCCGCCGCGGGACTTCATGGCGCCAACCGCCTGGGCGGCAACTCGCTGTCCGACTTGCTGGTGTTCGGCAAACGCGCGGGCGAGTACGCCGCCAACTTTGCCAAGGAGCACGGCCAGGGCAACATTGACGAGGGGCAGGTCGATGCGGCCGCGCAGTTCGCGCTGCGTCCGTTCGAGCCTTCCGACGGCAAGTCCGAGTCGCCATATCATCTTCAGCGCGAGCTGCAGGAATTCATGCAGAAGCTCGTCGGCATCTCGCGCCAGGAACATGAGATGGTGGAGGCGCTGCAGAAAATTCAGGAACTCCGCACTCGCGCCCGCGCAGGTCCGCGTGGAAGGCAACCGGATGTACAACAACGGCTGGCATACGGCGCTTGACCTGCGCAACCTGCTGACCGTGGCCGAGGCAATCACGCGCTGCGCGATCCAGCGCAAGGAAAGCCGCGGCGCGCACTTCCGCGAAGATTACCCCGAGAAGAAGGAAGAGTTCGCGCACGTGAACTCGATCACTACCGAGACTCCAGACGGCATGAACGTGCGCCTGGAGGAGATCAGGCAGATGCCCGCGGAGTTGCAGCAGGTAATCGAGGAAAACAAGTGAGCACCAAAGCGACGTTTCGTATCTGGCGCGGCGACGCCTCGGGCGGCGAGTTTCGGGATTACCAGGCCGAGGTCGAAGAGGGGATGGTGGTGCTCGACGTCGTCCATCGTATCCAGGCCGACCAGGCCAACGACCTGGCCGTCAGATGGAACTGCAAGGCCGGCAAGTGCGGCTCCTGCTCGGCGGAGATCAACGGCAATCCACGCCTGATGTGCATGACCCGGATGAGCGACATCCCCACCGATGCGCCGGTCACGGTCGAACCGATTCACAGCTTTCCCAAGCTGAAGGACCTGGTCACCGACGTGTCATTCAACTTCGCGGCCAAGATGAAGATCGCGAAGTTCCAGCCGCGCAAGCCCGATGCGCCCGACGGCACCTGGCGCATCCAGCAGATGGACATCGAGCGCGTGCAGGAGTTCCGCAAGTGCATCGAATGCTTCCTGTGCCAGGACGTATGCCACGTGCTGCGCGACCATCACCTGTACGACGAGTACATCGGGCCGCGCCTGCTGGTGTATACCGCGGCGCTCGAGATGCATCCCCTCGACACCGGCAACCGGCTCGAGAAGCTGAAGGACGACTACGGGATCGGCTACTGCAACATCACCAAGTGCTGCACGGTGGTGTGCCCGGAGGAGATTCATATCACCGACAACGCGATCATCCCGCTCAAGGAGCGCGTCGCCGACGAGTTTTACGATCCGATCAAGCGGATCCTCAGGATCTTCCGCGGCAGCAGCAAGTAGCTCGGCGCGCACGATTTTCAGCCGCGCTGCGGCTCTTTGCATTACCAACGAGAGCGCGTTTCGCTCTAGGATGAGTGCATGAATATCCACGAATTCCAGGCCAAGCAGATTCTCGGCCGCTTCGGCGCGCCTGTCCCCAAGGGACAGCCCGCCTCCACACCCGACGAGGCCGCCGCGGCGTTCAAGGCGCTCGGACAACCCAAGGTCGTCGTCAAGGCGCAGATTCACGCCGGGGGCCGCGGCAAGGCCGGCGGCGTGAAGCTGCTTTCCAGCGCGGAAGAGGTGCGCGAGTTCGCCGCCAAACTTCTCGGCAAGCCGCTCGTCACCCATCAGACCGGTCCGCAGGGCCGGGTCGTTCGGCGCGTCTATGTCGAAGAGGCCAGCCAGGTCGCGCGCGAGCTTTACCTCGGGATGCTGGTGGATCGGAAGGCCGGATGCGTCTCGATCATCGCCAGCACCGAGGGCGGGATGGATATCGAAGAGGTCGCCGCCAAAACCCCCGAGCGGATCATCACCGAGGCAGTCGATCCGCTGCTTGGAATGTCCGCGTTCCTGGCGCGCAAGATCGCGTTCGCGCTCGGACTCAGGGACAAGCAGGTCGGGCAGTTCGTGGGAGTGGCGAGCGCGCTGTACCGCGCGTTCATCGAGACTGACGCCTCGCTTATCGAAATCAATCCGCTCGTCGTCACCGCTGAGGGGCGCGTGATTTGCCTGGACGCCAAAATGTCGTTCGACGACAACGGGCTCTTCCGCCATCCCGATATCCGCGAGCTGCGCGATGCCAACGAAGAGGATCCCGCCGAGACCGAGGCCGCCAAGTACGATCTCAGCTACGTGCATCTGGACGGCAATATCGGATGCATGGTCAACGGCGCGGGACTGGCGATGGCGACGATGGATATCGTCAAGTACTACGGCGCCGAGCCGGCCAATTTTCTCGACGTCGGCGGCGGCGCCAGCACCGAGAAGGTCGCCGCGGCCTTCCGCATCCTGCTCAGCGACGAGCGCGTCAAGGCCGTGCTCATCAACATCTTCGGCGGCATCATGCAGTGCGACGTGCTTGCGCAGGGCGTGGTCGAAGCCGCCCAACAGGTCAAGCTCTCGGTGCCGCTGGTGGTGCGGATGGAAGGGACCAACGTCGAGCAGGGCAAGAAGATCCTGGCCGAATCCGGAATCAAGGTGATCTCAGCCGCTGACATGGCCGACGCCGCGCGCCGCGTGGTCAAGGCGATCGGAGCTTGAGGGGCCCGCAATGAGCATTCTCGTTGACAAGAACACCCGCGTCCTGACCCAGGGTATCACCGGCGCGACCGGACAGTTCCACACCCGCGCGTGCCGCGACTATGGAACCCAGATGGTTGGTGGCGTGGTGCCGGGCAAGGGCGGTACCGACTTCGAAGGAATCCCGATTTTTGACACGGTCGAGAAGGCGCGGCGTGAAACCGGCGCCAACGCCACCGTCATCTACGTGCCGCCCCCGTTCGCCGCCGACGCGATCCTCGAGGCCGCGTCCGCCGGTATCGAGCTCGTCATCTGCATCACCGAGGGCATTCCGGTCCTCGACATGGTGAAGGTCAAACGATACCTCACCGGTGGCAAGTCGCGCCTGGTCGGCCCCAATTGCCCCGGCGTCATCACACCGGGCGAGTGCAAGATCGGCATCATGCCGGGGTACATCCACAAGCCGGGCGACGTCGGAGTGGTGTCGCGCTCGGGGACCCTGACCTATGAAGCGGTGCATCAGCTCACCCAACTCGGCATCGGGCAGTCGAGCTGTATCGGGATCGGTGGCGATCCGATCGTGGGGACCACGCATATCGACGCGCTCGGTCTGTTCAACCGCGATCCCAAGACCCGGGCGGTCATCATGATCGGCGAGATCGGCGGCAGCGCGGAGGAAGAGGCCGCACAATATATAAAGCAGAACTTTAAGAAACCCGTGGTCGCGTTCATCGCCGGACAAACCGCGCCGCCGGGCCGCCGGATGGGCCACGCGGGCGCGATTATCTCCGGCGGACGCGGCACCGCCGCCGACAAGATTGCGGCGCTCAAGGCCGCGGGCATAGCGGTCGCGATGAGCCCGGCGGAGCTGGGCACCACCATGAAATCGGTGCTCGACAAGGGCGCCTGACGGGCCGCGCACGCGGCATATTCGACATGGAAAGAACTCTGGCGATTATCAAGCCCGACGCGGTTTCGCGCGGGCTCACCGGCGACATCCTCAAACGCATCGAGGCCTCCGGGCTGCGGGTGCTGGCGCTGCGCAAGATCCATCTGACCCGCGCGCAGGCCGAGTCGTTTTACGACGTGCACAAGGAGCGGCCGTTTTTCCGCTCGCTGTGCGAATACATGACCTCGGGCTCCGTGGTTGCCGCCGCGCTTACTGGCGAGAGCGCGATCCCGCGATGGCGCGAGCTGATGGGCGCGACCGATCCGGCCAAGGCGGGCGCCGGCACCATCCGCAAGGAATTCGGCCAGAACATCGAGCAGAACGCGGTGCACGGCTCTGACGCGCCCGAGACGGCGGCGCGCGAGATCGCGTTTTTCTTCAGCCACCTCGATTTCTCCGAGTAGCGGCGGAGAGCGCGCGCGCCGCGTCGCCCTCGTGCCAAATTTCCGCATCGCTCCGGTTCGGTCGCGCGTGGCCGTACTGTCCAGCGGCGGGCTCGACAGCTCGGTGCTGCTGGCCGACCTGGCGCGGCGCGGACGAATCGTCTATCCGGTCTACGTTGCGGCCGGGCTCAGATGGGAGCGCGTGGAAATCCGTGTCCTTAACCGTTTCGTCGAATCGCTCGCGGGCGCGAAGATCGCGCCGGTCACGAACCTCAAGCTTCCGATGACCGATGTCGCACCGAATCATTGGACCGTCACCGGGCGGCGCGTGCCCGGTTACCGCGCGGCGCTGGCGTCCAATTACATCGTGGGACGCAATCTGAGCCTGCTGGTCAAGGCGGCGATCTTCTGCGCGCACAACCGGATTGGCGAGATCGCGATGGCGCCGCTCGAGTCCAATCCGTTTCCCGACGCGCGCCCGGAATTCTTTCGCGCCGTGGAGCGCGCCGTCGATCTCGGCGTCGGGCTCAAGCTGCGCGTAACGACGCCGTTTGCCGGAATGAGCAAGGCCGCGGTGATCCGGCGGGGCAGGGGGCTGCGGTTGGAACTTACGATGTCATGTGCGAATCCGCGCGGCGCGATCCATTGCGGCGCCTGCACCAAGTGCGCCGAGCGGATCGAGGGCTTCGCCACCGCCAGCGTCGCCGATCCAACGCGCTACGCGCGTTCGCGCCGCCCGCGCTGACTCGTCTTCCTGTTTGTCTTGGCCCTCTCCCTGTTAGGGAGAGGTTTGGAGAGGGTCCCTACGTGCTCGTTGCGAGCGCGCATCGGACCCTCACCTTGCTCGCTTCGCTCGTGTCCTCTCCCTAACAGGGAGAGGGCAAACATTATGATCCGGGCTAGCGGCGGCGGTTCTCCAGATCTGCAAGTATCAGATCCGCGAGCCTGAGATAGCGATCCGCCGCCTCTTCGGTTTCCAGCCGAATCGACCATTCGGTCTGCCGCACGATCAGGTGCGCCAGGAACAGCGCGATCGCGCCGTGCGACGCGATCCGCCCGGCCCGCTCCCACAGCGCCTCGCGCAGCATGCGGTCGGGGTAGCTGTAGTAGAGCAGGGTGGCGAGGTCGAAGGCGCGGTCTCCCGCGCGGCATCCTTCCCAATCGATCACCGAGACGATCCCGGCGTCGTCCACCAGGATATTGTTCTGATGGAAGTCGAAGTGAACCGCGTCGGCGGTGCGTATCTCGACCCCCGCGCTATCCCGCGCGATCTCCTGCACCTGTTCCAGGACCTTTGCGCCGCGCGGATGATTTCGCATCGAGTCCAACACACACCATTCGCTGAATCCGTCGAGCACGCTCGCGATCAGCCGGTCGCGCAAACCGCCGCCGGGCGTGGGCGCCGCGCCGGCATGCATCTCGACCAGCGCGAGAACCTGCTTCAGATGCTCCCGCAGCCCGGCGCCGAGCACGCGCCCCTCGACCCATGGCCGTACGGTATAGGAGATCGCGCCGTCGGTTCCCCAGCAGCTGAATTCTTCAATCGGGTAACCGGCCGCGCGCAATCGTGAGGCGAGCGCGGCCGCGTCGACCGGATGGAACTCGGATCCCGCGCTCCACTTCATGAGCATCGCGCGCCCGGTCGGGTCGGTCACTCTCCACGCGGCCCGGGTATCGCCGGGCGCGGCGTCGTTGAGGCTCAGCGCGAGGCGGTGGCGGCGGTTGATTATCGCGAGCACGGTCGCGGGATTTTCGTGCGCGCGAATCACCGGCGGGACCGGGCGGTCGTCATGCGGGCTTGTGGAACTCGAGCTTGGCCTTGTGCGCGAGCTTTTTCAGCAGGTCCTTGACCACGGCGTCCTCGTTATAGTCGAGCAGCACCATCGCGATCTTCGCCTTCACATCGACCAGCGGCTGGTAGGTCTCACCGCGGCGCGCGGTCACCTTGATAAAGCTGAAGCCGATGTTCGACTCGAAGATCTGGGTGAGCTTGCCGACCGGAGTCGAGAAGACCTGCTTGTCCACCACCGGCGGCAACTGGCCGGGAGAAAAGTAGCCGAGGTCGCCGCCCTTGGGCGCGGTGTTGGGGTCCTGGGAATATTTTTTCGCCAGCGCGGCGAAGTCCTTGCTGTGCAGCGCCATCTGGTAGAGCTTCGCGATCTTGTCCTGCGCGGCTTTCTTCTGCTCCGCGGTCGCGTTCGCTGGCAGCTTCAACGCGATATGCGAGATCCGCACCTCGCCGGCATCCTTGACGAAGAGGTCGTGATGCTCGTCGTAGTAGTCCTTGATCTGCACGTCGGTGGGCCGCACGTTCTGCTTCTGGAACTCGCCGTCGAGCATCTTCTCGACGATCATCGAGTCGCGCACGCTGCTCACGAGCAGCGGGTCGGGCTTGCCGCTGGAGGCGATATCCTGACCGGAAATTCCGGTGAGCCGGAATTCGCGCACCCGCTCCATGAGCTGCGGTTCGGGGACGGTGATCTTGAGGCGCTGGGCTTCGTCGATCAGGAGCTGGCGATTGACCAGGTTCTCGACCGCATCCTTCCACACCGCGCGCGATTCTTCGGTCGAGGTTGCGTTGATCATGCGCGCTTCGGTTTTCGCGTAATCGTTGACTTGCGCGGCGGTGATCGGATGGCCATCCACGGTGACCACGATCGGATCCTTCGGGTCGGGTTTGACCAGCGGAATAATGCCGAGGAAGCGCTGCTGCCAGGTCAGATTCGCTTCGCCCAGGTTGGTGCCGATTACGGGCGCCTGCGCGCTTGCGGTCCGCGCCAGCAGGCAGACGGCGGCAATCGCGGCCGCGCAAGTGATCCAGGTTGTGATGCGGGTCGAAATCCAGTCTCGTTTCATCGATTGGAAGTCTCGGTGCGCGCGGCTTCAGTGGCGGCGGCCGCCGGTCGGATTGCCGGCGCGTGAGCGGTCCGGCACGGCGGCCCGGGCGCGAAGAAATGCTCGACGCGTCCGGCCTCCTGCCCGATAAAAATCAGGCTGGACGAGCGCGTTCCGTAGCCGTCCAGATGCAGGCAGAGTCCGTTGGGGCGCCCGTTGCGCGAATCGAGCTGGGTCGCATGGTCGGCGAGCAGCGCCGCCAGGTCGCCGCGATGCGCCAGCGGATCGTCGCGGAACTCCGCGCGCTCTCCCAGCGCCGCAAAACGCGACCATGCGCGGCTGATGCGCGGGCATTCGAAGTCGTTCACGTCGAGATTGGTCAGCAGATGCATCCCGGGCTTGAGCTCGGTGACCTCGATATGGCTCAGGCGATTGTATGCGACGAAGGCATGGTCGGGCGCGGCGACCAGCAGGTTGAAGGGATTGTAGTCCGCACCCCGCTCGCTAGCCGCGAAGCGGGCCGCCTCGGCAGCGCTGCGATGGCGCAGGGCGTCCAGGCACAGCAGCCCGCGCGAGCGCGCGTTGGGGTTGGGCGCGTCGGTGTGGCGGTTGAGCAGTCCCGCGACCATCGCGTGTTCATTGATTCCGAGCCAGGTTCCGCCCGCGCGCAGGTCCTTACCGCCGACGACGCTGGGATGCTCGCAGAGGGAGACCGGGTCGGAGGCGGCGCGATCGAGAAATTCGTCGCGATTAGCGGCGATAATCACCGGCCATCGCGGCGAGACGCGGAAGTAAATTGCCAGCGTACACATCCTGTCCCCAAACTTGGCAGGAACCGCGACATCTGCACAAGAGGCTTTGCGCCGCGCGCCGCCCGCACCTCGTGCGCGCATCTGATAGGATCGAAACGTGCGAAGCGGCGAGCGATTCGACGCGATTCTGATCGGCGCGGGCATCGTGGGCAGCTCGGTCGCGATGGCGCTGGCCGAGCGCGGAGTACGCACCCTGGCGGTGGACGTCGATTTGTCCGGGCGTCTCAGCTCCAGCGAAAAGAACGCCGGCGGCGTGCGCGCCACCTGGTGGCAGCCGGTCAATATCGCGCTGTGCCGCGCCTCGATTAAGTACTACGAATCCGTCGCCGCCGAAGTCGGCTTCCGCCAGAAGGGATACCTGTGGCTCTACGACGACGCGACCTGGGCGCAGGCGCTGGAGCATATCGCGCTGCAGCGCACCCTCGGTCATCCGATCCAGACGCTCACACCCGCGCAAGTGAGCGCGCGCGTTGCGGAGATCGACAAGCTCGACGGAATTGCGGGCGCGACATTCTCGCCCGAAGACGGCCTGATAAATCCCAATCTGCTTAAGCAGCACTATCGCGAAAAGGCGCGCAGCCGCGGCGCGCAGTTCCTCGATCGCATCTTCGTGCTCGGCATCGAGGTCGGCGCCGACGGTGTGCGCCTTGATTGCTGGCAGGCCGACGACCCGATGACCGACGCGGCGCTCACCCGGATGATGACGCAAGATGAACCCGGCGATCCGCAGACCGGGCGCTCGCTCGAGCTTGGATGCGATGCGATCGTGGTGACGGGCGGCGCATGGTCGCCGCGGCCGCTGAAACTGCTCGGCCTGGAGAACCTGAGCGAACCGGTGCGCCGGCAGATTTGCCTGGTCGACAGCCGCGTCACCAACCTCGCGCGCTACGGGATGATCGTCGATACCTCGGGCGTTTATTTTCACAACGAGGGCGCGCATATCCTGGCCGGCTACTCGCCGCCCGACGAGCCGCCCGGCTATCACTTTCATTATGACGGCGAGCCGTTCTTTCAGGCGGAAATCTGGCCGCGCCTGTTCGCACGGATGAGCTGCATGGAGCGGCTGCGCCATGTGAGCGGATGGGCCGGGCTGTACGAGGTCAGCCCCGACCGCAGCGCGATAGTCGGGCGCGCCGCGCCGCGCGTTTACGAGGCGCACTCGTTCAGCGGGCGCGGGGTGATGCAATCCTACGGGGCGGGGCAGGCGCTCGCCGACCTGATCGCGCGCGGCGCCTATGGCGCGCTCGACGCGTCGGCGCTCTCTCGCGCGCGCTTTGCGGGCGGCGCCCAGGCCTTCGAAGCGCTCCACATCTGAGCCGCAAGAGATGCGTAGAATGACAGATAAATTCGGAGCGGACGCCGCCTGAGCGGGCGGCGGGGCGCCTTGGCACGTTCGGGTTTCCTCCATGCAACCTGCCGTGATATTGAAATGCAACTACGCGCGGGGGCGTGGGCGACGGCCGCAACCGCTCCGGAGGTTGGATGTTCTCATCAATCGACGACGTCATCGAACGGTTCGCCAAGAATAACTATATCGCCAGCCGGCGAATCGCGACCGTCATCTATCTGGCCAGCGAGCTCAAGAAGCCGATCCTGGTCGAGGGACCGGCGGGCGTGGGCAAGACCGACCTCGCCAAGGTGCTCGCCGCGTCGGTCGGCCACGAGCTCATCCGGCTCCAATGCTACGAGGGTCTCGACGAGGGCAAGGCGCTCTACGAATGGGAGTACGCCAAGCAGCTTCTCTACACGCAGATCCTGAAGGACAAGATCAGCGAAGTGCTGACCGGCGCGAGCGGACTGGCGGAGGCCGTCGATCGGATCGCGAAGGAGGACGACGTCTTCTTCTCCGAGCGCTTCGTGCTGCCGCGACCGCTGCTCAAGGCGATCAGCTCCGAGGAGCCCTCCGTGCTGCTGATCGACGAGATCGACAAGGCCGACGCCGAGTTCGAGGCCTTCCTGCTCGAGCTGCTGTCCGATTTCCAGGTCAGCGTTCCCGAGCTCGGCACGCTCAAGGCCAAGCATATCCCGATGGTCGTGCTGACCTCGAACAACGCGCGCGAGATGTCCGACGCGCTCAAGCGCCGCTGCCTGCACCTCTATATCGATTTCCCCACGCGCGAGCAGGAGCTTGCGATTATCAAGCTCAAGGTGCCCGAGGCCGCCGACAAGCTCGCGCAGGAAGTGGTCGCCGTCGTGCAGTCGCTGCGCAAGCTCGATCTAAAGAAGACGCCGGGAATTTCCGAGACGCTGGACTGGGTCAAGGCGCTCACCTTGCTCAACGTCCAGAGCCTCGACCAGGAGCTCGTCAACGAGACGCTCGACACGATCGTCAAGTATGAAGGCGACGTGCGCAAGGCGCAGGAAGAGCTCAAGGATTACGTGCGCCGGGTGCGCGCGCGCCACGGCACCGAGGCCGCCGGCAGCAGCGACAAGGATTTATTGAACTGAGCGCGGAGCGCCTCTCTGCGTCATCCCGAGCGAAGTCGAGGGATCCCGAATCTCGACGGTTGAAACGGGGGCAGGCGCCGGGATTTCTCGACTCCGCCCGCAACGGTCTCCGCTCGAAATGACGGAAAGGGGAGCCCTTCGCGGCGGCTGGCCGGAAAGGGAGTGCACGCCCGGAGGGACACCGAACGGTGGACGGCAAATTGACTACCCGCAGCCTCGAATGCACGACGCGGACACGCTAAGCTGAGCAGGGCAGGGGCCATACCCGATGGATGAAAAACTGGTCGAATTTGCCAATCTGCTGCGCGAAAACGGCGTCCGCGTCTCGCTGGCGGAAACCCTCGACGCGTTCTCGGCCTCGGAGCTGACCGGACTCGGCGAGCGTGACGCGTTCCGCGCCGCGCTGCGGGCCACGATGATCAAGCGGGCCACCGAGCTGCCGGTCTTCGAAGAGCTGTTCGACGTCTACTTCTCCGGCCTCGGCGAAATTATCAAGCAGGCCAGCAAGGCCGTACAGGATGCGCTCTCGATGTCGGACCAGGAGTTTCAGAAATTCCTGGAACAGGTCGAGGAGATGCTCAAGAAGGAGGGCAAGAAGCTCTCCGAGCTGGCCAAGCAGTTGCTCCAGAACAACTCGGGCGCGATGGAAAAGCGGCTGCGCGAGGCGGCGCGCGCGGCGCGGCTTAAGGGAATCGAGCGCACTATCGAGGAAAATTACTTCGCCCGCGCGCTCGCGCGCGAGCTCGGGCTTGACCGTATCGAGGCTGAGATCAAGGAGCTGCGCGAGCAGCTCGAGAAGATGGACCTCGGGCCCGCGATGAAGGCGAGGATGGAAGAGTACCTGGAGCGCCGGCTCAAGGCGCTCGAGGATATCATCCGCCGCTACGTCCGCATGGAGCGCGAAAAACGCGACATCCGCCAGCGCGAAGATCAGCGGATGAACCAGATCGCGGAGAAGAGCTTCTACTATCTCAGCGAGGACGAGCTCAAGAAAATGCAGGAGGCGGTCCAGCGCCTGGCGCAGCGCCTCAAGAACGTGATCGCCATCCGCCGCAAGCGCGCCAAGAAGGGCCGCTTCGATATCAAGCGCACGCTGCGCCACAACCTGGAATACGGCGGGGTGCCGTTCAAGCTGCGCTTCGAGCGCCGCCGCAAGGAGCGCCCGCAGGTCGTGATCCTGTGCGACGTGTCGGATTCGGTGCGCAACGCGTCGCGCTTCATGCTGCAGTTCGTGTACTCGCTGCAGGATCTCTACTCGCGGGTGCGCAGCTTCATCTTCGTCTCCGATATCGGCGAGGTCACCGACCATTTCCGCAGCAACGATATCAAGGAAGCGTTGGACGTCGCGCTCAAGGGCGATATCATCAACGTGTACGCCCATTCGAATTTCGGCCACGCCTTCCGCAGCTTCGTGTCCGACCATATCGGCGCGATCAACAAGCGCACGACCGTGATCGTCCTGGGCGATGCGCGCAACAATTACAATCTGCCGCACGACTGGTGCCTGCGCGATATCCGCCAGCGGGCCAAGCGCGTAATCTGGCTCAACCCCGAAACCCGCAACACCTGGGGCTTCGGCGACAGCGAGATGGAGCGCTACCAGGTCCACTGCGACATGGTCGAGGAGTGCCGCAATCTCAACCAGCTCTACCGGGTCGTCGATCGCCTCGTGGCAAGCTGAGCCGATGGCTCAGCGAGGCGATTCGCCACCTTATGTTGACGACCGTCCGTCTTTGGTCCAAGATAACCTCACGGGGCAGTCGTCAGGAAATCCGCGCACTGCGCGGACGTGTGGAGCTTCAACCCTTCGCGAGCGATTCAATGGCGGGACACAGGGAAGATTTCATTCTGATGATGGTCGGAGGTATCACGCTCGACCCTTCGACCAAGATGCCGATCGTGGTGCTCAAGGATCCCGACAATAAGCTCAATCTGCCGATCTGGATCGGCCCGCTGGAAGCCACCGCGATGGCGACCGAGCTGGAGGGAATCCGCCCCAGCGCCCGATGACCCACGACCTGCTGCGCAATATCCTGACCGAATTCGGCGCCACCATGGAGGCCGCCGAAATTACCGAGCTGCGCGACAACACCTACTTCGCGCGCATTCTACTCAAGACGCGCGAGGGCAGGGCGCTCGAGATCGACTCGCGCCCCTCCGACGCGATCGCGCTGGCGCTGCGCACCAAGTCGCCCATCTACGTCGCCAAGAAGGTGCTGGAGGATTCCAGCGAGCTTCACGAAGCGCAATCCGAACCGCCTGCCACTTCCGATCAGAATCTCGCCGGCGTGTCGCGTGACAAATGGTCGGAGATTCTCGAGCGGATGTCGCCCGAGGACTTCAAGTACAAGATGTAATGACGCTCCGCGCGCAGGCTCGTAGCTCCGCGCCGGAACTCATCTGCGCCCCGTCAGGCGCCGCCGCCGCGAAAGCATCGTCATGCCCTCGACCCACCATCGCCGGATAACCCGCAAGGAACTCAAGCAGCCCGACGAGTTCGTCTCGATCGTCGAGAGTGCGGAGGCATTTTTTTTCGATAACCTGCGCCAGGTGATCATCTCGGCCGTTATCGTGCTCGCGCTCGCCGCGGTCGCCGCCGGCACCTGGTTTTACGAAGTTCATCGCGACACGATAACCGCCAATCAGTTTTACACCGCGCTCACGGCGCTCAACGCCAAGAATTACGACACCGCGGCCCAGGACTTCTCGCGCCTGGCCGGGGCGGAGCCCAATCGCCGTCTCGGACGCCTGGCGCGCTTCTACACCGGGCTTGCCTACCTGGGCCAGAACGATCTTCCCCGCGCGCGCGACGCGCTGATCGCGTTCCTGGGCGTCGAGCACGACCCCGTCTACATGAGCCTCGGGCGCACCGACCTGGCCGTCGTGTATGAGAAGATGGGCGAATTCGCCAAGGCCGAAAACGAGTATCGGCAAGCCGCCGTGGTGCCCGGCCCCGAGCAGGCGCGCGCCGAGCTCGGGGTGGCGCGGATGCTGATGCAGCAGGGCAACGATCGCGGCGCGATCGACGCCTATCGCCAGTTCCTGGCGCAGAATCCGTTCTCAGAGCAGCGCGGTGAAGTGCTCGAATCACTCGCGATGCTGGGTGCGCCCGCGGTCGCTCCCGCGCCAAAGACGGCCAGCGCCCCCGCGCCCGGACAGCCGATGCCGGTCATCGCGCCCGCACCGGCGGCTCCCGCCGCCAAGCCCCACTAAACACGGCGCAGCCGCAATCCGGCCCGCGCACTCGCTCTTTCCCGCCAGAGGATGCCGTACGCTCAGCGCACGGCGGGTGACGCTGCTGATTCAATCGCCGTGAGTCATTCTTCCATCGCCCGACTCATTCAGCGACGGTTTTCCTCCCCCATTTTTTGACATGGGGGAGGATACAGGAGGGGGTGCTGCTGCGCTCGCGCCGCCTACCGCGCGGCGCTCCTGGCGCCGCCCTTGAGCGCCGAGTTGATCACGTAGTCGAAGACCTGGCTGTCCGGCAGTCCCACCACCGGCACGCCGTTGACGAAGAAGGTTGGCGTCGAGCTGACGTGCACCGCCTCGCCGTCGCTCTGATCCTGCGCGACGCGTGCGGCGGCGGCCTTGCCGGCCATGCACGCGTTGAGCGACGGCGTGTCGAGCGAGAGCTTCTTGGCCTCGGCGTCGATCTTCTCCTTCACGTTGGCCGGGGTGATATTCCCCTGGTCGGAATAGAAGTAGCGCGCGAAGTCCCAGAACGCCGCCGGATTCTGCATCCGCGCGCATTCCGCGCCCAGCGCCGCGGTCCGCGCCCACGGATGCGCGTTGAGCGGGTAGTATTTGTAAATCAGCCGCAGCTTGCCCTTGTAGGTCGAGTTGACCAGGGTCTCGGACTGGCCGAAGGCGCGCGCGCAAAACGGGCATTCGAAGTCGGCAAACTCGATCACCGTTACCGGCGCGTTCGACGGCCCGACCGCGGGGCGATCGTTCAGATGCACCGGGCTCATATCCACGCGCTCCCACGGGTCGGTCTTGAGGTCCATGTAGGTCCCGATTATCGCCTTGGTCTCCTCGCGATCGGTGAACAGCGAGACCTCCGCGCTCCGGTTGCCGTTGGTCACTTTCACCACCCGCCCATAGATACCGGGGAGCGGGGTCTTCTCGAGCGGACCGAGCTGAATCTCGCTGATATTCGGAATCCGGTAGCGCTTCTGCAGGAACTGCCTGAGCGCGAGATCGCGGGCCGGATCGCTGGGCACGATTTCGGGTTTCACGGCAGGTTTGGCCTCCGCCGCGTGCGGAGCGCCGGCGGACACGGCGATCGCGGCGAGAGCCACGATCGCAGCCAGAGTCGGGACGACGAATGCATACATCTGGGAGCGAAATTTCACGCGCAACATAGGTCCTTCGCTGAAGATTGGGTCCCCCAATGATACGGACCTGCGCCCAAATCTTCCAGCGCCGCCGGAGCCCCGCGATTTCACTTTTCACCGGTGGCACCGGGTTCAGCCGCTGACTATCCCCGATAAGGGGCACCGAGCTAGCGCGGTCGCGAAAGGCGCCGTCCGTCCGCGAGAAGAGGGCACACCGCTCAGTCTGTCATTCTGAGCGTTTGTGAACCGCCAGCCATGGACCACCGGGTCAAGCCCGGTGGTGACGAATAAAAGCGCGAGTCGTCATGGCCGGGCCACGACCCGGCCATCCACGTCCGGAAAAAGTCACAGGCTCTGAGCGTACATGCCCGCGGATGCGCCGGCATGACCGCTCCGGTGCCTGCGATTGGCAGGATTGCGCCGCGCGCGCCCGCGTATCGATCGCCCGCGATAGAGCGGGGCCCCCGATCCCGCCGGCGGCGGCAGCGTCAAATTTCGTACGGAGAGAATGACTTCATGCGTCTGCCCCCGTTTCGATCCCCCAGATACAACTTCGCATAAGAAACATTATGTCAACTAGTATGCGGACCGCGCCGAGGGGAATTCCACGATTGAACGCTGGCATTTCCGTTCGCCGAGGACGACCCTGCCCAGACGGGGGGTGAGATCAATGAGTTTCTATGGGCCGCTGGCCCTCACAGCGTGGACTGTCACGAAGCAATGGGCTGCGGCTTACTCGCTCTTTGCTTGGACGCTTATCGGGGTGGTTCCGCCACTCACGTCGATCGTGGTGTTCGAGTTTCTGTGGCGCCGCCGACGCCGCGTCTCGACCGTGATTTGGCGCACACTGCGCATTGTGCTCGAAGGGCTTGGTACCTTCCTTGTTGTCGTCGCCGGAATGTTCCTGATGAGCCTCTTCTATTATGCGCCGCCGCTAGTGCTGCAACGGGTTGCGGCCGACTCTGCAAGCGCCGCAGCGAAGCGAGCCGAGCGAAAAGATAAAAATCGCATAGACGAGCTTTCCGCCGAGGTTGCGCAACTTCGAATACAGAATCGCTCCAACGCTCTAGCGCAGAGGCTGGCGCAGGCGGAGCGCGAAAGGGACGCCGCCCTTGAAGAGGCATCGCAAGCCAGCGACTTTTCAAATCGAATCGCTGCTGCTGGAAACAAGCTGGGCAACGCAGAGGAAGATTTCCAGAAAGCATATGACCGGCAGCAAGAGGAATGGTCCGCATTCACGGGGCTCTTCTCGGACATGATGCCTCTCAAATCCGGTGTTACGCGTGGCGAAGCGCTCGAAGAATCGCATGAGTACGAACAGATGAAGACAAATACGAGAGCGGCCATGCGAAACCTTCACGATCAAGCGGAGGATTTTCACATCCTGATTCAGGAGGGCTATTAACATGGTCGCTTTTGTTCTTCCACCGCGCCTCTACACGGACCGCGCCCCGCGATAGGCCCAACGATTGCGGATATCGCCACAACGCCGGGGTGTCATTCCCGCGCGGTCTTCGTTGCCTGGCGCGCGAGGAATCCCGGATCTTAGTTCCAGACCTGACGAACAGATTGAGACTCCTCCCCCGGCGCAGCACGCGATCCGTAGCCCTCTCCCTGTTAGGGAGAGGATGCGAGCGGAGCGAGCCAGGTGAGGGTCCCTGCGCGAGCGTAGCGAGCGTCCAGTGAAAAACGCGCGAGGCTTCGAGCGCGCATATGATTCCGAGCTTTCTCCGGAATCCAAACTCGCGCTCGCAGCGAGCGCGCAACGACCCTCTCCAAACCTCTCCCTAATAGGGAGAGGGTTCAGAAATCGGACCCTCTCCAAACCGTGTGCCGTTGGCACGTCCCTAACAGGGAGAGGGCTCGGAAGGAGCTCCGCGCTCAGGGAGAGGAGCGCCCTGCCCTGTCATTCCCGCGACGAGATCGCATCGCGACAGCAGCGGAACAATGGCGTTTCACCACTGGCAGTCAAAGCGGTAAAGCCTCGGCGTGGCCAAAAGCGCGGTGCAATCTCCAGCTCCACAGCACGGAACTATCATTCGCCTTCGCGCTAGCAGTCTTACTGCGAAAAGCGCGCCGCAATTCGCTAAAGGTGCGCGCCGGACGCGCACGCCCGCGCGGCGCAACGCGCGATAAGCGCGGTCGGTTTTTGGCAGCGGATTTTCAAGGGTGAATCCATGAACCTGTGGGAGGCTCTCAGCGATCGTTGCACGCTTTGGTGGTTGGTGGAATTTCCGCTTCTCTTTCTGGTTCTCGTTGCACTCGCGATGCCTCACGCATCTCGCCTGAAAATGCTTTGCAACTTGGCGTTGCAGGGCGCGCTATCTCTGTTTAGACGTCGTCGCGCTTGTGCCGCTGGTTCGGTCTCAAGTGGTCGAGCAGAGCTTACGGTCCTCCGAGGCTCACGGTCTCAGGAGCACATAAGACAACTTTTTAATGCATTTTATACGGTCGTCGGCCTTTCAATTCCGCTATTCGTCGTGGCCTGCACCCCGAAAACTCCGCCAATTTGAGGTAGAGTTCGTCGCCTGAAAAGGAGACGGACGATGAAAGGAAGCCGCTTCACGGAGGAGCAGATCATCGGGGTGCTGCGCGAGCAGGAGGCCGGCGCCAGGACCGAAGAGGTCTGCCGGCGCCACGGGATCTCGAGCGCGACCTTTTACATCTATGGACGGCTCCCCCGTGGCAAGAAGGTTCTGGTTCTGGTCTGGCGGTGATCGATTGCAAACATCTATTCGGCGTCACCGCTTGATGGTGCGCCCAAATGGGATATCCGCTCACACCCGCCTCGACAAGTGGTCGGCCTCGAGGGCCATTATAAAAGTCAGGGTTTGAGTGTGCCGGTTCGATCCGTCAGCCCATTTTCCGATCCTTCAAGCAACCTCGCTCAACCTTCACGCAGCAGCGCGGTACGGCTCGCCACTGGTCAGCACGGCCCAGATTACCCGTGCGTTCTTGTTGGCGACCGCGACCGTCGCGCGGTTATAGCCGCGCCGCTGGCGAAGCTCGTTGACCCACGTACTTCTCGAGTCGGTTTTTCTGACCGCCGTCCGGACGACTGCTCGTGCGCCGTGTACGAGCAGCGTCCTTAAGTGCTGACTGCCGCGCTTGCTGATACCCATCATTACCCTGCGGTCGCCACTGGAATGCTGGCGCGGTACGAGCCCGAGCCATGCAGCCAAGTGCCGGCCGTTCTTGAAGTCGGATCCATCGCCGATCGCCGCTATCATCGCGGTCGCCGTCTTCGGCCCGATTCCTCGGATCTTGGCAATCCTCTGGCAAACTTCGCTGGCTTTGAAGATCGCATCGATCTTTCGATCGAAAGCCCTGATGCGCTCGTCGATCTGGAGCATGAAAGCGTAGAGGCTTGAGACGATCTCCCGCATCAACTCTGTGAGCTCGTCGCTGGGCGTGGCCAGGATCTTTGGAATCAGCCGCCGTGCACGTGTGGCCGAAACCGCGATCGCGACCCCGCGGTCGAGCAAGAGTCCGCGCATCTGGCTGATCAGTGCGGTTCGATGATTGACCAACCGCTGGCGTGCGCGGTGGAGCGCCTGGATGTCCTGCTGTTCGAGTGTCTTCTTCGGCACGAACCGCATGTTCCGCTGCTGTACCGCCGTGCAGATCGCCTCGGCGTCGTTGGTGTCGTTCTTCTGCCGGCGTACGAATGGCTTCACATACTGAGGCGCCATGATCTTCACCGCGTGACCGAGCTTCTCGAACTGCCGTTGCCAATAGAATGCACCCGTGGAAGCTTCGATGCCGATCAGGCACGGCTGCAGGTCGCCGATGACCTTCATAAGCTGATCGCGGCGAAGCCGCCGCGTCAGTACCGAGCGTCCCTTTCGGTCGACGCCGTGGAGTTGGAAAACATTCTTCGCCAGGTCGATACCGAGTACGTGAACCTTCATCGTTAGCCTCCCTCTGGAACGTCTGTTCGCCATTTTGGCGATCGGAGAGGGGGAGCCGTCCATCCCATTAAGTGGAAGTCGAAGTACGGCGGGCTTGAGGTCTCGGACGCCAGGCGGCTGAAGGCGCTGGAGGATGAGAACCGGCGCTTAAAACGGCTGCTGGCGGAGTCGCTGCTGGACAACGCGGCGCTCAAGGACCTGCTCGGAAAAAACGTCTGAAGCCTGCGGCGCGGCGAGTAGCAGTGATTCGGGTAATAGAGCGTCACGGGCTGAGTCAGCGACATGCGTGCGAGCTGGTGGGGTTGGACCGTTCGACTCTGCGCTATCGGTGCAGACGACCGGACGACTCGGCATTGAGGCAACGATTGCGGGAGCTGGCCGCGGAGCGACGGCGCTTTGGCTACCGGCGCTTAGGCTGGATGCTGGCGCGCGAAGGTCACGCGCTGAACCACAAGAAGCTCTATCGGCTGTACCGGGAGGAGCGGCTGATGGTGCGCCGGCGTCGCGGACGAAAGCGGGCCCAGGGTACGCGAGCACCGATGACGCTGCCGAGTGCGATCAACCAGCGCTGGTCGCTCGACTTCGTCTCCGACACCCTGAGTGACGGCCGGCGCTTCCGCATCCTGTGCGTGGTCGACGACTTCAGCCGCGAGTGCCTGGCGACGGTGGTCGACACCTCACTGGGCGGGGTACGGGTGGTGCGTGAACTTGAGCGGCTCACGCTCGAACGAGCGCTGCCGGAGACGGTGGTCAGCGATAATGGGACGGAACTCACCAGTGGTGCGGTGCTGCGCTGGGCAACCAGCAGGGTGTCGTGGCACTACATCGAGCCGGGCAAACCCGTGCAGAACGCCTTCATCGAATCGTTCAACAGCAAGTTGCGCGACGAGTGCCTTAACGAGTACGTGTTCAGCAGCCTCGGCGAAGCGCGCGCGATCATCGAGGCGTGGCGGCACGACTACAACCACCTGCGCCCGCACTCAAGTCTCGGCTACCTGGCGCCGGAGGAGTTCGCAGCAAGGAATCAAGGGAGCTCGGCCGTCGCGCGCACCGCTTGGCCAGCAGAGCTGGCTGGCGCGGCGCAAGGCGCGCCGGCCTCGGATCCAAAACCAGACAGTTTTTCAGCCGCCCTCAGCAAGTGAAGGGCGGCCGGAAAAACTGTGATGAAGATGAAACCAAAACTACAAACGACACGCCCCAGGAGGGGCGAAATAACCGGCCGGACTCTACTTATAACTGGTGGGAAGTTGGGGTGCAGGCCAGTCGAATCGGCGAAGCCCTATCGAGTAATCCTGTGCGCTCTCAATACGGCTGCCACCATCTATCTCTGCTACTACAGTGCGTGGTTTCAAAACAAAATTTTTGGAATCATCAAAAGGACGCTGAACACACCTCGATGAAGACCAGGCTGCCCGATTTCCTTGTTGTGAGTAGAACATAGGACCGCGCACCCCTTTCACACGCAATCGGGGGGCGCGTGCGGATTTCGGATCGCTGAGGCGCGCGATGCCAAAGGGTGCCGGACGGTTGCGACGGCACCCCTTGCGGGCGCGCCGAGGCCATCAACTCCGTTCCCCTGGCCGCGAAGCGGCTACTTGATTCCTATAAGGGAGAATCGCAGACGTGTTCGCACTCGACGATTGAGCCCTCTCCCTGTCAGGAGAGGGTTCGGATGCAGGAGAGCCCTACTCTGTCGTTCGCGCGGCGAAATCGCATCGCGACAGCCACCGCCATCAGGACGCGCAAGCCCATTGCATCCAGTTGCGGACATCCCACCTCTTTGCCAACATGCGGAACTTATATGACACGCAGAAATTCCGCCGGCGTAACGTCGTTGCGAATCGGAACGATGCTCCTGTTTCTGATTGCCGCTCTCTGGGCCACTGATGCTGCGGCGCATGCGCATCGGCCGTTGCCGCAGCAGGTCCTTACCCAGGCTCCCGGGATGCATCCGCTCGGGAAAGGCCGCCACTCATGGTGGGGCATCCAGATGTACGACGCGACGTTATGGATCGTCGGCCCGCAATATTCCTCCGCCGGACCGCATGCGCTCGATCTCGAGCCGGGCCGCGCCGTTTCCGCCGACACCCTGGTGAAGAATGCGATGAGCGAGATGCGCGAGCTCAAGGTTGGCGACGCGTCCAGGTTAAGAGAGTGGCAGACCGAGATGACGAAGGTCATCCCCAACGTCCGGCAAGGCGATCAGGTCATAATCTTCTGCGCCGACAGCAACCGCACGCTCGTCTATCTGAACAATTCGAGCACCGGCGAGGTTGACGACCCGTCCTTCTGCCCGGCGGTGATGAGCGTATGGCTTCATCCGCAAACCAGGCATCAATCGATACGCAAGTCGCTGCTCGGACATTGAGGGATTAACGCCCGCTGCGTTTCGCGCCGCATTTCCGCGGCGCTCCGCGAATCGCCGACGTCGCGAATTGCGGTCATCATCGAGAGGCGCCGGACAGAGAGCACTCTTACCGCGGGCGGACAGGCGCGGCGTCTAATGACGGATCGCGGGCGCCGAGCGCGCGATGGATGGTATGGCTCTGCACGTACTTGCGCACGCCTGGGATTCGTCCCGCAATCGGGCCGTGCGTCTCGCGCCAGTAGCGGTGAAATTCGTCGTTGCTGAGATTCGGCAGCTTTGTGATGCAATACACGATCTTGACCATCGCGATACCTCCAGATGCGCCCGCTACCATAGCGGTGGGCGCGCGCTATTTCGAATGGCGCGGAGCGATGGAAAGGCGCAGTCACCCCCTCTTGTATTCTCCCCCGTGTCCAGAAACGGGGGAGAAGCAGAAGTTTCTTCTCCCGCATCAAATGATTGGGGAGAGACCAGATTTCCTCCCCCATTTTTTGGCATGGGGGAGGATAAAGGAGGGGGTGCCTGCCGCTGCCGCCGCGCGACGAAGAAAAAAGGTCACGCAAAGCCTGTCCAC
The DNA here is from genome assembly GCA_963835905.1 of uncultured delta proteobacterium. Classification (GTDB taxonomy): domain Bacteria; phylum Desulfobacterota; class Binatia; order Binatales; family Binataceae; genus CAWIHG01. The sequence continues at coordinate 627,629 of CAWIHG010000005.1, forward strand.
TGACAACTAGTCAACGCCACTGGCGCGCGAGCGAAGAATGTGGCATACTAACTCCTGCGATGGTTGCCGGTACCACAGCCGCCCGTCGTCCGAATGACCATCGCGGCAACTCCCGCCGCGATACTCAGTCCCGCTCCGAGCATCGACGCCCTATTCCGTTCTCGCCCTGCCCTCGCCCGCAATATTCGCGAAGAAGTAGAGCACCGGGAATCGACTATTGGGTCGCGGGAGAAAAAATGAACGAACCGATCGTCGCGGCGCCGGATCTTCCTTGATCCAATTGGAGATTAGGCCTCGATACCCCGCCGGGGCGCATGAAAACGAACCGACCGCGAACCCATCTCCGCCCCGATACGCCCGCTACCGGGAGCGGTCGCGTGCGGCGCGGGTGGTCTGCCCGGATGCGCGCGGAGTTCGCCCCAGCGCTTTCATCGCGCGCCGCGCGGCGAAGTTCCTGGGCTCGAGTTCAAGCACCGCTTCAAGATATCCGATGGCGGCGCCGCGGCGCTCCAGGCGGGCCGCCGCCCGCGCCATCGCGAGCAGCACCTCGACGACGCGCGTGGCGCCCAGCTCGCGCGCACGCTTGAGCGCCTGCAGTCCCTCGGCGTCTGCCTCCTGCTCGACCAGCGAGAGCCCATATGCCGCCATCGTGTCGGCGCACAGGGGGTCGAGCGCGACCGCCTCTTCAAACATCGCGAGCGCGCCGCGCCGGCCGCCCTTGAGGAACAGGTCGCGAGCGGCCGCGGCCATCCGGGCCGATTCCTCGGTCCATCCGCGCGCCTCGCTCTCGACTTCAATCTGGTCGCGCGAGATTTCCGCCCTGAGGATTTTCACGCGCGGGCCGAGGTAGGAGCGCAGGCGCTCGATGATGGTCTCGGCGGCGGTCTCCGGCGACTCCAGGAAGACCAGGCCGAGCGCGTCGCCGATGTGATCGTCGCGCCGGATGACGAGCGTGCGCTGCCGCCGATTAGCCATTGCGCGGCGCCGCCGGATGCATCAGACGCGCTCGTCGGGGTCGAACAGCTTGCGGTACTCGTCGAGCGCGAAGCGATCGGTCATCCCGGCGATATAGTCGGCGACCACGCGCGCGATCGGCTCGCCGCCGCGCTCGTTGCGCGCCAGCACATGCGCCGGCATCTGGCGCGGCTCCACCATGTAGGTCTCGAACAGCCGGACCAGCACGCGGCCCGCCTTCTCGGTCATCCGGCTGACGCGATAGTGGCGGTAGAGCTTGTCGCGCATGATCTGCTTGAGCTCTTCGACCCGCGGCGCCATCGCGGGCGAGAACGCGGTAAGCGCCCTGCCCGCCCGCCGCACCTGGTCCACGCTGGTGACGCCGGCGCGATCGATCTCGGCGGCGAGGTTGGTCATCAGGTCCGTGGACATCGCGTCGATCATTCGGATGACGGTCTGGTAGCGGCGCAGGCGCGCGTCGGATTCGGGATGCGCCTGGCGGGCGGCGCCGGCCGCCTCGCGGTAGAGCGAGGATTGATCGAGCTCTTCGACCGTGAGCATCCCGGCCTTGAGCCCGTCATCCACGTCGTGCGCGAGGTAGGCTATTTCATCGGCGAGGTCCACGATCTGTGCCTCGAGGCATGGGTAGGTCGAAGGGTCGAACTCCAGCGCGGCGGGACGGTCGTGGAAGTGCGAATGCTTGACGATACCCTCGCGCACCTCGAAGCTCAGGTTGAGCCCGCGAAAGCCCGGGTAGCGCACCTCGATCCAGTCCACCGTGCGCAGGCTCTGCGCGTTATGGTCGAAGCCCCCGTAGGGCTCCATCATCTCGTTCAGAAAGCGCTCGCCCGCATGGCCGAACGGCGTATGCCCGAGATCGTGCGCGAGCGCGACCGCTTCGGCCAGCTCCTCATTGAGCGCAAGCGCGCGCGCCACCGTGCGCGTGATCTGAGCGGCCTCCAGCGTGTGAGTCAGCCGGGTGCGGTAGTAGTCGCCCTCGTGATTGACGAAGACCTGGGTCTTGTACTCCAGGCGGCGGAAGGCGGCGCTGTGGATGATGCGGTCGCGATCGCGCTGGAAGACGGTGCGCACCGGATGCTCGGGCTCGGGAACGCGCCGCCCGCGGCTCATCCGCGAGAGCATCGCGTACGGCGCAAGCGTGCGCGCCTCGACTTCCTCGAATTCCTGCCTGGTTCGCAGCATCTGCGGTGCCGCCGCCGTGGGGCTGCGTCGATGCTACCACGCCCGCGGCTCGCTTCTAAGCTCGCGGCGGCGCATCGGTCAACAGCTTGAGGTTGTTCAGCGCGGCCATCGGAGCGCCTATAATCTCCGGCGGTGGAGGACGTGGCGGTGAGGCGGAAGCCTGGTGCGCCGTGGCGCGCGATCATCATGATAGCGATCGTGACGGGCGTCGCGGGATGCTCGACGTATCGCGCGGCGGCGCCACCCGCGGTGCCGCCTCCGACCGCGATCGCGCCGCCCAGCGGCACGATCATCGGCGTCGCCTCATGGTACGGCCCCGGCTTCAACGGGCATCGCACCTCCAGCGGCGAGATCTACAACCAGGAAGATCTGACCGCCGCATCGACGCTCTATCCGCTCGGGAGCCGCGTGATAGTCACCAATCTCAGCAACGACCGCTCGGTCGAGGTGCGGATCAACGACCACGGCCCGTACCTGAAGGGGCGCAAGATCGATTTGTCGAAGAAGGCGGCGCGGATGATCGGGATGATCGGCCCGGGCACCGCGCCGGTGCGGATCGATCTGCTGAGCGCGCCGGCGGGCTCGCGTCCGGTCGGAGCGCCAACGATCTACTTCGTGCAGGTCGGCTCGTTCTCGAATCCCGCCAACGCCGCGCATCTGCGTACGCGGCTCGCCGCGTACTATCCCGACGTGAGCGTCGATCCGGTCGATGCAGACGGGCAGACCTTCTATCGGGTGCGGATGGGCGCGTTCGAGACTCGGGCGAGTGCGCGCAACCGCGCCGCCGAGACCGCGCGCTTCGGACTGCCGGTGGTGATCGTCAGCGAATGAGCGCGTCGCAGAAACATGCAGCGCGCGGCGCCCTCGCATGACAGCGCGCCGCACAAGCACGGTTGCCGCGGCGGCGCTGGCGATCGCGGCGTGGCTCGGCGCCGGATACCTCGGGGCGCGCAAGCTCGTGCATCCGCCATCGCCTGGTCCTGCCGCCGCGCCGATGCTCACGGCCGCCGACCTGGAGCACGTCATCGCGAAAATCCAGATCATCCGCCAGCTCAAATTCAAGCATCCGGTTCGCTACCGCTTTCTGACCACCGACCAAGCGCTCGCGATCCTTCGCGCTGACGCGAAGCTCCACAGCGAGGATGCGAAAGATCGGCTCGCCGCGCGCGTCGGCGTGATGGTCGGGCTGCTGCCGCCAGGCACCGACCCGCAGATGGCCTCGATGAGAGTGTTGCGGCGCCAACTCGGCGGCTTTTACGACTTCGATAGCAAGGAGCTGGTCGTCATCAAGGATGGATTCGCGCACTCCGCGCTGGCGCGCTCGATGCCGCGGGATCAGCTTCGCGCGGTGACCCTGATGGTGCTGGCGCACGAGCTGACGCATGCGCTGCAGGATCAGAACTTCGGCATCGGTGCGGAGCTCGATCGAGTGGAGGACGAAGACGATCCCGCGCTCGCCCTGCGTGCGGTAACCGAGGGCGACGCCACTATCGCGAGTATCGCGTACCTTGCCGGGCGGATGGACGACAGCGTGGCGCAAGCGGTGGTCGCGCAGATCCCCGAAATGTACCGCGCCTTTGCCGCCGACACGCGCGACGTGCCGAGCGCGATCGCCGAGACCTTCCTGTTCCAGTATACCGACGGTGCGCGCTTCGTGGCGCGCGCGTATCATCGCGGCGGATGGTCCGGCGTCGATGAGCTCTACCGGCGGCCGCCCACCTCGACTCAGCAGATTCTGAGCCCGGCACTCTACTTCGACTCGCATTCACCCATTCCCGTCGTTCGCCTGGGCGGCTATCAAGCCGCGCTCCCGGACTGGAAGAAGCTCGACGACGGCACCTACGGCGAGCTCGGATTGCGCGAGGTGATCGGCAACGCGATCGGCGCCGACTCCGCCGATCTCGCGCTCGCGCAGGAGTGGGCAGGCGATCGTGCGGTCGCAATTGGCAAGGGAGACGCGCTCGCGGTCATCTGGATGATCGCGTTGCGCGACGCAGCGTCCGCGCAGGCGTTCGAGACGAAGTACTCAAGCGCGCTCGCTCGGCTCCACGGCTCGCGTGTCGGCCATCGCGTGGAGCGCCACGGACGCGTGGTGCTGGCGATCCTCGGCCTCGACGCGGCCGACGCCTCGCGCATCGCGCCCGTAATCTGGACCGCGAGCACCGTGTCGCCTGCCGCGGCAGCGCCGCCGCCGGATCAGGCTCGCGGGCGCGGCGCTGCTCCGGCCGCGCCGCTGCGCGCGGGTCGCCCCTCTGCCGCCAGGCGCGCGCGCGCCTTGGACAGAATCTCGCGCTCATTCTCGTAGGTCGCGCGGGTCACCGCCTTTTTGAGCGGCCGCCACGCCACTTCTTCGACTTCGTGGTCGTGGTCGGCGAGGTTGCCGCCGGCGCATTCCATCAGGAAGTACTCGACACGCTTGAAGATCCGCGTGAGAGGGCCGTCCTTGCGATCGCGCCACGAGAACACGTAGGCGATTTGCCCGAGCGGATCGGCGCTCGCGACTTCGAGTCCGGTTTCCTCGCGCACCTCGCGGATAGCCGCCTCGCGCGCACTCTCGCCCTGTTCCAAATGGCCCTTGGGCAGCGCCCATGCTTTTGAACCGCGCGGCCGGATGAGCGCGACCTCGAATGCGCCGTTGCGCGCGCGCCGCCACACCACGCCGCCCGCGGACACTTCGCGCCGCCGCTGGATTTGCGCGGGCGCGCCTTTCTTCCCGCGCTCGCGCCGCCTGGATTTTCGTGCTTGGGACATCGCCTTATGCGCACGGCCTCAGCCGACGTCGCCCAGGCTGAAACCGTGCGCGAGCATCCGCCGGATCTCGCGGCGCGCCGGCTCCGACGCGGCGGTGGACAGCCCGGGGTCGCGCTCCATCCATTCTTCCGCCATCGCGCGTGCCCGCTCGATCAGATGATAGTCGCGCACCAGGTGGACGAAACGCAGCGGCAGCGCTCCGGTCTGCCGAGCGCCAAGGATGTCGCCGGGGCCGCGCAGTTTGAGATCCTGATGGGCAATCTCCGCGCCGGTCGAGCAGGTGGTCATCAGCGCCAGCCGCGCGCGCGCCACTTCTTCGACGTCGCCGGAGACCACGAGACAGCATCGCGAAGGACTCTTTCCCCGCCCCACCCTGCCGCGCAACTGATGAAGCTGCGCAAGCCCGTAACGCTCCGCCGCGATGACGGCAACCACGGTCGCCTCGGGCACATCGATGCCGACTTCGACAACGGTGGTGGAAACCAGGACCTGCAGCGCACCGTCGCGGAACTCGCGCATCACGCGCTCCTTGTCGGCCGCGCGCATCCGCCCGTGCATCGCGCCCACCCGGCAACCCTTGAGCGCGCCTTGGGCGAGCCGCTTCACCATCGCGTCCACCGAGCGCAACTCTTCGCTGTCGTCGGCCTCGATTCGTGGCAGAACGATGTAGGCGCGATTGCCGCGGGCCACTTCGTCGCGAACCATCGCCTCGACGTCGTCCAGTTGCGCCTCGTCGAAGACTTCGGTCCCGATCGGCATCCGGCCCGGTGGCAGTTCGTCGAGGAACGACACGTGGAGGTTTGCGAACAGGCTCATCGCCAGGCTGCGCGGAATCGGCGTCGCCGTCATCATCAGCAGGTTCGCCTCCGCACCGAGCGCCTTCAGGCGCGCGCGATCGAACACGCCGAAGCGATGCTGCTCGTCGATCACGCCCAGGCCGAGGCGGCGAATCGCGACCCGGTCCTGGATGATCGCGTGGGTGCCGAACACGATCGGCAGCCCGCCCGAAGCGAGTCCGCGCAGCACGTGCGCGCGCGCCGCACCCGCCGTCTTGCCGGTGAGCAGCGCGGCGGGAACGGCGCTGCTGGCGCACAAGCGCTGAAAGCTCGCGTGATGCTGCTCGGCGAGCAGCTCAGTGGGCGCCATGATCGCGGCCTGGCAGCCGCTCGCGACCGCGCGGAGCGCCGCCCAGAATGCGACCAGCGTCTTGCCGCTGCCGACGTCTCCCATCAGCATCCGGTTCATGCGCGTGGGTGCGGCAAGATCGATTTCAATTTCGCCGATCGCGCGGCGCTGCGCCGCGGTTGGCGCGAAGGGCAGCTCCTCGAGCCATCGCTCCGCAAAGCCGCGCTCGGCGCACACCGCGCCCGCGCGGCGGCCGGCGCGCTCGCGCTCCAGACACATCGCCAGCTCGAACGTGAACAACTCGTCGAGCGCGAGCGCCTGATGCGCCGGCGACTCGCCGCCGCTCATGGCCGCAAGGTCGGCATCGTGGGGCGGGTGATGAATCGAGCCGAGCGCCTGCGCCACGCTCATCTCGGCGCCGCGCATCTGATCGGGAATCGCGCCGGTCACTCCCGCACCGATCGCCTCGAGCGACTTGGCGACGAGACTCGCAAACAGGCGCTGCCCCACCACGGCCGGGAGCGTGTACACGGGACGGACGGGACGCGGCTCTCCGCCGGAGAGCGCGTGAAGCTCCGGCTGCACGATTTCGAGCGCGCCGTCAGCCGTCGCCGTGACGCGGCCGTGCGCCAGGACGCGCTCGCCCGCGGGCATGCGCCCGCGCATATATGCCGGCAGGTTGAACCACACCAGCCGGATACGATTGCCGCGTCCATCGCTGAGCCATCCGCTCGCGAGCCGGCGCCATCGCGAGGCCCGCATCGGGCGCTCGGCCACGGAGCCCAACTCTCCTTCCACGGTAACGGTTGCGCCGGCGCTCAGATTCTCAAGCGGGGTCAGTCCGCGCCAATCCTGGTAGCGCGACGGCAGATGCAGCACCAGCTCGCGCAGCGTGGCGATGCCGCGGGCGGCCAGCGCGTCGGCGCGTTTGGGGCCGACCCCGACGAGATCGGCCACGCTGGAGTCGGGCGCAAGCGCGGAGCCTTCAGGTATCGCAATTCGGCCGCCAGACGCCGGCGGCCGCTTGGCGGGATTCTGATCGCTCGCGCGCATCACCGATCGTTCGCGCCCCGCGCGGGCGCTCATCCGCGATGGTAATCCTGCAGGGCGCGGACCTCGAACGGCTCGCACTTGAGCGCGCGGATTCCCTCGACCGAGGCCTGCGCCCCCGCCATCGTGGTGAAGTACGGCAGGCGCATCTCCAGCGCAGTGCGGCGAATCGAGAACGAGTCCGCGGTGCCGGTCGCGTCGGGAGTATTGATGACCATCGCGATTTTGCCCGCGCGCATCAGGTCCACCACGTGCGGGCTGCCTTCCAGTACCTTGTTGACGGTGGCGCAGCGGACGCCGAGCGCTTCGATGTGGCGCGCGGTGCCGCGCGTCGCCACGAGCGCGAAGCCCATCTCGGCCAGCCCGCGCACGATCGGCGCGAGCTGCGGCTTGTCGTCGTCGCGCACGCTGATGAACACGCAGCCGTCCATCGGCAAGTCGGACGACGCGGCGAGCTCGGCCTTCGCAAAGGCCATCGCGAAGGTGCGATCGATCCCCATCACCTCTCCGGTCGATTTCATCTCGGGTCCCAGAATCGTGTCCACGCCCGCAAAGCGCGCGAACGGAAAGACCGATTCCTTTACCGCGACGTGCTCGGGCACGCGCTCGGAGGTAAAGCCGAGCTCGGCGAGCTTCTTTCCCGCCATCGCCAGCGCCGCGAGCTTCGCCAGCGGCACGCCGATCGCCTTGCTCACGAACGGGATCGTCCGCGACGCGCGCGGATTCACTTCCAGGATGAAGACCTCGCCGCCGAAGATCGCGTACTGCACGTTGATGAGCCCGACCACGCCGAGCTCGCGCGCGAGCATCTTCGTCTGCCGGATCAGCTCCTGCTGCGTCGCTGCGTCGAGCGAGCGCGGCGGCAGCGTGCACGCGCTGTCGCCGGAGTGGATGCCGGCGTGTTCGACATGCTCCATGATTCCGCCTATCACGACCGTGTCGCCGTCGGAGATCGCGTCGACGTCAACCTCGATAGCGCCCTGCAGGTAGCGATCGACGAGCAGCGGATGGCGCTCCGACGCTTCGAACGCCTGCGCGACGTAGCGCCGCAGCCCCGCTTCATCGGGAATCACTTCCATCGCGCGTCCGCCCAACACGTAAGACGGCCGGATGAGCACCGGATATCCGATTCGCGCCGCACCCGCGACGGCCTGCTCGAGACTGCGCGCGAGCACGCCGCGCGGCTGCCTGAGTCCCAGCTTTTCGACCAGCGCGTTGAAGCGCTCACGGTCTTCGGCGCGATCGATCGCATCGGGTGAGGTGCCCAGAATCCGCACGCCGGCGTGTTCCAGCGCCACGGCGAGCTTCAGCGGGGTCTGGCCACCGAACTGCACGATAACGCCCATCGGTTTTTCGCGATCGACGATCGCCATCACGTCTTCGAACGTCAGTGGCTCGAAGTAGAGGCGATCGGAGGTGTCGTAATCGGTCGATACCGTCTCGGGATTGCAGTTCACCATGATGGTCTCGAAGCCGGCGGCCTTAAGCGCCAGGCTCGCGTGCACGCAGCAGTAGTCGAACTCGATGCCCTGGCCGATGCGGTTGGGCCCGCCGCCGAGAATCATGACTTTGTCGCGAGCGTCGGGGCTGGATTCGTCCTCGCCCTCGTAGGTCGAGTAAAGATACGGCGTGAAGGCCTGGAACTCGGCGCCGCAAGTATCGACGGTCTTGAACACCGCGATGACGCCTGCCTCGCGCCTGCGGCTTGCGATCTCGTCTTCCTCAGCGCCGCGAAGCTGCGCGATGCGGCGGTCGGAATACCCCATCGCCTTGAACTCGCGGAAGTACGCAGTCGAGAGCGCCTCGGCGGCGACGCGACCCTCGGTTTCCACGATCTCGGCGATCGCATCGACGAACCATCGGTCGATTTTACTGAGCGCGCACGCTTCCTCGCGCGACATGCCGAGGCGCAGCGCGTCGGCGAGATGATAGAGGCGGTAGCTGCTGGCGGTGGCGACACGCTGGCGTATCTCGGCCATCGGCGTGTCGCGCAGCCGCGGCTCCAGGCCGAACGATCCAATCTCCAGCGAGCGCAGCGCCTTCTGCAGCGACTCGCGGAAGGTGCGTCCGATCGCCATCGCCTCTCCGACCGACTTCATCTGCGGCCCCAGCTCGTCGGCGGCGCCGCGGAATTTCTCGAACGTGAAGCGCGGGATCTTGGTGACGACGTAATCGATGGTTGGCTCGAAGCACGCGGGAGTCCTGCGCGTGATGTCGTTGGCGATCTCGTCGAGCCGGTAGCCGACGGCGAGCCGTGCCGCGATTTTCGCAATCGGGAAGCCGGTCGCCTTGGAAGCGAGCGCCGAGCTGCGCGAGACGCGCGGATTCATCTCGATGACGACGAGCCGGCCGCATGCCGGATCGACCGCGAACTGGATATTGGAGCCGCCGGTGTCGACGCCGATCTCGCGGATGATCCGGAGCGCGGCGTCGCGCATGATCTGGTATTCCTTGTCGGTCAGGGTCTGCGCCGGCGCCACGGTGATCGAATCGCCGGTGTGCACGCCCATCGGGTCGAGGTTTTCTATCGAGCAGACGATCACGACGTTGTCGGCGCCGTCGCGCATCACCTCGAGCTCGAACTCCTTCCATCCCTCGATCGATTCCTCGAGCAGCACCTCGCTTATCGGCGACATCTCAAGGCCCCACGCAACGCGCGCGCGATATTCATCCTCGCGTCGAGCGATCGAGCCGCCGGTGCCGCCGAGCGTCCGCGAGGGACGAATGATGAGCGGCAGCCCGAGCTCGCGCATCACCCGCTCGGCGTCTTCCATCGAATGGGCGATCGCGGAGCGCGGTACCTCGAGGCCGATCTTGATCATCGCCTGCTTGAACAACTCGCGATCCTCGGCCTTCTTGATCGCGGGCAGCTTGGCGCCGATCAGCTCGCACCCGTAGCGGTCGAGCACGCCCGTCTCCGCCAGCTCGATCGCCAAATTGAGCGCGGTCTGGCCGCCCACGGTCGGGAGCAGCGCGTCGGGGCGCTCGCGTTCGATAATCCTGGCGATCGCCGCCGGGGTCATCGGCTCGATATAGGTGCGATCGGAAAGCTCGGGATCGGTCATGATCGTGGCGGGATTGGAATTGACCAGGATGAGCCGCAGCCCTTCCTCGCGCAGCGCCTTAATCGCCTGGGTGCCGGAATAGTCGAACTCGGAGGCCTGCCCGATCACGATCGGGCCGGAGCCAATCACGAGAATTGATTTGAGATCCTTGCGAAGCGGCACGGCGGGTCTCGACGGCGGCGAAGCTCAGCTCGCCGCCTTCACCTCCTCGTCGGCAATACGCTCCAGCGTCTGTGCGCCGTAGCGCGGAAACATCTCGACCATCCGCTTGAAGCGCACGAACAGGTAGCTCGCGTCATGCGGGCCAGGCGAGGCCTCGGGATGATACTGCACGGAAAAGAACGGCGCGCCTTCGCCGCGCAATCCTTCGACCGTCTGATCGTTGAGATTGACGTGCGACAGCACCGCGCGCCCCTTGAGCGAGTCGGCGTCCACGGCGAAGCCGTGGTTCTGGGAGGTGATCTCGACCTTGCGCGTGCGCAGATCCATCACCGGATGATTCGCGCCGTGATGGCCGAAGTCGAGCTTGTAGGTGCGCCCGCCCAGTGCCAGGCCCAGAATCTGATGGCCCAGGCAGATGCCGAAGACCGGCTTTTTTCCGAGCACGCCCGCGACCGCCTCATGCGCGTAGGGCAGCGCCGCGGGATCGGCGGGGCCGTTGGACAGAAATACGCCGTCGGGATCGTGGGCGAGAATTTCGGCCGCCGAGGAGCGCGCGGGAAGCACGCGCACGCGAAAGCCGGTCGCCACCAGGCGGCGCAGGATGTTCAGCTTGATACCGTAATCGAGCGCCACCACCAGCGGCGCGTCGCGCTGCTCCTGTGGCGAGACGGCGCGATAGCCGCGACCGAGCTCCCAGTCGCCGAGCGACCAGTCGTATGGCTCGGCGCAGGTGACCTCTTTGACGAGGTCGCGCCCGACCAGCCCGGGCGACGCCTTGGCCTTGCGCACCAGCGCGTCGGCGTCGAGATCGATGTTGGAGATAACCGCTTCCTGCGCGCCGTGGTTGCGGATATGGCGGACCAGCGCGCGCGTATCGATTCCTTCGATCCCGACCACGCCCGCGCTCGCCAGATAATCGTCGAGCGATATTTCCGAGCGCCAGTTCGACGGGCGCGCCCAGCATTCCTTGACGATGAAGCCCTCTACATAGACGCGGCGCGACTCGGCGTCCTCGCGGTTAATTCCGACGTTGCCGATCTCGGGATAGGTCATGCAGACGAGCTGGCCCTTGTACGACGGGTCGGTCAGGACCTCCTGGTAGCCGGTCATCGCGGTGTTGAAGACGACCTCGCCGACCGTCTCGCCGGCGGCGCCGAAGGCGCGGCCGCGGAAAACGCGCCCGTCCGCCAGGGCCAGCACAGCCTCGCGCGCGCTCATCGCATCTCTCCCTTGCGTCCGTCGTACACGATTTCTCCCGCGACCATCGTCAGCCTCGCCCTTCCCTTAAGCCGCATCCCGGCAAACGGGGTGTTGCGGCTCCTGGAGTGGAACCTCGCCGGCTCCACGGTCCATTCCAGGTTCGGATCAACGAGCGTGACATCCGCCCGCGCGCCGGCGGCGAGCGTGCCCGCATCCAGCCGCAGCAGCGCGGCTGGATTGAGGCTCATCATCTCAACCAATCGCGGCGCGCCAATCAACGATCGATGCACGAATTCCATCGCGAGCCCCAGCGCGGTTTCGAGTCCGACCACGCCGTTGGCGGCATGCGCGAACTCTTCGGCAACCGCGGGCGGAAGGCGGTCGGCCTCGCGCGAGGGATTGAAATAGCCGGCGAGTGCATCCAGATGCTTGGAGCCCGGGTCGTGCGGGGCGTGATCGGTCGCGATCATGTCGATGGTGCCGTCGTGGATTGCCTCGCTCAGCGCTTCGACGTCGTCTAGCGAGCGCAGCGGCGGGTTCATCTTCGCATTGGGACCCCATCGCAGCAGCGCGAGTTCCTTGAGCGCGAAATGATGCGGCGTTACCTCGCAGGTGACGCGCGCGCCGTGGCGGCGCGCCGCCCGGATGAACTCCAGCGACTGGCGCGTGGACACGTGCGCGATATGTATTGGCGCTCCGGAGCCGATCGCGAGCGCGAGATCGCGGCGCACGCGCTGCGACTCGGCACTGTCGGGGTATCCGCGCACGCCCAGGCGTTCGGACACCGGCCCGGCATTTGCGGCGCCCTCGCAGGACAGCGCGCGATCCTCCTCGTGCAGCGAGATCGCGAAGTCCAGTGCCGCCACCTGCTGCATCGCGCGCGTCAGCACGACCTCGTCATCGACCGGCATCCCGTCGTCCGAGAACAGCCGCGCGCCCGCCGCAACCATCGCGGCGTAGTCCACGTTTTCCCGCCCGCCGAGACCGCGCGTGACGGCGGAGACCGGGACCAGGCGCGCCGAATGCGCCTGGCGCGCGCGCTCGAGCATGTAACGCGCGACTTCGGGCCTGTCGTCAACCGGATTCGTGTTCGCCATCGCGGCGACGGTGCAGAAACCGCCGGCCGCGGCCGCGCGCAGACCGGTCGCGATGGTTTCCTTCTCGGGAGAGCCGGGGTCGCGCAGATGGACGTGCGGATCGACGAGCCCGGGAATCACCCACTGGTCCGCCGCGTCGATAACCGTCGCGCCGGCGGGAGGCGCAATGCTTAAGGGGGACTCGACCGCGTCGATCTCGCCGTCGATAACGAGCAGGTCGAATGCGCCGTCCACGCCGCTTGCGGGATCGATCACGCGCCCACCGCGAATCAGGCACGCCGTCATCACGCGTGCTCCGGAGCCTTCATCGGCTCGACCATCGAATAGACCACCACCCGATCCTGGGCGCGCGACTTCGCGGGCGTGCCCGCGGAATCAAGGCGCACCTGGACGCGCTCGGTCCGCGAGGTCGGGATATTCTTGCCGACGTAGTTGGGCCGAATCGGGACGGCGCGATGACCGCGATCGATCAGCACCGCGAGCTTCACCGAGGCGGGGCGGCCATGCTGGAAGACCGTGCCCATCGCGCGCTGCACGGTCCATCCGCTGTTGATCACGTCGTCAATCAGGACGATGGTGCGGCCTTCGGCGCTGAAACTCCCGGCGCCGTCGAGGGGATGGAGCGCGTCGGCGCCTCCGTACACATCCACCGCCGCGCAGGGCGGACGAATCGCGGTTTTTTCGGCGACGACGTCACGCACCCGCATCGCGAGCAACGCACCGCGGCTTATGACTCCGACGATCGAGACGTTGGAGAGATCGGGCAGGTCGGCGATCACCTGATCGGCGAGCGCATCGACAGCGACGGCAATCTCGGAGGCGTTCATCACCTCGCGCTGCGGACCGCGCTTGTACGGCTCGTAACCGCATTCCTCGGCCTGCTTGACGGTCTCGAATACGGCCAGCGAGCCTTCCTCGATCCACTGGCGCACGTAGCCGTGGAGGTTCTCATCGTATCGGTAGAAGCGCCGGGAGCGCGCGTGGCCCACGAATTCGACCGGCAGCTCGCGCTCGCAGAAGTCGCATCGCAGCGGCAGCGTCGCGCGATCGGCGCTGCGCGCCAGCGTATAGCGCGGCGCCAGGTACGGTCCCTCGAAGCGCGTGATGCAGTTGGAGTTTGCACAGCGCGGCGCGGGTTCGGATTTGAACCGGATGCTCTCCGTGGCAGGCCGCGCGCGCCGCTTCGCATGGCGGGTCTGCTCGATCATCCAGGCGATCAGCGCCATCCGCACCGGCACGCCGGCCGCCGCCTGCTCGAAGTAAACCGCACGCGGGTCGGTATCGAGTTCGTAGGCGAGTTCGCCGGTGCGCGGCAGCGGATGCATCACGACCGCTTCCTGGGTGCGATGGGTTTTGAGCGCGCGTACGTCGAAGCGGACGTATTCGCCGCCCTGCGCCTCTTTGCCGCTCATCCGCTCCTTCTGCATGCGGGTGACGTAAAAGGCGTCGAGCGCCGCCGGAGGTTCCGCGGACGGAATGCGATCCATCGGCACGTCGCCGGTGAACAGCGCCATCTGATGCGGTGCGTTGGGAGTCAGGTAGAGCGCGTCAAGTCCTCCCGCCAGCGATTTCAACTCATCCATCGTAACGGTCGAAAAGCTGTAGTTGCGCTCCGCCGCCAGCCGATCGAGCACGTAGACGGGCACGTCCATCCCGCTGGTCGGCACCGCTACGATGTTGGCGCCGAAGCGCGCCAGCGCGTAAATGAGCGAATGAACCGTGCGGCCGAACTTCAGGTCGCCGCACAGCGCGACGGTAAGCCCGCGCAGCTTGCCCTTCTTGCGCCGCAGGATGAACAGGTCGCACAGCGTCTGGGTGGGATGCTCGCGGCTGCCGTCGCCCGCATTGATCACGGGGCACGGGGCGTAATCCGCCGCCACGCGCGCGGCGCCGTCGTGCGGATGGCGCAGCACGATCAGGTCGGCGTAGGCGCTGACGATTCGCACCGTATCGGCCAGGCTCTCGCCCTTGGCGACTGAGCTGGCATTCATGTCGGCGCTGCTGATCACGGCGCCGCCGAGCCGATGCATCGCGGACTCGAAGCTGAGGCGGGTCCGTGTCGAGGGCTCGTAGAAGAGCGTCGCCATGATCAGTCCGCTCGCCACGGTGAGCGATTCTCCGCGCTCAAGCGCGGCGGCAAATGCGTCGGCCGCGACGAAGATTTGCTCGATCTCGTCGAGATCGAGGTCCTCGATCGAGACGATGTCGTTTTTTCGAAGCCGCGTCATCGGAAAGTCGCCCGCCAGCGGTTTACCTCGCCGTGCTTCATTTGCCGTTGCCCACCACGACCGCGTCCACCCCGTCCACTTCCGTCAGCCGGACGTACACGCGATGGCCGCGCGGGGTGGGGAGATTCTTGCCGACATAGTCCGCGCGAATCGGAAGCTCGCGCTCGCCGCGGTCCACCAGCACGGCAAGCTGCACCGCCTCCGCGCGTCCGAGGTCCGAGATTGCGTCGAGCGCGGCGCGCACCGTGCGACCGGTGTAAAGCACGTCGTCCACCAGGATGACGCGTTTCCCGTCGAGCGGGACCGGGATGCTGCGGCCGAGCAAGCGGGGGTCGCCGGGAGCGCCCCGGCCGTCGTCGCGATACGAGGAGATGTCGAGCGTGCCGACCGGAATCGGTGGCTTGCCCGATGCGCTCAGTTCCGCGGCAAGCCGCTCGGCGAGCCGGGCGCCGCGGCGCAGGATACCGACCAGCACCAGGTTGGGCGCGCCGTCGTTACGCTCGGCAATCTCGTGTGCGATTCGCTTGACGCATCGCGCGACCTGCGCGGCATCGAGCGCGACTTCGGGTTTCGCGCTCATGGCGCGGCCCAAAAAAAATCCCGGCTGCGCACGCAGTCGGGCTTAATCTTATGAAGCTTCATCGTTTGACCTTCCCGCTATCGCAGTAGCGGATTAAAGGCGTTGATCATTTTGTACCGGCGCCGCCGCGGCGGGTCAAGTTCGCCGGAATTCTTAACGCACAACCATGCCGAATCGCGACCATCTGAGCGCGATCGTACGGTCGCCGTCTCCGTCCCACGGCCAGTAGATGAACATCGCGCGCGCCTCAACGTTGGCCAGCGGAACGAAGCCCCAGAAGCGGCTGTCGTAGCTGTCGTCGCGATTATCGCCCATCACGAACAGTTCCCCCGGCGGTACTTTGAGCGGCCCCAGGTTGTCGCGCGGGGAATTCGCGATGCGGTCGGAATCCGCGACGGTGAAGTGCGCGTGCGGATCGGCCATCGGAGCTCCGTTGAGCCACGGGTGTCCGTCGCGGATCTGAACCGTGTCGCCGCCAACCGCAATCACGCGCTTGATAAGATCGATCGACGGATCCGGCGGCGAGACAAAGATGATCACGTCGCCACGATGGACCGCTCCGGTCCGAAACAGATAGCGGCCGTACGGAAGGCCGGGGATATGCAGTCCCAAGATCGAATCCGGTGTGCGCAGCCCGTAGGCGAGCTTGTTGGCGATCAGATGGTCCCCGACCAGCAGCGTCGGCTCCATCGAGCCCGACGGGATCTCGTAGGCCTGAACCAGCGTGGTGCGGATGCCAAGAGCAAGAACCAACGCCAGCAACAATGCTTCGGCGTACTCGCGAAACGCGGACTTGCCGATCGCTACGCCCGGGCGCTGCGCGTCCCGAGCGCCGTCCGTCGCCGGCTTGCCCTGCTGTCCCGTCGCCACTGGCGCCTCCGATTCAGCCCGCCCGCTTGCCGCGCTGCTCGAGTTTGCGCAGGCGTTGGTCCTGGTCGCGGCTCTGGACGGTGATGCGATCGTCGAAGCGGTCGAATTTGCGCGCCAGCGTTGCCAGCACCTTGTTGGTTTTGCTGAGCTCGGTGGCGAGCTTCTTCACGGTCGCGTCGGCAGAGGCGGAAATTTCGCGCTTGAGCGTCTTGGCGGCATCCGCCACATCGCCGCGAGCGGCCGAGACGCCACGGCGGAGCTCGTCCTGGGTGGCGGCGCTGTCTTCCTCGATACGGGCGCCGGCGGATTGCACCACGCGTTCGGCCTCGGCGCGCATCAGCTCGCGAACTTCGCGCGACCGCTCGCCGACTTCGCCGCGGACGGCGGCCTCAGTGGAGGTAATCTGCTCGCGAAACTCGACCCGGGTGCGGCCCAGGGTTTCGCCCAGCCGGACCATCTCGGCCCCCAGATCGGAGCGCATCGCGCCGATACCGCGGCGGTTCTCGGCGATCTGGTCGGACAGGAAGCGGACCTGGCTGCCGACTTCGGCGAACTGTCCAACCAGCTCCTGGCGGATTTGATCGAGGCGGCTGCCGAATCCGGAGACCGCCTCTACGACCAGTTCGAAGCGCGCGCCCAGGTCTTCGAGCATCGCGCCAATTCGCGTCATCGCGTCGTCAGCCACTTCGATGCTCCTTCGGTCAGTGGA
Source organism: uncultured delta proteobacterium (assembly GCA_963835905.1). Classification (GTDB taxonomy): domain Bacteria; phylum Desulfobacterota; class Binatia; order Binatales; family Binataceae; genus CAWIHG01. Next base: position 644,623 of record CAWIHG010000005.1, read on the forward strand.
TCACCTTGAAGAATCGCGACCATCTGAGCGGCAAAAGGCCGCTCTCGTCTGAATCCCACGACCAGTAGATTATCATCGCGCGTCCCTCGACCGCGTTCTCGTCCACGAAGCCCCAGAAGCGGCTGTCGTAGCTGCGGTCGCGGTTATCCCCCATCACGAAGATATGGTACGGCGGCACCGTCACCGGGCCGAAGTTGTCGCGCGGCGAAATCAGCGAACGCTCGCCGTCGGACACCTCGTAGTGCGCGTGCGGGTCGTTCATGCGGCTGCCGTTGAGCCACACGTGACCGCTCTTGATCTGAATGGTATCGCCGGGCAGGCCGATGACCCGCTTGATGAAATCCTTGGTTGGATCGGGCGGAAATACGAAGACGATCACGTCGTCGCGATGAATCGGCTCGAGCCGGAACAGGTACTGACCGTACGGCAGCCCGGGAATGAGCTGCACGCCGAAGATCGAGTCGGGCATCCGCAGCCCGTAAACGAACTTGTTCACCAGGATATGGTCCCCGACCAGCAACGTCGGCTCCATCGAGCCCGACGGAATCTTGTAAGCCTGGACGAAGAAGGTACGGATGATGATCGCGAGGACCAGCGCGATTCCCAGCGCCTCGCCATACTCGCGGGCGACGGACTTCCGCGGCGGCGGCTGTGCGCCGAGGGCGCCCTGGGACGACTCCTGCGGTGGCTTGCGCTCGGAACGGGCGGGCTGTCCCACGGCGGAGTTACTCCCCAACCTTGAGCAGAGCCAGGAAGGCTTCCTGGGGAATTTCGACGCGACCCACCTGTTTCATCCGCTTCTTGCCTTCCTTCTGCTTCTCAAGGAGCTTTCGCTTGCGCGTGATATCTCCGCCGTAGCATTTGGCGGTGACATTCTTGCGCAGCGCCTTGACCGATTCGCGCGCAATGATCTTGGCTCCTATAGCCGCTTGGATTGCAACCTCGAACATCTGGCGCGGAATCAGCTGACGCATCTTTTCGCACAGCGCGCGGCCCCGTTCATAGGCCTTGTCGCGATGAACGATAATCGAGAGCGCGTCAACTACCTCGCCATTAATCCGGATGTCCAATTTAACCAGAGGCCCGGCCCGGAAGTCCAGAAACTCGTAATCCAGCGAGGCGTAACCGCGGCTGAGCGATTTCAGCCGGTCGTAAAAGTCAAAGACGATTTCCGCCAGCGGCAACTCGTAGTGGAGAATTACCCGCTTGTCGCCGACGTATTTGAGATCCCGCTGCATGCCGCGCCGGTCTTCGCACAGCGTCATCACCACGCCAACGTACTCCTCGGGCATGTGGATAGACGCCAGGATGAAGGGCTCCTCGATCGCCTCGATGGTGTTCTCGGCGGGAAGCCGCGCCGGATTATCCACCAGCACGGTTTCGCCGGCAGTGGTGCGCACCTGGTAGGCGACGGTCGGCGCGGTGACGATCAGGTTGATGCCGAATTCGCGCTCCAGGCGCTCCTGGGCGATTTCCATATGAAGCAGGCCCAGGAAGCCGGCCCGAAAGCCGAAGCCGAGTGCCTGCGAGGTTTCCGGCTCGACGATCAGGCTGGCGTCGTTGAGGATCAGCTTTTCGATCGCGTCGCGCAGGGCGGGATACTGATTGGCCTCGGTCGGGTACAGACCCGCGAAGACCATCGGCTTGAGTTCCTTGAACCCCGGCAGCGGATCGGGCGCGGGACGCTCGGCATCGGTGACCGTATCGCCGACGCGCATGTCGGCGACGGCTTTGATGCCGGAGACGATGAAGCCGACTTCGCCGGAGCCGAGCGCCTCGGCATTGCTCTCATGGGGAGTGAAGTGGCCCAGGCGCATAATCTCGCCGCTCTTTTCGGTCGCCATCAGGCGGATCTTCGTCCCGCGGCGGATGCTTCCGCTGAACACACGCACCAGCGCGATCACGCCCTCGTAGCTGTCGTACCAGCTGTCGAAGATGAGCGCGCGCAGCGGCTCGGCCTCGCGTGCCGCGGGCGGCGGAATCCGCGTGACGATCGCCTCGAGCACCTCGTCGATTCCGACGCCCTCCTTGGCGCTGGTCAGGATGGCGTCGGCGGCGCTGAGCCCGATACCTTCCTCGATCTGTTGGCGGGTGCGCTCGATATCGGCGCCGGGGAGATCGATCTTGTTGATAACCGGAACGATTTCGAGTCCGTGGTCGAGTGCGAGGTACACGTTGGCGAGCGTCTGCGCCTCGACTCCCTGGCTCGCATCGACCACCAGCAGCGCGCCCTCGCACGCGGCGAGGCTGCGGGAGACTTCGTAGGCAAAATCAACGTGGCCGGGGGTGTCGATCAGGTTAAGGACGTATTCCTTGCGATCGCGCGCGGTGTAGTTAAGCCGCACCGAGCGCGCCTTAATCGTAATCCCGCGCTCGCGCTCGAGATCCATCGAGTCGAGAAACTGGTCCTTGATTTCACGTTTGCTGAGCGCGCCGGTGCGCTCCAGGATCCGATCGGCAAGCGTGGACTTGCCGTGATCGATATGCGCGATAATCGAGAAATTGCGGATCGCCGACGGGTCAGTCATTGAAACCCGATTGCCGCCTTTGCTGCCTGAAATACGCGAAGGTCTCGGCCAGCCCCGCTCGCAGGTCCTTCGCGGGACGCCATCCGAGTTCGCGCGCTGCGCGCGCGGGCGAGATGACCGAGCGGCGCTGCTCGCCCGGACGCGCGGGCTCGTAACCGGGCGGGGTTGAAACTCCGGCGGCGTCCGCGAGCGCGGCGTACAGTTGATTCACGTCGGTCTCGACGCCGGTGCCGATATTGAGCGCTATTCCTGATGCCGCGGACTCGAGCGCCGCCAGGTTCGCCTTGACGATATCGCCGACGTAGACGTAGTCGCGGGTCTGCTTGCCGTCACCGTAAATCGTGACCGGCTTGCCGTCCAGGATTCGCCCACAGAAGATCGCGACCACGCCCGCCTCTCCGTGCGGGTCCTGGCGGGGTCCGTACACGTTGGCGTAGCGCAGCGCCAGGTAATCGATTCCGTACTGCACGCGGTAGAAGAACAGGTACGCTTCGGTTGCGAACTTTGCGACGCCGTACGGGCTGACCGGGCGGCGCGGATGGTCTTCGTCGCAGGGGAAGGCGTCCTGCTCGCCATAGATGGCGCCGCCGGTGGACGAAAATATCACCTTGCGCAGCCCGTTCTGACGCGCGGCCTCGATCAGGTTGAGGAAGCCGACCAGATTGACCTGTGCGTCAAAGGGAGGATCGGCTACCGAGCGCCGCACATCCATCTGCGCCGCGAGATGGTAGATGACTTCGGGCTTCTCGCGCGCGATCACGTCGCGCACCGCGGCGCCGTCGCGCAGATCGGTCTGGTAAAAGCGCGCCGCGGCGTTCACCTGATGGCGCTTGCCGGCCGACAGGTCATCGAGCACGGAGACTTCTCCGGCCCGGGCCGCGACCAAAGCGTCCACGGTGTTGGAGCCGATAAATCCCGCGCCGCCGGTTACCAGTATCCGCATTGGCGATGCCTCAATCAGACCGGCGGTCGGCCGATCGAGAAGTATTTGATTTCCAGCGCCTTCATCAGATCCGGATCATACAGGTTGCGCCCGTCGAATATCACTGGCGACTTGAGATCGCTCTTGATGCGCTGGAAGTTGGGATGGCGAAACTCGTTCCATTCCGTACAGATCAGCAGCGCATCGGCGCCCTTCAGCGCCTCGTAGTTGGTGCGATGGTAAGTCACCTTGTCGCCGAGCACTGCGCGCGCGTTCTCAAGCGCCTCGGGATCGTGCACTTGCACCTGCGCGCCGGCTTTCAGCAGCTCGTCGATAACGACCAGCGACGGCGCCTCGCGCATGTCGTCGGTGCGGGGCTTGAACGCCAACCCCCAGATCGCGAATTTGCGGCCGCTCAAGTCGGCGCCAAAGTGTTTTTTCACCGCGGCGGCCAGGACGCGTTTCTGGAGCGCGTTGACCTCGTCGGCGGCCCGCAGCAGCGAGAAGTCGAGAGCGTTTTCCGCCGCGGTATGAATCAGCGCCTGCACGTCCTTGGGAAAGCATGAGCCGCCGTAACCGACACCGGGGAACAGGAACTGCGAGCCAATCCTGCGGTCCGAGCCGAGTCCGCGGCGCACCGCGTTGATATCAGCGCCGACCGCCTCGCACAGGTTCGCGATCTGGTTGATGAACGAAATCCTGAGCGCGAGCATCGAGTTCGCCGCGTACTTCGACAGTTCCGCCGACTTGGGATCCATCACCAGGATCGGGTTGTCGGTGCGCACGAAGGAGGCGTGGATCTCACGCAGGATCGCGGTCGCGCGCTCGCTCAGGCTGCCGATGATCACGCGGTCCGGGCGCATGAAATCCTCAACCGCCGATCCCTCTTTCAGGAACTCGGGGACCGAACAGACATCGATCTGCACCTTTGCATGACGCGCGACGATCTCGCGCACCTTGTCGTTGGTGCCGACCGGGACCGTGCTTTTGACCGCGATTACGTGGTAGCCGGTGGCCGCCCGCGCGATCGCCTCGGCCGCCTTGAACACTCCGCTCAGATCCGCCGCGCCGGTATTGCTCATCGGGGTGCCAACCGCGATGAAGGACACCATCGATTGCGCAATCGCCCCGGCGGTGTCGGTGGTGAAGCTGATGCGCCCCTCCTTCAGGTTGCGGCGAACCAGTTCCTCCAGGCCCGGCTCGTAAATCGGCACCTTGCCTTCCGCGAGCATCGCGACGCGTCCGGCGTCGATATCGACGCAGATCACTTCGTTGCCACTTTCGGCGTAACAGGTGCCGCTGACCAGGCCGACGTAGCCGCTGCCTACGACTGCGATATTCATTCGTTTAGAATTCCTCTTTGATCACGTAAATCTGCTTGTCCTGGGACTCGTGATAGGTCCGCGCGAGCATCTCGCCCAGAAGCCCCAGGCTCACGAACTGGACGCCCACCACCACCAGCAGCACTGCGAGCAGCAGCGCCGGACGGTTGCCCAGCGAATATCCCAGGACGATCTTTTCGAAGACCAACAGGCCAGTCCACAGGGAACCGAGCACGCCCAGCACCACGCCGATCGCGCCGAATACCTGGATCGGACGGGTCGAGTAGCCGGACAGGAATCGCACCGTGACCAGGTCGAGAAAGGTGCGCAGGATGCGCCCGGGACCGTATTTCGACGTGCCGGAGCGCCGCGGGCGGAAATTCACCTCGACTTCGGTCACCCGCGCGCCCTGCTCCGCCGCCAATGCGGGCACGAACCGATGCATCTCGCCGTACAGGCGCAGGCTGCGCGCAAGGTTTCCGCGGTAGGCCTTGAGCGTGCATCCATAATCGTGGAGCTTCACGCCGGTTATTCGCGAGATGAGCCAGTTGGCGCTGAGCGAGGGAATCCGCCGGGTCAGCGCCGCATCCTTCCAGCGCTCCTTGCGCCATCCGCTGACGATATCGTAGCCCTCGCCCAGGCAGGCGAGCAGCTTCGGAATATCGCCCGGATCGTTCTCGCCGTCGGCGTCGATTGCGATCACGACCTCGCCGCGGGCGTTGCTGAAGCCGCACTGAAGCGCGGCGGTCTGGCCCGAGTTGCGCGCGAGCCGGAGCACCCGCACGCCGGGGTCCGACGCCTTGATTTTGCGCAGCACCTCGGCGCTGCCGTCGCTGGAGCCGTCATCGACGAACAGTATCTCGTAGGGGCGCCCGACCATGCCCATCACCTTCACGAGCTCATCGTGAAGCGGGACAAGATTGTCGCGCTCGTTGAAAAGCGGGACGACTATTGAGATGTCCATCGCGCGTGATGCGAGTCGGTAAGCTCGATAAAGGCGCGGTAGCGGGTATCGATATCCTCCCAGTTGAGATCCCGGAGCCTATCAAGCGAGAATTTTTCGACTACGAACGACGCCATCACACTGCCATACACGACCGCGGTGCGTAGCGTAGATTCCGTGATACGGCCGTGACGCGCCAGGAAGCCCATGAAGCCGCCGGCGAAGGTATCGCCAGCGCCGGTGGGATCGATCACTTCTTCCAGCGGATAGGCCGGGACCGCGAACATCCCCTCGCGCGAGAACTGCAGCACGCCATACTCACCGCGCTTGATCAGCACCGTCTTCGGCCCCATCGCGATTATCGCGCGTGCGGCCTTGACGAGATTGTGCTCCCCCGACAGCATCCGCGCCTCCTCGTCGTTGAGCGTGATTATGTCCCAGCGCGGGAGCATCCGGCGCAGGCCCGCGCCGGCGTTTTGAATCCAATGATTCATGGTGTCGCCGACGACAATTTTTGGGCTCATCACCTGCGAGAGCACGCGCTCCTGGAGCTCGGGCGCGATATTGCCCAAAAACAGGTAATCGCAGCGGCGCTGATCGGGCAGCAGCTCGGGCGCGAAATTCTCGAACACGTTGAGCTCGACGCTCAGCGTGTCGCGCCGGTTCATATCCTCGTGATAGCGGCCGTGCCAGCGGAAGGTCTTGCCGGGGCGCTGCTCAAGGCCGCGCAGGTCGATATTGCGCTCAGTCATCAGTTGCCGGTATTCGGGGTTGAAATCCGAGCCAACCACCGCCACCACGCTGACCGGGGCGAAGAATCGAGCGGCCACCGAAAAAAAGCTTGCCGAACCGCCGAGCGCTTCGACCACTCCCCCATGGTCGGTTTCGACGGTGTCGTAGGCGACCGAGCCAACCACCACGATGCTCATGTCTTTTCAGATACTCCGGTTCAGTTGAGATATTTTCCGATCAAAGGCCGCAGCTCTTCCTTGAGCTTTGCCGGAATGACGGCGGGGTCGGTGACAATCGTGCCGGCCAGCGCGCTGGCGCAGGTGCATTTGCGCTCCAGTTTTTCGATTCGGTGGGCCAGGGTTGCGACCGCCTTCTGCGCGCGATCCACGTTCGCTCGCATCACGCGCAAGATTTCTCCGATATCCACCGCCGCAACGCTCTGATGCCAGCAGTCGTAGTCCGTCACCAACGTCAGGACCGCGTAGCAGAGCTCCGCCTCGCGCGCGAGCCGCGCCTCCTGCATCGCGGTCATGCTGATCACCGACACGCCCCAGCCCCGGTAGATGTGCGATTCCGCGCGCGTGGAAAACTGCGGCCCCTCGATGCACAGGTAAGTCCCGCCGGCATGAATGGTCGACCCGGTCGCGCGCCCCGCTGCGATCAGCTCCGCGCCGAGCGTGGCGCAGACCGGATCGGCGAGCGAGACGTGGACCACGATTCCGCCGCCGAAAAAGGTCGCGGGGCGCTTGATGGTCCGATCGAAAAATTGGTCCGGCACAACCATCTCGCCCGGATGAATCTCGTCCTTCATGCTGCCCGCGGTGCTGACCGAAACCAGGTACTCGGCGCCGAGCTGTTTCATGCCGAAGATATTGGCGCGGTAGTTAATCTCGCTTGGCAGGATGCGATGGCCGCGGCCGTGGCGGGCGAGAAACACGACGTCAACCTCGCCGATCCGTCCGCGGTAATACGGGTCGGAGGGCTTTCCGAAGGGCGTATCCAGCTCGATCTGCTCAACTTTCTCGAGCCCCGGCATCTGGTAGAACCCGCTGCCGCCGATTACGCCTAGTGTCTTTCGCGCCATCTCCCCTCATCCTCATCCGATGCGATCGCGTGCCCGTCCGGGCGCGCGGCAAGATGCGACGTCGATTCCATGATGCTACCCCTGGGCTGCCGGGCGATGCTCGGCGTAGAGCTGGCCGCATGCCGCGGCGATATCGAGTCCCCTGCTCTCGCGGATGGTTGCGGTCAAGTTACCCCGATGCAGGATCGCTTGAAAGGCCTCCACCGCGGGGCGCGCGCTGGGCACAAAGCTCGAGCCCGGGAACGGGTTGAAGAAAATCAGGTTGACCTTGGCGCGCAGCGGTCCGAGCAGCTTGACCAGCCGCCGCGCGTCGGCGACGGAGTCGTTCACTCCCGCCAGCATCACGTACTCGAAGGTAATCCGGCTGCGGGGCTTGAGCGGCAGGCGCCGGCACGCGTCGAGCAATTGGTCGAGCGGGTAGCGCCGGTTGATCGGCGCGATCCGGTCGCGCAGATCATCGGTGGTCGCGTGCAGCGAAACGGCGAGGTTCACCGGAACCTCGGCGAGCAGCCGCTCCATCATCGGAACCAACCCGACCGTGGAGACGGTGATGCGCCGCGGAGAGATCGCCATCCCCCATTGCGCCGTCATGATCTCGAGCGCTCGAGCCAACCGGGGATAATTGGCCAGCGGCTCGCCCATCCCCATGAACACGTAATTGGTCAGCTCCTCGCCCGCCACCAGTTCGCGCCGCGCGCAAAGAATCTGGCCCACGATTTCCGCGGCGGTCAGATTCCGATGCAGCCCCATCCGCGCCGTCGCGCAGAACTCGCACGCCATCGCGCATCCCGCCTGCGAAGAGATGCACAGCGTAATGCGTCCGTCGGCGGGAATAATCACGGTTTCGATCCGCTCGCCGTCCTCCAGACGGAGCAGCAGCTTGCGCGTGCCGTCGGCGGCGCGGCGTACCTCGGCTATTTCGAGCGACCCGAGCGTGAAGCGTTCGGCAAGCGATGCTCGCAGCGGCGCGGGAAGATCGCGCATCGCGTCGATCGAATCGACGGTGCGCGCAAAGAGCCAGTGCGCGATCTGGCGCGCGCGATACGGACGCTCGCCCGCCTCGGCAACCGCGGCCTCGAGCTCGGTCAGCGATATTCCGCGCAAATCGACGCGGGAGGCGCGGTGCGACTGCGGATCGGTCCTTTGGGCAACAGTCTGGTTCACGGGATGATAATTCTATTGGAAATTTGCACACGAGAGCAGGATATCGCCGGCGCAGCCCGCCGTGCGCGCCGCTCATCCGCAGCTATGCGATCAGCCTGCCGCCGTCGAGTACCAGCGTCGCGCCGGTGGCGAAGTCGGTGCCTTCGCAGAAGAACAGCACCGCCTGGGCGACGTCCTCCGGCGAGCCCATCCGCTTGGTCAGCGTTCCCGCGACCAGACGTGCGACCTCGTCCGCGCCGTATTCCTCGGGCGCCATCACCGGGCCGAGCGCGACACAGTTGACCTGCACCTCGGGCGCAAGCGCCTTGGCCAGCGCGCGCGTCAGCCCGATAATTCCGGTCTTTGAGACGGTGTAGGGAAGATAATTGTTGTAGGGGCGTATCCCCGCCCAATCCCCGATATTGACTATCTTGCCCGCGCCCTGCGCGCGCATCCGGAGACCCGCAAACTTCGACAGGAAGAACGGCGCCTTTAAATTGGTATCGAGATTGGCATCCCAGTCACGCTCGGTGAGTTCTTCGAGCGGCTTGCGGTAAAACACAGAGGCGGAATTCACCAGGACATCAATCCTGCCGAAGCGCGCCGCCACCGCCGCAACCATCGTCTCGATCTGCGAGACATTTTCCAGGTCGGCGTGAAAGGGCTCAGCCGTGCCGCCCTTGCCGGCGATCTCCTTGACCACCGATTCGGCGTCGGCGCGCGAGCTTCGGTAGTGTACGGCGAGCGAACATCCCCGCGCGGCCAGCCCGGTCGCGATAGCGCGCCCGACACGGCGGCTCGCGCCGGTGACCAGCGCAACCTTGCCGTCGAGTTGCATGCGGGATTTCCGGGCGCGCGCTAGCCTTCCAACATCGCGCGAATCGCCTTGACCATCGCGAGATTGTCGCTGTGCCCGGTCTTGGACGCGGTCACGTGGCCCAGTACCGGGCGGCCGAGCAGGTAGAGGTCGCCCATTAAATCGAGCACCTTGTGCCGGGCGAACTCATCGGGGAAGCGCAGCGTGGTGTTCACGACTTTCTGGTCGTCAACGAGGATCAGATTGTCGAGCCGCCCTCCGCTGCCGAGCCCCATTTCGGCAAGCTTGCGGAACTCGCCCACGAAAGTGAAGGTCCGCGCCGGGCCGATCTCGGCCATATAGGTTTCAGGCGAGGCGAGCTCGAAATGCACCTGCTGGCGGCCAATCGGTTTCGGATATTCCAGTGTGTAGTCGATTATCAACCGATCGGCGGGCTCGATGGTCATGTACTCGCAGCCTTCGCCAACCTCGCCGATAATAATCTTGCCCGCAATCCGCACCGGCTCGACGGAGGTGTTGGAGTCGCTCAGTCCCGCGGAATGAATCTGGCGGCAGAACTCGATCGCGGAGCCGTCGAGCGCGGGCACTTCCTCGTCGGTCTTGACGAGCAGATCCGTGATACCGAAGGCGTGCAGCGCCGACATCAGATGCTCGACCGTGCGCACGGAGCGTCCGCCCGCGGCGAGCGTGGTGTTGTAGCCGGTGTCGGTAACGTTCTCCATCCGAACCGGAATCGCGGTGTCGTCGGACAGCGAGGTGAACACGATTCCGCTGCCGGGGGCAGCCGGGAGCAGAATCACCCCCGTTTTGAGCCCGGTGTGCAATCCCTGGCCGCCCAGGACGATCGAGCGCGCAATCGTGCGGCGGGGAATCGCGCCGGCAGGAATCGAGGCCTTTTGTGTCGACGGGACCTGTTCCGGATGCTCCTGATGCGCGCCGTCAGCGGACGGATTTGCGCTGCCGCCATCCAGCGCGCGAGCTATCGAGGCGAGCAGTCCGGTGACCGAAAACGGCTTCTGGATAAAATCCGCGGCGCCCAGCTTGGTGGCCGCCACTGCGCTCTGAATATTGGCGTGGCCGGAGATCATTATCACCGGCACCTGCGGACGCTCGGCCTTGATTCGGCGCAAAAGCTCGATACCGTCAACGTCGGGCATCCAGACATCGAGCAGCACCAGCGCAGGCGTCTCGCGATGAATCATGGTCATGACGCTGGGCGCGTCACCGGTTTCGACCACGCGGAAGCCTTCGTCGCTGAGAATGCCGCGCAACGATGACCGAATCCGCTCCTCGTCATCAACCACCAAAACGGTCTCGTTCACTGTTAAATTCCTCTGCGGGGCGCGCGATTCGCGCATTGAGATGGACTACCCGGCGGCTTTCGCAAATTGCTGCTCTTTTATCGGAAACTCGATGATGAATCTACTTCCTCCAGGCACGTTATCCGCCACTCGAATCAGACCACGATGGTCGGTGACGATGGAAGAGACGATCGCGAGTCCCAGCCCGGTTCCGCCCTTCTTGTTGGAAAAATACGGCTCGAAAATCCGTGTACGCAGTCGCGGGTCGATTCCCGGGCCGTTATCGGCAACCTCGATCGTCACCAACCCGCCTTCAGCACGAATCGCGGTGCTCACTTCGATTTTCGGGCGGTCGCCATTGTGCGCAACGCCGGTGGTGGCGCCGACCGCATTGTCGAGCAGGTTGACCAGCACACGCTTCATCGCGTCGCGGTCAATCGGAATCTGCGGAAGCTGGGGCGCCAGGGCGAGCGCGAATTCGACCTGCGGATGCGCCTCGCGGAAGCTTGCAACGGTGTCGGCCGCGATCGCATTCAGGTCGCCTGGGAGCAGCGTCAGGTGCGGCATCCGGGCAAACGACGAGAACTCGTTGACCAGACGCTTGAGCGCTTCGACTTCGTCGATAATCGTGCGGGTGCACTCCTCGACCAGTGCTCCGCCGCTATCCGGCCGCCCGGCCAGTTGCCGGCGCATCCGCTCGGCCGACAGTTGAATCGGAGTGAGCGGGTTTTTGATTTCGTGCGCGATGCGGCGGGCGACCTCGCGCCACGCCTCCATCCGCTCCACCTTTGCAATCTGGCTCACGTCGTCGAAGAACAGCACCGAGCCCATCGGCTCGCCCGCTCCATCGGCCAGCGGGCTCGCCGTCATGATCAATTCGACCTCGCGCCCGGCGACCTCGGCGGTCAGCGTTGAGCGGCTCTCAGGCGGGCGCGCGGCGACCGACAAAACGTCTTCGAGCGAGCGCACCACGGGACCGGAGAACGCGTTGCGATAATGCCGCCCCAGCGCGTCGGACGCGGACAAGCCCAGGAATCGCTCCGCGCGCGGATTGAATGTCGTCACGATTCCTTCCGGGTCCACCGCGATAACGCCCGCCGACACGTTGCGCACCAGCGTCTCGGTATAGCGGCGGCGGCGCTCCAGTTCGGCGGCGGAGGCGCGCAGGTCGGTGGTCATGGTGTTGAACGACTCGACCAGCTGGCCGATTTCGTCGTCGTGAACCTGCGGGATCGAATAGTCGAGGTCGCCGGCCGCGATCGCCTGCGTACCCTGCAGGAGCCGCTTGATCGGTCCGGTAACCCCGCGCGCCAGATACATCCCAAACCAGCTCGCCAGCAGCACCACGACCAGGCCGATCAGGAACAGCGCCAGGATATAGCTGTTCAGAATCGGCTGGCGCAGGATGCGGAGCTGGAAGTAATCCTCGGCCGAGCGCGAAATTCCCGCCGCTCTGGCGGCCAGGCTGCGGGGCAGATAGTAGTCGACCACCACCGCGCCGATCACGTTGTCGGACTCGGGGGTGGAATAGATCGGCGCGCTGCCGCGGATTACGTCGGAGTTGCCGAGCCGATCGGTCCGCGTCATGGGCTGGCCCTTGAGCGTCTCGCGGATAATCGGCGAGTCGGGCGACACGCCGATTCCAGTCGGGATCTTGGGGCTGAGCGCGATCAGCAGCAGCTTGCGATCGGCCGAGAACACCTCGATGGTGCCGAGGTTGTACTCCTGCTGATGCTTTTCGACGAAGGTCTTGAGCTCGGCGCGATTTTTCGGATCGAGCAGCTTGTTGGAAGCGATCCGCTCGGCGATCACGCGCGCGAAGTGCGCCGCATTGTTTGCCGAGTTGAGATAATAGGTCTTTGCGATCTCGAGCGAGTCGTCGAGCACCTTTTCGTACTCGGGGTTAAACCATGTCGCGATATTGGCGTGCAGGAACACGCCCGACACGTAGAGCAGGAATGCGCTCGGCACCAGCGCCACCCCGATAAACCCCAGCACCAGCCGCACCTGGAACTTCGAGCCGATAAGCCCGCGCCGCCGCTCGAACATCACCTTGGCCAGGTTGCGGCCGACCAGGAACAGCAGCAACCCGAGCAGCAGGAAGCTCAGGTTGAACAGCGAAATTACCGCGAGGTTGGATTCGAGCGAGGTATGGCGCGAGAGCGGCGGCAGCTCGGTCTGCGCCAGCACGAACGCGATCAGGATCCCGAGCGCGACGCCGACCGCGATCAGTTCGCGCCGCCGCCGCTTGACTTCCGCGCGGCGCTGGATGCTTTCCCTGGGCTCGTCAGCCATCTTCAGCGCCTTAGCAGCGACAGCAGGAGCGTGAGCACGACGCTCAGGACGATGCAGGTGGTCAGCGGAAAGTAGAAGCTCCAGTTGCCGCGTTTCAGGTATAGGTCGCCGGGCAGATCTCCGAGATACGGCACGTGGCCGGCTGCCCACAGGATCGCGCCGACCGCGGCCAGCGCAATCCCCAGCATCACGAGCATTTTTCCCAGCGGCGCCATCGCGCAAAGGCCCGCGGGAAATTCTATAAGAGCCGCGGCTCCCGGAATACCGCCATCGGAAGCGGCCCGGCGGCTAGCCGTGCGCCTGGCGGGCGCCTTCGCGGGCGGCCTGCGCTTCCTTGATTATCTTTTCGGCCACCGGCGCCGGCGCTTCCTGGTAGTGGTCGAAATGCTGCTCGAAGGAGCCGCGCCCCGAGGTGATCGAGCGCAGGTCGGGCGCATATTTCAGGATCTCCGCCATCGGGACCAGCGCCTTGATAATCTGGCTCTGCCCCTTGCGATCCATCCCGAGCACCTTGCCGCGGCGCGAGTTCAGATCGCCGATAACGTCACCCATGCACTCCTCGGGGCATGCGACTTCAAGCGACACGATTGGCTCCAGGATGATCGGGCGGGCATTCTCCAGCGCCGCCTTGAAGCCCATCGAGCCTGCGATCTGGAAGGCCATGTCGGAGGAATCGACATCATGGTAGCTGCCGTCAAAAACCGTGACTTTCACGTCGACCAGCGGGTAGCCGGCCAAAAAGCCCTCGGGCAGCGTGTTGCGGACGCCCTTTTCGACCGAGGGGATGAACTGGCGCGGAATGACGCCGCCCACGATTTCATCCTCGAATTCGAAACCCTTGCCGCGCGGCATTGGCTCGACCTTGAGCCAGCAGTCGCCATACTGGCCGCGGCCGCCGGACTGGCGCTTGTATTTGCCCTGAGCCTCGGCGCGGCCCTTGATGGTTTCCTTGTAAGGGACCTTGGGCGCCTGAAGTTCAACTTCTACATTAAATTTCCGCTTGAGCTTCTCGACGGTCACCTCGATATGCATCTGCCCGGTTCCCGACAGTATGATCTCGTGAGTCTGCGGGTCGCGATGCATCTCCAGCGCGGTGTCTTCCTCGATCATCTTCTGCAGCGCCGCGGAGGCCTTTTCCTCGTCGGCCTTGCTCTTGGGCCGGATCGCGAACGAGATGACCGGCGTGGGGCGCTGGGGCGGCGCGATCAGCACCGGTGATTTCTCGTCGCACAGCGTGTCGCCGGTGAAGGTGTCCTTGAGCTTGGCGACCGCTACGATTTCGCCCGGCAGTGCGACCGCGAGCGGCGCCTGCTTCTTGCCCTCCAACCGCAGCAGTTGTCCGAAGCGCTCCTTGGTCTCGCGCGTAGTGTTGAGCACGTTCGCATCGCTGTGCGCCTTGCCCGAAATCACGCGGAAGATCGAGAGCTTGCCCGCGAAGGGATCGATAACGGTCTTGAAGACCGCGGCGGCGAACGGCCCGTCGGGATTGATCGCCAGCTCCATTTCCTCGGTCCTGGCCGGATGAACGCATTTGACGGTGGGCCGCTCACTGGGCGCCGGCATCATCACCACGATCGCGTCGAGCAGCGGCCCCACGCCGATATTCTTCGCGCCCGAGCCGCAGAACACCGGAGTTATCTTGCCCGCCAGCACGGCGGCATGAAGCGCCTGGATCACCTCGTCCAGCGGCAGGTTGCCTTTTTCGAGATACTCCTCGATCAGCGCATCATCGGTCTCCGCGACCGATTCGATCATCGCGCTGTGCGCTTTTTCCGCGCGCTCCTTGAGCTCTCCCGTAAGCTCCTGCTCCTGCGGCTTGCCCGAGGCGTCCGGGTACACGAGCGCCTTCATCGCGAGCACGTCGATCACGCCGGTAAGCGACGCCTCCTCGCCGATCGGCAGGGTCAGCGCGACCGGCTTGGCGCCGAGCACTTTTTCCATGTCCGCCAGCGCATGGTCGAAGCTGACCCGTTCGCGGTCCAGTCGCGAGACGAACGCGATGCGCGGGAGGTTGAGCTGTTCGGTGGCGGCCCAGATCTTCTCGGCTTCGACCTTCATGTCGGAGCCGCCGCTGATCAGCATCACGACGCCGTCAACGGCGCGCAGGGTGTTGAAGGTGTCGGGCAGGAACGCGCTGTAACCGGGCGTGTTGGCCAGGATTATCTCGGTGCGCTTCCAGTTGAGATGGTGGAATGAGGAACCGATGGTGATGCCGCGCTGAAGTTCCTCGGGTTCGAAATCCATGACCGACGTGCCGTCATCGGGACGGCCGAGACGGGTTGTGACTCCGGCGGTGAAAAGCATCGCTTCGGCGAGCTGGCTTTTTCCGCAGCCGCCCTGGCCGACGATAGCGATACTTCTCAACCGCCCGATTTCCTCCACAGCCATAGGAGCTACCTCTCGTGCGTATTTCGTCCGCCGCGCACGCGCACCCACGTCGCCGCGTGCGCTTCGGGATCGTTGCTGCTCAGTTCATATCGGCCGCCTTCATGCGTAGGCCCCCTCGAGCGTGACGTCGCCGGCCAGAATCCGCACCGTTGCGGCGCCGGTATCCAGGAGCAGCGCGCCGTCGGAATCGATTCCCCGCACGATTCCGCTTTCGCGCCGACCGCCATCCAGCACCGCGACCCGCTTGCCGGTCAGTGCCGAGAACCGCTCCCACTCCGGCTGCACGGCGGCGAAACCCCGCCTCAGAGTTTCCGTATAGCGATAATCGAGCATAGTGAAAAGCGAATCTGCGATTCCGATCCGATCGCATGGGCGTCCGGTCGCAATCCGCAGCGAGGTCGCCTTGTCGCGCAGCTCAGCGGGAATGTCCTCCGCCGCGAGATTGATATTGAGCCCGATCCCCACCAGCACGCATTCCAGTTGCTGGCGCGAATCGGTTACCGCCTCGGCGATGATGCCGCCGGTCTTGCGCCCGCGCAGCCATACGTCGTTGGGCCACTTGAGCGCTACGATACCGGGCGCCTCGCGCTCGAGTGCCTGCGCCGCCGCCACCCCGGCGACCAGGCTCAGCCGGGCGACCTCGCCCAGCGCCATCGCGGGCCGCAGAATCGTGGTGGAATAGAGATTCACGCCCGCCGGCGAATGCCATCCCCGGCCCATCCTGCCACGCCCGGCGCTCTGGGTCTCGGCGATCACGACCGTGCCCTGCGCGGCGCCGCTCGCAGCCATCTCACGCGCGGTTTCCTGGGTGGAAGCAAGTTCGCGGAAATAATGGATACGCCAGCCGATGCGGCCCGGCGCGCCCTTTTCGATTTGCTGGTATGGATTGCCGGAGTTCACGGTAACTCCAGAAGGCCGGCGGCCCGGCGCTCAGGCGGCCTCGATCCTCATGCTGATATCCATGGCGCGCGCGGAATGAGTCAGCGCTCCGACCGAGATAATGTCCACGCCGGTCTCGGCGATCGCACGCACCGTATCGAGACTCACTCCACCCGAGACTTCCAGGACGATGGCGTCGCCCGCTATTGCGCGGGCGGTTCGGATATCGTCGAGCGTCATGTTGTCGAGCAGAATCGCCTGTGCGCCGGCGGCGATCGCTTCCTTAACCTGAGCGATCGTCTCGCATTCGATCTCGACGCGCAGGGTGTGAGGCGCTATCCGGCGTGCTCGCTCGATTGCGGCGGTAACTCCGCCAGCCGCCGCGATGTGGTTGTCCTTGATCAACACGCCGCTGTCCAGGCCGAAGCGATGGTTGAAGCCGCCGCCCGCGCGTACCGCGTATTTCTCCAGCGCGCGCAGACCCGGATGGGTTTTGCGCGTGTCCACGATTCGCGCGCGCGTGCCCGCGACCGCATCGACAAAGCGCCGCGTGACGGTCGCGATTCCAGACAGAAGCTGCACGAAGTTCAGCGCGACGCGCTCACCAATCAGCAGTCCAGCGAGCAATCCGTCGATCTCGGCCAGCATCTCGCCTCGCTTCAGGCGCGCGCCCTCTGATGCGAGCACGGGGATGTCCGGTTCGGCGCCGGTCATCCGGAACACGGTCTCGATCGTTACGCCGCCCGCCAGCACCATCTCGGGTTCCTTGACCGTTATTCGCGCCCGTCCGCGCCGCCCATGCGGCACGGTCGCGGCGGTGGTGATATCGCCCTGCCCTACGTCCTCGGCGAGTGCGCGCCGGATGACCTCGGCAACGTCGATTTGGCTGAGTAGCTCCACTGCCTTAACCGGCGGCTTCAAGCTGCTTGAGCTGCGCAGTCAGAAGGGTGCGCTGGCTTTCGAGTTCGGCGGTTCGCTCGCGAATCTGCTCCTGCATTTCGGGCGCGGCCTTCGCGACGAAATCGGGATTCTTGAGGCGCGCGAGATGCTGCTCATGATGGTGCGTCACTTCGTCGAGTTTCTTCTTCACCGCCGCGCGTGCCTTGGCGAAGTCGAATTCATCGGGCGTTGAGACCGACACCTCGGCCCAATCCAGCACCGCGGTCACGACATTCGTGGGCAGCGGCGCATCGGACGCGAGCATCTCAAGCGAAGCGGACTTCGTCAGTCCCGCGGCATAGGGCTTCCACCCGGCGAATTCTTCGCGCAGCGGCGAGGCGCCGTTTCCCTGCATCGACGGCCTGATGGAAACGGACACGCGCTGACCGGGATGGTATCCGACCAGCGCGCGCAGGGAATTGATCGTCTCGGTCGCCGCGATACATCGGCTCATCGCCGCATCGTCCGCCGCGGAACTCCACGGCTGCGCGGCGGGCTCAGGGAACTTCGCGACGGCCAGATGCTCGCTCAGGCCCTCCTGGGGCAGGTACGGCCGCATCACCTGCCACACCTCCTCGCTGATAAAGGGCATGAACGGATGCAACAGCCGCAGCACCGTGTCGAAGCAGGTCACCAGCACCCACCTCGTCACCGCCTGGGGCTCGCCGCCCGCGCGCAGCGGCTCTTTTGCCAGCTCCAGGTACCAGTCACAGAACTCGTGCCAGAAGAACCGGTACACTGTCATCGCGGCGACGTTGAATTCATAAGCGTCCACGGCGCGCGTTATCTCGCCAACCGCGGTGTCCAGCCGCGAGAGGATCCAGCGGTCGGCGAGCCCCAGCTGGTCGCGGCCGGGCGCCGGAACCGGCTGCGGCGCGCCCTCCAGATTCATCATCACCAGTCGCGCCGCGTTCCAAATCTTGTTCGCGAACGCGCGCGAGGCGGCAAACCGGTCGTGCGACAGGATGATATCGCCGCCCTGAACCGCCTGCTGCGCCAGCGTCATCCGCACCGCGTCGGTGCCGTACTGATTCATCAAGTCGAGCGGGTCAACCACGTTGCCCTTGGACTTGGTCATCTTCTGCCCGTACTGGTCGCGCACCAGCGTGGTGATGTACACGTGGCGGAACGGCACCTTGCCGGTGAACTCGAGCCCCAGCATCATCATCCGCGCGACCCAGAAGAAGATTATGTCGAAGCCGGTGATGAGCAGGCTGGTCGGGTAGTACTTGCGCAGGTCGGCGGTGTCTTCGGGCCATCCGAGCGTCGAGAACGGCCACAGCCCCGAGCTGAACCAGGTGTCGAGCACGTCCTGGTCCTGCGCGATATCGTTGCCGCCGCATTTATCGCACGCGTGCGGCCGCTCGGCGGCGACGATCGTTTCGTTGCAGCGCAGACATCGGTAGGCGGGAATCCGATGGCCCCACCATAGCTGGCGCGAGATGCACCAGTCGTGGATGTTCTCCATCCACTCGAAAAATGTCTTCTCCCACCGGTGCGGAAAGAAGGTCGTGTCGCCGCGCTTGACCGCCTCGATTGCGCGGGCCGCCATTTCCTTGACGCGCAGGAACCACTGCTCGGAGAGCATCGGTTCCACGACCGTGCCGCATCGCGAGCACACGCCGACCTTGTGCGCGTGGGGCTCGATCTTCTCGAGCAGGCCCGCCGCTTCCAGGTCCGCCACCACGCGTTTGCGCGCCGCGTCGCGCTCGAGTCCGCGGTACGGCCCGGCGTTCTCATTCATCTCACCGCGCGTGCCCATCACAGATATTTGATCGAGATTGTGGCGGCGCCCGATCTCGAAATCGTTCAAATCGTGACCTGGCGTGATCTTCACCGCGCCGGTGCCGAACGCCTGATCGACCGCGGCGTCCGCGATGATCGGAATGTCGCGGCCCACCAGCGGCAGCCGGATCTTGCGCCCGACCATCGCGGCATATCGCGCATCGTCGGGATTCACCGCGACCGCCGTGTCGCCCAACATCGTCTCGGGCCGCGTGGTTGCGACGGTAATCGAGCCGGAGCCGTCGGCCAGCGGGTAGCGGATATACCAGAGGCTGCTCTTCTGGTCGTTGTGATCGACTTCCAGGTCGCTCAGAGCCGTCTCACATCGCGGGCACCAGTTGATGAGCCTGCGGTCGCGATAGATGAGCCCTTTTTCGTGCAGCGTGACAAACACGCGGGTGACCGCGCGCGACAGCCCTTCATCGAGAGTAAAGCGCTCGCGGCTCCAGTCGCACGAGGCGCCCAGCCGGCGCAGCTGGAGCAGGATGCGTCCGCCATACTCGTCGCGCCACTTCCAGACGCGTTCAAGAAACACGTCGCGGCCCAGTTGGTGGCGGTTCTTGCCCTCCTTGGCGAGATCCTTCTCAACCGCGTTCTGAGTCGCGATTCCTGCGTGGTCGGTGCCGGGCAGCCACAGCGTGTTGTACCCCTGCATCCGGCGCATCCGCACGATTATGTCGTGCAGGGTGGTGTTGAGCGCATGGCCGAGATGAAGCTGGCCGGTGACGTTGGGCGGCGGAATTACAATCGAGAAGACCTCGCCGGGACGGTCGGGATCGGCGGTAAAGTAGCCGCGATCGATCCAGAGCTGGAACCATCGCTCCTCTGCCGCCTTGGGATCGTATGTCTTTCCGAGTTCCACCTTCGCCATCCGAACGCTATGCCTTGCAGTCGAAAAGAGGGCGCCGGGCGCCCTCGCTCAAATCATATTGGCCCAGCGGCTGCGTCTCAAGCCACGCGAGTTTTGACGCGACTGAACCGGTTGCCAGACCAAGCGCCTTGGTAATATGGTGCGCATGGCCGGAGCGTGGGGGAAATCCGAACTGCGAGGAGACGGATTGTAATGCGTGGAATTTGCCGAAAGCTTGGGATGATCGCCGTACTGGGAACTCTGGTGGTCGCGGGCGCCGGATGCAGCGCGCTCACTGCGAGCCACGTCGATTGCAATGTCGTCAAGCTACAGGAACAGGCAGGTCGGTCCGACGCTGAGATAGCTTCGGCGCTTGGCACCACCGAGGCCTCGGTCGCCGCATGCCACGGCCCCGAGACATCCGGGAACAGCAGTGCGGGTGGCGCTGGCGGCTCGTATTAGTCGCCGGCGGCCGCGGGTCCTTTGCTGGTGCGAGAGGGGGGACTTGAACCCCCACGGAGTTGCCTCCACAAGGTCCTGAGCCTTGCGCGTCTGCCATTCCGCCACTCTCGCGCGCAGATGAGTCTCTAGGATGTAACCGGCCGCGGACTTGGATTCAAGCCACGGCCGGAACCTGCCCCGACGCCTTGTCGTGCGCGCGCGGCTCCCGCACAATTGCGGACTGCGATGAGTGAGCGAGTCCGCGGTGCGATAGATCTTGCGCCGGCCCCGGGGCCGGACTCGCTCGCGCTTGATATCAGCGCGGGCGACGGGCTCTCGACCCGGATGCTCGGGGAGCGCGGATGGCGCGTTATCGCGACCGAACGCAAGACCTCGCGTCCCGGATGGGTCGCCGCCGACCTGGACAGCGACCTTCCGTTTCGCGCCGCGCAATTCGACCTGGTGCTGATGCTCGAAGTGATCGAGCATTTAGCCGACATTCCGCACGCGCTTGGCGAGGTCGCACGCGTCACGCGTCCGGGCGGCGTCGCGATAATCACGACTCCCAACCGCCTCAACGTCACCTCGCGCATCCATCATTTGCTGACCGGCTTCTACAAGGGACGGCGCGCACCCCTGCCCTATCGCTACCGGGTCCAGGACGGGCGCAACTGGCATGTGATGGGTTTGAATGATTTTCACTGGATGGCGCACGGGGTGGGGCTGCGGATGGACCGGGTGGGACGCAGCCGGCGCAAGCTGCGCGCCAGAATCTTCGCGCCGCTGCTCTACCCGTTCATCGCGGGCGCCTCGTGGATGCTCTATGTCCGCGGCGTGAAAGACCCCGCGCAGCGCGCGCTCAACCGCGAGCTGTACGGCTTCATGACCAGCGCAAGTCTGCTGATGGACGAAAATATCATCATGCGTTTTCGGAGGACCGGCGCCGAAGACGTCCCGCCCGCGCCGCGCGCGGGCGGCAAGGCGTGAAGCTGTCCGTCATAATCGCGACTCATAGTCGGGCCGACTCACTGGTGCGGCTGATTCGCAGCCTTGCGCCGCAGCTTGGCGGCGGTGAGCGCGAGCTGCTGATCGCCGAAAATGGAACTCCCGTACCCGCATCGCTCCCCGGCGACCTGCCGCCGCTGATTCATCTGCACGAACCGCGTGCGGGAAAGTGCCGTATCCAGAATCGCGCAATCGCGCGGGCGGCGGGCGATATCCTCGTCTTTCTCGACGATGACCTGACCGCTTGCGATCGCTACCTTGATGCGGTCGAGCAATTCTTCGCCGCGCATCCCGAGTTCGCCGCGATGGCCGGGCGAATCCTGCCCGCGGAAGATCCCGCGCGCAAGGCGGGCGCGATGTGGGTGTACCTCGATCTTCCGATCTATGACCGCGGCGATAACGTGGTCGAGGTGCGCGGCGCTCTCGGCGCGAACATGGCGTTTCGCGCCGCCGCGATCGCGCAGGTGGGCCCGTTCGACGAGAGGCTCGGCCCCGGAGCCGGCGGACATGAGGAGGAAACCGAGATGTCCGCGCGGTTGCGGCGCGCCGGAATGCGAATCGGCTACTCGCCCTCCGCGCTCGTCTATCACGAGGTCGATCCGTCGCGCGCCAGCCGCGAACGGTTCATCAGGATCGCGCGCGAGCGCGGACGATGCCGGATGCTGCATGAGCGGCACAGCGCCGCCGACGTCATTGTCAAGAACGCGATCGCCTGGATTCGTCTGCGCGCCGCGCGCGGCTCGCACGCAAGCCTCGAGCGGATTGCGCGCGAGGAGCGCCGGCTTGCAGTGGCGCGGGGGATGTTCGACGGTCTCCGCGGATAGCCGCGCGCCTATCCGGCGACCGCTGCGATGATCGCGTCGAGCTCGCGCCCGTAACGCTCCCAGGTGAACTGCTCGGCGGTGGCGCGCGCGATCTGTCCCGCTTCGGGACCAGCCGCAAGCATCGCGCCGACGCATCTGGCGATCTCAGAGGCATCGCCCGGATCGCCGACCACGAACTGGCGCAGCTCCGGCGGCATCAGCTCCGCCACTCCGCACATCGCGCTCGACAGCGCCGGGATCCCGCTCGCCATCGCTTCCATCACCACGTTGCCGAAAGGTTCGAACAACGACGGCAGCGCGAAGGCGTCGGCCGCGTGAAAATACGGCGCCACATCGGGCACCGAGCCGGTAAAGATGATACGCTCCCCGACTCCCGCGTGCGCGGCGCGCTCGCGAAACGACGCCGCTGCGCGATCGCCTCCCACCACCAGCAGGCAGGCACCCGCCCCGACCCGCGGCCACGCGTCGACCAGACGGCCGAGCCCCTTGCGCCCGAAGCCGTTGCCCGCGAACGCGACCACCCGCGCATCGTCGGGGATGCGGTGGCGCGCGCGAATCTCGCGCCGGGCGGAGTCGTCGGTGCGCGGACGGAAGCGATCGAGATCGACGCCGTTGTATAGCGTGACGACGCGCCCGCCCGGCAATCCGAAGCTGCGGATCAGATCATTGCGGACGAAATTTGAAACCGCGATCGCCTTACGCAGTTCCGGCGCGCTGAATCCGCGCCGCTCCACCAGCATCTGCGCGCGATGGTACGGCGCAAGATTCATCGCGAGCGCGCCCGCCGCGCCGCGCCATCGTCGCGCCGCGCGCAGGTAGCTCGCATGCACGCCGCCGCCGGGGCGCAGAATATCCGCGCCGATCGTGCGTCCGAAGCTGAGCACCAGTTCGGCGCCGCCGGCGCGGGCCGCGCGCGGTGCCGCGTATGCGAATCGAAAAACCGCGAGCGCACGGGGAAGCCCGGTCGAGCCGACGCGCTTGACCCTGAGATCGTCGCCCGTACCGCGCACTTCGTCCGCATAGACGGTGAGCTCGTGCCCGGCGCGCTGCAGATGTGCCGCGGTCACGATCAAATCGCGTTCGGTCCCGCCACCCGACGGGTCGAATCGGCGCGTCAGCAGCGCAATACGCATCGCGGTCAGGCGACGGCGCCGCACGCCGCGGATTGCTGCGCAGGGCGTCCGGATATGATAATTTTCGACCGGGGATGCGAGGTGGGGAGATGATCGAGATCCAGTGCACGAGCTGTCATACCCGCTACCGAATCGACGAGCGGGTTCTGCCCGACGAAACCCCGACCTTCAAGTGCTCGCGGTGCGGCCACGTGTTCAACGCGGAACCGCTGGCCCCGCTCGAAAAAAAGCCCCAACGCGCCGCTGTGCGGGCGATGCCGCGGAGCGCCGCCCGCAACGAGGAACCCGCGCCTGCTCCCGTCCGCGACGAACCTGCCGAGCAAACGCATGCTGCCGCCGCGCCGGAACCCGAACCGCACGCCGCCGAGCCTGCGCGCGAGCAGGAATCCGCGCCCGCGGGATCTCCCACCGAGGAGTTCCTCAACCGATCTTTCCAGCAATCCCGTGAAGATGACCCCGGCGGCGAAAATCTTTCGTTCGATTTCAGCGACGATACCGATGATCCTGGCGCCGGCGACCCTTCCTCCGTGGACATCCGGACCGAGCCTCCCGGGCCGGAATGGCAGGTCGGAGAGCCCGACGAAGATCCCGCGCCGATGCGAACGCGCGTCGAGGAGCCGGCCTATCTGCAGCCGCCACGCCCGGAACCGCGTTATCGCATCGACGACTTCGCATTGGAGGAGCCGCCCGCACCCGCCCAGGAATTCGCCGCGTCTGCGCAGAAGTTCGCCCCGGGCGCAGCGGCGATGGCGCGGTCGTTCAGCGCCGACCGCGAAAGCCTTCCTGACGACGTCGCCTACATCGCGTCGCGGGGCCGCACGCATAACTCGGCAACATTCCTCCTGATGTTCTTCGCGGTGGCGGTTCTCTTCGGCGCAGCCAGCACCGTGATCTGCGGCACGCCGATCGCCAGCGCTCGCGCTTTTTCGGGATTTCCGGTGATCGGCTCGCACTTCACGCGGCCCATCGTACCCGCGACGCTGGTTGCGCTGCACGGCGTGAGCGCCAGCTACCAGGAAATCAAGAATGGAGAACCGGCGCTGGTCATCACCGGCACCGCCGAGAACGTTGGAGACACCCCGCTGCATGCAATTCTGCTCTCGATCGATCTGCTCGACGGCGGGCAACGCCAACTCGGCGCGCAGGCCGCCTATCTTGGCAACGGGCTCTCGCCGAAGATGATTGGTGAAATGACACCGCGCGAGATCGAATTCCTGCAGCGGCTCGATCCGCAGAAGAGCTTCGTGGTGCCGCCCACCGGCTCGGCGCCGTTCGCGATCGTGTTCATCAAGCCGCCGCAGCGCGTGGCGCACTTGCGGATCGAGGTCTCGAAGGCATCCCCCGCGCCGGCCGCGGCGGCGCCGCACACCTGAGGCGCTACTCCTTCTCGCGCGCAACCAGCGCGGAATATTCCTCGCCGTCCATCAGGTCCTCGAGATCCGACGGATCGTTCATCTTGACCTTGATGAGCCATCCGTCGCCGTAGGGATCTTCGTTGACGACCTCGGGGCTCTCGGGCAAATCCTCGTTGACCTCGATTACGGTTCCGCTCACGGGCGCATAGATATCAGAGACGGCCTTGACCGACTCGACCACGCCGAACGGATCGTCCTTACTGACCTTTTCGCCAACGGCGGGAAGCTCGATGAAAACGATCTCGCCCAGTTGGTCCTGGGCATGATCCGTGATTCCGATGGTCGCCACCGATTCTTCAGTCGCGACCCACTCGTGCTCCTTCGAGTACTTGAGTCCCTGTGGGATCTCCATGACTCCTCCCCGGATCTAAGCACCGCGATTCGGTCCGCAGCAGCAAAACCAAGCACGCCGCGAATCGCATGCGCGTCGATGATCATCAAGCGCGGTGGATATGTTCTTGTCAAGTTCCGCGCCGCGCCGGATCTCCCACCCACCGCTGCTTCGGCTCTTGACTGAAGTCGCACGATTGCGATCAGCGCGGCGCCCAAATCGCGCCGCGATGGACTTGGCGCCACCGCCGCCCCTAACATGCTGCATGCACGGTGCGCGCACCGCTGCGGCAGCGGGCCCAAGGAGAGGCGCGGATGATTGTTGGGGTTCCAACCGAGATTAAGTCCGACGAACGGCGCGTGTCGCTGACCCCTGCGGGCGCCGCCGCGTTGCGCACTCACGGCCATCGCGTCGTCGTTCAGAGCGGCGCGGGCGTGGCCAGCGGTTTCAGCGATCAGGCATATCGCGACGCGCGCGCCACGATTGCGAAATCCGCCGCCGAGGTCTGGTCGCGCGCCAACCTGGTGCTCAAGGTCAAGGAGCCGCAGCCAACCGAGTTTCGCCACCTGAGGCCGGGGTTGATCCTGTTCACCTATCTCCACCTCGCACCCGACAAGCGCCTGTCGCACGAGCTTCTGGCGCGCCGCGTCACCGCGCTCGGCTATGAAACGATCCAGCTCGAAGACGGCAGCCTGCCGCTGCTGGCGCCGATGAGCGAGGTCGCCGGCCGCATCGCGATCCAGGCGGGTGCGTGGTGCCTGCAGGCGCGCACCGGCGGGCGCGGGGTGCTGCTCAGCGGCGCACCCGGCGTGCGGCCCGGCAAGGTCACCGTGATCGGGGGCGGGATCGCGGGTTTCAATGCCTGCCGCGTGGCGGCCGCCGTGGGAGCCGAAGTCACCATCCTCGACGTCAATCCGATGCGCCTGCGCTACCTGAGCGATCTGCTCGGCAGCAGCGCGATCACGATCATGTCCAACCGTGCGACGATCGAAGAAGAAGTGCGCCAGGCCGATCTCGTGATTGGCACCGTGCTGGTGCCGGGTGCGCGCACCCCGCGCCTGCTTTCCGCGGCTCTGGTGGCGCGGATGAAGCCGGGCGCTGCGATCGTCGATCTGTCGATCGACCAGGGCGGTCTGTCGGAAACCTCGCGACCGACCACGCACGCGCGGCCGACCTACGTGCGCAACGGCGTGGTGCATTACTGCGTGACGAACATGCCGGCGATGGTGCCGCATACGTCAACTTACGCGCTCACCAACGCCACCCTGACCTACGCGCTCGATATCGCGGACCACGGATTGCTGGAGGCGGGACGCGCGAACAGCTCAATCAGGCTCGGGCTCAATACCTGGGAGGGCCACGTAGCCCATCCGGCGGTCGCCGCATCGCTGCGGATGAAGCCGCACTCGCCGTGGGACTGAGCGCACTCAGTAAAGCCCGGCGGGGCCGAGAGTTCGATTGTAGCGCTGCTGGCCGGACTTGAGTTGGCCGTAGGTGCCGGTTTCGAAGCGCTTGACGTTGCGGGTCAAGTCGAGATCATCGTGGAGGTCCGCGACTGCCTGCTGCACGCCTTCCATCGCGATCTCGTGTGCGCGCACCCACCTGCCCTGGCGCTGAACGAAGTTGGCGAGATCGAAAAGATTCTGCGACAGCGCTTTCTGAGATTTGGCGAAAGTGGCGGTCCACACCACCTGCTTGGACTTCAGGTCCACGAACTTGAGCGCAAAAGTGACCGCCGCCGGATGCGCCGCCGCGTAGTCGATTCCCACCCGCTCCTTGTAGCGCTGCAGCGTGCCGTAGAGCACGCCGTCGGCCGACACCAGCCGCCCCAGCGCAAGCGCGTTCTGATCCAGGTTCGCCGGCGTGGTCGGCGGAAGCTGCTGCATCGCCTGCGCCACGTCTTCGTTGGGAATTACCTGCCATCCGCCCGCAAGTGCAGCCTGGCTGTATAGCTCGGCGGTCACCGCGTCGGCGCCACCGGGCGCGATCGGCTCGCCGCCCTGCGCGGCGTCGTCGGCGATCGGCATGATCGCGATTCGGCTGATCTCGACAGTCTTGATCGAGCGCACCGCGTGGGTCTTCACGTCCTTGGGAGCGAGCTTTACAATCTCGTCCTTGGCGCTGACCAGCGACTCCGCGGTAAGCGCGGTGCATCCGGCGGTGGCCACCGCCAACGCCAGCAGCAGGATCGCAGCGGTGCTCCTGGCAATGCTCATGACGTCACCTTGATCGACAACTCCCGAAGCTGGCGCGGATCGACCTCCGACGGCGCCCCGCTCATCGGGTCTACCGCCCTCTGCGTCTTCGGAAAAGCTATCACATCGCGCAGCGAATCCGTGCCGCACAGCATCATGCAGATTCGATCGACCCCGAACGCGATTCCGCCGTGCGGCGGCGCGCCGAAGCCCAGCGCGTCGCACAGAAAGCCGAAGCGATCGAGGGCGTCTTCCCTCGACATTCCGAGCAACGAGAACAGCTTGAGCTGCAACTCGCGGCTGTGCACACGGATCGATCCTCCGCCCAGCTCCTCGCCGTTGAGCACCATGTCGTAGGCAAGCGCGCGCGCCCGCAGCGGCTCGCCGTCGAGCATCGCGAGGTCATCGGGATGCGGCGCGGTGAAGGGATGGTTGACGGAAACCAGCCGCTTGTCGTCCTCGCTGTACTCGAAGAGCGGAAAATCGACCACCCACAGGAACTTGAGGTCGCCCTCCTTGCGCAGGCCGAACTTGTCGCCGAGCTGCAGGCGGAGATCGCCGAGAATCGGCCGCACCTTGGCGATGGCGCCCGCGACCATCAGCAGCGTGTCGCCATGCACCAGCCCCGCGGTTCCCGCTGCGCGCTCGCGCTCAGCGTCGCTCAGGAATTTGGCGATCGGCCCTTGCCATCCCGCCTCTCCCACCTTCGCCCAGGCCAGTCCGGCTCCGTAGCGCGCGCGAACGGCCTCGATCATCTCGTCAAGCTCGCGGCGGCTCAGCTGATGCGCGCCGGGCAGATTGATTCCATAGATCGCGTCGCCGCGGGCCAGCACCTCGGCAAACACCTTGAACTGCGTGCCGGCGAAAGCCGCGGTCAGGTTCTTCAATTCCATCCCGAAGCGCAGGTCGGGCTTGTCGATCCCGAACCGGTCCATCGCCTCCGCGTGGGGAATCCTGACAAAGGGCGGACGCACGTCAACGTCGAGCACCCGGCGGTAGACGGTGGCCATCATCCCCTCGGCCACGCTCTGGATATCGGCGGGGAACGGGCAGGTCATCTCGATATCGATCTGGCTGAATTCGGGCTGGCGGTTCGCCCGCAGATCCTCGTCGCGAAAGCATCGCGCGATCTGAAAGTAGCGGTCGAAACCGCCGACCATCAGGATCTGCTTCAGGATCTGCGGCGATTGCGGCAACGCGTAAAAGCGCCCCGGGTTCACGCGGCTGGGCACCAGGTAATCGCGCGCACCCTCGGGCGTGGATTTGAACAGGATCGGGGTTTCGATCTCGATGAAGCCTTCGCTGTCCAGGAAGTCGCGCACCGCCTTGACCGCCTGATGGCGCCGGCGCAGGTTCCGCTGCATCGCGGGACGGCGCAAATCCAGGTAGCGGTACTTGAGCCGCGTCTCCTCGGCCACGTTCTCGCCATCAATTGCGAACGGCGGCGGCGCCGAGACGTTCAGGATTTCCAGCTTGCTGACCGCGATCTCGATCTCTCCGGTGGGAAGCTCGCGGTTTAAGGTTCCTTCCGAGCGGCGGACCACCTTGCCGCGCACGGCGAGAAAGTACTCCGAGCGCGCCTGCTCGCCCGCGCGATGCGACGCTTCGTCGATTTCAGGATTGAGCACGAGTTGGACCAGGCCCTCGCGGTCGCGCAGGTCGATGAAGATAAGCCCGCCGTGATCGCGGCGGGTGTGCACCCATCCGAACAGCGCCACCTCGCGACCCGCGTCGGCGCCGCGCAGGGTGCCGCAATAGTCGGTACGGGGCCAGGGAGGAAGCGGTGAATATGACTGGTCTTTTGCCATCTCAAATGCGCGCCGGGAATTGCCCCGGCGCGACTGCGTTCCATTATCCGGTTACGTGCAATTCAGCTACGAAGGATACCCGCCACCCGTGGAGCACGAAATAGTCACGCGCCACGCGCACTCTGGATTGCCGAGGCAAGGTCGGCTACCGGGATTTCGCGCTGCTCGCTGCGCGCAAGGTCGCGAAGCTGAGCCACGCCGCGCTCGAGCTCGGTGTCACCCAGGATGACGGCGAAGCGCGCGCCGAGCTTCGACGCCCGCGTCAGCAGCGCCTTGAGCTTGCGCTCGGGCGACAGCATTTCGACTGCGAGCCCCGCGCTGCGCAACTCGTGCGCGACAGCGGTGAGATGCGCAAGCGCGCGTTCACCCAGCGCGATCAGCGCCGCGTCCAGCGCCGAGGCCGTCACCAGCCCGGCGGTTTGCAGCGCCAGCGCGAGGCGGTCCACCCCGATGGCAAAACCGATTCCCGCAATCGGCGCGCCGCCCAAGGCCTCGACCAGGCCGTCGTACCTGCCGCCGGCCACGACCGCGCTCTGGGAACCAACGTCGCCCGACAACACCTCGAATGCGGTGCGGGTATAGTAGTCCAGTCCGCGCACCAGGCGGGGATTAACCGCGAACTGGACCGACGCGGCACCGAGCAGATTCTGCACGGTCGCAAAGTGCGCGCGGCACGCCTCGCACAGATAGTCGAGGCTCTTGGGCGCGTTCTCGGCGATCGCGACGTCGATCTTGCAGTCGAGCAGCCGCAGCGGATTGCGCTCGAGCCGCTGATGGCAATCGTTGCACAGCTGGTCGAAATGCGCGCGCCCGTATTCAAGAACCGCGGCGCGGTAGGCCGGCCGGCAGTCGCGGCAACCCAGCGAATTGATCTCGGTGCGCAGGGTGAGCCCGAGGCCGCGGCGCAGGTCGTCGATCATGATGAGCAGTTCGGCGTCGCACGCGGCGTCGGCGCGGCCGAAGATCTCGACGCCGAACTGGTAGAACTGGCGGTAGCGTCCCTTTTGCGGGCGCTCGCGCCGGAACATCGCGCCCGTGTAATAGAGCCGCTGCTCGGGGTCGCTGCGGTCCAGACCGGCTTCGATATACGCGCGCACCACGCCGGGCGTGCCTTCGGGCCGAAGCGCGAGAACGGTTTCGGCCTCGTCGCGATCGGCGAACGTGTACATCTGCTTTTCGACGATATCCGAGGTTTCGCCCGTGGTGCGCTGATAGAGCTGCACGCGCTCGAGCATCGGCACCCGAATCTGTTCGATCGCATAGCGGTGCATCAGCGCACGCGCCTGCGCCTCGACCATCTCCATGGCGCGCGCGTCGGCGCCGATCAGGTCGCGAAATCCTCTTTGCCGCGTGAGTTGCAAGCTCAAGGTCTTCCTTTCCCTCAGGCCGGCTCGTTCGCGCGCATCACGTCGCGCAGCGCGCGGTAGCCGATGCGCTGGATGCCCTCGTCGGCGAGCAGCCGGCGCGCCGCATCGGAGGTGAAAAAGCGGAAGTCGGCCTCGCGCTGCTCCGCGTCGCGCGCGCATCCGCGCAGCTCGTTGCGGGCGAGCGCGGGATGACACAGCACTTCGGTTACGCCAGATTTCAAGTTTCGGATCAGATTTGTCCAGTACTCTGAAGTGGCCGCGGGGCTCGGCGGCCCCTCGAACACAAAGTTGTCAGGGCACAGGATATCATCCCGGTCCATCTCTTCGACGATCGAATCCATCCCCAACTGATGCATCACGCGGCGCGAGACGCGCCGAATCGGCAGCCGGCATTCGCGGGCCAGGCGCACGTAAATCTCGTGATAGTCGGCGCGCAGATGTAGCGGGCCCATGTGCGAGTCCAGATGAGTCACGTCGATTCCTGCGGCGACCGCTTTTTCGATTTGTGCGCGCAGCTCTTCCTCGGCTTCATCCAGGCGGTCATTCGCGAACACCTCCGGGACGTCGGGCCACAGGTATCCGCGCGCATCGACCAGCGACGGCACCGCCCTGCACCCGAGCACGGGTCCCCATTTGTAACGCTCCCATTCGCTGGTGAGGGTCAGGTGCACGCCAAGATCAGCGGCCGGGTTGTTGCGCCCGAACTCCGCCGCCTCCTCGAACCAGGGACAGGTCACCAGGATCGTCGAGGAAGTGAACAGCCCTGAGGTGAGCGCCTCGATAGTCGCCTCGTTCTGGTCGTGGCACATGCCGAAGTCGTCGGCATTGATGATCAGCACGCGCGCGTCAGGCCCGTAGCCGAGCCGCGCCGCAGTGGTCGTCTCCGCTGTTTCAGTTTCCATCGTCGTTACGCCGATTTTTGCCCTGCCCGGAATTTCACCCTGCACAGAATGTATGCAGCCGCGCGAAATAGAAAAAGGGCCGCCTTGCGGGCGGCCCTTCTTTCAAGTGCCGATTAAGGCGTCGCTGGCTGCCGTTAGATGGTCAGCACATTGATCGTGCAGGCCGAGCCCAGCCCGATCACGTGCGCCTGACCGGCCTTGGCGTTGGGAACCTGGCGATCCTTCGCGCGATCATCCTGGGTCAGATGCCACACGACCTCGCAGATATTCGCCACGCCGGTCGCGCCGAGAGGATGCCCCTTGGAGAGCAGTCCGCCGGACACGTTGACCGGGGAGAATCCGCCAAGGCTCGGATGCACACCGCCCTTCTTGTCGATGAACTCGCCCGCCTCGCCGTCGCCGCACAGGCCGAGGTTCTCGTAGTGGACGAGTTCCGCGGTCGCGAAGCAATCGTGCAGTTCGGTGAGCGCCATGTCCTTGGGTCCGAGACCGGCCATCTCGTAGGCCTTCTTGGACGCGCGCCGGGTCAGCGTGCTGACGTCGGGAAGCGTAAGGTCGCGATCGGTCCACGGATCGGAGGTGAGTATCGAGGCTGCAATCCGCGGACGCTTGCGGCCGCCGGCAAGCTGCTTGAGCTTGTCTTCGGAGACCAGGATCGCGGCTGCGGCGCCGTCACCGGTCGGACAGCACATGTAGAGCGTGTTCGGATAGCCGACCATGCGGGCGTTCATCACGTCTTCCAGCGTCACTTCGTTGCGATACTGGGAGAACGGGTTCTTGGTCGCATGCTTGTGCGATTTCACCGAGATCTTGGCGAAGTGCTCCATCTTGGTGCCGTACTTGCGCATGTGCTCGATTCCGGCCTGGCCGAACACCGCCGGCATCAGCCCCGAGCCCAGCTTGCCCTCGGGCGAGTAAGCCGGGTCGCCGCCGGCGCCGCCGCCGCCCAGCAGGCCCGCCTTGCCCATCTGCTCGACGCCCACCGCCATCGTCACGTCGTAGAGTCCCGAGGCGATCGACATGTAGGCCTCGCGGAACGCGGTCGAACCGGTTGCGCAGGCGTTGGCAACGTTGATTACGGGCATCCCGGTCTGGCCGATCTGCTGCAGGATTCGCTGCCCGACCATCGCGTTGGACTGATACAGATTGCCGCACGCGAACATCTCGACATCCTTGATCGCGACGCCGGCATCTTTGAGCGCGAGTAGAGCGGCTTCGCCGCCGAGTTCCGGAACGGTCTTTTCGGGATAGCGCCCGAACTTGATCATCCCCGTGCCGAGAACATAAACATTTCGCATTTCAAATCCTCCTGGCGGCCCGGCCCGCGGCCAGGTCCGTCGCCAAAGTTGAGCGGACTCGCCTTGCGGTCGCGTCCGCTAATTCTTGCTCGGCTTGAACTGGTAGGCGACGACGTCGTGCCCTTCGCGATCCTTGGCCACTACGCTGGTCACCAGGTCCACCGGCATATCGAAAAGCTTCTGCGGGTTCTTCTGCGCATCCTCAGGGCTCACGTCGACCAGGAGGCCGCGCACGCTGACACCTTCGGGCAGATCGACGATCGCCGTGATGTAAGGGGTCTTGATGCCCGGGAACGACTGGTGAACGACCGAGAAGACGTAGAGCTTGCCCTTGTTGGACAGCGGAATCGGCTTGAGCGCGCCGGCGGTGCCGCACTTGGAGCATGCGACCCGGTTGGCGCCCAGAAAGATCGCGCCGCAGGAGCACTTCATGCCCTCCAGATGCGGTTGCGATCCGAGTTTGAGAAACGGCACGATCGGGCGCGGACCCGTATCAGTTGCCTGTGCCTGTTCAGCCATTTGGAGATCCTCCGGTCGATGGTGGTGCTTGTGAAAATCGACAAGGCGCCACCGAGATCCGGGGCGCAGCCTTTGTCCTCTTGCGTCCCGAGTTTTCCACAGCCACCGCGCTGGCGTCAACCCTAACCGACCGGCGTATGACTTCCGCTAATGACCCGCGCGCGCTCGGGCGTCCGATCCCGCCGGATTCGCCGGCCCGGAGACCAACTGCCCCTCTCCTCCGCTATAAGCGCGGGCTCTCATCCGCTCCCGGCTGGCCGATACGGATACCGCGCCGTTGCGGTCGGTGCGCATCACCATCGCGTCCGCCCCGAGATACCGCGCGACCACGTCCGGCGAGGGAAAGTGAAAGCGGTTGCGATAGCCGTCTGAGATTACCGCCAGGCGGGGATCCACCGCGGCCACGAACTGCGCGCACGACGAGGTGGCGCTCCCATGATGCGGCACCTTCAGGACCGTCGCCGCCAGATGGTCTCCCGCGGCGACCATCGCGCGCTCGGCGGCCGCCTCGATATCGCCGGTGAACAGGAACGACTCGCGCCCAAAGTCCAGCCGCAGCACCATCGAGGCGTTGTTGCGCGCCACCGGGTCCAATGCGGGATGCACCGCGGGATTAAGCGCTCGCACCGTGACGCCGCCGATCGTCGTCGGCGGCCGGGTCGCATCGACATCGCGCTCGCGCACCTTGGCCTGCGCCATCGCGAGCAGCATCGTGGCGTATGAGCGGTCGGTGCTCGGCGCTGAGATCGTCCAGAATTCGTCGGGGCTGAAATTTTCCGCCACAAATGAGAGCCCGCCAAAATGGTCGAGATCCGGATGGCTCAGCGCGATGTAGTCGACGTGCATGATCTTGCGCGACCACAGGTAGGGCGCGACCACCCGCTCGCCGTAATCGTAGCCGGGGTATGCGCCGCCGCCGTCGATAAGCATCACGCGCCGGCCCGGGAACCGGACCACCGCCGCGTCGCCCTCCCCGACCGACAGGAACGTCACGCGCAGGTCCGGATTGAAGTAGCGATCGCGTATCCACCATACAGTGTCCGCGACGAGCGCGATCGCGATTGCGCTCGCGACCGCGGCGCGCCAGTTGCGCGCGGGCGGCGATCCGGCCCTCGCACCCGGCGCCGACGCGGCCGCACGCCGGGGCTTGTGCGGGTTCTCCTTGACCGGAGCAATCAACCAGAGCGTGAGCGCGGCGTAGGCGAGCGCGAGCTCGAAGGGCGTCGGCGTAAACGTGCGCATCCACGCCCCCGGCCATGCGACGAACCACGCGGCGAGCCGGTCGCTCGCGGCAATTGCCTGGCCACCCGCCCATAGCATCAGGCGCGCCGGCGCGATCCAGACGAAGCTCGTCGCGGCGGCCGCCAGTCCGAGCACTGTCGCGCCGAATCCCATGATCGGCACCACGATCGCGTTGGCGGCGATCCCGGCAACTGAGAGCTGGTTGAAATGAAACGCGGTCAGCGGCGCGGTCCCCACCATCGCCCAGAACGACACCGCGAAGTACCCGAGCGTTACTTCCGCCGCGATCCATCCGCGCGCAGGTCCCTCGCCGGGCAGGCGGTCCTTGCGCGCGCGCCATCTGGCCCACGCGGTGAAGCGGCGCATCCCGAGCAGAATCGCGAGCACCGAGGCGAACGAGAGCTGGAAGCCGATATCCGCGCTGGAGCCGGGAAGCGCGATGCAGATGACGATCGCGGCCAGCGCCAGGCTCGCGACAACCTCGCGCGAACGATCGATCACCACCGCCAGCGCGTACGCCAGCACCATCACCAGCGCCCGCGTGGTCGAAACGTGATGCCCCGCGATCGCGCCGTAGCCGCATACCGCGACTGCCGCGGCGAGCGCGGCAATCTTGTTCGCGTAACCGCGGCTGGAAAGCCCCGGCGCGAGCAGAATCATCACGACGCGCATGAAGGCGAACACCACTGCGGCCACGATTCCCAGGTGCAGGCCCGAGATGACCAGCAGATGCGCCATCCCGGTGCGCGCGAAGGTGTCGCGGATGGATTGGCTTATTCCACCGCGGTCGCCGATCACCAGCGCGCGCATCTCGCCGCGCTCGGGCGGCGCGAGGTTGGCGTCGATGAAGCGCGCGATATGGCGGCGGATATCCTCGATCTGAGTGGCGGGAAAGCGCGGATGATACCCGACTACCTCGAGCTGCGCCGCGCGATGCGCATACGCGCGCACCGTCATCGTCGCCGCGACGCCGCCGCGCGCCATGAACGCGACGTAGTCGAATTCGCCCGGGTCCCCGTTGTTGCGCGGGATCCGCAGCCGCGAAGTCGCGCGAACCTCGTCGCCCACGCGCAGTGCGATCGGCACCAGCACCGCCATCCGCACCGTCCCGGTCGCACGCGCCAGCGCGCCCTTCGCGCGCCCGGCGTGGACCACCCGCACGTACACGCGGGTCAGGTCGCCGATATGTTCGGGCTCGCGGATGACCAGGCCTTCGATCGTCGCCAGCCCGCCATCCGCAAATGAGCGGATCGATTCCGACGCGGGCGGCGGCACCAGCAGATTGCGCACCGGCTGATTGCTCGCCACGACCAGCGCGACGAGCGCGAGCGTGCAGCCCGCCGCACCTCGCGCGCACAGATATGCCGTCGCGGCCGCGAGCGCGCCTGCGATCGCGATCCATCCGGGTATGAAAACGCGGAAATTGCCGAGGCCGTCGCCCAGGAGAATCGCCCCCGCCACGGTGTAGATCGGCGGCACCTCGGCGACGCGATGCAGGACCTTCGTCAGCCTCGCAAGCGCGCGAACGCTGGAAGGCCCCGCGTCTTTTCCGACTCGAACCGCCTGGCGTGTCGCTGCAGCGGCGATCTTGTGCTCCCCCTTTTCGCGCACAAGGTGGGGCGCGATATCCCAGCCAGGCACAATTATGCGCCGCGTCGCGCGCGATGTTCCAGACGTCTCAGCCGCCCGCAGCGGCGTCGCGAGCAGCCAGACAGCCTCTGCGGATTGCCACGCACGCGCTATTGATTAAGCGCGGCCACGATGGCACAGCATTCCAAGGAGCGACTGATACCATGAGCACCGAAACACCCTCCGGCACCGCCGCGACCTCGACGGAATCGATCACCACCTTCCTGAGCGCCGACCATGAGCGTCTGACGAAGCTTTGGGAGGGAACTCTCGCGGCAGTGGATGCCGAGGATTTCAACGCCGTTCATTCGCGCGCGGCGGCGTTCATCGCGGGGCTGCGCCGGCACATCAGCATGGAAGAGCAGATCCTGTTTCCCGCGATTGAGGATAAGACCGGCGAGCGCGACTTCGGACCGACCTGGGCGATGCGCCAGGAGCATCGCGAGATCGAGCACGCGCTCGATCGGCTCGGGCGCCTCGTCACCGTCGAGGAGCGATGGACCGCGATCCAGGCGATCGAGGGACAGGAGATCGATCTCACCGCGCTCTTGCGCAGCCACGACGGGAAAGAGGAAGCGGTGCTCTACCCGATGGCCGATCAGATTCTCGGCGCGAGCGCGGCGAAGGACCTGGTCGCGCGGATGAGGACCGAGGTCGACGCGCCCGCGAAGGCCTAGTCTCTTCTTTTCGAGTAGTCAGTCTTTACCTCATTGCGGCGCGCGCGAAGTCGCGATGCCGTGGTGGCCGGGGACCGATCGCCGCGCGGCGTCCCGCCCGACTAGACAAAGAAGCCCTGAATCATGAGTGGGGCGGGCGTCCCTGCCCGCCCGCGCGAACGGGCTGGCCACCGCGATGGGTTCGATTAATTTTCATCCCGGGCTATCCCGGCCCGGCCTCCCCTTGTAGCGCAAGGGTTTTTCGATCGATTGAGGCCGTATAACTGGCTTCGCCGCACGCGAGGTTCCGCGCGCAGGGCGGCGTATGGCGATGCTATCGGAGAGTTGCGGGCTGATGCGGGCGGCGGTCCATGTGTGACTCGTCGTTCCACCCGTTGACAATATAGCACATTTCGATTCAGTCTCAAATGCAGCGCGGAATTTCGCAGACCAGCCGCGCAAGGCACCAGCGGCCCCGGCGGCGGGCATCCGATGTATACGGCTTTCATCGGCATGCCCCCCCCGGGTTTCGTGGTGGGCCAGCATCGCCCGCACTGCCTCTGCGGGGACGCGCATCCATGCAAAAGATCGCCGCTGCGCAAGAAGGAAGGACCCGAATGCGAGAGCTCACCAACGCCTACTGCGACACCAACACTTGAGCAAATCCCGAATCAGCCACTGCGCATTCGATGTCTTGAAAGCGCCTCATGTGAGTCGTTTGCGGCAGCAGTATGTGCGGCGGAGTGCATTCCGACCGATGAATTCCCCCCTGCGGGCCTCAACTGTGAAGTTTCGTGCGCTATACTAGGTGTTGCCAGATTTGAGGAAATCTACCGGTGCCACCGGTAGGGGTTGCCCGAAATGGGAATCACGAGAGCCGTTGTGAAAGTCCTTTACCGTATTGTCCGGATTGTGTTCATGCCAATCATCCTGATCTTACGCCCGATCGGGATGAGAACAGAGACAATTATAAGTACCTGCACGGTTTGGGCGGTGGTCTTGGCAGTGATGCCATTCCGAGCTCCGTGGATAGGCCTTCCTTGGAAGGTAGCAGTAGCTATTGTCGGTTTCTCACTAGCCTACTTGTTCCGCGTGTGGGGTAAGGAGTTTGAAGCCTAGGGCAATCGTCGAACTTACGGCGCCTACGACCTCGGCCTGGGCGGCAGCAGGGTCTGATCCTGCCGTCGCCTACCTCGCAGAATTGAGCGCGGTGAAGGGCCGGGTCCCGGCACCCAACGCAAGTGGATGGCCACCAAATCGGCCGCATGGGGGGCGCGACGCATGAATCCCCTGAAGGCACTGGTGAGGCCGCTTTATGCCCTGGCTCGATTGATTTTCTCGCCGCTCCTGTTCCTCTTCCGCTCTACCGGAATCCTTCGGGAGCGCCTAGTGGCTTCCCTAACATCGCTCGCGGTGCTTTTTCTAATCTTCCCGCTTGTAGCGACGCACTTCGGCGGAAACCTGGGGCTCTTGGTGCTCGGGCTGGGTGTAACTTTGGCCTATCTATTCGCGTTGTGGGGCCATGAGTTCGAGGCTCAGTAGTTCTCGGCGGGCCGCACCTCGCAGGCTCGTACACCGCCTCGCAAACGACCACCAACTATGTGCCGCTGGTGGATGCGGCGGGGACGGTGATCGCGCTGGTGAATCCGGCATCGGTGAGTTCGCCCGCGGAAACGGTCACCTACGATCCGTCGGGGCGCCGAGCGTGAGCGGGTCAGCGAACGGATGGCCGTTTTTGTATCATGGGATGGAGCACGAGAGCATCGATCGGGGAGATCCTTCGCTGTGCTCAGGACGGCCGCTCAGACGCGCTTCGCGGCCGGTACTACTACTCGGGCGACGGCGCGTATTACAGCGCGCAGCTCATGCGTTCGATATCGATGACCAGTGCGCAAGGCACCGGCGGCCCCGGCGGAGGGCCGGAGTATCCGCCCAACTACTGGACCTTCCAGTTCCGCGCGACGCGCGCCGGCAGACATCCGCTGTATACCGGCTTCATCGGGATTCCCTACAACGTTGGTCGTGAACCAGGTCGCCCCGTCTGTGCGGGTGCGTCGTTCCAACGGCTTCCGCAGCAGTCCGCGAGCTCGGCGCTGGAAACCCTGAAACAGTTCCCGGATCAGATCTTAACGTATTCGGATAACCAAGCTTTCGCTGAAATTTGTGCTTTAGATAACCGACTTGTTGCCTGCTTCATTGACCGCCCAATGCATGCTCAGCGTATAGATCGGCGGTAGCAGCACTATTGTTGGGAGACGAAATTGCAAGCAGCCAGGGCTACATCACCGATGGCGTCGCGGATCGCTCTAATCCGTGGCGGAAGTTTCAAGAGCGAGCTTCATTCCTCAAGGGCACTAATTCCGGTCAGGAAGGCAACCAGGTTAGATCACCCGGAAGTCCGGAGACGCGGCTAATGAAACTTCGCGAGATCGCAATCCGGCGCTATCTGCAAGTTTCGAGCGGCTTGATCATTTTTGGCCTGCTCGTAGAAATTTTCACCGTGCTTTGGTTTAGCCCACTTTCGTTTGTGCTTTTTGCGGTCGTCGGCGTGACCCTGATGGGAGCGGGCATCCTGGTTTATCTCGCTTCGCTGGTCTTCGCTGTTTCTCCACGTGCAGATAATCGCGCATGAAATAGGAACCCTCACGCTGGCCCCAGATTCGGCGGCCGCGAACCAACTGGGATGTTA
This sequence comes from uncultured delta proteobacterium, assembly GCA_963835905.1. Lineage (GTDB taxonomy): Bacteria > Desulfobacterota > Binatia > Binatales > Binataceae > CAWIHG01. The sequence continues at coordinate 684,005 of CAWIHG010000005.1, forward strand.
TGTTTGGACTAACCGGTATCCTGATCGCCTTGGTCGTACTGACGATCATTATGGCCGCAGTGTTTCTCGTGTATCCCTCTGTGACTGCGGAAGCTTCGGGCAAGATCCTCGCCTTCATTGCGTTATGCATTCTGCCCGCATTATGCATCGGCACGGGCATGTCCTTTCACAATCAGCGTTCGAAACAGACGGCATACTGTATTTCGTGCCACAGCATGGTAAGCCACGGGCGAAGTCTGCACGTGCTGAATAGGCAATATATCCCTGCCCAACATTTTCAGAATCACCTCGTGCCGTCGGACAAGGCCTGTTATACCTGCCATACCAACTACACGATGTACGGCCCATTGAAGGACAAGCTTAGAGGCTTAACGTATCTATACATGCAGTATCTGAGCACTCCACCAAAGACACTACATCTAATCGGCACGTACCCTAATTCGGAGTGCCTGCACTGCCATTTGGGCACCCGCGAATTTGAAGATAATCTCGCGCAGATGCCGCCTTTAGCCTCGCTCAAATCCGATCAAAAATCGTGCATTTCAAGCGGTTGCCACGATATGATTCACAACGTTTCCAAAACAGATCATATGGAAATGTGGACTGGTGGACCGGTGGCTTCCGATTCGTCCTCAGGCTCGCCGGCTAGCGCGAAAGTGGGCGCCGCGAACGGATCGGGTGGAGGTTCGGCGGGCAACACCGCCAGCAGCAAGGGAAAGGCTATTTACGATTCTCACGGGTGCAAAGGATGCCATGGAGCGGCTGGTGGCGGCGGTGCCGGGCCGGCACTGACTAGTATTTCCAGTCAGTATCCGCCCGCCAAATTGACGGCTCTTCTGAAAGCCCCGACCGCCAAGATGAAAACCGCCGGCATGGTCCCGCTGACCTTGAATGCTGCTGATATGAAAGCTCTGGTTGCCTACCTTGGCAGCCTTGGCGGCAAATCAGCCGCAGCAGGAGCGAAACCATCTAGTTCCGGCTCGTCCTCAGGCTCGCCGGCTAGCGCGAAAGTGGGCGCCGCGAACGGATCGGGTGGAGGTTCGGCGGGCAACACCACTAACAGCAAGGGAAAGGCTATTTTCGATTTTCACGGGTGCAAAGGTTGCCATGGAGCGGCTGGTGGCGGCGGTGCCGGGCCGGCGCTGACTAGTATTTCCAGTCAGTATCCGCCCGCTAAATTGACGGCTCTTCTGAAAGCCCCGACCGCCAAGATGAAAACCGCCGGCATGGTCCCGCTGACCTTGAATGCTGCTGATATGAAAGCTCTGGTTGCCTACCTTGGCAGCCTTGGCGGCAAATCAGCCGCAGCAGGAGCTGGCAAGAAGCCAGGTGCTGCGGCCGCGTCATCGAAACAAGGGCCCGCAGCGACGTATCATAGCTACTGCGCCTCCTGCCACGGCGACCGCGGGACAGGAAGCGGGCCTGGAGCGGTGGCATTTAATCCGCCGCCGACGGACTTCACCGACTGCGCAAAAATGAAAATGCGTTCCGATGAATTTCTCTATCAGGTTGTGGCTAAGGGTGGTTCGGCGGAGGGTTTGAGCCGCACGATGCCTGCTTGGTCGTCAGCATTAACCGGCAGTCAAATACATGGGCTTGTAGAGTATTTGAAAAGCTTTTGCAGATAGACGGCAAGTGCCAGAAGCACTCGCGCAGTGCGCTTGACGCAACGCACATCCTTTTTCCAGTTGAGGTGGGTTAAGGACGGCCATACGATTGGACCAGGAACTTGATTAGCAGGATGACGAAGATGGTTGAGGCAAGTAGCCTTTCTGGCGGTGCTCCCGTGCGGCAGAAAGGGCCCCCATCCTTCCGAGAACGCTGAACGCTCGCGGCGCGGGGCGTCCTCGACGCGGGTCAAGGCGCTGCGCTCGGATTGGCAGTGAGTCTGGCAATCTCCGGCTCAACCGCCGGCGATATCACGACCGTGTACCTGCAACAGGTGGGTGGTGCGCAGCCTCCCACACAGATCTTAGCGTTCGACTGTCAGGGCCCAGCCTCGCGGCCAGTGCTATTACTCGGGCGACGGGGCGTTCTATAGCGCGCAGCTTATGCGCTCGATGTCGATGACCGGCGCGCAGGTTACCAGCGGCCCCGTAGTTACCTCACGGGCTGAAGCCTGTGACACATGAGCGGCCGCTGAGGCATCTTCAGTGCATGGCCATCGGAGTCGCCGAGGCCTCCGCGCGCTGCATGAGCAACACCAACGGGATCATCAGCAGACATCCGATCGCGAGCAGCCAGATAGCATCCACGAACGCCATCGCGGAGGACTGCCGCACCAGTTGAGCGTAGATCGCCGCGCGGCCGCTGCCGGAGCCACCGCGCGAGGATAAATACCCGCCGAACTGCCGCGCGGCGTGATTGAAAGTCGGATTCAGGATCGTGAGCCGGTCGGCGAGGCGGCTCTGATGGAACTGCGAGCGGCGCGCGATCACGGTCGTGACAATCGAAATCCCGACGCTCGCCCCCATATTGCGCCCCAGGTTCATCATTGCCGAAACCGTGTTGTTCTTCTCCGGCGGCACCCCGACATACGCCATCGTGGTGATCGGCACGAACAGCAGCGCAAGCCCCGCCGACTGGTACACGCGGTACATCATCGCGGTGTGAAAACTGATGGTGAGATTGATGTTGCTCATCTGGTACAGCGCGAGCGCCGAGACCGCGAATCCGACCGCGATCGTCACGCGCCCGTCAACCCGCGTGGACATCGCGCCCACCAGCGGCATCATCGCTATGATCAGAAATCCGCCCGGCGACAGCACCATCCCCGACATTTCCGCCGAATAGCCCATCAGCACCTGCATGTACTCGGGCAGCAGGACCGTGGTACCGAACAGTCCGATCCCGAGCATAAACATCATCAGGTTTGCCATCGCGAAGGTGCGATCGCCGAACAGCTTCACGTCGAGCACGGGATGCTCCTGGCGCCATTCCCAGATGACGAAGCCGACCAGCGCGAGCGCGGAAGTGAGCGCCAGCAAAACGATCAGGTGGGATTCGAACCAGTCAAGGCGCTGCCCTTTATCCAGCACGACCTGCAGGCATCCGAACCCGAGCGCAATCAGGCCGAGCCCCATATAGTCGGGCGTCCAGTTGGCGGCGCGGCTCCCGGCCGCGGCCCACGGCGGGTCCTCGACCATCTCCTCGGTCAGGAACAGCGAAATAACGCCGATCGGGATATTGATGAAGAAGACCCATCGCCAGTTGAAATTGTCCGTGATGTAACCGCCGAGAGTGGGACCGATCGCGGGCGCCAGGACGACCGCCATCCCATAGATGGCGAACGCCATCCCGAATTTTTCCGCGGGAAAGGTGTCGGCCAGGATCGATTGCTCGCTCGGCTGCAAGCCGCCGCCGCCCGCGCCTTGCAGGATGCGGAAGAAGACCAGCCAGCCGAGGCTGGTCGCCAGCCCGCACATCAGCGAGCTGACCGTGAAGACCACGACGCACGCCATGTAGAAGCGCTTGCGCCCGAAAAATCCCGCCAGCCATCCGCTCATCGGCAGCACGATCGCGTTGGAGACCAGGTAGGAGGTGAGAATCCAGGTGCTTTCGTCGAAGCTGGCCGATAGCCCGCCGGCGATTTGCGGCAGCGCGACGTTGGCGATGCTGGTGTCGAGAATCTCCATGAACGTCGCGAGCGTCACCGTCATCGCGATCGCCCACGGATTGTGCCCGGGCGACCATCCGCGATGGCCCCCGGGAGCGCCCGCGGCGCCTTCGGGCGTCGCCGCCATCAGGATTTGCGCCGCCGGCGCCGCGGCTTGTGCTGCGCGGCCACCCGGGTGCCCAGCCAGCGCAGAAAGCGCCGGCGCTCGCGCTGGAAGTGCGGGTCGCCCGGCATCCGGCCGGTGCATAACTGCGTCATCTGCGGAAAGGCGACCGGGAACGCGGCCAGCGCTATCACCGATATGAAGAGCTGAGTCAGATCGACCGACGGCGACAGGTCGCCGCGGCGCTGGCTGATACGCAGGCTGGCCAGCGCCTCCTTGAACAGCAGGCGGCGCTCGCGCTCGGCGATCATCTTCGCGCGGCGCGGTCCGAGCGCCTCCCACTCGAGCATGCGGATCCAGTCGAGGTCGCCCGAGCCGGCGTCGTACCAATGGAGCAGCGCGCGGCCGAAGTCGGCGGGGCTGGTTTTTACGGACTCGGATTTTTCGGCGATCTTGCGGCGCAGCACTTCGCGGTAGAGCGCCTGCTTGGGCCCCACGCAGTAATAGAGCATCCGCTTGTTGACCCGCGCGCGGCGCGCGATCGCGTCGGTGCGGGCGCCGGCAAAGCCCTTGGCCGCGAACTCGGCCAGCGCGGCGCGCAGGATACGCTCGCGGGTGCGGGCCAGGTCGCGATTACCCCCATTTCGTCCACTACCGCGCGCAGGCATCCGGACCGCCTCCATTAACCGGATAGTTAACGATCCGATTAACCGTGCGGTTAAGCCGTGTCAACCTTTGCGAGGTTGCGATTGCGGACGGCGGCGGCACACTCCGCCGGAATCAGCGAGGGTCGGCGCGGGCGCCGGCAAAGCCCTTGGCCGCGAACTCGGCCAGCGCGGCTGAAAGGTTGCGCTCGCGGGTGCGGGCCAGGCCGCGAATACCTCCGCTTCGTCCACTGGCGCGCGCTGTCTCAGTTTGAAATTTCTTCCCGAGTCATCCGATCTTGAAGGCGCAGAGCTTATTGCCGTCGAGATCGCGGAAATAGGACATGTAGAATTTGGGTGCCCGATACCCCGGCGCACCTTCGTCTGACCCACCGAGTGCCAGCGCCCTGGCATGGAAGGCGTCTACTTCTTCCGGGCCATCAAAGCTAAATCCATGCATCACGCCGTTGCCGACGGTCGCCTGCTTTTTGTTGTAAGGACCCAGCACCACGAAGAACGGCCTTCCGTCCTTTCCATAAACCCGGCCGCCCGACGGATGCTCGAATAAGGTTCCAACGCCAACGGACCCGAGCAGGGCGTCATAAAACGCCTTCGCCTTTTCGAGATCGTTTGAACCAACCACTCCATGCCCTAATGCGATCATCCGGCTTCTCCTATTCGGTTGCGATTTCCGTCTTAGCCTTATACGGCCCGCTCGGTTTCGGCGCGAGCAGCTCGCCCTGCTCCGGTGCGGCGGCGTCCTCGCGCTCGACGCTGTCCAGCAGCGCCGCCATCGCTTCGAGATGGCGCCGGATGCCGGCAGCGAGATCGGCGTTGAATCCCTTCACCGCGGCTATCTCGTCGAGGCTCGCCTCGCGAATTCGCTTGAGGCTGCCGAAATGGCGCAGCAGAGCGCGCCGGCGCACCGGACCGATCCCCTCGATATCGTCGAGCACCGAGCGCATCCGCGCGCGCCGCCTAAGCTCGCGGTTGTAGGTAATCGCAAAGCGATGGGCTTCGTCGCGGATGCGTACCAGCAGGAACAGCGCGGTCGAGTTTTTGGGCAGTACGATCGGATCCTTGCGATTGGGCAAGAACACGCGCTCCTCGGACTTCGCGACCTCGCGCGCGCGGCGATCGTTAAGCACGTGCTGCTTGGCCAGCGATACGCACTCGATCTGGTCGTCCAGCTTGAAGGTGCGCAGCACGTCGAGCGCGACGTTGAGCTGGCCCTTGCCGCCGTCGATCACCCACAGGTCGGGGAACTGGTTTTCGCGCGCCGCGCGCTCCAGGCGCCGGGTCAGCACTTCGTGCAGGCTTGCGAAATCGTCCTGACCTAAAAACCCGCGAATCCGGTAGCGGCGGTAGAGATTCTTGTCGGGTTCGCCTTCCTCGAAGGTGACCTGCGATCCGACCACCATCGAGCCCTGCAGGTTCGAGATGTCGTAGCATTCGATGCGCTTGGGGGTGTTGCGCAGGCGCAGGCGGGTGCGCAGCTCCTCGAGCATTTTCTCGCGGGTGTGCTCGTTGTCGCGGCGGGCAGCAAAGCTCTGGCGCGCGTTCTCCTGCGCCATCTCGAGCAGGCGCAGCTTCTCACCGCGCTGCGGGACAAGGAATTCGGTCTTCTTGCCGCGCCGCTCTGAGAGCAGCTCCGCGCGCACCTCGGCGTCCTCGATCGCCACCGGCACGATAACTTCGTCGGGAATCGAGCGCTCGCCGTAGTAGTACTGGGTCAGCAGGTCGGAGAGCACATCTTCGTCGGCGAATTCGAGATCCTGAAAGCTCCAGCTCTGCGTGCTGGTCAGCTTGCCGCCGCGCACGATCAGCACGATAGCCTCGATAAAGCCGCCCTCGCGATACAGCCCGAACACGTCCTGGTCGATACCCCAGTGATGGAGCACGGTCTGGCGCTCGACGGTTTTTTCGATCGCGCGCAGGCGGTCGCGGATTTTCGCGGCCTGCTCGAACTCCAGGCGCGCGGCGTGATCCTTCATCTGATCGCGCATCTCGCGCACCAGCTCGTGATTGCGCCCCTCCAGCAGCATCTGGGCCGCGTGCAGATGCTTTTCGTACTCGGCGCGATCGACCGGCAGGCAGCACGGCCCCAGGCATCGCTTGATCTGATACTCCAGGCACGGGCGCGAGCGGTTGCGGAACACCGTGTCGGAGCAGGTGCGCAGCGGGAACACCTTGCGGATCACGTCGATGGTCTCGCGCAGTCCGTCGGCGGAGCCGAACGGCCCGAAGTAGCGCCCGCCGTCCTTGACGATCCGGCGCGTGACGGTGATGCGCGGCCACGCGTGATTAGTGATCTTGGCGCTGAGATAGGACTTGTCGTCCTTGAGCCGGATGTTGTAGCGCGGCTTGTACTGCTTGATCAGGTTGTTCTCGAGAATCAGCGCTTCCTTCTCGCTGGTGGTGATGATGGTGTCGAAGGCGCGCACCTTACGCATCAGGAAGCGCACCTGGAAGCGCCCGTCGCCCTCCCCTTCTCCGCTGGGACGGAAGTACGCGCGCACGCGCGAGCGCAACGACTTCGCCTTGCCGACGTAAAGCACCTTGCCCGCGCGATCCTTGAGCAGATAGACGCCGGGGCTGGGTGCCAGCGTCTCGAGCTGGCGCTCGATAGTATCGGCGTCGTCAGAGGTAAGCTCGAGCGGCTCGCGCACCGCGCCGGGCTGGGCCGGGTAGTCCACCAGCGAGTCGTAATTCGGCCCGGTGGATTCGGGGCGGTCCTTGCGCTCGTCGGTCGCCATCGCGGTTGCGATTATAGCATCGCGGACGCCGATCAGGCGGATATCCGGCGCGCGGCGCTTTCCGCGGGGCCGCGATACTTGCTATGCACGAACCGAGGTGATCGTCATGGGCAAGCTGGATGGAAAAGTCGCAGTCATAACCGGGGCCGCAAGCGGGATGGGCCGCGCGACGGCATTGCGCTTCAGCAAGGAAGGCGCGGCGGTCGTGCTGACCGACCTCAACTCGCGCGGGGGCGAGGATGCGGTATCTGAATGCGCGGCGGCGGGCGGACGCGCGGTATTTCAGCGCACCGACGTCACCAGCGAGGCGGACATCAAGGCGGCGGTCGATCGCGCGGTCAAGGAATTCGGCCGTCTCGATATCACCTTCAACAACGCGGGCGTCGCGGGCGCGATGGGGCCGATCGAAAAAGTCGCCTCGGCGGACTGGGATCGCACCTTCTCAACGCTGCTGCGCGCGGTCTACCTGGGGATGAAGTATTCGATCCCCGAGATGCGCAAGGCGGGCGGCGGCTCGATCATCTCGACCTCGTCGGTGGCGGGATTGCGCGGAGTGGGATTCCTGGCGGCCTACAGCGCCGCCAAGGCCGCGATTATCAATCTGACCGAGGCGGTCGCGATCGAAGTCGGACGCAGCAAAATTCGCGTCAATTGCATCTGCCCCGGCGGCGTCAACACACCGCTGGTAAATCGCGGCGTTCCCGGCGGCGCGGAAGGCGCGGAGCAGCGGATGGCGAAGATGCAGCCGATTCCGCGCGCGGGCCATCCCGAGGACATCGCCAACATGGCGACCTTCCTGGCCTGCGACGAGTCCGAATGGATCACCGGCACCGCGATGATCGTGGACGGCGGGATGGCGACCGGCAATACGCGCTTCGGGCTGGGCGGATTGCCCGACAGCGGATTCTCGGGCCCGTCATTCGAGCGCTGAACGAGCGCCGCCGAGCGCCAGGAAACCGGATTAGCTAGGCGCTCAAATTGTCGAGCAGCGCCTTGGCGTCGACGAGGTCGGCGGTGTCAAAGCCCTCGGTAAACCAGGCGTAAATGTCGGCGAGCGTCGCGCGCGCCTCCTCGCGACGACGGGTCTTCCGCAGCAGCCGCGCGAGCGAGGTCGTCGCGCGCAGCTCCCATGATTTGGCGCGCTGTTTGCGCGAAATGGCAATCGCCGTGCGGAAGGATTGCTCGGCGTCGGCGGCATTCGATTTGTCCTGGGCGAGCAGCAAATCGCCCCGCACGCGATGCGCCTCGGCCTCGTAATTTCGTTGCCCGGTGCGCTCGATAATCGGGAATGATTCGTCGATTGCTTGCAGGGCTTCGTCGAACCGCGCCATCCTGCCGAGCACCACGGCGATCAGCGCAAGATAGTAGCTGGCACCCGCCTCGAAGCCCGAGACCCGAAGCCGGGACAGGTGCTGCTTCATCCGCGCCAGCCCTGCTTCGAGGTCGCCGGCGAGCGCGCCGGCATAGCCGAGATAGAATTCGCTGAGCGCACGTCCCGCGGTGTATCCGGACTCGGCCGCAAGCGTCAGCCTTACTTGCGCGCTTGCTTTCATCCGGTCAGGTTCGCGCAGGAGGTCGTACAGGTAAGCGGCGAGCCCGTGAGCATCGGCCAGCATGCTTTTGATGCCTGACCGCGCGATTTCGCTGGCGACGCCGATTCGCTCCCGGGCGCGATCGGGGTAGCCGAGGAACCACAGGTTGAGAGCCGACACTCCTCGATTATTCTGCGGTGTTCCCTCCTGCCACAGCAGTGCCCGGCTTTGGAGCACCTGGCCGACGCGCTGCGGCGTGGGAGCATCCACCGGATTGACGCTGGATTCCAGCAGCGACCATCCGCGCTCGAGGAGCCGATCGGCTTCTTGAAAATCGCCCGAGTACATCCGCGCGTAGGCCAGATATATATTGGCATCGGCAACATGATCGATGCTGTCCTGCCGCTCAGCGAGCGCGATCAATTTTGCGGCTATCTCGCAGGCTTTCGGAACATCGGGACGAGTCAGGTACACGAACAGAACCCCATACAGCGCCAGCCAAGCCTTCTTCCAATAGACGCCCGGCCGCTGGCCCAACTCCATCGCACGGACCATCGATCGCTCGGCTTCCAGCGAGGCGAAGCCCTTGCTGTCGCCCAGCACACCGGTGATCGCGATTCTCAAGTCCAACTCCAGCTTCGCCCTCAGGTCATCGTCGGCAAGCTGCTGCAGCAGTTCCAGCCCGCTTTCAAATTGGGCGAGCGCCTCCGCATTGGAGCCGACATAGGCCAGCTGGCGGACCGCGCGCAGGCAATATTCGGCCGCCTTGGCGGGATTTCCGCCGCGCGAATAGTGATACGCCAGGTCGGCGACATGATTGTCGACCGAATCGGCGCCCGCGGAATCCGATGCGGCGCGGCAGGCCCGCTCGATCGCGCCGGCGATCTGCAGGTGGAGCTGGCGGCGGCGCGGAGCGGACAAGCTGCTGAGCACGGCCTGACGGATAAGCTCGTGCGAGAAGCGAAAGCGGAGGTGGAAATTCCCGTCGGCCGTGACAATCAGACCTGACCTCTCAGCTTCCTCGATACAATCAAGCAGGGAATCGGGCCCGCTTCCGCACACGGCGCGCAGCAGTTCGAAATCGAAGACGCGGCCCATCGTTGCCGCCGACGCGAGCATCGTGCGGGTCGGCTGGCTGAGTCGGTCCACTCTGCGGCCGACCACCAGGCGCACGCTGTAAGGCGCATCCAGTTCACCGATCGCGAGCTCGGACCGAAACTGCCCCGACGAATCGTACAGACGACTCTCTTCCTCGAGATGGCGAAACAGTTCTTCGACGAAAAAGGGATTCCCCTCAGTCTCGGCAAAAATCTCGCTGACAATTCCGGAGGGCGCCGGTTTGCCGCTCAGACTGGTCAGCATCGCGGACACCTCATCGCGCGGCAATGTTTTGAGCGTGATGCGGGTCGCCAGCCGTCCGCGAATCAAATTCTCCAGCGTCTCGGCCAGCCCGGCGGCGGCGTCGAGATCCGCATCGCGGTAGGTGGCGATCACCGTCAGGGGAAAATCGGACAGCCGGCGGGCCAGGTGGTCGAGCAGCGAAAGGGTCGAATCGTCGGCCCAGTGAAGGTCCTCGAGGATCATCAGCGCCGGCTGATGGCCGCTAATCCACGCGGCGAAGTCCAGGAAGCAATTGAACAGATGGCGCCGCGCCTGAGCCGGAGGCAAGTCCAGCGGCGGCGGCAACTCGGGCAGAAGTGTTCTGAGCTTCGGCAGCAGACGCGCCAGCTCGGAGGCTTGCTCGCCGAGCGCCTCGCGGATCGTGTCGGCATCCGTTGCGCGGTCGATGAAGTTCTCGAGAATCTCCACGAACGGCAGATAGGCGACAGCTTCCTCATGCTCCGAACAGTGGCCAACCAGCAGCGCCATCCCCCTGCTGTCCGCCGCGCACGCGGCCTCCTCGGCCATCCGAGTCTTGCCAACCCCGGGCTCGCCGGAGATCAGGCACATGCGACCGCGGCCGGAAGCGGCATCGTCGAGTGCGCTCAGCAGCACCGCCAACTCATCGCCGCGTCCCACCATCGCGCGCGGCGGCCGCGGGCGGGATTGCTGGTCGCCGCGGGGCGTCGCTGCGCGAACCTGCGCGACGAATCGATAGCCCTGAGCCGGGACGGTAGCCACGAACCGCGGCGCTTCGGGATTGTCGCTTAACGCCCGGCGGAGCTTCCGTACCGCGGTGTTGATGCTGTTCTCGACATCGACGAAAACGCCCTTGCCCCAGACCCGTTCAAGGATCTCCTCGCGCGTAACAAGCTCGCCGCAGCGCTCGATCAGCAGGCACAGCAGATCGAACGGGATCCGCTGCAGCGGCACAACCTCTCCGCGCCGGCGCAGCTCCCGGGCGCGTCGGTTCAGCAGAAAGTCTCCGAATTGAACGGAATTTTCGGCCATTTCCCCCGACGGATCTTACTTGCGACCAAGTCCCCTGAACAGATGCGGCACCTGACCCGGTTCAGAGAGAGTTCAGGCACAGTTCAGACGCAGTCCATTGGCTAATGGCTCATCGCGCCGGAACATACGCGTCAGCGGAGAAATTTTCCGGAATGTTTCGCTACAAGAGGAGGAAACAGCGATGAGAAGCATGGTCACATTTACACTGTTGGCGGGGTGTCTTTTTTTCGCCGGCGCGACGCGCGTGCTCGCGCAGGGGAGCTCATCCAGGATCGTCCAGGTCGTTGCGCTTGACGAATGCGATCCGGACACGTTCAACGCCGCGCTGGCGGTTGGCGGCGTGCCCTTCTGTCTGAACGTCGCGCTGGGCGCTCAGACCACGCTCAGTGAGTTGTTCGCCGAGGCGACGGCGCCCGGAGTCGGCGATCCCAGCTGGGACTTCGAGCCCGACAAGATCGTCATCAAGAAGGGAACCGTCATTGAAGTCGCTGACGAGGGCGGTGAACCCCACACCTTCACCGAGGTGAAGAAGTTTGGCGGCGGCTTCCTTGACGCGCTCAACGGCGGCGAAGCGGAGGCGCCCGAATGCCAGGGAGGTTTCAAGAATATCGCGGTCGCGCGCACCCGAATTCTCCAAGGCAGCCACCTGCTCATAACCGAACTGTCCAAGGGAACCCATTACTTCGAATGCTGCATCCATCCCTGGATGCGCATGGAAGTGGATGTGAAGTGAACCCCGAACGGCGCGGGAGAACCCATCTCGAAGTCAAAACCATGCAACCGAGGAATTTATGAAAAAATATATTCTCAGGGGAATTATCGGGATCGCTATCGTCGCCGCTGTAATCGCAGCCCGCGAGCCGGCGGCGATGGCCTCAGGAAACGTCCGCGTGTCGTCGACCGCCAGCCTGAGCGGGTACACCGCTGCTGATCCAGGCACATGCGATCCGGCTACTTTCCTTCCGGTCAGCGGAGACCCGGCGTGCGTCGCAACGATTGGCGAGGCCTATGACGCGACGGGTGATTTTACCGGAACACTACAGTTAGAAGTGACATTCACGGCGTTCCCGGACGGCAGCGACTTGTTCTCAGATTTCCAAACCTGGAACGGGACCATCGCCGGGCATGGCACGGGGACGTTCGTGATCCAGGAGTACGACGGAGCTACGAAGCCGGACGGGACCTACACCAGCAAGCTGAAGGTTATCGGCGGAACCGGAACCGGAGATTTTGCCGGTGTGACCGGGAAAGGAAGCTCCGCGGGCAACCTGAGCAGTGGCGTCAACTCGCTCAAGCTGAAGTTCCCGCATCAATAGAAATTCGTTGACGATTCCGCGCACTGAGGAAGCGCACGATGTCGAGGGGATTGCTCGACGGGTGCTTCAGGGTCCGTCATGCAAGCGCTGAACGAGCGCCGCCGAGCGCGCTGCATTAGGCCAACGGCCACTTCTCGGATACAAGTGCCCGGAGGTGGCTCGCCCCGATGTAACGCGGCCGACAGCATCCTAGCCCGCCTGGCACGCCACTGGCTCGTCAGGCTAGTAACAAACTCGCCCATTGGTTCCCTACTTCCCCTTTAGGTGCGGGTCGTCGCTGGCGACGCACCTAGCAGGATGCTGAAAAAGGTTCATTTCTCATTTGATTATCAGATAGAATAGGCCGTGCTCGTGAAGTGGCGCGGAGGAGGCGGGGATGCGGGGCACGGACCACCAGCAGTCTTCGATGTTCAGCTACATATCGGCGGAGCAGCGGGTACCCAAGAACCATCCGCTGCGGGCGATTCGGGCGATGACCGACGCGGCGCTTTGCGAGCTGGGGCCGAAGTTCGACGCGATGTACGCGAGTCACGGCCGTCCGTCGATTCCGCCAGAGAAGTTGTTGCGAGCACTGCTGTTGCAGTTCCTTTACACGGTGCGCAGCGAGCGGCTTCTGATGGAGCAGCTTGACTACAACTTCCTGTACCGCTGGTTCGTGGGGCTCAGCATCGACGATCCGGTGTGGGACGCGACGACTTTTAGCAAGAACCGGGAGCGCTTGCTCAAGGGCGAGGTGGCCGAGGGCTTTTTCACCGCGGTGGTCGAGCAGGCCCGCGCCCAAGGGCTGCTCAGCGATGAACACTTCACGGTTGACGGCACGCTGATCGAGGCGTGGGCCGGACACAAGAGCTTCAAGCCCAAGGATGCGGCAGAGGAAAAGCCCCCGCACGATGACGATCCCAGCAACCCCAGCGTCGACTTTCATGGTGAGCGGCGCAGCAACGATAGCCATCAGTCGACGACCGATCCCGAAGCCCGGCTGGCCCGCAAGGGCGCGGGCAAGGAGGCGAAGCTGAGCTTTGCCGGACACGTGCTGATGGACAATCGCGAGGGACTGGCGGTCGGAGGCTGCGTCAACCAAGCGACCGGTCGCGCCGAGCCGGAAGCGGCGATTCAGTTGGTGGAAGAGATCGGAGGCTTTGGCCGAGTGACCTTGGGCGCCGACAAGGGCTATGACCGCAAGCAATTCATCCAGGAACTGCGTGACCACCAGGTTACGCCCCACATCGCGTGCAAGGCGAGCAGCATTATCGACGCCCGTACCACCCGGCATCCCGGCTACGCGATTAGTCAGAACAAGCGCAAACGGATCGAGGAGATCTTTGGCTGGCTCAAGACCGTGGCGGGGCTGCGCAAGACGCGTCATCGCGGAGTAGCTCGAGTCCAATGGATGTTCACCTTCGCATTGGCTGGATACAACCTGGTGAGGATGCGCAACCTGCTGCCTGCACCAACATGAGAGCGAGGCAGCAGCCTGTGCGACCCCCTCGACACCGAACCAAGACCAACTAGCTGGCGGATTCCGACCAGCGAAATCGCAATCACCAAAAGCTGAAAACCTGACTCGCGGAGAAGGCATCAACCAAAATTCCTGTTTTTTTCAGCACCCTGCTAGGGTAATTGCGTCGTTCTTGCTCAACTGGGTTCTTTCCCGTCTTCGATGCATTCCAAGCTTCCGACTGAGCATTGTGCAGACACTGGTTCGCACTGCTATAGGTCATAAGAATTGTCCAATCTCTCAGTGGTGCATTGAGGTTTATCGAACCGTTTTTGAATTTGGGCGGTATCATCAATAACCATCCCACGATTGCGAGCTTGCGCAGTTTGTTAAGCTGTTCGACCCGTTCGCAGGAGCCGCAGACGGATTCCATTCGGTCCGTTGTATCGGTGGCCTTCATCGCCCACCACCGGGCGGAACCCTCCGTATCAACACCATCAGGCGAATCGGCGGCCGCGGTCTTCTCAGCCGCTTCTGAGGCGAGACTCGCAGCGCGTTCAGCGGTCCGGGCCGCGACTTCGGCGCGTTGTGCGGAATGTTCTGCTCTTTGCGTTGCGCGATTGATCGCGGTCATATCAGGTCCGCACGACGCCAGCAGGACCGACAACAACACGGCGACGCTGAGGACCTTCATCGCCCCACGTTGCGCCCGGTCCAAGTTAAGAGCGAGGCTGGCCCAAAGGCTGGCAGCGCGTCATCATGGGTCGGCCGACCGGGCGAGTCCCTCCCAGGTCTCAGGTCGGCGAGGGCCGGCGTGGGAAACTCGCTGGCCGTTTTTTCCGGTTAGACCAAGAAAGCGAACACCTCCGGTACGAGCGCACCCTTTCCCCTCGAGAGTCTGCCGCGCGATTGAACCGGCTCAAAATCGATTTCGGCGTCAGGTTAGCAGTTGCCTCCGCTGCTGTGTACATGTGCAGTGCTGTTCTTATGGGGGCGAATGCAGGTGGGTGGTTTGTTGTCGTAGCCGATCGCCGAACCGTAATTGGTCGCGGAAACGTAAGCGAACCCTCCATCGGTGGAGCAATAGGCCCAAGCGTCCCCAGTACCAGTTGCGCTTGCGTTCGCCTTACATGATGCGGATGCGTTCGCAAAGGCGTCACTGAATTTGCTGGCCTTCGCGGTCGCCTCGCCTCCCGTGCCGGTGCATTGAGAGGAGGCGCCACTGCTGTTGCCCGCGTTCGCTTTCGCGGTGCACTTACCGGGCGCGAGCGCTTCGGCATCCGCCCCGCTCCCGTGGTGGGCTTTCGCTGTGGCGAGTCCCCCGTTCTCTGCCTCCGACAGTGCGCCACCACCATCGTGCGCCATTGCGATTCCGCGACCACCGCTGGTCGTCGTTGCAGTTGCCTGCGCGCCCCCACCACTCGCGACCGCATTCGCAGTGCTATTGTCCGCGCTGGCCGTACTGTTTCCCTTGGCGAATGCGGTGGCAGGCGCTTGATTACTCGCGGCGGCGCTGGCATCGCCGCTTCCAGTTGCAATCGCGGTCGCCTTGGCGGTTCCGTCCGAATCAGCCTGACACGAACCTCCACCCGAACCCATTTTCGTGACCGTGCCCGATGTCGAAACGCATTTCGTGGGCTGAGCCGCGTGCACCTGCGCAGAACAGAATGCCAAGACGAAAATCGCGATGATCCCATAAGCGAGCGCTTGTCGTATGTGTTCCACGCCCCCTCTTGAATTGGTGGTCGTACGCGCATTGCGGCGCAATTTCTCTTTTGTTTCTACCTAGATCGCGCTAGTGGCACAAGATGAAAGCCAGAAACATGTATCCTTGGTAGGTGTGATCCAGCCGGTGTAACCGGGAAGGGAACCTCAGCAGGCAACCTTAGCGCAGGCTCCAACACCCTGAAGCTGAAGTTCCCGGGTCAATAGAAAGATCGGCGACGATTGCGCTGATCGAAGCTGCGAGCGTTAGCGCGGCGGGTTGCTCCATGAAATGCGGCAACCCGCCGCCCTTCGCAATCAAAATGCTACTGCGCCACAGCAACGAGCGAAGCCCGATCGGCGGCGCCGCTCTCATTACGCAGCGGTGTTCTGCAGGAACTCGATCGTGTTGCCGTCCGGATCGGTCACCATCGCGATCGTCACGCCCGGACGGAACTCGGTGACGGGCACCGTCGCGCGGATGCCCTTCGCTTCGAGCTGCGCCATCAGGCCACGGATGTCGGGCACCGAGATCGTGAAGTAGCGGTAGCCCTGCCCGCCCATCGGGCCGCCCGGCGCGGGCTTGGCGGTCGGGGTCTTGTCGAGCTTGAGCAGCTTGATGACGGTGGTGCCGCACTTGAGGCGATACATCTTGCCTCCGGGCAGGGGCAGCTCGCCCTCCCATTCCAGGCCGAGGCCGTCGCGATAAAAGCCCACCGCCGCCTTTTCGTCGGTCACGATGATTCCCAGATCGATCGAGTCCTTGCTTACCTGCACGATTTTCTCCTCTGACACGCGAGTGCGCGCGTCACGCACGCTAGCGAATCCGGAACTAACAAACCATCATCGCCGCGTCGAGCGAGCTATCTCTCCGCCGTGAGCTCCACCGTGTTTCCGTCCGGGTCGGAAACCCACTGCTCCTGCGATAACGCTCCGCCATCGTCGTCGTCAGGCCAGAACCAGAACCTTCTTGCCGCGGGGGAGCCGTCCATAGATGTAGAAGGTCGCAGTCGAGATCCCGTTCCGCCGGCACACCTCCTCGGTCCTGGCGCCGACTTCCTGCTCGCGCAACATCCCGATAATCTGCTCCTCGCTCAAGCGGCTTCCCTTCATTGCCCTTCTCCTATTGGTCGACGGACTCTACCTCATTTCTGTTGGGCGCGAGGGGAGCAGGCCAACTATTCGACACTTGAAACTCGCCGTCCGAATGTCCTAGGCTCGACTCTGAGTGAATTTTCGCAAATTCATTATCGACGCCGTCCGTCCCTTACGGTTCCGGGGCAAATATCGAGTGCTCAACCTGTTCGCGCCAACACAAGGCATCGTCACCGCCGACGTGTTCGGCGCGCGATTCGAACTCGACCTTGCGGACTGGATGGAACGCCACCTATACCTCGGCAGTTTTGAACTCCCAGAGACCGCTCTCCTACTCGACTATCTAAAGCCAGGCATGACGGTCATCGATGCGGGCGCGAACGTCGGCTACTACACAGCTTTGGCGGCTAAATGCGTAGGCCCCGAAGGTTTGGTTTTTGCCTTTGAGCCTTCACCGTCTTTGTTCACTAAGCTTTCCGAAATGATCGCAAGAAATCGGCTCACACAAGTCCGCGCAATGAAGAGTGGCTTGAGCAACTCTTCGGGGACTCAACCTCTGTACCACTACCCGGGCAAGAGTGGATCTATATCCTGGACCTCACCGTCAATGGTTTCACAGGGAACGGGTCCGCCTGTAGCGACAGTACCCACTACTACGATCGATGAATTCATGCACCAAGAAAAAGTAGACGAGGTCGATCTGCTGAAGCTTGACGTAGAGGGTTGGGAACCCCGAATCCTCGAAGGTGCTGAAGCCGCTTTGAAGGGCGGGCGCATCAAGGCGATAATCTGCGAGTTCAACGAATACTGGCTGACCAGATCCGGGAGTAGCAGTGCAATTCTTTGGAAGCAGATCATCGACTTCGGTTTCAAGCTTCAGAGCGATTTAGGAACGGAGAATTTCTTCTTCACTCTTTGACACCGTCCTAATCCATAATCCCTGATTTAGTAGAGTGAGTGGTTCAATCAGCTTCCAGTGAGAACCTGGGCATCTAGTCGATCGACCATTTCGTCAATTCAATCCTGATTTCCGAGTTGAAAGCCGAATTCCATGGGTTACTCCTGGGTTGTGGTCGATGGGAGCTGCAGAAGAATTCGGCCGCTGTCCCCGAGCGGTTGCTGGACTTAACTTTCCGCCGGTTGAGTGACCTTATCTACTTCCCGATCCCTTTGGCCCACGCCAGCATCGGATCGTCGGTCGTCAGTTTCGGCAGCGAATCATCGACCGTCAGCCAATCAACTTTCTGATCGAAGAATGTGTGCGCTTGCGGCTCGCGATCGATCGGACCCGGGATCAAGGCGCGCGCGACGTGTGTCTCTCCCGGCGCGGCCGTGGACTCAAAGAGCATCCGGGTGCCGCAGCGCGAGCACGATCCGCGCCGGCTTTGCTGCGAGGATTGATACCAATGAAGCGCGTTTTGATCGTCGAGGATGCGCACGCTTTCCTGCGGGAATCCCACCCATGTCACGAACGCGGCTCCGTGTGCCTGGCGGCAGAACCGGCAATGGCAATGGGCGCACCACAGTGAAGGTGCATTGGCAATGAAACGCAATGCTCCGCACAGGCACTGACCAGTGAACTCGTTCATGTGATGATCCTTCCTTTGGCCGCGGAATCAGGCGATATGTATCCGGAAACGTTAGCCAGTGCGCATCACGATAGAGTCAGCTGTTCAGCGCGTCGAGCAGCGCTTTGGCGTCCTTCAGGTCGGCGGTGTCGAAGCCCTCGGTGAACCAGCCGTAGATGTCGCTGAGCATCGTGCGGGCTTCGTCGCGGCGACTGGTGTCGCGCAGCAATCGCGCGAGGCTCGTGGTTGCGCGCAGTTCCCACGGCTTGGCCTTCTGGCCGCGCGCAACATCGATCGCGGTGCGGAAGCATTGCCCGGCTGACGCGGCATTCGAGGCGTCCTGCATCAGCAGCAATTCGCCCTTCAGCCGATGCACCTCCGCCTCATGCATTCGCTGGCCACCTCGCTTGATTTTCGGGAATGCGTCGTCAATGGTGCGCACCGCCTCATCGAACCGTCCCTGACGGCCCTGAGCAGTGGCGATAAGAGCCAAATGATAGTCATTCTGCGTCTCAGCCCCGACCGTCCTCATCTCCGACAGGTTGTGTTTCATTCTCGCGATGCCGCCGTCGAGGTCGCCCTCTGTGACATCCCCCCAGCCGAGGTAAATTCCGCAGATGGCGATACGCGTGACGTTGCCCAACTCGGCCGCTAGCGCCAGCGAAACCTCCGCCTGCTCGCGCATCTGCTTAGGCTCGCGCCGGTATTCATATATGTAGGCGGCAAGCAGGTGCACCAGGGACAGAGCATCCTTTGACCCGGATTCGCGCGCGAGGGCGGTCGCGATACCTATTCGCTCCACTGCGCGATCAGGGTAGCCGAGGTGCCACAGGTTCCCTCCCGAGAGGATGCGATTCAAAGGTCGATTTAAGAGATCCTGCTGCCGAACACTTGCCGAAAGCTCAGGCGTCGATTCCAGGATCGCCCACGCGCGATCGAAGCCTCGATCGGCGAGTTCAAGGGCGCCCCTCTGTAAATTTGCCATCGCCAACCCGGTAAGTGATTGCGCAATTCGTACATTTTTGCCGTGACGCTCAGCGATCGTTACCCGTTCGGTCGCCAGCTCGCACGCTTCGCGGATGTCCGGTCGGGCCATTTGAATCAAAACAGCCCCTGAGAGTGCCTCCCAGGTCTTTTGCCAGTCGATTCCGAGGCGCCGGCTAAGCTCCAGTGCGCGCTCGGACGACTGGACGGTTTCGGGCGAGCCGACGCCTTTGACGCTAAACAGCGCTGAGAATGCTGCATTCCTGAGATCCAACTCCAACTCGGTGCGACGGTCGTCTTCTGGAAGCTTCTGCAACTGTTCGAGCCCGGTCTCAAACTGCGCGACCGCTTCGGCATAAGACCCGCGGTCGGCAGATTGCCGAACCGCGCGCAGGCAATACTCGACTCCCTTGGCCGGATTGGCGCTGCGCGAATAGTGATGCGCTAGCTCAGCGACGTGATCCTCGAGGCAGTCGGCATAGATTTCTTCCAACGCCGCGCCGATGCGCCCGTGCAGCATTCGGCGGCGCTCGTTGAGCACCGAACCGTAGGCGACATCGGGGGTCAGCGCGTGCTTAAAGATGTACTCGATATCGCCCGATGCCGGCTGCTCGTAGATGAACTCGCCGAGCTGGAGCTCGGAGAGCATAGGCTCCAGCTCCGCTCCGGGCTTCACGGCAACTTTGTGCACCAGACCGAGCTTGAACTCGGTGCCGATCACGGCGAGCGTCTGCAACAGGTCTTTGTGATCCGGCGCGAGGCGGTCGATACGCGCGGCGAGGATCGCCTGCACGGTCGGCGGGATCTTCAACTCGCCGAGTTGCTTGGTCAGTCTGACCGCCGCGCCATCGCGGACCAGCGCTCCCTCGTCGAGCAGCACCTGCACCGTCTCTTCCATGAAGAACGGATTGCCTTCCGTCTTTTCTATTATGAGATGTTTCAGTGCGGCTAAATCGTCGTCGCCGCCGAGCAACGTCGTGAGCATCTCGTCGGCAGACTCCTTGCCCAGCGGATCGAGCCTGAGTTGCGTGTAGTAGGTCTTGCTGTTCCACTGATGTGAGTATTGCGGGCGATAGTTCACCAGCAGCAGGATCTTGGCATTGGCAATGGAATCGGCCAGCAGGTTCAGGAACTCCTGGGTCTGCTCGTCGATCCAGTGGAGGTCCTCGAAGATCACTATCAGCGGCTGGTTGAGCGATTCGCGCAAGAGAATCCGCTTGATCGCGTCGAGCGTTCGCCGCTTCCTGATCTGTCCGTCCATCTGCGCCAGCGGGTCCTCGCCTTCCACGATTCCCAGCAGGCTGAACAGGTACGGCAGCGTATCCTCCATCGAACGGTCGAGCGCGAGTATGCGGCCGGTTAGTTTCTCTCGCCGCGTCCGTTGATCGTCCTCGCCCACGATTTTGAAATAGGCGTGCAGCAGGTCGATTATGGGCAGGTAGGCGCTGGCCTTGCCGTGCGAGACTGAAAAGGTTTCGAGCACCATCCAGCCCGATTGATTCTTCGCCTTGAACTCGTAGAACAGCCGCGACTTGCCAGTGCCCGCCTCGGCCATCGCCGCCACAATTTGCCCACGGCCGGCGCGCGCCTGCTCGCCAGCGGCGCGCATCGCTTCCATCTCTCGCTCGCGGCCGACGAACTTGGTAAGTCCGCGTCCCGCCGATCGCCGCAGCCGCGTGCGCAGCGGTCCCAGCCCGATAACCTCATAGACGTTGACCGGTTCGCTGACGCCCTTAACCCTGGTCGGGCCCAACGGCTTGAGCGCGAAGTAACCTTCAACCAGCTTGCGCGCCTGCTCGCTGATTGCGATCGAGCCGGTCGGCGCGAGCGCCTGCATCCGCGAGGCGAGATTGGTGGTGTGCCCAATCGGCGTGTATTCGGTGTGTCCGCCGCCGGTCGCGATCGAGCGCACCACGACCTCGCCGGTGTTCACGCCGACGCGCGCTTCAATCGGCAGGTTGCCGGCCTCGCGCAATCGCGACGAGTAGCGGTTCAGTTCCTCCTGCATGCGGAGCGCCGCATACAGCGCGCGCTGAGGATGGTCTTCATGGGCGACGGGAGCGCCGAAGATCGCGAAGATGCCGTCGCCGGTCGATTGCACGATGTACCCGTCGTAGCGGCGCACCGCGTCGATCATCAGCTTGAGCGCCGGATCGATGATCGCGCGCGCTTCCTCGGGATCGAGATCCTGCTCCAATTCGGTCGAACCTTTGATGTCGGCGAACAGCGCAGTGACCGTCTTGCGCTCGCCCTCGAGATTTTCCGGGGCGGGTGCATCAGCTACTCGAATCCGTGAGTCATCCGCTTTCTTTGTCGAGGCAGCCGCCGGTTGCCCGAGCGCCGCAGCGCATTCGCCGCAGAAGTCCTCGCCGGGCTCGTTCGAGGCGCCGCATTGCGGACACACGCGTGCAAGTGGCGCGGCTCATTTCGCGCAGAACTTGCGACCGGCGCGATTTTCCGCGCCGCATGAGGTGCAGTTCATCCGGTCAACCTCTCGCCGCTTTCACGCGCTCCGCCTGTAATACCATCCCCATGCGCGTGTAAGAGTCGAATGCGCGCCGCAACGCGGCACCCCTCCCGGCCTGATCGCCTTCACGCTGGGCAAGACGCGCGCGCAGCTCGTACAGCTCGCCCTCGAAGATGCGCGCCCCGGTGCGCTCCAGCAGCGCCGCGTACTCATCGAGGGTGCTCGCGACGTCGCCCGCCGGCTCGCCCAGTTCAAGCTGTGCGAGTGCGAGGACCGCATAGCAGCGCGGGTTCCATTCCGACTTCGACTCGCGGATGATCGCGACGCCCTCCTGCGCCGCCGCACGCCCCGCCTCTGCGTTGCCGAGCTCGCGCTCGGCGGTGCAGATGTGTTCGAAGAATTCGGATTCGAACATTCGCTGGGCGCCGCGTTCGCGGATCATTCGAAGCCCATCCCTGGCCGCCTCCAGCAGGGATTGCCAATCATTATCGGCGGCGAGCGCGAAGCATAAGACGCCAGCGGCGGTGATCTCGTTTCCGGCGCCCCGGTTCTCCGCCAGCCGGACCGCAGCTTGCGCCAGCGCACGGATTCCGGCGGAGCTGCCCAGCGCGAATTTGAGCTGCGCTTCTCCGCTCGATGCCCAGACCGCTTGCTCGGGGTAGCCGGCGTCCACAGCGGATTGACGCACCAGGGGAAGCTCTCGCAGGGCGAAGGCGGGGTCGCGCGTGTAGCCGATGCATGCCGCACGCACCCATCGCGCGGCCAGCAGGGGACTGAAACCCGCCACATCCTTGCCCAGGTGAGGATCCTCGCGGGCGATCTCGATGACCTCGTCGCAGACGCTCTCGGACTTCCGCAGCCGGCCGCCGAACATATACGCGATACACAGAAACCCGCGCGTCCCGCAGTGCAGCGCCGCATCGCCGGTGCGATCGGCGATCCGCACCGCTTCGCTGGCGTAGCGCACATAGTCGTCGGCAATCCCCTGATTGAGGCCCCGTACGGCGCTGTAAGTGGCGTTGAGCGACGCCAGCGCGGCGAGGTCGCCTGCGCGCTCGGCGGCAGCGCAGCCTTCCTCGAAGGTCTCCGACCAAACCGCGACCGATCCTCCGGCGCGCCACCCGCCAAGGGCCAGCGTGCGAGAACATGCCTCGATCGTCAGTGCGGTCGATTCCGCCGTGTCGCCGACTTGCCGGGCAAGCGCGCGCACTCGCCCCCAATGATACAGGGCCGCCGTGATGTCCTTGAGGCCCGCCCACTCGGCGGCGCGGCGATGCCATCGAATTGCCTGCGCGATATCGCCCGCCTCTTCCCAATGCTGTGCGAGCAGCGACGCCTGCTGATCCAGGTCGTCCGCATGCGCCGCCTCGATCACGCGCGCAACCGCCGCATGTAGCCGTCTGCGCCGCTCCTGGAGCTGCGAGGCTAGGGCAACTTCCTGGGTCAGGGGATGCTTGAAGATGTACTCGGCGATCGGGTACAGCGACTGTTCGTAAACGAACTCGGTGTCCTTCAGCGCCTGCAGCGCTTCGCGCAGTTGGGGCGCGGCCTGCTCGACCACGGCGGCGAGAGTCGGCTCGTCGAACTCGCGTCCGATCACTGCGGCGGTCTGCAGCACATCTTTTTCCCGTTGTGCCAGCCGATCGATGCGCGCCGCCAGGATCGCTTGCACACTGCTCGGCACCTCCAGCCTGTCCAGCGCGGTCACGAGCCGATAAGCGCCCTTGCTGCCTTGCAGCTTCCCCGACTCGATGAGATTCTGCACGACCTCCTCGGTGAAAAACGGATTCCCGCCGGTGCGCGCATGAATCGCTTCGGCCAGCCCGCTCGTGCTGGGATCGTTGCCCAAGAGCGCATCGACCAGCTCGCGGATCGCGTCGGGCCCCAGCGGAGCGAGCGGGAGCTGATGAAAGTAGGTCTTGCCCATCCAGGGCGCCTGGTACTCGGGGCGAAAGTTGATCAGTGTGAGTGTGCGCGTCCCGACTGCGGCGTCGATCAAAGGCTCCAGGTACGCCGCGCTGCCGCTGTCGAACCAATGCAGGTCCTCGAGCAGGTTTACCTGTGTCTCGCGCTGTCCGCGCGCCTGCACCACGCGCCGCACGATGTCAAACATCTGCCGCTGGCGCGCGTCGGGATCGATTCGCGGGGCGGGGTTCTCGGGGTCGGGGACCCCCATGAAGTCGAACAGCAGCGGCAGGCTCTCGCGCAGGCGCTCGTCGAGCAGGAGCATGCGGCCCGCGATACGCTCGCGCGCGGTGGCGTCGCTATCCTGCTCCGTGATGCCGTAGAAGGCCCGAAACAGCCGCAGGATCGGCAGGAACGGAATCGCCTTGCCATGCGCGACGCCGGTGGTCTCATAGGTCATGATGCCGCGCGCGCGGCATCGCTCCAGGAACTCGAAGCAGAGCCTGCTCTTGCCAAGTCCGGCTTCGCCGACGATTCCGACCACCTGGGCATTGCCTTCGCGTGCGCGTGTTAGCGCAGATTCCAGCACCTGCATCTCGTCGCCGCGTCCAACGAAGCGCGAGAAACCGCGGCTGCGCGAGACGTCGAGCCGGGTGCGCATCTGCCCCAGCCCCTGCAACTCATAGACATGCATCGCGCCGTGCACGCCCTTGATCTCCATCTCGCCAAGGTCGTTAAGCGTGAAATATCCCTCGACCAGCGATGCGGTATGCGCGGTCAGGTACACCTTGCCCGGCTCGGCAATCTGCTCCATCCGCGAGGCGAGCCCGACCGTATGGCCCTGCGCCGTGTAGTCCATGCGCAGGTCGTCGCCGATCTTGCCGACGATCACTTCGCCGGAGTTGAGACCGAGCCGGACGGAAAAGTTAAGCCCGCGGCGCAGGCGCAATTCGTTGGCATAGGCGCGCAGTCCGTCCGACATGGACAAGGCCGCATAGCAGGCGCGGCGCGCGTGATCTTCGTGCGCGATCGGAGCGCCGAACAGCGCCATGATGCCGTCGCCGGTGAACTTGTCCACGTAGCCCTCGAAGCGCTCGACGCCGTCGGCGAGAATCTGGAAGAAGCGCTGCATGATGGCAGTCCATTCTTCGGGATCCATCTGCTCCGCGAGTTCCATCGAGCCCTTGACGTCCGCGAACAGCACGGTAACCTGCTTGCGCTCGCCTTCGAGCGCCGCGCGCGAGGTCAAAATTCTTTCGGCCAGATGCTTGGGCGCAAAGGCGCGCGCCGGCGCTGCGGCTGGTTTGCCGGCTCCCAGCGCGGCTCCGCAGTCCCCGCAAAACTTCTTCTCTAGCGGATTTTCAGAGCCGCATTTCGGGCACAGATTGGCCAGAGGCTCCCCGCAGTCCCCGCAGAAACGCTTGCCGGCCGGATTCTCCGCTCCACACTTCTCGCATTTCATCGCTCAGCCCCCCAGCTCGGCGAGCAGAGCTTTGGCGTCTTTCAGGTCGGCGATGTCGAAGCCCTCAGTGAACCAGTTGTAGATTTCGGCGAGGAGACCGCGAGCTTCTTCGCGGCGATTGGTGTCGCGCAAAAGTCGCGCAAGGCTCATCGTCGCGCGAAGCTCCAGGAACTTTGCGCCCTGATGTCGTGCAACTTCGACCGCCTTGCGCAAACACTGCTCGCCCTCGGCGCGATGGGAGTTGCCCAGCGCCAGCAACATTTCTCCCTTGATCCGAAAGATTTCCGCTTCCTCCCAGCGTTGCCCCATTTCAACGCGCTCGAACATTCTCTCGATGAGCCCGGCGCACTCTTGCGTGCGGCCAAACCGCAGACACTCCTCGGCCAGCGGCAGGAGAAGCCAGGTAGGCGAGTGGCTTTCCGTGGCCTCGGCAGCCTCGATCGCGCGTCGCATCTGCTCGAGCGCGTGCTCGCCGTCGCCCTGGCGGCTCCGCGCCCAACCATTGGTCACGCTGGCCACCGCAACTGAATATGCCAGACCCAGCTCCGTCGCCTCGTCAATTGCCCTTTGCGAAAATTCCAGAGCCTCGGACACCGATCGGCGGCGGAACGCCCCGATAGCGGCGATATGCTGAGCTACGAAGGTCGTGTATCCGAGAGAGAGACCGCTGACCCACGCCAGAGTCTTCTCGCGGCGGCGGGCGGCCTGGTCGGCAAAGCCCATCATCAGCAAGGCCGAATCGAGTAGGGAAAGCCCGATAACTTGAACTTCGAGACCCCTTCCCGTTAGCCGGCGACCGGCACCGCCGCTCGGAGACATGGCCGCCAACTGCTCAAGATAGCCGCGAGCCACGCCGAATTCTCCCATCCACAACGTCACCTCGCCCAAAGCACCGATTGTCACCATCAATTGGTGCGGGTCATCGGACCGCTTTGCGATCGCGGCTTGCTCCTCGGCGAGCTCTCGTGCCCTTTTCATTTCGGCTCTGAACAGGCATGCCCACCGCAACCCGTCGAGCACATGGAATAACTCCCGATCGTCGCCCAGTTGCACGCACAAATCGCGGGCACGGCTGAAGGCTGCGACCGCAGACGGTGACCCGATACTGGCGGACATTTGGTGCACCCGCCCGCTCGCGATTTGCAGCCGCAGTTCGAGTCGCGCGCGCTCGGCGCCTTCCGGGACTGCGCCGATTTGCTTCAATCCATCCTGCACCCAGGCGGTGGCCCCGGTGTACGCTGAACGCTCCATCAACTGTTCGGCGGCACGGCCGAAGAAGTCCGCGGCCTTGATTGCGTTTGCGCTGCGTCCGTAATGAAACGCCAAAGAGGCCAGATAGTCGTCGAGTTGATCCTTAAACAGCGCTTCGAGCGCGGCGCCGGTGCGCTCGTGCAATTCCTTGCGCCGGTCCATCAAGACCGAACCGTAGGCAACTTCCTGGGTGAGCGCGTGCTTGAAGGTGTACTCGACATCGCCGACCGCGGGCTGTTCGTAAATGAACTCGGCCAGTTGCAGGTCGGCCAGCATCCGGCCCAGCTCATCGTCAGGCTTCTTGATAACCTCGCGAAGCAGCGAGAACGGAAACTCCTTTCCAACCACCGCCAGGGTCTGCAACAGGTCCTTCTCATCCGCAGGCAGGCGGTCGATACGCGCGGCAAGGATGCCCTGCACAGTCGGCGGGATCTTGAGCTGACTCAGCGACTTGGTCAACTTCACGATTCCGTTGCGCACCAGCGCGCCCTCGTCGAGCAGCACCTGCACCGTTTCTTCCATGAAGAACGGATTGCCTTCGGTTTTCTCGATGATCAACCGCTTGAGCGGCCGCACTTCGGCGCCGTCACCCAGCATCGCGCTGAGCATCTCGTCGGCGGACTCCTTGCCGAGCGGATCGAGCCGGAGCTGAGTGTAGTAGGTCCTTGATCCCCACTGATGCGAATACTGCGGTCGATAATTCACCAACAGCAGGATCTTCGCATTCGCGATCGAATCGACGAGGAGGTTGAGAAACTCCTGGGTCTGATCGTCGATCCAGTGCAGGTCCTCGAAAATCACCATCAGGGGCTGATTGAGGGACTCGCGCAGGAGAATCCGCTTGATGGCGTCCAGCGTGCGCCGCCTGCGGATGTTCGCGTCCATCTGGGCGAGCGGATCGTCGCCGTCCACGATCCCGAGCAGCGCGAACAGATATGGCCGCGTGTCCTCCAACGCGGGATCCAGAGTCACAATCCGTCCGTTGACCTTCTCGCGCCGCTTGCGCGCGTCGTCCTCAGATTTGATATCGAAATATGAGTGCAGCAGGTCGAGAACGGGCAGGTAGGCCGACGCTTTGCCGTGCGAGACCGAGAAGGCCTCGAGCACCATCCAGCCCGACTGGTTCTTCGCTTTGAACTCGAAGAACAGGCGCGACTTTCCGGTACCAGCCTCCGCCATCGCGGCGACGAACTGTCCGCGTCCCGCGTTCGACTGTTCGGCCGCACGCGCCATCGACTCGATCTCGCGGTCGCGCCCGACGAACTTGGTAAGCCCCCGCCCTGCCGAGCGTTGCAGCCGCGTGCGCAGCGGTCCCAGCCCGATGACCTCGTACACATTGACGGGCTCGCTGACGCCTTTGACCTTCGTCGGTCCCAGCGCCTTGAGCGCGAAATAACCCTCGACCTGTTTGCGCGTGGGTTCCGCTACCGCGATCGAACCGACCGGCGCGACGGCCTGCATCCGCGAAGCGAGGTTAGTGGTATGACCGATCGGGGTATATTCGACCTGCCCTTCGCCGGTTGAAATCGATCGCACGACCACTTCGCCGGTGTTGACGCCGACGCGGCATTGCAGCGGATTTCCGCCGTCCGCGACGAGCTTGGTCGAGTAGCGGCGCAATTCTTCCTGCATTCGCAGCGCCGCGTACAAGGCTCTCTGTGGGTGGTCCTCGTGCGCGACGGGAGCGCCGAAGATCGCGAAAATGCCGTCGCCCGTGCTCTGCACGACGTAGCCGTCGTAGCGCTGCGCCGCCTCGATCATCAGCTTGAGCGCGGGATCGACTATCGCGCGGGCGTCTTCGGGATCCATGTCCTGCTCGAGTTCGGTCGATCCCTTGATATCGGCGAACAGCGCGGTGACCGTCTTGCGCTCGCCTTCGAGATTTTCAGCGTCGGGCGCACCAACCGGCTCGGCAGGTTTGGGTTTGGCGGAAGCGGCGGGTTCGCCGAGCGGCGCGCCGCAGTCTCCGCAGAATAGCTCGCCGGCCTCGACTGCCGCGCCGCAGCGCGAGCACTTGATCGCGAGCGGAGAACCGCACTGCGTACAGAACCGGCGTCCCTCGCGATTATTGTTACCGCACTTTGCGCAGCGCATGTTCCCCCCGGGCACTCTGCATCACCACTTCCATCGATCGACTGGCGGTCCGAGCTTTTCAGAATTGCGATGGCGCAATGTATGGGTGAGTGGTTGTCGATACCGAAGACGGCGCGCGCGGCTCGCCCGAGCCGTCCCGGATGTTCTGTTGGTCAATTTGATCAATCACGATGCGCCCGAAGCGCCCGCTCCACTTCCGCGCGGATGTGGTCCGACTCCCGCCCTCGATTCCTTGCGTGAGAGCATTCGGCGAGGAACCTCCCGCGAGAAGTAGAAAAACAAGAACGGCGCTCCGACGACATAAGAAACGAGAAACCCGGCGCGTCTCAGCCATCCGATTGGCTTTACCGGATGTCGGAACTGTTCCAGCGCGGCGCGGATCTGCGGTCCCGGCGCACCAGCCCATCGCACATATTTGCGGAGGCGAGACTTGAGGTCATCCGCGGGCGCCGAATAGAGGGCCTCGCGCTCGCGATCGGAGGTCTCGCCCATGAACTGGACGTAGGTCGTTACGCGCCCAAGTCCTTCGCAGGCTTCCTCGCCCTTGACGAACTCGCCGCTCATCTCGCGTCCGAGGTCGCGGTAGGCGGCTTCGGACATCAGCAGATATTCGTGACTCGGTACCGAGTTCTTGAGGAGCCGATGAGCCAAAATTACGTCGGTGCCGGAGACCTGCGACATTCCGCCGACTGTATTGAAAACCGCGCGGCCGCTGTGAACGATGACCTTCAACTGAAGGTCTTTGTTCCTTCATATAGCGCACTTGCAGGGAGTCGATTCGGTGGCTGTGGCCATCGCCTCGAGGAACACCGCGAAGAAACGCTGAAGCCTGGTTCGTATCTGGTCGAGGGTCTGCCTCCAGACCTGTTCGTCTCCCGGGTTGGCCGCATAGAGAAAGACCGCGTCACCTTCGATCGCCTGGAGGCGCAGGGGGATGTCAACCTCGCGCAGTAGCGTCTCGATCAAATACGTGATGCATAGCTGCCCATGAACGGCCGCGAGCTGACTCTCGACCATGAACCGGGTGTAGCCGCTGATATCGGCCAGAATCAGGACGACCTGTTGCTCGCGCGGCTCCATCGCCGACAGTCTAGTGAATTGCTCGATTGATTCACACTCGACGCACAGCAGTGGTTCGGCGAGGAAGCGCCCAGGCAGAGGCGATCGGTGGCCGAGCCAGCGGAACCTAAACATTCATTAACCCCTACTCCCACTTGACCATCTGGTGCATCGGCTGGCTCATTCGCGGAACGCAATTGCGCTGCGCTCGCGCGTGGAATTCCGCGGATGCTTGCATCGCATCAGGTAAATGGCGTGACGGCGATGGCATCCTTAATGCTCCTTCAAGGCAGGAGGCATCTGGCAATGAGATCCACCAAAAGTTTGTTTGCGGCGATAGTGGGAGTCGCGATGCTGGCGACGCCGATCACGGCTGCCGCCGCAAAGCATCACCACGGTACCGGCAACCACGCGCGCGCTGCCGCGTCCACGCCACGTTCGTTCAACCACCGCAACTCCGCACGCGCTAGCTCCTTCGCGCCGGCGCCCTACTTTGCGCCGCGGGCATTCGCGAACAACCGGGGCGCGCGGTCGGCTGCATGGAATCAGCGCAGGGATTTCGACGCGGACGACAATTTCTCAGGCAATGGCGGCGCCTTCCGGGCGTATCCGAGCTACGGCTACAACAGCTACGGCTACAACAATGTGGTGCCGGCGCCCGCGGTCGGCTACATGACCCCGAACTACGGCTCGTCCTGCGCCGCTGCGCAACATGCGATGAATATCGCCCGGCACGACCAGCGCACCGGCCATCCGGCTGCGGCCAGGGACGTGCTGCGGAATAGCTCGCGGGCGCTCGCGAGCTGCCCGGGCATCGGCGGTATGCCGGCGAACTACAGCTACGGCTACAACGCGCCATACCAGGGCTACAACGCGCCATACCAGGGCTACAACGCGCCATACCAAGGGTACAACGCGCCATACCAGGCGAGCCCGTATGGCAACGGCGCATCGACGATGCTGGCTCCCCTGCTCCAGAATTTCATCCACTAGCACTTCGAATACCTCCAGCCTCCCGAGCAATCGCGCCCCGTCACCCTCCCGGCGGGGCGCGATTTTTTCGTTCGCGACGTGCGCTGTTCCGCCAGCTCTTCGACCGGCGCCTTGGCATCCTTCAGGTCCATGATGTCGAAGCCCTCGATGAACCAGTTGTAGATCTCGGCCAGTGTCGAGGGCCTTTTCCCGGCCTCGCTTGCCAGTTCCGGGCGAATCCCGCGATACTTGCGCACCGCGTTTCAAGCGGAGGAGTCAGGAGTGCGCTGCCCTAAGTGCGGGGTTGAAAATCCGGCCGGCAAGAAGTTCTGCGGGGACTGCGGGGAGCCTCTGGCTAATCTATGTCCGAAATGCGGCTCTGATAATCCGCCGGGCAAACGCTTTTGCGGCGAATGCGGCGCGGGCCTGGGTGCACCCGCCCCAGCCTCGACAAGAAAATCCGGCGATCGTGAAATCAGCGTAACTGAAACGGTCCCTTCCGGCGATTTCGAGGGCGAGCGCAAGACGGTTACGGCGCTGTTCGCCGACATCAAGGGCTCGATGGACCTGATGGAGGACCTCGATCCCGAAGAGGCGCGCGGAATCGTCGATCCGGCGCTGAGGCTGATGATCGACGCGGCCCATCGCTACGACGGTTACATCGTGCAGTCGACCGGCGACGGCATCTTCGCGCTGTTCGGCGCTCCCGTCGCCCACGAGGACCATCCCCAACGAGCGCTGTACGCGGCACTCCGGATGCAGGAGGAGATGCGGCGGTACAGCGACAAGTTGCTGGCCGATGGCAGGGCGCCGCTTGAGATTCGTGTCGGCGTCAACACGGGCGAAGTTGTCGTGCGAACAATCTCAACTGGCGGCGGCAACGTCGAGTACACTCCGATCGGTCACACCACCAATCTCGCCTCACGGATGCAGGCGCTCGCGCCAACCGGATCGATCGCGATCAGCGAGAACACCCGCAAGCTGGTTGAGGGCTATTTCGGGCTCAAAGCACGAGGACCGACGCGCGTTAAAGGCGTCACCGAGCCGGTCAATGTTTACGAAGTGACCGGCCTGGGACCGTTGCGGACGCGGCTCCAGCGATCGGTGGGACGGGGGCTTACCAAGTTCGTCGGGCGCGAGCGCGAGATGGAGGCGATGCGCAACGCCTCAGAGCTTGCGCGTGCGGGACGCGGACAGATTGTCGCCGCGATGGCGGAGGCGGGCACCGGCAAGTCGCGCCTGTTCTTCGAGTTCAAGGCCAAGAACCAATCGGGGTGGATGGTTCTGGAGACCTTCTCGGTCTCGCACGGGAAAGCATCAGCGTACTTCCCGGTGATCGACCTGCTCCATGGATATTTCGAAATCACTGGCGAAGATGATGGCCGGCGGCGCAGACAAAAGATCCTGGGAAAATTGCTGGAGCTGGATCGCACCCTGGAAGACACCGTTCCCTATCTCTATGCGCTCCTCGGGATCGTCGAGGGCGAGGATCCGCTTGCCCAGATGGATGGGCAAGTCCGCAAGCGGCGCACACTGGATGCGATCAAGCGGATACTGCTGCGCGAGTCGCTCAATCAGCCGCTGATGGTCGTCTTCGAGGACCTGCACTGGATCGACAACGAGACCCAGGCATTTCTGAACCTGCTCGCCGATTCGATCGGCACGGCCAAAATCCTGCTGTTGGTGAATTACCGCCCCGAGTACTCACATCAGTGGAACAGCAAGACTTACTACACGCAGCTCAGGCTCGACCCGCTCGGCAAAGAGTCGGCCGACGAGATGCTCGCCGCGCTGCTCTCTCTGCCCCTCGCCCGTTCGGTTACGGGAGAGGGCAAGCCCGGCGAACAGCCGGGCGCCGGTGAGGGTGCAGGATCTATGGCCGCCCTCAAGCGCCTCATCATCGAGAAGACCGAGGGCAACCCGTTCTTCATGGAGGAGACGGTGCAGGTGCTGCTCGACGAAGGCGCGCTGGTCCGCGACGGAGCGACGGTCACGCTGACCAAGCCGATCGCCGAGCTTAAAATCCCGCCGACCGTGCAGGGGATCCTCGCCGCGCGCATCGACCGCCTGCAATCCGGTGAGAAGGACTTGCTGCAGACGCTTGCGGTTATAGGGCGCGAATTTTCGCTCTCGCTGATTCGTGCCGTGGTCCCGAAGTCCGAAGATGAGCTCAACCGGATGCTCAATGACTTGCAGCTCGGCGAGTTTATCTACGAGCAACCCGCGGTCGGCGATACCGAATACATCTTCAAGCATGCGCTCACCCAGGAGGTCTCGTATAACTCGATGCTGATGGAGCGGCGCAAGCGGATGCATGAGCGGATCGGCGCGGCGCTCGAAGCGCTCAATGCAAATTCACTCGATGACCACCTGGCGCAACTCGCTCATCATTACGGTCGGAGCAACAACGCCGAAAAGGCGGTCGATTACCTCCGCCGCGCGGCGAAGCAGGCGGCGACACGCTCGGCGTTCAGTGAAGCGCTCGCGCAGGCGCGCGCCGGACTCGCTTTAATTTCCAATCTTCAAGCCGGCGCGGAGCGTGATCGTCGAGAGTTCGATCTGCTTTCCACTCTGGTTGCCGCGGCGCCCGCAAGCGAGGGATACATTCTGTCGCCGTACACGGAAAGCTACCTGCGAATTCTGGAACTCGCGCGCAAATCAGGTGATGACCATGCGCTATTGACGGCTCTCCAGGCAGTATGGCTGCACCATCAGATCGCCGGGCGACACCGCGAAGAAGCGGAAGTGGCGGAACAGATAGTCGAGGTGGCCGGACGTATCAACAGTCCCGGTGCGCTTGCCGATGCATTTCACGCGAAAGGATCGATCCTGTTCTGGACAGGCCGCGCGGCCGATGCTTTGGACGAATTGACTCGGGCGATAGAAGTCTGTGCCGACGGGGTTGGCCGAGTCACGGTCGATAGCAGCGACCCGCTGGTAACCTCTCTCTCCTGGGCCGCGCTCTGCGCCTGGCAGACAGGACATTCGGACCGCGCTGTAAATCTGGCGGATTCCGCGGTCAAACGGGCGCGCGACTTGAACCAGCAGTTTTCACGGACATTCGCGATCTGGACCAAGGGCAAGCTTCACTCGTGGCGTGGCGAGACTTCGGAAACTCGACTTGTTTGCGATCAGCTTGGCGCTCTCACAGAGGAAAACGGGTTTTCGGGGTGGCTTGCCTTCAATCGCATCCTCCACGGATGGGTTCTAAGCGTCAGCGGAGAACATGACCGCGCAATCGAGCAGGTTCGCCGCGGAATCGCCGATTGGAGGAATTCATTCGTGTTAACCGAGATGAATTCAGTCCTTGCCGGAGTGTGCATGAGAGCTGGCCGCTATCGGGAAGCGATGGCCGCGGTTGCCGCCGGCCGGGAGCATGCACAGCGAACCGGTGAGGGTTTCGGAGCGGCCGAGCTCGAGCGTATCGCGGGGGAAACCTTTCTCCTGATGGGGGTGGAGAATTCTGCCGAGGCTGAGCAGTGCATGCGGCGCGCAATCGCGATTGCCAAAGAGCAGGGCGCGAAGGCCTGGGAGTTGCGCGCGACGACCTCGCTCGCCCGCCTGTTGCGCGACACCAGTCGCCGCGATGACGCGCGCACGATGCTCGCCGAAATCTACAACTGGTTCACTGAGGGCTTCGACATCACCGACCTGAAAGACGCCAAGGCCCTGCTCGCCGAATTGAGGGCCTAGCCTCTGACAGCCGGTCGCCCCGCGATGCGGCTGTGGCGCCCGGACGCAGTTGATTGTGCGTTCGCAGTTGCGCGGTTAGTCTTTAGCGATTGACCACGCCATCCGACACGACCGCCAGTAATCCCGCGCGCGAGCTTGCCGCCATCATGTTCAGCGACGTGGTGGGCTACACCGCTATCATGGGGCGCGACGAGAGCGAGGCCCTGCGCGCGCTGGATGCGCATCGCGAACTGCTGCGCAGCCTGATGCCCAAATATAACGGCCGAATGGTCGGCGAGATCGGCGACGGCACCCTGACCGCATTCCATAGTGCGGTTGACGCGGTCAATTGCGCGCGCGAGGTGCAGGCCAGCCTGCACGACGAACCCGAGTTGAAGGTGCGGATCGGGATCCACCTCGGCGACGTGGTGTTCTCGAACAACACGGTGCTGGGCGACGGCGTCAACGTCGCGTCACGCATTCACGCGCTCGCTCCTCCCGGCGGGATCTGCGTCTCCGCGCACATCTACGACGAAATCCGCAACAAGCCCGGCGTCCGCTTTAAAAGCCTCGGCGAGCAACGGCTCAAGAACGTGTCGCGCCCGATACGGGTCTGGCAGATCGTCCCAACAGATTCCGGCGCGCAACCGGCGCGGGCGGCCGGCGGCCGACCGCGGTGGGGGCTCGTGGCAAGCGCGGGCGCGGTGATATTGGCTGCGCTCGCCTTCGTGTTCCTGCGATCGAAATCGTCCGCGCCCACGCCGTCTGAAACCCCGAGCGTCGCCCCGCACAAGATCAGCTCGATCGCGGTTCTTCCGCTCGACAATTTTTCCGGCGATCCGAAACAGGATTATTTCGCCGACGGACTGACCGACGAGCTGACCACCGATCTGGCGACGATCAGCGCGCTGCGCGTGATCTCGCGCGGCTCCGTGATGCAGTTCCAGGGCGCGCATCGCCCACCGACGCCGGAGATCGCCAAGCTGCTCAACGTCGATGCGGTGGTCGAAGGGTCGGTCATGCGGGTCGGCGACAAGGTGCGCGTGACCGCGCAGTTGATCGATGCGCGCGCCGACCGGCACTTGTGGGCGAAGAGCTATGAGCGCGACTCGCGCGATGTGCTGGCGATGCAGGACGATATCGCAAAGGCGATCGCGCGCGCGGTCAACGTCGAACTGACCCCGGACGAACAGGCGCGTCTGAGCAGCGCACCAACCGTAAATCCCGCGGCTCATGACGCTTACCTAAAGGGGCGGTACTTTTTCAGCCGCCCGAACGATGAAAACCTGAAAAAGGCGATCGCGCAATTCCAAGAGGCGATCCGGCTGGATCCGGGCTTCGCGCCGGCGTATTCGGGCCTCTCGGACGCCTACTTGTGGGCTGGCTTCAACGAAGGCTTCCTCACCTCAACCGATTCAATGGCGAAAGCCAGGGAGACGGCGGTGAAGGCCGTGCACCTGGATCCGAATTCGGCCGAAGCGCACACCTCACTCGCCGTTTACAAGCTCTTCTATGAATTCGATTGGGCGGGATCCGAGCGCGAATTCCTCCGCGCGCTCCAATTGAACCCCAACTACGCGTATGCTCACGATCAGTTCGGCATGTCGCTTGCCTTCCAGGGAAGGCTCGACGAAGCGGTGGCTGAAGCGAAACGCGCTACCGAACTGGACCCGCTGTCCCCCCAAATCACGGCTGATGCGATCTTCGCAGCTGCTTGGCAAGGCAAACACCAAGCGGCGATGGACCTGGCCAACAGGGCGTTGGATCTCGACCCGGCTTTTTTCTTTTCTTATTTTGCGCAAGGGTGGGTCGATATCGCTGCCGGGAAAATCAACGCCGCCATACCGGAACTGCAAAAGGCGGACGCGCTGGAATCACCCCCGTACGTTGCCGGATGGCTCGGATATGCCTATGGGGCATCAGGCGACCGCGCCAAGGCGATGGCGGTCATCGAAGAGCTGAATCGTAAATCTCTTCACGGATACGTTCCGCCGTTCAATCTGGCCATTGTCTATCTCGGCATGGGCGACAGCGCGCGCGCGATGGATTACCTCGAACAGGCATATTCGGCGCACGCCCAATGGTTAGTCTGGCTCAAGATGGATCGCATTTTCGATCCTTTGCGAAAAGAGCCGCGCTTCATCGCGCTGATGAAGAAAGTCCACTTCATAAAATGAGCTGCGGATGAGCCGCGCCCACCTAACCGGCGTTAGGGATTCGCGCCAGCCTCGCCTGACTGATATTAGGTTGAACGATCTCCGCGGCGCCGCGCGCGCCGCATACCAGCGGAGAGCGAAAGGAACATCATGGGCAGACTCGACGGCAAAGTGGCGGTAATCACCGGCTCGGCCAGCGGCATCGGCCGCGCCGCGGCGGTCCGGTTCGCGGGCGAAGGCGCAGCGGTCGTCGTCAGCGATCTCAACGTTGAAGGCGGCGAATCCGCGGTTCGCGAGTGCAAGGAAAACGGCGGCCGCGCCGTCTTTCAGAAGGCCAACGTCGAGAGCGAGGACGACATCAAGGCGCTCATCGCGCGCGCGGTGAGCGAGTTCGGCGGCCTCGACGTGATCTTCAACAACGCGGGACTTGGCGGCGCGGTCGGCACTATCGAGGAGACCACCTCGGCCAACTGGGATCGCACCATGGCGATCCTGCTGCGCGCGGTGTTCCTCGGCATAAAATATTCGGTGCCCGAGATGCGCAAGCGCGGCGGCGGATCGATCATCTCGACCGCCTCGGTCGCGGGATTGCGCGGCGGCGCGGGCCCGCATGCCTACAGCGCGGCCAAGGCCGCGGTCGTCAACCTGACGCGCTCGGTCGCGCTTGAAGTCGGGCAGTACAAGATTCGCGTCAATTGCATCTGCCCCGGCGGGATCAACACGCCGCTGATCAACAGCCGCGTTCCCGGCGGTGCGCAGGTGGCAGAGCAGTTCCTGGCGCAGCTACAGGCGATTCCGCGCGCCGGCCATCCCGAGGACATCGCCAACATGGCGCTGTTCCTGGCGAGCAACGAGTCCGAATGGGTGACGGGACAGGCGATGGTCGTCGATGGCGGGCTGATGGCGGGCGGGCGGCTGTTCGGGCAGCAGAATCAGGCGCCGGTGCAGACGCCGCCGGGCAACTTTGCGGGTCCGTCGTTCGAGAAGTGGTGAGTCGCGCGCAGCGTGCGGTCCGCGGCGGGCGCGCCCTCGCTCATGAATTCGAGTCCCAACCCGGGTCGTACGCCCAGTCGCTGTTTGAGGTCGTCGCGTACGACGATTCGAAGTCGGCCACGTCGGAGGCGGCGGGAAGAAAGTCGGAGAACACGTCTCCCTGATCCTGCGGCGCCGCCGTATTCTGAACGCCTGCAACCTGTTCGTATGCGGCCGTAACCGCGCCGTACGCGCCCGCGATTCCGTAAGCCGACGCCACGTCGGTCGCTACGGCGTCGCTGTCCGATGCGGCGGGAGGCGCCTGGACGCTGGAGACCGCGGCGCCATGCGGCACGCTTGCCAGCATCGGTTGCGGGTGCGTGTCGTGGCGATGCCCCGCAAGGAACACCAGGCCGAGCACCAGGCCGCCGCAAATTGCGCCGGCCGCTATCCGGCGGCGCAGCTTTGCGCGCCCGCGCGCGATCCGCGCGCGATTCATCACCCGCGCGGCGAAGTCGGGGGCGAGTTCGGGTTCCGCGCCGGAGCCGAGGCGGTCCCACGGATAGCGCTCAGGATTCATTTTTCGCATCTCCATGATCAAGAATCGTTCGCATTTTCTGACGCGCGCGGAACAGGCGCGATTTTACCGCGGGCAGGCTCGCGCCGGTGATTCGCGACAAGTCTTCGTAGCTCCAGTCGTTCTCGCGCAACAGCGCGATCAGCTCGCGCTGCTCGCGCGGCAGCTCCGCCATCGCGCGGTCGAGATTGCCGGCGTGGAAGGCCGGGGATCGCGCGGGCGGCGCCGCGATCTGCTCGTGACCACTCTCCCATGGCACGAACAGGCGGCGCCATTTGCGCCGCCGCAGATGGTCGCGGCAGGTGTTGCGCGCGATCAGGAACAGCCACGGCTCGAAAGTCTCCGCGTTCTTGAGCTTGGCGACTGAGAGCACCATCTTCACGAACACCGACTGGCACAGGTCCTCGGCGTCGTCGTCGGGCCCTATCAGCGAGCGCACGAAACGCGCGATGCGCCCCTGGTAGCGCTCGATCAGCGCGGTCATCGCGCGCTCGTCGCCCGCGCGTGCGCGCTCGACCTCGGCAAGCAATGAGATCTCGACCTCGGCCAATCGTGGCATCACTCCCGCGGCCATTGTTACACACGCGGCGTGCGCGGACTCCAGGTCCGCGCGGCAACGAACACTCCGGGCGCGAGCTTCCACTCGCGCCCGGAGCCGGCCGAGTTGCCCCGGGAGGACAGGACTGGCCGCATCATCCACACACCATCGCCACAAGCGCGGTCGGGCGGACCGGCTTCATGGCATCTGATCCGCCGGAGGGGGGAGCGGCGGATCGGAGGGCGGTGGACCCATCAGCGCTTCGATCTGCTTGTGAATCGCCTTGAGCTTGGCGTTGACGTCGGCCACCTTCTTGAGTTGCTCGGGGGTCAGCACGTCGCGCACCTTGAGCGCGGTCTCCGCCATTTGCTGATCGATCTGTCCGCGCAGCTCGGTCTGCTGCTTCTGCAGCGGCGCCACGTC
This sequence comes from uncultured delta proteobacterium, assembly GCA_963835905.1. Lineage (GTDB taxonomy): Bacteria > Desulfobacterota > Binatia > Binatales > Binataceae > CAWIHG01. Next base: position 722,700 of record CAWIHG010000005.1, read on the forward strand.
ACTCATGCTCAGTTTGCCGGGCGAGAGCAGCTTGGCGGCGAACTCTTCATGAAGCGAATGCAGCTTCTTCATCAGCGGCTTTACCTGCGCGTGGCTGGCTTCGAGGATCTTATGCACCTGCTCCTTCTGCGCAGTGGTCAGGTTTGCCGCGCGCAGCGTCATCATGAACGGGGGCGGCATCGGACGGCCGTGCATGCCATGCATGCCATGACCGCCGCCGCAGCTACCGTGCGCCATGGCGGGGCCGGCCGCGGCAAGCGCAAGGATTCCCGCGGCCATTGCGATTTGAGTGAGTCTTTTCACAGCTACCTCCAGCGTCCCTGTGGGGACCATCTGTAAAGACCAGACGCGGCCGCGCGCCTAAAGTTTCGCCCCCAAATTCCCGCGCCACGGCGGGCGTTTAGCGATATCCGGCCGCCCGTGCTATTGCGGGTGAATACTGCGCGGCACACGGCCGCATTTCATCCGGAGGTTCACGAATCATGGGCAGGCTCGACGGAAAAGTTGCGATTATCACGGGCTCGGCGAGCGGCATGGGCCGCGCGACCGCGATCCGTTTCGCCGGTGAAGGCGCCGCGGTGGTGATCGCCGACCTCAATGTCGAAGGCGGCGAAGCCGCGGTCCGCGACTGCAAGGAAAATGGCGGGCGCGCCGTCTTTCAGAAAGCCGACGTCTCCGCCGAAAGCGAAATCAAGGCTCTGGTCGCGCGCGCGATCAAGGAGTTCGGCCGCCTCGACGTCATGTACAACAACGCCGGCGTCGGCGGCGCGGTCGGCCCGCTCGAGAACATCTCGGTCGAGGACTGGGACAAGAGCCAGGCGGTCTTGCTGCGCTCCGTGTTCCTCGGCATCAAGCATTCGGTGCCCGAGATGCGCAAGCAGGGCGGCGGATCGATCATCTCGACCGCGTCGGTCGCCGGGCTGCGCGGCTTCGCCGGATTGCACGCTTACTGCGCGGCGAAGGCCGGTGTGGTGAATCTCACCCGCTCGGCGTCTCTCGAATTCGCCAAGGACAAGATCCGGATCAATTGCATCTGCCCGGGCGGAATCAACACGCCGATCCTGCATCGCAACCAGCCCGGCGGACGCGAGGCGCTCGAGGAATGGCTCAAGCAATCGCAGCCGATTCCGCGCGCTGGCCATCCGGAGGACATCGCCGGGATGGCTCTGTACCTGGCTAGCGACGACTCGGTGTTCGTGACCGGGCAGGCGATGGTCGTCGATGGCGGGATGACGGTGGGCGCGAGCTACTCCGAGCGCCGGGACGGACAGCAGTCCTCGGGCGTGACGCTTCCGCCGTCGGGATACGTGGGCCCGTCCTTCGAGAAGTAAACGGCGCGTCCGGGGCGGCCGGACTCAAGCGCAAAAGTGAGATCGCAAAGAGGGCCGGTTCCCGTTTCGGGAGCCGGCCCTCTTCTTACTTAATGACTTCGCGCCGCTTCCCGTGCGATTCGTTGGCGCGCAGCGCTATTTTCTCGCGCGCTGCAGGCACAGCCACACCGACAACGTGCCCTGGATGTCCGAAGCGGATGCGGGATTCCAAAGGTCGCCGTTTGCGCCCACCACATATACCTGGGCGGTGGTGGACGGCGGAATCGGCGAGTCGGGCGTGAATTGTAGTGTGGCAGGATTACCCACATTCGCCGCGGTGTCGATGCACCCGAGGGGGAAAGAGTAGGTAGGGCCGTTGGTGGGATCGACGTAGTAGTAGTACATGCAGAAGTTGCCCGCGCCGACGCCCGCGCCCGAGAAGCCGCCCTTGTACAGCACCGACGCTATGTACTGCCGACTCTTCAGATTGAGCGGGTACTGGGTGTTGGTTTCGTATCTCGAATGAGTGTTCACGGTAAGGTCAGCGCCGCTGATGTCTCCAAACTTGACCAGCTTGCCATTTCGGCATGCGTTTTTGGGTGACTTCGCCCAGCTCCACGGATTATTCGGCATGCGCCAGCGCCACACGCCGCCCGACGTCTCTGCTCGAGCGTCGTTGGTAGCAAAGTTGACGCAGGTATCGGTTCCGGGAAAATAAAGGAAGCCCACGCCGAACAGATTGCAAACTTTGACATATTGAACAGCCTGGGCTTTCGCAACCGACGGTTTCAGCAGGGCGGCTGCCGTAATCGTAAGTGCGAATAGCAGCGTCAGCGTGACCAGGCCCGAAAAGAACTCGCGAAGCCGTCCTGTCATAGTAGCGCGCTCCCTTTGGTGCAAACTTGCAGTCTGAGCGGATGTTCTCATCTTTTTTGTCGTTTTACCTTTCGCGACGTTAAAGAAAGACCCTCGATCGTGTCAACCTCAACTGCATGTTTTGGTGACTCGGCTTAAACATCCGAATTCAGTCGAGCATTTTATGAAGCGGGCTGCTGCGCACCGCGAAATGAGGACGCGACCACACCATTAACGGATCAGGACTTTCAAGCGACAAAAGCCGGAAAAAAAGAGGGCCGGCTCCCGCTTCGGGAACCGGCCCTGCTCTATCTGGCGACTTCGCGTTGCGACGGTTGGTTGCGGTTCCCCGCAAGTCAGTTGCTCTCCCAGAACTCGCGCACCACCGTCGCCAGCAATCGCGGATGCTCCTCCGGGAAGAACAGCTTGGCGCGCGGCACGCTCATGATCCTGCGGATTCCGCCGAGATTCTCCCTCAGCCACTTGAGCGACGCCGCGGTGTTGAACGCGGTGTCGGCCTCGCCCCAGATAACCTGCGCGGGCGACTTGAGCGCGCGCAGACGCGGCGCCAGCTCAACCATCTGATTGCGATTCTTGAGCGCGTCGCCGAATCCGCGCAGACATTCGCCGCGCGCCGCCGACGCGGCGATCGGCGTGAAATAAACCGCGCAGGCCTCCGCGTCGAGCGTTGCGGGGTTCTCATAGGTCGGTGCAAACAGCTGCTGCGCCGTCGCGGCATCGCTGGCCATCGCTTTGACCGAATCAATTACCACGCCGCTCTTTAGCGCCTCGAAGAACGGCTCCAGCATCGGGGTCGGCCACAAGTCGTGAACCTCGCAATTGGTCAGCGTCAGCGTGCGCACGCGCTCGGGAAAGCTCGCGGCAAAAACCTGACTGATCCCGGCGCCGGTGTCGTTGGCGACAATATCGACCTGGTCGATCTTGAGCGTGTCGAGCAGGCTCGCGAGCATCCGCGCCTGCGCGGCGAACGAAGGATCGGCGCCGGCGGCCGGCTCGGTGTAGCCCAGCCCCATCAGATCCGGCGCGATACATCGGCGCATCGGCGCGAGGTCATCGATTACGCCGCGCCACTGGTAGGAGCACAGTGGAAAGCCATGCACCAGCAGGGCGGCGGCGGGACCGGCGCCGCGCTCGAGGTAGGCGACGCGGGCGGCGGGGGTTGGGGCAAACTTGCGGGCGGAGTGGAAGTCGGCGGCATTCATTGGTACTCTCCTTTACGAGGGGACTTTGGAGATACGTACAGTCTGTATGTAACCTACATCTAGTATGCCCGTCAAGAGCCGCCAGGCCCAGCACTCCGCCCAGACCCGCACCGCGCTCATCCGCGTCGCCCGCCGCCTGTTCGCCCGGCACGGCTACGCCGGCACTGCGACCGAAGAAGTCGTGCGCCGCGCCCGCGTCACCCGCGGCGCGCTCTACCACCATTTCAAGGACAAGCAGGATCTCTTCAAGGCGGCCTACGACGAGGAGCAGCTCAAAGTGGCGGCCAAATGCACCAAGGCGGCCGCCAAAGAGTCGGATCCATGGCGCGCGCTGATGAAAGCAAACGAAGCTTTTCTCGATGCCTGTCTGGATCCCGCGGTGCAGCAAATCGTCCTGATCGACGCCCCCGCCGTTTTCGGTTCGGAAGGCTTTCGCCAATCCGATGAAAGCTACTATCTCGCGGGACTGAAGGCCGCCATCGAGGCCTCAATTGCCGCCGGCATTATCGACCAACAGCCGGTCGGGCCGCTGGCCCATATGATTATGGGAGCGATGAACGAAGCCGCGCGCCTGATTGCGCACGCCGGCGACAAAGCCGCCGCGCGCCGCGACGTCAGCGCTGCGTCGACGCGGATGTTCGAGGGCTTGCGCGTGCGCTGATAGGTTCAGTTTGGCAGCCGGGCGCGGAAATGGTCGAGCAGCAACAATCGAGGCGCACAGAATTCTTGATCAAAAGATTGCCGAAGGCCCAAAAGTTCGCCTGCTCGCAGCGCGACATAAGGAGGGTCTTCTCCGGCGGCGTCCTGGGCTGGGTGGCTGTCGGAACGATGACGCCGGAATTCGACCGCCCAAGCTACAATCCCAAAATCCGGAACTCTGCCGCGATCCTCGCCTCGGTCGGAGTCGGTGCAGGTGAACCGCATCTCTGTCTGTACGCTGTTCGAGCAGACGGGTACCCGCACGAGGCGGCCGAGGATTTCAGATCAGCGGTTTTGCCGAAGCTTAGGGAATGGCTGGATCAGGAATTGGCGAAGCCAGAAACGCTGAAGTTCGCCGGTGCGCGCTTTCTCGTCGTTGAGTGGGCCGGCGATCATCACCGATTCCATCAGATAAAATGGCATTGAGCGCAGGTCCCCCTTGTCCGGAGACGCCCTGTCGTCTGGATTGAACGCCTCGCGCACTGGGACGGAAACCAACCGTGTTACTGGGATTAATGGCTGCGCTCGGAGTGACGTCGAACGCTAGCGCGCTTTTGGCCCGAGCGAGCCTTGAGGATGAGGTATTCCTGTTCCCTACTTTGGCGGGGGGGCGCTGACCAGCTTGAGGCGGCCCTGGCGATTGCCCGCGTCTTCATGCCGCATCTGTGCGAGGATGCCTGCACGCAAACAATCCGTTCCTTGGCACTTTCCGCACCTCCGTTCGATCGGCGGGCCAATATGCGGATTTATTCCCGGCGCTTCAACCTGATGAGCCAGATCAAGACCGACGCAACAAGGCCGCCAACCGCAATCTCGCTCAGTCCAACCCTCACAAATCTGGGATCGCTGCTGGCTGGCAACATAACGGTCTGCTGAGTCGGCCAAACCATCCAGACGCCTTGGAGAACGATTATTAGAGCGCACGCCACGCCGAACCATCGCCGCCACGATTTTACGAGCCGTAATGAGCCGATGAACCATGGTCCGAATGACCGGCGAATGTGCGCTTTTTCCAATTCTGCTTTCGCGGTCTCAGCCAGAAACGCCAAGGCAAATGGCGCGCCCAAAAGCAAGATGACGCAGAGCGCGCCGATAGCGAGAGCGCTCGCGGCGACACTCTGCCATTGAGGGATATACCAGGCGATCGAGGAGAACGCGGGGAATATCGTAAATGCAACCACCAACGACGGAAGACACACCCATCGCGCCACCCGGCGCGCCGTCATCAGCCGCGCGCGCCAGAGCCCTAAGAAGTGTTGGATTTCGCGCCGCTGCGCTACGCTCGGAACCAGGTAACCGCGGCCCCATCCGTGAGGAAAGTAGAGGATTTTCCCGCCGGATGACTCGAACGCCCAACTCCTATTGAGCCACCATTCTGGCCTGCGCCTTGGCGAGGCATTGACCACGCAGCCCTGCCCTCCTCGACTCTTAGCGTAGCGGAGCGATGAGACTCAGACTACACAAAGTGTGGCGATTTGCGTCAGCGAGCTACCAAAGCAGTTGGGAGACAGCGGACCCCTACTTCGGTGGGGGGTCGGTGACCAGCTTGAGCCGGCCCTGGCGGACCGGGCGGTTGCTCCTGCCCGCGGCGCCGCTGGCCGCGCCGGTGGCGGCGCCGGCGCCCTTGCGCCCGCGCGTCTTGTCGCCGCGGCCACTGCGCGCGGAGCCCGGCGCAGTCTTGAGCGGCGGCGGCTTCGCGTCCATCCCGAAGATCTTCCGCTCGAGCTTCTTGATCCGATCTCTCAGCTCGGCGGCGTGCTCGTATTCGAGCGCCTCGGCCGCCTCCATCATCTCGCGCCTGAGCTCGGTGATCTTGTCCGACAGCTGATGAGCCGGCACGAGCTCCTCTTCTTCGCCTGCGCCTCCATCGGCTTCAGGCACCACCGCCCATTCGGGCGAGTACATCTCGACCAGCGACGCGTCGATCGCTTTCGTGATCGAGACGGGCGTGATTCCGTGCTCCTGGTTATACGCGAGCTGCTTGGCGCGGCGCCGGTCGGTCTCGCCGATCGCGCGGCGCATCGAATCGGTCATCGCGTCCGCATACATCAGGACCCGCCCGTTGATATTGCGCGCGGCGCGCCCGATGGTCTGGATCAGCGAGCGCGCCGAGCGCAGGTAGCCTTCCTTGTCAGCGTCGAGAATCGCGACCAGCGAGACTTCGGGGAGATCGAGTCCTTCGCGCAGGAGGTTGATTCCGACCAGCACGTCGAAGTCGCCGCGGCGCAGCGCGCGGATTATCTCGACGCGCTCGATCGTCTCGATATCCGAATGCAGGTAGCGCACGCGCAGCCCCAGGTCGTGGTAGTAGTCGGTCAGGTCCTCCGCCATCTTCTTGGTCAGGCAGGTGACCAGCACGCGCTCACCCGCGGCGACGCGCTTGTGGATCTCCTCGAGCAGATCATCGACCTGGGTGCCGGCCTTGCGCACCTCGATTTCGGGATCGATAAGCCCGGTCGGACGGATCAGCTGCTCGACGACCAGTCCGCCCGACTCGCGCATCTCCCAATCGCCGGGCGTCGCCGACACGTAAACCGCCTGGTTCACGTGGCCCTCCCATTCCTCGAAATTGAGCGGGCGGTTGTCGAGCGCGGAGGGCAGCCGGAACCCGAACTCGACCAGGGTCGATTTGCGCGAGCGGTCGCCGCGGTACATCCCGCCGATCTGCGGAACCGTCACGTGGCTCTCGTCGATAAAGAACAGCGACTCTTTGGGAAAGTAATCGAGCAGCGTGGGCGGCGGATCTCCGGGTGAGCGGCCGGTCAGATGGCGCGAGTAGTTCTCGATTCCCGGACAGAAGCCCATCTCGGCTAGCAGCTCGAGATCGTACATCGTGCGCTGCTCAAGGCGCTGCGCCTCGAGCAGGCGGTTTTCCTTGCGGTAGAACTCAAGGCGCTCCTTGAGCTCGGTGCGGATTCCGGCGACCGCCTGCTCCATCCGGTCCGAGGTCGTGACGTAATGCGAGGCCGGATAGATTGCGACTGACTGGAGCTTGCGGACCACCGCGCCCCGCAGCGCGTCGATTTCGTACAGCCCCTCGATCTCGTCGCCGAAGAACTCGATCCGCACCGCCCTGCTCTCTTCGTAGGCGGGAAAGACCTCGACGGTGTCGCCGCGCACGCGGAAAGTCCCGCGATGGAAGTCGTAATCGTTGCGCAGGTAATGGATATCGACCAGCTTGCGCAGCACCCGGTCGCGGTCGATCCGCTGGCCCTCTTCCACGAACACCAGCATCTCGAAGTACATTTCCGGCTCGCCCAGGCCGTAGATGCATGAAACCGAAGCGACGATCAGTACGTCATTTCGCTCCAGCAGGGCTTTGGTGGCCGAATGACGCAGCTTGTCGATCTCGTCGTTGATGCTCGAGTCCTTCTCGATATAGGTGTCGGTCGAGGGGAGGTAGGCCTCGGGCTGGTAATAGTCGTAATAGGAAACGAAGTAGCGGACCGCGTTGTCGGGAAACAGGCTCTTGAACTCGTTGTAGAGCTGCGCGGCCAGCGTCTTGTTCGGCGCCATCACCAGCGTGGGCCGGTTCACCCGCTCCACCACGTTGGCCATCGTGAAGGTCTTGCCCGAGCCGGTGACGCCGAGCAGCACCTGGTGGGGCACGGCGGTGCGGAGATTCTCGGTCAGCGCGTCGATCGCGGCGGGCTGATCGCCTTGGGGGCTGTAACTGGAGACGAGCTTGAACCGCCCTTCTTTGCTGCGCGCCAGAGGAAGCATCGTGGGTACGGCGATTGTAGCAGGCGGGCCACCGGGTTCCGAATCCCGCCCCGGCTTAAGGTGAGCAAGCACCAAACGGTATGGAGGCGGACCGCTTTAGGATATCGTGTATCGCGCAAGATGCTTGCGAAGTCGAGCAAATCCGCAGCCCTCACGATGGCATATCGATTGCTGTCTGTTCAGGCGGGATCGCCCGCATTAACTCACTGATCTTTGCCTTAGGTGGAATTCCAAGGAGGAATTCAAATATGAAACCGATCTCAAGCATTCTCGGCGCTGCCGTCATAGCGCTGCTTATGAGCGCGCCGGCGATGGCTCAGAGCATGATTCCGAACATGCCCGGTATGAACGTGCCGCAATACAGCGGCGTGCCGTGGTCCAGCGGAATGCCAAATCAGAAGGCGTTCAACGAGTGGGCCAACAACCATCGCAAGGCGGCCGCGGAACTGCAGGCCAATCCGGGTCTGATGTACAATCCCTCATGGCGCCAGCACCATAAACATTTCCAGCACTTCATCGAGACCCATCCCGAGGATTGGAAGGCGCTCAAGCACGGCGGCACCAGGTATTACAACTCCGGCTTCAACAACTACCTGTCCCAAAACCCCAGCGCCGCGGCGCAACTGCGCCAAAATCCGGAGCTGCTCTACAATCCGGCTTTCCGTAAGGCCAATCCTGGCCTGACCACTTACATGCAGTCGCATCCGAACGTCTGGCAGTCGACGCCGTATCAGCGTCATCATGGCGAGGAGATGGCCGAGACTCCCGCCCAGGAGCAGGCCGAGCATCACGGCAAACACTGGCGGCACGAGCAGGAAAAGGCTCAGCGCCACGCGAAGCACCAGCAGAATTGGCAGCAACAGCATCCGGGAAATAATTAACGATTAGGGCATCGGGAGTGCCGGGGGCGGGCCGATTGGCCTCGTTCCCGGCGCTCTTTTTCGCAGGTGCGGGCCGCGGATTAGCCGCGTGCCCGCATCTTGCGTTTGAATATAAGCGATGCTACGGAGTTTCGGAGCCTCCGGGGCATCGCGGGCTAGGGGGAAAAATTGTTAGGGGGATGTTGCATTCCTCCGTCAAATATAACTATATTTGCTCCGCAATAATGGTCTAGAGACGCGTTGTAGCGGCCGCTCAGGGGTTTCGGCGGCGCTCAATCACGCACTTGGGTGAGGGAGGAGTTCATGAGTCGAAAGTTAGGGCTTGTCAAATCCATGGCCGGATTTGCGGGCGTAGCTTTTCTCGCGGCCGGTCTGGCGGGTTGCGCTTCGATGCGGCAGCCCAGGACATGGGGGACCTGCGCGATCGTCGGCGGAGCTCTTGGCGCCGGCCTCGGCGCCGCGTCAGGCATGGTTATCGCGGACAATGTCCATAGCGGTAAGGATGCCTCCAATGACGCGAAGGTATTCTCCGGATTGGGTGGAGCCGCTGTAGGCGGTCTGCTCGGAGCCTTTGCGGGTCACTACTTCTGCGATCCTGTGATCCCGCCGCCGCCTCCGCCGCCGCCACCACCGCCTCCGCCACCGCCGCCACCGCCGCCTCCGCCTCCTCCTCCCAAGAAGGAGAAGCTGATCCTGCGTGGCGTGCACTTCGACTTCAACAAGTCCAACATCCGCCCGGGCGATGCGGCGGTATTGGATGAAGCCGCGGATACGCTCAAGCAGCGTCCGAACGTGACCATCAACGTTAACGGATACTGCGACGCGATCGGTGGCGTGGCGTACAACCTGAAGTTGTCCGACCGCCGCTCTGAAGCAGTCGTGAATTACCTGGTCGGCAAGGGAATTCCCGCCGCCCAACTGATTCCGCACGGCTACGGCAAGACCGATTTCGTGGCGCCCAACAACACGGCGGACGGCCGCGCTCAGAACCGTCGCGTCGAGTTGGTGCCGATCGAATAAGTCCGTCGGCTGGTTAGTGACTCAAACGACCGCGGCCGGAACTCCATCACGGAGTTCCGGCCGCGTGTTGCCCAACCGGCTGCGCAATCACCCTGCCCGCTTCCCGAACTCGCCGATTGATTCGTGCGCGCTCAAGCGCCGGTCACCAGCGGCAGGTTTTCACGGTCCGACCGCATTGCGGATGGAAAATGCGACCGCGAAATCCCTCTCCTGCTTCCGTCAGTGACGATTCTCCGGTCCAAAGGTGCTGACGTTCCCGCGTAAACCTGCTATAAAATCCGCCCATGGCGCCGACAATGATGCAGTTTTGCAGGGGAGCTCTTGCGGCGCTGGTGCTGATCGCGCTTGCAGCGCCTGCACCGGCCGGAGCTCAAAGCCAATCCGATCAGGCCGCGGGGACCGAGTCCTCGATCACCAAGTCGGGACATAGCTCGGCCGGTATATCGCCCGCCGCTACGCAGCAGGCCGATCAGGCCGCCGCGCAGGCGGCGAGCGCAGCCGACCAGGCGGGCATTTCTCCCGCCCCGGGCGCGCGATCGAGCGCGGCGGCGATGAAGGCGCTGCCCGCATCGCTCGGCGGCAACGCGCCCAATCCCGAGACCGCGTCGGCGGGTCCCGCGCCCAGAAAAACCATCGGCCAGAAAATCAGGTCTGCGATGCACGATCTCAATCCGCAGCGCCTGTATCTCGATCACCAGTACAAGAAAGCCGCCGCCCTGTTTCCCGCGTTCTGTCACAAATGGGAGGGCTACCTACACCAGCGCGAAACCAACAACCTCAACCACATCGCGTGGCGCTTCGAGAACGGCTACGCGACCGCGCTCTATACCGGCTACAGCACCATCGAAAGCTGCCAGGCGCATCAGTCGCCCGGCGGCTTCGCGCTCGGCAAAATCAGCTACGAGGAATTTCACTACCTGATCAAGGCCAAGACCAAGGACGAGGCGCTAAAGACCAAGGCCAAGCCGATCGACGACACCCACACGACCGAGATCTTCCGCTGGGACAAGGGCAAGTGGTTCTATTGATCGCGTGAGCGCCCGTCGCGCTGCGCATCGGCAGATACTAAACGGCCGCCACGGAACTTCCGCGGCGGCCGTTGCTTTTGCCATGCGCTCCCGCTCAGAGTCCCGGCACCCTGGGGGTTTCCTGCCACGCGCGCCGCTCCCGAATCGCCGCCAAGTAGGCGGTCACGCGGGGAAAATCGGCGAAGCTGAATCCCGCCTTCTCGATCACGTTGAGCGTCGGACCGAAGTCGCAATCTACCAGCGAGAATTCCTCGCCCAGCATCCAGCGGCGGCCCGCGAGATGTTCTTCCATAATGCCGATCGGGCCAACCAGGCCTTTTTCTCCTCGCGCGATCGCGGCTTCGTCGGCAGGCAACCCAACGAGCTTGACCGCTATCCGGTTGAAGGCGAGTTCGGTCGCGGGCGGAGAGATCGTGCTGGTCAGAAAGAACAGCCAGCGCAGCGCATCGGCGCGGCCCGCGAGCGTGGCCGGCCACAGCCTGCCGGTCTTCTCGCCGAGGTAGGCCAGAATCGCGTGCGACTCCCACAGCGTCAGGTCGCCATCGACCAGCACCGGGACGCGGCCGCACGGATTCAACTTCAGAAATTCCGGCGTGTGGCTTTCCCGTTTGGTCAGATCGACCGCCACGGTTTCACACTCGAGTCCCAGCTCGTTCAGAGCGAAGTGGACCTTCTGCGGATTCGGCGACGGAAAGTAGTAGAGCTTCATCGCGATGCCTCCAGGAGTATTTCATTGGTCACAGAGCCGGCTCTGTTCGGGCGGTCATGCGGCGGAGCCGCACGCGGTCTCAAAGTGGCCCAGCACGCCGTCCCAGCCGGTTTCGTAGTTCTTGCGCGCCTCGCGGATCTTCGCATCCTGCTCCCATCCGCTGTGCTCGAGATTGAGCCGCGTGCCGCCGCGTTCGGTGGAAAAACGGATCTCGACCTGCGTGACGGCCTCCCAACTCGGCGCTCGAAATGTGAACGCGACCAGCGTGGGCGGCTGATACGCGGTCACACGGCCAATTTCATACTCCGAGCCATCGGGGCGCCGCTCGAAAAAGCGGCCGCCCACGCGCGGCTCCAGCATCGGCCTGGAATCCTTGCCGCCGAATCCGCCCGGCCACCACGCGCTCATCTCATCGCAGAAGAGCCGGAACGAAGTCTCAGGCGGGCATACCAGCCAGATCGACTTGGTGATCGTCACTGCTGTTTCTCCGCGTAGCGTTTGAATGCGTCGAGTGCGACATCCCAGAAGCGCCCTACTTCCTCGAGCTGATCGATCAGCTCCCTGATTGCTTTGCCGCCCGACGGCGCCAGCTCATAGATTCGTTCGCGTCCGCTCCGGCGCGCCCGGATGAGCCCGGCCCACGCCAGCATCCGGGTGTGCTTGCAGATCGCGGGGCGGCTGATGGCGAAGCCGCGCGCCAGCTCCCCGGCGCGACACGGCGCGTGCGCCAGGCGGCGGACGAGCGCGCGGCGGGTGGGATCGGCGAGCGCGGCGATTGTGCGGTCCATCCTCATCGGCATCGGCGTCGGCATCGGCGAAAAATATGTAACCTTATGGTTACAGATATGTCAAGCGCGAAGCATCCCGACGCCCCAAAAGCGAAACGGCCGCCGCGGAAACTCCGCAGCGGCCGCATCGGGCCCATATGAAATTGCGCGCGGGCGGTGCGTCAGTTGAGTTCCTTGTTGCCGTAGCCCAGAATTCGCCGCGCGACGATCAGCATGTTGATCTGCTGGGTGCCCTCGAAGATGTCGTTGATCTTGGCGTCGCGCATCCACTTCTCGAGCAGCAGCTTGCGCGAGTAGCCGAGCGGCCCCAGGATCTCGACCGCCTTTTGCGTGATCTGGGTGACGACCAGCCCCGCCTTGGCCTTGGCCATCGAGGCTTCCAGGTTGTTGCGCTTGCCGGTGTCGAGCATCCACGCGGCGCGCCAGGTGAGCAGGCGCGCGGCCTTGAGCTGCACCTCCATGTCCATGAAGTCGCGCTCGATTGCGGTGAGCCGGCGCGGCGAGATTCCGTAGCGGATCGGCACGTTCTGCTGGCGCAGGAAATCGCGCACGAAGTCGAGCGCCGCGCGTCCCACTCCGATCGCCATCGCGGCCACGATCGGGCGGGTGGCGTCGAACGTCGCCATCGCGTCCTTGAAGCCGCCCTCGCGCCGCACTTCGGGACTGCCGAGCAGGTGATCGAGCGGGATCCGGCAGTTGTCGAAGATGATCATCGCGGTGTCGGAGGCGCGGATGCCAAGCTTGTTCTCGACCCGCGCCACCTGCATCCCGGACGTTCCGCGCTCGACCACGAACGACTTGATTCCGGCGCGCCCGGCGCTCTTGTCCACGGTCGCCCAGACAACCACGAAGCCGTCGGACTTCTCGGCCGCGCGCTGGCCGCCGGTGCAGAAGATCTTGGTGCCGTTGATCACCCAATGGTCGCCGTCGCGCGCCGCCGTGGTCTGGATTGCGGCGGAGTCCGAGCCGCAGGCCGCCTCGGTAATCGCCATCGCGCCCCACTTGGGTTCGCCCTCGGAGTAGCGTTTAAGAAATCGCGTTTTCTGCTCGGGCGTGCCCGCCGCCATTACCGCCGCGCCGCCGAGTCCGCTGTTGGGGATCGACAGGAACAGTCCCGCGTCGCCCCAGCACATCTCCTCGGTGGTCGTGCAGGTGAGCAGGTTGCGCAGCTTGAGGCTCGAGGGGCGCGCCGTTGCGGTGGGCGCGGCGCTCTTCTTGCGCTCGCTGGCGCCCGGCGCCACGTCGGCCAGGCTCTGCGCCTGCCACATGGTCTTGAAGAATTCCTCGGGCTCCTCGTGCTCGCGCTCGTCGTATTCGCGCGAGATCGGGCGCATCAGGTTTTCCGCGACCGCGTGGTACATGCCCAGCCGTTCGATCACCTGCGGTTCCAGTTCGAAGTCAATCATCGTCTTGTCGTCTCCCGAATTTTTGCGCGGCGCTCAGACCGTCGCGATTCCGTCCAGCGCACCGAATCCGCGCGCGTTGCGCAGCCACATCTCGACCGGATGCTCCCGGATATAGCCGTGGCCGCCGAGCGTCTGCACGGCGTTGTCGGTCACGCGCAGCGCGCTTTGCGCCGCGTAGTTCTTTGCCAGATAGCTTTCGGCCAGCGCGTCGTGCCCCTTGTCCAGGCGCGAGGCGGCGTCCCACACCAGCAGGCGGGTCGCGTCGATTTCGATCGCCATGTCGGCCAGCATGAAGGCGACCGCCTGCTTGGTCGCGATTGGAACGCCGAACGCCTTGCGCTCCTTGGCGTAGTCGCGCGCGTAATCGAACGCCGCGCGCATCACACCGACCGCCATCGCGCCGAGCGCGACGCGGTTTTCGCTCATCAGGCGCGAGAAGTTGATTCCGCGCTCGCCGCCCAGGCGGGCCTCCGCGCCGAGCTTGCAGTTGTCGAGCGCGAGTTCGCAGGTGGCGAGCGCCTTGAGCCCCATGTTCTTTTCGCGCTCGCCGAGCTTGAGTCCGCCGGTGGCGCGCGGCACCAGGAAGGCGTCGACGCCGGCAAACCCCTCGCCCGCGCCGCTTTTCGCATAGACCAGGATCGTGTCGGCATCGGCGGCCAGCGGCGTCATGCACTTGGAGCCCGACAGAATCCATCCGGCGCCGTCCTTGCGCGCGGTGGTGGCGAGCGCGGTCAGATCGAAGTCCCATCGCGGCTCGACGAGCGCGGCGGTGGCGGGCGCGAATTCGCGCGCGGTGAAGCGTTTCAGATGCGCGCTTTTCTGCGCGTCGGTGCCCATCTCCAGCACCGGGTACGCTACCAGCCGCGGCGCGAGCGCATGGACCGCGATCGCAAGGTCGCCGCAGCCGAGCTCCTCGGCCACCACCGCTCCGGTCACCGCGGAGCGCTCGCCGCCGTCGCCGCCGTAGCTTTCCGGAATCGCGCCGCGGACCAGCCCCAGCTCCCAGAGCTTGGCGACCAGCGCGGGCGGAATCTCGCCGGACTCGTCGGCGGGGCGCGCGGCGGGACGAATCTCCTCGCGCGCGAAAGCGCCGACCGTGTCGCGGATCATCTGCTGTTCTTCGGTCAGTTCAAAATCGATCATTCAGGGCGTAATCCTTTTGGCTAAGATCCTGAGATTAAAACTGATTCCACGCGAATCGCGCGTCCCATTACTTTAATCGGTCCCGGTCCGGGCAAGTTCTGCGCAACAGATTCCGGTCGCGTAAAGCAACCTCGCGCACTTTTGTGCTGCGCCATTCCGATCGAGATTATCGACCCGGTTCGCGCTCGCGCAAGCTCGTTGGGCGGGCGGGTGTCGTCTCAATTGGGGGCTGAGTGTCTGAATTTCAATTTGCCGGTGTCTTAATTTAAGGCCCAGACCCGACGGCTATTTGGATTTGACAATTCGCGAGTAAATCGTAGCGCCGGTCCACGCGATGCCGGCGTAAAGCAGCATATTGACTCCAAACACTATCGAGTAAACGTACAGTGCCTCAAGTTTGGAATGAACGAGATCGAGAGCGAGCAACCCGAACATGCTGGGCGAAAGCCAAGACACCCACATCCCCTCGTCCGGTCCATCATGTAAAACGTAGACCGCCACCGCAACGGATATTACCGGCACCAGAAGTCCCAGCAATGCGCCTGTCAGGGCGGCTTTACTTGTGATTCTCACGAAATCAGTTCACGTGCGCGAGCGCGGCGGCGTGACGAATTGTCATCGCCCTACTTGCCCTTCAGGCGCGGGTCGTCGGTCGCGATGCATTGCGCCGCTGCCAGCCGTCGAGCCATCCCCGCATAGGTCACGGAGCTGGGATAATCGCTAAAGTGTATTGCCTGCGCGCGTTCCCCTTTTGTGTGTACGATTCTGCAGGCAGCCTCGCAATCCGCCAAGGTTTGATAGGTGCTGTGCTGCGACCACTTCGATAAGGGAGCTGAAGTATCGGCAACCTCATGTTCTTGCGCCACTTTCGCGGGCGGGAACCATCAAATACCACCCGACAAGCGCGAGCGCGGCTGCGTGGCGGAGCGTCACTGCTACTTGTCCTTCAGGCGGGGATCATCTGCTGTTCTTCGGTCAGTTCAAAATCGATCATGCAGATTAAGGTTCCTTGCCGGGTAAGATGCCTCGCAAAATAGAATTAAAGCAACACTTCAGCTTTTGATCTCGACCGGAAGCCCGCTGCGCGCCGAACGATACGCCGCTTCGACCAGCCGCTGCGCCGCCACTCCCGCCTCAAATGGCGGATCGATCGCGCACTGCCCGCGCAGCGCGGCCACGAACGCCGCATCCTCCAGCGCATACGGGATGGCGAAGTAATCTTTCATCGCCGAAAGCCACGGCCGCTCGCGCGTTATGATTTCGCCGAACCGCCGCATCACTTCGTGCTCGGGAATCACTTCCTCGCGCGCGCCTTCGCCGCGCTGCACGATTATCGGCCCCGAGGCGTCGTGGTCGCTGGCCACGAACAGGTTCTCCGAGATCACTTCGAGCCGGCGGTTGCTCGGCCGCCCGATCATCCGGTGCCACACCGACGTAAGCTGCGCGCTCATCCCACCCGCGAACTCGAAGTCGGTGGCGCCGAAATCCTCCACGCCGGTCGCGCCGCGCAGGTTTCGGGTGCGGCAGAAGATCCGCCGCACTTCGCCGAACATCCAGGTCATCAGGTCGAAGTCGTGCACGCTGTGCTCGACCAGGGTTCCGCCCGCGGTGAGCGACGGGTCGTTGCGCCATCCGCTGGCATGGACGCCGCGGGTGGGAAAATCCTGGTCGTCGCGCATGATCGCGGCCAGCGGCGCGCCGGCCTCATCCTCGCTAATCATCGCGCGCATCACGGTATAGACCGGCGAGTAGCGCAGGACCAATCCGACCTGGCTCATCACGCCGGCGGCGCGAATCGCGTCGGCCATTTCGGCCGCTTCCGCCGCGGTCATCGCGAGCGGCTTTTCGCAGAAGATATGCTTGCCGGCGCGGGCCGCCGCGACGGTATCCGCAACATGGAGCGCGGTGGGCGTGCAGATCCATACCGCGTCGATATCCGGGTCCTCGATTATCTCGCGCGAAGTCGCCAGCGCGCGCGCCCCCGGCCATCGCGCGGCCAGCCGCTCGGCCTGCGCGTGGGCGACGTCGGCGACCGCGACCACTCGTGCGGCGCCGTCGGTGCGGTCGGCGGTCTGCCGGAGCATCATCGAATGCGTCTGCCCGATAAGCCCCGCGCCGATAATTCCGATCCGGACCTGGCCGGAGAGGACCCCTTTGCTCATCGTTGCGCCTGTTCCTCGCGCTGGCGCCGCTCGCGTTCGCGCTCGCGGCGGTACTTGGTGGTATCTTCCTCAATACGCGCGGGTGGCGCCATCGGCTTGCGGATCTTGCGGATCAGCGCACCTTTCTTCGACACCGTCCGCTTGCTCTTTCTCGACGCCATCGCGTCATCCTTCGCCCACGCCGATAAAGCTCATCTGGAGTCCGGTGGTGATTCCGCCCGCCGCGCGGCGCGAGAAAAACCGGTCGCTGGCGCATCGCGTACACGGCCCGACGTCCGCGATCTCACGCGGATCGAGTCCGGCGGCGATTAATTGGCCGCGCAGGATCGCGCGCAGGTCGAGATATGCCTTGCCGGGGCGTCCGGAGCGGCAGTGCCGATCGGCGCCCGCGATTTCGCGCACAAAGCGCGCGCCGAGGTCCGCATCGACTTCGAAGCAGCACAGACCGATCGAGGGGCCCAGCGCCGCCGCGATTTCCTGCGGCCGCGCACCGAGCGAGCTCATCGCGGCCACGCCCTCACGCGCAATTCCCGCGATCACGCCGCGCCATCCCGCGTGCAGCGCCGCCACAACTCCGGAGCGCTTCGAGCGCATCAGGATCGGCACGCAATCCGCCGTGAAGACCGCGAGCATCACGCCGGCGCTGTCCGTCACCATCCCGTCCGCGCGCGGCCGCTCGCCGGCGTTGTCTCGCGTGATAACTCTCACCTCGGCGCCGTGCACCTGGTTTACGCGGGCGAACTCGCCGGCGCGGCCCAGCTCGGCGCCCACGCGGCGCAGATTCTCGGCGACGGCGGCGGGATCGTCGCCGACATGCATCCCGAGATTCAGCGTCGCGTACGTGCCGGCGCTGACGCCGCCGGTGCGGCCCAGAAATCCGTGCACCACGCCTTCATCCCACGGCGCGCGCAGGCACGTGAGCGGCGCGGAATCGGTCTGCGAATGGTGCTGAGATTCCGGCACTGGTTCAGTTTGATTCGATCTGACAGCGCGACTCACAGTAACCGCATAGGTCGAAACTCTTGCAGTTGGTGCGCAACCATTCATGCGCTTCGGCTAATTCCTCAAAGAACAATTTCTCGTACTTCGGCGTGTACATGCCTTCGACGGCACTGCATCCCACCCAGTGAAGTTTCGGTCTGTCAGAGCGCATGTTTGCCACGAATCCGTTCTCTCCGGCTTTCAACTGTGCCAGCTCATGCCCGTCAACTTTTCGCATTCGCGGAACCCTCTCGAACTGAACCAGTGCTGAGATTCCATGGCGCCTTGTTGGTACACTGGACGATAACCTATAATTCTATCCTTTGGAATTTGCCCTTCTGGAGCGCCTATGAACGGCTACCAGTACTTGATTGCCAGAAACCGGATGATGCAGGGTCTCGAGGAGAAGCTGGCGGAACTCGAGCCGCTGCCCGCCGCCGAGCGCGCCGAAAAGCGCCGCCTCATCGAGGCGGAATTCGACATCCGCTTGCGCGAGCTCTACGCCCAGGTGGCCGAGGAGTATCCCGGCGAGCGCCGCAAGAAGGCCCGCCCGCTGGCGGATCCCAGATAGCCGATGAATTGGGGTAGTCCACAAATTTGAGCCTGGACCGCCTGATAAGCATCCGCGGCGCGCGCACTCATAACCTCGCGAACCTCTCGCTCGATCTTCCGCGCGGGCAGCTCACGGTCGTGACCGGAGTCTCGGGATCGGGCAAATCCTCGCTCGTCTTCGACACGCTTTACGCCGAGGGTCAGCGCCGCTACGTGCAGAGTCTGTCCACTTACGCGCGGCTGTTCCTGGAGCGGATGGATCGGCCCGACGTCGATTCGATTTCCCAGATTCCGCCCGCGCTCGCGCTGCGCCAGAAAAACACCATCAAGAACGCGCGCTCTACGGTCGGCACCGTGACCGAAATCAACGACTACCTGCGCCTGCTGTTCGCGACCGTCGGGCGCACGTTATGTCCGCGATGCAGCCTGGAAGTCTCGCGCGACAGCGTGCAGAGCGCCGGCGCCCGCGTGGCGGCGGAGCCCGGGATGTACCTGTTCCTGGCGCCGTACGAAATCGGCTCGCGCACGGTAGCCGACGCCGCAGCCTTCCTGATCCAGAACGGATACCATCGCATCTACGATCGCGACGCGATCACGGAGACCGCCGACTTCGCCGCCCAGCCGCGCGAAACGGATGCTGCGGACGCCCCAGTGATGGTCGTGATCGATCGCGTCTCGGTCGCCGGTGCCGACGAAGCCGAGCGCGTGCGCGAGGCGCTGGAGAAGGCGTTTTACCTGGGTGCGGGACGCGCCCGCGCGGTCCGCGTCGAGCGCCAGAACGGCTCGATTCATCCGGTAACCGCGCTCGACTTCGACCGCCGGTTTAACTGCTCGCGATGCGGTCAGCCGTATCCGGAGCCCACTCCGGCGCTGTTCTCGTCCAACAGCCCCATCGGCGCGTGCCCGGAATGCGAGGGCTTCGGGCGCACCGTCGAGCTCGATCTCGACAAGGTCATTCCCAATCCGAATCTCTCGATGCGCCAGGGGCTGGTCGCGCCATGGCGCACGCCGGCCTATCGCGAGATGAACGACTGGATGTTGAAGCTCGCGCGCCGGCGCAAGATTCGCACCGCGGTCCCGATGCGCGAGATGAACGAGCAGGAGCGCCGCTGGCTGCTCGACGGCGACGAAGGCCCGCGCGACGCTCACGACGACGACAAGTGGCCCGGGGTGCGCGGATTCTTCAAATGGCTCGAGAGCCGGCGCTACAAGACCCACGTCCGCATCCTGCTCGCCAAGTATCGCCGCTTCGTTTCCTGCCCCACCTGCGGCGGCGCCAAGCTGAAGCCCGAGGCGCTCAATGTGCGAGTGGCCGGGCGCTCGATCGCGGACGCCGGGCACCTTGCGGTGCGCGATCTGCCCGCATGGCTCTCCGAGATCGAGCGCGATCGCGACGCCGCCGCGCGCGCCGAAACCATCCTGCGCGAGCTGCGCAACCGTATCGGCTATCTCACCTCGGTCGGGCTCGGCTACCTTTCGCTGGAGCGCCAGGCGCGCACGCTCTCGGGCGGCGAAGCGCAGCGGATTCATCTGGCCAGCGCGCTCGGCTCGCTGCTGATCGGCACTCTGTACGCGCTCGATGAGCCGACGGTGGGACTGCACGCCTCCGACAGCCGCCACCTGCTCGCCGTGCTGCGCCATCTGCGCGACCTCGGCAACACCGTAGTGGTGGTCGAGCACGATCCCGCGATGATCGAGGGCGCGGACTTCGCCGTCGAGCTCGGCCCCGGCGGCGGAAGCGAAGGCGGCCGGCTGATTTATGCGGGTCCCCCCAAAGGGGCCAAACTCGCGAGCGCCGCCACCCAGGCCGGACGGGTGCTGCTGATGCGCGCGATCGCGCGCGAGCGCCGGTTTACCCGCCGCGACCCGTCAATCCGCGTGCGCCGCGCCAGCGAGCACAATCTGCGCGAGCTTGACGCCGCCATTCCGCTGGGCCGGATGACCTGCGTGACCGGCGTCTCGGGCTCCGGCAAATCGACCCTGGTCGAGGACGTGATCTACAACAACTGGCTGCGCCGCGCGGGCCAGTCGGTGGATGCGGGCGCATGCGAGCGGATCGACGGCTTTGAGCAGATCGGCGAGATGGTGCACATGGGGCAGGAGCTGCCGACGCGCTCGATGCGCTCGAATCCGGCGACCTATCTGAAAATCTACGACGAGATCCGAAAGCTGTTCGCCGCCGCGCCCGAGGCGCGCCGCACCGGCGTGCAGGCGCGCGACTTCTCCTTCAACGTCACGGGCGGGCGGTGCGAGCGATGCGCCGGGACCGGCACCGTGACGATCGAGATGCATTTCATGGCGGACCTCGAGGTCAAGTGCGAGGCATGCGACGGCCGCCGCTTCCAGAGCCATATTCTCGCGATCCACTACCGCGGGCTCAATATCGACGGCGTGCTCGACCTGACCGTCGATGACGCGCGCGCGTTCTTCGCCCAGACCCCCGCCATCCTGCGCCGCCTGGCCGCGCTCGAATCGGTCGGGCTCGGCTACCTGCGCCTGGGCCAGACCACCTCGACGCTGTCGGGCGGCGAGGCGCAGCGGCTCAAGCTCGCGCGCTTCCTGCTCGCCGATCTCGAACCCGCTCCGCTGAGCGACAAGGGCAAGGCGCTGCCCCGGATGTTCCTGCTCGACGAGCCGACCACCGGGCTCAGCTCGACCGACGTGCGCCGCCTGCTGCGCGTGCTCGCGCGGCTCGCCTCGGAGGGGAACACGGTGGTGGTGATCGAGCACAATCTCGAATTTATCGCGCACGCCGACTACGTGATCGATCTCGGCCCCGGCGGCGGCGACGAGGGCGGCCGCGTGGTGGCCGCCGGAAGCCCGCTGCGCGTGGCGCAATCGGACAAATCGCTCACCGGGCGCGAGTTGCGCCGCGTGTTCGGGTTGCCGGTCGGCGCGCGCTCCGCCACGGTGCGCTCCGCGCTGCGCAGCGCCGCACAGGCCTGAGCGGCCGCGCCGTGGACGAATCTTCTTCCGAACGGATCGATCGATACCTGGTGCGGACCCGGGCCGCGTCCTCGCGCCGTGGCGCCGCCGCGATGATCGAGGCGGGCCGCGTGCTCATCAATGGGCATCGATGCTCCAAGGGCGACGCAGTGGGCGCGAACGATCGCGTCGAAGTTGCGCCGGAGGATTCACGCGGCGCGGACAGCGCCGCTCCCATCGAGCCGAATCCCGCGCTCGACATCCCGATGCTCTACTCCGACGACGCAATCCTGGTCGTGAACAAGCCCGGCGCGATACCGTGTCATCCGCTGCGCCAGGGCGAGCGCGACACCGTCATGAACGCGATCGTCGCGCGCTTTCCAGAAACCGCGCAGTGCGGCGACACGCCGCGCGAAGGCGGCCTGGTGCATCGGCTCGACAACGGAACTTCGGGCGCTCTGATGATCGCGCGCACGCATCCGGCATTCGCCGCGATGCGCGCGGCGATCCGCGCGGGCAAGGTCGCGCGGCGGTATCTCGCGATGGTCGCCGGCGCTATCGATGCGCCGCGCGATCTCGACGCGCCGATCGCGCATCATCCGAAGAATCCGCGCCGGATGACGGTGGGCGACGCGTCGAGTCCGCGGCCCTCGCGCGCGGGACGCGCCGCGATGACCCGCATCGAGCCGATTCGCCGCGTGGGGGATTGCACGCTGGTCGCGGCGATTCCGCGCACCGGCAGCCGCCATCAGATTCGCGTCCACCTCGCGCGCGCGGGGCATCCGATCGTCGGCGATACGCTGTATGGCGGCCCGGCGGCGGATTCGCTCGCGGCGGGCCGCTTCTTCCTGCATCTGGAGGAGATCAAATTCGACTCGCCGTCGAGCCATCGCGTCACCGCCCGCGCCCCGCTGCCGCTGGATTTGGAAAGTCTGCTGGCGAGTCGCTAGAGGTCCATGCGCCCCGCGGGCCACGCAGGCCGCAGCGCAGACACCCCCTCTTTAATCTCCCCCGCGTCAATCAACGGGGGCGAATCAGAATTTTCTTTCCTCCCCCATTTTTTGACATGGGGGGAGGATACAGGAGGGGGTGACTGCGGGCGGGCGCGCGATCTCAGTTACACGCGCAGCTGGTGCACTGCTGCGGAAGCAGCGCCGCGACGTTGGCGCCGCCCGAGGTGCCGCTCTGCAGCGGCCGGTTCTGGATGAGGAATCCCTGCGGCAGCGTGACCTGCCCGGGCGGCACCGAGTTGAAGGTGCCGGGCCGCGCCGGCAGTTGCTGCTGGAAGCCGAAAGCCGGCGGCGCAATATACGGCGAATTGGCATTCGCGTTCAGGTTGTACGACACGCACGCGCGGGAGGCCTGCTGGCGCGCCAGGATGTAGCTTGCCGCCGGCACCTTGCCCACCCATCCGACCGGAAACCCCGGCCCCGCGCACGAGCATGCGAACAGCCGCGGCGTCGGCAGCGGCGTGGCCACCAGCGCCGAGCGCTGGTTGCCGGGCGCGGGCGCAAGCTGCGGCAGCGCGCCCACGCTGGGCAGCGCGGCGGGCGCTCCAGGAGCGGGCGGCGGCGCTATCGGCGCGGGCGGCGCGGGCGGCGCTCCGCCGATCTGACCGAATGCGACCGCGGCGTATCTTGACTCCGCCATCATGAGCACAAGAATCGGGGTCAATATGATCGCTGCCAGAACCTGCCGGGCTGTTCGCATCACGCCTCACCATCCGGCCTCGTCCCCCGGCGTCCGCGCAGACGCAGACATCGGGGACGGCCTTGGCTATAATCGCGGCCCGATTGACGCGGTGCAAGCGTCAGTCGGATTCCGCCACATGGGTTCCACTCTTTGACCGGACGCTGGCGGGGATGGCGGCAGGGATGGGCGCGAGGCGAACCGGCGCGCAGGGATTCGCACAAGGAGGTCGCTCTGGAAATGGTGTTCAAGAGACGCGTATGGATCGCGCTGGCCATGTTTCCGCTCATGTTGGCCGGAACCTCCGCCGGTTTCGCCCAGGACAGCCTGAAGGTAACCGGATCGCCGCCGCCCAAGTCGGTCGCCCCGCCGACCACCAGCGGACAGATCAAGCTCAACGCCGCTCCCGTGCCGGGCGGACAATCCGCGCCGCAGGTTAACGTGCCGGCCGGCGCCACCGCGCCGTTCGAGCATAACGACGGCTCGGTGGTTTCGCTGCCGCGGATGCTCGCGCATCAATGGTCGCTGACCAAAGAAGTGCCCGCCGAAAGCCTGATCAGCGAGCGCTATATCCGCAGCATGGGCAATCAGGCCCGCGCGCTCACGCTCAAGGAAGCAATCTACTTCGCAATCGAGAACAACCCCGCGCTCAAGGCCGTCCAGCTCGATCCGGTCGCCTCGCAGGAGGCGGTCGCCGAGGCCAACGGCACCTTCGACCCCAACCTGACCTCGCAGCTCGACGTGATCAAGACCGCCAGTCCGACCACCTCGGTCCTGCAGACCGGCGGCGCCGACGTCTTTACGCAGAAGCTTTACGACTGGAACTTCGGGGTCAACAAGGTTTCGGCAATCACCAACGGCACCCTCGGCGTCACCTTCAACAACGAGCGCGCCGCCTCCAATTCGTTCTTCAGCTCGCTCAACCCGTCGTACTCGCCGAGCCTGGCGCTCTCGGTCTCGCAGCCGCTGCTGCAGAACTTCGGATGGCGCTTCGCGACGATCAACGTGCGGATTGCGGAGTCGGGCCAGCGCCAGTCGCAATGGAACTACGCGCAGTCGCTGCAGGACTTCGTCCAGCGTATCGGGGGCGAATACTGGAACGTGGTGCTCTCCGAAGAAAACCTCGAGGTCGCGCGCGCGGCGCTGCGCTTCAACGACGACCTGGTGCGCCAGAACGCGATCGCGGTCAGGGTCGGAACGCTCGCGCCGCTCGACTTGCAGGAAGCGCAATCCGCCGAGGCCACCGCGCAGGCCAACGTCTATACCGCCGAGGCCAATCTCAAGGACGCGCGCGTGCAGCTCCGGCAGGACGTGATGCTTAATCCCAACAGCGTGTTCATTCCCGCCGAGATCGAGCCCGCGACCAAGCCCAACCCGACCGAGGTGATTTCAGAAAACGAGGAGCGCGCGCTCGAGACCGCCGTCCAGTACCGCCCCTCGCTGGCCGGCTTGCGCGAGCTTATCCGCAGCGCGCTGCTGCAGGTGAAGTACGCAAAGAACCAGACCCTGCCCCAGCTCAACCTCGGCGCGCAGATCGGCACCGCCGCCACCGCCGGCACCGCGCTGTGCACCTCGTTCGGCAGCTCGACCGTCGGCAACTGCTCCACTGGCGTGCCCAATCCGGTGCCGCCGCCGGCTTACTTCAAGGGCAACAAGCTCCCGTTCGGCGGAACTTACGGCTCCGCGCTCAATCGGATGTGGAATTTCGGCTTCTACAACTACGCCGGAGTGCTGTCGTTCCAGATGCCGCTGAACAACGCGGTCGCGCGCGCCGCGCTGGCGCAGGCGCGCGTCCAGTACGAGCAGTCGCGGCTTCAGTATCGCGCCGCGCTCTCGCAGGCGGTCTCCGACGTCGAGTCCGCCATCGCCAACCTGTTCGCCGATCAGAAGCGCGCCGCCGCCACCGCGCAGGCGACCTATTACTCGCGCCAGTCGCTCCATGACGAGGAAGTGCGGTTCCGGGTCGGGATGGCCACGACGCACGACCTGCTCCAGTTCCAGGAAGAGGAAGTCAGCGCCGAGGGCAACCAGGTGCAGGCCGAAGTCGACCTCGAGAACGCCAAGCTCGCGCTGCGCCATGCGGAGGGCACCCTGCTGGAGTTCTTTGATATCGAGTTCCAGCTCCAGAACCCCAAGCGTACTCCGTGGTTCGCGAAGTTCTAGAGCGCGCGCAGCGGCGTCCATCGGAGCGGAGATTCGGAGCGGAGATAAGGAGGCGGGATTTCCTTCGACAGGCTCAGGACAGGCTCTCGCGCGCGACGCGGAGCGTCCAGTGAAGACCGAAGCTCGCGCAGGGATGACATCCTCGCCGCGCAGCCACCGCCTGCGCGTCTCGTTCCGTCATTCTGAACGCAGCGAAGAATCTCCGCGAAGCAATTCGATCCGATGGCGCGAAGCGATTCGATCCGATGGCGCGAAGCGATTCGATCCGATTGTAGGATCGCCGCTTCGTCGTGGCGCTTGCAATTTCGAGCGCGATCCTTAGGATCTAGGGTGTGCCTCATCCAGGCACATCGCGGCCACGTGGGCTGCCTCGAAATCAAACCAGAGAAAGAATCTTTCAGGGCGGGAGAAGGGTTGCGGCGCGCGGGGCCGCGATCAGACGAAGCCATCGCAACTGCCATCGCTTTCTCTGTCTTTTCAGGCACTTAGCGTATCAGCAGGGGCCGGCGGGCACCCCACGGGAAACCCATCCCGGACCCCGGCTAGCGGCGCCCAAACCCGGCGGCGCCGCTCAATCGTGCCCGTCGAGCGCGACCTTCCGGCTCTGGAACTTCCATCGCCCGCCCGCCTTGCGCATGGTGTCGCGGTAATGGCCCACGGCGGCCTGCTGAATCTTCCCGTCCTTGCAGTGGTAGTAAATCAGGTAGCAGGTCCCGGCGGCCGCATCGCCCTCGATCTTGAACAGCAGGTTGGTGCACACGTGGCGCACCTGCGCGCCGCCGAGCGAGTCGCGATAGAGCTGGGTAAAGCGCATGAGCCCGTCGCGCCCGCTGTGACGTCCGAAGCGCGAGCTTTCGAACACGCCGTCGTCGGTGAAGCACTCCAGCCATGCGTCGTAATCGCCGTCGTCGATGGTGGCGGCGTAACGCGCGTACAGGTCGCGGATCTCCTCGCGGTCCTCGGCGCTTCCGATAAGGCTTGCCATAATTCCGACCCCCATAGTCGCGGCGCCGCCCACGCGGCGCCGGCGGATTCAGATCACGTTCGCGTCGCGCAGCCGCGCGATGTCGTCCCAGGTGTAGCCGAGCAGCTCGGTCATGACCGCCTCGGTATGCTCGCCGAGCTCGGGCGCAATCCCGCGCGGATCGCCGGGCGTCTGGCTGAGCTTGATCGGCATCCCGAGCACCTGCGTCGGGCCGAGCGCGGGATGCTCGTAATCGACGATATAGCCGTTGGCGCGCACCTGCGGATCGGCGGGCAGGTCGCCGACCGAATTGACCACCGTGTAGATGAAGTCGCCGCCGGCCTTGAGGATGCGCATCCACTCCGTGCGCGGCTTGCCGGCGAAGACCGCGTCGAGGATCGCGATCAGCCCGGCGGCGTTCTTCCCGCGCGTCTTCATCTCGGCGTACTTCGGATCGTCGGCCAGCTCCGGCTTTCCGATCGCGGCGCAGAAATCCCGCCAGTATCTATCCGGCTGCAGCATCCCGAGGCACAGCCACATCCCGTCGGCGCATCGGTAGTGGTTCCAGAGCGGATTGAAGGCGACCTCGCGGGTCTGGCGGTTGAACTCCTTGCCCCCGATGGTGCGCGCCACCACGTTGAGCCCCTGCAGCGCCATCATCGAGCCGAGATGCGACGCATCGACTTCCTGCCCCACCCCGTAGCGCTCCCGCGCGAGCAACGCCGCCAGCACTCCGTACGCGATCATCACCGCGCCCATCTGGTCGGCGATGCCGCCTTGGATATAGATCGGCTCGGGCGAGCCGACGCTGACCGCGTTCATGATTCCGCTACGCGCCTGGCCCAGGTAATCGAACGAGGGCTCGCCGCTGTCGGGACCTTCGGGGCCGTAGCCCGACGCGCTGGCGTAGATGAGGCGGGGGTTGAGCGGGCGCAGGGACTGGTAATCGATTCCCAGCCGCGCGGCGACGCCCTTGCGGAAGTTCTGCACAAAGACGTCGCTCTTGGCGGCGAGCCGATGAACGATCTCGCGCGCCTGGGGCTGTTTGAGATCGAGCGCGATGCTCTTCTTGTGCTTGTTGTTGGCCTCGAAGTAGAAGTTGCGTCCGCTCTTGTCGGCCGGGCTGCCCGCAACCGCCGCGATTCCGCGGCCCGGGTCGCCGCGCTCGCGCTCTTCGATCTTGATCACCTCGGCGCCCAGGTCGGCAAGCATCTGGGTGGCGACTGGGCCCTGCTGCCAGATGGTCCAGTCGATAATCCTGATTCCGGAAAGCGGCGCATCCATGCGAATCTCTATACCACAACCCGGCCCGATCGCGGTGGCCGTCCGCACTTGAGTTTGGCGTGGCGCGCGGCGATCTTCTGGAGCGTGTCGGCACTCGCGCAGATCGCCAATTTCCTGTATCCGCCGCGATGCGCCGCGTGCGGCGTCCGCTTTGCGCTGGAGGACTCCGCCCGCGTGTGCGCGGTGTGCCTGGCCAGGATGGAGCCGCTGCCCGCTCCGCTGTGCGAGCGATGCGGCGGTCCGCTGGAGTCCGCCGTGTCGGGCCAGCGCGAGTGCGCGCGATGCCTGCGCACGCCGCCGCACTTTCGCCGCGCGCGCTCGGTGGCGCGCTACCGGATCGCGGCGGAGGACGATCCGGAGAGCCTGCCCGCGCTGATTCGCCGCCACAAGTACGGACTGGATCAGTCGGTCGGGCGCGCGCTGGCCGAGTTCCTGCCCGCGGCGCTGCCGGTGGACGCCGCGGAAGTCGACCTCGTGATTGCGGTGCCGCTCCATCGCCGCCGACTCTGGTGGCGCGGGTTCAACCAGGCCGCGATCCTCGCCGCCGAGATCGCGCGGCGAATCGGCGCGCCGCTCGAGACCGCGGCGCTGTCCCGCACGCGCGCGACGCGGCCGCAGACCGCGCGCGATCACGACGATCGCGTTCGCAACGTGCGCGGCGCCTTCGCGGTGCCCGCCCCCGCTCGCATCGCGGGGCGCCGGGTGCTGCTGGTGGACGACGTGATGACCACCGGCGCGACCGCCGACGAATGCGCGCGGACCCTGGTGCGCGCAGGCGCGACCAGCGTGGACGTGTTCACGCTCGCGCGGGTGTTATGAACAGGCGTCGGGCGGGCTCCGAGTGGCTCGCCGCCGCGCCTTCGGTTAGCGTGAGACTCGCCGCCGGCGCGCGCCGTGCGCGCGCGGCGAGGAAGGACGGTGGCAGGCGGATGGCGCAGCGGATGACCTACAAATCGGCCGGGGTTGATATCGCGCTCAAGGAGCGGCTTATCCCGATCTTCCGCGCGATCGCACAGCCCACTTCCGGAAAAGGCGTGCTCGCGGGAGTGGGCGGCTTCGGCGCGATGGTTTCGCTCGGCGCGGCGCGCCGGATGCGCGCGCCGGTGCTGGTCTCCGGCACCGACAGCGTGGGCACCAAGCTCAAGCTCGCGTTCCTGACCGGCCATCACGACACGGTGGGGATCGACTGCGTCGCGATGTGCGTTAACGACATCATCTGCCACGGCGCGCGCCCGCTGTTCTTCCTCGATTACATCGGCACCGGCAAGCTCGCGAAGAACACCGCCGTCGAGATCGTCAAGGGCGTCGCGCGCGGATGCGCGATGGCGGGAGCGAGCCTGGTCGGCGGCGAGACCGCGCAACTTGGCGATCTCTATCGCCCCGGAGAATACGATCTGGCGGGCTTCGCGGTGGGAATCGTCGAGCGCGCCCGGATTCCCAACCCCCGCCGGGTAAGCCCCGGCGACGCGGTGATCGGGATCGCCTCCAACGGGCTTCATTCCAACGGCTACTCGCTCGCGCGCAAGGTCCTGCTCGAACACGCGCGGCTCAAGCTCGCCAGGAACGTCGCGGAGCTGGGATGCACGCTGGGCGAGGAGATGCTGCGCCCCACTCTGATTTACGCCCGCGCCGTCGCGCGGCTGTTCGACCAATCGATGATCAAGGCGCTGGCCAATATCACCGGCGGCGGCGTGCCGGAAAATCTGCCGCGCGTGATGCCCACGGGCGCGCGCGCGGTGATCGAGCGCGGCACCTGGGATGTGCCGCCGATCTTCCAGATGATCCAGCGGCTGGGGAAAATCCCGGTGGCGGAGATGGACCGGACCTTTAACAACGGGCTCGGGATGGTGGCGATTGCGGCGGCGCGCAACGCCGACCGCGTGATCGCGCATCTGCGCCGCCACGGCCACGAGGCGAGCGTGATCGGAGAGATTCGCCGCGGCCCCCGCGAGGTGCGCTTTGCCTGAGCCTGCGCAGGCCGCCGCGCGCCCGCCGCTCAAGCTCGGCGTCCTGATTTCCGGGTCGGGCACCAACCTGCAGGCGATCATCGACGCGATCGCGCGCGGCGAGCTGCGCGCCGAGATACGGCTGGTGATCTCCAATCGCACGGACGCCGGCGGACTCGAGCGCGCGCGGCGCGCCGCAATCGCCACCTCCGTGATCGACCATCGCAAGTTCCCCTCGCGCGAGGACTTCGATCGCGCGGTCGCCGCCGAGCTGACGGCCCGCGGCGTCGAGCTGGTGGTGTGCGCGGGCTTCATGCGCCTGCTCTCGTCCGTGATGCTGGCGGCGTTCCCGAACCGGATAATCAACACTCATAACGCGCTGCTGCCGGCGTTCCCCGGAACTCACGGACCGCGCGAGGCGCTGGAGTACGGCGTCAAGCTCGCGGGATGCACCGTGTTTTTCGTGACGGAAGGCGTGGACGTGGGCCCGGTGATAATCCAGGCCGCGGTGCCGGTCATGCCCGGCGACGACGAAGAGCGCCTGGCCGAACGCATCAAGGCCGCCGAGCATCGCATCCTTCCCTATGCGATCCGGCTGTGCCAGGAAGGACGGCTCGAGATTGCGGGCCGCAAGGTCGTCATCCGCGAGCATCCCGCGCCGCCGGCCGGCG
Organism: uncultured delta proteobacterium; assembly: GCA_963835905.1. Lineage (GTDB taxonomy): Bacteria > Desulfobacterota > Binatia > Binatales > Binataceae > CAWIHG01. The sequence goes on from CAWIHG010000005.1 coordinate 752,822, forward strand.
CGATCATGATCAATCCGCCGATCAAATGAGCGCGCGAGCGGCAATCCGCGCGTGAGACTCGCGATGCGCCTGTCGGTCATCGTTCCCACGCTCAATGAGGAGCGCACGATTGCGCCGGCGCTGGCCGCGATCGCGCGCGGTGCTCCCGGCGCGGAGATCATCGTGGTGGATGGCGGCAGCGCCGACGCAACTCGCAGCGCCGCAATCGCGCTCGGCGCGCGGGTCGTCCAGGCGCCGCGCGGACGCGCGCGCCAGATGAACGCGGGCGCGCGCAGCGCCGCGGGCGACGTGCTCGTCTTCGTTCATGCCGATACCGCGGTGCCCGCCAGCTTCGCCGCCGACATCGCGGATGCGCTCGCGGATCCGGCCGTGGTGGGCGGCCGCTTCGACCTCGCGCTCGACTCCGCCGCCCTGCCCTACCGCCTGATCGGCAGCCTCATCAGCCTGCGCTCACGGCTTAGCCGCACCGCGACGGGCGACCAGGCAATCTTCGTGCGGCGCGAGACGTTCGAGCAGCTCGGCGGATTTCCCGACCTCGAACTGTGCGAGGACCTGGACTTCGCGCGCAAGCTCAAGCGCGCCGGGCGGGTGGCATGCCTGCGCTCGCGCGTAACGACCTCGGCGCGGCGATGGCAGCGCGACGGGCTGGTGCGCACGGTGTTGCGGATGTGGCTGATACGCGGGCTCTACCTCTGCGGCGTCGCGCCGGCGCGGCTCAAGCGCATCTACGCCGACACACGCTAGGGTCTCAACAATCTGGACAGCGGGGGCGGGCATGCATAGATTGGTTTCAAAAGGAGACTTCCGTGGCCAAGGTCGAAATCTACACTACCACCTTCTGCCCGTTTTGCGTTCGCGCCAAGCGTCTGCTGAAAGGCAAGGGCGTCGAGTTCGCCGAAATCGATGTGACCCATGACGACGAGCTGCGCGAGAAGATGGTCGAGATGGCGGGTGGCCGGCGCACGGTCCCGGAAATTTTCATCGACGGCAAGATCGTGGGAGGTTTCGACGAGCTCAAGGCGCTCGACGATCGCGGCGAGCTCGACGCGATGCTCGCCTGAGCGCGGCGCGCGAGCCTTCTAGCGCGGCCGAAAAGCAAACGGGCAGACTCCGGCTTAAGCCGAGCCTGCCCGCTTTAATTTCGGCCCGCAGTGCCGGTCAGTCGCCGCTGGGCGACGCGACCAGGCCCTCGTTCATGTGATGCAACGCGCTGCGGTCAACTGTGGAATCGTACGCGATTCCCTGCGCGGTGACCGTCACGGTCGATCCGTCATTGGAAACCGAGCTGTCTTCCTTGATGATCGCGTCGATCGTATCGGGCCACTTCTTGTACGCGATGTTCTTGAGCTTGTCTTTCATCTTGGCCGAGTCGATCGCGTCAGGTGAGAACGGCACCGTATAAGAGATGTCGCCGAGCACCTTGTAGGGCTTGCCGGCCGGCGGAGTGCCGGTAGTCACCCAGATATGCGCGATATCGACGCGGTGAACGAACTGCTCTTTTTTCTGTTCTTCAGCTTGGCGCTGCGCCGCGATTAGTGAGCATGCCGACAGGGTCATAGCGAGCCCGACTGCGAGCAGCGTTGCCGAAATGGATGATCGCATTTCTTGTTCCCCGTGACGTCCCGTGGAGGACGGTTACTAAATCAGCCCCGCCGCGCCTCACATAACCTCGGGCGGCGACGAAAATTACTCCAATACTTATCCCATTTCGCCGTGCGGATGCGCAAACCCCCTGCGCAATAATAGCGCCCCGCTGCCGTCCGGGTGCTTTCGCGCGGGTCGCGGTGGTGGTACTCGGTTGAGGCGTGATCGACGATTTCGAAGCGGACCGCTACCCCGGTAATTTCTACCAGGGGATGATTTTGAGCTTGGACCGCGCTCGCGGACGCGGGGTGGTCCGGTCGCATAGCGGGCGCGAAGTCCCCTTCCAGTTTCCCTACGTCCGGGTGGTCGGCGCAGGGATCGGCGGTCAGATGCCGGGTATCGAACTGCTGCGCGAGGGCGACGTGGTGGGATTCGACGTGGGATGGACCTCCGGCGGGCTGCGCGTGACCACTATTCAGCCCGGCAACCCGGCTGAACCTTCCGCGCAATAGCGGGCCGGGCGCCTAGGCGCCCTTGCGCTGAAACATCCGCCACATCCTGACCCCGAGCGGAAAGATTTCACCCATCACCTGGTAGCCCTTGGCCGAGTAATAGGCGACGTTCTCCTCGGTCGCGGTTTCCAGGTACACGCCCGCCAGGTCATTGCGGTTCTGCGCGATTTCGCGGAGATGAGCCAGCAGGGCGGCGCCGCAATGCTTGCGCTGGAAGTCGGGATCAACGCCCAAAAAGTTGAGGTATAAGTGCGGCTCGGACGGATGGTTGCGCACCAGCGTGTCCATCAGCTGGACGGCGCGAACCGTGCCGCCCCATCCGAGCGCGCGCACCATCCGCGGCACCTGGCCCAGCCCGTTCACGATCGTACCGCCGGTGGTGTGTGCTCCTTCGGTCACCGCCGCCGCAACCACCCGCCCCTCGGCCAGCACGCCGAATACGGGCTGTCCGGTGCGCTTCTGAATACCCAGCACCGCGCGGAACATCTCGGTCAGATGACGCGCGCGCGCAACCGGCTCGACCACGTCGGGCAGGATAACCTTGAGCGGAGGATCGTTGATGAAGGCGCGGCCCAGCGCCGCCGCGGTCTGCTCGTACTGTTCCGGAAAGACGACCGATACGCGGGGAAGTCCGTCTGCACTCATGCGATAGAGCCTTGCGGAAGCCGCTCCAGCATTCAACACATCGCGGGCGCTGCGCCTATCCGACCGTGGCTTGCGTCAGCACCCTGCCAACCGCATCGCGCCATCCCGCGACCAGCCGCTCGCGCTCCTCAGGGGGCATCCGCGGCTCGAACACCCTGGCGCCCTTGTTCAGACGGTCGAGGTCCGCGGGCTGCGGCCACACTCCGGTCGCCATCCCCGCAAGCCACCCGGCGCCCAGCGCGGTGGTCTCGAGCATCGCGGGCCTGCGCACGGGCTTGCCCAGGATGTCGGCCTGAAACTGCATGAGGTAGGGATTGGCCGAAGCGCCGCCGTCGACCCGCAGGATCGGAATCGCGCGGCCCGTGTCGGCCTCCATCGCGAGCAGCACGTCGCGGACCTGGTAGGCGATACTGTCGAGCGCGGCGCGGACCACGTCGGCGCGCGTGGTGCCGCGTGTGATTCCGACCAGCGCGCCCTTTGCGCCGGCATCCCAGTACGGCGCGCCCAGGCCGACGAAGGCGGGAACCAGGTAGGGACTGGATCGGTCGCGGCTCTTGCGCGCCAGCGCGAGACTTTCCGCGGCTCGCTTGAACAGCCCCAAACCGTCGCGCAGCCATTGGATCGCCGCGCCCGCGATGAACACAGAGCCCTCCAGGGCGTAGCGATGCTCTCCGCTGGGGCCGAGCGCCGCGGTGGTGAGCAGCCGATTGCGCGAGGCGACCGGCTCCACGCCGGTATTGACGAGCAGAAAGGCGCCGGTGCCGTAGGTTGCCTTGGAGTCGCCCACCTCAACCGCGCGCTGCCCGAACATCGCGGACTGCTGATCGCCGATCGCCGCGGCAATCGGGACGGCGCGCGCTCCGATCGTCCGCGCCGCCGCTTCCGCCATCGGGCCGCGCGAGCTGACCGGCGCCGGCAGCATCTCGCGCGGCACCTCCAGAATCGCCAGCATCTCGTCGTCCCAGTCCATCCGGGAGAGATTGAACATCATCGTGCGCGACGCGTTGGTGTAGTCGGTCACGAACGCAGCGCCGCCGGAGAGCTTGAACATCAGCCAGGTATCGATCGTGCCGAAGCACAGCTCTCCGCGCTGGCCGCGCGCGCGCAGTTCGGGGCGCTCGTCGAGCAGCCACTTGAGCTTGGTGCCGGAGAAGTAGGGATCGACCAGCAACCCGGTGCGAGCGGAGATGTCGGCTTCGCGCTCGCGCAGCCCCTCGCAGATCGCAGCGCTGCGCCGGCACTGCCATACGATTGCGCGATGGACCGGGCGGCCGGATTTGCGCTCCCATACCACGAAGGTCTCGCGCTGATTGGCGATCCCGACGGCGCGCAGGTCGCCGGATTTGGCGCGCGCCGCTTTGAGCGCGCGCCGGGTGAGCGCGACGGTGGTGCGATAGATTTCCTCCGCGTCATGTTCGACCCATCCGGGGCGCGGAAAGTACTGGCGGATCTCGCGATAGGCGCGGCCGCGAATCTTGCCCGCCGGGTCAAGCACGAAAACCGTGGTCCCGGTGGTGCCCTGGTCGATCGCAACGATGAGGTCCGCCATCACCTCTCCTATTATTAAGCGCGCGCCGAATCGCCACGCGCCGATGGCATCCTATTTTTTTTGCGCGCGCGGCGCGACAACCCGTGCGCGCGCCGCCCCCCGGCCATCGCGCTTTGTGCGCGGGTCAGTGGCATAATGCAACCGCGCTTGCGTCGGCGCGATCGCGGGGCCATGATAGGCGCGCCCGCAGCGGCCACGCGTTTGCGGAGCGGATCGGATGACTGAGCTGATTGAGAAAAGGGAAGATCTGATTCGCTATTTCCGTGACGGCGCCAAGCCGCGATGTGACTGGCGGGTCGGCTCGGAGTGGGAAAAGGTCGCCGTCCGCACAAGCGACGCAATCGCCCTGCCTTTTTCCGGCCCCGGCGGCGTCGAGACGATCCTGGGGCGCCTGGTCGATCGCTACGGCTACCGGACCGAACAGGAGCACGGGCGAATCCTTGCGCTTTTGGGTGAGCGCGCCTCCATCACGATCGAGCCGGGCGGACAAATAGAGCTATCCGGCGAGCAGTGCGAGACCATCCACTGTGCCCATCGCGAGTTCACCACCCATATCGAGCAGTTGATGGACGCGGCTCGGGAAGCAGGCGCGGCGATCCTCGGGCTGGGGATGCAGCCGGTCAGCCGGATTGAGGATATCGAGCTGTTGCCCAAGGCCCGCTATCACATCATGTATCCCTACATGGCGCGCAAGGGCCGGCTCGGGCAACGGATGATGAAGCAGACCGCCGGCGTGCAGGCCAACTTCGACTACTCGGACGAGGCCGACGCGATGCGCAAGCTGCGGGTCAGCATGGGCATCGTGCCGCTGCTCTATGCGATCTTCGCCAACTCGCCGCTGTCCGACGGCGGACTCAACGGCTATCAGAGTTTCCGCGGCCACATCTGGAGCGACACCGATCGCGACCGGTGCGGGATGCTCGAGTTCCTGTTCCGCGACGACGCCGGCTTCGAAGATTACGCGGAGTACGCGCTCGACGTCCCGATGTACTTTCTCATCCGCGACCATGCGTACGTCGATCTCACCGGCGCGCCGGGAATTACCTTCCGCCAATACCTGGACAAGGGATGGGGCACGGAGCGCGCAACCGTCGAGGACTGGGGCAATCACCTGACCACCATCTTCACCGAGGTGCGGCTCAAGAAGTATATCGAGGTGCGCACCGCCGACAGCCAGCCGCCCGCCCTGATGCTCGCGCTGCCGGCGCTGCTCAAGGGCGTGCTCTACAACGACGACTGCCTCACCGGCGCGTGGGACCTGGTCAAGCGATGGTCGTACGGGGAGCGGCTGGCGCTAAGCGACAGTGCGCAGAAGATTGGCTTGCAGGCGCGCGCCGGGCGCGTGCCACTGCGCGACCTGGGCCTGGAGCTGGTGCAGATAGCCGCGCAGGGGCTCGAGCGCGCGCACGCATTGAATGATCGCGGCGAGGATGAGAGCATTTATCTGCTGGGCCTGATGGATATGGTGCGGCAGGGGTATACCCAGGCAAGCATCACGATCGAGCGCTGGAAAGGCGCCTGGAATTACGACGTCAAGCGCATGGTCGCGGGATGCTCGTACGAGGCGGAGGAATTGCGTTGATGGAATTCCGGCTGTCACAGCGGCACATCATCGCGGTCAATTTTCTGCTGATCGCCGGGATCGCCTATTTCGCGGCGCGCTCGGCGAACCAGGTCGTCGCGTTGTTTGTGGCCGCGCCGCCCGCCGCGCCGCCCGCGATATCGGATCGGTATCGCACCGCCGGCGGAGCCCATCCCCGTCCCTACTACGACACCATCGTCAAGCGCGATATCTTCAACCTGGTACCGCAGGCTGCGCCGGTCCAGCCGGTGGAAACCGCCGTCGATCTGCATCTGCGGCTGCTCGGCACTTCGCTGGCCACGCGCCAGAAACCCTACGCGATCATCGAGAATCAGTCCGGCGAACAATCCCTCTATCAGCTCGACCAGGACATTCCCGACGCCGGACGACTGATCACGGTCGAGAAGAGCCGCGTGATCATTCAGCACGGCGCGCACCAGATTGCGCTGGAGATTCCGGAGACCGCGATGCCGGCGGCACTCCCGGTGCACAGAGGCCCGGTCCGGCCCCATTTCCGGCTGGGAGCGGGCATCAGGTTTCCCATCGGCAGGCGGCCGATCGACACGGCGGCCAAGGAAAGCAAGGATGGCGACGTGCCCGACGTGGACGTTGAGGACGAGGGCGGAAATCATTTCAGCGTCAACCGCAACGACATGAAGAAGGCCCTCGAGCATCAGCAGCAGCTGCTCGGCGAAATCAAGGCAACGCCGTACGTGCAGAACGGGGTCCCGTCGGGCTTCACGCTTTCCGACATCGAGCCCGGCTCCGTGTTCGACGACCTGGGCCTGCAGGAAGGCGACCGCCTGACGGCGGTCAACGGCACCGAGCTGCGCAGCGTCGGACAGGCCTATGCCCTGATGGGCGCGCTGCAGAACCAGAACGCAATCAATATCACGGTGATTCGCGACGGCGTGCCGGTGCAGCTGCAGTACAACCTGCATTGAGCGATGGAGATCCGGGCAGCGCGCCGCTCGGAGCGCGACGAGGTCCTAGACCTGCTCCGGCTCTGGTACGGCGACCGCGAATTCTTCGCCCTCTACAATCAGAACGATCCCCGCTTTCGCGACGAGCTGTGCCTGGTCGCGCGCGACGGCGGCGAGATGGTTTCGACGGTCCAGATCTTCGATCGGCGCATTAACCTGGGCGGCCAGGCGGTTCCGATGGGCGGGATCGGTTCCGTCTTCACGCGCGAGGACTACCGCCACAAGCGCGTCGCGTCGGCGCTGATGCAACTCGCGGTCGAGACGATGGAGCGCCAAGGCTTCGAGGTATCGCTCCTGTTCGCCGAGCGGCTCACCTTTTACAACCAGTTCGGATGGCGCGAAGTCGAGCGCAAGTTCAGCATGCTGCCGCAAGCCGCGGCGATGAGCACTCCGACGGCGTATGAGATCGCGGCGCTGGAGCCCGAGCGGGACCTCGCGCAGGTCGCGTCGATTCATAAGGCGTACAGCGGGCGCGTCAATGTGACCGCGCTTCGCGACGAGAGCGACTGGCGCGCGAGCCTGGTCTTCGCGGGCAATCGCGAGATGCATCCGGGCGACGAATCGAAGGAATATTTCGTGCTGGCGCGCGACGCCGGACGCGCCGCCGCATACGCGCGCGTCACCAGCCTGGGCGGGCTCGCGATGGTGATGGAGTACGGATACGACACGGGCGCTCAGGACGCGATGCTCGCGCTGCTGCGCTACCTGGCCGAAGCCGCCTCCGGCGCCCCGCCCTCATTCCGCCTGACCGGCGACCATCGACGCGCAGCGATGTTTCGCAGCGGTTCCGGCGTGTCCGCGCCGTCGGGAATTCTGGTGTCGCACACCGCGCATGACCCCGCGCTGGAAAAACGGCTCGCGGAGGCGGGATGCCCCGTGACCCATCATCCGGACAGCCACTACATGTGGCGGGTGATGGCGCCCGACAAGCTCGCGCGCCGCTTCGGGGTTACGCCTGAGCAGGCGGCGGCGAAAGTCTTCGAGATGTTCGCCGACGACCGCTCGCTCTACTGGACCTCCGATCGATTTTGAAATGCTTGCCCTTGGCGCGGCCGAGGTGGATTCTGTTTTGCAAGGAAGTTGCTGTGGGGAGGTGTTGATTATGACCCACCTTGAGCCCGCGCGATCGCGGGAATCGCGAATTCGCTCGACCGCTTTGATGCTGCTGTGCGCGACGCTCGGCGCGGCGCTGCTCGTGCCGGGAGGCGCGATCGCCGCACGGCGTCATCGTTCGGCGCGCAGCGCGGAAAAGCCGGCCGCCGCCGCGACGCCGGAGCCATACGCCGAGGCGTGCCTGATGGAGCCAACCACCGGCACGGTCGTATTCGAGAAGAACGACCATCAGCCGTGGCCGACGGCGTCGCTCGCGAAGATGATGCTGACGCTGCTCGTCGCCGAAAAGCTTCACGACGGAAGTCTCAAGCTGAGCGACCGGGTCACCACCTCGCGCAAGGCCGCCAAGATGGGCGGCTCGCAGGTCTATCTCAAGGAAGGCGAGACGTTCCCGCTCGACGATATGATGAAGGCGGTGGTCGTCCATTCCGCCAACGACGCATCGGTTGCGGTCGCCGAGTATATCGCGGGTTCCACCGACGCGTTCGTCGTGATGATGAATCGCGAGGCGCAAAAGTTGGGCATGAAGGACACCCACTACTACTCCGTACACGGGCTTCCACCCGGGCCCGGCCAGCAGGCCGACGTATCGAGCGCCTATGACGAAGCGCTGCTGGCGCGCGCGATGCTCCAGTATCCGCAAGTGCTCAAGTGGTCGTCGATCGACACGGCGCCCTTTCGCGACGGCCAATTCCTGCTCCGCAACACCAATCATCTGGTGCGCACCTACACGGGATGCGACGGGCTCAAGACCGGCTTCTATTACAAGGCCGGCTTCAACGTGGTCGCCACCGCCCATCGCGGCGACCTGCGGCTGGTCGCGGTGGTGCTCGGCACTCCGCACAAGCTGACCAATTTCAAGGAAGCCGCCGAATTGATGTCGACCGGCTTTGCGAATTACGAGATGCGCCCGGTCGCCAAGAAGGGCGCGCCGATTCCGCAGAGCGTCGCGGTCAAGGGCGGCGCGCAGCCCCAACTGAAACCCGTGTTCGGCGGCGACGCCAACGTCTTCACCAAGCGCGACGACGCCGCCCGCACGATCAAGGTGGAATACAAGCTGCCCGGCTCGCTCGCGGCACCAATCAAGGCCGGGCAGCAGGTCGGCACGGCCCAGGTGATCGCGGACGGAAAGCTGGTTTCCACGGTGGCGCTGGTGGCGCCGGCGGATATCGCGCGCAAACCCGGCGTCCTGGGCCATATCTTCAGCCGCTTATAGCCGTAATATGATGAATTAAAGGTAACGGTCCTGCCCGCCGCGACCCCCGCGGTCCGCGGCGGAGGCCGCTTGCGCCTGCGATGTCAACGCCCAGAAAAATAATCGTCGCCGTCGCCGTCGTATTCGTACTATGGTTCGGCGCGATCCTCGCGCTCCACTTCGGGCAGATTCATCACGATCAACTCAACTACGACATCGACGCGCAATTCCCGCCGGGCAAGCCGTTCAAGCCCGGCGAGATCTATGCCTCCACGCTCGCGGCGATCATGGAGCACGAACTCAACACGGGCTACGGATGGCGTCCCAACGATTTCATTTTGTGGGGACCCACCGTGATGGCCGACAACAACGCCAATCGCCAGCTCGGGATCATCATGGCGGTACGTGAGACCATGCGGGTCTTCAAGGATCACCTGACCAAGGTCTCGTCCAACCAGTACGATCCCAATCTCGTGATCGCGGACACCGATTTCCGCAATGACGCCGAGCGCTGGATCCTGCCGTCGGCCGAGAGCAAGTACGCCGACGGCGTCAAGCATCTGCGGATGTACGTGGCCGGGCTGCACACCACGCCCGAGAAGTCGCGCGAGCTCAATCAGCGCGCGGTCGAGCTGGTCCGCCTGTTCCAGTCATGGACCGATATGCTGGGCGACGCGCACGCCAATCTCTACCGGATCACCAAGGACGACGGCAGTCCGGTCTATCCGTGGAACGCGGATGACTACTTCTATCACGCGCAGGGCTACGCGCACGTGATGTACTACATGATGATCGCGCTCAAGCGCGAATATGCGGGGCAGCTCAAGGACGACCAGGTTCTGAGCAAGCTCTTCGACGAGGCGATCGTTCCGCTCGGAAAAGCGGCCACGATGAAGCCGCTCATCGTGCTCAACGGCTCGCCTACGGGCGTGCTCGCCAACAGCCGCCGCAACCTCGATTCGTACATCAGCGAGGCGCGCCAGAAGATGTACACGATCCGCGAGGAGCTGGAGCGCCAGCCGATGTAGCGGCCTCAGTCGCTTCCGAACGGGCACAGCAGCATCGCGCCACCGCGCATCAGGATCCGGAACATCGCGGGCGCCCACCGGGCGGGAACCCCGAGCGCCGCGGCCGCCAGCTCGCCCGTCCACGGCGATCCCATCGGCGCGATCAGATCGCGTATCTGCAAGAGCGGCTGCCGCGGCGAATAGGTCATCAGCTCAACAGCGGCGCTGGCGGGAATCCGGGCGCGCTCACGGGCGATTTCCACCGCGCGCGCGAAACCGCCGAGTTCGTCCACCAGCCCACGCTCTTTGGCCGCCACGCCGCTCCACACGCGCCCGCGCGCCAGCGTCTCGGCCTGCTCGGCGCTGAGGTGGCGGCCCTCGGCTACCTTGGCGGTGAAATTGCCGTACAGCGCGCCGAGCGTGGCGTTCACCTGCTCGAGTTCGGATTCGGCCAGCGGCCTCGCGAATGAGAGCGCGTCGCTGTTCTCCGAGCTGCGCGCGAATTCCAGCCGCACGCCGACGCGCTCGAGCAGGCGCGAGATCTCGAGCTTGGCATAGACCACGCCGATCGAGCCGGTAATGGTGGCTGGCTCCGCCACGATCGCGTCCGCGCCCATCGCAACGTAATAGCCGCCCGAGCCCGCCACGTCACCCATCGAGACCACCACCGCCTTGCCGCGGCCCTGCGCCTCGCGCACCGCGCGCCACACCAGCTCGGAGCCGACCGCGGAACCGCCCGGCGAATTCACCCGGAACACGATCGCCTGCACCTTATCGTCGCGTGAGGCGCGCTCGATTGCTTCCGCGGTGGTCTCGGCGGAAATGAATTCGCCGCTCAGCGGCGCTTCGCCCGCGATCACCGGCCCGATGCCGAACACGACCGCGACTCGCTGGCGGTCGCCGCGCTCGCGGCGATAGACCGCGTGGCGCAGGTAGCGTCCGAAGCCGATGAAGTGCTTGCGCTTGCCCTCGGGATCGAGGTCGGCGCGGATGTCCTCGATATAGCCCGCGCGATCGACCAGCCCCGCTTCGCAGGCGGCCGCCGCGCCCAGAAATCCCGCCGCAACCAGCTCGGCGGCCCGCGCGCGCTCCAGCGCGCGCGCGGCGGCTATCGAGTCGACGAGCAGGGAATTCCAATCACCGATAATGGCGTCCAGACTTTCGCGCAGCTCCGGCGACATCGCGTCGCGGCTCAGCAGCTCGGCGGCGCCCTTGTACTCCTTCCATTGCAGCACCTGCGCGCCGACACCCAGGCGCTCGAGCGCGCGGCGGGCGAATGGCTGCCCCATCGCGCTTCCCAGCATCATCAGCATCGCGTCGGGATTGGCGATGACCTCTCCCGCGCCGCACGCGGCCAAATACTCGCGCATCCCGATTCCGTCACCGCACAGGATCGCGGTGACGCGCTTGCCGCTGGCGCGCACCGCGCCAATCAGCCGATGTATCTCGTGGGCGGTTGCGAGCCCCACCTCGAGGCCCGCGAACTCGACGGTAAGCGCGCGCACGTCCGGGTCCGCCGCGCAGGCTTCCAGCCCGTATCGCAACTGGCGCATCGTGAGCGTCCCGCGCCGCAGCACCTGGTCCAGCGGCGAGTGGCGCGCGTCCTCCGGAAGTGAGCCCATGAGCCGGAGCGAAACCACCGCCTGGCGCGGAATTCGCGCCGGACGGACGACGAAGAACCAGAACCCCGCGATCACGGCGGCCGCGATCGCGAGCATCCACAAGCCGATGCGCAAGTCGCCGCTGGCCAGGAACAGGGTTCCCGCGGCGCTCAGGACCGCGACCAGAATCGCGAAACGGACCTCGCGGCTTATCCACAAGCGACGGAAGAACGATCTAATCATCGATTTAGTCGCGGTCGCCTTTTTGCACCGCGCCATCTACACTACCTTTTTTTGATGGCCAGGTCTTACCTCATCCTGTTCGCGGCGCTTGCCCTTATCGTCGCCGCCTGTTCGACGAATCCTCAGCTTTCGCCGTCGCGCCCGCCGCATCTGTACGGAACCGCCACGCTGACCATCACCACCGGCATCCCGGTTGTGGCCACTGTGCGTCTGCCGCCCGGATTCGTGCCGGTCGCCGGACGGCCGCCGATGTGGCTTCAGAATGGCACCGAGATCGGCGTGGTCGGCACCGAGCAGTCAAACGTGATCGTGCTCGGCTTCAGCGGACCCGGATGGAAGCATTCGCGGGTGCTGGCCGCCGCGCAAGGCAAATACGCCGCTGAGCTAGGACGCATCGTCGATCTCGCGCCCAGCCCGGACGGGATCACGCTGGCCAGCGCCGTGCAGGTCGCCGGAAAGGACCGCCTCGACGTTGTCCTGCGCGACCTCATCGCAACCGGCGCGGGACAGCCGGTGACCAGCTTCGACGGAACCTACAACCTGGCCAGCATGCAGTGGCTCAACAACGGAACGATCGCGATGGAGCTGCGGCCGAATTCGGAACCCGCGCAGGCCCCCGCGCTCAACCCGCAGGAAACTCTCCCGGGCGAGCTCCCGCCCGCCCCGCCCCCCAAGCCGAGCGAGGGGCTGCAGCTCATCGTGGTGACCGGACCGGGTTCGGTGGCTCCGCTGCACGTGGGCTGCCCGGTCTCCACAATCCAGTGGAACCCCGAAGGACGTTACGGGGTCGCGGCCGGCGATTCGGTCGCTCCGCCCGCGATAATCGACCGGGCGGATGCCACCTGCACCCGGTTCAATTCGACACCACCGGTGACGGTGCTCAGCTGGTCCCCGACGAGCAACACGGAGTTTCTGTCGGTGCAGCCCGTCCCATCCGCGCAGAGCGCCGGCGTATTCAAGTACGACATCAAGAGCGCGACAACAAAACTGATCGCAGTTTCGACCGGTGCGGCCGCCTACACGGAAACCGGATCGATTCTCGCCTACGGGAGCCAGAAGCTGCACTGGAAGATGATCCAGCGCCAGCCGCTCACGGTGGTCACCGCCGAGCTTGCGACCTTTCCCACCGGCGAGTCGCGCGTGGACATCAAGCAACTTGGGTTTCAGACCGTGCCGGCGATGCTGCTGCGGAGCACGATGGCTTATTCCAGGAATTCCGACCGCGCCGCGATCGTGACTTATGCGCCCGCGGTTCCGGTTCCGATGCGCAAGATCCTGATTTACTCGCTGCGATCCGACAACGCGTTCCAGATCGCATACGGACCGGCCAAGGGCGTAACCGAGCTAAGCTGGTCACCGGGCGGGCGTTCGCTTGCGATTGTAGACGGCGACGCCGCGGGCTCCAGGCTGACGATCGTCCTGCCGCCGGGCTAGCGGCGCGCGATCGCCAGGGCGGCTCAATTCGGCGCCGGTGAACGACGCTCCCGGTATTCGCAGGCGGTCGCGAAGGCGGCGGCGGCGCGCTCGAAGCTGTCGAACACGACCAATCCTCGCTCGCGGGCCAGCTCCTTGGCGCGCGCCACGATCGCGTCGAGATGCGCCGGATGCAGAATCACGGCGAACGGCTTGGGGCATCGCGCCGAGTACTCGGCCAGCTTGTCGAGCAGCCCGACGATCTCATCTTCGTGCGTGGCCCATCGCTGCGCTCTAAGCCCGGTGCCGATTTCGAGCACGATCGAATCAATCGCCTGGTCGCGCTCCAGGATCGCGAGAATCCGATCGAGTCCGCCCGGATGAATCCCCGAGCCGATCGTGCCGCCCGCGTCGAGCGGATTGCGATAGCTGCCACCTATCACGTTGAAGAACGTCTTGAGCTCGTCGTAGGAATCCTGCGACAGCGCGGGAATATCCAGGCCGGCCTGCGCGAAAGTGTCGGTAATCACCACCGATTGTCCGCCGGTCATCGCGACCAGCCCCATCCCCCGCCCCGTCACGCGCCGCCCGCGCGCTAGCAGCTCGACCGCGTCGAGCATCGCATCGAGATTGGCAACCTCGACGGCGCCGGCCTGGCGGATCATGCTTCGCCACACCGTTTGCGCGGTCGCCAGCGAGCCGGTGTGCGAAAACGTCGCGCGGGCGCCCGCCTCGGTCGTGCCGCCCTTCCATACCACCACCGGATGGCGCGCCGCGGCACGCCGCAGGCTTTCGAAGAAGCGCCGCCCGTCGCGCACGCCTTCGATGTACATCCCGATCACGCGGGTGGCGGGATCGTCGGCCATCAGGTCGATATAGTCGGCAGCCTCGAGCACCAGCACGTTGCCGATCGACGCGGCCAGGTTAACCTTGATACCGCGGGAGGGCGCCTGCATGCAGAAATTGATCGTATGGGTGCCGCTCTGCGAGATGAAACATACGTCGCCCACGCCGCCAACCTTCTCGTCCGGGAAATTGCACAGCCCGACTTCAGGATTGTAGAGCCCCATGCAATTCGGCCCGACCAGCGCGATCTCCGAGCCAAGCGCGACCTCGCGGAGCTCGGATTCCAGGCGGATGCCAAGTTCCTCGCCGGTTTCGGAAAAGCCGGAGGTAAAAAACCCGATCGCGCCGACCTTGTTGGCCACACAGTCGCGCAGAATTCGCGGCGCAACCTGGCGCGGCACCGCACTGACCGCGTAATCGATCGGCTCGGTGATTTCGGCCAGGCTCTTGTGATTCTCAACCCCCATCGCCTCGATGCCGGCTATCTCGTTGGGATCAATCTGCACCGAGTAGAGCTTGGTCTTGAGCCGCGTCATCGCGCGCAGCCACAGATATCCACCCGCCTTCTTGTCGCCAATCACGCAGACCGCGCGCGGATGGAACGCGCGATCCAGATTGGCGACACGCGCCGCCCTGGCGGGGTCGGAGAGCGCGACGTTCGGCGGCTCTCCCAGCAGCACGCGCGCATCGAGCACCGCCACTCCGGATGCATATGCGGCGACCGGATTCAGATCCATTTCCCGGATCTCGCGATGCGCCGCGGCAAACTCCGACAGCTTGACGAGCAGCCGTGCGAGCGCGCCGGTATCCACCGCCGCGCCGCCGCGCACGCCCCCCAGGATTGCGGTCCCGCGCAGCTCCGCGAGCATCGCGCGCGCCTGCCGCTCGTCGATCGGCGCCATGCGCAGTGCGGTATCCTTCATCACTTCGACCAGGATTCCGCCGAGCCCCACCATCACCATCGCGCCGTACCGATCGTCGCGCGTGATTCCGGCGAGCAACTCGACGCCGCCGGACTTGGCCATCGGCTGCACCGCGACGCCTTCAAACCGGGCGGCGGCTGCATGCGCAGCAAGGTTTTTGCGGATTCGCTCGAAAGCGGCGCGGACTTCGGCCGCCGAGCCCAGTCCCAGCTCGACGCCGCCGACCTCGCTCTTGTGGCTGACGTCGGGCGACAGCACCTTGAGCGCGACGGGAAAGCCCGCCCGCTCGGCGGCGGCCGCAGCGTCGTCGGCGGAGGCGGCTGCCGCCGGAATCGCGACCTCGACACCGATCGCGGCGAGCAGGCGCTTGGATTCGATTTCAGACAGCGCGGTGCGCCCCGCTTGGGTGGCGTCCGCGATTATGCGGGTTGCGATAGAGTCGTCCACGCTTGAGGCGTATAGCAAAGCGGGAGCACGATTTGAACCTCGGAGAAATTGCGATGCGCCGCAAATCCGCGACCCGCCCCCGCGTCTTCGTGGCGCGCGAAATCGAAGCGGCGCCGCTGCGCGAATTGGCGCGGGCGGCGCAAGTTGACCTGTGGACCGCCGAGATGCCGCCGGGCGGCGCCGAGTTGCGCCGCCGACTACACAGCGCCGATGGCGCGCTCACGATGCTCACGGAGCGGATTGACGCCAATCTTATCGCCGACGCGCCGCGGCTCCGAGTGGTAAGCAACCTCGCGGTGGGCGTCGATAATATCGACCTTGAAGCGGCCACCCGCGCGGGAATCGCGGTCGGTCACACCCCCGGAATCCTGACCGAGACCACCGCCGACCTTGCCTGGGCGCTCCTGATGGCGGTGGCGCGGCGGGTCGTGGAGGGCGACCGTTACGTGCGCGCGGGCAAATGGGGCACCTGGGGACCGCGTACGATGCTGGGAAGCGACGTTCATGGCGCCACTTTGGGCATTATCGGATGGGGTGCGATCGGACGCGCGATGGCGCGGCGCGCGGCGGGATTCGGGATGCGCGTCCTGTACGCTGCGCATCGGAGGTCGCGCCGGCGCCGGCATTCGGCAGCCCGCGATGCCGACGCGCCGCCCCAGGCGCGCCGCGTCACTCTGGACCGGCTGTTGCGCGAGTCGGACTTCGTCTCACTGCACGTGCCGCTCACGCCGCAGACGCGTCGGATGATCGATTCCGCCGCGCTGCGCACGATGAAGCGCGGGGCAATTCTGATCAACACCGCGCGCGGAACCGTGGTGGATCAGCGGGCATTGGTGCGAGCGCTGCGGGCGGGACGCCTGGGCGGCGCCGGACTCGACGTCACGGATCCCGAGCCGATCGCCCTGGACGATCCGCTGCTGGGTCTGGACAACGTGGTGATTACGCCGCATATCGGCAGCGCAAGCAGGGCTACGCGGGAGCGGATGGGCGAAATCGCGGTGCGAAATATTCTCGCGGTGCTGGCCGGACGCCTGCCGGAGTTCTGCGCGAATCCCGCCGTCCGGCTGCGCCCGCGATGAGCGCAGCCGGACGGCGGTAGATTTTCGATCGATGGAGACGCGGTCCGCGCGGTTACTTGATCAGGATCGGCTGGCCGTGGACTCCATAGTTGTAGCTGCTCGTGTTCCCGAATGCGTCGGCCATGACTTGGGTGATGAAGTGTGCGTTGATCTGACCGCCGTTGACGCTGTCCAACCAGACCGCCGCAAATCCCATGATCTCCACCGCCGACGCGCCGTTGATATTGGTCCAGTTCACCAGCGGGATAATGCCGACCCGCGGATCGTTCCAGATATGCTTGGCGTAAGTGCCGTCCGGAAATGCTGACAGACCCGCATTAATTCTGTCTTGCAGACCTTGGGCCACGGGGCCCGATTTGATTCCGGTGTCGGTGTTGACCCACTGGCCAATGGAGACCGGACCGCCATAACCGTTGGCAAAGTTCGACCTCAGCATGTTCCCGCCCGGGGCGCCCAGCGCCAGCGAACCCCAGTTGCCCGGACCCCAGGCTCCCTTGGTTCCGGTGCCGCCCATCGTAAGCTGGACAGACTGGTCGGCAGTATAGGTGGTCGTGTATTGCAGGCCGACGGGGATCACACCATACTCGCCGGTCGAGGTGCCGTAATTTTCCGGCGCGTTTGGAATGGGGGTCCCATCCGGATTGCATTCGTTGATACAGGTGGGATTGTTCGGCGCCGCCGCTTGAGCCGATACCGCCGCAACCTGCTGTCTGGTGAGCCCCAGCACCCTGGCAAAGTAATACGGAACCGTGCGCTGCGCCGAAACCGTGATCGTGGTCCGATCCTGCGCGATCAAAGTACTCACCTCGCTGCTCTTGAGACCATTGCTCTCGGCGTAGGACACCGCGGTGGTGCTCGCGAGGCTGGGATCGGCGTCGTACAGGAAGTTCGCCCCCGCCAGTGCGGCCGAATCCACACTCTTTTGCAGTTGCTGCCAGTTCATGTACATCACGGCGACGTCAGTACCGAACGCTACCGCGCCGACCAGAGTCACCACCGCGAGTGCGTACACGATGGCGACCTGGCCTCTTGAGTGAGCAAAAATGCGCTTCATAGCCCCTCCTGGGTCGATAAGTTTTGGCATCGCGGGGCTGATGAGTTCACGCGGGACACTCAATTTCGAGTGTCCCGCGTGAACCCATCCGGGAGGCGCAGGTGTGCGCGATCCCCGGAAGCCGGATGCATCGCAAGAGGGATGAGCATCTGCCATGCCAGCGGCGAAGCGAAAAAAAACCCGCAAAGCTCCGTGATATTGTCCGGAGTAGCAATTCATGGCTGCAACATGCGGTTGCTTGGTTGATACAAGTGGCAAATGTCTGCTGCAACGAGCGCGTAGACATGCCCTGTAGCGCTCGGGCGGATTTGTACGCCGCACCCGCGGAATTGTAATTTTTTGACAAAACTCCGCGCGATCGGTTCCAGCGTCGCCGCTCACCCGCGCGCGATGACGCCAACGACGCCGGCTGATCGTTCAGGCAAGTGCCATACGCCTCAGATCGAGAGCGCGCCGGAGAGATCGAAACGCCCTTCGTAGAGGGCACGGCCGACTATCACTCCGACCACGCCGTCACTGAACCGCCGCGCCAGCGCCCTGATATCGTCCAGGCTCGACACTCCCCCCGAGGCAATCACGGGGAGGCGCGAGTGTTGTGCGATTTCGGCCATCCGTGCGGTATCGACGCCGGTCTCCGCGCCGTCGCGCGAGATGTCGGTGACGGCAATCGCCGCGACCCCCGCCTCGCGGAAGCGATCGGCGGCGGCCTCAATCGTCAGCTCGCTGGTCTCAACCCATCCTTTGATCGCCATCCGCCCGTCGCGCCCGTCGAGCGAGCCGAAAATTCGGCCGGGGAACTCCGCGCAGGCCGCGCTTAGCAGGCCGGGATTCAGAATCGCCGCGGAGCCGATTGAAACCCGATCCACGCCGGTCGCGAATGCGTCGCGCACGGCCGCGATGGTTCGGATTCCGCCGCCGAGATCGATCGCGCACCCGACCACCTGGCGAATCGCCTTGATCGCGTCGAGGTTGCGCGGCGCGCCCGCGACCGCACCGTCCAGATCGACGACGTGAATCAAACGGGCGCCCTGCTCCTCGAACCGGCGCGCAACCGCGGCCGGATCGGCGCCATAGACGGTCACGCGCGACATATCGCCGCGCAACAGGCGCACCACCTGGCCGCCCTTCAAGTCGACCGCCGGAATTACGGTGAAGCGTTCAAACAAGGCTGCTACGTCAGCGTGCCCTTGGTCGAGAGCGCCCCGGTCACGCGCGGCTCCAGCGCGGTCGCCTGGTCCATCGCGCGGCCCAGCGCCTTGAAGACCGTCTCGACAATATGATGCGGGTTGCGGCCCGACAGCAGCTTGACGTGCAGGTTCATCCCGACCTCGTCGCTCATCGCCTTCATGAAGTCGTTGACCAGCTCGGTCTGGAAATTTCCCACACGCTCCTGCCGGATCGGCACTGAATAGGCCAGATAGGCGCGCCCGCTCAGATCGACCACCACGTTGCACAGCGCCTCATCGAGCGGCACCGTAGCCTCCCCGAAGCGGCGGATTCCCGAGCGATCGCCCAGCGATTGCCGAAACGCGCGCCCGAGCACGATTCCCACATCCTCGACCGTGTGATGCTCATCGATATGCAGATCGCCCTGCGCGGTAACGGTGAGGTCGAAGAAACCGTGGCGGGCGAAGCTTTCGAGCATGTGATCGAGGAATGGGACGCCGGTCGCGATCCGCGAGATCCCGTGGCCGTCGAGTTTTAGCGCGACGGTGACGTGGGTCTCGCGCGTCTTACGCTCAATTTCAGCGCTCCGACGGGGAGCGTCGGGCGCCAGCGCCACCAGCGGCGCACCCCGCTGGGCGTCCTTGCGCACTGCACGCGATTTTCGTGTCGATGCCATAGGCGTTCACCTGCCTGTGCCCGAATTCCGCCTCTTGCCGCCCGCCATTCGCAACTCCATCGCGCGGGCATGCCCCTCGAATCCCTCCATCCGGGCCAGATGCGCGACGGCGGGACCCAGTTCGGCCACGGCGCGCCGCGACGCCTCAATTATACTGGTTCGCTTGAGGAAATCGTATGCACCCAGCGGAGAGGCAAAGCGGGCGGATCCGCCGGTTGGGAGCACGTGATTAGGCCCGGCCAGGTAATCGCCCAGGGGCGCCGGGCTTT
Organism: uncultured delta proteobacterium; assembly: GCA_963835905.1. Classification (GTDB taxonomy): domain Bacteria; phylum Desulfobacterota; class Binatia; order Binatales; family Binataceae; genus CAWIHG01. Next base: position 772,710 of record CAWIHG010000005.1, read on the forward strand.
CCGAGCCGACGAAGACTGCGCCCGCCGCCCGCACCATCGGGAGCCATCGGCGCGCATTGCGGATTTCCAGCTCCAGATGCTCGGGTCCGATTTGATTGGCGATCTCGAACCCCTCCGCCAGGTTCCTGACCACCACCGCGGCGCCGCGCCGCGCGAGCACCCGCCTGACCGCGGCGGCGCGCGGCAGCGTCTCCAGGGCGGTTTCGAGCGCCCGGATCACCGCCTCGGCCATCGGGCGCGACGGAGTGACCAGCACTGCGGATTCGTCTCCGGAGCCGTGCTCGGCCTGCGCGATCAGGTCAGCCGCCACCCAATCCGGGCGCGCATGCGCGTCCGCGATCACCAGGACCTCGCTGGGTCCCGCCATCTTGTCGATATCGGTGACGCCGTAGACCATCCGCTTGGCGGCCTGCACGAAGGCATTGCCGGGCCCGACGATCTTGTCCACCGGCCTGATTGATTCGGTCCCGTAAGCCAGCGCCGCCACGGCATGCGCCCCGCCGACGCGGTAATACTCGGTGACTCCGGCAATTGCCGCGGCCGCCGCAACCGCGTCGCGCTCGCCCTCGCGCGAGGGTGGCGCAACCATCACGATTTCCTCAACGCCGGCCACGCGGGCGGGAATCGCGTTCATGAGGACCGATGACGGATACGAGCCCATCCCGCCGGGCACGTAAATGCCCACGCGGCGCAGCGGCCGCACCAGCTGTCCCAGCCGGGTGCCGACCGCGTCGGTGTAATCGAAGGATCGCTCCAGGGTCCGGCGATGGAACTCGGCGATGCGCCGCGCGGCAAGGTTGAGAGCGCGGCGATCGGCGGCGCTGATCCGCTCCAGCGCCGACTTGAGCTCCCGGGCCGACACCCGCAGCGTCCGGCGCGTGAGCTTTACGCCGTCAAACTTCAGCGTGTAGTCGATTAGCGCGCGATCGCCGCGTGCGCGTACGTCGCGGATGATTCGCGCAACTGCGTCGTCAACGCGGCCGGCGCCGTCGCCGCCGCGCCGCGCGAGCATCACGTTCATGAAGCGGCGGAACTCTGCGCTGCCCGATTTGAGGACCTTCATCATGACCGCGGATCCGGGACCCGCTCGATTCGCGCACCCAGCGCGCCGAGCTTGGCATCGAGCGCCTCGTAGCCGCGATCGAGATGATAGACGCGGCTCAGCTCGGTGGTTTTCTCCGCGGCAAGCCCGGCCAGGATCAGGCTCATGCTGGCGCGCAAGTCGGTCGCCATCACCTGCGCGCCTTGCAGCTTGCAGGGACCGCGAACCACGGCAGTCGATCCCTTCATCAGGATGTCGCCGCCCATCCGGATCAGTTCGAGCGCGTGCATGAAACGGTTCTCGAAGATCGTCTCCGTGATCACCGAGGTGCCCGAAGCCTGCGTCAGGAGCGCCATCATCTGCGCCTGCAGGTCGGTCGGAAATCCGGGAAACGGCAACGTACGCAGCTCCACAGGCTGGAGCTTGCCGTTGCGGCGAACCCGCACGCTGTCGCCGTTGGACTCGATGTCGACGCCCGCCTCCCTGAGCTTGGCGGTGACCGCTTCGAGGTGAGCCATCGGGGCATTGCGCACAACGACGTCGCCGCCGGTGATCGCCGCGGCGATCATCAGCGAGCCCGCTTCGATCCGGTCTGGAATAACCTCGTGCTCGGCGCCGTGGAGGCAGTCGACGCCCTGGATTTCAATCACGTGCGTGCCGGCGCCGGAGAGCTTCGCGCCCAGCGCGGTCAGCATCGCGGCCAAATCGACGATTTCCGGCTCGCGCGCCGCGTTTTCGATTTGCGTGGTTCCGCGCGCCAGCACCGCCGCCATCATGATGTTCTCGGTCGCACCCACCGAGGGATTGTCGAGCCAGATTCTGGCGCCGGTCAGACGCCGCGCCCGCGCTTCCACGTAGCCGCCTTTGAGCTGAATTTTGGCCCCGAGCGCTCGCAATCCCTTGATGTGCAGGTTCACCGGACGCGTCCCAATTGCGCATCCGCCCGGAGTGGACACCCGCGCCGTGCCCTCGCGCGCCAGCAGCGGCCCCAGCACCAGGAACGACGCGCGCATCGTCTTTACCAAATCGTAAGGCGCCTCGTGCGAGCGGATTTCCGCCGCGTGCACGACCACGTCGTTGTCGCCGGTCCATTTGGCGTCAACGCCAAACTCGCCCAGCAGCTTGATCGTGGTGGAGGTGTCGCGCAGGCGCGGTACGTTGCGGATCGTCACCGGTATGGTCGGTCAGCAGGGCGGAAATCAGAATAGGCAGCGCGGTGTTCTTGCTGCCGCTCACCGCGACGCTGCCGCGCAGCGGCTTGCCACCCCGTATGATCATCTTGTCCATCGAGTAATCAGCTTCGCGGGCGGAATCAGTTTCGCGCGGTCACCACGCGCGCGACCGCGGACAAATCGTTTATCACATCGAGCCGCCGCATTCCCGCACCCGCAAGGAAATTGCGTACCGCGGACGCCTGCCCCGCTCCGACCTCGACCATCAGCGCGCCGTCTGGCACCAGGCGGCTCCGCACCCCCGCCGCGATACGCCGGTAGCAGTCCAGTCCGTCCGCGCCGCCGGCGAGCGCCGCGCGCGGCTCGTAATCGCGAACTTCGGGCTCGAGCGTCGCGAGCGCGGCGTCTTCAATGTAAGGCGGATTCGAGACGATGAGATCGTAGCTGCCGAGCGGCGCGCCGCCGTCAAGGGTTTCGAACAGATCCGCGCGCCGAAATTCGATTCGAGCAGCCACGCCGTGACGATTCGCGTTGCGCCGCGCAATTTCGAGCGCGTCGGCGGAGATATCGGTCGCCGTCATCCGGACACGCGGGCACTCGTGCGCGATCGATATTGCGATCGCGCACGACCCGGTGCCGATATCGAGCACCCGCGCGCCCGCGCGATCGGCCAGATATCGCAGTGCGGCATCGACAATCGTCTCGGTTTCGGGGCGCGGAATCAGGACCGCGGGCGAGACCTCGAAGTCCATCGAGTGGAACTCGCGAACGCCGACGATATACGCAACCGGCTCGCGCCGCTCGCGGCGCCCGAGCGCGGATTCAAATCGCTCGACGACGTCGGGCGACATCTCGACTTCGTGAGCGATCAGATGAGCGCGCTCAACGCGCGCAGCGCAGGCCAGCAGCAGCTCGGCGTCCAGCCGCGGCGACTCGACGCCGGCGGCGCGCAGACGTCCGGCCGCGCGCTCCAGGATGCGGGCAATCGCACGCCCGCCCTGCCCCGCTTCCGCGATCGCGCACATCGGGAATTCTCACGCGCTCAGAGCTTGCGCCTGTTCGTGAGAGGTCAGCGCGTCGATGAGCGGGTCGAGGCCGCCGTCGAGCACCTGGTCGAGCTGATGAAGCGTCAGGTTGACGCGATGGTCGGTGACGCGCGACTGCGGGAAATTGTAGGTGCGGATTCTCTCGGAGCGGTCGCCCGATCCGACCATCGAGCGCCGCTGCTCGGCGATTTTCGCATCCTGCTCGGCGGTGGCCCGCTCGAGCAGCCGTGCGCGCAGAATCTTGAGCGCGCGCGACTTGTTCTTGTGCTGCGACTTCTCGTCGCGGCACACGATGACCATGCCGGTGGGAATATGCGTGATGCGCACGGCCGAGTCCGTGGTATTGACGCTCTGGCCGCCCGGCCCCGAGGCGCGCATCACGTCGATGCGCAGGTCTTTTTCCTCGTTGATATTGACTTCGACCTCGTCGGCCTCCGGCATGACCGCCACCGTCACCGCCGAGGTATGAATCCGCCCCGATGCTTCGGTCTCGGGCACGCGCTGCACGCGATGCACTCCGCCCTCGTACTTGAGGCGCGAAAACGCGCCGTGTCCGTTGATCGACGCGATGACTTCCTTTATTCCGCCCAGCCCGGTGTCGCTGATGCTGAGCGCCTCGACTTTCCATCCGTGCCGCTCCGCGTACCGCGTGTACATCCGGTACAGCTCGCCCGCGAACAGCGACGCCTCGGCGCCGCCGGTCCCGGCGCGGATTTCGAGAATTACGTTGCGATCGTCGTTGGGGTCGCGCGGAGTAAGCAGCGTGCGCAGCTTGTCCTCGAGCGCGGCCAGATGCTTTTGCAGCGTGGGCAGTTCCGCCCTGGCAAGCTCGCGCAGGTCGGGGTCGTCGCCTTCGAGGATCGACTTGTGCTCGTCGATTTCGCCCATCAGCTTGCGGTATTCGCGCGCGCATTGCACGACCTCGAGCAGCTGCGAGCGCTCCTTGCCGATTCGCGCATACTCGCGATTGTTCGCGATCACGCCGGGGTCACCGAGCTTGCGCTCAAGCTCGGCAAAGCGCTCCTCGATTGCGTTGATCTTATCGAACATCTCGGCTCATTCGGTGGCCGTCCGCGCCGCGCCTGAAATGAATTGCGGCGGGGCCCTTGGAACCCGCCGCCACTGAAAATAACCATCCCCCGCGCACCCTGAGGCGCGTGGCGCCCCGGGCGGCGGGAGTACCTATGCTACTTGATGCCGTACTTGCGGTTGAATCGCTCGATGCGGCCGGCCGTGTCGACCAGGCGCTGCTGGCCGGTGTAGAACGGATGACACCGGGAGCAGACTTCGACATGAAGCTCTTTTAGCGTGGAGCGCGTTTCGAAGGTATTGCCGCACGCGCAGGTAACCACGCAGCGGCGGTAGTCGGGATGTATCTCGGCTTTCATCTGTCGTGTCGGGATCGTACGATCCTCGTCACGTAAGGATACCATCGGCTGCCATCCCAGACAATTCGTCCGCCGGAGCTACTGTTGCGCCACCTGAAGACGCCGAATCCAATTCTTATTCTTCTTGTCCCTGCTCTGATTTTCCTGTTTGCGGCGGTCGGCGTAGCTCCGGGCGCCTCGACGGCGCCGGCCGCATCCGCGTCAGCCAGCGCGTCGCCACCGGTATCGCACGCGGAGGCGGCGCCAGGGTTCAGCTCCGGCAGCCAAACGATGTTCGCCTTTGTCGTGCAGTTCGCACCGCCAGGGCCGAATCGCCCCGCCCGGGGAATCGAAGCGTTCAGCCACCAGCTCGACCTCCAGCGCAAAATCACATTCCATCCGCAACTCGGCGACAATCTGCAGAAGGTCGTCGATCAGTTGCCGCCCCGGCAATCCACCCTGATTCGCGCCGCGGCGCTTTACTCGCGCAACGATATCGCATGGAACCAGCTGCCCGGCGGGGTCCGTCAGATTTCGGTGTCCGGCGAGCCCAGCGGATCCGATTTTCTTTATTCGCTCACTCACAAGTACGTGCAGCCCCAGGTTCCCTCGCATATGGCGGGCGCATTCACGCTCAAACCCGCCGCCGCGGCGTCGGACGGCGATGTAACCAGCGTCATCGGCGGACTCGGCGCCGAGGTGGTCACCAACAGTTTTGGCGTCGGCGAGACGATCGACGCGCTCTCCGCGATTTTGCGCGAGCTTCATGGCGACCTGCAGCCGCCCTGGGACACGGCGCCCGGGGAGTTCAACCGGTATGACCGCGTCCTGCTGGCGCGATTCCATCAGCAGATGCCGCTCTTCGCGGACCGGCTCGAGCACTACCTGAAAATCGACAACCTGATCGACGAATTCAACGGTAGCGGCGGTCCGGTGGTGCTGTTCAATCTCGATGCGGAAGTACGGGCGGATGCGCTCAAGCCGTATCCGCATCTGTACCAGTTTTACCGCAAGCTTGCGTCCTCGCTGCACGCGCGCTCCGCGATCGTCGATGAGCACGGGAACTACTGGATGCTCACGAAGTTCGAGGGCGGCCATATCCATCTGACGTTCATGGATCGCGCCGGGATGCTGGTGCCGTTCACTCCGGATTTCCGGCCCGCGGGTCCGGGAATCGTTCTCAGCCGCGTGACCGACGGCCATTATCGTACCCACACCTCGGTGCTGATCAGCCGGCTCGGGATGAACTTCGGGCTCGACGGCCTCGACTTCGCGACCAGTTACAAGCGCACTGCGCAATCGGTCGCGCTGGAGAACCGGATGGAGGCGGTACCCGGCCTGGTCGCGCCGCCCGTGATCCACGGGATGATGCTGTATATCGCGGGGGAGTTTTTGCGCGTGATGGCGCAGGGTGACGGCGGCTTTCGCGCGCAGTTCGGGTCGCAGCGCACGGCGGAGGGACTCTATCGTTACGCGGTGGGGTTTCGCGGCGAGTTCAATTATTCCCCCACGCTGGAGTTCCTCGCCCGGGTCGGCGATGCGATCGCGCAAGCGCACAACGAGACGGTGCGCAAGGAGGAACGCCAGGTCGGCGAGCAACTGTTCGACGCCTTCGTCACGGACTACAATAACGCCCGGCCGGCGATTCTGGCGCTGGACACCAAACAGGAAGGCTCGAAGTGAGGATTCGTGAACTCGCCTTGTGCTTATCGACGGGATTTGCGATCGCGATTCTCGTCGCCGGATGCGGCAGCGGCCAGCCGGCACCGCAGCCGCTCGCGGTCGAGACTCCGCGCTACCTAAACGATCTCTCGACGCTCTCCTCGGAACCGGTCACCGCGCTTAGTCATCCCGCGGCCGCCTACGCGGCAACCTCCGCGGACTCCGGCAACTCGGCCGACAGCCGCCGCATTTTTCTCCAGGCGCCGGGCACCAACAAGTATGTCGGCACCGACACCAATCCCGGGACCGAAAAGCTGCTCAACCCCAAGGCCGACCAGTTTGCGGTCTTCGCCGGCGATCTGGCCGATCACCTGTTCGCCGAATTGCGCCGCCGCGAGATGGGTGACGACATCGCCCGCGTCAAGCTGCCCGACGATCTGAAGCCGGTGGTAATAACCGCGACCCTAAGCAAGCAGGGCAAGCTCACCGAGTTGGTGCTCGAACAGCATTCGGGCAAGACCCTGGTAGATAACCTGTTCATCAATGCATGCAAAAAATCGCTGTGGGCGCGCAATCCTCCCCCGGGCGCGCTGGCGGACACGGGAGTCTATCGAATCCGCGTGGAAGGCAAGCTGACCACCTGGGCTTCGATCGGCGACGGCCGCTGGCGCTACAAGACCTGGATCGGGATCGGCGTGCTCTGAAAAAGGGTCCGCGCCGATGCCCGCGGCGGTGGACATTCTGGTACAATTCGCGCCGTGCAATCGCTCGACGATTACCTGCCGCGGCCGGGCCTGTCGGTTCCGCTGATCACGGTGCTCGATGCCCGGGGACGGCTGCTTGAAGGCGAGCAGCGCGCGCTGGTCAATTTCCTGATCCAGGGCGGGCGCGGCGCGGACGTGCTGTTTGCCGCCGGCACCACCGGCGAATGGAACCGCGTGGATAATCAGCGCCGCCAGGCGGTCTGCACCGTCGTGGTGGATGAATGCCGCGCCGCCTCGAACCGGGTCGGCCGCAAGATCGAGGCATGGGCCGGCATCACCGCCCATACCCGCGCCGATACGCTCAAGAACCTGGAACATGCGCTCGAGATCGACGCCGACGCGGCGGTCGTCGCGCCGCTGTCGATCGGCGACTGCGCCTCGCCGGCCGAATTCGTCGAGGCCGAGATGGGCCGCGTGTTCGAGCGCCGCGGACGCGCGCTGCCGGTCTTCCTGTACGACAACGCGGAAATCTCCGCGCCCGGCAAGGACGCCCACCTGCATACCCGCGACGTCAAGCGGATGGCGCGGCTCGAGTACGTGCGCGGCATCAAGGTCACCGCGGGCAAGGCGGTGCTGGGCAACTACACGCGCGCCGCCTCGCACTTCAAGCTCTCGCACGAGTTTGCGATCTACGCGGGCGACCCGTACGTGATCTTCGACCTCTTCACGCCGCCCGACACACTGGCCGGCGCGATTCGTCATCGCTGGAACCGCTACATCACGCAGCGCTCCAAGCCCTACGGCGTGGTGGCGGGCCCTTCCAACGTGATGCCGCGGGAGTGGCAGCGCGCCTGGCGCGTGTGCCGGGCGGGAAACCTGGCGATGATGCAGCTTTACGAGCATGCGCTCGGCGGCCTGCGCCAGGCCTGCGAATTCACCCGTTCGCGCCGCAAGATGAGCCCGGTTATAGCGTGCTACAAAACCGCGCTGACCGACGTCGGCGTAATCGAAAGCGACGCGGTCGCCGAGGGCACTCCGGCGCTGGAGGATGCCCAGCGGCGCGAATTTATCTCGCGATGGCGCGAGTTGCGCCGGCGCAACTCGGAGACGCTCGAGCCCGGATGGCTCAGCGAGACCGCTGCGCGCCCCGCCCCGCAGCGAGCGCGCGCGACCGCCCGTCAAAATGGCTGAAGCAAAGCTCGACCTGGTCGGATGCGGCAGCATGGTCGTTGACCTGTTCTACCGCGCCCCGCGAATTATCCGCGCCGACGAAAAGACCATCCTCGGTCCGCACGACGGCGGCGGTGCGGTCGAGCGCGCGCAGGTCGGCGGCCTGGTCCTGAATCATCTCGGATGGGCCCGCGTGCTCGGGCTTCAGACCGGCCTGTTCGGCAAGATGGGCGACGACCGCAACGGCGAGTTCCTGCGCGACGCGATGAGCCGGTTCGGTATCGTGCACCATCTGACGCTCGACGGCAGCGCGAGTTCGTTCGCAACCGTATTTCTCGACGCGAAAGGAAACCGCGCAATCTACATGGCGCCGGGAGCGACCGCCGAGCTCAAGCCCGAGGAGATTCGCCGCCGCCACTCCGCGTTTATCCGGCGCGCTCACTTTGTCACCACCGAAATCTCGCAGCTCCGCCTCGCCACCGTGGTCGCGATCCTGGAGACCGCCCGCGAGCATTCGATTCCCTCCGTGCTCGACCTCGACCTTCCCGCCGATGACGCGGTCGCGATGCTGGGCACGCGCGCGGAACTCGAGCGCGCGCTTAAGCTCGCGACAATTCTGAAGCCGTCCAAATCGGCGGCGGCCGGACTGGTCAGCGCGCGCGGACGCGATCCGCTCGCGATGGCGCAGAAGCTGCGCGAGCGCTACGGCAACCGCGCGGTGGTAATTACCGCGGGCAGCCGCGGATGCGCGATCGCGGCGCGCGACGCGGCGCTCAAGGTTCCCGCGTTCCGGGTCAAGCAGGTCGATGCGACCGGCGCGGGCGACGCCTTTCTGGGCGGTCTAATAGCGGGGATGAGATGGAATCTCGGATGGGCAAAATCCGCGCGGCTGGCCAACGCCGCGGGCGCGGTATGCGTGACGCGGCTGGGCGCCTTTCCAGAGGGATTCGAGCTGCGCGACGAAATCCAGGCGCTCTACGGCGAGACCCTTCCGATTCCGCCCGCGCGCCACGGCGCTCCCGCCTCGCCCGCCGAGCAGGCCGAGCACGAGGTCCGCGAGATCGATCGCTTCTTCGGCCAGTCGCTCGACGAACTCGCGACCCTGCGCGACGTGCTCGATCTGGACGCGATGGCGCGCGCGGTAGAAATGATCCGGCAGGCCCAGGCCCGCGGCGGACGCGTCCACGTAACCGGGGTTGGCAAGCCCGAGCACGTCGCGCGCTACGCGGCGAGCCTGTTCTGCTCGGTCGGCACTCCCGCGACCTTCCTGCACGCGACCGAGACGCTGCACGGCAGCCTTGGCCAGGTTCATCCCCATGACGTGGTAATCGCGATCTCCAACAGCGGCAGCACGCACGAGCTGTTCACCGCTTCCAACGCGATCAAGGAGCAAGGCGCCGACCTGATCGCGGTGACCGGAAATCCCGACTCCGAGCTGGCGCGGCTCTCAGACCTGGTGCTGTGCACGCCGGTTCGACAGGAAGGCGGCGGGCTCGGCCTTGCGCCGCGGATAAGCGTGCTGGCCGAGGTCTTCGTGCTGGCGGGGTTGTCGGTTGCGCTGGAAGTGGCGCGCGGACTCACGGCCGAGGAATACAGCCGCTTTCATCCCGCCGGGACGCTCGGACAGGCCGCGCGGCGCCTGGCCGCGCGCGCCCGCCGCGCCGTCCGCCGCGCCGTCCGCCGCGCTAGACGCGACTCCGGTCGCCGGGCTCGCGCGGAGCTATCGTCCGGTGAATTTCGGCGCGCGTTTCTGCTGGAAGGCCGAGATGCCCTCCTTGTAGTCAGCGGTACGGCCCGCGGCGCCTTGCGCCATCGCCTCGCATCGCAGCACCGCGAACAAGCCCAGACCCTCCTCGTCGATGCGCCGCGCCAGCCGCTTGGATTCCATGAACGCGGCGGTCGGTCCCGCGGCGACCTGCGTGGCGGTCTGCCGCGTATGCTCCAGGAGCTTGTCCTTGGGCATGCTCTGGTTCACCAGGCCCAGCGCGGCGGCTTCCGCCCCAGAGATCAGGCGGCCCGTGTAAATCAATTCGAGCGCACGATGAATCCCCAGGCGCGAGACAAAAAACGAATGGCCGCCGGAGTCGAGCACGGCACCGATTCGCGCGAACGGCGATCCTATCTTCGCGTCGTCGGCGATATAGACAACGTCGCATCCCAGCGCGATTCCCAGTCCCGCGCCCAGGCACGCGCCATGCACGGCGGCGAAGGTTGGCGCGGGAAAGGTCGCGATTCGCCGGACGACCGGATTGAAGACATTTTCCAGGATCGCCTCCGCATCCTCATTGCCGGGATCAGCATCGGCCAGGTCGCGGCCCGCACAGAAGCCCGCGCCTTCGCCGCGCACGATCACCGCGCGAACCTCGGCGCGCTCGGCGCGATCGAATGCGTCGCCAAGTTCGCGGGCCATCGCCTCATTCACCGCGTTGAGCTTGTCGGGACGGTTGAGCACGACTTCGGCGAGCGCCCCGCTAATCGTTAAATCGACGGCCATAACCGCGTCCTCCCGAGTGGGGATATGCGTGGGTCGCGCAGCCGAGCCGGTCAGAACGCCGGCACTCGGAACACCGGCACTCAGAACGCCGGCACTCGGAACACCGGCGCTCAGAACACCGGGATGATGTCTTCGGCGGAGATGTCGCCCACATCAACCCCTTCGATATCAAGTTCCGGGATTGCGGGAAACTCGATTCCCCAGCGCTCGACCAGGCGGCGCACGCGCGCGATCGCGAGCTTCCAGTTCTCCGCCTGCTGCTCGTAGGTCAGCACGCCGAGACCGGCTTCGCGCGCGACGCGCAGCAGAATCCGATGGTTGTGCAGGAAGTTTTCGGGCAGCTCCCAGAACTGGTCGGGCGGCTCCCACAACACCATCGACAGGAACACGAACCCGGCGCGAAGCTGCTTGGTTACGAACGAGCGATGCTCGTCGGTGAGCCCCGGCCATTCCTTGTCGAGCAGGTACATGCAGATCTGCAGATGGCGCGCCTCGTCGCGTCCGATGCTGGTGAAGATTTCGCGGAAGCAGGGGTTGGTGGTCGCCCGCGACATCCCGTGGAACAGCGTCGAGGAGGCAACCTCGCCCATCATGAAGGAGGTGAAGATGATCGCCAGCGGATACTTGTCGATCGCGCGATTGTAGCCGGTCCAGTAGCGTCCGCCGTTATGATAGAGCCATCCGATGTTGTGCCGGGCCACGCGCTGCAGCTCGCTGGTCGGCTCCCAGCCCTGCGGACCGCCGGGCACCAGGCGCTGAATCACGCGCTGGCAGCATTCCTCGTGATTGGTCTCGTCGCGGGTGATGGAGAAGAAGCACTTGCGGACCGGATCTTCCTCGTGGGTCTCGAACGCCCGGATCATCGCGCGCGCGAACACCGCGGGCCCCGACGAATCGAAGTCCGAGAGCAGCGCCCACCAGTACATGATCGCGACCTTCTCGTCGTCGCTCCACTGCTCGGGCGCGAGCTCATGCCACGGCATCGAGGCCGGATTGAATCCTTCGCGCTTGGCGCGCTCATAGATCTCCGCAAGCTTGGGCGTTTCGCAGCGCCATTCGATCGGAAAGATATTCGGCTGCTCGACCTTGGGGGCTTCAACCAGCCCGCCGGCGGGGATCAGGAATTCGCTCATCAGGTGTAGTCTCCTGCCTGTTTTTATCAACCTTTTGGTAGATAAATCAAGGCTCGCGCCCGGGCCGGGCCGCCAGCCCCTCGAACGCGATCTTGAAGACCGCCTCCGCGATTCCCGCCGCGCTCAGCTCGCCCTCGGGCCGGTACCATTCAGTTATCGAGTTCAGCATCCCGAACAGAAGCCGCGTCGCCAGGCGGGGGTCGAGGTCGCGGCGAAGATCGCCGGCCCGCTGCGCGCGCGCCACGAACCGCGCGATCAGGTGGTCGAACTCGCGCCGGCGCTCCACGATTTTCCGCTCCGCGCGAGTATTGCCGCGCACCCGCAAAAGGAGCGCGACTTCGGGCAGCATCGCCACGGTTATCTCGATCGTGCGCCGCACTATATGCCGCAGCCGGTCCGCGGCGCTGCCCGATTTTGCCACCGGATCATCGAGGACCGCGTAGAGCGCGTCGAATGCGCGCCCCACTCCGCGCGCGAGCAGCTCTTCCTTGCTGCGCACGTGATAGTAGATGCTCGCCTTGGTGATGCCGGCCGCTCGCGCGATATCGTCGAGCGAGGCGCCGTCATATCCGCGCTCCAGGAACACTTGCACCGCAAGGTCCAGGATCGCGTCGCTGTTGTAGGGTCGTCTCTCCCTGGCCGATGGTCTCCCCAATCCGGATCCTCCAGTGCGCCCAGTTTGACGCGCACGGCGGGTACTTACCAGTGTTGCCCGCTTTGCCGCTGGTGCTCGCTATGATTGGAGCCGTCTGCTCAGGCAGCGCTCCGCCATGCCGGTCTGCGCTGGTGGAAGATCATCCGGCTCGACCGCCACTCATCGCTATCCCGCGGAGCATAAGCGCGCTTACGTCATGCGCCCTCCACAAAATTGTGATATCGATGCGGACGCTTGGATAGACGGAAAATCCAAATGAGGCGCCCCTGCGCGATCCTCCTGCTTCTGATGCTCGCGACAGTGTCCGCCTGCGGCAGCGGCGGTGGAGGCGGGGGCACGGGCGGTTTCACAACCTCCAATGCCTGCGCTGCGTTGCCGCCCGCCACGGCGCCGCAATTTTTCGACCGCCTCACGCTCTTCATGAATCACTACTGCTACGAAAAAGAACGCTGGCAGCACGACGCGCAGGTGCGCAGCAGCGACGGCGTTCATCTCTACGTCAAAGTCTGGTATTCGCCGTCACTGTTTAAGTGGATGACGACCGATAACCGCCAGGGACCCATGCCCGACGGCGCGATACTCGTCAAGGAGGAGCATACCTCGCTGACTTCACCGCTGCTGCTGTGGTCGCTGATGATCAAGGACTCCGAACTTTCCTGGGACGGATGGTATTGGGCCGCACTCTTTCCCAAATCGAGCAGCGTGCATGCCGCTTCGACGCCGCCGCTGGCCGGATGCGCCGAACCGCAGCCCCTGCTGGCGGGCGCGGGACTGTACTGCCTGAATTGTCATGCCTCGGCGGCCGGTAATACGGGAACCTTTGCGAGCACCGCCTACCTCAACCCAGGCAGCGCTCTGGCGGGTGGCGCCGAATCGAGCTTGCGACTTTCCAACGGCTACCTGCATCCGGAACTCTTCCGCACCGGCGCGACGAGCATCCTGCCGCTGGATCTTGCCCCGGATTTCACAGGACGCGTTCCAGGCTCGGTGTTCGCGAACGTCAAGGCGCTGCCGCAGGTTCCCTGCATGGTCCCCGAGCAGCTCGATCACGTGGTCGCCGGCGCGCAGACCGGCGGTGGCGTTCCCGAATTTCTTACCTCTGATCAATGCTCCGGCTGTCACGATGCGAGCGGGACGCTGAGCGGCGCCACTCCGCACATGATCTTCGACCCGCAGGGTCCCTCACCCACCAACCTGTCGCCGTACGGCGAGTGGCGCTACTCGATGATGGGTCTGGCGGGCCGCGATCCGATTTTTCTGGCGCAACTCGATACCGAATCGACTCTGCACCACCATCTTGCCGGCAAGCAGCGCGCAGCGGCCTACGTGCAGGACCTGTGTCTTCGATGCCACGGCGTGATGGGGCAGCGGCAGTTTCATATCGATCGCGGCAACGGCCCCAACACCTTCTTCACGCGAGCGGATCTGCAGGATCCAAAGTCCAAATATGGAGCGCTGGCGCGTGACGGCGTTTCATGCGCCGTCTGCCATCATATGACCGACGACATGCTCCAGGACCCCTCGACCTACACGGGGCTGTTCAAAGTAGGTCCGCCCAACGAGGTTTACGGACCCTATCCTTCCGATTTGGATCCGTCGGGCGCGAAAAGCGGCGACAGCGTAATTCCGCTGCCGATGGAAAACGCGGTTGGAATCACGCCGAAGCAGGGACTCCAGGTACAACACGCCAACCTCTGTGCCTCGTGCCACACTATCTTGCTGCCGGTGTTCGACGCCGCAGGCAATCAAGTGCTCGAAGACGGGGAACCTAAGGCCGAATTCGAGCAAACCACATTTTTCGAGTGGCTCAATAGCGGCTTCATCACCATTCCCTGTCAGAACTGCCACATGCCCGACAGCTACCAGAGCACTGCGCTGCAATTCGAGATCGCCAATATCGAGGACAATACTTTTCCCAGCGTGCCCCGCTCGGGACCGTCAACCCGCCTGCCCGATGCGGACCTGGCCATGCAGGAGCGATCTCCGTACCGCCGCCATACCCTGCTCGGCATCAACGTCTTCGCGCTGGAGATGTTCGATCAGTTTCGCACCGATCTGGGTCTGTTCAAGGTCGATCCTAATCTGCCGGCGCAATTCGCCAATCAGATCTCGAGTCAGCGCACCGCGGTCGCGGAAAGCGTGCTGCAGGCTCAGACCAAAACGGCCGAGGTCTCAATCGAATCCGCAACTGAGTCAGGCGGCGTACTGCAGGCCGACGTGCAAGTGCTGAACCTGGCCGGCCACAATCTTCCTACCGGGGTGAGCTTTCGGCGCGCATTCCTTAATTTTCAGGTGCTCGACGCAAGCGGAAATGTTCTCTGGGCGTCAGGAAATACGAATTCGGACGGAGTCATTGTCGATAACTCGGGCGCTCCGCTGGTCACCGAATTCTTCAGCCCGGCTCAGCAGAGCTTCCAGCCTCACTTCTGGACCGAAAATCCAATCACCAGCGACCAGCAGGTCGAGATCTACGAAGAGCTTGTTACCGACCCTCAGGGGATGCTGACGAGCAGCTTTCTCAGTCTCGATCACAAGGTCAAGGACAATCGCATCCAGCCCAGCGGCAGGTCGTTCAATGGTCCCAACGCCGCCATCACGGCGCCGGTTGGCACCGGCGACGATCCGTCATATCAGCGGGGATGCGGCTGCAGCGTGGTGCGGTACCAGATTCCGCTCACCGGCGCGGTGGCAAATGCGTCCGCGGTGAGAGCGACGCTGTACTACCAGAGTATTCCGCCCTACTACCTGCGCCAGCGCTCGGAGCAGGGTCACGGTCCCGACACCGCGCGCCTCATGGACTTTGTAAGTCAGTTGAATCTGAGCCAGTATCCGATCATCGCCGACTGGAAGCTCGAACTGGCGACCTCGGGCGCAGTGAATATCAAGTGAGCGGATGCAGCGTGGCGCGCGCTTGCAAATCGTGAAAGCGATCGGCGCCGGAGTGCCGCGGCGCAACCTCGCGGAGGAACAGCGATGAAATTCGGTGTCGCGATTCGCAACATGGGGCCGCAATCGTCGCGGCAGACGATCCGCGCCTGCGCCCGAATTGCCGAAGACACGGGCTTCGACGCGATCTTCGTCTCCGATCACCTGTGCATCCCGCCCGACCAGGTCGAAGGCTCCGGCGGCCGCTACCTCGACGTGCTCGCCACCCTGGCATGGCTCGGCGGAATCACCGAGCGCATCCGCATCGGCGTGTCGGTGCTGGTGCTGCCCTATCGTCCCGCGGTGCTGACCGCCAAGCAGATCGCGACGATCCAGGAGCTGTCGGGCGGGCGGATGATCCTGGGCGTCGGCGTGGGATGGATGAAACCCGAGTTCGACGCGCTGGGCGTGGACATGGGCAAGCGCGGCGCGATTGCGACCGACACCCTGCGCGTGATCCGCCATCTGTTCGATAGCCGCGAGGCGCGCGCGTTCAGCGCCGACACGGTGCGGTTTCCCGCCTTCGTCTTCGAGCCGCATCCCGCGTGCCCGCCGATCTGGGTCGGCGGCAACGGGCCGCGCGCCATCGGGCGGGTGGTCGAATTCGGCGACGGATGGCATCCGATGCTGCGCGCCGCCGAACTTAAACCTATGGTTGAAGAATTGAAAACGAAGATGAGCGCCGCCGGGCGCCCCGCCCCGGAGATCGTCGTGCGCCGCGGGCTCAAGCTCGACGACCTGGGCGCCGCGCGCGCGCGGCTGGGCGCCGAGCGCGAGGCCGGCGCGAGCTACTTCATTTTCGACCTGGGACGCTACGCCGACGAGCGCGAGTTCGGCCGCACGGTCGAGACCTTCATGTCCAAAGTCGCGCAGTAACGCAGGACCGCGTCCGCCGTCCAGTTTCGCGTCCGAGACTCAACTGCCGCCGGAAATCAGGTCGCTTGACCGTGGGTTCCCGCCGGAGTACGCTGCTTCGCACCCCGAGATTATCTTAGTGAGCCGTAGGCGCAGCAGTTCCGGCTGAGAGGTATTACTTTGTGGGGTAAGGAGACTCTCATGCGCGTTGGAATATTCATCGCAGGCGCTTTTTTCTGGGCGGCTTTCGCACTTATCCAGACCCCGGCATTCGCCGCCGGATGCCCCACCGAGCCGGACTGGTCGTACACCAGCCCCACCGGCCCGAATGAGTGGAACACGCTGTTCCCGGACGAATGCGGAAACGGCATCCGCCAGTCTCCGTTCGACATCGTCACCAGCACCGCCACCCGCGCCAAGCTGCCCAAGCTGACGTTTCACTACAACGTTGCCGACGTGCTGACACTCGACCATGACGACCAGGTCGAGTTCAATCACGGAGCGGGCAACTACATCACGATCGGGAATACTCGCTACAACCTCATCAACATACACGAGCATACTCCCAGTGAGTACACGGTCGACGGAACCCAATATCCGATGGAAATCCATCTGGTGCACCAGAATCCGGATAACGGACAACTGGCGGTGGTGGGAGTCTTCGTGCAGAGCGGCAAGGCCGATCCCGGCGTAATCGAGCCGCCCAGTTCCGGCGATCCCTCCACGGTCGATCTCAAGCTGACCGACCTAATCCCGCACAAGAAAAATTACGTGAGGTTCAACGGCTCTCTCACCACCCCGGGCAGCACCCCGACGCCGCCGCGCTGCGCCCAGGGGGTTCTGTGGACCGAGATGCTGACGCCGATCACGATGTCGGCGGATCAGATCGCCGCCTTCGAGGATGCGGCGCAGGCATGCTGGGGCACCAGCATCACGAATCGGCCGGTGCAGCCGGCAAACGGCCGCTTTCTGCTGTATCGGAACCGGTAGCGCCGCGGTCCGCGCGCGCGCGTGCTCAGTCCCGGCTCGCGCGCGCGCTCAGATCACCTTTTCCTTGCGCAGTGCCTCGAGCTCGCCCGCGCCGAGCCCGAGCAGGCCGCCGTACACGCGCTCGTTGTCGTGACCGATCGGGACCGAGCCGCGCACGACCTTGCCCGGCGTCAGCGAGAATCGCGGCGCGATTCCGATTCCCTTGACCTTGCCCACCTGCTCATCGCGCCACTCGATGTGCATTTCGCGCGCGCGATACTGTGGATCCTCGGCGATGTCCTTGCTCGACATGATCGGCGAGCACGGCACCGCGCCGTCGGTCATCGCGCGGACCACCTGGGCGACCGTGCGCTCCGCGATCCATCCGCGCAGCATCGCGTCGAACTCAATTCCTTCGATCGATTCCAGGTTGGTGCGCGCGCTCTGCCACTTCGGATCGGCGGGGTCCATCCCGATGACCGGCAGCAGGCGGTTGTACACGTCGCCCAGCGCACCCATCACCACCCATCCGTCGGAGGCCTGGAACGCGTCTAGCGGCTGAAACCCCTGCGCGCGGTTTCCCGACCGCTCGCGCACGATCCCCTCCTGGAAATACTCGACCATCGTGCCGCCCAGGGTCTTGTGGATCGCTTCGAACTGCGCCACGTCGATCGCCTGGCCCTTGCCGGTCGTGCGCGCGTAGGTGAGCCCCGCCAGCGACGACCATAGCGTGAAGAGCGCCGTCAGATAGTCGCCCGTCCACGGCGCGGCGCGGGTCGGCGGCGTCGGATCGGGAAACCCGGTCTGGTACATCATGCCGGCCACCGCCTGCCCCACGATGTCGTAGGACGCGCGCTTCACGTAGTCGGGATCTCCAGTCTGCCCGAAGCCGCTGACGTGCGTGATGACCAGCTTCGGATTTTTCTTCCACACCGCGGCGTCGTCGAGTCCCCATCTCGGGTAGGTGCCGGGCTTCGAGCTTTCCATCCACACGTCCGCGCGCGCGAGCAGCCCCAGCATGATTTCGCGGCCGCGCGGACTGGCCAGGTTGAGCGTGACGCAAAACACGTTGCGGCGCTCCTGGACCCAGGTAGTCGCGACCGGCGGCGTGCCATCGCTGGTCTTGAGCCGAATTCCGATATTGCGCCATCCGATATCGCCCGCGCCGGGCCGTTCGACCTGGATTACTTCAGCGCCCATCTCGGCAGCCAGTTCGGCGGCAAACGGCTGGGCAATCAGGGTTCCGGTGGAAACGATTTTTACGCCCTGCAGCGGTCCAAACGCCTCGGGCATCAAGGTTTTCTCGGCCATTCCTTCTCCGTAGCAAAACTGAAAATTTTGTTGCTTCGATGATGCCTTGAACCGCTCCCAGGCGGCAACCGCAGTGCGGCGGATGCCGCGCCCGGGCTGCATCGGGCCCGCCGGACGCATTTTCCGCACGCTGGGGGCGGGCTATTATGATTTCGGCATGGTTCCTGCCTCGCGATGACGGTGAGGAACGCTACGCTATGGATGAATCGATCAATCGGCGCGAACTTGTCCTGAAGGCGCTCGCAGGTCTCGTCGGTGGAGCGGTCGGATGGCTCCCGGTCGAGCTTGCCAGCCACGGGCACACCCTTACCCAGCAGGTTTCGACCGCGGCGGCGATCGCGTCGTACGTCTCGATGATGCTGCTATCGGGATTTATCGGCGGCGCCATCACCGCGGTCCAGGGGCAATCGCTGCAGTACTCGACCGCGATGCGCAATCGGTTCCTGCGCGGCTTCGCGATCTGCTTCGTGGTCGCGCTGTTCTCCGATTACATCGCCAATTCAGTTTTCAGCTCGATCCTGCAGATGGGCGGATGGAGCCTGAATCAGGCGGGCTCCGACTTCGCGCTCTTCATGGGACGCGTCACCAGCTGGGTGATAATGGGCGGGATGCTCGGCGTGGGCGTCGGAATCGCGACCTTCAACCTGCCCAATATC
Organism: uncultured delta proteobacterium; assembly: GCA_963835905.1. Lineage (GTDB taxonomy): Bacteria > Desulfobacterota > Binatia > Binatales > Binataceae > CAWIHG01. Next base: position 791,871 of record CAWIHG010000005.1, read on the forward strand.
GCCAAGGGCGGGATCGGAGGGCTCATCGGCGGACTCGCCGGCGGTGCGCTGTTCGATCCGATCAACTACGTGACCGGCGGTGGACTAACCTCGCGGCTCATCGGGCTCAGCCTGATTGGACTCGCAATCGGCCTGCTCATCGGGCTGGTCCAGGAATTGACCAAGGACGCGTGGGTCACCGTCGAGCAGGGACGCCTCAAGGGACGCCAGTTCCGGGTCGAGGGCGCGCGGGCGACGATCGGACGCGCGGAGGAAAATCCTATCGGACTGTTCGGCGACGCCACCGTGCAGCAGCGCCATGCCGTAATCGAGCGGCGCGGCGCGGATTACGTGATCAGGAATATCGCGGTCCAGGACGGGACCTTCGTCAACGGCAGGCGGATCGAAACCGTCGATCTGCACGACGGCGACCGAATCGGAATCGGCGGCTACGAAATGACCTTCCGCTTGCGCCATGGTTCCGCGCCGGCACAGGCGCAGGCGAGCCTCACGGCGGACCGGCCCAGCGCCGCGCACGTGGCGGTGCGCCTGGCGGGAAATCGGATCGAGGCCGCCGGCCCCTGCGTGGTCGATTCTTCGGGTCAGCGCTACCCCGTGCGGGCCGACGCGGCGACCACGATGGGCCGTGCGCTCGACAACGACATCGTGGTCAATCACGCATCGGTCTCGCGCCATCACGCGAGCATCGAGCCGGACAATGGCAAATATCAAATCAAGGATCTCAACAGCCAGAACGGCACGTTCGTCGGCGAGCGGCGGGTCACGCAGACCTCGATCGCCGATGGCGACGCGATCCGGCTCGGCCAGGCGCCGTTCACCTTCCGTGCCTGATTTGAGCAATGAGGCCGCCCGCTTCTGCTCGCGATGCGGCCAGCCGGTGGTCGTTGCCGGCGCACAGTTCTGCAAGGAATGCGGCGCGCCTCTGGCCGGCACCTCGATCTTCGTGCGCGATCCCGGGTTCAATCCGATTACCGCCGCGCTGCTCAGCATCATCCCCGGCCTCGGCCACATTTATAAGCGCGAGCCCGCGCGCGGCTTGATCTGGTTTTTCGCGGTGATATTCGCGTACGCAACCGGCCCTCAACTCGGCGTGCTACTGCACCTCATCTGCGCGATCAACGCCGCGGTCCAGGGCGCGATTGCGGGTGACGGAGCGCGCTCGCGCCGCAGACGCCGGCGCACCCGCGATTCATCCGCGCGCTCCGAGACGGGGCCCTAGAACAAATCGATGGCGGTGATCGAAGCAAACACGGTGATCGGCGGGCGCTACCGCGTGGTCAAACCGCTCGGCGGCGGCGGGATGAAGATGGTCTATCTCGCCGAAGACCTGCGCCTGGCCTCGCGCCCGTGCGCGCTGGCCGAGATGGTGGACAGCTTCACCAGCCCCAACCTGCAGCAGCAGGCGGCCGCCTCCTTTCAGCGCGAGGCCGACATGCTCGCGACGCTCAGCAACGAGCATATTCCGCGCGTATTCGATCGCTTCAGCGATCAGAACCGGCACTACCTCGTGATGGAGTACATCGAGGGCGTCACGCTGGAGCAACGCATGCGCGACGCCGGCGGCCGAATGGCGGAATCCGAAGTGATAGATCTCGCGATCCAGATTTGCCAGACGCTCGAGTACCTGCACGGCCTCACCCCGCCGGTGGTCTACCGCGATCTCAAACCGTCGAACGTGATGATCACGAAGGACCGCCACGCCAAGCTGATCGATTTCGGTATCGCGCGCTTCTTCCGCCCGCTGAGCAACGCCACCATGATCGGCACCCAAGGTTACGCGCCGCCCGAGCAATACCGCGGCAAGGTCGAGTTCCGCTCGGACATCTACGCGCTCGGCGCCACGATGCATCATGCGATTTCGGGCCGCGACCCGGCCCTCGAGCCGCCTTTCAGCTTTCCGCCGCTGCGCCAGGCCGCGCCCGGAGTCACCCGGGCGCTCGCGGATCTGATCGATCAGGCGCTCAAATACGACGTCGCGCTGCGCGTGACCGACGCGACCGAATTTCGCGAACGATTGCTCGCGATCAGGAACGGAACCTCCGTGAGCTACGACGCGTCGCAATCGGCGCCGGCGGCGAATGCGCATGGCGCGCCGTCGCGTCCGCAGCTTCGCCTGCCGCTGCAGACGCCGGTTGCGGGCGCCAGCACGCCGTCCGCGCCGACGCGGCTTACCAATCCGGATGAAATGGGATGCCCGCGATGCGCCCGCACGATTCCGGTCGATTCGCGATTCTGCTCCTTCTGCGCCGTCGATCTGCGCAACCTGTCAGAGCCGCAGGCGCAGGCATCCGCGCAGTCGCAAACCATCGTGCTCGCCGAGCCGGTCAACCCGGGCGGCGCGCCGGACGAGCAAGAGTGGACCCGCGCTTGGTCGCGGCGGCACCGGCGCAATCTTCCCTACCTGCTCATCGCGACGCTGTTTGCCGGCGCATTCATTCTTACTTCGATTGTCGCGTACGTGATGACGCGGCCCTCGAGCGCCCCGCCCGACAATCCTTATCCCTCCGCGCCCGCGGTTCCGCCGCCCAGCTACGGCCCCGGCGTCACCGAACCGCCGCACACCAATCCGCGCCTGATGGCGCTGCGCCAGATGCTCGACACGTCGGGCTATCGCAATGTTCACTTCAGGATGGAAGGCGACACCATCATCCTGTGGGGTACGGTGCCGACTGAAGCGGACCGGATGATGGTGCAGACGATGGTGTTCACGGTCGCGGGGATTGTCTCAATCGTTGATCACCTGCAGGTAACCGGCGGCTTCGCCAGCCCGTGATCGCACCGCGCGCCAGATTTGACAATCCGTTACCCGACGCATCTCTCGCAAAACGTGCTGTAGCCAGTTTCAAGAACTCCATTCATGCATCCTGGGCAAAGGAGTGCATAGTTTGTGAGCCGTGCAGACTGAGAGCACAGCCCTGCTCAAGAGATATCGTCAAGACGCCAAGACGGTGGAATAACTGTCTGATAAATTGGTCTCAAAGGACGCATCTCCGGGCGTTGCCTGCTCACATGATGTCAAGGCGGCCCCGGCCGGAACCGATTGACACGCAGTGCACTAAATCCGCGCTGAAACCTTGCCGTTGAGGTGGTCTGGGTGTACATGGCGAGTTGGCATCGGTGTCTGAACAGGAAACCCGAAACAGTGGAGAGTTGCGATGGAGATGCACGAGCGATTTTCCGGTCAACGTAATTTCGCCTCCCTGGTTTTCTTACTACCCTTTTTGTTGATTGCGTCATCGCCCGCCTCAGCGCAGGTCAAGCCCGGGGACTTTATAACCGCGGCAGATGCTCAGAAGGTTAAGGGTCTGCTTTCGCCAGGCGAATACTGGCGAGTGGCGAACGGAATGTCGATGAAGATCGTGCCCACGGGACGAATCGACTGGCCTCCTCCGTACAAGGAAGCTACCGAGAAATATTCGTCGCAGGTGCGGCTGGCCAAAAACGGGATGACAATGGTCGGGTATGTGGCGGGACAGCCGTTCCCCATCATCGATGACAACGATCCCAAAGCCGCGGTCAAGATCATGTGGAATATGGACTTCCGGCCGATGTGGACCGACGACTTCGACGCCCGCTATTTCGGCTGTGTCGAAGTCTACGAGAAGCTCGGCAATCCTTACAAGGAAATCGACTACCAGCTGATCGGACATTACGGCGCCTACAACGAGGTCGGCCGCACCGAGGTCGAACCGATGCCGACGGATCCGGATTACAAAATCAGCAATATCATGTTCCGCTGGCGCGCGTTTCCATGGCTGTCACCGGCGGAAGTGCGCGGCTCAGGCATCGTCGGCTATCGATACGGCAATCCGAACCGGGTCGACGACTCGTGGAGCTACAACCCCGCGGCGCGGCGCGTTCGCAGGCTGGACGAGGCTATCCGCGGCGACGCCACCGGCACGCTTCAGTTCAACCAGGATGACGCCGAGGGCTACAACCCCAAGATCGAAGATTACAACTACCGCTTCCTGGGTGAGAAAACGATGCTGGGGGCGCTACATGTGTCGCAGGACCCCGGCAACATCTGCCCCACCGACGGCGGCGGCAGCGTGTGTCCCGCGGAATGGGAGATGCGGCGAGTCTATGTGATCGAGTCCATCGCCAACCCCAAGGTAAATGCCAACGACCTCTACTCCAAGCACATCGTTTACATTGACGCCGAGGCCGACGTCGTGCTCTCGCACGACATGTACGATCGCCAGGGCGAGTTGATGGTGAACTTCACTAACTGGTTGACCTATCGTGACAGGCCGGTCCCGGACGCGAAAATCGCGATCTATCCGTTCAAGCGGCTGTTCCAGGTCAATGGCACCAGCACCAACGTCCAGAACGGCATGTCGAGCTTCTGCGATCTGCCCACGCCGGGCGCACCCGAGCACGAATGCTGGTACATCAACATGGGCTCCGTCAGCCGCGCGGACTTCACGCCTGACGCGATGGTGCGTGGCGCCGCCACGGCCGGCCGCTGAACGGCACGAGTCGGCATCGCGATCTCGATCGGCGGAAAACCGGGATTCTACCCAAATGAGTGCGTAGAATGACAAGCGCTGCGGATCGCGCGATAGAAACCGCATTCAGGTCTCGGGCATCGCGCACGCGGAAGGAAGAGCGCTCGCCGATACGGGCCGAATGTGCTATAGTCAGTTCGTGAGAAGGAATCTCACATCGCCGGCGCAGGGGCGCGGCGGACCGCATCAGACCTCCAGCAAGACTCAGTACTCCATCTCGGGCCGAATTCACCCGGGCGAAAATTTTTTCGAACCCAGATCTTCGCCTCGCCACTCAGACAAGATCGAGCATCGGCGCGGATTCTTTCGAGCCGGTTCCCGCCGGGAGGCGAAACCGTAACCCAAACCGATCCCAGGTGCGGCCGGGGCGCGGCGTCCTCCAAGCCATCGGAGACAGGCGCGAACCGCTCCGGCGCCATCGCGAACCGATGCGCGCGCGCCCGGGCGATGACTCGGCGCGCCCATCGCCGTCGCGCACGAGCGCAATGTCAGGTTTCACGCGGAACCTCCGGCGGCGGCCCGGCATCTTTTCAAGTGGGGCGCGGAGATGTGAAACTGTCGCTCGATGATCGTTGACCTGCACGTCCACACCAAGCTCTCGGCCGACTCACGCGTCGAGGCGGAGCAGTACCTGGAATTCGCGGCGCGGACTGCGGCCGGGCTGGGCGCTATCTGCTTCACCGAGCATCGCCTGTTTCCCATCGACGCCGCGCTCGACGAGACGTATGCCGCGCTTGCCGAGCGCTACGCCATCCGCATCTTCAAGGGCATCGAGGCCGACACCGACCTGGGCCATCTGCTGCTGTTCGGCGTGAATCGCGAAGTGATGCGGCGGTTTGACCTGAGCTCGCGGATGCTCAAGAGCGAGCATCTGATCGAGGTGATGCATCATGAGGGCGGGATCGCGATTCCAGCGCATCCGTTTCGCGAATCCGGGTTCGGCTCACGGCTCGATTCGCTGCTGGCGCGCCACGGCGCCGCGATTGGAGGAATCGAGGTGGTCAACGGACAGAACTCCGACACTGAGAACCGGCTTGCCGGCGATGCGGCGCTGAAGCTCGGGCTCAGTTCCTTCGGCGGCAGTGACGCGCACTTCGCCACCGCCAACTGGTTCCTGACCTGCGCGACCGAGCTCGAGCGCGAGGTATGCTCGGTCGAGGAGCTGTGCGCGGAGCTTCGCGCCGGACGCGCGCGGCCTTACCTGTTTCCGGCCGCCCCGGATGCTTAGGGACGAAGACCGCGCGAGCTACTCCCAGCTGTCCTGCTCGAGGTGGCGGGAGAAGCGCCGGATATCGGCGGGCCGTCCCGCGGCGACCAGCAAATCGCCCTCCTTGAGCTTCTGATCCGGAGACACCGGCGCAAACCCCGAGTCGGATTCGCCCGCCGGACGCGCCGCAAGCACGGTTACGCCGAAGCGCGCGCGTGGATCGAGCTCGCGCAGCGTTCTCCCGTCGGCGGCTCGCGGAACTTCAACCCGCGTCACCCGGTAGCCGGTGGCCCAGTAGATGTTCTGGTCGCGCGTGGCGAGCGTGGAGAGCGAAACCGTCACGCGGTTGAGCGCCTGCGCGATATGCTGGCGCATCACCAGTCCCAAAAACGGCCCGCCATCGTGCCGCTCGACGACCGGGATCTCGTCGAGCCCGTCCTGTTCCATGAGCTGGCTTGCGACGTCGAGACTTTGATCGGGCGTCAGCATCGGGCAATTGGTCTGCGCAATATCGTAGGCGTTGACCAGCGGGCCCAGGTCGGTTCCGCCGGCCAGCAAGGTAAGCAGATCGCGCGTAACGATAAGTCCGGAGAGTTGACCGTCGGAGCTGACCACCGGCAGCGTTGACTGCGGCGTCTCGCCCGCGATGTGCAGGACATCGGCCAGCGACGCATTGTCATTCACCACCGCGACGTCCCGGGTCATCACGGCGCTGACCGGGATCTGCGTGAGCGCCAGCCGCTCCTGCCCGATGTGCAGGGTCTTGCCCTCGCGGGCGAGCGGGTAGGTATCGATCGATTCGCTCTCGATGGCGCGCGCGACCACCATCGAGGTGATCGTCGCGATCATCGCGGGCAGCGCGATCGAGTAGCTGTGGGTGGTCTCAAAGAGCAGAAACAGCGCGGTCAGCGGCGCGTGGGTGGTGCCAGCCAGAAATCCGCCCAGGCCCACGATCGCGTAAGAGCCGCGTGGTCCGGTCAGGTGGGGAAACAGATGCTCGGACAGGCGCTGAAAGGTTCCACCGGCCATCGTGCCAATGAAGAATATGGGACCGAACACTCCGCCCGGCGCGCCGCATCCGAGCGAGATGCTGCTGGCGACGAACTTGGCCGCGCACAACGCCGCGAGCATCCCGAGCGCGAACTCCCCGGCCATCGCCATGTTGATCACCGGATAGCCGTCCGACAGGTTCTCGGGCAGCACGATCGCGATTGCGCCAACCACGGCCAGCCCGATCGTCAGCTTTGACCACTCGGGAATCTTCATGCGCCGAAACATACCTGCCGTGCCATGGAAGAAGCGCACGTAGCCGGCGCTCAGGATTCCCATCGTGAATCCCATCAGCCCGTAGGTGACCATCTCCCAGTAGCTTCTGAGCACGAACTCCGGCACCTGGAATACGGTCTGATTGCCGAGGATCGAGCGCTGCGTCACCACCGCGGTGAAGGTCGAGATGATCAGCAGGGTCAGGTTGGCGACTTCGGCATGGCCGAGCAGGACGATTTCCTGCGCGAACATCAGGCCACCGATCGGCGCGTTGAAAGTGGTGGCGATTCCGGCGCCGGCGCCCGCCGCCACCAGCACCTTCATCCGCTCGGGCGAGAGCCTGCGCAACTGGGCAATCATCGAGCCGATCGCACCGCCGATCTGCGCGATCGGTCCTTCACGTCCGACCGACGCGCCCGAACCGAGCGAGAGCGCGGCGCCCAGCGACTTGACGATGATCCAGCGCCGCTTGACGCGCGCATTGCCGAGGTTCACCTGCTCCAGGAAGCTGGGAAAGCCGTAGCCAAACACGTCGCCGGGCCAGATCAGGTTGAGGATCAGCATCCCGACTCCGCCGCTCATCAGAATCAGCGGAATCAGGACGAGGAAGGCGCCGCCGCGGTTGATCCCGAGCGCATTCCACTCGAGATGGCGATAGACCCAGGAAAAGAAATCGATCAGCTCGCGGAAGCCCAGGTTGCCCATCGCCGAGAATGCGCCGACGGCCATCGCGAGCAGGATCAGCTGAACATACTCGAACTGATCCGCCCGCAGGCCGAACGCCGGTTCTCTCATAGGAGTCATATGCTATGGCTCCGCCGCGCGCGCCGACCCGGATCAGATCTGCAGGAACCGGCGCACATGGGTGAGGAATTGTGCAAGCTGATCGTGATGAACCCAGTGGCCGGCCTTATCGATTGTGACTGTCTCGGCATTCTTGAATGCGCTGAACCTCCCATCCTTGACCCAGTCGCCCACCCATGACTCGCTGCCGCGAATGAGCAGGGTCGGACAGGTGATCTTCTCCCAAATCTCGCGCGCGTCCTTGAGATTGAACATGTACGGCGAGGTCGCGTGAACGTAATTGTCGAATTTCCACGAATAGGTGCCGTTCTCGTTGCGGCGCACGCCCCACACCGTCAGATGGAGCGCCTGCTCGCGGCTGAGGTGCGGATTGGCCTCGCGCATGCGCTCGAGCGCGCCCTCAATCGATGGATACTCGCGGACGCTGCGCCGCGCGAGTTCCTGCATCTGATGAATCCACACGCTCATCCGCGCAAAGGCCGGCACCGGCTTGATCATCGACGGCGGCGGCCCCATCCCCTCGATCGACACGACCTTGAGCACCGAGTCGGGAAAAACCCCGGTGTACTGGAGCACGATACTGCCGCCCAGCGAGTGACCGACCAGGGTGGCCGGTCCGCCGCCCAGCGCCTGCATCAACTGCGCAAGGTCCAGCACGTAATCGATCATCGAGTAGCTGCCGCCGACCGCCCAGTCTGAGTCGCCGTGACCGCGCAGGTCGGGCGCGATTATGTGATAGCGGTCGCGCAGGTCGAGCGCGGCCCAATCCCAATTGCGGCAGTGATCGCGTCCGCCGTGCACCATCAGCATCAGCGGCTTGTCCGCGTTGCCCCAATCGACGTAGTGCAGCTTGAGCCGCTGCGAGTAGAAATAGTGCGATGTCGGACCGATTATGCTCTCGGCCATTTATCTCCTCGCGATCGCATGAGCACGGCGGAGCAATTGAAGCGGGCGATCGCGCCGCCCCGCGCGCCGTCCCCCCAATTAACCAGAACCCGGCGCGATGCGCGAGTGGCAAGCGCGCCGGCGACTCCACCCATACAAGCACGCGGCGCCCCGCCTGGGGCGCCGCGCTCGCACAGGGCGGTTGATTCTTACGGAGCGAGTTCCGTGATGTGGGTGGCCCAATTGGTGAGCGGCGCGCGCGTTCCACCGCAGGTATTATCGCTGCCGTAGGCCGCGCTGTCGCAGGTCTGCGCAATGTACTCGCCGCCGAACCAGAAATTCCCGCCGGAGTCGGTAACGATCTCGGTGTAATCGCCCCACCGTCCGACGCCATTGCCGAATCCGCCCGTTTCCTGCGGATAAGCTGAAAAGCCGTCGTCCGGACCGACACCCGCGCTGGTCTCATGCACGTTGGAATCGGCGCCGCCGATCACGTTCGCGTATCCGATGCTCGGGAAAATCGATGGTCCGGACATGTCGAACGCAACTACCGCCCGCCCCGACGGATTGACTGCTATCGACGGGTAGAACAGGTCGATCCCGGAAATGCCGACGTATCCGCCGCGGAATTTGCCACGCACGCGCGAGATTTGCAGCCCGCCGGCATAGGTCTTGTTCGTGACCTTGACCTTTGGCACCACCGACGCCCACAGCACGCCCGCCTGGATATTGCCGCCCACGCTCACTGCGGTCGTCAGCGAGCCGTACACGACTCCACCGCTGTAAACGACCTGCTGCATCCGATCGCCGCCGGCGCCGCCGGTATCGATCGCGGGTTCGGGGTCGCTAAGACTCTGGCCGAGCGGAAAATCGCCGCTTGCCTGCGAAGAGTTGGCGGCATTCAGATAAAGCTTGTTGCCGAGCAGTTTCGCGCCTAGCGACACCGGATCGCTGCAGGGCGTGCCGAGGTCGCTGCTGAGCGCGCAGGTACCGGTAATCGCCCACAGCGCGATCTTTTTGACGTTTCCATTTAGACCAACCAGCGAGGCAAGGAAAAACTCGGTGCCGCCATTGTCGGTGTCGTAGTCCCCAGCCGGGGAATTTGCCGGCGAGATCGAAAACGCGGGCAAAATCTGATGATGCATTATATAGCCAAGGCCCGAAAACACATCGAACTTCGGCGTGGAGTTCAGGTCGCCGCCGTTCAGATCCGCCTTGCTCACCACGTAGATGAGATTCTGATCGAAGTTGCCGCCAGGATAGGTGAACTCGTTGCCCGAAATGAAAACCGAGGTCCCGTTCGCTCCGAGCAGCGGCTCGTCCTCTATGCAGGGGCAGCCCGGATCATTAATCGGGAACGAACCGCTGTCGTTGGTGGTTGGAATCAAGTAAAGCTTTTTGTTCATCGTGTTCGCGTTCATGACCGCGAGCCGCACATCTGTTTCCGTGCCGTCGGCGCTCGCGTGAGTGGCGGTAACGTAAAAGTTCCCGGAACCCGGGTCGAAGATACAGCGCGGATCGGACAAAAGATCGATTGAACTGGTCGTTGTCAGCGCCAGGCCCATGAAGTCGTAAAGCGACGCGTAAGCGTTGAGATTACCCGACGTGTCGTATTCCGCGACCGTCGTATTGGTCAGCTCCAGCACGACGCCATTGCCCACGCAAAGCCCTTGGTCGGGCGGCTCACTCTCGAGATTGTAACCTGTCGATCCGATCGGATTTGCGAGATAATTGTCGTATGCGTTGAGCCCAGGGAATCCGGCCGCGCTCTCCATCACAAGCGATGGCGGATTCTTGATCTTGGGAATCTTAATCTTGGCTGCCGGAGCCGTCACCGCAGCCGCGCCCGTCTGAGCCGGAGTGAGCCGGCGGTTTATCAGCCAGGGATTAATATGCACCGAGCCCACCGGCGCCGCCGCGGACCGGGCCTGCGACTTTGCTGAGAGCGCCGCGAACGAGGTGGTCCCGAGGTACCGCATGTGGCCGGTACTCATTTTGTACGAAACTGTTTGAGCCGATGCGTATCCGGGCGCCAGCAGCGCCGCTCCAATTGCCGCCGCAAACAAAACTTTCCTCAGACTCATCCAGAACATATGGATCCTCCTCACCTTTCCGACCCCCGTTTCCACGAAAGGCCGGGCTAAAGATTCGGCCTCACATCATCCAGCGCTTCGCGCGCCGTGCGCACCATGAACTCGATTTCCGAATCGCCGATCACGAACGGCGGCGTCAGCATCATCGCGTCGCCGCCCGCTTTTCCCGCCATCCCGGTGGAAGGATAGAAGAACAAGCCCCGCTTGAGCGCCGCGCTCAGCACCCGGTTGGTGACCTTCTGGTCGGGGGCAAACGGAGTCCGCGCCGACTTGTCATGCACCAGCTCGACGCCCCAGAACAGCCCCGCGCCGCGGATATCGCCGACCATCGGATGACCCGAAAGCTCCTCACGCAGTTGCGCCCCCAGCCGAGTTCCCATCTCGGCGGAACGTTCGACCAGCCGCTCGCGCTCCATGATCGCGAGCACCGCGTCGGCCACCGCGCAGGCGACCGGATGCGAACTGTAGGTGTAGAACATGAAGTCGGCTTTGGCGCGCTCAACCTCTTCGACCAGCTCGCCGCGCACCGCGATCATTCCCATCGGCATGTAGCCGCCCGTGAGCCCCTTGCCGCCGACCAGGATATCGGGCGTGACGTCCCAATGATCTACGGCGAAGCGCCGGCCGGTGCGGCCAAAACCGGTCATCACTTCGTCGGCAATCAACAGGACGTCGTACTTCGAGCAAATCTCGCGGATGCGTGGCCAGTATTCCTTGACGGGCGGCACCGCGCCGCCTGACGAGCCCATCATCGGCTCGGCGATAAACGCCGCGACGTTGTCCGCGCCGACTTCAACGATCTTGCGCTCAAGCGCGGTGGCGCAATCGAGATCGCATCCGGGGTAAGTCTTGTCGAACGGGCAACGGTAGCAGTAGGTCGGCTCGATTTTCGGCCAATCGAGCAGCACGTGCTCGTAATCGGCGCGCCGGCCGGTGCCCGCCGCCGACAGCGCGGCAATCGTGTTGCCGTGATAGGAGAACTTGCGTCCGATTATTTTGCTCTTGGAGGCTTTGCCGCGAATCTTGTTGAGCAGAATCGCAAACTTGAATGCCGCCTCGTTAGCCTCCGAGCCGCCGCTCGTGAAGAAGTACCGATCCATCCCCGCCGGAGTCCATCGCTTAAGCCGCTCCACCAGGCGCTCGCGTTCCGGCGAGGTCCACACCGGAACGATATAGTCGAGCCTGGCGATAGTACGGCGCGCGACCTCGGCGATCTCCTCGCGTCCCTGGCCGACGTTGACGACCACCGCGCCCGCCCCGCCGTCCAGAATCTTGCGGCCGTCGCGAGTGTAGAGCCAGGGACCCTCGGCGCGCTCGATCGCGAGCGGTTCATGCGGTCCGCGGATGAACATCGTCTGATTATCCGGCATGGAGGAAATGATAAGCGCGGACCCCGATGCTTACAATCGCGATTCGCCGGCGGAGCGTGAACGTTTCGCGTGAGCGCTAAGTCGCATCACTAATTTGATGCGATTCTCGCTGTTGGACCGGCGCCGAGTCCCTGTCGAGCCGCCGCGGGAGCGCGTGCGCATAGCCGCTCGCGGGCGAGAAAAATGAATTGATTCAGAATTCTTGCCAGGCGGCGCACGGTGCCGTAAGAAAAGATGAATGGATTCATCTTCTCACCGGCGCCGTGCCCCCTCCCGCTCCACCCAGAAGCTCGCGCGCCATCGCAATATCGTCCGCGCCGCAAAGCGCCTGTTCGGCGTAAAGGGCTATGAAGCGACCGCGATGGAAGACGTCGCGCGAGCGGCCCGGCTCGCGGTCGGCACGATTTACAACTACTTCCCCTCCAAGACCGACCTCGTGCTCGCGATCGTGCGGCGTGAGACCGAAGAACTCTACGCGCGCGGCGAGCGGATCGCCGACGATCCTCCCGCCGATCCCATCGCGGCGCTGGCGCAGATGTGCGGCGTGATGGTGGAAGGATTTCTGCGCGACGATCGCGCCCTGATGCGCGAGGTGTTCGCCGCGGCGGTCAATTCGCCGCAGACCATCGGCGCCAAGGTGTTCGAGTCCGACCTGCGCCTGGTCTCGGTCCTGGTACGGCTCATCGAAAAGCTCAAGGCCGGGCGACTGCTCGACGCGAACCTTGATGCGATTCGCGCGGCCGGCGTGCTGTACGGCATCTGCATGACCTGGATTACGGCGTATCTGATGACCGAGACGCTGACGGCCGAGATGGTGCAGGACGAGGTCCGCCGTGGAATTGAAATCGCCACGCGCGGGATGCTCACGCCGGCCGCCGACGCGAAGGCGGCGCCACCGCCGTCAGGAGAGAACACATGATTCCGAATCAGTGGTATCCAATCTTCGAAGGCCGTCTGCTCAGGCGCGGCCGGCCCGTGGGCGTGCGCCGCCTCGGCCAGGATCTCGTGATCTGGCGCGACGGCGGCGGGCGCGCGGTCGCGATGTCCGATCGATGCCCGCATCGCGCGGCTCGCTTGTCGCGCGGCGCGGTGCGCGACGGATGCATCCAGTGCCCATATCATGGCTTTCGATGGAACTCGGCGGGAAAGTGCGTCCTGATGCCGGTTAATGGCGCCGACGCGCCGATTCCCGACGGCTTCGACGCGCCGCCGATGCTCCTGCGCGAGGAACACGGACTCATCTGGCTCTGGCATGGCGAGCGGGCCGAGGCCGCGCCCGACCTTCCGTGGTTTGAGCCGGCGCCCTGGGAGAACGGTTCGCTATTCACGACCTCATTCGAGATCGATGTCTCCTATCTGCGCGTGATGGAAAACATGGGCGACTTTTTCCATCTGCCGTTCGTGCATCGCCGATGGATGCCCGGCGTGGGCACGCGCATGACCAACTACGACGCGCACCTCGAGGGCGAGATTGTTAAGCTGCGCGCCACGCTCAGCCCCGAAGGCGGCAAGCGCTGGTACAACTACGAATACACGCTGGGCGCGGATTTGCGGCTGCCGGGAATCTCGCGCGTCGAAGAAACCAGCAAGCTGCATCTGATGCTTGTCGCGACGCCGATCGATCGCGACCGCACGTGGGTGTTCGCTCGATACGCGCAGGGATATCTGCCGCAATGGCTGGGCGGCTCGATGCTGGCGCGAGTGCTGGCGTGGGGAGATCTCAATCCGGTCTTCAAGCGAGGCGACCTGCCGACGCTGAAAAGCCAGATGCTCGACGATCCCGGCGATATCAGCCACTACCACCTGGTGCACGCCGACCGCGCGAGCGCGCTATGGTTCGGACTCCGCAAGCGCGCGCTGGAACAGGCGCATTCGCACGCGCAAGCGGCGCCCGTCCGCGCCATCGCCTCAGGCCGCTAGCGCATCCGTCACACGTTCGCTTACAGCGTACGCGGCGCGCACTACTTGATAGCGCCTTCGGAGCGCCACTTGGCGATTTGCTCGGTCGAGTAGCCAAGCCCGGTCAGGACCTCCTCGGTATGCTCGCCGAGGCGCGGCGCGAGTGACCTGATCGAGCCGGGCGTGTCCGAGAGCTTCACCGAGATTCCCACCTGCCTGACCTTCTGACCGTCGGGCGCCTCCAGCTCGACGATCATCTTGCGCGCGCGCACCTGCGGATCCTCGGCCACTTCGTCCAGCCGGTTCATCCGGCCCACGCAGATGTCCGTTTTGCTCAGAATATCGAACCACTCGTCGCGCGTCTTGCTCTTGAACGCCTCGGTGAAGACCCGCCGGATCTCGTCGCGCTTTTCGGGATTGAATTCGTGCTCGATCAAATCCTCGCGCCCCAGCGTGCGGCACAGGTTGGCGAAGAACCACGGCTCCAACGCGCCGATCGTGATGACCTTGCCGTCCTTGGTCCCATAAGTGCAGTAATTGGGAATTGCGCCGTCGAGCATCGTCTCGCCCGGCTTGGGAATCACGCCGGTGGCGAAGAAGGTGGAGAACGTCTGCGCCATCAGCGCGACCGCCCCGTCCATCATCGAGATGTCCACGTACTGGCCGCGCCCGGTCTGATTACGCGCGACCAGCGCCGCGAGGATTCCGATCGCGCCATGCATCCCGCCGCCCGCGTAGTCCGCGATTATGTTGTGCGGGATCGTGGGCGGCTGGCCGGGGCGGCCCAGGATCGAGAGCACTCCCGCGGTGGCGATATAGTTAAGATCGTGGCCGACCAGGTCGCGATACGGACCGTCCTGTCCGTAGCCGGTGATCGCGCAATAGATTAGGCGCGGGTTGCGCGAGCACAGATGCTCGTAATCGATTCCGAGGCGCTTGGCCACGCCGGGACGGTACTCTTCGACCACCACGTCGGCCCGCTGCGCCATCCGGGTGTAAATCTCCTTACCCGGCCCGCTCTTGAGATTAAGCCCGATCGACTTCTTGTTGCGGTTGAGCGCGTTGAACGGCGACGAGCCGAACGCGGCGGCCAGTCCCGCGGTTCCCGCCTTGCCCGCCTGCTCGGCGCGCCGCCCGGTCGGAGGGCCGGGCTCTTCAATCTTGATCACCTCGGCGCCGAGGTCGCCCAGGATCATGGTGCAGAACGGTCCCGGCGCGAGCTTGGTCAGATCGAGAACCCTGATTCCGCTGAGCGGTGCTGTGGTAGCCATCATATTTCTCCCTCGAGCCGCGTGTGCGCGCGACCGGCGATCGATCGGACCGCGCAGCGCAGCGTGCAACGGAAGTTTTGTAAATCGTTTTCCGCGTAGGCGCAAATCACCATGCGCGCTCAGATCAGGGCGGCGCGGACCCGCGCGAGCCGGTTCGCGAGCGATCGCAGCCCCGCCACCATGTGCACGCCGTACCAGTGCAGGTCGCGGCCGCTCACGACCAGCAGGCGGCGCGACAGCGCGGGCGGCAGCGCCTTCTTCAGCTCCTCGACGTCGCGCTCACCGAATGCGTACGGCTCATCGGGCAGAATCACAATATCCGGGCGGCGCTCGAGCGCCTCGGGCAGCGTGGTCATCGGGTAGCGCTCGCCGGCCGAGGCGAACACGTTGTTGTAGCCCATCATGCGCAGCACGTCGTGCGCGTAGGTGTCGGCATTGAACGACATCCACGGATTTTTCCAGATCGGGCAGAAGACCCTGATTCTGAGCTTGGCCCACACGCCGACCGCGGTCTCGATGCCGCTGACCGTGAGCGTGATCTCACGGGCGAGCGCGCCGGCGGAGGCTTCGCACGCGATCGCGCGGCCGATATCGAGCAGCGACTTTACCGCGGCGGGAATCGTGCGGGGGTAGGTGGTGAGCACGGCGATTCCATGGGCGCGCATCTGCTCAACGTCCTCGCGCCGGTTTTCCTCGGCGTTCGCGATCACGAGATCGGGCGCGAGCTCTCCGATCGCGCGTAGATCGGGATTCTTGGTGCCGCCGATTTTCGCGACCGCGCCGATTCGGTCCGCCGGCTCCACGCAGAACCTGGTCGCACCGACCACGCGGCCGCCCGCGCCCAGCGCGAACAGCGTCTCGGTCCAGCTCGGCACCAGCGAGACGATTCGCCGCGGCGGCTCGGCGAGCTCGAGCCGGAATCCGAGATCGTCGGCAAGCTGAATCGGCGCCATCTTGCAGAAATTCCTACTTCGACTTTTGCTTGATCACCTGATCGAGTTCCCGGCGATCGGACGGAGTCAGACGCTCGCCGGACGCCGGCGAATCGCCGCCCTCTGGCGGCGCGTCCGCTTGTGGAGCCGTCGTGGAACGCTCCGGAGCGCGGTAGGCGATATAATGAGTCATCCGTGGAACCAGTGCACGGCGCACCAGGAAGCCCGCAATCAGAAGCCCCAGCGCGAGCAGCAGGAGAACCGGCATCCGGCGCCGTTTGCGCCGACTTCGCGACGAACTCTTGCGCCGCGTGCTCACCGCCTTTCCTCCCCTGCCCGTCCTTCCCTGCAACGCCATCGATGCTACCCCACGCCGGGGCCGAAAAGAACCGCGCGCGCCAATTGCGTGGCCAGCGCGGCGCTGGAGCGCTCGTCCAGATGGTGCGCTCCATTATACCAGTCCACGCCGATCTCGGCGGCGCGCCGGCTGATCATTGCGCCGCGGAACATCATCCGATGCCAGGGTCCGAAAAAATGCCGCGCCGCGAATGCGAGCTTGCCCAGCTTGCGACCCAGCGGACCATGATGAAGCGCAAGATCGTATTGCTCCAGCGCGCGGGCATCACCGTCAAGAAAGCGGAAAGTCGCGCTCGCGGCGAGCTTGCCGTGCTCGAACGCGTACGAGATGCCCTCGCCCATCAGCGGATCGACGCCAACCGCGTCGCCGGCAAGGATCGTCCTGCCGTGCGCGAAGCGGTTGCGCGCGTCGAACCATCGGATCGGAAACGCGCGGAAGGCGAACGCGCGGCGCCCGATCCCGTCCAGCGCAAGCTCCGGGAAAGACGCGCGCAGCGCGGACACAATTCGCGCCTGCTCGCCCTCCGCCGCGTGGCCACCGCGCGGAAGCTGGTCGTAGATGCCGACATTGAGATGGGGCCGGCCGCCGATGATGCACGGAAACGACCATGCGTAGCCCGCGATGCCGTCGCCGACGCAGCGAAAATCGAAGACGCTGCGCTCGTCCGCAAACTCGGGCGCGCGGTCAGGCTCGGCGGGAATATCAGTCATCAGAGCGCGACCGATCGCGTCCTTGTTCGCGCCGAACAACGAGGCTCGCACCCGGCTTCCGGATCCGTCGGCGCCAATCAGCACGAGACCACCGATGGTTCCGCGATCGGTCGCGACCCGCACTCCGTGCGCATCCTGCTCGACGCCGAGCACGCGGCAATGCTCAAGGATCGCCGCGCCCCGCTCGCGCGCTGCGCGCGCCAGGCGCGCGTCAAATTCGTCGCGCCGGACCACGGTGCAGATCGGCTCAGGACGCTCGATCTCCATGTCGCCGACGGGGGTTCGCGCAAGCGCGCGCATCACGGTTGCCGACGGAACTCCGAGGCCGAGCCCCAGCTCTTCCATCGCGAGGATGGTTTTGGGAATCAGGCCGCCGGCGCAGGTTTTGATGCGGGGATGCGCGGATTTCTCGAGAATCAGGATTCGCCCCGCGAAATCGGGCCGCTCATGCAACAGAAAGAGCGCCGTCGCGAGTCCTGCCGGCCCCGCTCCGGCGATGATCACATCGGTCTTTGCCGCAAGCGCTTGCACTCGCCCACAGGGGTAACATCGCCGCTGCGCGGATAAAAGCTGCGCGGGGACCAAACGCGGACGGCGCCGCGGCTGTTGCCGCGACGCCGCCCGTCGGTTGCGCCTTATGAGGACGAGCGCGCGGCTAGCCCTTCGGATTAACCACCGTGTAGAGCGTGGAACTTCCGCGCTGGACCAGCAGGAGTGCCGGCTTCTTGGTCTTCTTGGCGTCTTCGGCATCGGCAAGAAATTGCTTTACGTCATCAACCTTCTTGCGATTTACCTCGAGCACGATATCGCCCTGCTGCAGGCCTGCTTCCGCCGCCGGGCTGTCCGGAGCCACGCGCTGTATCACGACGCCCTTGGCGCGCTGAAGATGGAGTTGCTGCGCGATGTCCGGGGTAATGTCGCGAACCGCCATCCCCCAGTTGCCGCCGCCCTCCTCGCTCTTGGCACTGGCGACCTGCTGCTCCTTGAGTTCGCCGACCTTCACCTCGAGCGTCATCTTCTTGCCGTTGCGCAGGATATCGAGCGGAACCTTGGTGCCGACCGCGGTTTCCGCGACCAGCGCGGGAAGCTCATGCTCTTCGCGCACCGGATGGCCGTTGAATGCGACCACGATATCGCCGCGCTCCAGTCCGGCCTTTGCCGCCGGGCCGTCTTTCGCGACGCTCGCGACCAGCGCGCCTTCAGGCTTGGAGAGTCCGAAGGACTGGGCGAGATCCGGCGTGATCTGCTGGATCTCGACTCCCAGCCATCCGCGAATCACCCGTCCGTGCGCCTTGAGCTGCTCCATCACGTTGCGCGCGAGGTCAACCGGGATGGCGAAGCCGATGCCGTTGTTGGAGCCGGTGCGGCTGTAAATCGCGGTATTGATCCCGATCACCTGGCCCTTGTCGTTAAACAGGGGGCCGCCCGAATTGCCCGGGTTGATTGAGGCGTCGGTCTGGATGAAGTCGTCGTAATTGCCGCCCAGGATGCGTCCCTTGGCGCTCACAATTCCCGCCGTCACGGTCAGCGAGAAGCCGAACGGGTTTCCGATTGCGATCACCCAATCGCCAACCTGGGTGGTGGCGGAATCGCCCAGCTGCGCGGCCGGCAGGGGATCCTTGGTGGTGATCTTGATCAGCGCGAGATCGGTCTTGGGATCTTTGCCGATTACCTTGGCGGTGAACTCGCGCTTGTCCATCAAGATGACATGGATTTCATCCGCGGCGCCGACCACGTGATTGTTGGTCAGGATGTAGCCGTCGGGCGAAACGATTACGCCGGAACCGAGACCGTGCTGCTTGTACTCGCGCGGAATTTCTCCAAAGAAACGGCGGAACTGCTCGAACGGACTGGGCATTCCCGGAGGTCCGCCCTGGTCACCCTGATCGCCGGGGTCACCCGGGCCGCCGCCGAAGCCAAACGGGGTACCCATCGTCTTGACTTCCTGCACAACGCTGACGTTCACGACCGTCGGCATCACGCGCTTGACCAGCGGGGCAAACGAACTGATTACACCGGCCCGCTCACCGGATTCAGGCACGTTCGGCTTCGCCGGCTGTGCCGCGGTAATCGGCGCGGCAGCTTCGGGAGAGGACTCGGAGTGAGGCTTTTCGCCGGAACCCCAGAACGGGAACGCGCCGGCACGCGCGAACGCGATTACGAGCCCGAGTACGACGCCGCCCAGTACGGCGGCGATCTTCTTAACCATGCATCCCTCCTGGAATGTTTAACCTCAAGGAGCGCGCCCGAATGACGCGGTTCCCAGTATATTTCGACGTTTGTTCAGCGGGCGAAATTCAGCGGCTCCGGCACTAGGATACTCGGCTTCCCGCTTAGGTCCAGACCAAAAGATGAAAAGCGAAAGTAGCCCGGCGATGGGCCGGCGCGCCGCGAAGCCCGCAAGTGGGCCGGCCACGCTATGGAATGGCGCGGTGCTTGCGCGCCCGGATGCGCGGCGCGCCAGCACCCGCAGCGGCATTTGCCGAAGCAGCGAACAGCCCGCGCTTGCGCTCGAGCTCGGAAATCGCCCAGTCGCACCAGCGGATATTCTGCTCCATCCACTCGATCCCGTAGCGGAGCGTGAAGTACGCGAACATGTCGTTGACGTCGGAGTAATCGCGCCCCTGGAACAGATCCCGCTCGATTGCGCGAAACACTTTAAGGTTGCGCTCCCATCCCGAGCGCTGCTCCTCGAGCTTCTGGCGCGCGCGGTCGGCGCTCAGATGGCCGAGAAAGCGCGTGCGCATGAGCTGTGAATGCTTCATCCGCAACTCGTCGATCGGGCTCTCGAGCCATTCGACCAGAGTGCGCGCTCCGGCCGGAGCGATCGTGAAGACGCGTTTGTTTGGGCGCCCCCGCTGAATTATCTCGCGTGAACGAATCAGCCCCGCGCGTTCCATCCGGTCCAGCGTCGGATAAATCTGCCCCTGATGAGCGTGCCAGTAATGCTGCATCGAGAGCGCGAAGACCTTGGCGATATCGTAGCCGGTGATCCCCGGCATCTCGGCCACCAGCCCCAGCATCGCATGTTCGAGCGACGCCTTTGCGGGGAAGGGGGTTGCGCCGGCGCGCATCCGGGCGTCGAGTCCGCCGATGCGAGCCGGGCGCGGCGATCGATTTGGTGCGGCTTTCTTCATTCTCTCGCCCCGCGCAGCGCAATCGTCAATTCGCAGCCGGCACCCAGTTGCCGTGAAACCCGAAGGGCACCCGGTGCGGCGCCTTGATGCGCGCGACCGGGGCAGCCGAGAAATTCCGCGCGTCGACAATCGTCATCTCGCTCGAGTTCACCGCCGGATCGTACCAGACCGCGAGCACCCAGCCGTCATCTTCGGCCGAGTCGGCGCGGCGCGGCACGAACACGGGCTCGCCGGGCTGCTTGTTACCTCCGGAATTCTGCACTTCGATCTTGCCGGTCGCGCAGTCGCGCTTGGCGATGCAGTTGAATCCCATCCCGGGCTTGGCGTCGCGCTCGGCGGCGAAATAGCCATAGCGATGCTTACGACCGGCCAGGCGCTCGTCCAGGCGCGGAAATTCGGCCGCAATTTCGTCGCTCTGCTCCTCGCGCATCGAGCCGTCGGCGAGATTAAGCCGCCAGCGCCACGGCAGCGGCGGATTCGGCCCGAACGAATTGCCGGACATATCGAGCGAAGCCATCCGGCATCCGTCCACCACCAGCGATCCGTTTTCCTCGTACGCGTTCAAGAAATGAAAGACGTAAAACGCGCTGGTAGAGAACCACTTTACCTCGCCGGTCGCGCGATTCATCGCGCCGATCCGGGTGCCATGCTCGGGCTCCCAACTCATGACCGGCAATCCGCGGGCGGCGTTTTCAAGCCGGAACACGGACGGACACACGAAGAAGATCGCGTAGTTATCGGTCGCGATAAAGTCGTGCATCATGACCGGCAGCTTCGAATCGATCGGGCGCGATTCGACAAGCCGGCCCGCTCGATCGGCGCGATACCAGGTGACGTAAGGTGCAAACGGCTGGTAACCGAAGAACAGCAGGTCGCCGTTTGCAGGATCGAATTTCGGGTGCGCCGTTACCGGGCCATTCAGCTTGCCGCCGAAGTCGTAGAGCGCAACCGTCTCCAGCGTCTCGGGCGTCAGCTCGTGCGGCAGGCCGGCCTCCCACAGCGCGAGCAGCCGGTTGCCGTAGCCGATGATATTGGTGTTGCCCGCGTTCTTGAAGGGCGGCACCCCGGGCGGCATCTCGCGCGGATTCTCGAGCAATCCGCCGAACAGCGCGTGTCCCGCCTTCATCTCGGCGCGCAACCCGTCAGACTTCACGTAGCGATTGCGGTAGGCGGCGCGCCCGTCGCGGAGCAGGAAAGCGTGCACCATCCCGTCGCCGTCGAACCAGTGGTAGCGGCCCAGCGGCTTGAAATGCGGATTGGGGCCGACGCGATAGAGGGCGCCGCGCAACTCGCGCGGGATTTCGCCTTCAACCTCGAGGTCGTAGGCGTCGCCCTCCTCGCGCCAAGGGGCGTAGTTTCCATTAAGGAAGGGGTTGTCGGGGTTCCACATTAGAAAGTCCTCCGCGGGACCGGCGGTTATTAGAGTTGTCCTGATGTATATCAATATTGAGGTATCGGTCAAGCTGTGCCGCCACCGACCGTAAACTGTGCGCAATCGGGCTCGGGATTTCGCTGGCGGCTTACCGATGTCATCTATCATCCGGCGTCGAACTGCCGT
This sequence comes from uncultured delta proteobacterium, assembly GCA_963835905.1. Taxonomy (GTDB): domain Bacteria; phylum Desulfobacterota; class Binatia; order Binatales; family Binataceae; genus CAWIHG01. The sequence goes on from CAWIHG010000005.1 coordinate 813,869, forward strand.
CCGCAGGCTGCGCCAGCGCAGCGAATCGATTGCGTTGCGGGTCGCGCGCGAGCGGCCTAGCATCATCAAATGGTCCAAGGGGCGATCCTGTTCGCCGGCGGTGTGCTTGCCTGGACGCTGGTCGAGTACGTTATTCACGGCGTGCTGAGCCATCGGCTGCGCACCTTCGCGACCCCGTTGCACGCGGCGCATCATCGCGACCCGCATGCGGTGTTCACGGTCGGCGCGTGGATTCCGGTCGCGCTCGCAAGCGTATGCGGGCTATGGTTTTTCGGGCTTGCGCCGGCGATGAAATTCTACCTGGGCTTGCTCGCCGGGTTCATCGGCTACGAAGCGATTCACTACCGCATCCACTTTTCCGCGCCGCGCACCGGTCTGGAAGCGCGCTTGCGCGCGCGCCATCTGGCGCATCACCTGCGCGCACCCGCGGAGATATTCGGCGTCACGACGGCGCTATGGGATCGGGTGTTCGGCACGGAACCTGCTCCGCTGCGCAAGCATGAGCTGCAAGCCGCTGTCGCCGGCGTCGCACCGCTGTCGGGTCCCAGCAATTGGCGGCGGGCATTCACGATGTCGATCCACTGGCGGTGACCACCGCTTGACCCGTATATCGAGTCGAGATATTGGGTCGAGAGGTATGCGAACCAGCCTGCATCCCACACGCCTGCATCCGCAGCCTCCTGGCGCTAACCGCCAGGCGATTCCCCGGATGGACGTCAAGTTCCCCATCCTGGGCTTCCTGATGGAATCCGACATGACCGGCTACGATCTCAAGCGCAAGTTTCAGGATCCGGTCGGATTCTTCTATCGCGCCAGCGACGGCTCGCTGTATCCGGCGCTGAAAAAGCTCGCGCGGGACGGGCTGGTGACGATGCGCGCGGAGCGGCACGGACGCCGCACCCGCAAGGTCTACGCAATCACCTCACGCGGGCGGGAGCGGTTTCTCGCGATCCTGCGGGAGCCGGCGCAGCCGATTTACGTGTTCGACGAGGCGCAGGTGAAAGTTTATTTCGCCCACCACGATCCCGCGGCGGGTCTTGAACATATCGCGCGGATGCATCGCGAGGACACCGAGAGCGCGCGGCTGCTGGCGCTGCTCTCCAACAACATGGACCGCTACGGTGAGGAGCGTTTTCGCCGCGTGGTGGTGGAACTGGGACGCGCAGTCACCGCCGCCAAGGCCCAGGTACTTGCGGATTTGCTGGAGCAGCTCAAGCGCGCACCGGACCGCCCGCGCCGGAGCCGCCTGCGCGGCACGCAGGCGGCGGCCGGACGCTGAACCCCGCCAGGGGGAAAGGAAGCCTCTTGATGGACGCACAAAATGCAATCGAACTCGAGCATGTGAGCCGCATCTACAAGCGAGACGAGTTCGAGGTGCGCGCGCTCGACGACGTTACGCTGCAGATTCCGTCGGCGCGCTTCGTCGCGATCATGGGACCGTCGGGCTCCGGCAAGACCACCATGCTCAATCTGATCGCGGGCATCGACCACACGACTTCGGGCCGGGTTGCGGTCGGCGGCGAGGAAATCACCGGAATGAAGGAGCGCGATCTGGCAGGCTGGCGCGCCCGCCATATCGGACTCATCTTCCAGTTCTACAACCTGATCCCGGTGCTGACCGCGTTCGAGAACGTCGAGCTTCCCCTGCTGCTGACTCATCTCAGCAAGGCCGAGCGTCGCGAGCACGTGGAAACCGCACTGCGCGTGGTTGCGCTGACCGACCGCATGGATCACTACCCGCGCCAGCTCAGCGGCGGCCAGGAACAGCGCGTAGCGATCGCGCGCGCAATCGTCACCGACCCGACCATCGTGGTCGCCGACGAGCCCACCGGCGATCTCGATGCGAAATCGGCCGAGGAAATCCTGACCCTGCTGACCCATCTGAACCGCGAGTTCCACAAGACCATCGTGATGGTCACCCACGATCCCCGCGCGGAGCGCTACGTCGACACCGTCTACCGGCTCGACAAGGGCTGCTGGTCGGCGTCGAGCCGGGCAAGGGTCGCGTCGATGCGGCCTCCGCGGCCGCCGGAGCTAGCGGCTGAGCCGCGCGCACCCGCGCGCCTGTCGAGGCGGGAGCCGATCATGAAGTACGCGGCGATCGTGCTGAAGAACCTGTTGCGCAGCAAGCGGCGCACCCTGCTGACGGTATTTTCCATCGCGGTGTCGCTGTTTATTTTCTCCGCATTGGTGAGCATGCCCACCGTGGCCAACCAGATTCTGTCTGACACGGCGTCCTCGGTCCGAATCTCGTGCCACAACAAGGCGGGGCTGACCTACTCGATGCCCGAGGCTTATCGGCAGCGAATTGCAACTACCCCGCATGTCGCCGCGGTGGTCGCGGAGAGCTGGTTCGGCGGCATCTACCACGACGTCACCGACCAGTTCCCGAACCTCGCGGTCGACGCCGACGAGGCGGAGCAGATGTGGCCTGACTACGATTTGCCGCCGGCGGCGTGGGCCCAATTCCGCAAGCTGCGCACCGCGTGCCTGGTCGGCACCGGCACCATGAAGCGGTTCAATCTTCACGTGGGGCAGCAGATCATGCTGCGCGGCACCGTCTATCCGTTCAGCGTCACGCTCAATATCGTGGGTGTGATCAGAGGAAAGGGGCCGCCGAATTTTCTTCTCTTCCGGCGCGACTACCTGGAAGAGGCGGCCGGGCGCCCCGGTTTCGTCGACAACTACTGGGTGCGCGCCGACAGTTCGAAAGATGTTCCGCTGGTGATCAAGGAACTGGACGAGCAATTCGCCAACTCGTCGGCCGAGACGCGCAGCGAATCGGAGGCGGCGTTCTTCGCCAGTTTCATGTCGAATTACCGAACGTTCTTCCGGCTCGCCGAAATTTTAGGCTTCATCGTCGTGATCACGATTGGCCTGGTCGCCGCGAACACCGCCGCGATGTCGATTCGCGAACGGCGCGGCGAGATCGCCGTGATGCGCTCGATCGGATTCCCCTCGCGCACCATCCTCGGGATGCTGTTGGCGGAGTCGGGGATAATCGGACTGGTGGGCGGAATACTGGGATGCGGGGCGGGATATTTCGTGCTGAAGGTGTTTTCGATCAGCTCGCCCGTACAGGGAATGAGCGGGCTCCAGATGCCGCCGATTATAGTGGCGGCGACCCTGCTGATCGCCGTCGCGATCGGCGTGCTGAGCGCGCTGGTGCCGGCGCGGTCGGCGGCGCGGCGCAATATCGTGGATGCGTTGCGGATGGTTGCGTGAGATGGCGATTCCACTCAAATACAACGTGCGAAGCCTGCTGGTCAGGCGCGTTTCGACCGCGATGACCGCGGGCGGAATCGCGCTGGTAGTCGCGGTGTTCGTGATCGTGATGGCGATGGTGGCGGGACTGGGAGCCGCAATCGGCGACACCGGCTCACCCGACAATATCGTGGTGCTGCGCAAGGGCGCCACCACCGAAACCTACTCCGCGATCAATCTCGACCAGTTCGACGCGCTCAAGTTCCTGCCCCAGATCAAGCGCGACGCCGCCGGCAATCCACTGGTGTCGCCCGAACTTCCGGTCCAGGTGCTCATGGAACGGATCGGCGGTGGGACCGACAATATCGTGGTCCGCGGCGTATTGCCGATCGCGCTCGCAGTGCATCAGAACGTTCACCTTATCAAGGGCCGGATGTTCCGGCCCGCCGTGAACGAGGTGATCGTCGGCAAAGGCCTGCTGGGGCGCTATTCCGACATGACGATCGGATCGATGCTGCATTTCGGGCGCGGCACCTGGAAAGTGGTCGGTATCTTCGACGCGGGTGGCGGCTCATTCGAGTCCGAGGTCTGGGCCGATCTCCATAACGTGCAGGACGACACCCAGCGTGGATCCTACTACGCGTGCGTGCGCCTGAAGCTCGCGCCCGGCGCGGATGCCGGCGCGCTGATCCGGCGAATCGCGGACGACCCGCGAATCAATCTGCAGGCAGAGACCGAAACCCAGTACTACAAGGATCAGTCGGTGGTCGCCAATCAGTTGCGCGTGCTCGGGATGATCGTCGCGGTCATCATGGGCGTCGGCGCGGTGTTCGCGGCTATGAACACGATGTATGCGTCGGTGTCGGCGCGCACCAGCGAGATTGGCACGCTGCGCGCGCTGGGCTTCAGCCCGGGAGCGGTGCTGACCTCCTTCCTGGCGGAGTCACTGGTGCTGGCGGTTGCGGCAGGGGCGATCGGCGTGCTGCTGGCGCTGCCCATCGATGGATTTTCGACCACCTTCGGCAACTTCATGACCTTCTCGACGCTCGCGTTCAACTTCCGCGTCACGCCCGCAATCGTGCTCGAAGCGATGGTGTTTGCGGCCGCGATGGGATTGCTCGGCGGATGGCTGCCGGCGCGGCAGGCGATGCGGCTGCGCGTGGTGGATGCGCTCAGAAGGAGCTGAGGAGATGGCCGGAGAACCGACCCGTCCGCCCAATATCCGCGAGCTGGAATCGCTCCGAATCGCGCGCAGCGACAGCCCCAAGGTCCGCAGCCGCCTGCTCCCGGTCCTCATCGCGGTCGCGGTCCTGGCGGTGCTGAGCGCGGCGGGATACTTCGCGTGGAGCAAGACCCTGGGCAAGCCGCCCGAGGTCCAGACCGCGATCGTGGCGGTGCGGCGCGCGGGTCAGCCGGGAGTGCTGCTGACGGGGTCGGGCTATGTCGTCACCAAGAAAAAGTACATCACGATCGGCACCAAGATCCTCGGCCAGATCGTGGGCGAGCCGATCCAGGAGGGCCAACACATCAGGAAGGGCGACCTGCTGGCGCGAATCGACGATCGCGACTATCTCGCGCAGCTTCACCAGGCCGACGCCGATCGCGAACTGGCGCTGGCCAATGTCAAGCTCAAACGCGCGCAGGCCGAGCGTCAGCGCACTCTGTACCGAAACGGAGTCACCTCGCGGGATGAACTCGACGTCGCGGAAAACTCACTGTCGGTGGCGGAGGCGGCTCTGGCGCGCGCCAAGGCGGTCATCGATTACGCAAAATTCAACGTGAGCCAGTGCGTGATCACCTCACCGATAACTGGAATCGTGCTGAAGAAGTATCGCGAGGTTGGCGACACGATTAATTATGGCGGCGATATTCAAGCCGGCGGCGGCACCACCGATATCGTCCAGCTTGCCGACACCGACGACATGCGCGCCGAAGTGGACATCAATGAAAGCGACATCTCGAAAGTCACGATCGGCGAGCCCGCCAGCGTGGTGCTCGACGCGTTTCCCGACCACAGCTTTGCAGCGAAAGTCGTGAAGATTTATCCGGCCGCGGATCGGCAGAAGGGCACCGTCAAGGTCGAGGTGCACATCGTCACGCCCGACCTCCGCATCATCAAGCCCGAGATGAGCGCCAAGGTAACGTTTCTGGCGAAGTCGGCCTCAACGCAGGAGGCGGCGCCATTGGTCCTGGTGCCAAAAAAGGCGATCGTGACAAAGAGTGGACGCGCCTTCGTCTGGACCGTGCAGGGCGACCGAATCCGTCGCACGGAAGTCTCTCTGGGACGGGACTTTCAGGATGGCGTAGAGGTTCTTCAGGGGTTGACCGGCGGTGAAATGGTGATTGTAGTTCCGCCGGCCGGACTGCATGAAGACGAGCAGGTGACACCTGTCGCTACATAGAGCGCGGCTACCCGCTTTGACGCGCGTTAACTAACGACGACGCGCAGTCTCGATACTCGTTGCGAAGATCTTGAGCAGTGCATCGCGCGCACGGCTGTAATCCCGAATCGCCGCGCGCTCGTGATGCCGATGTTTCACTACCGCAACGCCAGCAGGTGACACCGATGCGACACTCGGGGAGGCTTGAACGGCGCCGGCAACAGGCAACAGGTCCGGCGGTATCACTGCGGCTTCGGCGGTCGATTCAATATTGGACCGTTCCCAAAAGGACCACACGCGTGAGTTAACCAACGCAGCCCCACGCCACGTCATCACTGACAATGCCACGCTGACCCCCGCAGCGATGAAAAAAATCGCCACGCGCGCATGATTTTCCGGTTGAAATTTGCTTTCAGGATTTCTCATTGTCACCGATGCCTCCGCCTCGCCTCTCCCGTCGAGTAATTAGAGACAGCAAGATGCGTTCCCGATCTCATTGCGGGGATTCACCTGTGTGTGATTAGTGAGACACGACGCGTGCGAACCCATTACACGCAAACCTGCACCATATGGAGTTATTTTAGATGGCTAACACATTCGTTTTGATTCATGGCGCATGGCATGGCGCCTGGTGTTGGGCGGCTGTCGCCAATCAGCTCGAAAAACTTGGCGATCGCGCCTACGCGGTCGATTTGCCGGGTCACGGCGAGAACTTCGCCGACCGTTCCCGGGTGACACTCGACGATTACGTCACCAGCGTTGTCAATTTCATTGAGCAGCACGATCTGCGCGACGTCGTGCTGGCTGGACACAGTTTGGGCGGGCTTACGATTTCGGGCGTCGGCGCGCGAATTCCCAAGCGCCTCAAGCGCGTCGTGTTCGTCAGCGCGATCGTACCGCTCGACGGCGAGAAGCTGGTCGATCCAAATAATCCCGCGAGCAAGGTGATGGCGGAGGTGGTTAACTCGCGGCCGGACCGCTCAGTTCCAGTTGAAGCGATGGGACCGAACTTTTATGCGGGCCTGATGAACGACGTGCCGCCGGATATGCGCAAGTGGATCGATTCGTGTCTGTGCCCGCAGCCATCGGGACCGATGCTAGCGGCGGTGCCGATGAAGGCGTTTCACGAATCAGGCGTGCCGACCGGATACCTCGTGTGCGAAAACGATCAGACGCCGGTCGCGGGCGCGCCGGGATGGCATCCGTACTACTCCAGCCGGCTCAGGAACCCAGCGATCAAAATCGTGAACTGCGGGCACGAGATCATGTTCACGCGTCCCGCCGAATGCGCCCAGGCGCTGCACGAGTTCGCGGAGATGTGAGCGGGAGGCGCGATACTCCAGGAATAAAAGCACCGGTTCACACCGGGTATCTTGCGAGCAGGCCGCGCGCGATCACCAGCGCCTGGATTTCGTTGGTTCCCTCGCCGATCATCATCAGCGGCGCGTCGCGATAAAATCGCTCGACCGGGAATTCCTGCATGAAGCCGTAGCCGCCCAGCACGCGCATCGCGTCGAGCGAAATTTTCGCGCATGCCTCGGAGGCGAACAGCTTCGCCATCCCGGCTTCCACGTCGCATCGTTCGCCCGCGTCTTTTTTGCGCGCCGCATTGGCGACCATCAGGCGCGCCGCCTCGACGCGGGTTCCCATGTCGGCGAGCAACAGTTGCACCGCCTGATGCTGTGAGATCGGCTTGGCGAAGGCGGTGCGCTGCTGCGCATAGCGAATCGCGGTTTCGAATGCGGCCTGCCCCACTCCGACCGCGCGTGCCGCCACGTTGATTCGCCCGACTTCGAGCGCGCTCATCACCTGCTTGAAGCCCTGCCCCTCCGCGCCGCCAATCAGGTGCGCGGCCGGCACCGCAACGTCCTCGAACAACACCTCGCAGGTGTCGATCCCCTTGTAGCCGAGCTTTTTCAGATTGCCGCTCACGGTCGGTCCGGCCTCTGATTTCTCTACCGCGAACATGCTGATTCCCGCATACGCCGGCTCGGCTTTGGGATTGGTCTTGGCCGCCACGGCGAGCATCGTGCCGTAGCGCGCGTTGGTGATGAACATCTTGCTGCCGGCGAGCACGTAGTCGTCGCCGCGGCGCACCGCAATGGTGCGAATCGATTGCACGTCGCTGCCCGCGTGCGGCTCGGTCAGCGCCAGGCCGCCGCGCTTCTCCCCGCGCGACATCGCGGGCAGAAAGTACGCGCGCTGCGCGTCGGTGCCGTGATGGGTGATGATGTAAGCCATGATGAGATGGCTGTTGATCACGCCCGCCAGACTCATCCATCCGCGCGACAGCTCTTCCATCACCCGCGCATAGGTTACGAAGTTGAGCCCCAGCCCGCCGTGCGCCGACGGAATCGTCGCGCCGAACAGTCCCAGCTCCTTCATCCGCGCGACCAGCGCGTGCGGATATTCGTCGCTATGCTCCAGGTCGCTCGCGACCGGGATGACGTCGCGCTCAACGAAGCGGCGGACCGCCTCGACAATTTCGCGATCGTAGCCTTGGTCCATCAGTCAGCTCCTGTGCGCGGCGGACGCTGCGGTCCGCCCTGCTTCGATTTACCATCGCACCGCCGCCGCGCGCTATCGGCCCAGCCGGCGCGCCACGCCGATTGCGGGCGTGCTAGTGTTTTCGCGATGCGGCTCAAGGTCCAGGATATCGCCCTCCGCGCCGGCTCATTCCGGCTCGGGCCGGTCACGCTGGAGGTCGGCGACGGCGAGTACCTGATCGTGCTGGGCCCGACGGGCGCGGGAAAGACCGTGACGCTCGAAGCCATTGCGGGGTTGCGCCGGCTCGACTCCGGGCGCGTGCTCATGGACGGGCAGGACATGACGGTGGCGCCGCCCGAGGCGCGGCGCATCGGCTTTCTCTACCAGGACTCGCTGCTTTTTCCCCATCTCAGCGTCCGCGACAACCTTGCCTACGGAGCGCATCGGCTGGCGCGCGGAGAGCGCACCGCGACCATCGCGCGGCTGGCGGCGCTGCTTGGAATTGAAGCGCTGCTTGGCCGGATGCCCCGCGGATTGTCGGGCGGCGAGCGCCAGCGCGTGGGGCTTGCGCGGGCGCTGGCGACGCGGCCCGCGATCCTGCTGCTGGACGAGCCGATGGCGGCGCTGGACCCGAATTCGCGCCGCGAGTTGCGCGACCGCCTGCGCTCGTTGCATCGCGAACTCGGCACCACCACGATTCACGTGACGCACAACTTCAACGAGGCACTCGCCCTGGGCGATCGCGTCGCGGTGCTGATCGACGGGCGCGTGCTGCAGGCGGGGGCCGCGGCGGAGGTGTTCTCGCATCCCGATACCGCGCAGATCGCGCGCTTTCTCAGCACCGCGCGCGTCACCGAGGACGCGCCCGCTGAGGGCGAGATGGAATTCGCGCTGGAGACCGAAGGCCTGAGCTTGCGGCTCGGTGAGGAAGGCGGCGCGCAGGCCGTGCTGGTGGCGGCGGGTTCGAACCTGCACCGGGGCCCCGCGCTGGAGGGCTCCGGCGCGCTCCCCGCCCGCGTGGTCGCGGTCGAAAACGGAGGCACTGAGCTCACGCTCAAGCTGAGCGTCGCCGTCGAGATGCGCGCGACGCTGGGGCCCGACGCCGCGCACGAAGTCGTTCCGGGCTCGGGAGTCTGGGTGCGCCTGCCGCGAGGTGCGAACCGCCCCTGATCGATCCCCCGTCATCCGCTTGCGTGGAGAGCACCGCCCGGTTATCGTAAGCGTCAAAATGACGCAAAGTACCCGGCCGGGGCGGTAGTCGGAGATGGCAGGCGGCGCGAGTGCCGGGACGAGGATCTGCTGTGAACGCACCCGCTGTTTCCCCCATTTCGCCCCAGGCGCTGCACGTCAAGCTCGCTGTGCTCGACGACGCCAGCTATGACCTCGCCGCGTGCGAGCGGATGGCGCGGACTATCGCCGAAATCCTGCGGCTCAAGGACGAGCGCCGCGCGATTATCCTGGCGCACAACTATCAACGCCCGGAGATTTTCGAGGTCGCCGACTTCATCGGCGATTCGCTGGAGCTGGCGCGCAAGGCGCGCGACGTGCGCGATGCCGACGTGATCGTGTTCTGCGGCGTGCACTTCATGGCCGAGACCGCCAAGGTCTTCAATCCCGAGCGCATGGTGCTGCTGCCCGATCTCAGGGCCGGATGCTCGCTGGCCGAGAGCATAACCGCGGAGGCGCTCGCCGAGCGCAAGGCCGAGCTCAAGGCGATCTACCCGGACTTGCGAGTGGTCTCCTACGTCAACTGCACCGCCGACGTCAAAGCGCTTTCGGATTCGTGCTGCACCTCGGCCAATGCGGTCAAGATCGTCGAGCGGATCGATTCCGACAATATCCTGTTCGTCCCCGACGAGAATCTCGCCAACTACGTGCAGTCGAACACCAGCAAGCGGATCATTTCATGGAACGGCAACTGCTACGTTCATCATCAGATAACCCCCGAGGAGGTAAACCGGGTCAAACGCTCGATCCCCGGCATCAAGGTGCTGGCTCATCCGGAGTGCCGCAAGGACGTTCTGGCGCTGGCGGACGCGGTGTTGTCGACCAGCGCGATGGTGCGGTACGCGCGCGAGAGCGACGCCGAAAAGTTCCTGGTCGTCACCGAGTGCGGATTGTCGGATCGGTTACTGATGGAAATTCCGAACAAGCGATTTTTCAAGGCGTGCAAGCTATGCCGGTTCATGAAAATGATCACGCTCTCCGGCACGCTCGATTCGCTCCAGAACCTGCGCTACGAGATCGAGCTGGGCGAGGAGGTGCGCGAGGGAGCGCGCCGGGCGCTCGAGCGCATGCTGGAGCTGAGCGCGTAGCCTCCGGCGGCCCACTTCCCGGCGACCGCGCGCCCCTGCGCCAGCTCGCCCGGCCCAAGGTCGCGGTCGATACGGTGCTGTTCGCGATCCAGGACCGCCAGCTCAAGACCTATCTGGTCCAGCTCAGGCGCGGCCCCGCGCGCGGCAAATGGGCATTTCCAGGCGGGCTGGTCCGGATGGGCGAGATACTGGAGGCGGCGGCGCGCCGCGAGCTTCAATCCTCGACCGGGCTCCATGATACCTACCTCGAACAGCTGTTCAGCTTCGGCGACCCGTCGCGCGATCCGCGCGCGCACGTGGTATCGGTCGCGTACATGGCCTTAATTCCCGACCCGGCCGCGTTGAGCCGGCCCTCGCCCAAATACGGTGCAGGCGGATGGTTTGAAATCGGCAAGCTGCCACCGCTCGCCTACGATCACGCCCTGATGGCCGCCTACGCATTCAAGCGGCTGCGCTCAAAGCTCGAATACAGCAATATTGCGTATGCGCTTTTGCCGCGCGTGTTCACGTTCGCGGAGTTCGAGGAACTGTACGCGCGGATCCTGGATCGGCCGATCGATCGGCGCAACTTTCGCCGCCGGATCCTGGCCATGGGTCTGTTGCGCCAGCTCCGGCAGACCCGCCGCGGGCCGCACCGGCCCGCCGCCCTGTACGAGTTCGCCGGCCCGGGATTACAGATGATCCAGATGCTATAATCGTATAAATAGAAGTGCGGATGCTGACCGGTACCAAATCCACTGTGGCGGTGATTGCGGGAGTCATGATTCTCGCCGGGGGCGCCTACGCGTGGATGGGCGGCTCACGGGCCCCGGCGCCGATCGCGCAGGTACTCGCCAAGTCGGGCGGCAGCCAGTGCTGCATGGGAGGCGGCGCCGATCCGTCGCACCCCACGCTCGACCCTGCCGGCTTCCAGGGCGAGGCGAAAGAGGCCTATGAAGTCGCGCGGCAAAATCCCGCGCTGCTCGCGCAACTGCATTGCTATTGCGGCTGCGACAAGGAGTTCGGCCACCGTAACCTGCTCGATTGCTTCCGCACCGATCATGGCAGCCATTGCGAGATTTGCACGGGCGAGGCGATCGAAGCCCAGCGCCTGGCGCAGCGCGGGATGCCGGTGGAGCAGATACGCGATGCGCTCAGGGCAAAATTCGCCCACGGGAGCTGACCTGTTTGGTCGTCCTGGTTTCCTCTTACATCGAGCACTTCACCTACGTGGGGCTGTTCGTGGTGCTGCTGTTGTGCGGGCTCGGATTGCCGCTGCCCGAGGACGTAGCCCTGCTGGCGGGCGGCTACCTGGTGCATCGCGGTGTCACGCGCTATCCGCTGACGCTTTTGGTATCGCTGGTGGGAGTGGTCGCCGGCGACAATTCGCTGTTCTTTCTGGGCCGCCGCTTCGGCACCGGGTTGGTGCGCTACTTCGGCATCAAGCGCCCCGATACCCAGCTTCAGCTCGAACGAATCCGCGGCTTCATGGACCGGCACGGTCATCGCGCGATCTTCTACGCCCGATTTCTGGCCGGGCTGCGCGCGCTGATTTATCTCACTGCGGGCTCGTTCGGGGTAAGCCCGGGACGCTTCCTGATTTACGATTTTCTCGGCGCCGTGATTTCGGTGCCGGTTGTAGTCTCGCTCGGATACTTGTTTGGCGGACAGCTCGAAGCCGTGATTCGCTACGTGGGCGGTATTGAGCGGGCGGTCTGGATCGTCGTACTCCTCTCGCTGGCGATTTATGGAACGCGCCTGCTGGTGCTGTCGCGGGCAAGCGAGCCGCGGGCCTAAGCGGAACGCGAGCGGCGGTTGCGCCCAACGGCGCGATTCTTTAAGCGCGATGTGGTCGTCATGAAATTTCCCGCGCTAAACCTCAAGGCCAAGCTGATCCTCCTCATGATGGTGCTGCTGACGCTCACCCTGGGCGCGGAAGTATGGTTCAGCCTCGGGACCCAGGCGGCGATCGTCGAAACCACTCAGCAGCGGGTCAAGGATCTGGCCAGCGCGATCCAGATCAGCGTTCAGGAGCTGACCTCGGTCGGCAACACCGATCGCGACCGGCTGCACAACTACGTCCGCAGCCTGCACACCAAGGGACTCGAGGTGTCAATCGCGTCCTCCCAGAACCTGATCATCAACAGCTCCAATCCGCGGCTGATCGGCGCGGCGCTGATGCCGCGCTCGTCGGATCGGGTGGTCGCGGAGGAAATCAAGCAGGGCAGCGGGATCCTGACGATCCCGCCGAGCAAGCTCGGTCCCAACCAGCAGAACACGACGGTCTATCTGATTCCGGTCAAAGTTGAGGATCATCTGCTCGGCTACGTGCAAATCGTCGCGAACTTCAGCGATTTCGCGCATCCGCTCTCCGAGAACCGGAATCATCAGCTTACCGTGGCCCTGGCGATTTTCGCGATCGGCCTTGCAATCGCCTACATCCTGGCCGACCGCTACGTGAAGCCGATCCACGCCGTCGCCAACGCGGCACAGAATATCGCCGCGCGCGGCCTGGAGCCGGTGCCCGAGGCGCATCGCCGCGACGAGATCGGGCTGCTGACACGCAGCTTCAACGACATGGTCGATCAGCTCCGCCGCGCCCGCGAGCGCGAGCAAGAGCTCAACCGGCTCGAGCGTTTCACCGCGCTCGGGCAGCTCGCCGGTGGGCTGGCGCATGAAATCAAGAATCCGCTCAACTTCATCAGCCTTGCCCTCGACCAGCTTCGCTCCCGTTACGCGCGCCAGCTGAGCCATGACAGCGAAGGCTTCGTGCGCCAGCTGCAGCTGATGAAGGACGAGGTACGGCGGCTCAGCGAACTGGTGCAGAGCTTTCTGCAGTACGGGCGGCCGATCGAAATCGTCACCGCGCCGACCGACGTGCGCACGCTGGTCGACGGCGTGCTCGCGATCTCGGAGTCAAAGATGAAGAGTCAGGGAATCGAGGTCCTGGAAGACGCCGACGGCGTGCCGACCGTGCTCGACGTAGATGCCGAGAAGCTGCGCACCTGCTTCATGAACGTGGTGGCCAACGCGGTTCAGTCAATGCCCGACGGCGGCCGGATGCGAATCGAGTTCCGCCGCGACAACGGAAGCATGCGAATCGTATTCGCGGACACGGGAGAGGGAATCCGCCCTAACGCGATCTCTCATATCTTCGAGCCATTCTTCACCACCAAGCGCGAAGGAATCGGACTGGGCCTGTTTCTGTCCAAGGCGATTGTCGAAAGACATGGTGGTACAATCTCGATTGAACCCAATCAGCCCGAACCCGGGACCACGGTAACCTTCACTTTCCCGTGTACGGACGCGCAAGGGCAGCAATGAACCAGGCTTCGGTACTTGTGGTCGAGGACAACGACCTCGAACGTGAAATAACCGCGGAGATTCTCCGCGACGAAGGCTTCCGGGTCGAGGAAGCTCCGGTCGGCAAGCGTGCGGTCGAACTGCTCGCCCTGGGCCGCTACGACGTCGTGGTAACTGACCTGATGATGCCCGGGATGTCGGGTGAGGAGCTGCTGGCGCGGGTTCGCGCCGATTATCCGTCCACCCAGGTAATCGTGCTGACCGCACACGGAACCATCGAGAGCGCCGTGCAGGCGGTCAAGACCGGCGCGATCGATTACCTGCCCAAGCCCACCGACCGCGAAAAGCTCGTCATCGCGGTGGCCAAGGCGGCCGAGGTCGCAAGCCTCAAGCAGGAAAATCTGCTTCTCAAGAGGCAGCTTGAGGGCAAGATCGGACTGGAGGGAATCGTCGGCCAGGATCCCGCGATCCAGGAAGTCGTGCGGATGGTGCGCAAGATTGCACCGTCGAATTCGACCGTGCTGATCCAGGGTGAAAGCGGCACCGGCAAGGAGGTGGTCGCCCACGCGATCCATCACATCTCCCCACGCGCGGCGCGCCAGTTCGTGGCCATCAACTGTTCGGCGATTCCGGACACGCTCATCGAAAACGAGCTGTTCGGACACGAACGCGGCGCATTCACCGGGGCGACTGAACGCAAGATCGGGCTGTTCGAGAGCGCCGACAAATCCACCCTGTTTCTCGACGAGATCGCCGATCTGCCGCAAGGGATGCAGGCCAAGATTCTGCGCGTGCTCCAGGAAAGGGAAGTGCGCCGGGTCGGCGGCAACGAGTCAATCCGGGTGGACGTGCGCCTGGTCGCCGCCACCAATCGCAATCTCGCCGAGGAGGTCTCCGAAGGACGTTTCCGCGAAGACCTGTACTATCGCGTCAACGTGGTGACGGTTACGCTCCCGCCGCTGCGCGAGCGCCGCGGCGATATCTCCCTGCTCGCCAGTCATGCGCTGGAAAAGTTCGCTCACCTGTCCGAGGGCCACAAGGAAATTTCGCGCGAGGCGATGGAAGTGCTGATCGATTACTCCTGGCCCGGCAACGTGCGCCAGCTCGAATCCGCAATCGAGCGCGCGATCCTGCTCTGCGAAGGCGACAAGATTCTGCCCCGCGACCTGCCTCAGGAAGTGCTCGCGCGCAAGGCGCCGATCAAGCCCGGCGAACGCGGGCGCGGCGACCGTTTCGATATTCCGACCGAAGGTATGAACTTCGAGACTTTCGAGCGCGACCTGATCCTGCAGGCGATGGAGCGCAACGACTGGGTGATCGCGAAGGCGGCAAAGATGCTCGGAATGAGCTACCGGACGCTGCAGTACCGGCTCGACAAGTTCGAGCTCAAGCGCGGCGAATCCAAACCCAGCTCGATGCCCGGTGAGTTCAAGCCCTAACCCTGCCTGCAAGCGCTGGGTGCGATCCGCGCTTCGCGCTTGTTGATCGTCGGCATTTCCGCAGCGCGTAAACAAAATATGTCGCACCGATGAACCATCCATGTATCGAAGATGCTACAGCCAGTAGGATTTTGCTCCATTTTACGGATCCCAGGACCCTCCAAAGTCGCGGCACAATGGTTGCAACCAGATTCGCGGGCGCCAGCGGCGTCGGACTATAGGACAACTGAGGGGACGGGCGATGGATTCGAGCTTGAATTCGAGGGTGCGCGAGCCGGAGTTGGACATGCGGCGGGACCGGATCAAGCCGCGCAGCAAGATGGAGAGGGTACGCTCGCGGCTGGGATGGCTACGCCCCTTCGAAAGCGCGACAACGACGCCGCGGCGCTCGCTAGACCGAATCAGCTGGGAGCTGTATCACGAATTCGACTAATCCGCGCTCCCATCCGATCGGCTCGCTGAATCCGCATTGACGTGCCCTGCCCGCGCGTTTGGCGACGATGACTCGTTCGCACGCGCAGCGGCGGGGCACACTTTCCTCGGCCTTCAGCATCTCGCGGCGAGTGGCCGGGTGGCGCCGGATCTCAGGCCGACTTGCCCCCCGACCTGACGAACACGCTTGGCTCTGCTCGCGATGCAGCCAGCGCGCAGCGTATCCCAGCAGGGCGCCGCCACCGAGACCAAGCGCCAGGTGGTAAGTGGCGATATGCACACCCAGGATTGCCGCCGCGGCGCCCGCACCAGACCACATCCATTTCCGCACCGCAAAGAAGATTCCGACCGCAACCATTGAGACAATCCACGTCGCCAGCGTGGCAATCAACGCAAGATGCGTTAAGCCTGGATGCGAAGCGCCGGCGCTCGCCGGCTCGGCCAATTCGCGCTAATCGCCCGGAGCATCCGCAGTCGCCGTGATGAATACGGACCGGTTGAACCCGGTAGCGCCGCGCTCCCGCACGACCAGTCCCGCCGCATTGAGCGCCGGCGTTATCGCGTACAGATTGAAGCTTTCATGGGGATGGCTCTGGCGCCGGAAGAACCCGTGGCGGTGGCCCGAACCCGCGAAATCGAATGCGACCAGACGTCCTGCTGGTTTCAGCACCCGGCGGATCTCCGTAAGGCATCGCGGCAGCAAGTCGGGCGGGAAATGGTGCAGGACGAAGCTGGTCATCACGAGATCGAACGTCGAGTCCGGGAACGGAAGCGACTCGAGCAATGCCGGCTGGAAGGTTACGCCTGCTCCGGCGCCCGTCGCCTTCTTGCGCGCGCGCTCGATCATCTCGGGCGCCGCGTCGATTCCGTACACCGTGCCGCCTTCGCCGACCCGGCCGCGCGCCGCGATCGCCATCGTGCCCGGGCCGCATCCCGCGTCGAGCACCACCTCGCCCGGCGCGGCTTTGGCCAAATCCAGGAACTTGTCGCGCATGCGATGCTCGCGTCCCAGGGTCAGCAGCTTGAGCATCATGTCGTACCTGAAGGCCCAGTGAATGACGCGCGATCGGGTCTGGAGATCTCCGGCCTGCGGGGTATCGTTCATGACGCAAGTTCCTCCTTGCGGCCGATTGCGACCCGTATCGCCGCGGTTGCCGGAAGATGTTCGAGCGCCGCCGCTTTGAAGCGATCGGCTATCGCGAGCGCCTCATCCACCGTAAGCGCTGAATCGACCGCGACCTCCGCTTCCGCGACCATCCGATGCCCCAGCCATCTCGCGCGAATGGCGCGAACTTCGACAACGCCGGGTACACCTGCCGCCGCATCGCGAATTTCACCGACGACCCCCGGCTCAACGCCGTCGAGCATCCGGGTGAAGACTGTCGCCGCCGACTGCCAGACGATCGCGACGATCAAGACCGCTATCGCGAGTGCGATGAGTGGATCGGCGATCGGGTAGCCCAGCTTGATCATGCCCGCGCCGGCCGCGACGGCGAGGCTGGCCAGACCGTCGGCGCGGGCATGATGCCCGTCGGCGATGAGCGCGGCGCTGTGAATTTCGAGCCCCACCCTGATGCGCAGAATCGCGACCGTCTCGTTCGCCACAAAGCCGATTAGCCCTGCCGCCGCAACTGCTGGCAGCATCGCCACCGGCTGCGGGTTCATCAGCCGACCCGCGGCCTCGTAGCCCACCGCGATCGCGCTGGCGAGGATGATCAGGACGATTGCGACTCCGGCGAGGTCCTCCAGGCGGCCATAGCCGTGAGTGAAGCGCGCGGTGGGTGGCCGCGCCATCGCAATGAACGCGACCGCAAGCGGCACCGCGGTCCCCGCGTCGGCGAGATTGTGAATCATGTCGGCAAGCAGTGCGACGCTGCCGGAAATCATCACGACCGCGAGTTGCAGGAGCGCGCCGGCGCCGAGGATCGCGAACGACCACTTGAGCGCCCACAATCCGCGCGCGGTGCTGAGATAGGCGGGATCGGCGACGCCGTGAAGATGGCTATGCGGCGCGGAACCCGTCGCGCGCGCCCGATGGTCATGTGCGCAGACGTGATAATCGTGATCGTGGAGTGAGTGCTTCGCAAGGTTGTGCATGGCGATGCGCCGCACCAATGGTCAGAGGTACTTGGTGATTTCCTTGAACTCGGCCAGCGAGTTGCGCGCGCCGCGCGAGATCGTACCGGCGGCCTCTTCAAGGCAGTTGTCGATATGGTCCTGGATATAGACGCGCTTGGCGTTTTCGATCGCGTTGCCGACCGCGTGGAGCTGTTGGGCGACCTGGAGGCAATCGCGCTGGGACTCGATCATCTCGATAATCGCCCGCAGATGGCCTTCGGCGCGCTTGAGGCGGTTGATCACGTCGTTGTGGGTGGAGTGAATCATCGCGGAAAATCCTATCCCCCGGGTAAGGATACGGCAAGGCCGCGAAACAGGAACCGCCCCGCCTCGCTCTGCCGCCTAACGGCCGGAGAGCTTCGCCGCCAGAGCGTCGAGCTCCCCAACGAACAAAGTGCTGGCGCCCCGGTTGGACTCCCGGACAAAGTCGCGCAGCGCATCGCTGCCCGCCGTATGCGCGGAGATATCGCCGATGACCGCGAACGTCATCCGGTAGTTGACGAATTTCTGAACGATCTCGCCGGCCACACCGCTGCGCAGGCGGAAGAAGGCCGTCGCAAGGCGCTCCGCCGGCACCACGACAACCGACGCGCGCTGCTCGAAGGCCTGCTCCAGAAGCGCGCTCGCATCCCGCACGCTGGCAATGGGCGGTCCGGCGGCGTCCACCATCAGTATGCGCAAGCCGTCGCGCTCGATCAGTTTCGGAGTCATCGGACCAGATAAATCGTTCGCAAGAGTTGAGACAATATCATCGATTACGACGGCACCCGGCGAGTCGCGCTTCCCCTGGCGCCATCGCGTCACCTGCTGCTGCGGCGCTCCCATCCGGTCGGCAGGTAGATCCAGCATTCCACGCCCCCGGCATCGCGATCTCTCACGATGATGGGCTCGCGGGTATAGAGACGGGGGACCTCCTCGTATTCGTCGATAATTGCAAGATCGCGGGAGCTAAGCCCACGCAGTATCGCGCCCTTGACCGTCGCCCCCGCCCGAGCCACCACAAAGTAATACCGCCCTTGCCCACGCGCATAGCCGTCGAGATGCGCCGGTTCGGCCGTAATCTCGCGTCCCAGCAGCCATCGCCGCCGGTCCGAATCGACGAGCGTGCCGTACACGAACAGGCAGTCCGCGGCGGGGTTCATCGAGTTGCTCCGCGAATTGGCCGCGCCATGCCACCTGGCTTGCGCTCGCATTTGGGCTTTGGGCAGGCGCGATGGTCCGCAATCTGGCGTCGGTTGCCGCAGTTTCCCGGTTATGTTAGCTCCAACGGTGATAGGTGGAGAGGAACATAAATGGCCGCCGGACGTAACCTTGTACGCGCTTTGGTGCTTGCCTTCGCCCTGACCGCAGCCTCCTGCTCGGCGGCATCGAATAATGCCTCCCTGACCACCGGCATGTCGCCGGAACAGGCGGTCCAGGCGATGGGGCAGCCCGACCTCAAGGACAGCGTTGCCGATCCGAACCACAGCGGCGCCTCTGTGCTGCGCTATGTGTGGCTGGATTCGGGCAAGGTCGCGGTCTTCAACGCCAACGACCGCATCGCCAGCATCCAGCAGATCGAACCGGCGCAGAAAGCGAAAGCCGAGCTGGAAGCCCAGAACCAGCCGCCGGCCGAGTTCGATCCGATCTCGACGCCGCTGAACTACGCCTTCTTTCCGATCAAGGCGGCATTCATGTACCTGGGAGCGGGGCTGAGTTGCGTGGTGGGCAGCGGATGCCGCAAGCCGGAGCTGCCATCGCCTTCGCAGGGCTAACTGCGCGGGCACCAACTCTCGCGCCTACGCCTATCCAATGAAAACGGGTGAAGGCCCCTCTTAAATCTTCACCCGTTGAGTGGAAACTCACTCCGGTCAGCTGCGGCATGCATCCAGGCACTGCTTGTCGCTATCTCGCCCCTAACCTCAACAGCACCCGTCTGCCGAGATTGTCCCGCGCCGACGGCTGTTCCTTCCGGGGCTTGCTAACCATTTGTCGAGTTAACACAGTCTTGAAGTGTACGCAACCACACCAAGCGCATTCTCGACTTTCCCCGAGCGAGTTTTTGCTGCCCCGCTACCTCGCGAGCGGCCCTCGACCGTCACTCACTTCCAGTCCGCATGTCTTCTGGGAGCCGCGTCGGCAACACCGGGTCACACGATCGATCGCCAGCTGACTGTGCGAGTCTTTGACAAACGCCGACCAGTTATGCATTTCTGCTCTGATGCGGCTTGCGCCCGACACCTCGACGACTCGCCCGAAGCCATCTCCGAGTTACCGATGAGCGCTGCCCTCCATCGCGGGCCGCCAGCGCAATGTCGTTTTTTCATATCGCACAGTAGACTCACTCGGTCAGGACTGGAACACTTACCGACGCTGCGTTGGAAAAGCACCCGCTCGTCGCGTGACGAGACTTCGGTTCCCGAGGTTCGGGGTCCGCTGCAGCAGAAGAAACGGACTTATTTTTAGAGGACGACTAAATACGCGAGTAATAGGTAAACCTTGCTCGCCGAGCACAAATTATGACGAAGAAAACACTAGGACAACTGATCAAACAACAGCGCGACGCTTACGATCTCACCCAACGTGAGCTCGCCAGCAAACTCGGAGTGAAGGCCAGCCACATCGCCTACCTCGAAAATGGCCGGCGCAAACCCTCGCTTGCGTTGCTCACGCGCATCGCGGACACGCTCGGACTGGACGAGCAGCGGCTCTTCCTGCTGGCTCACCCTGAGGCCCGCTCGATGGTGACTGCGGGACGCGAAGCGCCGACTGCCAGCGTTCCCGACGCAGCGTGGCGGCGATTCTCGAAAGACCGCGCTCTGCTGGCTCGCAACCAGGTCACGCCGCGCGAAATGAAGGTCCTGCGGCAGGTGAATCTGCTGGGCCGCGTCAGTAGCCCACGCCAGTACATGTTCATCCTCAACTCCATTCGCCAGGCGGTCGAGGACGAGGAATAGGCCCACACCGCGCGCGGCGCAGGCTCCGTGCCTGCGCGCGCCGCGCAGCCATGCTTGCGACGCCGTCGCGGGCGCTACGGCGCGGTCCGCCCTTGCAGCGCAACCCGTTGAGGCGTGTGTCCCCATCGGCTACGCTCGATTTGTCAGTGCGTGGACACGATGAAGATTGATATCGATTTGAAAGCGGGCTTTCTCCAGAGCCTCAAACGCGAAGTTCTCGCCACGCTCACGCCCGAGGAGCGCGCGGTCATCGAGGTTTCCACCGGCGAGATGGGTAACAAGCCCGACGCGGTGAAGCTCGGATGGCTGAAGATGCGGACCAAAGAAGTGTGGACCAAGCAGCGCTACCTGCGGGCGCTCGACCGCACGATGAAGAAGTTGCGCGAGGCGGTCGAGGCTGAGTCTGAGCGCCGAAAGTGAGCCCCTCTCGCCAGCGGTTCAGCTCTCGATTCTAGCCACCCGCCGTTTACCCACCTCGAGCACCTTGTGCTGGCCCGGCACGAAGCGAAAATTCGCGTCGCGTACCGTCTGGCCATCAACCCGAACGGCGCCCTGGCCGACCAGCCGGCGCGCCTCGCTGGTAGAGGGCGCGAAATTAAGCTGCTTCATCAGTTCGCAAATCCAGAGCTCTTGGGCGATCCGAAAGACGGGCGCGTTTTCCGGAACTTCGCGGCGTTCGTATTTCGCCTCGAAATGGCTTTGCGCCAGGCGCGCCGCTTCGGCGCCGTGATATTCTTCCACGACCGTCGCGGCCAACCGCTTCTTGGCCTCTTTGGGATGAATCGCGCCCGACCGCACGGCTGCGATCTGATCGGGCGGTGCATCGGTAAAGGCCTCGTAGTAGCGCACCATCAGCTGGTCTGAGGCCGACATCAGCTTGCCGAACATCTCGTCGGGCGTGTCACGGATAGCGACGAAATTGCCATAGGACTTCGACATCTTGCGCACGCCGTCGAGCCCCTCGACCAGCGGCATCGTCATCACTACCTGCGGGGCGAGATTCGCCGCGCGCTGAAGATCGCGTGCAACCAGCATGTTGAACTTCTGATCGGTGCCACCGATCTCGACGTCGGACTCCAGCGCGACCGAGTCGTAACCCTGGATCAGCGGGTACAGCAGCTCGTGAAGGAACAGCGGTTCGCCGGTCCGCAGCCGCGTCTCGAAATCGTCGCGCTCCAGCATCCGCGCAACGCTGAGGCGCGCGGCGATCCGGATCAATTCAGCGACGTCCATCCGATCCATCCATTCGCTGTTGAAACGGATCTCGGTGCGCTGCGGGTCAAGGATGCGCGAGACCTGGGAGCGGTAGGTCTCCGCGTTGATTTTGATTTCCTCGCGGGTCAGCGGTTTGCGGGTCTCGGAGCGGCCGGTGGGGTCGCCGATCAGCGCGGTGAAATCGCCGACCAGAAAAACCACCGTATGACCGTCGCGCTGGAAGTCGCGCAACTTCTTCAAGGTCACCGTGTGGCCGAGATGAAGATCCGGTGCGGTCGGATCCATCCCGAGCTTGATCCGCAGCGGTCGCCCGAGCTTGAGCTTCTGCTCGAGCTCGGGCATCGAGATGATTTCCACCGCTCCGCGCGCGAGCGCGTGGGCCCGCTGCGCCGCAGCTGATTCAATTTTCGCGCCTGGTCTCGTCACGTCGCCTCTCCGGAACTTCCAAGCGTACCGGAAACCGGCAGCGCTTGGAAAAGCCGCCGAACGCGTGACCAGCCTATTGACCCATCGGGGCGCGTCCCTGGCGCTCATTTTCGTCGTTGCCAATTGCGATCGGCGGACCCGCGCAAGCACCTCCGACCGGCGGGACCAGGCCGATGACGACGAGACGGCACCGCAGCATCAGGACCGTACTGCGCCTCACGCGCTCGATATCCCGCCGGGTGAACCGCCGGCCCGGGTACCGCTTGCGGGCCGACCGCAGCGCGGCTCCCACCGTGCGCTGGCGCGCGTAAAAACAGGTCGGTCCGTAGAGCTCGCGCAGGAGCCATATCTGGAAATCATCGAACTGGCAGAGGCTCGAGGCAACCGCGATATAGTCCTCGAAGATACCGTGCCCGGTTGGCGACCATGCCGGGTTCTCCCGCGCAATCTGAAGCGCGCCATTTGCGGTCGCCTCGAGAAATTCGCGCGCGCGAAAGTAGAACCGCAGCACGGCCTCAGCCGAACTGAACCGAGGCCTGGCTACCTTGTTCATGACTCACCCCTTTTCGACGCCGCCGCAGCCTCATATCGGCGCTCAGCTTCTCCGGCTGCGGTGTGGCGTTACCCGCCGCCGATCCCCCGTTGGATCGCGGCGCTTGGCGACGGGAGGCGTCCGGTTTCGCCGATCAGCCTCGACCGCCCCGGCATCGTGCGCGGACTTTAACGCGGTACTGTTGGCAGTGTCAACAAACCGATAGTAATAGTAGCTGTTAGTTATTCTACCGATTGTAGACTTACGCGCCGATTAGAATTATAAGTCCTCGAGCGTGTAACCACTCAGAAGCGGCGATTATGCCGCGCCATCGCCCGCTCGACCCCCTCTGCGACGATGTTTGCCACCGCTTCTGCCCCTCGATCGAGGCAGTCGCCGGCCGCCTCGAGTTCGGCGCGGCTCATCGTGCGCAAAAGATATTCCTTATCGTCGGCGACTTGCGCCGGATGCCCCACGCCGATTCGAACCCGAACGAACTCCCGCGACCCGAGCGACTCGATTATCGACCTCACGCCGCGGTTTCCCGCATCGCCACCGCCGAGCTTGATCTGGATGCGTCCTTCGTCGAGATCAAGTTCGTCGTGCACCACGATCAGCCCGCTGACCGCGACCTTGAAATATCCCAGCACGCCGGCCACGCAGTCGCCGGAAGCGTTGTAGAAGGTTTCGGGCTTGACCAGCATCACGGAGACGCCGGCGATTTGGGCTCGCGCCGTCACACCGCCGAAGCGCTGCTTGCCAAACTCAACGCGAGCGGATTCGGCAATGCGGTCGAGCACCCGGAAGCCCGAATTGTGCCGCGAGTGCGCGTACTTCTTTCCGGGATTGCCCAATCCCGCGATTACCCATGCGATCGGGCCGCTATCGCTCTCCGCACCGTCGGACTGCCCGCGCCCGCGCGATCGGAAGCCGCCGAAGAGTTTCCGAATCGCGCTCATCCGCGCTTGCGATGACCTTGAGAGCCGGAGGCGGTCGGGACGAGATCCTTGAGCACGGCGATGAGCCGGCTCATTTCGGACGGCTTGCCGATGGAAATTCGGAGCGCGTCTCGCAGCACCGGAGTAGCGAAGTGGCGAACCAGGATACTTGCGCGGCGCAGCGAGCGCGCGACCGGCGCCATATCGCGCCCCGGCATCCGGGCCAGCACGAAATTTGCCTCGGATGGGGGCACCGCGAATCCGAGCGCGCGCAGCTTGCGTTCGGTTTCCGCACGCGTTTTGCGCACGCGCTCGACGTTGCGGCGCATCCAGGCGGCATCCTCCAGCGCGGCGGCGCCCGCCGCCAGCGCGATCCGGCTGAGGTTGTAGGAATCCTTGACCTTGAGCAACTCCGCGATCACGCCGGGATGCGCAAAGCAGAGGCCCAGACGCATTCCCGCAAGCGAGAATGATTTGGACAGCGTGCGCAGGATCACGAGATTCGGATTTCCGCGCAGCAGGCGCATCGCGTTGTCCACCGCGAAATCCACATACGCCTCATCAACCACCAGCATTCGTCCCCGCAATTGCCGGGCGAGCGTAGCGATCTCGCGCACCGGCGTTAGGGTACCCGACGGCGAATTGGGGTTGCATATGATCGTGAGCCGGGCGCGCACGCGCGCCAGCCCCGCAATCGGCACCTCGAACGACGGCCCGGTCGGAACCCGCACCACCCGCGCCTCCTGCACATCGGCCAGAGTGTCGTATAGCGAGTAGGTCGGAACCGGGTAGGCGACCGTGTCGGCGCTGCCCACAGTGGCGCGGAATATCATCGCGAGCAGCTCATCGGAGCCGTTGCCGGCCAGGATCATCTCCGCCGGAACGCGATAAAGCCGCGACGCGGCTCGCACGAATTCGTCACCGCGCGGCGCGGGATACAACCGCAGCGACGAGCTGACCGCGCGGGCCACCGCGCGCCTGACCCGCGGCGAGGGCGGATAAGGATTTTCGTTGGTGTTGAGCTTTATGAGGCGCTCGTCGGCGCGCGGCTGTTCGCCCGGCTGGTACGGCGCCATGCGCTGAATAGATCTTCGAAACATGGGGTCTTATCCAGTCTGATCCGATCGGCGAATCATTCCAGTGGCAGAGTCACGCGCACCCCGGAGCGCGAAGAGCGGTAGCACGCGTCGATAAGCTCGATCGCGCGCATTCCGTCGGCGCCGCTGGGGCTGGCCGGAACGCGCCCCCGGACGGCCGCGACGAAATTCCGCGCCAGCGCCCGAAATGGAGCAAGCTGGTCGCGGGGATCGAAGCTGCGCATGATCTCCTCGCGCGAAAAGCCGGCCGCCTCGGTCCCGTCGGCCTTCAGCACCGACAGGTCAGTGCGCGGATAACCCGCCATCACCCTGCCCGCGCTCGCGTAGATCTCTATCGCTGAGAGCCCCGGAGTGCTGCTCCAGCTCGCCTCGATCACTCCCATCGCACCGGACTTGAACCGCACCACCATCGCTCCCGAGTCATCGACTTCGATCCCGCTTCCCACCGTGGCAACCTGCCCTGCCACCGACTCGGCATCGCCGAGATACCAAAGCGCCAGGTCGGCGACATGCACCCCAAGGTCGAGCGTGGCGCCGCCGCCGGCTTCGGCCGCGGTGGTAAACCAGGTTTGTCCGGGAGCCCAGGCCTGCGGTCCGCCGTGAGACAGGCGCGCGCGGATGAAGGTCGGTCGGCCGATCGCACCGGAGTCGATCGCTCGCTTGATCGCGCTTTCGACCCCGCCGTAGCGCCGCTGCATCGCGACCATCAGCACCCGGCGGGCCTTCGCGGCCGCCTCGACCATCCGGCGCGCCTCGCCGATTCGCGGCGCCATCGGCTTTTCGCACAGCACGTGAGCGCCGCTGTCGATTGCACGCAGGGTGTATTCGCAATGGAGATGGTTGGGCGTAAAAATGCCGACCGCGTCGGGACGCGCACGCGCGAGCATCGTTGCGAAGTCCTCGTACAGCGCGGGCCGCGCGGATGGGTCCGGCCACAGCGTCCGCGCCGCCGCATCGAGCCTGGTCTGGGACCGGCTCTGCAATGCGACGACCTCGATTCCGCCCGCGCCGAGCAGCGCGGGGATATGCGCGCGCTGTGCGATTGCGCCGACGCCGGCGATTGCCATCCTGATCATCGGACTAACGCTTTTTGGACCGGGCACGGCGCGGCCCGGCGCAGCCGACAATCCAATCCACGTAGGGCTTGGAGGCCTCCGAGAGCCGCAGCGCCATCACTTCGGGAACTTCGTAGCTGTGCATCTCGCGCACGCGGCGCTCCAGCCGGCGATAGACTCGCGCAGTAGTCTTGATCAGCAGCAGGTACTCGCGCTCGTCCTCGATACTGTCGCGCCATCGGTAAATCGATCTTATCGGACCGACCAGATTTACGCAGGCAGCCAGCCGTTCGGCCACCAGCGTCCGCGCGATGGCGACGCCCTGCGCCTCGCCGGCCACCGTAACCATCACCACGCGCGCCGCGGTTGACGTTTTCGCAGCCATCAGCGCCGGACCTTGCGGTCGCCCCGGTAGTCGCGTCCGAAAAAGTTATATTCGATCATGCGCGCGCAGGATTCTCCGTGGCCGTACTCTAGCGTCCGCCCGACAGCAGTCCAAGCCGCCGCAGCAATCGCGCAGTCGCCGGGCAGGAATTGTCCGCCCCGCGGCGCGCGAGGATCCCGAGATGAGCGGACAGCACCGCGAGGTCATCCCAGCGGTCAACGTCGTACCATGCGGGCCCGCCGAGGTACGGAATCCCGGCCGCCTCAAGTCGCGCCAGCGTCTCCCGAAGGACCCCCGCGCCGCCAAATCGGATGCCGCTGAATATCGGCGGCATCGGGCCGCGCACGCCAATCGCGTAGTAGCCGCCATCGAGGCTCGGCGCCACGACTACCGGGGCCTTGCGCAGCAAGCTCATCAGGCCGCGCAGGACTCGCGGCGGAAGCGTCGGCACGTCGGTGCCCACCAGCAGTGCCCCGGTCGTGGCGGCGCCGGATGCACTGAGAGCCCGCGCCATCCGGGCGCCAAGGCTGCCGGCACCCTGATCCAACAGCGTGGCGCAGGACTCGCGCGCAAGGCGGCGGAAGTACGCGCTGCGCGCCGCTCCGCCCGGGGCGCTGGCGGCGATGGTCAGGCGGGCGGGCGCAATCGCGCGGGCCTTCTGCAAGGTATCGCGGACGAACGCGTCGGCAAGCGCCGCGGCGGCGCTAGCGCCGATTCGGCGCGCAAGGCGGGTCTTTACCTGGCCCGCAACGGGCTCGCGGCAGAACACGACCAAAGACGGGCGCTCGCTCACTTGATGGTGTTGGGGCGAATGAGATTGATCGGCAGCCCGAGCGTCTTCTTGACAAATTCGGTCACCGACGTAATCGGCATCGGGATCACGCTCGGGTCGCCGGCCGGACCGGTAACGTGAAAGTAGGCGGCCAGCAGAGTGGTGGTTCCGCTGGCGACGTTGCCGCCGATAAGCGGAATCTTGTTAGCCAGCCAGTTCACGGTCGTAAACGGAAACATCCCGACCCGGAGGTCGAGGTTGTTGCGTCCAACGTCCACATCGCCGCTGGCGGTGATGTCAATCACGGGTCCCTGCAGGATCGCGCCGTCGGTCGAAAAGACGCCGCTGTTGCCCTTCAGATCGGCGAAGACGGTATCGAACGGCAGGCCTGACTCCGTGGGGTTGGGGAAGTTCGCGGTGAGCCAGCTCTTCAAATCGATCAAACCCAGCAGCCGCGACATCAGGGTCATTCGGTTGAGCGAGCCGTTGCGAATCGTCACCGCGGCGTTTCCGCCCATGGTCTGAAAGAAATCTCCATCGGTATCGGCCCAGAGATCCGCGGCGACCCATCCGGTTCCCATCACCGGCGATTCCTTGCGCGTGCCCGAAAGGAGAAACAGCGGGCTTACCTGGATATGGGCGACTTTGCCCTTGATATGAACCCAGTCGTCCTTTTTGCGCCCGCTCAAGTCGAGGTCGATCTTCCCTTGGTAGGCGTTGGCGGCGAAGTTCCACACCCGCCAGTTTCCATTCGTGTAGTCAAAGTCGGCCTTCAGTTTGGTCATCGAGAACACGCCGATATTCCCGCGCCTGATTTCGATATGCCCCCCGATTGGAAACGGAACATGGGTGGGCGGGGTAGGAGGCTCCCACGGCATCCGGATGAAATTCATGGCCTCGAGATCCATGGTCTGAACCGTCGCATCGATCCGCACCGCGGGGCGCCGCAGGTCGGGAACCGTGAGCTTGAAGTTAAGCGGAGACCCCTCCAGCGTGGACGACGCCATCGAGGCGACAAACCTGGTGCGGTCGAGCGTGAAAACCGCCCCTTGCGCCACGATCGGCGCGCGCAGAAATCCGAACTTCACGTCGCCGCGGTTGAGCGTCAGCTTGCCCTGGCCGCGGAAGCGGTCGGGATGCTTGGGATCGAATCTGACCGAGATGGTCCCACCCAGTGCGCCGTCGATTTTCAGATCGGTCGGGTCCACAACCATCGCAAGCCACTGACCGGCGGGCATCTGATGCATATCGACGGTGAGGTTGTCGACCCGAAAGCCGAACCCGCCAAAGCTGATGTTGCCGGACACGTCGCTGTCGCCTCCGGTCGCGGCGACCTCGACGTTGTCGATCGATATGGAGCCGGGTTTGACCACCACCGCCCCACGCGTCAGCTCGATGGGTCCGGGAGTATCCTTGAATGAAATCACGCTGCGATTGGGCTCGAGGCGAACCTGATAGGTCGAGGGCGGTTGCGCGGAAACGCCGGCCAGCGTGCCCGACGCCGACATCCCAAGCGTTAGCCGCCCCGCGAGCGAACTGACGCGCGTGCGCGCATGCATGCCCATCACGTCCATCGCATGCATCAGCGCGGGAAACAGTCCGGGCAGGTCGCAGTCGGCATTCAGCGTGAAACCGTAGGGAATCGCGCCGGGCGCCCGCGTCAGATCCACGCGCATCGCGATATTCTGGAGATTCGATCCGCCCAGTCCGGCCGAACCCTGCGCCGCCGCAAGCACGTTGTTGGAGTATCGAAAGGCCGCCGAAAGCCCGGAAATGTCCGGCAGCTCAAGGTCCTGCGGGACCGAGAATGATGCGCCCGTGAGGTTGGCCGAAAATCGCAGGTTCTTGCGCACAGCGGCCAGAGGCTCCTTGACCATGCGCGCGATCGGGCTGGAGAAGTCAACCATGGTGAACTTGAGAAGGCCTGTCTTGACGCGCCCGAGCACATCGAGCACAGGGCCGGGCACCGCGCGGATCGCCTTCAGCCGCGACTTCAGGGTCGCGGCGTCGATACCGAAATTCCGCAGGTGCACGGTGAGATTCGGTTTGTCGCCATAAGGATCGTCGATTTCCGAACTTCCCTCGATCACCTCCGCGCCTCCATGCCGGAGCGTGATTTCCGGTATCGAGAGCTTGATCGGCGAAGCGTCGATCACGGCGCGCAGCGAGTAGTCGCCCAGCGCTTCGCGTCCGGCCAAGTCGGCTCCGCTAAGGGTCAACCCGTTGACCCCGATATCTCCGGAGGCGGAAGCGTCGCCGCGATCGTTGAGCGTGAACTGGAGATTGCCGGCCATCCGTCCCGAAGCGCGAATTGTGGCGCCGTCGCTCACTGGCGCCAGTTCCGCGTTCCAGAACCAGAGCTTTCCGTTGGCAACCTGGTGCGCTGGAGTGCGGCGCCCGATTCCGGCGCGCAGGCTGCCGGCTATCCGCAGTCCGGCGAGCGGCTGGTAGACAACTCTCGCGTCGAAGTGCGCAACCCAGAGCCGGGAGTCGAGATGGCGATGGTAGGCGAGCAGCCCAACGTGGTCCACGATCGCCTTGCCCACGGGATCGCGCGCGATCGCGTCGAGCATCTCGATGCGCCAGGAAATCTGGCCGAGATCGCGCAGTGCGATCAACATTGCCTGGATCGCTTCGACGCCGGGCCGCGGAAGTGGAGCGGAGGCAATCGCGCCCGGATTAACCGGAACCGTGATATCCGGGTGCTCCAGCACCAGCGCGTACAGCGGCATCCCCTTGGTGAACAGGATCGAGTGATAGCTGATTACCGCGCGTGCGCTGGAAACTTTGACCAGCTCATGTTCGCCGCTGACGACCGTGGGCTCGTCGAGCTCGATCACCAGGTGGCTCTTGAAATGGAGATGGGCGCCCGCGAAGGCAATCTGAAGGCCGGTGCGCTCGCGAACCTGTTCGAGCACGTAGCGCACCACGCGATCCTGGTTGGACATCAGGACCGCCGCGGCCGTGCTTAACGCCAGCGCCACGGCCAGTAGCGCGAAGCCCACAATCCGGAGTGCTTTCATCGTAACGCGAGCGCGTCCGGCCTCTCCGCTCGACGAAGCGGAGGTTCTTCCCCCGACAAGGCCCGATTAGTTGCCGCCGGCGGCTTCGCGGGATACTGCCTCCGCAGAGCCCGCGCGATGTTTGTTGCGCAGTGCGGTCTTGAGCACCCGATTGCGCATCCGAACCGATTTAGGGCGTGACCTCGACCAGCTCTTCCTCGTCGATCCATTCCAGCGCCAGGTCGAGCGACATCAGGCGCGGCGGGGCCAGGCGCACCGCTTCGTCATGCCCGGTCGCGCGCATGTTGGTGAGCTTCTTCTCGCGGCAGACGTTGACCGGCAGATTTATCTCGCGCGAGTACTCGCCGACGATCATGCCTTCGTAGACCGGATCGCCCGCGCTGGATGAAGAACCGGCCGCGCTCCTGCAGGTGAAAAATCGCGTAGGGGGTGGCGACTCCCTCGCGATCCGAAATCATCGCGCCGTTGACGCGCGACATGATCGGCCCAGCCCACGGCGCGTAGCCGTTGAACAGCGAATGCATCAGACCGGCTGCCGCGGGTGTTTTCCAGGAAGCGGCCGCGAAATCCGATCAGCCCGCGCGCCGGAATATCGTACTCGAGCCGCACCCGGCCGCTGGTATGCGTCACCATCGTGCGCATCCGCCCTTTGCGCGTCGGAGAGCATCTGGGTGACCACCCCGATGTAATCCTCGGGGATATCGACCACCAGCAGTTCCATCGGCTCCATGCAGTCGGCCGCCCTCTTCGCGGGTCAGCACGGTGGGCTTGGAGACCTGCAGCTCGTAGCCCTCGCGCCGCATCGTCTCGACGATCACCGCGAGCTGCAGCTCGCCGCGCCCGATCACGCGCCATGAATCGGGCGTCAGTTGCTCGACGCGGATGCTGACGTTGCGATGTGCTTCGAGCTCGATCCGCTCGCCCAGCTTGCGCGAGGTGACGTAGTCGCCCTCGCGGCCCGCCCACGGCGAGTTGTTGACGGAAAAGGTCATCGCGACCGTCGGCTCGTCGATCTGGATCGGCGGCAGCGGACGCGGATTTTCAAGGTCCGAGATGGTTTCGCCGATGGCGATGTCCTCGATGCCCGCCACGATCACGATATCGCCCGCGCGTGCCGATTTCCGTCTCGACCCGCTTGAGCCCCTGCCACCGTAAAGCCGCGTGATCTTGCTCGCGACTCGCGACCCGTCGAGCCGGCACAGCGAATAAGTCTGTCCCGTCATCGAGCGCGCCCGCCACGACCCGGCCGATCGCGAGCCGGCCGACGTAGTCGTCGTAATCGAGGTTGTTGACCTGAAACTGCACGGTCGCGTCGGGATCGACCTCGGGGCCCGGAAGATGCGTCAACGATAGCGTCGAACAGCGGACGCAGGTCGGTCCCCGGCACCGTCGAGCTTTGGCGTCGCGGTGCCGGCGCGCGCGTTGGTATAGAGCACCGGGAAATCGAGCTGGTCGTCGGTGGCGTCGAGATCGATGAACAGGTCATAGACTTCGTCGAGCACCTCGGGCGCGCGCGCGTCGGAGCGGTCGATCTTGTTGATGCACACGATCGTCGCCAGATCCGCCTCCAGCGCCTTCTTGAGCACGAAACGGGTCTGGGGCAGCGGCCCCTCGCAGGCGTCGACGAGCAGCAGGATGCCGTCGACCATCGAGAGCGTCCGCTCGACCTCGCCGCCGAAGTCCGAATGGCCGGGGGTATCGACAATATTGATGCGGGTCGAACCCCACAGGATCGAGGTGTTCTTGGCCATGATCGTGATGCCGCGTTCGCGCTCGAGCGCAAACGAGTCCATCACGCGGTCACGAGCACGTTCATTGGCGCGAAACACGCCCGATTGACGCAGCATCGCGTCAACCAGCGTGGTCTTGCCGTGATCAACGTGGGCAACAATTGCGAGATTTCGAATATCTTGGCGGCGCATTTTATCGCGGGCGAATACTAAAGCGCGGCCGAGCCATGCCGGTTCGCCCGCGCGATCATAAGTGTACCGGTAGGTTGGAAGGGTGTAAACGCGGGCCGGCCGATTAACCGTTCCCTTACACGCACAGCCGCCGTGCTCAGGGAGCCAGGTTGAGCCGCTTTTCCTCGTGCTTTTCGAACTTTTCGAGAATCTGGCTGCATATTCTCGACCTGCGTGATCTTCCAGACGGCCGTCTTCGCGGGTCATGTGTATCTCCCAGGTCTGGCCCTTGTGGTCGGTGAATCGTCGCCGCTCGGTCGCCGTTGCGATGCAGCATCACCAGCGCGCCGCCCACCGCCGCCGCCGGCATCTGCACGTCCTTGTCGCCGTCGTTCACCTTCTGTATGGCCCAGGACTCGAGCCAGTTGCGCGAGCGGCTGGTGTGAGCAACTGCGACCGCGGCCTGGCCCGACCAGCGCGCCGAGGGGATTGCCTGCCGGCCTTCTCCTTCACCATCTCCTCACCGGCGTGCTGGACGACGCTCGGGAAATCGATGTACTGCGCCGCCCGATTCGCCGTCGCGCGCATCGATCGCCTGCTTGAGCTGCAGGACGGCCCAGGTCGGGCGTGTGCGGCGAAGTAGAAGATCGCCCCACCAACCGAGACCACGATCGGATCAGGATCGCGGTGAAATTGCGCTGAGCGACAAAGCGTGACATCGGCGGTCTGTCGTGGATCAGGCCCGGTGCGATCACCGATGCGAGCAGCTGGCCGCCGCGTCTTGTCGACCAGCCAGATCAGTCTCGCCGTCCGCGGGCTGGATGATCTGCGCGGGAAATTTGATCGGATCGCGCGGACCCTCGATCACGTCGCGCACCGCCTCGGCCTTATCTGCTCCCGTTGCGATGAACATCGGCGCGTCTGGGCGTTGTTGGCCACCGGCGGCGTGAAGTGATCGCGGCGCGGGGCTCGGCTTCGACGTCGACCGCGATAACCAGCTCGCTCGGCTTCGATGAAGCGCCTTTTCGTGGCCGGGAAACAGCGACAGCGTGTGCCGGTTGTCGCCCAGCCCGAGCAGGATCAGATCCGAAGCGCGGGAATTCGCCCTCGCCGACCGCGAATGTGCGCCGGAGCTCTTCTTCGTATGCGCGCGCCGCGGCTGCTCCGGTTCGAGTTCGCCCCGCATCCGATGAATCTGCTCCGGGCTTCAGCGCGAGCTTGGCTGAGCATCGTGCGGTCGCCATCGCGTAATTGGAAAGCGCGTCGGCGGGCGGAACGCAGCGCTCGTCGCCCCAGAAGAACTGCACTTCCTTCCAGTCGACGCTCAATTGAAAGCGTTCGACGCGAGCAGTTCATAGACGGCCGCCGGCGTCGAGCCGCCCGAAAGCGCGATGTTGAATTCGCCATGCGTACAGATCTCTTCGCCGGCGAAATGTGCGATCTCTTCCGCCGCGTGCATATGAACAGCGCTCGCGCGTCGTCAAGGACGATTATCTTCGGTTCACTCATCTCAATGAACACTCCACCAACCTGCGGCCCGCGGTGAGCGAACCGCCGCGGACTGCGGCGCCTTGCGCTCAGCCTCCGAGCAGCTTTTTCGCGCGCTCGGAGACGTTTTCGACGGTGAAACCGAAAAATGTTGCAGCGCGTCCTGGTAGGGCGCCGAGGCGCCGAAAGTCGTCATCCCCACCACGTCGCCATCCAGCCCGACCCATCGATACCACGGCTGCGGCGAGGCCATCTCGATCGCCATGCGCTTGCGGATTTTCGAGGGCAGCACACGGATTCCCGATACGCGCTATCCTGCGCCTCGAACACCTCGAAGCTCGGCATCGACACGACTCGCACCGCCGCGCCCTGCTTTTCGAGCTTTCCTTGGCGCCGACCGCGAGTTGAACTTCGGAGCCGCTGGCCATCAGAATGATGTCCGGCGTCGCGTCCCGCGGTTTCGCACAACACGTAGGCGCCGCGCGCGAGCCCGCTGGCCGGCGCGGTCTTTGTGCGATCGAGAGTCGGAAGCTTCTGCCGGCGTGAGCGACAGCATCAGCGGCCCGTCCTTCCATGGGTCATCGCCAGCCGCCACATCTCGGTGGCTTCATTCGCATCGGCCGGCCTGATCACGGTCAGATTGGGTATCGCGCGCAGCGAGGTCAGCTGCTCGATCGGCTGATGAGTCGGGCCGTCCTCGCCCACGCCCATCGAATCGTGCGTGAAGACGAAGATCACGTGCAGCTCCATCAGCGCCGCAAGCCGGATCGCCGGGCGCGCAGTAATCCGTGAACACCATGAACGACGAGCCGTAGGGGATGAAACCGCCGTGAAGCGCGATGCCGTTGAGTATCGAGCACATCGCGTGCTCGCGGATGCCGAAGTGCAGGTTGCGACCGCCGTAGTTGCCCTTTTCGAAATCGCCGCCGCCTTGATGTCAGTGAAGGTCGATTCATTCAGATCGGCGGACCCGCCGAACAGATTCCGACATGCGCGCCGTAATCGCCGCTTCAGCCTGCGAGGCGGATTCCCGTGTCGCAAGCGAGTCCTTCGGAGTGAACACGGGAAGATCCTTGTCCCAGTCCTGTTGGAAGCTCGCCCTCGAGCATCGCGTTCCAGCTCGGCGGCGTCGGCGGGGTTGGCCTTTGACCACTTTTGGAATTCCGCGTTCCAGCCGGACTCAAGCTCCTCGCCCCGCTCGAATCGCATTGACGGAACTCCGCCAGCGCCTCGTCGGGAACATAAAAGTCGGGCTCGGTCGGCCATCCGTAGAACTGCTTGGTGAGCTTGACCTCTTCTACTCCGAGCGCCTTGCCGTGCGCCGCGGGGGTGTCCTGGCGATGCGGGCTGCCGTAGCCGATATGACTGCGCACCCGAATGAGCGAGGGGCGCCCGGTTTCAGCGATGCCGTTCTCGATCGCCGCCGCGATCGCGTCGACATCGTTGGCATCCTCGACCACCTGCGTGTGCCATCCGTAGGCGTCGAAGCGGCGGCATACGTCTTCGGTGAACGCGATCTCGGTATGGCCGTCGATCGTCACATGATTGTCGTCATAAAGATAAACGATATTGCCGAGTCCCAGATGACCGGCGATCGAACGCCGCCTCGCTGGAGATCCCCTCCATCATGTCGCCGTCGCTGGCGATCGCGAAAATCCGGTGGTCGAAGACGTCCCCGCCGTGCGTCGAATCGCGCCTCCATGTGCTTGGCCGCGATCGCCATCCCGACCCCGTTGCCGAAACCCTGGCCGAGCGGACCAGTGGTCGTCTCGACGCCCGGGTGAGATGGTTCTCCGGATGGCCGGGCGTCTTGCTGCCGAGCTGGCGGAAATGCTTGAGATCGTCGAGCGTGAGGTCGTAGCCGGTCAGGTAGAGCAGGCTGTAGAGCAGCATCGAGCCGTGCCCGGCCGAGAGCACAAAGCGGTCGCGCCCGTACCATTTCGGATTGCTTCGGGTTGTGCCGCAGGAAGCGCGTCCACAGCACGTACGCTACCGGCGCCATTCCCATCGGCATGCCGGGATGGCCCGAGTTGGCCTTCTGAACGGCGTCGATCGCGAGCACGCGGATCGAGTTGATGCAGAGCTGGTCGAGTTTCCTGCGGTCCAGTTTCATTTCTGCTGCGGTTGCCACAATTTCTCCTCCTGGCACACTTATGTCGCAATCCCGCGGACGTTAGATGGAATGACGACCGGGCGCG
The DNA here is from genome assembly GCA_963835905.1 of uncultured delta proteobacterium. Classification (GTDB taxonomy): domain Bacteria; phylum Desulfobacterota; class Binatia; order Binatales; family Binataceae; genus CAWIHG01. The sequence goes on from CAWIHG010000005.1 coordinate 849,493, forward strand.
CATGCGCAATTGCAACCGGATGCGCACCCGACGCGATTGTTTCACTTGTCGCGCGGAGCATTCAAGGCGAGGTTTTCCACAGCCGGGCCCGTGCGTCGTGATTCTCGACCCCGGGAGCAAAATCATGGAGAATGGCGAGTCAATGACCAGGGAGGAATTGGGGTTGCGATGAGACGAATCCTGCAACGACGCGTCGTTGTGACCGGGCTCGGTCTGGTGACGCCGCTCGGCACCGGAGTGGAGAAAAACTGGGAGGCGCTGATGGCCGGTCGCTCCGGCATCGCTGCCCATCACGCGCTTCGACGTTTCCCAGTTCCCGGTCCGGATCGCCGGCGAAGTGAAGGACTTCAATCCCGAACAGTGGGTTGAGAAACGCGACATCAAAAAGATGGACCTGTTCATCCAGTACGCGGTCGCGAGCTGCGGCACAGGCTATGAAGCAGTCCGGCTTCCAAATCAACGACGACAATGCCGACAGCGTCGGCGTGCTGATCGGTAACGGCATCGGGGGACTGTGCACGATCGAGGAGTACCACAAGCAGTTCCTTGCCACCGGCCTCAAGCACGTCACCCCGTTCTTCATCCCCAAGCTGATCTCGAATCTCGCCCCAGGCCAGATCTCGATTCGCTTCGGTGCGCGCGGGGCCAACTTTGCGACCACCAGCGCGTGCGCGTCGGGCAGCCATGCGATCGGCGAGGCATTCCGGATGATTCAGCTCGGCTTCCTGGACGCCGCGATAGCGGGCGGTACCGAGGCGGCGCTGACCGCGCTGGGACTGGGCGGATTCGCGGTGATGCGGGCGCTTTCGACCCGCAATGAGGAGCCGGAACGCGCCAGCCGTCCGTTCGACAAGGAGCGCGACGGATTCGTGATGTCCGAGGGAGCCGCAGCCGATGGTGCTGGAGGAGCGGGAAGCCGCGATCGCGCGCGGCGCGCACATCATCGTGGAAATCTGCGGCTACGCCGCCAACGCCGACGCCTACCACATCACCTCTCCTTCGCCCGAGGGGCGCGGCGCGGCGCAAGTGCATGCAAAAGTGCCTCGAGGACTTCGACCTCGACCCCAATGAAGTCGATTACATCAACGCTCACGGCACCTCGACGCCGCCCGGCGACGCCGCCGAGACGCAGGCGATCAAGCGCGTGTTCGGCGAGCGCGCGGCGCGGATCGCGGTCAGCTCGACCAAGTCGATGACCGGTCACACGCTTGGTGCGGCGGGCGCGATCGAGTCGGTGTACACGGCGCTCGCGATCGAGCGCGGGATGGTGCCGCCAACCATTAACCAGGAACATCCGGATCCCGAGTGCGACCTCGACTACGTACCGAACCATGCGCGGGCGGCGAAGATTCGCCTGGCGCTCAACAACTCATTCGGATTCGGGGGCACCAACACCACGCTGGCCTTTCGGCCCGCGTGAGCAGGCAGGATTTTCATGGGCTCCAGAATCGTCGCTACCGGGCGCGCGCTGCCAGAGACGGCCGTCACCAACCAAGACCTTGAACGGTTCATGGCAACCTCGGACGAGTGGATCCGCTCGCGGACCGGAATCGGCCAGCGCTACGCGATGCGCACGGGCGAATCGCTGGCGGATATCAGCGCCACCGCGAGCCGGATCGCGCTTGAGCGCGCGGGTCTCACACCCGCGGACCTTGACGCCGTAATCGTCGGCACGGTTTCATCCGAATACGCGTTTCCATCGTTGGCTTGCCAGCTGCAAGAGCGGCTGGGAATCGAAGGCGCTCCCGCCTTCGACGTCGCCGCCGCATGCTCCGGGTTCGTTTACGCACTGACCGTGGCCGACAGCATGATGCGCTCGGGCGAATTTAAGCGCGCGCTCGTGGTCGGGACCGATGCGCTTTCGACCTTCGTCGATTGGAACGACCGCCGCACCGCGGTGCTGTTTGGCGACGGCGCCGGCGCCGCGGTTCTGGTCTCCGAGCCCGGCAACCGCGGCGTGCTGGCCAGTCTCCTGCGGTCGGCCGGAAAGCACTGGAACCTGCTCTCGCTGCGAGCGACCGGAGTGCGCGGGCCGATCGATTCGGAAGTCCGCCGTGGCCCAGAGGATGCGATCAAAATGAAAGGCCCCGAGCTTTTCAAGATCGCCGTCAAAAGCATGGAAGAAGTCAGCCGCGACGTCGCCGCGCGCGCCGGCGTGAAGCTTGAGGACGTCAGCCTGGTCGTCGGCCATCAGGCCAATATCCGCATTATCAATGCGGTCGCGGAACGGCTGGGGCTTCCGCCCGAAAAAGTGTTTACCAATATCGAGCGCTACGGTAACACCTCGGCGGCCTCGGTACCGATCGCGCTCGACGAGGCGCTCGAGGCCGGACGCATTCACGACAACGACCTGGTGATGCTCAATGCGTGCGGAGGCGGTCTGACCTGGGGCGCCAACCTGCTCCGCTGGTAGCATGCCGCACGCGGCAGCGCACGTCGCCGCGCTCGCTCGACCATTCCAATGCTCAACGATCTGCTCGCGCGCCGCGCGCTAATCGTCCTTGGCAAAGGTGGCGTCGGCAAAATCCACCGTGGCCGCGGCGCTCGCGATGGTTGCGGCGTCAACCGGCAAGCGCGCCCTATTGATGGAAACTGACTCGCGCGCGCCCACCGCACAGAGGCTCGGGGTAAAACCGGACTACGCGCCCGTCGAGGCCGCCGAAAACCTGTCCTTGATGATCCTTGACGGACGCCGGGCGCTTGAGGAATACCTCGCTCTGGTGGTTCCGGGCCGCGCGGTACTCAAGGCGGTGTTCGCCAGCCGCCTCTATCAATTCTTCGTTCAGGCCGCGCCCGGACTGCGCGAACTCATGATGCTGGGCAAGGTGTACTACGAGTCCGAACAGAAGTCCGAGCGCGAACGGCGCTGGGACCTGGTGATCGTCGATGCGCCCGCCAGCGGCCAGGCGCTGAGCCTGCTCCGGATGCCGTCGGCGGCACGGCAGACCTTCGGCGGCAGTATCGTCGGCAGCGAGTCTGAAAATATTCGGGTCATGCTGCGCGACCGCAAAACCTGCGCCGTCGTGGAAGTAACCACGCCGGATTCGCTCGCGATCTCCGAAGTTACCGAGACACACGCCGCGATCATCGAGATGGGTATCAAGCCCGCCGCACTATTCTTCAACCGAATGCCGTCGATCGAATTCGAGTCCGCCGACGTCGCGCAGCTTGCGCGCACCGCCCGCTCCAGGCCCGAGTTGCGGCATGCCGGCCATCTCGCGGCCATCGCGCGCGCCGGCCTTGCCCAACGCCAGCAGGCGCGGGATGCGGTCGAGCATCTGCGTGCGGAGCTCGGATCGCCGATCATAGAGCTTCCGGAAATGCCCGCGCTCAGCGGACGTAGGCTGACTGACGCTCTTGCGGCCGAACTTCGCTCGCGCCTGGATGCGAAGGGTGCGGGCCGCGCGGCTGCTGCACGCAGTGAGGCGCAAGGATGAACCGCAACAGTGACCCGACTCGACGGGTCCGCAGGGAGTACTGCTGATGCGTCTGCATATCGCGATATTGGCGGCCGCGGGTTGGTTCCTGATGGTCGCGCCGTCGCCGCGCTCCTACGGCGAATTCGATGCGACTGCGCCGCTAACCGAGTGGACCGCTCGTTCGCAGATGTTCGAGTCGCGCCAGGAGTGCGAGCGCTACCGCGATGAAGCCGCCTCCAGCGGCATTCTACTAGTCGCCGGTCCGCGCCAGTTCGTTTCCGACACCGAGGCGGCGACGCATATTCCGAAGTCGGACTCGCGATGCTTCGACGCGGGGCCGCCATGGGTGAATCTGCGCGGATGACCCCGGCGGCGGAGCGTGCTGGAATCCGGTCTCGCCGGCAAATACGCTTGAGTCCGGCGCGCCGCAGGTCCGGCATGGGCGGCGCAGCGACTGCCATCCGATGAGCGAGAGCGAGCGCAAAAAACCGTCAGGCCGCGCGCGCGAGCCCTGGATCATCCGGACCTATGCCGGATTCGGCGACGCGCGCCAGGCCAACGCGCGGTTTCATCAGAACCTCAAGGCCGGACAGCGCGGGCTTTCGATCGCGTTCGATCTCCCGACTCAAAACGGTTACGACCCCGACGCTCCGGTAGCCTCCGGCGAGGTCGGCAAGGCCGGCGTATCGATCTGTCACTGGCAGGACATGGACGCGCTGCTCGAGGGGATACCACTGGCCGAGATCAACACCTCGATGACGATCAATGCGACCGCGCCGTTTGTGCTGGCGCTCTACCTGGTGGTCGCCGAGCGGCGCGGCGTCCCGTGGACCGAACTCCGCGGCACCACGCAGAACGACCTGATGAAAGAGTACGTCGCGCGCGGCACCTCGATCTTCCATCCCGAGATGTCGTTGCGGCTTTCGACCGAGCTTATCCGGTTCACCGTGGAGCGGGTGCCGAACTGGAATCCGATCAACTGCTGCGGCTATCACTACATGGAAAGCGGCGCCGGACCCGCCGAGGAAATCGGCTACGCGTTCGGCAACGCGATGCTGCTGCTCGACGCACTTCGCGGGAGCGTCACTCCGCAGGCATTCGAGCAGACGGTCCGGCGCATTTCGTTTTTCATCAACAGCGGCATCGAGCTGGTTCCCGAGATCTGCAAGGTTCGCGCGTATTTTCAGCTCTGGCGCGAGCTCTGCCAGACCGAGTACGGAATCGACCAGGTCGCGTTCCGCGCCGGATGCCAGGTGCGATCGCTATCGCTCACCGAGCAGCAGCCCGAGGTAAATATAATCCGGATCGCGTATGAGGCGCTGCCAGTCACAATCTCGGCCTCCGCCCGCGTCAACGCGCTGCAACTGCCCGGCTTCCGTGAGGCGCTCGCCCTGCCCGACCAGGCCGAGCAAACACTCTCGCTGCGCACGCAGCAGGTCCTGATGCACGAAACCGGGATCACGAATTACGGCGACATCTTCGAGGGCAGCAAGGTCATCGAGAAAATGACCGGCGAGACGATGGCGCGCGCTCGCGAAATCGCGATGAGCATGCGCGCGGCCGGATATTCTCACGCCATCGGTGTGGTGGCAGCCGAACTTACGCGGATGCTGGCCGAGCGCCAGTGCAGGATCGAGTCAGGCGACCTGATCCAGGTCGGCGTCAACGCATTTACCGGCGAGATCGGCCTTACGCGGGCCCCCGAAGAGCACGCGGACGATCAAACACAATCCGCCGCCGAACGCGAGCGCGTGAAAGCGCTGGCTCGATGGCGCGCCGAGCGCGACGCCGCCGCGGTCGCGCGAGCGCGCGAGCGCCTGGAGCGAGCGGCGAGCGAGCGCGGCACCACCATGGATGCGACGCTCGGTCTGGCGCGCGCCGGCGGCACCGTGGGCGAATGGACCGATACGCTCGCGCAGGCGAGCCGCGGTCGCTATACGCCTCCGATTCTCGATTCGCATGCCGGCGCGATGCCGGCGTTCGACGTGCCGCGCGCCGAGCACAAGATGAAAATCGCGCTCGGCAAGGCCGGCCTCGACGGCCACATCAACGCCGTCAAGCTGTTGGCGCATGCGTGCATGCAGGCGGGCATGGAAGTCGTCCTGGCGGGCTTCAAGCAGACCGCCGCGCAGATGGTGCAGACCGCGGTCCAGGAAGACGCAGACGTGCTCGCGATCTCAAGCCTGGCGGGAGCGCACCTTTCAATTGCGCGTGACACGCTGGAGCTGTTGAAGCAGGAAGGCGCCCCCGACGTCAAAATCGTAATGGGCGGGATCATTCCAGAGGCCGATCGCGAACGGCTGCTGCGGCTTGGCGTGAAGGCGGTCTTCACGCCCAAGGACTCGAGCTTGGCGGCAATAGTGCAACGGATTGCTGAGCTCGGTCCGCGCTCGCGCGGCTAGCTCGCATAAAGCGTCGCCACCCACCCCAGGAGAGCCAGACTCAGATGGAGATTCATTCTCGCGTCCGCCTGACCATGCTGATCGCCTTGGGACTGACGGGCACGCTGCTCGCGGCGTCGCCTGCGCGCGCGATGGAGCCGCGGCCGTGGCTGTGCCGCGACAAGCCGGTCTTCTCATGGAATCATCCAATGAATTTCGAGCTCTCGGCGCGCCCAGGAGCCGAGTGGCGGGTGTTCTTCATGCAGTTCGATCCCGATTCCGCGCATGATGGCTTCAGCATCATACAGACGCAGGAGCTTGGACCGCGCAGCATCTCGGTAAAGGGAAAGCTCGCGCAGGGTAGATATTTCGCCGTCGCTCTGCGGCGCCAGCCGCACGGGCTGTGGACTTGTCCGGGCTACGCGCATGAATCGCCGAAGTTCACGCCCGGAGTTGTCGCCAAGCTTTGCTACGGAGCGTCGGGAGGGGCCTGCGACGTGAATCTGATGGTCACACCGGACCATTCGATCGCGCAGCCTCAATCCGGTGCGCCGTCGAACTGACACTGCGAGCCGCCGCCGTTGCGAGCACGCCATCGGCCGGTGGAGATTCGTCTAGTGGAGGCGGCGATCGGATTCGAACCGATGCATGGAGGTTTTGCAGACCGCCTGTGTGAGGGAAAAGACCCCCTATTTCGAGCAACTTTCGGCTTGTCACGATCCTCGGTGCTAGTTGTGGTGTCACTTAGGCTCTGAACAGCCTGCATCAAATGCTCCGGTGCTAGATGCGAATATCGCAGTGTCATCGCGATTGTCTTGTGTCCCATCAGTTCCTTGACGGTCGTGAGAGGAACGTGCCGCATCACCAATCTTGATGCGAACGTGTGACGCAGGTCGTGCCAGTGGAAGTCCGCTATCCCCGCTCGCCCCAGTGCGGGTTTGAACTTCCGTAGGACCCAAGTGTCCGCCTGGGTTGGGTTGCCCCGCCGGGTAGGAAACACCCAATCGCTTCGCATACGCGAGGGCAATTCGCTCAATACCACTCGCACCGTGTCGTTCATGGGAACGTGTCGCACCTCGCCGTTCTTTGACCGAGGGATCGTAATTATTCCGGTGTCGAAATTGACGTGCTCCCAGCGCAGGTTGAATTGTTCGGCTTGACGAAGGCCCGTGTTCAGCGCAAGCACTACGAACCACCAGTTCTCTGCCGTCATCTCCACGCGTAGCTTGTTCTCTTCTTCCTCGGTTAGGAATCGCACGCGCGCGTTGTTTTCCTTGAACAGCTTGACCCTGCGGACCGGATTGGCGCTGACCTTGCCGTTCTGAATCGCGTCATTGTAAATGCGCTTGAGAAAGGCCAGTTCTCGATTGACCGTTGCGGGGGAGACCGTCTTCCGGCGTCCGGCCGCGTAACCTTCGATTTCAGCCGGTTCAATCGATCCGAGCGACCGCGAACCGTAAGCGTCCTTCCAATAGCGTCCCAGTCGTTTGTAGTGCCGGAAGTGACGTAGGATGCCCTCCTTCCGCAGGAGATATCCGTCGATCGCCTCGCTAACAGTCTGTTCAATATGGCGAACAGCCTTAGGGAAGAACCGGCCTTCTCGAACCTCTGTCTTTCGCTTCTCGTAAACCTTCCTCGCCAGACCCTTTGGACCGACTTTCTCGCGATGAATCTTGCCGCGCTCGTCCGCGTATCTGACCCACCAGACGCCCGAACCCGGAACCCTCTCGAATATCCCTCGATCGTTCCGCATCCCTTGACGTTTCTGCTTCACGCTCATGGTTCACCTTCTTTTCGGCCTCGACCTTTTTCGCATGGCGAAGGTTGGGCGCGCTCGAATCGCGCGATCGCTTGCTTCGAGGAACTTCAAATAGTCGAGCAACAGCTCCTTTCGTTCGTCCGAGAGTTCCTCAAACGCGCGTGCCACGTATGCTGAGTCCGTCGTCAGGTTCACGAGCTCGGAGTCCCTCGGTGAAGCCCCCTCGACCTGTTCGAGCAACTCAGTGACTGCAACTCCGTAGGCGCTCGCCAACTTCCGTAGCAGCTTCAGTGTCGGGACTCCTCGCTTACCGCTTTCGACCTGGGATAAGTAGGCGTTAGAGATCCCCGCCTTCTCCTCGACCTGCCGGAGAGACATGCCTCGCTCATCTCGCAACCTTCGCAGCGCAGCGCCGAGTATTCGATCGAACTTAGCCTTCATCGAAATGAATCGTACCCCATTTGCATCACTTTTGCAAGCATTATGCTTGCATATGAGACTCGGCTCTGTTATGCTTAAGATCGTTGACAGATCCACACCTCGCCTGCGATCGATTTCGGAGATAACAATGCGACAGCAACCCATAGTGTCACTCAATTCCAAAGTGCTGCGAAAAGTTATGGCGAAGCAAAACCTCTCGCTGGACCGCCTCGCCCAACGGCTTCATACGAGCACCGCGTATCTCTCTCAGATGTTGGCGGGTCGCCGTCATCCATCGCCCCGGATGCGGCAACGCATTATGGACGCACTGCAATCATACCGGTTCGAGGATCTATTCCTCCTCGACGAGGATCCACCGGCTGGGGGAGCGAACGCCAATGGGTGAGAACGCAAGCTCTCCAAGGGCTGATGTTACCTCGCGCAGTGAACCGCCGAGGCGAAGGGCCTCGCATTTGCTACGTACAAAGCACCCTGTAAGACGCGAACAAGACCGACTTCTCCATGTACGCGAAGCTGCGGATCTGTTGGGCGTTTCGCCTAAGACACTGTACCAGTGGAAATATGAAGGACGCGTGCCAGCCGTGAAGCTCTTCGGGGCCGCGCTGCGATTTCGGCTCAGCGAAATTGAGAAGCTGATCGACAAGTTCGAATCTCCTGCAAGAACTACGGCTTGAGCACAGCCGGAGCCCCATTTTGCGACGTAGCCCTGACGCGCCTCTGAGCGCCACCATAGACGGGAGTCGGTACGAATATGAGAGAAGAAAGACAAGCGCATCGGCCCGCAAGAGACAGAAACCCTCAAGAACAGTCCATCAGGACTCAGTTTCTAGCTGTCACCCACCTCCCAATACGAATTGTCGGCTGGGGAGCATTCGACATGAAGCGCGGGCCTCTGTTCTCCGCCCGCCTTCTAGGCGGCTTTCTGGACGTTGTGCTGCATACTCAAAATGGCGAATTATCAGGACCGCATTTCTTGGTCTTCGCACCCGATCGCAAAGCTGCCCTCGCAACCCTACGAACGCTGTTTTGTTCCGAAGAACCGCGAAGAGAATTCTTTTCGAACACAACCAAGCCTAAACGCGGCTCGCGGTCCAATGGTTCCAAAACGAAGCCGGAGAGAACGCGTTGATGCCCAAACCGATGACCAACCAACCAATTACACTGCCTGGCGCGCCGTTGAAATTCGCAGAGATCGAACCTGCCCCTCAAGCCGTCGATGGTGCGCTCTTGCTGGACGAACTAGCTGCCGAGTTCCGTCGCTTCATCGCGCTTGCGCCCGAAGCTGCCGATGCGCTCGCGCTTTGGGTCGTTTTCACTTGGACGTTCCAGTTGTTCGAGGAATGCCCAAGGCTTGCCGTCACCTCACCTGTGAAGCGATGCGGGAAGACGAGACTACTGAAGCTGCTGGAAAAGCTCGTGCGCGATTCGTTGCGTGCGGACAATATCAGTTCAGCGGCTATCTATAGGACAATCGAGAAGCATCGCCCAACTCTCTTGATCGATGAGGCCGACACCTTCTTGCCGCGAAATGATGAGATGCGCGGCATCCTGAACTCCGGTTGGTCCAAAGGAGGATTGATAATGCGATGCGTGAGCAACGGCAACGATTATGGCGTTGGTAAATTTCCCACATGGTGTCCTGTCGCCATAAGCCAGATTGGCCGTTTGGCCGATACCCTCGAAGACCGCTCGATTGAGATACGCATGAAGCGTAAAGGGGCTAACGACGCAACGTCGAGGCCGAGCCGCTCGGACTTTCAGCGATTGGAAGAATATAGACCCCGCATTCTTCGATGGCTCATGGATAACGCAGCGATGCTCAGCAACGCGGACCCGAACCTGCCCGAGCTCCTCCATGATCGGGCAGCGGACAACTGGCGCCCCCTAGTCGCAATTGCAGATGTGGCAAACAATTCCTGGCCGGATCGGGCGCGACATGCCGCCATCTGTCTTTCGTCAGTTGAAAATCAGGCAGAGAATTCTATCGGTGAAATGCTTCTCAGTGATATCCGTTCGATTTTCGAGGAGCGGGCAGTCGACCGCCTCTCATCGGGAACCTTGTCCGAAGCGCTTGGCGAGATGGAGGGGCGACCTTGGGCGGACTTAACGAACGGACGCCCGATCACAACTCATCAGCTTGCCCGACGCCTCCGCGCGTTTTCCATCTCGCCTCATACCATTCGAATCGGAGACCAAACGCCAAAGGGCTACTACGCTTCTGATTTCGGCGACGCTTTCGCCCGCTACCTTCCGCCTCGAACCGCCACACTGCCACAATCTCGCGCGGACAGCGACTTTCTACAGACTGATAACCGCCACGAAAACGCAACGGACTGCAACACGCAACTTCCCGCTGAACCTGTGGCACGTGGCGCTTCCGTTGCGGATGCGTTGCGCTGGGATTCGTAGAGAATGCTTAGCGCCAGAAGGGCTGTGGCGTTGTGGCGCTTCCCGTTGCTGATCGAGCATTGCAGTCTGATGGTTAGCGCTGATCGACCAAAATACCATCGGCGAAATCCATGATGTCGAGAATGCCATGAGAGCCCAAGAAATGGTTGCAATTGACGACTCAAGCGGAAATCCTGATTAAAGGGAAATCACCCGGTCGGCTAGGCCGAATTGGTTGGACTCGGCAGCAAAAGTGCCCAGCCGCAACAATTGAGGGGGGGCTGATAAATGCAGTGTTCGAAATGCGGCTCCGACAACGCACTTGACGAAAGATTCTGCATCCGGTGCGCGGCACCTCTCCGTCAGGAATGCCCGGCGTGTGGAGGCGCAACGCGAGTCGATGCGAAGTTCTGCGGGCGTTGCGCCGCGCCTATCAACGTTAGTGAGACCGCAGCTGAGCCCTCGCGCCGAGCCGGTTCTTCTCGGAGGCGTGGACAATCGCGTCCGTGGTTGGCACTCCTGTTGTCGCTTCTTTTCCCTGGCTTCGGTCAAATCTACAACGGCCAGATTCTTCGAGGCTTCGTCTTCTCGCTAGGCTCGATATTAGTGTGTTTGGGCGCAGTAGTAGCGGGTGCCCCATCGACCTTCTTTGGATTAGTCGCGCTGGAATTGGTTGCCCTCGCAATTTATTTTTTTATTGCTGCGGACGCGTTTCTGAGCGCTCAGCGTCGAAGTGTCAATTACACCGAAGTAAAGGGCAGCCTGCTCGTTTATGGAGTGTTCGCCGTAACCCTCTACGTAGTTGCCGTTTGTGCAGCGATCATCGGGCGGAGCTATTGCTATCAGGCCTACAAGATTCCATCAGGTGCAATGGAGCCCGCGCTTCTCGTTGGCGATCACATCTTGGTCGACAAGAGATTTCACACGGCGCGTCGCGGCGATGTGATCGTATTTCGTTTTCCTCCTGATCCCACGAAAGTCTTTGTGAAGCGAGTCATCGGTTTGCCCGGCGACACAATCCAGGTCAAGGACGGCCGCGTGTGGTTAGACGGCAGTCGGATGAGCGACTCGCACGCTCACTACGAAGTGCCCGACGCCGAACGCTCGCTCATTTCTCCGCGCGACAATTTTGGACCGGTGATTGTCCCTGCGGGAGATGTCTTTGTGCTAGGCGACAATCGCGACCGCAGTTACGACAGCAGGTTCTGGGGTTTCGTTGGCAACAAAGCGATCAAGGGGCGCGTCCTCTACGTCTATTGGTCGTGGGATTCTGGAGCGCCGGGGTTGCTGCCAATCCGCTGGTCTCGGATTGGGACGGTGGTTGACTAAAATGCGGGATCCGTCCGTCCAACTGTGGCGAAACCTCCAACTGGTCAATTACGTGTGCGCTTTTGGTTGTGTCTCTTCTCACGGCAGGTGCCAGGAGCGTCCATTGTTTTCAAGCTCGAATCCCGCTCCCCGGCCCTCCTGCCAGGATATGTAGGCGTGTGAAGCGGAGTCTCGTTTCGAGAAAAAGCTAATTCCAGCAGTCGATGGTCCGTTTTCGAACAAGCCGGAAGTGTGATGCAGGGCATTGAGGTCAATCGCATCGATTCCTTCTGGAGCGACGAGGTCCATCTCCGAATCAAACAACCCGATCTTCAGCCAAAATCGAATCGTCTTGCGACCATCGTCGATCTCCCACGTGCCCGAATCTAGCAACGACTTCGATCCTAGCTCATCGGTTAATTCGAGCCGTCCGTGACTCGCAACGGTCGCGGCGTGATTTACGAAAAGCGTCGCGCGCTTGTCCCCTCCTTGGTCCATTAGCGCCAACTCCGGGTCTCCATCGCTTAAGAGACCCAGCGTCGCCATCACCTTTCCCTGAGCACTAACGAGGGCGAATCGATGTGCTGAGACTTCCTTGAGCGGGCGAACCTGCGGAACAGTCGCCGACTCTGCAAGGCTAACATTGGACCGAGGCAGCAGGGACGCTCCTGCGATGAGGAATGCAGCGCACGCGGCGAATATCGCTATACTGCATAAAACTCGCAGTCTCTTCATACCTTGGTTCAGCCTCGCGAGCGTTTGATCAATTGTTGGATTGGTCATATCTGGCTCCGTCCTCGATGCACGCGGCGGACGGCCGAGACGTACTTCCCAGCGAGCGGCGCGCCGGTTCGGGAAAACGGTCAGTTAATTTCCGTAGAGGTTGTAAGTGTTATTTTGCACTGGAGGTCTGGTCGCTGCGGCCGTGCCTACCGCAGTTGCGAATAGCATTGTACCGGCGAACACGAGTGCTGCGGCGTTGATCGCCGTGCTGACGTTTTGGGCGTGTTCGCTCTCGGCCTTCTGTTCTTCAGCGCTGGCTTCTGCCATCGTGTTCGCGGCCTGATCGCATTCTTCAGGTACCCTGATCATGCGCTGGCCGAATGTTGCAAAATAACTGATGGCTTGCTCTTGTTCGGTCGGCGTCATGTTAGCGGGCGGGTGGGACTGGACACTCCCCGCGAGGGCAACCAAGAAGACTCCAACACGAGGTGCGGCCTCCTTTCGTGTGGGGTCACACATTCCAAAGACTGCATTCGTAAATTCCGCGCTCGATTTGCTGGTGGCAATTGCCCGTAGGCCATCGGAGATTTCGGCGGCATCACGGACGAAAACAATTGCTGCCTGTTGTTGACCCTTCGGCGGATTCGCGGCTATGGAGGCTGACAATCGAGTTAGAATGAGGGCCCCTTCTCCGGCTTCCGTTCGCACTTGGTCCTCGGAACCGATAGGAGCTGTCGCGGTTTTGGCTTCACTCTGCGCCGCATTTCCCATCCACTGGGCACGACTGGGACCGCACCCAACCAATGCCGCCAATGAAATCGCTAGGACCGCGCGAGCGAGGCCACAGCACACTTCTGCCATCCCCCAAGAGAAATACGTTTTTCGGCGCTTCGTTAGATTAGGACGGGGCCACGGATTCCGCAATTGAGACTACATCGAGGCTGGGAACTGGCGGTACGTTGCATCGCGTCCGATGACCCGCGCCTCAAGGGAAACTCAACCGTAACAAGAATAAGGCGTATACCAATCTCACTTTTTTTGGACTTCCCATCCGCTCACGAGGTCGGCCACGTGGCGTAATGAAATTGGCGGGGGACGCCCCCCCCATTGACCCTACCGGTTCAGGGCCGGTTGCACGGTTGATACACCATGTGGTGACGGAGGGCTATGCGCCCGCGCCGCGACTGCCGTGGCACCCTCTGAAACGGTGCTCAACCGATCAACCGCTCGACGGTTCGCGCAGACGTTCGGGTCGGGCTTTTAGTCTGGTGTCAGTAGTGGTGTCAGTTGGGCGTGGAAAATGGCCGGAAAGGACCGAAACCGGCAGAATGTAGGCGTTGATGAAAACCCTTACTCCTCGGGGGTTTTGTTGGAGGCGGCGATCGGATTCGAACCGATGCATGGAGGTTTTGCAGACCTCTCCCTTAACCACTTGGGTACGCCGCCTCCGGATGCGAATCAGGCAGGCCTGAATCAACTATCATGCCCTGTCGGGAGCATCAATTGAAGCCCGCGCGAGCCGCGTCCACCGCTCGCGCGAGCCAGGCGCAATGCCATGCTAGTGCTGGTGAGCCTGAGACACCGCGGCGGCGGTGAAATCTTCGAGCGCCCTGCGAACGCGTGCCGACTCGCTGACCGCGACCGAAACGGCGGATGCAAGCTCAAACCCAAAGCCGTGGCGCGCTGAGTTTTCGATCTCGCGGCACTGCGCGATAAGAGCTTTCGCGCCGAAGTGGCCGGAACTGCCCGCGATCGCATGGGCCGCCTGCGCGATTCGCTCCGCGTCGGCCGTCTCCAGCCCCGATTTCATCGCGGCGATCCGCGTATCGAGATCGCGCAGGTACACGCGGATGAGCTCGCCGAGAAAATCCTCGTCCTCGTCGGCGGACTGCGCGAGGCTGCGGAGCGCCGCGGCATCCACCGCCGGCGACTCTTCGCCCCCCGCCCCTGCGCCGGTCGCACGCGGGAGAGGAGATTCGCGGTGAGAGACGGGAGTCGGTGCCCGGGGGCCTTCGCGATCCATCCAGTGCGCCAGCGTGGCGGCCAGTTCTTCCGGCATCACGGGCTTGGTGAGGTAATCGTCCATTCCAGCCTCGAGGCACTTCTCGCGATCGCCCCGGAGCGCGTGAGCGGTGAAGCCGATAATCACGATGCTGCGAGTATCTCCGATGCGTCGGCGAATCTCGCGGGTCGCTTCATACCCGTCGAGCTCAGGCATCTGGCAATCCATCAGCACCACGTCGTAGTGCACGTGCGCGAGCAGATCTAGCGCCTCCTTTCCGGTGGCGGCCAGGTCCGCGCGATAGCCGAGCCGTTCGAGCATCTTGAGCGCGACGCGTTGATTGACCGCGTGATCCTCAACCAGCAAGATCCGCGCGGGTTCGCCGGGCAGCTGGGATATCGACTTGCCCAAGCTGCGCAGCGGCGCAAACGCGACCGAGCGACTGGGCACCGATGCTGCCGCCTCGGTCGACTCGCGCTCATCGGCCGGTACCATCGCGGCGGCAAGGCAGGCCTGCAGCTGCGATTGCCGCAGCGGCTTGGGGAGCCACGCCCGTATTCCCGCCCGGCGCATCGCAGCTTCATCCGGCCGCCCGCCAAGAGGATACGCCGCGACGATACCGGCGCCCGCGATCGAGGGGTCGAGCCGGATTGCTTTGATCAGTTCGAACGGGTCGCGGTCGCAGCGCTGGAAATCGATTACCGCCGCGTCGAAGGGTCTGCGGTTCGCCGCCGCACGCGCGAGCGCCGCGACTGCTGCGCCCGCGGTGGGCGCGAGTTCGGCTTCCAGACCCCAAGTTGCGACTTGATCACAAGCGAAGCGGCCCGTGGCCCGGTCGGAGCTGACGATCAGCACACGCCTGCCGCGCAGGTCGACGTGCGCGTCAGCTTCGGTTTTCGGCTCCCCGGCGGCCGCGCCGCATCGAACTGAAAACCAGAATTTGGAACCGCGGCCGGGCTCGCTGTCGAGGCCTATCTCGCCACCCATCCTCGCCACGATCTGCGCGCAGATCGACAGTCCCAGACCGGTGCCACCGTGGCGGCGCGTCATGGACCCGTCGGCCTGGTAGAAAGGCTCGAACAGGCGGCCCTGAGACTCAAGCGGAATGCCCCCGCCGGTATCGGCGACGGTGAAGCGCAGCACCACGGCGCCAGGCTCTGCATGCTCGCACACAAGTGTCACAGTGACCTCACCCTGCTCGGTAAACTTGATCGCGTTGCCGACCAGGTTGACGAGCACCTGCCGCAGGCGGACCGGATCGCCGTGAACCAGCATCGGAACGTCGGCATCGACTAACGAGGCCAGTTCGATCGAACTGGCGCCGACTTTCTCGGCGAACAGTTCGATCACGCTCTCCAGCATATCGCCCGGGCTGAAGTCGCATTCGTCCAGCCGAAGCTTGGTCGAGGAGATTTTGGAATAATCGAGAATCGCGTTGATCACGTGCAGGAGCGACTGCGCGCTGGACCATACCGCTTCGGAGAATTCGCGCTGCTCGGAGTCCAGCCGCGTGTCGAGCAGCATCCGCGTCATTCCGATAATCGCGTTCATCGGAGTTCGAATTTCATGGCTCATATTGGCCAGAAGCGAGGACTTCGTCTGCGCGGCCTGCAATGCCGCATCACGCGCGCGGGCCAGTTCGCCCTCGATATGTTTGCGCTCGATCGCGTGGAACAGCGAGCGCATCAGCAAGCGGCTGTCGAACTGCCCCTTGACCAGGTAATCCTGCGCTCCGCGCTTGACCACGTCGCGGCCGAAGAGCTCGTCGTCGAGCTCCGTCATCACGACAATCGGCAGATCCGCAGCGGCTTCGGTCAGGCGCGCGATGGTTTCGGTGGGGCTGCAATCCGGCAGCGACAAGTCCAGCAGGACCGCGTGGAAGCCTCCGTCGCGAAGTCGCTCGATCCCCTGGTCGAGCCGCGCGGCATGAAACAATTCGAATCGGGCGGCGCGGCTTCCCGCAAGCGACATCATCACCAGCCGCGCGTCATAAGGATTGTTCTCGATCAGCAGCACACGAATCGGTTCGTCAGGCATTAGGCAATACTCAGGCGGAAGTTTGACGATCGCGAGCCAGAAGTCCCGTAGGTTTCTGATCACGCGGGCGAACTGTTCGAGTCCGACCGGCTCGGTGACGTAACAGATGATTCAAGGGCGCATCTCGGCGACCGGCGCGGAAGCAAAGGCAGCCGGCTTAAATACAAGATGTGTGCCGCTGGATTCCTATCCTCGCCTGCATCGAATCGCGATCGCCTGAATCTGCTCGAAATGCGGAAGTATGCCGAATCAGGAATTGAATTAGGTAAAGGCTGCCCGGCCTTAGCCGTGCTTGCGACAACGCCGGACTTCACTGTGAACGCCAAAATATTGTCAGCCTCTCACCGCTTGCTGCCGCTTGCGCCGCGCTCTTAAGGCTCGGCATTGCGCCCGCTCAGCGCTTCTGGCTCACCTTCGGCTCCGTTGCCAGATGGCCTCGACGGTGCTGTATTGCGGGATGAATCAGGCGGGAGCGAGTCGGCGCACCACCGTTTCGACAAAGGAATCAGGAGGTCTGTTGCGATGCCCGAGACAATCAAGCTGCCCTCGTCGGCAGAGGTTCCCGAGCCAGCCGGCTACGACTGGAAGCAGATCGTCGAAGACTTGAATCGGCTGCTGCGGCTGCGCACGACGCCGATCGGCATGAAGATGTTCCGCACGGTCGAGGAGATGGAAGCGATTCCCAAGGTGCGGCGTCCAAAGTCGACCCACACCACCGACCAGATCGTCGCGCAGGCGGTGCGGCTGGGATGGACGGTCGGAATCACGATGAAAGATCTCGTCGGCGCGCAGTGCGGCGCGGTGATCGGGCTTCATCCGCGCGACGAGGACTGGCTGTCCGGAAAGGCAATGGCCGGCGTGTGGTACTCATCGCTCCAGGATTCATCCGCCCATCAGCATGCGATGGACACCGCGCCGGACGACCGATACACGGCGATGGCCGTGTCGCCGCTGACTTCGGGACGCCTCAATCCGCCCGATATCTGCCTGGTTTATGGCACCCCCGGTCAGATGATCATATTCATCAACGGCCTTCAGTGGACGGGGTATCGAAAATTCCAGTGGGGTGTCGTCGGCGAATCGGCTTGCGCGGATTCGTGGGGCCGCGCGCTGCGGACCGGAGAGCCCAGTCTTTCCATTCCGTGCTACGCGGAGCGCCGCTACGGCGGGGTGCTGGACGATGAGATGCTGATGGCGTTGCCGCCGAGGTTCCTTCCCAAGGCGGTCGAGGGCATGAAGCGGCTGGCGGCCAACGGCTTGCGCTACCCGATACCCCAGTACGGGATCCAGTCCGACGCTCGCGCGGGGCTCGCGGTGTCGTACGGATCGCGCGACAAGTCGTGATGCGGATGGTCACGCGGGCGGTTCAGGGTTGGGGGTGATGAAGGCTCTCCAACGATTGGCGGTCATAACGACGATTTCGGCTTCGCTGGCGATGGCGGTCGCGTCGGCGCGCCCCGCCCGTGCGGAATCCGCCCCTGACGCGGCATCCGTGCAGACCCGGGCCGTCCGCGATGCGACCCTGAATTTCTATGTCGCGCTTAACAGCGTGCTAAAGGGCGATGTGGACCCCATGACCAAGGTTTGGTCCCACGCCTCCGACGTGCTCGACATGCCTTCGTCGGGCGGGCAGGAAAGCGGATGGAACGCAATCCTGGGCGGCTACCGCAATCTCACCCGTCAAGGCATCACGGGATCGATCGCCCCGGCGCAGGTCACGGTCACGGTGGAGGGAAAGCTCGCCTTTTCAACCTGCATCGAGACCGGTGAAACCCGCGCCTCGGGAGGATATCCTCTCACGCACAGCGAACGCGCGACTAACATCTTCCGGCTCGAGAACGGACACTGGCGACTGATCTACCATCATGCCGATGCGGTCGCGGAGCAGGACGCTCCGTCGCACTGACGGCAACGGGTCGCGCGCATCGCGCCCCGCCGCATCAGGCGGTTTCCTCGAGCAATTCCGGCGAGTCGAATTTGGGACTGTTGAGCTTGGGCGAGACCGCGCGCGTAACCAGCAAGTCGTCGGGCGCGGGGGCGAGCAGCGGCTTGAGCGAGGTGGGATCTTCGACGCGCGGATTCATCCAATCGTCGGCGGCGGCGTCACCCAGCACTACCGGCATCCGATCGTGATACGGCGCCATCGCCGCGTTCGCCGCGGTCGTGATGATGGTGAAAGTGGTCTCCCACTGGTCCGGCTGAGCCTGCCAGGCCTCGAACAGTCCGGCAAACAGCAGCAGGCCGTCGTCGCTGCGATGAAACCACAGTGGGCGGCGCGCACTTCGCGGCCCGGTCCACTCGAAGAAACCGTCGGCCGGAATAATGCAGCGCCGCTTCTTGAACGCGTCGCGAAATGCCGGGCGGATATCCAGCGTTTCTCCGCGCGCGTTTATGCATTTGGAGGCCTGCGAGGCGTCCTTGGCCCATCGGTTAACCAGCCCCCATCGCGCCGGTTCCGCTATGCGATCTTCGTATTCGAGCCGCACGATAAAATGCCGCTGTAGCGGCGCGATGTTATAGCGAGGGTGAAAATCGCGCAGCGACTCGGGCGGCACGCCTAGCTCCGCCGCAAGCGTGTTCCCGTCACGCCGGGTCAGTGTGAATCGTCCGCACATGCGCCGACGATTATATGCCCGGCGCCGCGTCCTGGCTCGCTATCGAACCCGTCGCTATCCGCCCTCACGCTTATGGGACTGCGCGCGCGGATTTGGTGGCAGGTTGAATACGTCCTTCTGGTAGAAGCCGGCGATATGCTCGATCAGATCCCGCATCGAGACCACGCCGAGCGCGCGCCCCGTCTCATCGACGAGCGGAATATGCCGGTAGCCTTCGACCACCATCTTGTTGATCGCAAATGCGATGCTCGAGTCGGCCGGGAGCGTGTCCGGATCCGCAGTCATAAAACCGCGCACCGCAGTGCGCTGCAGGTCCACCCTCGTGCCGGCGAGCTTCATGAGCACGTCGCGTTCAGTGAAGATGCCCACCAGCATGCCCTGCTCGGCGATCAGCACCACGCCGCGCCGATTGTCGCGCATCATTTGAAGTACATCGTGGATGCTGGTCGAGGGTTCTGCGATGAGCGGCGGTTTATCTGCCGCGTCCTTCAGCATCTCGCCGAACAGCACGGATTCCAGGTCCGAGGGTCCGGGATGTTCTGCTTCTTCCAGCAAGCGCTCGCGATCGTCGTCGTAGATCGCCATGGATGACTCCCTCCGGAGATTGAGGTCCTCAGCCAGCCGACACGGGGACGAGCCTACTCCGCAGGGACACGGATGAAAAGCTGCACGCGCCTCGCACGCTCGGCGCTGGACCCACAACGTCAGACGCCCGCGCCACCTCCGAAGAGGTGAGCGGGCGTCCAACCGTTACGGAGCCGAACAGACGGCTATTGCTCCCCTGCCGGGCCGGCTACGAACACGCTGCCCTTCCTGCCGATCCGAATGCAGCTCTCCTGCCCTGAGTAATCCGGATTGCAAAGCGGCTGGTCCACCGCCGGGCATTTCCAGAGATTCGGGCCGAGCATCTGGCACTCCTTGAGATTAAACTTCATCCCGGTCAGATTCGGCTCTGACGGTGTGCTGCTCGCGCATCCGGCCAGTCCCAACAGCGCCAGGCCAAGCACGGCGCCCGCAGCGGCGAGGAGCCCTCCACGGCGGGAGCGCTCCTCCCTAACCAATCGAACATCCTTCAATATCTTCACCCCCGGTCGAGATTCCGAAACTCTTACACGAAATCGGCAACTTTCTCCAGCCTTGGATAAATATTTCTTGCCGCCATGCGATCATGGAATTAGCAGCACGCGCCCGACCGCTTTGCGACTCTCGATGTACTCGTGGGCCGCGGCGGCCTCAGACAGCGGGAATGTTCGATCGATAACGACCTTGAGCTCGCCCCGCGCAGCATCCTCGATGAGCCGCTGGATCATGTTGTGCGCGCGATCGGTGGCGATTTCCGCGCCCAGGAATACTCCCGTCAGTGAGCGGTTCCCCGCCATCAGCGGCGATACGTCCACCGTCATCGCCTCGCGCCCCGCCGCACCCACCATCGAGATTCGCCCCCGGTAGGCAAGCGACATGATGCTGCCCTGCAGGGTCGAGCCGCCGACCGGATCGACCACCAGGTTCGCACCCTTTCCGTCGGTCAGCCGCATCACTTCCTTGGCAACCTCGCGGGTGCGGTAATTGATTCCGTGATCCATGCCGAGCGGCCGCAGACGCTCCAGGCGCTCATCGCTGGAAGCCGTCGCGAGCACGGTCGCGCCGGCGCGCTTGGCAAGCTGGATAGCGGCCACGCCCACGCCGCTCGCGCCCGCCTGCACCAGCACGGTTTCGCCCCGCTTGAGGCGGCCGAACTCGAACAGGCAATCATCCGCGGTGCCGAATGGAACGGGAATCGCGGAGGCGAGCTTCACGTCGAACCCCGCGGGAATCGGCCATGCGTTCCGCGCCGCGACGGCGCGCAGTTCCGCGTGCGAGCCGTCGCCGAACACGGTCACGACCTTCTGCCCCACCTTCAGATCGCTGACCTCGGCTCCCACCTCGACGATTTCACCGGCGGCCTGATAGCCGACGATATGAGGCTTTCGCGTGAGCGCGCCCCGCCATCGATTGAGCGTGTCGCCGCCCTCGATACTTACCGCCTCAACCCGGATCACGACCCCGCGCGGATGGCACTGCGGATCGGGAACGTCTTCGTATTTGAGAACCTCGGGACCGCCGTTCTGATAATAGACCGCCGCTTTCATCACAGACTCCTTGCGTCGAATGTGCGCCTTACCAGCGCAATATCACGCCCTCCCCGCCGCGCAAAGCGGCGCTGAGCCGATGCGTGCGCACGGACTCCAAGGTCCGGGAGATCGGCGATCGCGATCGCTTGACGACCATCTGTCATGGGTTCGGCGTCGGCTGGCGGCGGGCGCCGACGAGGATCAGAATCCGCGCGGATGCGGGAGAACCTGCCTCAACCGCGATGGGTCCGTTTATTTTTTCGGGGGGCGGATTTTTCTCTCTCCCCCGGGCCTGCGCGCCTCTCATATCTGGCCCGCGGAAATCCGGCCGGCGCGAATGGATATACGCTGGACGACGACGAGACAGATCTTTAACGGATGGGTCGCGGAAAGTGCGACTCGAAAGATTCGGACGGCGGGCGCCTGATATGGCGTCTTCCATCTCAATTCGTAGTATACGACTTTCCGCCGCCGAAATACAGTAGCAACATAAATTTTGTGATCTTGGGATCAGTGCGCTGTTGCGCAACGCGCTCGGCACGACGATGCCGCGGTTGTCTACACCGCCGCACGGCGGGAAAGTTAAGGGCGCGCCGCTCGATGGCGGCGCGCCCGAGTCATCGCGAATTCGCCTTCAACTCACCTCATGGCGTGGGTGCCGCCGTGGGCGTCTGGTTGATCCCGCAGACAGGAGCAGTCACCGGTCGGTAATGCGAGAAATCGCTGGTCACTGTCGATCGAGCTACCGGCGTCGTGTTTCCGACGTAGGCCAACTGCGGCTGCCCTGCAGGCTCGGCGGACCAGGTGGTGCCTCCGGTTCCAGTCAGCCAACCAGTGGCAGTGCCGGCGCTTCCAAATACCGGACAGGTCGAAACGCCCGGTGTGTAACTATCATCGTTGAGCACCACCCGATAGGTGGGGCATCCTTCCGCGGGGCAGTTGTAATATGACTCACCGGTGCTGAGCCCATTCGCTTTCTGTGGGCAGAAGGCCGGATCATTGGGGCCTCCGGTGCAACTGCCAAGCGGGGACGGTCCGACCGCATTCGCGTCGGTCTGCGCCACCCAGAGATATAACATCCCGGTAGCCTTATCATAGAAATATTTGTTCAGGTTTGGTGGTCCGTTGCCCTCTCCGTTGGTGGTGAGGCCTGCATAGGTCCCCGAGGATACCAACTGCGGTGTATCCTTGGGCCATAGGCAGGATTGCTGACCGGCACGGTCCTGGAATTTAGTCGTGCCAGCGGGGCAAACGCCATTGTCCTGCAGACTGACGCCGTCGGTCGGGCAACCTAGAAATCCGCCTTGCTGCAGATTCTGCGGATTTTGATAATCCAGATTAATACACCACTGCATGGGATCGGTCAGGAATTGCAGCTGATTGAAATACTTCCTGAGCACGTTGTCAGTCGGTTCGACTCCGCCGCCTGCCCATGATCGATAGCCATGCGTCACAGTGAATTTGGTCGGATCCTGGGGATGATTACCGGCGCTATCGGTGTAACAGATCCCTATTTGCACGTAGAATGGATGATCGGTGTCGATGCCGGGTTTGACCGTATCGACCAGGCTGATATCGACCAGCTTTGGAATGCCAGCCGAGGAAGTAAGGTCCCCGACCTTGTACGGATCTGCGCGTACTACGTAGCCCAAGCCGCTGGTTACCTTCGGCTCCCAGACTCCCAGTCCATTGCGGCTATGCAGCAGCATCGAGCCGTGCTGGCCAAAATCGAGCGAATCCTTGTAAAAGGTCAGCCCTTGAGTGTGGTCGTTCGGGGGCCAGCAGGGTGCTCCCCCCTGAGGACAGACGGGAGAGTTGGTCGGAAATTGAGCTTCGAACTCGAGCTGGCCGATGCCACTCGGCACCATCGCCGCAGTCGGGCGTTTCTCGAGGTCGGTGTTTTGCTGCCCCTCGGCGTGGCACTCGTCAACCGAGTTCGAGGAAGCGTTGAACGGCAGGTTGTTGAGCGAGATTGGACGCGCCGCAGGGAACGCATTTCCATCAGAATCCACGACCGCATAGCCACTGAGCGATCCGTCGAGGTCGAGGATGGCGGTGTTCTTGTCGCCGTCGTTGAACACGCCCTCATTTACCAGGTCCGTGTATACCTGATGGCGGAGATCGACGTTGGTGAAGCTCAACTTTTCGGCGGCAGCGGCCGTTGGATATGCGCTCTGATTGCTGTCAAGCCATCCGATTGCGGCGTCACCTTCGTAGTGCTGGTAGTTGTTGAGATAAGTCCATCCCGAGGCGACGGTTTTGTCAGTCTCGGTCCAAAACGAACTCGGGTCGACGAGAAAATTTACAAAGCGATCCTTTACGATCAGCGGTGGACCGTCGTAGCTCATGAAGCCAAACATATTCCAGTCCGGAGTATCATAACCGCGCTCGAGAAACTCACCGCCGGTCGCTTTGCCGCTGGCGGGCACGGTTTGATCGATACATCCCTGCTCGCCGCCGCGAACCACTTTACCCATCACCTTTACTTTGGCACCGCAGGGACCAAAGCGGTCCACGTTGTTCGTGCTGATTCCCACCATCGTGGAATGGCTCAGCAACGACCATACGCCGGGATAATTGCCGTCGGCGCCGCCCGAGGTCACGAAGCTGATACTGCGGCGATTGGTAGCCAGGCGCGCATCTTTAACAAAAAAGAAAACCGGCCTGAGCCAGATCGCGCGGTCGCGGATGCGCGTCAAGGTAACGCCATCGAACTCATCGACCACCGGATGGTTAGTCGCTTTCTTTTCCGCGTTCGAGTAGCCAAATATCTGGTCCGCGGTCGGCATTTCAAAGGGGTCGTCATTCAGGCCGCGGTAGCATCCATGACCGCGATTGTTCTGAAAAATGCCATGCACGGCGGGGCTCGGGTAGAGGGAATCGGGGCCGATCGGGATGAACTTTACCGCATTGAGATTCTGGTCTGGCGGCGGGATGTACCAATAGGCGGCGCCGGTGTCCTGACATCCGGCGATTGAGTTACCGATCAGCTTAGTGCTGGGGTTGAGTATCCAAAATCCGGAGGGAGGCTCGATATAGGCCACTTTGCCCGGGTCAGTGTTGCCCGGGTAGCAGGTAATCTTCTGGTTTAACGGAACACCGTTACTTACGAACTTCCCCAGATTGTTAAAGAAGCCGCAATTCCCGCGCACCGTGATAAATGAATTTGGAGCATTCGGAGGATTCGCGGGCACCAGGTTGTACTGATTGTCAGTATCGAAAATATTGAATTGATCGAAAGTGGCGGCGGCGGTTGGCGTCTCGGTGGTGGACGGCACTCCAAACATGTTGTCGCCCTTCCAGTAGTAGTTGAATATCAACTTGTCGCGGTTCTCGTCGCCCGTGCCGGTCGCGTTGACGTCGAACGAGTTGCTCATCGCGCCCATGCCAACGTTGTCCACGAAGCTCACATTGGATTCGTCGCCAACCTCTTCATAAAAGATGTGGCCCGTGATACGCGCGCATACGTTGTTGGTAATTGACAGGTTCGACGAGGAATGGATCGTGATGCACTTGTTGTAACTGTGGTCGATGCTGTTGGAGTCGATCAGCACCGTGGTTTTCGACAGGTCGCCGTCCATGTGGAAGTGGATGGGATAACTCCCGAGCTGCTCTTTGCCGAACTTCTGTAGCTCGACGCCCTGAAGCTCGACGGCGCTGAAACCCTTCAGGAACTTGAGCTCACCGCCCCAATGCCTGGTTTTGCCGGGTTCGTCGCTGTCCGAGGTCAGGATGATATTGCGGGTGATAAGACCGACCTCCGCCCGCTCATCGACACCGTAGTTGGTTTTGGCGTCGGCATTGTAATTTGCATCGGTCGAGGGATCGCCGGGGTCGGGGCCGCCGAAATGGTAGAATTGGAGGCCCTGCTGGAGCGTGATTTTCGAACCGGTGGCGCCAGGATTGTCCTTGTCCGGCTCGACCTTGTTGATCTGCACGAATTCCGTTTCCCACGGGCTGAAGCTGGTGGTCGCAACGGCGATCCAGTCGTTGCTCCTCCACGCCGCCGGTCCTTGATCAACGCGTGCGGCCGTGTAAATGACGTTCTTGTCCCTGGGCGGCGGCGCGAGCACTCCGTTTGCCTTGGAAAATTTGATCGCGTTGCCCGCCGGCTGGCTCAGATAGGTCCAGCTGACTCCACTATGGCTCTCTACCCCTCGCAGCCCGTACATCGCGAGGGTTCCTCCGGTGCCACCCGGGGTGGCGGGTTCGACCTGGATTCCCTTGATGTAGCCGGCGCACGACGGCGTCGAGAGATCAAACGCGCCGCAGTCCGTCGGCTTGTTGCCGGCGAAGCGCAAGATGACCGTGTCTTCGGGTTTGAGGGTTCCGATGGGACAGTCTTTCGAACCGACCAGCAGACTTCCGCCTTTGACATCGATCCCGGTGGTGGTCGCATGGACCCCGCCCTCAAACGCGATCTTGTCGGTGATCGCGAGCGTTCCACCGGTGTCAATCGTGATTCTTCCAAAGGTCATGTCTGCAGAGTCCTTTTCGAAAACCACTGTGCCTCTGCATTCGTGCTTCTTGGCGCCGGCACCAATCTCGACATCGTGGCTAGCGTCGTCCCGGCAGGCCTTGATATCCACGTGCGACGGATTTTTGCAGGCTTCGGGCACATCCTGGTTGCCCCGCGTGCCGCGGTGGTGGCCTCTTACGGTGCGCGGTAATGAGAACGCGGGCTGAACAATCCGAGTCGAGTTGCGCGCGCGAGCCGAAACGATCGCGGTGGTGGAGGTCGCGTGCTTCGGCGCCGGATCACTCGATCCGCTTCCGCTGCCGGCCGCGAACAGCAGCGCGAGGGTCGCGGTCATTATCGAAAACGTCAGCCGGGACGATCGGCCCATACCGGTTCGTGCCAGGACCCGCCTTAATCCAGAAAAATCAAACCACATTGTCAGTAACTTCCTCGCCGATAATTTCGTTCCGTGCTTGAAGCTCGGTCTGCTTTCAAAGCTCGCCGAAAATCCAAATGGGCTCGCAGCTTTGCCACCCCTGCGATTCGATGCCCATCGCGCGCGCCAGATGCTGGCGTTATCACAGGACCCCCGGGAGGGGGAAATATTTTATTCCGCTATCGTTAGTGCATGCGAACGCAGTCGTGGTTCCCGCGCAGGAGCCATGCCTCAGCGGCTTCATTAGTTCTTTGGGATGGTCTTTCAGCATTTGGAGATCGATCTGGACCAGAAAGCTCACATTCGTATCCAGAACGTAACCAAGGTTGTGGCAGGTATCGATAACCACGGCGTATGGAAACGTCGAGGCCGAGAACGTGTCGCCGTTGGGATCGTCGGGTATGCTGCTCACTATCGAGTGAACGTCGGAGGGACTTAGTTGCGCTACCGGCGCGGAGGGCAGACTCACCAGCGCAATCTGGTCACCCTCGTCGGCGGTCAGCAGCGCCTCGTGTGTCAGCGGATTGATTGCAACCCCCGGCAGGTTCTCGCCAGCCCCGGTATCCTGATTGACGGAATTCGGAAGGGTACCCGCCTCGTTGAGCATGCAGCCCAGACCCGATGAGTAGGTGGCACCGTTGAGATTGAATACCGTTGGCTCCGGCGAGAGATAGTTTCCGGCAATCCAGATGTGGGTGGTTGGGTCGACCGCGATTCCGTCGGGGTCGTCGTTGAGATTGGCGATGTTCTCATCGCTGAACTGGCAGCTCTCGCCGGTAGCAAGGTTGGGGGCGTAAAGAACCGGCGTAATTGGATCCGACGAACCCAGGGGTATTCCGGTCGCGCTGTCGAGCCCGAAACTGTTCAGCGTACTGTCCAGATTGATTAACGGGCCGAAGGTCTCACTGGACAGGTCGAACTGGGCAACACCGGTGCAATTGCCAATGCACGACAAGCCCACGTCACTCATCGAGACCAGCGCGGTGTTGTCGCTCGGGTCGTAAACGACGCCATCAGTCGCGCTCGGCCGGCTGTTGGCCGGAAACGATACGTTGCTGACCGAGCCATCGCTCTCGCTGATGATCTGCAGAACTCCGGTGCTGGTCTTGGGGTCGCTCAGGACAAGAATCTGACCGGCGCTGGGAACGGCGGCGGCGGCCCGCGGCCGCGCGATCAATCCGAGATCAATTGTGTCGATGCGCGGATCCTGCTGATCGGGATTCACGCTCAAGTCCAGCACCGCGACCTCGCCGGTGAGATTGGCGCTGAGAAAAGGCATCGGCACAAAAGCGAGATTGGTCTCGCAGTCGATCGCAAAGATGCTGGAATTCGTCGCCGGTACTGGTGACCTTACAGACTTCCGCTGATACGAAGATCCACCGCCGCCGCATCCGGCCAACGCGAGCAGAACGCCCCCGACCAGCAGGCCGCCAGGAAACTTGCCCCGAAAGGCGCCGTGCCGATTTGTAGTGATCATTTTCCTCCCATCGCTTCCACTCTGGCAGCGAGTATCGTGCTGCCTTCTGGCGCAGACATGACTCACAAGCGTGCCCTCGGAAACGCTCGAGCATGCCAGGTAACCGTCCTAGCGATCCAAAAAATTCCCCGATCCGATTGTCGTTATCGAGCGTCCCCGAGAGTGCGCTTAGGTTCGCTCTGAGTTCAAAAGCGACAAGCTCGCTGAAAAATTCTGTAACATTTTCCGAGTGCGCCTTCAAACCGGCGGGCGAATTTCTTGCCCTGAACAGCGGCGGATGAGGTTACGAAATAACCGCGAGGATGTAGATGACTTCTTCGTGCCTCCGGACAAGCGACGGGAGGGATCTAGAGGTTAGAGCCGAGCGAAGAAAGCTCCGCTTGCGTGGGGATCTTTGAATACCTGCGGATTTTAATGGAGCGGGTGATCGGTTTCGAACCGACGACCTCGTGCTTGGCAAGCACGCGCTCTACCAACTGAGCTACACCCGCTCGCCCGTCGTAATCGGGGCCGGATTTATTTGTGTATCCGCCCCACCGTTCGCTGTCAACGCGGTCGCAGTTGGAGCGAGGCACGCCACGGCTTCGCGGCGCCGTTGCGACCGCTTACATCGCGGCGCGCTTTCCAGCCGAACGCGCCGAAGGCGGTCTGATCGCGCGCACCACCCGGGCAAAGTAGTCGGCCGCCGACCACACGCTCACCACCATCGCGATCCACAGCACGAACATCCCGAACGCAAAGCAGTCCACGTGAAAATAGGTGTAGTGGATCAGCAGGCCGTGCAGCGCGATCGCCTGCAGCGACATCTTGTACTTGCCGAGCTCCTCGGCGGCCAGCACCATCCCTTCCACCGCCGCAATCGCGCGCAACCCGGTCACGACTATCTCGCGCGAAACCAGCACGACCACCATCCAGGCCGGCACGTGCGGCACCCGGTCCATCCCGGCCAGCATGATCAGCGCAGCGATAACGATCAGCTTGTCGGCCAGCGGATCGAGGAATTTGCCCAGCACGGTTACCGAATTGTAGCTGCGGGCGATATAACCGTCGAAAAAGTCGGTAATCGAGGCGAGAAAGAACACGCCAGCCGCGATCGCGGAAGGGATCGGGCCGATGTAAGTGAGCAGCCATACCAGGATCGGCACGGTCGCGATCCTGAACAGCGTCAACAGGTTGGGGGTCGTGAACTCCACCCTTGCCATCCACACGGACGATATGTGCTTCGTCGATGCTGCTTCGAGAATATGGAAATGCCGGAAGCGTGGCAAATCAGCGTTCTCGGCCCGTATTGACTGCGCGCGCATGCGCGGCATAGCGTCTGGCCCAAGCCCACCTCCCGCACCAGCGCGGCGCTTGCGGCATAATCGGCGATGAATTCCCCATTTCAGAGCGACTACCTGGTCATCGGGGGCGGAATTGCGGGCCTGATGTTCGCGATTCGCGCCGCGCAGTCCGGCACCGTCACCGTCCTGACCAAGGCCGCCAGCACCGAGGCCAACACCGCCTATGCGCAGGGCGGAATCGCCAGCGTATGGAGCGTGGACGACTCGTTCGAGTCGCACGTCGAGGACACCCTGCGCGCGGGCGCCGGTCTGTGCGACCGCGCCGCCGTCGAAAGCATCGTGCGCGACGGTCCCGAGGTGGTGCGCGAGCTTATTCGGCTCGGCACGCGCTTCACGCGAATCGAGCATGGCGGCGAGAACGAGTACGATCTCGGACGCGAGGGCGGCCACAGCCATCGCCGCGTCCTTCACGCCCAGGATCTGACAGGACAGGAGATCATGCGCGCGCTTACCGAGGCCGCGCGGTCAAGCCCCAATATCCGCACGCTGGAAAATCACGTCGCGATCAACCTGCTGGTCGAATCGTCCGTCGGTGGACGGCCGGGCGCATGCTGGGGCGCTTACGCGTTCGACCAGGGGACACAGAAGGTTTCAAAGCTGCTCGCGCGAGCGACGCTGCTGGCCACTGGCGGCGCGGGCAAGGTCTATCTGTACACGACCAACCCCGACATCGCCTCGGGCGACGGCGTCGCGATGGCGTATCGCGCGGGCGCACCGGTCGCCAACCTGGAGTTCTACCAGTTCCATCCGACCTGCCTCTATCATCCGGCGGCCAAGTCGTTTCTGATCTCCGAAGCGCTGCGGGGCGAGGGCGCGATCCTGCGCCTGCCCGACGGCACCGCCTTCATGAAGAGCTATCATCGCGACGCCGAGCTTGCCCCGCGCGATATCGTCGCGCGCGCGATCGACTCCGAGATGAAGCGGCACGGACTGGATTGCGTTTACCTGGATCTGAGCCATCGCGACGCCGGCTTCATCCGCGAGCGCTTCCCGAATATCTATGCCAGATGCCTCAGCTTCGGGTTCGATCTGACCACGACCCCGATTCCGGTGGTGCCGGCCGCGCACTACATGTGCGGCGGCGTGCAGACGGACCTCGAGGCCGCGACCCCGATTCCGCGCCTGTATGCGGCGGGGGAAGTCGCGATGACGGGGCTGCACGGAGCCAACCGGCTCGCGTCGAACTCGCTGCTGGAGGCGGCGGTGATCGGCCGGCGCGGGGCGGAGTCAGCGCGCCGGCTGCTCGACACCGGCGGAGCGCCGCCGGAGTTCCCCGAATGGGATCCGGGCCGCGCGATCCGCAGCGAAGAGCGGGTGTTGATCACGCAGAGTTGGGACGAGATTCGCCGCCTGATGTGGAACTACGTCGGTATCGTGCGCAGCGACCGGCGCCTGGAGCGCGCGATGCGGCGGCTCAGCCTGCTTGAAGATGAAATCCGCGGCTACTACTGGGAGCATCTGATCGATTCCGATCTGATCGAATTGCGCAACCTCGTTACCGTGGCGCAGCTCGTGGTTCGCTCCGCCGTGCAGCGGCGCGAGTCGCGCGGCCTGCACTACAATATCGATCATGCGGACGCCGGGGGGCCGCAATGGCTCCGGCCCACCGTGCTGCGCTATCCCGCGGGCTGATGCGCAAGTGTGGCGCTACGCCACTGGCGCGGTGCGTTTGACGGCTGTCTCGGTATAGCTGAACGAAAGCTGGTCGCCGTCGAGATCGATGGCGACCTCGCCGCCCTTGGTGAGTTTGCCGAACAGGACCTCGTCGGCCAGCACTCGCGCGATTTCGTTTTCGATAAGCCGTCCCAGCGGACGCGCGCCGAAACGCGGATCGTAGCCGTGTCCGGCGAGCCACTTCTTCGCCGCCGCCGTCACGGTGATGGTCACCTTCTGCTTGTCGAGCCGCTCCTGCAGCTCGCCGATGAACTTGTCCACCACGCGCTCGATAATCGGCGGGCTGAGCGGCCCAAACTCGATCGTCGCGGAAAGCCGGTTGCGGAACTCCGGACTGAACATCCGCTCGATCACCGACTTCGGGCTGCCCGTGCCGACCCCGCCGTGGAAACCGATCGTTCCGCGGGCAAGCTCCTGCGCACCCGCGTTGGTGGTCATCACGAGGATCACGTTGCGGAAGTCCGCCTTGCGCCCGTTGTTGTCGGTCAGCGCCGCGTGATCCATCACCTGCAAGAGGATGTTGAACAGGTCGGGGTGCGCTTTTTCGATCTCGTCGAGCAGCAGCACGCAGTGCGGCGTCTTGTTGATCGCGTCGGTCAGCAGACCGCCCTGATCGAAGCCGACGTAGCCGGGCGGCGCGCCGATCAGGCGCGATACCGTGTGGCGCTCCATGTACTCCGACATATCGAAGCGCAGGAACTCGACGCCCATGGTCTTGGCAAGCTGCTTGGCGACCTCGGTCTTGCCCACGCCGGTCGGTCCCGCGAACAGAAACGCGCCGACAGGTCGGTCCGGATGCCCCAGGCCCGAGCGCGCCAGCTTGATCGCCCGCGCGACGGCCTCGATCGCGGCGTCCTGCCCGAACACGTTCTGCTTCAGGTCGCTGTCCAGATCCTGCAGGCGCGAGCGGTCACTGGCGGAAACGGTGCGCTCCGGAATCTTCGCCATCCGCGCCACCGTGCGCTCGATATCGCGCACGCCCACCGTCACCGGCGCGGGTGCGCCCTTGCCGCGCAAATGGCCGGCGACCCCCGCCTCGTCCATCACGTCGATCGCCTTGTCGGGCAGGAAGCGGTCGTTGATGTAGCGCGCGCTCAGCTCAACCGCCAGGCGCAGCGCCGAGGCGGTGTAGCGGATGTTGTGATGCTTCTCGTAGTACGACTTGAGCCCGTCGAGAATCAGCACGGTCTCTTCCTGGGTCGGCTCAAGCACGTCGATACGCTGGAAGCGGCGCGCCAGCGCTTTGTCCCGATCGAACGAACGCTTGTACTCCTGGTAGGTCGTTGACCCGATACATCGCAGCTCGCCCGAGGCGAGGGTGGGCTTCAGCAGGTTGGACGCGTCCATCGTGGAGCCCGAAGCGGCGCCGGCGCCGACGATGGTGTGAATCTCGTCGATGAAGAGAATCCGCTTGGGATTGCCCACCACCGCCTTGATCACCGCCTTGAGCCGCTGCTCGAAGTCGCCGCGAAAGCGGGTCCCGGCCAGCAGCGCTCCCATGTCGAGCGCGTAAATCTCGACATCCTTGAGCGCCTCGGGCACGCGGCCCTCGTTGACCGCGCGCGCCAGTCCCTCGGCCAGCGCGGTCTTGCCGACCCCGGCCTCGCCGACAAATATGGGATTGTTCTTGCGCCGGCGCAGCAGCACGTGGATCGCGCGTTCGAGTTCGTTCTTGCGGCCGACCAGCGGATCGATTTTTCCCTGCGCCGCGCGCTCGGTCAGGTTAATAGCGTAGGTCTGGAGCGCCTTGGAGGGCGACAGCTTGCGCTCGCCGTCTTCATCGGCGTCGGCGCCGGCTTCCTCGCCGTCGTCTTCCTCCTCGGACTCCTTGGCGGTACCGCCGGCATCCTGGATTACATCGTCGCCGATCTTCGAGACGCCGTGCGAAATGAAATTGATCGCGTCCAGGCGCGTGATGCCCTGCTCCTGCAAAAAGAAGACCGCGGGCGAATCCGCTTCCTGGAAAATCGCGACCAGCACGCTGCCGCCGTTGATCTCGCTGCGCCCCGCCGACTGCGTGTGCAGCGCCGCGCGCTGCAGCGCCCGCTGCACGCCGAGTGCATAGCGCGGCGCGGCCTCCTCTCCCTTGGGCATCTTCTCGACCTGCTCGTCGAGATAGCTCTCGAGCTTGCGCTTGAGCGCCTCCAGGTTGACGCCGCAGTGGCGCATGATATTTCCGGTCGTGTAGTCGTGCAGCATCGCGAACAGCAGATGCTCCAGGCACACGTACTCGTGGCGGCGATTTACCGCTTCGGTCATCGCAAGTTGCAGCGTGACCTGCAGCTCGCGGCTGATCATCACGTTGTTCGATGGAGGCATCGGGACTTTTCCCCTACTCCTTTTCCATCACGCACTTGAGCGGATATTCGGCCTCGTGCGCCAGCTCTTCCACGGTGCGCACCTTGGTTTCCGCGATCTCGAGCGGATACACCCCCGCCACGCCCATCCCGTTCATATGCACGTGCAGCATGATCCGCGTCGCCTCTGCGTGCGGCTTGTGAAACACCGCCTTCAGCACCTCGACCACGAATTCCATCGGAGTGTAGTCGTCGTTGAGCAGAATCACCTTGAACAGCGGCGGCTTGGCCGTCTTGGCCTGCGTCTTGGTGCGGCGCTCAGTCACCGTGCCGCCGTCGCCCGGCCTGCCCTCGCCGCCGCTGCCGCCGGCGCGGCGCGAAACGATCTCGCGTTGGTGATGAAGTTTCATCGCTGTGCCGGGGGTGAAGTACCCGCCCCCGGCTTCTAATTCTAGCAAACCCGCCGCGGTTCAAGGAGAGCCCTTCGGCGCAAAATGGGTTTTGCTTGGCGGCTGGCGATTGTTACGCTCTGCCGCGGGACGGCGCGCATATATCCGCAATGAACGACGCAACGCAGAAATTCGAGGTCTCGATCGTCGAGGGAATAACGAAAATCCCTCGCGATGACTGGGACGCGGTGCTCGCCGACGACGACTCGCCGTTTCTGGAATGGGACTGGCTCGCCGCGATGGAACGTTCCGGCTCCGCGGTCCGTTCCACCGGATGGGCTCCGTTTCATATCGTGATTCGCGCGCGTCCGGGCAAGCGAATTGTCGCCGCTTGCCCGCTTTACCTGAAATCGAACAGCATGGGAGAGTTCGTGTTCGATCACGGATGGGCCGACGCGGCCGCGGGCGCGGGGATCCGCTATTACCCCAAGATGCTGGTGGGCGTGCCGTTCACGCCGCATACCGGGCGCCGCCTGCTGACCGCCGCGGCCGAAAATCGCGGCGTACTGATGGACCTGCTGGCCGGCGCCCTGGCGGCGCTGTGCGCGGACAACAAGCTCTCCGGCGTGCACGTCAACTTCTGCGCCGAGGACGAAGCGGCGGCGCTCGCCGAGGCCGGATTCCTGGAGCGCCACGGCTATCAGTACCACTGGAACAACGCGGGCTTCGGCACCTTTGACGACTACCTCGGGCGTTTCCGGCACAAGCGGCGCACCGCGATTCGTCACGAGCGGGCGGCCGTGGCCGAGGCCGGCGTCACGACGCGGCTGTATGCGGGCGACGAAATTCCCGACGCGATGTTCCCGACCATGTACCAGGTCTATCTTTCGACCATCGAGAAGCTGTACTGGGGGCGGCAGTATCTGACCGAGGAATTTTTTGCCGAGCTGCGCCAGCACTTCAAGCGTCACTTGAGGTTCTTCGCGGCCGAGCGCGCGGGCAAGACGGTCGCCGGCGCGATCTGCCTGGAAAAGGCTGGCGTGCTCTATGGCCGGTACTGGGGATGCTTCCGCGATGTCAGGTTCCTGCACTTCGACGTGTGCTACTACGCGGGTATCGAGCACGCGATCGCCACCGGACTCACGCGCTACGAGCCCGGGGCCGGCGGCGAGTACAAGTGGCTGCGCGGGTTCGATCCGGCGCTGACCCGCAGCATGCATTTCATCACGCACGCAGGCCTGCGCAAGGCGATCGCGGATTTTCTTAAGCGCGAGCGGCGCGAGATCGCGCGATGGATCGATGCGGGAGCCGAGCGCAGCCAGCTCAAGCCGCCACCGCCCAGCGACGAGGAAACGCAATAGCCGCGAAGATCACTTGGTACCGGGCTCCGGCGGAGCGGTCAGCTCGGGAGCTGACGGATGGCGCGGCTGCTCGTCGACCGGTTTAATCTCGGGAATCTCGTCTTTGCCAGCCACGCCGAGCTCCTGGAAGCGGCGCGCCGAGACCAGCACGCGCGACTCGATCGAGCCCACCGCGTCGTTGTACGAATCCACCGCGCGCTTGAGCCCGCCGCCCATGCGCACGAGATGATCCGCCATCTTGCCGATCCGTTCGTGCAATTCCTGCCCGAGTGAGCTGATCTTCTCCGCGTTCTCCGCCAACTGCTCCTGGCGCCACCCGTAGGCGACCGCACGCAGCAGCGCGATCAGCGTGGTCGGCGTGGCCAGGATCACGCGCTCGTTCACCCCCTGCTCGATCAGCGACGGATCCTGCTCGAGCGCGGCGCTGAAGAAGGTCTCGCCCGGCAGAAACATCACGACGAACTCCGGGGTCGGCTGCAGATGATCCCAGTAGGCCTTGGCGCCGAGCTTCGCCATGTGGTCGCGGACCTGGCGCGCGTGGTCCTTCAACTTCGCCGCACGGATCTCGTCGTTGGGAGCCTCGAGTGCGTCGAGATAGGCTTGCAGCGGCGCCTTGGAATCGACCACGATATTCTTGCCGCCCGGAAGCTGGACGCGCATATCGGGGCGCATCCGGCCACCGTCGGTCTCCACGCTTTCCTGCTGAAAGAAGTCGCATCGCTCGAGCATCCCCGCCATCTCGACCACCCGCCGCAACTGCACCTCGCCCCAGCGGCCGCGCACCGCCGGAGCGCGCAGCGCCTTGACCAGGTTGGCGGTCTCGATGCGCAGTTGCGATTGGGTATCGATCAGCGAGCGGACCTGCTCGGTCAGGGTCCCGTAGGCTTGACCGCGGGCCGCCTCGATTGCGCGCATCTGCTCTTCGAGCTTTCCCAGCGATTCGCGCGCGGGCTTGACCAGGTCATCGATCGCTTTCTGCCGCGCTTCGAAATCCTTGCTGGCGACCTCGCGTTCGGCCTGAAACTTTTCACCGGCGCGCTTGAGCAACTCGTCGGTGGTTGCGCTGAGGGTCTGCGCGGCCAGCGATTTGAAGGTGTCCGACAGTTTGCGCTCCGCCTCGGAGAGCAGGGCTCGCTCCTCTTGGAGACGCTTGGTGATTTCCTGCGCGCGCGTTTCAACTTCCTTGTGCGCGATTTCAACCTCGCGGAGTTTGGCGCCCAGCGCGACGCTCTCCTGCCGCAGGCGCTCCGCATCGGCGCGCGCCGACTGGGCGGTGCTCTCGGCGGAGGCCTGCTTCGACTCGGCCTGCCGCAGAGCAAGGTCGAAGGCGCCGCGGATGCGGACCGCCGCAAGGAGCCATCCGAGCAACCCGCCGATTGCGATACCTGCCGCGAGCGCGACCAACCATTCGATCGTCATTTCCCCTTCCCCGGCGCAATCTTATTCCGCGCCCGTCTCATCGTCTAACCTCATCGTCCAACCAGATGGCGATGCGCGGATTTGTGATGCTTGCTATCGTGGCACGGGTTTGCGGCACCGGCTGTCGCTGCGTCACGTGAAGACCCTGCTCAAGAAAGGCTCGATTGTAATCCTGCTCGGCACGGGCGGCGTGGGAAAAACCACGGTCGCCGCGGCGCTCGGGATTGCCGGCGCGCGCGCGCCGCTCGATACCGTGCTCATCACCGTCGATCCCGCCCGCCGCCTGCGCGACGCACTCGGTCTGGCCCGCCTGCGCGGTCAGCCGGTACGGCTGTCGCGCCGCCAGCTCACGGCCGCAGGTCTCGACGCCGACCTGCGGTTGTCGGCGATGATGCTCGACGTTAAGGGGACCTGGGATTCCGTGATGGAGCGGATCGCGCATGACCCGGCGGCGCGGCGCAGAATCCTGGAGAATCCCTTTTACCAGCGCTTGACCGCGGAATTCGCGGGCTCAGAGGCCTTTGCCGCCCTCCAGCAGCTCTACGAACTTCACGAGTCGGGCGCCTTCGAGCTTGAGGTCGTCGATACTCCGCCCGCCGCGCACGCCTTCGAGTTTCTCGAGGCTCCCGCGGAGTACGCCCGCCTGTTCGATTCGCGCGCGGCGAGATGGCTGTTCGCGCCGTCGCTGTCGGCCGGCCGGATTGCCGCGCGAATCGCGGGACAGGCCGCGCGCTTCGTGGTCCGGGAGCTGGAACGTTTCGCGGGCAGCAGCGTGCTCTCGACGATCGCCGAATTCTTCGCCGCGATGGCCGAAGGCGTTGACGCGCTGGTCGATCGGCTGCGCAAGACCGAGGCGCTGATTCATTCGCGCGCGGTCAAATTCGTGATGGTGACGACGCCGGAGGAGGATCGGTTGCGCCAGGCACGCGAACTGATGGCGGATATGGAAGCCGACGGACTGGCGCTGGCCGGCATCGTCATCAACCGCTTCCTTGACGAGAGGACCTGGCAGGAGTCGATGCACGCGACCGGAGGCCACGCCGCGCTCGGGCATCTGACCGAGATTGGCCCCGCGGCCGAGGCACTGACGGGCGACGGCGAACGCAGCCCGCAAATGGACGCGCTGGTGGATTATCTCGAGGCCTATCGCGAGCTCACGCTCCAGGAAATCGAGCGGGTGGCGGCATTCGCGCGCGAGCTTCCGGGCGGCATCAAGCTCGCCATCGCACCCGAGATAGACATTGGCGTGCGCGACCTCGCAGCGCTGTCGCGGGTCGCCGATTATCTCACCGGTGATTCCGGAGTGTTGCGCACCCTGGAATCCGCGGCGGCTCGCTTGCGCGCCGGCGGAGGAGAGATCCCGCGGCGGCGCGCGGCGCGCTGAGGCGGGAGAAAAACCGGAGTGAGTCTGTAAGCCGGGTTCTGTACCCTTGCGGGTGGCGATCATTCCTCTGGGCCGCGCGATTGCTCGCGGGCTCGTGCGACCATACCCGAGGGATTGCGAGCGGGCAGCTCACCCTCCTATTTGGTCTTGCTCCGGGTGGGGTTTAGCATGCGCGCGCGATCACTCGCGCGCCGGTGGGCTCTTACTCCACCATTTCACCCTTGCCCTTTCGGGCGGTCTGTTTTCTGTGCCACTTTCCACGGATCGCTCCGCGCCGCCGTTAACGGCCACCCTGCCCTGTGGAGCCCGGACTTTCCTCTCTCCGTGAGGAGAGCGATCGCCCGACTCACTCCGGCAGCGGCTATCGTATCATCGCGGCGCGGGAGAGTCGCGCCGGTGGGGATGCTTTCAGCCCTCGTAGTAGAGGATACGCTGGCAGCTCGGGCAGAAGTGGATCTGGTAATCTTCCTTGCGGAGGATTTCGTTGTACATCTGCGGCGGCAGCAGCCGCTGGCATCCGGAGCACTTGCCGTCCTTGTTGACCGGCTTGACCACCGCGACCGCGACACCCTGGCGGCGGGAGAAGATCATGTCGTAGCGCGCGCGCAACGAGCCGTCGATTTGCCGGGCCAGCTCCTCGCGCTCGGAGCGCTGAGCCGCGATGGCGGTCTTCAGCTCTTCGACCTGGCCCGCGATTTCCTTCTCCGCGGCGGCAAGCTCCGTGCGTCCCTTGGCGACCAGTTCGCCCAGCTCCTTGATTCGGTTGGTGCGGGTGTCGCCCGGCTCCATCAGCGTCAGCAGTTCGGATTCGAGCTGCTGGTTTTGTTCGCGCTGCGAGTCGACTTCGTGGGTCAGGGCCTGGAGTTCCTTGTCGGTGCGCACCAGATTCAGCCGCATCCGCTTGTTGCGAATTCGCGCTTCGCCCTCGGCGAGATCCTTCTCGATCCGCTTGCGCGAGCTACTGCTCTGCTGTTCTTCTTCGGTGAGCTTTTGGAGGTCGCTTTCCGATTTGTGGGTCTCTTCGCGAAGCTGCTCAACCCGTCCTGCGACCGTGTTGAGCGACTCTTCGAGTTCCTGCAACCGCCGGTCGAGGACCTGCAGGTCCATGAGCCGGGCTACTTCGTCGCGCAATTCGTCCTCCGGTACGCACCGATACCGCTGCGGGAACGGCGTGGCCCGCGCGGTAGGAGCGTGCTTGTTCGTAATGGTATGGGCCCACCAGGATTTGAACCTGGGACCAGCCGGTTATGAGCCGGCAGCTCTGGACCAGGCTGAGCTATGGGCCCGTGGGTGTGCATCGAGCAACGACAATCGTACCAATTTAGTGGCGACGAATTAAGTGGCGCGTTAAACATTCGTTCAAGGCCGCTTCGCACCCGTCAGCGCCGCGGACCGTCCTGGCGCCGGAGCATAATCAGCTCCTGGCTCTTGGCGATAGCTTCGTCCTCGGTGCCGCCCGCCTGGCGCGCGTCCGTCTTTAGCGTTTGAACTTCGCGAGCGGTGCGCCGGCGCTTGAGCGCGGAAATGTAATCGGAGGCAAGCGCACCCGCCTCTTCGGCGCTCTCCATCAGAGGACCGACCGCGAGCGCGCTGAGCGCGCTCTGCTGGGCGGGCGTAAGCCGCTCGTCGATCCAATGCTCGAGACTCGCGTCGGGTCCCTGGTGCGAGCAGACCTCGATCATCAGCGCCGCCATCGCGGGATCTTCGAACATTTCGGCCGCGCCTTGCGCCAAGATATCGGGGCGCAGCGCGGGATGCAGAATCGCGAGCGCTAGCAGTTCCATCTCGGCCCGCGCTCCCGCGTCTCCGGCCACCGACGCGTCGCGATTTCGCGCCGGCGCCGGCGCGCGCTCGGTGCCGCGCCGCGCGAGCCGCCTCATCGTGGAATCGTCGATGCGCAGGTAGTCGGCGGCCAGCCGGACCAGCTCGTTAAATTGCAGCTCGTCCTGCATGAGGCGCAGCTTCGCGATCACGCTCTCGGCCGCGGCCGTGCGCTGGCCCAGCGGCGCTCCCGGCCCTCCGATGGCCTCGACTTCGCTCCGGATGAACCGTTCCGCGAGCAGATCCGCCGCGCCGATCAGGCGCTCAAATTCGGCTGCGCCCTGCTCGCGGATGAAGCTGTCGGGATCAAAGCCCGCGGGAATGAAGATTCCGCGCCCGAGCATCCCGGCCTGCAGGAAGATCTCGAGCGCGCGCAGCGAGGCCTTGCGTCCCGCCGCGTCGCCGTCCAGGCATGCGAGCACGTTCTTCGTGTAGCGGGCGAGCACGCGCAACTGTTCCACGGTCAGCGCGGTGCCGCATCCGGCGACCGCCTCTTTAAACCCGGCCTGCCAGAGCATGATCGCGTCTATATAACCCTCGACCAGCAGCGCGCGATCCTTCGCAGTGATCGCCTGGCGCGCTT
The DNA here is from genome assembly GCA_963835905.1 of uncultured delta proteobacterium. Taxonomy (GTDB): domain Bacteria; phylum Desulfobacterota; class Binatia; order Binatales; family Binataceae; genus CAWIHG01. Next base: position 889,320 of record CAWIHG010000005.1, read on the forward strand.
CGCAGATCCCATAGAGGGTGCGGGTCTTCGAGTACAGCGGCGATTCGGGCGAGTTGATGTACTTGGGCAGGCGATCGTCGAGCACGCGGCCGCCAAAGGCGAGGACCCGTCCCTGCACGTCGCGGATCGGGAACATCAGGCGCCCGCGGAACATGTCGTACGCGCCCGAGCCGTCCTGCTTGAGCAGTCCGACCTTCATCCCCGCCTCGCGCAGCCCTCGGCGCTCGAGCGCCCTTGCCAGCGCGGCGGCCTGCCCGGGCGCGAAGCCGAGCAGGAAGGCGCGGGCGGTTTCGTCGCTGATCGCGCGCGAGCGCAAGTAGCCACGCGCGGTTTCGCCCTCGGGCCTGCGCCACAGCACGTGCGCATAGAAGTCCGCGGCAACCTGGTTCGCCTGGAGCATCGAGTCGCGCTCCGAGCGCGTCGGTCCGCCCGGCTCTGCATGCTCGGGCAAATCCACGCCGTAGCGATCGGCCAGCGCGCGCACCGCCTCTGGAAAGCTCAGACCATCCATCCGCATGAGGAAGTTGAAGACCGTGCCGCCCACCCCGCATCCGAAGCAATGAAAGAAGCCGCGCTCGGGATTGACCGAAAAAGAAGGGGATTTCTCCTGATGGAACGGACACAGGCCCATGAAGTTGCGCCCGCTGCGCCGCAAACGCACGTGCGCGCCGATCACTTCGACGATATCGGCGCGCGTGCGCACTTCCTCGATCTTGTCGTCGCCGAACCGCCCCATCATCCGCTCCCGAGCGAGCGCATCCGCTCCGGGTAGTTGGTCATGATTCCGTCCACGCCCGCATCGATTAGATAGCGCATCAGTTCAGGCGCATCGACGGTCCAGGTCAGGACTACCAGGCCCTGCTGATGCGCCCGGTCGCAGAATTCGCGGGTCACCATGTCGAAGCGCGGATTCACCGAGTACGCGCGCATCCGCAGCGCCGCGCCGATCATCTTCTCGGCGCCCTTCTCCGCCAGCACGCCGGCGCGAATCTCGGGTTCCACCGAGCGCATGGTCTCGAGCGCCTTCCAATCGAAGCTCGACACCATCGAGTCGCCGGCCGCGTGCCATTTGTGCATGATGGCGGCGACTTCGCGCTCGAAGCCCGCCTCCTTCAGTTCCACGTTGAGCGCGCATCGCCCCGCCACCGCCTGGAACACCTCATCCAGGGTCGGGACGCGCTCGCCGCGCCGTGCGCCGTCCTTTGTTCGGACGCCGGCGTCCAGGCGCTTGAGTTCTTCGAGAGTGAGATCGGCGACCGCGCCGTGTCCGTCGGTGGTGCGATCTACGGTGTCGTCATGCATCACCACAACCGCGCGATCGCGCGTGAGCTGAACGTCGAGCTCGCACATCTGCGCGCCCAGCTCGATCGCGGCGCGGAATGCCGCCAGTGTGTTTTCGGGAAAGGTGCCGCTGGCGCCGCGATGGGCTATGTTCCGCACGCTGCGCGTCATCGATTCGAAATGATGGTGTCTCCGAAAACCGAGTTTATGCGCCCGTGGTGCGGCGGCGCAATTGAACCACGTCTTCGGATGTCCACAATCCCGGCGGCGGCGGAGTCCTGCTCGCGCCGCCGCGCACACGATGCGATACTCTGCGCTGCGAGCGGAGTAGCTGCATGAATCGCCGCAAGACGGGCCTGAAAAATCCTCCGACTTTCGCGAAGGTGACCTTTCGCACTCCCGCCGCCATGGCCGACGAGGCGGCCGGATTGCTGGTAGCTCACGGCGCGCTCGGATGCGCGGTGGCGGGGCTCTCGCGGCCCGGCGCCAAGCCGCGCAACATCGTTACGCTGGAGGCATTCTTCCCCCGCGCACGGCCTTCCGATGTCGCGCGGATGAGCCGCATGATGCGCGCGGCCGGGATGATCGACGTCAGGGCCCGCGGACGCCTGGCGAAGATCGCCGACCCCGGATGGGCCACGATGTGGCAGCGGCGGTTCGCTCCGCTGCGCGTGGGACGCCGCATCCTGATCGTCCCACCCTGGGATCACCGCCGCGAGCCCGGCCGCATCAGCATCGTGATCCAGCCCGGGCAGGCATTCGGCACCGGGCATCATCCGAGCACCGCGGGAGCGTTGCGCGCGATCGAGGCGCTGCTGGCCACCGCAGGCGCGCCGCGGCGCACCGCGCTGGACGTGGGCACCGGGTCGGGGGTGCTCGCGCTGACGATGAAGATGATGGGCGCGGAGCGGATAGTAGCGATCGACGTTGACGAGGTCGCACTCGACAACGCCCGCGACAACGCGGCGCTCAGCGCCCTTCCGCGCGCAATCCGGTTCTCCGCGATACCGCTCAGCTCTGTGCGCGGCAGGTTTGATTTGATCACCGCGAATATCCTGAGCGCGGTGCTGATCGAGATGGCACCGGAGCTGGCGCGCAGGCTCGCCGCGGGCGGCACCTTGATCCTCGGTGGAATCCTGTCGCGCGAAGCACCGGCCGTGATACGCCGGTTCCGGAAGATGCTGCGCCTGGTCGAGACCAAACACAGCCGCGGATGGGCGACGCTGGTATTCGCACAATGACCCGCTCGCCCCGCTTTGCGGTCGCCGGAACTCCCCACCCCGGCGACGTCGTGCGTATCTCGGGCGCGGAGGCTCATCACCTGCGCGACGTGATGCGGCTCGGCGCAGGCGCGCCGGTAACGCTGATCGATGAACGCGGCGTCGAGCATGCGGCCAGAATCGAGCGCGTCGATCGCTCGGTCGCTGAGCTCAGAATCCTCAGCACCGCGGGCGTCCGGACCCGCCCCGGGTTGATAATAGCGTCGGCCATAATCAAGGGACCGCGGATGGATGTGATCGTCGAAAAGGCGGCCGAACTCGGTGCGACCGAACTGTGGCCGGTGGTATGCGCGCGCGGCCTGGTTCGCGAACCCGGGGCGGCGCGGCTCGCGCGATGGCGCAGGCTGGCGCAGGCGGCCAGCAAGCAAAGCCTGGTCGCACCCCCGATGAGCGTCGCGGAGCCGGTCGCGTTTGCGGACTTGATTCGGCGCGCTCCTCGCGACACGCTCGCATTGATTTGTGCGCAAGGCGCGGAACCGATGCATCTGATACTCGAACGCATACGCCCCGCCGCGATTCTGATCGCGTGCGGACCCGAGGGCGACTTCACGCCCGACGAGGCTCGCGCCGCCGCCGAGGCCGGATTCGTCGCCGCCGCGCTGGGAACCGGACGGCTGCGCAGCGAAACCGCCGCGATCGCGGCGCTCGCGATAGCGGGCGGATGGCTCGGCGCGGCGAAGGCATAGGGAGGAAATACTGGCGTGGCCTACAGGTTCGCATTCGTCATGGACTCGCTCGACGGCGTGCTGGTCGACAAGGACACCACGTTCGTCTTCATGCTCGAAGCGCTCGCGCGCGGTCACGAGGTATATTTCCTGGGACTGCGGGATCTCACCGCGCGGGGACCGCAGATCTATGCGCACGCGCGGCGATGCGAAGTGATACGCGCGAAGCCGCACTACCGCTTCCTGGACGAGGGCGACGACTATCCGGTCGAACATTTCCACGCGGTATTCATGCGCAAGGATCCGCCCGCCGACGCGCCCTACTTGTTCGCAACGATGCTGCTGAGCCTGGCCGATCCGCGCCGCACCTTCGTGCTCAACAATCCGGCCGGACTTCGCGAGGCGAACGAAAAGCTCTATGCGCTCAATTTTCCGGAGGTGATTCCGCCCACCCTGGTGACCTACGAAATAGCGCGCCTGCGCCGCTTCATGAACGAGCAAGGCGGCGAGATGATCGTCAAGCCGCTCGACGGGCACGGCGGCGAAGGCGTGTTCCTGGTCGGCGTGGGCGATCGCAATTTCGGCGCGATCCTCGAAACCGTCACCCAGTTCGAGACGCGCCCGATCATGGCGCAGCGCTATATCCCCGAGGCCCGCAACGGCGACAAGCGGCTCATCGCGCTTAACGGCGAGGCGCTGGGATGCACCCTGCGGGTGCCGCGCGAAGACGAGCATCGCGGAAATATCCACGTCGGCGGCACCTGCGTGAAGGCGCCGATCACCGCGCGCGATCGCGAGATCTGCCGGGTGCTGCGGCCGCGCCTGGAGCGCGATGGGCTGTACTTCGTCGGGCTCGACATAATCGGCGACTACCTGACCGAGGTGAACGTGACGAGCCCGACCGGGGTTCAGGAGATCGATCGGCTCGACGGCGTCAACCTGGAAGCGAAGGTTATCGATTTCGTGGAGTCGCGCTGCGCTACCCTGATGCGCTAGGCGCCTCGCCCGCTCTACCCTGTCACTCCGCCGCTGACGCCTGCGCGGCAGGCGTCAGCGGCGGAGCCTAGGTTCCCGCTCCGCGTGCGGCGGTTGCACGGCTCGCGAGCTACAGGTACGAATTGTAATTCGCGCGGCGCGAGCCGCGCCGGCGTTACCCGCCACGGTGGGCAGGTAGCTCAGTCGGTAGAGCAGAAGACTGAAAATCTTCGTGTCGAGTGTTCGATTCACTCCCTGCCCACCAGATTTTACAAGCCGCACAAGGTATTTTCCGATCGTCTCATCCCGCCACCGCCGCTGACTTTGGCACGACCGTGGCACTTCTCAACGGTACTACCGTCGCGGATACGACCGGTTGTGCCGCGAGATGATCGCTGACTCGCTCAACCGCCCGCGCGAGGTCGTCCTCGGTCACGATGTCATAGCGATCGAAGATCGAGCGTGTGCGATGCCCGCTGATGCCCATCGCGATCTTTTCGGGAACGCCAGCGCGGACGAGGTTGCGGACTGCGGTGCGACGCAGATCGTGGACTAGAATCGAGCCCAAGCCCGCGGCCCGGCATGCCGTCGCCCAGCTCTTGCGGAAGAGTCCAACGGCGTTGCCGTCGCGATGGAAGACGTTCGGGCACTCCGGGATGCGCCGGGTATGCGCGCGCTCGATGATGGCGCGCAGCTCGCCGCGAAGCGGCAGCACCCGGCCTTTCTTGTTCTTGGAATTCTCCGAGCGCAGCCGAACGACGCCGCCGGCAAGATCGACATCGCGCCATTCCAGCGACCTCATCTCGCCGACGCGCCAGCCGGAGTAATACAGGAACGCAACCGGATCCCGGAGATCGTCAGGTAGCGCCTCGCGCAGCCGTTCAAATTCCGGGTGACTCAAAAATCCCGAGCGGGCGTTGTTCTCGTCGAGCATCGCGATATAGGGCCGCGCCCCGACCTTCCCCGCGCGGCTGGCCAGCGTGAAGGCGCGCTTGAGCGCGGCGAGGCTCCGGTTGATCGTGCTGTTCGCAGCACCCGCGGACTGGCGGTCGACGGTGTACGCCGTGATTCGATCGGTCGTGATGGCGAGCGCCCGGCAGTCCTCGCCGAAGTACGCCTTCAAGTGCGCGAGGGGCGCCTTGATGACGCGCAGCCGCCGGTTGTTGGCTCTGTAGTCGGCCTCGAGCATCGCCATCAGGTCGCCAAGAGTAGTGCGCTCGATATTGTTCCCGACTGGCTTCCCGGCCGCCGCATCACCGAGTTTCACCTTCAGGAGATGAACCGCATCCGCCCGGTTGTGTGAGCCCGAATTCTCCCGGATGCGCTTGCCACGGACGTTGTACTGGATCCACCACGTCGAGGACGTTTTAACCTCCCCCGTGCGCCGGTTTTTGTAGGTGGGCTGAAAGACCAGTCCGGTTCCGCGCGTCTTCATCGTGAGCCCTCCCGCTTCATCGGAGTTTTCAGATAGGCGACGATCGCGGCCGCAACCAGATCTTGGAGGTCAATCCCCTCATCAAGCGCACGCACGCGAGCATCGCGCCACAGAGGTTTGGGCAGCCTGATCGTTGTCTTGACAGCCTCGGTATCAGTCTTTTTCATGCCCCCATTCTAGCCGTCCCGACGGCTAGCCGTCAAGCCTTCCGACCGATGATCCAGCTCATCATGCCCTGCTCCGACACCAGCATGACCTTGCGGGACAGCCGCTTGACGAACGGAAGGCGTTTCGCATTTCGGTAGAACCATTGTGGCGCCCGCCCGATCTTGGTGGCGGCCTGCTCGACGGACAACCATGTGATCTCGCCGGCTTTTTTTTTTTTTTTTTTTTTTTTTTTTTTTTTTTTTTTTTTTTTTTTTTTTTTTTTTTTTTTTTTTTTTTTTTTTTTTTTTTTTTTTTTTTTTTTTTTTTTTTTTTTTTTTTTTTTTTTTTTTTTTTTTTTTTTTTTTTTTTTTTTTTTTTTTTTTTTTTTTTTTTTTTTTTTTTTTTTTTTTTTTTTTTTTTTTTTTTTTTTTTTTTTTTTTTTTTTTTTTTTTTTTTTTTTTTTTTTTTTTTTTTTTTTTTTTTTTTTTTTTTTTTTTTTTTTTTTTTTTTTTTTTTTTTTTTTTTTTTTTTTTTTTTTTTTTTTTTTTTTTTTTTTTTTTTTTTTTTTTTTTTTTTTTTTTTTTTTTTTTTTTTTTTTTTTTTTTTTTTTTTTTTTTTTTTTTTTTTTTTTTTTTTTTTTTTTTTTTTTTTTTTTTTTTTTTTTTTTTTTTTTTTTTTTTTTTTTTTTTTTTTTTTTTTTTTTTTTTTTTTTTTTTTTTTTTTTTTTTTTTTTTTTTTTTTTTTTTTTTTTTTTTTTTTTTTTTTTTTTTTTTTTTTTTTTTTTTTTTTTTTTTTTTTTTTTTTTTTTTTTTTTTTTTTTTTTTTTTTTTTTTTTTTTTTTTTTTTTTTTTTTTTTTTTTTTTTTTTTTTTTTTTTTTTTTTTTTTTTTTTTTTTTTTTTTTTTTTTTTTTTTTTTTTTTTTTTTTTTTTTTTTTTTTTTTTTTTTTTTTTTTTTTTTTTTTTTTTTTTTTTTTTTTTTTTTTTTTTTTTTTTTTTTTTTTTTTTTTTTTTTTTTTTTTTTTTTTTTTTTTTTTTTTTTTTTTTTTTTTTTTTTTTTTTTTTTTTTTTTTTTTTTTTTTTTTTTTTTTTTTTTTTTTTTTTTTTTTTTTTTTTTTTTTTTTTTTTTTTTTTTTTTTTTTTTTTTTTTTTTTTTTTTTTTTTTTTTTTTTTTTTTTTTTTTTTTTTTTTTTTTTTTTTTTTTTTTTTTTTTTTTTTTTTTTTTTTTTTTTTTTTTTTTTTTTTTTTTTTTTTTTTTTTTTTTTTTTTTTTTTTTTTTTTTTTTTTTTTTTTTTTTTTTTTTTTTTTTTTTTTTTTTTTTTTTTTTTTTTTTTTTTTTTTTTTTTTTTTTTTTTTTTTTTTTTTTTTTTTTTTTTTTTTTTTTTTTTTTTTTTTTTTTTTTTTTTTTTTTTTTTTTTTTTTTTTTTTTTTTTTTTTTTTTTTTTTTTTTTTTTTTTTTTTTTTTTTTTTTTTTTTTTTTTTTTTTTTTTTTTTTTTTTTTTTTTTTTTTTTTTTTTTTTTTTTTTTTTTTTTTTTTTTTTTTTTTTTTTTTTTTTTTTTTTTTTTTTTTTTTTTTTTTTTTTTTTTTTTTTTTTTTTTTTTTTTTTTTTTTTTTTTTTTTTTTTTTTTTTTTTTTTTTTTTTTTTTTTTTTTTTTTTTTTTTTTTTTTTTTTTTTTTTTTTTTTTTTTTTTTTTTTTTTTTTTTTTTTTTTTTTTTTTTTTTTTTTTTTTTTTTTTTTTTTTTTTTTTTTTTTTTTTTTTTTTTTTTTTTTTTTTTTTTTTTTTTTTTTTTTTTTTTTTTTTTTTTTTTTTTTTTTTTTTTTTTTTTTTTTTTTTTTTTTTTTTTTTTTTTTTTTTTTTTTTTTTTTTTTTTTTTTTTTTTTTTTTTTTTTTTTTTTTTTTTTTTTTTTTTTTTTTTTTTTTTTTTTTTTTTTTTTTTTTTTTTTTTTTTTTTTTTTTTTTTTTTTTTTTTTTTTTTTTTTTTTTTTTTTTTTTTTTTTTTTTTTTTTTTTTTTTTTTTTTTTTTTTTTTTTTTTTTTTTTTTTTTTTTTTTTTTTTTTTTTTTTTTTTTTTTTTTTTTTTTTTTTTTTTTTTTTTTTTTTTTTTTTTTTTTTTTTTTTTTTTTTTTTTTTTTTTTTTTTTTTTTTTTTTTTTTTTTTTTTTTTTTTTTTTTTTTTTTTTTTTTTTTTTTTTTTTTTTTTTTTTTTTTTTTTTTTTTTTTTTTTTTTTTTTTTTTTTTTTTTTTTTTTTTTTTTTTTTTTTTTTTTTTTTTTTTTTTTTTTTTTTTTTTTTTTTTTTTTTTTTTTTTTTTTTTTTTTTTTTTTTTTTTTTTTTTTTTTTTTTTTTTTTTTTTTTTTTTTTTTTTTTTTTTTTTTTTTTTTTTTTTTTTTTTTTTTTTTTTTTTTTTTTTTTTTTTTTTTTTTTTTTTTTTTTTTTTTTTTTTTTTTTTTTTTTTTTTTTTTTTTTTTTTTTTTTTTTTTTTTTTTTTTTTTTTTTTTTTTTTTTTTTTTTTTTTTTTTTTTTTTTTTTTTTTTTTTTTTTTTTTTTTTTTTTTTTTTTTTTTTTTTTTTTTTTTTTTTTTTTTTTTTTTTTTTTTTTTTTTTTTTTTTTTTGAGGCTGCGAACCGTCGACGTTGGCACGACTCTTGTCCGGTCGGGCCGACACGAAGATTTCTTATCTTTTGACACGGTGTAAGTATTTAATATTGTTAGAGAATTTCACGACATGGGCAGAACATGGGCAGGGTTCGCTTTCGGTGCGGAGCTCGCGGTGGGATCGCGGTCGGATGCGTTCATGAATCGGCACCACGGGCGGTTGACCTTGCGCGAGGCCGACACAAGCGACCGGTTGGGGTCAGAACACTCACCGAAGTCACCATACTCACCACGCCCTCGGCCCACCCCTGTCGCGCGGGTGCGGCTGGCGCGATCCCAAGGTCGGCGAGGGTGGATTGGTTTCGTCGGGTACCGTTTTTGGCGGTTCCTGACGGGTACCGCCAGAAACATCCCTGCCGCGCGGTGCGGCCGCGCTGGCGAACCTCGGGCAGGGACGCCGGGAATCAAATGCGCCAATTGGCGCATTGGTCTCCCAGCCCGAGGCGGCGGCCTGAACCGCGCCGCGGCTATCCCGCGATCCGCTCTCTCGCGCCGACACCCTCGCGGGCGGGATTTCGACGCCGCGCGCGATATCCATCCACCAGCCGCCGGGCCCAGTTGGGCGCCGCGACCGTGCGGGGATCCACGCGCCCCCATAGCGGCGACGCCGCCTGAAACTCAATGAACGCGATCGCCCGCGGATGCGGGCCGCCGGCCGCGCCGTCGCGCACACAATGGACCCGCGCGGGACAATGGTCGATTGCCCATCCCTGAGCGACATGCCAATAACCGCCGTGAAGCCACGGAAGCGGCACGTGCCAGAAAAAGTACGGGCCGAGGCCCACAGGCGGGCACGAACAAAAAAATACGACGCCAGCATAAAACCGAAGCATCCCCACCAGTGCGCGCCGTTGGCCCAGCGTGCCCCGCGCGGCCGGTGTCGCCCGCAACGCCCCGGTCGAGCAGCACACAGGGCGGCCGGGGTGTGCGAACTGGGAAGCCTTTACGCGGTCGGGCATGGGAGTTACCTATTTTCTAGACTAGCAACTAGGCTACTAACTAGCTATTGACAGTTTCGCGCCTCGGGCGTAAGTAGCTCCGCAGGAGGTACGAACGATGGATACTCACACACTGATCGAGGCTGCATTGGAACCTGTCCGGCGCGAGGCGATGGCGGCTGCCCGGACGCTCGGACTGCCGGCGGAGAACACGGCCGCTGCTGCCGACGCAGAATGGCGCTTCTGGGACTGCACGACCGGGTCCCCGATGGATTACACAGACAAGCTGCCGCGCGGGCTTGCCTGTAGGGCGGAGTGCCTCTTCGCGCTGACTGATCTGCTCGACCCTATGCGCGGTTCGCTCGCGAATTTGGGCGACGGCATCACGGAGTGGATTGCAGAGGTCGAGCGGATGCGCGAGGTGCTCCGCCGCATGCTGCCGCAGGCGGATCGCGTTGGGCGCCCGGCGGAATTTGCCGCGTGGACGGCAGCACACCGCGAGCACAATCAGGCCGCGGCCTAGGCCGCCGCGTCGGGCCGGCGCTTCGGGTTGGCGACCGCGACCTTGAGGCGCCGGCCGTGCAGGTCGGTGCCGTCGAGCTGTGCGATCGCGATCGCGGAGGTTCCGTCCTCGATTTCGACGAAGCCGAAGCCTCGACTGCGACCGTTTGGATCGCGGTTTACTTTTGCCCAGCTCGGGTTGAACGCGCGGAAGGTGTCGAACAGGTCGTCGTCGGTCAGGTCGTAGGCGAGGTTGCCAACATAGAGTCGAGCCACAAAAGTTACTCCTCGGTCACTTAGTATTACGCCGCTATCCGCGCCCGTCGTTCAGCGCGTCGAGCCGCCGCGATGCGTGCGCGATTTTTGATTCGAACTTTTCTGATCGTCGATGGATCGACGCGGAAGTCGCGCGCGAGCTCCGGCGTCCGCCTGCCGCGGGCGAGCTCGGCGACAATGAAGTCGATTTGCGCGGCGGTCAGCTTGCGCCGCCGCACACGGCATGGTCGGCTTCGGTGGATAATGTCGCGCGCGCGGTCGCGAATCACGTCGACGTCCAGCCCCAGCGCGGCACATACGTTTTCCAGCGACATGGGCGACGGCACACCCGCGAAAAACCATTCCAGCGCCTCGCCGAACAGCTCGCGCCGCTCGTTCTCTGTCAGCGGCCGGCCGCCGGCGTCGCGGTATGGCAGCCGGGCACCGACGCGCAGGGCTTCGAGGTCATCGAACGCCCGGCGCAGCACCGCGAGAAACAGCGCGCGCTCGGCGCAATCGTCAGCGGTTTGCGGCTCGTTCATTTTCGCATTGTTCGCCGCGCCGGCATCCGGAGCAGAGACAATCCGCGAGCAGCGCGGGATCGCGGACCTCACGATCACGGCGCCCGGCTTGGGTTTCGTGCCACCGCGGCGACCAGCGGGCGTCGGCAGAAAGTTCGGGTTTTCGCTTCTTCCTTTCCATTAGTAACACCGAAGGTCATCGCGAGTGAGTAATCGGCGGCCGACTCGCGCCCGAGAATCCCGAGCATCCGCTTGTGCGCATTCCGGATGCCCGCAGCTCGTCGCCCTCGACGCCACGGCGCCGCTGTACCGCGCGCGGTGAAGCTCGGCGCGGGAGCGCGCAAGAAAGGCGTGGTCGGCCGCGGTCAAATGCCCGCCATTACCGCGAAGCCACCCGAGCGCTTGGGTTAAAGCATCAACCTGATCGTCGTGTGGTGCAGCCGGGAAGCTCGTCACTTCGTCGAGGAAGTCCTCGCGCCACGATGCCGAATCCGGCAGGTACACGCGGCCGGCCTCAACCAGCGGGCTGACTGCATGCGCGCGGCTTTCCTTGTCGCCCTGAGGGCGCACCGGCAGGATGGGTAATCGGGTTTCGGCCTTGAGCGCCTGAATGAGGCTTTGGCCCGATGCCGCATCCTCGATCAAAACCGCGTGCGGCTGCCAGAACGCGGCCAGCGCGACCGCGCGGGATTGGAGTAGAGGAAATTCCAAGCGCTCCCGCACAACGTGGAGCAAGTGATAGCCAGTCGCGGACTCGCCGATGACCATGATGACGCTGTAGTCGTTCGAAGCGCCGGCCTTGAAGGCGGTATCCAGACTGAAAATCACGCGGCGGTACTCAGTACCCTCGGTCGAGGGTTTAAACCAATCGCGGCGAAAGATACCGCCTTGCTCAGGCGTAGGCCGCTGCTGGTAGAGCGATGCCCATGCCGAGCCGCCGATCGCCTCGCGGATGCGCGACAGGGTCTCGATCGGGTATCGTTCAGGCCAAAGTGCGGCGCCTTCGGGCCGCCCCAGAAGGTCGTCGGATTCCGCGACTGCTGGAAGGCTGACTACTCGCCAACCTTCATCTGCGTGCTCTTTCAGCAGCCATCCGCAGAGGTCAGCTTCATGCCACCGCGTCGCTACGATGACGATTCGCCCGCCCGGCTCCAAGCGCGGGTACAGCACGTGTTGATACCACTCGCAGAGTGACTTGCGAAACGTGGCAGAGCGCGCGTCCTCGGCATTTTTGATCGGGTCGTCGACGACCACAAGGTCGCCGCCGCGGCCGGTGATTGGTCCGCCCGCGCCGATCGCGAAATAGGCGCCGCCGAGGTTGGTGTGAAACCTGTGTACGCTGTCCGAGTCGTCGCTGATTACGCAGTCGGGTAATATCTGGCGGTGTAGCCGGTCGCTGGCGAAGTTCCGCACGCGGCGGCCGAAGTCTGAAGCGAGTTCTTGCCCGTAGGAAGCCGCGATGATCGACCCTGTGGGGTGCTTGCCCAGAAACCACGCGGGATACAACGCACTGACAATGGTTGATTTCCCGTGGCGCGGCGGCATCGCAATGATGACTCGATCGAGTTCGGCACGCTCGACGGCTTCCAGCGTGTCGAGGATCACGCGATGGTGCGGTGCTAATACGAACGGCGCCCACATCGCCGCGCAATAGCACCCCAAGTCAGTCCGCGCTTGCTTCAGCGGTTCCACGCGGCTCCTCACTGCGCGCTTTCTTCGCGCGGCCAATTCGTTCGAATACCGCGTCGAGCGATCCCGCGCCGGCGCTGTCGGGTAAGACGGATGTCGGCATGAGTCCGACCGCCTTGAGGGCCGCAAGCTGCGAATCTGCCAGCCTGCGGAACACATCGAGGCTCGATACTAGCTCGCCATCATCGTCGAGCAGGCTTGCCCGCGACTTGAGTGTTTCGTAGGCGCGATCGACCAGCAGCGTCAGCCGAGCGGCCGTTTGCAGCGCGGGGCGGTACTTCGGGTCGGTGAGGATCGAATTACCGGACAATCGGATTAGCGCGGAGACCTTGCGGCGCAATTTTTGGTCGCGCTTTGCGCGTCGTGACGCGGGGCAAATTAGTTACTGCTGGCAACGTAGTACCTCATTAGTTGCCGGGCAGGCGCCGGGTCGGGAGAGCAACCCGACACCCCGCGGCCTACTACTCCGCGTTGCCCGGCTGCGCGCGAGAGGGAACGCGCGATGAGAGGGGCCGGCGAGGGCCGAAGCGAGCCACGCGCAGCTTGCGCGGCACAAGACCGCGTCGCCGGCTTATATGCAGTTGAATACTCACAGATCCGCGGGCGAAAGCGGCGTCCGTGGACGCCCGGGCATTCGAAGGACACTCTTTGGCCGCCCGAGCATCAGCGGATCATCCGGGTCAGGCCCGCGCTCGGTGAGTTCGAAGCTCAGCCGCGGCTTGCGTCCAAAATGCGGCGGCGTCTTTGTCTTCCGCTTCCTCGGAGGTGCGCTCGGGTCATACGGCTTCCGCGACGGCTGCGACACATAGTCAGTCGGCGCAGGCGGAAACGGCGTGCTCGGGCGCGACTTCAAAAACGGCTGCGATCCCGCAGGTCCATTGGCAGGACCCGGGTTGAACGGGTCGCTTGACCCATGGAGCGACCGCCCCAGAATCGGGTTCCGGCGCTGCGCCGCGACAGCCTCGATAGAGTACGCCGACTTTTGCGGCGATTTCACGTTCTGATTTGGTGGCTCATGTTTTCCCTCGTGTCGCGACGATGAGCCGCGATGTTTTTCGAATGTGGTAGCGCGAAATGAAATACCGGCATCGGCGCCGACGCATATTGCTATAGCCACTGCTAATACTCAGTGCCGATGATTTCGGCCGGCCCGCTCGTATACACCCGCCGCGCCGCGTGGGCCGCTTTGGCTTCCGCCTCGGCGATGATGGCCTCGGGTGTGAACTGCTCGTCAAACCGCTGGTCGCTCGCGCCGATCGGCCTATAGCCTTCGGCTGCCGCCCGCATATCATCGCGGGTGATGGTCCGGTTGGAAGTGACTATCGGGCGAAAGTCCACGGACTGGATACGCTCGTCGGCTTCGAGCATCCGGCCAACTACGCTGACCTCGAAACCATTCCACGCGGCATCGTTCATCGCCGTCGCCCACGACTCGATCTCGTCGCGCGGCGTGCGCACGTACAATGCGCCGCCCTTGCGCCGCTCGCGCATGGTCTCATCGACCACCTTGGCGGCCAGCTTGTGCGCAAGCTGATCGACGAGCTCAAATAGTGCACGCTCGATCAGGCGTTCGACTTCGGCTTCCGCAGACGAGTAGCCAGTCCGCTGCGCAATCGCGGTGCGAACGTTCTCGGGAAGACCCGACAACTTCGGCTCGACGGTCGCCTGTAGGCGCTCGCAGGCCGCGGTTTTCAGTTCTGTTATGAAATCCATTTTTCCCCTCGCTCTCTAAAATCGCGTCCGACCTCGCAGGCTGAGCACGCGCTCGACTGCCTCGGCCACGTCTTGCGCGTGCTGCTCGAGCGCTTGGCGGAAGCCATTGGAATCCAGCACGCTGCCCTGAATCACAACGCGCGCGTCGATCGTGACATTGGGCGCTCCGCCGGCAGCCAACGCGGCGCCCGGCGCCGCCCCTATCATGCCCGTCATCGCGATCCCGGCTGCGACCGTCCGCATCGCACGGATGGCCGGCGCGGGTCGAATCGTGTTGGCGATCGTTTCCACGATCCGTACCCGATTCAGGTCGCGCAGGGGCCCGATCTTGGCGGGGCGAAAACGGAAGATGATCCCTGATCGATTTTGTGACCTTGCCGATCGCGCTAATTACCCAGTCGGCGCCCGTGCAGGATGCCGGCTGCGATAGACTTCACGATGTTGGCGCCGGCGCTCAAGCCACTTCGGTGCACCACGTCGCCAGCGCCGCAACCGACAGCCCGCGATCGCGACGCCGATGCGCCACGACAATGCCGACCACCGGCGGCGAGCGCGCCCGCGATGCGCCGAGAACGCGAACAGGGCGCCGCCGAGCGCAAGCCGCGCCGCCGACCGCGACGAGCATGCCAGCCGAGATCAGGCCGCGAACAGCGTGACGAATTTCACCAGCGCCGGGTGTGCCTGTGCGAAATTCACCGCGTACGCCACGATGCGGCCGAGGACGTTCAGCACCTTCATGCCGGCGGGAAACAGCGCACGACCGATCACGATCTCGAGAGCCTGCACCTTGTTGGTGAAAATCTCCCACTGCTTAGCGGGCGTCTGCTCCATGATCTTCTGCGCGCCCGCGGCGGCGCCCGACACATGGTCGAGCTGCTTGCGCATACTCTCCATCTCCTCAGGATCGAGCAGCAGCGCGCGGATTCCGCGGATACCGAAAGTTTTTTGAATCTGCTGGAGAGCACCCGACCGGAATCGCCGACA
This sequence comes from uncultured delta proteobacterium, assembly GCA_963835905.1. Classification (GTDB taxonomy): domain Bacteria; phylum Desulfobacterota; class Binatia; order Binatales; family Binataceae; genus CAWIHG01. The sequence continues at coordinate 904,355 of CAWIHG010000005.1, forward strand.
TGCTGCCGTACAGGCCGATGAAATGGCGCCTGATCTGCTCGAGTGAGCGCATGTAATCAAGGCCGCCCTGTGCTTGTTGTGGACAACCGCAGATCCCGAGGCTTCTGCTGACATCTGCAGGATGCCGCGCAAGGCTCTCCTCGAACGCTTCGCCCGCAAGCGATCCGGTGAGGCCGTGCCGGGTGAAATCAGCCAAGCGTAGCAACAAGATCCTTCATCCCGGAGACGCTACCCATGCCGGCGGCCAAAGCGCGGTCGGAGTGGCGAGTTCGAAGCTGACTACGCAGTTCTTCAATCGTACTTATAATCGAATTGGCGCGTCGCGTAGCCCATGACGTCGCCAAGCGCCTTGAAATTCTGCTGGGCGGACTTCGCGGGGTCGCGGAAGTTCAGATAGGCGAGGTTGAGCGTGCGCTGCGTCTCCTCCATGTCTCCGCCGAGGCCAATCGCCAGCGCGGCCGAGGTGTTCATGGAAGCAATCGAGGTCGCCATGTCAAAGCCGGCCGATTTGCCGAGGTAGAGCTGCTTCAGGACCTGCGCCTGCGAAATGGCATGCTGCATGGAGTACGTCGCGGCAGCCTTCTGGGCCATCGCGAGTTCGCGCACGCCCGCCGCACCGGCCGGCACGACGGTCGCCAGACGCCCGATCTGGGTCTGGACGTCGCTGACGCGGCCTGCATGGTTTTAATGAGGCCATAGCCGATTGCGGCGCCGGCGGCGACCATCCCGGCGCCGACCATCGCGAGATGCTGCCCGCCTCGCGCATCCCGGCCGAGGAGCGAACGCAGCGATTCAGGCCTTCGATCTTTGCCTGCACCCCGCCGATGACGCGCGAGGCATAATCGCGCGCGCGGATAAAAATGTTGAGTTCTGCCGCGGTCATTCGATCACCTTACCGCGCAGGCCGGCGAGCGTGCGCTCAAGGTCGCCGATCACTTCCGCCTCGGTCGCGCGGGTGAATGCGGTGCGCTCGATGCGACGGACCTGCGTCATCTGGTCGTGGATCACCGCGCGAGCTTTCGACAGCTCGCCGCGGACCTGCCGGCAGAGCTCGCGGACGCGGCGGGATTGAGTTTTCGTCGTGGTACTCATTACAACATCAGATCGAGCGATAGCATATCCAGATCGTGCTTGTTTGGCGCGATTTTGAGCCCTCACGCTGCAGGACTCGGCCGCCAACCGTCGCGCATCGCGAAGGCGTCGATCTCGGTTTCCTCGGCCCGCACCAGCTTGACCAGCGCCCGGGCGACCCGCAGGATGACCGCCGCGGATTCGGACATACCGACACGATGTAGCCGTAGTAGTTCGAACAGCGCGGGTGACTGCCAATACGAAGGCGAGAGACCATCAACGATGCGCGATGAATCCCAGCCTTTTCGCATATCGAGCAAGACAAAGCTCCGAATCACCGGGCCGTTGAGATCGCCGCGGACGGCCGCCTCGATCATCTGCAGGCGGTCGTGATCGAACCGCTCGTCGAGGTCGCAGCACTCGCACAAGTCGCCGCCGGCGGACATCGCCATTACCCAGTAGCCAGTCGCGCGATGCCCGTTGTCGTTGCAGACCAGCGGCAGCCGGCATCCACGACACTTCGGCCACCACGGCTCGCGCAAGATATTCGCGCCGCTTAGGGTCCGGTCCTCGTCGGCCAGCCTTGAGACCTTGCCGAATCGTCGCTCATGCTCGACCAGCCGATCGAAAACCACGCGCGGCATTAAGCAAATGTCCCAGCGGTCGCTCGGCGTCCGCACGCCGAGAAGCTCGGGAAGCTTGTAGCCCTCGGCCTCGCGGCCTTGGCCGAACGTGCGTTGCCGCGATTGATCTCGTTGAGCTCCGCCCGAAGATCGTTCCGGTAAGCACGCTCCAAAGTGTGTATAATTTGATCGCTCATCTCCCTTTCCCCGCGCGCCCGACGATTGCCCCCGCCGGGCGCGGTCATTTCATCAGCCTTTGGTTTCGCGGCCGTCGCGCCCGATCAGGACGAACTTGCCGTTCGCGTACCGGAGCCCGCAGGACATGGCGAAGCACGGGTGCAGCGTCGCGCCCGGTCCAGCGGCCACAAGAGCCTTGCGCAGACGCGCGATAGCGTCCTCGGGCCACGCGAAGAATGCGGGCTTGGGCGCCACGAAAGCCCTCAGCTTGTCGATTTCGACGTCAGGATTCGATGCGGCCGGTGCGTCGTTTTGAACCTCTGTCGCGGCACGTATCAGGTACGCTTGCCGCGCGCCGAACTCGTCGTCGGATAGCTCGAAGACTCGCTGCTGGTCAGCGTCTGGAAATTCCATGCCCGCCGACGCATAGAGCTGCGCCATCGCGTTAACGAAGCGGACCCGCGGACGCGGTCGGGATTTCGTCGTCTCGATTTCTTCCATCGTATTCCCCTCGCACGCTGAAACTGGTCGCGTTGTGTCCATACGCGCGCAAGAGAACCGTTTACGGGCGTGCCGTCAAGTCACGGCTCTTTGCGATTGCGATTTCGCCTTACTGCGCGTGTAGGTTCGTGAATTGTGACAAACCGAAACGGTTCGGGCGCAATTCCGACGTTTTTCAGCTTTTGCGTGTTGAGAGGTCGAAAGCTGATGAATCTCAGCGCCACTATTGCAGTTCAGCGGGACCGCTGAGCCCAATGCGACGACATGGGCACTACATGGGCGGAAGCATCGGGCGACACGTCGGAAATAGTGTCGCCGCGATGCTCTGCGTGAAGCGAAAAACTCAATAATCGTCTGGGTAAAGTACAATGGCGCCCGATAGTCTCGGGCACCCGATAAGACTGAAAATCTTCGTGTCGAGTGTTCGATTCACTCCCTGCCCACCAGATTAACCCCGACTGAACATCACGCCAGGGCCGTCGCGACGCGGCTCGGCTGGCCCATTGCGGCAACTTGATTGCGCCGCCTGATCCGCGCGACGGCGATCGGCCGGCCTGGTCCGCCAGGTCCCGCGCAAAATTGAGCCACTCTGCGAGCTTTGATGCGCGAACTTTTTGCTGCTAGTGCTGCTTGGACCGCGAGGAGGTGAACAATGATCCGTCTGGTTTTTGTGCTCCGCCGCAAACCGTCGATGTCGCGCGACGAGTTCCAGAAGTACTGGTTTGAAATGCACGGACCGCTCGTCGCCCGGCACGCCACGACTTTGAACATTCTCCGCTACGTGCAGGATCACACCCTGGACGATCCGATGAACGAGCAGATGGCGCAGGCACGCGGCGGAATGGAACCGGCCTACGACGGTGTCGCCGAGCTGTGGTGGACGAACCGCGAAGCATTGAGCGCGAGTTTCGCAGCCGCGGCGGGACAGGCTGCCGCCCGAGAGCTGGTGGAAGATGAAGCAAAGTTCATCGACCTTCCGAATTCACCGCTGTGGCTTGCGTACGAGTATCCGCAAATCAATCCCTCCGAGGATATGGTCGCGCGTCCGAGCAGCGGTCTTGTGAAGATTTTCTTTCCGCTACGCCATCCCTCCAACCAGACCCTCGAGCAGGCGCAGCTTTACTGGCGAACCAATCACGGGCCGATTATCCGCGGGCTCGCGGGCGGCTCCCGCCTGAAGAAATACTTCCAGGTTCATCGATTCGAGGATCCGATCGAGCAGCAACTTCGTGATGCCCGCGGAACCAAGGTTCCGCCTTACACCGGTCATGCGGAAGCGTGGATCGATCGCGCGGAATCGGCGGCGGCCGCGGGAACGCCGGAGGCCAGGCGCGCCGGACAGCTCGCGGTCGAGGATGAGGCGAATTTTATCGATTTCAAAAATTCCTCGATGTGGGTCGCGAAGGAGCGCGTCGTCATCGACCGCCGCTGATCGGACCAACGCGATCCTATTCGGCCGCGAGCCGGAACGATCGGTGACTTCCAGAGCGATCGCGCGATTCACCAAAAAAAGTGCCCGCTCGCGGGCGCATCGCGAGCGGGCCGTGCACGACACGCGCGCACGCCGGACCGCCAGCGCAGCGCCCGAATCGGGCTGACCCCGCCGCGGCCGATCTCAATTACTCAACCGTTCACTTGATCAGGAATGGAGCGCCATGGGCGCCCCAATCCGTCGCCTGCGAATTGGGCAGGCTGTCGGGCACCACCTGCTGGATAAAGTGCGCCTGGATCGTTCCTCCGCTCACGCTATCGAGCCAAAGCATCGCGAAGCCATGCACCATTACGGCGCTGCGTCCCTGCGCGGTGCTCCAATCAACCATCGGCAGCACGACGGCGCGGGGATCGCCGGGATCGTGATTCGAAAACGAGCCGTTTGGAAACTCGCTCTGTCCAGCGCTCATTCGGTCGGCGAGGCCCTGGTCCACGGGTCCCACCTTTTTGCCCGGCTCCGTTGCAATCCAGTCGTTGACCGCTATCGGACCCGAGTACCCATCGGCGAGATTGCCACGCTCATTGGAGCCGCCCACGCCGCCCAACGCGAGCGAGCCCCAATCCCCCGGACCGACCTGTCCCTGGTTGAGCGTCACCGCATTGTTGTATTGATAGGGCGTTGTGTAATCGAGACCGATCGGAATCAGCGGATACTCACCGATCGAAGTCCCATAGCTGCCCGAGCTCAGGCCGCTCACGCCTCCGACCTTGCTGATTGACTGCGGAGCCGAAGCCGTCGCCGAGACCTGGACGAGTTGGTGAGTCAGGCCGAGGACGCGCCCGAAATAATACGGCACCGTCCGCGACGCAGTCACCGTGATCTCCTGGTCGTCAGGAGACACGGTCGGCGTGCCGACCTCCGAGCCGGTCAACTGATTCCGGGCCGCGTAGGATTGCGCGGTTGCTATCGCCCCCGCCGGATCGACGGGCAGCAAATTGGCTCCCGCCAGCGCCGCCGCGTCGGCAGCCTTCTGCATCGACTCCCAGTTCGTGTACATCACCAGGACGTCGGTGCACAAAGCGATTCCGCCGACCAGCGTAACGATTGCGAGCGTGAACAGCACCGCGGTCTGCCCCCGCGGCCGTCGCTTGAAGTAGTTCATCTGGCCCTCCGTCATCACCGCCGATATTTCGACCCGCACGGATCATGCTGCGGTGATCCCCACGCGTCGAAAGCGCGAGCGCAACGGAGCGCCTGTACTCGTCTCGGGTCCAGAGTCGCAACCTACGTGCCATCGATGAAGCGGCGCGGAATGGCAGGACTTGCGCGCGATTATTGGAAGGTGCGGTTTCGTGCGATAAGCGGTCTTAGCATTATTGCTACATTTTGTAGCATTCGCGCGATCCCGTCCCGCACCGCACCGCGCGGCTCGCGTTTATTAACTCTCTCGCCCGGCATGCTACTCTCGCCGATGCGCGCGCCCGCGGCCGTCCAATCGCGGCGCGGGGCGCGGCTACCTCGGATGCGAAGCGAAGCACACAAAGCGCCTTCGGGCGCCGTCACCTTCGACCGAACCCACGGCGCCACGCTGGTCGTTCGCCTGTCTGGGGTCTGGCAGGCGCGTCACGGGATGCCGACCATCGAGACCTTCGCCCGCGAGATAGACGCTGCGCCCGCGCTCCGGCAGGTCGCGTTCGACACCTCGGATCTGGGCCGATGGGACAGCAGCCTGGTCGCACTGGTTGCGGCGGCGACCGAGGCCTGCCGCGCGCATGGAATCGAGACGGACCTAGCGAGGTTGCCCGCGGGTTTGCGCCGCCTGGTCGAGCTTGCGGAGGCGGTACCCGAAAAGGAGGGCGCGCGTGCGCGCCCGGGCCGCCTGCCGTTCCTGGATCGGCTCGGGCTTGGCACCTACCAGCTGGTTGACGAAACTTCGGACTTCCTTGCCTTCCTGGGCGCGGTCGCGGTTGCGTTGATGCGTTTCGTGACGGGCCGTGCGCGCTACCGCCGGATCGACCTGATGACCGCGATTCAGGATTGCGGCGCCAGCGCCTTCGGCATCGTCACGCTGATCAGCTTCCTGGTGGGTGTGATCCTCGCCTTCATGGGCGCGATCCAGCTTCAGCAGTTCGGCGCCTCGATCTACGTCGCCGACCTGGTCGGGATCGGCATGGTCCGCGACATGGGCGCGATGATGACGGCGATAATCATGGCCGGGCGCACCGGAGCCTCGTTCGCCGCCCAGCTCGGGACTATGAAGGTGACCCAGGAAATCGACGCGCTTACCACGATGGGATTGTCGCCGATCGAGTTCCTGGTGGTGCCGCGCGTGGTCGCGCTGGTTCTGATGATGCCGCTGTTATGCCTGTACTCGGACCTGATGGGGATCATGGGCGGGGCGGCGGTGAGCGCCGGGATGCTCGGGGTTTCGTTCGCCGCCTACTATCGAGAGACGATCCACGCGATTACCATCGGCGGAATCTGGGGAGGGGTCGTCAAGAGCGTCGCCTACGGGGTGATTATCGCGATCTCGGGATGCCTGCGCGGGTTCGAGTGCGGTAACAGCTCCTCGGCGGTGGGCGACGCCGCAACCTCCGCGGTGGTAACGGGTATAGTCTATGTTGTGCTGGCGTGCGGGATTTTCGCCGTCGTGTACCATATTCTGGGAATCTGACGAGGACTCAGCGAAAGGGATCGATCACTTGGACCACGCACAAACCTCGGGATTACCAGTCGCCGAACCGGCCCGGCGCGAGCCCCATATAATCGTCCGCGACCTGACGATGGCGTTCGGCAGCTTCGTCGTGATGCGCGGCCTCAATTTCACCGTGCGCCGCGGCGACGTGTTTATAATCATGGGCGGCAGCGGATGCGGAAAAAGCACGCTGCTGCGCCATATGCTGGGGCTTATCGAGCCGGCCCACGGCGAAATCTGGTACGGCGACTTCAACTTCACCCGAGCCGACCCGGAGCATCGCGAGCAGATGCTGCGGCGGTTCGGCGTGCTCTACCAGAGCGGGGCGCTGTGGAGTTCGATGACGCTGGCGGAAAATATCGGACTGCCACTGGCCGAATTCACCGACCTCAAACCGCGTGAGATCCGTGAAATCGCCGCACTCAAGCTCGCGCTGGTGGGACTCAAGGGCTTCGAGGATTACTACCCCAGCCAGATCAGCGGCGGCATGCAGAAGCGCGCCGGGCTGGCGCGCGCGATGGCGCTTGACCCGGAGATCCTGTTCTTCGACGAGCCATCCGCCGGACTCGATCCGATCAGCTCACGTCTGCTCGACGATTTGATCCTCGAGTTGCGGGCGAGCCTCGGCGCGACCATCGTGGTCGTCACCCATGAACTCGCCAGCATCTTCACGATCGGCGACAACAGCATCTTCCTCGACGCCGCCACCCGCAGCGCGACGGCCGGCGGCGATCCGAAGGTCCTGCGCGACACCTCGACCGACCCCGGGGTGCATCGGTTCCTGACCCGCGGGGCCGACGAGGCTGAACGGTGAAGCGCGATGGGTAAGCGAGTGCGGCCGGCGGTGGTGGGGGCGTTCGTGCTGGGCGGGCTGGTGCTCGCCGTGTTGACGATCGTGGTGCTGGGATCGGGGCGCCTTTTTCAGCAGAAGACCCAGTTCGTGCTCTATTTCTCCAGCGACGTGAACGGACTGCGCGTGGGAGCGCCGGTCAAGTTCCGCGGCGTCGAGATCGGCGCCGTCACCCGCATCATGCTCAACCTGGGCGGCTCGCTTCAGTCGGCGCGCGAAAATCCCGCCGATATTCGCGTCCCGGTCGTAATCGAGATCAATCAGCATCAGATCATCAGCCACGGCGTCGAGGCCCATCTTGACGATCCCGCCGAGGTCCACCGGCTGATCGACGAAGGCCTGCGCGGTCAGCTTGCCGTCGAGAGCATCCTGACCGGCCTGCTTTACGTTGACCTCGAGATGTACCCGAGCACCCCGGCCCACTATTACCTGGGCCGTAACGCTCCCTACACCGAAATTCCGACCGTTCCGACCACGCTCGAGCAGGCCCAGATGACGGCGCTCAAGATCATGGCGCAGCTCGAGAAGATCGATTTTGGCGCGCTCATCAAGTCGCTGACCGAGACTGCACAAGGGCTGCACGATCTGGTCACCGCGCCGAAGCTCAAGCAGTCGATCTCTTCCCTCAATGACGCCGCCGTCAATTTGAGCGCGGCGTCGCTCAGCATCCGCAAAGTCGCCGACGGTCTTGACCAGAAGATTGGTCCGATGAGCGATGATCTGCGTACGACCACCGAGCAGGCGCGCGCCGCGCTCAAGCAGACCCAGGATACCCTCGCCGCCATCCAGGCAACCTTCGCGCCCGGCTCGCCCATCGATTACCAGCTTCAGCAGGCGCTCACCGAGACCTCGCGGGCGGCGCGCTCAGTGCGGCAGCTCTCAGACTATTTGCAGCGCAATCCGAGCGCGGTGCTGAGAGGCCGCGCGACCTCGGGTGAATGATGACCAGACGGCGCACCTCCATATCCATGCTTTTCCTCTGCCTTGCGGCCGCGATGCTCACGGCGGGATGCCTGTTCTCGCCGCAGCCGGATCCGTCGAAATTCTTCGTGCTCGCGCCGGACGTCTCGCAGGGCGCGGCGGTCACGCCCGCCACGGCCGGCGCTCCGCATCAGCTCGTCATCGGACTCGGCCCGATCAAGCTGCCCGAGTATCTCGACCGCTCCGAGGTGGTCACCCGGGTCGCGCCCAACCGGCTCGAACTCTCGCCCGTGGACCGGTGGGCCGAACCGCTCTCGACAGATTTTCGCCAGGTGATGGCGCAGGACCTGTCGGCGCGGCTCGGCACCCAGATGATCACGTTCTATCCCTGGTACCGCACCACTCATGTGGACTACCAGGTGGAAATCGACGTGTATCGCTTCGAGCGCGACTCACAGGGCACCGCGACACTGGTAGCGCACTGGCAGCTTTTCGACGGGACCGGTGCGATCCTTTACGCCACCGATTCAACGATCAGCGAAACCGGCCAGTCCGGAGAGCCGGGCGCCGCCGCGCTCAGCCGGGCGCTGGGTTCGCTTGCCGGACAGATTACTTCGGCAATTCAGTCGATGCGCTCGGCTGCGCCGGTGCATCACGCCTGACCCGGCGCGCCGCTGATTGCGCCGCCCCAGGTTGATTTGGCCTCGACCGCGCGCGGCGGCGCGGGCCATAATCCGCCACGATGAAAGCCAATAATCCGAGCCGCCGTGTCCCGTGGCCGGCCATCTTTGGCCTCGCCAGCATCGCCTTGCTTGTTGTGGCGACACCCGGCAGCCCAAATGCTGGCGCGCCGGCACCGCTGGCCGAACATGCGGCCTCTCCCGCACCACGCGGCGACGCCCCGTTCCGCAAGACGGTCGCCGGTTTCATCGACTCCGAGATGCGCATGTTTCCCGAGCGCGCCACCGCCGAGGGCGACCATCGCTTCGACGCCCGCGTGGACGATTTATCCGCGGCCGGAGTCGCGGCGGTCGTCCGTCACGCTCAGAAATGGAAGCAGACTTTCCGGAACTTCGACTCGAAATCGCTCACCCCGAACAATGAAGCGGATCGCGAGTGGCTGGTCGCGCGATGCGACGGTGAGTTGCTCTGGCGCCTAGAGGTCCGCAGCTACCAGCGCGCCCCCGGCATGTACCTGCCGACTTCGGGGATATTCGGCCTGATTCAGCGCGATTTCGCGCCCGCTGCGGACCGGATGAAATCGGTCACAGCGCGCGAGCAGGCCTCGCTTGCGAACCTCGCCGCCGCGCGCGCCAACCTGGTCGCCGGGCGCACGCCCGCGGTCGCGATCGATATCACGCTGCAGCAGATGCCCGCGACGATTTCGTTCTTCAAAACCGATCTGCCCAAGGCGTTCGCCTCGGTGCCGGATGGCCCCGCGAAGGCCGCGTTCGACAAGGCCAACGCCGCGGAAATTACCGCGATCGAGAGTTATCGCGACTGGCTGCGCACAGTCCTGCGCCCCAAGGCGGGCGGCGACTATGCGATCGGCGCCGACGCCTACCGGCGGATGCTCGCCGACCAGGACATGGTGACGATTCCGCTTCCACAGCTTGAAGCGGTCGGCAACACAGAGCTGGCGTCGCTGCAGCTGCAATTCGGCAAAACCGCCGCCGCCGTCGATCCAAAACATTCGCCCGCAGAGGTCGCTGCCGCGCTCGGCCGTGAGCATCCGCCTGCCGATCAGATTATCGCGGCCGTCGCCGACGGGCTTGCCGCGCTGCGCGCGTTCGTGATCGAGCATCATATCGCGACGATACCGTCGCCGGTTGCGCCGACCGTCGCGCAGACACCGCCCTTCATGCGCGCAACGACGTTCGCCTCGATGGATACGCCGGGACCGTTCGAGAAATCGACCCAGGCATATTTCTTTGTCACGCTGCCGGATCCTTCATGGCCTCCGGAGCGCAAGGATCAACTGCTCGCGTTCTTTTCCGGACCCGCGATCTCGGACACTTCGGTTCACGAGGTTTACCCCGGCCATTACGTTCAGTTTCTCAACAACCGGCTCAATCCCGATCTCGTCCGCGCGCTTTACGTCTCGGGCGCCAACGCCGAAGGATGGGCGCTCTATTGCGAGCAGATGATGCTCGACGAGGGGCTCCATCGCGGACACCCCCGCTATCGCCTGGCGGAGTTGCAGATGGCGCTGCTGCGTGCGTGCCGCTACCTGGTGGCGCTGCGAATGCATACGCAAGGCATGACCGTCGCGCAGGCGCAGACGTTCTTTGAAAAGAACGCCTACCTGACCCCGCATAACGCGCGAGTCGAGGCGTTGCGCGGCACCGAGGACCCGGGCTACCTGCGCTACCAGCTCGGCAAGCTGATGATCCTGAAGCTGCGCGCCGATTTGCAAAAGAAGCAAGGCGCAAAGTTCGATCTCGGCCGCTTCCACGACGCCTTCCTGCGTGAAGGCGCGATTCCAATCTTGCTGATTCGGCGCGCGATGCTCGGTCCGGTGGGTTCGCTCCTGTGAGGGCCGGCTTGAGAGGTCCCCGATGAGCACGGCCGGGCAAAGCGCCATCTATGAGCTCGAGCCCGATCGCGGCGCAGGCCTGTCTGGCGGCTGGAGGCTCGGCGCGGAGGCGCTGGCCGCCGGATGCATCGCGGCCGTCGCGGCGATCGCGGCGGCAACGGGGATCTTCTATGTGATGTTCCCGGAGCTTGGCGCGCTGGCCTGGGACGTTGCGATCCGCCCGCGCGGAAAATGGTCCACCTCACCGATCTTCCTGGCGCTGACCCCGGTTGCGACCGGCGCCATCGGTATCGCGATCACCCGCACGATGCCCTACGGGCTGGCCTCCGTGATGCTCGACGTCGGCGCGGCGCTGATTGTGATCGTCGCCACGGGCTCCCCGATCTCACCGGCGATTTCCGCCGGCCTGCTGCCGCTGGTGATCGGAATTAGCAGCTGGATTTATCCGCCCGGAATTCTGGTCGGTACCGCGATGCTGGCTGGAGTCTCGATCCTGTGGCGGCGATTTCAGCCCGACGAGGCGATCGACACGCAGCCGCTGCCGAACCGGACGCGTCCCGACCTATCGCCGCCCGGAGTGGCATGGGTCGTCGCGATGCTGGCGTTCGTGGCCGGCGCATACGGTGTGGTGCGGCTCACCGGAATGCGCTTCGTGCTGTTCCCGCCGTTGGCCGTGATCGCATACGAGATGTTCGGTCACGCGGCCTCGTGCGAATGGGCGGATCGTCCGGTGCGGCTCCCGGTGGCGTGCCTGCTCACTTCGGCCGGCGGCTTCGCATGCTGGCATCTGCTCGGCGCGAGCCCCGCCGCCGCGGCCTTGAGCATGGTGTGGGGAATGATCGTTTTGCGGGCGATGCGGGTGCACGTGCCGCCGGCGCTCGCCGTCGCGCTGCTTCCGCAGGTGATGGATCACCCGACGATCCTTTACCCGCTCGCCGTGGGGTTGGGGACCTCGATGCTGTCGGGGTGGTTCTATGCTTACAGCGCAATCGCAGGCAGGTACCTGGTCAGCACCAGCCGCGCGCCGTCGTGAGTACGGGGCTCAGGCGGCCTCGCGCATCGGGAGGCCGCAATGCTGCGGCACTTCCGCGCTACCGCAATCCGCGCCCATCCAGCAGACCAGCTTTTCGCCGCCGCTCACCTGCTCGATATGCATCGGGCGGTTGCAATGCTTGGGGGTATCGAGTTCGTGGCCGCACTTGGCGCACTTGAGCTTCGTCGCCATCGCTGATTCTCCCTTGCTTGGGATACCGCGCCGCGCGTCAGACGTTGACCGGGCTCGCAGGCAGTACGCGCCCGGCAATCACTTCGTCGATTAGACCGTACTCGACGGCCTGCGCAGACGACATGTAGTTGTCGCGGTCGGTGTCCTTTTCAATTTTTTTGACCGCCTGCCCGGTATGATTGGCCAGGATTTCGTTGGTCATCTCGCGCAGGCGCAGCGCCTCGCGCGCGTGGATTTCGATGTCGCTCGCCTGCCCCTCGAATCCGCCCGAGAGCTGATGAATCAGGATCCTGCTGTGCGGCAGCGCGTAGCGCCGCCCCTTGGCTCCCGCCGCCAGCAGCAGCGCGCCCATGCTGGCCGCCTGTCCAACGCACAGCGTCGAAACCGGCGGCTTCACGAATTGCATCGTGTCGTAGATGGCAAGCCCTGCCGTGACTGATCCCCCCGGCGAATTGATGTACATGTTTATCTCGCGCTCGGGATCGTCGGATTCAAGGAACAGCAACTGGGCGGTCACCAGATTGGCAAGATCGTCGGTGACCTGGCCGCCGATAAACACGATCCGGTCCTTAAGCAGCCGCGAGTAAATGTCGTAAGAGCGCTCACCGCGCCCGGTCTGCTCAATAACGTAGGGAACAAGAATGCTCATGGCACCACGATCGTACAACGGAGATTCTTCTGGGTCGAGAGGCGCCGCATCTTTGCTCGCGATGGCGGCGCTTGGAACGATTCTGCTGACTGCGGCGCTCGCCACCCAATTGCTTGCCGCCGACCTCACGACGCAGCGCCCGGTGAGCGACCGCTACTTTCTGCCCGACTCCAAACAGTCGCGAATCGTCACCGTCACGCCCTCGGCCAAGGCGTCGGAAAGCGGAAATGCGGAAGGAATGGTCGTTATGACCCAGGGGGTCGCGGTCAAGGAAACCGGCCCCGCAGAGACGGTCAAGAAGTTCGGCGAAACTTACGCGTGGGCGCCCAGCTTCATCGCCGTCCATCGCGACGAGCCGCTGCGCCTGATGTTCTGGAACCTGCAGCCCGACGACGAGCACGACTTCATGCTGCTGGATCCGAACGGAGACGTAATGATGCATCAGCGGCTGCTGCCGCTCACGAGAAATGCGTGGGTGTTCACGTTTCATCAGCAGGGAATCTTCGACTTCATGTGCGCCGCCCATCAGCCCGAGATGACCGGACAGATCCTCGTGCTCCCGCCGCTCGGAAATCGGTAGCCGCCGCTGACGCGAGTGCTCTGGGCCACGCCGTCTGCGGCTAGCGGATCGCGGGCTTGAGGAATACTGCGGAGGTCACTGCCTCGATTTCGATTTTTGCGTTGAGTTGACTCCCCGCCAAACCGAGCTGAGGGGCGTTCGTCTTCTTACGGTGATGCAATCAGGTGCAGGTGGTCCGAGCGAATTATAAACATGTATGGCACAACCTGTTGATGCTTTCGTCCGCCCTTGTTGACCGGGTTATTCATTTGGTTTGCATGAGAGGCTTAACCTCGCTTAAATGACGAACTTTGGGGGATCGAGCCTTAGGGGCGATCCGAAATTTAGGACCCAAAATGACGAGGGAGGATGGAAGATGAGAATTCGATTTGCGACAGCTCTGTTGTTGATGAGCGTGCTATCCGCGGCGCCCGTCTGGGCCAACGGAAATTGGAACGGATCAACCTCTGCGGCAGCGCCCGCCGCCAGCAATAATCCGAAGGCGTTCAACATCAAGATCAAAATGATCGAAAGCGGGAGCATCTCCTCGGGCGCCTGTAACGTCGGGTTGGTGGGTTATGATGATTACTGCGCTAGCGGCGACTGTGACTGCTACACGTACTCGGGCACTGCAACCGGTGCGGCTGGCAAAGGCCAGGTACTTTTTTCCGAGACCTACGATAACGGCACTTCGTACGCTTTCCCAAATTACGGGTGTGGGAGCGCGTATGGCGAAATTGACATCCTCGGCTCGAAAGACCAGGTCGCTATCGCGTTCGTCGGATCCGATTGCGGTTCCGCTTTCGCAGCACCGTACCTGACTGGAGGATGCATGCTGGGACAGGACTTGAACGGCGCGACGGCCGCGGGACAGTGCAGCGGGACCTACAGCACGTCGAATTACACCACGTTCAAGATCAAGGCCAGGGGACTGAAGTAAGCTCAGCCTTTGCTACAATTTCCGTCGAACGAGGAGCGCCCGAGTGGCGCTCCTCGCTTTTTCTCGCCCTTGAAATGCGCGCCAAGGTCAGCCTGCGGGCTGGCCTGCGATCAGTGAGACGGCGGCTCGCAGCCGATTCACGGTGCGCTCGCGGCCCATCACCGCGATCACTTCGTAGATGCCGGGGCTTACAGTGCCGCCGGTAATCGCCACCCGCACCGGCTGCGCGAGCTGCCCGAGCTTGAGGCCAAATCGCGCCAGCACGCCCTCGAACTCCGCCTGGATCGCGCTTTGCGAGAATTCGCCCGCCACCGATTCGAGCGTGTCGGCCAGCGCCGCGAGCGGCTCGCGGATTTCGGGCTTGAGAAACTTCGCGGCGGCCTTCGCGTCGATTTCGATCTTTTCGTTGAGATAAAAGCTCGCGAATTCGACCAACTCGACCAACGTCTTGGCCCGCTCGCGCAGCGAAGCGACCATCCGCTCGAGCCACGCTTGGTCGCCGGGAACGTGGAGCCCGCGCTTCTCGATGAACGGGCGCACCTCGCGCGCGAGCTCGGCGGGCGTGCGCTGCTTGAGGTAATGGAAGTTGAGCCACAGGAGCTTTTCGGCGTTGAACACGCCGGCGGATTTTCCGCAGTCCTCGAAGTTGAAGTACTCGACGAGCTCCTTCTTCGAGAAAATTTCCTGGTCGCCATGCGACCATCCCAGCCGCGCCAGGTAGTTCAGCATCGCCTCGGGAAAATATCCGCCCTCGCGATACGCCACCACCGAGGTGGCTCCGTGGCGCTTGGAGAGCGGCGAGCCATCGGACCCGAGCACCTGCGGCATATGCGCGAACGCGGGCGGCTCGATTCCCACCGCCTTGAACATCTGGATTTGCCGCGGCGTGTTCGGCACGTGATCGTCGCCACGCACGATATGCGTGATGTGCAGGTCGGCGTCGTCGAGCACGCTCGCCCAGTTGTAAACCGGCGAGCCGTCGGAGCGGATGATGATCAGATCGTCAAGGTCGCTGTTCTGAAACACCATCCGGCCCTTGACCAGGTCATCCACCACCGTCTCACCGTCAAGCGGCATCGCGAAGCGAATCGTGTAATTGCTCCCCGCCGCGCGATCCGGCAACTCCAGGTTCGCTTCGACGGGAAGCCCGCGGCACTTGCGATCGTACATCGGGCGGCGCCGTTCGCGTTCGGCCTGCTTGCGTTTGGCGTCAAGCTCCTCCGCGCTGCAAAAGCACGGATACGCCTTGCCCGCGCGCAGCAGGTCAAGCGCGGCGGTGCGATGCCTCTGGACGCGGTTGGTCTGGAAGTAGGCGGTGTCGGGCGGCCCTTCGTCCCACTCCATTCCGAGCCATTCGAGGTCGCGCAACTGCTCTTCGAGCGACTCTTTGGTCGAGCGCTCGCGATCGGTGTCGTCGATCCGCAGGATGAATTGGCCCTGTTGGTTGCGCGCGTAGAGATACGCGAACAGCCCCGAGCGGACGTTGCCGATATGCAGCGAGCCGGTGGGGCTCGGCGCGAAGCGCGTGCGGACGCTCACAATCTCACTCCCATTCGATGGTGCCGGGCGGCTTGGACGTGATGTCGTACACGACGCGATTGACGCCGCGCGTCTCGTTGGTGATACGCGAAGACAGGCGGGCCAGGAAGTCGGGATCCAGCCGCGCCCAGTCCGCCGTCATCCCGTCCTGCGACTCGACCGCGCGAATCGCGATCACGCTTTCATAGGTGCGCCCGTCGCCCATCACGCCGACGGTCTTGAGCGGCAGCAGCACCGCGAAGCCCTGCCACAGCCGCGCGCCGAGGCCCGCCGCCGCGGTCTCTTCCATCACGACCGCGTCAGCGCGCCGCAGCAGATCGAGCCGCTCGCGAGTGACCTCACCCACTATTCGCACCGCGAGGCCCGGACCCGGGAACGGCTCGCGATCGACGATGTCGGCGCCCAGGCCCAGTTCGCGGCCGACCGCGCGCACTTCATCCTTGAACAGCAGCCGCAACGGCTCGACCAGTTCCAGTTTCATCCGCTCGGGCAGTCCACCGACGTTGTGATGGCTCTTGATTACGGCGGACGGTCCCTTGAACGACACCGATTCGATTACGTCGGGATACAGAGTGCCCTGCCCCAGAAATCGCGCGCCGTAGAGCGACCCCGCCTCATGTTCGAAAACCTCGATAAACGTGTGGCCGATAATCCTGCGCTTCTGCTCGGGATCGAGCACGCCCGCAAGGCGGCTGATGAACAGCTCGGACGCATCGACGACCTTAAGCTCCAGACCGAGCTGGTGCGCGAACGCGCTTTCCATCCGCTCGCGTTCGCCCGCCCGCAGCAGCCCCGTATCCACGAACACGCTCATCAGGCGCGAGCCGATGGCGCGGTAAATCAGCGCGGCCGCGACCGAGGAATCGACGCCGCCCGAAAGTCCCATGATGACGCGATCGTTCGTGCCCACGCGCGCGCGAATTTCCGCCACGCTGGTTTCCACGATACTCGCGGGCGTCCAATCGCCCGCCTCGCCGCAGATCTTGCGCGCAAAGTTGCCCAGGATCTGCCCGCCGGCGGGCGTATGGACGACCTCGGGATGGAACTGGATTCCGCGCAGGCGGCCGTCGCGCGAGCGCACGGCGGCGTACGGAGAATTGTCGGTGTGCGCAATCGGGCACAGGATGTCGGTCACCGACTCGACCCGGTCGCCGTGACTCATCCACACCTGATGCTCGCGGCCGGCAAGACCCTCGAACAGCGGGTCGGCTTCGTCGATCACCAGGGTCGCCCGGCCGTACTCGCGCGCACGCGCACCGGCGCTCGGAGCCCCGAGATGCTGCGCGATCACGAACATCCCGTAGCAGATCCCCAGCACCGGGCATCCGAGGTTCAGCACTTCGTCGGCGATATCGGGCGCGTCCTTCCAGTAGAGACTAGCGGGTCCGCCGGACAGGATTATGCCGCGCGGCTTCATCGCGCGGATCTTCGCGAGGTCGAAGTCGAACGGATGAATCTCGCAGTAGACGTGCGCCTCGCGCACGCGGCGCGCGATTAGCTGCGTGTACTGGCTGCCGAAATCTAGAATCAGGATCACGTATCGATGCCTTGGACTGTAAATATACCGGAGCGACTTGCGGCTACGAAGCGGGCACCGCCGCGGTGTCCACAGCCTACCGATCCGCGCCGGTGCGCGGGGTGCGCCGCCGGTCGCGTCCCGCCGCGCTGGTGCGGCCGGTGCGATGGAACTCCAGGCGCAGCGGCGTTCCCACCAGCTTGAGCGCGGTGCGAAAGCGGGTCTCGAGGAAGCGGATGTAATGCGCCGGGATGTCGCGCTGCAGGTTGGCGAAAAACCGCAGCCGCGGCGGCGCGCTGCCCACCTGCGTCACGTACATCAGGTTGAGCCGCCGCCGCCCGACCATCGGGGGATCCATTGCGGTCATCGCCTTGGCCAGAATCTGGTTGAGCACCGCGGTCTGAAACGTCGTGCGCCATGACTCGCCTGCCTTGACCGCCGCCGGAACGATCTCCGCCACGCCGTCGCCCTTGAGCGCGGAGGTGAACACCAGCGTCGCATACGACAGGAACGGGAACCGCTCGTGCGCGTCGCTTACGAAGGCTGCCACCCGCCGCCCCAACTTCGCCGCCGCATCCCACTTGTTGCACACCAGGACCATCGCGCGATCGTTGGTGTCGACCAGGCGCGCCAGCCGCGCATCCTGATCGGTAATCCCCTCGGTCGCGTCGATAACCAGCAGGACCACGTCGGCGCGCCGGATCGTCTCGATCGCGCGCCCGACCGAGCGCTGCTCGAGCTCGCCTTCGACGCGGGTCGGGCGCCGGATGCCGGCGGTATCGATCAGCAGCACCTCGCGGCCGCCGGCGCGCAGCCGCACATCGATAGCGTCGCGCGTGGTGCCGGGAGTGGAATCAACGATGGCGCGCTCGTAGCCGGAGAGCCGGTTGAGCAGTGACGACTTGCCCACGTTGGGCCGCCCCACCAGGGCGAGCCGGATCTCGGGCGGCGCGTCGGACACCGCCTGCGCCCGTGGAAGCCGGCTTACCACTTCATCGAGCAGATCGGCCACGCCGCGGCCGTGCGCGGCGGAAATCGGGAACAGGCGGTCCACGCCGACGGCGTAAAATTCGGCGGCGCCGGATTCGCCCGACGGGTTATCAATCTTGTTGACCGCGATCACGAGCCGCCGTCCGGTCGCTCGCACCAGCTCCACCGCTTCGCGATCGGCCCCGCCCAGTCCCGTGCGCCCGTCGAACACGAAGACCACGACGTCGGCGGCGCCGACCGCGCGCAGCGCCTCTGCGGCGACCCGCTCGGACATCGCCGCCGTGCCGCCGAGCTCGAGCCCGCCGCTGTCGATAACCGTGAAGTCGCGGTCCTCCCATGACGCGCGCGCGAAATTAAGGTCGCGCGTGGTTCCCGGGACCGCACTGGTAATCGCGCGGGCGCCCGTGGCAATCCGGTTGAACAGCGTGGACTTGCCCGCGTTGGCGCGTCCCACCAGCACCACCGACGGCAGCCCCGCCGCCAGCGCCCGGGCCGAAAGCTCCTCGCGCGTGGTGCCGCCCGATGCTCGCCGCGCGCTCACAGGCCGTACTCGGCGACTTTGCGCGGGTCTTTGGTCCAGTTGGGCTCGACCTTGACGGCAACTTCGAGGAACACGCGCGCGCCAAGAATCTGTTCGAGCTCGAGGCGCGCCGCGGTCGCGATTTCCTTCAGCGAGCGGCCGCCCGCTCCGATCACCATCCCCTTGTGCGAGTCGCGCTCGACGATTACCAGGGCCGCGATCCGTTTGAGCTTGCGTTCGGGCAAATCTTCGAAGCTCTCAACCTTGACCGCGGTGGAAAACGGGATTTCCTGGCGCATTCGCAGGAAGATCTTCTCGCGAATCACTTCCTCGGCGAGCATTCGTTCGGTCTGGTCCGTGTACTCGTCCTCGGTCATCAGCGGCGGCCCGGGACGCAGCATCGGACGCAGCGTCTCGAGCAGTTCGTCCACATTCTCACCCGTGCGCGCACTGACCGGCACGATTTCGGCCGCGGGCAGAAGGTTTCGAATCTCGTCGATCAGCGGCAGGAGGCTCGGTCGCGCAACCCGATCGATTTTGTTGATCGCGACGACCATCGGCGCCGTGAGCGCGCCGAGCTCGGCCAGCGTCGCACGATCATCCGCGCCCAGGCGCTCGCCCGCCTCGACCACCGCCAGCACGATCTCCGCCTCGCCCAGCGCGCGGCGCGCTACGTCGACCATCCGGCGATTCAGCTCGCGTGCGGCCTCATGGATTCCCGGCGTATCGACGAAGACGAATTGCGCGTCAGGATCGTTGCGCACGCCGATTATCCGGCGCCGCGTGGTTTGCGGGCGCGGCGACACGATCGCCACCTTCTGCCCCACCATCCGGTTGAGCAGCGTCGATTTGCCGACGTTTGAGCGCCCGCCCAGCACCACGAAGCCGGCGCGATGCTCACGAGGGTCGCTCACGTGTCTCCCGTTCGAGCGTTTCCAGCGCCTCGCGCGCGGCGGCCTGCTCGCTCTGTTTCTTGCTGCCGCCTTCGCCGGTTCCGAGCTCGCGCCCGGCGATCCTGATTCGGGTCGTGAATCGCTTGGCGTGGTCGGGGCCGTCGGCCGCGATCAGCTCGTACACCGGTTGGGTGCGGAACTTGCGGTATGACACTTCCTGCAGCTCGGTCTTGTAATCTCGCTCGGCGGCGGGGCCGCCGACGTCGTTGCTGAACAGCAGCTCGACGACCTGGCGCGCCGGGTCAAGGCCGCCGTCGGTATAAATTGCTCCAACCATCGCTTCAAATGCCGCCGCGAGGATCGAGATCTTGTCGCGCCCGCCGCTCTTTTCCTCGCCCTTGCCCAGGCGCAGGAGCGAGCCCAAATCGATCGTCTGCGCCTTGAGCGCGAGAGTGCGCGCGTTGACGATCGAAGCGCGCAGCTTCGAGAGCGGGCCTTCCTTGGCGCCGGGAAATTGTCTCATCAAAAAGTCTGCGATCGCGAGGTCCAGGACGGCATCGCCGAGGAACTCCAGGCGCTCGTAATGGTTGTCGCTTCCGACCGCGGCGCTCGGATGCGTCAGCGCAACTTTCAGCAGTTCCGGACTCGAGAACGAATAACCGATTCTCTGCTCGAGCCGTGATAGTTGTGTTTCAGGTGGCGCTGCCGGCGCTGGCGCGGCCGTCTCCGGCCCACCGCGTCGAAACAATCTCACCAACCAGTTGCGGGCCTTTGGCAAGCGAAGCTACAACCTCGACTTCATGATTTGTCAACTCCACGGGGCCGGCCGTCAATACCCGGACATAGTTGCGGCTGTATCCGGTCAACATTCCGTCCGCCGTGCATTCTTCAAGTAACACATCAAGTCTCTCGCCGCACTGGCGCCGGGCAAACTCGGCCCGCTTGGCTTCGCCAATTCCCCGGATCTCGGCGGCCCGCCGGGTAATCTCCGGCGCCGCGACCCGCCCCGCAAGCTTGGCGGCGGTAGTGCCGCTGCGGACCGAATAGGGAAACACGTGGAAATAGGCCAGCGGCAGCGCTTCCAGGAATTCGCGGGTCGATTCGTACTGCGCCCGCGTCTCCCCGGGAAATCCGACAATCACGTCCGTGCCGATCGCCGCATCCGGCATCGCCTTCATCACCCGCTCGACGCGCCCGCGATAAAAGTCGCGGTCGTAGCGCCGGCGCATCCGGCGCAGCGTTTCATCCTCGCCCGACTGGAGCGGCAGATGCACGTGCGGGCAGAAGGCCTCGCTGTGCGCCACGATGTCGATAATCCGGTCGCTCAATTCCTCGGGGTCAAGCGAGCTTACCCGGATGCGCCGGATCGGCGAGCGCTGCGCGATCATCTCGAGCAGGTCCGCGAGCTCGGCCGCCGGCTCCAGGTCGCGCCCGTAGCCGCCCAGATGCACTCCCGACAGCGTGACCTCCTTGAACCCGCGCCCGTGCAGCTCATCGAGCGCGTCAATCACGCGGCGCGGCTCCACGCTGCGCGAGGTCCCGCGCGAGGTCGGCACGATACAGAAACTGCAGAACTGGTCGCATCCTTCCTGCACCTTAAGGAACGCTCGCGTCTGTCCGCTGAGCGCGACCGCGCCCAGCTCGATAGGCGCGCGCAACTTGCGCAAGTTGGAAACCATCACGCGCTCTTCATTGGCTCCGGTGGCGGCGCGTTCCAGGTCGCCGGGACGTCCCAACCCCACCACCGCATCGACTTCGCCGGCGCGCGCGAGCACCTCGGGATTCGCCTGCGCCAGGCACCCGGTCATGATCACGCGGGCGTTGGGATTCAGCCTGCGCGCGCGGCGCGCGAAGCGGAGGCTCTCGGAGTCCGCGCGGTCGGTGACGGTGCAGGTGTTCACGATATAAACGTCGGCTACCGCGGTGAAGTCGCACCGCTCCATCCCCTGCGCGCGCAGGCGTGATTCGATCATCGCCGAATCGTAGTGATTGACCTTGCAGCCCAGGGTCGCGATCGCAAACCGCATCGCCGTCATGCCTCGATCGCGCGCTCGATGAATCCGCCGCCGAGCACTTCGCCGCCGCGATAGAATACGCAGGCCTGTCCGGGTGTGACCGCGGGACCGCCGCCCGACTGGAAGCGGACTTCCGCGCGTCCGCCCGCAACCATCGCGAGCGTGGCGGGAAGCGCCGGATGGCGATAACGAATCTTTACTTCAACCGCCGCGGACTGCGCGTCCCATCCGCCGGGATCGATCATGCTGACGCCGCGCGCCACCAGGCCCGGCGCGGTAAGCTTCGCGCGCGCGCCGACCGTCACGTCGCCGGTCAGCGAGTCGATTGAGCGCACGTAAAGCGGCTCGCCCGCCGCGATTCCCAGTCCGCGCCGCTGCCCGACGGTGAAACGATGCACTCCGCCATGGCGCGCAAGCTCGCGTCCCGCGGAATCGACCAGGCGGCCGGGCCGCAGCTCGCCGTCAGAGGCACGGCTCTCGACGAATCGCGCATAGGCGCCGTCGGGCACGAAGCAGATCTCCTGGCTTTCGGGCTTGTCCGCGTTGCCAAGCCCGAGCGCGCGGGCCCGGCGGCGCACCTCGGACTTGGCGATCGTGCCGAGCGGAAAAATGGTGCGCGCAAGCTGCTCCTGCGTGAGCGAAAAAAGAAAATATGACTGGTCCTTCGACTCGTCCGCAGCGCGCATCAGATGGAACCGGCCAGCGCCGTCGCGCTCGATCCGCGCATAGTGCCCGGTCGCGATAAAGTCGGCTTCGAGCGCGCGGGCGCGCTGCCAGAGCCGATCGAACTTGATCTCCCGATTGCACATCACGCACGGATTCGGGGTGCGCCCGGAAAGATATTCGGAGACGAAGTTGCCGACCACCCGGGCGGCGAATTCCTGGCGCAAATCGACGATGTAGAACGGAAAATCCATCCGCTCCGCGACCCGGCGCGCGTCTTCGAAATCATCATGAGAGCAGCAGGTGGCGCGCCGGCGCGCCGCCGTGTGCGGTGGTTCGGGCGCCAGCCGCATCGCCACGCCCACGACGTCGTAGCCCGCTTCGCGAAGCATCGCGGCGGCAACCGAGCTGTCCACTCCGCCCGACATCGCGACCAGCACGCGCGCGCTCATCGCTCCGCCCCCATCGCGGCAGGGGCCGCCGGCTCGGCATCGGCGACGCGGTGCCACACGCGCGCGACGGTTTCGCACGCGCGCACGATCTCTTCCCGCGTCGTGGACCATCCGAGGCTCAGGCGCAGCGAGCTGCGCGCCTCAGCCGCGCTGCGGCCCATCGCAAGCAGCACGTGTGACGGCTCGACCGCGCCCGCCGCGCACGCCGAGCCCATCGAGACCTCCACGCCTTCGAGGTCGAGCGCGATCAGCATGCTCTCGCCCGCGACGCCGGGGAACGCGAGGTTGAGCGTATTGGCGACGCTGGTGTGGAGGGCACCGTTGACGCGCAAGCCTGGAATCGCTTCGCCAAGCCGCGACAGCATCTCGCGCCGCAACGCCGCCAGGCGCTCGGCTTCCGACTGAGTCGTATCGCGCGCCGCTTCCGCCGCCGCGCCGAACGCGATCGCGCCGAGCAGATTGGGCGTGCCCGCACGCAAACCGTTTTCCTGCGGTCCGCCCAGGATGGCCGGACCCAGCGCCGTGCCCTCTCGCACGTAAAGCGCGCCGATTCCCGCCGGAGCGCCGAGCTTGTGCCCCGACAGCGTCAGCAGGTCGCAACCCAGCGCCGCCGCGTCAAGCCGGATTCGTCCCGCCGCCTGAGCAGCGTCGAGATGAAATCGCGCGCCGACGCGCGCTACAGCTTCGGCGATTCCGTCGAGCTGCTGGATCGTCCCGACCTCGGCATTGACAATTCCAAGCGTGACGAGAGCGGTGTTGCCGTCGATTTCCGCGGCGACCGCGGCGGGATCGATTCGTCCGCCGGAGTCGGGCGCGATTCGGACGACTTCGAATCCGCGGGTTTCAAAATCGGCAAGCGGTGCGAGAATTGACGAGTGCTCGATCGCGCTGGTGATCGCCCTGCGGCGATGACCCGCGGCGCGCAACATTCCGGCGATTGCCAGGTTGTTGGATTCGGTGCCCCCGCTGGTGAACGCGATCTCGCCCGCCGCGGCCCCCACCAGCGCGGCCACCTGCGCGCGCGCCCGCTCCAGCGCCCGGCGGGCACGCTGTCCCGATCGATGCACCGAGGACGGATTGCCGCCCTCTTCCGCAAGGAAACGGGAAATCGCCTGTTGCGCCTGCGGTCTGAGCGGAGCGCCGGCGTTGTTATCCAGATAGATTCGCGTCACAGGTATGGCGGCCCTAAAGCGAAGCTAATAGCCTAGCCTACCATCGGATGCCGAAAAAGAAGCCCCAACGCACAATTGAACCGGCCAAAATCCGGACCGCCGCCGATGTAATCGTGGTTGGAGCGGGCGTGGTCGGATGCAGTATCGCCCTTCATCTGGCGCGCCGCGGCGCGCGCGTGCGCGTGTTCGACAAGGGTCCGGTATGCGCCGGGATGTCGGCGCGCTCGGGAGCGCTGGTGCGGATGCATTACACGTTCGCGCCCGAGGTGGAACTGGCGTGGAACAGCCTCGAGTATTTCGAGAACTGGGAACTGATGGTCGGCGGGCGATGCGGCTTCGAGCGCACCGGTTTCGCAATCGTGGTCGGGGCGGACAACGTCGAGAAGCTGCAGGCAAACGTGCGGATGCTGAAGTCGCGCGGCGTCGAGACCGACGTGCTCGAGCCCCAGGCGCTGCGCGAAATCGAGCCGTTGGCGCGCCTGGACGACGTCGCGGCGGCCGCACACGAACCGCGCAGCGGATACGCCGACCCGGTCGCGACAACACAAGCGTTCGCGGAAGCGGCGGACAAGAGCGGAGCGCAATTCCATCTCAATATGCCGGTCGCGGCGCTTAACACCACCGCTGGGCGATGCACCGGCGTGACGGACGCGTCAGGAAAATCGCACGAGGCAGACTTTGTATGCCTGGTGACGGGGCCGTGGACCGATCCGATTCTCGCACCGTTCGGCATAAGAATTGGGATTCACAACGAACGCGCGCAGATCGCGTTCTTCCGCCGTCCGCCGGCGATGCGCCATCTCGCTTTCATCGACACGGTCGCCGGCAGCTATCTGCGTCCGCACGGCGCCGATCTGACGCTGGCGGGATTGGGCGAGCTTTCACCCGGCGAGCCCCCGGACCCGGATCAGTTCCGCGAAGAGAACGACCCGGAATTTATCGCCGAAGCGCGCAGGCGGCTCGTCGCGAGAATTCCCGCGATGAAGGATTGCGCGTTTGCCCACGGACACGCGGGAATCTACGACGTCAGCCCCGACGCCCGCCCGGTGATCGGTCCGATTGCGGAGCTGCCGGGGCTTTTCGTGGCGGCGGGATTCAGCGGCACCGGCTTCAAGACTTCGCCGGCGGTGGGAGCCGCGATGGCGGAGCTGATCATCGACGGCAAGAGCAAGACCGTCGATCTGTCGCCGTTCTCGTTCGAGCGGATTCGGAGCGGAAATCTGATCAAGCCGCCCAACGAGTACGCGATGGGCGCGGGCTTCGGCCACCGCCTATAGGACGCGGCGGCCCGCGACAGATTCTGGAGCAACAACATTTTGCACCGCGCAAATATCCTCGTTTTCGTGCTCTTGGGGTCGCTGGCTTTCGCTGGCACGGCATGCGCGCAGTCGGTCGGACCGACCGGGACCCCAACGCCTAATGGAAATTCGCAACCGGCGCCGGCTATGCAATCGACGAGCGCGGCCACCGCGGGAACCGGGAAGACGCACGGCCCGCCGATGACCCTGATTCCTGCGCCAGAACCGATCATCCATGTCGGCGGGACCTCAATGTACGCCGTGAACCCGAATTGCGCACACAGAATTGAGCGGGCGCTACAGGCGCACGCGCCGGTTGCGACCGTCGATCCCCGGTGCGCACGCGCAATGACCCGCGCCCTGGAGATCCAGCGCACCGGCGTCGGACCGAACCCCGAGCAATGGCCGTCCCCGACTCAGTAATCCGGACGGCGCGCGGTCACGGCGCAACGAATTCGAAACTGTAATGGGTTCCCGGGTCATGATTTGCTTACGGGCGTAGACTTAGCTGCGCTTGACAATCCCCCCCCCTCAGGACTGTTAACGTGCGGTCGCGCTGGTCAAGGCAGGATGTGAACGATCGAAGGAGAAAGAGGAGCGTGAAGAAATTCCTGATAGTGGTAGTCGCCTGCCTTCTGGCGCCGTTGACGGGTTGGGCGCAATCGGTCGGACCGACCGGGACCCCAACTCCTAATGCGAATTCGCAACCGGCGCCGGCTACGCAATCGCCGAGTGCTGCAACCGCGGGAACCGGGAAGACGCATGGCCCGCCGGCGATTGTGCATCCGCCGCCGAGCACTGCCCACAACGTCAATGGCATCCCGCTCTCCGTGCCGAACGCGGAGTGCGCGCGAGAAATTCAATCGGCGCTGCTGCAGCATGCTGAGATCCCTACAAAGGACCCTCGATGCGCTCCCGTCATGCGCAGGGCATTGGAAATTCAACGGACCAATGCGGGACCGAACCCGGGACCGTGGCCTTTTCCAACAAAATAGGCCTGGACCCGCGGACCCTGGGCGAGCAGGTAGCACGACCGCAGCACGCATAGCCTGAGTGACAAATTTTCGGGGGGAACATGAAGAAGCTCGCGCTGGTACTGGTGGCAATCGCGATTCTCGGCGGCTTCGAGTTGACCGTCCGCGTCTGAGGAGTAGCGACGCAGGCCCGACCGCACCAGCAGGGCGCGGTCAGCGGTTCTTTACGACGAACGGAGCGCCTTCGGGCGGATGATGCTCGCCGACCTTGTCCTCGAGGCAGTCCTGCCGCTCTTCGATCTCTTCCATCCGCACGCCCATCCGGTTGAGCTTTTCGACCAGACCGTTGAGCGCGCGCGCGACCGGATCGGGCAGCTTGCCATGCTCGAGTTCGGCGACGTCGTGCCGGGCGCTTTCGCCCTCGATCACCTTGCCGGGGATGCCGACGATCGTGGAGTAAGGCGGCGCGGACGAAACCACCACCGCGCCCGCGCCAATTCGGCTTCCGCGCCCGATATGGACGGGACCGATCACCGACGCACCCGCGCTGATCATCACGTGGTCTTCGATCGTCGGATGGCGCTTTTCCTTCTTGAGGCTGGTGCCGCCCAGCGTGACACCCTGGTAGATCAGCACGTCGTCGCCGATCTCGGCGGTCTCTCCGATCACGACGCCCATCCCGTGATCGATGAACAGCCGGCGCCCGATCGTCGCGCCGGGATGGATTTCGATCCCGGTCACGAAGCGGGAAATTTCGCTGATGAGGCGGCCGAGCAGCTTGAAGTTGCGCTTCCAGCAGGCGTGGGCAAGGCGATGATGCCAGATCGCGTGGAGCCCAGGATAGGCGAGGATTACCTCGAGCCTGGTGCGAGCCGCCGGATCGTGATCGAAGGCGGCCTGGATATCTTCGCGCATGCGGCTGGTGAAACCCATGCCCGTATCCTCCGGGAGCGTGGCGGGCTGCGCGCTCATGCCTTGCCGGTCGCAGCCTGTTCTTCGCGCGCCGGTCTGGTGCCGCGCGGCCGCGCTCCATTGGCCCTGGGGTGCGCACGCACCCGAGGCTTCAGATTATCCTTGTGGAGCTTGTACTCGACCGAGTCAACCAGCGCCTGCCAGCTCGCCTCGACGACGTTGCTCGACAGTCCGACGGTGCCCCAGCGCTTCTTGCCGTCGGTGGATTCGATCAGCACGCGAACCCGCGCCCCGGTGCCGCGGCCGTTGTCCAGCACGCGAACCTTGTAATCGGCAAGCTGCATGTCGGCCAGCGACGGGTAGTACGGGACCAGCGCGCTGCGCAGGGCGGAGTCGAGCGCGTTGACCGGGCCGTTACCGATCGCGGAGTTTCGGGTGCGGACGCCGTCGGGTCCCTCGATTACGATCACCGCCTCGCTGAATGGCGCCTGGTCCTCATGCCACTTGTCGTCGAAGACGCGGAAGCTGACGAAGTTGAAATGCTCGCGCGCCAGCCCGAGCGTCCGCAGCATCAGCAGCTCGAACGACGCATCGGCGCCGTCGTAGGCGTAGCCCACACCCTCCAGGCGCTTTAGCTCTTCAAGCAGCACACCGATCTTTTCATTCTTGGCGTCGAGATCGATGCCGAATTCGCCGGCCTTGTAAACAATATTCGCGCGCCCGGCCAGCTCGGAGAGCAGCACGCGGCGGTCGTTGCCGACCAGCGCCGGGTCGATATGTTCATAGGTGTGGGCGTTGCGCTGGATTCCCGAGACGTGGAGTCCCGCCTTGTGCGCGAACGCGCTGCGCCCGACGTAGGCCTGGCGCGCGAACGGCGTGACGTTGGCCAGTTCGTACACCAGCATCGAGGTCTCGCGAAGCTGCTTGAGCTTCGGGGCGGGCAGGCAATTGTAACCGAGCTTGAGCTGCAGGTTCGGGATTATCGAGACCAGGTTCGCGTTGCCGCATCGCTCGCCAAGGCCGTTGATGGTCCCCTGCACCTGCGTGGCGCCGGCCTGAACGGCGGCAATCGTGTTGGCGACGGCGACCTCGGAGTCGTTGTGGCAGTGGATTCCGATCGGGCAGCTGACGGCCGCGCGCGCGGCGCGGACCGCGGCGTCGATTTCATGCGGCAGGCGTCCGCCGTTGGTGTCGCACAGGCAGATCAGATCGACGCCGGC
This sequence comes from uncultured delta proteobacterium, assembly GCA_963835905.1. Lineage (GTDB taxonomy): Bacteria > Desulfobacterota > Binatia > Binatales > Binataceae > CAWIHG01. The sequence goes on from CAWIHG010000005.1 coordinate 932,698, forward strand.
CTCATCGACGGCTTTCAGGCAGGCGAGCGCGAACTCGGAATTGTTGAAGTAGCCGTCGAAGAAATGCTCCGCGTCGAAAATCGCCTCATCGACATGCTTCTTCAGAAACGCGATCGTGTCGTTCAGGATCGCAAGATTTTCCTCCTGCGAGATGCGCAGCGCGTCGCGCACGTGCAGGTCCCAGGTCTTGCCGACCACCGTGGCCACCGGCGTCTCCGCGCGCAGCAGCAGTTGCAGGTTGCGATCCTGTGAGGCGCGGACATTGGCCCGGCGCGTCGAGCCGAACGCCGCAATCTTCGCGTGCCGCAGATGGGCCTTTTTGACGTCCTTGAAGAACGCCGCGTCGCGATCGTTCGAGCCGGGCCATCCGCCCTCGATATAATCGAAGCCAAGGTCGTCAAGCCGCGCAGCCACCTGCACCTTGTCGGCAACCGTCAGCGATACGTCCTCGGACTGGCATCCGTCACGCAGGGTGGTGTCGTAAACCTGGATATGTTTGGGAACCGCCATGGGCTAAACGTTCTCCGCGGGAGGGGCGCTCGCCGCGCCATCGACGAACGCGTCATGCAGCGCGCGCATCGCAAGTTCACCATACTTTGAATTGACCACGACCGATACCTTGATCTCCGAGGTCGCGATCATCTCGATATTGATGCGCTCGTTGGCCAGCACCTGGAACATCCGGGCCGCCACGCCCGCATGGGTGCGCATCCCGAGCCCGACGATCGAGACCTTGGCGACGGTTTCCTCGTGGCGCTCGCCGGAGGCTCCGATTTCGCTGGAAATCTGCCGGACGATCTCGAGCGCGCGGCGCAGGTCGTCGCGTCCGACGGTGAAGGTCATGTCGGTGCGGCCGTCCGCGCTCGCGTTCTGGATAATCATGTCCACCACGATACCGGCCTCCGCGATGGGCCCGAAGATTCGCGCCGCAAGGCCCGGGCGATCTTCGACGCCGGTAATCGTAATCTTGCTCTGGTTCTGGTCGAGCGTGACGCCCGAAACCAGCACGTCCTCCATCGACTTGTCCTCCTGGCCCACCCAGGTACCCTCCATTTCGCTGAAGCTCGATCGCACCACCAGCGGCACGTTGTAGCGCCGCGCCAGCTCGACCGATCGGATTTGCAGGACCTTGGCGCCGAGCCCCGCCATCTCCATCATCTCGTCGTACGAGATCCGCTTGAGCTTTTTCGCGCTGGGACAGATGTTCGGGTCGGCGGTATAGACGCCGTCAACGTCGGTGTAGATCTCGCACGCGTCGGCATTGAGCGCCGCCGCCAGCGCGACCGCGGTGAGGTCGGAGGCGCCGCGGCCGAGCGTGGTGATGTTGCCCTCGGAATCGACGCCCTGGTAGCCGGCGACGACCGCAATGTTGCCGCGTTCGAGCGCGTCCATCACCCGCGCCGGTTCGACCGACTTGATGCGCGCGCGGCCGTGATTTGAGTCGGTGGCGATGCGCAGCTGGTCGGCAAGAAACGAAATCGCGGGAAAGCCGAGCGCCTGCAGCCGAATCGCCATCAGCGCCGCCGAAACCTGCTCGCCGGTGGCGACCAGCGCGTCGGTCTCGCGCGCGTTGGGGGCGTCGCACAGCTCGGAGGCGAGCTTGAACAGGCGGTTGGTTTCACCCGCCATCGCGGAAACCACCACTACCGTCCGATCGCCGCGGCTGCGCGTGCGGCCGACGCGCTCGGCGACGGCCTTGATCCGCTCGACAGAGCCGACCGACGTTCCGCCGTATTTCTGAACGATCAACGCCACGCGATAAAATCCGCCTTCCGCCAGCAAATCACGGGGTAATCGATCATTATGGGCCCAAATCGGGCGCCAAACCAGTCCTCGTCCTGAATGCGCGCAAGCGTGAATAACTCAGGCAAAGCGGCGGCGCAGCCGCGCAACGATCGCCGAATGGCGCCCGCCACGCGCGCGGAATTCGAGCGTGCGATGATTCGCGCCGGAGTAACTGATTCGGATCGACAGCGCCTCCAGACCCTCGGCCTCGTCCAGCCGGTCGAACCATTCCACCGCCGCGACCGCCTCTGAGAACAGGTATTCGCGCAGGCCGAGATCGTCCAGGTCCGCGCGCTCAAGGCGGTAAAGGTCGATGTGATAGAGCGGGAGGCGGCCGTGATGCTCCTGGATCATCGTGAAGGTGGGACTCAGGATTTCCTCCTCGCGCAGCGCAAGCCCGTGCGCGAGTCCCTTGACGAAGCAGGTCTTGCCCGCGCCGAGCTCGCCGGTCAGGCCCAGCAACTCGCCGCCTTCGAGCAGCGACGCGAGCCTGCGGCCCCACGATTTCGTTTCGTGAGCCGAGCGGCTCTCGACGATGAAAACGAGGCCTTCGCCGGAGTCCGAATGTGCCGATACGCGCGTCATCGCGATACTTCCGATTCTAGCCCACCGCGCGCGACAACGCTTCCATCGCGGCGGGCAGCTCGTTGATAACGTCGCCGGCAAGATAGCCAACCGACCCCATCCGGCTCGCCACCCTGTCCGCCGCGTAGCCGTGCAGGAAAACACCGAGCACCAGCGCGTCGAGCGGCGCTCTTCGGCCGGCCATCAGTGCGCCGACCATTCCCGACAGAGCGTCGCCCATCCCGGGCGTCGCCATCCCGGCGTTACCGCTCGAGTTCACGCAAACCGCTCCGTTGGGACCCGCTATCACCGAGTGGGCGCCCTTGAGCAGCACGCTGGCGCCGGTCAGATCGGACAGGCGGCGCGCCGCGCTGACGCGATCCGCGTTCACCGCCGCCGTATCGATTCTGAGCAGCCGCGCCATCTCACCCGGATGCGGCGTCATCACCAGCGGCCCCTGCGATGTCGCCGCGCGCTCGCATCCGAGCGCCGCCAGCGCATTGAGACCGTCGGCGTCGATCAGCATCGGGCGGCCGGGGGCCGCGCCCGAGCGCAGCAGCCATTCGAGCAGCTCGCGCGTGTCATCATTGAGGCCGATGCCGGGTCCGAACACGATTGCGTCCTTTCCCGCGAGCAGATGCGCAAGCACGCCCGCCGCCTCTTCGCCCGCGAAATGACCGTCGCGATCGGCGACTGGCTCGGTCATCAGCTCGGCCTGCCCCGCCGCGACGATCGGCTGGATCGATTCGGGGACCGCCGCCGTGACCAGTCCCGCGCCGGTGCGCAGCGCCGCGCGCGAGGCGAGCAGCGCGGCGCCGGATTTGCCGCGGCTCCCCGCGATAACGATCGGATGACCGAAATTGCCTTTGTGCGAATTTATCGCGCGCGGATGAAGCATCGTGCGCGCGTCTTGCGCCTCAACCAGGCGCCCGCGCGGTGCGACGTCGCGAGTCGCGCCGGGCGCAAACCCTATTTCGGCGATCGTCAGCTCGCCGCATTTCTCCGCGCCCGGATAGGACACGTGTCCGAATTTCGCGTAACCGAACGTCACAGTATGCGAGGCGCGGACCGCCGCGCCCATCAAGGCCCCGGTATCAGAATTAACCCCGGAGGCGATATCGACCGCGACCACCGGCACGCCGAGCTGATTTATCATCTCGATCGCACGCCTGGCCGTCCCACGCACTGGCGCGTTCAACCCGGTGCCGAAGATCGCATCGATCACCGCGCCCGGCCGCTCGCCAAACGCGGATTCAAGATCGGACTCCTCGGGAGCCTGAACAATGGTGCCGCCTGCCGCAATGAATTCGTCATGCGCGCGCGCCGCGTCGCCCTTGAGATCGGAGCCCCACGCGAGCAGCGCGAGCCGAACCGGCACTCCGCCCTGATGCAGCCGGCGCGCGGCGACCAACCCGTCACCGCCGTTGTTGCCCTTGCCCGCCACGACCAGCACGCCGGCGCGCGCGGCTTCAGGCAGCTTTGCGACCAGCGTATCGGCGACCGCCTCGCCCGCCCGCGACATCAGCGCCCAGGAATCGACGCCGTATTTTTCCTGGCTCAGGCGATCGAGGTTGCGGCTCTCTTCGGCGGTGAGCAGTATCATCGGGGTTCTCCGCGCGACGCCATCAAGCCTATCAGAGCGCTCGCGATGCTGCATCGCGGGTCCGGGCGAGCTAAATTGCTTCGGCGCATCGTGGTTGTTAGCCTCCCGAACTGGCGGCGCATGCGGCGCGGGAAATTCGCGATGGTCAAGCTGAGCGTCAACGTAAACAAAGTTGCACTGGTGCGTAACTCGCGCGGCACAACCAGCCCGAGCGTGCTCGAGGCCGCGGGAATCGCGATCGGCGCCGGATGCCACGGGATTACGGTTCATCCCCGTCCCGATGCGCGCCACATCACCTACCAGGATGTGATCGAGCTTGCCGCGATGCTCGCGGAACTGCCGGTTATCGAATTCAACATCGAGGGATTCCCCGGCGCGGAATTCCTAGACCTGGTGTGCCGCGTGCGTCCCCATCAGTGCACACTGGTGCCCGATCCGCCCGGCGTGCTCACCTCGAACGCGGGATGGACGCTGGGAGCCTCCAACGGGTGGGTGCGCGGAGTACTGGCGCGCCTGCGCGACAACGGAATCCGCTCGAGCCTGTTCCTCGATCCGGACCCTGACGAGATTCGCCGCGCACGCGCATTCGGCGCGGACCGGATTGAGCTTTATACAGGACCCTACGCGCACGCCTTCGGCACCGCGGAGGGCAAACGGGTCCTGGCCGCGCATCGCCGGGCCGCTGCGATCGCGCGTGCGGAGCACCTTGGCATCAACGCCGGCCACGACCTCAACCTCGACAATATTCCGGCCTACGTGAAAGCGGTTAAGGGACTGATGGAAGTGTCGATCGGGCACGCGCTTATCAGCGACGCGATGCTGCACCTGGGGCTGGGCGCGGCGGTCAAGGCATATCTGAAAGCGCTCGGCTCGCGTCCGGCGCCGGCCAGAATTCGTCCGCCCGGGCGCCGGTCGAAAGACGCCTCCCGCGCACGCGCCGGGGCTCGAAGAAAATAGATAAGTCTGAATTCAGGACGGAGCGCCGACCTGCTTGCGGATCGCGGCGCCGATCTCCTGCGCGAGCGACTTGATCGCCGCGGCGTCCTCACCCTCGATCATCACGCGCGCCAGCATCTCGGTGCCCGAGTAGCGCACCAGCAGCCGTCCGCCTTCGCCCAGGCGCTCGCGCGCGGAGGCAATCGCGCGCTCGACCGCGGGCATCTCTGAAATAGGTTTGCGCGCGCGCACCCGCACGTTCTCCGATACCTGGGGGACTCGCCGCATCGCGCGCATCTCGCTCAGCGGCTTGCCATCCTCGGCCATCGCGACCATCACCATCAGCGCGGTAATCAGGCCGTCGCCGGTGGTCGAGGAGTCCATGAAGACGACGTGGCCGGATTGCTCGCCGCCGAGATTGTAGGAATTAAGCCGCATCTCGCGGACCACCGCGGGGTCGCCGACCTCGGTGCGAACCAGCTTGACCTCCGCCGACGCAAGCGCGCGCTCCAGGCCGAAGTTGCTGAGCACGGTGGCGACCACGGTGTTCGCATTGAGCCGCCCCGCCGCGGCCATCCGTGTGCCCATCAGCGCCATCACGTCGTCGCCGTCGAAGATTGTCCCTTTTTCATCGACCAGCATCGCACGATCGCCGTCGCCATCGAGCGCGATTCCCACCTGCGCGCGCTCGCGGATCACGGCGGCGCGCAGATTGTCGATATGTACGGCGCCGCAATCGAGATTGATATTCTTGCCGTCGGGATCGACCGCCAGCGCGACGACTTCCGCGCCCAGCTCCTCAAGCACATCAGGGCCGACCTTGTATCCCGCGCCGTTGGCGCAATCGATCACCACCTTCATTCCATCCAGCGTCACCGCGCGCGGCACGCAGGTCTTGAGAAACACCAGGTAGCGGCCGAGCGCGTCGTCGATTCGCGCGGCCTTGCCGATATCGCCGGGCAGCGCGCGATGCTCGGCGAGACCGCCGTCGTGGAAGACCAGCTCCTCGATAGCGCGCTCGGTTTCGTCGTCGAGCTTGAAGCCCTCGCGCGAGAAAAACTTGATCCCGTTGTCCTGAAACGGGTTGTGCGACGCGCTGATCACGACCCCCGCGTCGGCCCGCATGCTGCGGGTCAGGAACGCGATTCCCGGCGTGGGCAGCGGCCCGACCAGCCACACGTCCACCCCCATCGAGCAGATTCCCGAGGCGAGCGCCGTCTCCAGCATGTAGCCCGACAGACGGGTGTCCTTGCCGATCAGGATTCGCCGATGGCGCCCGCTGGAGTGGCGGAAGGTGTAGGCCAGGGCACGGCCCAGCCTGAGCGCCGTCTCCGAGGTGATCGGCTCGACGTTGGCGACGCCACGCACGCCGTCGGTGCCAAAAAGCTTAGGAGGTTTTTCCATCCGCGGTGGCGGGACGCCTCTCCCGATAGATGCGAATTCTAACCTTCTCCGGCTCCTGTTTCACGAGCTGCATGCCGTCGGGCAGTTCGACCTGAACCGCCATATCGTGGGATCCGGGAGTTCCGCCCTTGGCGTCAACGTACACGATCCCGGTCGGATCCAGGCTCGTCAGCTTAAGCACGGGACCACGCAGCGTAATCGTGGCTTTGGAGGGATCGATGCGATACTTGTGGTCGGTATCGCGCACCTGCACGGCGACCCCCTTGAACTCCCGATTCGCGATAATCTGCGAGACATCCACCTTCGCCACGACCTTTTCGACCGAGAGATGAACGTCGCGGTTCGGTCTGGCCAGGTCGACGACGCCCTGGAGGTTCGCGCTGGCGCCCTTGATATCGAACGGGTCGGTATCCGCTTCGGCCAGCGGCATCACGTAGCGGCTGGGGCCGCTGACGGAAATAGTTGCGGGAGCGACCTGGACCCCGTTGACCTGGTAGCCGTCGGCGACTTTGCCGGCGAAGACCAGATGGACCGGAATCTGGCGGCTGACAACGCGGTCAATATCGAGCTGCACTTCGTCGGGCGTGATCCGGGTAACTGAAGTCTGGCGCGGCACATTGAACATCGCGGAATTAATCTTGAAATCCGACCGCCCGGTGGGAACCCCGGTCAAATCGAGCTTCAAGGTCAGGCGTTCGGGATCGAGCAGCGAGAGCAGCGTGCGCGGACCGGAGACCTCGATCTTCACGAAATCGCTGGGGTGGTTGATTATGACCAGCCCGGTCGGCAGCGAGCGATAGCTGATCGGCACCTGCAGCGCCTCGACCGCGCCGCGCTGGCCCGCGTTCACGAACATCCACAGCCCCAGCGCGATCAGCACCGAGATAGCCTTGAGCCCCGGGTTGCGGCGGGCGCGCCGCCACAATTCCGCCGCTCTCAGTCGCTGTCTCAGGTACGCCATATCACTATCGCCGCCTGGTCCTCTTCCCTGCGCGCTCAGACCGGCAAGGCCCGCAGCTGCGCCAGCACCTGCTCGGGATCGAGTGCGCGCTCGAGCGTGCCGTTGCGCGCGATCGAGATGGTGCCGTCCTCCTCGGACACGACCAGCACAACCGCGTCGCTGTCCTCGGTCATCCCGATCGCCGCGCGATGGCGCGTGCCGAGGGCCAGGCTGACATTGGGATTCGACGACAGCGGCAGCAGGCAGGCCGCGGCCAGCACCTGGTCGCCCTTGATTATCGCCGCGCCGTCATGCAGTGGCGACCCGCGCATGAATATGGTCTCGATCAGCTCGGGTGAGACTTTGCTGAACAGCAGGCGGCCGCTTTCGACGAATTCGTTGAGCCCGTCTTCCTGCTCGATCACGATCAGCGCACCGATCCGGCGCGCGGCCAGCCATGCGGCCGCGGTCGCCAGCTCTTCAGCGGCGCTGGCCGCCTCGGAGCGCGGCCCGAAGAACGATTGCGCACCGACGCGCGTAAGCGCGCGGCGGATATCGGCCTGGAAGATCACGACCAGGATCACGAACAGCGAGCCGAGGAAGTTGTTGAGCAGCCAATTGAGGGTGAACAATCCAAAAATCTGCGACGCCACGAACGCCACGCCCACGATCACCAGCCCCACCACCATCTGCATGGTGCGCGTGCCGCGAATCAGAAGCGCGATTCGATAGATCACGTACGCGACGATCAGGACGTCCACCACGTCCTGCCATCGCGGCGGGGGAATCATTGGAACGTAATTAGGCATCGTCTATTCCGGACGGCCGCCGGCAACCGCCGCCGCCATCCGCACCACCGCCCGCGCCGCCGCCGGATCGTGCACGCGCACGATCGCGGCGCCCGCCGCCACCGCTAGCGCGTCGACCGCCGCGGTGCCAAATTCGATCTCGCGCGCCGACCCGCCCGCAATCTTCCCGATGAAGCCCTTGCGCGAGCTGCCCACCAATACCGGATACCCGAGAGCGCAGATGGTCGGCAAGCCGTTAAGCAGCGCAAGATTGTGTCGCGCGAGCTTGGAGAACCCGATCCCCGGATCCAGGACTATCAGCGCGCGCGCAATACCGGCGCGCAGGGCGAACCGCGCGCGCGCGGCCAGGTAGTCTCTCACCTCGCCCACCACGTCGCGATAGCGGGCAAATCTGATGTGATCCGCGGGGCCACCCCGCATATGCATCAGGACCACCGCGGCGCCGGTGCGAGCCGCAAGCGCAGCCATCTCCGAATCCGATTCCATCGCGCTCACGTCGTTGATTATAGCGGCGCCAAGGTCGATCGCGGCGCGCGCGACGACCGCCTTGCGGGTGTCGATCGAGATGGGCACCGTGAGCTTTCCGCGCAGGCGCTCGAGCACCGGCACGACGCGGCGCAGCTCCTCCTCCGCGGCGACCTCGCGCGCGCCGGCCGGGCGCGTCGATTCGCCGCCGATATCAACCAGGTCGGCGCCCGCCGCGGCCATCGCAAGGGCGTGCTGCGCCGCGCGGTCGGGGTCAAGATATTGTCCGCCGTCGGAGAATGAATCGGGAGTGACGTTCAGCACTCCCATCACGGCCGGAAACCTGACGATCGCGCCGTCGCGCAGCCGGATGCGGCGCGGCACGGGGCGTTCTTTGAGGGTCAGCGGCGTGCGGAGCGTTGGGGCGGCGCGCCACGGATTTTCCGATGCGGTACGCATTCGTCGCGAGCACTCATCGGGACGGCAGCGCGCGAAGAACGCGGCAGCAAGCCGCGCCGGGATTAGACCAGCACCGGCTTGGGAGGCAGTCCGGGAACGGCGCTGGGCTCTTCGGCAGGCTTGGGCTTGTCCTTGCTCGCATCAGGGGTCGGATACGTGGGGCCCCGATCAACCGGCGCGGCGGATGCCGGCATGGGCCGTCCTTCCTTGTACGCCTTGACCATCTCGGCGACTTCCGCGCCGTCGAGCACTTCCTTTTCCAGCAGGCGCTCGGCGACCGCATGCAGCAGCGGAAGATTGTCGGTCAGGAGCTGGCGCGCCTGCTGATAAGCGTCGTCAATCATCCGGCGCACCTCGCGATCGATCTCGATCGCCGTGTGCTCCGAGTAGTCCTTGTGATGACCGAGATCGCGGCCCAGGAAGACCTGTTCCTCAGGCTTGCCGAAGGTCATCGGGCCGAGCTCTTTGCTCATGCCCCACTCGCAAACCATCTTGCGCGCAAGCTCGGTGGCTTTCTCGATATCGTCGCCGGCGCCGGTGGTCATATGGCCGAAGACAATTTCCTCCGCGATACGTCCGCCGAACATCATCGCGAGCCGCGTCATCAGGTAGTCGCGCGAATAGGTGTAGCGATCGTCCAGCGGCAACTGCTGCGTGACACCGAGCGCCATTCCGCGCGGGATGATCGTGACCTTGTGAACCGGGTCAGCCCCCGGCAGCAGCATCGCAACCAGCGCGTGTCCGCCCTCGTGGAAGGCGGTGTTCTTGCGCTCGCCCAGCGACATCACCAGCGAGCGCCGCTCCGCGCCCATCAGGACCTTGTCCTTGGCGAGCTCGAAGTCGGACATCTCGACCTTTTCCTTGTTGCGGCGGGCGGCGAGCAGCGCCGCTTCATTGACCAGGTTCTCCAGGTCGGCGCCCGCGAATCCCGGCGTCGAGCGCGCCAGGCGCAGGATATCCACGTCGTCCGAAAGCGGCACCTTGCGGGTGTGGACCTTGAGAATTCCTTCGCGCCCCTTCACGTCCGGACGCGGCACCACGACCCGGCGGTCAAAGCGCCCGGGGCGCAGCAGCGCTGGATCGAGGACGTCGGGACGGTTGGTCGCGGCGACCAGGATCACGCCCTCATTCGCTTCGAACCCGTCCATCTCGACCAGCAACTGGTTGAGTGTCTGCTCGCGTTCATCATGGCCGCCGCCCAGGCCTGCGCCGCGATGGCGCCCGACGGCGTCGATCTCATCTATAAAAATGATGCAGGGCGCGTGCTTCTTGCCCTGCACGAACAGGTCGCGCACGCGCGAGGCGCCCACGCCCACGAACATCTCAACGAAGTCCGAGCCTGAAATCGAAAAGAACGGCACCCCGGCTTCGCCGGCGATCGCGCGTGCCAGCAGGGTCTTTCCGGTGCCCGGCGGGCCGACCAGCAGGACTCCCTTGGGAATCCGGCCGCCCAGGCGCGTAAAGCGCTTGGGGTCGCGCAGGAACTGGATTATCTCCTCCAGTTCGTCTTTCGCTTCATCGATTCCGGCCACATCTGCGAACGTGACCTTGTGGGTATTCTCGGTAAGCAGCTTGGCGCGGCTCTTTCCGAACGACATCGCCTTGCCGCCGCCGATCTGCATCTGGCGCATGAAGAAAATCCACAGCGCCGCAAGCACCAGAATCGGGAACCACTGCACCAGGATGACCATCCACCACGAATCGCCCTCGGCCGGCTTTGCTTCGATCTTGACGCCCTTGCCGCGCAGCGTCTTGACCAGGTCGGGGTCTTGCGGTGCGTAGGTCTTGAAGTGCTCGCCGGTGGCCGTCTCGCCCGTGATCGACTGGCCCTGGATAGTAACCTTGGAGATCTGGCCCTTATCAACCTGGTTGAGAAAATCCGAGAAAATCAACTCCGGCTGCTTGGGCTGCTGCCTGCTGAAGATATTGAACAACAGCAGGAACATCAGTCCCAAGACGAGCCAGAGCGCAATGCTTCGCGAAAACTGATTCATCCCCGCTCAAAGGGTACCACGTGCGTTAATTCCCACGCAATCATAGGCGTTTGCGGGATCATAACCGGCGCGCTTGGAGGCGGAGCACCGCCTCCGTCCAATCCGTAACCAGCGCCGAGCCCGAGCGCACGAGCCCCGGCAGCCACAGGATTGCGCCGTCCGCCGCGACAATTGGAAATTTCGCTCGCTCCGAACGCGCCAGCTTGCGCTCGATAAAGACGTCCTTGACCTTTCGCGTTCCGCGCATACCCAGCGGAGCAATCCGGTCGCCGGGTGAAAAATTCCTTGCGACCAGCGTCCGCCCCGTCACTTCCCGCACGTCGAACAGCGCGGTCATAGGGTCCGCCGGCATCGCGGCCTCATCCCGGGCCATCACGGAGGCGACGAACCGGTAGCCCGCCGCATCCACAACGGTGTCGCCATCGAGCGCGATCGGAACCGAAAACGGCGCCGCAATGGCGCACGCCCCCTGCACGATCGACAGCCTCGAGTAATCGCGCAGCGCCCGCCATCCCCCGGGCAGCGCCAGTGCGCCGTTGGGAGGACCCGCGGCGACCATCTGGAGCAACGCGTCGATATGAGTGCGGCTTACGCGGCGCAACCCGCCCAGGGCCTGTGCCACATACCGGCGCATCAGGACCGGTTTGAGCGCGGGATCGATAGAGGCAAATCCGGCGAGGTCGAGCGCGCCATCGGCGCGGCGGATTCCAAGGAGCTCGACCTCCGCGGCGCGCGACAGGTACGCATCGACGGCGCGCATCTCGGCGCCAAGCTCGACCAGGCGTCCGGAAAGCCCCGGCGCGTACTCGCGCTCGAGATACGGCAACAACTGGCCCCGGATGCGATTTCGCAGCATCGCCGGCGACGCGTTGGTGCTGTCTTCAATCCACGGCTGGCCGATCGCGCGCAGGTAGCTCTCGATCGTGGCGCGCTCCAGCGTCAGCATCGGGCGCACGATCAAGCCTGCCCCGCTCTCACCCATCGCGCCCAGCCCGGCCACGCCGGCGCCCCTGAGCAGGCGCATCAGGACTGTCTCGGCCTGATCGCCGGTATTATGAGCGAGCGCGATATGCGAGGCTCCCACGCGGCCGGCCGCACGGCGCAGAAAATCGTGGCGCGCATCGCGTGCGGCTTCCTCGAGATTCGGCATCCCCGTCGCCAGTGTATCGGCATGTCCCACTTCGAGCGCGACACCCAGGCGCCGGCACAGATCGCGTACGAAGGCCTCGTCGCGATCGCTCTCGGAGCCGCGCAGACGATGGTTCAGATGGGCGGCGGCAAGACGAAGCCCGGCCCGCGGCGCGAGTTCATGCAACGCGCGCAGCATCGCGACCGAATCCGCACCGCCTGACACAGCGGCGAGAATCAGCGAATCGCGCTCCACTGCCGAGCGCTCGAGCGCCGCGGTCACTGCACGAGTGACCGCCCGATGCGCCGCATGTTCGTCGCGAGCCATCGCAGAGACGAGGCTATTCTCCCGCCGCCAGCGCGGCAACGCGCCGCGCGACGGCGTCGCTCACGTCATTGCGAGAGTGTGGGTGCCTTTGGCCATGGACCACCGGGTCAAGCCCGGTGGCGACGAACAAAAACAGCAGCCGTCATGGCCGGGTCAGGACCCGGCCATCCACGTCCTGAACTATTCATATTCCCTGCACGGAGTCCGCGCAGCGAGGCATCTCTTGAGCGAAAGCGAAGCAATACTCCGCGAAGCTATTTGTGCGGGCGAGGTGCTATCAGCGGTCGAGCTGGTCGAGCAGATGGAGAATCACGCCGATTCCGGGGAGATTGACCTCCAGGTCTTCGGCGAGCGCGCGAATCACCCGCGCCCGCTCCAGCGCGTCGCTCGCATAAAGCGGCTGGGAGCGTCCGCCGACTTCGCCGATCCGCGCGGGCGAGATCAACTCTTCATGCTCCCACAGGGTAAGTTCGCTCTCGCTGACTCCCGCGACGTGGCACAACACGGTGCGCGTGAGCAGCACCGCGTGCGAGCGTGCGGGGCGCCGATGCTTTCGCGTTCGTGCGGTTCGCGGCGCCATCGGCTCAACTCCTCGGCAATATCTCGATGCGCGGGTCGGCGACGCCGCGCGAGCGGCGGCTATCGGCAAGCTGCTGCATCAGCGAGCGTTCCTCGGCGGTAAGATCGGTGGGCGCCAGGACCTTGAGTTCGTAGAGCAGGTCACCCGCACTTTCCTTACCGCGGCCGGGGATTCCGCGGCCCTTGAGCCGCATCACGCGTCCGCTCTGAGAGCCGGCTGGAATTTTGAGCGCGATCTTCCCGCCCGACGCAGTAGGCGCGGTGACCTCCGCGCCCAGCGCCGCTTCGTAATCCCAGACCGGAAGCTGGCAGCGCACATCGCGGCCGCTGACGGTGAACACCGGATTCGGCGCGATCCGGACAGTGAGGAACAGGTCGCCGTTAAGCTCGGGGCGCGGCCCGCGGCCGCCCTGCCCCTTAAGGCGCAGCACGGCGCCGTCGGTGACACCGGCGGGAATCGTCACTTCCAGGGTGCGCGGCTGCGCGATCGCGCCGGTCCCACCGCATACCGGGCACGCCTGCGCGGAGCGGATCACACGGGTCTTGCCCTGCTGCTCCTCGCTCGCGACCATTCCCGAGCCGCCGCATCGCAGGCACTCGTCCTGGGCCATCAGCTCCAGCCGATGGCGTCCGCTGACGACGGCGTCGTCGAGCGAGACGTGAACTTCCGCGCGCAGGTCTGCGGCGCGCTGCGGCGCCTGCTCGAATCCCGAAAACCCGCGCGCGGTGCCGGTGCGGAAGCCGCCCAGCCCACCGAAGAACTGCTCGAAGAAGTCGCTGAACCCTCCGGCGCCGGACGGCGGCTCCTGCGCGCGGCGCCCGCGGGCGGCGGCCTCGCGCGCGTAGCGGCGCATCATCTCTTCCTGGGAGATTCCGCGCTCCCAGTCGGCGCCCAACTCGTCGTATTTCTTGCGCTTGTCGGCATCGCTCAAGACCTGGTAGGCCTCGTTGATTTCCTTGAAGCGATCGGGGGCGTCCTTGTTGTTGGGATTGACGTCGGGATGATGCTTGCGGGCGAGCTTGCGGTAGGCGCTCTTGATCTCGGCCGGGGTGGCTTTGCGCTCGACGCCGAGAGTTTTGTAGTAATCGCGGAATTCCATTCAGATGGTCCAGCTATTCAAGATGCGCACGAATCGGGCCGGTGCAAGTGCCGCGCGGCGCCCTTTCGATCAGGTCGAAGAATGCTCACCGGGGGGCGCCGGATGGTTCTGCTCGTGCGAGAGCAACTCGCCCAGCCGCGACTCCATCGCGCGCAGCTCACTTTCGAGACTCGCCTGGCGCCTCTGGATAAATACCACGTACAGGAAAATCGCCGCGAAAATAATACTGTAAGCGGCAAACAGATATCCGAAATTCTCCATCTATCCGAAATTCTCCATCGGGCTTTCCCTCTCCGGCGCTGGTGCGGCTGAAACTCTCAAACGTCGCCCGCGCGATACTCCAGCAGCGCGATTTCGCGGCGCACCTCGACCATCCGCGTGCGCATCCGCAGTTGCTCAAAGCGCACCAGCAGCATCCACGCCCACATCACGGTGAATGCCAGCAGCGAGACCAGCAGCGTGATAACCATCCGGGGATCCTGCAAGCCGTGGCCGCCCTGGCGCGTCACCAGCACCGCCGGATGAATCGTCCGCCACAGGCGCACCGACACGATCACCACCGGCACGTCGAGCGCGGCGACGATTCCGACCACCGCCGCGTAGCGCGCGACCATCGGCGAGTCGGCCATCGAGGACCGCAGCATCAGGTACCCGCCGTACAGCAGCCACAGGATGAAGGTGGTGGTGAGCCGGGAATCCCAGGTCCACCACGTGCCCCAAATAGGCTTGGCCCACAGCGATCCGCTGATCAGCACCAGCGTGCAGAATAGCATTCCGGATTCCGCCGCGGCGTAGCCGAGATCGTCCCAAATCTGGCCGCCCAGCCAGAGGTAGAAGATTCCGGCGATCGCGACCAGCCCAAACGACGCGAACGCGACCCACGCGCATGGCACGTGGAAGTAAAAGATCCGCTGCACGATTCCCTGCTCGGCCTCGGTCGGCACCCACAGGAACACCATGAAGAGCGCCACGAGCATCAGGACCAGACTCGCGCCGCCCAGCGCCTGGATCACACGTTTCATGTTCGCGTCACCACCCTACTCTTCCCCGACCACGTGCTCGAACAGCAGGTAACCGGCGGTGAGAAACAGCGCGTCGAACGCGAGCAGGATTCCGACCCAGTTGCCCGCGTCGCCCGCCGGCGCCCCGCCGAGCGCCGCCTCGCTGGCGCGCACCCCGGCGATCAGCGCGGGCACGAACATCGGGACCGCCAGCAGCGGCAAGAGCAGGTCGCCGCCGCGCGCACGACCCGCAATCGCGGCCAGCAGCGTGGCGAGCGCGGCGAACCCGAGCGCGCCCATCGCGAGCACGGGCCCCAGCCGCAGCAGTGCGGCGGAGAACTCCAGGTTGAAAAACAGGACCATCATAATGACGCTCGCGAAAAGCGCGATCGCCATAAAGATGAACGACGCCGTGACCTTGGCGGCGAACAGCGTGGCGCGATCGACCGGGGCGAGCAGCAGCCCCCGGATGCATCCGTTCTCACTCTCGCTCAGCAGCACCCGCGTCGCGCCCAGCATCCCGGAGAACA
The DNA here is from genome assembly GCA_963835905.1 of uncultured delta proteobacterium. Lineage (GTDB taxonomy): Bacteria > Desulfobacterota > Binatia > Binatales > Binataceae > CAWIHG01. The sequence continues at coordinate 948,323 of CAWIHG010000005.1, forward strand.
CCAGCGCGACCCACAATGCGCCGGCGGCGGTCTGCGGGCCGCGCGCGATGGCGGGGTCGAGCGCGAAGACCAGCACCACCAGCACCAGCAGCGCAAGCCCGACCAGCGCGATCGTGCTCTGGCCGCCGCGCAGCTCAAGGCGCAGATCCTTGCGCAGGATCGCGACGAATCCGGCCATCGGCTCAGCGCCCGAGCAGCGAGCGCAGCCTCCCGCCGCGCGGCGCGGCACTGGTTCTGCCCGATGCGACCATGCGTCCGCGCGCGAGCTCAAACACGTCGAACTCGGCGCCGGCAAGGTCGGGAATCCGATGCGCCGCGAGCACGATCGCGCAGCCGCGCGCCAATGCCTCCGCCACCAGCGACGCCATCAGCTCCGATCCCTGCACGTCGAGCGCGGCAAACGGCTCATCGAGCAGCAGCAGCGCGGGCTCGGAGATGAGCGCGCGGGCGGCGGCGAGGCGCTGTTCCATCCCGCGCGAATATCCGCGCACCCGCTGCTCGGCGGCGGCGCCCAGTCCGACGCGCTCGAGCCAGATTCCGGCGGCGGCGCGCGGGTCGGCAACGCCGAACAGGGACGCGTAAAATTCGAGATTCTCGCGCCCGCTGAGGTTCGGATAGAGAAAGCTCTGATGAGACAGCATGCCGATTCGCCTGCGATAGCGCGGGCCCAAGCGGCGGCTGTCCTCTCCGAAAATCAGCGCGCGCCCCTGCGAGGGCGCGACCAGACCGGCTAGGATCGCCACAAAGGTCGATTTGCCGGCGCCGTTGGCGCCCACGATAACCGCGCCGCGTCCCGGCAGCAGGCGAAACTCGACCTCACGCAACACCGGCGTCACACCAAAGGTCTTGTTCAATGAATGGGTTTCGACGACCGGCGCGGCCATCAATCGGCCCATCCCGTGCTGCGGGCGGCGGGATGAAGCGATATTCCGCATTCGCCGCAGAACTTCGCATTGGCGGCCGTACGCACACCGCACTTGGGGCAGAACCGGACCCGCGCACCGGCTCCGATCGCGCGCGGCGGCGATGCGATCAGCGGCGACGGCGGCGGCGTGACCGGGCGCCGAATCGGCTCCACCCGGCGCGCAGGCTTCTTCTCCGCCGCCGCACGGTCCATGTCAGCGCGCAGCTTGTCGAGCGCCTCCATGCTGCCGAGCGCGCGGCCTTCCAGATCGCTGTGCAGCGAGTCGTAGTCCGCGTCGGACAGCTTGCCCATCTCGCGATCGAATTCGAGCTCGCGCAACCCCTGCACCGCGAGTCCGCGCTCATGCTCGAGGCGCTCTGACTCGATTTCCCGCACGTCGCGCCGTCGCAGGCGGAAAAACCCCGCGGCGAGCGGCGCCGCGACAAACAGCGCAACTCCGGCAACGATCATCGCGGCGGCCAGATAGATCACGGCTCAGCGGCGCTCCTTGAGCTCGTCGTCGAGCCTCCGCTTAAGCTCGGGATCGAATCGCGCAGGATTCTGCGGCGCGTTGCCGGAGGAATCCGGCGGCGGCTGGTTGGTTTCGTTCGATCTCCAGCGCCGCGCGGCGAAGGCGATGAACACTCCGCCGATAGCGACGGCGGCAAACGGCATGATCCACGCCAGCAGATTGAAGCCCTGAGTGGTCGGCGAGGAGAGCACCTTTTCGCCGTACTTGTCGCGATAGAATGCGATTATCTCGGCGCGCGTGCGGCCCTCGTCGATCATCTTTTGGATCCGCGCACGCGCCGGAACCGAGAATTCGCAGGTCGGATGGTTGCAGTTGGCCACCGTCAGACCGCATCCGCACTGGCAGGTCAGTCCCTCGGCCACCTCGTTCATGGTCGGGCGAACGGCGGCGGAGCCGCGCGAGGCGCTTGAAAGCCACACAATCGACGCCGCCACGATCACTATCGCGACGGCTCCGGCGGCTCCCAATGCGGCCCGGCGGCGCAGGATGCTCATTCGCCTCCAGGCGCGGTTTCCGCGCCAAAGCTGCGTTCGCGTTCGCGTCCGAGCGCCGCGGCGATCGCCGCGCGCTCGCGCACATTGGGCCACATCACGATCACCACGCCGAAGACCATCATCAGTCCTCCCGCCCACAGCCAGAAGACCAGCGGAGTCAGGAAGACCTGGAAGGTCGCGCGCGTGCCGCTGTCATCGATTCCCGCCAGCACCAGGTAAAGGTCGGCGAACGGCGTCGATCGAATCGCGACCTGAGTCGCCGGCTGCTGCTCGACGCCGGAAGAACAGCTTGGCCGGCGTCATCACCGTGATGAGCTTGCCGCCGCGGAACACCGATACGCGCGCGGTGAACCGATCCAGATGAGTGGTTTCGGTCGAGGTCAAGACCGTCGAACCGCAGCACGTACGATCCGATCGAAAAGGTCTGGCCCGCCTGCACGCTCTTCTTGACCTCGGCCTTGAAGAACTGACGAGCCGATTATTCCCACAAACGCGATCAGCACGCCGAGATGGATGATATAGCCGCCGTAGCGGCGATTGTTCTTGGCGACCAGGTTGACCAGCGCCCGGCCGGGAGGCTCGGCCACCATATGCTCGCGCGCCACCACTCCGCGCCGGAACTCGACCACGATGGTGCCGAGCACGAAACGCCGCCAGCGAAAACGCGGCCAGCACGTACCACATCCGGATGCCGGCGACGAACAGCGCAAGCCCCGTGGCGACGCCCAGCGCGGCCGGCGCGGCGAAGCTGCGCAGCAGGTTCTTCGGCGTGGTGCGCCGCCATGCGATCAGCGGTCCCACCCCCATCAGGAATAGAAGTCCCAGCGCGAGCGGCGCGTTGACCCGGTTGAAGAACGGCGGGCCGACCGTGATCTTCACTCCGCGCACCGCCTCCGACAGCACCGGGAAGATCGTTCCCCAGAACACCGCGAACGCGATTCCGACCAGCATGAGGTTGTTGAACAGGAAGGCCGCCTCGCGCGAGAGATAGGATTCGAACTCCGCCGGACTGCGCAGTTCCTTGGCCCGAAAGATCAGCAGCCCCGTGTAGCCCACGACCACGAACAGCAGGAAGCCCAGGAAGTACGGCCCCAGCCCCGATTGGGTGAACGAATGGACCGAGGAAATCACGCCGCTGCGGGTGATGAAGGTGCCGAAGATGGTCAGCGAAAACGCAAGCCCGATCAGCGCAAGGTTCCAGACCTTCAGCATGTCCTTGCGCTCCTGGATCATCACCGAGTGCAGGTACGCCGTCATCACGAGCCACGGCATGAAGGCCGCGTTCTCAACCGGGTCCCACGCCCAGTAGCCGCCCCATCCGAGCACTTCGTACGCCCATCTTGCGCCGAACAGATTGCCCAGGGTCAGGAACAGCCAGGAAAAGATCGCCCACCGCCGCGTCGAGCGGATCCACGAGTCGTCGAGCTTGCCGGTCATCAGCGCCGCCGCTCCGAACGCGAACGGCACCGACGCGCTGACGTAGCCGGTGTAAAGCGACGGCGGATGGATCGCCATCCAGTAGTTCTGCAAGAGCGGATTGAGGTCGTGCCCGTTGAGCGGCACCGGCGAGAGCAGGTCGAACGGGCGGGTGACGAAATTGAGCATCCCGAGGAAGAAGATCGCGATTCCCGCCAGCACCATCATCGCGTAGGGCGCGGTGTCGGGATTGCGGCGGCGATTCTGGAACGCCGCTATCGAGGTGAAGATCGAGAGCAGCCAGGTCCAGAACAGCAGCGAGCCCTGCTGCCCGCCCCATAGCGATGTGATCTTGTAGTAAATCGGCAGGCTGAGACTCGAATACGAGGCGACGTACTCGAGATGAAAGTCCGAGCGCAACAGCGCCGTCCACAGCGCCACGATCGCGATCGTCACCATCGCGCACATCGCCCACAGCGCGTGCCGTGCGCTGGACAGGAACGACGGCGTTCCCGTGCGCGCCCCGTACAGATTGGCGCCGATCGAATAGATCGCCAGCAAAAACGCGATCCCAAGGGCGAGTCTTCCTAGTTCAGGCATCGCTCCCCACTACTTCGCCGTGTTCGGCCGGTACTTCGACGGACAACTGGTAAGCACCTGCGTCGCCGCGATTTCGCCCGACGCCAAGAGCTTGCCCTCCACGATCACGTCGCGCCCAGCCTTGAACATGTCGGGCTTGGGCTCTCCCGTGCAGGTCACCCGAAAAACCGGCTCGCTCACGTCCGCGACCGCCTTGACCGGCGCGGAGGCGGCGGGATCCGGCATCGGGGCGATCGCGAACTTGAGCGTCAGCGTGGTGGGATCCCAGCTGATGTTGCCTGGTTGGACCCGGCCCGCGACCCGCAGTCTCTGTCCGGCCAGCTCCGCCTTGCGCGCGCTGACCTCATTGACGGTGAGGTAATACTCGGAGGTGGTGCGGATGGCGGTGAAGATGAGATAGGCGACCGCGGTGACAATCACCGCCGCCCCAAGAACGAATCGCAGCCTGACACGCATATAAAAAATCCGCTGACTCTCGCTGATTAACCAGACTCCAGCTTCCGCCCGGTTTGCGAAATTCGTGTCATTTTCGCAGGGTCGTATCGCGCGGGCAACCGGCCCGCAGCAGCCGGCTCGGGCCGGGGCGCGCCAGGACTACTCTTCTTCTTGCGCGCCGGAGCGGCGCGAATCATGCGGTCCAAATGCGACTCCGCGTTTGCTGGCGCGGATAAATTCGATCATCTCGGCGACTTCGGCTGACGGCGTACCGGCCGACTCCAGGCGCTCGATCGCGGCCTTCAGATTTCCGCGCCGGCCGAACAGCGCCGCGAACGCGCGCCTGAGCGGCCCGATCGCCGCGGGCGGAAATCCCGCCCGGCGCAGCCCGACCAGGTTTATCGCGCGCAGGGTATGGTCGCCGTCAACGATACAGAACGGAGGAATATCGCGGCTCATCCGCGCGCCTCCGCGGGCCAGCGCGAGCCGCCCAATCCGGGTGTACTGATGCACCACGCAATTGCCCGACACCAGCGCCCGATCCCCGACCTCGCACCATCCCGCAAGCAGCGCTCCGCCCGCGATAATCACACCGTTGCCGATCCGGCAGTCGTGCGCGACGTGCGCGTTCTGCATCATGAAGATGTCGTCGCCCATGACCGTGACCGTCCCGCGCTCGCACCCGCGATTGACCGTGGCGCCTTCGCGAAAGACGTTCCGGGCGCCGATCCTGACCTGGCGCGGCGCGCCGCTGTAGGTAAGGTCCTGCGGCTCGTCGCCGATCACGACGTTGGGATGAACTACGTTGTCGGCGCCGAGTTCGGTATCGCCCAGGATTGTGACGTGGCCGACCAGCCGCGTGCGCGGGCCCAGCCGGATGCGCCCGTCGAGCAGGCAGAACGGTCCCACCTCCACGCCCGCGCCCAGCTCGACGTCGGCGCCGACGACGGCGGACGGGTGAACTCGGGGCGCGGTGCCGGGCGTGGTTTCGGTCGCCATTGTGATGAAGGTCCGCCGCTCAGTGGAGCAGCGGCCGCTTTTTCAGATCGTCGGGATGCTGCTTGTCTTCGTCGCCACGGCCGCCCGCGACGCGATATTCCTCGCCCGCCCAGGTGCCGAGATCGATAAGCCGGCATCGCTCCGAGCAGAACGGCCGCGCGCGGTTATTGGGCGAGGTATTCGCCGGTTTTTGACAGATTGGGCATCGCATGATCGCGCCCGCAGATGGAAAACTGCCAGATGCCTGCGTCCTGTGCAACGCCCGCCCGGCGTCCGCCGCATCGTGTGCAGCCTCAATCGGCCGGCACCTCGAGGATCACCCCGTTTTTGGTCACCTTGATGCACTCGACTTCGTTGCGCGAAAAGTCGGGGTCGCAGACCGGCTTGTCGGTCCCCGGGCATCGGTACAGGCTCGGCTCCAGGATCTGGCACTTCGACAGGTCAAAGCGCGCCGCCTGCTGCATCTGCGCCTCCGTCGCGCCGGGCGGCGGCGTCGCCGGCGAGCATCCGCTTGCCGCGAGCATCGCGGCCATCCCCGCGATCGCCGCGACCACGGCGCCGGCTCTTGCGGGCCTGCCCATCGTGCGCATCCGCGTGCGCAATGAATTTCGATCCATGATTCTGCCTCCCCCTGATTTCGCCGCGCGCCGTGTGCCGATGCTCAAAAGATTTCGCTCTGTGAGCATCGATCGGAGCCGCCACCCAGCCTGAATGACGCGGCGTGGTGGTCGTAAATGATCCGTTCCGAGTAGCAGTACTGGTTCTGTCGAGCCGGTCCCTTGTAAATCATCCGCACCTGCACCTGCATCGTATTTTTCCCCGCTATGACGTCGCGATAGGCGTCGGCGGGCAGGAACGAATAGAAGTAGTGCGGCACCGTGGGAGACACGATTCCGGTTTCGACCGAGGACAATTCGCCGTCCTGCTCCTTGACCAGCTTGCCGTCAATCCGCAGATGAACCGAGACCAGGCTGTCCACCGCCGGAATCTTCCCGAAGTTGCGGTACTCGACCACCACGCGCGGCAGCGGCGTGTCGGCCGCCTCGAACGTAACCTGCTGGATACCCAGGAACGGGCGATCGGCGATCGCGAACACCAGCGCGGTAACCTGCGCCGTGCGCCAGGCCGCGTATGCGGCAAATGCCGTCGCCGCGACCATCAGCAGCGCGATGAAATCGGCCAGCCCCAGCGCGTGGCGCATGCGCTGCAGTTGCGATCGCTCCCGGCGCTCGAGCGCGCGCTCGCGGGCCAGCTCGCGCTCGGTCCGGGTAGTGTCCTCCGGTTCGGTCAATTTTTCGCGCCTGGCCATGTCCCCCTCCGCCGCCAGTTACGATTCTGCCCACGCGGGATTTTAGACGATGCGGCCGGCTGGGGCGACTGAGCAAATCCGCCGCCCCGCGCGCCCTTGATGCGCCCGCGCCGTGGGCTGCTAGGATGAGCGATGCGCGCGCGGCTTCGCGCCGTTGCGCAAATCTACCGGGAGGCCATCACGATGGCATCGACGCCCACCTCGCGCGGCCCCGTATTCGGCACCGCGCTCGATCCCCTGATGGGCCAGGTCGAGGTGATCGAGCCGGGCCTGGCGATGTTCCACGGATTCGCCAACGTCGCCTTCGCCTACGGCCGCGGCGAAATGCTCGCGGCTGACACCAGCTCGCGCCAGATGGGCCGCATCGCAATCGAGGGCATCCGGAAAGTCACCGACGAGCCGATCTCGCTCATCATCTATACGCACGGCCACGGCGATCACGCGTTCGGCACCGAGGCGTTCATCCGCGACGCCGCCCAGCGCGGGTACGCGCGCCCGAAGATCTGGGCGCATGAGGACCTCTCCGCTCGCTTCCGCCGCTACGCCAGGACCGCCGGATGGCAGGCGCACATCAACCGCCTGCAGTTCGGCGTCACCGTCCCCGTCGATGGCATCTTCGCCGAGCGCTCGCAGCAGCCGCCCGACCTCACCTTCCGCGGGATGCAACTGTTGGAGCTCGCGGGCGAGGCGGTCGAGTTGCATCACGCGATGGGCGAGACCGACGACGCGACCTGGGTCTGGATACCGATGCGGCGGGTCGCGATGGTGGGCGATCTGATCGTCTCGTCGCTGCCCAACACCGGCAATCCCAACAAGGTGCAGCGCTACACGCTGGAGTGGGCCGAGGCGCTGGAAAAAATCGCGGCGCGCAAGCCGCGCTTTGTCCTGCCGGGCCACGGACGTGCATATAGCGGCGAGGAGCAATGCCAGGAGCTGCTGCGCGAAACCGCTCGCGCGCTGCGCCTGATCCATGACGAGGTCATTCGGCGGCTCAACGCGGGACAGTGGCCGGTCGAGATCATCGAGGCCGATATCAAACTGCCCGACGATCTCGCCGCAAAGCCGTTCCTCGCACCGATCTACGGATGCGTTCCGTTCGTGGTGCGCGACGTGGTCCGGCGCTATGCGGGATGGTGGTCGGGAGAGCCCTCACAGATGTTTCCGGCGCGGCGCGCGGAGCGAGCCGCCGATATAATCGAGATCTGCGGTCGCGACGCACTTCTCACTGGCGCCCGCAAGCTGCGCGACGAAGGTCACTTGCAGCGCGCGCTGGCGCTGGCCGAGCTTGCGACCAATGCGAATCCCGAAGATGCGGAGGCGGGTGCGCTCAACGCGGAGATACTGGAAGCGCTCGCGGCGGCGGAGCGTTCGTTTATCGCGCGCAATTTTTTTGCCGGCGCCGCCCGCCAGATCCGGGAACGGCTCGGCGCGCGTAAATCGCCAGGCTAGAACTCGGGGATTTTTTCGCGTCCTTTTTCCGTCATTCCCGCGCGTCCCTCGTTTTTCACTGGACGCTCCGCGTCGGGCGCGCGAGCAATCCCAGATCCGCGATCTTTCGGCCCCGCGCGATGCGCGCGTCGCTCAAGATGACACAGAAGGAACGCGTCGCTCCGGGCTTCCGTGTCATTCTACGCAATCTACTGCGTAGAATCCCGATACTCTCCAAGACCGCGCGATGCGCGCGAAGGTCAATTGCGTCCGTATATACCAATCAACTCACATCCGGTGGTTGACCTTGTGGAACTGGGCTAGGCGAAGCTGTGGGAGACGCCTGCATATCGCCGCCGGCGAACTCGCCAAAAAGGGGAACGGGGCCCGTGCTCGATAAGGGAGCGGAGCGGGACGTGAGGCTCCGTGGCGCAGCACCCGGAGGCGGTTGAAGCTCGGTTGCCGGGGGTTCAGGCGTAGCAGCTGGCGTTGGGTGTTGAGCAGAAGGAGGCAGCGGGAGCTTGTTGGTGTAAACCCTGCCGTGGCTCCAGCCGCCGGCGGGCGGTCCGACGAACTTCTGCTGGTTGCGCGGATTCGATTGAGCGCACACGACGAGGCCCGAATGCTCCTTGAGGGTCATTGGGATGCCGGCGCCGCGCTCGTTGTTGACCTTGTGGATCAGTTGCGGACAACCTGGGGCGTCGAAGGGCGACATGTTGAGGCAGGCAAGGGCGCGCTTCTCGTTATCAGGAGTATCCGGCAGCTCTCGTTTGATCCATTGCGGATAAAACTCCGCGCATCCCGACGTTTGCCTGAGCGACGGCGTGGGTGCAGGCGTGGCAGTCTGGCCCCGGGCTACATCCGGCATAAGGAGCACACCGGCAAGCAGCAGGCCGCCTACCAGCGGGCGGGAAAATCCGCACACTCTTCGGTTCATTGGGCCCTCCTCCGCGCGGCGGTACGCACGCCGTGCGACGCGAGCCATCCAGACGCAAGCAGCCTGGTTCGAACGGTACACTCGCCCTCCGCTCGTGCAATGATCGGTACGAAGTTAGAAGAACAACACGTTTGGACGAACCGAACGAAACGGATCGCGTTTCTGATACCTGGCGAGCCGCGCCTCGTACCCTGCGTCTGAATGGGCCTCGATTTGGATAGCCGTCGTCTGCCACTTCAAGGCCTTATCGAATTGCCCGGCCTCGGCGTAGGCAGCCGCCAAAGTATCCAGTTCCGGAGCTCTCTTCCATGATGTGAGTTCGCAAGCGCGCCTGGCGTATAGAATCGCCGCGGGTCCATCCCGATATGCGGCGACTGGCGACGTAGCCAGCGCCCAAGCGTAATCGTTAAATCGCTCTGGTCGATCCGAAATCAATCTCGAAACTTTCTCGAAATCCGCGTGCGCGCCCGACGCGTCGCCCTGCGCACTCAGCACAGCGCCCTTATATATGTAGGGCGCGGGGACGGTTGGCTCGAGCGCGATTCCCTGGTCGAAATTCTGAACGGCTTGCTTCTGATCACCCTTCGCCTTGTAGGCAAGTCCCCGCCCCAGATAGTCAAACCATTTAGGATCGAGTTTGATAGCGTGCGAGTAGTACGCTATCGCGTCATTGTATTTTCCCAGGCATACAAGCGCGTCGGCTCTTCCGGAAATGGCTTGCGGGTTGTTCGGTTCGGCGGCAAGAATTGCTGAAAATTGGGAATCCGCCGACGAGCAATCATCGCGGCGGAGTGACACATAAGCGTTCACGAGTCGATCAGGTCCGTGGACTTTGCTGTAGATCGCGCCGCCGCCTGCCATGAGTAATTCGCAACCGGCGAGTCCAAACATTCCGAGAACTCCCAGCAGCGCCGTGGCAAGGCGCAGTCTACGTGCGATTCGCGCGCTACGCACAGATCCCCCGCTCAAGGGCGTTGCGCCGGAAGCGATCGAACTTCCGCATCTCCCGACAATCGCGGAACGTTAGCGGTGTTTTTCCCGCCTCGCGGGAATTTCCGTTTTTGACCTTTGATTCTGACAATTTCCATAGATCGAACGGCTTTCGCTGGCAAGGTTTTATCCAATTTTGCTCGCATGGTTCCCTAGCACTGCAGGGGAGAGACCAATTTCGCGTCCGCGGGCTCCCGACGGCTGAAGATGCTGATTTGCCCGTCGATTCTTGCGATACTTCTGCCTGCATCACCGGCGTCGTCATCGAAATTTACTCCGCTTCGCGCTCACTTTATCCCGCCGGCGAGGGCAGCATCGCGATCTTCGCCAGCATGTGTCCGCGAACATCCGCCGTCTCAGATGGCTCTCCGCCAGCGCCAACCAGTAGCAGCGCGCGTGTTTGATGACTTGTCCGCCGGTTTTCACCAACCGCTGCTGCAAGCCGGTTAGCGACCAGGTGGCGACCGGCGTCGGCAGCGCCGGCCGCCGCCACAAGTTCCCCAAGCTATAGGCGACGACGCTCAACCTCAATCGCGCGTCGTTGGCCCGAAAGCGATGGCAGGAAAGCCGCGTTATCGAACCAGCCCGCGCATAGCAAACGAGAGCCAGAGTTCAATCCCGCTCTCTTGCTCCATACCGCGGTGAAACACTTTCGTCGCGGCGCGAAGTGTGTATAATGAATGCAGCGATGGATGACGCCATCAAAGGCGCCCGCCGTCCGATTCCCTTCTGCGGATATTTCCTCAGCAAGTTCTGGCTATACCTATTACGCCACCTCTTCGCCTACGCAGTTAATACCAAGTTTCGCCCCGGGGCTGGGCAATACAGTTCCCGGCGAAAAATTAAACGAAGCCATCCGGCCCGCGCACTATTCACAAGGATTGGCGCGGATTATCTCCCCCGCCACCCCGCCGGCCACCCCTCAGGCAAGCCCACGCCGAACCCGCCCCGGGGCGTCCCGCCGGCCGGCGGTGCCTGGCGTGAAGCCATCTGGGGCCGCCCGGGCGGCCCGCGAACCCGATTTAGCCGGTTCGGGGACGCGCAGCGGATGCCTCCGCGATGGCCCCCAAACCCGATTTGCGCTTGCGTGGCCGCCTGCGCCCTGCTTGGCTGAGCTGTGCGCGTCGCGGAATCGGCGGTGACAAGCGGGCAGCCGCAGGGCCGCGCGACCCGCAAGCATGGGGGACCGCTCTGAAGTGAGCCGAATCCTGATCCTCGATGATGAGCCCGACATGGTCGAGAGCTGCCGCCGGATTCTGGAGCGCGGCGGCCACGATTGCCTCGGAACCAGCGACCCGGCCCGCGCGATCGCGATGCTCGAAGCTGATTCGCCCGACGTGGTCGTGACCGACCTGCGGATGCCCGGTATGGACGGGCTCGAGATGATGCGCCGGGCGCGGGAGTTGGACCCCGACCGCCCGGTGATAATGCTGACCGCGTTCGCCACCGTGGAATCGGCGGTCGCCGCCGTCAAGGCGGGAGCGTTCGACTATTTGCCCAAGCCCTTCTCGCTCGACCAGCTCACCGTGGCGGTCGATCGCGCGGCGGCGCAGCGCAACCTCAGGCTCGAGAACCGCAACCTGCGCGAACAGCTTCACGAGGCGTACGGGTTCGAGAAGATCGTGGGGCGCAGCGACGCGATCGAGCGCGTTCTGGATTTCGTCCGCCGGGCCGCGCGCACCGAGGCGAACATCCTGATTCTCGGCGAATCGGGGACCGGCAAGGAGCTGATCGCGCACGCGATGCACGCCAACAGCAAGCGCGCGGCAGGCCCATTCGTGCCGGTCGATTGCGCGGCGCTGCCGGAAAATCTGCTCGAGTCCGAGTTGTTCGGGCATGAGCGCGGCGCGTTCACCGGAGCGGTCGGGATCAAGCGCGGCCTGCTCGAAGTGGCCGGCGGCGGCACGGTGCTGCTCGATGAGATCGGCGAGATGCCGCTGGGGCTCCAGGCCAAGCTGCTGCGCGCGATCCAGGAGCGGGAGATCCGGCGGGTGGGCGGGACCGCGGCGATTCGGATCGACGTGAGGATCGTTTCGGCGACCAATCGCGACCTCAAGACCCTGGTCGAAGGCGGCCACTTCCGCGAGGACCTCTACTACCGGATCAACGTGGTCGACCTGGTGCTGCCGCCACTGCGCGAACGGCACGGCGACGTGAGCCTGCTCGCGCAAGCCTTCGTGGAACAGTATCGGAGCGCTCGCAATCCACGCCTGGGCGGATTCGCTCCCGACGCGCTGCAGGCGCTGGAAGCGTACTCATGGCCGGGAAACGTGCGCGAGCTGAAGAACGTTATCGAGCGCGGATGCGCGCTGGCCGACGGCGAATCGATCACGCTCGGCGACCTCCCGCCGCATATCGCCGCTCCGCAGACCGACGCGGCCAGCGCCGCAGCCGTGGCCCAAACCAATCTCAGCTTCAAGCAGGCCAAGGCGCAATGGATAGACGAGATGGAAGCGTCCTACGTCGCGCGCATCCTCGAGCAGCATCGCGGCAACGTATCCAGCGCGGCGCGCGCGGCGGGCGTGGACCGCACTACCTTCCATCGCCTGCTCAACAAGCATCGCATCCGCTGAACTCCCGCGGCGCCACGGCGCCTGCCGGCGTGCCCGGGATCAGATTCGGCTCGCCAGCGCCCTGACGATCTGCTCCTTCAGGAGATTGATCGGCACCGGCTTGTTGAGACAAACCATCGCGCCCGCGCGCCGCGCGGCAAGCGCTGTCTCGGGTCAGCCATAGCCCGACATCACGATTATCGGCGTGGCGGGCGAGAGCTCGCGGATGTGGCGGATCACTTCGTAGCCGGTGATGGAGGGAAGATTGAGATCGGTCAGCACCAGGTCGGGCTGCTCGGAATCGAAGGCGCGGATCGCCTCGTCGCCGTCGAATGCCGGCACGCAGCGGAACTCTCCGCGGCCCAGCAGCCGCACGTACGACTCGACCAGCTCGCGTTCGTCGTCAACGATGAGGATGGTGCGCGCCATCGCCGGCTATCTTGCGACCGCCTGCGGTATCGAGCCCTGCTGGGGCGCGATCGGCAGGTCGATTTCAAACGCGGTGCCGCTCTTGCCGTCGGACTGCGCGGTGATGGTGCCGCCGTGGTCGTCGATGACGCGCTGGCTGAGCCACAGCCCGAGTCCGGTGCCCTCCTGGCGCGAGGTGAAGAACGGCTCGAACATCCGCCGGCGCGCCTCGGTGGAAATCCCGATGCCGTTGTCGCCGACCGTGATGCGGATCCATCCGTCGCGTCCGGGCATCGGTTCGGTGGCAATCCGAATCCGATTCGCGGCGGCATCGCGCGCATTGCTCAGCAGATTGACCACGACCTGCTCGATGCCGACCTGGTCGCCGACGATCTGCGGAAGCGTACTGTCCAGCGCGAGCGCCAGCTGGATTCCGCTGGTGCGAGACTCGCCGATCACCAGCGCGACGACCGCCTCGATCGAGCTGTTGATGTCGAACGCGTGACGCGCGGACGGGCGCTCGCGCGCGAGCGAGAGCAGATGGCGCGAAATCCGGCCGGCGCGCTCGACGTTGCGCTGCAATACGCGCAGGTCCGCGACCGCCTCGGCCGGCAATCCGGCCGTGCTGTCGAGCATCAGCTCGATGCGCGAGGAAATCACGGCCAGCGGATTGTTCAGCTCATGCGCGATTCCCGCGGCGACCGCGCCCAGCACATTGAGCGTCTCCGCGCGCCGCGCCTCGCGCTCGATCGCACGCCGCGCACTCACGTCGGCCAGGAACGCGACTACCAGGTCCTCGTCCTCGAAACGGATGTGACTCAGGCTGACCTCGATTGGAAACTCGCTGCCGTCGCGCCGGACCCCGACCGGATCCATCCCGGCGCCCATCCGGCGCGAGCCGGGATTCTGGAAAAAGCGCACCCGATAGTCGCCATGGCCGGCGCGCGCTCGCGCGGGCAGTAGCATATCGATCGACCTGCCTAGCAACTGGTCGTCGCTGTAACCGAAGATCTCGAGCGCGCGGGGGTTGATCTGCTGGATGGTTCCGGTGCGATCCGAGACGATGATTCCCTCGGCCGCCGACCGGAAATACGCCTGCGCGCGCAGGCCCGTCGCCCGCTCAGCGCGAATCGAAGCGTACAGCCGGCGCGCATACGCGCGCGCGACGAGGTACAGGATAACCGTCGTGACGGCGACGAAGAACAGCCGGTTAAGCGCGATCGAATGGGGCGGGAGCAGATAGAGCAGAAAGTCGGCAATCGTCGACCATAGGATCCCCACCGCCAAATAGACCAGCGCGATTCTGATCGGCGACGATGGCAAATCCACTTGATCCGGTTGAGCGGCGAAGCGCGCCATCCTGTCGTCCTCCAGCAACGACCTCGGAGCGCGCTAAATCTAACCCTGCGGCGATCTAATGGATAGCGGGGGCGCAGCGGCGACCGTGCCTGCGAGCTTGTCTAGCGACTTCGGCCCGTGGAAGCCGCCCGCGCACGGACTTTGGGAGACGGCGAGGGTGCCAGTCCGTTGGCCGACTGCCCCGCCATCTCACGAGTCACCACCGCCGCGCCCGTTATCGACCGCCCATCGGCGCGGATCGGCGAGACTGAGAGCCTTACATTGATCGGAAGGCCGTCGCGCCGCAGTCGAATCGTTTCGCGTTCCGCGATGACTTCACCCGCCAACGCCCGAATCATCAGTCGAAGCTCTTCGGGCCGCAAGCTGGCTGGCACCAGGATCTCATTGTCGCGCCCGATGATTTCGGAGCCGGTGTAACCAAGCATCCGCGCCGCGCCGGAGTTCCAGGTGGTTACGACCCGGTCGCTATTGACGCTGTAAACTCCCTCGGGGATTGACGCCACCACGGACGCGATCAATTCGTAATTGTCTTCGTGCCGCTTGGCGTCGAGCGCGGTCTGGATGACCGGCACCAGGTTTTCGAATCCGTCGGGCTTGAGCAGGTAGTAGAAGAGTCCGTATTTGAAAGCTTCGGCCACCACCTCTTCACCGCCGTTGCCGGTGAAGAAAATCACCTTGCATCGTGGCCATCGCCGTCTGACCCGCTGCAGCACCGAGAGTCCGTCGCCCCATCCGAGCCAATAGTCGGTGATCACGACGTCGCAGTTATCGCGGCGCATGATTTCGGTCAGCTCGAATTGCTCACCGGCCGACAGGATGCGCACTTCCGGAAAGGCGCGCTGCACCTTCGCCTGCATCACCATCCGATCCGTGGGACTGTCGTCAACCAGCAATAGATCCATCTTCACACCGGCGCCATCGACCAGGCGAGTCACACCGGCGCTTCGCAGCCGCCTTGCGTGACGCGCAGGATTCAGACGCAGCGCGCGCCCTCACGCACGCGCTCTCCCGTTTAGACTGTCAGCAATCGATATGCCGCAGCGAGAAGCCGCCGCAGACGCGCGAATGTGGAGGATAAGGACAAGATAACGATACTAAAGTTCCGGGCTGCCCATCATTGGCGCCCGCACAGAGCGCATTCGATTCTGGTTCAAGATGCCCCGGCGTCTCATTATGAACCAATCCCATGTCAGATTCGGACGCCTGCTCGAAGCACCTTGCGGAGGCCGCGCGCCCTCACTATCCGCGCGCCGTCGGCTGCGACACACTTACGTGCCCGCGCGTACGGTCGAGCAGACCGATTACCTCCTGGTCGCTGGTCTGATTGAAGTCGCGATAGAACTCGCCGATCGCGCCGAAGGATTCGGGCGACTCCAGGCATTCGATTTCATCGCTCTCGACACGCAGCGAGCGGAGCGTCTCGGCGGCGGCGACCGGAACCGCGAGCACGATTTTACTTGCGCCCCGGCGCCTGATGCCGCGAAGCGCCGCGCGAATCGAGCCGCCGGTCGCGATTCCATCGTCCACCACCAGCACCGTGCGTCCGCTGAGCGCGATTGCGGGATGGCCTTTGCGATAGAGGGTTTCGCGGCGGCGGATTTCCCTGAGTTCGAGCTTGATTTCGCGGTCCAGGTACTCGCGTGAGACGTCGATGAGTTGCAACAACTCCTCATTGAGCACGGTCTCCGGATGGTCGCCATCGACCAGGGCGCCGATTCCCAATTCGTGCTGCCCCGGCGCACCAATCTTCCTGACCACGATAATGTCCAGTGGAGCATTCAACGCCCGCGCGATCTCGTAACCGACCGGCACGCCTCCGCGTGGAAGCGCCACTACCACCGGCGTCTCGGCGCCGTAGGCGCCGAGCTTCTGCGCGAGCCTGCGTCCAGCGTCGGCGCGGTCTTTAAACATGATGCGCCTGTCCGCGCGCCTTGCGCAGTTGCTCGAAGTGGGACCGGAACCATCGCGCGGCCAGGTCCACCACTTCGTCGAGCGTCCCGGGTTCTTCGAACAGGTGGGTGGCGCCCGGCACGATCGCGATCTCGCGCTCGCACGTCATCCGCGCGTACGCCGGCTGGTTGAGCCCGATAACCTCGACGTCATCGCCGCCGATAATCAGCAGTGTCGGCGCCCGGACCTGCGCGAGCGCCTTCCCCGCCAGATCGGGGCGTCCGCCCCGCGAGACAACCGCCGCAATCCCGCTGTCCTGCGCCGCCGCGACCAGCGCGGCAGCCGCGCCAGTGCTGGCGCCAAAGTATGCGACCGGCAGCGCGCGCGTGGCCGGGTTCGCGCGCGCCCATCGCGTCGCGATCATCAGGCGCCGCGCGAGCACTTCGATATCGAACACGTTGGCACGATCGGCCGATTCCCGGTCGGTCAGCAGGTCGAACAACAGCGTGGCCATGGCCTGCGAGTTGAGCGCGCGCGCCACGTAGGAATTGCGCGGACTCAGCCGGCTGCTGCCACTGCCGTGCGCGAAAATCACCAGTCCGATCGGATCCCGCGCCGGCATACCCACGGTACCCTCGAGCTCGACACCGTCGGCGTGGATCGTGATGCCGTGTTCGCCGGCCTTCATCGCGAAGAAGTCTCCACCTTCAGGCGGCGTTCAGTCGGATGCACCGTGAGCACCGGCACCGGAGCTTCGCGTACGACCTTTTCGGCGACGCTGCCGAGCAGGACGCGGCTGATACCGGTGCGGCCGTGCGTCCCCATCACGACCAGGTCCGCCTTGACCTCGCCGATAGTGGTCAGGATGGCGACGGCCGGATCGCCGCTGGCAATCAGGGTTTCGTATGGCGCCTTTCCGTCCACCACCTCGCGGCCGATCTTCTCCAGCCGCGCGCGGCAGGTCTTTTCCCAGAACGGATACGGATCGAGCGGCACCGGCGACATTTCGGCGGCGCCCACGGGAAGCGGCGCGACGTTCAGCAGAGCGAGGCTTGCACCGTTCTGCTGCGCAAGCTTGAGCGCGAGCGCGAGCGCCGCGTCGGAGTCGCGGTCAAAATCGACCGGGCAGAGAATTCTACTGAACAGCTTCATCGGCGCGCTCCTCGCCGCGGCTAGTCCTCCTTGGGCCGTTTGCGCGGCCGCCCGCGGCGGCGGCTCGGCCCCGGCTCCATCGTCAGCTCATCCTCGGTCGGGCCGAACGGGCTATCGTCATGGACCGACAGATCCTCTTCCGGCGCCATCATCGTGTCGCTGTGCTCCTCGGACTCGTCCATCTCGGCGGGAACCGTCCATCGCTTGCGCATCGAGCGGCTCAAATTGCCGGCGCCGCTGCGCTGCCCGCGATTGCGCTTGCTCTGGCAATCCACGCAGAACAGCGTTAAGGGAAGCGCCTTAATCCGCTCCAGCGGGATATCCTCACCGCATTCCGCGCAGATTCCGTAGGTGCCGGAATCCAGGCGGCTCATCGCGGCATCGATATCCTTGAGCCGTTCTTCGGCGCGATCGATCAGGCTCGCGTGAGTCTCGACATCGGCCAGCGAACGGGCGATATCCAGCTCATCGGCCGGAGGTGGAACCTCGTCGGCATCCTGATCCCCGCGCAGCGCGCGGACGCGGGCCAAAGTCTCCTTGCGGCTGCGGACCAGCAATTTGCGCAGATCCTCAAGCCGGTCACTGCGATGATTTCGTCGTGCGCTCATGATCGCACCACCTGCACTTTCAAGCTCGGGCACCGCGAGCTTACCAGATGTTTTGAGCATCGATCGTGCCTCTGCGTCCAGCATAAATACTCCTCAATTCTCCAGTTCAGGTGGAAGCGAAATTGCGCCGTGGCGCGATCGGATACATTTCCGCGGCGCTTGGTACTGAGACAGTCGCGCCGGGAAGGGCTCCCCGGCGCTGCCTGATTCCGCTCCCGTTTCGGCGATGGAGCGTCATTGACCCGCCTCATTCCTGTTCGCCACCCGCACCGGATGATTCTTGGTGTCGTGTCTCAACTCGCGAACGTAGTCTTCAATCCTCCGGCGCGCGGCGGCGAATGCCTCGCGCAGCGCCACCGAGAAGTCGCTCCCGGCCTGACGGTTTACTTCAAGCTCGCCACCAGGCACCAGCATCCGGATTCGCACCTCGAACGGGCCACCCTTGCGATGGTGATGGACGGCGGGCGCTTCCAGCGTCACTTCGCAAGCGGTCATGCGATCCCAGTACTGTTCGAGCGCCGCAACGCGCTCACGAATTTGATTCTCGATTGCGGGAGTCAGAGCGAAATCACGCGATGTAATCTTAAGTGGCCGTTGCATAGTGGCTCCAGTCAGGTCTCGGCAGGTTCGGGTTCAGCGGGCCAAGAGAATCCGCTGCCCCTTCCGCACCGGCGGTTTGCACGCCTGGACGCGCAAACCACCGGCTCAAATTCGGCTCCTCACTTCTTGGTTTTCTCCTCGGCCACCTCGACCGGCACCTTGCGCGCGGCAAGCTTCTCGCCCACCGGCATCGTGATCTCCACAACGCCGTTCTTCACCTGGGCCCTGACCTTGTCGGTCGCTGCGCCTTCGGGCAGCGTGATCCGGCGCTCATAAGCACCATAGTTCACTTCACGCCGAATGTACTCGTTATCCTTGATCTCCTTGGATTCCTTGCGCTCGCCCTTGATGGTGAGCACGTTGCCCAGCACACTGACCTCGACATCCTTGGGATCGACGCCGGGCATGTCAGTGCGCACGACCAAAGAGCCGTCCTTCACGAAACTCTCGAGCGCCGGTGTCTTCTCCGTCTCGCCATCGAACGGCCAGTCGGGGAGAAGCCGCGGAAAGCGCGCCTCAAGGTTGCGAGTCAGACGCTCCAGTTCGTGAAACGGCCTGAACGGACTTAAGGCTCCCATGATCGTTTTCCTCCTTCCTGCAAAGTAGGCCGCAAGATAATGCCGGGATTTGATCGTGCAATTCCGCTGCCATTTCGAATTGCGTGGAGTGGCGGCCACTTAACCGCGCGCGCCGCCCGCGCTCGGGTCCAATTGAGTCCCTGCGAGCCATCGCGAGTGGTCCATTTTGCGCCATGCGGCGTCATTTTAGATCGCTGGTTTGGCATCTGGAGCGGCTGGGGTCGCTGATGACTGCCGGAACATAAGATTGACCGAAATCTCGGGCGGCACGAATCGTGAAGAAACGCTATGTCAAACACAGCCCGGGAATAGAGCGGGCAATCCAGCCATGAAACGAGGATCGGATGGAGACGAAAATCGGCAACCGCGTCGAATGTGAGGAGGGCAAATGCTGCCGCCTGCTCCGTCCCATCCGCGACCACGAAGGCCGCGAGCGATTTCGCGACCGGCCGCAAATCATCCGGCAAGTGGATAACCTCGATCGCCGCATGTACCTGGTCAGATTCGGCGACGGCGCGACGACGTTTGTGTTTCCGCACGAAGTCGAAATAGTTGAACTGGCAGCAATTGCGGCCGGACTCGCCTGACGACTGCGGCGCTGCTTTCCGATCGCGCTTGAGATCTAGCCCCGGGCACATCTGCGGATGCAGTCCGCATTCCAGCAGCATGAGGACGCGGCGGTCTCCAAAACCGTGAACTTGCCCAAGGACGTGTCCGCCGCCCAGGTCCGCGAGGTTTTTCTCACCGCGCGCAGGTTGAATCTCAAAAGCGTTACGGTTTACCGCTATCGCTCGCGCTCCGATCAGACGCTCTCGCTCGTCAGAAAGGACCGCATCCCGGTCTGTCGCGAGTGCGCAGTCTGACCGTCTCGGCCTAACCAGTTTTTCAACTTCACATTTCAGCCGTCGACACGCCTGATCCGCTCTGAATACGTGGGACACGACGTCTAAAGTCGAAGGTGCATCTCGATGCCGGCAAGTGCCGTCAAGACTGTGGAGAAAATAGAGGCGGGGCAGAGAGCCAAAGAAATTGCTCGAGTGGAATACCCCGACGCCGAAGGCGAACGCAGCATGTGCAGTCTGAGGGAAGATTCCGCATATGAGGTGCCACAAGAGTTACACGGGCGTTAAACCCGCCATATCAACGTGTCGCAGTCGGTAGTGCGCATCGCTGCGACCATGCGTGCGCAGTTTTGAAAGCTGAAGAGGGTGGCGCGAAGACTCCACACCTGTGGAGAAATTCCACGCTCGGCCGCACTCGCATTACGGAAATCCTCACATATTCGGTTGGCATGTTCGATGCTGAGAAGCTGACAAAGTTGATTTAGCGGGGGGTTTTCATCAGCAGCGCGTCACCGGATCATCGGCGCCGGGGCGCGAGGAGGAAGCGCATTGTGACTTCGCCATCCGAAAAACACGATGTTTCTATCACCGTGACTGGAACCGACAAAGTGCGCATAGAGTGCGATCGGCCTGACCCCTGGATCAAGGGCGGTTTCGCGCCAGATTTTCTGGTGCCAGCTCAATTTTACGATCTTACCCGACGCCGCGCTTCGCTCGATGGCGAAACCCGGCTGGTCTTCGCGATCCTGGAGGATGCGGTTCGAATCTTCGTCAAGAATTCCACCGCGGCAGGTGGCTATCGCCGCGCGCTGTTCCATGAGGTCGCCCACTGGTTCGAGACCTCCGACGGTCCGCAGCATCCGTTCACGTTCAGCTATGTCTGTGACGTGCTGGGCGTGGATCGCGAGTACCTGCTCGGCTGCATCCGCTCACTGAAGGCGCACGACCTTCCGACCAAGCAGATGCGGTCGGTCGGCAGGCGCCACGTGGTTCGCGCGGGTCGCCGCGGCAACCACAACAATGCGCGTCGCCGCCAAGCGCTGAGCTCCTGAGCTCTCTGCAGCCCGGTTAAGACTCGCTCCTGAGGCAATAGGTAGGCGCCTAATCGGTCGCGGGATCGAAGCGGTGCGCGGTTGCGGCGTCCCGACGTTCAGCGAACCGAATGGGTCACGCGGCGCGGAAGAATCTTACCGCTGACTGCGGAATTCGATCGCGGGATGCGGTAAAATCTCCGGCGGTTTGTCACTTCGCTAGTCATCGTGCGGACGGCGACGGCGTGGAGTTCCCGGATCCAAACTCGGAAGAGACGTGGCCGAATTTCTTCATCGTCGGCGCGCCCAAGGCCGGCACGACGTCACTCCACGCCTACCTCGCGCAGCATCCCCAGGTCTTCATGCCCGCGGTGAAGGAGCCGCAATACTTCGCGCAGATTCGTCCGACCGCGGAATTTGAGCACCTGGTCGAAGCGATTGCCGACCGGCGCCGCTACCTGCGGCTTTATCGCAGGGCGCGCGGTTACAACGCGATCGGCGACGCGAGCCCGTCCTACTTGTGGCATCCCGAGGTCCCCGGACGAATCAAGCGCGCGGTGCCTGAGGCCAGGATCATCATTGCGCTGCGCGATCCGATCGAGCGCGCGCATTCGCACTACCTGGCGGATTTTCGCGAGGGCGCCGAAAGCCTGCCGTTTCACAGGGCGCTCCGCACCGATCTCGCGCGCCCGCGCAAGGGTCTCGGAGTGTCGCACATGTACGTGGAGCTCGGGCAATACGCCGCGCAGGTCAGGCGCTATCTCCAGGTCTTCGGCCCTGAGCGC
Source organism: uncultured delta proteobacterium (assembly GCA_963835905.1). Taxonomy (GTDB): domain Bacteria; phylum Desulfobacterota; class Binatia; order Binatales; family Binataceae; genus CAWIHG01. The sequence goes on from CAWIHG010000005.1 coordinate 970,172, forward strand.
GTACATCTGCTGCTGTTCGACGATCTGAGGAGCTCCGCGCGCCATGCGCTGGCCGGGGTTTGCCGGTTCCTGGGGCTGGACTCCGCGCCGGCCGCGGAAATCGACACGGCGCGGGTGCACAACGGATTCGCGGCGCCGCGATGGGAATGGACGCGGCGGCTGGCCGGACAAAGGTGGGCTCGCCACGCGGGCCAGTCGCTGGTTCCGCGCAGCATCGGCGCGTTCATCTTCGAGCGCGTCTTCAACCGCCCCGCCGCCAAGCCCGCGATCGATCCGCGCGCAAAGGAACTGATGCTTCCGATATACGAACCGGATATCCGCAAGCTCGAGTCGCTGCTGGGCCGCGCGCTCCCCGAACTGCGGCGCAGCTGGTAATCCCGGCACCCGCCAGCGTCAACCCGGCGCTTCAGTCTGCGCGGATAGCGAGCTCCATTGGTCAAGCAGGCTGTAGCCAGCCGCGAGCAGCGTGGGGCCCAGGAAGATGCCGATGAAGCCGAATGCGATCGCGCCACCCAGCACCCCCAGCATCACGATTATCAGCGGGGTCGTGCCGCCGCGGCTGATCAGAATCGGCTTCACGAAATTGTCAACGCTGCTCACTACCAGAGTGCCCCACAGAAGCAGGAATATTCCCCAATAGGTCGAGCCCTGGGTGAACAACCAGATCGAAGCCGGAATCCATATCAGCGGCGGACCCATCGGCAGTATCGAGACCAGAAAGGTGCAGAAGCCCAGCAGGAAAACGCCCGGCACTCCGGCAATCCAGAAGCCGATCGCCGCCAGCGACCCTTGCGCCAGCGCAGTGCCGAGAATTCCGTAGAGGACCGCGCGCGTCGTATCGCCCGCGACGTCGAGCAGGCGGCGGCCCTCGTCGCCGGCGATCCGCGCGATTGAGTCGCTCAGCCGCCGCGCGGCGGTGTCGCCGTCGCGGTAGAGGAAGAACGCGATGATCAAGCTCAGCGAGATCTGCAGGATTCCGCCCGCGATCGCGCTGGCTCCACTCACGGCCGCGCTTCTCAGCGTCGGAAGCACCCGGCTAAGTTCCGCGATGCGCACCGAGCTGCTCCTGCTGAGCGAGATCCAGTAATCGCGCGCGGAGTTGCCGATCAGCGGAATCGAGCCGAGCCACGCGGGGGGAGCCGGCGGCCCCTGGTCAATCATCTTCCGAATCGCGCCGACCACCTCAGTCGCATTCTGCGCCAGGCTCATGCCCACCACCAGAAACGGGGCGACAATCACGGCGGACAGGCCCAGCACCATCAGGAGCGCGGCGATCGAGCGGCGCCCTCCGATCATCGCTTCCAGGTAGGTGTAAATCGGCCAGGTACACAGGCAGAGTATCGCCGCCCACAGGATCGAAGTGACGAAGGGTTCCAGGATGATGAAGCATCCCGCGATCAGGAACACGAGCGCGGCGACGCCGGCCCACAATTCAATTCGCCGCTGCGTTTCCGACTTGATCGTCAAGCGAAGGTCCTTTGCGCCCGCTGCGCGACCGCAGCGCACGCGATGCGCATCACGCCTTTTAGCCGTCTGCGCGCGTCAGCGTCCAGCAAGCGCGGCGGGCAGCGTGAACGTCCCGTCGTCGGCGCACGGGAAGTCGATCACCCGACCCACAGCGCCGGGGTTCAGTGGTCCGTACAGATGCGGAAAGCGCTCAAACGCGCGCGCATCCGAGGCGTCCGCTGGCTGCTCGAAGCGCAGCCGGGCGCACAGGCGCGACTCCTCGATGCACAATACCACGAGATCGCGATTGCCCCGGAAAAACGCGTTGGCGGTCACCGCGAGCTGCTCGAGCGTGGAGCAGTGGATGAAGCCTTCGGCGGCCAGGCTCGGCGGCTCGTAACTTCCCGCGCGCGTCGCGGCCGACCACTCCTGGCGTGCAACGAGGTGGTAAATCACGCCCCGAGCGCCGGATAGCGCACCTGGGTCAGCTCTTCCGACACCGACCACAGGCGCGCGGCGACCGCCTCGTCACGAGCGGCGGCGCTACACGGAACTTTTGCCGGAGAACCCCACATTTCCTGGAAGCCGTCGGGACCGAAATAATCGCCGCCGTTGACCTCCGGCGCCGCGGCCGCATACAGCGTCGGCAGCGCGCCCATCGCGGCGCTCTGCGCGAACATCCGGTTTGCCACCGCAGTGCCCCACTCCATCAGCGAGGCTCCCGACATCCGCGGACCGGCGGCCTGAAGATTGGTCGCGGCGTAGCCCGGATGACAGGCGACGCTGGTCAGCTTCACGCCCGCGCGCCGCGCCTTGCGATCGAGCTCGAACATGAACAGCAGATTTGCGAGCTTGCTCTGACCGTACGCGTACCACTTGCGGTAGCCCCGCTCCCAGTTGAGATCGTCGAAGCGGATATTGCCGAGGCGATGAGCGGTGCTGCTGACCGTCACCACGCGCGCGCCATCGGCGGCGAGCAACTGGTCGAGCAGCAGACCCGTCAGCGCAAAGTGGCCGAGATGATTGGTGCCAAACTGCATCTCGAATCCATCGGCTGTTTTGCGATAGGGCAGCGCCATCACGCCCGCGTTGTTCACCAGCACGTCGAGCGTCCGATGCGCGCGCTTGAAAGCCTCGGCGAAGGTGCGCACCGAGCCGAGGCTCGCAAGATCAAGCTCCATCACCTCAACCCCGGCACCGGGCGCCGCGCGCCGGATCTGCTCGGCGGCCGCGTTGGCACTGTCGAGCCTGCGGCATGCGAGCACAACCGTCGCGTGAGCGCGTGCGAGCTCCAGCGCGGCCTCATAACCGATTCCGCTGTTCGCTCCGGTGACGGCGATTGTTTTACCACCGAGGTCCGGCAGGTTCGCGGCAGTCCATCGGGTGGGCTCGGGCATGGTGGGTACTCTTTCAGAAGGGATCAGCCGGTGGCAACCGGCATCGCGTGCCGCAACCGCCACGGTTAAATCGCGAGCGGAGCGGGCGGCAACCCAACGGCGGCGCTCCCCGCTTCCGCGCGCCGCTCTTTTGCGTCTGGTCCTTTCCCCAGGACGAAGTTTCAGCTCGAAGCTTTAAGCTACGGGCTGGCTCGCTTACGGTAACAGATGCTTTCCGTTTTCGACGAAGAATTTCTCGACCACGCGCGCTCCCAGCGGCGCGACCGTTTTGAGGAAGCCGCCCACGGGATCGGTCCCGCCCTCGAAGTGCGGAAAATCGGTCGAGAACACCAGCACATCCTCAAGACCGTACTTCGCAATGAACTCGCCCGCAGGCTCGCCGTCGAACGGCGTGATGCGAATCTGGCGGCGGACGTAGTCCGAGGGCTTGAGCGACAACACGCCGTCGAACCGCCGATGGAACCGCTCGGCCGTCGCATCCATCATCTCCATCCACGGCCCCACCCATCGCGCGCCCAGCTCGATAACGCCCCATCTGAGCCGTGGGTGGCGCTCGAACACGCCGCCGAAGATCATCGCGGACAGGTAGGCCTCGGGCGCGTAATGCATAGTCTGCATGAAGAACGGGCCGACCGGCTCAGAAGCCGCCTCGAATGGCCCCTTGGGCAGCAGAATCGGCAGCGCGCCGAAACGCGGATTGACGAATCCGAAATTGCCCGCGATGTGGAACAGCCCGGGAAGGTTCGATGCTTCCAGCATTGACCAGAACGGATCCCACTGCGGATCGGCGGGCGAGAGATTCGCCGGCGGCGCGTTGCACGCGAACTGCGCCGCATACGCGCCCGCGCTTGCGACGCGCTCGAGCTCCTTCATCGCTTCATCGATAGAATTCAGATTGATAATTGCGGCGGGGCGCAGCCGTCCGCCCGCCTCACGCGCCCACTCGAGGATATAATCGTTGTAGCGGCGCACGGTGTCGTATGCTTCCGGCGTGTTGGCGAACTGCGCGCCCCACAATCCGCTGGGGAAAATCAGCTGGCGCTCCACGCCCATCGCGTCGATCACTTCCAGGCGCTGCGCCGCGACATTGCATCCGTAGGGAAATCCCTTGAGCGTGAACACATTGTCGGGGGTCGGGGTAATTCCCTGGGTGCGCCTTATCACTTCCAGGAAGCGCGCACGCTGCTCGGGAGTCGCGCGGCGCGCCATCGGGCGGCCGTTGTTGGGCAGCACGCCCGGACCGAACATCTCGATGAGCCGCTTCGGGAAGATCATCAGGTGCGAGTCGAGATCCACCATCCGTCCGCGCAACGCGGAGTTGTCAATTTGAGGCGCGGATTGTTCCATCGCGGTCCTCCCGTGGCTCGAAAAACGGCGCGGCGCAATCCGCCGCAACCTTACATGCATTAGATAGTACGAATCCTAGCACCGCGGCTTACGGGCACAAGCCCGGATGCCGGCGTTGCGACACGAATTTAAACCGCTCACGATGGCGTGAAGAGCCGCGCGTGCTCGTATCCGGGCAGCGCGAAGATCGAGGGAGGGAACCGAGTCATGCTTGGCGATTGCGAAGTGATGGCATTCGTTCCGACCGCGCAACCCGATCTCGCAAAGTCGTTCTACCGCGACACGCCCGGCCTCGAGCTGATCGAAGACAGTCCCTTCGCTCTGGTGTTTCGCGCGGGGCGCACGATGCTGCGGGTGCAGAAAGTGCGCGAATTCACTCCCCTGCCCTTCACGGCGCTCGGATGGCGCGTGACCGACATTCGCGCCGCGGTACAGACTCTGTCGGGCAAGCAAGTCTCCTTCGAACGCTACGACGGGATGGGCCAGGACGCGCTCGGGATCTGGCTCGCGCCGGGCGGAGCGAGAGTCGCGTGGTTCAAGGATCCCGACGGCAACACGCTTTCGCTTACCGAGTTTCCGCCGGCTAAATCCTGACCCAGGCGCGCCGCTCGCTCACCGGCGCCACCGCGCGCGGATTGCGCCGGTGAGCGAGCGATGGCTAAATCGCCTCGGCGATGGAATCCTATGACGCAATCGTCGTCGGCGCGGGTGCGGCCGGAATGATGTGTGCCGCGGCGGCCGGGCAGCGCGGACAACGGGTTCTGCTCCTTGAGCACAACCGAGAGCCCGGCGCGAAAATCCTCATATCAGGCGGCGGGCGGTGCAACTTCACCAATCTGGACTGCTCGCCCGAGCGGTTCATTTCGTCCAATCCGCATTTCTGCAAATCCGCCCTCAGCCGTTACACCGAGCGCGACTTCATCGCGACGGTCGAGCGCTACCGGATTGCGTACCACGAAAAGAAGCTGGGACAGCTTTTCTGCGACGGTTCGGCGCGAGAGATCCTGGCGATGCTCGTCGCCGAATGCGCCGGCGGCGGCGTCGATCTGCGCACCGGGTATCGCGTGACCGCAGTCGAGCGCGCCGGTCGCTTCCGGGTTGCGACCGACCACGGCGCCTTCGAATCCGGTGCACTGGTAATCGCAAGCGGCGGCCTGTCGATCCCCAAACTCGGCGCAAGCGGTTTCGCCTACGACCTCGCCCGCCGATTCGAGATTCCGATCGTGGAACCGCGTCCGGGATTGGTCCCGATCCGCACGGGCGGCGCGGTTCTCGAACTATGCAAGTCGCTCACCGGAGTATCCGCAGACGCGATAGCGTCGTGCGGACGCGCCAGCTTCCACGAGAGCCTGCTGTTCACCCATCGCGGCCTAAGCGGCCCCGCGATCCTCCAGGTCTCATCATACTGGCGCGCGGGCGAGCCGATTCTGATCGATCTGATGCCCGGCGACGATGCCGCGCGCCTGCTTAGAGATCGCAAGCGCGTCCGCCCGCGCGCGGAGCTTAAGAACCTTCTGGGTGAGATCCTGCCCACGCGCCTGGCGCATGCGATCGCGGCTCAATTTCCGGGCGGTCCGATCGCGAATCTGACCGACCGCGCGCTCATCGCGGCCGCCGAGCGACTCAAGCGATGGCGTGTCGTGCCGGCCGATTCGGAGGGATGGGAAAAGGCGGAAGTGACTGTCGGAGGAATCGATACCGCCGCGCTGTCTTCGCGTACCATGGAGACACGCGCGGTCCCGGGACTCTACTTTATCGGCGAGGCGGTGGACGTGACCGGATGGCTCGGCGGATACAATTTTCAATGGGCGTGGTCCAGCGGATGGTGCGCCGCGCAGGCGCTTTAGGGTTGCCAGTCGAATAGCTCGTCCGGCCCCAGGCGCCGAACCTCAACGATGAAGTCCGCGATGTCTGCGACCGCGTCGAGGATTGCGACTTCGACCGGCGCGTGACTGCGCGGGCGCGCTCGGATGCCAAGCGCCGCCGCCTCCGACGACCATCGCGACTCGAGCCAGTCTGCGTACGGAACGAACGTCGCGCGCCCGCGGGGCGCTGGCTTTCGCCGCGCGTTGCCGGTGTTGAACGCGGTCAGTGCGGCACGCGCGCCGTGGCGCGCAAGCATCGCGGGCGCATCCACCACGAGCACGACTTGCGCCGTCGCGCCGCACGCGCGGCGCTGCCGATTGAGCCGCGCGGGATCGAACCAGAAAAATACGCGCCGATTCAGCTCCGCATACCAGTCCGCGGGCGTAATCCCGCCGCGCAGGCATCGCGCCAGCGCCGCCGGCGGCATCGGCACCTGGTCCCGGATAACGGCGCCATTGGGCAGCGTCGCGGCACGCGTGCGCTGCCGGCGTTCGAGGGCTGTACGCTCGGCGCCCGCGACCGCCGCAAGGTCGAGCAGGCGTGAAGTGCTGAGCAGGCCGCGGAGCTCGATCAGCGGCCAGTTCGCCGCCTCGGTCATGTGATATACGCGAGCGTTCCTCGAAGTGGGCATGGCGGTCACCGCTGGTCCATACTCCCGGAATTTGCCCCCCGGCAATCGGCTCGACGGCCACCGCTTTAGGCTGCACTCTGGCCGCTGCTCGATTCGGCTTGTCCGGATCGGCAGAATATGAGGATTTGTATAAGCTCAACTCGGCGCAATTACTGGCATTTGCGGGTCCGTCCGTTTCACCAGGTCCATCGCGGCGGACTCAACGCACAAGCGCCGTCGGGCTTGCGAGGAAAACATAAGGAGGAGTCAGCAGTGACGAGGATCGCGGCTTTCGGAATCGCGGCGGGATTTTTAACGCTCTCGATCTTCTGCGCAGGAGGTGGAGTTACGAATGCGTCGAGCGGATCACGCGTGCCACGCTTGAAGGGGCGCTACTCCGGTATCTTCTCGGGCCAGGCTAATACGGGCAACGGGTTCTTGCCTCTTGCCGGCACCGGGATTTTCATTGCCGACGGTCGCGGAAACCTGAGCGGTCACGAGACATACACCATCGACACGACTGTCTGCGAGGCGGAAATCTCGGGCTCGTACACCATCAGCGCCGATGGGACCGGCACAGGCACCGTTGCGTTCATATCGTCCTCCGACGGATGCACCAGCGGTAGCTATACCCAGTCTCTCGCGATCGCCAAGCACGGCGCGCTCGTGTTGCTGAGCAACACCAACGGCGATCAGATCAACGAGGAGTGGTATTTGCAAAATTAGCAAATCTGCGTCGACGACTTGCTCGCGTCGCACCGTGCGACTCACCCAGGCGTGGTCGCGATGACGGCGGTGCTGGTATTGATGCCGACGGGGGCGACCCGAGGTGTCTTCGCCTCTCACCAGATGAGCGGCAACTTTGACAAGAGCCCCAGCCCGAGCTCTCCTTGATGCCGTACGCGGCATGCGCGCGCGGCATCAGGAAATGGTTTCCGCCTGAGAACAGTTACGGTGCGTGTTCGGCCGAGACCGGGGTCAACTCCCCGGGGTCGGGCTTGCCTTTGGGCCAGACTGTATCGACCTCTTTCGCATAGAGGTTGGAGAGCACGTTTACCCATTCGGCATGCCTGATCAGGATTCGCATGTCGCCGGTAATCTTGATTCTGCCCTTGAGACCGGCGTCGATTAGATCGATCTGGCCCGCCGCAACCTTCTCGAACACCGAGGCCGGCAATTCGAATATGAACTCGAAATCCTTGCGCGGCGGCGGCGTTTCGACCTGCTGGTACTCCAGGCACTTGCCGTCGGCGAACAGGACCACGAAGTTTCGCAACTCGCCGGCCGGGAGATAGTGCGAGTGCTCATCGCCGATAATCTTTGCCAGCACGCGGAATGTGCCGGTCGGGGCGTTCTTTGCGACTTGCGGATTTTCGTTAAGCAGCTTTTTCAGCGCCTCATACCATTCGGTGGTGTATATCGCGGGCATGATAATCCTCTAGTAGAGTCGATTTTCATTCTCCCACGGCTTGGGCAGGCCGTAGTCATTTGCGATTACCTTGTATGCGTTGTAGCCGCCGGCCGCGCTGATTCCTCCACCGCCCGCCGAGGCGCCGCACATGTAGAGACCTTCCACTTCGGTCCGGTAGATGTGCGTCCGGGCAACCGCGGGATTCATGTGTCCGAGCCGCCCGTGGGAGAAATCTCCTTCGGGCATCGCGATCCGCTTTTCCATGTCGAGCGATACGTAGAGTTTGTCAGCGATCACGTTCTCGCGGGTCATGTTGGGCGCGTAAGCTTTCCACAGCTCGAGAAATTTTCCGTTGTAGTCGCGCCGGACCTCGTCCCATTGCTCCGGGCTGAGGCATGAAGCGCGCGGGAAGAAGTACCACCCGTTCATCGTGTGCATTCCCGGGGGCGCCTGGCTAGGATCCCACAGCGAGTTGACCCAGGTGCCGGCGCCGGGGCGGTCGGGAATCTGGCCGCCATAGGCCTGCAGGATGTAATCGGAAACCTGGTGGTCATCTTCGAATCCGACGATGGTGTAAAAGCATTTGTTGATGTCGGGATTGTGGCGCGCAGACTTGTACTCAGGCGCCCTGCGCAACGCGAACGACGGCGTTCCGAGCACGTGCTCGGGTCCAAAGCGCCAGTTCGCCATGCGCTCCTTTCTGAATTCGCTCAGATGGTCCATCCCGATGAGATCGATGAAGGTCGTTTTCGGATCGGCGTTGGAGGCCACCAGCTTGCGCGCTTCGATGGTGCGTCCGTCCTTGAGCCGCACGCCGCTTGCGCGCCCCCCGGAGTTGAGAATCTCGACTACCGGGCTGTTGTAACGAAGGTCCGCGCCGGCGGCGAGCGCCGCACTCGCCATCGCATGGGCGAGCGTGTGGGTGCCGCCGATCGACAGGTAATGGTTCGCGCACAGCCAGATTACGGACATCACGAATCCGAATCCGTCGCCGGCGTGGAGGTTGGCGCCCCATTCCACGCACTGGCGATACAGCGTCGCGCGCAATTCGGCCGACTCGAAAACCTCATCGATGAGCACCTTCGGGCACTTGTTCAACTCCTGGGGCTGGAAGCCCAGGTCGATCCAGAGTTGCAGCAACCGGCCCATGATCGTCTCGGCGCGGTTTCCTCCCAGATCCGCCTCGGAAGCCGGCGGGTTATAGAGCATCGCGGCGATATAGTTGCTCGCCGCCAGGACCTTGCTCCGCATCGCAGCGAAGGCATCGGCATCGCGGCGCGAGTAGTGGGCGATACTCTGGTGCGTGCGTTCCGCAAATTCCGGCCGGTAGATAATCAGCGGCGGCCTTCCGTCGGCGAACGCAATTCCGACCTGCGCATCGGGCTTGACCATCCGGGCTCCGAAGCCCGGCAGATCGAAGTCGCGATAAAAGGGCATCATCTCGATAAATTCCATGTACTGGGCATGCAGGTTGTGCCAGAAGCCGGGCACGGTCGCCTCGTCGGTGTGCGCGCCGCCCCCTTCGTCGTGGCGCCGCTCGAACATCGCGACCTTCATCCCGGCCCGCGCCAGGTACGCGGCCAAGCACAGCCCGTTGTGTCCCGCTCCGACAATTACCGCGTCATACGATGCGTCCGGCATGCGGTGCTCCTAATGGTTACCCTCGGGATCGAGCTTCATCAGCCGATGAACCCGAAGCGGAAAAAAGAGGTTGCGCAGGCGTGAGGTGACTTTCAGGCGGCCGCGGACGTGCTCGACGAGCGGATTGCTGCGCCCCTGCAGCAACCTGGTCAGCGACTGGTAGGAACCCGCGATGGTGGCGTCGAGCGGTCCCGCGTCGCCGTCGCTAATCGCGATTTCGTGTCCGCGAAAATCCACCGTCACGGACGCGGAATAATCGGTTGCGGTGAGTCCGAGCCGGCCGCGCAAACGCGACGCGCGCGCACGCCGCCGCGTCGAGTCGGCGAGTTGCTGCTCGAGGAATTGCTGCACGATCGAGGCGAGCCCGCTTGTGGCCTTATCGTCAAGGCGCACCGGTATATTTTCGGCGGCGGTCACTTCCACCAGCGCTCGACATGCTGATCCTGCGCGATTATCTCGAGCGCGTTGTAAGCCGGCGCGAAAGTCACGAAGCCGTGGGGATGCTGCGTCGCGCCGCACATGTACAAGCTTCCGATCGGAGTCCGATACTCTGAAAGAATCGGACCGGGACGATGGTCCAGCATGTTGCCGAGATCGATCAGCCCGCCGATCCAGTCGGCGCTCACCATGTTGGGAATCCGGCGCGCGATATCCAGCGGGGTATAGGTGGCCCACTCCAGGAAAGAATCTTCGCTGAGATTGGGCGCCGCGGCCTTCCAGACGTCGATGCAGCGCTGGCCGTACTCGCGCGCGACCTTGTCCCACTGCTGGGGACCCCCCTGCGCAAGGTTGTAGGGCGCCATTTGCCGCAGCAGTCCGGTGTAGCATCCATCGGGCGCGTCGGTCGGATCGTACAGCGAGTTGACGGCGGCGTTGGGGCGCGGATCCAGAAGCTTGCCAGCGCGCACGTCGCGCCAGTCGTCATTGAATTGCTTCTGATTTTCGTAGCCCAGGTTCACCACCCAGGCCCGGTTCACGTCGGGATCGAATGACGCGGCACGATATTCCGGACGCCGGGTCATCGCCAGATGCACGCTGAAGAACGACCAATCCTGATGCGGAAAGTGCTCGACTTCGGCGGCCAGCGGCGCGGGCAGATTGTCACGCCCCACCAGACGCAAGAAGGTCTGCTCCAGGCTGATCGAGCTCGCCACCACGTGCCGAGCCCGCACTTCGCTGCCATCCTCCAGGCGCACACCGGCGGCTTTTCCGTTCTCGAGCAGGATCTTGTCGACCCCGTGATTTAGAAAAACTCGCCCACCGGCCTGCGCGAGCGCTTCCCACAACGAGTGCGCAAGCGCATGCGAACCGCCGATGCAGATGTGCCAGTTGTCGATCTTGCTCAGCAGCAGCGGGAACGAAACCGCGAGACCCCGCCGATCGGTCGCGTAGCCGGCCAGCGCCGCGTGAAAGGAGAGATGCGCCTTGACCCGATCGTTCTCGAAGTGCCGGTCCAGGAATTCGTTGATCGTCTGATGGCGCAGGTGAACGCTCAGATACTTGCTCTTTTCCTCGACGCCCCAGGTCACCAGCGCCTTGGTGATGTCCTTGATCGAGGTGGGCGGCGAGTACATCAGGGTGCGCAGGATAAGGTCGCGATATCCGCGCGCCTCTTCATAGACCGCTCGAAAAGTGTCGGCGTCCTTGCGCGAAAATCGCGCGATCGAATCGCAGGTCTTGTCGAGCTCGGTATGCACCACGAGCGCGGTGCCGTCCTTGAACACGCTGGCCATCTGCACCGGCGGATGCACGTACCGAAGTCCATGCCGGCTGGTCAGCTCGAGGTCGTCGTAAACCGGGCAGATTCCAACCAGGGTGTGATAATTCGCGTGAACGTTGTGCAGAAAGCCCGGCCGGGTGAGTTCTTCGGTGCAAAGTCCGCCGCCTTCTTCCGCACGCTTCTCGAAAACCCCCACGCTCCATCCGGCCTTCGCCAAGTAGGCGGCCAGCGCCATCCCGTTGTGTCCGGCGCCAATTATGACCGCATCGAATACTGCATCGGACATAGAAGCCTGCCTCGCTTGCCACCTCCGCCAGAGGTGCGGCGCAGCGCATCGCACTGGTGAACGCGATCGGTCCGGCCATTTCGTGCCGGCGTCCCCGCGTTACGCCAACGACGATCGCCGCGGCCCACACCCGTTTCGAAAATTATCGCGGACCCATCACGGTCCCATCGCCCAGACCTCCAATGGACAGACTTCCTTGCGCGTTTCCGGGTGCATCAGTTGTGCCACGCGAAATGCCGCCGAAATGAGATGGAGATTAGGAAGTTGATTCCGATCGGATGACTCCCTCTGATGCAGCGTGTCTCCGTCGGCACCGAACGCGGCCTGAAACCTATGGTCCGGATCCGCTTCGGAAGCGTATGCGCGCCCGTCAATATTTCGAATCGTCCCTGGCGGGGATCCGGGCAGTCACGAGCCTGCCCGCAGCCATCTCGAGGCCGCGGCAGCAATCACAGGCGAGCCTGAATCGAAAAATTCCTGGCGTCCCCGACGGGATTTGAACCCGTGTTACCGACGTGAAAGGCCGGTGTCCTAGGCCGAGCTAGACGACGGGGACTACCTCAAAAGCAGGAACGCGCGCCGTGCGCGCGTCAATCAGGTGACCGTACCAGAGCGGTCAGAAGCGGGGCAAGTAGTGGCGCGCCGGCGGCCTATGACGGCTTCACCAGCACCCGCATCAGATCCGAGCTGTAGCCGATGAGATTGTGGCAGGACGCGCAGACCAGCTTCAGCACGCCGCCCCGGCCGAGCGTGACGTTAATCGCGCCGCCGCCGCATTGTGGGCACCTGAGCGGCTCGTCCTCATCATTCTCTTCGCCGGCCATCGTCGCATCCTCATTCCGCGAAGCGGAGTTTGCCCACTATCTCCTCGACCGAGCGCTTGCCCTGCTCCGCGAGCATCGCGTCCAGCTCGCGATCGATCCTCGCCAGCGCTCCCGCGCCTTCCTTGATCAGCGTCGAGCCGACCTGCACCGCTTTGGCTCCCGTGAGATGCGCCAGGTACGCGTCGCGTCCGCCGTTGATCCCGCCGACGGCAACGATATCGAGCAATCCCTCGCTCTCCTTGAAGAACGCGTGCGCCTGGGAAAGCGGTCGCGCGGGACCCCTAGCCGTCGCGGTTGTCAAATCCACTTCGAGATCCTTGGGCAGATCGTTCTGGCACACGGCGATTGCGACGCGCATCGACTTGAACAGGTCGGCGATCGCCCGCGGCTCATACGGGTTCTGGAGCGGCACCTTCACCGCGAGAACGCATCCGACCTCACCGCGCACACGCCCGATGAGCGCCTTAAGGCGCTCGAGCGAGGCGAACGGCGCCAGTGAATTCTGAACGTAATCGTCGGCGAGATTCAGTTCGAGAATTGCAATACCCGCGCGCTCGAGAGTCTTCGCAACCGCGACGAATTCGTCCTCGCTGGTGCCCACGATACTGCCGATGAGCTTCTTGCCGCGCGGGACCAGCTCTCCGGCGATCGCGGCAAAGTGAGCGGCGCCCCGGTTCTTGAGGTTCTCCGGATGCTCCAGCCCGGCAACGTTGCACGACTTGAACACCAGTGCACCCGCGTGCACCGCGCTCAACTCGTAAATCTCGCCGCGCTCGGCGGAGCGCGGGCCCGAGGCGTTCATGATCGAGCTTAAGAGCTCGACCCCGCCCAGCCGAATCGACGTGCGTTCCATGCGATGCTATCTAGCGGCTGCGGTGAGCGCGCGGCAAGCTCGCCGTTGTTTGGCCGCGCGGCGAAAGATAATTTCACCACGATGCTGACGGAACCGATCCTGGTCGCGGGCGCCGGCGCGATAGGCTCGATTATCGGCGCGATGCTCCATCGCGCGGGCCATCGCGTAACCCTGCTTGGACGCAAGGCGCACATGGACGCGATCGCGCGCGACGGCCTGCGCATCACGGGACTGCTCGGCGACCACACGATACGGGGCCTCGACACCGCCAGCGATCCCGCCGCGCTGCGCGAGCGTTACGCGGTGATCCTCTGCACGGTGAAGAGCTATGACACCGCGGCGATCGCCGACGCGATCGCGATGCACCTGCTCGAGGACGGAGTGGTCGTCTCGCTGCAAAACGGACTCGGCAATCTTGAAACGCTCGCCGAGCGCTTTTCACTGGCGCGCGTGCTGGGCGGCCGCGTGATCTTCGGTGCCGAGGTGCCGCACCCGGGCGCTGCGCACGTAACGGTATTCGCCGACCCGGTCGCGATCGGACCGGCCCCATCGCTGCACGGCGGCTTGTCCGCCGGGCTGGAGGCGCGCGCCCTCGAGCTTGCCTCGATTATCGACGCCGCCGGCGTCCCGACCGTCGCATGCGCCGACATCATCCCCGTTATCTGGTCCAAGCTGCTCTACAACGTAGCGCTCAATCCGCTCGGAGCGCTGCTCGGACTTCATTATGGCGCGCTAGCTGACGATCCCGACCTACACGCGATCATGGACGCCGTGATCGAGGAGGCATTCGGCGTCGCCCATCGCCTCGGTGTCGCCCTCCCCTTCGCCGATGCCGCTGCCTATCGCTCCCTGTTCTATGGCAAGCTCGTGCCCGTGACGTACAGTCATCGCCCCACGATGCTGCTCGATCTGACTGGGCGCGGGCGCACCGACATCGACGCGCTCAACGGCAAGATCGTCGAGCTGGCGGAGAAGCTGGGGCTCGACGCGCCGGCCAATCGGATGCTGGTGCGGCTGGTGCATGGTGCGGAGCGTAAACGCGCGCGCGAACTGCGGGAGGCAAAGTGACGCAGGCGAAGATCAGGCGGGCGAGCTTCGACGCGATCGTAGCGCAGGCCGAGCGTGAATTTCCGTACGAGTGCTGCGGATTCATTATCGGTGACGCCTCGACCGAAGAGGTGCGGCCAATTGCCAATATCCAGAACCGCAAGCATGCCGAGGATCCCGCTGCGTTCCCGCGCGACGCGCGCACGGCGTTCCTGATGGAGCCGAAGGAACATCTGGGGGTGCTGAACGAGGTCGATCGCCGCAAGCTCGCGCTCCGCGTCGTCTATCATTCGCATCCCGATCACGACGCGTACTTCTCGGCGACCGATCGCGCGCAGGCCTGCTCGTTCGATCCCGCCGAACCCGACTATCCCGATACGGTTTATATCGTGATGTCGGTGCGAGGCGGCAAGTTCGTGCGCGCGGCGGCGTTCGTGTGGAATACGGCGAAAAAGGAATTCGCCGAAACCGCGCTGAGCGTCGAGGGCTGACCGCGTCAGCCCGACTGAATTAACTCGAATACCGGCATTGTGCGCGCACAGTCCGCGAACGCCTCCAGCGGCGAGCCCTTGGGCACGGGATAGAAGCGCTGCACGGACGAGGCGAAGCGCTCGAGGAATTCCTTGAGCATCGGTGCCCGCTCCTGGACCGGCACCTCGCGCACCCGATACTCGTCGCGCCTGGAACCCTTTGCCAGCACGACCGATCCCGCCGCGCGCGCATTCTTGACCCAAGCGGTCTCGCCGCGGCTCGCGCACAGGTAGCGCCGCGAATTCATCTCGAGCAGGTTTACCGGCGTGGTATAGACGCGCCCGGACTTCCGCCCGCGGGTTTCGAGCACGTAATTGTGAGCGAATCCCAGTCCGAGGCCAACGACTATTCCGTAGGTCCGATTGAGCAACCGCTCTATCGAGGTGAGCCGGGTAAAGCCGGTATTCTTCTCGTTCGCCATCGCAGTTCGCACCGCCGCCGAGACCTTACCGGATTTTCACGACTCAAATCACCCTCGGCGTTGACAAATGAACGTTCATTCATTACAAGAATCACTTAACGTACGGTGAAGCGTGGCTTTTCGCGTTTCCGCGCCGCCCACTACCAGAAAGATGCCCGAAGCGATTCGATCTCTGCCCCAGGACGAAGCCCTGGTACGCCAGCGCCGGCGCCAGATCTTTCTGGCCGCCTGCCGCGTGCTCGCGCGCAAATCGTTCCATGAGGCATCGGTCAAGGAGCTGGCGCTTGAGGCCGGCCTCGCCGCGGGTTCGATTTACGTTTACCTGGAGAGCAAGGACGAAATCCTGGTCCTGATCGCGGAGTCGATGGTGGATGAGCTGGTCGAGCAGCTTCCCGCCATCCGCGAGCGCGCCGCCGACGATCCGCGCCGCGAACTGCTCGAGATGATGCGAACGGTGCTCGACGTGATCGATCGCTACCGCGAGGCGTTCACCGTTCTGCACAACGAGGCGCGCTACCTGGAGCGCCGCCCTCAATATCGCAGCGCGATGAAGCGAATCGCGGGGCAATATCGCGCGGCGGTCGCCGGAGTGCTCGAGCGCGGACGCGCCGCGGGCGTAATCCAATGCGAAAACGTGGATGCCGCCGTGCATACCGTTCACATGCTCTGCGCCGGATGGGCGATGGGCGGCAACGCGCTGCGCAACGTTGACAAGGAAACCTACTGGCGCGAGATAGCCCTCCTGATCGAGGGCGGATACTTCGCGCCACCAGCAATAAACAGCAAGGATCGCGCGCCGAATCTTTTGCCTGTCGAGGAGCAATAGGACGATGGCACTTTACGACCGACGCACCCTGGACGGCGTTTACAGCGTCCGCCAGAGCGTCAATCACATCATGAACTACCGCTTCGCCGAGGAGCGGATGATGCGGATGATGGCCGGATGGATCGCGCTTACGCCCGAGCTTCCGGTCAAGCTCGAGATGGCGCGGCAGGTCTATGAAGACGCGCTCCACACCGACGCGCTCGGCAAGCGCCTGCCCGAATTGCGCGCGCAGGCGCAAGTCTCCAAGGCCGCCAACGAGCAGTTCGCCTCCTTCATCCAGGAGATCGAGGACAAGGAGGAGTGGGAGGACACCATCGAGCGCCTGGTCGGAATCTACCGCGTACTGAAGCCGCATCTGATTTCGCATTACAGCGCGCACGTAACCGCCGCCAACCCCGTCTATGAGCCGCCAACGATCCGAATCCTCGCGCGGATGCTCGAAGAAGAAAAGGCGCACGTCGAAAAGGGACTCGTGCTGCTCGACGATCTGCTCGACTCCGCGGAGACGCATCGCCGCGCCTCGCGATGGCAATCGCATCTGGAGGAGCTGCTCGGAGCCGCTGGCGGAGTGACCGGATTTGCGTCGGAACGCGAGGGGCCTCGAAAGGTCGGCCGCAGCTAATGATCGTTCCCGGACTCAACGAACGTATAGCGGCGCACGCCGAGGCGCTGGTTCGCGGCGATGATCGCGCCACGGAGGCCTTAGTGTCGCCCGCCGCGCTCGCCGAATATCGCGCTGCGCTCGCCGGGCTCGCGGCGCGCCGCCCGTTCACCGCGGGTACGCCGCTCGCGCTCGCCAAAATCGCGCTCCAGTACATATCGAAGATCGCGCTCGACGGAGCCCACGGGCGCACCAAACTGCTGATCCGATGGCGGCAGGATACCGAGGGCGGCACGTGGACGATCGCTTCGGTCGAGGACCTGACCGGCAAGCGCTCGTCGTGGACCGATATTCCCCACTACGCCGCCCCACAATCCGGGGGCTCCAATGGCTGATCTCGGGATACGCGCAAACGTGATGGGCCCGCAGCCAATCGGCCCGGTGCGCAAGGCGCCCGAGGCGATGGTCGAGTCTGCCGAACGGCTGATCGCGGCCCTGATGGGCGGAAATCGGGACGAAGTTGCGGCGCTGACCCACGAGCAGGCCCGCGACCAGATGAGCAAGCTCGCCGATGCGATTCCGCGCGGCGCTTATGATAAGTTCAAAGTAATTGGCGGAGCCCGAGTCGCGAACCATTTCTTCACCAAGGCTCGCCTGACCGGGCCCACCGCGCAGCCGTTCACCTTTCAGTTTCGGATGGGTGAAGGCGAGGACGGCAAGTGGACCGTGCGCGAGGTCGCCAACCTTACGGGAGTGCGGTCCGGCTGGACCAAGTGAGAGACAAAGGAGACGCTTCATGCAGAGGATGATCCCCGTTGACAAGCTGGCACGGCCCGAAGACCACATCCTGTTGCCCGCTGAGCGGCTGCGCCATGCGCGCGTCGAGCAGGGATTGACGCCGACGGGCGCGATGCCCTACGAGGCTGATTTCCTTAAGGCGCGCCTGCACGGAATCTGCGCGGGCGAATTCCAGGCGATGGAAGCGGCGGGTCGCACGTTGTTCGACTTTCCCGACGCGCCGTGGGAATTCCAGCTTGATATGGCGCGCCAGGTGTGGGACGAATCGCGCCACGCCGAGATTTACCTGAAGCTGCTCGAATACACCGGCTCCTATTACGGCGAATTCCCCGAAAGCGAAGTGCTGTGGTCCTGCACCCAGGCCGAGGATCCCGCCGCTCGTGTGGCCGGGATCAACCGCGGTCTGGAGGGGCTTGCGTGCGACGTCTTCGAGCAGTTGATCCGTATCGCGCAGCGGATGGGCGACGAGGTTATCGAGCGCTCGGTCGATTACGTACTGGCCGACGAGATTACCCACGTGCGGATGGGCTCGAAGTGGATGCGCAAACTGACCGAGGGCGACCCCGAGCGGTTCAAGCGCGCGCAGGCATTCCAGGACAATATCGACGACCTGTTCAACTTCGGGGGCGGCCGCACCAACCTTGAAGACGCCAAAAAAATCAAGCAGCGCGTCGGCGACAAGGAAATCGATTCTGAGGCGACCATCACGATCGCGCGCGAGGCGCGCCTGCTGGCTGGCTTTACCGAAGAGGAAATCGATCGCCTGGTGAAGGGCTTTGGCAAGAGCGCCGCGTATTGATCAAGACCGATGCGTCGTGACCGAGACCGCTTCGCATTGAGGAGACCCTCGCATGGATAAATTCATCCCCGTTGACCGCCTCGCGCGCCCCGACAATTTCGTCGTGATGCGCACGCGGCAGGTGCGCGAGGTCCGCGAGGAGCAGGGACTCGACGCGCGCGTGCTCCCGTTCGACAAGGAGGGCCTGCGCGCCCGTCTGCACGGCATCTACACCGGCGAACTTCAGGCAATGGAAGCGGCGGGACGCACGCTGTTCGATTTCCCCGACGCGCCGTGGGAATTTCAGCTCGATATGGCGCGCCAGGTTTGGGACGAATCGCGCCACGCCGAGATTTTCCAGCGCCTGCTCGAGTACATGGGCGCCCATCCGGGCGATTACGTCGAGACCGAAATCCTGTGGCGATGCACCCAGGCCGAAGATCCCGCCGCGCGCGTGGCCGGAATCAACCGCGGGCTCGAGGGCCTTGCCTGCGACGTCTTCGACCAGCTCATCCGTATCGCACAGAAAAACGGCGACGAGGTTATCGAGCGCGCCGTCGATTACGTGCTCGCCGACGAGATAACGCACGTCCGGATGGGCTCGAAGTGGATGCGCAAGCTGACCGACGGCGAACCCGAGCGCCTCAAGAAAGCACAGGCGTTCCAGGAGATGGTCGACGAGGTGTTCAACTTCCGCGGCGGACGCCGCGCGCAGGAAGACGTGGGGCTGGACGAAGGCTCGCGGCTTACCATCGCGCGCGAGGCGCGGCTGCTGGCGGGTTTCACCGAGGAAGAGTTGGAGCGACTGATCGCATCGACGCGCAAGAGCGCCGCATACTAAGGCATCTCGGCGAAGGCGAGCAGCCTTCGCCCATAGAATCGAGGAGCGGGGCGGGCCATATTGGTCCGCCCCGCTCCGCTTTTGGCGCGGGTATCAGCGTATTCGTATCGGCAATCAATCAGATTGTAGCATTTCTAATGCTTCTACCTCTTGCACTTGCCGATTAGAAATTCTAAATGCTAAAGTCATGTGACTCATTGCCCACCCAATGACCAATTGACAGACGGACTCGGACTCGCGATGAGCAGACCAGAACGGAGCCTTTGACGTGACTTTGAATCTTGATGCCGAGAAAATCACTCGTAGCCGCGCCCTGCGTAATTGGGTCGCAGAGGTCGCCAGCCTGACTGCGCCGGACCAGGTCGTATGGTGCGACGGGTCAGAACAGGAAAAGCAGCGCCTGACCAGGGCCGCCGTCGATGCCAGCGTGCTGATTCCACTGAACCCCGAGAAAAAGCCCGGATGCTACCTGCATCGGTCCAATCCCAACGACGTTGCGCGCACCGAGCAGCTCACCTTTATCTGCAGCCCGAACAAGGAACAGGCCGGCCCCACCAACAACTGGGCCGACCCCGCCGAGACCTACGCCAAGATGCGTGGATGGCTCAAAGGCGCGATGCGCGGGCGCACGATGTTCGTGGTGCCGTATGTGATGGGACCGCTGGGCTCGCCGTTCTCCAAGGTCGGCGTCGAAATTACCGACAGCGTGTACGTCGCGCTCAACATGCGCATCATGACCCGCATGGGCAGCGGCGCGCTGGAGATGCTTGGTGACTCCGACGACTTCTGCCGCGGCCTGCACAGCACGCTCGACCTGGACCCCGAGCGCCGCCTTATCTGCCACTTCCCGCAGGACAAGACGATCTGGTCGGTCGGGAGCGGGTACGGCGGCAACGCGCTGCTCAGCAAGAAATGCTTCGCGCTCAGAATCGCAAGCGTCCAGGGACGCGAAGAAGGCTGGCTCGCCGAGCACATGCTGATCCTCGGCATCGAGAGTCCCCACGGAGAGACGACCTATGTCGCCGCCGCGTTCCCCAGCGCCTGCGGCAAAACGAATCTCGCGATGCTGACCCCGCCGCCGGCGTACAAGGGCTGGAAGATCCACACGATCGGCGACGACATCGCTTGGCTGCGCGTCGGACCCGACGGCCGCCTGTGGGCGGTAAATCCTGAAGCGGGCTACTTTGGCGTCGCGCCGGGAACCAATCCGCATTCGAATCCGAACGCGATGAAGATGGTGTCGCACGACTCGATCTTCACCAACGTCGCGACCACACCCGAGGGCGACGTGTGGTGGGAAGGCATGGAGGGCGACCCTCCCGCCGGCCTCATCGACTGGCAGGGCAAGCCCTGGGACAAGAGCGCCGGCAAGCCCGCCGCTCATCCCAATAGCCGCTTCACCACCCCGATGCGCAACAACCCGGCGCTGTCACCGCACGTTAACGACCCCAAGGGCGTGCCGATCGACGCGATAATCTTTGGCGGACGCCGGGCAACCACGATGCCGCTGGTGCTCGAATCGGAAGATTGGGTGCACGGCGTATTCATGGGCGCAACGATGGGCTCGGAGACGACCGCCGCCGCCGCGGGCGCGGTCGGCGTGGTGCGGCGCGACCCGATGGCGATGCTGCCGTTCTGCGGCTACAACATGGGCGACTACTTCCGTCATTGGCTGAAGATGCAGAAATCGGTGAAGCGGCCGCCGCGCATCTTCATGGTCAATTGGTTCCGCAAGGATTCGAACGGCAAATTTCTTTGGCCGGGCTTCGGCGAAAACCTCCGCGTGCTGACCTGGATGCTCGATCGGATCCATGATCGCTCGGGCGCTCATCCGAGCCCGGTGGGGCGGGTGCCCTACCCCGCCGACCTCGACCTGCGCGGGCTGGATCTTTCCTCAGACAAGATCCGCGCTGACTTGGCGATAAACAAGGACGAGTGGAACGCGGAGATGAACGGCACGGGCGAATTCTTCGAGCGCTTCGGCAGCCATCTGCCCGACGATCTCCGAGCGCGCCATCGCGAGCTGATTGCGTCGCTCAACAATGGCACCGGCTCGCACCGCTAAGGTCGGCACTGTAATCTGTCAAGACGACGCCAGTCCGAGGCTATGGCCTCGGACTGGCGTTTTGCTTCGAGCGTGCCGCACACTCGGCCTCCGTCTCCTCTGCAAAGCCTAATTCGTCATCCTGAACGCGGGGAAGGATTTCGCGCCGTCCTCCGCGCGTCACTCAGCGCCCTGACGCGGCCGCGAGGTCGGCGGCCGCGGAATCCTTCACTCAGCAGCCCTCGCTCAGGATGACGATATTGCCTGCGGTTGCGGGACGACGACTCTTTGCGGCGCACGAAATTCCAATGTAGAGTCTGCAACATGTGGTCCCGGGGGGCAAACCATGGCGTTCCTCTCGCATCACTGCGGACCGTCGTCCGATGAAGCCGCAGGAAATCAAGGCGAGGACGTTTGGTTCCTGGCTGATGCTCGCGGGAGCGCCGTTTTTCGCGTTCCAGAGCCTCGGTGATTTGAATCGCCTAAGCGCGATTCCATTTGCGAGTCATCCATTAAGCTTCGCCGCAAGGCTGGGAAGCCTTTTGATAGACGCGTCCTTTATGCTCCTCCTCGGAGTCTCGGGGCTCACTTCAGTTGGCCGCAGTTTGGAACCGGTTTTGGTTTCTGAAGACGGAGTTCAGGTCGGCGCCGGAGAGTCACCGCTCGAAAACTTCAAGTGGACTGAGTTGTCGGAACTCCGTCGGGTCTTTTTCGGAGGAGGGCTTGACGCAATCGATCTAGATGGTGCGACATGCGCCCGCCTACCGGCTGGCTGGATGTTCATGAACGATTTCGTTCCCACGATGGAAGATCAACTGCGCCGGAGTGCATCCACGGGACCGTCTGAGACTGAAATCGATCCTTTTGGCATGCGGGGGTTGCGCACAGCGCTGTACCTCGCGGCCTGCTACTTTCTCTTCTTCGCGTATGCCGGATTCACTGCGTCGGAGACATCGATAGGCATCGGATTTACGTCGCTGGCCGTCGTGACGCTGGGATTTTCAGAGCTATTTCGAAGGACTCGCTATTCAATCGCGATCAGCGACGATTCGATCACATGGCGTCGGCCGCCATTCGCTCCACGGTCAGTACCACTCGCCATGATCACCGGCATTCGGATTTGGAATCTTGGCGCGCTGCTCCACGTACGACTCCAATCCAGTGGTCTTTCGCAACTCGGCGTTCCGCTCATGGGCCCCAACAGCATCTTCTGGTACCGGACTTTGATCGCGGAATGGGAACGCAGCAGGGCGCATTCCCGGCAGGATGGCGCTCCCGCGGCAATATGAAACGCCAGTCCGCGGCTATGGCCTCGGACTGGCGTTTTGCTTCCGGAGTGCCGCGCTGACTAGTCGATCTGCTTGCGCAGGAAGGTCGGGATATCGAGCTTGTCGTCGCCGTCAACCAGCGAGTTAGGCTCCAGCCGCTCGCCCCCGCTGTCGGCCTCATCGCCCCTGCGCTTGAACGCGGGGATATCGAGACTGCTCTCGTCCACGATCAGCCCCATCCTGCGGATCGGCTTGCCCCCTGCCGTGTGCCGCATCGCGGCTGCCGCATGCGCGGGCTGCGGCGATGGCGCAGGAGGGCGAATCTCTGCGGGATCGACCGGGCGCGTCGCCGAGGCCTGAATAGGAGTCGTGATCGGAGCGCCGGCCGAAGAGTATTTGGGCCGCGCGTAGTCAAGGTCGCCGAAGCCGGTCGCGATGACGGTCACGCGAATTTCGTCGCCGACGCCCTCGTCGATCACGGCGCCGAAGATTATATTGGCGTCCTCGTGCGCCTCTTCCTGGATCAGGCTGGCCGCCTCGTTGACCTCGTAGAGCGCCAGGTCGGCGCCGCCGGTCACGTTGATCAGCAGGCCGCGCGCGCCCTTGATCGAAACGTCCTCGAGCAGGGGGCTGGAGATCGCGCGTTGGGCCGCCTCGACCGCGCGATTCTCGCCGGCGGCCGCCGCCGCGCCCATCATCGCCATCCCCATCTCCGCCATAATCGATCGCACGTCGGCGAAGTCGAGATTGATTAAGCCGTGCACGGTGACCAGCTCGGAGATTCCGCGCACCGCCTGCAGGAGCACGTCGTCGGCCTTCTGGAACGCTTCCTTCATCGAGGTGTTCCGGCTGGCGACCGAGAGCAGGCGCTGGTTGGGAATCGTGATCAGGGTATCGACGGCGTTTTTCAGCTCGCGGAGCCCCTCTTCCGCCTGCGCCATGCGCTTTTTGCCCTCGAACTGAAACGGCTTGGTGACGACGCCGACGGTGAGTGCGCCAAGCTCGCGCGCGATTCGTGCGATTACGGGAGCGGACCCGGTCCCCGTCCCCCCGCCCATCCCGGCGGTCACGAACACCATCTCGGCTTCCGACAGCACTTCGCGGATGCGTTCCTCGTCCTCGAGCGCGGCCTTGCGGCCGACCTCCGGATTGCCGCCGGTGCCGCGTCCGCGCGTGATCGCCTGTCCGATCTGGAGGCGGAGCGGCGCGTGGTTGTTTTGCAGCGCCTGGGAGTCCGTGTTGACTGCAATGAAATCGACGTTACGCAGACCGGTCGAGATCATGTGATTGACCGCATTGCCGCCGCATCCTCCAGCGCCGATCACCTTAATACGCGCGCCCGGATCGGGACTGGTTACCAACTCAATCATGGGAGAACCTCCTCCACCACCTACCGGCAAAGTTTGCTGACCGCTCCAGTTCTTCTTCTTGCGGCGTTTCAAAAGAAATCCCTCACCCAATCGGAGAGACGGGTTCGCAGCCGGCCCCATCGGCCGAACCGCATGCCCACGCCGTTCGCACCGCGCGAGGCGCCCTGGTACAGAAGCAGGCCCGCGGCGGTGGTGTACATCGGTTTCATCAATTCCTCGGGCATCCCTTTCAGATTGATCGGGAGCCCGCGCCGGACCGGAACTCCAAATATCCGCTCCGCCAGTTCCTGGGTGCCCTCGAGCAGCGACGAGCCTCCGACCAGCACGATTCCCGACGCGAGGCTGTCCACGACGCCCGAGCGCATCATCTCGCGCTGCGCCATGGCGAAGATTTCCTCCATGCGAGGCTCGATGATGTCGGCGAGCAGACGGCGCGGGATGGTCTTGGGCTCGCGTCCGCCCACGCCCGGAACCTGCACCATCTCCTCCCGCCGCACCACCTGGTTGGTCGCCGCGCCAAACGCTATTTTCAGCCGCTCCGCGTCCGCGATCGGAGTGCGGATGCCGGCTGCTATATCGCTGGTCAGATGATTTCCGCCGACCGGCAGCACCGCGGTATGCATCGCCGCGCCCGCGTGGAACACGATGATATCGGTGGTGCCGCCACCGATATCGATCAGCGCCACACCCAGCTCGCGCTCCTCTGGAAACAACGCGGCCTCCGCCGAGGCCAGCGGCTCGAAAACCATCTCGGTCGGCGTCACGCCCGCGCGCTCGCAGCACTTGGTCAGGTTCTGCCCGTAGCTTTGCGCGGCGGTGACGATATGGATGCGGGCTTCGAGCCGCACCCCTGCCATCCCGATCGGATCCCGCACGCCCTCCTGCTCATCGACCGCGAACTGCTGGGGCAAGATGTGCAGGACCTGGCGGTCCAGGGGAATTGCGACCGCGCGCGCCGCGTCGATCACTCTATCGACGTCGCGCCCGCCCACTTCGCCGCCACGCACCGCGACGATTCCGTGGCTGTTGAGCCCGCGGATATGAGGTCCCGCGACGCCGACCACGATCGAGCCCACGCGCTGCCCCGAGGTCTTTTCGGCCTCGTCGAGCGCCGCGCGAATGGCTTCGACCGTCGCCTCGATATTGACGACCACGCCCTTGCGCAGTCCGGTGCATGGGGCGACGCCGTGGCCAAGCACTGCGAGTTCGCCCTCGGCGCCGGCCTCGCCCACCAGCGCGCAGACTTTGCTGGTCCCGACGTCGAGTCCTGTAAGCAGGTTCCTCATGCGATCAGCGCCGCCTCCGTCGCGGGCGCGGCCCCGCCTGCTCAGAGATTTTGCGCACCGCCTCACCCCGCCCGAGCACGGAGGCGTCCACTCCGGCGAGCCGCACAACCGCCTGACCGGGGGTGGTAACGTCGATCGCCTCGATCATCCGTTCGCGCCCGCGCCATCGGCGCAGAACTTCGGCCGCGCGCGCAATTTCCAGCGGGGCGTTATCGACATCGATCAAAATTTCGGTGCGAGTCTGGTCCAGATACAGCGCCGCGGTGCCGTCGTCATCTACGCTCATCTCGGAAATCAGATGCGACAGATCCGCTTCGCTGCGCACCAACACTGCGGTCCAATCGACCAGCGCGGCACCGCGCGCGTCCTGCGCGCCGGAACCGCTAAGAATGGGCAAATCCTCTTCGGCGCCGGGAGAGACGGGGCCGCGCAGCTCGCCGGTTGCATACAGCGCATAGAAATCCGTCCCGCGCTCGACCATCGCGATCGCGCCGTCCTGACCCGCCGCGCCGATCGGCCTGGCCGTGGAGCGAGGCCCGAAGCCGTTATCGATGCCGAGCGAGCGGAGCGCCACGCCGAAGTCGGCCACCGCGCCGTCGCGATGCGCGATGGACTGCGACAGCTGCGCCGTGAAGGAGGACAAGAACCTGGAAATTCTCAGCGTGGCCGCGCGGCCACGCGAGCTGAAGCCCGTCATGACGCCCAGGATGAAGAAGGCGCACAGCACCACCCCCATCATCCGTGGGTTCCATCCCGCCGCCGCCTTTTCTCCCTTCCGCCTCGCCACCACCACCTCGTTTCTCGCCGTTTACCAGTCGCCGACCAGCTTGACCTCCGGCTCGAGCCAGACGCCGCTGGTCTCGCTGACGCGTTTGCGCGCCATCTCCATAAGTGCGCGCACTTCCTCGGCGCGCGCACCACCCAGGTTCACGATAAAGTTCGCGTGCCGGTCCGAGAACGCCGCTCCGCCCACACGCACGCCTTTTAGTCCCGCGCCTTCGAGCAGTCGCCCCGCGAAATTGCCGGGCGGATTCTTGAAAATCGAACCCGCGTTGGGCTCGTTCTTGGGCTGGCGCGCAGCGCGTTTGGCGTGAATCTCCGCCACTTTGGCCCGCAGCGTTTCAGAGTCGCCTCGCTCGAGCTCCAAATCGACGCGCGTGATGATAAAGCCGCGCGGAAGATCGGTGCGCCGGTAGGCAAATTTCACTTCGTCCCTGGTGAGCGCCAGGACCTCGCCCTCGCGAGACACGCCATGCACCAACGTGACGACCCGAGCGGTCTCACCGCCGAACGCGCCCGCATTCATCACCAGTCCGCCGCCCACGCTGCCCGGGATACCTTCGCCGAACTCCAGTCCCTTAAGCCCGCGCTCGACCGCCGCGGCCACCAGCGCACCGAACTGCGCCGCCGCGCCCGCCACGATCGAGGTGCCGGTGATCTGGATTCGCTGAAAGCTCTCGCCCAGATGCACGACCATCCCGCGCACGCCGCGATCGCTCACCAGCAGGTTGGTTCCCGCGCCCAGGCAGAAGACCGGCGTGCATGCGCACTTTGCCGCGCGCATCGCGTCGCAAAGCTCGCCCTCGGACTCCACCTCGACGAAGTAGTCGGCCGGGCCGCCGATTCCGAACGAAGTGAGATCGGCAAGCGGGCGAGCCTCGGCAAACCGCGGGCCGAAGCGCCGGCCGAGTTCATGCTCAAGCCGGCTCATGATGGTTCGCCTCTTCGCCCAAAGCCGCGAGAATCTCGCCGCCGAGCCTGTACACGTCGCCCGCACCGAGCGTGACGATCAAATCGCCGGTCACCGACCCGGCTGCGACTGCAGCGGCCGGATGGTCCGCGCCCAGGAAGTGGATCTCCATGTGCCCGCGCGCGCGAATCGCCTCGTAGAGCCGCCGCGAGGAAACCTCGGGAATCGGATCCTCGCCGGCGGGATAGATATCGAGCAGGTAGAGAACGTCGGCATCGTCGAACGCAGTCACGAATTCGTCGAACAGATCGCGCATCCGGGTGTAGCGATGCGGCTGGAAGACGGCGACGATCCGGCGCTTGAACGCGGCGCGCGCGGCGGCAAGCGTAGCGCGGACTTCAGCCGGATGATGCGCATAATCGTCGAGCACGATACGGCCTGCGTTCTCACCCTTGATTTCGAAGCGGCGGCTGATTCCGCCGAACTTGGCCAGCGCGCGTTTTGCGGTGGCAAAATCAATCCCGATTTCGAGCGCCACCGCGATCGCGGCCAGCGAATTCAGCGCGACGTGCGTGCCGGGCGTGGGAATCGAGATCGTGCCGAGCATCTCGCCCTTGCGGATCACGTTGAAGCGCGTCGAAAGTCCGTCGATCGCGATCCGGTCGGCGCGCAAATCGGCGTCGGCCGCGATCCCGTAGGTCACCACCGGTTTGCGTACCTGGTCCAAAAGCCCGCGCACGTTGACGCTGTCTATACCAACCACCGCCAGGCCGTAGAACGGCACCCGGTTGATAAAGCTGAGATAGGCCTCCAGCACGCGATCCATCGTGCCGTAGTGATCCAGATGCTCGGGATCGATATTGGTAACGATCGCTATCGTGGGCAGCAGAAGCAGGAACGACGCATCGCTCTCGTCGGCTTCGGCGACCATGAAATCGCCGCGCCCCAGCCGCACGTTGGTGCCCTTGCTGCGCAGGTTGCCGCCGACCGCGACCGTGGGATCTAACCCCGCCTCTTCCATGATCAGCGCTACCAGGCCCGTGGTGGTGGTCTTGCCGTGAGTGCCGCCCACCGCCACGCCGACCTTGGCCAGACGCAGCAGCTCGCCGAGCATTTCAGCGCGCGCGATTACGGGAATCTTCATCGAGCGCGCGCGGACGACTTCGGAATTCGAGAACTTGATCGCCGACGAGATAACCACCGCGTCGAGGTCAGCCGCCAGGTGCGACGGATGATGTCCGGTCTCGATCCGGGCGCCAAGGGCGGCAAGCCGGTCGGTGGCGGCGCTGGCGCGCAGATCGCATCCACTCACAGCGAAACCGAGACGCAGGCACAACTCAGCGATGCCGCTCATTCCGGCCCCGCCGACACCGATGAAGTGGATGCGCTGAGGGCGGCGCAAGAGCCCGGATGGAAGCAGTTGATCCACTGCGCTCAGTTCTCCACGCGAGCTTCTTTAAAGCAAATTCTGGCGATCCGCGCGGCGCCGTCAGCTGGCATCACCGCAAGGGCACGCCGGCCCATCTCCGCGAGCAACTCAGGATCGCCAAGCATCGACTTCATGTGCTCGGCAAGATTCTGCGCGAGACGATCGTCGTCGGCGACAATTATCGCGCCGCCGACACGCTCGATCACGCGCGCATTGTGCGCCTGCTGACGGTCGCGATGAAACGGATAGGGGACGAAAATGGCGGGACGGCCGGCCAACGCGATGTCGGTAACGGTCATCGCACCGCCGCGAGCCACCACAAGGTCCGCCCGGCTGAGCGCCGCCGGCACGTCGTCGACAAATGACGCGACTTCCGCCTCGAACGGAAGCTGACGGTATTCCTGCCTCAGCAACTCCGTATCCGCCTCCCCGCACTGATGCGTTACATGCAGATTTATAACACTTTTTCCCCAGATTTTGAAAGCCCCTACGACTCCAAGATTCATACGATGAGCACCGGTCGACCCGCCTAAAACAAGGATTTGGAATGGCGCGCCCTCCCCGCGGGGCTCCGCCGGCCGCGGTCGATAGCGAACCGGGTTACCCGTCACCTCGACCCTGGCACGGTCAAAGTACGGGGCGACATCATCGAAGCCGACACAGATTCGGCGCGCGAACCGCCACAGAATTTTGTTGGCAAGACCCGGGCGCGTGTTCTGCTCCATCAGCACGATCGGAACGCGCGCGAAGATCGCCGCCACCCCGACCGGTGCCGACGCGTAGCCGCCCGCGCTTACGACCAGGGCCGGGCGGAACCGTTTGAGCAGTGCTTGAGCCAGTCCGATTGCGCGTACGAACTCGAGGGCCGCCCGCGCGCGGGCTGCCGGGCCGTGGCCGCGAATTCCGTGCACCTGGAACAATTCGTAGCGGTAGCCGCTCTTGGGAAGCCATTTCGCTTCAAAGCCGGCGCTGGTACCGGCGTACAGGACTTCCGTGTCGGGACGCTCGCGCACGAGTTCCTCGCCCACAGCAAGCGCGGGAAACAGATGCCCTCCGGTTCCGCCGCCTGCGATTATAACCCTCATCGCACAGCCGGCCGTCTGCCGAGCGCGAGCATCGCGCCGAGCGCGGCCATTGCCATTACGATCGCGGTACCGCCGTAGCTGAGAAAGGGCAGCGGCAACCCCTTGGTCGGGATCATTCCGATTACGACCGCCATGTTGATCAGCGCCTGCAGCGAGAGCAGCGAGGTGAGGCCGACGGCGAGCAAGCTCGCGAACGAATCGGGCTCATCATGCGCGATCCTCATCCCGCGAAGGAGAATCACACAGAACAGCGCGATCACCACGGTCGCGCCGGCGATTCCAAATTCCTCGCCCACCACGGCGAAGACGAAATCGGTATGCGCCTGCGGCAGATAGAACATTTTCTGACGTCCCGCGCCGAGACCGACGCCCCATCCGCCGCCCGCCCCGAGCGCGATGAATGATTGAATGAGCTGAAAACCGGCGCCGCGCGCGGTCTGCCACGGATCGATGAATGCTGTCAGCCGGCGCATCCGGTACGACTTCGCCACCATCTGTAACAGCAGCACACACATCGCCGCCGCTCCGGTTGCGCCGAGATGTTTCAGTTCGGCGCCCGCCGCATAGAGCATCACGAACAGCAGCACAGCGATCATCACGGTCGATCCGAAATCGGGTTGCTTGAGGACCAGGAGCGCGACGGGGCCCACGATCAGAAAGGCGGGCAGCGGCCCGTGCATGAAGTCGCGCATCCGCTCCTGCCGCTTGCTCAGATAATCGGCCAGAAAGAAGACCAGCGCGAATTTCACGACCTCGCAGGGTTCGGTCACCACCGGACCGATCCGCAGCCATCGCCGCGCCCCGCCCCGCACCAGGCCAAGGCCGGGGATATACAGCGCGACCACCATCACGACCGCGAGAATCCCGAGCGGCATCACCAGCCGGCGCAATCCATTGATCGAGAATTGCGAGAGAACGGCGAGCGCGACGCCGCCGACGATGATGTGGGCGAGATGGAGCTTGAAGAAGTGGAACGCGTCGCCGGTTTTCTCCAGGCCGAGAAAATAGGTCGTGTTCAGCACCATCAGCAGCCCCAGCAGCAGCAGCGCCGTTGCCGGCAGCCACAGCCACGGATCGGGGCGCCGAAAGCCTACCGCGTCAAAGCGCCCGAACCAGCTCTTTAAATGCGTTTCCGCGCTCGGCATAGTCCCTGAACTGATCGAAGCTCGAGCACGCGGGCGACAGCAAAATCGTGTCGCCGCGCCGCGCAATCCGCGCCGCCCGTTCGACCGCCTCCGCCAGAGTTGCAACCAGCTCGATATCAGTTGAACCGCGCAGCGCCGCGCACATCTTTTCGCGCGCCGCGCCAATCAGAATTGCCCGTTTGACCTTGCGCCGCAGGGGATCGGCGAGCGGAGCGTAGTCGCCGCCCTTGTCAACGCCGCCCGCGATCAAAATCACCGGCGCGGGTACCGCCTCGAGCGCCTCAACCACCGCGCCGACGTTGGTGCCCTTGGAATCGTCGATCCACGCGATTCCGTCCTGGTCGCGGACGCATTCGATACGGTGCGCCAGCGGATGGAAGTCCCCGAGCGCCCGCTCGATCGCCGCCTCGCCCGCGCCCATCGCGAGCGCCGCCGCCGCCGCGGCCATCGCGTTGAGCTGATTGTGCCGGCCGGCGAGGCGAAATTCGCGCAGGCTTATCTGGCCGCGCCGCTCGCCGGTGTCGAAGCCCAGCGTCGCGCCGGCCCGCCAAATCGCCGGGACCGCCGGCTCCGTGCCAAGCCCGAAGCTCATCACGCGCGCGCGCAGCTGCGGCGCGAGCTTCCAGACGTTGGGATCGTCGCGGTTGAGAATCGCCCAGTCGTCGCGATCCTGGTTCTCGAACAGGCGCGCCTTGGCGCGTCCGTAGTCTTCAAGGCCGCGATAGCGGTCGAAGTGATCGTCGGTGAGATTCAGATGAACGCCGGCGCGCGGCTTGAACGTCTGAATCCATTCGAGCTGGAAGCTCGAGATTTCCGCGACGATCGCGTCGTACGCGCCGCCGGCCGCATCCACCAGCGGAGTGCCGAGGTTGCCTCCCACGAACACGCGCCTGCCCGCCGCCCGCAGCATCTCGCCCACCATCACGGTCACCGTGCTCTTGCCATTGGTGCCGGTGATAGCCGCGATCGGCGCGGTGATGAAACGCGCGGCAAGCTCGATCTCTCCGATCACCGGAATTCCGCGCGCAACCGCGCCGGCCAGCAGGACCGCGTCGCGCGGCACGCCCGGGCTGGTGACGACCAGGTCGATACCGTCAAGCCACGCGGAGTCCTCGGCGCCGAGCCGCATCTCGCCCTCGGGCAGCGTCGAGCGGTCAAGCTCGGCGCGCCGGTCGGTCATCACGAGATGCGCGCCGCGCGCGGCGACAAAGCGGGCAGCCGCGGCGCCGCTGGTGCCCATCCCGACCACCATTACCCGTGTGCCCGACAGTTCCATCTCACCTGAGCTTGAGCGTCGAGAGCGCGACCAGCGCGCACACGATTGAAACGATCCAGAATCTCACCACCACAATCGTCTCGGGCCATCCGGCCAGTTCGAAATGATGATGCAGCGGGGCCATCCGGAAGAAGCGCTTCCCGCCGGTCCACTTGAAGTAGTAGCGCTGGACGATGACTGAGATGGCCTCGATCACGAAAATACCACCGGCCATCACGAGCGCGAGTTCCTGCTTGGCCAGCACCGCGACCATCCCGAGCGCTCCGCCCAGGGACAGAGCACCGACGTCGCCCATGATCATCGAAGCCGGATAGGCGTTGTACCACAGGAAACCCAGCGACGCGGCGATCAGGGAGGCGCAGAAGATCGCAACTTCGCCGCATCCGGGCACGTGCGGAACCTGCAGATAGGTGGCGAACTTGAGATTGCCGGCGACGTAGGTGAACACCCAGTAGGTGAACGCCACGGTCATCACGGGTCCGATCGCGAGCCCATCCAACCCGTCGGTCAGATTGACCGCGTTCGAGCATCCCACCAGCACCACCATCGCGAGTGGGATATATCCGAACCAGTGCAGGTTGGGATGAAGATTCTTGAAAAACGGAATCGTCAGATGGGTGTCGAAGTGCTGGACCAGGAACAGGTATGCGCACGCGGCGAACGCAAGGCTGAACAGGAAACCCAGCTTGGCCGGGCCCGACAGCCCCATCCCCTTGCCGCGCTTGAGCTTGAAATAGTCGTCGGCAAATCCGACCGCGCCAAAGGTCACCGTCACGAAGATTGTGATCCAGATGTACGCGTTGGTGACGTTGGCGAGCAGCAGGGTGGCCGGGAGCGCCGCGGCCAGGATCAGAAGCCCGCCCATGGTCGGCGTGCCCGCTTTCTTCTGGTGCGTCTGCGGCACGACGTCGCGGATGGTCTGGCCGATTTTCGCGGCGCGGAATCGCTGGATTACCCACGGTCCCAGCGCCAGCGATAGCGCCAGCGCGGTCAACCCCGCCATCACGGAGCGGAAGGTTTCGTAGCGCAGTACCCCCAGGCCGGGGAAATGTCCGTGAAACGAGTACAGAAACAGGTAAAGCATCGATCGGCACGGCCTCTATGGGCTTCTCAAATTTGCCCGCCCTCGAGGCTTGCTGCAATCTCGCGAACCACCGCGCGATCGTCGAAGCTCAGCACCCGTGACCCAACGAGTTGATAGTCCTCATGTCCTTTGCCCGCGACGATTACCGTATCGCCCGAGCGCGCCGCGCGCAGTGCGATCTCAATCGCGCGGCGGCGATCCGGCTCGACCAGGTAGCCGCGATAGCCGGAGCCAGGCGGCGTATCGAGCCGAGCGAGGCCTTTGGCGGCGAGGCCGGTCTCAATCTCCGCGATTATCGCGATCGGGTCTTCGGTGCGCGGATTGTCGGAAGTGACGATCGGAACGTCGGCCAGCAGCGCGGCGATACCGCCCATGATTGGCCGCTTGCCGCGATCGCGATCGCCACCGCATCCGAACACGCAGAATACCCTGCCCGGAGTGAGCCTGCGCGCGGCGCGCAACACCGCCTCGAGCGCGTCGGGCTTGTGCGCATAATCGACCAGAACCGTCACGCCCGCGCGCACCGCGATCGCTTCCATCCTGCCGGGGGCCCCGGGGCATCGCCGCACACCTTCCGCCACCGCCGCAGGTTCGATGCCCAGGGCCACCGACAGAGCGGCAGCCGCAAGGATGTTGTAGATATGGAACTCGCCGACGAGCGGCGAAGTAAACTCGATTTCCTTGCCGAGCGCAACAATTTTGCCGCGCAGTCCATGCAAGTCGGCTCGCAGTTCCTGCGGATAAGCGTCGAACACCCGGTCGAGCCCAAAGCTGACCTTCGTACAGTTCACGGCGTCCAGCACGCGGCGGCCGAACGGATCGTCACCGCGCACCACTGCGACCGGATTGCGGCGCGACGAGCGCGGCAGGATTTCAGTGAACAGGCGCAGCTTGGCCGCGAAGTAGTCTTCCTCGGTGGCGTGGTAGTCCAGGTGGTCACGGCCGAGATTGGTGAATATGCAGGCACGGAAGTCGAGTTCGTCGACACGCCCCTCCGTGATTCCGATCGACGACACCTCCGCCGCCGCGTGGCGCACCCCGGCGCTGAGCATCTCCGAAAGCGCGCGCTCGATATCCACCGACTCCGGCGTGGTCAGTCCGCTGTAGATCCTGCGATCGCGGATGAAGATGCCTATCGTGCCGATGATCCCGGCCGGGAGACCGGCGGCCTCGAAGATCGACGCGAGCAGGTAGCTGGTGGTGGTCTTGCCGCTGGTGCCGGTTATGCCGACCAGGTCAAGTGTGTTGCTCGGAGAGCCGTAAAAGCGTGCGGCGACCGCGGCCATCAAGCGCCGCGGTTCGCCGCAACTGACCAGAGACACCGCAGGGAGGGCGGTTCCGCCTCCACCACTCCGCACCACCACCGCCCTCGCCCCACGGTTTAATGCATCCTCAATGTTCGCGCGGTTGCGCTCGGGGTCGCGCGCCATCGCGAAGAACAAATGACCGGGGCCGGCTTTGCGCGAATCGTAGCTGACACCCGATATTTCCACGTCCTCATCACCCTCAATCCGCCCGATTTTCAATCCCGCGATCAATTCCGCGAGCTTCACCGAGGCGCCCCCGAACCGCTGCGAGTGTTCGCGAGGACCGCCTCCGGCGCGTCGGCCAACAGCGGCGCCAGCACGAGCTTGATCGCGCCGTGGCCGAGTGGCGCGCCGGCACGCGGCTCCTGACCCGCCACGTAGCCGGTGCCCTTCACCTCGACCGTGGCGCCAAGCTTGCGCGCGATCTGGAGCGCTCCGCGCAGGCTTAGCCCCGAGAAATTCGGCGTCGCCGGAGTTCTCGAACCGGTAAGCGCGGGAATCGTGTCGTTGCGATAAGCGGCCTGCACTGGCGCGCGCGCCTTGCTCCGCGCGGCTCCCGGCAGCGGGAACAGGCTCGCGACGTCGAAGACCGGATGCTCGGGCGTGATGTTCAGGTCCCGCGTGGCACCCGAGGCTATCTCGCTGAACACGGGTGCCGCGTACAGACCGCCAAAGTGAGCGTGGCCGACGTCATAGAGCACCACCAGGATCACCAGCCGCGGGTCGTCGGCGGGCAAAAATCCCACGAACGAGCACACGTGCCGGTTCTGATAGTAACCGCCCGCGGGCTTCACCATCTGCGCGGTTCCGGTCTTGCCGGCAACCTCGAACCCGTCCACGCGCGCGCGATGACCGGTGCCGTCGGGACCATTGACAACGCCGCGCAGGAGCTCGTTCATCTCATGCGCGACGTCGGGAGCGATCACGCGGCGCAGCACCTGCGGCTCGTGGCGCAGAATCTCGTTGCCTTGGGCGTCGTAGGCCGCCTGCACCACGTAGGGGCGCACCAGCAGCCCGCCGTTTGCGATCGCGGCGTAGGCGACAGCGAGTTGAATGGGAGTGACGGCGACACCCTGGCCGAATCCGTGATTGGCGAGATCGATCTCGCGCCAGGTCGACGGCCTCATGACCAATCCTGACGCTTCGCCAGGCAGATCGATTCCGGTCGTGCTGCCAAAACCAAAAGCGCGCAGGCCTTGGTAGAAGCGATCGGAGCCGAGCTTGAGCGCGATCTTCGCCGCGCCGATATTCGACGAAACTTCGATAATCCCGCCCAGGTCAAGAACTCCGTGGCGGCTGTCGTCGTGGATGGTCCGGCGGTCAATCGTATAGTGCCCTTCCTCGCAGAAAATGCTGGTGCTGGGCGTGATCACCCGGTCCGCCAGCGCGATCGATCCCAGCACTCCCTTCATCGTGGAGCCCGGCTCAAACGCGTCCTGCACGGCGGGATTGTGCAGGCGGTCATGGAGCCCGTTCGGATCGGCCGCCACGTTGGCCATCGCGAGCACCGCGCCGGTGAACGGATCGAGCACGATCGCAGCACCGTGGTTGGCGCCACTTTGCTTCACTTCCGCCGCAAGCTCGTTTTCGGCGAGCGACTCAATCGAAGCGTCGATAGTCAGCTTGAGTTTCGCGCCCGGCTCGGCAGTCTTGAGCGCGAGCGGGCTGGTCAGGATCGGATGGCCGAGCGCGTCGTGGTAAAACTGGAGTTCGACCGGCGCGCCGCGGACCAGCTTGTTATATTGCAGTTCGAGGCCGGAGAGCCCCTGGCCGTCCATCCCCGCAAGCCCGACCACCGCCGCGGCCAGGTTGCTCTCCGGGTAGAAGCGTTTGTATTCCGCAACCGAGCCGACGCCGTCGATTCCCAGCGCTTCGGCCGCTTGCGCCTTGGCGGGCGCGATCTGGCGCGCCAGCCATACGAATGGCGCGGGCTTGTGGAGCCGCGTCTCCAACTGCGCCGCAGTCATCCCGATCGCGTCGGCCAGCCGTACGCGCTCCGCGCGCGTAGTCGTGTCGAACACCCGGCGCGGACGCGCATACACCGAGCGCGTCTCCGCCGAAAGCGCGAGCGGTTCACCGTTGCGATCCACGACCGGCCCTCGTACCGCGGCAAGCTCGGTGACGCCCGTGTGTTCGCTCCGAGCCATCGAGGTGAGTCGGGGTCCGTCGAAGGACACCAGCACCACCAGGCGGATGATCGCCATCAGAAACAATGCCGACAGGCCGAGCGTCAGCCATCCGATCCGCGTGCGGCGCTGCTTGAAGGTCGCGTTCATTTGAGCGTCACCACCTGCTTGGCCGAGGGTGGACGCAGATCATACTGCGCGGCGAGCGCGCGCAGCCGATCATGAGAGGAAAGCTGCGCAACAGTGAGCCGCAGCTCGCGGTTCTGATCCTCGAGCTTTGCTATCTCGGTGGTCAGGGTAGAAAGCCGGTAGCCCTCGCGCGTGGTTTCCAGCCGGATCAGCAGCGTGGTGAATCCGATCGCGGCTATCGCCAGCGCCAAAATGGCCGGCACGACGCGCGAGGGCGCTTTGCTGGGCCGCCGCCGTGCGCTCATTGCCCGCCCCTTTCGATACATCGCAGGCGCGCGCTGCGGGCGCGCGGATTACGCGCGATCTCGGCGGCCTGTGGTTTGACCACCTTTCGGGTCACGGCTGCGTATCCATCAGTATGCGCAAGCTCGCGGAAGCGCTCCTTGACCGCGCGATCCTCGAGCGAGTGATACGCGATCACCGCCATCCGCCCGCGCGCGCCAAGCAACTCCGGCCCGTCGCGCAGCAGTGCGGACAGGCTCTCCATTTCGCGGTTGACCGCGATTCGCAGCGCCTGGAAGGTCCGTGTCGCCGGATGCACTCCGCCACGGCGGCGCGGCCCGAGCACGCGCTCGGCGATCGCGCGCAATTCGCCCGTGGTTTCGAGCGGACGGCGGCGGCGCGCCTCGACGATCGCGCGGGCGATTCGCCGCGCGGCGCGCTCCTCGCCCCAATGATGCAGGATGTCGGCGAGGTCGGACTCGGTTTCCTCGTTCACCAGGTCGTACGCGCGCAGCGTCTGCGTCCGATCCATCCGCATGTCCAGCGGGGCGTCGAACCGGAAGCTGAACCCGCGCTCCGGGTCATCCAGCGCAAAGCTGCTCATCCCGAGATCGGCCAGAATCGCGTCGGCGGTGTTGAAACCGGCTTCGCGCGCCACCCGCGCGATCTCGCCGAAATCACCGTGGCGGAGGATCGCGCGGTCGCCGAAATCCGACAGACGCTCGCGCGCCGCCTCGAGCGCCGCCGAGTCGCGATCAATCCCAAGCAGGCGCGCTTGGGTCGCCTCCAGAAGTGCCTCCGCGTGACCTCCGGTGCCCACGGTGGCATCAACGACGACGCGCGGCCCGTGCGCGCAAAGCATCTCGCGCACCTCCTCCACCATCACCGGCACATGCATCCGGACCGCCGCGCCGTCGTCGTGTTTCACCGCAAGACTCATCGCGTCAAAAGTTCAGCTTCTCGTAAAAGCCGGGATCCTGCAGTTCCTCTTCGGTTGCCCGCAGCACACGCTCGAGCACCGCCTTGTCCCACAATTGAAAGTGATCGCGCAGCGCCGAGAACGTTACCTCGCGATTCAGCCCCGCCCATTCGCGCTGCTTGGGCGGAATCAGGACTCGTCCCTGGCGATCGACCGGGACTTCATAGGCTCCGCCGATATAGAATGCTTCGAACTTCTGTACCGCCGGATCGAATCGGTTTCGGCTCGCGATCTGAGCAACGAACTTTTCCCATTCGCCGGGAGGATAAAGCTCAAGGCATCGCTCGCGGCTATAGTAAAAATTCGTGATGAACAGGCGATCGTGGCCTTCGCGCTGCAAAAGCTCGCGAAAGCGCGCCGGGATGCTGACGCGTCCCTTATCGTCGATCGCATGGTCAAATCGACCGCTGAACACCCCACTCCTCCCTGATGCGCCACAACATCCCACTTTCCACCACAACAGTCAACAAACTCTTGTGGAAGAATTACGAGAATCCGATATCTACTCGCTTAGGGACTAGGCGAATTAAAGGCGAAAATAGCCAGTACGCAATGCGCCAAGTATAAATGCGCGAATTGATCGCTACTGAGCGTGCGAACGACATGGATCGATGTTCGCGCGGGCGGGTACGCGATACTGTTGGCGAGTGGCCTGATGATCATGAATCCGCTTTCTTGACAGCGCCACCGGTCATTAGGGAAACTCGCGCGGATTGTTGCGGCTCCGATCAAGCGACTTAACGCCTCGGGATTAGCAGTGGAGAGAGGACCCAGAAAATGACAGCAAGTTCTTGGCTGAAGAGCGCGGTCGTGATTGCGGCTGGCGCGATGTTCGCCGTGGTTTTGACCAGCCCGAGCGCGTACTCCCGTTCGCGCCATCGAAAGAAGGCGACGCCCACCCCGACCGTGACCGCAACTCCTACCGCCACCGCCACGCCCCAGGTGAAGGTCTGGAACTTCGATCAGGACAAAGCGGGTCAGCCGGCTTCAGACTGGCAAAGTGTGGTCGCGTCGTGGGAGGTTATTCCCGATACCACCGCGCCGAGTCAGCCCAACACCTACGGACTTCCTAGCGGCCGGACGCTGATGTCGCTGATTCACCTGCTGAACTATTATCCGATGACGGTGGTCAAGGATCCGACCGAGTACAGCGATTTCTCACTGCAGGCTTCATTCAAAGGCGCGGGCGGCAGGTTCGATTGCTCGGGCGGGCTGCTCTTTCGCTATGTCGATCCGCAAAACTTCTACTTGGTGTCGGCCGGATGCCCCAGCGATTACTTCGAGTTCTCGCGGATGTACAAGGGCAAGCTCGACCTGGTGAAGCAGCAGGTGGTGCCTACCGATCGCGACCTTTGGTACAAGATTCGGGTCGAGGCGCAGGGCAACCATTTCACGTTCTATGACAACGACAAGCAGGTTTTCGACGCCGACGACAGCAAGATCGCCAAGGGCCGGATTGGACTGTGGGCGCGCGACGATTCGCAGGCACGATTCGACAACGTCACTCTGACGCTGCCGATCCCGACTGCTGAAGCAACTGCGGGCGCACCCGAGGCAGGCGCAGCGGCGGGAACGGCAGCGCCCGCCCCGGCGCCGGGCGGCGCGCCGGGCGAGCCGCCTCCGCTTCCGTCAGCTCCTCCGCCCGCGCTTCCGCACTGAGCGAAGCGCAGCTGCGAGCATACCGCGCGGCGGAGCGCCTTGAATCGGGGCGCTCCGCCGCTTAGTCTCAACCGCGATGGATCATACAGAACAGCAGACTCCAATTCAGATCGAGATCGAACAGCTCACAGCATCCAGCCATCTCCATGAAGTGGCGCGTGGCGTGGGTGTCTCGCTGGGGCTCGGTCTGCTGTGGGTGCTGGAATTGTTTCGCAACGCGTACTTTCACGCGCTCGATCGCCTGAACATCAAGCCGCGGCGCAAGCGCCGCTCAAGCGCATTCCCGCCCGGGCAGCCCCGCAACCATCACGCCGTCTGAATCAGTCCGCACACGCTCAGTCGCGTGGCGCTCCGGAGTGCCGGTGCGGAACCACTCATTTGCGCCGCGGCGGGTGGAGTCCGCGCGTTCGGGACCGGCGTGACTCCAGGGTTTCGACGACGCCGCCGCCCGGCGCCAGGTTTTCGTCCAGCAGTCGCGCCAGGTAACGCGCGAGCCGATCGTCCAGCACCCTGACCAGCGCCTCGGTTTGCGCAGCCTGGATTATCTTCAGAAAGCCTTCGAGCCGATGAGCGTGATCGTGCTGGTGGATGAGCCGGGCGATTGCGCTGTTCGACAGCGCGCCGAGCTTTATATCGAGCGCGCGGCGCAGCCGCTCAGCCAGCTCCTCCAGTTGCGCGCGCGGCGATAGCTCGCCCAGCACATAGCCGCAGCGCGGGCAGCGGGGCTCCTGTTCGACGGCGAGCGTTCCCTCGAAGTCGCACCGTCTGATTCGGTTGGCAATGTCGCCGGCACGGGGCGCGAGTTCGTCTGCCACCGGAGGACCGAGCGCGGCCATCGAATTGAGCCGCGCGAGCGCGTCGAGGTTGCGCCTCATGTCGTCCATCGCCCGGGCAACCCGCTCCATCTCGGCGCGCCAGTTTGCGTGGGCAGCGCGGTAGAGCTGCACGTAGGTCCACTTGAATTTCTGGAAGCGCGCCTCGACTGCGTCGAGGTTGCGCGGCGGTCCATCAAGCGCGCGAGGCCCGATTTCCGCGGCCAGCAACTGGCACTCGGTTTCCAGCGAGGTCACGCGGGAATCACGCGCGGGATCCTCGTCGAACGAAACCCTGAGACCGGTTGCCTGCAGGTAATTGCGCATCGCGCGCATTTGCGGCACCACGGCGGCCGCCGCGGCAAGCCCTTCGTACGCGCCAATTTTTTGAGCCGCGGATTCGCGAGGCGCCGGATTCGCCGCCAGCTCCATCAGCACTTCAGGACCGCCTTCGGCCAGCGCTACGAACTCAGAGAGCGCGCGCTGATGCGCCGGCGGTACTTCGAGATGGGCTTCAGCCATTGACGCGGTAAGCGTGTCGCGCGTGCGGCTCGCGTTTTCGATCGAGTTGGCCATCGCGTCGGCCAGCCGTTTGAGCGCCGGGCGCAGGTCATCGCTGCCGCGCACCGGGGTCAGATCCGGGATGAAGCGTCTGGCCAGGGGCAGCGCGGAATTGAAGCGCGCAGCCTCGGGCGCGCTGGCGGCGGAGGGATTAAAGTGCGCCGCATCGGCGACTAGTTCGATTGCTCCCAACGACGCCACTCCGAGTTTGCGGACGGTCTCGGCAATGGCCGATTCGGTCCACGCGCCGCTCCCCTCGACCAGCATCGGGACGCGTTCGGCCAGCTCTCCAAGGGCGAGTGTGGCGCCCGGCGCGGATAGCTGCGCGCTGATGAGGGTGTCAACGATCTGGCCCGCGAGCATCCGCTCGTTCCCGTCCATTTTAAGCGCGGCGTCGCGGGCCGCGCGCGCCGCCGCCGCTCCGGTCTCGCCGAGGATAGCGTCTGCACGGCGTGCAACGATCAGGCTGTCCATCAAATCGCAGGGATAGGTCAGCCGCTCGACTCCAAAGCCTTCGTCCTCGATCTCCGCGGCGAGCACCTCGCGCAGCAGGCGAGCCGCGCCTGCGATCAATCCCGTTTTAGCCCCGAGCGCGCCTATCGTAGCCAGGGCCGCGGGATGAAACGGGAATATCTCGTGCGGGGAATCTTTTCCAAGCTCGATGCCCTGATAGGCTTCGGCAATCGGCGCTCCTGCCCGCGGGTTGATTTCGCGCACGCGAGCCAGCGCAATCGTAACCGCTTCGGCGGTGTCCTGCGGGGCCACGGACAGTGGGTGCGCCCCCGGCGCCGCCGCTCCCCGTCCGGCGGCAATCACGTTCAGCTTCACCAGCTCGCAGGAGGCGGCAACCTCGGCCAGCGTGGTGATATAGGGAGCGGCAGGCTCGACTTCGGTGAGGCTGAAGTCGATTGCGAGCGTGACCGCGCGGATTCCAATCCGCCGAGCCTGCTCCAGCGCGACCATCACTGCGGATCCCCCCCGGACCTCTCGCCATAGCGAAGCTTGCGTGCGCGTGCCTCCGAATGCCTCGGCCAGAACGTCGAGCACGTTGGTTTCCATCTCGGTCGCAAGCGTGCGGCCGCTCAGTTCGAAACCGCAGACGACATGGCGCAGCGCCCGGGACTCCAGCGATCCCGCCTTCGCGGCGAGGGCAAGAATGTAGTTGAGGAAGTGAGTTTTGCCGCACCCGGCCGGACCGCCGATCCAGAACACCGCGCCGCCCGGCTCTGCCATCCGCTTGTTTACAGCGGCCCAGGACTGCTCGCTGGCGCGGCTGTGAATGAAGCTGGATATCGTCCTGGGGATGGAAGCGAGCTCGAGCTCCATTCGCTCGGGCGGAGCCGGCCCGAGAAAAATCGAGTCGCGCGAAAAGAGGTATCGCAGCCCCCTTTTTGCCCCCATGCATCTATATAACTACATCCGAAACGCAGCCGCCAGACCGATCGTTTGACTCCAAGTGAGCAGCGACGCGCAATGTCGTCGCGCCGGCCTCATAACGGTCCTGCGCCACGAAGCAGAAAATCAACCTGCGCTAGCCACGAGACAATACTGAACAACCGACTGCTCTATTGATTGGCATCGTGCGCGAGGCAGGCTCGTGACCAATGGGAACGCACTGGTCGTCGCGGACTGTGAGCGTATGTCTTTCACTGTCCCTGATGCTCTCCGCCTGCAAAGCTCAACCTAAATGACGCCCTGATTCTTCAGCCGCTCCAATTCGTCGGGTCCAATTCCGATCGAGCCGAGGACTTCCGCGGTATGCTCCCCGAGGGTCGGCGGGCGGCGCAGCGACTGCGAGTCCGGCTGCGGCGCGTCGGACAGTTTAATTGGCGATCCCGCGACGCGGATTGGCCCGCGGGTTGGATATTCGGCGTCGATCAGGGTGCCGCGGCTGCGGATTTCCGGATCGGCGGCAACTTCTTCGAGCGTGCGGACCGGAGCGCACGGCACGCCCGCGTCGATCAGGAGCGATATCATTTCGTTACGCGAATGTTGATTGGTCCAGTCCGAAACCAGTCCGTCGAGTTCGTCGGCGATACGCAGGCGGGTCGCATGAGAGGCACAGCGCGGATCGGCGATCAGATCCTCGCGTCCCATCAACTTCGCCAGGGTGCGCCAATGCGCCTCGGTCAGGCAGAAGATCAGCAACTCGCCGTCGCGCGCCGGATAGACGTTGGTCGGACAGGCGCCCCAATGGCGGTT
This sequence comes from uncultured delta proteobacterium, assembly GCA_963835905.1. Lineage (GTDB taxonomy): Bacteria > Desulfobacterota > Binatia > Binatales > Binataceae > CAWIHG01. The sequence continues at coordinate 1,013,150 of CAWIHG010000005.1, forward strand.
GCCCAGCCGTTTGAACTTCATTCCCTGCAGGGTCGGCGCGAGCGCACTGGTCATCGCCGGCACCGCGACATCGAGCATCGCGACTTCCACCTTCTGCCCGCGGCCGGTTCTTGAGCGCTGGATCAGTGCGGCCAGAATTCCACTTACCATGTGACTGCCGGTGCCCATGTCGATGAAGGTCGCCGAAGTTTTCACCGCCTTATCGGGAAAGCCGGTGATACTGATGAATCCGGACGAAGCCTGAATCGTATTGTCCATTGAGCCGAGCCGCGCCCATCGGCTGTTGGAGCCGTAGCCTTTGCCGGAGGCGTAAATGAGGCGCGGAAACCGGTCCTTGATCTGCTCGTAGCCAAGGCTGAAGGACTCCATCACGCCTTCGAGATAATTCTCGACCAGCACGTCGGCGTCTTCGAGCAGCCGCAGCACAATTTCCTGCGCGCGCCGCTGCTTGAGATTGAGCGTCACCGAGCGCTTGCCCGCATTGAGCATCAGCCACGAGTAGTTCGCGCCGCCGGGCGACAAGTCGGGACGGCGGAGCAGTTCGCCCTGCCCCGGCGGCTCGATCTTGATCACGTCGGCGCCCATGTAGGACAGCTGCATCGTGCAATACGGCGCAGCGTAGATCTGTCCCAGGTCGATTACCTTGATACCCTCAAGCGGCAGCGTCATCGCATTCCCCTGGCTCCGGAGATTCGTCAGCGCAAAAGCGAGCGCGCGATCACCATCCGATGGACTTCGGAGGGGCCTTCGCCGATCCGGCGGATGCGCGCCTCGCGATACCATCGCTCGAGCGGAAACTCCTTGCTCACGCCGTAGCCGCCGTGGATCTGAACCGCGCGATCAACGACCCGGCCCAGCACCTCGCTGGAGTAAAGCTTCGCGATCGACGCCTCGGTGCGAAAGTCTTCGCCGCGATCCGCCTTCCACGCGCCGTCCCACGTGAGCCATCGCGCGGCGCGCAACTCGACCTCCGAGTCCGCGAGCATCCACTGGATCGCCTGGCGGCGCGCGAGCAGTTCGCCGAAAGTGCTGCGCTGCTTGGCATGGTCAATCGCCATCCGCAGCGCCGCGGCACCCACGCCGACGTTGCACGCCGAGTACGGGAAGCGCAGGCGGGTCAGCAGATCCAGGCACAGGTTGAGCCCCTGCCCTTCTTCGCCCAGGCGCTGCTCGGCGGGCACCACCGCGTCCTCGAAGTGGACTTCATTGGGCAGCGCCGAGGTTCTGAGCGTGCGAAACGGCCGCGCCGTGAACCCCTGCTGCCCCTTCTTGATTATGAAGCAGGTGATTCCCTGGCGCCCGGCCTTGGGATCGGTGCGGGTGAAGACGACGCCCCACTCCGCCTCGTGGGCGTGAGAGATGAAAATCTTGGTGCCGTTGAGCACGTAGGTGTCGCCCTTGCGGACCGCGCGGCACTGGATTGCGTTGGCTGGATCGGAGCCGCCAGAGGGTTCGGTAATTGCGAAGAAAGTGTGCCACGCATTCTTGATGGTTTGCTCGGCGTAGGTGCGCTTCTGCTCTTCGCTACCGGCCCAGATCACCGGCGGCGGATTGCGCCCGAACACGCCACATCCGGGGTTATAGAGGCCCATCCGATGCTGCGCCATCTCCTCGGTCAGCACCGCCATCGCGAACGTGCCGAGTCCGCCGCCGCCGTAGTCGCGCGGCGCGCCCATGCACCACATCCCGGCGGCCTGGACCTTCTTCGCGACGCGCCAGTAGTCGTCCTCCTTGATCTCGGGCGCATCGGGATCGACCTGCGATTCTGCGGGGATAATCTCCTCGCGGATTATCTTGCGCACCTGCTCGCGTAGCTGCACAAGCTCCGGCGACAGTTGATATCCGTCCTGCTTCTCCATCAGAAAATCTCCTCGTCTGCGGGCCGCTTGTTCTCAAGCCGGCTCCTGAGCCCGCTCAGCCAGAACTCGCGAATCCATTCGAGATCGTAAGCGCCCCACGTTCCCCTCAGTTCAAGGTCGATACCGCGCACGATTTCAATCGCGGCGGCGGCGCGGGCGATCGCGCGCTCGCCCGCCGAGGTCCGCTCGGCGCCGGACAGTTCACAAGCCGCAAGGTAATCCGAAAGCGCCTCCAGCACCTCGGCGCTGTACTGCCAAAGCTGCTGCTCGGCGCGCGCCAGCGGCTCCGTGCCCGAGCGCGCGATCGTCTCCGCCGCGGAAACCGCCTCGCGCATCGCCGCACCCGCCCGCGCCAGCTCGCCGCGCTTGCGCCGTGCGCGGTCCAGCCCCATCGCCGGCTGCATCACGTCGGCGTAGTCGAGCACCATCCGCGACGCGCGCTCAACCGCGCGATAGGCCGCCGTCATCGCGCGAGCGCATCGCGGATGGCGTTGCGCGGCGGTTTCATCGCGCGCCGCGTCCGAATCCGCGCTCACATCGCGCGCGAGTCGCACGAACGCCTCGAGATTGGCCGGGTAGGCGAGCACGCTGAAAGCTCCGAACGTAAGGCAGGTGACGCTGGTGATTCCGAGCGCCCGGTACGCGCGCAGGTCGCGCGCGACAACGGCGGGAGTCGCAAACGCAAGCCCGCCGAACAGAATCGCATCGGCGTAGTACTCGAAGATGTGGCCCCGCCCCTCGAACAGCTCGATATACCGCTTGAGCGTATCGAAGTAGCGCGGATTGGTCTCGCAGTCGGGATCGTCGATCGCGTGCGAATAGCATCTCTCGCGCGGCGCCCATTCGAACCACACGTTCGGCAGCGGACGCAGGCCGCGATGGGGCTCGATCGTGTCGTGATATGCCAGGTACGCAACCGGAGGCGACTTTGCGCCGCGGTGCTCGTAAAGCGACTGCGCGATTGCGTTGACGACCTCCATGTACTGAAGCTGCGGCGGCAGTTCGCGGCACTGGCCGCATCGGCACCACGCTCCAGCCCTGACGTCCGCGCCCCAGATGTGCAGCAGCTCGTTTTCGGGATACTCCTGGACGTAGCGCAGCGCGGCGTCGCGCACCGCATCGACGGCGGCGGGATTCGAGACGCACAGGTTCCCGCGCGCCATGCGGGTGCCGTCTTCGCCCGCCGGGAACAGCTCCGGTTCGCGCTCGAAGCGCTCGCGCGCGAGCAGAATTTGCAGCACATGGCCGCCGTACTCCGCGGCGATTCCGTGCGCGCGAAGCAGCGGCGCGATCTCGTCGATGCGCAGCCGCGTGTCGTGCGCGTGGCGGATGTAGGAAAACGCGTTGATCCCGCGCCGCGCCATCCACGGGATGAACTCGTGATCGTGCCGCAAATGAAGCGCAAGCCGGTCGGGAAAGCCGTAGTTCCAGGTCATGATGTCGGAGACGAACGCGCGCCGCGCAAACGCCGGCTCGACGCGATACGGCTCGATCGCCAGGACGCGGGCTTCATCGACGCGCGGGTACTCGGGCGCGACTCCGGGGGCGAAGCATGCGCCGATCCGTCCGAGCAGATCCGCACCCGCGTGAATCAGTCCGCGCTCGCTGCCCGAGCGGATCGCCACCGCGTGCGCTCCGGCTCGTCCGATTGCGAAGCCATCGCCCGCGGGAACGGCGAGTTCGACTCGATTCACGGCGCCATCGGCGAAATCAATTCGCAACGTGAGCGAATCGAGAGACGGATCCGCCTCGCGCTCGATCGCCCGCCCGAGCATCGTGCCCAGCCCGCCGGCTATCTCGCTCGCCGCGGTGGCGACAACCTCGCCGTGCGCATCCACCGCGATCGGCGCGTGGCGAACGCGCGGATACTTCGTGTGCGGTGCGTGTGAGGTTCCCAAGGAGCGCGGCATCTCCCGTCATTTATTCCGGCGGTGCCGGAATGATAACATGGCCCAGTCACATTCATAGTGTCGCCGAGATCAGCCCCGAGAGAGTTCCATCGCCGGAATGCCGAGCCCCAACGAGATTCTAGCCGAACTGCGGAAAGTCAAGTTTCCCGGCTTCACCCGCGACATCGTGTCGTTCGGGATGGTCAAGGATATTGAAGTCGCGCACCGCGCCGTGACGATCGTGCTGCAGGCTGCCTCGGCAAAGCCGGAGGCAATCCGCCAGATTGTCGAGGACGTTCGCCGTGTCGCCGCCGCGATGCCCGGTGTTCCCGCCGTGGAGGTGCGCGTTGAGCAAGCCCAACCCGCCGCGCGCCCCGGCGCCGCCGAAGGCGCAGCCACAGCGGCGGAGCAGCGGCACTCGATCACCGGCGTCAAGCACGTAGTCGCCGTTGCCAGCGGCAAGGGCGGAGTCGGCAAATCAACCGTCGCGGTGAACCTGGCGCTAGCGATGCGCGGGCTCGGTTGGCGCGTCGGTCTCATGGATGCGGACGTTTACGGCCCCAGCGTCGCGATGATGGTGGGTGTGGAACGCGCCCCCACGCTCACGCCCGACCGTCGCATCATCCCGCTGGAGCGGTTTGGAATCCGGTACGTTTCGATGGCGATGTTCGTCAGCGACGACACCGCGATCATCTGGCGCGGTCCGATGGTAACAAAGCTGGAGACCGAATTTCTGTTCAACGTGGATTGGGGGGTGCTCGACTGCCTGGTGCTCGACTTGCCGCCCGGCACCGGCGACGCGCAGCTCACGATCACCCAGCGCGTGCATCTGGACGGCGGTGTGGTCGTGACTACGCCGCAGGAGATCGCGCTTTTGGACGTGAAGCGGGGCGTCTCGATGTTCCGCGAAGTCGATGTGCCCGTGCTGGGCGTGGTCGAGAACATGAGCTATCACCTGTGTCCGCGCTGCGGCAGCCGCCACGAGATTTTCTCGCACGGCGGAGGCGCGCGTTACGCCACCGAACTGGGCGTTCCGTTCCTGGGCGAGCTGCCGCTGGTACGCGAGCTACGCGAGGGCGGCGACACCGCAAGCCCCATCGTGGCCGCCAATCCGTCGCATCCGGTCAGCGAGACATTCCGGCAAATCGCCGGAAAAGTGATCGAGCGGCTGGAACCGCGCCACGGCTAGAGCCGCGCCGCGCAGATCGAAATATGGCCGAGCGCCCAAAAATTTCGCTCATCACCATCACGAAGAACGAGGAACAGCTCATCGGGCAGTGCCTCGCCAGCGCGTGGTTCTGTGATGAAAAGATCGTCGTCGATTCGTTCTCGACCGATCGCACGCCGGATATCGTGCGCGAGGCGGGCGCGCAGTTCTATCAGCACGACTTCACCAACTACGTCATGCAGAAGCAGATCGCGCTGGATCGCGCGACCGGCGATTGGGTTCTGCTGATGGATGCCGACGAGCAGGCGACCCACGACCTGGGCGAGGAGATTTTGCGCGCGGTTTCATCGCCGCAGGCCGCCGACGGCTACCGCATCCGTCGCATCCTCTATCATCTTGGCCACTACTATCCCCACGGCATCTATCCCGACACTCCGGTGCGCCTGTTCCGGCGCGCCAGGGGGCATATCGGCGGGCGCGACCCGCACGACAAGGTGGTGGTGGAGGGCGCGGTCGGAAAGCTCGGCGCGCCGATCCTGCATTTCAGCTATCGCGACGTCGCCGACCACGTGGCGACCATCAACCGCTTCAGCACTCGCGCGGCCGCTGAGCAGGCGCCCAGCGCGCTCGCGGCGCTCCAGATGCTGACCCATCCGATGTGGCGATTCTTCAATTTCTACATCCTGCGCGGCGGCTTTCGCGACGGCGGGCGCGGTCTGTACGCCGCCATGACCGCGGCATTTTACGTCTTTCTGAAGTACGCCAAGCTCTACGAGCGGCGGATCCGCGAGCGGCATCCCCTCTGACCGGCGCGCCCCGAACGGGTCACTTTTCTCCCTCTACATACCTGCTAAGTTAGTGCCCGGCCCATGATTGCACTGCTCGGTTACCTGCGGCGCTACTGGTACTGGTACGCGTTCGGCATGCTGTGCACGTTCGTAGCGTCGTCGTGCGTGATGGTGGTCTCATATCTGAGCGGCGCGGCGATCAACGCGATCCAGGCGCATCACGCACTAACCTTCGCGACGCTCAAGGATCTCGGGCTTCCCGCGCGGGAGTCGCTCAACCGAATTGTCGTGATGCTGTGCGGCGCGGCGCTCCTCGGGGGCGCGGCGCGATGGTGTTCGCGGTTCACGGTTTTCAACACCGGACGCTATATCGAGTACGACCTGCGCAACGATCTGTTCGAGCATCTGACCCTGCTCGGCCCCGATTTTTACGACCGCCACAAGATCGGCGACCTGATGTCGCGGCTGGTCAACGATCTGACCGCGGTGCGGATGCTGGTCGGGATGGGCGTGATTACGTTCACCGACGCACCCGTAACCTGCGTGCTGGCCCTCACCTTTATGCTGAGCGTCAGCGCGAAGCTGGCGCTGGCCGCCTTCGCGCCCTACCTGCTGCTGGTGTTCGGTATCAAGCGGCTGTCGCGCTCGCTGATGCAGCGCAACCTGCGCGTGCAGGAAGGCCTGGGAGCGATCGAATCGAAGGTGCAGGAGTGCCTCGGCGGAATCCACGTAATCAAGGCATACGCGCTCGAGGATCACGAATCCGGTCTCTTCCGCACCGCCAACGACGACTACAACGATCTCGGCCTGGCACTGGCACGGCTGCGGGGCGCGATGATGCCGATGATTCGGAGCGCGTCGGCCTCGGCCGTGATGACGGTGCTGGTGTACGGCGGCTACCTGGTCACGCAGAAGCAGTTGCGAATCGGCGACCTGGTCGCGTTCATGGGGTATCTCTCCCAGCTTGCGTGGCCGGTCACCTCGATGGGCTGGATGATCTCCGTTTACCAGCGGGCGAAGGCCGCGATGAAGCGGCTCAACGAAATCTTTGCCACTCCGCCCGCAATCGCGGAGCTGGCGGCCCCCGACGGCGAGCATCGAATCGAGACTTCCGGCGCGATCGAATGGGATCGCGTCTCATTCAGCTACTTCGCCGCCGAGGGCGCATCGCCCAATGGCCATCATGCGTACGCGCTCAAGGATGTTTCGGTGAAGGTTCCCGCCGGCAGCAAGCTCGCAATCGTGGGGCGGACCGGCTCGGGAAAAACCACGATGGTCAAGCTGCTGACGCGGCTCATCGAGCCGACCGACGGGCGCATCCTGCTCGACGGCCGCGACATCCGCGACGTCCCGGTCCATGGGCTGCGCAAGACCATCGGGGTGGTGCCGCAGGAGCCGATCCTGTTTTCCGATACGCTGGCGCGCAATGTCGCGTTCGGAAAGCCCGACGCCCCGACTGAGGAGATTCGCCGCGCGGCCGCGATTGCGGGTCTGGAACCGGATATCGCAAACCTGCCACTCGGCCTGGACACCGTGGTCGGCGAGCGCGGGATGGCGCTGTCAGGCGGACAGAAACAGCGCGCCACCATCGCGCGCCTGCTCAATTACAACCCGCGCGTAGTCGTACTGGACGACGCGCTCTCCAGCGTGGACACCGAAACCGAGAAGACTGTGCTGCGCTCGCTGGAAGAGAGCGTGCGCGACCGCACCACGATCGTCGTTGCGCATCGCGCCTCCACGGTCCGTGACGCCGACCAGATAGTCGTGCTCGAGGACGGGGTGATCGCCGAGCGCGGAACGCACCAGGAGCTGATGGCGCAGCATGGAATCTATTCCGAGCTGTTCCACCGCCAGCTTCTTGAAGAGGAACTCTCGAGCTACTGAACGCCATGGAAATCGCTGAGGAAAAACAGCTTGGACGCTCGCGCGACCTCGCGCTGATCCGCTTCGTATGGAGATACGTGCGGCCGTATCGCGGGCTGTTCCTGCTCTCGGTGGTCCTGATGCCGCTGAATTCAGCGTTCGCCCTGACCCAGCCCTACATCGTCCAGCTCATCATCGATCTGTTCCTGGCGCATCACCGGGTCGCGCCGCCTCATTGGCTCACCGCCCTGTTCGCCTCGAGCGGAGGGCCGACTCTGCTCAAGATGGGCGGCATCTACCTGGTGCTGGTGATTGGCGAGTTCGCGACTTTCTATGGCCAGTTCTACCTGACGATGATGGTCGCGCAGTACTCGCTCAGCGACCTGCGTTTGGCGGCGTTTAATCACGTCGAGCGGCTGCCGATGGCGTTCTTCGATCGCACGCCGGTGGGAAGGCTGGTCAGCCGCATGACCACCGACATCGACGCGATCAACGAAATGTTCGCCTCGGGCTCGCTCACGATGTTCATCGACGTGATGACGATGCTGGCGATCGTCGCAATCATGTGGGCCAAGAGTCCGCACCTGGCGATGTGGGCGCTGGTCGCGATCCCCCCGCTGCTGCTGTTCATCAATCTGTTCCGGGTGCGCGCACGTGTCGTGTACCGCCAGATCCGCGAGCGCCTGGCCGCGGTCAACGCGTACCTGTCGGAGTCGCTGGCCGGGATGTCGGTGATTCAGCTCTTCACGCGCGAGCGCCGCTCGCGCGACGAGTTCGACGTGCTCAACCAGCGCAGTCGCGACGCGCAGATGAAGGCCAACATCTACGAGACGGGGCTATTTTCTTCCGTCGATTCCATCGGGTCGGTGACGATCGGGCTTATCCTGTGGGCGGGCGGCGGCCAGGTGCTGCACCGGATGATCACGCTCGGCGCGCTGGTCGGCTTTATGCAGTACGCCCGAATGTTCTTTTTGCCGCTGCGCGAGATGTCGAACAAGTACACGGTGCTGCAGTCGGCGCTAGCGGCGGCGGAGCGGATCGAGCAGTTGATGGAAGAGCCGCGCGCGATCGCCAATCCGCCGGCGCCCACGCTCCCGACAACGACCCGCGGTTCGATTGTGTTCGAGCACGTCAACTTCGAGTACCGCCCCGGCGAGCCCGTGCTCAAGGACCTGAGTTTCACGGTCGAGCCGGGATGCAAGCTCGCGATCGTCGGTGCGACGGGATCCGGCAAGACCACGATCATCAAACTGCTCAGCCGATTTTACGACGTGACCGGCGGGCGCATTCTCGTCGACGGCGTCGATGTGCGCGACTGGGACCTGCGCACGCTTCGCCGTGCGATCGGCCTGGTGCAGCAGGATGTGTTCCTGTTCGCTGGCGACGTGATGGAGAATATCCGGCTGGGCCTGACCGATCTGAGCGAGCGCGAAGTGCGCAGCGCGCTCTCGCGCGCGCAGGCGCTGCGCTTCGTCGAGCGTCTCCCACACGGGCTTGCCGAGCCGATCCGCGAGCGCGGCGCGAATCTTTCCGCCGGACAGCGGCAGTTGCTCTCTTTCGCACGCGCGCTTGCCTATAATCCGCCGATCCTGGTGATGGACGAGGCAACCTCCAGCGTGGACAGCGAAACCGAACGCCTCATCCAGCTCGCGCTCGACGAGCTGCTCGCCGAGCGCACCGCCGTGGTGATCGCCCATCGCCTGTCCACCATCGAGCGCGCCGACCGGATCATGGTGCTCAGCAACGGCATCCTGCGCGAGAGCGGCACCCATGCCGAACTGCTCGCGCAGCGCGGGCTTTATTTCCGGCTGTTCGAGCTGCAGTATGCGGCGTCCGGCGAGTCGCAGCGTGAAGCGGTTGACTGACGCGCCGCCGCACCATTCGCGCCGGTCCGTCCGCATCGCAGTCGCCGCCCGCGCGATGCTCGCGCTGGGTGCGGCAATCGCGCTTGCGGGATGCAGCGTCAGCTATATCGCGCGCGCCGGATACGAAGAGGCCCGCATCCTGTGGAATCGCAAGCCGATTTCGACCGAGCTGGCGGAGCCCAATCTTTCGCCCGAACTGCGCGCCAAGTTCGAGACCGTCCTCAAGGTGCGCCGGTTCGCCGCCGACCAGCTGGGCCTGGACGTCGGCGGCGCCTATGAAAGCGTTTCGCAAATCGACGCGAGCGCGGTGGTTCATGTCGTGATGGCGGCGCCGCGCGACTCGCTCACGCCATATCGATGGTGGTTTCCGATCGTCGGCTTTGTCCCGTACCGGGGCTACTTCAACGAAGCCAACGCCAAGGCGGAAGCCGACGCGATGGAAGCGGATGGGTACGACACGATGGTGCGACCCGCGGTCGCGTTTTCGAGCCTCGGTTTTTTTGACGATCCCCTGCTCTCGGACCTGCTGGAGCTCGACCGGGTGGAGCTTGCGGGCGTGATCATCCACGAGCTGTTCCATCGCACCTACTTTCTGCCCGGCGAGATTATGTTCGACGAGTCCGCGGCGAACTACGTGGGTACGCGCGGCGCGGCCGACTTTTTCGCCGCGACTGAGGGGGAATCGTCACGCGACGCGGTCGAGGCGCGGGCGGTGCTCGCAAGCAACCTGCGCTTTTCGAAGTTCCTGCTCCAGGTGCAGGCCCGCCTGCTGCGCCTGTACATGAGCGGACTGCCCAAGGACGAAATCCTCAAGCGGCGCGAGGCGGTTTTCGCGGGCATCAAATCCGATTACGCCACACTGGCCCCGCACCTCAACGGGCTTTCGCGATTCGATATCGACAAGCAACCGCTCAACAACGCGGTGATGGTCAACTACCTGATCTACTTCCACGACCTTGACAACTTTGCCGCGCTCGAACGGATGAATCACAGCGACACGCACGCGACGATCAAGCGTATCATCGAGATCGCGCAGTCCAATCCGTACGATCCGTTTTACGCGCTGTGGCAGGCGACTCGTGGCGCGCCGCCGGCTCAGTCGAGCGCGCCTGCGATCGCCGCGGTAAGCTCGTCCTCGAATACGCCGAAAAAGTGATCGGCGCCGGAGATTATCTCCACCCGCGCGTGCGTTCCCAGGCTTGCGGTAACCGCGCGGACCCGGGCCTCGGCTGAGTACGAGTCGCTGTCACCCGAGACCAGCAGTACCGGCTTCTCTGCTTCGCCGTCGGCTCCGGACGCCATCACGCCCACCGGCAGCGCGACGGCGATGATCCGCACCACCGCCGGATCGGTCAGGCCGGCACGCATTGCGACCGCCGCCCCGAAAGAATAGCCGGCCAGGATGATCTGGTCCGCTAGTACTCCCGGCTGCGAAGAGATGAATCGGACCGCCGCGCGCGCGTCGAGCATCTCACCTTCGCCGCCGTCATATTCGCCCTCGCTCGCGCCAACGCCGCGAAAATTGAACCGAAGCGTCGCAAATCCGGCCTGCCAGGCCCCCTTCAAGATCGCCTCGACCACGTTGTTATGCATTGAGCCGCCGTACATCGGATGTGGATGGCATACGACCACAACCCTTGCAGGAGGATCAGCGCACGGGGGTGCGTACAGTCCCTCAAGCCTTAATTCGCCGGAGGCGAAGGTCACTTGTTCTTCATCCAGGATTACTTCTTCCCTCACGCGCTATCCTCCGAGTCCGGGCGACCGAAATTGCTCTGCCCGAGGTTAGTACCGCCGGCGCCCGATGCCCAGCTTCCGGCGCTTGCTCGAATCCGGCGCTGGCGGCGGTGAATCAAATCGGCGCATCGGCGTATAATTTTAGCGATCGGCAATTTTTTATGGCGCGTCCCGATGATGAATCCCGCTCCTCCCAGCCAATCGACCGCGCCAGTGCCCGAGGCGCCGCGGCTGGCGGCGGACCGGATGCTGGGACGGCTGGCGCGATGGCTGCGGCTGGCTGGCGCCGACGTGAGCTTCGACTCCCAGCTCGGCGGCGGCGACTTGCTGCGAGAGGCCCGCGCACAGGGTCGCATCGTCGTGACCCGGGATAAACGGCTTCGCACCGCGCCCGATGTGATCTGGCTCGAAGCGAACGAAGTGCGCGGCCAGATGCGCGAGACGCTGACACGTGTGCCGATCGATGTCCACGCGCTGGCGTTCACGCGATGCTCCCGATGCAACACTCCGCTTCGCCGGGTTTCGCGGGAGATCGTCGCGCGCCGGGTGCCGCCGTTCGTCTATGCGAGCCAGGAGCGCTTTGCGCAATGCGAGGGCTGCGGCAGGGTCTATTGGGCCGCGACGCATCCCCAGCGAATCCTCGGCGAGTTGCTCGGATTGGGGCTCTGCAAGAGTCCAACTTGACGATTTCGACAAATCTAGCGTTGCATCTGGACGGCATTAGCGACTATAAGAATCCCAGATCGTCCAGTTGTTAAAAACTGATTCGAGTCGGGGGAATTTTGCCATGAGGCTGAGGTTCTTCGCCCCGTTACTCGCGTTGCTGCTCGGATATGCCGTCAACGCGCATGCAGTTTCGCTGAGCCTGCAGGGCCAGGGCGCCGGGCTCGAGTCCAGCGCTACGCAGGCTCTCTATGCGAGCGACTCCGGCGGAACTCCGGTAATCATCACGGCGGTCGGGTCGCGCTCTCCAATCGGCGGCACCATCACCGAGGTCGGAGTTCCCTCGATGATGCCCGACGGCCGGGTGATCTTCGGCGCTGAAACCACCCCCGTGTCTGGCAAGCCTCATTGGGACATCTTTGCCGGTTATCCCGACGCCCCGGTTTATCGACGGATCGCCAAGGTCGTTGATCTCTCCAAGGAGCCGAACGGCTGCGAAGCCAAGATCAAAGGCGACCCTTATCCGGTAGGTGACGCGGACGGAGATATCGTGTTCATGGCGTGGTTGCCCCGCAACTACGATGGATTGATCCTCGACCGCGGTGGCAAGATTTCGTGCCTCGCGCGATCGGGCGACAAGACCAACCAGGGAAATGAGATCGCGGTGCTCAGCTATGGCAGTCCGGTGATGGGCGCCAACGGCGAGGTCGCATTCAACGGATTCCTCCAGTTCCCGAAGGCCAACGAGCATGAGGACGGCCATCGCCAGGCCCTCCTGCTCGCTTCGCCTACGGGCGGTGTGAGCGAACTGGCCGTCGAGGGCCAATACGGACCCAACCATACGCGCTACCAACGTCCGTTCGGATTGCCGAGCGCACTGGCCTCACCGCAGGGAACGCTGGTCGCGTTCACCGCGCGGACCCCGAGCGGCGCCGCGCTGTTTCTCTACAACGACGGCACCATGGCGCGAGTTCTTCCCACCGGAATCGTCACCCCGATGGGCCCGGTTTCATACCTGTCGCCCGGAAGGCCGGGGCTAATGGCCGACGGCACCACGGCGGTGATGGCGGGATGCGCGCGGATACCGGTGATCTTCCGGCTGGCGCATCAGCGCCTCGACATCCGCCTGCAGCGCGGAGAGCTGACTCCGTTCGGAACCGAAATCGAATCATTGGGCGACCCGGTGTTGACCGCCAGGGGTGCGATGTTCGTGGGTGCGACCGATACGGACGGGCACGAGAAGCTTTACGTGCTCAACGGCAACAACGCGTTCTTCGAAGTCGGCGAGCCCGAGATGCTCTACAAGATCGCATACGCGCCGTATCACCACTCGATCTTCACCGGCACCCTGAGCGTCAACCAGCACGGCGACTACACCTACCTGGGCGGCAAGTAATCCCGGACATAGGCGGCGAATGGCAGGCCCGGGGCGTCCGCCTCGGGCCTTTTTTTGGACTTTCGCACCCGCGCGCAAGGTGGCATCCTCTGCACATGGCCGCGATCAACAAGTACGTCAAGCTTACGCCCGAACTTTACGAATACCTGATCGCCCACGGGCACAATGGCGATCCGATTCGCCGCGAGCTGTCCGAGGAGACAGCCAAGCTGGGTCCCATCAGCCAGATGGAAATCGCGCCGGAACAGGGCACCCTGATGGCGCTGCTCGCGGGCGCGATCGGCGCGAAGTCCGCCGTTGAGGTCGGAACCTTCACCGGCTACAGCTCCCTGTGCGTCGCGCGCGCCCTGCCCGCAGACGGCAGGCTGTTGTGCTGCGACGTGAGCGAGGAGTGGACTTCGGTGGCTCGCCGTTATTGGGAGCGCGCCGGCGTCGCGCACAAGATAACGCTCAAGGTTGCGCCCGCGGCTGAAACCCTGCGCGCCCTGCCCGCTTCGTATCCGATCGATTTCGCCTTCATCGACGCCGACAAGGCCAACTACGCGACCTACTACGAGGAAATCCTCTCGCGCATGCGTGCGGGCGGCCTGATCCTCATCGACAACGTCCTATGGGGCGGCAGCGTCATCAATGAGACCCGGCAGGACGCCGATACGAAAGCGATTAGCACGCTGAACGATTTCATCGCGCGCGACCAGCGCGTCGAGGCGGTGATGATCGCGGTCTCCGACGGCCTCACGATTGTCCGCAAAAGATAGCCGCCCGGGCTCGCATCTCTTGCCGAGCTTTTGCCGGCGACGGGCGGGCGCGCGCAAGACGGTTTTGTATTCCGGTCAAGCTTCTGCACTTTGTCTGTAGTCAGGCTGATCCGGGCGGCCCGCGGCGCGCTGTAACGATCGCCGGACGGCGGCTTTGGGCGCAGATCACCGCGGCTTGTGGCCGGCGGCCTGATGGGATGGACCCAGCCCTCGCTTTTCCAAGCGGCCTCTGAATGGCCCAGGATGGTAGCGAACCATCACGGCGAAGAGCGAGGGAGGATCCGAGATGAAGGCTGCGACATTGGGTATCGACCTGGCAAAGAACGTATTTTCGGTACACGGGGTCGACGGTCACGGAAAGGCTGTGGTGCTATCGCGAATGGCCTGCACCCCGAAAACTCCGCCAATTTGAGGTAGAGTTCGTCGCCTGAAAAGGAGACGGACGATGAAAGGAAGCCGCTTCACGGAGGAGCAGATCATCGGGGTGCTGCGCGAGCAGGAGGCCGGCGCCAGGACCGAAGAGGTCTGCCGGCGCCACGGGATCTCGAGCGCGACCTTTTACATCTATGGACGGCTCCCCCGTGGCAAGAAGGTTCTGGTTCTGGTCTGGCGGTGATCGATTGCAAACATCTATTCGGCGTCACCGCTTGATGGTGCGCCCAAATGGGATATCCGCTCACACCCGCCTCGACAAGTGGTCGGCCTCGAGGGCCATTATAAAAGTCAGGGTTTGAGTGTGCCGGTTCGATCCGTCAGCCCATTTTCCGATCCTTCAAGCAACCTCGCTCAACCTTCACGCAGCAGCGCGGTACGGCTCGCCACTGGTCAGCACGGCCCAGATTACCCGTGCGTTCTTGTTGGCGACCGCGACCGTCGCGCGGTTATAGCCGCGCCGCTGGCGAAGCTCGTTGACCCACGTACTTCTCGAGTCGGTTTTTCTGACCGCCGTCCGGACGACTGCTCGTGCGCCGTGTACGAGCAGCGTCCTTAAGTGCTGACTGCCGCGCTTGCTGATACCCATCATTACCCTGCGGTCGCCACTGGAATGCTGGCGCGGTACGAGCCCGAGCCATGCAGCCAAGTGCCGGCCGTTCTTGAAGTCGGATCCATCGCCGATCGCCGCTATCATCGCGGTCGCCGTCTTCGGCCCGATTCCTCGGATCTTGGCAATCCTCTGGCAAACTTCGCTGGCTTTGAAGATCGCATCGATCTTTCGATCGAAAGCCCTGATGCGCTCGTCGATCTGGAGCATGAAAGCGTAGAGGCTTGAGACGATCTCCCGCATCAACTCTGTGAGCTCGTCGCTGGGCGTGGCCAGGATCTTTGGAATCAGCCGCCGTGCACGTGTGGCCGAAACCGCGATCGCGACCCCGCGGTCGAGCAAGAGTCCGCGCATCTGGCTGATCAGTGCGGTTCGATGATTGACCAACCGCTGGCGTGCGCGGTGGAGCGCCTGGATGTCCTGCTGTTCGAGTGTCTTCTTCGGCACGAACCGCATGTTCCGCTGCTGTACCGCCGTGCAGATCGCCTCGGCGTCGTTGGTGTCGTTCTTCTGCCGGCGTACGAATGGCTTCACATACTGAGGCGCCATGATCTTCACCGCGTGACCGAGCTTCTCGAACTGCCGTTGCCAATAGAATGCACCCGTGGAAGCTTCGATGCCGATCAGGCACGGCTGCAGGTCGCCGATGACCTTCATAAGCTGATCGCGGCGAAGCCGCCGCGTCAGTACCGAGCGTCCCTTTCGGTCGACGCCGTGGAGTTGGAAAACATTCTTCGCCAGGTCGATACCGAGTACGTGAACCTTCATCGTTAGCCTCCCTCTGGAACGTCTGTTCGCCATTTTGGCGATCGGAGAGGGGGAGCCGTCCATCCCATTAAGTGGAAGTCGAAGTACGGCGGGCTTGAGGTCTCGGACGCCAGGCGGCTGAAGGCGCTGGAGGATGAGAACCGGCGCTTAAAACGGCTGCTGGCGGAGTCGCTGCTGGACAACGCGGCGCTCAAGGACCTGCTCGGAAAAAACGTCTGAAGCCTGCGGCGCGGCGAGTAGCAGTGATTCGGGTAATAGAGCGTCACGGGCTGAGTCAGCGACATGCGTGCGAGCTGGTGGGGTTGGACCGTTCGACTCTGCGCTATCGGTGCAGACGACCGGACGACTCGGCATTGAGGCAACGATTGCGGGAGCTGGCCGCGGAGCGACGGCGCTTTGGCTACCGGCGCTTAGGCTGGATGCTGGCGCGCGAAGGTCACGCGCTGAACCACAAGAAGCTCTATCGGCTGTACCGGGAGGAGCGGCTGATGGTGCGCCGGCGTCGCGGACGAAAGCGGGCCCAGGGTACGCGAGCACCGATGACGCTGCCGAGTGCGATCAACCAGCGCTGGTCGCTCGACTTCGTCTCCGACACCCTGAGTGACGGCCGGCGCTTCCGCATCCTGTGCGTGGTCGACGACTTCAGCCGCGAGTGCCTGGCGACGGTGGTCGACACCTCACTGGGCGGGGTACGGGTGGTGCGTGAACTTGAGCGGCTCACGCTCGAACGAGCGCTGCCGGAGACGGTGGTCAGCGATAATGGGACGGAACTCACCAGTGGTGCGGTGCTGCGCTGGGCAACCAGCAGGGTGTCGTGGCACTACATCGAGCCGGGCAAACCCGTGCAGAACGCCTTCATCGAATCGTTCAACAGCAAGTTGCGCGACGAGTGCCTTAACGAGTACGTGTTCAGCAGCCTCGGCGAAGCGCGCGCGATCATCGAGGCGTGGCGGCACGACTACAACCACCTGCGCCCGCACTCAAGTCTCGGCTACCTGGCGCCGGAGGAGTTCGCAGCAAGGAATCAAGGGAGCTCGGCCGTCGCGCGCACCGCTTGGCCAGCAGAGCTGGCTGGCGCGGCGCAAGGCGCGCCGGCCTCGGATCCAAAACCAGACAGTTTTTCAGCCGCCCTCAGCAAGTGAAGGGCGGCCGGAAAAACTGTGATGAAGATGAAACCAAAACTACAAACGACACGCCCCAGGAGGGGCGAAATAACCGGCCGGACTCTACTTATAACTGGTGGGAAGTTGGGGTGCAGGCCACCACGTACGAGATTCACAGCAGCTCGGGAGCGGTTTGGCACTGGCGGCCGGAAACAGTGTGCGACATGAGAGGCTTCTACTCGATACTCCACTCGGATGTGTCGAAAGTCGAATTCGACCCGCGGGTCCGCCTGACGTTGGCCTTCGCGAATGGCTCAAAGCTAATCGTGGATGTGGAGCACGACGAGCGTTATGAATCCTTCATGATTCGGGAACGCGACGGGCGCTTCATCGTCGTCTGAACACAACACGCTAGTGTCCTGTCTCTCAAATATGTGAAGCACTCAAGCAATGCCGAACAGGTTCGCGGCTTTGAATTCCCAGCGCTTTGAGCCCCATGCGCCACGAGAGACGCTATAGATATTTGCGGGACATGACACTAGGCACAGTATGCTGGTAGCTTTCGTCGTGGGAACTCTTTTCAACTGCAAAAAAAGGCCCGGCATGGGGCGAAATCTTCTTGCGCGCGCGAGCTTCCGGCGCGGATCAGCGGGGCTTGTGGCCGGCGGCGAACGTGCGCGGTCCGCGCACGAGCTGCGCGCTAATCACGTTGCGGCTATTGAGAATCTGCCACGCCGAATCGGGACGTTCGGCGGGATACTCGACACGCGCGTTCTTGCAGATCGCCGCGCGCTCGACCGTCACGTCCGGCGAGACCACCGTAAGCTCGACTTTGCCGGCCTCGACCGTGCGCAGCGAATCCGCGTGATCGTAGGCGAGGCGGCTCGGCTCGATAGCCTGCAGCGACGGCATCACGACCTCCAGCAGGGGTCCGCGCGAATCGCTGACGAGCGCCCGCGCGTGATTCACGTCGTGCTCGAACTCGATCTTGCCAAGCTCGTTGGGAAACCCGCGCTCGAAGATTCCCGAGCCCAGCGCCATGGCACTGTCGGTGATCGAAGCCGCCACGTACGCCGCCGGCATCATGTTAAGCCGGCATCCCAGCGCCAGGATCGCGTCGCGAAACGGCCCCGCGGGCGACTCGGGGTTGTCGAAAATCGTCAGCCGGCAGTAGGCGGGCGTGGAGCGGCAGAACTCGGGCGGCAGCCGATCGAGCAGCGGATCCTTGCGCACCTCGAAATACACGTTAATCATCGCGATGTTCGCGCACGTCCACGGCAGCGCCGGATACGACGGGCGTTCGGCAGGCAGGTCGATCAGATAGCTATTGTGACGGGCTCGTCCTTCATCAGGCACGGGTCTTTCTCCTGCGGATCCTACGCGGCTGCTCGCGCGGCGCTCAGGTCGCCATCGGGGGCGCTTCGGGTCCCCCCTTGGCCGGCGCGGCGACTTTGCGCGGCTTGGACTCTGCGAATTCCGGCATCACGTGCTTCGCGAACCGCTCCAGGCTCGCGAGCACTTTCTTCTGCGGAATCTGCTGGTCGAAATTAATCATGCAGACCACGCGCTCGACGCCAACCTCTTCCCAGTAGCGCAGGTTCTCGACGATCTGCTCGGGGGTGCCGACCGGAAAGCCTTCGCGGAGCGACTGGATTTCCGCCTGGCTGAGCAGCGCGGTTGCATTCGCATGCGCGGTATAAGCGTGCGACGGATATACGCCGCCGAGTCCTACCAGATGCGCCGCGGTGCGGAAGAAGTTGAACGCCGCTGCGCCGCCGACCGCGCGCGCCTCGTTTTCATCCTCGCCGCAGTAAAGCCAGCTTGCCGCGTTGACCTGGTTGTTCACGAATTTACCGACCGGGTCGCAGTGCTTGATAATGCGCCGGTAGTCAGACACCAGGCGCTTGTAATCCGCCGGCGTCCCCAGCGTGACGCCAAGCATCCCGATGCCGCGCTCGGCCGCCTGCACCGCGGTCTCGGGCGAGGAAACCGCGACCCACATCGGGGGATGCGGATCCTGAATCGGCTTGGGCAACACGTTGCGCGGCGGGAAGGTAAAGTACTTGCCCTTCCACTCGAACTCTTCCTCGGTCCACATTTTCGGAATCGCGCGGATGACCTCGTCCCACATCTCCTTGGTCGAGTCGGGATCGATTCCGAACGCACCGACCTCCGTCCATGTCGCCGAGCGGCCGGTGCCGAACTCGAGCCGTCCGCCGGAGATCAGGTCGAGCGCCGCCGCGCGCTCCGCGATCCGCGCCGGATGATTCATCGGCGGAAGGCATACCGCGATTCCCTGACCGATCCTGATCCGCTTGGTGCGCGCGGCCGCCGCGGCAAGGAACACCTCGGGCGCTGAAGAGTGCGAATATTCCTCCAGGAAGTGATGCTCCACTTCCCAGACCTGGTCGAAGCCGAGTTCGTCGGCAAGCTCGATCTGCTCGAGCGCCTGCTGATAGGCGCGCAGTTCGGACTGCCGGGTCCAGGGCTTCTGCACCGAATGTTCGTAGAAGATCCCGAATTTCATAGCCGCGCTCCGCGATGCTCCGGCGCTCCGGAGGTTGGTTGCCGCATAAGTGACGCTTGGCTTCAGTTCAACTTGACCAGGCTCGGACACCATCCGAGTCCAACCGTTCCCGGGCCGCAATATGCGCCCGCCGACGGACCTAGCTCGGCCATGACGAGCCGCTTTACATTGAGCCGCTTGCGCGCCGCAGCGGCAAGCTCATCCGCGCCCCGCGGATTGGATCCATGCGTGACGACGACGGTGGCTTCGGTACCGCCCAGTTCCTTTTCCGCGCGCGCCAGCATCTTCTCTATATTCTCGGCCTGGGTGCGCGCTTTATCCACTACCGCGACGCGTCCCCACACGCGGACCAGCGGCACCATCCCGGCCAGCGATCCGACGGTCATTTCATAAATCGAAATCCGGCCGTCGCGGCGCAAATATTCGGCGGTCGCGGGCGCATAATAGGTATCGATCTGAGGGGTCGCTTCCTCGATCGCCGCGACCACCTCCTCGAGCTTCGCGCCGCGCGAGGCCATTTCCGCCGCCTCGATACATACGGCGCCGAGCGCGGTCAGTGCGCGCCCCGTGTTGAGGACATCGACGTTAATCTTGTCGTCGCGCTTGGCTACCACCGCCGCCGAGAAAGCCGACGTGTAGGTCGAGCACGACTCGAAGGGATTGATCAGGCACAGCACGTTTTCGCCGCGCACATGCGCCCTGCGAATCGCCTCCAGGAAATCCGCGGGCATCGCGGCCGCGATGACCGGCAGGCGCGGCTCGCCGGGCAGCCGGCGGTAGAACTCGTCGCGCGGCAAATCGACGTCGCGGAAGAACTCGGTCGAGAATGCGACCTGCACCGGGGCGATTTCGATCCCCAGGCGGCGAATCTCGTCCGCCGGCAGGTCAACGCTGGAATCCGATACGATGCTAAGTGGCTGCGTCATTTCCATACCGTCCGTTCAGGCACTCCCTTGCGAATAACCCGTTGGGACCGTGTGGGTCAAGCCAGCCTAACGGTTGTTCGCTTCGTTGATTCGAGTCGCCCGGCCGGTGACCGCGACGCTCCGTATCGCGCGTGTCAGGCGTTGGACGGCGGAGCCGGGCACGATAAACTCGCACAATCCGCCGCGCCGCGGCGCATCCAAGATGGACGAACGCTACGACCCGAAAAAGATCGAACCCCACTGGCAGAGCGAGTGGGAGCGCCAGAACCTCTACCTGACCCCTGAAACGCCCGGGCGCCCCAAGTATTACGTGCTCGAGATGTTTCCCTACCCCTCAGGCGCGGGGTTGTCCGTTGGCCATCTGCATAACTATGTCCCCTGCGACGTGATCGGGCGTTACAAGCGGATGGCCGGGTTCAACGTGCTGCACCCGATGGGATGGGACGCGTTCGGACTGCCCGCCGAGAACGAGGCGCTGCTGCGCGGACGCCATCCGACCGAGACCGTCCCCCAGTACGCTGCCAACTTTAAGCGCCAGCTCACAATCTCTGGAT
This sequence comes from uncultured delta proteobacterium, assembly GCA_963835905.1. GTDB lineage: Bacteria > Desulfobacterota > Binatia > Binatales > Binataceae > CAWIHG01. The sequence goes on from CAWIHG010000005.1 coordinate 1,034,056, forward strand.
GCGCCTACGACTGGACGCGCGAGATCAATTCGTCTTCGCCCGAGTACTACAAGTGGACGCAGTGGTTTTTCCTGCTGCTCTACAAGCGCGGTCTCGCCTATCGCGCGACCGGCGCGCAATGGTGGTGCGACGAGTGCCGCACCATCCTGGCCAACGAGCAGGTCGTCAACGGATGCTGCTGGCGCCACACCGAAACTCCGGTCACCAAGAAAGACCTCGAGCAGTGGCACATCAGGATCACCGAGTATGCCGACCGCCTGCTCGAAGATTTGGACGCGATCGACTGGCCCGAGCCAATCAAGCTGATGCAGCGAAACTGGATCGGCCGCAGCGAGGGCGCGGAACTCTCGTTCCAGGTCTCCGGCCATGCCAGCGCGGAGGTGAAGTTCTTCACCACCCGCCCCGACACGGTGTTCGGCGTGTCGTTCATGGTGCTGGCGCCGGAGCATCCACTGGTCGCCGAGATCACCACACCCGCACAGCGCGATGCGGTTGAGGCCTACGTCACGCAGGCGCGGCGGCAGAGCGAGATCGAGCGGATGTCCACGGTGAAGGAGAAGACCGGGGTTTTCACCGGCGCATACGCGCGCAACCTGTTCACCAGCAAGGACATCCCGATCTGGATCGCGGACTACGTGCTGATGGGCTATGGCACCGGCGCGATCATGGCCGCTCCGGGTGAGGACCAGCGCGATTTCGAGTTCGCCATAAAGTACGGCCTCGAGATCCCTCGCGTCACCGCGCCCGCTGACGGCAGGACCGCGCCGTCGGATCGCGCCTTCACGGAGCACGGCGTCGCGATCAACTCCGCGTTCCTTGATGGCATGACCACCGTCGACGCGATTCGCGCGGTGTGCAAGTACGCCGAGGAGCACGAGATCGGCCGCCCGACCGTCAGCTACCGGATGCGCGACTGGCTGATCTCGCGCCAGCGCTACTGGGGATGCCCGATTCCGATCGTCTATTGCAAAGGCAAATGCGGCATCGTGCCGGTTCCCGACGATCAGCTTCCGGTGCGGCTGCCCGCGATGAAGGAATATCAGCCCTCGGGCACCGGCCGCTCTCCGCTCGCCAACGTTGCCGAGTTCGTCAACACGACCTGCCCCAAGTGCGGCGGTCCGGCCGAGCGCGAGACCGATACGCTCGACGGCTTCGCGTGCTCGTCATGGTACTTCCTGCGCTTCGCCTCTCCGCACGACGACGCCGCGCCCTTCGATCGCAAGGCGGTCGATTACTGGTTGCCGGTCGATCTTTACGTCGGCGGCGCCGAGCACGCCGTGATGCATCTGCTCTACGCCCGGATGTGGACCAAGGTGATGTTCGACGCGGGAATGATCTCATTCAAGGAGCCGTTCCCGATGCTGCGGAACCAGGGAATGGTGTGGGCGGCCGACGGACAGAGGATGTCCAAGTCCAAGGGCAATGTCGTGACGCCAGACGCGATGATCGACAAATACGGCGCTGACGCCCTGCGCCTGTGGGAACTCTTCATGGGCCCCTTCGATGAGCCCACCAACTGGAACGAGTCGGGTGTGGCCGGCACGCAGCGCTATCTGACGCGGGTATGGACGATGGTGCGGCGTTACAGCGAAGCGGGATGTCCCGATGGCGCGCCATCCGATGAAGTCCTGCGCGCCGCCCACAAGACGATTGCCACGGTTACGGACCATATCGAGCGGATGCGCTTCAATACGGCGCTGGCGGCCCTGATGGAGCATCTCAACACGATCGCGAAGCTCGAGCCCGCCGCGCTCAATCGATTCGTGATCGAATCCTACGCGCTGATGCTGGCCCCGATGGCGCCATACGTCGGCGAAGAATTGTGGCGAGCGCTTGGCCATCGGTCCTCCGTTCATCTGGAGTCGTGGCCCGCGTTCGACGAAGCGATGACGCGCGAGGACACCGTCACCGTCGTGGTCCAGGTTAATGGCAAGGTCCGCGATCGCCTGCAAGTGCCCGCCGGCGCCAGCGAGGAACAGGTCCGCGCGCTCGCGCTAGCAAGCGAAGCGGTCCAGCGCCATCTCGGCGGCAAGCCCCCCAGGAAAATCATTTACGTGCCCAACAAGATGCTCAGCCTGGTGGTGTAACACTCCGCCTGCACCCAGTCGGACGGCACTTGAAGACCCGCCGGACGCGTGCGATGCTGCCGCCAAATCCAGTACGACTCCCGTCTCCAACTGCAAGGAGCTAGCGCAATGGCCGAGCAAGTCCTGAAAATAAGCCGCCAGCAGAATTATGCGATTCTGACGCTCAACCGTCCCGAAAAGCGCAACGCGCTCAACCAGCCGCTGATCGAGGCGATCAACGCCGCACTCGCGCAATTTGAAAACGACAAGGAAGTGCGCGCCCTGCTCATCCGCGGCGAGGGCTCAAGCTTCTGCGCCGGTATCGATCTCAAGGAAGTCGATGAAGCATCGGGCGGCCATAATCCGACCACGCTGGAATCGGTCTTCGGACGGCTGGAGCGCTTCCCCGTTCCCACCATCGCTGCCGTACAGGGCGCGGCGCTGGCCGGCGGACTGGAACTTGCGTTGCACTGCGACCTGCGTATCGCGGGCGAAGGCGCGCGGCTGGGCATGACGCTGGGACGGGTCGGCCTGATGGTGCCGTATGACTTCACGCGCAAGCTGATCGAAGTCTGCGGCTCCGCCAACACCGCGTGGATTCTCTACACGGCGGATATCGTCGATGGGCGGCGCGGGCTGGCGATGAACATGGTCCATGAAATCGTCGAGGACGCAAAGGTCGACGCCGCCGCGGCTGCGCTCGCGGAGCGGATCTCCGCGAACGCTCCCCTGTCGCTGCGCGCGATGAAGGCCACGGTGCGCCGCTGCATGACCGACTCGTTCGACGCATGGCACGACGACCTGCTCCGGATGGCGCGCGACGTGCGCCAGAGCCAGGACGCCAAGGAGGGCGTGCGCGCGTTCCTGGAAAAGCGCAAGCCGAACTGGCGCGCGCAGTAACCCGCGCGCCCCACGACCTCACTCGCCGCGTTCGCGGGCGATCGCGCCGCGAACGGCGGCCGCGCTCTGCAGCAGAGTGCTGGGCAGGTTCAGCGTTCCGGCCACGTTCGAATACGGGTACAGCCGCGCGTTCAGATGCGCGTGCAGCGGAAGTCCCTCGCCCTGGTGGATTTCGTAGTCGAGCGGCAGCGGTCCCATGATGTGCAGGATGCGGAAGATCGCCCCCGCGAACTCTCCCAGCTCCTTCGCGCTCAGATCGGTGAGCTGAGCGCCGCGATAGTTCGGCATCACGACGTCGTAGCTGCGCGGAAACGCACCCACTGGACTGGCGTAACTGACCACGCCGCCGGTGCGTTCGATGATGAGCCCCAGCTGTTCCATCAACGCAATCAGCTCGTCGAACATCGCCGGCATCGCCGCCATCGCGCGCGCCTCGGCCGCGACCGCCGGGAACGCCTCCGGCGCGGCGATTATCTGCTGATGCAGATGCGGCTGAGAGGCGCCCGACTCGCGACCCTGGTTCTTGCGCACCACCACCGAGCGGACCGCCGGATTCTCCCGCGCGAGCCGCATCACGCGCACGTCGGCCTCGATCAGATGGCGGAAGTGCGCCTCGCCGAGCGCGCCGGTATGCATCAGGTCGCCCTTGGAGCGCGGGCTCTCGATGAAATGGCGCGGATCCTCGACCACGATGTACGACTCGTTACGCCCGCCGGTCAGTTGGGCGGGAATTCGCGGGAACAGATTGTTGAACACGCGGACCACCCACGCATCCGCGCTGCGCGATGCGCCGCCGGTCCATCCCTCCATCTCCGTGGGCGTGATGCGGAACAACTCGCGCGTGGCGAGGTTCTCATTGCCGGGACAGAACGGGCATTGCTCGGTCGCCTCGCGAACCTGCTCGGCCGTAAGCGGCGGTCCGGCGGAGTTGTACGCGCTGCGCTCGCCGAGCGTGAACGCAAAGCTCTTGGCGCGCAGATCGACGACGTAGGAAATAACCCCGGTTACCGGATTGCGAATCCAGACCAGCTCACCGTCGCGAATTTCATGTTCTATCGGCATCGCGAGCGACTACCCTTTAACCATCCACAGCCCGGCTTTTCAACGCGCCCACCGCGCACCGCCCAGTGGACAGGTTTTAATGGACAAACTTGACTCCACCTGGGTGCTCGGTTATCCAGATAGTCGGGACGGGGAACCCGGGACGACCCGGGTCGTAACATCGGGGTCTGGCGATCCGCACCTGCGGACACCGGCCTTTTTTTTGGCTTGTTGATGCAACTCCACCGCACCGCGTAAATTTCGGAAGTGACACCCTCTAAAAAATATCTTTTCACGCCGGGGCCTGTCTCGGTACCGCCTGAAGTCCTGCTCGAGATGGCCCAACCCATCATCCATCATCGCACCCCGCAGTTCAGCGCGGTGCTCGATCAGGCGCGCGAGCGCCTGAAGCCGCTGTTCGGGACGCGCCAGGAACCGATCCTGCTGGCGTCGTCGGGAACCGGCGCGATGGAGGCCTCGGTAATCAATCTGCTCCAGCCCGGCGACCACGCCGTGTTCGTCAACGGCGGCAAGTTCGGCGAACGATGGGGCAAGCTGCTCTCGGCGTTCGGGATGGTGGCGCACGAGGTCAAGGTCGAATGGGGCCGCGCGGCGCGCCCCGAGCAGATCGAAGACGCCCTGCGCGCCCACCCGGAGTCCAAGGCGATATTGATTCAGGCGAGCGAAACCTCGACCTGCGCGATTCATCCGATCGCCGCGATTGGCGAAGTGGCCCGGCGGCGCGGCGTGATGCTGATCGTCGATGGAATCACCTCGGTCGGCGTATTCGAGCAGAAGATGGACGAATGGGGCGTCGATGCGTACGTCACCGGCAGCCAGAAAGCGCTGATGCTGCCGCCGGGGCTTGGAGTCGTCGCGCTGTCGGAGCGCGCGCTGGAGACCGCGAAGAAGAACAAGACGCCGAAGTTCTATTTCGATCTGCCTAAGGAATTGAAGGCGCAGCGCGACGACCATACCACCGCATTCACTCCGGCCGTCTCGCTCATCTTCGGGCTCAACAAGTCGCTCGAGCTGATTCACGCCGAGACGCTGCCCCGCGTATTCGCGCGCCACGAAGCGATGGCCGCGGCGACGCGCGAGGCGGGACAGGCGCTCGGACTCGGACTGATCGCGCCGGACAATCCCGCCCCGGGCGTGACCGGACTGCTCGCGCCGCAGGGCCTGGACACCGGCAAATTGGTCAAATACATGCGCGACACGCTCGGCGTCGCGGTGCAGGGCGGGCAGGATCAGATGAAGGGGCGGCTGGTGCGAATCGGCCACATGGGTCATCTGACCCCGTTCGACATGCTGGTTGCGGTAAGCGCGCTGGAGGCGGCGCTCAAGAACCTCGGCTACGAGTTCAAGCCGGGAGTCGGCGTCGCCGCGGTACAGTCACGAATCGAACGGAGCATCTGAAGTAAACATGGCGGGAAATTTCCGCGTTCTTCTGAGTGACACGCTGGCGCAGCAGGGAATCGAAGTCCTGAAACGCTATCCGGAACTGCAAATCGACATCAATACCGGGCTCAAGCCCGCGCAACTGGCCGAGATAATCGCGCCCTACGACGCGCTGGTGATCCGCAGCAGCACCAAGGTCACGCGCGAGATTATCGACTGTGCGACTTCGCTCAAGGTGATCGGACGCGCGGGCGTCGGCGTGGACAACGTCGATCTCGACGCCGCCACGCGGCGCGGGATCGTGGTGATGAACAGCCCGCTCGGCAACAGCGTCACCACCGCCGAGCACGCGATCTCGATGATGATGGCGATGGCGCGGCATATTCCCGCCGCCAACGCCGCGCTCAAGGCCGGCAAGTGGGAGCGCAACAAGTTCACCGGCACCGAGGTCTGCAACAAGATCCTCGGCGTGATCGGGCTGGGCAATATCGGCCGGATCGTCGCCGACCGCGCGCAGGGGCTCAAGATGAAAGTGATCGGGTACGACCCGATCCTTACCGCCGATGCTGCGGCGCGAATCGGCGTCGAACTGGTGAGCCTCGAGGAGATCTTCGCCCGCTCCGACTTTATCACCGTTCATACTCCCCTGACCGACGATACCCGCGGGATCGTCGGCGCCGAGGCATTTCGCGAAAATGAAGCCCGGCGTGCGCGTGATCAATTGCGCACGCGGTGGAATCGTCGATGAGCAGGCACTGTGCGACGCGCTCGCCTCGGGCAAAGTGGCGGGCGCGGCGCTCGACGTCTTCGTCGAAGAGCCACCGCCCAAGGATCATCCGCTGCTGAAGCTCGACTCCGTGATCGCTACCCCTCATCTCGGCGCCGCCACCGGCGAGGCGCAGGTGCAGGTGGCGGTCGATATCGCGCACCAGGTTTCGGAATTCCTGCTCGAGGGCACCATCCGCAATGCGGTCAATATTCCCGCGGTATCGCCCAAGGAGCTCGAAGTGCTGGGGCCACATCTCACCCTGGGCGAAAAACTCGGGCGGCTCGCCGCGCAGCTGATCAGCCAGGCGCCCACTGAGGTCACCGTGTCGTTCGGCGGAGAGGCCGCCAATCTCAAGGCCGACGCGGTAATCGCCGCGGTGCTCAAGGGCCTGATGAGCGGATTTCTCGCCGAAGACTTCAACGTTGTGAACGCGCCCTTCATCGCCCGCGAGCGCGGAATCCGCGTCACCGAGCAGCGCTCGCGCGAAGTCACCGATTACGTAAATTCGCTCACCGTGATCGTGGATACCGCGGCAGGACAGCACGAAGTCTCGGGCGCCGTGCTCAGCAACCGCGCGGTCCGGCTCACCCGGATCGACGGCTTCGCCGTCGAGACGGTACCCGAGGGTTACTTCCTGATGCTCCATAACCGCGACGTGCCCGGAGTGGTCGGCGCGGTCGGAACCATTCTCGGCGAGGCGGGAATCAATATCGGCGGGCTGGAGCTCGGACGAGACCGGATCGGCGGAACCGCGCTCAGCCTGGTCGAGGTGGACAGCCCGGTACCGCCCGCGACCGTGGAAAAGCTCAAGACGGTTGGCGCAATCACGTCGGCCTCGCTGCTCAAGCTCTGAGCGCAGTGCCGGCGCATCGGATGAATTGGCGGATGGGAGGAGTCCGCGCGCGGGGTGGGCGCGCGGCGCCGTCCGCCGGGGGAACGAAATAACGACATGAGGACAGTTGCGGTTGTCGGCACTCAGTGGGGCGACGAGGGCAAGGGCAAGATTATCGATCTGCTCGCCGCCGATGCGGATATCGTGGCGCGCTTTCAGGGCGGCAACAACGCCGCGCACACCATCGTGGTCGACGGCGAAAAATATATTCTGCGGCTGATTCCCGCCGGCGCGCTCCATCCCGACAAGGTCTGCGTGATCGGCAACGGCACGGTGGTCGATCCGGTCGCGCTGCTGGGCGAGATCGACGACCTGCGCCGCCGGCGCGGGTTCAATCTGAAGAATCTCAAGCTCAGCTACGAGGCGCACCTTGTGATGCCGTATCATCGCGCGATCGATCGCGCGCGCGAGGCGCGCGCCGGCAAACACGCGATCGGCACCACCGGCTTCGGCATCGGCCCCGCGTATGAAGACAAGATGGCGCGGACCGGGCTGCGCTTCGACGACCTGCTTGATTTCAAAACGTTCACCGAACGCCTGCGCCGCAATATCCGCGACAAGAACGCCTACCTGAAATCGGTGCTGAAGGCGAAGCCGGTTGCGGGCGCCGCAATCCTGGACACGATGAACCGGATTCGGCGCAAGCTGATGCCGCTGTTGTGCGACACGGGCGCCTACCTGGGCGACGCGATCGCCTCGGGCAAGCGGGTGCTGTTCGAGGGCGCGCACGGCACCATGCTCGATATCGATCACGGAACCTACCCGTACGTCACCTCGTCGAATTGCATCGCAAGCGGCGTATTTGCCGGTACCGGGCTGGGCCCGGGCTCGCTGGACGCCTCGCTTGGGATCAGCAAGGGCTACACGACGCGTGTCGGCGCCGGTCCATTCCCGAGCGAACTGTCAGGCTTCCTGGCCGACTCGCTGCGCGAGGAGGGCCTGGAGTTCGGCAGCGCCACAGGCAGGCCGCGGCGAATCGGATGGTTCGATGCGGCGCTGACGCGGATTTCGGCGCGGGTCAACGGCCTGTGGGGACTCGCGATTACCAAGCTCGACGTGCTGACCGGGATCGATCCGATCAGGATCTGCGTCGGCTACCAATACAAGGGCCAGCGCTACGACACAGTGCCGGCGGGACGCCGCACGATCGAAAAGGTCAAGCCGATCTACGAAGAGCTGCCCGGATGGAGCGAGTCGCTCGACGATGTGCGCACGTTTGCCGGACTGCCGGCGGAGACGCGCCGCTACGTGGAGCGAATCGGAGAGCTGGTCGACGTGCCGATCGCGATGGTCGGCGTGGGCGCCGACCGAGCAGCGACAATCGTGCTCAGAAATCCGTTCGCGGAGTAACAAGCGTGGGGACTGATTTCTGCTACGCCGCGCAGACGGCGGCGAGGCTCGAGATCGCGACGCCGCGGCGCCCCTGCCGCAGATCGTTACGATCGAATCCATTGGTGCAGTAGCCGATCGAGATTCCCGTCGCCGGATCGCCCCATCCGATCTGCCCGCCAGCGCCGCCGTGACCGAATGCGAGCGCGGATTGCGTTTTGCCGAAGCCGCGGAAATTGGCCAGTCCGTCGCCACCCGCGACTACCACGCCGAGCGCGCGATTCACCTTCACTCCGAAGATCGGATCCTTGTAGTCGCCGGAGCGCACACGCAGGGCTTCCACCAGCACCTCGGGCTTCCAGATCTGAGCGCCGTCGGCACCGCGATTTCTGAGCAGTCCCTGGTAGAAGAGCGCGAGTTCCGCCGCGGTCATGATCCCGCCGCCGCCGGGAACGCCCGCCTCGCGCACCTCGGCGCGGTTAAATCCCATGATCGCGTCTTCGGTGACTTCGGTCTCGGGCATCGGCGGAAATCCCAGCTTCTTGCGCTCATCATCGGTCAGCGGCTGGCCGACGTGGACGATATCGGCCACGCGGCCGTGCTCTGCGCGCGGAAGCCCGACGTGCAGGTCGGGCAGGCCCAGCGGCGTCGCGATCCGCTCGCGGACGAACTCGCGGAACCCCTTGCCCGTGCGGCGCTCGATTATTTCCGCGATCACCCAGAAACCCGAGGTCGGATGGTATTCGTACTTGCTGCCGACCGGCCATTCGAGCCGCCACTTCGCAAACCGTTCCAGGCGCTTGTCGCGATCGAGCCATTCGCCCTGAGGATACGGCGCGTTGGGAAATCCGCCGACGTGGAGCAGCACCTGCTCGACGGTGATCACGTCCTTGCCGTTGGAGCCGAACTCGGGAACGATCTCCGCGACCCGCTCGTTCACGTCGAGCTTGCCGTCGCCGATCAGCAGCCACGCCGCCGCGGACATGATCGCCTTGGTGCACGAGAAGATTACGTACAGAGTCCGGTCGGTGGCGGGCTGATCCTTTCCGCCCTGGACCGCGCGCCCGAACGTGCGCATCGCGCCGACTTTTCCGTCGCGCGCGATCGCGATCTGCGTCGACGGCAGCAGCCCTTCGCGCACCTCGCGCTCGGCGCGCTGAAACAGCGCTTCGACTTTATCGGGATCGAGTCCGACTTCGCGCGGACTGTCGGCAATCAGGTTCTTGGGCGGCATCGCGGTTCCTCCCGCAATCTGGAATGGCCCCAGACTTACCACATCGCGGCGCGATCCGTGAGCCGCGCAGAAGGTCAGGAAGCCGCGCCGCCGGCGTTGTCGCTGGGAGCCTCGCGCGCTTCGCCCTGCCCCGCGACCCATCCCGCGCGGCCCGGAAGTTCGGTCCGGATCACCTCGCAGATCGGCAGCTCGGCGCGAACGAGCCGCGCCGCGGCCTCGCGCAGCATCACGAACTTCGCGCCGCGCTCTTTGAGCGCCCGGACCATCGCGGTAAAGCTTTCGAGCTGCCCCATCCCCTCGGTCTCGGCATGAATCGTATGGACGTTGAGAGCGTCGGAACGGAACTGATCGAGATAGAATCGCAGCACCGCCGACGCGTCGGGCAGATCGGCGCGCCCCATCACTTCGTCGAGCGTCGGCAGCGTGGTCGGAATCTCGGGAGTGTCGAGCACGCGTTCCGCGACCCGGCATCGGTACGGCGAGCGTCCCCGCGTATCGCTGCGATAGTCGAGCGACTCGGCGTCGAGCGCGATCAATGCGGCGTCATTGGTGCGCCATCCGGGCGCCGCGAATGCGCGCGGCCGCTCGCCGAAGACCGCGCGGTAAACCTCGAACGCGTCGCCGATCTCGGCGCGGATTCCCGCCTCGCCGATCGCGTCGAGCCGGTCCTGCCAGCGGACGTGATCATAGCCGTGCACGCCGACCTCGAACCCGCTGCGCCTGAGCTCGCAGAGGATCGCCGGAAACGCCAGCGCGATCGGACGCGCCGGCAGGATCGTTCCCGACAGCACCGTGCGCATCCCGTACATCTTGACGGCCCTGGTCCGGAACATCTTGGTCAGAAAGCCGCGATTGCGGAACACGCGCACCAGCGCCTGCCCCGAATTGTCGGGCCCCATCGCGCAATAGAAACTCGCCGCGACGCCTTCGCGCTCGAGCATCCGGGCCAGCCGCGGGACGCCCTCGGCCAGCCCCTGATGGGTGTCGATATCAATTTTGAGCGCGACTTCCATTCGATTGCCCACGCCAGCGCCACCGCCGCGGTCGAGGCGGTGGTCGCAGCCGGCTTCATTTCGAACGCGAACTACTCGAGTACGATTATTCTTCCTTTGGCGGTCGCGCCAAGCGCGTCGCGCGGCGCGCCCTCTGCGCCGCCCTCGACTTGCACGCGCGTGACCAGCACGCTGCCCTCGCCCGCCGCTATCTCCAGCGCACCGCCGGGACCCTCTGTGACGATCTCGCCCGGCGCTCCGCGCGATCCCGTCTCGCTCGCGATTTTGCTCTCCCATACAAAGAGCCGGCGTCCTTGCACAGTGCAGTACGCGCCCGGGTACGGATGAGTCACGGCGCGGACGAGGTTGAAGATGCGCCGGGCGGGCCATCGCCAGTCGATTCGCCCGTCTTCGGGGCGGCGACGGCCGAAGTAGGTTCCCTGCGAAAGGTCCTGCGGCCGATGCGGCGCGGTGCCGGCCGCGATCTGCGGATGATACTCGCCGATCAGCTCCGCGCCCAAGGGCACCAGCTTGCGATACAGGGTCAGCGCCGTGTCGGTGTCCTCAATAGGGACCGCGCGCTGCGCGATGATGTCGCCGGCATCGGCCCGCACGACCATCTGATGGAGCGTTACGCCAGCCTCGCGCTCTCCGTTCACCAGCATCCAGTTGACCGGCGCGCGGCCGCGGTATTTCGGCAGCATCGAGCCGTGCAGGTTGTAAGCGCCGCGCGGCGCGAGCGCGAGCACGCTCTCGGACAGCAGGTAGCGATAATAGAATGAGTAAATCACGGCCGGTTTCATCGCCGCGATCCGCGCGGTCCACTCCGCGTCGATCCTGTCGGGATAATAGACCGGCACGCCATTATGTTCGGCCAGCTCCGCGCAGGAACGCCACCAGATTTCCTCATGCGGGTCGTCGCGATGCGAAAACAGCGCGGCGATCGGCGCGCCGATTCCGAGCAGTCGCTCGACACAGGCGTGCCCCATCTCGTGATAGGCGAAAATCACGCACGTCGAGTCTCTGACCGCAGCGGCCTGGCCCCGAGTTAGCGCCACGCGACCCGACCCTACTCCGCGGACTTGTCATCGGGCGCTTTGGATTCGCCGCGACCGGGCGCGTCCTCGGGTCCGGCGCCTTCCACCGAGCGGATGATGTAGGTGGGGCGGTGGCGGACCTCGACATGGATCCTGCCGACGTGCTCGCCGAGAAGGCCCAGTGCAAGGAATACGAATCCGAACAGCAGGAACGCCATCGCGAACAGAAGCCACAGCGCGCCTTCCTGCTGCGGACCGTAGATGAACCGGTGCAGCACCAGCAGCATCACCATCAGCGCGTCGAGCAGGAAGATTACGATTCCCGCAAGGCTGAGCGTCTGGATCGGAAGCAGCGAGTAGCCGGTAATCAGGTTGAGGCTGAGGGTCGCAAGCCGCAGCAGGTTGTAGCGCGATTTTCCCGAGGCCCGCGGATCGTGCTTGACGCGAATCTCGGTGACGCGCTTGGCAAACGAATTGGCCAGCGCGGGAATGAACGCCGCCTTCTCGTCGCACTGAACCACGGTATCCACGATCTGCCGCCGATACGCGCGCAGCATGCACCCGTAGTCGTGCATCGGAACCCCGACCAGCAGCGAGGTCAGCCGGTTGTGAAGGTGGGAGGCGTACTTGCGCCATCCTTCGTCCTGCCGGTCCTCGCGCCATCCGCCGACCACGTCGTTGCCGTCGTCGATCGCCTTGACCAGGCGCGGAATTTCTTCGGGAGGATTCTGCAGGTCGGCATCCAGCGTCACGACCATCTCGCCGCGCACCAGGCTGAATCCCGCAAGGATGGCGGCATGCTGTCCGAAGTTGCGCGCCAGCTCGACCACGCGCACCCGTGCGGGTTCTTGCTGGCCGATGCGCCTCAGAATCTCCAGCGAATCGTCCTTGGACCCGTCATCGACGAAGATTACTTCCCATCCGCGCCCGAGATTCTCCATCACGGGCCGCAGCCTGCTCCACAACGCGGGCAGATTCGCCGATTCGTTGAAAATCGGAATGACGATCGACACGAGCCCTTGATTAGCGGACAGGTCGGCGGGGGCTTCGCGCAGCGGGGCTATTTTGCCGAGGGAACTCAATACCAATGGCGGCGCGGCCTGCCTTGCGCTCCTGAGCGCGCCAGGCGGGTCAGCGTATCTAATGATGCATTTTGCCAAACCGCAGGCCTTGGCGAAAGATGGCGACGAGGCCGTTGACGCGGAGGTCGTGCGCCGGAAGACTGCTTTGGAGATGTCGCCGCGCCCCCGCATGCTCCGAATCGCAATGTACGCGCTGGTCGCCGCACTGCTTTACCTGCCCGGACTTGGCCGTCCGGCGCTGTGGGAGCCGGACGAGGGCCGCTACGCGGAGATCGCGCGCGAGATGGTGGTGTCGGGCGACTACGTCACCCCGCACGACAACTTCGTGCGCTACTTCGAAAAGCCCCCGCTCGTATATTGGGCAGAGGCAGGAGCGATCCACATCTTCGGCGCCAATGAATTTGCGGTGCGGCTCCCGGCTGCGCTCTTTTCGGCTGGCGAAGTGGCGATCACCGCCGCAATCGGCGAAGCGATGTTCGGCGCGGAGGCCGGCCTGTTCGGCGCGCTCGCGCTCGGGCTCAGTCCGCTGGTATTCGGCTTTGCGCGCTTCGCGACGCTCGACCCGGCGCTCGCGTTCTTCATGACTGCGGCGCTCGGCGCATTTTATGCCGCCGCGCGCGCGCCCGATTTCGGCTCCGGTGCGGGACGGCTCTGGATGCTCGCCGCGGCGGCGGCGCTCGGCCTGGGCACGCTGTGCAAGGGGCCGGTGGCGCTGCTGCTGGGCGGCGCGATCGCGCTGGGGTGGCTCCTGATCGAGCGGCGCGGCGCCGAGGTCAGGCGCATGCCGCTGCTTTCCTGCGTCGCAATCTACGGTGCGATCGCCGTTCCGTGGTTCGCGATCGCCAATGCGCGCAATCCCGGCTTTCTACACTTCTTCTTCGTGCACGAGCATCTGGAGCGCTTCCTCGAGTCGAGCGAGCACGGATGGGGTCCATACTTCTTTATCCCGATCGTGCTGGGCGGTGCATGGCCGTGGATCTGGTTTGTCCCGCTGGGATGGAGTGAAATCGCGCGCGCTCCCGAAGCGGACCTTCCAGCCGCGCGGTCGGCGCGCCGGCTGCTCATCGTGTGGTTCGCGATCGTGTTCGTGTTCTTCTCGATCCCCCGCTCCAAGCTCGGCTCCTACATCCTGCCCGCGATGCCGCCGCTGGCGATTATGGCCGGCTACGGAATCCAGTCGCTGCGCGCGATTGTCGCCGAGCGTCGCGCGCGGATTCTGCGCAACCTCGCGATCGTTACGATTGCCGCCGCGCTGTGCGCGAGCGTCGCGCTGGCCGGCTTCGAGGCGCGAATCGGGGCTCGGCTCGCGCTCGACGGTATCTTGATCGGCGCTGCGCTCGCGCTCGGCACCGGCGCGGCATGGATGCTCGCGCGCGCGGCGCGGCCGGTATCGGCGGCGGTCGGCGCGCTTGCGCTTGCGATGATCGTGGTGGTCGGCTTTGCCGAGCGCGCGCGCTCCGACGTCGCGTCGCGGCGGACCTATCGCAATCTGGCCCGGCAAGTCACGCCGTACCTCGATCGGGGATGCACCCTCGCCTCGTACCGGCACTTTGTCCAGTCGCTGCCGTTTTACACTGCCCGTCCCGAGCATCTGGCCGAATACTGGGGCGAGTTGGCTGAGTTCCCGCGCTCGCGCGACGAGCGCGCGGCCTTTATCGGAAACGCGGCGAAGCTGGGCGCGATGTGGTCGTCGCCGCAATGCGTCGTGCTGATCGCCAATCGCAAGGACATCCCCGGACTGATGAAGTCGCTGGTGCCGGCGCCACGCAGCGTCGGATGCGAGGGCAAGAAGTTCGCGCTCATCAACCGCCCCGACCAGGGTACTGAACCGCCGCCGGCGTGCGAACGATGACGGGGCTTGGCTTGCGCCAAGATGGAAGTAAACTGGCAAGGATGCCTCAGACTCTGACGATGAGAAAGTTCGGATATTTGGCCGCGGCGGCATTGCTGTCGCTCGCAATCGCGGCCTGCGCGCCGCTCAACCAGGACAAGGCCCAGAGCGCATATGACGCCGGGCGCTACGACGAGGCCGCCAACGACATTCAAGCCGCGCTCGCCTCGGACCCCGACAACCTGCAGCTCAAGGAATTGGCCGCGAAAATCTTCAGCCAGCGCGGTGTTGGCTATTACAAGAACGGCGAGATGCTGGCGGCGAGCGACGACTTTCATCGCGCGGTAAACTATTATCCAACCTACGCCGCCGCGTGGGACTACTTGGGGATGATAGCCTTCCAACAGCATAATTGGCAGAACGCGATCGATTACGGCAGCAAGGCTGCGGGACTGGAAGGCAAGCCGAATCCCGGCTATGTACAGTCGGCGCGCGAGAACTTGCGCCGGGTCCAATCGGGTGGCGTGCGTCCCTACCGCTCGCCCGGTCCGCCCGCGCGCGGGATGAGCCCGACGTACTGAACCGGTTGCGGGGGAGCACGCCAACGGGGGAGGATGAAGGTCGCGGTGGCTGACGAAAAACACAGCGGCGCGGACACCGATGCCAGCGCCGCGGACGCCGCGGCCGCACCGGACGACCGCCCGGTCGGGCAACTCCTGGTCGACGCGCGCACGCGCCGCGGACTGTCCGCCGCGGATATCACTGCGCAGACCCGGATCCCCGCGCTTTATCTCAAGGCAATCGAAACCGACAACTACAGCCTGATCTCCGACCAGCTCTACCTGCTCCCGTTCGTGCGCCGATACGCCAGCTTTGTGGGCATGGATCCCGAGGATACCGCCCTGCGCTTCATCCACGACGTGCAGCGCGCCGAAACCAGCGTGGTGCGGATGTCCGAGCCGATCACGATGGTGACGCGCAAGCGGCGTTCCTTGCGCGGCATAGCGATTGGCGTGATGCTGGCCGCCGGCGTCGCCATCCTGATCCTGCTCGCGCTGGCGAAGATGGGGATGCTGCGGGAGTTCGCGATTCCCGGCCTCGGCGCCGCCACCACCGTCTCACCAATCGCGGGCGCGCAGTCCCCGCCCGCGGCACGCCCGCCGGGCGAGCCTTTCGCCACCTCGATCAAGCCCGCCGCACCGCGGACCGGCGCCGGGACTTCCAGCCCCCGTCAGGCGGGCGTCGACGAGCCAGCGCCCATCGGCGCGCCAGACTGATCCGCATTCGCGGCCGACCGATTGCGCATCGCGCGCGAGTGGTTATTTTTCAGGTCAGTAGATCCATCTTATCCAAGGAGGGACGGAACTATGGCAAATTTGCCCAGGCTGTGGTCCTCGTCTTTCGGCGACATCGGGGCGCTGCGCCGCAGCTTTGACGAAATGTTCGATCAGATGCTCGGGGAGCGTCCGATGGTGCGCTCGCAGGGCGCCGAGCGGATGCCCGCCATTGAGACGTTCGTTGAAGAGGGCACCTTCGTCGTCCGCGCCGATCTTCCCGGCATCGATCCCAAGGACGTGGACGTAACCGTCCGCGGCAACCTGCTCCAGATCCGCGGTCATCGCGAGAGCACCAAGGAATCGCGGGAGCGCGACTACTATCATCGCGAGGTCCGCTACGGCGCCTTCGAACGCTCCATCCAGCTTCCCGACGGCATCAGCGCCGCCGACGTGAAGGCCTCGTACCACAGCGGCGTGCTCGAGTTGCGCGTCCCGCTGCCCAGGGAGTCGAAACCGCACAAGGTCGCAGTGACGATCGAGCAGGCCAAGCCCGAAAAAAGCTGAGCACGCCCGCGCGGGCGCTAGTGCAGGATCGCGCTGGCGATTTCCTCGGCGACCAGCTTCTTGGCGGTCTGCACGTCGTCGCCCCCATGGACCAGCGCGACCACGTGCAGTGAAGCGGAGGACCCCGCGATCGTTGCCCGCGCGACGATCGCGGTGTCGTATATCTGGCTCTCCGGAATGCTGTCGTAGGGCGACGGCGCCGACGGTCCGCTCGTCATCTGCTGCGCCGCCTGCCCGTAGCGGAACTGCTGCGTCATTGCATCCTGCGGCATCATCGCCTGCTGCCGCATCATGTTCGCGTACTGATTGATGGGCTTGTTTCCCGTGTCGCCCAAGGGCGGCTGCGCGCCCATCTCGCTCAGCAGCCCGACCGCTTCCGGATCGCCGGGCGCAATGTCCTGCAGCGACGCGCCGGGACCGAGCACCCGCGCAGTGACGGTCACCGTCACCAGTTGCGTGGGTCCATTGCGCTTGGCGAGCCGGAAATCCTGGTTGAGCACGCTCTGCACCACCGGGTCGGTGCAGATCGCCATCAGTGCGTCGGCGGGTGGGATGTCGAGGTGGCCGGAGGTCTTGATCTCGGCGGCGCGCGCCGGGGCCGCGCCGAGCGCCAGCGCCACGGCAAGCGCCGCCGCGCCCATCGCGCTTCGCGCGGCGGCTAGCGGTAGGCGCGCGCCGCTTCTATCGGCCATATCGCAACCACTTCGTCTCCGCGGCATACGTAGTACTCACTGTGCAGATTGATCGTCGTGTCGCCATGACTGGGAACGATCTCGATTTTCGTTCCCGGCGCGATTTCAAGGTTGCCCGCCTCGAGGTGACCGTGCTCTTCGCTGAGCCGCGCCACTTTGACCGGCAGATCCTTGCCCCGCGGCGCGCCGAACTCGTTGGTCAGCGACTTCATTCCGGCATCGATTATTGCCCATTCGCCGTGGCGCGCAACGACCGTGGCCAGCAGGGTCAGTGCCGACCTTCCCAGGTCTGGACGCACCACGCGGTACGCGCCATCCATGAACACGTACGATCCCGCCTGCACCTCGGTCACGCTCGGCCAGTTGCCCGCGATGTCGTAAGTTCCGGTCCCACCCGCGCTGACAATCTCTGGGGCCAACCCGGCGGCGCGCAGCGCCTCGACGTGCGCGGACAGAACGGCCAGCGCGGCGCGCGCCGTCGCCTCGCGCTTTTCCCGGTCCGGAATCAGAACCGCATGCCCCTCGTAGCCCATCACGCCGCGCCAACGCAGCGGACCCCGGCTTAGCCGCCGCGCGAGCGCAACGGTCTCGGCGGGCTCCGCGGTGCCGCACCGATGCATCCCGGTGTCCACCTCGATAATCACGCCGACCGCGGAACCGGCGCGCGCCGCGCCTTCCTCGAGCTCGCGGATATTGAACTCGCTCTCGACGGTGGCGATTATCTCGACCGCCCTGGCGGCCTCGAACATCCGATCGATCTTGGTCCGCCCCACGATCTGGTTCGCGATCAGGATGGGTCCCAATCCAGCGCGCGCCAGCACTTCGGCTTCGCCCACCTTGGCGGCGGTGATTCCGATCGCGCCGGTCGCGAGCTGGCGGCGAGCCACTTCGGGCGTCTTGGGGGTTTTGAAATGGGGCCGCAGCTTCTGCGGACGCGCGGCGAAGTACCGCGCCATCGCGGCGATATTCTCCTCCACCGCGTCGAGGTCCAGCAGCAGCGCCGGAGTATCGATTTCCTGCTTGCGCATCGCGCCTGTCCCGCCGTCGACCGCCTACGGCAACTTCTGCTCGAGTATCTCCTGCGCGCGCGCCTCGCGCCATTTGCGCAGCCGCTCGGCCAGCGCCGCGTCGCCCAGCGCCAGAATCTGCGCGGCGTACAGCCCGGCGTTCGCGGCGCCCGGCTTTCCGATTGCCATGGTCGCGACCGGCACCCCCTTGGGCATCTGCACGATCGAGAGCAGCGCGTCGATTCCATTGAGCGCCCATCCCGGCATCGGCACGCCGATGACCGGCAGAATGGTCTTGGCGGCGACCACGCCGGCCAGATGCGCCGCGCCGCCGGCGCCGGCGATTATCACGCGCAGGCCGCGCTCGTGGGCGCGTGCCGCGTATTCCAGCGTGAGGTCGGGGGTGCGATGGGCGGACAGCACCCGGACTTCATGTGGTACTTGAAGATCGGTCATGGCCTCGGCCGCCGCCGACATGAATTCCCAGTCGCTCTTGCTGCCCATGATTACGCCGACCAGCGCCGCGCCTTTGTCCGCCATCGCGCAGTTACCTCCCACGCCGATTATACACCGGGTTGCTGCGAGGCTTCCGTGCGCCCGGCCGATTGTCAAGGCCGCGGGCGTAGGAGCGCGCGCATAACTCAGGCAATATGATCGCGGGATGGCGACCGCGATTCCAACCAATCGATGCGCCTTCGCGCTGGGCGAGGCGGCCTCCGCCACCGCCGGGCGGATGACCGCGGGGGATCCCGCCGCGCGCGCCACCAGCGTGGCCATCGACACCCGCACGCTGGAGCGCGGCGCGCTCTTTGTCGCGCTGCGCGGCGAGTCCGCCGACGGTCACGCATATCTTTCACGTGCCGCCGAGCGCGGCGCAGCCGCTGCGATCGTGGAGCGCGGCCACGCGACCACCGCGCTGCCATGTATCGAGGTCGCCGATACGCTCGTCGCCCTCGGCGCACTCGCCGCGCTTCATCTGCGGCGCGAGCGCGCCGCGCGCGCGCTCCCGGTTCTGACCATCGGGGGCGCGGCCGGCAAAACCACCACCAAGGAGCTCACCGCCGCGGTCGCGCGCGTGCTGTTCGGCCCGATTCTCGCCACGTCGGGCAATCTCAACAATCGCATCGGAGTTCCGATGACGATCTTCACGCTGGCCCCGGAGCATCGCGCCGCCGTGCTTGAATGCGGCACCAATCTGCGCGGCGAGATTGCTCACCTGGCGGCGATCGTGGAGCCGGACGCCGCGATGGTGCTGAACGTCGATCTCGAGCACAGCGCCGGGCTCGGCACGCTGGAGGAGATCGCCGACGAGGAAGCCGCGATCTTTGCCGCGACGCGGCGCTATGCCGTCGTACCCGCGGAGCAATCGATGCTGGCGGCGCGGATTCCCGCGCGGCTCACCACGCTCACCTTCGGCGCCGCCGCGGGCGCCGCCGTCCGGCTGGCCGGGCGCAGCGCGCTCGGCGGCGGACGCACGCGAATCTCGCTGGAGCTCAACCCCGAGTTCGTGCGGGCCGGCGCAAGCGTGCTGCTGGAATGCGATATCGGGCTGCTCGGAGCCGCGGCCGCGCTCAATTGTGCCGCCGCACTGGCCGGCGCGATCGCGCTCTGCCCGGCGCAGCTAACCGCCGCGCAACTCGGCGCGATCGGCGATTCGTTCGCCGCCGCGCGCCCGGTTACGCGCCGCCTCGAACCTGTCACGATCGGCGGCGCACTCGTGATCGACGACAGCTACAACGCCCAGCCACCGTCGGTGCGCGTCGCGATCGCCACCGCGCGCGAAACCGCCTCGAACCTCGACGCGCGGCTGGTCGTCGTGCTTGGCGATATGCTGGAACTGGGCGCGATGGCGCCCGCCGCTCACCAAGAGGCGGTGCGCGCCGTCCTGGCGGCTCATCCCGCCGAGTTCGTAGCCACCGGACCCGAGATGATCGCCGCGCTCGATGCGGTCGCCGCCTCCGGTCCCACGCGCGCAATCTCAATCGCGCGGGCGCGCGACAGCGCCGAGGCCGGCCGGCTGGCAAGCGCCGCGGTACGCCCCGGCGACGTGGTGCTGGTCAAGGGTTCGCTCGGGATGGCCATGGACCGCGTGATCGCGGCGCTCCGGGCCGCGGCAGCGCGCTAGCCGGCCGAGGTGGTGCCCTCGGCAAGCTGCTTGAGGCTTGCGCGATCGCCGATCGCGACCAGATGGTCGCCCGCCTCGATGACGGTCGCGGAGTCGGGGATGAGCGCGATCGGTTCCGTGCCGCGCTTGAGCGCAACCACCCGCAGGCGCGTCACGCCGCGCTCGATTGCCTCGATAGTTTTGCCGATGAGCGGGCTGTTGGCGACTATCCGAAGCTCCTCGAGGTCCACTTCATGGCCGCGGCCCGGAGTGGCCAGCTCCAGGAAATCGACCACCGCGGGACGCAGAATCTGCGACGCGATCCGCATCCCGCCGCGCTGATAAGCCGATACGATTTGATCCGCGCCCGCCAGCCGCAGCCGGCGCAGGCCGCCGTCGGACTCGCCGCGTGCATGAATCCCGATGCGCGGGCTTTTCTCGCGTGCGGAGAGCGTGATGTACACGTTGTCGGCGTCCGACCCCGTGGCGACCACTATCGCGCGCGCCGTGCGCACCGCTGCCGCCTCGAGCACGTCGTCCTCCAGCGCCGAGGCGGTGAGATGAAGCAGGCCCGCGCGATCGAACTCCGGCGCCAGCACCGGGTCGGGATCGATCACGACGATCGGCACCGAATGGCGCAGCAGCTCGTCGGCCACCACGCGCCCGAACCTGCCGTAGCCGCAAATGATCACGTGTCCTTCGAGCTGATGAATCTTGCGCTGCATCGCGGTCGCCCCCAGAAAATCCCGGAGTTGCCCTTCAATCAACAGTTCCGCCGCCGTGGCAAGCAGATAGAACGCGGTGCCAACGCCGGTCACGATCAGCACCATCGTGAAGACCCGCCCGGCGGGACTCAGCGGACGAACCTCGCCGAAGCCCACCGTCGAAATTGTGATGACCGACATGTACAGCGAATCGATCAGCGAAAAGCCTTCGATCACGCGGAACCCGATCGCGCCCACCACCACCAGCGCGAATATTCCGATTATCGCGATCAGAAAGCGGCGCCCGGGACTGATTGTGCGGGGCAGGATCACGGCTCGGCGGCGGAATCTCTTCTCGCTGGCATTGGCTGGCGGGCGCACGCTCCCAGTGCGCGCGAAGTCAGATTATGCCACGCCGCCCGCAGGTTTCCGACTACCCGCAGTGATTGCTCGCGAGTGCCTGCGGCTTTCTCGCGTCATTTGCCTCAGACCTGAAGTCACGAAATCGTGCCCTCTGCCCCGCGATCGGTCACGCATTACCGCTCCCCGCCGTGATTTCGAATAACTCAAATCCGACGGCTGCGGCCTGTGGCCGATTTGGGGGCAGAGGTGATAAATTGGGGAAAACCCCAAGCGGACGGTCCTCCTGCTTCCCGGCCGCCGCCGCTGATTTTCTACGGCCATTGGCGCTGAGCGGTCCTCAGTTGGCGACGTTTGGAGGAACGGGCGTCAACTGCATTGTCCAGAATCGTCTCGCTGCCAGCGGCCGACCCCTATAAGCACGGCGCGCAGCGCGTGATCGAGGCGCATCAGCTGCGCTGATGGGCAGCCTGCCTACCGTCCACCAACAGCTCACTGCCCGATCGCGACCACGTTGCAGGTCTCCGCCGTCATCGAAGCATTCGCCGGCAGCGTCAGCGTGCTCGCCGTCGTGGTCGGATTGTAAGTCCCGCACGAGCCGCCCGATTCGAGCAAGACTGGCGTCGTGCTGAACGCGGTCGGATAGGTGAAGGTCTGCGCAGTGCCCGTGTTAGCGTAACCGTTCAGGTAGCAGGTAGCCGATTTGAGATTGCCCCTCGTCGGCTGCGTACAGGTGGCCGTGCCGCTGGTTCCGGTGATGGCCGTTGTCGAGTTGCCAAACTTCACCGGAACGGTCGCTTTCCAATCGGAGGCGTAACCGCCGCAGGAATCCAGGAAGCCCTCGGACCCGTTCATCCAAAGGCAGGATTGGTTGCCCATAAAAATGCCGGTACCAGCGGTTATTCCCAGATAAAGCCCACCAGCCGAAACCGCATTACTGAAACTCGCCTTACCGTCCGTCGTGAGCGTGGTCGTCCCGGTCCCGGAGATGGTCACCGTGTTCTTGAAGGTCGTGGGCGTCAGCACATTCGCCGAGCCGTCTTGTATCCAGCCTGGAGCCGAGGTGCTTCCATTGTTGACCAGACTGCCGGGATAGGCATTTCCGGCGATGCGCGAGTTAGTCACCGTGCTGCTTGAAATCAGAATGCTATCAGCAGGTACAACATTGCGCAGGTCGTTATCCAGGATGGATACATGGCTGCATTCGTTCGCGACTTCGATGATGGCGTTCGCCGTGGCGTTTCCGCCGCCGTGGTTGTCGAGGGCCGTCACGTTGGAGCAGTTCGGGTACGGAAGGGTATAGGTCGTTTCGATAGATGAGATGCGGAGCTGGTCGCCGCTCATCGTCAGGGGCGATTCAGTCTCAAGGTAGTTGTTGTGGATAAAGCAGTTTTCGCAATCGTAAATCGCCATCCCGTCGCCGGTCGCTTGCTCCACCTCGTTACCGCCCCACTCGTCGCCGGTTCCGTAGTAGCTCAGAAATCCCGCGCCCGACGCAGCCCACGAGCCGTCATTCTTAAACACACTCGAATTGGTGTCTCCGTTCAACAGATAGCCGATCACATTGGAGCCGATTTCATTGCTGACGATCTTCGAATACTGCCCGGAGAAGCTCAACCCGACGCCCCAATTCTGAAGCTCGTTGTTGTCGGCGATAACGTGATTCATGTAGAGACCGGTTCCGGTGGACCCACTCATCGCGACGTTCGCCGTTGAACCAATCGCAAGCCCGACCGGAAGCACGGAAACAGTACCGCCAGTGGCCGCGCCGAGACCCACATAATAGTCGTAATAGGTAATCGTCGTTCCGCTGGCGGAGATTACGCCCGCAGCGGGCCAGTTGTAACCGGCGACGCTTGCACCGCTGATGGCAATCTCGGTGTTCGGCTTAATGTCGCTGGGGACCGTGGACGCCATCGTGAGCGTCACGATGTTTCCGCTTTCGCTCGCACTTGTGATCGTGAGACCGGTCAGGCCCTCGCGGCGGCCGAGGGAGCCGAACACCATGTTATCGACACCGCCGCCGTCGCCTAGGTTACCCGAGGTGTCGGTCATATAATGCAGACCGTCGCGGCCGTTGCCGACATTGAAGATCACCGAACCGTGCAGCCACGCCATCTTACCTGAACTGCCGTAAGTGGATTGGATATAGTCGCTGCTCTTTCCGCCCGCACCCAGCGTGCGCGTCCCCTGAACATTGTCTTCGAGCACGCTGGAGGTGACGTAATAGCCAATCGGAAAGAACAAGGTCTGCCCGGGCTGGAGCGCATTGTACGCGCTCTGAATCGCTGCCGTGTCGTCGTCGCCCCAGACGAAGTTTGCGTTCGCGACCGACGTTGATGCGGACGCGGCAAGGGTCGCATGAGAGGCATCCGTCACTGAGGCGATAGTCGTGACCAGTGCGTTGCCGCTCGCGCCCGCTCCGGGAATCCATACTCCGCGCCCGACCTGATTTGACGCGAAACCAAGCTGGGTATCGCTTACATCGACCGCTGTGCTGCTCACCGGCGCGGTCGAAAACGTCACCGAGAAGAGGCCGGTTGTGTAATTAATCGACCCCCCCACACATCCGCTACCTGAGAAGCCACCCGAACCGTTGTCCGCGCAGGTCTGAGAGGGGCTGGCCGAAACCACGCTCACGCTGCCGGGAGAGATCGTTACTCCATCGCTGATAAAGAGACGCTTGCCGAAGGTGACGGAAGTTCCGTTGCCATTCGCGAAGTTAAAGTTGACATCGCCGAGCGTGATGGCGTTGGAGCTTGCGGTTACTTGAGCGAAAGCCGCCAGCCCGTCGCCTTTGGCGTTGTACGGGGCGGCCTTGACGTTTATCACGCTGTTCGTGCTCATGTTTGAGAGCACGGCAGGACTGGAGCCGGACGCCCCGGTGATGCTGTTGATTGCGCTCATCGACGTGATGTCTGTATTCGAGCCGGACGCCGCCTTTCCCGGCGCCGTGCACTCCCATTGTCCCTGCGCGCCAAATGCCCACGCGCCGGCGCCGCCGGCCGCGCACGGCACCGCCGCGACACAGTTGTTGCAATAAATCAACGCGCCATCCTGCTCAGTCGGCAGATTCGTAAAGGCGAGGTTGACAATAGTCGGGGAGACCGGCTGCACGCCGGAAAAGCGAT
The DNA here is from genome assembly GCA_963835905.1 of uncultured delta proteobacterium. Classification (GTDB taxonomy): domain Bacteria; phylum Desulfobacterota; class Binatia; order Binatales; family Binataceae; genus CAWIHG01. Next base: position 1,058,469 of record CAWIHG010000005.1, read on the forward strand.
CATTTATCGCATTGCGGAACAGCAGCCCGGCTCCGATTCCGGTGTAATTCGGAATCGGCTGGTACGCGCCCGGGGGCGGAAGATTCCCCCCCGACTGAGCATGCGCGGCACAAGCGATCATTGATACGGCCGCGGCCAATACCACTGCAGCAAGGCGGACGGACACCAGATGCGCTGACCGCGTCTCAGCCATTACTCACTCTCCTGCGGCGTCGTCGATGCCTCCGTTGGCGGAGGCAAATCACAGCGGGCTCTCTCGGCAAATGCACCGGCGGCTTGCGGGTGTCATCTCATCAGAAACCAATAGCGATCCAGTTGAAGCCGTTGGACTGCTCAGGTCCGTTGGAAAGCGAATCGGGAATGTCCAGCACAAAGGTTCCACCGCTCTTGCTGACGCTTACAACGTTCGCGACCAGGTTGAGTCCACTCGCCTTGACCCACAGGTCCGTGCTGAGCGCGATGAAGCATGCGTTCGGAAACGCTACCGGCCATGTCACGCTGAACTGCGTGTCGCCTGAGATTTTCAGGTCCGCCAGCGGGTAGTATCCCCACTGCACCACGGCAACGACCGCGCCTCGATTAATGTCCGCGATCGGAATGTGAATATATCCATTCTGCTGCAGCGATCCAGTGAACCCTGCGATAAATGCCTGCAGGGTCACGATATTCGCAATATTGCTATCCTGCCGCTGCTTGAGGAACGCGGTGCGGTTTGCGAGCTGCTGATGCGGCTGATTGGACACGCCGATTCCGCTGAAGCTCGCGCCGCTGGCCGCGCCCTCCACGCCGTCGGTCGCCTGGATTTCGTATATTTCATTGGAACTAAAGTCGGGATTATCAGTCAGATTCGGCATTGGCCTATTGCCTCCAACCGTTGGGATCCTTCGCTGCGCTCAGGACAGGCTCCCGCGCGCCGGACATGCGCAAAAGTGTCAAACCTATATCGGCAAGAAGCAGCATCAGAAGGTAAGCGTCCAGGTGCCGGACACGCTCATGTTCGCCCCAAATGCGATCGGACTAATCGTCTTGCGCGCCAGCATCGGGGTCGGCGCGGTGGTGCCCGGAAGCCCGATGCTTACGTGATTTGCGAACAGCGCCAGTTCCTGAATTGTGATTCCCTGCGCGCCGGTGTCGCCAGTCGTCAGGCTCCAGTTGAAAGTGACGCTGCCGGCGCCATCCTCGCTGTGACTATCGAGCGTCTTATAGTACGCTGGCGCGCTGAGCGCGATGTCGGTGACGGTCGGCGCGCCCGCGCCGGAACCGAAGCCGATCGCGGCACCGAACTGGCCCGCGGTGTCTCCGCCCATCAGGGCGGCGAGCGCGGGAAGTCCCGCATTGACGAACAGGTTTTCGCCCGCCGCCTCATAGATCAGACGGCTTCGCGGAGCACCTGTCCTGATCGCCGCCCGGCTGGTCAAGCGGAACACCCGGACCCTTACCAATCCACAAGGTCTCTTCATCTCAGCCTCCGTAGAGAACCGCAACGCCATTGAGTATTAGAGCCGGATCGGCGACGATCGGCTCACTTGCGCCATAGGTGATACCGCTGTGCCGAAAGTGCGAATTGTACAGCGGCGCGATCGGACCATAGCTGTCAGCGAGCGGAGCCGGATCGATCGCAATAGTCAGTAGTGCGTCACTTGGAAGCGGCGCCGAATCAATTTGATATTCGGCGATCCCGCCCAGCGTGAAGCGGTCCGCCGGTGCGGGCGCGTTATCGGCCATCGGCGGCGCGACGAACCATACCGAATCCAGCCACGCGCGCGCGGGCTTGAAGAAATCGACCGCCGCCACGATCGTATCCGCCGCCCCCGCCGCGACCGCCTCTCCAGCCGCGAGATTCACCATCACCCGGAACACCGCCCATCCTTCGTTCGCGGGATACGCGGTGCCGCCCCACGCGTCCTGCCCTTCGGCGATCGTCACGCTGGCCCATCCGAGCGCACCCAGCGCGCGCTTGATCGCGGCAGGCGTCCCGCGCATCCGATGAAGCGGGATTGCGAGCTCGAGCAGCGCGCGCTGCGCTGCAGTGTCCGAGACCGCGTCGGATGAGTCCGCCGCCGTGAGCGTATCGATATCGGTCAGCGAGTCGATTCCGGTCAGTGCGTCGATACTCACTGCGGTGGGCGCGATCAGTAGCCACAGCGGGGAGAGCACGTCGAATTGCCAGGCCAGGAACGGCAGCGCGCCGTCGGGGACCGATTCGATTCGATAGACCAGCAGGGACGTGAGATCGAGCTCCGCCAGACGCTCGATCAGCACCATCAGCGCGCGCGTGCGCGTGTCGTTTATGGACGGCGCTGGCGACAGTTCAGGCATCTCGCTCTCCAGCGAATCCACAGATTGCACGGGTTATGCAGATTCCGGAATCTGAACGCCAGATCGGCGAAATCTGCGGATAGTTTGCGCTCCTCATGACCTTTCCGTGCTGATGGCCTGGACCAGCGCGATCGAGGTGCAGTTGGCCCACTGTCCCGGCTGGAGCTGCGTGTACGCGGGCGAGGTCAGTGTCACTTCGTACACGCCCGGCACCGCCAGCGCCGCAACGATCTGGCTTGGCACGATGTCGCGCTGGATCTTCGAGGCGAGCCCGATGGCGAGCTGCTGCGCGGAGATATTCGCCTGCGCCATCGTCGCGACCGGGTCGGCGTCGGCGTAAATCGTAACGGTGCCCGCAATCTGGTAATCGATTTCCGCTACCGCCAGCACCGAGACCGTGTCGGTGAGCGGACGCACGCTGTCCGCGCTGAGCGCCGCCGCGACGTTGCCGATCAGCTTGCGCCCGCCACCCCGGCGCTGTTTGGCGCGGCGGCGGGCTGCAGCGTGATCGGGCCGGTCAGTATATAGACCGTCACTTGGCCAGGCGCCGGGCTCGTGACCTGGGCGTCGATAATCGCGGGATCGACGCTCAGCGCAAAGAACCGGTAAGCGCCGGTCGGACCCGCAACGCTGAACTGGTTGGGCGCCGCCTGGATGCGCGCGCGCAGATGGTCGTCGGTCTCAGGAGACGAGCCGCCGCTCGTGGTGCTGGTGTTGGTCACGCTTGCGATGAGCGCGTTGGGGTTGAGGAGCACGTTCATCTGCCCCGGCAGGTAGCCGTTCGCGCCCGCTCCCGCAGCGATCGCGGTCGCTTCAACTGACGCGCCCGAAGCGCCCGCCGCGATCGTGAGCGCCGAGTTCGTGGCGAACGCGTAAAGCCCGTCCGCGGTTCCGGCCCGGGTGCCCGCCGCGATCGTGAAGGGCACGGTCAGCACGCCCGCGAGCGTGAACTCCAGCACCGTGGTTGCCGGCTGCGCCGCCAGCCGCGTCACGCCGACCAGGCCGCCCAGGTAGTCGAGCATCGGAAACGCGGCGAACGCGACCAGGTTCTGCTCGGCCGCGTACTGGATCGCGTTGCGCACCAGCGATTCGCGATAGGCGTACAGATCGATCAGCAGCCGCTCGACCTGCGCCGGCTGAAGCGTGCGCTCGGCGGCGGCCTCGAACGCGGAAATCATGTCGGCCAGGATCAGATTGGGATCCAGACCGTCGGCGTCGTTGACAAAGGCGGGCGGCGGAAGCTGCGGAATTCCTGCGGCCATCGTTGGTTCCTTCCTGAGTCATCGCGCGGTCGTCATTTTGAGCGCCGCCGCGTCCCGCTCACAGCGATCCCGCGGGCAGCACCACCTGCGTGCGCGACGGCGCCGCCGTCGACGCTGCCAGCTTGAGCTGCCAGGTCACCGTGATACTCAATTGCGCGCCGGGTTGCGCGGCCGAATCGAGCACCGGCAGCGCGCTGACGCTGAGAAGCTGTACGCGCGGTTCCCATGCGGTTATCGCGGCCGTGATCTCGCGCACGATCGCGGGCAGCGCCTCGTCGATCGGATAGTCTATGAAGCTCCAGATGTCGGCGCCGAACGTCGGGCGCAGCGGATCGCTGCCCTTGGGCGTGGTGAGAATAATCGCGATACACTGATCGACGTCGGCGACGCCCTGCACCACCTGGCCAATCGACCCGAGCTTGAGTGACCAGTCGGCGGACTGGATATCCGCCAATGTGATTGCTCCGTCAGGCATCAGTATTCCTTTTTTGTCTCACTCCCGCGCGCTGCTTTTCTTCGCCGCGCGACACGTTCCGGTTTTCCGCCGCTAGTAGCAAAGGTTTACCGTCGCGCAGAAATCGGGTTGCGCGTTTCCCTCGGGCAGCCGGAAATCGCTGACCGGCAGCCCGCCTACGTCGTAGCGCGCTTTCAGTCCATCACAGATCTCGCGTCCGTCGCATAACGGGTCGGTTATCATCTCAATGATCTCGTGCGACATCACCCAGCTTGGCGAGCCTTCCCAGGTGCTGACCCGCGCGAATGGAACCCCGGCGGCGTTGAGGCCGTGGTATCCCGCGACCGTCGTCTTGTCGATATGAAGCGGCCTGTCCGTTACGACGACGCGCCATCCGTGCCCGCGTCCGATGCTCAGTTGGATCGGCCGCTTAACGAGGTAGTATCGCCGGAAGTCGCGGTCGATTTGTTCTTGCACCGCCGCGACGGCCGCGTTCTCGTCGGCCTGCGAGAGCGAGCCCGAGCGGTTGACGATGTGAATCCGCAGTGGATGCAGCGGATGCGCAGCCGCCGGCGTCGACAGGGCAAGCACGAGCAGCGTCAGAAGCGCGAGCGTTTTTCGCAGCATTACTCTTGCACCCATGAAACAACGTCGGAGCCGGTTCCGTGCAGCGTAATGGTCGTGCCGGAAACCGTCGCGCTGCACGACGCGCCGCTCGTAGATGTGTTGTCGGTGCATACCTCCGGTCGGGATGCGCTAATGCAGGAGCCAGTCACTGAGCCAGTTCCAGAGGAGAGAGTCACGCTGCCTGCGCAAGTATTAGAGACGGTTCCGTAGTAGCTTCCCCCGACGAATGACGGCGAGTCGATCCGGCCCGGCGAGTATCCATTTATAAAGAAATAGGTTCCGTCCGTCGAAAAGGACGAAACCATACAGTTCGCGTTGCTGCCCGGAACGCCAGCGACGCTGGATTTGAAAAAATAGCCAAATCCGACATTGCCATCGGAAGGGTACGGTCCCCAGCCGCTAGAAGTGTTCGAGGCGTTGGGCGGCAAAATATGAACGTCGCGGCTAATGCCATAGAACCCCCCGCACATTTTTACATAATCAATGTACGCCGCCCCGGTTGAAGTAAATTTGATGCTGGCGCCCCGGCCCGTACTGAAGCTAAAGACATCGCACATCTGGTTCGGGCCGGTGAACTTACAAACCGTAGTCCCGTACCAACTGTCGTAGCCACTCGCGCCAAAGTCACCACTGAGTTGTTTTCCGCTATCTAGTGCAACCGCGAATGTCAGGATAGTGGCCCCGGTGGTCTCCACGACAGTGGCGGACAAATCAGTCCCGGTGACTGTGTCGGTGCCGCTCGACGCGCTGCATCCGGTCGTGGCGTAATTGGTCCCTCCGATGGTGTAGTGGAAGACCTCGGAGCACGGATCAACCGGATATTCCGGCAGGGTAAAAGAAAATGTCTTAGTCGAACCGTCTCCCGTCGGAAATCCCGCCACTTCAGTCTGAATGACGGCATTGAACTCGCTTGGCGCGGAGCTGCCGCCGCCGGGATTGATAACGAGGTTGCCCGGTCCCGCGTGTGCCGGACCCGACAGAGCAAGCGTAATCAGAACTGCGAGAATCGGTATTTTCTTCATCGCTCCACCTTTGTGACCGAGATCGTGCTTGCCGTCGCGCAGTAGCAGTAAATCGCCGCCGAGGTATCGAAGGTCGCGGTGCCGGTCGTCGCCGCCATCTGCACCCCTTGGCTTGCGCTCACGCTCGAATCACCGCAGCGGGCCGCGCCGCTGCCGACGTTCGCGAGCATCGCCGAGAGCTGGTTGCTGTCGGCTGGCACCACGAGCGGCGCGGACGCGGTGCACGCCACATCCGGCAGAGTCTGCAGGCTGGCACCCACCGCGAGCGGATTGAGATAGACACCGCTGCCGGCGAGCGCGGGCGGGAGGAATCCGCCGATTGCGCAGGTTATGCAGAACAGGAGGGTCGGAATTACCTTTTTCATTGCCCTCTCGCCTCATTGAATGGGAGTCGTGGTGGCGGCAGTGACACTGTTGCCGGTCTGCACGCCGGAATGGACGTGCGAATTGAAGATCGAGATCAACTCGTTGAACGAAATCGAGTACAGATCGGTCTGGAAGTTGATATCGCCGTTGGCGGGCTTGATATTGGCATTGCCGCTCGCGTCGATCGAAAGTGTCGCGCCATTGAGCGTCACCGTGAAGGTCGCGCCCTGCGGCATCGCGGCGGAGAACGCGTGCGCCGTTGCGTCGTACTTGACCTCGCCGCCGTCCTGGAACTTGAGATCGAGCACGTGCGCGGCGCGATCGTAATCGAACGAGGCGCCGTCCTTCATGGTCGCGTGCCACTTGTCGGCGGTCATTCCCTCGGGCGTGGTGTCGGCACTGGAGTAGACTGCGCCGAGCACCGCGCCCGCCTCGTCGCGCGCGTCCATCATGCAGACCACCTGCTCGCCGACGTCGGGGAGCCAATATGCCTTGTCATCCTGGGTTTTCGGGAACACGACCGGCAGCCAGTAGCTCTCCATCTGGTCGTAGTCGCTAAAGACGACGCGCACACGCGCGCCTGCCGCATCCTGCTCCCGAACCAGACCGACCCGGAACGCGCCCGCTATACCCATAACCGGATCCATTCCGCGCCGCGCATCATCCGAGGCGGCGCGCCTCGATTGCGGTCGTGTAGCCACGCCCGCGCGAGAGCTCGTGGCGGGCGACCTCGATCAGATAGGTCCCGTCGAACGCGCCCCATCCGCTGAGCAGTAGCGCGCTTCCCGCCGCCAGGATCGGCGCGCCCGGGAGCACGAGGCTCACGGTGGTGAACAGCATGTTGTGGCGATGGAACGCCGCGTTGGCTTTGAGAGCGGCCTGCGCCGCGTTCTCGCATCGCGTTACAATCTTGAGCGTGTCGCCGATCGGCGCGGGGGCACCCGGCGCGGCGACGGCGGTGATGAGCTGCTTGGTGGCGGGATCGAAGTACGCGACCTGCGCGCCGCGGTAGATTTTTCGCGTGCGGTTGCGGAAATCGAACCGCTCGGTGTCCGAGCGCACCACAGTCGCAGCCGGCGGCGCCGTCTCGAGCGCCGCAATCGCGAAGAACACCATCGCGGCGCCGCGCACGGTGAAATCGTAGCCGTGTTCGATCGCCAGGCGCTTCAAAAATCCGAGATCGGTTTCGTGATCCTGGGTGACACGCGAAAAGGCAACCGCCTCGAGGTCCGGCGCGCTTACGATCGCCAGGCTGTACTTGCCCGCGATCTCCGCGGCAATCTCGAGCAGGGTCTGATTCTCGAAGCCCGCGCTGTTGGCGGTGCGCATCGCGGGCGTGATGTAGGCGGCGAGCGCGCGCATCCGGAATACGTCGGGTGGACCGGCAAGTTCCAGGTCGTCGAGCTCGAAGTCGCCGCACGACAGCATCGGCTCGCCCTGGTAGCCGATGTTCACGTTCATCACGTCGCCGAGCGCGGGATACCACGGCCCCTGCCAGCGATGCTCGCGGTCTTCGACTTCCAGTTCAATTTCGCCCGCGGCGTCGGAGAGCCGATCCACGTAGGCGATTCGCCGCACCATCGGCGCGATCTCGCCGCTGATATTCACGCCCTGGTACGCGATCGACCACTGCGGCGCGCGCACCGGATGTGCCGGCGCGGCGCTCATGGCTGCGCTCCCGCCGCGCTCTTCCACGGTGGCAGTCCGGCGCCGAGCGCGGCGCCCTGCGCGAGCAGCGGGATTCGCACCGCGACGCCGGCGTCGAACTCCGGAACGATCGGAACGCCGGGGTTGGCCATGATGATGGCGCTGTACTGCGTGGCATCGCCGTAAAATCGCCACGCCAGCAAATCCCAGCGCTCGCCCGCGCGGGTTACGTGTACGATGTACTGCCGCGAGGCCATCAGAGTGCCGCGCTCCTGGTGATGACCGACGCGGGAACGTCGCCCGGCGCAATCTCCGCGCTGGGCAGCGCCGCGGCGGCGGGAACCGCAAGCAGCGCGGTCACCCCCGTGGGGATGAGCGGCTCGCCCGCCGCGAGTCCGGCCGGGGCGGCGCTGGCGGCCGCCACCAGCGCAAGCGGCGCGAATTCGGTAGCCGCCGCGGCCGGACTCGCGCCGAGGCCGGAGTCGGGCACCCACTCGAGCAGCTCCAGGCGCGTGGTGATCGCGATCGGATTTCCGCCCGCGCTCAGCTGGGTCGCGCGCGTCGCGATCGATTCGATAACGAAGTAGCCGCGGAACACGCCGTTGCCGAACACCAGCGGCATCGCCAGATGCGTGGCGGCGGCGGCGGCCAGCGACGCCATCTGCGCGGCAGGATCGGTGAACGACGAGTGCATCAGGATTTCAAACGAAATCCGCTCCAGACCGGTGCCGACCCATTGCAGGCGCGGGCGCGCCTCGATCACGTTGTGTTGCACGTAGTCGTAACGCCGCCGGGAGAGGATTTCCTGCGGCGACCCAATCACCTGGAATCTGATAAGCCCCAACTCTGCAAACATCGCGGTTCACCGATATCGCGGCGGCACCGGGCCGCACGCGCCTCTGACAAAATACGCGGACGGACCGCGCGGCTACGCTTGCGCGCGGCGGGGAGTGCCCGGCTCGCGCCGAACGGAGGTTGCGGCTTCCACCCGCATGGGGCGGCCCGCGACTTCGCGTCCGTTGAGCTCGAGCAGGGCGGCCGCGGCCGCCTCTTCACTGGCCATCTGGACGAATCCGAAGCCGCGCGAGCGGCCGTCAAAGCGGTCGCGGACGACTTCGGCCCGTTCCACTGCGCCCACCTGCTCGAAGGCCTGGCGCAGCGCGTCGTCGTCGAGCTTGAAGCTGAGATTTCCGATAAACAGTCGCGCACTCATGATGTTACCGTCCCGTGTCGCGGACTCATTCTTGCGGGCGTTTGCGGCGGCAGGTCGCCGCCCGATTCATCGCGAGCCGTCCTCGCCTCCGCCGCCGCCGGACTCGCGTCCGAATTCCGCCACCGCATCCATCCAGTAGGCGAGCTCCCCGAAGTCCATCTGCGCGAGCTCGCGGGCCGAGAATCCGAAGCGGACCAGGCCCGCTAGATTCGCGGCGGAGGGAGCTGAAAATTTTCGCCGATCACCTCGTTCTGCAGCGCGATCACGTCGGCGAGATCCATCGCGAGCACGTCCTCGTAAACCACGCGGCGGCCGTCGACCTCGGCGACCTCGGCGATCAGCGCGAACACCACCGCGGTCGGATCGCCGCCCGCCGCCGCGCGCTGCGCACGCATCAGGTCGCGCCCGAATGCCTTGCGCACCATCGCGATCGATCCCGAGGGCAGCGCAATCCGGCGCGGCTCGGCGTCGTCGCCGGCGCCCGGGTCTCCGATCGCAACTCCATTGACAGTCATTCGTTCGCTCATCGCTTCACACCCCCTAAAAGTTTCCTTCGTTTTCGCTCACGCCGCGGCGAAGGGCTCGCCGCGCTCGCGCGTCGCGAAAGCTCCGCCCGCAATCGCGCCTATCCCAGGTTGGAGCGGAAGTTCGCGAGCTGATCGACGCCGCCGACGACGTAGAGGTTCGCGAACACGTCGTAGAGGTAGATCTGCACACCGGCGACGTAGAGCTCGGCGTGATAGACGCTCACCGCCGAGGTGGTCTGGACCATCTGATGCTGCCGGAAGACGGGGCTGCCCGCGTCCTTGAACACGCCGGTCATCAGGTACACGACCGGCAGCTCGGCGCTGCGTCCCTGGCTGGTGTACTGCTCGAGGTTGCCGCGCGCCTGGAAGTAATGCGCCTGGAAGGGACTGGTGGAAAACGTCAGCACCTCGGGATCGAAGGACGCCCACTTGATCTGCGACTCGAGCTTGTCCACGCCCGCCCACAGCTCCGCGGTTCCCGCCATCCCGAGCCCCTTGTAGTCGATCATGCGCTGGCGCGGATGAGCGACCTCGATCTCCTCGGCGCGGCCGAGCAGGCCAACCCCGTCGATATATACATTCGCATTAGTCAGCGAGTTGATCTGGATATTCATTTCCGACCTCGCAGTTGGTTGCGGATCCGCTTGGATGCGTTACGCCGTCGCGCCGGCGGCCGCGGTTATCGGACTGGTTTGCCCGAGCTGCTGCAGCAGGGTCACGTCGATAAAGCTGCGGAAGCTGAGCCGCTCGGCCGGCGGCGGCGGCATTACGTCGATATCGAACACCAGCTGCCCCGCCGAGACCTGGCTGGGCGGATTCTCGGCCGGGTTGTAGCTCGCCGAGCCCGCGACCAGCGCGCCGCGCTGGATAAGGGTGCGGATGAAGGCGTTGGTGCTGGCCAGAATAGCGGTGATCAGCGCGTTGGAGATCGGCTGGTCGATATACTGCAGCATCGAGAGCTGAACCGACTCCTCGATCACGTCCATCGTGCGGCGCACGCTGATGAAGTTGTCGGGCGCGGTGCTCGACGGATAGGCCGCCGAGCGGTTGCCCCACACCCGCAGCCCGGTGCCGAACGCGTTGAAGACCGTCACGATCCCTTCCGCGTTGAGCGTGTTCACGTCGGAGTTGGAGTCGAGGATCGAGGCGTAGATCGGCACGTCGGGCCCCAGGATTCCCGCGATCTCGGTATTCGACGGCGACCACCAGTAGCCGCGCGCGAGGTCCTTGGCCGCGATCGCTCCCGCCATCCACTGCGACAGCGGCCCCACCGCGTTAGCGGCGAAGCTCGCGGTAACCGCGGCGCCCGAAGCGCCGAGCGTCACGCCGGTCGGCACCAGCCCGCGGTCGTAGAACGTCTCCTGCGGGTAGCAGAGCAGCACCCGCGAGTCCGAGCTATCGAACGCGTTTCCCGCCACCGCGCGATTCGCAATCGCGGTTGCGACCGGAGTCGCGGGCGGAGAATCGACCAGCGCGATCGCGCGCAGCGTCGCCGCCATCGCGGCCATCGCCGCGGCTACCTCGGCGCTCGGCGAGAAGCCCGGCGCGATCAGGAGTTTGGGGAAAAATCCCATCGTGCCGTAAGTCGTCTGCAGCGCCTGGACTCCGCTGTACACGCCGCCGCTCACCGCGCCGATTATGTCGGCGTCGGTGACCTTGCTCGGGTCGGCGAAATCGAACGAGACCGTCACCGCCTCTCCGACCGTGATCGCGCCGCCCTGGATCGCTGTGACGACGCCGTTTACCGCGTCGAGCGAATAGTCAGTGCCGGCCACGTAGGTGGTCGTGCCCGGCTGGTCTTTCACGACCACGTTCGAGACCCCCATGTGCGCGAGGTTGAGCGCCTGCGCGCCGGCGGCCGGAAAGCTCATCGCCTGGCTGGTGACGGCGGTGAAATGCACGGCCGGATCGAACACGTTGACGACGATCACCTGGCCCGCGCCCTGAGCCTGGATGGCGGCGAGCGCGTAGGGAATCGTGTAGCCGCGGATTTGCGGGCCGAAGTTCGCGGCGTCGATCGCGGAGCTGACCAGGGTCGGCGCGTTGGCCGCCGGAGCGGTCGCGGGCGACTGTACCGCCCACCCAGGCGCACTCCCGATCAGGCCGATCACGGCCGACTTCACCACGGTGACCGGCGCCGGGCCCGACGGCACCTCGATCACTTCGACGCCATGTATGAATGCTGCTGGCATTTGGTTACTCCACCGCGCCCAGGGCGCCTGCGATCAGATCCTTCGCTTCACTCAGGACGACCGCTCGGACACGCCTCGCGGCCGCTTCGACGCCATGTATGAATGCTGCTGGCATTACCTGTTACCTCATGGCGGGAGCCGCGCTCCCGCGATATCCGCCTTGCGCGCTCACGGCTGGCCCAGCGGCCCGGTCTGGCCGGCCTCGGCGACGACGCGCTCGGCGAAGCTGTATGCGATCGACACCGTCTGGCCGGCGCCCGCCGCCCCGCCTGCCAGGGCCGTGATAATTCCGGCGACGCCGTCCACGCGGTAGTCGGTGCCCGGGGCGAGTTGCGCGCCGCCGGCGGCGGTGATGGCCACGGCGAACACATTGCGATTGGGAAGCTGAATCTGTCCGTTCGTGTCGAAGGTGAATTGCGCCGCGCCGAGCGTGACCGTGGTCTGGCCGCCCTCTTCCTGCGCGATCCCGGTCACGAAGAGCGGGAAGTTGTCCGTCGGCGACGGCTCGACCGCGACCGTTGCGAGTCCGAACGCGATTGCGTAAATCCACACGCCACCCTGCGCGTCGCGCTCGACGAAGCGCTCGCGCACCGGGTACATCTTGCGGCATCCGGGCGCGCGGAATCCGGTCAGCGCCGCGCGGATCGATTCCAGGATCGCGTACGCGCCCAGGCTCGGTCCTGCGCCCGCGCCGCCGTAGCTCCATCCGAGGTCGCGCATCATGACGGTGACCTCGAACTCGAGCCGCCGCTCCTGGATTATCGCCGCGGTGTCGAGCTGCGCGCCGTATTGCGCGCCCTTGTACATCACCAGCGCCGCGCCCACGCGATGCGTCATGCGGTAGGACTCGGGACGGTCGGGATAGTGCGCGATCTCGATTCCGCCGACCGCCGCCTGAAGCTGCGCGACGATCGCCGCCTCGATGGCCGCGATATCGATCGCGGTCGGCGGCGCGAAGCTTGCGCCGCTCCACGGCGCGTCGAGTACCGCGCCCATCAGCGTGCCTCCGCGCGAGCGCGCTCAGTGCGTTGCTTTGTCGTCAGCATCGCGATCAGAACCCCTTGAGCGTGTTGCGGCTGAACACCCGCGCGGGACCTTGCGTTCCCTCCGCGCTGGAAGCCGCGGGCGGCTCATGGTTGTCGGCCGCCAGACCGAGCGTCAGCTCTCCCGCCGCGACCTTCGTGAGCATCGCGATCGCGTCGTCATAGCGCCGGCGCGCGTCGGCGAGGTCGTGCAGCGGGCGCAGCACCTGCATCCGGTACATCGCGATATCCGCGCACAGCCGGCTGAGCACCGCGGGCGGATCGGAAAGCGGCAGCGTGAAGCGCCCTTCGAGATAACCGTCGATTTCCGCCGACGCGTCGTCGAGCGCGGTCTGGATCGGCGCGCTGTTGACCGTCGTTGCGGCGGGATCCTCGTTGGTCAGCTGGACCAGGTCGCGATTCGGGTAGCGCGCGGTCACGTCGTTGACTGTCGCGTAGCTCACGATGCTTCACTCCGATGCCGCGCGCGCGCCGCCGCGGCCAGATGCTGCGAAGTTATTCGCCTCGCTCGGGCAAGGGCCCCCGCAGGCGCCAGGCAAACCGCAGCCTGCGCCCGCGGGGGATGGGGACGGACGCCGGTGATGCGGACAGGAGGAGGATCCGCATGCGGCCGGCTCAGGGAGTCATACCTCATCGCCATCGCGCTGCTCAGGCGAGATACTCGCTGACGATCAGGTCGGCGCTGTTGCGCCAGATGTTGGTGGTCGGAACCGCGGCGCTGGCGCCCGCACCCGCCATGAACTCCGAGCTGAGCAGCTGGCGCGCGATCTCTTCGAGCGAGGGCGGCACCACCAGGTAAATTCCCTTGCGCCCCGACAGCGCGCCGAAGGGCGTTCCGCCGTCGGTCTTGAACGCGCGCATCGCGGCCCGCGCCGCGCCGTAGTTGGCCGGGTTCGAGAGATCGGTGTTGGCGGCGTAGCAGAGCTGCCAGAGCCCGACTCCGGTGTTGGCGCGTCCGTCCACGCCGTAGCGGAACTCGCGCCGGTTGAAGACCGCCTCATCGGTGAGCGTGCTCATCCGGGTCACCGCGTACTCGCGGCGGAGCTGGAAGATGAAGGGGCGGATCGCGCGCGACGCGTCGATCAGGAACCAGTACGCGCCGCTGCCGCTCGAGTTGAGATTGGCCGCAGTGGTGCCGCCGGTCTGGCCCATCGCGCCCACCGGATGGTTTGCGGAGAAGAACGGCTCGCCGTCGAAGCCCACCACGTCCGAGGGCGTGGTGACCGCGTCCTTCATCATCGAGAACAGCAGCATGTCGGGATGCACCTTGGTGTCCCATCCGAGCTGCTCGATAATCGGCTCGTACACGCCGTAGGTGTCGTCCTCGATATCGTTGCGATCGATCGCGACGGTGTCTTCGAAATTTTTGTTGACGATCGTGTAGGTGTGCGCCTCCAGCGCCTGCACCACCCGGTCGCCGAGCCATTCGCGAAACCGCGTGGTGCGCCCGAGCCAGGGGTAAGTGGTCTGGCGCGAGCTGGAGCGCACGATGCTCGAGATCTGCTCGTAGTACGACGGCGGCTTGTCGAAGCCGCGCTGAAAGACCACGTCCAAGCCCGTGAACAATGCGGTCAGATTGGCTGCGCTGATTTCCATTGAATCACCTTCCCGGATTCGATTGATGCGGCCGCTCAAGCCGCCGCGGACGCCTGATGCCAGAAGTCGACCCACACCTGCCCGCTCGAATCGAGCGCCACCACTTCTCCCGCCGCCGCGTACTGCTGCACCCCCGCGCCGCTTGCGCGATCGGCGGCGGTGACGGTGTGATCGTCGAGCGCGAAGCAGACCTGGCCCAACTGCGCGGCCGCGATCGAGCCGTCCTGGTCGAACATGAAGACGCCCTTGCGCGCCACCACGCTGATCGCGCCCGCCGCGCCGGGATTGTTGACCGCGTTCGCGCCGGGAATTCCGTCGTGCACGCGTTCGGCGCGGCCCACTACGCGCTGCGCGTTGGCCGTGGTGGTGGTGGCCGAAGCGGGCACCGCGTAGCCGCTTGCGTCGATCGCCACCATCGAGCCCAGGAACACGGTCGTGTTGGCCTCGACGGCGACGACACGCATGCGGCCGCCATCGGCCATCTCGGGCGTGTTGCGTGAATTGGTAAGTGCCGCCATTGCTTCACCTTGCTCCGTGGCGCGCCGGACCGGGCGCGGCGCGCCGGTTTCTTAGCGGTCGTGCTCGGCCGGGCCGCGGCCCAGGCTCAGGAAATCGGGCTGGCCGTTCTTGCGGGAGAAATAATCCTCGGCGTTGACTCCGAGCTGCGCGCAGATCGCAAGCTCGGCGGACGAAAGCCGCGTGCGCGGCTCTGCGCCATTGGGTCGCGGCTCGCCGCGCATCTCGCGCGCGGCGGTGAACAGCGCCGGCTGACCCGCCGCAAAGGACTCGAACCCGCGCGGATCGGCGGCGCAGTAAGCGATCGCCCACGCGCGCTGCGCCGGCGGAAGCTTGCCCGCGCGAATCGCCTCGTCCACGGCGTGCGCGGCCTTCTCGCGCGCGCGTTCGGAGCGCAGCGCGTTGAGCTCGGTCAGCGCGCGCTGGTACTCCGCGACCGCGACGTAGCGGGCGGGGTCGGCCGCGCCGGCGTTGGCGGCCTCGTCCATCGCGGCGCTGCCGGCGCGATTCACCAGCCCCGTCACCCCGGCGAGCAGGTCCTCGAAGCTCGCGCTGGGATCGAGGTCCAGCAGCACTTTCAGCTTGCTCAGAAACTCTTCCATGATGCCTTCCTCGTGCGGCGCGGCGACCGGATTGGCCGCCGCAATTGCGGTCAGATACAGGTTCGGATTGTTGGTGAGCCCGGCGCGCAGCAGGCGCGTGACGCGCCCGTCGGCCGGATCGAACTGGAACACGGGCGAGATATACCGGTACTCGCGCGCGCGAATTGCCGCCGCCGCCCGCTCAGTCCATTCCACCCGCCCCCAGATTGCGCCGTCGCGCGCCTGCAGCGACTTGATCCATCCCGCCGCCGGCGCCGGACGCCCCTGCGGCGCGGCCAGGTCGGTCGCATGGTCGTAATCGATCGGCAGTCCCGCCCGCATCTCGAGCCCGACGGTCGCCGCGATCACGGCGGCGGGATCCTCGAGCCTGAAGGGGCCGCGTCCGTCGCGCCCGTGAAAGACGCCCGCGGGCAAAAGCTCGATCCACGCGCCGGCGCGACCGTCCGGCGCGAGGTTCGCCCCGACTTCGCCGCCGACTTGGGCCGCCGCCAGGGCGGCATCGATAGCCGCCCGGCCCGCGCCGGGGGCGGGGGCGCCAAGGGCGGGCGCGCCGGCGGTGGGGACCGCCGCGAAGCGAGCCAGATTGCCTGTCTTCATCTCGTGGTGACCGCCGGCGCGTGTGGCGAGGTTGCTCATCGCGAAGAATTCTGCGGCAAATCGAAAATTTGCGTAAGGATGAACAGTTCAGCCATGAACTAAATTGGCAAAACCTCTAACACTTGTTAGGTTGGGCGCCCGCTCCGTCGCGCGCGCGGCGGCAGAGCGCAAACTCGCTCTGTGCGTTGGGGTTGATACACTTGCGCAACGCGAAACCAGGCCCCGAAAAAGCGCTTTTTCGCAACCCGATCGGTCCGCGGAGGGGGGGTCGATTTTCGGGCGTTTCTGAACAGTTGTTCAGTTTTTCACTCGCAATTTTTTCACTCGCACGCGATTTTCCGCGCGCATTTCGCCCCGCTCCCGATGAACCCGCGCCCGCTTTTGTGTAAGCTTGCCCGGCTGCCAATCCGATGAAGACCGCCGACCCGGTAATCGAAATAAAGGGGCTCACCGTCGAGCGCGACGCGCCCATCCTGCGGCGCATCGACTGGCGCGTCGAGCGCGGACAGCATTGGGTCATCCTGGGCGCCAATGGCTCGGGGAAAACCTCGATGCTGCGGGCATTAACCGGCTATCTGCCTCCCACCACCGGCACTATCCGCCTGCTCGGCGAGACTTACGGCCGCGCCGATTGGCGCGAATTGCGCACGCGGGTGGGGCTGGTCAGCTCCAGCGTGCATCAGATGATGCCGGATGCGGAGACGGCGCTTAGTGCCGTGGTCAGCGGGAAATTCGCGATGATCGGTTACTGGGGCGAGTTGAAGCCCGCCGACCGCGCCGCCGCGCTCTCAATCCTGCGCCGGGTCGAGGCGCGTGCGCTCGCCGAGCGCCCCTGGATGCATCTGTCGCAGGGCGAGCGGCAGCGGGTGCTGATCGGGCGGGCCCTGATGGCGCGGCCGCGGCTGCTGATTCTGGACGAGCCGTGCGCCGGGCTGGATCCGGTCGCGCGCGAGCATTTTCTGCAGTTCCTGGATCGGATGGCGCGCAGGCGCGGGGCGCCCACGATGGTGCTGGTGACGCATCACGTGGAGGAAATCATGCCCGCCTTTTCTCACGTGATCGTGCTCAAGGCCGGGCGCGTGCTCGCCTCCGGCGCGCGCGCGCGGACGCTGACCTCGCGCACGCTGAGCGCGGCATTCGGCGCTCCGGTTGCGGTGCGAAAGTCCGGCGCCCGCTACTCACTAGTGGTGCGCCGTTCCCTATCGGTCGTAATCTGACTATAGTATCCACCTTTTCATTATCTCAGTCACATAGCACTTTAGATGGGCTGCGATGGACACGGCGATCGAAGCGCGGGCACAAGGAGCGGCGGCGCGCCACCGCCGCCGCTGCGCGGCCGGGTTGCTGAGCGACCGGCGGAAACCAACTTGACCACAAGGGCAGGTGACGATAAATATTGCTTGCTCGAAAATTCGAATACCGGAATTCCGGCTGAGGTTCAGTCCTTGGGACCGACAGCGCCGTTGTTCGGCGGTCTAAAACCGGTGGGGTTGGCGGGGTGGTTCGAGCCGGAACGAACTCCTCATAGTTCATACATAAGCGGGGTAATAATGAAGTTTTGGCAGACCAGCGTCTCTCGACTTGCGCGCGCGGCGGCAGTTCTGTTTCTGCTTGGCGGCGGCTTATCGATCTTCGGCGCGAGCTCCGCATTGGCGGCGAATTCCACCAATCTGGGAACCGCATGCATTCCGCCACGGAAAATAACCGGGTCTCCGGCGGAAACCGCCTGGCGAATCTGGGTCGCAGCGACCTGCCCGGTGAACCAGAACCGCTATCCGTACGTAGTCTGGGAAAACTGGCTACAGCAGCCCCAGATGTATCCGGCAAACCCTTCGCTGGGACTCGTCGTACCTAATGCCGGACAAACCACGGACGGTCATTTGCTCGGCGCCAGTCCGTTAGGGGTCGCCAATGGACTTCCCACCGATCCCGACACGGGCTGCACGATCGCCTCGAACGGGCAGATTATCTGCGAGGAAGTGAGAGAGAATGGCGCGGTCGAGGATTATATCTCGGCCACCGGGCTTTGGAATCGCGCCAACCAGCAGCAGGTGGCAAGGCAGCAGGTCGCCAGCGGGGTGCCGCAGATTGAATTTCCCAAGGCCGCGGTGGAAATCAAGGCGGACTGGATAAAACTGGACAGTTGCGATAATCCGCCCGCCGGAGTCCATATCGAGCGAATCGGCGCTTACTGCTACGCGCTGGCCGGAATGCACCTGATATCCAAATTACGCAAGAATTGGATCTGGGCGACATTCGAACCGCAGAATTCCACGACCAACCCCAACCGCTGCGTGGTTCTCGGCTGTAACGACCCGTGGGGATCCAAACCCGCCCGGACCACCGGAGCGGATACTCAGTTGACGACGCGGCTGTCGAATCTGATGACTCGGGCCAACCTTGCGCCGGAGTTTTATAACTATCGCCTCGACGGAGTCCAGATTAATTTTGTCGGCGCGAACGGGAAACCCACTCTGCTGGGCAACTCTGTCATCGAGGGCGAAAATGCCGGCGTGCCGCTCAATCAATCGTCGTGCATCACCTGCCATCAGGTCTCCTCGGTCAATCAGGACGGAACCGATGGAATTACCCTGTTGACCAGTTCGCCCGTCGGACGGCCGGCGCCGTTGCCGAGCCATTCGTGGATCCGTCGCGATTTCGTCTGGTCGCTTGGCGATGCGTGTTTCGGATCGGCCTTCCAGACCTGCGCGTCGAACCCGTAATGCGTCAGTTCAGAATTATCCCTGGATGATCGAATGAAAGGCCCCGGTCTCCGCAAGGAGACCGGGGCCTTTTCCTTTTCCGTCTTCGCGCCGCGGCGGATCGCGCCGCGCGCTCGTTCAGGTCTTGTGAATCTTGCCCAGCACGGTCGGCACTCCGTTGACGTTCACCTGGTTGCCGCCCTCGGTCACCGAAACCATGGTCAAGGTCTGGGTCGATGAAGCTCCCGACGGGCCGCCGCCGCTGCTGCTGCCGTTGCATCCGAACGCGCCCGTGCCGAGCAGGATCACAACCGCGATCATCGCGATCTTCCGCCCGCGCGACGGCGCGCCCATCGGCATCAGCGCCATCCCCAGCAGCATCATCGCCGCGCTCAGCATCAGCCACGCGCCGCCGCCCGCTCCGCCGCCGTCGTGATTATTGCCGCCGCCCGGACCCGAGATACCGGCGCCCGTCACTCCGGCAAACGCGATTCCCTCAAGCCGCGAGTGGATCGCGTGGCCGCCCGAGAGCGTCGCCGTGATCGAAAACGTCTCGGTCGCGCCCGAGGCAACCATTATCGCCGGGCTGAACGTGAACACCGTGGTGCCCAGGATATTGGGCGAATCGATCTCGACCGGGCTGCCGGCCGGGCTCGGAGTCACGATGATCTTCGAGAAGATCCTGGGATTCGTGATCGATATCGACAATGACGAGATCGTCTGCGTCGCCGTGTCGTTGTTGGTGTAACCGAGCGTGCCGGCCGGAAGCGTGTTGCCCGGATGACCGGTGCCGCTGCCCGGGCTATCCAGGGTGACCGAGCCGCCCGGCGTCGGGGTCGGCGTGGCCGAGGCGGTCGAAGTCGGCGTCGCCGTCCGCGTCGCGGTCGCAGTCGCAGTCGCCGTCGCGGTCGCAGTCGCAGTCGCCGTCGCCGTCGCGGTCGCGGTCGCAGTCGCAGTCGCCGTCGCCGTCGCGGTCGCCGTCGCGGTCGCAGTTGGCGTTGCCGTCGCGGTCGCGGTCGCAGTCGCGCTCGCCGTTGCAGTCGCGCTCGCAGTTGCGGTGGCCGTTGCGGTGGCGGAGCCGGTGGGCGTTGCGCTCGGAGAGGCGAATGGCGTCGGGCAGAGGGTGCCCGACGAATTAATCTCGGTCAGGAACGCATTGCTCTGGCTGTTGGCCGCCGCGTTGTTGTGAATCTGGTATCCATTCGACGTGATCGGGAAGTCGGTCGAGTAAGTCACGCCGCTGACGAAGATATTGCCGGTTCCGTCCAGCGCGATTCCGCTCCCAACGTCGGCCATCCCGCTGCCGCCGAGATAAGTCGAGTAGGTAAGCCCGTTGGTCCCATTGGCCGAATCCAGCTTGGTAACGAACCCGGTGATCGGCACGTTCACGGTCTGAATCGTGATGCCCGAGCTGTTGTTGGTGGCCTGGCAGGAGCCCTGGCTGGTGGGAAAGTCGAGCGAAGTGGTGGCGCCCGTGAGGTAGAAATCTCCCGACGTATCGATCTGCAGGCCGGTGGGAAGATCGCCGCCGCCCGGCGCAATCTGCTGACCCATAAAGTTCCCGAAATCCGTGCCGCTGCCACCCAGGTAACTCTCGTAGAGCGCCTGGTTGTCGCCGACATTGGCCGGGTTGAGTTCGACCAGAAACGCGTTGGCGCCATCGACGGCCGCCGCGTTGTTGGAGGCCTGGTAAGCGGTCGCGCGATTTCCGCCCGCCGTGGCCAGGTCCTGCGAGAACGCGAAGCCGGATACGTAAGCATTGCCCGAGGAATCAGCCTGGAGACCGGTCGCAACGTCGCCAACACACGAAGTAAAGGTGCAGACACCGCTGCCGCCGAAGAAGCTGCTGTAATTGAGCGTTATGACTCCGGTGGTCTGATTCATGACCAGTTCCGCGACGAACGCGTTGCTCACGCCGTTGGTGTCGCCGTTGTTGACGGACTGAAAAGCGTTCACCAGCGGGAATGTGGCCGCGCTCGAATAGGTCAGTCCCGCAAACCACAGACCGTTCTTAAGGGGGCTCTCCGCAACCGCGAGCGCCGCCTCACCGCCATTGGCAGTTCCGGCGCCGCCGAAAAAAGTCGCATAGGTGATCGCTTGCAGGTCGGCATTAGTTACGAACACGTACGCCGAGCTGTTGCCGTTGGTGTCGGGGTTGGTGGACTGGTACGCGGCTGGATTGGTCGTAACCGGAAAATCCACCGTGGTCGCGTTGGTGGTGGTCGTCGAGCCTACGATATAAATATCGGTCGGCTTGGGGGGGACGCTGCCCGGATGGGCGTGCACCAGGACGCGCGAGGCGGGAGCGCCGTCGCTGCCGTTGATATAGCAGGAAATCACGCTGCTCCCGTCGGCGCTCACCTCCGCGATAAAGCCGTTGTTGATGTCGGTTGCGGCCTGATTATTGGTCTTACCGAAGGTGCCGCACGACGAGGTGCCGGGGAAATCGGTCGAGTAAGTCAGTCCGACCAGGTAGGCAATCCCGGCATAGTCCTCGGCGATTCCGGTCCCCTGGTCGCCGTTACCGTGCCCCGCATCGGCGACGGTGGTGTCGCCGGAGCCGCCGATATAGGTCGAGTAAATCAGCGACGCGGCGCCGGACATGCTCGGATCGATCTCCGCCACGAACGCGTTGGGATTCTGCGTTGGCGCCGTTCCGTGACCATTGTTGGATTTCTGGAACGCGCTCGACGAGGTCGGGAAGTCGCTCGAAAACGCGATCCCGCCGATATAGGCGTAGCCGGTGGTGGGATCGACCGCGACGTCGAATCCAGTGTCGGCGACGTTGACGGCGCCATTGAGTCCCGGGATCGATCCGAACTGCTCCACGTTGAGCGGTCCATTGCTGTCGCCCGAGCCGCCCAGATAAGTCGAGTAGGGAATCTGCGCGACCACCGGATCGATCATGAGCGTGCGCGAACGGTCGTAGCGGGCGAGCTGGAAGCCGATCTCGCGGCGCGGAATTCCCGCCTCGATCACGCCGTCTTTTCCGATCGTGAACTTCCCCGCCACCGGAGTCTCGCTGCCGTCGGCCGAGCGCTGATAGACGCGCGGCTTGCGCATCACCATCGTGCCCGCCGCGCTTGCGATCATCAGGTCGCCGCCGGGCGTGAGGCTGGTCTTCACGTCGCCTTCAACCCCAAGCCGGATGCGGCTGGTATCGGCGCCGGGCTGCGCGACGATGTCGTACTCGAGCGCGTTATCGGTGCCGTAAAAGACCAGGTCGATGCCCGGATAGACGCCGGCGTAGCGCACCTTGCCGAAGATCGGGATGTGGCGATGCCACTTCGCGCGATCCTTGCCGATCAGGTAATTGACCTTGCCCGGCAGTTCGCCGGCGGCGGTGATCTTGGCGGCGGGGTTGGCGCCTAACAGCCGGACGCGGAAGTCCGACTCGATCATCTTCGGCGCCGGAGTCTTGAGCCGGTGCTTCTGCTGAAGGCCAAGCCGCGAATGCGCGATAACCGCGCTCTCGTCGCCGCCTACGACCGAGAACACCGCCGCGTCGCGGGTCAGGAACAGAGTGTAATTGCCGCCGTGGGCGAGATAGCGGACTCGCGAGTCGGTCTGGCCCTGGTTGCGTTCGAAGTAAAGCGGTATCGCCGCGAAGCTGCGCTGCGCCTGCGCCTTCGAGACCGGAATCGGCGGCTTTTCGGCCGTCCGCGGCCCGAAGATCATCGCGCCCGCGATGAACGCCACTGCGGCGAACACCGCCGCGATTCCGAACCGCCTGGAAATGCGAGACCCGCCACTGCCAGCCGAACTGGAAAAACTCACTCGACTTCCTCCCCCGCTCGCCGAGAGCGATACCCGCCGGCGAATTCTGGTCCGGCATCAAATAGCATTAACCGAGAAAATTGCCAACTGCCGCATAGCCGCACTTCTGCGCCGATACAGTTGCCATCGAGCACTCTACAACGCTATTCAGCGCCCGAAATTTGATCGCCGCAGTCGCCCCACTTTGTCTCGCCTTGCCGTTGACCTTCACAGTTACGCCCTGATAGTGCGGGGCGGCCGGAGCGTTCGCGGCGCCATCGCTCGCGAATTGTCGTCGAAAGTGAAGTTAGGTGCCTATGGCCATAACTGCGTTCAACCTGTTATATCCGCGCACTCAAACGCCGGGGGGTGTTTCGTGTGACGTTTGCTCGATGGTTTGTAGGTCTGTAAACAGCGCCCGTACGCAATCCGGCGCTCACAAGGAGGATCCTCACTATGGCGACCAGGTACAGCATTGGACGGCTCGTGATCGCGGCGCTTGCGGCACTATTTTGCTTGACGGCCGCAAAGACCGCATCCGCACAGACCGTGCTCTCGGCGTGCGGAACGATCTCCAGTTCGGGAAACTATGTCCTTAACACCAACCTGACCACTTCCGGCGATTGCTTCGTAATCACCGCCTCCAATGTCGCGCTCGACATGAAGGGCCACACCATCACCGGCGACGGCACCGGCAATGGAATCACCGACGATGGAATATCCCGCAATTACGCGATAATCAGCAACGGCAAGATCCGCAATTTTGATATGGGCATCAACCTGACGCACAGCGGATTGGCGACCTTCAACAAGCTGCAAGTTACCAATAACACCAGCGGTGGAATCTACGTCTGGGAGTGCTGCAACACCTTCACCTCGATCAAGGCCAACAACAACGGCGGCATCGGACTCGAGAACTATAGGTGCTGCAGCGTGCTGACCAACGTACAGGCCAACGGCAACGCCGGCGACGGGATGGAGCTGCTCGACTGCTGTTACTCGGTCTACAAATCCTCCGCCAACAACAACGGCGGCGACGGGTTCGACAACACCGGATGCTGCACGGTCATCTCATCCAGTACGGCGAACAACAACGGCGGCGATGGGATGTCACAGAGCGGTTGCTGTAATTTCGTAATCAGCAGCAAGAGCAACGGCAATGTCGGCGACGGCATCTTTATGAGCGGTAACGACAATCTCGCCTCGAACAGCCAGACCAATGGCAACGGCGCAAACGGAGTCGAGATGATTGATCAATGGAACCTGGCCGTGGCATGCAAGTCCAATAACAACGGCGCAAGCGGATTCGAGCTGGATGCCGATACTGAGAACCAGGTCACCAACGTAACCGCCAATCACAACAGCGTTGGCGTCTCGCTTTTCTGTCCAGGCACCGCGATCAACGTGAAGGCATCGAGAAATTCCGGCGGCAACTTCCTCACGTCGGGCGGCACCTGCACGACGATCAATACGCCGTAATTTTCGCAAGCCCTAATCTCTGAAGACAATAAGGGCGGCGCACCGCATTCGCGGCGCGCCGCCCGGTCCTCTCCCTCTCGAGCGTCTGCCCGCGCTGACAATCCGGCGCGCGGTCCGGCGCCTCCGAGTCGCGGCGGGACTCAATGCCCGCCGTCTTTATCACGGGCAGGGACGCCCGCGACGCTCACATCTGAATCGCGCGCCGCAGCCCCGCCTCCGTCATCCTGAGGCTACGGCTGCTACGCCGAAGGATCTCGCGGCCGCGGTCCTTGCGGCCGCGTCACGCAACTCAGTGACGCGCGCAGGACCGCGCGAGATTCCTTCGGCAAGCTCAGGATGACAAATGGTGCCGAGGCCGGCGCGCTCAGCTTATCCAGCCGCGCTCGCGGAACCTGACCTTGAGCTGTTTGGCAATCTCGTCGGCGGTCGCCTTGGCGCGCCCCTGCAGCTTGTTCTTGCCGCTCGCCTCGCTATAGACCTTGAGCCCGCCCATCACGATCAGCCCGACCGGATTTCCCGTCGCGATCGCAATCGCCGCCGGCGCAACCATCCCCGGCGTCTTGTTGCCCGACGAGTCCAGCCTCCCCGAGCCGAGCTTTTTCAGCCCGTTGGCCGTCATCACGTAGCCCTCGACGACCGTATCCATCTCGGAGGTTCCCGAGCCGAATCCGATCACGAAGCGCTTGGCGCCGCTGCCGCCCTCGGCCGACACGATATAGCCGCGGATTACGCCGTCGCCGATCGCGACTCGCGGCGGCGATGCGTTGCTGACCTGCACGGCGTTAAGTCCCATCGCGTTGATATCGGCGACCAACTCCTGCGCGATTGCGGCGCCAAATTGACGGCCGGCGCTCACGGAGTCCTGGCTCGGCGGTGTGCCACGCAGGCTGAGCTTGCTAAGCAGCGAGGAGTCGGGGGCAATATCGGCCTGGTCCGCGGCGAAGTCATAGACATAAATCGTCTTGGGACGCGCCAGCCCCGGCTGCTGCATCGGGGTCTCTTCGGTGACCTTGGTCGAGGCGCATCCGGCAAGCACGGCCAGCGCGAACAGCAAGGCGAGTGTATATCTGGAAGATTTCATCGTGGTCCTCCCGCTGCGGATGGCCGGCGCCCGTCGGGATGCGCCCGGACGCGCTCGCACACGCATCATGGTCAGGTTTATCGCGGCAAGATTAACGCGTTGGTCTCGATGTCGCCATCGGGGCGGCGCTGGCGCCGGTTCCCCAATCGCGCGCAGCGACGCCCGCGCCATTCACAAGAAAAGAGTGCGCCAGGCGCCAGCGCGCGCGTGCGCCAGCCGCTAGGGATTGCCCGAGCCGAGCTCGTCGGCGGTGTCGCCGTCCAGGCATCCCTTCTGGCCGCTGCTGTTCGGATAGCCGAACTTATTGGTGTAGGCGTAGTTGGACCACTCGTCCTGCATCTTCCACGTCGATCCATTGCTCAACGTCACGGAAGGAACGTTGAACGTCCAGACGCATTTGTCGCCGTTCTCGGCGCCGCCGGAATCGTACCAGCCCGCGCCGGTCGGATCTGTGCGCGCTTCGGACAACTCGTGGCCGCTGACGTTGGCCAGCGCCGCCAGCCCTTCGGATTGGGTGCTTGGAACGAGGCTCGATTGCGGATCGCAACCCGCGTCGCCGTCGAGTTTCCAGAAGAATGCGAATTGCACCGGGGTACCGCGGCAACTGCCCCAGCTATGATATGCGCAATAGCTTCCTTTGCGCGGCAGATCGACATAGACGGCGTAATACCCGTTGCCGCTGGGATCGGGATTCGGGATCATCTTGCATACTTCGGCAAGGATGCTGGACGTGTTGTTTCCGCTCGCAGCCCGCGAGGTATCGACGACGTGACCGTTGTACGTCGTGTAAGATTCTACTGACCCATTCGAATCGGTGTATTCATCCGAAGTATCGGCGTAGTAGGAATTGCTGAAGCCCGAGTACCACTTATCCATGCCGGTCTTCTCGTCGCCCGAGTAAGTAGCCCAGCTCGTGCCCCAGAAAATAGCCTGGGTCACCGCCGTCGTCAGGATTTTGCCGCCGTGATAGGTCATCAGGGGCGACGACGATCCTCCCGTATGCGACTTATGCGCCTGCTGCTGAAGGTAACTGGGATTGAATCCGCGCTCCCAATGGATTCCCAGCATCGGCGGCGCATTGCCCGCCGGAGCGGACGGGTCCCCGGCGCGCGAACGGCCCTGGCAGAAGGCCGGCGCCGAAGCGGTTAGCACAAGCGACAGAATGGCCAGAATCACAAGCGGCTTTTTCATAAATTCGGTCCCCGGTGAAAGCGGGCGCAGTCCTTTTGCGGGAGCGTCATAGCTTCGGTCGCAGGAGGAATAACAGTTTGGCAAACCGGGGACAAGCCGTCTCTAAAATCAAGAATAAGAAATTAATCACCCCAAAAGCCATCGCGTTCGGTTTTTGCCCGCTTTTGCACCCCGAGGATATTCCCCGGCCCCCAAAACGGCTCACTTCTTCTCATATCGCCTCAGCTTGAGAACGTCGTGCTTATCGCCTGATGCTTGGGGTCGTCGCTCGCGATTGCGCGCTCGGATTGGAACGCGCCCGCCGCGGAGCGTCCAGTGAAAAGTGAAAAACGAAGACCGCGCGGGAACCACATACCGCCCCCGCGCGCCTCTTCCGCCACGATGAGCGGCGGTTCGCCGCCCCAAACTTGATCAACCCGCCCGGCGGGAAGGCAGGCTCGAATGAATTAGAATATCTCTCGTAACTTGTGGTAGCGGGAAAAGTTCCGCACCAGCTGCTCGAAGTAAAGACAGCAATCGTATGACGCCTTGTAAATCGGGAGATGTTCCGTCTGCGCGATGGCCAAAAAATCGGCGAGTTCGGGGGTTACGCCCCCAAACCCCTATATCAAATAATCAATACGCCAATGACCAAATGATCGATCACTTGCCACTACGCACTGCACGCACAGAACCGCTGAAGGTCTTATAGTCGTCGCCCACGAGGCCGTAGTCGAAGTCCACGAACCACGCGCGGCCCGGAAAGCCGGTGTAACCGGCGTTAGTAGTGGCCGACCAGTAGCCGCCGGCCTGCGTGGGCCCGAATACGGGGTCGATGCACACGCTCGTTCCGGCACTACATCCGGTCGCGTTGAAATCGATAATCCCCTGGAGTTCCACGATCGACGGTAGGCGCCAATCACAGTGATTAGCAAAGCAGCCGGTGATGGCGGTGGTGGCCCCGCCGTCGGTCGAGGCGCCGTTGTTCAGCGTCGCCAGAAATGACGTAAACGCCGTCCCGTCCGCCAGGTTGTCGCCGGTTGACCACGCGTACCTGTTGTTCACGTCGGTCGCAGGTGGGTTGGTAGGGACTGTGCCTATCGTTCCTGTCGTCTGCTCCCACATCAGACCAGTCTGATTGTCGGTGACTGTGCCGTCGCCGTTGTCGGTATAGCGGGTGTTAGTGCAGCCGCTGGTGTCGAACTGGCAACCCGACCAGCATTTCAGTGTCCCGCCGATAAACCCTTGGGAGGCGCAGGTCTGGCCGTTCAGGTTGTTCTGATCGCACTGCTCGCCGGGGTCGATCGCGTCGTTGCCGCAGAGCTGGGCCGTCGTCAAGTTGTCACTGCAGGTATTATACAGTCCGGTTTCCAGGTTCAGACGGGCGCGGCACGCGGGTAATCCTCCTGCGTTTGAGGCGAACGCCGCCCCAGCCCACAGCAACGCTGCCCACACCGCAATGACTGCCAGAGTTCTTTTCATAGCGCTCCCTCGCCTTTACCTGCCAACGCTATCCTAAGACATCTTATACGTAGCAAATCATCATAAGGCATCGCATACTTAGCAAATCGTCTCCGAACGGTCCAGCCGAATTGGCCCGCGCGTTGGTCAACCCGTTACGCTTGATTCAGTTCGCCAGCTGAGTTCCCCATCGGCAGACCTTGCAAGCGATGAAGGCAGCTCACCACCAGCTGCCTCCCCTCCGGCGAGCCGCCCTGCGCAAAGCCGGCCTTCCGGAGGGATGACCACCCCACCGCGCGCCACCCCAATCACGGGCAGGGACGCCCGCGCCACTGAGAATCAGAGTCGAGCCACACTTGCCGTCATCCTGAGGCTACGGCTGCGACGCCGAAGGATCTCGCGGCCGCTGTCTTTGCGGCCGCGTCATGCGGTCTATTGACGCGCGATCGCGCTCGTTCCGATCCCTCTCCCTGTCAGGGAGAGGACAATTTCGCCCGCGCCGCCGCGCGGCTACTGGGCGGTGCCGGAGAGCTTCACGCTCACCGCCTGATGCTTGGGGTCGTCGCTCGTGATCGCGAGCGCTGCGCTGAGCTTGCCCGCCGCCGGCGGCGTGAATGCGATCTTCACGGTCTGAGTCGCGCCATGCGCGAGCATGAACGCTCCCCCGCCCGACTGAATCGCGAACGCCGAGGAGCCCGAAATCGCGCCCACGCTGCCGGTGAGCATCCCCTTGCCACGGTTGCCGATCACCAGCGACGCGCTCGAGGCGCCCGCCGCCGGAGTCTTGGCGAACTTGAGCGACTTGCGCACCTTGAGCGCGCCCGGCAATCCCATGCCCGCGACGGCGACGGCTTGGTGCGGATGCTTCGGGTCGCTCGAGGCGACGCTAATCTGGGTGGTGAAACTCCCGGATTTCTGCGGCGCAAACACCACCGTCACCTGATACGAACCGCGCGGTGCAATACTAAAGGCGCCAGCGCCGGCGGTGATGCTGAATGGCGCATCGATCGCGCTGGCGACAGTGCCGCCGAGCGTGCTCTTGCCGCGATTTTTGATCGTCAGCGTCCGGCTCGCCGGCGCGGCGCCTGCCCCGGTGGATGGAAATTTCAGCTTGCGCGGCGCTATCGCCATCGTGCCGCCCGGCGGATCGGCCGTCGCGGTCGCAGTGGGAGTCGCAGTCGGAGTGGCCGTCGCGGTCGCAGTCGCCGTCGCGGTGGCGGTGGCGGTTGCAGTCGGCGTCGCACTCGGCGTAGCGGTCGGGGTCGCCGTCGCGGTCGGAGTGGGAAGCGCCACCGGCTCGTCAAACTCGAGCATCCGATTGTCGCGCGTGTCGGCCATATAGACGTTACCGGCGGGATCGATAGCGACCGCCGCCGGCGAATCGAGATTGTCCGGCCCCAGGCCTTTGATATCGCCCGGTGCGATCCCGTTGCGCCCGCCATTGGAAGTGAAGCTGCCGCCCTGTCCGAACACAGTCGCAGCCGCGATTGTGGCGCCCGGCGCCGACGCGGCGGGAAGGGTGTACTCGAGCGTGCGATCGTTGCCGGTGTCGGCGACGTAAAGATTTCCCGCCCGATCCACGGCGACCGCGGCGGGCGATGCGAGGCTCGCGGCGCCGGTTCCCCCGTTGTTGGCCGTGGACGAAACAAAATCGGGCTGACCGATCACGCGATCGGCGATGGTATCGCCCGCGCCGGGACCCGCCGACGAATCGAGCGGCGAGTCGTATTCCAGCGCGCGGTTATTGGCGGTGTCGGCTATATAGATGTTGCCCGACGGGTCCGCCGCGACTCCGCCGGGAGCGCATAGGGTTGCCGCGCCGAATACGTCGAGATTGCAATCGGCGCTGGTGAAGCTGCCGCCCTGTCCGAACACGGTCGCGGCCGCCGGCGACGCGCCGAAGGACGGCGCGAATTCCAGCACCCGGTTGTTGCCGGTGTCGGCTATATAGATGTCGCCCGAGGGATCGAATGCGACCGCTTGCGGGGCGCACAGCGTCGCGGAGCCGATCCCGCCGGGATTGCATCCGATGGTCGTCGGGCTGCCCTTCTGCCCGAACACGGTCGCCGCGGCGAAGCCCGTGTTTTGCCCGGACGAATTGTAAGCCGCGATCGGGCTTGCGAATTCGAGCACGCGATTGTTGCCGGTGTCGGCGACGAAAAGATTTCCCGCGCCGTCAACCGCGGCGCCCTGCGGACCGCACAGGCTGTCCGCGCCGATTCCGCTGACGTCGCCCGGTGCGATGCCGCTGTTGCATTTGTAGCCGAGCATGGTCGGCTGCCCTACCACGATTGCCGCCGCGGCGCCGCTCGCAAATGACGCCGCATCGGTCCATCCGAGCACGCGGTTGTTGCCGGTGTCGGCGACATATAGAGGATACGGCGGCGCGCCCGCGCTCGCGTCGATCGCCACGCCCGCCAGCGCGTCAAGACCGATCGCGTCAACCGCGTTGCGGCGGCCGTAGGCGAATCCCTGCTGGCCGAGATACAGGTTGGCGGCATTTTGGCTGGGAGACGATTCGGGGATTCGCAGCACGCGATGGTATCCCGAGTCGGCCACATAAAGGTTGTTCGCCGAGTCGAAAGCGAGCCCCTCGGGATACTGAAAGCTGGTCGCGGACGGGCCGCTCGCGCCGGGGCCGAGAGTGAGGTTGGCCGTCGTGTTGCCGGGCGGCTGAACCGCGGCCTCATAGATGAAAACCTGGTTGCTCAGCTCCGAGGAAAGATAGAAATCGCCCAAAGAATCGACCGCCACGCCCGCCGGCGCGTTGAGTCCCGGCGCGCCCGTCGCGGTGAATTCGAGATTGGCGCTCTTGCTGTTGGTCCCCGACGAACCGTACGGACCGGGGTACTCGAGCGCGCGATCGTTGCCCGGATCGGCGACGAACAGGTTGCCCGCCGTATCGACCGCAACGCCGACGCCGCTGAAGGTAAGCCCGCCGGGCGCGGTCTGCAGGCATAGCGTGGCCAGCGTTGCGCCACCGCCCCCGTTGCATTCGTTGGAGACGTCGTCGGGCTGCCCGATCACCAGGTTCGCGCTCTGCGCGGTGAGCGGATCGTAATAGACCAGCACGCGATTATTGCCGGCGTCGGCGGCGAACAGGTTGCCCGCCGAATCGATCGCGAGACCCTGCGGATTGCATAGCGAGTCGGCGTCGAGTACGCCGCCGTGATTGCAATCGGCGCTGGTGAAGCCGCCGCCCTGTCCGAAAACGACCGTCGCGGCAAATCCGGAGGTCACCGGCGGTGTCGAGTTGAACCCCGCGAAGGGATCCGAGAATACGACAATACGATTGTTGCCGCTGTCGGCGACGTACAGATGATGCGCGCCGTCCACCGCGAGACCCATCGGAGCCACGAGCGTCGCGCCGGTGGGCGCGGGCATCCCCTGGTTGGGCGCGTCGCTCAGAAAATCGGGCTGGCCGATCACGATATCGGCGGCCTCACCTCTGGTGAGAGCGCTCGCGCTGTTCCATCCGAGCACGCGATTATTGGCGGTATCGGCAACGAAGACGTGATTGGGCGACGCGGCGGTGTCGAGCGCGACCGCGCGCGGCGTGTCGAGCGCGTGCGCGTCAAGATAGTTGGGCGCGGCGACGATGAAGCTCGCCTGGCCCAGCACGCGGTCGGCGTCGGTATCAAGGCTTGCGGCGGAGAGAATTGCGACCGCTGCGATCGCCGTCGCCAGCATCGCGAGCGCCGCGGTAAGCGCGGCGCGAATGCGTGACCGCCCCTTTGGTCGCATCGCCACCCCTTATGATCGGGCCGTCGAGGGCATCCCCGATGGCCCACGCGCCATTGCACGTCTAAGCTCTCTATATACTAGCCTCCCACGTAATAGAACACCCCTCTGCACCCGCATAGCCGCCGCGGCGCAGGCGGGCAGGCTTGGGAGAGCGGTGGCGGGGATGCTACTGTTTTGGGGAACCAACGCTTCGGCGCGCGAAAGGAGACCGCAAACATGAAAATAACTGAGCGCTTTGGATTCCTGGTGATCACACTTGTGGGCGCAACTCTGGGCGGCGCGGTCGCGGGTTATGTCGTCAGCGCCGCAGCCGTACAGGCGGCGGCCACCCCGAAGCTGATCACCGCGCAGGAGTTCGTGCTGGTCGATTCGCACGGCGCCAAGCGCGGCGAGCTCGACGTCACCGCCAAGGGCGTCGCGGAGGTCGCGCTGTTCGACGGCGCCGGCCGCCTGCGCGCGGGCCTGGGAGTCGCCAGCGCGGGAGCGCCCGGGCTGGGCATCTATGGCAAGGACGGCAAGACCCGCGTCGAAGTCGCGCTCAACTCAGGACTCGGCCGCGTCCTTATCTACGATGCCAAGGGGATGCCGGCCGCGGCGCTCGGCGTCACCCACGACGGCAATCCGGGGCTCGTCCTGATGGACAACTCGGGACGCCAACGCGCCTCGTTCGAGGTCGCCAACGACGGCGCGCCGACGCTCCGGATGGGCGACGCGAACGGCACCCGCCTGGGCCTCGACGTCACGCCCGCGGGACTTCCCGGCGTTGCGCTGCTCGGCACCAACGGCATCACCCGCGCCACGCTCACCGTCAATCAGAGTGGCGACGGCTCGCTGACCCTGTTCGGCCCCGACGGCAAGGAAGTGACCGGCGGATTGCCCTGAGCGCCGCCGCGCGATCGCGAAACGCTTGAGTCCCGCAGCGCGCGCCATCATGCTGTTTAGCCGCGATGCGGTTTGACGAATTCATGCGGCGATGCCGCGCCGAATGGCCCGAGTTCGACCATCCGGCGCGGCTGGCCCGCTCCCGCGCGCCCACCAGGCGCGATCTCGCCGAGGTGCTGACCAACGTGCGCGGGATGGCGACCGAGAACAAACTCAAGCTTTTAAATTGCGCGGTCGCCTCACTGGAGGACGGTGAGGTGTACGTGGAGGTCGGATCGTACCGCGGCGCGAGCATCGTGGGCGCCGCCGCCGGCAACTGCGCCGCGCCGATTTTCGCGTGCGATAATTTCTCGCAGTTCGACGGCGCCGCCGACGCGCTGCGCGCCACGCTGGAGCGCTATACCGCGCCCGGCCAGGTGCGCTTTTACGACATGGAGTTCCGCGAATTCCTGCGCGCCGCGCCATGGCGTCCCGCCCGTATCGGCGCCTACTTTTACGACGGCGGCCATTCCTTCCTCGATCAGTACGACGGCCTGCGCCTGGTCGGTGCCGATCTTGCCGCCGACGCGCTCATCGTGATCGACGACACCAACAAGCGCGCCGCGCGCTCGGCCGACGCGCTGTTCGCGCGCCAGGTGCCGGGCGCCGAATTGATTTTAAACCTGCGCACCCCGCGCAATCATCATCCGACCTGGTGGAACGGCATCCAGGTCTACCGGGTGCGCGCGCGCGCCGGAGTCGATCCGGACGCGATGAACGGTGCGGCGGTCGCGGCGCGCAAATTCGTTTACGACGATATTTTTCTAAACCTGAAGCATCGCCGCCGCGCGCTCAGAAAGCGGCTCAGAGAAATGTTCCGATAAGTGGCACAGACTTTAGTCTGTGCTCGGTCCCACAATCTTTCCATTACACAGGCTGAAGCCTGCGCCACTGAGAGAAAGGTGGTGCTTCCGTCACACAGGCTGAAGCCTGTGCCACTTCATCCTCCAAGTGGCACGGACTTTAGTAAGTGGCACAGACTTTAGTCTGTGCGCAGCGAAGGATCGCAGCGGATGAGGGTGCGATCCTTCCGGCCCTCTCCCTGTTAGGGAGAGGATGCGAGCGCAGCGAGCCAGGTGAGGGTCCGATAAGCGCGCGAAGCGTCCAGTGAGAAATGCGAGCGCGCATATGATTCCAAAGCTTTTCCAGAATTCATATGCGTGCGGCGGGAAGGATCGCCGCACTACACAACGACCCTCCCCAAACCGTGTGCCAGTGGTACCTCCCTGACAGGGTGAGGGAAGAGGGCGGCGCGGCGCGATGCTTGCCGCATTTTGTGCAAGCATCGTGACGCGCCAGGTGGGAGTGCCGCGGCGGCGCGCTAGCCCCGCCGCGACGACGACGCCGCCTGCAGCATCGGCTCGCCGTCCTGAGGCTCGGGAATCCCCAGCCGCTCGAGCACGGCACGCTGTCCAATCCGAAGCCCGCGGTCGGCGAGCTCCGCGACGATATCGGCGAATATCTTGATCTCGGTGCCGCTCGGCAGCGACAGGCTGATCTTCGGATAGCGTGCGCGCGGCCCCAGGTTGAGATCGACGATCGGCCGCACCAGGTCGCGATTAAGCGTCGCCTCCATCCGGCGCGCGTCGGCCGCGATTATATCGCGCCGGACCGCATCATGAACCTGCGCGGCGGCGCGCGAGCCGCCCGCGCGCCCGACCTCGGTGGTCAGCGTTTGTCCGAGCACCGCCTTGGAAACCTGCGCGTCGAGATATTCGCAGAAGCTGCGGTACAACTCCGAGCTCGAGCCCTGCCGCGCCTCGGTGAACTCGATCATCATCGATTCCGGGATAATCGCGGCCGCGTCGGTGCCGATATTGGCGACCGCCTGCAGAAGCGTCTGCTTGTCGGCGTCGGTGGCGCCGGGATGATATTTGCCGACCCGCAGCGGTTGTCCGAACACTTCGGTGAAGGTCACCCAGTCCTTGAGCACGTAGTTCTTGAACAGATAGGACCATCCCGCCGCACGCGCCACTCCGCCGCGCACCGGCAATCCCGATTTCGCCTTGGCGACGTGGGTCACGAACTTGTAGGGCGCCAGCGGTGCGGTGAGCGGCTGAATCCCAATTCCGCCGCGATACGCCGGCGAGGTCCCCTTTCCCGAAAAGTGCGCCGCCGCATTCTCGCCGGCGCCGCCGGAGCGCGGCTGCTCGTCGTCGAGCGTGCGCACCAGCAGCTCCTCGCCCGAGATCCAGTCGAACACGAACCAGCGCGGGTCGCGCCACTTGAGCCGCCGCGGCATCCAGTCGCGCCCCGCGGTGTCCCAGATAATTTCCAGCACCGCGAAGCCCTTGCCGATCGCGTCGGCCAGATCGAACAGCGCGCTTTCGATTCCCAGCCCTCCGCCCAAGAGCATCTCGCGCACCAGCGCGGCGGCGCGCTGATCGCCGGCGTCGGCGGAAGCCGGCTCGACGTTCAGCTCGAGCCCGGCCAGCGTCTGCTTGCGGGTGCCGAGCACGGCCAGGTAGTGGAGGTCCTTTTCCTCCATCTCCTCTGCGAGTTCGAGATAGAGGTAGGGATCGCCGAACTCGGACTCGCGCAGGATCGCGGCCAGGCGCTCGGGCGTGAGTCCGGCCGAGGGATGCATCCCGGAGAAGACATTGCGGACGCCGGTGAGGGTGGGTGCGGCCTGCTCATCGCGCAGCCGCGCCGTTTCAACTTCGCGCCCGTACGCATCGTAGAGTTTCATCGATTATTCTCCGTCGGGATATTTTCTGGTGTCGCGATCTGGCGCGAGCGCGCGATCCTTCCTGCCCTCTCCCTGTTAGGGAGAGGATGCGAGCGATGCGAACGAAGTGAGCGCAGCGAGCCAGGTGAGGGTCCGATAAGCGCGCGACGCGAAGCGTCCAATGATGCATTCGAGCGCGCGATCCTTCCAGCCCTCTCCCTGTTAGGGAGAGGACACGAGCGTAGCGAGGAAGGTGAGGGTCCGAATTGAGCGCGACGCGAAGCGTCCAATGATGCATTCGAGCGCGCAGATGATTCCGATCTGTTTCCAGAATTCATATGCGTGCGGCGGAAGGATCGCCGCACTACACAAGGACCCTCCCCAAACCTCTCCCTAACAGGGAGAGGGTTCAGAACAGGGAGAGCGTTCCGACCAGAAGGATTTCTCCCCCATCCCCCCTCACCCATCGCGCAGCTCCTCCTTGCTCTCGCCCTCGCCCACCTTGCGGAACCATCCGCCGCCGCATCGATGGCATTGCTCGGGCATTCGCGCCAGGGTCAGCACGAACTCGTGCCCGCAGTCCTCGCACTTCCATTTCCAGTACGCCGCCATGATCACACTCCGATCTCATCGCGGGCTTTTTCACGGTTTCATTCTCGCGCTGCCTCACCATCCGCCGATCCGGAAGCCGCGGCGCCATCGCCGCGCGCCCATTGCGTCGTCGTCGGGCGCGGCGCCGGCGCGGTACGAATTTTCGTTGCCGAAAATCGCGGGGCGCGCGATCGCAGCCGGCGTGTAGGCGATCTCGGCGGGATCGATCCGCGAGGCAAAGTACGCCAGCGCCGCCGCGATCGCGCTGTCGCCGTGGCGCTCGGCGCCGTCGGCGCCCTTGCGCCGCGCCGCGCCGAGCCGCGCGACACCCTGCTCGACGATAATCGCGCGATGGTCGGCGAGGATATCGGCGTCGCGCGGAAGCTCAACCGCGCCGTCCTCGAAGGCGGCCTTGTAGCGCGGCATATTCTCGCGGTACCACTCGACCGAGAGCATCACCTGCGCGATTTTCGCTCCGTAGCGCTGCGCCGCCGTCTCGGCGAGATACTGCCCGTTGCCGCGCGCGTCCATCGCGCCCGCGCGCATCCGCGGCATCCGGTCCACGACGTAAAACAGGATCTGTTCCTGCTGGCGGAAGGGCACGTTGCGCAGCTCGATCACGATCGGAGTGCGGCGCACCAGGTCCGCTCCGATCTGCATGGTCCAGATCACGGTCAAGTCGCCGGAGCGGCCGAAATCCTCGCCGAAGCAGGTCTCCAGTCCCGGGTCGAGCGCTTCCAGAGCGGGGGCGAGAAAGTTTTCGCACCATGCCTGCGCCTCCGCATGGCGCTCCTCTTCGGGCCGGCGCGAGAATTCGTCGGGCACCGACCATCGGAGCACCGGCGCTCCCGCGCGCATCCGCGACTCGATTATCACCGAGCTCAGGTAGGCGCCCGCCGCCGCGCGCGGCACGCAGAACAGCTCCTCGGCGGCGTTGTCGCCGTAGAACTCGACGATCTCGCGCCGCCACGCATGCTCGGCGTCCGCACTCCATTCGCGCCCGAGCTGCTCGCAGATTTTTTTGTAGAGCCCGTCGGCGAGCGCGTCGTCGAGCGTCACGCGATGAAGCGCGTACGGGATCCGGCCCGCGCGGATATCGGTCACCAGCTCGTTGAACGGATTGTCGGCGCCGTTGTGGGTCGAGATGATCCGCACCATCCCGCCCCACATCGTGAATGCGAGCGCGGCCTTGAGCAGGCCGGGCAGGTCGTCGTGGAAGGCGGCCTCGTCGATCACCGCGCATCCGTCCTTGCCGCGCAGATTGGAGGGACGCGAGGACAGCGCGACGATCTTGTGCCCCGAGGCGAACCGGATCCGGTAGGCGAGGATATCGCGCGCTTCGTCGGCGACCGCGATTTCCTCCACTGCGCGTGCGGCCTTGTTAAACCGCCGCGCCCACCCCGCCGCCGTCTCGACGAACTCCAGCGCCATGTCCTTGTTGTAGCCGATATACCAGGCGTCCATTCCGGCGCGCCCGATGGTGGCGGCCGACAGCGCGCGGTCGGCGGCCTCGGTCCAGGTGAGCCCGATGCGCCGGGATTTTTCGGCGACCTTGACCTGCGCGCGATCGGCGATCCATCGGCGCTGGTAGGGCAGCAGAATCGCGAGCCGATCAGACATGCTCAGAACTCCGTGCGCGCGCGCATCGCGCCGACCCGCGCGACGATTTCGTAGATTCGCTCCGCATGGCCGTCCAGCGCATCGGACACCGCGCGCGAAATTTCTCGCTCGCCGAGTCCGCCGCCGGCGGCCGCGGGCATATTTACCGTGATAGTGGGCGCCGAATTGATCGTGACCGCCGGCGTGGCGATGCTTGCGCCGCTGCGTGCGGGGAGCTCGCGCGACGCCAGCGCCCGCGGCTCCACGAATCTCGCCGCCCGCGCCAGCGCCTCGCGCGCAGCGCCGTCGCGCGCGCCGCGTGCGCCCCGCCCCGCCGCGCGATTTTCACCCCCGCCGCCAATCGATCGTGGCGAGACGGCGGGCGCGATCGCTCCCAGAGCCGTGGCGGGCGCGACGGCGGCGGCGGAACCAGTCGCCGCGGTCCGCGCGAGGATTTCTCCGCCCGCGCGAAACAGCGTGCGCGTACGATCAAGATGCGCGATCGCACGGCGCGACTGCGCACCGCGATCCGCGCCCGCCTCGAGGCGCTCGGGCGCGCGCATCCGATACGAATCGCGCGTCACGGGCGCCGCCAGCGCAGTGAGCTGGACCGCACGCGCCGCGCGCAGCGCGGTCTGGAATGCCGATGCGCGGCCAGAAAATTCCCGCGCGCGAGAGTCCGCCGGCGCAGCACCCTCACCCGCCGATTTTCCAGCACCTCGCGCTCGACGATCGGCGGCCTCTCCCGCATCGAGCGGCGCAACCGCGGAGCGCGCGCGAATATTTGATGACTCTCCCTGGCGCGAGGCGTCCGGCGAGAGAGAATCGGCTGAGCGATCCTGCGGTCGTCCGGTGAGGGATCCCGTCAGGCGCGCTGATACCGAGGGGATTGAAACGCCGGCAGGCGCCGCGAGCGACGGCGCATCATCAATCCCGCGCGGCGCACCGAGCATCCGCGCCGCTCGCAGTCCGGATGAGATCCGATCCGCCGGCGTCCGCGACGCGCGCGCCATCGCCTGGTACGCGGGCGAGGCGAGCGCTCCGCCCGCGCGGCTCATCGCGGCCGCCGCGCGCACCGCATACGCCAGCGCCGCGAAGGGGTTTGTCGGATGCGATTCACTCATAGCGATGACACCTTTGCCGCGCCGATCGGATTTCTCCCGCGCGCTCCGCTTTTTCTCTGCACGCCCTGCCTCACAGCTTTGCGTCCATCAGGGCGGCGCGGATTTTTTCCGCCGCCGCCTCGGAGAGTCCGCTTTCGCGCGCCGCATCGATCGATCGCTCCGCATCGCCCACCGCCTGATTCACCCGCGCCCGCGTGTGCTCGACCCAGCGCTCTTGCGTGACCGCCGCCTTGGCCAGACCCGCCACGCTGCGCGCGACCGCGTGGAGATTGGGCGTGTCCTCGCCCTTGCTCCGCTCCATCAGGGTGCACAGCACCTTAAACAGATGAGTCTGCACCAGATGCATCAGCGCCTCGGCCATCGCATGGTCGTCGCCGGCGGTCTCCTCGACGATCGCGCGCGCCTCGGCGGTGGCCAGCCGCACGGCGTCCAGACGCACCTCGAAGCCGCGGCTGTAGCGATGAAGCGCGCTGGCCGAGATGTAACATCCCTTGCCCGCGAGCCATGCGGACAGCGAGCGATAGCTCTGGAAGCTCATGTCGCGCAATCGGGTGTCGAGCTCATGGCGGATTTCGACGGGCAGGTTGCGGATCTTGTAGCGGCGCTGATCGTTTTTGGCCGCGCCGACGCCCGCCTGCAAGTCGCGCGCGCCCTTGATTTGGGCGCGCGGAGGCGCGGAGGTTTTTCGCGCGTGCGTATCGCCGCGCGCGCCGCGCTTGCCATGCTGTCGCATCGCGGCGCCCGCTACCAGTACTTGCGCGGGCGCGCGATTCCGGCCGGCGCCTTGTCGTTGTACTCGACCACGTCGACGCCGTGCGCGTTCAGGCGCACCAGCCAGGTGTCGGTGTCCTCGCCCTGGAGCTCCAGGATTCCGAGGTCGCGCAGGTAGGCGAGTTCGCGGCGCACCGCGTTGAGCGAGAACGGTAGGCCGATATCGACCAGCACGCGCCAGATGATCGATTCGGCGACCGCGACCGGGCGGCCCGCGTCGACCACGCGCAAAATCCGCCAGCGGGCCTCTTCGCGCTGCTTCTGTCCGAGGTCAATTGCGTCCGTCATAGAGTCTGTCCTTCAATGTTTCGATCTCATGGCGCATCTCCTCGCGCATCGCGTCGAGCTTGGCGTCCAGCGTGGCGCTGAAGCGGATCCAGTCTTCGCGCCGGACGTACTCGAGCGGGAGCGAGGCGCGCAGCTCGTAGAGTCCGCGCTCGATTTCCTCCCATCGCGCGGTCTCGCGCAGGGCCGCCTGATGGTGCCGCTCGAGCATCCACTTGAGCGCCCCCAGGTTGAGTCCGGCCAGCGAAACCACCGCCATCACCATCGCCGCGACCGTACCCCAGTTCACCGCGCGCCTCCGGCGCCGGATGCGCCGGGTGCGGGCGGCTCGGGCTCGGTGTGGCGCTTTATCGCGCACGCCCCCGCCATCGCGAGAAGCACCATCCCGAGCCCGCGCCCGTAGGCGTCGGCATCGGGCGGCTCGAAGCGGCGGGTGAGCGCGACCTGGACGGTCCAGAACACGACGTAGGCGAACGCGCCCAGCACGCCGACCACGCGCGCGGCGTCGTAGGTCAGGTTGTCCTTTCCCGTCATCATGTCATTCCAGACTTTCACCGGGATTCACCCTGTGTGGCGGCGGCGTGCGGCGCGCCGCTCGCGGCCGATACGGCGGATACGAGCGGCGGCGGATTGGCGGAGGAATCGGGCGCGATACAGACGCGCAGCAATTCTTCGCGCTCGGCGACCGCGACCTTCAGCACCGCGACGGTGGCCGCATACGCGCGCATCGTGTCGCCGGGTGGCGAGCCGGCCGCCAGCGCCGCGATCGGAAGCGCAGGACGCGCCGGAATCGCGACCGAGCACGGGACCGCTTCGGGGACCGGGATTTCCACCGTCATCGGCACCGGCGGAAGTGCCGCGATACGCGCGCATCCGGCGAGCAGCGCGGCGCCGAGGAACACTATCGCGCGCGCGCATCTTCCAGTCCTCTCCCTATTAGGGAGGTGATGCAGAATTAAGCGCCGAATCCTTCCAGCCCTCTCCCTGTTAGGGAGGCGATGCGAGCGAACGCGAAACGTCTCGTGTGAGAGGTAGGATGCGAGTCCGATCCTTCCGGCCCTCTCCCTGTTAGGGAGAGGACACGAGCGCAGCGAACGCAGTGAGCAAAGCGAGGAAGGTGAGGGTCCGAATTGCGCGCGACGCGAAGCGTCCAGTGATACATGCGAGCGCGCAGATGGTTCCGATCTGTTTCCGGAATTCACACTCGCGCTCGCAGCGACCCTCGCCAAACCGTGTGCCAGTGGC
Organism: uncultured delta proteobacterium; assembly: GCA_963835905.1. Lineage (GTDB taxonomy): Bacteria > Desulfobacterota > Binatia > Binatales > Binataceae > CAWIHG01. The sequence goes on from CAWIHG010000005.1 coordinate 1,099,049, forward strand.
ACCTCCCTAAAAGGGAGAGGGTTCAGAATGGTCAGGGAAACGAGATACGGGCGGAGCTGGAATGTCACCCTCTGGCTGGCGCATGATCGCATCCGATGGCGACCCCGGCATCGCCGCAGAATCGCGCGCGCGAGCTGCGCCGCGCGCAAACTGACGCGGAACGCAGGATGTGGCTGTTGCTGCGCGCTCGGCGGCTCGATGGAATCAAATTCCGCCGCCAGGTTCCGATCGGTCCCTTCATCGCGGATTTCGCCGCGCTCGAGCGCAAGCTGGTCGTCGAGCTCGACGGCGGGCAGCATCTCGAGCGCGAGTCGGATCGAACTCGTGACGCCTACCTCGCTGACAACGGTTATTGCGTGGTGCGATTCTGGAATCATGAGATCCTCGACGACGTCGACAGCGTCCTCGCCCGCATCCGCTGCGCGCTGAAGCAAAGATGAGGCTGCGATCCCTCCGGCCCTCTCCCTAAAAGGGAGAGGGCTCGGAATGGAGAGAAAGCTCGTAAGCAAGCGTCGGATCCTTCCGGCCCTCTCCCTGTTAGGGAGAGGACACGAGCGCAGCGAACGCAGTGAGCAAAGCGAGGAAGGTGAGGGTCCGAATTGCGCGCGACGCGAAGCGTCCAGTGATACATGCGAGCGCGCAGATGGTTCCGATCTGTTTCCGGAATTCACACTCGCGCTCGCAACGAGCGCGCAACGACCCTCTCCAAACCTCTCCCTAAAAGGGAGAGGGCTCAGAACAGGGAGAGGGTTCGGAACCGGGAGAGGACGATAGGCCGCGCGCGAGTGATCGCGCCTTCGCGTTACCATTGCCCCAGCTCCTGCGCCTGCGCGTTGCCCCATTTGATCGCCGCGTCGCATCCCGGTGCGACGGCGGCATTGACCAGCGCGCGCGCGCGGACCTCCGCGGCGGCGCCGGAGGATTCCGCGGCGGACGCCAGGCTCGCCTGGCGGGTGCGCGCGGCGTCGGCGGCCTGCCGCGCGCTGGTGCTCAATTGCTCGACGGCGGCATTCTGGCGCGCCACCGCGGCCTCGCATTGGCGCTCGGCGGCCTGCGCGATCGCGAGCTGCGCGGAGGCGGCGGCGGCCTGTTTGCGGGCGGCGTCGCGCTGATGAACCAGGATTGCGCCGCCCAGGGCGAGCGCGCCGAGCACGGCCAGTATCGTCAGCGGACGCCAGCTCGCGGCCAGCATCGCAAGAAGACCCATAGCCCGCTCAACCCCGCTTTGCCGATACGCTGGCGGCGGCTGTGGAAGCGGACGCGGCGATCGCGTCGGCGAGCTTTTCGGTTGCCTGCGCGTGACGCTCGAGCGCGGCGGCATGCTTGTGCGTCGCCTGTGCGGCGGCGCCATCGCCAGCGCCGGGCGCGGAATGCGCGGAGGCAGCGGTGGCGCCACCCATCGCGTGCTCCACGGAGCTTACCCGCGACTCGAGCGATCCAGTCAGCGCGGCCAGATCGGAGACCAGGCTTCGCCCGAATACCGCGCCCAGCGCGAATCCACCCGCCAGTGCGATTGCGACTGCGGCCACCTCGACGATTACGTGTCCCTGCATGGTTAGAACCTCCGGGCGGCGCCGGGAATTGGCGCGGCCCTCATTCGTAGGCCCGGTTGAGCCATCCCTTGAGAAATTCGCGGTCGGCGCCGGGCCGCGTCGAGCGCCATAGCGCCGCGGTGACGCGGTAATAGCCGGCCGCCTCCGAGCGCAACGCCGCCATCAGCGCGGCCGGATCGGCCGCCGCCGCGCCACGGATTGTCTGCGGACCGAGCGCGCCGTCCTCAGCCACCGCGTTTGCGCACGCGCGCAGCGCGCGCTGCACGCACTTGATCGCGTGGGCGGGACCGATATTGACGGCAAGGTCGAACAGCTTGGCGCCGATCGCGGGCGGCAGCGCGGCGAACGAATAGCGCCGCCACCAGTCGCGGTAATAGATCGCGATCGCGCCCTCGCGGGTCAGCGCGGTGATATCGAGATCGGGGTATTCGCGATGCGAGATGCCCCAGCGGGTGAGCCCGCCGGGGTCGGCCGCGTTGCGCACCAGGCCGCCCTCGTCGGCGAGGACGCGGCTTACAGCGGAAAGGAACTCGGGCGGATATTCATCGGGCCGCGATGCGTTGTCCACGATTCATAACTGCCTCGGGCAACGCGGGCGCCGCGCGGCGCGTGATTGCACCGCGAAATTGATTATACAACATCGCGCACCGCGCGCCAAACTGCTAAGGCCCAACCATTGGACCATTGCGCCCGCCCCTCACGCGCCCCGGCACGCGGCCAGCACCTTGTACACGTAGCGCTCCGAAACCCCGGTGGCGCGCGCGATTGCCGAAACGCTCCAGTTCTCGCGGCGCAGCGCCACGATCCGCGCCCGGCGCAGCGCCCGCTCGGGGTCAACCGGGATCATCACGCGCGATCCGCCGTACAGCCGCGCCAGACGCACGGCGGCTTCCAGACCTATCGCGCGCGAGATCTGATCGCGCGCCGACGGAGTCGCCGGGATATACACGCGCCGCCCGCCGTAAGCCTGCGCCAGGCGCGCCGCGGCGCCCGCGCCGATCGCCAGCGCCAGGTCGCCCAGCAGCGAATCGTGATGCAGTTCCGCGCCGCCGCGAACCGGCTCGCGCGCGACCTGTACCAGCAGCCCGTACCATTTGGCCGGCCCGCTCATAGCCGGTACGCGCTCCTGAGATTGGCGGGAATCCCGCCGATCCCGCGCTCCCGGTCGTAAACCGTTCTCCATCCCAGCTCCGAATTCTCCGAGACGCATAGCGGACATACCCCCTCATGCCGCCTGGCGGCGGAAAGTAAAACCGGTTTGTGGCACCAGATACACCTGGTCGTACGGCCGCGCGGTGTGGTCCGCGCGCCGTTGCGCGATATACGCATGACGGCTCTCAGTCGGCATTCGCCGCGAGGCGCGGGCATTGCGGAACCCATCGAAACCGCGCCGCGATAGGCCGGCGCGGGCTTGCAACCCGGGTGAATTGAGGTGATACCATCTACTGTTGTACAGAGCGAAAGTTGGGCGGGTGACGAACCCCGCGCCGGCGCCCGGCGTCGCCCCGGGCGTCCTGAGAAGCGCGGGAAGCGCCCGACCAGCGCCGGACACGGGGCGAATCGGGAAAACCCCAGGCGGACGGCTGTAAATTCGGAGAATCGCGGCGATGACCCCGTACGTCGAAGGAATCCCACCCCTGGCATTGAAGTACGCCAGCGCCGTGGGGAACGCGCCGCGTCCGGCGGGAATCGCAAGTCCGCCACCCAACTTCTGGAGAATCGGGGAACTCGCGATGAACTTTGGGAGAATCGTGCGGCCGGCGTCGCGCACCAGCGATTTCGCAAGGCCGGCAGGCTTGGAATCGGGCATCCGTGTCGGCAGGAGGAATAATCCCTCGCCGTACCCGTCAACATCTTGCTTTGCCCATCCACTCCATGCTTTATGAGATTCTATCCTCCGGGTGTTCGATGAAGTCAACCACAGTAGGAGACACCGAATTTCGCTTCCGCCTTTCTCAGGTGCTCGCCAAATTCTCGTCCGTAGCTGAATTGGCGCGTGAGATAGGTGTCAGCGATAACGCCATATACAAATGGCTGGCAGGGCGTGGACAGCCGAGCGTATCTAACCTTGTTTCACTGTCGCGGACAGCCGGCGTGTCGCTGGAATGGCTGGCGACAGGACGCGAACCTGGTCGCGCTGCGGCGAGCACGCCCGGTGAACCAGCGAACGTCGATCGCGGCGGCGCTGCGGCGAGCACGCCCGGTGAACCAGCAAACGTCGCTCGCGGCGGCGCAACGGCGAGCGCGCCTGGTGCTGCAGCGAACGTCGCTCGCGGCGGCGCTGCGGCGAGCGCGCCTGGTGCTGCAGCAAACGTCGCTCGCGGTGGCGCAACGACGAGCGCGCCTGGTGGTGCGGCGAATGATGCGCCCCATACAAGGACAAACGTCGCTCGCGGTGGTGCGGCGGATGATGCGCCCCATACAAGGGCAAACGTCGCTCGCGGTGGTGCAGCGAATGATGCGCCACATACAAGGGCAAACGTCGCTCACGGTCGCGCAGCGGCGGGTGCGCCCGGTGCTGCAGCGAACGCCGACCGCGGTGACGCTGCGAATGACGCGGGCTCTCCGAAGGAAAAATCCGCTGCCGGCGCGTCGGCATCCGATGCGCGCCGCACCCCCGCCAACGCTGCGCTCGATGCGCGCGTGACCGACGGGCGCAATCGCGGCAGAGCCTCGCGCGCCGAGCGCGGCGGTCCTGCGGGCGCGGCTATCCGCCGGACCCAGAGCGAGCGTTCGCGCGCTCACGAGATCTCCGCGGAGAACGCATCTGCTCATGAGAGCGATGCGGCGGATGCGAACGCTCACGGCCCCGCGCGCAATCGCGCTCGCGACGACGCAGCGCTGGATGCTGTCGGCGGCGCCCGCGCGGATGCCGGCGATGGCCACGCCCCCGCGGATTCCGCCGACGGCGGCGCGGCGCGCCCCGCTGGCGGCACCTACGACGAGTACACTTTTCCGCCTCATCAGCGCGCCCGGGTGCGCAACGGCGCCGACGGCCTGATCCTCAGCGAGCAGGTGGTCGATTCGCTCGCGTTCAAGACCGAATGGCTGCGCCGCCGGCTGGCCGCCGCGCCGCGCAACCTGATGCTGGTGGAGGTGGTGGGTGACGCGATGGCGCCGACGCTGGGCGACTCCGACCTGATCCTGGTCGATCTCAGCGAGCCGCGCTTCCAGCAGGACGGCGTCTACGTTCTGCGCCGCGACGGCGAGCTGGAGGTCAAACGCCTGCAGCGGGGCCCCAGCGGCACCGTGATCATCAAGAGCGACAATTCCGCCTACGAGTCGACCGTGGTGACGCGCGACCGCGTCGGCATAATCGGCCGCGTGATCTGGGCCGCGGGCCGGATCTAGCGCGGCTCCCTTTCGCGCGCGCCCCGCGCGGCGGCGCAAATCCAAATTTTGACAAGGCCCGCGAAATCCGCGAGCATATGAGTATTCGATTCCGCCGGATCTGCCGGATCTGATAGTTGCGATTGCGGCAGGTTCCTCGATCCGGCTTTCGCGTGGAGCATCGCCCGCGGGTGCTGGCGGTTTGCGATACTCAACGACGGCGGCGATTCGAGGCATGCTCGAATGTTCAAGCACATAGTAATTGAGACGATCACGCCTTGCGTCGATTGCGGGCGCTTCCCGGTCAAGCGAATCGCGGGCGAGGCGTGCGTGGTCGAAGCCGACATCTTTCGTGACGGGCCGGAACCGCTCGCCGCCGCGATCAGGTGGCGGCGCAAGGGCGACGGCGACTTCAGCGAAGCGCCGATGCGGCTGGTGGAGAACGATCGATGGCGGGGCGAGTTTCGGCTCGCTGAGAACGCGCGCTACGAATTTGCCGTCGCCGCATGGACCCGCGCATTCGCCGCATGGCGCGACTATTTCGTAAGGAAGGCGGCGACCCGGCTCGACGTCCATTCCAACCTGCTCGAAGGAATCGAGCTGCTGAAAACAATCCGGCGCCGCGCGCACGGCGCCGACCGCGAGTTGCTCGCGCAATATATAGATCGCCTGATGCGCCTGCCCGATCCGCACGGCGCGCTCGAAATCGTCGCCGCCTCCGAGCTCGAGGCGGCGACCGACCGCTGCGCCGAGCGCCTGGGGCTGGTGACTTCGAGCCCGATGCTCGAGGTGATCGCGGATCGGGAACTGGCGCGCTTCGGCGCGTGGTACGAGATGTTTCCGCGCTCGCAGGGTGTCGAGCCCGGCCGCCACGCCACGCTGCGCGACGCCGAGCGCCGCCTGCACGAGATTCGCGATCTCGGCTTCGACATCGTTTACCTGGCGCCGATTCATCCGATCGGCGCCACCAACCGCAAGGGCCCCAACAACGCGCTGCGCGCCGGCGACGGGCATCCCGGCAGCCCGTGGGCGATTGGCAGCGCCGCGGGCGGGCACGACGCGGTCGAGCCCGCGCTCGGGACGCTGGCGGATTTCGACCATTTCGTGACCACCGCCGGACGGCTCGGGATGGAAGTGGCGCTGGACTTCGCGATTCAGTGCTCGCCGGATCATCCGTGGGTGAAGCAGCATCCCGGATGGTTCCATCATCGCCCCGACGGCACTATCAAGTACGCGGAAAATCCACCCAAGCAGTACCAGGACGTATATCCAGTCAACTTCGACACGCCGGATCAGAGGCGCCTGGCGGCGGAGATACTGCGATGCGTGCGGTTCTGGATCGGGCACGGAGTGAGGATATTCCGGGTGGACAATCCGCACACCAAGCCGGTCGAGTTCTGGCAATGGTTGATCGGAGAGATCCAGCGCGAGGATCCCGGGGTCATCTTCCTGGCGGAGGCGTTCACGCGGCCCCGGATGATGCAGGCGCTGGCGAAGGCCGGATTTACTCAGTCATATACTTACTTTACGTGGCGCAATGAGCGTTGGGAGCTGACTGAGTATTTGAAGGAGCTCGCGGACGGCGCGATGAGCGAGTACTTTCGCCCCAATTTCTTCACCAACACGCCCGATATCCTGAGCCCGATCCTGCAGACCGGCGGGCCGCCGGCGTTCAAGATGCGCCTGGTGCTGGCGGCCACGATGTCGCCGGCGTACGGAATCTACAGCGGCTACGAGTTGTGCGAGAACGAGGCGGTGGAGGGCACCGAGGAGTACCGCAACTCGGAGAAGTACGAAATCCGGGTGCGCGACTGGAACCGCGCCGGGAATATCAAGGAGTATATCGCGCGCATCAATGCGATCCGGCGCACAAATCCGGCCTTGCGCGAGCTAAGCAATATCCGCTTTCTCGACACCGACAACGAACGGATCATCTTTTACGCAAAGGCGTCGGGCGACGGCGCCAACCGCCTGCTCATCGCGGTCAATCTCGACCCGATGAATCCCCATCACTGCACCGCGATGGTGCCGCCGGAGGTGGCGGGCGTCGAGGCGGGCGCGGCCTACCGGGTGACGGACCTGATAACCGGCGCGCAGTACTGGTGGGGCGAGCGCAACTACGTGCGGCTGGATCCGGCGGTACAGCCCGCGCACATTTTCCGCATCGAGCGCTAGCGCCGCCGCGGCGCTGAACCTTCCGAGCCCTCTCCCTGTCAGGGAGAGGACGCGAGCGGAGCGACCCAAGTGAGGGTCCGATACGCGCGCGGAGCGCAGCGAAGCGCGGTAGTCTTGTCATCCTGAGCCGGCGCTGCACCGCCCTGAGCAAAGCGAGAGGGGCTTCTGAGCGTTGCGCGAGTCGAAGGATCCCGGATCCGGGATTCCTCGCGCGGCAGCCACGCGCGGGAATGACAGGGTATGGCGCGGCGGAAGCAGGCACCGGGATTCCTCGCGCGGCAGCCACGCGCGGGAGTGACAAAAAATAGTGGCGATCGACCACAGGATGAAGCTCGTGGCACTTAGGCAGAAGACGCAGGCACCCCCTCTTGTATTCTCCCCCATGGCGAAAAATGGGGGAGAAGCGGAGCCGGACGCATCGCGTCAGCGGATTACTTCACTTGATGGATCGTGTACTTGACGCCGCCCGCCATCGGGACGCCGGTGCCGACCGCCTGCACCGCATTGAGCCAGGCGTACTTGCCCTTGGTCGAGGTCATGAAGGTCGGCGCGGTCTGCAAATCTTTCGGCGCTCCGTCGGCGCCGAGCTGGGCGCGGCCGCAGTAAGTCATGTAGATGAGCGCGCCGTCGTCGGTCTTGAGCACGATCCTGACGTCCAGGCATCCGACGCCGTCGGGGCGGGTCAGAAACCAGTCGCCGCCGCCGGGCAGGACTTCGCCGCGCAGGCGCGGGCCGCTGAATTTTCCGCCGGTCACGTAAACGATGACGCGGTTGCCGTCGGGGGCATCGGCGATCAAATGGGGCGGTGCAAGAGTGGCCTCGATATCGAACAGCAGCTCGGTATTCATCGTGGGCGCGACCTCATAACGCGCGGGTCGAGCATAGCCGGAGAGCGGTGCGATTTCGAGCGCGCGGCGAAGAATCAGGATCCGGGATTCTTTGCGCGCGACGCGGATGCGTCCAGTGAAAAACGAAGGACGCGCGGGAGTGACAATAAAAGCGGCGGCGCTCGAGCACGGGCTGAAGCCCGTGGCACTTAAGCAGAAGACGCAGGCACCCCCTCTTGTATTCTCCCCCATGGCGAAAAATGGGGGAGAAGCGAATTATTCTGTTCGCCACCCATGTCTGTAAATGGGGGAGAAGCGGAAAAATTCCGCTGCGGTTCTTTCTTGTGCGGATGGTCCTCGACGCGCGCGGGAATGACAATAAAAGCGGTGGCGATCGACCACGGGGTGAAGCCCGTGGCGCTCAGCAGAGAGTCAGACGGCAATCATTCACGGGCTGAAGCCCGTGGCACTCAGGAGCCTTTGCGGCGCTCGGAGTGCGCGCGGCCGAAGCGGATCGCGTCGATCAGGGTGGGTTGCTTTGCCGCCGCGGCGCGGAAGCCGACTTCACGCTTGATTACCGCCGCCGATGCGCCGCGCGCGCGCAGGAACTCGGTGAACTTCTCGGTGTCGCGCCCGAGCGCGTGCGCATAGCCCTCGGTCTGGTCGAGCGCCGGATGGCATTCGAACCGGCCGACGAGATTCAGCCGATCGAGAAAGCGGATCGACGCGGTCGATTCGGCTTTGAACACGATCACGCGCAAGTCGGTCATCAGGTTGTACGCCGCGACGAGCTCGAAGTCTTTGGGGGGCGGCGCTCCCTGCCATAGCACGGCCCAGAACTCGTAGTCGCGAATCCGCTCGTTGCGAAACAGTCCGACGAACAGCATAGCGCCCTCCCCGCTCGCGATGCGCGCCGCGCTCAGGCGAAGCGCAGGATGATTTTGCCGAAATGCTCGGAGGCCTGCATGATGCGATGCGCTTGCGGCGCGTTGGCGGCGGGCAGCGTTTTATAGATCGGCGGGCACAGGCGGCCGGCCTCGAGCGCCGCGCCGAAGCGGGCGAGAAACGCCGCGACGATTTCCGCCTTCTCCGCGGCGGGACGGCTGCGCAGCGTCGAGCCGAAAATCCTGACGTGGCGGCGCAGCACGAGGCCGAGATCGATCTCGGCTTTCGCGCCGCGCATCAGGCCGATCAGCACCAGGCGTCCGCCGGGCGCGAGCGACTCGATATTGGGCATCAGGTAGGCGGCGCCGATGCTGTCGAGGATCACGTCGGCGCCGCGGCCGTTGGTCGCGGCCTGCACCTTGGGCGGGAACGGGCCGCTCTGGTAGTTGATCGCGACATCGGCGCCGAAGCGCAGGCATTGCTCGCACTTGGCGTCGCTGCCGGCGGTGACGATCGAGCGCGCGTGCGCCTCTCGCAGAAGCTGGATCGACGCGGTGCCGACGCCACTGCCGCCGCCATGAATCAGCACCGACTCGCCCTCCTTCACCAGAGCGAGTTGGAACAGGTTGAGGAACGCGGTCAGGTAAACCTCGGGCAGCCCGGCGGCCTGCTCGTCGCTGAGCGCGGCGGGGACTTTCATCGCGGAGCCGTGATGGACAACCGCTTTCTCGGCGTAGCCGCCCCCCGGCAACAGCGCCATCGCGCGCTCACCGACGCGCCATCCGGTGACGCGCGCGCCGAGTGCTGCCACCTCGCCCGAGCATTCCAGGCCCAGGATTTCCGAGGCGCCCGGCGGCGGCGGATAGAAGCCCTGGCGCTGCATGATATCGGCGCGGTTGAGCCCCGCGCATCGGACGCGGATCAGAATTTCGTCGTCGCGGGGAATCGGGTCGGCGGCGTCGGCGAGCTTGAGCACGCTCTCGTCGCCGAATTTCTCGATGATGACGGCTTTCATGAGGATAGAAAGTGCATCAGGGCGATCGCAGAGTCAAAAGCCCGGACGGATGCATCCGCGGATTGCGCGGACTGCGCGGATTGAAGAAAGCCGCTGGGACACGGAGACGCCAATCAGTAGCGGATATTGATGATCAAGTAGAGGCGGGTGCCGTCGTAGTGGAACTTCGCGGAGTCGAAGCTGGGCGCGGAGAACAGCGCGGCGGCGTCGCGCGAGAATCCGTAACCCTCCTCGGGCATCCCGAACGCGTTCTGATTGAACTTGCCGTCGCCGTTCTCGTCGTGGAAGACCACGATCGCATACTCGCCGGGCGCGACAGCGGTGAACCGGCATAGCGCGTGGCCGCGGTCGATCCGCGCCTTGACGGTGCGCAGAACCTTGGAGTCGTCACGCGGAAATGCGGTTGCGTCGTCGAACAGGCTGCATACGACGTCGCCGTTGTTGCTGCGGAGTCCAATCACCTCGGCCTGCAGGACCGGCGCCGTCGCGGATTGCGCGGATGGAGATTGCGCATGCGCGGCGGGAGAGGCAATCGCGAGGACGAGAGCGATTGCCATCATCGCGGCGATCGCCGCGAGGCTATAGCGCATAAGCTTCATATCGAAGTGTCCCGTCGCACCAAAAAAGAGAGGGTCCATTGCGGGACCCTCTCCGATGCTGTCAGAAGCGCGGCGGCGCGGCTACTCATACTTCGTAATCACCGTGGTGCCGACGTTCTGGAACGTGTTCATTTCCTCGAAGATCTTGTTGATGCCGCCCAGGTCGCAGGTTCCGGTCACCATCGATTTGGGCGAGACTTTCTTGTTCTCGACCATCGTGAGCATCGCAGGATAGTGCGACGCCTGCATCCCGAGCGACGCGATCACCTGCAGCTCCATCGTGACCATCCGATCGATCGGCAGCGATATTTCGCCCTTCTCGGCCGAGGTGGTAAGCCCGATCTGCAGATGGCGGCCCTGCTTGCGCAGGCTCATGATCGCGTTGCGGCAGGTGGTGGCGATTCCGAGCGCGTCAACCGCGACGTGCGCGCCACCGCCGGTCAGGTTGACGACCGCGTTCACCGGGTCGTCCTTCTTAGCGTTGATGACGTGCGCGGCGCCCATCCCCTTGGCCAGCTCGAGCTTGGCGGAGTCGAGGTCAATGCCGATCACGTTGGCGCCCATCGCGGCTGCGATATTGATCGCTGCCAGCCCGATACCGCCGCATCCGTACACCGCGACCCACTCGCCCGGCTTGACCTGCGCGCGATCCACGACTCCGTGGAACGAGGTCATGAAGCGGCATCCCATCGAGGCCGCCGAGACGAAGTCGATGCTGTCGGGGAGCTTCACGAGATTGAGATCGGCGAACGGGACCGCGACGTAATGGCCGAAGCCGCCGGGATAGGAAAAGCCCGGGAGCAGCGGCGTGAGGCATACGTTGGATTGCCCGTTGCGGCAGTACTCGCAGGTGCCGTCGCCCTGGCTGAACGGGACCACCACGCGATCGCCTTTTTTGAAGTTGCGAATTTCGGGGCCGGGCTCCTCGACGATACCGCAGAACTCGTGGCCGAGGATCGCGCCGGGCTGCGCGGACAGCCCCATCCAGGACCAATCGCCGGACCACGCATGCCAGTCGGAGCGGCATACGCCGTTGGCCTCGACGCGGATAATCGCGCCATTGGGAGGGCACTGGGGATCGGGAACGGTCTTGACGACGAGCGGTTTCTTGGCCGCCTCGAAGACTGCTGCTTTCATTTTGCGGAGCCTCCTTGCTGGGATCGCATAATCGCCGCGCGGCGGTGACCTGGAAAATCGCGCGCCGCGTGCGCGACGCGCAATGGGTATAGCCTTTGCGCGTGGATTGCAGCAAACCACGCGCGCGAGCGCGCGAGCGCCGATTAGCCGAGCAGTCGCGCGACGGTTTTTTCGAATTCGGCCGGAGTCGCCGCGTCGATTTCCACCGGATGAAGATCGACGCCCGCTTCTTCCTGCGCGTGCAGGCGCTCGATCGCGCCCTCGACGCCTCCGATATAGCCGAGCTCGGTGAGCAGCTTGGGCGAGACCGCCTCGGTGCCGGCCTTGGCGCCGCCGGCCGACCACGCCTCCTTGATTTTCGCGACCTCGTCGCCGAAGCCGAAGCGGGTCAATTGCTCGGCGTAGAACGTGCCCATCCGCGCCGCGTAGAACGCGACCGTGCCCGCATGGCCGGCGAGCGCGCGCTCGGGCCTGGCGGTGACGGTCACATGGCCGGGCGCCTTGACCTCGACCGCGCCGGGCTCGCGGCCGGCGCCGACGGCGACGGCGCGAAACGCGTCGATGGTCTTCTTGAGCGAGCCGAGCGGGATCATCACCGGCATCCATCCGTCGGCCTGGCGCGCGGTGAATTCGACGCTGCGCTGATTGAGCGAGGCGATGAAAATCGGGATGTGCTTGCGGACCGTCTCAAACCGCATCGTGAAGCCGCGTCCGAGCTTGAACAGCTTGCCCTGGTAATTGAGCGGCGTCCCGGCCATCAGCATGTTGATGATCTCGACGGTCTCGCGCATCCGGGTCAGCGGCGGATTGAACGGCACGCCGTGGAAGTGCTCGATCACCTGCGGGCCGCTGGTGCCCAGGCCGATTATCATGCGGCCGTCCGAAAATTCGTCGAGCGTGCCGAAGTGCTGCGCCAGCGCGGCGGGAGTGCGCGAATAGATATTGACGATCGAGGTGGCGAGCTGCGCCTTGGCGGTGTGCTCGGCGAGCAGGGTGAGCAGCGTGAACGCGTCGCGTCCCCACGCCTCGGCGACCCAGATCGAGTGGATACCGGCGGCGTCGGCGATTTTGGCGCGCTCGATCGCGGTCTTGTAGTCGAGCTTGCCCTGCCAGTTGACGCCGATTGTGAGCTTGCGGGCCATGATTGGATTCCTCCGATGGATTGCGGTCCGATGGACTGCGGCGATGGACCGCGGACGATTACGCCATGTCGCGGATGCGCTCGTACCAGCGCATCAGGTTGGGGCGGTCTTTCACGAGCGCGAAGGCCGCCGGGTTGAGCGCGAGGAAAAAGAACGGATGGTACAGCGACGCGTCGGCCATCGTGAAGCCGCCGCCCAGGAAATAATCCTTGCCCGCAAGCTGCTCATCGATCATCGCGGTGAGCGCCGAGAGGTTCTCGCGATGAGCCGCGGCGCCGGTGCGCATCTGCGCGGTCGTCATCCCGATCATCTTCTCGCGATTCGCCTTCAGCTTGGGATCGCCGGCGGCCTCGAGCAGGTCGGGAATCACCAGCATCAGGATCGGCATGAAGAGCGTGTTGTCGGCCCAGTGGTCGATGATCTCGCACAGGCCGAGCGCGCCGGCGGGAATCACCGGTCGGTCCGGAGACTTGCGATCGATCCACATGATGATGTCGGCGGAGTTGAAGACCACCTCGCCGTCCCATTCGGCCACCGGCACGCGGGTCCACTTGCCGCCGGTGACGGCGAGCAGGTTGGTCTTGTCCTCGTAATGGCACTCGATCGGGTTCCATCCGATCTTCTTGTAGGTGAGCACGCGGCGGACTTTCTCGGTGAAGGGCGAGATCGTGTACTGGTAGAGGTTGAGGGTTCCCATGTTAAAGACTCGGGGGCGCTCAGGCGGCGCCGGTTTTGCGGACCGTGATGGAGAAGGCGACGTCGTCGCGGATCATCTGCCTTATATGGCATCCCCGCTCGGCGACTTCCACCAGGCGATGCAGGTGTTCGTTGTCGAGCGCGGTTTCAACTTCAAGTTCCACTTGAATTTCCTTGACGTGCCCCTTTTCGTTCGAGCGCGCGCGAATAGCGGCGCGGCCAAGCTCATGCTTGCGCACCCGCGCCGCAATCCGCAGCGACATCAGCAGGCATCCCGCCAGCGCGCCCAGGAATGACGAGATCGGATCGGGCGCGCCGTGCAGGTCGCCGTCCAGGCGCCATCCGAGCGTGCCGTAGGCGACCTCGACCGCAAGGCTCGCGGGGTCGGCGCTGGTCGCGGAGATCTCGCGCTTGCGCGCCGGCGCCTCGCCCGTGGCGGGCGCGGCGGCATACGCGGGCGGCGGGTATTGCTCGAGCAATTGCTTGACGCGAGTGGTGAAGCGCGAGGCGGCGGCGCCGTCGATCCCGCGATGGTCATAGGCGATCGCGATTTGCATCGCGGGGCGCACCTCGGCGCGCCCGTCGATCGCCAGCACTTCGTCGCGAATCGCGCCGACGAACATCAGCGCCGACTGCGGCGCGAAGATCACCGGCGTGCCGTTCTCGACGCCGTACGCGCCGAGGTTGGAGACGGTGAAGGTAGCGCCTTCGAGGTCGGCCGGTGTCAGCTTGCGATCGCGTGCGCGCGCGGCAAGCTCCGCGGCGCGCGCGCTTATCGCCCCGAGCTCGAGCGACTGCGCGTCGTGAATCACCGGCACGACCAGGCCGTCGGGGCCGTCCACCGCGACGCCCAGGTTGACGCGATCGTAAATCAGCATCTCGCCTTCGGCGAAGCTGGCGTTGACGCGCGGATTCTCCTTGAGCGCCTGCGCAGCCGCGGCAAGGATCAGATCGGTCACGGTGATTTTCGCGCCGCCCGCGTTGAGTCCGCGCCGCGCGGCGAGCGCACCGCTCATATCGACGCGGACCATCTGCACGAAATGGGGGACGTTCTGCCAGCTATGAGTTACGTTGCGCGCCCCGACCATCTGCACCCGCGTGAGCTTTTCGCGCCGCGCCGGTGCGAGCGGTCCCGGCCCGAACCCCGCGCTCACGGCCGCCCTGGAAGCGGACGCGGTGCTCGCGGCAGGGGCGGATTGCGGCGCTTCCAGCGCTCGCTTGACGTCGTCCTCCGTCACCATCGCGTCCGGTCCGGTGCCGGCGACGCCCGCCAGATCGAGTCCGCGCTCGGCCGCGATTCGCTTGGCGCGTGGCGAGGCGATCACGCGCGAGCCCGCCGGCCGCGGCGCGGCTGCGCCGCGAGCCACTGCGGGCGCGGCAGCGGGCGCGGGCGCGGCGCTGCTCGAGGCGGGAGCCGCGGCGGCGGCGACGGTCTCGCCGTCGCGCGCGATCACTACCAGCTCACCGCCGACCGGAACCACCTGGCCCTCGGCGGCGGAGATTCTTGCGATAACTCCCACGACCGGAGATTCGATTTCCACTTCGGTCTTGTCGGTCTCGACGGTCAGGATCGCGTCGCCCTCGCGCACGGAGTCGCCGGCATGCTTGTGAAAGTGAATTACGGTTCCCTCGGTCATGGTATGACCGAGCTTAGGCATCTGGATTACAAACGGCATCGGTGACTATGCGCGGGCGGAGCGCGCGCCGCTCAGGCGAGCAGCTCGCGGCAGGCCTGGTAGATCTTTTCCTCGCTGGGGATGACGAATTGCTCGAGCACCGCGGCGGTCGGGATCGGAACGTCGGGAATCGCGACGCGGCGCAGCGGGCGGTCGAGATATTCGAGCGCCTCTTCCATCAGCATCGCGCCGATCTCCGCGCCCACGCCCAGGGTCTTGTAGCTTTCCTCGGCGACCACGATTTTGCCGGTCTTCTTGACCGACTCGATTATCGCGGGGCGGTCGAACGGATTGAGCGAGCGCGGATCGATGACCTCGACATTGTGGCCTTCCTGCGCAAGCCGCTCGGCAGCCTTGAGCGCCTTCGGCACCATCGCGGATATCGCGACCAGGGTCAGCGCGTCGCCCTCGCGCGCGACCGACGCCTTGCCGAGCGGGACCAGGTAGTCGGCGTCGTCGGGCACCGGGCCCTTGGTGGCATAGAGCAGCTTGTGTTCGAAATAGAGCACGGGGTTGTTGTCGCGGATCGCGCTCTTGAGCAGGCCCTTGGCGTCGGCCGGGTTCGCGGGGCTGACGATGCGCAGTCCGGGCGCGTGCATGAAGAACGCCTCGGGGCACTGGCCGTGCTCGGGGCCGACGCCGGCGGCGCCCGACGGGCATCGCACCACCATCGGGATTTTGTATGCGCCGCCATGAGCGTAGCGCCACATCCCGGCCTTCAGCACGATCTCGTCGCCGGCGGTGAACAGGAAATCGGCGAACTGCAGCTCGACGATCGGGCGCAAGCCGGTGAGCGCCGCGCCGACGCCGGCGCCGACCAGCGCGTTCTCCGAAATCGGGGTATCGAAGACGCGATTGTCGCCGAATTTTTCCTTGAGGCCCGACGTGATCTGGAAGATACCGCCGAAGTTGGCGACGTCCTCACCGTAGAGAATCACGGTGGAATCGCGGCGCATCTCTTCTTCAATCGCTTCCTTGATCGCCTGGGCGTAAGTGATCGTTCGCATCGCCATCTGACTTGTCTCCGCTGATGATTGGGGTGCCGGGGCGCTCAGGCGTAGAGATCCTCGAGCGCGGATTCGGGCTTGGGGAACGGCTGCTTCTGCATGAAATCGACGGCCCGGTCGATCGCGGCGCGCGCCTCGGCCTCGATTTTCGCCTTCGCGGCGTCGTCGAGAATCTTCGCCTCGACGAGCTTGTGCTCGTAGCGAGGAATCGGATCGCGCCGCCAGTGCTTTTCGACTTCCTCGCGCGAGCGGTAGCTCTCGGGGTCGCCGACCCAGTGGCCCCACAGCCGGTAGGTCTTCGCCTCGACCAGCGACGGTCCCTCGCCCGAGCGCGCGCGCGCGACGGCCTCCGCCACCGTGTCGTAAACCGCCTCGGGGTCATTGCCGTCCACCACCTTGCCCGGGATCGCGTAGCCCTTGGCGCGCTCGGCGATATCGCGCACGGCGGTCGAGCGCTCGGTCGGCATCGAGACCGCCCATCCGTTGTTCTCGCACAGGAAGACGACCGGCAGCTTGCGCACCGCGCACAGGTTCATGCTTTCGTGGAAGGTGCCGCGATTCGAGGTGCCGTCGCCAAAGAAGCACAGCACCACCTGGTCGCCGCCCTTGACCTTGATGGAAAGTCCGGCGCCGGTCGCGATCGGAAAGCATCCGCCGAGCGTGCCGCTTTCGCCCAGCACGCCAAGCTCGGGATAGACCACCCGCATCACGCCGCCCTTGCCGTGATTGGTGCCGCCTTCCTTGCCGGCGAGATCGCAAAGCACCTTCTCCAGCGGCACTCCGCGCGCAACCCAGTAGGCCACCCCGCGATGCGCATAGAGCAGGTAATCGTCGCGGCGCAGGGTCGCTATAGCGGCGCACTGGAGGGTTTCCTGCCCGACGCCGGCGTGCATAAAGCCGCCGACCTGGCCGGCCTTGATCAGCTCGGCGACGCGCTCTTCGAGGCGGCGGCTGATTATCATGTTGCGGTAGATTTGTAGCTTCAGATTTCGGTCCATCGCAGCTTCTCCATGACGGCGGTCGCACGCGCCGCGAAGTGGCGGCGGGCGAAGCTCAAGGTAGCCGAGAATCACGATTGGCTACAAACCGATCGTTCAGGGGGGAATTGATAGCGCCTTGTGCCGGGCGCCGAAACTTAGCCGCGGTATTCGAACGGAGAGAACTGCCCGCTGCACCCGGAAAGCTTCCACTGCATCCCGTGGTCGCGATACTCGAGCTTCTCGGACTTCGACACCACCGACGAAAAGCCGGGCGCGATGCCGAGTGGATGATTGCTGATCGTGACCTCCGCGCCTCCGCCGCCGGCGATCGCCTGGATTTCGGCCTCGGCCACCCCTGCGATCGACAACCGCCGGCGATTGCCTTCGGCACGGAACTCGATCGCGGCGCTCTTCACACCGAGCACCTGTCCGACCAGCGCGTGGAGCGCGGCGGGCGCCCCGCCCAACTGGCCCGAGAAGATCTTCACCAGCGCGTCCTTCTGCGGATCGGTCGCGCGCGCGTCGAGATAAAACGCGGCCTTCCAGTTTCCCTGCGCCATGTGCCCGGGCGAATGGAACGCCGCGGCGAGGTTCAGGCCGTCAAGCGCGACCGCGCCCAGCGAACCTTTCTCGATGTGCCATCCGACCAGCACCGTGCAATCGCCGTGAGTCGGCGGGCTAAGGAAGATACAGGGGCAGAGCGTCTCGCAGTTGCAGGTTTCGAAGTAAGAACCGCTGACCGACCATGCTTGCGCCATCGATGAGGCCTCCCGCGCCCGATGCTTGCAACTGGCCGCGACGATGTCAATTCCGCACCGCGAATCGCGCTGGCACTAGGGCGGCGCGCGGGAGTAGATGAAGATTGACGCGCCGCGCGCGCATGCGCCGCGCCGGAGCTGAAATCCAATCTTGCGGGTGAATGCATATGGCACAGCCGGGCACCGAGGCTCCCCGATACAAGGTCGTAGCCGAAAAGAATCTCGCGATGCGCACGCGCGACGGCGTGACGCTCTATGCAGACGTCTATCGTCCCGAGGCCGCGGGCAAATTCCCGGTGCTGGTGATGCGCACGCCGTACGACAAGAGCCAGGACCTGGCGCTGCTCGAGCGCGATTACTTTGCGCCCCGCGGCTACGTGCTGGTGGTGCAGGACACGCGCGGGCGTTTCAGCTCCGAGGGCGAGTTCCGCCCCTTCGTCGATGAGGGCGCCGACGGCTACGACACGATCGAGTGGGCCGCCGGACTGCCGTGGTCAAGCGGGAAGGTCGCGACGGTCGGGCAATCCTACCTTGGGCTGACGCAATATTTCGCGGCGGTCACCGCGCCGCCTCATCTGTGCGCGATGGCGCCGGTGTCGGGTCCCGTCACCTATACCGAGAACTGCGTATGGCGGCGCGGAGTGTTCGAGCTGGGATGGATGCTGAGCTACTTCGCGTTCATGGCGCGCAACACGATCGAGCGCAAGGGCGTGGGCAAGGAGCATCTGGCCGCGCTCGACGAGTACCTTGCCAATCCCGCGCTGCCGCTCTCGCCGTTCAAGGATGAGGCGTTTCGGCATTTGCCGATATCGGACTGGGGCACGCGGCTTGCCCCCGGAGCGCCCTACTTTGCCGAGTATCTCGAGCATCCGGGCGACGGACCGTACTGGGCGCCGACCGATCTGCGCCCGCAATGCGCGCGGGTGACGGTTCCCGCGATGCATGTCGGATCGTGGTACGACGCATTCCAGTACGACACGCTCGCGATGTACACGCGGATGCGTGCGGGCGCGGCCACCGAGCGCGCACGTCGCGGACAGCGCCTGGTCATGGGGCCGTGGGCGCATCTGCTGCCCTACGCGGTCCCGACCTCGCGCGGCACCGGGGATATCGACTTCGGTGACGAGGCGAAGGTCGAACTGCTGGAGTGGCAGGAGCGATGGCTGCGGGCGGTGCTAGCCGGTCGCGATGAAGAAGCGTTCGCGCAGCCGCCGGTGCGAATCTTCGTGATGGGCGACAACCGCTGGCGCGACGAGAACGAATGGCCGCTGGCGCGCACCAAGTACACCAGCTTCTTCCTGTCCAGCGGCGGGCACGCGGCGACCGCCGCGGGCGACGGCGCCTTGGGCCCGCAGGCGCCGCGCGACACCAATCCCGCCGACAACTACGTTTACGATCCCGGCGTTCCGGTGCCCACCCGCGGCGGCACCACGCTCGGTTTGCCGCCGGGCGTGTACGATCAGCGCGAAATCGAAAATCGCGGCGACGTGCTGGTGTACACCGGCCAGCCGCTGGAGCGCGCGATGGAAGTGACCGGGCCGATTACGCTCAAGCTCTATGCCGCCTCGAGCGCGCCCGACACCGACTTCACGGCAAAGCTCGTCGATGTGCGGCCCGATGGATATGCGCACAACCTGGCCGAGGGAGTGGTCCGCGCGCGCTATCGCGAATCGACGACGGCGCCGGAGCCGATCACGCCGGGCAAGGTGTACGAGTACACGATCGATATGTGGTCAACCAGCCACGTCTTCAAGCCGGGGCATCGCGTGCGGCTGGAAGTTTCGTCGAGCAATTTTCCGCGCTGGGATCGCAATCCGAACACCGGCAACCCGTTCGGCGCCGACGCGATACTGAAAGCGGCGCGCCAGAGCGTCTTTCATGACGCCGCGCGCCCCTCGCATCTGGTGCTGCCGATCATCCCGCGCTGAGCGCGCCGGCGCGCTCGCCTGGATGAAGATTGATGCCGGAACATACGATTTACGTGCTGTGGTTCGCGTGGCTGGCGTCATGGATCCTGGCGATGTTGTGGTCCAACCGCACCGAAAAGTGGGGCGGCATTTTAGCCGAGGTCTTTTTCTTCCGCGTTTTTCTCTACGCCGGTGTGATCCTGCTGTTCGCGTTTCCGTCGAGCCGGCACGAATACGGACAGATACAGCTATGGCGCCTTGGCGACGCGCTCGACTGGCTAATGGTCGTGCCGACGGCCGCCGGACTTCTGTTCTGCTGGTGGGCGCGCATCCACCTGGGCCGTCTCTGGTCGGACCTGATAACCAGAAAAGCCGGTCACCATGTAGTCGACACGGGTCCCTATCGGGTCGTGCGTCATCCGATCTACCTGGGCCTCATCGTTGCCGCGCTGGCGACCGCTATCGAGAAGGGAACCTCATTCGCGATGATTGGCGCCGCGATTATGCTGCTCGCGTTTTACACAAAAGCGCGGCGCGAGGAGCGCTTCCTGCGCCGGGAGTTGGGCGAAGATGCTTACGGCGCCTACGCGCGCAAGACCCCGATGCTGCTGCCGTTCGCGCGAGTCCTGGGCTGATTGAATCAGTTGCGCAGCCGCTCGCGCAGGTCGAGCCGCCGGTCACTTTGCGCGCAGGCCGCCTGGGCGCTCGAGATCGTTTAGCTGTGCGGCGCCGTGGAGAAACGGATTCCATCCGGGCTTCTGCACGCCATCCACGGTCCACAGCCCGAGTGTGCAGAAATACGCGGCGAAGTGGCCGGAGCGATCCGGAATCCCGTAGTAGCCCGCGCGCGTCGCGCAGTAGTCGCGATTCAGATCGTGCTCCATCACGTAGTTCAGAAACGGGATCGCGGTGCCGGCGGCGTTCCATGCGGCGAACACCTGGCGCACGAACTCGGCCTGCATGTCGGGTGAGCTTTGCAGCGCGGGCGAGGACGGGTAGCCGACTTCCTGGAGCACGACCGGCTTGCCGCCGGCGAGCCGCACCATCTCGGGAAAATCGGTCAGCGGCGCGGCGGGCGGATCGACGATGAAATCGCTGTGGGTCGGATAGTAAGTGATTATCCACACGTCGCTGTTGGTATTAAGCTCGGCGACTTCGGTGCGTGAAATTCCGCGCGTGCCGAACCATGTCGTAGCTACGCCGACCTTCACGCCCGGCGCCTTTGAGTGCAGATATGCCACCGCGTCGTTATAAAAGCGGCGGTACTGCGGCCACTGCTCGGGATGGCGCGCGAGGTACACGTCAACCTCGTTGCCGACCG
The DNA here is from genome assembly GCA_963835905.1 of uncultured delta proteobacterium. Taxonomy (GTDB): domain Bacteria; phylum Desulfobacterota; class Binatia; order Binatales; family Binataceae; genus CAWIHG01. Next base: position 1,120,057 of record CAWIHG010000005.1, read on the forward strand.
AGATATACGCGACACGCGAATTGAGTATCGGGACGATCGCGTCGAGCAGCTTGTGGAACCGCTCGATCATCCGCGGATCGTCGAACGCGACCGTCTGCAGGTCCGGCGGCGTTACGCGCACGGTGGTGTTGATGGTTCCGATCGTAAATTCGAGCGTCCAGTCGAGCTTGCCGCTCAGATAGTCGATGCCGCCCTTGGGGCTGGAGACGTCGATCTTGTCCGGGCGCGGCTCCATCTCGTTCCACAGGTTGAACAGTTGATCGCCGGTTACCCCCGCGCGCGCCGCGATTTTGACCGAATGCGCGATCTTGAGCGGCGTCAGTGGCATCCCGCCGCGCGGCGATGGCGAGATCGCGAGCACCCGCGCTGGCGGCGCGCCATGCGGCGCCGCGGATTGCGAGCGTCCCGGCAGCGCGAACCATGCGACCAGCCCGCATCCGGAGAACGCGAAGGCGGCGCACGACGCGGCAATCGCGCAGACTGCGAGCACGAGCGTGGATCGGCGCATCGCGTGAGCCACTCCCCCCTCAGTCGCCCGCGCCCGCCGCCGCGGCGGACCCATTGAGGCCGGCGACGCCCTGCACGAACGCGCTCCATCCCCGTTTCGGCCGGTCATTCACGTGCCGCAGACCGAGGGAGCGCAGATAGGCGGCGAAATGATGAGTGGGATCGTTGATCCCGTAATACTGGACCAGCGACTTGGTGAACTTTCCGCTGAAGTCGTGCAGCCCGAAATAGATCAGGAACGGAATCGCGGGGCCGGCGGTGTTCCAGGCCTGGAACACGCTTTGGACGAACTGCGCCTGCAGCTTCGGCGAGCTTTTAAGCTTGTGCGCGGAGGGGTAGCCGACTTCCTGCAGGATCACCGGGCGCCCGCCGGCGAACTGCACCATCGCGGGAAAATCCGTCAGCGGAACGTCGGGCGGCTCGGGATCGAAGTTGGGCTGAAGCGGATAGTAAGTGAAGATGATCACGTCGCTGTTCTGAACTAGCTCGCTCACCATGCTCTCAGCGGGTCCCATCGTATTGGTGAACGTGGTGGTGACGCCGACCGCGAGGCCGGGCGCCTGCTGATGGATGTAAGCGACGATGTCGTTGTAGAAAGTCACGTACGCGGGAAACTCGTCGGGGTGGTTAAGGAAATACACATCGACTTCATTTCCGATCGATATATATTTGAGATGCGAATTGAACAGCGGCCGGATCTGATCGAACAGCGCCTCGAAGCGCGCGATCATGGCCGGATCGTCCCACGGCACGCCGGTCAGATCCGACGGCGTCTCCCGCTTGACCGTGTTAATGACCCCGACCGTGAGCATCAGGGACCATCCGAGCTGGCCGCCGAGCGCTTGCAGCGGAGATGAAAGGTTCGCGGTCTGATAGGAGCCGGGCGAGGGCTCCAGCTCGCTCCAGTTGTTGAACAGTTGCGCGGCGTCGGCGCCCGCCTGCTGCGCCGTCGTGATCGCGGCGCCGACGCTGGAACTCGTGAATTTGGGACCGCCGCGCGGTATCAGGGTGATTCCCACCGCGCGCGCAGTGACCACGCCTTGCGCGGCGCGCGCGGATTGCGCGCCGATGGCGGCGGCGGCCGCAATCGCGAGCAGCGCCACGGCCGCCCGCATCGCGAAACGATTCATCAGCTCCTCCCGGGATTCGGCTGGGTGCCCCGAGCGATCATACGACAGCGCGGCGGCGCGGCAACAGCCCGCTTTGCACTTTCCACCTTCCACTTTCCACTGGTGCGCCCGCGTAGCATAGTCGAAGCATCACGGTAAGCGCGGCGCGGCGCCCGGGCTTGGAGCGATCCGCGATACGCGCCGCCGCCGGGAGATTCTCGCGATGAAAATTTCATCGATTGCGATCGCATCCGCGGCGATCCTGTTCGCTATCGCCGCCGGCGCACCATCCTTCGCCCACGAGATGTCCTCCGGGCAGTCATCGGATACCGGTGCGATGGGCGCGATGGGCAAGCAGCTGACGATGGGCTCGCACATGACGATGACCGAGCTCAGGACGCCGACCGCCGCGGACCTCGAACGCGGCCGCCAGATTATCGCAACCATGCGCGCGGCGCTCTCGCAGTACCAGGATTACAAGGTCGCGATCGCCAACGGCTACGAGCCGTTCATGCCGAGCGTGCCGCAGGACGTCTATCATTTCGCCAGCCGGCAAGTCACCGTCGCTGAATATCTCGGCGACTTCGATCTCAAGCATCCGGGCTCGCTGCTCTATGAGAAAACCACGTTCGGCGGATGGAAGCTGGTGGGCGCGATGTACGACGCGCCGCCCACCGATACGCCCGCGCAGCTGGACAAGCTAATTCCGCTGGGGATCGCGCGATGGCATCAGCACGTCAACATCTGCCTGCCCGCCGGCGTCACCGAGCAGGATGTAATCAACGGAAAGATTGGCGCGCGGATGCGCCCGGATATCAGCTCGGCAATCGACAGTCCGATGCAGCACAGCTCGATGCTGCGGATGCGGCTGGGATACATGGCCGATCCGCGCTTCGGATTCGAGGGCACGATCTCGACCGCGGCGGCGTGCGAGGCGGTGGGCGGCAATTTCCATCCGCTGATATTCGGATGGATGGTGCACGTCTATCCGTTTGCGACCGACGATCTGAAAGTGGCGTTCAGCACCGAGGCTCCCTGAAGCAATGACGCTCGAATAGCAAACGGGGGAATGGGAGGACGTGAGATGCTATCGAAACTGACCACGGCTTTATCGACGCTCGCGATCGCTGCGACGCTGGGGGTTGCAGCGCCGGCTTCGGCGGACTTCTGCATGCAGCTTAATGGCGGCTCATTCAGCGGCGACCTGGGCTTCTTCCGTTTCTCGAAAAAGCGCCCGACAAAGAAGGGCGCGATCGTCCAGCTCACGGGCCGGGTGGCCGGGCTCAGTCCCGTGTTCGGCACCGCGGTCGTGACCAAGGATGGATCCAGCGCGGAGTACGCGGCGACCTTCTTCGCCGACGCCGATGAGGGTCAGTTCGACGTGTACTTCGGCCCGCCGAATTCGACCTCCGGCTCGGGATACGCAAGTTACAGCGTTTACGGGGTTGGCGACTCGGTCACCGCGGATATCGTCAGCTGCGGCGGCGAGCCTTGATTACGCGCGAGCGGTTCCGCCCGCGCATGGTGCCCGCATGAGCACCCGGCAATACGGCGCGATGGACGAAGCGCTCGAGCGCCTGCGCGGCAGCGGACCCGAGCTGCGCAACGGGCTGACCAATCACGCCCCGATGGCGGCGGAGGCGATGTGCGCGCTGGGACGGCCGCAAGCGGTGATGGCGTGGGTCGAGAAATACCGCCGCAAGATTCTGCCCGCGCCCGCGCGCGTCGAGCGGGTGCCCGCCGAGCACTGGGAATCCGCGCTGGGACAGCTCGCGCGGCACGCCGACTGGGTGGCATTCTTCGACAACGAGCTTAAGGAGGCGCCGTGGCGCGTGGTGCTCGACCGATGGGTCGCGCGGCTGGGGGCGGGAATAGTGGCGTCGGCGGCGCACGGCGTGATTCGCACCGGGCACGCGGCGCGCGCGCTCGGCGAGTCGGAAAATCCGCTGCGCATGCGCGAGCTGGCCGAGGGACTCGCGTACTGGGCCGCGACCTATCAGACCCTTCCCACCGCCGAGCGCGGCCCCGAAAATCTGCGTCCCTCACAGGCGATCGCGCAGGTGGCGGTGGTGCCGCGCGACAAGCGCAAGTACGGGCGCACGATCACCTCCGCGCTCGACTCGCTGCAGGGGCATGCGGAATTTCCCGGCGTGATCGAGATGATCGATACGGGCGGCGAAGCGGGCGCGCTGCTGTCGGATATCACCGCGACTTTCGCGCGGGTGTACCTGGGCAACGCGCGCGAGATCCTGGGCGCGATCGCATATATCCATTGCGTCACCGGGCCGGGTGCGCTGCGGATGATGACGGCGCACCTCGAGCGTGCGACGGCGCGCTCGGCGTTGCGCTACTCGTGGCAGGCCTCCTGCGCGATTTACTGCGCGTTCGGTATCCGCTCCGCGCCCAAGGGCGCGATCGAGCCGCCGCGGGAGGATGCGGACGGGCTTATCGAGATGGCTATCGCCACCGGCGACGAGCACGCGATCAAATTTACCGAGGCATGCCTGCGCGAAAACGCGATCGCGCCCGACCCGGCGTACCTTGCGGCGGCGCGCCACGCGATCGGAGTGTTGGGACGCTAACGGTCCGATCGGCGAGTGCAGCACAGGCTAGAGCCTGTGCCACTTAGGAGTGCGGGTACGATGGCGGCGGCGCTACCGGGTGCCGCAATAGACCGCGAAGATCAGGTTGCGGTAGGCCAGTCCGACTTCGCGAAAGCCCGTCTCGCGCAGCCATCCGAGCTGCTCGTCGGTGGCGCAGGTGTGATCGAACTTCATCTGCTCCAGCGCCAGCATAAGGTCGCGCTCGGGAGCGCCCAACTCGCGCACCCGCGCGATCCATTGGTCATGGCAGCGGCGGTCGATTTGGGCGGTCTCGCCCCGCACCTGGTCGGCGTTGATAAAGACGCCGCCGGTGCTGAGCGCGGCGTGGGCCTGCGCGAAGATCATCTTCTTGGCGTCGTCGCCCAGATGATGGAGCGAAAGCGCGGACATCACCGCGTCGTAGCGTCCGGTGATGCGGCCCTTCTCGTAGTCGGCGACTTCGAACAGAAAGCGCGAGCCGCCGGCGGCGAAGCGCTCACGCGCCTGCGCCAGCATCTCATCCGAGATGTCCACCATCGTGACGCGCGCGCGCGGATAGGAGAACGCCACGAATGCCGCGAGCAGGCCGGTGCCGGCGCCGAGGTCCAGGACATGGAACTCGTCTTCGCGCTCGAACGGCAGCAGGTCCACCGCGGCGCGATAGAATTCGTCGAAGCACGGGACCAGCTTGCGCCGGGTGCGATCGTAGTTCTCGGCCGTGCGGTCGAAGAAATATTTGAGCGACTGGCCCATCGTGGAAACCCGTAGTTTGCCACGCGCGGGAAGATGTCGCTAGACGGCCGCGCTGCCGGCCCGGGCGTGACGAATCCGCCCGGACCGGCGTGCGAGTATGCCTGCGGCGCGCATGCGCCGCGCGTCACTTCTTGCAGAAGGTTCGGATATAGGCGACAAGGTCCTTGACCTGATCGTCGCTGAAGGCCGATCCCCACGGCTGCATCTCGGCGCTCAGATGAGCGGCGCCGCCGCCGTTCTTGATCACATTTATCATGGTGTCATCGGAGATCTTCGACATCACCGCGCAATCGCTGAACTTGCGGGGCGGAGTGGACAAGGTTGCGGCGCCGGGGCCGTCGGCGTTGCCGGTGGTCCCGTGACATGCGGCGCAAACCGCGTCGTAGTTCTGCTTGGCCTCGGCCAGGTTGGCGGCGTTGGCACGCGCAATCGGCAGCGTCACGGCCGCTACCAGGGCGGAGAAGGCGACCAGCTTGAAAATGGGTTTCAAAAAACAGCCTCCTGAAGGTTGATGTTAAACATTGTGCCGGGCGGTCCGCGCCATGCAACAGCGGCAGCCCGCCCGGCGGGTTATGCTACCTTTGCTCAAGATAGGTGAGTATCGCCTTCGCATCCTCGGGCGGCAGGTTGGCCTGCGTCCGCATGTGCATCATGATCATCTGCCACTCATTGGGCGAGAAATCCGAGCCGGGCCGCGCGTTGTGACAGGTGTTGCAGTAGATCGGCCACAGCTTGGCCCCGCGCAAGAACAGCTTGGCGTGCTCGGCCTTTTCCTTGGCCGTCACGGCGGCCTGGTTGCTCTCCGCCTGCGCGCGGGCGCGCGGGGCGGGGGTCGCGATCGTCATCAGGAAAGCCGCGGCGACAACGAGAATCAATCTTGAGGTCTTCATGATTGTCGCCCTCCCCTAGAATCCGACCGAGAACTGGCTGAGAAACGCGTGGTCATTTGGCGTCGAGCCGACCGGTTTGCCAGTGTCGCTGTAATATCCGCCTGCTTCGGGCAGCTCGAAGTCGATTTCGTTCTGCCAGACGATCGACGGAGTGATCCAGTAGTCCAGCCCGAGCGCGACTTCGCGCGCATGCGGAGCAAAGGCCGACAGCGAGCCATTGGAACCGATTCCGGGGGTCGTATCGATTTCGCCCTGCACCGCCGCGCGCTGATTGACGCCCGAGTAGCGGATCAGCGGCTCGAAGCGGCCGATTACGTGGTTGATCTCATCCGAGGCGCCCGGGACCTTGAGCCCGTTGAGCAGGTAGCCCACCTGCACGTACCATCCCTGGCGATTGTCGGCGCTGGGCGAGCCCGACGGCATCTGGCGATAGGTCTGGATCCATTCGCCGCGTGCCTGCAGGTTGCCGCGGAAATAATTGAAGTCCACACCCCAGGAGTTGAACCACATGCCGTTGAGCCATTTGCCATCGTAGGTCGAGGCGCCGAGCTCCAGCCGGCCGTATTCGGAATCGACCGGGAGCGGATAGACGCGCACGCGCCCTCCGAAGCTGGGCGTGTGGGTGTTGAACTTGATGTTGCTGAGGCCGTTTAATTGATCGCCCACCAATGCGGCAGTGCCGCTGCAGTCCGGCAGGGGCGCGTGGCCCGGCGCGTTACCTGTGCAAGTCGCCGAGGCGTAGGTGGGACCGTTGCCGGTCCATAGCGTGTAGTCGACAATCTGGCCCATCTCTCCCCACTGATACCCGCCGCGTACCTGCACGCCGAGTTCGCCGTCGGGAACGATCGCCTGGGCGCCATAGGGAAGCGGCGAGGTGATGAAGCGGTTGACCCATACGGCGCTCTGATCTTCGTAGAAATCGCCGAAGGGCTGGTCGAAAGTTCCCATCACGATGGTCATGTAGTCGTTGAGGAAGTACTGGAAATTGTCGACGGGAAGCTGAAATTCAGCATCGCCACCCGACGGCAGACCGGCCTCGATGGTGCCCTCGAAGAGCAGCTTGTCATTGAGCCGCCAGAAAATGATCGGCTCGAGCAACAGGTTATAGGTGTTGATGTTGCTCTGACTGTCGTAGATAAAGCTGCCCGCCGCGCCACCCGCGATCATGAAGCGGTTGCTACCCAGGTAGTGGCTGACCGCGTTGGAAAAATCCGTGGGGGTCGGCGAAGACTCGACCTTGGCTTGCAGAGTCTTGAGCTGCTGGTCGCTCTTCTGCTGGCTCTGCTGGACCTGCTGGCTTTTGATTTCGAGCTCCTGGTTTTTCTGGATCAGCTTCGCGTCGCGGGCCTGGATCTGATCGACCGTTGTCTTGAGCTGCTGCATCACCTTGAGATCCTGCGCGCGCTGGTTGGTCAGGCGCACGATCTCGCGTTTCACCTCGCGCAGCGTGGTCGCCTCATCGGAACTTTCTGCCCTAACAACGCTGGGCGGAATCGCGATGGCGATCGTCATAGCTGCGAGGCACACCCTTGCCAGTATTGTGTGCTTCATTCTCCCTCCCGTGGCGGCGGTTGCCACAACACCATTGGGCCAGAGCAACCCTCGTGCCTTGCGTGGATAGGTTGGGTATTGCGAGCCGCAAATCGTCCAAGCTTCCGCCGCATTAGGGCCGATTGGATGCCCTGGGCTAACCCGCACTGCCGACCTGAGAGGTCAGTAGCGCGGGAGATGTTTCCGATGGACACATATTAGAAACGTTAATGTGCCCCCAAAAGACGCAACTTCGTTAGGTATTTTTTTACCAGCGACTCAGATTAGTCGCCAGTATCGGAGACTGGGGAGAGCCCAACGGCCCACCGCCTCGGTGAGCAAGGTGATGTCGTTCGCGCAAGCGCGGCGCCCGTCGGGCGCGGCGACACCGCCGCGCAGTCGCCGCTAGACGGCTATCGCGACGGCCGCAAACGCGTAGCGCCACCCCAAGCGGCATCGCGATGCCGCTTGGGGTGGCGGATGATTGGCTCAGGATATGATCGCGGAAATTACTGCGAGGGACTCGCCGGCGGATTGGGGCCGTTCTTCGGGCCGCCCGAAGCTTCCACCCCACCGACCACAGCGGCGGCCACACCCAGCACACCGGCCCCGACGGCCGCGGCCTCGGTACCATTTCCCGCGGCTGCGGCAGCGCCGATCGCGACGGGAGCGAGCGGCACCAACGCGCAAGGAACGGTGGTGCGCTGGCCCTGATGCACGGTCACGTGCTCATTGCCCGGCGCGGTCGGATTGGAAACGTCGACCGAGTCCTGATAGACGGCGAGATCGGTGAACTGTTTGCAGCCCTTGAACTTCTTGCGCTCCACGTTGTCCTGGTACTGTATGTCGTACATGGTGCCGCGCGCGGCGCCGACGGCGTTGGGCGTGTGGACTTCGTAGTTGGCGGCGTTTCCGCCCGCCAGTTTGGCAACCCAGTTGCGCAGCGAGCCCATCGTAAGGCCAAGCCGGGTGGTCGCAGTGCCGGCGCCGACGGTGTGCGCGTCGATCGTCATCTGCGCGGATTCGCCGAGCTCGAAGCGACTCTTGTCCGAGAGCTCCACGCCGACGTTTCCGCCGACTCCGGTCTTCAATTGATCTCCCACTTCAACCGGGGTGCCGACGGCGGCGGTGATAGTTTTGCCCGCGCGCAGGATCTCGACGCTACCGCTGACCGCGGTGATCGTTCCGGCGGAAGTTTGGGCGTTGGCGGATACCGCGAACAGGAGCAACACCGCCACGATCGCGACGGCGAACTTCGCCTGAAAACGGATGCGCGTCACAGCCCATGTTGAGAGCAACTGCATGGGTTACCTCAGGACTGAAATTGCCCGGACACTACTAGGCCACATATATAAATAGGATTATCCGTCGACGTGCAAACGCAGCGTAGATTTTCCCGTGGGAAAAGACGCAAACCCGCTCGACGTCGCGTAAGGGCCTCAAAACTAAGTTTATGGTCACGCTAATGTGCGCATATCATGCAATCTACCGGCAAATACGCCTATAGCGTCGCAAGATGTTCAATGTGCGCAGAGCATAGCTATCGTTGATAGCTATAGACATCGATAGAGCTAAGTTTAGCTTTTTGGCAGTCCCAGCGTACGTTCGCCTATAATATTACGCTGTATCTCGCTTGTACCACCCGCAATCGTGTACTGGCGGGAGCTAAGCACCCGATTGAGCCATCGCGGCGCATCCGGGACAACTTCGGTCGCCTCTCCCAGCAGACCATAACCGCCCAGAAGCTCGGTCGAGAAGCGCGCGATTCGCACCCCAAGCTCAGAGCCGAACAGCTTCAGCATCGAGCCCTCCGGCCCCGGCGGTAATCCACGCAACATCCGGGTCAGTGAGCGCAGATGGGTGTAGTGCGCGGCCGCGCACTCGATCGCGAAGGCGGCCAGCTTCTGGCGCACCCATTCCTGCTCCCAGGCGGGGCGGCCGTCGATCTTTACCATGCGGGCCAGCTCGACCAGGCGATCGATCTGCGAGCGATGGCCACCGCCGCCGGCGAAGCTGCGCTCGTAGCTGAGCGTGGTCATCGCGACCTTCCATCCTTCGTTGACGCGGCCGACGAGATTTTCCCTGGGCACCTGCACGTTGTCGAAGAAGACCTCGTTGAAATGGCGGTAGCCGTTCATCGTGACCAGCGGGCGCACCTGTACGCCGGGGCTCTTCATGTCGAGCAGGAGGTAGCTGATACCCTTGTGCTTGGGCGCCTCGGGGTCGGTGCGCGCAAGCAGGAACATCCGGTCGGCGTACTGCGCGCCCGAGGTCCATACTTTCTGTCCGTTGACGACGAAATTGTCGCCGTGGTCGACCGCGCGAGTTGCGAGCGAGGCGAGGTCGGAGCCCGCGCCAGGCTCGGAGTAGCCCTGGCACCAGATATCGTCGGCGTTGAGGATGCGGGGGAGGAAGCGGCGTTTCTGATCCTCGGTGCCCCACTGCATCAGGGTGGGGCCGCACAGTCCCAGGCCGAAGTAACCGGGCAGGATCGGACCGCGCGCGGCGCTGTATTCCTGGTCCCAGATGATCTGTTCGATCAAGGTCGCGGCGCGGCCGCCGTACTCAGATGGCCATGAGAGGCCGGCGAAGCCGGCCTCGGCCAGCTTGCGCTGCCATGCGCGGCGGCGCTCGAAGATTTCGCGATTGGGCGCGACGCGCTCATCGAAGGCGTCGTACACCTTCAGGTCTTCGGGAAGATTGGCGGCGAGCCACTGGCGCACCCGGCGCCGGAAGGCCTCCTGCTCGGGCGAAAATTCGAAATCCACGCGCGGCGCCTCAGGACTCGGGGATCACGGACGCTTCGATGCTGAGGCCATCGCCGGAGGCGCTCGGCTTGTAGTTGAGCATCTCAAAGCCGATTACCCGGCCGGATTTGTCTTTCATCAGGATCACTTCGTCGATGGTCTCCTGGGAAACCGCTTCATTGCGAGGATCGTCGAACCAAACGGTGAGGGTTTGTCCGACCCGATCGTGGATCACGCGGATTTTGTCCATAGGATTTCGCCGGGCTTGATAGCGTCGGTTCGGTAAGCGGTAATCAGAAATCCCTCGCCATTTTGGCGCTTCACCACCGCGCAAATCCAGCGATCATATTTTCCGCGCGGTAAAACAGCAGAACGTCGCTTTCCTTGCGGCTTCGCCTGATCTGATCGGGATCGCGGAGAACGAGCTGGATTTCCTTCTCGCGGCCGGCGAGGACCGGATGCTTCTGCTCGACGATGTATGCCCAATAGGAACGAGAGCATCTGACCGCAATGCCGAGCGGCGTCGCAACCCGAAAGTGCGGGCGCTCCGCCATCTAGTCAAGTCCGAAGGCGCGCGCGGGGTTGTCCCACAGGATCTTGCGCTTGCTCTCGGCCGGGATCGGCTGCTCCATCATCGCGCCGATGCCCCACGGGAAGGTGCCGTCGGGATGCGGGTAGTCGGTATCCCACAGAAAATTGTTGTCGCCGACCAGCTCGACGGCGGCCTTCATGGTCGGCTCGTCGCCGCGGAAGGCGACGAAGAAATTCGATTTGAAATATTCGGTCGGGCGCCGCTTCAGATACTCGTGCTCCGAGTTGCCGCTGAACTTCCAGTGCTGCTCCATCCGCTGCAGCCAGTAGGGAACCCATCCACCGTCGGCCTCGACGTGAACCACGCGCAGCTTCGGGTAGCGCTCGATCACGCCGTACCAGATAAGCCCGACCATCGCGGCCATCGCCTCGAACGGATGCGACAGGATATGGCCGCTTACGTGGGTATCCATCCGATCGCCGAACGATTCGACCGACGCGGAGGCGGAGTCGTGCGTCGAGACGGGGACGCCGATTTTTTCGACCTCGGCCCACAGCGGCTCGTAGTCGGCGTGAAAGATCGAGCGGCCGCGCACCGGGTTGGGACGGATATAGAAGCTGACCGCGCCGTTTTTGGCCGCGCGCCGCGCCTCCTTGAGGCATTCCTCGACGTCCTGCATCGGCAGGATAGCGGCCCACCTAAGGCGCTGCGCATTGCGCGAGCAGAAGTCCGCGCTCCAGTCGTTGTAGGCCGCGCAGCACGCGGCGAGCAGCTTGCTGTCGTGGAATTCGTGCCCCAGCATCTGGCCCGCGGCGGTCGGATAGATAATCTGGACATCGATGCCCTGCTCGTCCATGTCCTGGATGCGGCTGTCGGGGTTGAAGCCGGCCTTGGCGGCGCGCTCGAAGCGCTTCATCGCCTTGCGCACGGCATCCAGAAATCCGGGCGCCGCCATCGGGTATTTGCCCTTCTCGCGGGTGAACGGTTCGCCCTCGACTATAAAGGTGCGCCGCCCGGAATCCGGCGCGATGCCCATTTTGGGCGCAGCCGACTTGTAGCGCGTGTCGATATACTTCTCGAACACGTAGTCGGGCTCCATCAGATGGGTGTCGGCGTCAACGATTTTGTATCCGTCTCGCATGGCGTTCTTCTCCGAAAGAGTTTCGTGTGCCGCGCCGCGCTCTCAATGCCCCGGCACGACCAGCGCCTTGGTTCCCTTGCGCGCGCGCAAAAGCTCGAAGGCCTCGATCCCGCGCGACAGCTCAAAGCGATGCGTGATCATGGGGCGCAAATCGACCGCGCCCGAGGCGACCAGCGCGATCGCGCGGCGCCAGGTCTCGGGGGTTCGGATGCGCGAGTTGATCCAGGTGATGCCGTGAAAGAACATCGCGCGCAGCTCCGCCGCGCTGAGATCGCGCGCCGGCCATCCGACCTCCACAAACTCGCCGCCGCGGCGCAGAAGCTCGCGCGGCGAGTCTATCGCGCCTGAAGCATCGAACAGCACGTCGGCGCCGCCCTCCGGCAGCATCGCGCGCACCTGCTCGCGCCAGTCGTCGCCCTCGGCGCTGACGGTCTGGAATCCCATCGCGCGCGCCAGCGCCAGGCGCTCGGAATCGGCGCCCAGCCCCGTCATCACGATCGAGCTGACGCCCAGTGCGCGCGCGCTCATCGCGATCGACAGCCCGATCGGTCCCGGCCCTTCGACGACCGCACTGTCGCCAGCCTTGAGCGAGGATTGCTCGACGGCGTGAAGCCCGGTGCCGAACGGCTCGAGCAGCGCCGCGCTCTCCATATCCATCGTGGACGGCACCAGGTGCGCATTGCGCATGGGCGCGATCGTGTATTCGGCAAACGCGCCCGACAGCGTGGTCGGCGTCGAGCAGAGATGGAAGCGGCCGGCGCGGCACGGACCGCAATTGCCGCAGTGCCCGAACGGATCGAGCGCGACCCGGTCGCCCGCGCGGAAGCCGGTCACGTTCGCGCCGGTCTCGACCACCTCGCCGGCGGGTTCATGGCCCAGCACGGCGGGCAACCGCGCCACCATCCGGTTGGCGCCGAGCTCCCACTCATAGATGTGCAGGTCGGAGCCGCAGATTCCGCATGCGCCGACGCGCACCAGCAGCTCGCCCGCGGCGGGCCGCGGCACCGGCATCTCGATCACTTCGGCGCCGAATTCGGGACGGGTCTTGGCGATAGCTTTCATTGCGAATACACGATGACTCTTCAATACGACTTGAGCACGCCCGCCGTCAAAAGGAGCTGGGCAGGCGGATGCAGGCACCCCCTCTTGTAATCTCCCCCATGGCAGACAATGGGGGAGAAACAGCAAAGGGGGTATTCGCGGCAAAGCCGCGCGCCCGTCAGCAATCGGGTTCCTCCCCCGTTTTTCGACACGGGGGAGGATAAAGGAGGGGATGACTGAAGCCGCGCGCGGGCGCTTGCTATCGGAGCGCATCAATCAGAGTATGGCGATGGGCAGGTCGCGAACCTCGCGCGCCGTTTCGATCGGCGATGCCCAACGCCGCGCGTTCGCGGGCCGGATTCCGGCGGCCGCGCCCGCCGTGGCAACACGCCATCTCCAGGAGGGAACAATCATGTCGATGCAGCAGCTTGAAGGAATCATCCAGATGCTCAAGTCGGCGCCGATCGGCCAGGCGACGACGGTCCAGGAAATGCGGCTGGGATTTGAGAAGATGGCCGGCGCGATGGTGGTGGAGTCCGACGTCAAGTGCGAGCCGGTCAGTATCGGCGCGCTCAAGGCGGAATGGATCACCGCGCCGGGCGCCGATCCGGCGCGCACCGTGCTCTACCTGCACGGCGGCGGCTACGTGATCGGCTCGATCGCGACGCATCGCGCGATGGTGGGGCGAATCTCGCGCGCCGCCAAGGCACGCGCGCTTTTGATTGACTATCGCCTCGCCCCCGAGCATCCGCATCCCGCCGCCGTAGAGGACGCGGTCGCGGCGTACCGCTGGATGCTCGACAACGGCGCGCAGGCGGGCAAGACCGCGATCGCGGGCGATTCGGCGGGCGGTGGATTGACGGTCGCGACCCTGGTCGCGATCCGCGACGCAAAGCTCAAGCTCCCCGCCGCGGGCGTATGCCTTTCGCCGTGGGTCGATCTCGAGGGCGTCGGCGAGTCGATGACCACCAAGGCGACCGTCGATCCGATGGTGCAAAAGGCGGGGCTGGTCGAGATGGGCAAGCTCTATCTCGGCGGCAAGAGCGCGCGCACACCGCTGGCCGCCCCGCTCTACGCAGACCTGGCCGGACTGCCGCCGCTGCTAATCCAGGTCGGCACCTGGGAGACGCTGCTCGACGACTCGACCCGGCTGGCCGAGCGCGCGCGCAAGGCGGGCGTCAACGTGACGCTGGAGCCGTGGGAGAACATGATCCACGTCTGGCAAAGCTTCGCGCCGATTCTCGACGAGGGTCAGAAGGCGATCGGCCGGATCGGCGAGTTCGTGCTCGGCAGGACGGCGTGATTGGCATCCGCGATTGGCGATAACCCGGCGCCGCGCCACGACTTGCAATCGTCGCGCGGCGCCGCTGCTTTCGCGCCGGCGCAGCCAGGCAGGGCGGCGCGCGGGACCGCGCGAATCGACTGGAAGCGGGTCGCGCGCGAACTCGACGAGCGCGGCTATGCGCTGGTGGCGGACCTGCTCGACCCTGAGCGATGCGCCGAACTGGTCGCGCTCTACGGCGAGCGCGCGCGGTTTCGCAGCCGGGTCGTGATGGAGCGGCATCGCTACGGCGTGGGCGAGTACAAATATTTCAGCTATCCGCTGCCGGCGGTCGTCGCGCGGATACGCACGGCGCTTTATCGCGGGCTGGCGCCGGTCGCGAACCAATGGGAGCGGCGGCTCGGCGGGGCGGGCGGCTATCCGGCGACGCTCAAGGAGTTCCTCGCGCGATGCCACCGCGCGGGGCAAACGCGCCCTACTCCGCTGCTGCTGCGCTACCAGACCGGCGGCTACAACTGCCTGCATCAGGACCTCTACGGCGCGGTCGCATTTCCATTTCAGCTCACCTGCATGCTGAGCCGCCCGGCACACGACTTCGAGGGCGGACAGTTCCTGCTGATGGAGCAGCGGCCGCGCGCGCAATCGCGGGGCGAGGCGATAGCGCTGGAGCAGGGATGCGCGATCATCTTTCCCAATCGCTTCCGGCCGGTCGCCGGCGCGCGGGGTGAGAACCGGGTTACTCTCCGACACGGTGTCAGCACGGTAACCAGCGGCGAGCGCTGGACGCTGGGAGTCATCCTGCACGACGCCGAATAACGGCACTGGCAGGCGTAATCGGCGCGGGATGCGCAAAAGGTTCGAAAGCGGCGAAACGAGGGGGAATTTCTGCGCTTATCCGCGCCTCGAACTCTCGTCAGGATCGGGATGCGCGGCTACTATCATGGCAATTCTCTGCGGGACGGTTCTGAAGTATGGACGTATTGCTGCAGAACGCAAACGACACACTCAACTCTGTACTAACCGGTGCGGGCAGCTACTTCGACTCGCTTACCTCGACACTTCACCAGCAGCCGCTAGTCGCCACTTTGGTCGCAGCACTCCTTTTGGGAGCGTGGCTGTTCCATCGCAGTGACCTGAGCGCCCCCTAGCCGCGCCGCGCGGGTCGCGCGGGCAGGTCATGCGGCGCGCCTTGCGAAGGCGGGCGCGGTCACATTCCCGCGCACTGCGGAGGACGCGGTGCGCGCACTACGGGCGCGGTCGAGCGCCGTGGCCAACCCGACCGACACCAGCAAGCCGACCGCGTTCGCGGCCACCAGCATCGGGATCGCGTAGCCGGATTGCTCCAGCGCGATAAAGGCGACCGCGCTGAGCCACACGCCAGTGCCGAAGACCGGCAGCGAATGGCGCCCGCATGAGAGCAGCGGCGCGGCGGCGCGGCTCTTAAGCCATCGGGCCTGCGGGGCGATGAAGCAGGCGACCAGCCAGAACAGCGCCAGAACATTGAGCACGCGCAGCGGCGAGAGCATGCTTTTCGGCGCCGGCCACAGATAGTAATCGGGCCTGAACAGCGCCAGTCCCACCTCGGCGCCGCGCCACGGCGCCGCCATCACGAATGCGAACGCCACAAACGCGAGCGCTCCGGCGATCGCGATTTTGCGCACCATCGGTGGCGCGACGCGGCCCTGCTTGCGCAGGTGGCCGGCGGCGATTCCAATCGTGTAGAGCAGTTGCCAGGTGAATGGATTGAAATTCCAGACCGCGCCGTCATTGCCCGCGGGAAGGTTGAACCCGGTCCATCGCGCGCCCGCGTAAACGATTATCGAGAGCGCAAGCGCAATCCGCAGGTCGCGTTTGACCATCCAGATTATGGCCGGCGCGGCGCCCAGCAACACCAGGTAAAGCGGCAGGATGTCGAGCAGATTCGGCAGGTAGCGCAGCGAGAGCGCGGCCGAAATCGCGGCGCCCGGATCGCCGAACATCCAGGTCATCCGGAAGGCGTCCTCGTATTGCGGGTGCGCGAACAGCGCGGCCGCGGTCAGCAGGGCGCAGGCGACCGCAAGGATCAGGAAGATGTGCGCGAAGTAGATCTTCATCCATCGCCGCCCGATCGTCGCGTACAGTCCCGCCATGCCCTCGCGCTCGAGCCTGGAGCCGTAGGCCAGATAGGACGAGATTCCCGAGATCAGAACGAAGACTTCGGCGGCATCGCAGAAGGCAAAGTTCCGCAAGGTCCACGAGCCGAGCGGGTTGCCCGGGATATGATCGAGGAAGATTACGAACAGCGCGACGCCGCGCCAGAAATCAAGCCGCAAGTCGCGCTCGTTGCGAGGCTTGAGCGCAGCCGTGCGGACGGCCGAATTGGGGCGCGCAGCCAGTTGCCGCGGGGCGACGAGCGGACTGTTGACGAAGCTGTAAGACGAATCCAATTCGTGCCTGTAATTCCTGCGTGCCGAGATGACGGCTCATGCGCCGAGACGAAGGCTCAGAGGAGGGAGCAATATTGCTGCCATCGGCGGAAAGCACCGCTAACCGAAAATTAGCGAGCTAGATGTCATGCGATACCGGCGCGCCGTCGCGATACGAGGTTGCGGCGGCCGGCGGGACGCCGAATAGTGCGGCAGATTGCCCCATCGGCGGCCCTTCAGATGCGCAAGATGCCGCAGCGCCGGCGTCGGTTCAGATCGACGCGATCACCCGGCGCGCCATCCCCAGCGCCTCGGTCCAGAATCCCGTCCGGGTATGCATCGCGTCGACCACCGCGCCGATCGCGCGAACGAACCGGGCGAGCTGCTCCTCTGTGACCGTCAGGGGAGGACTGACCTTCAGCACCATGAAGTTGTTGCCGCAGATTTGCGCGAGGATTCCGTGGTCTCGGAACAGATGCATCACCAGCACCTGCCCGAACATCGCGGGATGAATCCGCGCGAACGCCTCGAACGGAAGCCGCAGGCGCAGCCGGCGGGGCGCGCCGAACTCGATTCCCGTCAGCATCCCGACCCCGCGGACCTCGCGCACCATCTCGCGGCCGCCCAGCCGCTCGCGCAGCATCGTGCGCAACCGCTCGCCCATCGCGGTGGCCCGCTCGCCCAGGCGCTCGTCGTCGAGCACCTCGAGCGTCGCCAGCCCCGCGCGCATCGCGAGCGCGTTCTCGCTGTAAGTCGAGGTGTGCACGATCGAGCGCTTGAACGAGCTGTAGGTCGAGCCGTAGACCGCGTCGGTCATCAGGACCGCGCCCACTGGCACCAGCCCTCCGCTGAGCGCCTTGGCCAGGATGATCATGTCGGGCTCGACGCCGGCCGTGTGCGCGGCAAGAAACGCCCCGGTGCGATAGAAGCCGGTCTGTACTTCATCCAGGACCAGCAGGGTGCCGTACTTCGCGCACAGCGCGCTCGCCTGGCGCAGGTAGTCGGGGGCGGGAATCTTCATTCCGGCCTCGACCTGCACCGGCTCGACGATAAAGGCGGCAAACCGCCGCGAGGCGAGCTTTTCGGACAGCTCGTCCAGCGCGCCGAAGCCGACATGCTCCACCTCGGGCAGCATCGGGCCGAAGCCGTCCTTCCAGAACGGGTCGGACATCAGCGAGAGCGCGCCGCAGGTGAGCCCGTGGAAGCTACCCCGCGCCGAGAGCATCGCGGCGCGGCCCGTATGCGCGCGGGCGAACTTGATTGCGGCCTCAACGCCCTCGCTGCCCGAGCTGCAGAAGAACGCCTTGGTCATGCGCCCGCCCGCATGCTTGCAGAGCTCGGCGCCGAGCGCGCCGGCCAGCTCGGGCACCCCGGTCTGGATCATCGCGACGCCGTCGCGCTCAAGCTCGGCGGCCAGCGCCGCCTTGATCCTCGGATGATTATGCCCAGCGTTGTACACGCAGTAGCCGGAGTTGAAATCAAGGATGGTGCGTCCGTCGAGGGTATGAAGCTCCGTGCCGGCGCATCGGCCGTACTTCACATTCATCTGGAGCACGTCCATGAGCCTGACCCACTGGGGGTTGACGTACTGCTCGTAGAGTTTGCCGGGATCTTCGGGGTACGCGGCGCCAAGCGCGGTTGCCATGCTTAAACCTCACGCATTGATTCGGAGCTGATTTGCTTTCGCTTCGGGAAGGCGGATGCTAGGAACTGCTGCGCCGCCGGGGAGCGCGGATATTCACGGCGGCGCCAGAAGCTGTTGGCAACCCCTTTAGTCGCGGGAGAATTTTCACGATGCGATTCCTCTTCTCGATTCACCTGACCACCGCAGCGCCAGCGATGCTCACGGCGGCGGCCGCCGCCGCGGTTTGCGCCGCGATAATGCTGACCGGATGCTCCAGCACGAGCGGCACGGGCGCGGCTCCCGCCGCGTCCGCGGCTGCGCAGCCCGGGGCGCTCAGCGACCCGCAGGTGCGCGAAATCCTGGTCAATTCCTGTTTCGATTGTCATGCCGACGAGGGCAGCGGCTCCGTCAGCGCAAAGTTCGCGCCCTCGTACCTGTTCGGCTCCGGCAAGGCGCGCGAGGCGCTTAACTTCTCGGACTGGTCGACCTGGAATCCGACCCAGCAACGCGAGGCGGCCGCCGAAGTCGCCAAGGTGGTCGAGAGCGGCTCGATGCCGCCGGGCGACTACGACTTCTTTCATCCTTCGGCCAGCCTCAGCGACGATCAGAAGCAGCTCCTCACGCAATGGGCCGCCCGCCAGCAGGCGGTGCCCGCGCACTGAATCGCGCGCCGAGGGGATCATCGGAAAATCCTCGCGGAGCCCAGGATTCCCCCGCCAAGGAAGACGAATCCCAGGCCGACCGTAATCAGCGCCGGCAGTATCGCGCTGTGCACGCCCATCCCGCGGATCATCAGGTTGTTGAACGCATGCATGGTCCACGTGGTCGGCATCGCTAGCGCCGCGACGCGCATCCAGTGTGGCTCGAAGTCCAGCGGCCACCAGCATCCGCCGACGGCCGCCATCGCCAGCGCCGCCATCGCGCCGATCGGCAGCACCGCGTCGCGCGTGTTCGCGACACACGCGATCAGCAGGCTGAAGGCGGCGGCGGCAAACGCTATTGCGGCCGAGGGAATCAGCAGCGCCCACCAGCTATGGCCGAGCGAGATGCCAAACACCGCCCATCCCACCGCGAACAGCACGATCAACTGGACCACGCCGGTAACGAACCGCGCCATCAGCTTGCCGACCATAATCGCGGCCGGCGCCGCGCCGCTGATGCGCAGGCGCGCCAGCGTGCCCCAGTCGCGCTCGTCGATAAGCCCCACGCCGACGCCCCACAGCATGTCGATGAGCAGGAAAGTGATTCCGAAGCCGGGGACGTAGAGATCGAAGCTGTTGACGCGCGCGGGGCCGCCGCCGATCGAATGCTCGCGCCATCCGAGCGTGCCGGGAATCGCCGGCGGATGGACGGTGACAAGCGCGTCTATCGATTTCACCTGGATGTCCGGGAGCGGCGGTATCGCAGGCATCTTGAAGTCGAAGCGCGGCAGCGCGGGTGACGCTAGCGCGATCGGCTCCGGCGATGGCAGCACGACCGGCTTGCGCAACTCGGCAATCACGCCGGCGCTTGGAGCAGCCGGCCATCGCGGCGGCGGCGGGATGTCGGCGGCGTGCGAGCCGGCCGCGGCCTTAAGCTCCCCAAGCCAGCGCTCGAACTCCGCCCGGCTGGCTTGCAGCGCGTCGAGATAGCGGCCGACCGCCTCAAGCGCATCGCGGCGCGCCGAGAGATCGCGCTCCAGCGCCGCGCGCGCGGCGGCGATCGAGGCGTCGAGAGCGGCAAGCGTTTGCGTGCGGGCCTTGTCGATCGAGTCTTGCAGTCGCCGGCGCATCTCGGATGCGGCTGTGGCCTGCGCGCGCGCGAACTGCGCGCGCACCTGCGCTATCTGCGCCTGCGCGCCGCGGATGCGCTCCGAAATCGCCCCGAGGCGCGTCCGCAAGTCGGCGCTTTGCGCTGCCATCCGCCGAACCGCGCGGCTGCGCGCCGCCGTCGTGACGGCCATGAACAGGCGCGACAGGCGCAACTCGATCGCTTGAGCTTCCAGGCGTTTGACCGGATCGACGTAAAGCTCGATGCGGGGCGAGTGGCCCGCCTCGAAGTCGCTCGTCGTGTTCGCGGGAATCAGGATCGCAAGCGGGGTGCGGCCGCGACGGCCAACGACCGCGCGCGCGGCGGCGAGATCGTCCGCCGCCACGATGACCAAAGACGGCTCGCGCCGGAGCGCATCGAGGAGCGCGCTGCCGATCGCGCCATGGTCCAGGTCAACGACGACGATGGTGTAAGGCTCTCCGCCGGCACGCACGCCGAACATATTGCCGAGCGAGAAGCCCGCCACCGCGATGATCACGATCGGCGCCACCACCAGCATGAACGCCGCCGCGCGATCCTTGCCCAGCAGCCGGAATTCGTTCTGGAAGATCAGGAGCGCCGCGCGCAGCATCGCCCCGGCTCAGATCGCGTCCGCGTCGCGCAGTGCATGACCGGTAAGCGCCATGAATGCGTCGCTGAGATTGGGACTGTGCACGGCAAATTCGCGAATTCGTCCGCCCGCCTGGCGCGCCCGGTCCAGCAGTTCGGTCACCTGGCCAAGTCCGGCAAGCTGAAGCGTCAGGACCGGGTCCGCGGCGGTGGCGGCGGACGCAGTGACGCCGTCAACCGCCGCATACCATCCGTCAGCGGGCGCCCGCTCAAAATTTATTTCCATGCGCGGATGGCGCCCGCCAAGTTCGATCAGCTCGCCGATGGTGCCTTTCGCGATTACCCGGCCCGAGTCGATCAGATATGCGCGATCGCACAGGCGCTCCACTTCCTCCATGTAATGGGTGCTGTACAGGACCGCGGTGCCGTCGGCGGCAAGCCGGCGGATCGCCGCCAGGATGTCCTCGCGCGACTCCGGATCGACACCGACGGTGGGCTCGTCGAGCAACAGAGCCTGCGGACCATGAACCAGGCCGCAGGCGAGATTGAGCCGCCGCTTCATTCCGCCCGACAGCGTCCAGACCGGATCGCCCGCGCGCGCGGTGAGTCCCACCGTCGCGAGCGTTTCGGCGGCGCGGCGGCGCGCCTGGGAAAGCGGCATCCGATGAACGCGCGCGAACAACTCCACGTTCTGCGCCGGGCTGAGCGGCGGATACACGGCGATCGACTGCGGCACGAAACCCAGCCGCACGCGCGCGGCGGCGGGATCGGCGCGGGTATCGAGTCCGTCGATCCTGACTTCGCCGTGGTCTGAATTGAGCAGCGTGGCGAGAATTGACAGTGTGGTAGTCTTACCTGCCCCGTTGGGGCCGAGCAGACCGACCACCTCACCGCGGGCGACGCTTAGAGAAATGCCGTCGAGCACCGGGCGCGCGCCATAACTCTTGCGTAATCCGATTGCTTCAATCACCGCGAGCTCGACGAATAAAGAAGAACATATATTATCCGGAACCAGGCCACCTGCCGATTGTTTACCATTCGGAGTCGCAGCGATGGAAGAAGGTAGGTACGCGCAGCCCGGGAATGAGAGGGATTCTCAATCTCGCAAAACGATTGTTTGCGTTCCGTCACGCGGGTAACCTCGATCTGTTCGGGCCTTTAATGCGTCTGTTCCTGTGGAAATCTGCCGCCTCGTCCGCCCGGAATCGCGGCGCGACCTGATTGGAAACAGCGCACGGACTCGCCCTGCGGCGACGGCGCCAGGTTAAAAAGGCTCACGGAGTCCGCTGAATGAGAATAGTCAGTGTGGCAAGCGCTCTTCCCGACCATGTATATCGTCAGGAAGATATTACTACTGCGTTAAAAGACCACTGGGGAGACAAGCTATCCAATCCCGCCTTGCTTGATCGGCTTCACTCCCGCACTCGCGTGCGCGAGCGCCATCTCGCCTACGCCTTCGACGATTACCGGCAGTTCTCGACCTGGGGACAGACCAATCGCGCGTGGCTCGACGCCGCCGTCCCGCTGGGCGCCGACGCGATCGACGCGGCGCTCGGGCGGGCCGGACTCGCGCGCACGGACCTCGACGCCATCTTCGTCGTCTCGATCACCGGAATCGCGAGTCCCTCGCTGGATGCGAAACTGATCAACCGGATGGGCCTGCGGCCGGATATCAAGCGCACGCCGATCTTCGGTCTGGGATGCGTCGCGGGCGCGGTCGGACTGACGCGCGCCGCCGATCACGTGCGCGCGTGGCCGGCGCAGACCGCCGTGCTGCTGTCGGTCGAATTGTGCTCGCTCACCATGCGGCTGGACGATCTCTCGATGGCGAACCTGATCTCGATGGGGCTGTTCGCCGACGGCGCCGTTGCCGCCGTCGTGAGCGGAGAGGGCCGCGCGGAAGCGGGACCCGAAATCATCGCCACCCGCTCGATTTTTTATCCCGAGACCGAAGCCATCATGGGATGGGACATCTCCGAGAAGGGATTCGGTATCGTGCTTTCACCCGAGCTTCCGAATCTGATCAAGAGCCGGCTCGGCGCCGACGTGGACGCATTTCTGGCCGAGCACGGGCTTGCGCGCGGCGACCTCGGCTCCTGGGTGATTCATCCCGGCGGTCCCAAGGTGCTGGAGGCGGTCGAGGAATCGCTCGGCCTGCGCGAGTGCGAACTCGCGGCGTCCTGGGATTCGCTCGCGCGTCACGGCAACCTGTCCTCGGGCTCCGTGCTGCTGGTGCTGGAGGAAACGATGACGCGGCGGCGGCCGGCGCCCGGCACGCCGGGATTGATTATGGCGATGGGTCCGGGATTCTGCTCCGAGATGATCCTGGTCCGCTGGTAATCCGGACCGCCGATGATCAACGCCGACATTTTTATCGTGGGCGGAGGACCGGCCGGACTCGCAACCGCAATCGCCGCGCGCCAGCATGGCTTCTCGGTCGCGCTCGCCGATCTGCTCCCGCCTCCCATCGACAAAGCCTGCGGCGAAGGCCTGATGCCGGACGGCGTCGAGGCGCTGGCCGCGATGGGCGTGCAGTTGGGAGCGAATGAGGCCGCGCCGTTCGCGGGAATCCGCTTTATCGCGGACGGCCGCGTGGCGGAGGGCCGCTTCGGGAGCCGCGTCGGGCTGGGAGTCCGGCGCACCGTGTTGCATCGCGCGCTCGCGGAGCGCGCCGCGCAATCCGGCGCCGCACTCCATTGGGGAACGCGCGCGGAAATCGACCAGCGCGGCGCGGCGCGCCTGGGCGGCGAAGCGGTTCGATGCCGCTGGATCGTCGGCGCCGACGGCCACGGCTCGCGCGCGCGGCGGGCGGCGCGATGCGCGCCGGTATCGCAGCGCATGCGCGTCGGCACGCGGCAGCACTACCGCGTCGCGCCGTGGAGCGACCTGGTTGAGGTTTACTGGCATGAGCGCGGGCAGGCGTACGTCACCCCGGTCGGCGCGGACGAAGTCTGCGTCGCGCTGATCGGACGGCCGCACGCAGCGCCGCGAATCGCCGAGATGCCGCAGCTTTTTCCCGCGCTGTGGAACAAGCTCAAGGGCTGCACCATCACCTCGCCGGTCCGCGGCAGCCTGTCGGCATCCGTCGCCCTGAGCGGTGTGATGAGCACGCGCATCGCGCTGGTCGGTGACGCGTCGGGCTCAGTCGACGCGATCGCGGGCGAGGGAGTCTCGCTCGCGTTCCGCCAGGCGCGCGCATTGGCGGACGCGCTCGCGCAGGATCGTCCGGCGCTCTACCCGCTCGCGCATCGGAGGATCGCCCGGACGGCGCGCCTGATGGCGCGGGTGCTGGTGATGGTCGGGGAGCATCGATGGCTGCGGCGGCGCATGATCGACGCGCTGGGGGCGCGCCCGTCGGCGTTCAACCAGCTGCTTGCCGCGCATACCGGCGTGATCTCGCCCGCCTCGCTCGACTTCCGAATCATGGCCGGCTTCGTGGGCAGCCTGATCGCGGCCGGCGGCTGACGCGGGCGGGCACCGGGCCGGACTTCCAATGAAACGATCGAATCTCCCGGTCCTTCTGGCGCTTGCGATTGCATTTGCAATTTCCGCGGTGTCTTCCGCCTTCGCAGCGCCCGCGCCGCACGACGTCATCGTGCTTGATCCAGCACAAACCGTGATCGCATTTCAGCTCAAGGGAAACCTGCACACCACGCATGGGGGCTTCCAACTCAAGAGCGGCCACATCACGGTTGACCCCGCAAGCGGCAAAGCGGGCGGCGAGATTGTGGTTGACGCCGCCAGTTCCACCACCGGAAACAGCTTGCGCGACGCCGAGATGCACAATCACGTGCTGGAGACCGGCACCTATCCGGAGATCGCCTTTGTGCCGCGGAATATCGAGGCAACGCGCACCGACGCGGGCCTGATGCAGGGGAAGGTCGCGGGGATTGTGACGATTCACGGACAGCCACATCCGATTACGCTCGACGTGACCGGTACCGTGGCCGGCGACGTGCTCAAGTGTGAATCGAGTTTCGTGATTCCATACGCGGCGTGGGGAATGACGAATCCGAGCTGGCTGATGTTCCGGGTCGCGGGCGAGGTGACCGTTGAATTCAGCACGGTCGCGCGGATCACCTGGGCATCGCCCGAAAAATCCGGCAGCGATCAGATGAGCGTGCCGCCGCGCTGAGGCCGGAGCGCGGCGCATCGCGCTGTGCTACAACCGGGCCGGCACGGAGTGCGCATCGGTGGCGGAGTCATGAGCAAAGAGCGGCGCACGAGCCTGCTGCGCGCGGGAATCGCAGCGGCGATCGTCGGCGCGGCTGCGCTTGCCGAATACGCAAACGGGCGCAAGCTGTGGGGCATCAGCGGCGAGCCGGGCATCTGGTCGGGCGACGTCAACAGCTCGCACAACTCGCAGTTCATGACCGATCCGTACACCTTCACGCACATCAGCCACGGCGCGATTCTCTTCGGGCTGGTCACGCTGCTGGGGCGCAGGCTGCCCGCCGGAATGCGCGCGCTGATCGCGATCGGGATCGAAGCGGCGTGGGAAATCGTCGAGAACACCAACTTCGTGATCAACCGCTATCGTGCCGAGACGATCTCGCTGCACTACTACGGCGACAGCATCGTGAATTCGATGTGCGATATCGGCGCATGCGTGGTCGGAATCATGATCGCGCGAATACTGCCGGTGCGGGTGACGGTCGTGCTGGTGATCGTGCTGGAGGTCACGCTCGCGCTGTGGATTCGCGACAATCTGCTGCTCAACGTCATCATGCTCATCGCGCCGATTCACGCGATCAAACTCTGGCAGATGGGATAGTGAGGGAACGGTCGAAATACAAGCGCGGACTCGCCCAGCGAGCGCCGCGACCGCCGACCAGCGCGTCGCTCGCTCGCTGCTGGATCCTTCTCCTCGTGGCGGCAGCTTCCCGCTGGCGGGCGCAACCGCTATCGGTCTACTATTCGCGCGGTGATTTTGGCGTTCAACTTGTCCGGCTACTGGAGCCGAAAGCGCCGGCGCTCCGACGCCGCTGAAATTGGCGAGAGCGCTGAGGCCAAGTCGCTCTGAAAAGGAGGCCACAGGGCGAGCACATCAATGGGAAAAGCATCCGATTCCGAGCAAGGCGTCCAAAGTCCAACCAGCCACCCCGAGTACTTCTACCGGTATACGACCGTCGAAAGAGCAAGTGAGATCTTGACCCAATCCAAGATCTTTTACGCGAGTCCTGCCGACTTCAATGATCCTTTCGACTGCAGATTCCGACCGATTTCGCGCACATCACAGAGGGAACGGGAGCGATTCAATCGCCAGTTGATCCGCGAGCGAAATCCCGGAATGCCGAGGGCAGAGAGAAATAGATTGGCAAGGCAATCTAGCGGCAGAGCTTCGTTTCAGGAAGGTACGCAACGCTTGATGGAGCGAATCGTTCGGTCGGTCGGAATGCTGTGCCTTACTGATAGGGAAGACAGCCTTCTTATGTGGTCGCACTACGCCGATAGACACCGGGGGATTTGCCTTCGGTTCCGTGGCTTGGAAAACCTCCCGACGCCACCGCTTAAGGTTATCTATTCCGACGACTACCCGGAGGTCGACCTCCTGGAATACGGGCCATTTGTCGATCAAGCAGATGAAGTCGCCCGGGCAAAGCAGAGGGAGCTGGTCGAGCTGATGTATCTCACGAAAGCGAAGGATTGGAGCTATGAACACGAATGGCGCATAGTCGATTGGGCGGCAGCTCGCGTGGCTAGTCGCGGGCTTCATACGTTCGACCCGCGCCTGCTCACCGGTGTCATATTGGGTTGTAAGACTACCAGCTCTGATAGGACAAAGATTGAGGACTGCGTGAGCAGGAGTGAGGCCCCACCGGAGATCTGCAAAGCCGTCCAGAGCAGCGTGTCTTTTACCCTCGAGATCGCGCCAGCCGAGTAAACGGTGCGCGAAAAGCAAAGATCGCTTTAACCTTTTCGGTACCTTTCGCTCCGGTTGAATTTCTCAAGCGGGCTAAGTGGTTGGTTCTGTTGGCGCGCCCTGAGGGATTTGAACCCCCGACCCGCAGATCCGTAGTCTGCTGCTCTAATCCGCTGAGCTAAGGGCGCGCGGACCAATCAGACTTCCACAACCCACCGTGCCTCGCAAGACGGCGGCTCAATTCGCGCCCTGCGCCGGTATGGAAAGCGTGACGGTGGTGCCCTCGCCCACCTTGCTCTCGATCCTGAGCGCTCCGTTGTGGAGCTGGACGATGTGCTTGACGATCGCCAGTCCCAGCCCGGTGCCGCCCAGCTCGCGCGAGCGCGCGCGATCGACGCGGTAAAAGCGCTCGGTCAGGCGCGGGATGTCGCGTTCGGGAATGCCCTCGCCCGTGTCGGCGACCGCGAGAGCGACCGCCGGGCGCGCGCCCGCGGCGGCGCTGAGATCGACGCTGCGCGCGTAAACCGTCACGTGGCCGCCGCGCGGCGTGTACTTGATCGCGTTGTCGAGCAGATTGATCATCACCTGATGGAGCCGGTCGCGGTCTCCGCTCAAGTCGGGCAGATGCTCCTCGCATTGCGCGGCCAGGGTGACGCCCTCGCGCCGGGCCTGCTCGCGCATCAGCTCGACCGCCTCTTCCACGACGTCGCGCGCGTGCACCGATTCGAGCTTGAGCGGCGTGATTCCGCGCTCGAGGTCGGACAGCACGATCAGGTCGTCGAGCAGGCGGGCCAGGCGGCGCGCCTGGCGATCGATGATGCCGAGGAAGCGGCGCTGCGTCTCGGAGTCGTCAACACCCTCAATCAGCGTCTCCGCGTAGCCGTAGAGCGCGCTCAGCGGGGTGCGGAGTTCGTGGGTGAGATTGGCGATAAAGTCCGAGCGCGTGGTCTCGTAGGCCTTGAGCTGCGTGATGTCGTGAAAGACCAGCACCCAGGCGGCGCCGTGCGAGGTCCTGAGCGCCGCCGCGCTGGCGCCTACATAACGCGGCGCGGGCTTCTGGATCATTATCTCGGTGGCGGCCGCCGCGCCCGGCGCGCCGGCGCCCGCGCGCATCGAGCTGGCGACGAAGTCCTGCACGCGCGGATCGCGACACAACTCGACGAACAGCGCGTCCGCTGTAATCGGTCTCGGGCTCGAGCGCGAACAGCCCGCGCGCAGCGCCGTTGACCAGCACCACCTCACCGCGGCTGCGGGTGACCACCACGGCTTCGGTCATGTTGCGCAGGATCGCCTCGAATTCGTCGCGCTGCTCCTCGAGCCGATCGATCTCGTCGACCACCGCGTCGGCGGCATCGAGCATGCGGCGTTCGGCCTGGCTCATCGCGTCGCCCTCGTCGGAAATCAGATGCGGCGGCACCTTGCGCGCCTCGAGCGCCTCGGCAACCGCCGTCAGGCGCTCGGCGCGGATCTGCCACGCGCCGCCGATCACAAGCGCGAACGAAATGCCGAGGATTGCGCTCGCGAGGATCGCGGCGAGAGCGAGCCACGTTGCGACGGCGCCGGTCGCCGCGAGCACGGCGAGCAGCAGCGCCTCCGGAAGCATTCCGGCTATGACCGCGGCTACGACGCCGGAACTTCGGCGAATTAGCCAAGCGCCTCGGGATTAAAGCGATAGCCCACGCTGCGGACCGTCAGGATCAGCTCGGGATTGGCGTCGTCGCGCTCGATATGCTGGCGCAGACGGCGCACGTGAACGTCAACGGTGCGCGGCTCGACGAAGGTGTCGCGGCCCCAGACCATGTCGAGCAACTGCTCGCGGGTGTAGACGCGCATCGGATGCTGCACGAAAAACTTCAGCAGCTCGAACTCGCGCAGCGCAAGCTCGCGCTTGTTGCCCTCGACGAACACCTGGTAGGTGCCGAAATCGATCTTGAGCCGGCCGCGCTCGTAGACCGCCGCCCGACTCGGGCTCGACGCGGGTTGGCGCGGCGCAGCAGCGCCTTGACGCGCGCGACCAGCTCGCGCGGGCTGAACGGCTTGACCACGTAGTCGTCGGCGCCCATCTCGAAGCCCGAGCACCTTGTCGACTTCGGTGCCCTTGGCGGTGACGATCAGGATGGGCAGCCGCGCGGTGCTCGCGACCGGCGCGCATCTGCCGGCAGATTCTCGAGCCCGGGCATCCCGGGCAGCATCAGGTCGAGCACCAGCAGGTCGGGGGCGCGGCGGCGCGACTTTATCGAGCGCCTGGGCGCCGTCGCCCGCTTCCTCGACCGCGAAGCCTTCGCGCTCGAGGTTGTAGCGCATCAGCTCGCGGATATCGGCTTCATCCTCGACGATAAGGACACGCGGGTGCGTGCCGCCTTCGCTCATCGGGCGCGACTTGATGGGTATTCATGCGGTTTTCTTGTCCATATGCCGCACCACTTTTCCCTTGACCATGTAAACCACCATCTCGGCGATATTGGTCCCGTGGTCGGCGATGCGTTCGAGATACTTGGAGACGAACAACAGCCTGGTCCCGGGACCGATGGTGTGCGGGTCCTCGGCCATATAGCTGAGCAGCTCGCGATAGATCTGGTAGTTGAGGCTGTCGACCTCGTCGTCGCGATCGATCACGTCCTGGGCGAGCTCGACGTCGTCGCGCATGAAGGCGTCGATCGAGTCCTTGACCATCGACTGCGCGATCTCGGCCATCCGCGGCATGTCGATATACGGCTTGAGCTGCGGATACTCGTTCAACTCGATCGCGCGTTCGCAGATGTTGACGGCGTTGTCGCCGATGCGTTCGAGGTCGGTGGTAATCTTGAGCCCGGTGGTGATGAAGCGCAGGTCGCTGGCGGTGGGCTGATGCAGCGCGAGCAGCCGGATACAGGGTTCGTCGTTTTCGACGTCCATGTGATTGACTTCCTCGTCGCGCGCGATGACGGCGCGGGCGTGGTCGCTGTCGCGATCGACCAGCGCTTCCATCGCTTCGGCGATCTGGCGTTCGACCAGCCCGCCCATCTTGAGCAGGCCCGCGCGCACGCCGCGCAATTCCTCTTCGTACTGGCGATTGGTGTGCTGCGGCTGCGTGCTGTCCATGGGTTCCTCCTACCCCGCTAGCCGAATCGGCCGGTGATGTAGTCTTCGGTTTCGCGCCGGTTGGGGTTGGTGAAAATCTGCTTGGTTTCGCCGAATTCGATCAGGTCGCCCTGGTACAGGAAGGCGGTGTAGTCGGAAGTGCGCGCGGCCTGCTGCATGTTGTGGGTCACGATCACGATTGTGAAGCCCGCCTTCAGCTCTAGCAATAGCTCCTCGATGCGCGCGGTCGAGATCGGGTCCAGCGCCGAGCACGGCTCGTCCATCAGCAGCACCTCGGGCTCGACCGCGAGCGCGCGGGCGACGCACAGGCGCTGCTGCTGTCCGCCCGACAGGCTGGCGCCCGGGCGGCGCAGGAAATCCTTGACCTCCTCCCACAGCGCGGCCTGGCGCAGGCTGCGCTCGACGATTCGGCCACGCTCCGCGCGCGACAGGCGCACGCCGTTGAGCGTAAGCCCGGCGGCGACGTTGTCCTCGATCGACATGGTCGGGAACGGGGTCGGCTTCTGGAACACCATCCCGATCCGGCGCCGCACCTGGACCGGATCGACGCCGGGGGCATAGATATTGTCGCCGTCGAGCAGCACCTCGCCCTCGGCGCGCGCGCCGGGCACGACCTCGTGCATGCGGTTGAGGCATCGCACCAGCGTCGATTTGCCGCATCCCGAGGGCCCGATGATCGCGGTGACGTGATCCTGCGGGAAGACGAGGTTGACATTCTTCAGCGCGTGCACCTTGCTGAAGTAGGCGTTGAGTTGGCGCGCGACCAGCTTGTCGGACATCGTTACTTCGCCGTTTTGGCCGCTCCGCCCGTTATCCATCGGACTCCCAGCTCCAGGGCCAGCACGATTCCGGTCAGCACCAGCGCGCCCGCCCATGCCTGCCGCTGCCAGTCCTGGAACGGTGAGATTGCGTAAGTATAGACCTGCACGGTCAGGGTCGCGATCGGCTCGGTCGGCGAGGTCGACCAGAAGCGATTGCCAAAAGAGGTGAACAACAGCGGCGCCGTCTCGCCGGCCACACGCGCGATCGACAGGATGATGCCGGTCGCGATTCCGGTCATCGCGGTCCGCACGACCACCGACAACGAGGTGCGCCATTGCGGCACCCCGAGCGCCAGCGAGGCCTCGCGCAATTCGTGCGGCACCAGCACGATCATTTCCTCGGTGGTGCGGGTCACCAGCGGGATCATCAGCACCGCCAGCGCCACCGCGCCCGCCAGCGCCGAGAACCCGCCCATCGGTCGTACCACCACCGCGTAGGCAAAGATGCCGAGCACGATCGACGGAATACCCATCGTGACGTCGGCGGCAAACCTGACCCAGTTGCCGAAGCGGCTGGAGCGGTTTTCGGCCAGGAAGAGTCCCGCCGCAATCCCAATCGGGACCCCGATAAGGCAGGCCATCCCCACCACCTCAAAGGTGCCGACGATCGCGTTGGCCATCCCGCCGCCCTGCTCGCCGACTGGCTTGGGCATATTGATGAAGAAGGCCAGGTTGACGCTCGAGCCGCCCTTGTAAACCAGGTAGCCGAGGATGAAGAAGAGCGGGATGAGCGTGATGATGGTCGCCAGCACGGTGACCGTCATCATCGCGTCGCTCTTGAATTTGCGCAGCCGGTAGCTGCGATCGGCGTAGCTGCGCTCGACCATCACTCCACCGCCCCGAACCGGCGCCGCTCGACTCCAGCAACGAGCAGACGCGCGGCGATATTGAGGATCACGCCCAGCACCAGCAGCACCAGGCCCAATTCGATCAGCGCGGCGACGTAAAGGTCGCTGGTTGCTTCGGTAAATTCGTTGGCGATAACGGTGGCCAGCGTCGCACCCGGAGCGAACAGCGAGGCGGAGATTTGAGGCGAATTGCCGATCACCATCGCCACCGCGATCGTTTCACCGAGCGCGCGCCCCAGGCCAAGGATGATCGCGCCGATCACGCCGCTCAACCCGTAGGGCAGCACCGCCATCCGCGCCATTTCCCATCGCGTCGCGCCGAGCGCGAATGCGGCCTCGCGCTGCGTGCGCGGCACCACGCGAAAGACGTCGGTGCAGACCGACGAGATATACGGAATCACCATGATCGAAAGGACCACGCCCGCCGTGAGCATCCCGACCGCAATCTTGGGCCCCTTGAAGAGCGGCAGAAAGCCCAGGAATTCGCTCAAGAAAACTTCGACGTGGTCCCTGATCCAGGGACCGAGCACGAAAATCGCCCACAGCCCGTAAACGACGCTGGGTATCGCCGCCAGCAGATCGACCAGGAACCCGAGCTTGCGGCCGAGCCATTCCGGCGCCATCTCGGACAGGCACAGCGCAACGCCCAGGCTGAGCGGCACCGCGATCAGCAGCGCGAGCGCGGATGAAACCAGGGTGCCATAGATGAATGGGAGCGCGCCGAAAACCTCGTTCACCGGATCCCAGTCGCTGGATATGAGGAACGACCATCCGAAGCGCCGAATCGCCGGCATCGCTTCGATGATCAGCGCGAGTGTGATCCCGAGCAGGATCAGCAGGACGATTGCGGCCAGAGAAACAGTGACGGCGGTGAACAGGCGGTCGCCGAGCAGGCGCACCTGTACCCGCTCGCGACGGGGCTTGTCCTCAACTACCGCCACCGACTCCGCAACCGAGGTTCCGAGCTCTGACAAGTGATACCTGACCTCGCGCGATCGCTAAGCTGCGGGCAGGGCCCGCCTTCAATTACGGGGGAATTCTAGCGGGCAATCGTTACAGGCGTGTTACGAAGCAGAAAAATCTGAATGAATCCGGCGATTTTCGCGACTTGACGGGTTTCTTGCCAGGGCGCACGCGAGACCAGTTCGTCACGGCTCGGCTATCCGCTCCGTCCCGCCCATATACGGGCGCAGCACCGCCGGCACCGTCACGCTGCCGTCTTCGTTCTGATAGTTCTCCAGCACCGCGATCAGCGTGCGCGGCAATGCGAGTCCCGAACCGTTTAGCGTGTGTACCAGCTCGCGCTTGCCGGCCTTGCTCCTGAACCTGATCTGGGCGCGGCGCGCCTGGAAATCGGTGCAATTGGAAACCGAGCTGACCTCCAGCCACTCGCCGCATCCCGGCGCCCACATCTCGAGGTCGTAGGTCACCGCGCTGGCGAAGCTCAGGTCCGAGGTGCACAGCTCGACGACGCGGTAAGGAATTTCCAGGCGCCGGCAAATCTCCTCCGCATTGGCCACCATCTTGTGGAACTCGTCGTCGGAGGTCTCGGGATTCACGAGCTTGACCATCTCGACCTTGTCGAATTGATGGCCGCGCTTGATGCCGCGGACGTCGCGACCCGCCGACATCTTCTCGCGCCGGAAGCACGGGGTGTACGCGGTCAGATAGACAGGCAGCCGGCTCTCCTCGAGCGTTTCCTCGCGATACAGGCTGGTCAGCGGCACCTCGGCGGTCGGGATTAACCAGTAGTCCTCTTCGGCGTCGCGATACATCGTGTCTGCGTTCTTCGGATAATGCCCGGTGCTGGTGACGGTCGCGGTATTGACCATCAGCGGCGGCCAAATCTCCAGGTACCCCTGCTCGCGCTTGACGTCGAGCATCCACGCAATCAGCGCCCGCTCCAGGCGCGCGCCCGCACCGACCAGCACGTAAAAGCGCGTGCCGGACAGCTTTACCCCGCGGTCGAAATCGATGATTCCGAGCTTCTCGCCAAGCTCCCAGTGCGGGCTCGGCTTGAACGAGGTGAACTCAGCCGGCGCACCCTCGCTGCGGATCACGCGGTTGTCGGCCTCGCCGCTTCCTACCACCACGTAGGGACGCGGAATATTCCTGATCCCGAGCATCAGCTCCTGGAGTCCACGCTCTAGCTCGCCCAGTTCGCGATCGCCTGACGCGATACGCTCGCCCAGCTCGCGCATCTCGGCCCGGCGCGCGTCGCGCTCGGCGGGCGAGGCCTTACCGAGCTGTTTGGATTCGCGGGTGCGCCGCGCCCTCATCTCGTCGATTTCGAACTGCAGCTTGCGGCGGCGGGTATCGGTATCGAGCACGCGATCGATATCGGCGGGATCGACTCCCGCCTTGGCCAGCTCGGCCTTTACAAAGTCGGGCTTTTCACGGACGAGCCTGATGTCGAGCATTCAGAATGCATCCTTCAGATGTTCCAGCCGGCGGCGCCTACGCCTGCCTTCGTCGCTGATCGCTATCACGTCGAAGCGGACCGGATGTTCGCCGACCTTGAAGCGTTGCGCAAACGCCTCGGCGGCGCGCCGGATCCGCTCCTGCTTGCGCTCGTCCACCGCTTCCTCGGGCGCACCGGCGCCGGGTCCGCTGCGCCGTTTCACCTCGACAAACACTACCGTACCGGCATCAACCGCGACCAGATCGATCTCGGCGCCAGCGGCGCGAAAGTTGCGCGCCGCGATGCGATAACCCAGCCGCCGCAGGTGCCGCTCCGCCATCCGCTCGCCGGCGCGTCCATAGCGAAAGCGGGCAACCCCCTTGCCCACAGAGGAGCCCGAGCGCACTCGCTCGATCAGTTCCGCGAACCAATCGAACATCCCGGTCCAGGACAGTTGGGCCCGCTTCACGTCATACTTCGCCGCGAACAGACTTCGAACACCAGGGCGCACTCGCCTCACTCAGAAGGCTATGCCGCACTTTGGCGTCCCGCAAGGTACTAGCGCGCGGGCGACTGACAACGGCGGTTCGCGATGCTACGATTCCATCGCGATGGCCGACAACAGAATTTCTCTCGAACAGGTCCGGCACGTGGCGTTGCTGGCACGGCTCGAATTGTCGGACGCCGAACAGGAACGACTGCGCGCCGACATGGACGAGATGCTCGCCTACGTGGAAAAGCTCAGCGAGCTGGATACTTCCAGCGTCGAGCCGACCACCCAGGTCGGCGAGGCGGGAGCGCCGCGGCGCCGCGATGAAGTGACTAATCGTCCCGCCGCCAGCGAGATGCTGTCCAACGCGCCATCGGTCGAGCGCGGATATTTCAAGGTGCCCAAGATAATCGAATGACCTCGCGGGCGCGCCGCTAATCGTGCGCCCGTTCAACCATACGAGAGACCCATGAGTTCCCCCGACGAACTGTGCCGAATCTCCGTCGCCCAGGCGCGCGACGGGCTGCGCAAGCGCGAGTTCTCCGCGCTCGAGCTGACTCGCGCCTGCCTTGCGCAAATCGAGTCGGTCGAGCCGCGCGTCCACGCCTTCCTTACCGTGACCGCACCGCAAGCGCTCGAGCAGGCAGCGGCCGCCGACAAGCGAATCGCGGCAGGCGGCGCGCCAGATCTGTGCGGTATCCCGCTCGGTATCAAGGACATCTACTGCACCCGCGGAGTGCGCACGACGTGCGCCTCGCGGATGCTGGAGAATTTCGTGCCGCCCTTCGACGCGACGGTTATCGCGCGGCTGCGCGAGGACGGCGCCGTGTTCGTGGGCAAGACCAACCTCGACGAATTCGCGATGGGCTCCTCGACCGAGAACTCCGCCTTCGGCCCGACGCACAATCCCCACGATCTCGCGCGCGTTGCGGGCGGCTCGTCGGGCGGCTCGGCCGCCGCGGTCGCCGCGGGAGAATGCCTTGCCTCGCTCGGCACCGACACCGGCGGATCGATCCGCGAGCCCGCGTCGTTCTGCGGCGTAGTCGGGATCAAGCCGACCTACAGCCGCGTGAGCCGCTACGGCGTGATCGCGTACGCCTCATCGCTGGACCAGGTGGGGCCGTTCGCCCGCACCGTGCGCGACGCGGCAATTCTGATGCGGCGGCTGGCCGGCGGCGATCCGCACGACTCCACCTGCTCCGCGCGCCCGGTGCCCGACTACGAGCGCGCGCTCACCGGCGAGGTTCGCGGACTCGAGATCGGCGTGCCGCGCGAATATTTCGTCGAGGGGATGGAGCCCGAGGTCGAGGCGGCGGTGCGCGGCGCGATCAAACAGTACGAATCGATGGGCGCGAAGATTGTCGATATTTCGCTGCCTCACACCGGCTACGCGGTCGCCGCCTACTACCTGGCCGCGACCGCGGAGGCGAGCGCCAATCTCGCCCGCTACGACGGAATCCGCTACGGGCTGCGCGTCGGCGCCGAGGATCACAACGCGCTCTACGAGATGACGCGCGCCCGCGGCTTCGGCGCCGAGGTGAAACGGCGCATCATGCTCGGCACCTTCGCGCTGTCGGCCGGCTACTACGACGCTTACTACCTGAAGGCGATGAAGGTGCGCACGCTGATACGCCGCGACTTCGAGCGCGCGTTTGAGAGTTGCGACGTAATCGTGACCCCCGTGGTGCCGACCGTGGCCTTCAAGCTCGGCGAAAAGATGAACGATCCGCTCACGATGTACCTGTCCGACATCTTTACGATCTCGGTTAACCTGGCAGGACTCCCGGGGCTGGCGATGCCGTGCGGAACCGGCGCCGGCGGGATGCCGATCGGGATGCAGATAATCGGGCCGCCTTTCAGCGAAGAAGCGGTGCTGCGCGCGGGCGACGCTTACGAGCGCTCGGGGGCATTCACTCCCGCGCCGCCGGCGCTCTGACGGATGACCATCATGGGCAGCGATGCATACGAAGCGGTGATCGGACTCGAAGTCCACACCCATCTGATGACCCGGTCCAAGCTATTCTGCGGATGCTCGACCACGTTCGGCGCCGAGCCCAACCAGAACGTCTGCCCGGTGTGCATGGGGATGCCCGGCGTATTGCCGGTGCTCAACGAATACGCCGTCGAGCTTGCGGTGCGGGTGGGGCTGGCGGCGCACTGCGAGATCGCGCCGCGCTCGATCTTCGATCGCAAAAGCTACTTCTATCCCGACTTGCCCAAGGGCTATCAGATCTCGCAGTACGAAACGCCGGTATGCAAAGGCGGCCATATCGATATTCCCGGCACCAACGGAGCGCCCCGGCGAATCCGGCTGGTGCGAATCCATCTTGAGGAAGACGCGGGCAAGAATATCCACGAGCCGACCGCGAGCCTGGTCGATTTCAACCGCTCGGGCGTGCCGTTGGTCGAGATTGTCAGCGAGCCCGACATCCGGTCCTCAGCAGATGCTGGCGCCTACCTGCACGAGCTTCGCGACATCCTGCGATACACCGGCGCATCGGACGGCCGCATGGAGGAAGGCAGCTTCCGATGCGACGTCAACGTGTCGGTGCGCAAACGCGGCGCCCCGGAGTTCGGCGTTAAAGTCGAGGTGAAAAACCTCAACTCCTTCCGCTTCGTGGAAAAAGCGATCGAATACGAAGTCGCGCGACAGATCCAAGTCGTCGAGTCCGGCGGCCGGGTCCTGCAGGAAACTCACCTCTGGGACCCCGAGCGCGAACAGACACGCCCGATGCGCTCCAAAGAGTTCGCCAACGACTATCGCTACTTCCCCGAGCCCGACCTGCCGCCGCTGGTGATTCCCGCCGCGACAATCGAGGTGATCCGCCGCTCGATGCCCGAGCTGCCCGCCGCGCGCCGCACGCGCTACGTCGGCGAATATGGACTCAGCGATTACGACGCGGGCGTGCTGATCGCCGAACGCGATTTCGCGGATTACTTCGAGGCGATGCTGCCGGGGCTGCGCAATCCCAAGAGCGCCGCGAACTGGGTAATGACCGAGGTGCTGCGCGTCGTGAACGAATCGGGCAAACCGGTCGCCGAGGCGGCGCCGCCGGCGGAATCAGGCGCGCTGCTCAAGATGGTCGAGGCGCAGAAGCTCAGCCTCAATGCCGCCAAGACGGCGTTCGCCGCGATGTGCAAGTCGGAGAAGTCGGCGCAGGCGACGGTCGCCGAACTCGGCCTTGCGCAAGTCTCGGATGAGAGCGCAATCGCCGCCGCTTGCGACAAGGTGCTCGGCGCCGAACCGGACAAGGTTGCCGAGTATCGCGGCGGGCGCGACAAGCTGTTCGGCTTCTTCGTCGGGCAGGTGATGAAGGCGATGGGCGGCAAAGCCAATCCAAAAGTCATCAACGAGATCTTGAAGGCGAAGCTCGCCGGCTGACATCGCCGCACCCCGCGGGCACAAGGACTAGCCAGCGGCAACCGATCCCGCGCGGAGCTGCGCGACTCCACGCAATCGATCGATCGGAACGACGGCGCGCGCGTGCTGCGCTCACCGTTCGGAGGTATCGGCATGCAGAATTCAACCGAAGTTCCCTTCGCCGCGCGCCGCCGCCAGACGATCGACAGGGCTGTCGAGATTTTCTCCGCCGATCCGCGCTTCGTCGCTGGATGGCTGGAGGGCAGTCTCGCCGACGGAAGCGCCGACTCCTTCTCCGACATCGATTTGTACCTCTGCGTCGAAGACAACGCGTTCGAACAGGCGTGGAAAGATCGGCTCGCGATCATCGGGCGAATCGCGCCGATCGTGGCCAGCCTCGAAATCCGGGGGCTGTTCGGAATCGGATGTCTGCTCGACGGTCCGATGAAGCTCGATGTGTTCTTCGAAAAGCCAGGCGTGATCGGCGCCCATACCCGTCCGGCGGTGAAGCGCCTGTGGGGACCGGAGGAGATCTTCGCGCGGCTCAAGGTCGGCGAGAACCTTGACGACTCGGCGATCCGCTACGCGCTCGAATCCCTCATGCTCGGATTCCTGCAGGGCGGAAGTTGGCCGGTCCGGATGCTCGCGCGCGGGCAGGTGAACACGTTTTTGTTCAATGAGATTCTGCTGGTCGAGACCGGACTAATCCCGCTGATGCTGCTCCAGCGCGATCGCCGCGCGCTTGCCCGTAACATGTTCACACGCGCGAAACTGCTCACTGCGGCTGAGAGCGCGCAGTGCGCGGCGCTGGTCGAGCGAATCACCATCGCCGTGCGCACGGGCGATCGCGACGCGATGCGCGATACGCATGTCGAGATCTTCCGCCGGATGTGTGCGCTGGCGCGCGCGGCGTTCGAGCGGTTCGGAATCGAATTTCCGCCGCGCGCGGAAAAGGTGCTGACGGATTTTTACAATCGTGAGTGGCCGGCGCCCTCGGCGTGAATGAGCGCGTCACGGCGATTGCTCTTCGGTTGCAATCGCGGTGACGTGCAGGCGGGTCTTTCGCGGGTAGTGCTCTGATTCTGTGTTGCCGAAATTCAGGCTGAGGCTTGCTTCCTTGCGGCCCTCCGAACATTTGGAACGGTTCGCCGATAGATGGTTCCGCCGGGAGCATACCAACCGGCCTTCTTACGAACTGTGGGACTCGAGTCCGACCGCTTCGCTCTCAAGAGCGCGGCTTCGGCGTCGGGGTTTGTATGAACCCACCGCGCCACTAGCTCAATTGCAAAGGCGCGGACATAGGGATGCGGATCGTCGGCCAGCAGTGCAATCGCGCGGGGCAGAATCTTTGCCTCATCGGGGTGCCAAGATCCTTCCTTGCACCGGTCGCAAGCTAGGCTGTGTAAAGTTGAATAGCGAACGCGACGGTCCGGGTCATCGAGCATTGCCACCAGATCGTCCACGACCTTGGTCGTCAAGAAATGATCGAGAAATTGACAGCAGCGATAACGCACATCGGCGTTCCTGTGCTGAAGGCCCTCTCGAACCGCTGGGAGGGCGTCGAGGCCGCAGCTTAACAACTCCCGATATGCTGCGCGGGCGCGATGGGGAATCGCCAGTTTGCTCACGAGGGCCTTGTATTGATCGCTCACTTCTCCCTCAGGGGGCGATTCTAGCGGCCGTGCGCTGGTAATCCTAGATTTCTGCTGATAGCTGAAACTGAACGTGCGCTTGCGCTCGCTCCGAACCTCGGCGACATGAGTCTAGAACAGGTGCGGGCCAGCGGCATTGTTCGGATTCCGCGCTCAGCCGTCCGTCGAATGATCCCGCTTCATCCCGCCCGGTCTCGGCTCCTCGCGACGGCCAACACAGAATCAGAGCACTACCCTTTCGCGGGTGGGGTTACATGCGGCACCCGTGATGGGTTAAACTGGACTTTGCTCCCGCACTTCTACCATGGCATCTAGCACGCGCATCGCGAAGCATCGCGGACTCGGCAGCGATCCGCTCTGGTTCAAAGACGCGATCTTTTACGAGGTCCGCGTCCGCTCCTTCTATGATTCCGGCGGCGACGGGATCGGCGACTTTCCCGGCCTGACCCAGAAGCTCGACTACCTGCAGCGGCTCGGCGTTACCACGCTCTGGCTGCTGCCGTTTTATCCCTCGCCGCTGCGCGACGACGGCTACGACATCTCCGACTACATGGAGGTGCATCCCGACTGCGGAACGCTGCATGACTTTCGCGGCTTCCTGCGCGAGGCGCACAAGCGCGGCCTCTACGTGGTCACCGAGCTGGTGCTGAACCATACCTCGGATCAGCATCCATGGTTCCAGCGCGCGCGGCGCGCGCCGGCGGGCAGCGCGGAGCGGAACTTCTACGTGTGGAGCGACACGCCGGAACGCTACCGTCAGGCGCGCGTGATCTTCAGCGACTTCGAGATCTCGAACTGGTCGTGGGATCCGGTTGCGCAGGCCTATTACTGGCATCGCTTCTATTCGCATCAGCCCAATCTCAATTACGAAAATCCCGCGGTGCAGAAAGCGATGTTCGACGTCGTTGATTTCTGGCTCGAGATGGGGGTGGACGGGCTGCGCCTGGACGCGATTCCCTATCTCTACCAGCGCGAGGGCACCAGCTGCGAAAACTTGCCCGAAGTGCACGAGTTCCTGCGCAAGCTGCGCAAGCACGTCGATGACAACTTCGCCAACCGGATGCTGCTGGCGGAGGCCAACCAGTGGCCCGAGGATGCGGTCGCCTACCTGGCCGAGGGCAAGGAATGCCATATGGCGTTCCATTTTCCGCTGATGCCGCGGATGTTCATGGCGGTGCGGATGGAGGATCGCTTCCCGATCGCGGATATCTGGGCGCAGACGCCCGAGATCGATCCGACCTGCCAGTGGGCGCTGTTCCTGCGCAATCACGATGAGCTGACGCTGGAGATGGTGACCGACGAAGAGCGCGACTACATGTACCATGCCTACGCGCACGAAGGCCGGATGCGGGTGAATCTGGGAATCCGGCGCCGGCTCGCGCCGCTGCTCGGCAACAACCGCCGCACGATCGAACTCAACAACGCGCTGTTGTTCTCGCTGCCCGGCACCCCGGTCATCTACTACGGCGACGAAATCGGGATGGGTGACAACGTGTACCTCGGTGATCGCGACGGGGTGCGAACTCCGATGCAATGGAGCGGGGACCGCAACGCGGGCTTTTCCAGCGCCAATCCGCAGCGCCTGATCCTGCCGGTGGTTATCGATTACGAGTACCACTACCAGACCGTCAACGTGGAGGCGCAGGAGCAGAACCGCCATTCGGTGCTGTGGTTCATGCGCCGGCTAATCGCTCTGCGCCGCCAGTACAAGGCCTTCGGCCGCGGCGCGATCGAGGTTCTGCATCCCGAAAACGCGCGCGTGCTCGCCTTCATCCGCTCCTACCAGGACGAGCAGATCCTGGTGGTCGCCAACCTCTCGCGCTTCGTGCAGTATACGGAGCTGGACCTCTCGCGCTTTAAGGGGATGATCCCGACCGAGCTGTTCGGCCGCACCGATTTCCCGATAATCACCGACCAGCCCTACTTCCTCACCCTCGGCCCGCACGTGTTCCTGTGGTTCTCGATCGCGCCGCCGCGGCCCGCCGCGGGACAAAGCGCGGACCTGCCGCCCTACCAGCGGCCGCGCTGGCGGATGACAGGATCGCTGGAGACGATGCTGACGGGTGCGGGCCGCGCGCAGATGGAACACGCGATGGCGTCGTACCTGCCGTACGCGCGATGGTTCCAGAGCAAGGCGCGCGCGGTGAAGAGCGCATCGATCACCGACGCGTGGCCGATGGGCAACGACGCCGGTGGCGCGTGCGTGGCGCTGTTCAACACCGAATTCACCCAGGGCGACTCGGAGACTTACGTGATACCGCTCGCGGTCGCGACCGGCGACAAGGCCGCCGACCTGCGCGCGCGCTTTCCCGACCGCGCGATCGCCGACGTCGATATCACCAGCCGCGGCAATAGTGCGGACGGCTTGATTCATGACGCAGCGCTCGACCCGGTGTTCTGCAACGCGATGCTGGATGCGATCCTGCGCCGGCGCCATCTGCGCACCCAGGCCGCCGAGGTAACCGGCTCGCCCACCGCCGCGCTGCGCGCGATCGCGGGACCGGCCGGCGAGATTGCGGAGCCGCACGTCCTCAAGGCCGAGCAGAGCAACACCTCGATTGCCTTCGGCGAGCGGATGATCATGAAGCTGTACCGCAAGCTCGAAGCCGGGGTGAATCCGGAGCTCGAGATGTCGCGGTTTCTGACCGAGCGCGCACATTTTGAACATACGCCGCAGCTCGCCGGATGGCTCCAGTACGAGCAGCGCCGCGTCGAGCCGCGCACGCTCGCGGTGCTGCAGGGATTCGTCGCCAACCAGGGCGACGCCTGGGAGTTCACCCGCTCCGAGTTGCGCCGCTATTTCGAGCGCGCCGCCACGCGCCCCGAGGCGCCACCCGCCGCAACCGCGCCGCTGCTCGACCTGCTCGACGAGGAAGGACCCGACCCCGAGGCCGCTCATCTGATCGGAGCCTACCTGAACTCTGCGCGCCTGATGGGCGAGCGAGTGGCCGGGATGCATGCGGCGCTGTGCGCGGACCCGGACGATCCGCAGTTCGCGCCCGAACCGTGCACGCCGCTTTACCAGCGCTCCACCTACCAGTCGATGCGCAATCATCTGGGGCTCACGATGCGCCTGCTCCAGGGGCGGATGGAGTCGCTGCCAAAAGAGGTGAAATCGCTGGCCCAGAAGCTCGGCGATTGGCAGCCGGAGATCGAAGCCTGCTTCGAGGCCTATCTCAAGCAGCGGGTCAGCGTGGTCAGAATCCGCACCCACGGCGATCTTCATCTCGGCCAGATCCTGCACACCGGCAAGGATTTCGCGATAATCGACTTCGAGGGAGAGCCCGCGCGCTCGCTCGCCGAGCGCCGCCGCAAACGCTGCGCGCTGCGCGACGTGGCCGGGATGCTGCGGTCGTTCGACTACGCCGCGCACAGCATGATGTTCGAGCTGGTCGACACCGGGATCCTCGCTGAGCGGAGTCCCGAGGCGTTCCAGCCGTGGGCCAATTTGTGGCGCGAGTGGGTATCGTGGGCATTTTTGACTGGCTACCTGGGGCACGCCAACGGTCATAACCTGGTGCCGCAGGACCGCGACGAAGTGCGCGTGCTGCTCGGCGCGTTCGTGCTTGAGAAAGCGATATATGAAGTAGGATATGAACTGAATAATCGGCCGGGATGGATCCGGATTCCGATCGAAGGAGTCGCGCGAATTATCGGCGCCCGCACCGGCGATTAGAGCAATGCGCGCCCAGGCGGCACCCCCGCGCAGGCGCCCAAGACCTCGAGCGCACTCACGACGGGAATTATGACTGACAAACAGACAATCGAAGAATCACGCGAGGCCGCACGCCGCGGGCATCCCGACAGCACGTTATCCGGCGTGAGCCGCGGAGACCTGCGCCGACTGCTCGAGCTGCGCCATCCCGATCCGCACTCGATTCTCGGCGCGCATCCCACACCAGCGGGCGTGATCGTCCGCGCCTACCTCCCCGACGCCGTGCGCGTGGCGCTGCTGATTGGCGGCGAGGCGCCACGCACGATGAATTCGCATGACGGCGGAGTATTCGACCTGATGGTCGCCGATCGCAGGGACGTGTTTCCCTACCAGCTCGAAGTCCACTACCCCGGCGACCACGTGTATCGGATTCGCCAGCCGTATTCGTTTCCGCCCACGCTCGGCGAAATGGACGTCCATCTTTGGAACGAGGGCAGTTCCGAGCGCGCCTTCGAGAAGTTGGGCGCGCACCTCCGACAGGTCGAGGGTGTCCAGGGAGTCGCCTTCGCGGTCTGGGCGCCGAACGCCGCGGGGATCAGCGTGGTGGGCGATTTCAACAGCTGGGACGGGCGGCTGCACATGATGCGCCAGCTCGGTGGCTCCGGAATCTGGGAATTGTTCATTCCGGACCTGCCCGCCGGAACCTTGTACAAGTACGAGATCCGCCCCCGCGAGGGCGCGCCGTTCCTCAAGACCGATCCGTTCGCGCGCTATACGGAGATGCCGCCGGCTACCGCGTCGATCGTGTATCGCACTGACTATCACTTCGATGACCAGGCGTGGATGGACTCGCGCGGCGGCGATGACATTCTCCACCGCCCGGTCTCGATCTACGAGGTACATCTCGGCTCCTGGCGGCACGTGGCTGGCGAACACGGCCGTTCGCTCGGCTATCGGGAGCTGGCGCTCGAGCTTGCCGATTACGCATGCGATATGGGTTTCACACACGTCGAGCTGATGCCGGTGATGGAGCATCCGTACTACGGCTCGTGGGGCTACCAGG
Organism: uncultured delta proteobacterium; assembly: GCA_963835905.1. Taxonomy (GTDB): domain Bacteria; phylum Desulfobacterota; class Binatia; order Binatales; family Binataceae; genus CAWIHG01. Next base: position 1,163,793 of record CAWIHG010000005.1, read on the forward strand.
TGACGGGCTTCTTCGCGCCCAGCGCGCGTTTCGGCACGCCCGACGACTTTCGCTGGATGATCGATCATCTTCATCAGCGCGGCATCGGGGTGATACTCGATTGGGTACCCGCGCACTTTCCCAAGGACGCATTTTCACTGGGCCGGTTCGACGGCACCGCACTTTATGAGCATCTGGACTCGCGCAAGGGCGAGCATCCCGAGTGGGGCACCTACATATTCAACTTCGGACGCAATGAGGTGAAGTCATTTTTGATTTCCAGCGCGAACTACTGGCTGGGTGAGATGCATGGAGACGGCCTCAGGCTCGACGCGGTGTCCTCGATGCTCTACCTCGACTACGGGCGCAAGGAAGGCGAATGGATCCCCAACCAGTGGGGCAGCAACGAGAATCTCGACGCGATCGATTTCCTTAAGTCGTTGAGCCAGCGGATGCACGGGTTGCACGGCGGCGTGCTGATGATCGCCGAGGAATCGACTGCATGGACGGGCGTTAGCCGTCCGGTGTACGCGGGGGGACTCGGCTTCGGCTTCAAGTGGGACATGGGATGGATGCACGATACGCTCGATTACTTCTCCAAGGAGCCGATTCATCGCCGCTATCATCATCGCAATCTGACCTTCGGATTCCTTTACGCGTGGAGCGAAAACTTCATTCTGCCGCTGTCGCACGACGAGGTCGTCTACGGAAAGCGCTCGCTGCTCTCCAAAATGCCGGGCGACCGCTGGCAGCAGTTCGCCAACCTGCGCTCGCTGTATGCGTACATGTGGGCGCGCCCGGGCAAGAAAATGCTGTTCATGGGCGGCGAGATTGCCCAGGGCAACGAGTGGAATCATAACGCCAGCCTCGACTGGCACCTGCTCCAGTACGACGAGCATCGCGGGGTACAGAACCTGGTCCGCGATCTCAACCAACTCTACCGCGCAGAGCCGGCGCTCCATGAGGCCGACTGCGAATCGCAGGGCTTCGAGTGGATCGACGCCGATGACGCCGACTCCAATGTGATCTCGTTCATCCGCACCGCGCCGTCGTCCGGACGGCGAATCGTGTGCGTATGCAACTTCTCGCCGGTGGTGCGGGAGAGCTATCGCGTCGGAGTTCCATCGCCGGGCTACTATCGCGAAATACTCAATTCAGATGCCGCGATATATGGCGGCAGCAATCAGGGAAACGCCGGCGGCGTGACGGCTGACGGCATCGGATGGAACGGCCGGCCGTACTCGCTTAATCTGCGCCTGCCCCCGCTCGGCGTTATGTACTTCGCGTTCCCGGGGTGAGCCGCACGGAGGCTGATGCAGATGGCGTCGATGGTTGCAATTCTGGGCAGCGTTACCCCGCCGGGACGATTTTTGCGCGCGATGACGCACGCGCTCGACGAAGCGCGCGCCGCCGACGCGTCACTTGGCGCCGAGCTGATCAATCTCGCCGACGTGCGGATCGCGTTCGCCGACGGCCGCCCGCCCGAGCAATACGCCGACGACACCGCCGCAGTTGTCGCGCGGGTGCGTGGCGCTGATGCGGTGATTCTCGGAAGCCCGGTCTACCGCGGGTCGATGACTGGCGCGCTCAAGAATCTTCTCGACCAATTGCCGATCGACTCGCTGATGGGCAAGCCCTGCGGGATCGTCGCGATGGGCGCGAGCGAGCATCACTATCTCGGCGTGGACTGGCATCTGCGCGACGTCCTGGCGTGGTTTGGCGCGATGGTGGCGCCGACCAGCGTCTATCTGCGCGCGGCGGATTTTGAATCCGGCGAGCCGTCGCGCGGCGCGCTCGACGAGCTTGCGGCGCTGACGCGCGCGCTCGTCACGATGTGCGCGATCGCGCCCGCGCGCGGAACCCCGCTCGGCCCTGCGCCGCTGGCGGCGCGCAGGCGCTAGCGCGGGACGTTCGGCGCCAGCGGTGCTATATAGGTGATGCGGGAGGGCGTCGCCGCGCCGACCGCTCGTAAAGATGAGCCGGGTACTGACCTGCACCTGGGCGCCGACCGCGATGAGCGCGCCCCGATTGACCGAGCCTCAGCGCTCGTCGCCGAACGTGCTCATTCCCGATCTCCACGGACCCGCACTGATCGAAAAGATGCTCGCGCCGGTGGCCCGGGCCGAGGCGCTTGGAATCGACTACCTGCTGGTGGCGCAGCGATGGTGGGGAACCGGCGACGAGATTGAAGGCTCGACCTACGACTGCATCGCGATGACCGCCTTCTATGCCGCGCACACCGAGCGTATCCGGCTGGTCACCGCAATCCACCCGGGATTTTTCCTGCCCGCGCCGATCGCGAAATGGGGCGCTACGCTTGATCGGATCACCTCGGGCCGATGGGCAATCAACGTGACCACCGGATGGCACGAGCAGGAGTTCGGGATGTTTGGGGCGCCGCTGCTCGAGCATGACGAACGCTACGCACGCTCGCGCGAGTTTATCGAGATACTGCGTGGTGCGTGGACCGAGCCGGAGTTCAACTTCGCGGGCCGCTATTACAGCGTGCGCGGGCTCAGGCTCGATCCGGCGCCCTGCTCGCGCGCACTTGAGGTCTGGCAGGGCGGACAATCGCCTGCGGCGCTCTCGATGGCGGCGTCGCATTCGGACTGGATGTTCCTGAACGGCGGGCCGCCGGAGAAGATTCGAGGCTTGATCGAGCAGGCGCGCGAACTCGCCGCCGCGACCGGACGCAAGCTGCGCTTCGCACTCTATTCGATTCCGCTTTGCCGCCAGAGCGACGCCGAGGCGCTGGAGACCGCCGAAGCGATGATCGACTCGATCGATCCCGCGACCATCGAGCGCCGCCGCGCCCGCGTCGGCGGTGCGCAGGGGATGTGGGCCAAAAGCGAGGATCGCCTCACGATGCTCGACAGCAACGAGGGCTACGCGAGCCGGCTGATCGGAAGCCCGAAGACGATCCTGGAGCGGATTGCGGAGTTCCACGAGCTGGGCGTGGACTGCTTCCATCTGGCGCTGCACGACCGACTCTTTAACTCCGAAGTTCTGCCGCAGTTGAAGCGGATCTGATCGCGCGAGCCCATCAGGTGTGTTGACACAGCGCCTCTGCGCCCGAAAAACTCGGCTGCTGGAGGTGCTTGATGGACCATCGCGTGTCCGAATGCGCACGACCATATTTCGACAAAATACGGGAGATTGAACCGATCATCCGCGCGCATGCCGACCGCGCCGAGCGCGAGGCGCAAATACCGCGCGAGGTCGCCGACGCATTCCATGAGGCGGGGCTGTTCCGGATTTTGCTCGAGCGCAAGTTGGGCGGGGGGGAAGTAACTATCCCCGACTCGCTTCGGCTTTACGAAGAAGTCGCGCGCATCGATGCGTCGGCGGGATGGAACCTCGCCATCTGCTCCGGCGGCCCGATCTTTGGCCACAATCTCTCTCGCGGCGCGTTTGAACAGGTTTACGGCGCACCGCGCGGAATCAGCGCCGGTTCGCTCAACCCGATGACGAGCCGTGCCGTCGCGGTCGAAGGCGGATGGCATTTCAGCGGCAAGGCCACTTACGCGAGCGGCGCCGCCCATGCGAGCCACCTGATGGCTGCCGCGATCGTTCTGCGCGACGGCGCTCCGCAAATCGTCGACGGGTTCCCGATGATGCGTGCGGGACTGTTTCCCATTGAGCACGCGAAAATCCTCAATACCTGGTCCACCGCCGGAATGCGCGGGACCGGCAGCAATGATTGCGTGTTCGAAGACGTCTTTGTCTCCGGCGAATTCACCTTCGATTGGCTCAATGCGCGATCGCCCTGGCAGCACGGCCCCTTCGCGAATATTCCGCTGGCGCTGCAGATGGTGGGCGGGCTGGCCGCGGTGGTGCTTGGCACCGCGCGGCACGCGCTCGACGCGCTGAACGAGATCGCGCAGGCCAAGGTGCCCGCCGGCGCGAGGGCTGTGCTTCGCGAGCGTCCGATCGCGCAGACCCAGTTCGCCCAGGCCGAAGGATTGCTGCATGCGGCGCGCGCCTACTTTTACGACTGCAACGACGAAATCTGGCGCAAGGGCGAGGCAGGCGAGAGTTTCAGCGTGCAGGACCGCGCGCACGCGCGGCTCGCCGTGGTCACGGCCGCGAAGCTGGCACTGCAGGCGGTCGATCTGGTCGCCGATGCCGCGGGGATGAACTCGGCGCAGACCTCGTGCCCCATCGAGCGATGCTGGCGCGACATCCATACCGCGACGCAGCACGTGTTGATGAACACGGCGCGGTATGAGGTCGTGGGCCGGGTGTTGTTCGGCCTGGATCCGGGATCGCCGATCATCTGACCGGGACGATCTCGTCCGCAACGGCGAGCCGGCTGGCTTACGCCGCGACCCGGGCGGGGGTTGCGCTGGACGGCGCCGATGTATTAGCGACGAAGCAGCGCAATCGCGTCCCGGAGTTATAACCATGGAACAGAACGGAATCCTCGCCGGCATCCGCGTGATCGACTGCGGCACCTATATCGCCGGTCCCGCTTCGACGACCGCGATGTCGGACTTCGGCGCCGACGTGATCAAGATCGAGCGGCCCGGAGGCGGCGACCTGTGGCGGCTGTTCCCACTCCTGCCCGGTACCGCGAAGTCGGAGCTTAACTGGGCGTGGGTGCTCACTTCGCGCAACAAGCGCAGCGTCGCGCTCGACCTCAACCGTCCCCAGGGACGCGACGCGCTGATCGCGCTGGTCAAGGGAGCCGACGTTTTCGTCACCAACTACCAGCAGCCTCTGCTCGACAAGTTTCATCTCACCTATGAGGACCTGAGCGCCGTGAATCCGCGCCTGATCTTCGCCCACATCACGGGATATGGCGACACCGGCGACGACGCCGAGCTGCCGGCCTTCGACGCGCTGGCGTACTGGGCGCGCTCGGGCCTGATGACCAGCGTGACGGGGCTGGACGGCACGCCGTCGGGGCCGCGGCCCGGGATGGGCGATCATCCGACTGCGATGGCGCTGTTCGGCGCGATCATGCTGGGGCTGTTCGATCGCGAGCGCACCGGGCGCGGCGCCAAGGTCGGCACGTCGTTGATGGCGAGCGGCGCGTGGGCGAACGCCTGCGACCTGCAGGCGAAGTTCTGCGGCGCCACATTCCCCAAGCGTGGCGAGACCGCTCATCCGCCCAATCCGCTGGCGGCCGGATATATCACGCGCGACGGCAAGGTCTTCATGCTGGTGCAGCTCGACCCCGACCACGAGTTTCCGCGCTTGTGCAAGGCGTTCGGCGCGCCGGAGATGGCCGAGGACGCGATGTTCTCGACCTTCGAGTCGCGCGATGTGCACGCCGCCGAGCTGCACGCGATCCTGCAATCGCAATTCGAGTCGCGCGATATCGCGGAGTGGCGCCAGCTTTTCCGCCAGTACGATATCAAGTGGTCGCCGTTGCCGATGACCGACGACGTGGTGACCGACCCGCAGATGCGCGCGGCCCAGGCGATTGTCGAGATGGATTATCCCGGGCACGCCGGGCTCGAGACGGTGAACAGCCCCCTGTTCGTCGCGGGATCGGAGAAGCGCAAACCCGCCGCCGCGCCCGAAGTTGGCGCCCATACCCGCGAGGTGCTGCGCGAGGCCGGCTTCAGCGACGCCGAGATCGACACGATGATTGAGCGCGGCGTAGCCGGCGCAGCGAAGTAGATCGCGCCTATTGCGTCCTGCGCGCCCGTTTGGATGAATAAACGGGCTTCGGGCCGTTTCCCACCCCCGGTCCGTGACATCGACATTTGAGGGCCCTTGCAGGAGGCAAGCCATGGCAATCGCCGCGAAGACCGCCGATCGGCATCACGACGTACAACCGCAGATTCTGCCCGCGGCGCAATGGAGCCGGCTGTTGTCGGAAGTCCAGGCTCTGATCCCCGAGGCTTTTGACTCCCAGAAGCGCATCCTGAACCTGATCGGCGGCCAGTGGCAGGACGCCGGTTACGATCGCCCCTACAAATCACCCAACGACGGCAGCGTGCTGGGCGCCCTCCCCTTCATCTCATACGAGGTCGCGCAGAGCGCGGTCGCGCACCAGGCGCACGAGCATGCGGCGTGGTCGCGCGTCGATCTCGATGAGCGCCGCCGACGGGTCGCCGACTGCCTGGCCGAAATCAAGAACCATCGCGAACTGCTTGTCTACCTCCTGATGTGGGAAATCGGAAAGCCGCATCGGCTGGCCGCCGCCGACGTCGATCGCTGCGTGTCGGGCGTCGAGTGGTACGTGGAGAATATCGAGTCGATCCTGGGCAAGCGCGCGTCGATCGGCCTGGTCTCGAATATCGCGTCGTGGAATTACCCGCTCTCCGCCCTGTTTCATGCGGTGCTGGTGCAGGTGCTGGCGGGCAACACCGCGATCATGAAGACCCCCACCGACGGCGGATTGTACGCGCTCTCGGTGTGCACGGCGCTGGCGCGCCGATGCGGTCTGCCGGTCTCGATCGTGAGCGGGCCGGGCGGCGACCTCAGCAAGGCGCTGGTCTCCGATCCCGCGATCGCGTGCGTCGCGTTCGTGGGCGGCAAGGAGACCGGCAGCGCGATCGCGGAGCGCCTGTCCCATCGCGGCGTGCGCTACATGCTCGAGATGGAAGGAGTCAATCCGTATGGCATCTGGGAGTTTTCGAACTGGCACGAGCTGACCAAGCAGATCAAAAAGGGCTTCGAGTACGGCAAGCAGCGCTGCACGGCGTACGTGCGGTTCGTAGTGCAGCGCCGCCTGTTCCCGCAGTTCCTCGACGCCTACCTGGGCGCGGTCAAATCGCTCCGTTACGGCCATCCCGCGCTGGTAAGCTCGCCCGCCGATGAGCCCGCCAATCTCGATTTCGGACCGCTCATCAGCCCGGGCAAGGCGGCTGAGTTGCGCTCCGACGTCAAGGAGGCGCACGAGCGCGGCGCGGTGATGCTGTACGAGGGGGGCTACGACGACGCGATGTTCCTGCCGGGGCAGGATCGCTCGGCGTACTTCGCGCCGGTCTCGCTGCTCAACATCACCAGGACCTGCACGCTGTACCATCTGGAGCCCTTCGGCCCGGTGGATTCGATCCTGGTCGTCGATCGGCTCGAGGAGCTGATCCACGAGATGAACGTCTCGAACGGATCGCTGGTATCGTCGATCGCGTGCGACGATCCGTCGCTGTCCTCTAAGATCGCCGCGCAGTTGCGCTCCTACAAGGTTGGGGTCAACGCGATGCGCTCGCGGGGAGATCGCGAGGAGACCTTCGGCGGCCTTGGGATGTCGTGGAAGGGGGCGTTCGTCGGCGGACGGCTACTAGTCGATGCGCTCACAAAGGGCGAAGGCGACGAGCGCCTGTACGGCAATTTTCCGGAGTACACGCTGCTGCCCGAACAGCGCTAATTATCGCGCCGCGCCATCCCACGGCTGGGGCGGCAACCCCAGCGCGATCGGCACGGTGCGCCGCTCGATCGACGTCTCCAGCAGCTTTCCGCGATCGACCAGGTCGCGCCACAGGCGTATCCCGTCGGTCGAGAACACCATACCGGCGTCCGCCGGCATCACGAACCACGACCCCTGCATCACCTCGCCGCGAAGCTGATCGTGCATCCATTGCGAGCGGCCCAGAATGACGCGTAGGTCCTTCACCGACGACGGCGACTTGAGCACCCGGGCCTCGGCGTCATGCTCGAAAACGCAGTACACGTCGTCGAACGCGGGCAAGGCCCCCGCGGGCGCCGCCGCCGCGCGCACCACGACCGAAGCATCGGTCGGATCGACGGGGCCGCCGAAGTAGGCTTCCTCGCGCTCCTTGGTCATCTTGGCCGAGCCGGGAAACAGGACATTCACCGGGATCGTGGTTGGTCGATTGACAATTAGCCCGACGACCAGGGCCGGAACCTCGCGTGGCGGCAGCATCAGGATGACGGTGTGCGCGAAGGTGGGATCGGGCATGTCGCGGGTGGCAACCAGCAGGAACGCGTGGTCGTTGGGGATATTCTGCTGGGCGCGCGCGGAGCGTGGCGCCCCGGCGGCGATCACCGCCGAAATCGCGAGCGCGACGGCCCATCGGAAACGGAGTGCGGGCACCGCGGGCGATTTGCGATTCTGACTCATTGCTGCGACGCTTGCCTATTTGGATACACCCGCCGCGCAGGCGCTGCCAATGCTTGCGTGGGGCGACCGCGGCGTGCGGGTTTTGCTAGGATATTGCGACGTCATGAAACGCAAGAAAGTGCTCACCGTATGCACCGGCAACAAGGATCGCAGTCCCACCGCCGCGATGTTGCTGGCCGAGATGTGCGCCCCGATGTGGGTGACCTCGGCGGGCACCGAGCCGTGGGCGCGCAATCCACTGACCCACGAACTGGTCGAGGAAGCCGACGTGATCCTCGTCATGGAGGACGCGCATCGCCGCCATATCGTCGAGAGCTTCGGCGTGACCCACGGCGAGAAGGTCGTCGTGCTCGATGTCCCCGACAATTATTACTGCTGGGAGGACGAGCTGATTCACGTGCTCAAGCCCCGTATCCGCGCCGCGCTAGGATTGCGCACGGTCCCCGACCATGAGCGCCATGCGCGGGCAAAGGAGCCACCACAATGAGCGATGAGGTAATCGTAGAGACCAGCACCGGACAAATCCGCGGCGCCCGGAATCAGGACGTAAGCGTGTTCAAGGGTATCCCGTACGCGGGTCCCGCAACCGGCGCCGCCCGCTTTCGTGCGCCGTCGCCCCCCGCGCCGTGGACGGGCGTCCGCAACGCGCAAGAGTTCGGACGTCGCGCGATGCAGGACGACAACGCCTTCGGGCTGCCGCCCGCAATGCTGAAGCTGTTCGGCGCGGGCGAGCCGCTCGCCATGAGCGAGGACTGCCTGGTCCTCAACGTGTGGACGCCCGCCGCCGCGGCTGGCGGTAAGCGTCCGGTGATGTTCTGGTGCCACGGTGGCGCGTTCATCTCGGGCTCCGGCTCGGCGCCGTGGTACGACGGCGCGAATCTGTGCCGCAAGGGCGGCGTGGTGGTGGTGACCGTCAACCATCGGCTCGGCGCGATGGGCTATCTGCATCTTGAGGATTTGGCCGGGGAGGAATTCGCCGGCGCGGGCGTGGCCGGAATGCTCGATATCGTCGCGGCGCTCAGATGGGTACGCGACAATATCGCGCAATTCGGCGGCGACCCGGGCAACGTCACGATCTTCGGGGAGTCGGGCGGCGGCGCAAAGGTCTGCGTGCTGATGGCGATGCCGGCGGCACGCGGCCTGTTCCATCGCGCGATTATCCAGAGCGGTCCAGCGGTCGAGATGGCCGGCCGCGACGATGCTACCGAGACCGCGCGCCAGATGCTGGCGGAGCTGGATCTCGAACCCAAACACGCGGCCCGCCTGCGCGATATCCCTGCCGAGCAGATCGTCAAGGCGCAGGCCGCGGTGCTCAAGCGTGCGAGCCTGATGGGATTCGCCAACCGGCGCCGGGTCGGATTCAATCCGGTGGTCGATGGTCATCACCTGCCCGCCGGCCCGTTCGAGCCCGTCGCGCCGGCGATCTCGGCGGGAGTGCCGGTCATGATCGGGACCAACAAGGACGAGATGACGCTGTTCTTCGGGCTCGCGCCGTGGCTGCAGAACCTCGACGAGGCGGCGTTTCGCGAGCGGGTGCGCATGATGGTGGGGGCACGCTCGGACGCGATCATCGACGCCTACCGGCGCGCGCGTCCCAACGATGCTCCGCACGAGCTGGTGCTCGCGATCGCGACCGATCAGATGATGCGGATGCCGTCGCTGACCATCGCCGATCGCAAGGTCGCACAGCACGGCGCGCCGGTGTACACGTACCTGTTCACCTTCGAGACCAACGCGCTGGGCGGGATTCTGAAATCTCCGCACGCGCTGGAAATCCCGTTCGTATTCGACACGCTCGAAACCGCGCCACTTGCCGGAGATTCGCCCACGCGCCATGCGCTGGCCGACCGGATGAGCCGGGCGTGGATCGCGTTTGCGCGCACGGGTAATCCAAATCATGGCGGGATCCCGCAGTGGCCCGCGTATTCGACCGAGTCGCGCCCGACCATGATCTTTGACGTGGACTGCCACGTCGAGGACGATCCGTACTCGGCCGAGCGCCGCGCATGGAGCGCGGCGTAGTTTCCGAGTGCAGCAATCTTAAAACACTGTCCGATTAACCAGGAGACGCACGAAAATGGCTACGAAAACCTCTACGGCAAAAACTCTTTACGCGCGGATCGGCGGTTACGACACAATCGCCGGGATCGTCGATGAATTTCTGCGAACCTTGAGCGCGGATCCGAAGGTGGCGCGGTTTCTCACCGCGATGAGCACTGAAATGCTCAGGCGCAATCGACAACTCACGGTCGACTACCTGTGCGCACACGCGGGCGGCCCCACGTTTTACACCGGTCCCGACATGAAGTCCGCGCACGCCGGGCTCGGAATCTCCCCGGGGGACTGGAAGGCTTCGATGGAGCACGTCGAGCGCGCGCTCAAGAAATTCAAGGTACCGGCCAAAGAAAGCAAGGAATTCGTCGCCCTGTTCGAGCGCACCCGCAAGCAGATCGTCGAGCGTTAGAAAGCGCACCTGCGCCGCGGCGCTCTGGAATCGGTGATAGTGGGTGATATCGAACGAACAGTATCTGAGCCGACCAAATCGGGAGAGGACCGACCGATGAGCCCGACCGATCTTGCCGCCGCTGCAAAGCAGTTCCGTGAAGACGGCGTGGTGTATATCGCCAGCGCTCTCGACCCGGCCGCGATGCGCCTTGCGCTCGAGGCTTACGAGTGGAGTCTGGCAAATCCCAGCCCGGCCGCCGCACAATTTCCGCAGGATCAGCCGGGCAAGTTCTACCAGGATTTGGCCAATCCGCGCGCCCTGCCCGCCTATCGCAAGCTCGTCGAGGAATCTCCCGCCGCCGATATCGTCGCCGCACTATGGGGCGGGGGCCAGGTCTGGTTCATGTACGAGCAGGTGTTCCTCAAGGAAGGCGGTCAGGCGCGCCGCACCCCGTGGCATCAGGACTCCTCCTATCTGCCGATCGACGGCGAGAAGATCGCCGTGATGTGGATCACGTTTGAGCCGGTGGCAAAGGAAGACTCGCTCGAATTCGTCCGCCGATCGCATCGCGGCACTCTCTACGACGGCTCGCGGTTCGATCCCGCCGACGACACCGCTCCGCTCTATGGCGACGGCTCGCTGCCGCGGCTGCCCAACATCGAAGCGCAGCGCTCGCAATTCGATATCGTGTCGTGGGCCGTGAATCCCGGCGACGTGCTCGTGTTTCATCCCGCGATGCTGCATGGCGGCGCACCGACCCGCGCGGCGCGGCGCCGGCGCACGCTGTCGCTGCGATTCTTCGGCGAAGATGCGATCTACACGCCGCGGCTGGCGCTCAGCGGCGATCGCGAGCGCCCACGCACGGACGATCCAGAGGCGTCGGTGTTCACGCGCCTGCCCGGGGCGCTGATTCCCGGGCAGCCACTGCGCCATCCGGGATTTCCGAGAGTCCGCCCACGCGCATAGAGAGCGCGCGGACACCGCGGAGAAGTTCGCTGCCATTTCCGAGCGTGGCGTCTGCGCGGGAAACCCCGGATCCGAAGGGTTCCAGATGACGGAGCCTGCGATGAGCCTGGGCCGCCCTACTGCAGCGAGAGTTCGGCGCGGGTGGGCTTGCCGCCGCCTTCGGCCGCGCTCGCGTTGAGGTTGGGCGGCTTGACGAACAACCGCGCCGGATCGACTTTCGCGGCGAGATACTTGCGCACTTCGCGCGCACGCGCGTTGGCCAGCGCGCGCAGATCAGTATCGGTGACCTTGGTGTTTTCGATCATCAGCTTCTTCATCTCGGCGGGCGGGATCGCCTTCTGCAGTCCCAGGAAGTTGCGCGGCTTCTCGAATTTTGCTGCGTAATATGCGCGGCGCAGATATTTGTCCTGCTCGTCGGGTGCGACTTTGAGGTTCCACGGGCTGCCCGAGCCGCCGGTCGCCTTGAGCTTCTGCTCGCGAACCGCGAGATCGACTTCCGCCCCCGGCAGCGCCGCGCGATCGACCGCCGGATCGACGCACCCCTGGATTGTCAGCTTGAGATTGGTTCGCTCGTTCAGCGCTTTGGCAACGGTATCGAGCTTGGCCCGCGCGCCGGAGGTCAGCACCGCGTAGCCGGGCGCGTAGTCGATCTGGGAAAGATTCGCGCTGGTGCCGAATGCCGATGCGATAATGCTGAGCGGTGAGGTCGCTGCCTTGACAATCAGGTTCCAGAACGCGTGCGTCACCAGGCCCACGATCGAGAAATCGGGATTGGACAGCGAGCCCGAGACCGGCAGGTTGAGATCGATCACGCCCTGCGGATTTTTCAGGATCGCCACCGCGAGGCGGATCGGAAGATTAATCGCGGTCGAGTTCTCAACTTTGTCGCCGAAGGTCAGCTGATTGATCACGATGTGGTTTTCGGCTGTGAGCTCGCCCTGATTGAGCAGGTAGTGCACGTCAGCGTTCAGCGTGCCGTTTACGATTGGGTATCCGGTGTACTTGGTCGTGTAGGGCGAGAATCCGATCAGATCCACTCCGTCGGCCTTGACGGTCAGATCCACGAACGCCATCGGCGCGAGCGGATTCACCGTGCCGGTGATATCCATCGGAGCGCTGCCGTTGATTTGGCCATGCAGCGCAACCGAGGCGGGTTGAGAGGACGCAGTGCCGAACTCGCCCACCTTGCCGGCTATCTCACTGAGATTCGCGGCGAAGTTGGGTTTGATAAAGTTGTCACTGTAATCCACGTTGCCGCCCTTGAGCGTGACGCCGCCGATCTGGATATCGGCCGGAATCGGCGCGGGCGCCGATACTTGCGCGGCGGTGGGAGCCGCCGCCGGTGTCGCTTGCGCCTTGAGCGTCGCCTCGGCACCTGGAACTGGAACCGATCCGGGCGCCCCGGGCGTGGAGGTGATGTCCTTAAGATTGAGCTTGCCGTCGGCGGTGAGAATTATTCCTGCATTGAAGTTGTTGAGCGAAACCTCGCCGATGTGCGCCATCGGGGTGCCGGCGCCGCCCGCCGCGTTGACGCGGTGCAGATTGAGCGACTGCCAGCGCAGAAAATCCTGGTTGGTCACGCGATCCAGAACGTGCAGGTTGTCGAGCGCGATATCGCCGCGAAAGCCACCGCGGATTCCCGCGCGCGTATCGTCCACCCGCGCGGTCCCGTTCATAGTGAGCAGCGCGCTGGCGATACGCGCGTTGACGTTCCTGCTGATATACGCATCGGCCGACGAGACATCGATGCGCCGCGCGGTCACCCGCAGTTCGGCGCGCAACGGCGAGAGTGCGGCCGTGCCGGCGACTTTGAACGCGCCGCGGCGTCCGATAGTGCCGTCGATGTCCACCGCGATCGGTTTCTTGAAATCGCTGGAAACTTCCTTGAGCCGGATATTGAGCGGCGAGATCCGAAGCTCGACCGGACGCGGCGCGGCGTTGTCGGCTACGCGGACTTCGCTCTTGTCGAAGACGACCGAGGCGACCTCGAACTTCCACGCCCCGGCCTGCGCTGGTTGCGGTGCGGCCTTGCGCGTGACGCGGCTTGCGCGGCGGCGGCGCGAGCGCGGCTTTTCATGGCGCGGTTCGCGTCTCGTCACGCGCGCCGTCCTCTCTTTGCGCTTCGCCCCCTTCGCGCGATGGTGCTCCTGGCGCGGCGGCGCGAGCATCGAGAGCAGGTTCAGCCTGCCGTCGCGCTCACGCCGCACCAGCAGCTTCACCCCGTCACCACGAACCTCGCTGACCGTGGCGCTGCGCGAGGCGAGATCGGCCTGCGCGAGCATGACGGTGAACTTGTCCCACTGGACTGGCTTGACGCGGCCGTCGGGTGTTGCGAGCGCGAAGTTGTCGATCGCGACGCTGGCGGGTTTCACCTCGATGTCGAACGCGCCCGGCGCAAAGCTCGCGCTGACGTTTGCGCTGGCGTCGAGCTTGCCGGCTTCGAGTTTGGCCGCAACGGCGTCGCGCGCGAAGCCCTGGAGCGCGGGTAGATCGATCTTATCGATCGCGGCGTGCACGGAGGCCTTGCGATCGGTCGCGTTCACGGTGCCCTTGAGCGCGATCTGACCGCCGCTGCCGAGCGCGGTGCTCATCTCGAATGGCGCCGGCCATCCGCCGTTGAGCGTGAAATTCTTGAGCAGTACGTGCAGCTTCGTGAGGTCGAGAGTGGCGGGAGTCTTGCCGCCGTTATCCGTGACACGAACCGTGGACCCATCGATCTGAAACGAGTCGAAGGTGACGTCGAGCGGAGACGCGCCCACCGGCGGCGTTGCCGCCTTGGTTGGAGCCGCCGCGGGACTGCTTGCGGCGGCCGGACTAATCGCGGCGCTCGGCGCGGGATGCGACGCGACCGCGCTGGTAGTGAGCGGCGGCGGGGCGGCGCCTGGCACGGGATGCGACGGTTTCGGCGCGCCAGGTTCCGGCTCCGTCCTAACCGGCGTGGAGACATTTTTCGCGGGGGCCACTCCGCCCATCAGCGGCGTCAGATTCGTGGTACCGTCGGCGCGGAGCACCAAGTTCGGGGCGAGCCCGTTGAGGTGAATCTCACCGACGTGAAAGATTCCCGCGAGCGGCTCGATATCGTTGAGCGTGACCAGCAGATGACCGATGCCGACGATCGGCGCGCCGGCGGGATCATTTACCTGCACCTGGTTGAGCGCCATCCGCCCCGCGATCGCAATTGCCGGGACCGGCTGCTTGACCACGAAATGCACCTGCAAACGGCATGAGAAGGTCCCGTTTGGAATCGCGATCGGAATTTTCCCCGGCACATAACCGAGGAAGCGATGCAGATCGAGCGCGTGAAGGTTGAGATTCATCACCGTCTCGAGCGACGCGCTAAGCGGCTTGGTCTGTCCCGCGATGCGCAGCGGACTTCCGTCCACCACCATCGCGAGCAGAGGCTGCACGAAAATGTCCGCGTCCGCGGGCAGGCTCGCGATGAACGGCACGCCGATCTGGATGTGCGTAATATTGTGCGTGGCGCCGACGACCTGGTCGTCAAAGTGGACATCGCCGTTGCGCACCCGGATGTTCGAGACCGCAAAGCGCAGCGGTTTGCCTGGCGGCGCGGGTGCCGGTGGCGGCGCTCCCGGAGCAGGCGCGGTCAGATCGGAGAAATTGAACGTCTGCGGCGCCGTGCGCACGATGTGAATCACCGGCTGGTCGATGGTCAGCTCGCTCACCACCGCGGCAAGATGCCACAGCGACATCCACGACGCTTTGACGTGGATGTGGCCGATGTCAGCGAACGGCGCGCCACCGTGGCGGCCCGATACGTGAAGCTTGTCTATCTCCAGGCGGAGGCGATAGGGATCGAACTGGATTTTTCCGACCGTAACCGGACGCTCAAGCGCGGCCGCGACCTGGGTGGTCAGGACGTGGCGCAGGATTGGTGGCACCGCCAGGAATCCGGCCAGCCCGTACAGGATCAGGACGATGCCGAGCGCGAAGCTGATCCACTGCGCGCGGCGGGTGCGCAGAAAATCGCGGGTCCACGCGAGCCATCGGCGGGCGCGCACGATCGCGGCGCTGAGGAAAGCGGCCATCAGCTCTCTTGCTTATCGATTCCGCACCACCCAATCCACCGCGCGCGCTCAGAGCGCCGATGTTTCAGCGGCGGGTGATCTTGTCGACCTCGGCGAGTTCTTCCGCGCTGAGCTTCCATCCGCCCGCCTTGACGTTCGCGCTGACCTGCTCGGGCGTGGTCGCGCCGCTGATCACGCTGGAGACGACCGGCTGCGACGCGAGCCATCCGACCGCGAGCTCCAGGATCGTATGCTCGCGCGCGCGGGCGAATTCCTCGAGCTTTTCGAGCACTGCGAAATTCGCCTCAGTCATCACCTGGTCGGCCATCCGCTGCATCAGGGCGAGCCGGGTTCCCTTGGGCGCTTCGGTGCCGCGCCGATACTTGCCGGTGAGAAACCCGCTTGCGAGCGGGAAGTACGGCAGGATGCCGACGCCGTACTTGAGGCACGGCGCGACGAGATCGCGCTCGATGCGCCGGTCGAGCAGGTTGTACTGGTTCTGCGCCGCGACGTAACGGGCCAGGTGGTGGGTGCGCGAGATCCATTCGGCTTCGACCGCCTGCCATCCCGCGAAGTTGCTCGACCCTATATAGCGAACCTTGCCGGCGCTCACGAGATCGGTCAGCGCTCCGAGCGTTTCATGCTGCGGCGTGTCGGTGTCGGGCTGATGAAGCTGGTAGAGGTCGAGGTAGTCGGTGCCGAGCCGGCGCAGACTCGCCTCGACGGCAGCGCAGATGTAGCGGCGCGAGGCGCCCTTCATATAAGCGCCATCGCCCATCGCCATCCCGAATTTGGATGCGAGCACCACGTCGCTGCGCCGATTGCCCAGCACTTTACCGAGCATCTCCTCGGAGCCGCCGCGGTTGCCATAGATGTCGGCGGTATCGAGCAGCGTTACGCCCTCGTCGAGCGCTTTATAGACCACGGCGCGCGTCTGCTCGAGGTCGCACTTCATCCCGAAGTTGTTGCATCCGAGACCGACTACGGACACCTTGAGACCCGAATTTCCAAGATTGCGATATTCCACCTGATTACTCCTTAACCGGACGCGAGAGGGTCACGACTTCCTGGCGCCGCGCGCGGAGCCGATATCGCGCTTGTCCCACTCGCGCGTGCCGTCGGTCATCCAGGGCCGATCGTGCGGGACCTGGCGGCGGACCGGCTCGACCTGCCATTCGTTTGCGTACGCGCGCCGCACCCGCTCGCTCCGATTGGGCAGCGAGCTGTGAACGATGCGGCAGTTGTGAAAGATCGCGCCGCCCGCAGCAATCGGCACCGCGACCGCGTCGTGATCGTCAACGCCCACGGCGTAGGTTGCGTGCACTGCGGGATTGTCGCCGAGATGGCGATGCTCGCGGACGGCGCCGCGATGCGAGCCGGGGATGAAGCGCATGCATCCGCTCTCGGGAGTCGCGGGATCGAGCGGCATCCAGCATCCCAGCGCCTGGTAATCGAAGGCCGGATCCCAGTAGGCCTCATCCTGATGCCACGGGAGCGGGCCGCCGATGCGCGGCGGTTTCAGAATCATGTGGCCCCAGCCGCGCACCGCGCTGCGCTCAACGCCGAGCAGCCGCGCGGCGAGCGTTCGTCCGTTGCGCCAGAACGCGGTCTTGCGCAGCTCCGCGAAGCGCAGCTCGGGCAGCAGGATCTGCGGCTGCAAATCTTCGCCCGCGCTGTCGTAGGGACGGATCAGGTCGATATAGCCGCCAGGCACCGGCTCCACGCGCTCGGCGAACAGGCGATCGTAAACCGCGCCAAGCCACTGGAGTTCTTCGTCGCTGGTGATGCGCTCGATCCAGGTGAAGCCGCGCTCGTTGAACTCCGTGACGTGGCGCGGGGTCAACGCCGCGTCGAATACGACCTCCGGCCGCAGCGTCATCAGCTCATCGATAGATTGCGTCATCGCGGCCAGCGCTCCTATCGCGAGGGCGGGACGGTCCGCTCGCCGGTGAACTGGTTGACGTACACTTTCCATGGATAATGGTCGCCCTCGCCTTCGCTGCCCACGACCCGCATGTGGGTGGTGATGGCGCGGCGCCATGCGTCGGCCAGGTTCGCCGGCGTCATGTGCGGGGTCTTGCCGTGATGGAAGGTGACACCGCCTGCGCGAAGGGGGCACGCTACCTGGCGCGCGAGGTCAGGCTCGCACAGCAGAAGGTCGCTCTGGACGTGCTCGGGCTGGCGATGCGGCAGGATGGCGTCGCGATGGCCGCGATCAATAAAGTGCATGCAGCCGTTGCGCTCGTCCACATCGTGCAGCGGCATCCAGCAGGTGATTCCGCGGTCGAGCAGGTTGCGCCCCCAGTAGGCTTCGTCCTGATGCCAGTAGGTGGGCGCGCCCTCGCGCGGGGGCTTGGCGAGAAACTGGTCGTACCAGAACTCGACTTGGGTATTCATCAGCGCGGAGGCGAAACCAATCATCCAGCGGCGGAAGGCGGTCTGCGAAATTTCCTTCCACGCGCGGCTCGGCATCCCCTGCACGATCTTGAATTCGCGGCTGTCGCGATCCTTGCCTTTCTCCCAGGCCCAATCGAAGGCGAACTTGTGCTTGTGCTCGAGGATCTTTTCCATCCGCCGGTCCGCTTCGGCGAGATCGGCAAGGTCGACCGCGTCGTCAACCACCAGCCATCCATGCTCCTGGAAGAAGGCGGCGTCGCGCGCGGTCGGATCGCGATAGGGCATCCCGAATCATTACCGCGATCGCGCGGCATCTTGCAATTGAGTATTTCCGGAGTAGTTTTCCGCAAGGAGCACGCGACGATGGATTCGGCATTGCGGCTTGACTGGACCGAGCGCGATCGGCTTGCCACGGAGGGGTTCGCGGTTCGCCGCGGCGTTTTCAACGGCGCGGAGGTCGCAGCCATCTCCGCCGATTGCGAGGCGCTGGTGGCGCGTCTGCTCGAAGAGCGCCGCCGCACCCGGCTGGAGGCCGGAAGCTATCGCTTCGAAATCCAGGGCCGCTTGCGCACGACGATCAAGTGGGAGGCCGAGCATCCCGAAATCGTGCAGGGCGTTGAGCCGTTCGCACATCTGAGCCCGGCGCTGGAGCGATGGGGGCTCGATTCGCGGCTGGTCGAACCGTGCAAGGACCTCGTCGGCGCAGACGAACTTGCGCTGTTCACCGAGAAGCTCAATCTCAAGCGCGCACGCGGCGGCGGCCCGATCGTGCTGCACCAGGATTTTCCGTACTGGTCGGAACTTTCACCGGTCGCCGGCCAGGTCGCTACCGCGATTGTATTTCTAGACGATGCGACGCGGGAAAACGGATGCCTGGAAGTGGCGCCCGGCAGCCATCGCGGCGGCTTGCGCGCGCGGCGCAGCGTGGAAGGTTTCGGCAGCCTGGAGATGGATCCCGAGCGGTACGATCTGACCAAACTGGTCGCGCTCGAGGCGCCGGCTGGCAGCGTGGTCTTCTTCGGCGCATTCCTGGTGCATCGCTCGATGCCGAATCGCTCGGGCGGCGATCGCCGCGCCCTGCTCTACAGCTACCAGCCCGCCGGTCATCCCCATCTGCGCGATCTGATCCGGTTCGGGGCCGGCCGCGCGCGCGAACCGGCCCCGCAATAGCGGCGCGGCGGATACGGCCGCCTGTGGCCATACCCGCCGCGACAAGTTTCGAGCGCCGGCGCCGGGACTACTGGCAATAGCCGTTCGCGGTAATCGTGTACATCTGCGCGAGGAAGAACTCGCGCGCGGCAAGCTCCGTACTGACGTTCGAGACCTTGCCGCTCGGACATTGGCCGAGCAACTGCGAATCGACCGTCGAGGTCAGACCCTGCGGCGCGGTCAGATGCAGTATTCCCCAATCCGAAGCCGACGCCGTGACGGTGGTGCCCTTGGCCGCGGTGGATGAAATCGATCCGTTGTGGACGGCGTAGCATCCGGACAGGGCGAGTGAGGCGAACGCAAATGCTGCGATGATAGTTTTCGAGTATCTGATCATGAGATTCTCCCAATAGTCGTCGAATTGAAGTTCCGAGCGCGCGCTACATGCATACGCCGTTTGCGCTCGATTCATACTGCTGGACTATTCCGAAGAAGTTCCTCACCGTCAGTTCGGTCTGGACGTTCGTCACCTTGCTGCTCGCGCATTGATTGACGAGGTTGTCGGCCGCCATCTGCGTCACGTTGCCCGGCGGAACCAGCATGAGATAACCCATGTCGCTGGCCTGGGCGCTGATCGGATTACCCTTGCCCGCCGAATCCGAGATCGAGCTCGATTGCATGAAGATGCATCCGCTGAGCAACAAAGCGGACGCGGCGATCGGCGCGATCATCCATGACTTCCATCTCATCATACATCTCCTCCCATCGGGCGGCTTGATGAAGCATCTCAATGCGCCCTGCGGAAATAGTACGGAGCGGGCAAGGCAATTGAAATGGTGCGAGACGCGAATCTCACACGTATCCCGCCGCTGATGATTAAAGCTGACCAAAAATTCGCGTATGGACCACCGCAATATTACCGGGCGCCCGGCGCAATCGCGCCGCAGCCGCGCAGCTTCTCTAGATCGCCCGGGCTGAAGCCCCAGTCGCGCAGCGCCTCCTCGGTATGCTCGCCGGCGCGGGCGGGCGGCCGCTGGATCGCGCTCGGCGTGCGGCTGAAGCGCGGCGCGGGGCCCGGCTGGGTGACGCCCTCGACGTTGACGAAGGTGCCGCGATGGCGGTTGTGCGGATGCTGTGGCGCCTCGTCCATGCTCAGCACCGGGGCGAAGCAGACGTCGCTGCCCTCCATGATCTTGCACCATTCGTCGCGGGTCTTGCTCTTGAAGATCGCGGCAACGCGCTCTTTCAGCGCGGGCCACGCGTTGCGATCCTGCTGGCGCGGCAGCTCCTGGTTCTTGAGGCCCGACAGCCGCAGCAGCTCATCGTAAAACTTCGCCTCGATCGATCCGACCGAGATGTATTTGCCATCGCTGGTTTCGTACACGTCGTAGTAGTGCGCGCCGGTATCGAGAATGTTCTCGCCGCGATTCTCGGTCCACAGCCCCGATCCGCGCAGACCGTAAATCGCAGTCATCAGCGAGGCCGCGCCATCCACCATCGCGGCATCCACGATCTGACCCTTGCCCGACTTCTGCGCCTCGAGCAGTCCCGCAACGATCCCGAGCGCGAGGTACAGTGCGCCGCCGCCGAAATCGCCGACCAGGTTGAGTGGAGGCACCGGAGCCTCGCCGCGCCGTCCGATCGAATGGAGCGCGCCGGAGAGCGCGATATAGTTGATGTCATGGCCGGCGGCATGCGCCAGCGGCCCCTCCTGCCCCCACCCTGTCATCCGCCCATAAACGAGCTTCGGATTGCGCCCCAGGCAGACGTCGGGACCGAGTCCCAGGCGCTCGGTGACGCCGGGACGGAAGCCCTCGATCAGCGCGTCCGCCCGCTCGGCCATCTTGAGCACGGTCTCGATCGCCTCGGGGCGCTTGAGGTCGAGCGCGACGGAGCGGCGGCCGCGGTTTAGCAGGTTGAACTTTGTGGCGGCGGAAATTCCCAGGCCCGCGTCGGCGAGCCGATCGATTCGCACCACGTCGGCGCCCATGTCGGACAGCAGCATCGCGCACATCGGACCCGGTCCGATCCCGGCCAGTTCGATTACGCGGTAACCCGAAAGTGCACCCATGATTCACCTCGCGGCGGAGATTGTGGCGGCGTGGCAGCCGCGCGGTTTATTTTCAAATTTAAAGCGATACTTCATTTATTGTCACCGCGGCGCGGGGGTCAAACCGAGCGCTAACGCGGGATAAATCGAAATCACCGCCGGCGCCTCCGCTCAAAACGGCGCCGTGCTCAGCATCCGGCGCTCGGTCGATTTCGCAAGCTCGCGCCAGATCTCGCCCTCGACGCGGCGCGCGGCGGCGCCCTGGAGCGCTTCGACATGCGCGTGCAAGTCGATCAGCGCGGCGCGCAAGGCGCAGTTGTTCTGCTCCAGCGCTGAGATGCGGAGGTCATCGTCGCGCGTGCCGGCCAGCCGAGCGATACGATCTCGCAGCGTGGCGTCGGTGACAGTCGGCGCGGCGGCGGCAAACAGCTCACGCAGGCGCGCGTTCTCCTCGATGCGGCGGCTCGCCCCGCGATCCCACTCGTCGGCCGCCATCAGCAGCATCGACGCCATCATCCCGATCGTTCCCTGATGATACGTGGATCCGATTTCCGGGATGACGCGCATCATCAGGTCCATCGCGAAGGTCTGAAAGACGCGGGTAATTTCCGGCCTCATTTCAAATGCCCCATCAGTTCGAGCGCGGCGCGATCCTGGCTGTTCATCAGCGACCACGCGCTGAGCACCAGGATCGGATCCTGGTTGCCTCCGGTTTCCCACGCGTGCGCGCTGGAGACCCAGATGCCCTGCCCCTTTACGGTCGCGAACAATTCCCACCAGTGAAGCGCGGCGGGATCGGCGCGCATCCCGCTCGCCTTCTCCCAAATCCGGATCGCGTCTTCACGCGGGACCAGGCCGCCGCGGCGTTCGTCGTGCGCCCAGCACCACATCCGGTTGAGACTCCATCCCAGGTCCTCCAGCGGATCGCCGATATGAGCCATCTCCCAGTCGAGGATTCCGTGGATGCGGCCGCCCTCGTCGTACAGGAAATTGCCGGTGCGGAAATCGCCGTGCACCACGCTGATTTTCTGCGCGGGCGGAGGTGGATTCTTGCGCAGCCATCGGATAGCGGCGCGCATGACCGGCTGCGGGATCAGCTCGTCGTCGTTGAGCACGCCCTCCCAGTAGCCGAGTTCGCGCTTCCAGCAATCGCCGGGTTCGACCCATTCCATCACGCCGACCAGGCCGCGCTCGCGCGGATCGGCCGCGGCGACGGCGCCCATCATCGACCATTTCTGCTCGGCGATCGCGCGATGGTGCGCCGCGTACGGCTCCATCAGGATTTTCGCGGGCGATGCCTCGAAGCCGAAAATCTCGGCGCCGATGAAGAATGCGCTGCCGAGATACTGCGGGTCTTCTTCGAGCCACAGCATCTCCGGCACCGGCACGGAGGTTCCATAGAACGCGCTGTAGGCGGCAAACTCAGTGCGGCGGTCGGTGTCGATCAGGCTGGCGGGAGGATCTTTGCGCAGGATCAGCCGGCGATCGACGGCGCGGCCCTGGTCTTTGTAGCGCGCGCGAAACCGATAGGTCTGGCGCGAGGCGCCCCCGGAGATTTGCTCGAGCCCGTCGATCCGCACCTCGCCCGCATCGGGAACCTTGTGGCTGACATACGCGGCAAGCCGCGATGCTAGTGAATCCAGCGAATCATTCATTCAGGCAAGACGATTACCGCGCCCGACGGGTAAAGTACAAGTCGCGGCGCGAACGCGGCTCCGCGTGTTACGACTCATTCGTCCCTGTCTTGGAAGCGAAGATCAGGAGGCTTGCGGCCCACGTTGAACGGCGCTATGGATGAAGCGCGTTTTTGGAATTCCGGCCAACAAAGGGGGGAGTATTGTGAACACACAGTTTAGTCAGCGTCGAATCGCCGGGCGATTCTCGATACTTCGGTGTCGGCCGAGCGGTCGGGGGGGGGACGCCTTTAGCAAACTCGCGGTCGCGTTCTTCCTTTTGGCGGTTCTAACGCTGGGAGGCAGCGGCGAATTCACCGCGCACGCCTGCACTGCATCCGGCCCTCAGCCCCCTTGGTGCTTCCAAGATCGGCCGATTCCACTTGGCGTCCTCGGCACCAATCCCATCATGGTGCCACTAGATCAACTGTGCTGGGGCAGCTATGGAACCTTGGGAGCGTTGGTCGTGGACGGAAGCGATCATGAATACATCCTGGGTGCTGCACACGCCCTCGCGCTCGGGCCGTCGGGCTACCTAACCGGGGCGTCGAGCGAACCGATCACTCAACCTATGACGCCGCCGATCGATCCACCCGCTAATTGCAACCCTGAACCCGACATACTCAGCTTCCGCCAGGTCGCGACGCTGAGCACGGTCATCCAACCCGATTTTACTAACGGTGCCATTACGCCGGCCGACGCCGCGCTGGCGCAGGTGCTGCCGGGAAAGGTAAGCAGCTCAATCCTCGGCATTTCGGTGTTCAGTTCGGCGGTGCTGGCGGTTGTGAAGAAGCGCCTCGAGGTCCAAAAGGAGGGAGCCACAACGCAACTTACGCTTGGCCATGTCATCACGAAGATGCTGGTACCAGCGAAGTACAAGGTTTGTACGAATGCCCAGGTCAAGCGCAACAGCCTAGGCAACGTGGTATGTAAAAATCACGGCGTGATAAAGATCGCTCACGCCTTCAAGGTGAAGCCGGCAAGCTTCGCGGAGGAGGGCGACTCGGGCGCCCTTGTCACGACGGTTGGTCCTTGCCCGCAGCCGGTAGGGATGGTGGTGGGGAGAAACAGCGCGGGAACCGCCGTCATAGTCGCATCACTTCCCGATGTCCTGGCGGCCTTGCAAAGGGCAGGCGGCTATTCCTCACTGTCCGTCGTCGGGGGCGGCGGGGGCTGCACGTCGAGCACCAGCGAAATCGAATTGCCCGACGGAACCGGCTAAACGATGGAGGATCCCACAGTCGCGGATCCCGATGTAGTCCAAGCGCTCGCCGCGTTGCCGGATTTGACCAGTCAACTGAACTTCTGGATCTATGAGGGCTACATCGATGGAATTGGAATCGACCTGTCAGGAACAACCGCAGCCTTGGACGTCGTTTGGGACAGCGCATCTGTAGAAAGCCCATTAGTGGTGCCTACCACTTTCGAGGGAGTGCCCGTGGAGAACAGCGTCATCGACACTGTTGACCTGACAGGGGCTTGGATGAGCTCCTCGAATTGAAAAGCACTGCGAGCGCGAGTTTCAACGGAGGGTAAAATGCTGGTCCGCCTGGCTTTGTGCGCCGCCATCCTGATTTTGAGCGCAGCTCGCGCGAACGCCGTCATCTGGTGTAGGCAGCCAGGCGGGCCCGGCTACCCTTGCGGCCCGTCGCACCCAAAGGCTTGCGCTCGCGCCTTGAACGAGGCCCTCTGGAAAGCTTTTCCAAAGATAATGGCCAGCCACACGACCCCAGAATTCTATTGCCAGCCCAGCGGTCCCGGCGGGCGCTTGCAGGCGCAGGCGACGGTTGACTCGTCTTGGGCAAGTTGCGTCAGGAGCCGCATGTCGGCGTCAGTAAGCGGCGTTTCCGTGCTGATCGTTCCCACCAGCGTCGCGGTTGTTGAAAATGCGGACGCCAACACGGCCTTCTATGGGTATTCCGTGCGGTATGCCTCCAGAAAGTCAGTTCATAACTCCAAACGTGCAGCTGCATACTCGCGGATCCTGACCGCTCACGGCACGGAATGGATGGCGCTGCCGGGCGTGATCGGCATCGAGCCTGTAGGATGTGACTGTTCGCGCTGCGACTATTCAGGCGTTATGGTCGACGTGCAGCGGCAATTCCTGGATTCGGTACGGAAGGTGATCCCGTCATCGGTGGATGGCGTCCCCGTGGAAGTCATCCCGCGTGACTAAATCGATACGATTGGAGAGGGCGGCGAGCCGCGGCAGTCTCTACAGAGCGCGCACGCGGTCCAGCAGATCGGCCGCGAACAGCTCGGCGGGAAACAATTCGGGGCCCATGAACCCGACCGGGGCCAAGTCTACGATCGCGCCCTTGGCGCGATGCTCGCGGAATCGCACGCGTCGCTCCCGCGCCCGCTCGCCGAACTCGGCGTATAGAATCGAGAACATCGAGGCGGTCGTTCTCAGCCGTCGCATCCGCTCGCGCCGCTCTTCGGCGTAGGGAGCAAAGATGCGCGCGCTCCAGTCGCCGCGACTATCGAGCATCAGATCGCGCACGATCCTGACGTCGCGGTAGGTGATCGAGAGCCCCTGCCCGATTATGGGATCGTTGTGGCCGGCCGCATCGCCGATCAGCACCACGCCCGGCGCCAGCGGCGAATCCGCCCAGGTATCCTCATTGCCGTAGGAATTGCACGGCCCCGCGGGCGTGCCGCGCGCGAGATATTCGCTTCCCGGCAGGACCGCGAGGCGAAACGCCTCCAGAAAACGCGCGGCGCCGTCCTCCCCGGCGAAGCGCCGTTTCTGATCGATGCCGTAGTCAATATAAAGACGCGCGCGCGTGGCCGACTGCGGAAAGACGAGAAAATTGATGTCGTCCTGCGTGCCGAAGGTCTGCAAGCCCGCAGGCCATCCGTCCACGCCGTCGACCAGCAGGCCGGCCATCAGATGATGCGGCGGGTCGCGATGAAGCTCGACGCCGACCTGCCCGCGCACGACCGAGTTCCGGCCGTCCGCGCCCACCGCCAAGCGCGGGCGCAGCGTGTGCTCGATGCCGCCGTGGCTGAAGCGGACCTCGGGACGTTCGCCGGCGGTTACGCGAAGGTTGCTCGCGCCGCGCATCAGAGTTACTCCGCTCTCCGTCGCGACCCGGTTGAGCACGTCGCAATGATGCGGATGGCGCATGCAGAGCGGCGGTTTCAGCCCCGCCGATGCCAGTACGCTCAGGTCCATCGCCTCCGCACGCGCCACGTCGGCGTCGACGTCGTCGCCGAAGCCGATGTGGGTCTGCAGGTGATGGCCGCCGGCCGCAATCAGCGCATCGTAGAGTCCCACACGCTCGGTCTCGGCCACGCCCCACGGCGCAATCCATTCGCCGCGCACGTGATCGACGTGAACGGTGGATTTTTCAACGATAGTGACGGCGACGCCCTCGCGCGCGAGCGCCGTGCCGAGCGCGCTGCCGCCGATACCGCCGCCGATGATTACGACTTCAGGATCTCTGGCGCTTGCCATGTGCGCGCGAGTCTAACGCGGAGCGGTATCTGATCGCCAAGCGTCAGACGAGCCCGAGTTCCTTCAGCGGCCCGCGATCGGAAACCGGAACGCGGCTTGCTCCCGCCTGGATCTTGCTCTGGCCCGGATGGCGCTCGAGCGCGTCGATGAGTCCGATAGATTTTGCGTGCTCGCGCAGCACCGGCAGCACCTCGTTGGCGATAAGCCGCATGCTGGTCTGGCGATCCTCGTTGCCGACGTGGCCCTGCACGCTGAAGATCACCAGCGCTCCCGGGCGCAGCACCGTGAGCATCGTCTTGAGCTTCGCGGTGACGTTCTTCGGGTTGCCGATGATGAGCTGGTACGCACCCTGCGCACGCTTGTAGCCGGGCTCGAGCTTGCGCCGAATCTCCTCGGGATCGATCACCTGCTCTTCGGCCTGCCCGCGCAGCTTTTCTCCGCTGACGCCGAGCCAGCTTCCATGCGGCTGATGAGCCAGCCTGCGGATCGCATCCTTGGAGTTGTAGCCCGGCGGCAAAGTATGCTCCGGGCGCGCGAACGTGTTCTGGCCGCCGCCGAACAGAAAGCCCTTACCGAGCTCCTGCGCGCGCTCTTCGGTTTCCGCTACGAAGGTCGGAATGACGTAGCCGAAATTCTCCGGCCCCGCCTGGTAGCCGGCCTTCTGCGCCTCGTCGGCGTAGTACTCCCAGAGATCGCAGGTCGGGCCGAGCGAAGTTCCCAGCCCAAAGTATGGATATGCGTGGCGCGCGCACCAGCGGACCGTCTCTGGACTGATCACGCCGGGAATCCACATCGGGGGATGCGGCTTCTGGTAGGGCAGCGCCCAGGGATTCACGTGGCGATAATGGAAATGCTTGCCCTCGTAGCGCCACGGGCCTACGCGCGTCCAGGCCTGCACGATGAAGTCGTGCGCTTCCTCGAACATCTCGCGGTTGTAGGCGGGATTCGCGTTGTTGAAGAACTGCTCGCTGCCCGCGCCGCGCACCCATCCGGTGATAAGCCGCCCGCGCGAGATCAAATCGATCTCGGCCAGCTCCTCCGCCATCCGCAGCGGATGCTTGATCACCGGGAGCGGGTTTCCGATCAGCAGGATTCGCGCGCGGCTCGTGATCCGCGCCAGGATCGCCGCCTCGACGTTCATCACGTTGCCCATGCAGAAGGGGTTGCCGTGATGCTCGTTGAGCGCGATCAGATCGAAGCCGAGCTGCTCGGCCAGGCAGTTCTCGTCAAGCCAGTAGTTATACTCGTCGGCCGCTTTAAGGTGATCGAAGTACTTGTTGGATACGCCGAAGTGCGCGCCGTTGCGCAGGATCACTTCCTCGGGAATCCATCTGACGGGACGCTCGGTGAAATATCCGAATTTCATCGCGGCCTCTTCTCTGCAAGGTTACGCGCCGAGAAACGCGCGCACCGCGCGCTCGAACTCGGCGGAGTTTTCGATTTCGGGACGATGACCGGCGCCTTCGATCGCCGCGACGCGGCTGTTCGCAAGCGCCTTCGCATACGCATCGATACATCCGCGCGGCACCACCGCGTCCTTCACACCCCATACCAGCAGCACGGGCGCCGCAACGCCACGCAGCAGATGCGGCAGACTCGGGTTGTGCATGTACGGCTCCCATCCGATTCGCGCCGTCTCCGCACGCGCGTCCTCGAACGCCTCGAACTGCTCGGGCGTCATCTCGCCGCCGTACAGCTTCGCGAATTCGGGAGTGGCGACGGGATCGGCAACGGTGGCGCGCAGATGGGTGCGGATCGTGATTGGGAAAATGTCCATGATTTCGCCGGATTCGGGCTTGATCCCCATCGGTGCGACCAGCACGAGCTTCGAGAAGATCTTCGGATCCGCCGCGATCATCTCGGCCGCGATATATCCGCCCGCCGAAAATCCGATCGCGTCGATTGGCCCGACCCCCATCTCGCGCACCACCTGCGAGTAAAAGCCCGCCAGGTCGCGATAGTTGCGAACCCAGTCGAGGCGGGGCGTCTTGCCAAAGCCCGGCTGCATCGGGATCAGCAGTGTGCGTTCATGGCCCAGGCTTTCGTTCCAGGTCATCCAGCCGGGATAGCCGAGTTCGTCGTGCAATATCAGGAGCGGTTTTCCGGACCCGCCCTTGACCATCACGAGCTCGGCGCCGGCGAGGTTGAGGCGCTCTTCAGTGGTTTTGATCACTGCCCTGTCCTTCGTCCGTGTGGATCGCGCATGTTCCTCGCCTATCCTTACCACAGGATCGTGAAATTCCGAGCGCCCGCGATCCGGCTATCGGTGCCCGCGCCGTGAGTCGCACGGATGAACAATTCGGGCGGAAGATGTTATGGTTGCCCGCGTGAACCCGCCTCGTGCCGCCGCCGCGCCCGTCGATTCCACCAGCTTGCCCGCCCGGCTGGCGCGCGAATTGCTCGCATCGCTCGCCGAGGGTCCGGCGCCCGACACGCTGTCGATCAGCGGACACGATCCGATTTTCCCGACGCGCTTGCGCGCAGGCGAGGCCGCGGCCGCTGTGCTCGGCGCTCAGGCGTTGGCGGCGGCAAGCCTGTGGCGGATGCGTGGCGGAGCGCCGCAGCGAATCGAGGTCGACGTTCACGGCGCGGCGGCATCGCTGGTCTCGTTCCTTTTGCAGCGCGTGGGCGGCGTCACGATTCCGCGCGGTCCCAATCCCACCACCGCGCTCTATCGGGCGCGCGACGGAAAATGGATTCACCTCCACGGCGGTTTCAGATCGCGCGAGACGACGCTCCGGCTCCTTGAATGCGGCGACGAAGCGGAGCCGATCGCAAAAGCGGTGTCGCGATGGGACGCGCAGGAACTCGAGGATGCGCTCGCGCAGCGCGGCGCTTGCGGAGCGCGTCTGCGCGCCGCCGGCGAATGGCGATCGCATCCGCAGGGAATCGCACTGGCCGAGGTTCCGGTCGTCGAATTGATCAAGATCGCCGATGCTCCCGCGCAGCCGCTTCCCGGCCCGCGCGCGAACCAACCCGGTGCGCGCCCGCTTTCCGGTGTCCGGGTGCTCGATCTTACTCGCGTGCTCGCGGGGCCGACCTGCGCCCGCACGCTGGCCGAACACGGCGCCGAGGTGCTCCACGTGCGGAGCCCGCATCTGCCATCTATCGAACCGTTCGTAATCGATACGAACCCGGGCAAGCGTTCGTGCCATCTCGATCTCGACCAAGCCCGGGACGGCGCGCGACTGCGCGCGCTGGTGCACGAGGCGCACATTTTTTCTCAGGGCTATCGGCCGGGCGCGATGGTGCGGCGTGGATTTGCTCCCGACGACCTCGCGGAGATGCGTCCGGGCATAATCGCGGTCTCGATCAACTGTTACGGCCATGAGGGACCATGGGCTGGACGACCAGGATGGGAGCAGCTCGCGCAGACGGTCACCGGCATGGCGCACGAACACGGCGGCGACGAGCATCCCGCGCTGGTGCCCGCGGCGGTGAACGACTACACCACCGGTTACCTGGCCGCGCTGGGCGCAATCTGCGCGCTCGCGCGCCGCGCGGCGGAGGGCGGAAGCTGGCACGTTCGCGTGTCGCTCGCGCGGACCGCGATGTGGATCATGTCGCTGCCGCGCGTCGACGCTGAGGCTGCGCAAGGAATTGACGCCGCGGCGCTGGCGCCGTGGATGATCGAAATGGATTCGCGATGGGGCCGGCTCGTGCGGCTGGGGCCGGTTGCGCGAATGTCGGCGACACCGCCGCGATGGGCCACGGCGCCGGCGCCGCTCGGCAGCGATCCGCCCCGATGGGCCTGACCGCGGAGCGCCGCCGCCGGCACCTACGCGGCGAAGTGAATCCGCGCGGACTACTTAATCCCGCGCCGAGGAGGCATCTGGATCATGGATGAAGCACGCTTGCAGCTTCTGCTGGACCGGGCCGAAATCAGCGACGCGCAGTTGCGCTACGCGACCGGCCTGGATTTTCGCGACTGGCAATGCTTCCGCTCCTGTTTCGCCGACGAGATCGAAGTCGATTTCACCTCGATCTTCGGGGGAACGCCTCGCAAAGTCACCGGCGACCGCTGGACCGAAGCGGCCCGCCGCACGGTGGGCGGTCTCGACGCAACCCAGCACATGATCACCAACCACGTCATCACGGTGAACGGCGACGAGGCGCTGTGCGTCGCTTACGTGCAGGCGCAGCATTACCTCCTCAACGACAAGGGCGACAGCACACAGACCATGGGCGGCTACTACACGAATCACTTCGTGCGCACGCCGCAGGGATGGAGAATCAAGAAGTGCAAGCTCACGCTGACCTGGACCACCGGCAACTGGCACATCTTTGAGCTTGCGCGCCAACGGCTGAAGAATTCCTAAGGAGCGCCGCGCTGATAAGCGCCCGGCGCCGCGGCCGATTTCATCGCGCCGCGCAGGAGCAACGATGAGCACCGATGATCTGGCCAAACGGATCGCAGCGCTGGAAGACATCGAGGCGATCAAGAAACTCAAGGCGCGCTACTGCGCGGTGTGCGACAACGATCACAACCCCGACGAGATCGTGACGCTGTTCGCTCCCGACGGCATCTGGGAGGGCGACGGCATCGGCGCGCACAAGGGCCACCCGGCTATCCGCGCGCTGTTCGAGGGCTTCCGCGCACGAATCAGCTTCTCGCAGCATAACGTGATGAACCCGATTATCGAGGTGGACGGCGATCGCGCGCGCGGCACCTGGTACTTCCTGGGGCCGTTCACGTTCCGAAAGGGAAATCGCGCGATGTGGCTGGCGGCGAGATATGAAGAGGATTACGTGCGCATCGGCGGCGCCTGGAAATTTCAGCACCTGCGCGCGATCGGCAGGATGGCGGCGCCGTACGAGACCGGCTGGGCAAAAAAGGAGTGAGGCGCGAACGACGGCAAATTTCAAGCGGCGGCGGGCCCCCGTGCCCGCCCCAATACGGGCAGCGGCGCCCGCCCCAATCATAGAAGCGGAATCCTCAGCCGCCGATTCTCATGCGCTGAAAATCTCCGCGAAAAATGACTTCATCGCCTGCCACGATCGCTCGTCCGCCAGCTTGTTGTACTTGATTCCCGGCGCTCCGACCTTGTCCGCGTCGGGATTGGTGAAGCTGTGCACAGTGTTGCCGTAGCTGATGACCTGCCAGTCAACGCCCGCCTTGGTCATCTCCTCGGCGAACGCGCCGACCTGCGCGTGCGGAACGAACGGATCGTCGGCGCCGGTGCATACCAGCACTTTCGCCTTGACGGCCCCCGATTCCGCGGGACGCTGCGTCTGCAAACCTCCGTGGAAGGATACGACTCCGCGCACCGGCGCTCCCGAGCGCGCCAGCTCGAGCGAGAAACTGCCGCCCATGCAGTAGCCCATCGACGCCATCCGCGCCGTATCGACCTGCGCAAGCGACGCGAGCTTGTCCAGCGCCACGCGCACACGCTGGCGTGCCTTGGCGGGGTCGGCGAAGATCGCACCCGCCCGCTTGATCGCCTCCTGCAGGTCGTTGAACTCTACGCCGTCGCCGTAAGGATCGCCGGCCAACGCGACATAGCCCAGTCCCGCCAGCATCTCGGCGCGCCGCTTTGCCTGTGCGCCAAGCCCGAACGCCTCGGGCATCACGATAATCCCGGGCCGCTTTCCGGCCTTCGCATCGTCGTAGGCCAGATGTCCGCGCAGGGTGACGTCGCCGTCCTTGTACTCGCATGCTTCGGTTTTCATGGTGAGGCTCCCTTCGTTTGCGGATTAACCTGCTTGATTTTCCCTGCCGCGTCCATCCCCCGCACCGCCGAAGCGGGACGGTAAAATACTCTGAGAAACGAGAGCGCAAGCGGCTCGTGCGTGCTAGACTCACTCAAAATTATGCGATTGATTCGATCACAGATCGCGGTCGCAATTCTCGCCGCCGCGATGATCGTTTCCGCCGCAGGATGCTGGCTCGCGGCGCTGCAGCTTGCTCCCGCGGCGATGGAACTGCTCGAGACCGCCGGCGTCGGCGCCGCCAAGCTCTCGCAGAGCGGCGACTCGCCGAAGCTCGGGATGATCGAGCTGCGCAAAAACGCAAGTGGCGCAGCAGAGTACCGTGACATGGGGGTTGATCGGACGGCGGGCAATTTCAAATGGATTCCGATTACCGACGCTACGACCGATCCCCAGGGATGGCGTCCCGCGACGAACTTTATGAACATGGACTTCCGCCCGCCGCTGGCCCCCGCGATTCCCAGCCACGGCGACCGCTACCTCGCCTACGCGCCGCGCGATCCGCAAACGCAGGCGGAGCAGCAGGGACTCCAGGCGTTCGGCGACTGCTTCGGCGATCCGGTGGGGACCTTCAGATGGAACGGCCGACTATACGATTACTGGCTGCCCGACGAGTTGCCCCAGGTCCAGGAGCAGGCTTAGCCGCGGCAGCGCACCGCTCACTTGCGCTGGCCGTATTCTGCATAACCGTATGCATCGCGATTTTCGCGCCGGGATGCAGCCTGCAACCGCCGGCGGTTGCGCCAGAGCCGGGACCGCAAATCGCCCAGACGCCGGCGCATCCGCTGCCATTTCGTCTCAGTCCGATACAGGGCGATTCGCAGGAATTACCGCCGGCGGTTGCGATATCGCTGGCGCGCGGCTCGCATCTCACGTTTGCGTATCGCGAGGAACTCAAGCACGGCGAGGATCACACCCCCCTGTATCTCTCCGCATTCAATCCCGCGACTTACGCCGGCTATCCACTCGGGAAGTACACGGTTACCGCCGACGCAAGCCTGTCGATTTTTGACGGCAACCGCCCGCTCGGCGATTACCATGCCGCCGCGACCGTCTCCGAGTCATATAATCTTTACGCCGAGCCCACGCATCGCGAACTGGAGGATGCGGCGCGCGCCGCAGTGCGTGAAAAGATCGACCGCCAGCTCTACGCCGACGCGGATCGGCTCGCACGAGCCGCCGCTAATCCGAAGGCGCCGCAAACGCCCGCGCCCCCGCCGCCGACCCAGGCTCCGGCGCCGTCACAATCGCCCACGGTACCCGAATGAAGCCGCCGCTCATCGCAATCGCCGTTTACGCCGCGGCCATTTCCCTGCCCGGATGCGCGGTGCAGGGCCGTCCATTCGAAAAGGCGGTCGCGCCACCGAATCATGCGGTAATCTACGTATACCGTCCCTATCATTACGGCAGCTCGCTGCTTAAGCCGCCGGTCAAGTGCGGCGGCGAGTCGGCGGTGATCGAACCGGGCGGATATCACGCCTTTGTGGTGACGCCCGGAAAGATCGATTGCACCGTCAGCGAGGAGACCACGGACCAGGTGGAGATCGACGCCGAGCCGCGCACATATTATCTGCGTGAAGAATTCGGATGGGGTGTGTGGCGAGGCCATCCGCATCTCAACCCGATGGATGCCGACAGCGCCCACGACGAAATCGCGACATGCTGCGTCGAGCAGCCGTAGGAGATTCGCCGCCGCCGCACTGGTGTGACAGGAATGCGCAAGTGCTAGAAAATCCCTGGCATGAAAGCGCAATTAGAGGGCCCGGCAAAGGCAATCGTCGAACATATCCGCGACCTCGCGCCTGCAATCAGCCGCAGGTCGGCTGAAATCGAAGCCGCACGCCGAATGCCCGCGGACCTGCTGGCGCAACTCAAAGAGGCGGGCGTTTTCCGGATGCTGGTGCCGCGCAGTCACGGCGGGTTGGAAATCGATTTCCCCTCCAGCATGAAGATCATCGAGGAACTTGCCGCCGCCGACGGCTCGGCCGGATGGACCGTGATGATCGGCTGCGAGACGCCCCAGTTCCTTGCGCTCCTGCCACGCGATCGCTTCGACTTCTACTACGCGTCGAGCCCCGACTTCATTATCGGGGGCGGATTTGCGCCGCGCGGCAGCGCCCAGGTCATCGAGGGCGGCTACCTGGTTAACGGGCGCTGGGCGTTTGCAAGCGGATGCCAACACGCGGACCTGCTGATGGGCAATTGCGCGGTGCTGGAGAATGGTGCGCCGCGCGCGGGCCTGCTCCCCGGCACGCAGGAAGTGCGCGCGATGCTGCTGCCCAGGGAACAGGTGAAGATCCTGGACACATGGCATACGGCCGGAATGCGAGGTACCGGAAGTCACGATATCCAGGTCGAAAATCTGCGGGTCGCCGCCCCCGACACCTTCGACATATTTTTCGGCAGGCCATCGGTAGCCGGGCCCCTCAACGCGGAACCTACTTTGTACGCACTGCTGCATATCTGCGCCGTCGCCGCGGGGATCGCCCGGCGCGCGCTCGCCGAGGTATTGGCTCTCGCCGCAGGACAGAAACGCCGCCTCTATACGGGCGCCGCGATGGCGGAGATGCCACTGGTTCAGCACCGCGTGGGCGAGGCTGACACCGCGCTCCGGGCGGCGCGCCAACTTCTGCTCGACGAGACTCAAGCGGTGTGGGATTTCGCGCGCACCGGCGTGTCGGTCGATCCCGGAACCCGCACCAGGATCATGGGCAGCGCCGCGTGGGTCGCAAAGAGCGCCGCCTCCGTCGTGGACAGCTGTTACACGGCCGGGGGTGGTTCCGCTCTATACGAAACCTCGGCGCTGCAGCGATGCCTGCGCGATATTCATACGCTTACCCAGCACGCCGCGGTCAATGA
Source organism: uncultured delta proteobacterium (assembly GCA_963835905.1). GTDB lineage: Bacteria > Desulfobacterota > Binatia > Binatales > Binataceae > CAWIHG01. Next base: position 1,198,544 of record CAWIHG010000005.1, read on the forward strand.
GAACATGATCGCCCGCGCGGGCGCCGCATTGATGGGTAATCCCCCGGCGTTTACGTACTGAGCGATTCCTGCCGCGCGCGCCGGCGGGACGTGCGCAACCCGGTTTCACTTCGCTGCTGGGGCGCCGGCGACCGGGCGGTCGGGCGACGGCTCGCCCGCTTGCTGCTCCGCGTTGCCGGTCAGGCGGCGCACCGCGATAAAGAAGACCGGGACAAACGGAATCGCCAGCAGGGTCGAGGCTATCATTCCGCCGAAAACGACCGTACCGAGTGACTGCTGGCTGGCCGCGCCCGCGCCCGAGGCTATCAGCAATGGAACCACGCCGAGGATAAACGAGATAGACGTCATCATGATCGCGCGGAACCGCCGATGAGTCGCCTCGACCGCGGCCTCGATCAGCGGCATCCCCTCGTTGGTGAGATCGCGCGCGAACTCCACGATCAGAATCGCATTCTTGGCCGCCAGCGCAATCATCAGTACCAGCCCGATCTGGGTATACAGATCGATCGGGAATCCGCGCAGGAACAGCGCGATCAGGATACCTATAAGCGCGGTGGGAACGACCAGAATTACAGCGATCGGATCGGTCCAGCTCTCGTACTGGGCCGCCAGGACGAGAAACACCAGGGTCACCGAGAGCACGAAAATAAAATACGTCTGGCTGCCGGTCTGCTTCTCCTGGTACGAAAGCCCCGTCCATTCGTAGCTCATTCCCTGCGGCAGCGTCTGATCGGCAAACTGCTGCATCATGTCGAGCGCCTGGCCCGAGCTGTAACCCGGTGACGGGACACCGGTGATGACCGCCGCCGGATAGAGATTGTATCGCGTGACCAGGTCGGCCCCGAGCATCCGATGAACGTCAAACAGGGCGCCGAGCGGGACCATCTGGCCCCTCCGGTTCGCCACGTACAGATTTGAGATGTCGCGCAACTGGCGGCGATAGTCAGAAGCCGCCTGCACCCGGACTTGCAGGCTCTGATTGTACTTGTTGAATTGATTGACGTAGCTCGACCCGAGGTAGGTTTGCAGAGTCTGGAACAGATCGTTGACCGAGACGCCCAGCGACTCCGCCATCGTGCGGTTGATGTCGAGGAAAAGCTGCGGACTGTCCGCGCTGAAAGTGGTAAACCCGATCCGCAAAAATCCGGTCAGGCCATTCGCGCGGCGCAGGACCGCCTGCACGCCTTTTTCCAGTTGTGCCAGACCATTGCCGGCGCGGTCTTCGATCACCATCTGAAAGCCGAACGAATTGCCCAAACCCGGAATCGGCGACGGCGGCATCACCGCGATCGTCGCCTCGCGGATCGCCCGCAAGCGTTTCTGCAAATCAGATACGATCGCGCTCTGCGTCATCCCGGACGGACGCTTGTCATAATCGTCGTAGATTGCGAACACCGTCACGACATTGTACAGCGTCGCGGAATCCATCGCCGAGAATCCGCCGAGCGTTACCCATCCCTTGATGCCGGGGGCCTCTTTCAATATTCCGTCGATTCGCTTGGACACTTCACGGACGCGCGGCTGCGCCGCCCCGGGGGGAAGCTGAGCGGAAATAATGCAATAGCCCTGATCCTCCAGCGGCAGCAGCGCCGTGGGATAGAGTGCGAATCCGGCCCCGGCGATTGCGATGGCCGTGAAGAAAATCGCCACCATCTGAAATGGGCGATGCACCATCCAGTTGACCAGTTCGATATATCGCGTCTGGATCGCATCAAAGCCGCGGTTGAAGCCCGCGTAGAACCGGTTGAGCTGGTGGCCTTTGACCTGCGGCCGCAAAAATTGGGCGCACTGGGTCGGTTTCAGAGTCAGGGCGTTGATCGCGCTGATGATCGCGGTTGACGCGATTACCAGCGCGAACTGGCGGAACATCTGCCCGGTTATGCCCGGCAGGAACGACGCCGGCAGAAACACCGCGGTGAGCACCAACGTGATCCCCAGCACCGGCCCGGTGAGTTCGCTCATCGCCTTGATCGCCGCGTCCTTTGGCGTAAGGCCGGTTTCGATGTAGTGCGATGCGTTCTCGACGATCACGATCGCGTCATCCACGACGATTCCGATCGCAAGAATCAGCGCGAACAGCGTCATCAGGTTGACCGTGAACCCGAGCAGCTCCATCGCGGCGAACGCCCCGATGATCGTCACCGGGACGGTGGTCGCCGGCACCAGCATCGCGCGGAAGTTCTGCAGAAACAGGATAATGACGATCAGGACGAGGATTCCGGCCTCGATCAGCGTCTCGTACACCGAGTGAATCGAGTCCTTGATAAATCCCGTCGTGTCATAGAGCGAAGTGTATTTCAGCCCCGACGGGAACGATTTGCTCATTTGCGCCATCAGGGCGCGCACCTCGGTCGCGACCTGAAGAGCGTTCGCGCCGGGCAGCGTGTATATCGTGATATGGCCGGCCTTGCGGCCGCTCAGATTTGAAAAGATCGAAAACTGCTGCTGGCTCAGCTCGACTCTCGCGACGTCCTTGAGCCGGACCACCGCGGCGCTCTGCGCCGCTTGCGATTGACTCTCGGACTGCGTGGCAAGCCCGGGCGCGGGGCGCGACTTGACTATGATGTTCTCGAACTGGGAGACGTCGGAAAGCCGCCCCAGGGTGTTGATCGTGAACTGGAAGAGCTGATTGCCGGGAACCGGCGGACCACCAATCTGCCCGGATGCGACCTGCGCGTTCTGGGACCTTATCGCGCGCTGAACGTCGAGAACCGTAAGCCCGAAGCTTTTCAATCTCGCCGGATCGAGCCAGACCCGCATGCTGTACTGGCCGGCGCCAAGAATCTTGACCTGACCGACGCCCGGCAGCCGCGCGAGCGGATTCTGCAAGTTTATAATCGCGTAGTTGCTTAGAAAGGTGTTGGTGAAGCGGTTATCGTCGGAGTAAAGGCTTTCGATCATCAGGATGTTGGTCGTAACTTTCTTTACGCTGACACCCTGCGCCTGGACTTGTTCGGGCAATTGCGCCATCGCGCTGTTGACCGCGTTCTGCACCAGGGCGAGCGACGTGTCGAGATCGGTGCCGATCGCGAACGTCACCGTCAGCGCATAGCTGCCGTCGCTGCCGCTGGTCGACTGCAGGTAGATCGAGTTTTGAACCCCGTTTACGGCCTGCTCAATCGGGATCGCAACCGTCTTCGCCACCGTCTCGGCGCTCGAACCCGGGTAATTGGTCGTGACCTGGATTGTCGGCGGCACGATATTCGGATATTGCGCGACCGGAAGTGTATATAGGCACACTGCGCCAAGCAGCACGATGACGATCGCGATGACGTTTGCGAGAACCGGACGTTCGATGAAGAATTTAGACATTTCCCGATTTCCGCGGCCCGCTCAATCCGATTCGGAGTCCGCCGTCTTCGCAGGCGGCGGTAACGTCGCGCGATGCGGGGTTACCTTGCCGCCCGGTATCGCCTGGAGACGGCCTTCGGTGATTACCCAGTCGGTCGGCTGCAACCCATCGGTGACAACCAGATAATCGCCGATCTGCGCTCCGGTCTTGACCCTTTTTCTTTCGACGACATTCTGGCCGCTTGCAACCAGCACGTATTCGCCCACCTGGTCGAACCCGACGGCGTCGCCGGGCACCAGCAGCGCGTTGCGGCGCTCCGCCTCGGGAACGCGGATCCTCACGAACAAACCGGGCAGCATATCCGGGGCGCCGTTCGGCAGCGTCGCTCGCAATTGCAGGGTGCCGGTGGTCGGCGCGACGCTGAGCGATGCGAAATCGAGGCTCCCCCGGCGGGGAAATCCATTTTGATTCATTACCCCAACCTGCACGGCCACCGATTTTTGGTAGAGGGGCTCCGATCTCTTTCCCCTGCGCATCGCGCTGATTCGCAGCAGGTCACGCTCGTCTATTGTGAAGTACACGTAGAGCGGATCGATCCGGTCGATTTCGGACAGCGGAGTTTTCTCGCCCATGGCGCCGACCAGGTTGCCGGCGTCCACCAGATGGCGGCCCATCCGGCCCGTGAACGGCGCGCGGATTTCGGTGTAGGAGAGATTCAGCTTTGCGATTCGCACCTGCGCTTTGGCGCTACTCACTTCCGCCGCCGAGGAATCGCGCCTATAGCGCCACGTATCGACCTGGGACTGAGTCGCGGCCTCCTCGGCCAGCAGGTGTTTGAAGCGGGCAAATTCAATCACCGCATGTTTGAGCGCGGCCTCTTTCGCGGCCAGTTGCGCCTGGGCCTGCTCAAGCTGCGCCCGGTAAGGCTCGCGCTGGATGGTGAACAGCAGCGTTCCCTTCCTGACTGGAGCGCCGTCGGTGAAGTGAATCTTTTCAAGGTTGCCTTCGACGCGCGCAACTATCTGCACCGCATCGCTCGCCACGGTGTTTCCGGTGAAAACGAGATAATCAGTTACGTTCTGTCTGCGGGGCTGCGCAATAGTCACATCGGGTGGCGCAGGCGCCTGCTCCGCTCCGCAGCGGCATCCGGCGGCAGCGACCACCGCCACCAGCGCGGCCAGCGCCGCCCCGAGCCCCAAACGGACTCCGGCGGCATCCCGGCGAAGCGCGTTCGACGCGAATAATCTGCGAGCTTTGCACGACCGGATTCGCATTGTCAGAACTGCCTCACAATTCCGGGGGCCGGATAAGCGGTCCGTTGTCGTTGGGCGACGGCAGGCCCGGAGCCTGCGGCCTCGTGAGCGCGGGCGTGAGCAAGGTTCCCCAATCGGTGCGATCCTCCATCTCGCCGCGGGTTTTTTCCGGCACGAAGTCATGACCTTCGCGGATTTCCCAGCCCCCGCCCATCGCGCGGTAAATTGCGATCGCGCCGAGGTCAACCCCGCCTTGCGCCACCACGAGGTTGTTCTGCGCCTGGAGCAGGTTCTGTTCCGCGGTCAGGACCGTGGTGAAGTCCAGCGCACCTTCCTTGTACTGGATAATCGCGATTCTGAGCGCGTCATCCGCGGCGGCCAAGCTCATCTTCAGCGAGTGGACCTGCTTGCGGGAATCGAGGAACAGGGCAATCCCGTTTTCCACGTCCTGCTGGGCGGCGAGCACGCTATTCTGATATTCGATCAGCAGCGCCTGATACTTTGCGTCCTGCATCCGGACATTGTTCGTGATCTGTCCGTAATTCAGAAGGTTCCACTGAAGCGAAGGGCCGACTGAGTATGCCAGACTCGCGGATGTGAATACGTCACTGAGACTGGCACGGCCGATTGTGCTGGACAGCGACCCGACGGTTCCCGTCAGACTCAACATCGGAAACAGGTCGGCCCTGGCCACTCCGATCTGCGCGCACTGCGCGGCGGCCTTCAGCTCCGCGCGGCGCACGTCGGGACGGCGGCTCAGCAAGTCGGCGGGGATTCCCACCGCGATCCGTTGCGGTGGCCTGGGGATGCCGTCGGAGGGCACCAGAAATCCGTCAACCTCGTCCGGAGGTATCCCGAGCAGCACGCCCATCTGGTTTTTGGCCTGGGCGAGCTGAGCGTCAACCTGCGGAACCATCGCTTCGGTAGCTCCCAGCACGTTGGTCGCCTGATCAACGTCGCGCATGGTCGCCACACCCCATCGATGCCGCGCAACCGCGATCTTGAGCGCCATCCGCTGCTTCACGAGATTGTCCTGCGCGATAGCGATTTGCCCCTGCAGGGTACGAATCTGGATATAGGTCCGCGCAACGTCCGCGGTCAGCGTCACCAGCGCGTCGTCGTAATTCGCCACCGAGGCCAGGTATTCGCTGTCAGCCGACTGGATCGCGCGGCGCAGCTTGCCCCAGAAATCGAGCTCCCAGGCGCCCTGCGCCACGAACGCGTCGGTCCAATAGGTGTTCTGGAGCGAGACGTAAGGATTGGAAACCGGCAGGCGCGTGTAGCTCGCGGACGCTGAAACCATCTGCTGCTGCGGATAGAACGATCCAATCGCCATCGCAAGCTGCGCCCGCGCCTGGAGCACGCGCACGCCGGCGGCAAGCAGCGTCAGGTTCTGCCGATAGGCGGTCTCGACCAGCCGGGTCAGGGTGGGGTCATTGAAGGCAGACCACCAGTCGCGGTAGTCGCCGGGAGTGGGAGTGGTCGAGGGATTCGCATTTTCGTTCCATTTACTGGCGACCCGGGTCGGCGGCGGACGAAAATCGGGGCCAACCATGCATCCCGCAAGCACGAATGCCACGAGCCACCGCGCCACACCGGCAAGACCAGCGTTCACGCGGTGGCGCCGGTGAATTTCACGCCCTCGTCGCAGAAACATTTGCAACCGACACGTCCCCACGGCCCGCTCTGGATTACACCCGGCAGCGAGGCACTGGTCGCCTCCGCTTTTGCAGATTCGCATTCGCGCCGATGCGAGTGTTAGGGAATTTCGGCGACGGTTCCTCCCATCCACTCAGCCTCGTCCAAGCGACCGCCCTCTGCTTCCTATAGAGGCGGACGACCCTTGGCAAGGTTGAATGCGATTTTTTGTCACAAGGCCGACTGCGACCCAACACGGCGCGCGGCGGGCGACCACGGCATGCGGCGGGCGACCACGGCGCGCGGCTCTTCTCACGAGCTCGCGCCCGCGGCGCTCGCGGCGCAGACCTCTCCTGGAACGCGCTCAGTCGATTATTGCGGAATAGATAATGTTCTTGAGCTGGCCCCGGAAATTAAATGTCCCCGACGGCATCAACTGAGTCATGAAGACGACTACCATGTCTTCCTTCGGGTCAACCCAAAATATAGTCGATGCGGCTCCGCCCCAATAGTAATCGCCCACGCCGAGGGTTCCGGTCGCCACCTGTCCAAGGGTCGAGGCAAATCCCAGTCCGAAGCCGACGCCGTCGTTGGCGGTTTCCGAGAACCCGTCCAGCGCCATCTGCGCCAGGTCCTTGCCATCCGCCAGATGGTTCATGTGCATCATCTCCAGCGTCCGCGGACCAATGATTCGCGCACCGTCGAGCTCGCCGCCGCGCCGCAGCATCTCGCAGAACCGATGGTAATCCGCGATTGTTCCGGTCAGTCCGCCGCCGCCCGAGAAGAATGTGGGCTTTTTGAGGTAGGTGCTCCGCTCGGGATCGTCGATTAGCTTGAGCGACTTGTCGGGCTCGCGCTGATAGTTCGCCGCGAAGCGATTGACCTTCCTGGCCGAGACGAAGAACGAGGTGTCCTTCATATCGAGGGGATCGAAGATGAATTCCTGCAGGTATTGATCGAAGGGCTTGCCCGAGAGCGCCTCCACCAGGTATCCGCACACGTCCGTTGACAGCGAGTACATCCAGCGCTCGCCCGGCGCATAGCGCAGAGGCACCCGCGCCAGCTTCTGAGCAAAGGTGGCGAGCGTTTCGCCCGCGCCGCGATTGACGCCAAGCTCGTGGTAGACGCGATCGACCGGATGACTGGTCATGCCGTAGGTCAGCCCGCCCGTATGACTCAGCACGTGGCGCATCGTCATCGGTCGCTGCGGCGCCGCGGTCTGCATCTGAGCGCCCTCGCCCGACACCCAGACCCGATGCTCGCGCCATTCGGGGATGAAGCGCGAGACTGAATCGTTGAGCTGGAACGCCCCGCGCTCGTACAGCGTCATCAGCGCGACCGACGTGATCGGCTTGCTCATCGAGTAGATGCGGAAGATGGCGTCGTCGGCCATCGGCTTGCGCCGTTCGCGATCCATCTGGCCGAGCGACTTGAAATAGGCCAGGTAGCCGTGCCGTGCGACCAGCGTCTGGCATCCGACTATCTTGCCGGGCGCGATGTAATTGCGGTCGAGATGCTCGGTGATGCGCGCGAGGCGATCGGGCGCGAAGCCCGCGCGTTTCGGTTCGAGTTCCATCCGGGTGCCCCTCCTTACTATTCCCGCATTCTATTCCCGTATTGCGCCGCCTGTTATTGCGCGCTGCGCGGCTACGCTACCCGCTCGAGCACGACGACCGGAATCTGCCGCGTGGTCTTCTGCTTGTACTCGTTGAATTGCGGCATCATCTTCGCCTGCGCGTTGAACAGGCGCTCGCGTTCCTGGCCGGAGGTGACGCGGGCGCGCGCCTGAAATTTCTCGGTGCCGATTTCGACCGTCACGGCCGGATTGGCCACCAGGTTGTGGTACCAGTCGGGATTGGTGGGCGCGCCGGCCTTGGACGCCACGATCACTACGCGGTCGCCGTCGCGCGAATAAACCAGCGGAGTCGTGAAGGTGCGCCCGCTCTTCGCGCCCTTGTGGGTGATCAGGATCATGGGGGCGCCCGCGAACGGTCCTCCGACCTTGCCCGCGTTGGCGTGAAATTCGTCGATGATCTTGCGATTGAATTCATTCATGTCCGCCATAGTTCCTCCATGCGCGCTTGGGCGCGGCTGCGGTATCGGCTGCGAGACTAGCAAAGCGCGGGATTGTGCGGCCAGCGCAATTTAGATCGACCGCTCAGCGCGCTCGCGCATCGAGCCGATAGGTTCCTGCGGCGGTGCGATGAAACAGCCACGATTTCTCATCGGCGCTAAAGCCCGCCGCGATCTTCTTGAACGAATTCCACAGCACCGCGTACGAGCAGGAGGCGCGATCGACCGGGAAATTGCTTTCGAACATGCATCGCGACGGGCCGAAGCAGTCGATCGCATGGAGGTAGTAATCGCGCGTCGCCGCGGCGAGCTCATCGGAGTTGGGCGGCGCCGAACGCTTGTGCCATCCGAAGCCGTTGATCGGCATGTTGATCCCGCCCAGCTTCGCGACCACGTTGGGGCATCGCGCAAGCTCCGCAACGTCTTTCTTCCACTGCGCGAGGATTTCCGCGCGTCTGCCCTCGTAGGGACCGATTCCGAGCGGCCCGCCGAAGTGATCGAGAATGATTTTTGTGTCGGGAAACGCGCGGGCGAGCTCCGTCACCATCGCCATCTGCGGATGATACTGCCAGGCCTCGAAGCTCAGCCCGAGTTTTGCCAGGCGTCCAAAGCCTTCGCGGAACTTCGCCACCCGGTAGAGATCGGCGGGCGGATTGGTGTGTGAGTTGCGCACCTCGGGCGACAGGTCAAATCCGCCCGCGTGGCGAATCCCGCGAAAACGCGCGGGCGCCGCCGCGATATGCGCCTGCAGCACCGGCTCGACCGCGGCGCCCAGCGCCAGGTCTGCGAATCCGACGATTGCCGCCGCCACCCGCGTGTCGCCGTACTGGCCGCTCGCGCTCTGGGCGGCGATTCCGTTTACGAACTCGGTCTCGCCCACCGGCTTCATCGCCTCGGGCCCGTCGGCGCGATACATCGACATGCATTCGACGAACACCGTCGCGATCACGCGGTGGCCGGAGCCGGTGTCGCGCAGAATTTCGTCGAGCAGGTAGCGGCTCTGCGGATGGTCCCAAAGATGGTGATGGGGATCGATTATCGGCAGTGACGGCTCGAGCGCGGGCTCGCGCACCTGGTCGAGCCATACATCTCTCGGATCGGCGGGATTCTGGGTGCTCACGACTTTCTTCCTCTCATCTTGCGATCGGGCTTATTCGGCCCGGCGACGATATGCGCTCAACCGGGCATCTTCGCAAAGCGCGCGATGGCGGAGGGGGTGGGATTCGAACCCACGAGCGACTCTCGCCGCTGCCGGTTTTCAAGACCGGTGCCTTCAACCGCTCGGCCACCCCTCCGGTTATTGGAATGATCTAGCGGTTTGATCGTCCGCACGCGAGGCGCATGGAAATGGCGTCCCGCCGCCGCGATCCAAATCGGCGCGCGCCGACTATGTCTCAAGTTCGGACAGTCGGACTCACTTGAAGACGCAAGCGGCACACGAAAGCGCGCCGCGACTAAAATCAATCAAGCGGACTCTCAATTCCTCACCTGAATTGGCAAGAAATCGGCTCTCCAACGATGGCATCGATATTGCCCTACGAATGACATGGCTGAAATGCCCGCGTCGGTGCAAGCCGTGTATCAAGAGGCAAGTCGAGATTCGCTCGCGCGGGGGATGGCCGCATCCCATGCGCGAATAGCGGCGGCGCGCGCGCGCGGCCTCCGGCGCGAGGCTTGCGTTGCGGTGGTCACGCTCGCGATCTTGCTGGCGCAATCCGGTCGGGCATCGGCGGCGGAGTACGGCGTCGCCACCTATCGCACGGGGCTGATGGACTTGTCCGCGGGATTTCTTCCGCCCGCTGGCGGCACGCTCATCAAGGGCTTGTTTCTTTACCAGGATGCGCACCTCAACGCGGTCACCTCCGACGGGAAAATCGCGATCCACACTCATACGACCATTTACGCCGCCGCGCTGTTTGTCGCTCACGCGACTCATTTTTCGATCCTGGGCGCGAACTGGACGCTCGGCGCGCTGGTTCCTGCGCTGATAGCGGACCAGAACGCCCGGATCGGTCCGGCCGGACTGACGGTGCCGGCACAGACTTCGACGGTGGGAGGCTTGGGCGAGCTGGAATTTTCGCCATGCATGCTGAACTGGAACTTCGGCGAGTTGCACCTGGCAAGCGCGCTGTTTCTCTATGCGCCAACCGGCGGCTACGACAAGGATCGCATCATCAACACCGGCATGAATCGCTGGGCGATCGAGCCCGATGCGAGCGTGACCTGGTTGGACAAAGAATCGGGGCTCGAGGCGTCAACGATGCTGGGTTATACGATCAACAGCGAGAATTCCTCCACCCACTATCGCAGCGGCGACGAGTTCCACGCCGACTTCGTGCTGGCCAAGCGCTTCGCGAGCGGTTCGATCCTGGGCGCGGCCGGATACGCGCTGCAACAGACCACCGCCGACTCCGGACCGGGCGCCGCGATGGGCGCGTTCAGGAGCCGCGTGCTGGCGCTGGGACCGATCATCGGGCAGACGATCCCTATTGGAGAAATACCGGTCACATTCACGTTCAAGTACGAATTCGAGTTTGCGGCGCAGAATTACGCAACCGGCGACGTGTTGTGGTTCGCCGCCGCGATTCAATTATGAAGACACCCGAATCCAAGGCAACGATGAATCGACTGCACAAGGGAGAACGCGATTTCGAATGACCGACCAAGGCAAAAAATCTCCAGACCTGGAGATTCTGCCGGCCCAGTCCGCCCCCGGCAGCGGCGCGGAGCCTTACCGGGTAAGCCTGGATCTGCTGCCCGGACCCGCGCTCCTCTTCTCCCCTGAGGGAACGATACTGCAGGCCAATGAGGCCGCGCGATTGCAATTCGAGGCCGAGTCGCTGGACAAAATTCTCGGCAAGAATATCTACGACTTCGGAATGGCCTCGGAAGAATTGAGGCGCCACACCGTCGAACAAATCCTGGCCGGAAAATCCGTTCGATTTGAAATGGAGTTCCAGACCGTCAAGGGCAACTGCCGCATCTTCGATATCCTGGACGTCCCCTTGCGCAACGCCGCGGGCGAGATCGAAACGGTTCTGGGTTTCGCCCACGACATCACCGAACAGCGCCATGCCGAGGCTGAGCGCGATCAGTTGGTCGCCGTACTGGAGGCCTCGGGCGATGCCATCATGAGCTTTTCGCCCGAACTGCGGATCTTGAGTTGGAACCGCGGTGCGGAACGGATGCTCGGATACTCCCGCGCCGAAATGATCGGCAAATCCCTGGATATCGTACTGGCTCCGGAATCCAGATTGATCGCGCGCAAGATGATGGCTGAGGACATCGAGCGGATGACCAAGGACCCGTCGATCGTCCGGCGGATGGAATTTCCGCTGATGAAAAAAGACGGGAGCGTCGTCGAGGTGTGGATAGTTGCTTCTGGAGTATTCGACTCGGCGGGAAAACTGATCGGCGTTTCCGCCGTCCATCGCGATATCACTGAGCGCAAGCAGGCCGAACGCGAGCACGCGATGCTGGCGGCGATGGTGGAATCATCTGACGACGCGATCATCGCGATCTCGACCGACCTGAGCGTGATGAGCTGGAATCGCGGAGCGGAACGGTTTCTCGGGTACTCGCGCGCTGAAGCGATTGGCAATTCGGTGGATATTTTTCTGTCCCCCGAATCCAGCTCCGCCGCGCGGCAGATGATGATCGAGGACTTCGAAAGGATGTCCAAGGACCCGTCGATCGTCCGCCGGGTCGAGGCCCAGGTTCGCACCAAGGACGGCAGGCTCATCGACACCTCGATCGTGGCGTCGGGGCTGTTCGATTCCAGCGAGCGCCTGATCGGCGTTACCTCAATCCATCGCGACATCACGGCGAGCAAGCAGGCCGAACGCGAGCGCGCGATCCTGGCAGCGATCGTGAAATCCTCGGACGACGCCATCATCAGCTTCTCTAAAGAGCTGGCAATCACCAGTTGGAATCCCGGCGCGGAACGCATTTACGGGTACTCAGCGCAGGAAGCGATCGGGCGGAGCTTCGATCTCTTCGTCCCATCGGAGGGGCTGCCTCAAGCGCTCGAGGCCGATCGCAAGATGTTCGAAACCGGGCAGCCCATCAGCTTCGAGGAGCGGTCCCAGCGCAAGGACGGCACCTGGTTCACCTCGCTGGTGAACATTTTCCCGGTTCGCGATTGGGCCGGAAATATCGTCGCCGGCGCCGGAATCGGCCGCGACATCACCGAGCTCAAGCGCAGCCAGGACCAGCTGCGGGCCGCGGAGGAGTACACGCGCGGTCTCATCGATTCATCGATCGACGCCATGGTGGTGGTGGACCGCGACCTGCGCATCACCGACATGAACGACCAGCTCGCCAGGATGACCGAAGTGCCCAGGAACATGCTGATCGGAAGCCGCTTCGACAGCTACTTCACCGACCCGGAGCGGGCGGCGCAAGCGATAGATCAGACCCTCGACGACGGCTTTGTAGTCGACTTCGACCTGATCGTGCGGTCGGCAAGCGGAAAAGAAGTGCAGGTCTCATTCAACGCCTCGATCTTTCACCGCGCCGGCAGGGTCTTCGGCATCTTCGGCGTCGCGCGCGACGTGACCGCGCAACGCGCCACCGAGCGCACCGTGCGCGAGGAGCGGGAATACAGCCGCAGCCTGGTGGAGTCGTCGCCCGACGCACTGCTGGTGTGCGACACCAACCTGGTGCTGACCGACGTAAACGAACAAGCGATCAAGCTGACCGGATTCCCGCGCGCGGAGCTGGTTGGGGTCAAGCTGCCCGCGCTGTTTGCCGAATACAATCGCGTGCTCGAACTCGGGCAGCAAACGCCTGATAACGGCCCGGTCCGCGATGTCGAGCTGACGCTGGTGGCCAAGACCGCCGAGCGGATTTCCGTTTCGCTCAACGCTTCGGTGTTTCGCAATGTCAGCGGCGCCACCCGCGGCATGCTGGTCGCGTTGCGCGACGTGACCGAGCGCAAACACTCCGAGAGCGAACGGATGCTGCTGGCCTCGATCGTGGCAACCACCGGCGATGCAATCTTCACCGAATCGCCCGAATTGATTATCACCAGCTGGAATGCCGCCGCGGAAAGGCTGTTCGGTTACAGCGCCGCCGAAGTTATCGGACGCGACGCCGCGCTGCTGGTTCCGCTGGAGCGCCGCGGCGAGATGGCCGAGCATCTCCGTATCTTCAACGAAGGCGGCAAGTTCGAACGCATCGAGACCGTGCGGCTGCGCAAGGACGGCACCCTGGTGGAGGTCACGATGACGGCGTCGCAGATCACCGACTCATCGGGACGCCTGACCGCGATCTCGATTACCGCCCACGACATCACCGACCGCCGCCAGATCGAGGCCGAACTCACCAGGGCGCGCGACGTGGCGCTGGAGACGGCGCGGCTCAAGTCCGACTTCCTGGCCAACATGAGCCACGAGATTCGCACTCCGCTCAATTCGATCATCGGGATGACCGGGCTGCTGCTCGACACCGGACTTAGCTCCGAACAGCACGAGTACGCCAGCGACGTGCGCGACAGTGGCGAAGCACTGCTCAATCTTATCAATGAAATTCTTGATTTCTCGAAGATCGCCGCGGGCAAGATGATATTCGAGGATATCAACTTCGAGCTGCGCGGCACGGTCGAGGGCGCGGTTGAAATGGTCGCCGAGCAGGCGCGCCGCAAGAAACTGGAGCTGACCGTGTCGATCGATCCCGAGACGCCGCACCTGCTGCGCGGCGATCCCGCGCGGCTGCGCCAGGTGCTGCTGAACCTGCTCGCCAATGCAATCAAGTTCACCGAACGCGGCGAGATCGCGGTCGCGGTCAACAAGCTGGTCGAAAATCCGCGCGAGACGCTCCTGCGCATCGAGGTCCGCGACACCGGCATCGGGATTCCCGAGAGCAAGCGCCATCTGCTCTTTCTGCCCTTCTCGCAAGTCGATTCATCGACCAGCCGTCATTTCGGCGGCACCGGGCTGGGCCTTTCTATCGCGCGCGAAATCGTGGGGGCCATGGGCGGCGCGATTTCCGTCAACAGCACCCAGGGCGTGGGCTCGACCTTCTGGTTCACCGCGAAATTCGCCAAGCAGGTGGACACCGGCGTAACGGCCGCGGAACTGCTCGCCTCGCTGGCCGGCCTTCGGGCGATAGTCGTCGATGACAACGCCAACAGCCGCAACATCCTGGGCCGCGAACTCAGCTCATGGGGCATGGATGTCAAGGCCGCCGAAGGCGCCTTCCGCGCGCTCGAGCTGATGCGCGCCGCCGCGCCGTCCAACCCCTTCGCGGTTGCGATAATCGATGTGATGATGCCGGAGATGGACGGAATCGAGCTGGCGCGCATGATCGCGGGCGATCCAGCGCTGCGCTCAACCAAAGTGGTGCTGGTCTCGTCCGCGGGCGCGCGCAGCGAGTTCAACACCCGCCTGCGTGGCTTGCCGATCGGAGGATGGTTGATGAAGCCGGTGCCGCAGTCGTCGCTGTACGACGCGGTTTTGAAGATCGTCCCCGGTCCGCATGCCAAACCCACGCACCGCCCGCAGCCCGGCGGGGCCGAACCGGCTCAGGCACAGGCGCAAGCAAAACCGGCGGCGACCCGCCGCAAGCTTAAGGTGCTGATCTCGGAAGACAATCCGATCAACATGAAGCTTGCGAAGCGGCAGTTGCTCAAACTCGGTATTAAAGCCGACTGCGCCACCGACGGCGCCCAGGCGGTGGCGGCGGTTGCACTCCGCCCGTACGACCTCGTGCTGATGGACTGCCAGATGCCCAAGATGGACGGTTACGAAGCTACCGCGGAGATTCGCCGCAACGAGGGCAGCGACCGCCACACGAAGATAGTCGCAATGACGGCGCACGCGCTTCAGGGCGACCGCGAAAGATGCATCGCGGCCGGCATGGACGGATACCTCAGCAAGCCCGTCGATATGAGCAAGCTCGAAATGGAATTGAACGAGATCGCGGCGGCAATGCAGGGTTCCGCCGACGCACCGGAGCAAGCCGCGGGTCAGCCTTCCGCGCTCGCCGCCGCGACCAATGGCTCGGGGGCGCACCCGCCCGAGCAAATCGGCGCCGACGGCATGCTCCAGCTGGCCGGGCCACTCCCGCAACCAGCCCAGATGCCGGACGGCGTCGGCGACGGCGCACTTGACGCACACGCCATCGCCGATTTGCGCGCGGAGGGCGACGGCCTGCTCGACGATCTGATCAGAATGTTCCTGGAACAGTTGCCGGTAGCGCTGACCGCGCTGGCGGAAGCGGTCGCGGGCAAGGATTCGCAAGTGATCGCGTTTCAGGCTCATCGGCTCAAAGGCGGCGTGAGCAACTTCGGCGCGCTGGCAATGACCGAGATGTGCCAATCGCTGGAGACGGCGGCCAAGGCCGGCGATTTTGTCGGCGCCGAGTCCATTTTCGATCGGCTCAAGACCGAAGCCGAACGCGTCCGCCAGGCGCTGGAGCACCAGCTAACCGCGCCGCCCGGCGCCACCGCCGCGTAGGCCGCGGCATTTGCCGCCGGCGGCTCGCGCGTGGTTGACTTCGCATCTCCCGCCAAGCAGATTTGCACCGCGTCCGTCGCGGCGCGGGAAGGATTTCATGAAGTTTTCGTCACGTCTTGAGCCGGGCGCCACGCACAGGCTTGCGCGCGTATCGTTGGTAACGCTGGCAGCGCTCGCACTTGCGCTCGTCGCGGCCCCGCTTCGCAGCGCATCGGCGCGCTCCTACCACTTGGTTACTCAACAACCGGGCGTGGTCGATTATTGGCCGCGCTTTTCGCCCGACGGAAAGACGCTGCTGTTCAGCCGCTGCTCGATCTCCACCGGATGCGGCGGCGCTTCGACCGGCGGCTACTGGGAACTGTGGACGGTGGCGTCAAAGGGCGGCCGCGCCGCTATGTTCGTGTCGCTCGGCGATACCTCCGCGACCCGATCGAACTGGCTGTGGAACACCGCGGCGGCGATATCCACGCCCATCGTATTCACCGGAGTCCCCGTAAGCGGCGGCGGCGGCGCGCATCTGTGGTTGGTCGATTCGGCCGGCGCGTCGCCGACTTCGGTGACTACTCCCGCGACGGTTCCGGTCGGATATCCGTCCTGGCTTCCCGATGGGTCGGCGGTTACGACCAACGGTCAGCTCAAGGGCGCCAGCGGACCGATCATCGCGCTGGTCGGGATCCCCGATGGCGCCGACCTGGGGCATCTGACCACCGATGACGTGATCTGGACTGGAGAATCCGCGGTCTCTCGCGATGGCTCCGCGGTGGCCTTCGCCGGACAGCTTCCAGTCCTGGGCAATTCCTACAGCGATTCGAACAATCAGGTCTGGATCGAGGACTTCAACCCGCCCAACGTCGCGCCGGGTCAACCGTTCGATCCGAATCTGCATCAGCTTGACGGTCTGCAGGGCCGCACGCCCGACTGGTCACCCAACGACCGGTTTCTGATCTTCGAGTCCACGCGCGGATGCGTAAACGGCCACTATGCGATTTTCATTGAGGCGGCGTCGGGAGGACGCGCAATCCAGGCGACCGATTGCAAGCTCGATGCGAATCACGGCGTGTGGGCGCCCGATGGGCGGCGCTTCGCGTTCTCGGCCGCATGGGGACACGGAAACAAAGCGTGCGCATCGGGATGCCGCGGGATCGCTATCGCGCCAGTGCCGCGGAAGATTCTCCGCTTCGGCACCACCAAGTAGCCTGGCGGCCACTTCGCGCGTGCGCGCCCTATTTCGCTTGGGCGGGGCGCTGTCGGCGGCGCGACTCTTCTTCGCCCCACAACTTGATTCCGCCGAGCAGGCCCTGGGTGTTGCTCACCGTTTTGACGTTCGGCGGCAGCTTGAACCTGATCTGCCTGGCGTTGCCGCCGCCGATGTAGAGGCGGTCGTACTGAAACGTTCTGGCGAAGTCGTCGAGCGCCTCGGCCAGCAGCTTGTTCCACTTCTTCTTGCCCTTCTTCTTGAGCGCCTTGAGGCCAAGCTCCTGCTCGTAGGTCTTGCCCTTGTGGAACGCATGATGCCCGAGCTCCATGTGGATGCGGTGGCCGCCGACGAAAATCACCGAACCCACGCCGGTGCCGAGCGTGATCACCAGCTCGACGCCCTGGCCGCGCACGCAGCCGAGCCCCTGCACGTCGGCGTCGTTGGCGACCCGCACGGGACGTCCCAGCGCCTTTCTCAGCTTGGCTTCGAGCGCGAAGTTGTTCCATCCCTTGCCCAGGTTGGGCGCCGTATAGGTCACGCCGTCCTTGACCACGCCGGGAAAGCCGGCCGACACGCGCTCGAACGGCGCGCACATCTTCGCGAGCCTGCCGATTACGGCAATCACGCTGCGCGGGGTGGCCTTGGCGGGGGTCGCGATACGCTGGCGCTGGTTGATTGGCTTGCCCTGCGCGTCCAGGGTTTCCGCCTTGATTCCGGTGCCGCCGATATCGACCGCGAGCGTGCGAACCTGTTTGCCCGGCGATTTTGGCGCGGCGTCCTTGGCCTCGTCTGTCATGATTGCAAGTCCCCTTCCCCGCGGGCACGGCTTTACGGCCGCCCGCATCGACGCGCGTTGATTTGGCTATGTCGAATTTATAGCGCGAACGCCCGGCGATGCGCATCCCGCTTCCACCGCGGCTGTACACCATGGTAATGCAGGCGCGGCGCCCGCCGCGGGCGCCGGCGAGCGCGCGGATGCGGCAGCGAATCGAGAACTACTTCGGACTTCAGGCGCACGGCACCACCATCGGGCGCGAGGCGCTGGCGGGCGTCACCACCTTCGTCACGATGTCGTACATCATCGCGGTCAACCCCGCGGTCCTGCACGCCGCTGGAATTCCGGAAGGACCCTCGATGGTCGCGACGATCGCGACCGCCGTGTTCGGCACGCTGGCGATGGGACTGTACGCCAACCGCCCCTTCGCGATCGCGCCCTACATGGGCGAGAACGCGTTCGTCGCCTACACGGTGGTCCGGGTGCTCGGCTACCGATGGGAGACCGCGATCGGCGCGGTGCTGGTGGCGGGAATCCTGTTCGCCGCGCTGACGATCGCGCGAGTTCGCCAGTGGCTCGTAGATGCGCTTCCGGCCGGGCTCACGTACAGCTTCGCCGCCGGAATCGGATTGTTCCTCGCGTTTATCGGGCTCAACGAGGCCGGCATCGTGCGAATCGGAGTTCCCGGTGCGCCGGTGCGGCTTGGCGATCTCGGTTCGCCCGCGGTGCTGATCGCGATTCTGAGTTTCATGCTGATCGTGATTCTGACGCTCAGGCGCGTGCCCGGCTCGATCCTGCTCGGGATACTCGGTGCGAGCGCGGCCGCCTTCGCAACCAGCGTCGCGCGTGCGCCGGCCGCCTGGATCGGGCTGCCGCCCAATCCGATGCCGATCGTGTTCCAGGCCGATCTCCGCGGCGCGCTAAGCGTGGGATTCTTCGGCGTGATGCTGTCGATATTCGTGATGGCGCTGATCGACACGATGGGGTCGCTGGTGGGGGTGTCGGCGCAGGCGGGCTTCCTGGATGAGCGCGGCAATCTGCCGGGAATCGAGCGGCCGATGCTGTGCGACGCGCTCGCGACGATCTTCGCCGCGCTCGCGGGCACCACCACCGCGGGCGCATACATCGAGTCCGCCGCCGGCGTTCACGCGGGCGGACGGACCGGGCTGGTAGCGGTGTTCGTCGCGCTGCTGTTCCTGTGCTCGCTGTTCTTCGCGCCACTGGTGATCGCGATTCCGCCGGCAGCGTACGGTCCCGCGCTGGTCGTGGTGGGTGCAACCATGATGGCGCCGCTCGCAAAGATCGATCTCGACGATCCCACCGAAGCGCTCCCCGCCTTCACCGTGATCGCGCTGATGAGCTTCACCTACAACATCGGGGTCGGAATCACCGCCGGGCTGCTGCTCTACCCGGTCTTGAAGCTGGTGGCGGGACGCGCGCGCGAGGTTCATCGCGGGCTTTGGGTGCTGGCCGCGCTGTCGGCGCTGTTCTACTTGTTTTATCCGTACCAATAGGCTCCCCGAACGGAGAATAAAAAAGGGCGACAGGTCCAACCAACCTGTCGCCCTCGCCCACTCGGTCACCGCACGTCCCACCAGGGCACGTGCCCATCAGTTCGAGTCGCCCTGTTACTGGTTGCAGGCCACATTCAAGCTCGACAGATCAATGCAGTTCGGACTGTTCACGTTCGAGCCATCATCCGCGCAAAGCTGGAGGGCGGAATACTCGATGCCATCGATGACCACAGTCCATTTTTTGCTCGGGCAAATCTGCGAAGCCGAGGGGATGGTCAATCCGCAAACGGTCAGTTCACTTGTGATCGAACCGTTCCGGTCGGAACTCAGACTCTCCGACGATTCGGCGGTGAACGGCGGTGGCTGCGCACCCGGCGGACGCTTCTTGCCGCTGGGATTCACGCACGCCAGGGTAGCATCCCCAGCCACGCTGAACGTGAACTCCGCGCCTTCGTTGTTGCCCGCGCCCGCGAACTGAAAATCTGCGGTTATGCAGCCGGTCTGACAACTCACGCCGGTATTGTTGGAGACGAAATGCGCACCGTTGGGGAACGCCCTTGCGGTGCCCGCCACCAAAATCATTACCAGAACTGCTGCGGCTGCCGCACCAATTATGGTCCTACAGCGTTCTCTCATTTGACGACCCCTCCTGTTTGGTCATGCTTAAGCAGACCATGTAGATAAATATCTATTTATGAGACTAAATTATGTTAATTAATATCTCAAAAACTAATAAAAGTTGATAAAACAACCGATATCAAACCAGTTAGTCCGTATACTTTAAATCCAAAAGGCTGCGAGGCGGCTACTTTTGGGAAGTTATAGCGACAAACTGGATGATCGGACGCCTTATTGGTGACGTCTGAGGAGAGGCAAATCAGACCTTAGGCAAGCAGATTATCGGCGCGCCGCCTACGGTTTTTCCCACGAGCGCCGGCATCGCCACTTCGGGCGACAGCATCGAGTCGGCCGCCGTCGTTAATGCGCGCGCGAGGTCCATCGCGGGCTTTGGGTGCTGGCCGCGCTGTCGGCGCTGTTCTACATCTTCTATCCGTACGCCTGATCCGCGGGATCAGGCGGCCGCCGGCTGGCTTGGCGCCAGGAGCGCCTGCTCGCGATCGAGCGGGCGGCATCCAAAGATCGCGATCGCACACACGGCCAGCATCACGACGAACGCGGTGAGAGCGATTTGGTAGCTGCCGGTGAGGTCGAAGATCCGGCCGGTGATGATCGGGCTCACCGCGGCGCCGCCGGTGTAGAAAACGCCCGTCAGTCCCATCACCGATCCGAGCCTCTTGAGCCCGAGCGACTCGATGATGACCAGCGGCATCTGCACCGCGAGCGCGCCAGCCGAGAACCCTCCGGCAATCACGTTGAACGCCAGCGCCGCCGGGTGCAGCGCTTCGAGCAGGCCAAACATCCCGAGCGCGTTGATCACGAACGTCGTCACCATCGCGCCGCGCGCCGTGAAGCGATCGGCAAGCGGGCCGCCCAGCAGCGTTCCCGCGGTGGTGACGATCAGAAACATGCTGGTCACCGAGGCCGCCGCAGTCGCGCTGTATCCGAGTCCGGTGAGATAGGCGATGTATTGCGGGGCGATACCGGTGCTGAGTCCGGCCAGCAGCTGGGCGGCGCAGATCAGCCACATCGAGCGCGTCCTCATCGCCTGCGCCACTTCCAGACCGGGTATTTCAACGACCGGATACGGTTGCGCCGCGGCAGCCTGAGCCAGCGCATCGCCGGCGTTCGCAGCGGCGTGCTCGGCGTCAGAGGCATTCCTGGCACGCACGAAGATGATGATCGCCGGCGCGACCAGGAACACGACCGGGACTGCGAGGGTGACATAGCCGATGCGCCATCCGCCCGCCGCGACCGCGAAGTTCGCCACCAGGGTCATTGCGGCGCCGCCCAGCCACATTCCGGAAAACGCGATCCCCATCGCGAGCCCGCGCCGCCGCTGGAACCATCCCGCGATTATCAGCGAGCAGGGGATGGTGGTGGCGGCACCCACGCAAATCCCGAACAGCCCGTTGATCAGCATGAATTCGCCGAAGGTGGTCGCGCGGCTGAGCGCGAACCACAACAGCCCGGTGACCGTCGCTCCGGCCACCATCATTTTTTTCGGATCGATCCGGTCAGCGATCCAACCTATCAACGGCCCGGCGGCGCCGCCGGTGACCCATCCGATCGAGAGCGCGACCGAAAGCTTGGCGCGGCTCCATCCGAAGTACTTCACGACCGGGACGAAGAAGACGGCGCCCGAGTTGATCCCGCCCCAGATGAAGAACATGGTGACGAAAATCGCGCCGACGATGATCCATCCCTGCCGTTCCCGGTCGGTCATTCATTTCCCCTAAGCCACGCTGCGGCGGCGGGGAAACGATAACGGATTTCGGCGGCAAAGGGAAAATTTTGAGTTTGGCGCCCCGGGGCGCGCGAAAGGCGGAAGTCTCAGCAATCGCTACGGGCGACGGCCAGCCCCGGCACTCCGCCACTGGCGCGTTCCCTATTGGGCCGGCGGCGAGGAAGCCTGCGCGGGTGCGAAATTCAGCGTCCGCGATCGAAATCT
Source organism: uncultured delta proteobacterium (assembly GCA_963835905.1). GTDB lineage: Bacteria > Desulfobacterota > Binatia > Binatales > Binataceae > CAWIHG01. The sequence goes on from CAWIHG010000005.1 coordinate 1,220,313, forward strand.
GGTCAATTTGTCGCACTGTGGCGCGCACGGCGCGCGAATTTAGGCGTGGGGCGGATTGGATCGGGTGCCGATGAGACCGCGCGTCGAGCGCCGCACTTGAAATAACTACGAGTTATATTTGACGCCCATCGGTAGCTTCACGTAATCTCTCTTCATGCGCCGCAGACCGAACTTAATCTCAGGTATCAATTCCCGCTCCTCCGCGGGCGTGTCCCGGGCCGGAGACCTCTCCGTCCCGGGACTCCGTTCTTGCCGCGCGCCGCGCCAGACCCCCGCCTGGGAGACCGCTTAATTGGAGGTGGACCGCATGGGCATATACACGATGCGATTTTCCAATGAGGTCGACTACGAGCGCTGGTACAGCCGGGCCGGCGCACGAGTCAACGTGCTGACAATCCGGGGGGCGGGACCGATGTTCCAGGCCTCGCTTGATCAGACGCCGGCCTCGCGTCTGTTCGCGGAAAATCCAGTCGTGGTCCGCTACCGGACCACCGATCCGGCTCTGGTGCCGCCCAAGCCGCGCCGCCGTGCCGGTTACAATCTGAAGGTCGTTCCGCTCTGCGCCGCCGGCGCGCTCGGCGCCGCGATTCTGTTCTACGCGCTGATCTGAGGCGCGCGCATCAGGTCCGTACTCCGCCCGCGCGCTCGGCCATCAGTGAGCCCGCCCGGCGGTTCGTGTGCTCGTCGAACAGCAGCAACTTGCGCGCCTGCTCGTTGTATAGCTGGGCGTAAACCCCGCCGCACTCGAGCAGATCGGCGTGCCTGCCGGTCTCGACCATCCGGCCGCCATCAAGCACCACGATCACATCCGCGTCCACCGCGCTGGCCAGTCGGTGCGCGATTAGAAACGAGGTGCGCCCCTTCATCAGGCGGCGTACCGCGTCGTGGATCAGGTTTTCAACCTCCGAGTCGAGCCCCGAAGTCGCCTCATCAAGAATCAGAATCGGCGGATTCTTCAAGAACGCGCGCGCCAGCGCGAGCCGCTGGCGCTGCCCGGTGGAGGGCTTGATGCCGCCCTCGCCGATGAGAGTGTCGAGCCGGGCGGGCAGCGTCTCGACGAAATCGCGGATGTTCGCGCTTTCCAGCGCGGCCCACACCTCGGGGTCACTCGCGCCCGGGCGGCCGTATTGCACGTTCTCGCGAATCGACGCGCTGAACAGGACTGCGTCCTGCGGCACGATTCCGATTTGCCGGCGCAGCGAATTGAGCGTCACCCCGGCGATATCCACGCCGTCGATCAGAATCCGTCCGGCGCTGGGCTCGTAAAACCGCGGAATCAGCCCCGCCAGCGTCGTCTTGCCCGCGCCCGAGCGCCCGACCAGCGCGACGGTGGTGCCCGCGCGCACCTGAAGGTTGACGTCGCTCAGCACGGTGCGCGGCTCGCCGCCGTCCAGCGGCTGGTAGGCGAAGCTCACCTGCTCGCAGAGCACCTCGCCGCGCGTGACGCGCAGCTCGGATGCGCCGGGGCGATCGGCCACCTCGGGGATTTCGTCGAAGAGGTTGAAGATGCGCTCGATCGCGGCCAGCGAGGTCGCCACGATTATCGACAGCTCCGAGTAGCGTTGCAGCGGCAGGTACAGCGAGCCGAGCAGGCCGAAGAACGCGACCATCGTTCCGACCGTCATGCGATGATGCAGGATGAAGATCGCGCCGGCCCACACCACCATCATCGGCGCGGCGCGTCCGATGAACTCGCCGAACATCTGATGGGTCGAGGCCAGCCGCACGTTGCGGATGGTCAGGTTATAGAGCTCGGTGGTGCGATCGTGGAAGCGGCGCGCCTCTTCCTTCTCGCGCGCAAACGACTTGACCGTCGCCACGCCCGCCACCCGCTCCTGGAGCTCGCCCGAGAATTCCTCGACCGTCTCCTGCAGGTCGTGGCTCGCCTCCTTGATGCGCGGCGACAGCACCCGGATCACCGCCACATAGAACGGCACGATGATGAGCGAGATCCACGCCAGGCGCACGTCGAGCTCGAACATCAGGTACAGCACCGCGCCCAGTGACGCCGCGTCCATCCAGGTGTTGATCATCCCGGAGCCGACGAAGTTCTGGGCGCTCGCGATATCGCTGATGAAGCGCGCGACGATTCCACCCGAGGTGTTGCGATCGAAGAACGAATGCGACAGACGCTGCATGTGCAGGAACAGCGCGTAGCGCAGATCGAAGATGAGGCGATGACCGGCCATGCTCGCCCAGTAATTGCGGAAGTAGGTGGCGACCGCCTGCACCGCGAAAATCGCGAACATCGCGGCCGCCAGCGCCTCCAGCTTGCCCACCGGTGTCGCGCCGAGCCCCAGCGTCAGCGCAATCCAGGTGCACATCCGGTCGAACATCGCGTTGTAGTGATCCAGCTTCGGCTGCGGCAACAGCAGCACGTCGATCACGTACTTGAAGGCGAGCGGGAAAATCAGCGGCAGGGTGAACTTGAGCACCCCCATGAATGCTCCGCCCGCCACCAGCCACAGATGAGGCCGCACGTAGCTCAGGAATCGAAACAGGGGACTGCGCTTGGCGCCACCCGCTGACGGCGCGGCGCTCACGCCAGCGGGCGGAACGGATGGCACCCCGGCCGCGGTTGGCGCGGAGCCGTCTGGTTCGTCGGGCGGGTCGGAAGTGGGCGCGGATTGGTCCGTCGCGCCGCCGGACGCTTCACGATCAGACTGATCAGGCATTCGAAGAGGGTATCAGCGGTGCTGCACGCAATAAAGATGGCGGCCAGTGCGGGGCGGCGCGACTCGCGCCGATTGGATCGGCGATCTCTACTTCTGTCACTCTCGCGGCATCTTTTGCCGCACAGAGTCCCGGATCATGACCAGCTCACTTAGCTCCCCGATCGGTGGCCTCTCCCAGGGGGGAGAGCCACAACCAGAGACACCGCTCAATAGTTTTGGGGATTGCAGACCGTCCCCGCTCAGGCGGGGACTTCGATACGGCCGACGACGGCGGGGATCCTGCTGCGATGGCGCCGGCCGCCGAGTCCGGCCGCTTCCAGCCGCTCCAAGTACTCGGCCATCGCAAGATTGATGAATCGCGAAACCGCGACTCGTCCCGCGCGCACCTGATCCTTTTCCAATCCGCCGCCCGAAATAATGATAAGCGGCTCGAGCACCTCGGGCGCGCCCAGCAGCGCGAGCATCACGTGCTCGGTGTCGTCCACGTATTCCTCAATCGCGGGGACTTCGCCGGGGCGATGGCGCAGGAAATAGCGAAGCTGGCCGGATCCGTACGATGCCTGCCGCCCGGTGTCCTGCATCGCGTAGCCCATCAGCTTGCGATCGACGTGGCTCGGCGCGAAGGCGGCGACGTGGCGGCACAGCGTGAGCAGAAAGCCGCCCAGCGAGAGGTTAATCGACAACGATCCGAGCGGATAGGTGTCGGTCCACAGCCATTCCTTGAGGCCCTGCTCCGCCGCGACGCTGGCGCGCTTGAGTCCCGCGCCGCCGTAGAGCGCGCGCTTGCGGAAGGCTTCATTGAGGCGCGCCCAGTCGAGCATCTGCGCGCACATCCAGCTCTTAACCTCGATGAAATCCTGGTTGACGAGCGGAACCCATCGCGAGGGAAAATCCAGCGAGACCAGCGAGCATTCCTGCAGGAAGGTGTAAAGCTGCGCGCATGCCGCTTCCATCTCGGGCGCAAGCGGCTTCGCGTCAAGCTCGCCCCACGGTATGTCGATCGCGGGAACCCAGCGGCGGGTCTTGTCTTCCTCGTAAAGGGTGGTCACGTTGTCGGACCACACGTCGGACTTGCGGTTGATAACGTAGCCCATGTCGGGCAGCTTGCCCCACTTCTCGCTGCCGCGCGCCACCATCGATTGGCTGGTGCGCACATGCTCGGGAATCGCGCTGTAGCCGTAGCTCCCGATGTCGAGATCGTGGTAGGTCAGGCCGCGCCGCAGATCGCGCGGGCGACCCTTGATCTTCTCGGTCTTGGCGTCGTACCAGTGCAGGCTCAGGTTGCCCTGCATGACCTGGTTGGCGGCCTCGAGCACCGCCTCGTCCTGAGTGTAATCCTTGTCTGCGTAGAAGGCCACGAATATACCTGCGCCCTAAAGCTTGATTCCCGCGGATTCCGCCGCGGCCCGGCCCATCTCGTACATCTTATAGAGCTTGGAGCGTTCCTTGCGCTCGGGCATTCCGCACTTCTCCAGACGCTCGAAATGCTCTTGCATCTGCTTGAGGTTGAAGCGGGTGGTTACCTTGATGCCTTCCTCGATATTTTCCTTCTTGAGCCCGCCGCCGGCCAGGATGATGAACGCCTCAGTGAGTTCGGTGGCGGCGGCGCCGGCGAACGAGATGTTCTCGGCTTCGTCGAGATGGGCGTGGAGCACTTCGCGCTTTTCGGGGAAGTTCTCGAGCACGTACTTGAAGTGCTGCATCCCGTAGCCGACGTGGCGCGCCTCGTCCTGCATCACCAGGCGGAAGATGCGCTTGTCGACGTCGGTGGGCGAGAGATACTCGCTGAACCGGAACATGGTCAGCACGTTGCCCTCGGCCACCAGGTGCAGCGCCACCGACATCTCGCTGAAAGAGTCGGCGTCGCGCAGATGCTTGAGCGCCATCTCGTTCATCGGGCTGGAGCGCATCAGTCCCCATCCGGTGGTGAGCGCGCGTTTGCGGAACGCTTCGGTATGGCGCGCCTCGTCCATCGCCTGCGCCGCGATAAACGCCTTCACCTCGATAAAATCGGGGTTAAGCCGCGGCAGCCACAGCGCCGGCGTGTCGGTCGCGATCATCTCGACTTCGGTCAGGAAGGTCATGAGCTGCGAGAGCGCCTTGCCGATAGACTCGGGCAGCTCGACGCCGTCCAGGCGCTCCCAGGGAATATCGGTGGTGACGTTCCACTGGCGCGTGACTGCTTCCTCGTAATAACTCTCGGTGTTGAACGCCCACACTTCGCTCTTGCGCGAGACCCACGGCTGCGCGTCGGGCAGGCCCTCTGGCAACTCGGCGCCGCGCGGCGCATAGGAGCGGTTGCTGCGCACCTTCTCGGGCACGTCGGTGAAGCCGTAGGTGCCCTGGTCGAGGTCGCGATAGGTAAGTCCGCGGCGCGGGTTGGCTTCATGCGGCTTGATCTTCTCGGTCGCGGCGTTCATCCACGACAGATCCATCTCGCCGGTGCGCATCGTATAGAGCCACTTGTCGATGAAACTGCGGTCCTCGAGAAAGTTGCTGGTCGAAAGGTATGCCATAGTGCGCGCGCCTCCGCGCCGAGCGTGCGGTCGTTCCGCCGCTGCTTAGTTGAAGCTCACCTCGATCTTGCTGGATAGATCGAAAAATTTCTGGATCGATTCCATGAAGCGGTACAGCTTGTCGTGGCCGTCCGGATCGTCGTAGCGAATCTTCAGGCGGTCGCCGAAATGCGCGAGCGTATTGATGTCGTGGGCGGAATCGGCTTCCCCGTTGCGATGGATGTTCTCGATCATCTCGCGCCACACCGCCGCGTCGCCCTCGAGCATGAAATCGACATTGTCGAGATCGATCGCATCGACTTCGCGGATGTCCTTGAGCTCGAAGACCTCGAACTCCAGGATGAAGCATCGCGCCTTGCCGTTCTGGCCGACCTGAACGCCGAAGGTGGTATCGATGAAGCCGAGGCGGCGGAAAATCTCCTGCTCGCCGGCCATCTTGTGCTTGAGCGCCTCGAAATATTCGGTGGAAGGAAAATTGACTGCCATACCGGGATCGGTCCTGTTCGCGGATTAGCTCCGCAAAAATGATGTTAGGGTCAACAGCCTTTCGGTTGCAAGCACGCGGCGCCGCCGCACCTCCGCAAACCGGCCATTTAACGGTATAATCTCCGTTCCAGACGACCGTTTGGTCGATTAATCCGCCGCGACGCGCAAGCCGCGGCTGCGCTCATCGGCGGGCGCAGCGAAACTGGGCGCCCGCCCGCTTCGGACATCCGTCAGAGTCCCGCGGCACCGGGCGCTGTTTCAATTCGTGCGCGCCTGCTTCGCGGGCGCACTCTTGTCAGCCAGTTCGTCCTCGATCACCTGCTGGAAATTCTGGAATGGCACCGCGCCGACCAGCGGGCGGCCGTCGATATAGAACGATGGCGTTCCATCCACGCCGAGCTTCTTGCCCTCTTCCACGTCCTGCTCGATCGCGCTCTGGTACTTGGCCTTCTCAAAGCAGGAGTCGAACTGCGTGGTGTTGAGCCCGAGGTGCTTGGCGAGGCCCTTCAGATCGGCGGGCGATTCCTTGGCCTGATCGGCGAACAGACCGTCGTGATACTGCCAGAACTTGCCCTGCTCGCCCGCGCATCGCGCCGCCTTGGCGGCATCGAGCGCATGGGGATGAAACGGGAGCGGATAATCCATGTACACGAGCCGGACCTTGTTGGGATATTTGGCCAGCACTTCCTTGAGGGTCGGCTGGGCACGCTTGCAGAACGGACACTGGAAGTCACCGAACTCGACAATCGTGATCGGCGCGTTGGCAGGCCCGATCGTCGGATGCCCGGCCGAGGCCACGCTCATCCGCGGCGCCTTCAGCATCACCTTGACCGGCTCGCCCTTGCGAAGCTGATCGATCACCGCGTCGCGCCGCTCGCCCATCTTCTGCTGCTGGAGCGCCGCCATCAGGCGGTCCTTGATCTTGTCGTAGGGGACGGTGCCGGGACCCTTGTGAGATTCGTAATACTTCTTGGCCTCCGGCTCGGTCACGTGGCCGACCTTGTCGATGATCTCCTTCTGGACGTACGCCTTGACCGGTATTCCCTGCTTCTTGGCGGCCTCGGTGAGCAGATACTCGTCCACCATCGAGTCGATCGCCTTGCGCTTGAGGTCGTAGACCTGCGACTGGAGCGATTCCATTTGCGGCTTGATTTTCACGTCAAGCTCGTTCTCGGTAATCTTGTGGTTGCCGACCGTCGCGACGACCTTGTCGGAGCCCGCGGCGAATGCGGGCGAAGCCGAGAGCGTCGCGGAAAATGCGGCGGCGAACATCAGCGATGACGCCCCGGCGAGTACAGCGGCGCCCCACGGGCGGATCAGAGTTTCAATTTTCATGCGGTTTAATCCGAACCTCGAGCGGGAAATTCGCGTAGAGCGTAGCACGGCAAGCCAGCGCTGTCGCCATACCTCGATTAGGCCAAAATCACACGGCTTTTGCTCCAGATATGGCGCGCGCAGAGCCTGGGATGATATTTGCTCAAAATCGCGCCCGGCACTCGCGCGGCCCCAGTTCGGGCCAGGTGCGCCGCCCGCCGCGCGCATCCCGATCGCGATGGAGCTTTGATGATCATCGACTGGATCTACACGACGCCCACCTGGCTGTGGGGAACGATCGTAGTGCTGCTGCTCGACGGCGCCGCATGCGCGGGGTTGGTCGTATTTCAGCGGCTCGTGCGCGTCGAGGTGCGCCGCGCGCACAATGAGCTTACCGGCTTCACGGTCGCCGTCATCAGCGTCACCTATGCGGTCCTGCTCGCCTTCATCGCGATCGCAACCTGGGAATCGTTCAGTCATTCCGAGCAGATCGTGGATCGTGAGGCGGACTGCGTCGGCAGCATCTATCGCGACACCCAGGGATTGCCCACCGAGATGGGCCAGGCGATCCGGGTCGGTATCCGGAGCTACACCGATACCGTGATCCGGCGGGAATGGCCGGTTCAGCAGGCCGGAACCGTACCAACGCAGGGATGGGAGGCGCTGCGCCACGTCCATAGCGCGATTGTCACGATGCATCCGGCCACCCTCGGCGAGTCGGTGATCCAGGCCGAATTGCTCAAGACCCTGAACATGCTCTACAGCGCGCGCACCAGCCGCCTGTCCGCCGTCCAGGGACACATCCCGGAGGTCATCTGGTGGGTCATCTTCTTCGGCGGTGCGGTCACCGTCGGCTATACCTACCTGTTCGGCTTCCACGATTTCCGGATGCATCTGGTCACCACCGCGGCAGTCTCCACCTCGATGGCGCTGGTGGTGGTGTTGATCATCGCGCTCGACTGGCCGTTTCGCGGCAAGGTCAGCGTGACCCCCGACGCGTTCATCAAAGCCGAACAATCGTGGAGCGATCTTTCGTTTCCGACCGCGTCGGCGCCGGGAACTTTGTCGGCGGCGCCCCGAGGCGCGGCACTTTCGTCGCCGCGGATGAGATGAGCTAGCTTCGAGGTGGCCTCGGTTGCGAATCGGCCGGCGCCGCAGTTTCAATCGGAACTTTTTGAGCGCGATCGAAATTGCGGCAGTGGTCCCAACAGCCGGCGGTGACCAATTTCCCGATGCGCTTCAGCTCACGGCCCGATCGTCACCCCGAGCGAACCCCTCAGCCCCTGCGCCGTCGTCGCGGCGTCCGACGAGGTCAGGTCGGGCTGGCCGATCGCCACGCTCGCGCTCATCCCGGCGGTCAGCGGCGGATTATAGATCAGCACGCGATTGTTATTCGGATCTGCGACGTACAGGTTGCCGCTGATATCGAGCGCGACGCTCGACGCCCCGGAGAGCCCGGCGGGACCGCTGCCCGAATTCCCGGTGTCGAACGAGTCCTGACCAATCACGACGCTCGCGCTCATCCCGGTGCTGAACGGCGGCTGGTACTCGAGCACGCGGTTGTTACCCGCATCCGCGACCCATAAGTCGCCGGCCGCGTCGAACGTCACCGCGAACGGATAGGCGAGCGTGGTGGAGGAGGTTCCGGTGCCGCCCGAGGTGAAATCGGTCTGCCCGATCACGAGACTCGCATTCATCCCGGTTGCGAGCGGCGCCTTGTACTCCACCACCCGGCTGTTGACATAGTCGGCGACCCACAGGTCTCCACTGGCGTCGAATGCGATATCCTGCGGAAGGTTGAGCCCACTTTCGGTCGTGCCCGCCGCAGTCGAGGTGAAGTTGGGCTGCCCGATTACGATGTTCGCGTCCATGGCGTTGGTAAAGGGCGGCACGAATTCCATCACGCGATTGTTATAGAAGTCCGAAGTCCAGAGGTTGCAGGCCTGATCGATCGCGACCCCCACCACTCCTCCGCTCATGGTGCTGGCCGAGGCGGTGCCTCCGCCCGGAGTGGTGAAGTCCGGCTGTCCAACCTCCACGCTCGCATACATCCCGTTGCTGAACGGCGGCACGAACACGATCGCCCGCCCGAAGTAGTAATCTCCCGCCCAGATGTCACCGTAGCCGTCCACCGCGACAGCCTCGGGATTCCCCATCCCGTTCTGCGTGGCGTTGCCTCCGGAGGTCTTAAAGTCCGGCTGCCCGAACACCACCGACGCGCTCATCCCGGTGGTGAACGGAGGCAGGTATTCGAGCACGCGCGAGTTACCCGAATCGCTGACGAACATCGCGCCCGTCGTCAACGGCGGAACCTGTCCGCATACGATCGTGGGCTTGGGATTCTCCTTGCACGACGAGCACGGGTCGCATCCGACACCGGTGAGCGATGCAAGCGCGATTAGTGCGAGAACCGAACACGCTGTAGCTCTTCGACCAGTCATGATGAAACGCGCTGCGCGTTGATGCGCGAGCTGCAGCTCTCTCGCGCGGGTATGTCGAAACTGGCGGACTATATCGCAATGATGGGCAATTCGCCTAGATCGCACCCTGCTGGTCGTAAGCGGCTCCGCACTGCCGTCGCTGACGATGAGATAGACGAATGAGAAGTCACCGCCGAGCGTCGAATTCTGCATTCCGAAAGCACAACGCGATCGGATAGCGCGGGGCCGCAAGACCCGCGTATTCTGATAATCCCCGCGCGAGAGTGGCGGAACGGCAGACGCGCCGGACTTAGGACTCATCCCAAGCCCGGCGCGATCTGTCTCTAAGTGCGGGAAATGCGCTATCTCAAGCCTTTTTCGCGCCACGCCAATCGCGATTGTGCACTTCGAGCACGTTCGCGCCGATAGTTCCGCAAAAGTCGTGCAAAAGTCAGCCGCGGTGCGGCGCGCGATAATTCGCGCTGCGCACTGGATAGTGAATCCGCTGCGTCTGCCTAATCCCGCGAAATCACAAGTGAATATTGACGGCTTTTGCGCTGCTTTCGCAGAGCAACGCGTGAGTGAGGTCGCGCGATGAGCGATTCAAAGCTGCCTGGACCGGCCAGCGGACCGCACGCGCGCACCGGGGTTTACGCCAAGCCCGCGGCGGGCATCAAGCTCCGGGACAAGAAGGTCGAGCGCCTGGCCAGAAAGGTGCGCACGGTCGCGACGTGGCTTGAGCCGAGCGATTTCCCGATGCTGCGCGGCTGGTGCGAATTGGAGATTTTGGCGGAGAGCGTCTATGCGGCCGTGCGTGCCCTCGGCGTGCTGAACCAAAACGGCGAAGCGCGCCGGCTGGTGAACGATTACCGGCTGCTACGACAGACGCAGGCTGGAATCGCGGCGGCGCTTGGTTTGACGCCAGCGGCGCGGCAGGCGCTCAAGGCTGGCAGTCGAGGCGCACCGTTCGACCTGGCCGCGGCATTCGCGGCCGAAGACGTTATCGAGCGTGCGATCGAAGTCGGCGAACGCGCGAAGGGCGGCAAGGATGGCGAAGGCTGATCCGCGAGCGGTGCTCTGCCTAGGCTGCCGACGCCCGATGCGTGGATGGCGCTTCACGGACCGGGGCACTGCAGGCGGCGTCTGCCGTAAGTGCGCGGCTGGCACTTGGCACCTCATCTACGACCGAGAGCGCGGCATCGGGGAGGTGCCGAAGAACCTGAAGAAAAATTACCCGAAGGGGTGAGGTAGATGGATACGAGGGAAGTGGTTGAGGGAGTCAGCTACGCGAAGTTCGCGGCACTGGCGCGGCGCAAGGAGTGGAGCGCCGAGTTTCTGGGCGAGAATCTGCGCGGCAAATTCGAGGTCAGGGGCGAGACGTTCGAGCATTACTTCGAACGCGTGCTGCGCTGCGACCCGTCGCCGGCCGCGGTCATTCCGTTCCGGTCGGTGATCGGGAAGTATCTGGCGGCGGTTGAGGAGCTGGCGCGGGACGGCAAGCTCGGGCTGTGCGCCTGCGGCTGTGGTTCGTATGCAGGCGGCGGCAACCGGTTGGCGTGGGATTCGTGTGTTGCGCGACCGGTATCGGAGGCGAAACGACGTGCCATCGAAAAGGCCGCCGCAGCACGGCGCGGGAAGTGCAGTTTCGATGAATTCAGGGTATCACCCGCCCGAATCGACGCTCGCGCAAAAAATAATCACCTGGCGCGGACCTCCGGGGGCGATCTGCGATGAGGCCACGAGGGATGCAGGTCGATGTCCGCGGTTCGAGCGTCGGCGCAGTTGACGCGGCGCTGAAGGTGCTCAGGCGGAAGCTGATGCGCGAAGGGTTGATCGCCGAGTTCAAACATCGCGCTTCCGGCTATCTCAAGCCGGGGGAAAAACGCCGAAAAAAAACATGAAAAGGCGCTGCGCCGGCGGTACAAGCTGGAGAGGCGTGCGCAGCTGCTTTTCGAGCGCGCGCGCGCTGCAAAAGAGCGCGACGGGTACATAGTGCGATGAAAGCGAAACCTACCGCAGAACCCAAATCCAGGCGGTGCGACAAGCGGGAGGTGAAAGAGATGTCCCGATCGATTGAACTGATCACTGAGGGCGCCCGGATCCGGCCGATAGAGTCCGTGCGATACGGGCGATGTCGTCTGCGAGCGCAGTTAAACCACTACTTTCAAATCCAAAAGCCATGTCGAATCCAGACAGGCGAACGATCAGAAGCGTTTGGTCGGCTGTTTTTCCCGCTGCAAATCCAATACCGACAGCGGGAATCGGAGCAAGATAATTGTAGGTAGAGGACTTTGGCGGCGGTGGTGCATTTCGTACCTCACCCGCGCCTTTAGCAAGCAGGCCGAGGAAGTTGAATATGTCTCCAAGTTCAGAAAGCGGACAATTGAGCGGATACTGGTTGCCATCCTCCGTCTCTATCGTGAAGGCCACGGACTGGCCATCGTCGAGCACCCCTGCATTTAGGAACCTGACAATCTTTTCTCCGCGTTCGTTCATTTACCTCTCCCTCGGCGTTTCACTTTTGATTGCACCGACGCCTGAGCACGATAGACAAGTGCCACCGTTTTTCGCCATCGACGATATCCGCGTTCTCCGGGTTGTTGAAGCGAAACAGAAGGACAGAGAGATTCACGAACCTTCGCGCCTCGGGGTTTTGCGATGAAATCGAAGGCATCCGCAGACTTGAAAAAATGGCGTTCCGATCCAGTCGCGTTCATCGAGGAGGTGCTGATCAACCCCGAGTCTGGGCGCCCCTTCGAGGTATTCGAGGCTGAGCGCGTGTTTTTGCGGCACGCATTCACGCCGGCCGCCGATGGCGATCTTCCCTACCGCGATATCTTGTGGAGCTGCATCAAGAAAAGCGGGAAATCCACCTTCGGCGCGCTCTGTTGCCTCTACACCACGGTCTGCCTCGGCGGTCGATTCGCTGAGGCATATGTAATCGCAAATGACCTCCAGCAGAGCACGGATAGGATCTTCACGGCGGCGGCCCGAATCGTCCAGGCAAGCCCGATGCTGCGTGCGAAGATCACCGCGGACCGAATCACGTTCTCGAACGGCAGTTTCATCCAGGCGCTGGCGGCCGATTATAGGGGCGGCGCTGGCGTTGAACCCGTATTCGTCGTGGCGGACGAAATTTGGGGCTTCACCAGCGAATCAAGCCAGCGGCTCTACGAGGAAGTAACGACCACGCCGACGCGCAAGCCATCGGTGCGGATGATTACCAGCTATGCCGGATTTTCCGGCGAGAGCGTGTTGTTGGAGGGCTTGGTCAAGCGCGGCCTGATGGGTACCGAGATCGCCAAGGACCTCTATGTGCAGCCGGGCATGATCGCATTCATCAGCCACGATCGGATCGCGCCCTGGCAGTCGGCGGAGTGGCTTGAGGATGCGCGGCGCTCGACCCGAGCATCTGCATTCCTGCGCCAGTATTGCAATGAGTTCACAAGCGCCGAGAGCGCGTTCATCGATGTCAGTGAATGGGACGAATGCACCGACCCGACAATGAGTCCGGTCCTGTCCGATCACCACATGAGCGTTTGGGCGGGGCTTGACCTCGGCTTGAAGCACGATTCGACAGCCCTGGTGGCCTGCGGTTGGCATGGCGACCGCATCCGGGTCGTCTGCCATCAGATTTTCGTTCCTCGAGGCGGTGAGACGCTCGACGTGACGAACACGGCAGAGGCTGCGGTGCTGAGCCTCGCCTCGCGCTTCTCCGTGCAGGCGGTTTTTTACGATCCATGGCAAGGAATCGCGCTAAGCCAGCGGTTGACGCGCGCGGGGGTGCGGATGACCGAGTGGGCCCAGTCACTTCCGAATCTTTCGCTCATGGCCGGCAATCTGCTCGAGCTGATCAAGCGTCGGCAGCTCGTGTGCTATCCAGCGGCCGACCTCAGGCAGGCGATTTCAAAGACGGTGGCGATTGAGAACCCCCGCGGCTGGCGGCTCGGCAAGGCCAAGCAGTCCGATCGCGTCGATCCCGTTATCGCGCTGGCGATGGCGGCAAACGCGGCCGTTCAAGGCCAGGGCGCCGGCTTCGAGGCGTGGGAGGATTACGCGCGCGAGTCCGCGATTTTCAGCGAGGCGATGCTGAACCGTGCTGCGGCGGCCGGGCGCGCATACGGCGTATCGACCGAAGAGGCGCAGGCAATCCTCGATCGGCGCGCATCCGACGCCGAGGAGCTGATAGCCGCCTACGAGGCGGAATGCGCACGCATCGACGACGGGCCACGCGACTGTGCGAGCTGCGGCAGGCCACTCGGCCAGCAGACCGTTTCATGCTCAGATGGCCGAGCCCGGCATCCAGAGTGCACCGTCTAGGTCGCTGCAGCCGCACACTAGACGTGACGCTTCAGAGCCGCCAGCACCCGCTTGAACGCGCACTCATATGCGCGCTGGAAGACCTCGCCGGAATGCTCCCGGGCCTTCTCACGGACGGGTTCAAGGGCCGCGTCGATCGCATCCTGGGAGTGCGCGTGCATGTAGTCGAGATACGCCTCGCTTGATTTTTCCTCAGCGATTTCCGTGGCGCGCGAATCGGCCTGCTTTCGGAGGATCGTGGGCCTATCTTTATGCAAGCCGCTCCGTTAACTCTTCGTTACATGGTCCGAGTCCTTTGCGGGATAGTACTCTCACTCGCCCTCGTCTCGGTGGCCAGCGGTCAGTCACAGGACCTGACCGCGTCAGCGCCCGGAAATGCCCAAGTGCCGATACCATCCGGGAAAACCGGAAACCAGCAAGAAATTCCGTCTCAGGCGAACTGTACCATCTCGGCCAGCGATCTGACCGCGGCAAAGGAGGCGTATTGCGCGTCACTGCGGCGCTACGCTCTCGTGCAACGCCGAGACTCAGAGCGTTTCATCTCGCAGCTTGCCGCCGAACGTCACGTGAGCGTCGAGTGCGCGACGCAGATGATGGAGAAGGCCGAGCAGGTTTACCTCGCCGGCGACCCTCACGCGATGGTCGCGCAATGTTACCAAGTGAAGGAATCGGACTCCTCCTGCCTCCAATCGGTGATGCACATCATCGCGCAGAAGGCCCAAGCGGGGATCATCTTGCCACAGAGCGAGATAAGCAGGATGACCGCGGCCTGCTCGCGTTAAAATGTTCTACCGGGCGGCCATCTTAAACCTGAGACCTTGAGTTTCTCCGCCGCGCGCTATGTGAAACGGGAAGTGATCGAGCGTCGGCAGACGCAGAAGAAATCGCGAAAGAGGTCGTGCAAAACTATCCGTGAGCTGCTAGGCGCTTGATCGCGAAATTCTGAAAGCGCGTCATCTATGCATGGCGACGCAAGTCCGTGCACCGAAGCGAATCAACAACCCAGCCGGTCCGATCGCCCTGACGATTAACGAAAGCGCCGAGGCGCTCCGAGTATCACCCCGGACGCTTCAGAAGCTGATCAGCGACGGCGAGATCCGTCCGGCGCGGATCGGTCGCCGCGTCCTTCTGACACCGGCCGAGCTTGAACGCTTCGTTCATGAAAGGGCTGAGCGTTGAAGCCTGCGCCGAAGAAGAAACGGCGACGTCCTGGGACTCGCACGAAGGACCCGCGATGACGGCCGAATGTCCTCATCTGCGCCTCGACATCCGCACTGAGTCGGCAAGCGTGCGCGAGGTCTTTGCGATTACACTCGTCGTGGCATGCGAAGTGTGCGTCCAATCCCTGGCCTTCGATGAGCACATCCTACTGGCGGGCAATCGCACGCTGATCGGCATATTGGTGCGCGACGAAGGAAGCGTGCAGCCCGCTCAGGGCCTCATGTGGGCTGTGCCACGCATCATACCAACGCCCGACGCGACGGGGATCGATTTCGCCGATACGACAGCCGATCGAAAATTGTCGCCCGAACTTCATCGGGCGCTCGAGACTTTCGTGAATTCCTACAGGAACTAAACCGCAGGGGACGGCAATGAATACGAGGGAATTTTTCGAAGTGGCCGCAGATTTGATGGCGTTCGCACCTGGGCACGCGAAGGGTGCAAGAGAGACGCTGCGCGCGGTCGAGGCGCAAATCGGCGCGCTTCAAGAAAGAGACGCGAATATCAGCCTCCAAGTCGCGCTGACTGTTCAGGGCGCGGCGATGCGCGAGTTGGCCGGAGTACTCGTCGGCGGGTTGGCAACGGCTGACAAAGACGCGATCTGCTCGCGGATCGTCGGCGCGGCTGCTGAGTGGAGAGCGCAGCGCGCCGCGGCGGCGGCGGAAGAAAACCGGCGCGCCGCGCTTGACCGCGAGGTCGCGCTGCGGGCTGCGGCGAAAGAGATGTCCGCTGGCGACGTGATACGCGAGATTGAGGCGCGCGGCGCCGAGCTTCGCCTTGATCGCGACCAGATTATCGCCGTACCCGCGCACCGCCTCGGTGAGCGCGGTCGCCTCATGATCGAGGAGCATCGCCCGGGGATTATCCGGCTTCTACGCGAGCGGCAGATTGAGGCTCGGGTGTGAGCGGCCTTTTCATCCCATTCGGCAGGGTTCGCGAGCGCGGTGCCACGCTCGATTTCGGTCAGGCGCTTGACGCGGCGGGCAATCGCGTCTCAGCGCAGCTCGCGCACGCGGCCGCATTGGCAGCGAACGCCGACGTTATCGCCGGGCCCTCTGGTAATCGCCGCCAAATCGGCAAGTTGAATGGCGACTACATTTCGATCGACGACGCGAACGCATGGCGCATGACGAAAGCAGGGGTCATGACGGGCGTCGCGATCGACGGACGTAAAATTTTCATCGCGGATGCGCCAAGCGCGCTCCACAAGGAGTCAAGAAAAATGGACGCATTGACCCTCGAGAAGAGCGGAGGGGTCTTGATCGAGCGCGTGGTGCTCAATCGCTCCGAGTTCATGAAGGGCGACGTGAATATCGTCCCGCGCCGACAGGTCGTCGATGCGACGGCGCTGGCGCGAAGCCAGGAGACCGCGCAGACGATCAGCGAGTTCATAGGTCGGGCACTGCGGCGCAGTCCAGCGAGCCGCACGCTCGCTGAGGGCGGCTTGGTGACCGAGGCGATTCGGCAGAAGCTGAAGTTCCCAATCGCGCTCAGCGAGTCGGAGTGGTACGGCGGAATGGGGCAGCCCGATCACGCCGTCATCGAGGCGATGGCGCGCAACTTCGATTTGGCGAAGGGATTTTTCGGGGAACTTCGTAGCGCCCGCAGCTCGGCGCTCGCCAAGGCGAGCAACGCGCCCGTGTACGACGTGGGCGGCGCTGCGGCGCTTGTCGATCGCCTCGACCGCAGCCTCGACGCGGCGGCGACCGAGCTACCCGACGACGAGGACCTGGAGCGTGCGAAGACCGCCGCACGCCATCTGCGCGCGCACCTGACGCATTCGAACGCCATGAACGTGCGCCGGACCCAGGGCGAGCGTCATCGCGAAACGGGCGAGATGGTCACGCGCGCAGCCGAGATGGATCCGAGCGATCCTGATGGATTCCGCAAGGCGCTGTCGGCGGCCCGTCGCTCGCCGATGCGGTCGGGACCGCCGCAATACTGAGGTCAATGCGCACTGGTCAGCAAATTCCAACCTGGGCCGCCGAGCGCCTGTGCGAGCTCGGTATCAAGGTCCCACTCGTCGCCGCGCGGCTCGCGTGCGCCGCGCCGGAGTTCGGCACCGCGACTTTACGCCGCGGCGGCAAGATGGCGGTCCTTCACCTCGAGTGCGGCCAAGTCATTCGGATCGAGACGGTTGCCGGCGAGGTCCTGGGCGATCGCGCTCATACCGAAGTTGAGATCGCCGAATCGACCGTCGCAGCCCCGCGTGTCCTCCGGTTCCAAAGGTCTAGTATTGGGTCGGGGCGAACAAAACCTCACCTGGTCAGCGCGTGAACTCGCGCTGCGCCCCGGCCCGCCTCCCCTCGCCGGGCAACGCGGAATCGGCCCCGCGTGGAAATCTCGAAGAATCAAAAAAAGGACTACAGCACCGAGGTCGCCCGCCCGGCAATTTTTTCCACTAAGAGATTGCTAGCATTGACTGACTAAGAGTTGGTCGAGTCAACTGAGGTTGACTGTGGATAAGCGCAGTGGATAACTGAACGCGCCGCCGAAATAATTTCATGCACCCGCTTGCAAGCGAAAGCATGCGGGGTAACTATGGTGAAGGCGCCTCGGAGGTGCGCTGATTTCATGTAAGAGTGCGTCCGCAAAATCAAATAGTCAGTTTTTGGGGTATCGAAGGAATCGAGCCCGGGTCGGCATTTGCCGTCTCGGGCTCTTTTTTTTCCGGAGGGAAGTAATGGCCGAGCTACTCGAACAAGAGGAGGTCGCCAAGCTGCTACGGGTCACCGCTGGATGCCTGGCGCAGTGGAGATTCCAAAAACGCGGGCCCGCGTATGTCAAAGTCGGGAGGCTTGTTCGTTACGAGAAAGCGGCACTCGAGGACTGGCTGCGCGATCGGCGGGTGGAGGTTGGGAGATGAGCACAACGGAGCCAATGACCGATCCGCGGGGGCCCGAACGATTTTTGTACGAGCTGGCTGGACAACTGGTCGCGGCTGCGCCGGATCTTCTTGGCAGCTTTGGCGAGCTCAAGGCGGCACTTCACAAGATAGTGAGGTCGTCGAATTCACGGCCGGGACTCTTAACCCTCCGGGTGCTGCTCGATCGCGATCCGCGCGACTTGGAGCGGATCGTCGACACCGTGAGTGAGGCCGCGTGGAAGAACCACGCGCGCAGCAGCGTGGGATACCTAAGGGCGACGCGCGAGGACGACCCGACCGTCTATGAGGCGCGGCGAAAATCAGAAGCACGGCGCCTCGGTATCCGCGTCGAGGAACTCGATCGGCTGGCCGGTGCCGGCGATGACGAGCAGTCGGGCGATCAATCCGCAGCGTTAGTTGAGGCCGCTCCATGCCCGTCCAACAGTCCTATTGTGTTGTCGGCGCTGCTGGACGAGATCGCGGCGGTCCTACGACAGTATGTCGTGGTGGAAGCCGCCGCCTACGACGCGATTACCCTGTGGGCCGCGTGGACATGGGTGCTTGACGCCTTTCCAGTGGCACCACGGCTCGCGATCGTCAGCCCCGCAATGCGGTGTGGCAAGACCCGGCTGCTTGAAGTGATTGGCGCTCTGGTTGCGCGTCCGTTGCCTTCGTCGAATCTGACGCCGTCGGCCGTGTTTCGCGCGATCGACGCCGAGCACCCCACGTTGTTGATTGACGAAGCGGATACATTCTTGCGGGGAAACCAGGAGCTTCGCGGCGTTCTGAACTCAGGGCACTACAAGGCGCAGGCGTTCACCATCAGGAGCGTCGCGACTGCGGAGGGGGACTACGTCGCGAAAAAATTCTCCACGTGGGCGGCCATCGCGATCGCCGCGATCGGGAAGCTCCCGCCCACCCTCATGGACCGGGCAATCGTAATTCCGATGAAGCGCAAACCGCGGAACATCAGAATCGCCCGGCCGCGGCTCGGACGGTTCGAAGGTGCCGATTCCATCCGGTCGCGCCTGGCGCGATTCGCACTCGACTGCCGGGCGACCCTCGCGGCCGCCAATCCGGCGACGCCTGGGGATCTTAATGACCGCGCTGCTGACAACTGGACGCCGTTGATAGCAATTGCCGAGCTCGCGTCACCCGAATGGAAAAGCCGGGCCCAAGCCGCCGCGCTGGCATTATCTGGCGACGGCGTAAATGAGGAACAAGGGGTGGGTGTACAGCTACTTGCCGACATCCGGGATCTACTGGGCGATGCAGATAAAATCGCGTCCGCGGAGCTGTGTCGGTTGCTCGCCGAGCGCGAAGATCGCCCTTGGGCGGAGTTTTTCCACGGCAAGCCCATAAGCCCGCCCCAGCTGGCCCGCCAATTGGGGCGCTTCGGGATCGCGCCAGCAACGATCCGCTTAGGCGCAGAGACGGCGAAGGGATACATGCGCGGATACTTCGAGGAAGTGTTCGAGGTGTACCTCCCCCCCGCTGAGGCCGTAACAACGTCACAACCCAACGGGCACAGCGACTTTCGTGAGTTTTTGAAAGGTAACACCGCCCCGGATGTTACGGCTGGAAATAGCGATCCCAGCTACGGAGACAGCGGCTGTGACGTTGTTACGGCTGAAAAGCCCCCCCGGGGGGCGGAGAGAATTTCTGATGGTCCAAGCCGAGCAATTGCTGGCAAATTTTCGGTCTCGCGGCATCACCGTGGAGCCTCACGGGCTGACCTTGACGGTATCGCCGAGCGCGCTGCTTACAGACGACGACCGCGCTGCGATCCGTGCCCTGAAACCGGACATTCTGCGAATCCTGACGGCACTCAATGCCTGGGACGCCGACAAGGCACTGCGCCTGCTGAGCGCCACCTTACGCCGCATTGAGTCAGGCTACGTCAGTTGTCCAGCGAATCGTCGGTGTCAGTCGCGCGACTTCTTCGCCAGGCACGCACATCTAGTTGAGGAGCTGTTCGAACGGCAGGACCTGCCGGCCATCAGGAACGCACTTGAGCAGCTCGAGGGAGGCCTGAGAAGCCTGCTGGGCGCATGATCCCCAACCGCGCACCGCTCGCAGCGATCCCGACGCTCGACGATCTCGCGCGCGATCCATCGCTGGCGGATACGTTGCCGGCCGCCGCGGTCGCGGCACTGCTCGGGCGCGCGCAGATCACGACAGCGGCGCTTCACGCACGCCTGCTCTCGATCGCGTCGGAATCGCATGGGCCATCACCGCGCACGCCGGCCGATCGGACTATCGGCGCCGACGAGATCGCCGCGATCCTAGGCGTCAATCGGCGGTTCGTGTTCCGCCACGCAAAGGAGCTGCCGTTCATCCGGCGCGTTTCACGCAAAGCCCTGGCGGCCTCTGAGACCGCGGTGCGGCGATGGCGGGAGACTCAACGCGCTTGACGGTTATATGGCAATATGGCAGGATAGGGGCATGAGAAAGAAGGAGGCCATAGCCATGACGAAAACGACCCTGCGACTGCCCGAGGCGCTGATGGAGCGCGCGAAAATCCGCGCCATCAAGGAACGCCGCACGCTCCAGGAAATCACGACTGAGGCGCTTGAGGCATATCTGCGTCAGCCGCTGAAGCGCGAGGAGGTCGGACGATGAGGCAAGCACGCGGACTTGGCAACGTTTACCAGCCCAGCTATCGCGACCGCCGGACGGGCGAGATGCGGCACTGCTCGACTTGGTGGATCGTGTACAGCGTGAACGGGCGCCGCATCGCCGAGAACGCCCGCACAGAGAATCGGGCCGAAGCCGTCCGGCTGCTCAAGGCCAAAACCGGAACCGCCGCGCTCGGCAAGCCCGTCGGCCCGCAGCTCGACAAGACGACACTCCGGGACCTGCTCTATATGGTCGAGGCGAATTTCGCCGCCAACGGCCTGCGCAGCCTCGATCGCGTCAAGCAAGCAAGCTCGCATCTCTGCGAGTTTTTCCGGCCGGAGCGCAAGGCACGCGACATAACCAGCGACCGGATCACGGCCTACCAGCAGCATCGCCTGACCGAAAGCGCGGCGCCGGCGACCGTCAATTACGAGGTCGCGGTGCTTCGCCGCGGATTCAGGCTTGGCACCAAGGCTGGCAAGGTCGGAATGCGGCCAGAGATCGACATGTTGAAGGTCGACAATGCGCGCGCCGGCTTCTTCGAACCGGAGCAGTATCGCGCGGTGCTGGCCAGTCTGCCGGAATACCTTCGGCCCGTTGCTCAAGTCGCTTATATCACGGGCTGGCGGACGCGCTCTGAAATCCTGACCCGGCAATGGCGGCACGTGGATCTCGGCGCAGGCTGGCTTCGGCTTGAGCCGGGCGAAACCAAGAATCGCGAGGGCCGCGAGTTTCCGTTCACGCCGGAGCTGCGCGCGATTCTCGAAGCGCAGCGCGAGCGCGTGCGCGAAATCGAAAAGGCGAGCGGCCAGATCATCCCTTGGGTCTTCGCACATGCGCCTGGATGCCCGCGCGCCGTCGCCGGCGGACGCATCAAAGACTTCCGCGGCGCATGGGAGCAGGCATGCAAGGCCGCTGGCGTGCCCGGCCGCTTAGTGCACGACTTCCGCCGCACGGCGGTCAGGAATTTGGAACGCGCAGGCGTACCGCGATCGGCCGCGATGAAACTCACCGGTCACCGAACCGAGGCCGTATATCGCCGGTATGCGATCGTTGATTCCGGGATGCTCCAAGAAGCCGCATCGAAGCTCGCCGATTTCCATGCCTCCGAGGAGAAGTGCAAAAGTCATGCAAAAGTCGAGGCGATTTCGAGCCGCTGAACGATGATCGCGCTTCAAAAAACCCGCTACTCTGCTATGCTTTCCCTCCCGCGCGAGAGTGGCGGAACGGCAGACGCGCCGGACTTAGGATCCGGTGGGGTAACCCATGAGGGTTCAAGTCCCTCCTCTCGCACCACCTCTACTCAGGCTTTCGACTTCGTCGTGGCGCGGCGGCTTCTACTTGCGGCCGGCGCGAGCGCGCCGGCTCGGCGCGAGCATCCCAAGCAGCCGCCCGAGCGTGAATTTCATCTGATGGCGGGGAACGATCGCGTCGAGCATCCCGTGCGCGATCAGAAATTCCGAGCGCTGGAAATCCTCGGGCAGCTCCTGTCCGCTGGTCTGCGCCGTCACGCGGCGCCCGGCGAACGCGATCAGCGCGCCCGGCTCCGCGATATTAAGATCGCCCAGCATCGCGAACGACGCCGCGACGCCGCCGGAGGTGGGATCGGTCATTACCGAGATATAGGGCAGGCGCGCGTCGCGCAGCCGCGCGATCGCCGCCGACACCTTCGCCATCTGCATCAGCGACAGCGGGCCCTCCTGCATTCGCGCGCCACCCGAGGCGCTGAACACCACTGCGGGAATCCCGCGCCGGATCGCATGATCGAACATCCGGGCCAGCTTCTCGCCGACAACGATTCCCATGCTGCCGCCCATGAACTCCCAGTCCATGATTCCGAGCGCGGTGGGATGCCCCTCTATTTTCGCGACGCCGACCACGACCGCGTCGCTGCGTCCGCTCTCCTCCCGAGCCGCCTTGATTCGGGCCGGATACGGCTTGCTGTCCACGAAGCCGAGCGGATCTCCGATCGCGAGATTCTCGAACATCTCGCGCCACGTCCCGCGATCGACGGTGATCGAAAGCCGCTGGCCGACGGTGATGCGGAAATGATGCCCGCACTTGGGGCATACGTTGAGATTACGCTCGACTTCCTTGCGGAACGTGATCTCCTTGCAGGTCGGGCACTTGGACCAGATGTCGTCCGAGGGCGCAGGCGCGGCGGCTTGCGGCTGAGAGTTCGCGGGCGGCTGAGCCGCGGCAGTACGCTCTGATTCTTCCTGCGCCATATGGCTAACTCGATGCTCCTGCGTGAATGGCGCCGCGCGCGGCGCGCATCGCGTCCTTCATTGCTCCCACCATTCCACCCACCACGCGGTACAGGTCAAGCGAGCTTCCGTGCGCCTCGATCAGCAGCGAAATCGCGCTGCCGACCACCACCGCATCGGCAAAGCTCGCCACCCGCGCGGCCTGCTCAGGCGTCGAGATACCGAACCCCACGCCGATCGGCAGTTTGGTCACGGTGCGCAGCGCGGCCATCTTGTCAGGAAGTTCGGCTGATAGCTGTGCCCGTGCGCCGGTCACGCCGGTTACCGCAACATAATACAGGAAGCCGCTGCCCGCGCGCGCGATCTTGCGGCATCGCTCGATCGGCGTGGTCGGCGCCAGCAGGTAGATCAGGTCCAGGCCGTTCGCGCGCGCCGGCGCCGCCAGGTCGGCGCTTTCGTCAGGCGGCAGGTCGACCGCCAGGATTCCGTCCACTCCGGCGGCCGCCGCGTCGCGGCACAGCCGCTCGCATCCGTAGTGCATATAAGGATTGTAGTAGCCGAACAGGACTATCGGGATTTGGGTGGCCTTGCGCAGCTCCGACACCATCGCGAGGATCGCCGCGATCGATCCGCCCGAGCCCAGCCCGCGCGCGATCGCACGCTGATTGGCGGGACCATCGGCCATCGGATCGGAGAACGGCACCCCGAGCTCGATCAGATCCGCGCCGCGCGCCTCCAGCTCCAGCACCAGCTTCGCGGTCGCATCCAGGCTGGGATCGCCGGCGACGATAAACGGGATCAGCGCGGCCTCATTGCGCGCGCGCAGCTCGCGGAATTTTTCCTTGATTCGATTTTGCGCCGCCATCACGCCTACCTCAAAGCGTCACGCCGAGTGCGCGCGCGACGGTGTTCATGTCCTTGTCGCCGCGCCCGGACAGATTGATGATCATGACCTGTTCCCTGGGCAGCGTCGGCGCGAGCTTGGCCGCGTATGCCACCGCGTGCGAGCTCTCCAGCGCCGGGATGATCCCCTCGGTCTCCGACAGGAGCTGGAACGCCTCCAGCGCCTCGGCGTCGGTTACCGCCGCGTACTCGGCGCGCCCGGTGGTCTTCAGATGAGCCAGCTCGGGGCCGACGCCGGGATAGTCGAGGCCCGCGGCGATCGAGTGCGTCTCGCGAATCTGCCCGAGCTCGTCCTGCAACAGCAGCGTGCGGTTACCGTGCAGCACTCCCGCCTGCCCGAGCGACAGCGTGGCGGCATGCTCCAGGCCGCCCAGCCCGAGCCCGCCCGCCTCGACGAAGATCATGCGGATGTTCTTGTCCTTGATGAATGGATACACCAGGCCTATCGCGTTGGAGCCGCCGTTGACGCACGCGACCAGCACGTCGGGCAGGCGGCCCTCGTGCTTGAGGATCTGCCGGCGCGCCTCGCGTCCGATTACGGTCTGGAAGTCGCGCACGATCTGCGGGTACGGATGAGGCCCCGCGGCGGAGCCGATCAGGTAGTATGTGTTTCCGACCGTCGCGGTCCAGTCGCGCAGCGCCTCGCTCATCGCGTCCTTGAGCGACCTGCTGCCGGAATCGACCGGATTCACCTTGGCGCCGAGCAGCTTCATGCGAAACACGTTGAGCGCCTGCCGCTCGACGTCCACGGTGCCCATGAACACTTCGCACTGGCGCCGGAACAGCGCCGCCATCGTGGCGGTCGCGACGCCATGCTGTCCCGCGCCGGTCTCGGCGATAATCCGCTCCTTGCCCATCCGCACCGCGAGCAGCGCCTGCCCGAGCGCGTTGTTGGCCTTGTGCGCGCCGGTATGGCACAGGTCTTCGCGCTTCAGATAGATTCGCGCGCCGCCGAGCTTCGCGGTCAGATTGGCGCAGAAGTAAAGCGGGGTGGGACGGCCGACGTACTCGCGCGAGTAGCGCTCCAGCTCGGCGCGGAATTTCGGATCGCGGCGCGCCTCCTTGTAGGCCCGTTCGAGCTCGAACAGCGCCGGCATCAGGGTTTCGGCGACGTAGCGCCCGCCGTACTCGCCGAAATGTCCGTGGCTATCGGGAAATCCTGGCATGGTCGATAAAGCTCCTGAGCTTGGTGTGATCCTTGACGCCCGGCGCCGACTCGACGCCGCTGGCGACGTCAACCGCGTAGGGCTTGAGCCCGGCGGCGGCGCCGACGTTTTCGGGATTAAGTCCGCCCGAGATAAACACGCGCGAAAGATCGCATCCCCGCAAGTCGTCGAGCGGGCGCGCGACTCCGGTGCCGCCGTAAAGCGAGTCGTGAAACGTGTCGAGCAGGATGAAGTCGGCATGCGCGGCCGCGATCGCGCCCGCCGCGTCGCCCGCGCGAACCCGCAGCGCGCGAATCACCGGCACCGGCCATCCGGCAAGCGCGCTTTCGTCCTCGTCGCCGTGGAACTGGATCATGTCCAGGCTGAGCGCCGCGATCCGCTCCGCGATAAAGCCGCGCGCGGCGTTGACGAACACGCCGACCGCAAGCGCGCGCCGGCCCGCCGCCGCGCGCACCGCGCGGGCGCGCTCGAGCTCGAGATAGCGCGGGCTGGGCGGATAGAAATTGAGTCCGATCAGGTCGGCGCCGAGCTCGGCCGCCGCGCGCGCGTCGTCCGGGCGCGTCAAGCCGCAGATTTTGATCCTCACCGTCATCGCGGGTTCGCCCCCGCGCCACCCAGCGCGCCCATCAGCTCGCCGAGCTTCTTTTCCGGCGCGCCGCCGCGCAGCAGGCTCTCTCCGATCAGGAACGCCCGCGCCCCCGCCGCGTCGAGGCGAGCGATATCGGCGGCGCTATCAATTCCGCTCTCCGAAACGACCACCGCGCCGCCGCGATAGCTCGCGAGCAGGCGCTCGGTCACCGCGATATCGGTGACGAAGGTATGCAGGTCGCGGTTATTGATCCCGATAAGCCGCGCGCCGATCCGCCCGGCCGTTGCGAACTCGGCGGCGTCGTGAACCTCGACCAGCGCCGCCATCCCGAGCTCGTATGCGAGCGCCTGGAGTTCGCGCAACTCCACCTCCTTCAGCATCGCGGCGATCAGCAGAATACAATCCGCGCCCGCCGCGCGCGCCTCGTACACCTGGTACGCGTCGAACATGAAGTCCTTGCGCAGCAGCGGGATATCGACCGCGGCGCGCACCGCGCGCAGATCGTCGAGCGTGCCCTTGAAATGGCGATCGGTCAGCACCGAAATGCAGGCTGCGCCGGAAAGCGCATAGCCGCGCGCGACTGAGGCGGGATCGAGCCCGGGCAGGATATCGCCTTTGCTCGGCGAGGCGCGCTTAACTTCCGCGATAATCGCGGGGCGCTTCGCGCTGAGCGCGGCAGCGAAGTCGCGCGGCGCCGACGCGCGCGCGGCGGCTTCGCGCACGGAATCGAGCGGGGTCTGTTCGCTGACCGCGCGGAGCTCCTCGCGCTTGGCGGCAAATATCTTGTCGAGTATCGAGGCCATCACTGCTCCCCACGGCTTGCGCGCGCGAGCCCCTCCAGCGCCGCGAGCGCCGCGCCCGAATCGATCGCCTCGCGCGCGATCGCGACGCCCTCTTTTATCGATGCGGCCCGCCCGCCAGCGTAGATCGCCGCGCCGGCATTGATAGCAACCAGGTCGCCCGCCGCGCCCGCTCCGGCGCCCAGCGCCGCGCGTATTCGCGCGGCGGCATGCGGGGCGTCGCGCACCTCGAACTCCTGGCGCCCGGCGCGGCGCATCGCGAAGTCCTCGGGCGCAATTTCGTATTCGCGGATCGGCGCCTCGCCATGAAGCTCCGCGATCCGCGTGGGACCGGCCAGCGTGATTTCGTCCATCCCGTCGCTGCCGCATACCACGAGCGCGTGGCGCACGCCGAGCGCGCCGAGCGCATGGGCGAGCTCGCGATGGAGCCGCGGGTCGCCCACGCCGACCAGCATCCGCTCGGGCGCGGCCGGATTGCACAGCGGGCCGAGCAGGTTGAACGTGGTGCGAATTCCGAGCGACTTTCGCAGCGGGGCCAGGCGCGCCATCACCGGATGATACGCCGGGGCGAAGATGAAGCAGATTCCCGCCGCGCGAACGCATCGCGCAAGCCCCTCGGGATCGCAATCGATCCGCACGCCGACGTGTTCGAGCACGTCCGCGGAGCCGACTCGCCCGCTCGCGGCGCGATTGCCGTGCTTGGCGACGGGGACGCCGGCGGCTGCCGCGACCAGCGCGGCGGCGGTCGAGATATTGAACGAATTGGCGCCGTCGCCACCGGTTCCGACCACGTCCAGGACCCCCTCGACGCCAAGCGCGACGCGGCGCATCCGCGCGCGCATCGCGCGCGCCGCGCCTGCCAGCTCGTTGGCGCTCTCGCCCTTGATCTTGAGCGCGACCAGGAATCCCGCGACGAGCGGATCGGGCGCGCCGTCGCCGCCCTCCAGGATCGCCGCGAACGCGCGCTCCGCGGCCTGCGCGTCGAGCGAGCGGCCCTCCACCGCGGCCGCAAAGGCTTCGCGCAATACGCTCACGCGGCGAGCCTCCGCAGGAAGTTGGCGAGCAGATGCTTTCCCTCGGGCGTGCCGATCGACTCGGGATGAAACTGCACGCCCTCGACGTTGAGCGTCTTGTGCCGCAGTCCCATGATCTCGTTCTCCGCGGTGTGGGCGCTTATCTCGACGCAATCGGGCAGCGTCTCGCGATCGACGATCAGCGAATGATAGCGCATCGCCTCGAACGGATTCGGCACTCCGTCGTAAATGGTGCGCGAGTCGTGAATCACCGGCGAAGTCTTGCCATGCATCAGGCGCGAGGCGCGGATCACGTTACCTCCGAACGCCTCGCCCATGCACTGCATGCCCAGGCACACGCCGAAAATCGGCAGTTCTCCCGCCATCTCGCGCAGGATCGGCACCGAGACGCCGGCCTCGCGCGGAGTGCAGGGGCCGGGCGAGATCACGATTGCGTCGGGACCCATCGCGCGCGCCCCGCCGACGTCGATCGCGTCGTTGCGCCTGACGGTCACCTCCGCGCCAAGCTCGCCCAGGTACTGGACCAGGTTGTAGGTGAACGAGTCGTAGTTATCGATCATCAGGAGCCGGGGTGCTTTGTCCGCCATCGCCGTTACCTCCCCGCGCCCGGAGTCTCGAAGTCGCGCGCGGTCTGCAGCGCCCGGACCATCGCGCGCGCCTTGTTGACCGATTCCTCGAACTCCGCGCCGGGGTCGGAGTCCGCGACGATACCGCCGCCCGCCTGGATATAAACGCGGTTGTTCTTGATCAGCAGCGTGCGCAGCGCGATCGCGGTGTCGGTGTTGCCGGTGAAGCTGAAATAACCGACCGCGCCCGCGTACACGCCGCGACGCACCGTCTCCAGCTCGTCGATTATCTCCATCGCGCGGATTTTCGGCGCGCCCGAAACCGTTCCCTGCGGGAAGGTCGCGGCGAACGCGTCGTACGCGTCGAACTGGGGCCTGAGCGTGCCAACCACGTTGGAGACGATGTGCATCACATGCGAGTAGCGCTCCACCACCATCAGCTCGGTCACGTTGACCGAGCCGATCTCCGACACCCGCCCGACGTCGTTGCGCCCCAGGTCGACCAGCATCACGTGCTCGGCGCGCTCCTTGGGATCGGCGAGCAGCTCGCGCTCGAGCTCGATGTCCTCGGCCTCGCTACTGCCGCGCCGCCGCGTGCCGGCGATCGGGCGGAGCGTGATATCGCGCCCCTCGACGCGGACCATCACCTCGGGCGACGCGCCGACCAGCGTCACGTCCCCGAGCCGCAGGTAGAACATGTATGGCGACGGATTAATGGTCCGCAAACTACGATAGATATTGAACGGATGAGCGGTGAGCGGAGCTTCGAAGCGCTGCGACGGAACCACCTGGATGACGTCGCCGGCCACGATGTACTCCTTGGCCGCCGTCACCATCGCCATGTATCCCTCGCGCGTCGTGTTGGACGTGATAGTCGCGTCGTTGGCGACCGCGGCGGCGCCCTCCAGACGGGGCGGCGCGACCGCGTCGTGCAGGCGGCGGACGATCTCATCGATCTTGATCTGCGCGCTCTGATACGCGGCGCGGGTGGAGTCGAATTCGTCCACCGGCACGTTGGCGATAATCCGAAGCGTCTGCCGGACGTTGTCGAACATCAGCATCGTGTCCGTGATCATCACGTAGAGATCCGGCACGCCGAGATCGTCCTGGGCGGTCTCGGGAATCTTCTCGAAGCATCGCACGACATCGTAGGCGAGAAATCCGACCGCGCCGCCGAAAAAGCGCGGCAGCCCCGCAAGCTCGGGCGCGCGGAAGCGCTTCATCTCGGTGCGCAATTCCTGGAAGCAGTTGGCGACCGAGCGCACCTCGACACCGCGCCCGGGCCGGATAATGTCCATCCGGTTGGCGCGCGCGCGAATCACCATCGCGGGCTCCGCGCCAAGGAAGGTGTAGCGCCCCCATTTTTCTCCGCCGCGCACGCTTTCGAGCAGAAAGGCGTAGTCGCCGCGCGCGACCTTCAAAAAGGCCGACACCGGAGTTTCCAGATCGGCGGCGATCTCGCGCGAGACCGGGATCAGGTTGTAACCCCGGCCTCTCAGCTCCTCGAACTCGTGCTCCGTCGGTGTAAGCATCGTCGTATATCCTTTACCGTCTCCTCCGCGGTTCGGGTCAAAAGTCAGGCGGCCGCATAAACAAAAGGGCCGCTGGACTTGTCGCCCGCGGCCCTGATGGAGATTCGGTTTTGTAACGCGATTACAAAACCGGCGCGCAGGCGAGTGCGTCGGCGTGCCAACGCCAGTTCGCCCAAGCCATGCCGGTGATGCGATCGCTCATTGCGCTAGAGAGTATCTATTCCCGCCCACCCGTTGTCAATCGGCGCGGGTTGGGCAGCACCCGGCTAGCGCCGTCGTGAGCCGCGCGCGGTGCGCCGTCAGCGCGACATGTAGGCGGCCTTGTATTGCTCCTTGAGCTTGTCCTGCGCGGCGCGCGCCGCCTCCGGCGACGGGTACGGCCCCACGCGCACGCGGTACCAGGTCTGCCCGTTGACTTCGGTCGCGACTTCGTAAGGCCGGTAGCCCAGCGCCCGGAGCTTGCGAATCATGTCCGCGGCGCCGGAGTGATCCATCACCGCTTCAATCTGGATGTTGTAGCCCTTCTTGCGCGCCTCGGACTCCGGCGCCGGAGCGGCGCTGGCAACCGATGCGGCTGCACGCGGAGCAACCTTTGCCGGGGCGCTTTCTTCGGTGGCCGCTTCTTCCCCGGCGGCCGCCGGCCGTTGCGCAGGCGCGGGCCGCGGTTCGGAAGTCGTGCGCGCCGCCACAGTGTTGGGCGTCGAGACGGGCCGCGCCGCCGCTTTGCTCGATAGAACCGGCCGGGCGAGATTGCCGGCGGTGGACGCCGCAACCGGCGCGGGCGAAGCTGCCGCGCCCGCGGGCGAGGCTGCCAGCGGCAATGCCGGCGACGCCGCCGCGCTCGGCGCTACCGGAGGCGCGCTCGGCACCGGAAACACCGAGGCGACCTGAGAGATGTCGGGCGTGTTCTGGCGCGCCATCTCGTAGCCCGCGACCAGGCCCAGCGCGAACACGGCGCCGGACAGGCCCATCAGGCCGACCAGAATCAGAATCGTACCGCCTGTCCTGATTTCAAATCTCATCCCCGCCTCACATCCGCTCCGGCGCGCTTACGCCGAGCAACCCCAGCCCGCTTGCGAGCGCTTCTCTCAGCAGACCGGCCAGCGTCAGCCGCGCCGTGCTCAGTTCCCGATCCTCGCCAATTATACGATTGGCGGGCTTGTTGTAATAGCGATGGAACTCGCCGGCGAGATCGAGCAGGTAGAACGGGATTCGATGCGGTTCGAGCGACTGCGCCGCCGCCGTCATCACCTCGGGCAATCCGACCGCGCGCTTGGCAAGCTCGATTTCCTCCGCCGACAGCAGCGTGAGATCGACCGCCGCCGTGTCGGCGGGCGGATGAAGTCCGCGCGCCGCGGCCTCGCGAAACACGCTGGCCAGCCGCGCGTGCGCATACTGGACATAGAAGACCGGATTCTCCGGCGCCTGCTTCTTGGCGAGGTCGAGATCGAAATCGAGATGGCTGTCGGATTTGCGGAACAGGAAGAAGAACCGCACCACGTCGGCGCCGACTTCGTCCACCAGCTCGTCGAGCGTGACGTAGGTCGCCCTCCGCGTGGACATCTTCACCTTCTCTCCGCCGCGCGTGAGCGTTACGAACTGGTAGATGATCGCGCGAATCGTCGCGGTGTCATGCCCGAGCGCGCGCACCGCGGCGACCACCTGCTGATGCTCCGCGATATGATCGGCGCCGAACACGTCGACGATCAGATCGTAGCCGCGCGCGAGCTTGTCGATATGATAGGCGATATCGGGGGTGCGATAGGTCGGCTCGCGGCCGGGGCCCGAGCGAACCAGGACCTCGTCCTTCGGAAGTCCGATCGGCTCGCCGCGCAGCCATACCGCGCCGTCGCGCTCGACCAGCAGTTCGCGCGCGCGCAACTCCTCGAGCACCGCATCGACCTTGCCCGCCTTCATCAGGTCGAGCTCGTTGGTGAACACGCTCGAAGCGGATCCCCAAGCGCTCGCAGCTGCGCGTGATGTCGGCGAAGATCGCTTTCACCGCGGCGGCGCGGAACGCTTCGATATCGGTCGTGTCCTTGAGCGTGTCGCCGCGCTCGTCCTTGAGCGCACGCGCGATATCGCGGATATACTCGCCCTGGTAGCCGTCCTCGGGCAGCGCCGCGTCGATTCCCAGCTCCTGCAGATAGCGCACGCGCACCGACTCGCCGAGCAGCTTCATCTGGCGCCCGCCGTCGTTGAAGTAGTACTCGCGCGTCACCTCGAAGCCGGCCGCCTCGAACATGCGCGCGATCGTGTCACCGAGCACCGCGTTGCGGCCGTGGCCGACGGTGAGCGGTCCGGTGGGATTGGCGGACAGGAACTCGACCTGCACGCGCCCCGCACCGCCGGAGCGCAGCTCCCATTTTTGCGGGCGGAAATATTCCGCGCCGCGTGCGAGCGCCGCGCGCATCTCGCCATGCCAGTACTCCGGCGCCATCCGGAAGTTGATAAACCCGGGGCCCGCGACCGAGACCTCGCCGATTTCGGCGGGCAACTCCAGATGGGCGCGAATCGCGTCGGCGATTTTGCGCGGCGGCTGCCCCTCAGTCCGCGCCATCGTGAGCGCCACGTTGCTCGCGATATCGCCGTGCGCGGGATCCTTGGGAGCCTCGGTCGCGATCGCGGCGGGCGCGGTTTTGAGCAGGCTCGCGGCGCGCGCACGCTCGATCGCGGCGCTCAGGCAGGAGACTACGATTTCTTTCATCTGGCGATCCGGCGGAAATTTGCGCCGCGTCTGAGCAATCGTGCCAGATAGCGGCGGGCCTGTTAAGGCGGCGCGCGCGCAGCTTGACGCCGCGCAAGCCGCGATGCGAACCTCGCGGGCAGAGGATTTCACCCGCGATGGATCTGCAGCTCAGCGGCAAAACCGCAATCGTAACCGGCGGCAGCAAGGGTATCGGACGCGCAACCGCGCTGCGCTTCGTGGCCGAGGGCGCCAGCGTGCTCATCTGCGCGCGCGGGCAGGAGGCGCTGGACGAGACCGCGGCGCTCGCGCGCAAAGTCGAAGGCGCGCGGGTCGAGACCGTCGCCGCGGATCTGACCCGTCCCGACGATATCCGCGCCGTCGTCGCGCGCGCCGACGGCGCGTTCGGGCGTATCGACATTCTGGTGAACAACGCGGGCAGCGCGCGTCCCGGCGACTTCTTCAAGATCACCGACGACGACTGGCGCGCCGACTTCGAGCTCAAGTTCTATGGCTACATCCGGATGGCGCGCGAGGTGATGCCAAAGATGGCGGCGCAGCGCGCCGGCGTGATCGTCAACGTGATTGGCACCGGCGCGCTGCGCCCCAGCGCCAGCTACATGGTCGGCGGCGCCGCCAACGCCGCGCTCAATCACTTCACCAAGTCGCTCGCCGACGAGGGCGCCAAGCACGGCGTGCGCGTGGTCGGGGTGAATCCGGGACCGATCCTCACCGAGCGCCTGCGTCTTTTCGCCGAGCGCGGCGCGCGCGGCGGCAACCTCGACGAACTCTACGCGCGGATGACGCCGCTTAAGCGCCCGGGCAAGCCTGAGGAAGTCGCCGACCTGGTATGCTTCCTGGCCTCGCCGCGCGGCGCATTTATCCACGGCGCGAATATCACGATCGACGGCGGCGCGAATTCGGGCCTGATGGGTTGAGCCGGCGCCCGCCGCATCGCGGATCGCACGAGGCAGAGATGAATCGGCTGAGCGGCAAAGTCGCACTGATCACCGGCGCGGGCTCCGGCTTAGGCCGCGAGACCGCGCTTACCTTCGCGCGCGAAGGCGCCGCGGTCGCGATCGGCGACCTTGACGAGGCCGGCGGCAGCGACGCCGCCTCGCAGATAGCGCAGGCGGGCGGGCGCGCTATCTTTATCCGGGCCGACGTCGCGCACCCGGCGGAAGTTCAAGCGATGGTTGAAGAAACCGTCAAGAGCTTCGGCAGGCTCGATATCATGTTCAACAACGCGGGCGTGCCGATGCCGGCGACTCCGATCGCCGAGATCACGCCCGAGCTTTACGCGCGCGTGATGGACGTGAACGTCAAGGGCGTCATCTTCGGATGCAAATTCGGCGCGCCTGCGATCGCGAAAAATCCGGCCGGTGGCGCGATCATCAACACCTCCTCGCTCTCCGCGCTCAAGGGGCGCCCCAATCTCAGCGTCTATGCGGCGTCCAAGGGCGCGGTCGTCGCGCTGACCCGGGCGCTCGCCGTCGAGCTTGCGCCAAAGAAGATCCGCGTCAATTCGATCTGCCCGGTCGCCGCGGACACCCCGATGCTGGCGAAGTTCATGCCTGAGGGCGGACGCGCCGCGCTGGAGGCGATGAAGCGCGCGGCGGCCGAGCCGATCCCGATGAAGCGGCTGGGCCGCGCCGCCGATACCGCCGCGCTCGCGCTGTTTCTCGCCAGCGACGAAGCGGAGTTCCTGACCGGGCTCAATATCCCGGTTGACGGCGGCTACTCGGCGTAGCGGCGCGCCCTACTCTTTCTTCTGCGACCACTCCGGATGATCCGACAGCGTCGGGTAGCCGTTGCCAAGCTGGATCAGCACGCCATGCGCCGAGCGCGGCGAGATGAACGATTCGTACGAAGTCGGCGACCATTCGGTCTCGTCCACGATCCGCACGCCCTGCTCCTTCAGCTCCGCCGACTTTCGCTTCGAGTCGGGAACGTTGAACGTCAGATGATGCATTCCCTCGCCGCGTTTGGCCAGGAACTTGTGCAGGAATGAATCCGCGCCCAGCGGCTCGAGCAATTCAAGGATCACGCCGCCAAGTTGGAACTCCGCGAGCTTGTAGCCCGCCTGCGGGCTTTCGGCCTCGAACATGAAGCGCGCGCCGAGCACGCCCTCGAAAAACTTGCGCGCCTCGGCGACGCTGTGGACCGCAATTCCGATGTGATCGAGCTTTCCGATCGGCTCCGCCATGATCGCGCCTCCCACGGGAAAAGTGTTCCCCGCTTAGCGCAGATCGCGCCGGCGCCGCAAACGGTGGTGCGACGTGCGGAGCCGCACTCGCCCCCTTGGTCCTTCCCTATGAAAAAATCCGGGAGCAAATTCTGATTCTCCCCCGTTGTTCGACACGGGGGAGAATACAAGAGGGGGTGGCTGCTTCGTCCTGATCTACAACGGCCAGCTCTGCGCGTAGCTCGGTCGCGACTTCAGCCGCTCCCACCATGCGTGCAGATTCTTCAGATCCTCGGGCACCTGGTAGCCCGCGCGCTCGTAGTTCGACAGGTGCGGCATGTATGCGATATCCGCGACGCTGAAATCGCCCGCGATAAACTCGCGGCCGCCAAGCTCGCGATCGAGGTACTCGAAGTGGCGGCGCGTCTCGCGCTCGCCCTCCTCGATCTTCGCGCGATCGCGCTCGGCCTCGGGCTTGCGCATCTGGTACAGGATTTTGTACATCGACGGCGCCATGTATGCGTCGGCGTAATCCTCCATCGCGCGCGCCCGCGCCTTGGCAGCCGCGTCGTGCGGCAGCAGCGGACGGCCGGGGTAGCGGTCTTCCAGATACTCGCCGATAATCGTCGAGTCGTGAACGATGAGCGCGCCGTCGATCAGCGCGGGCACCTTGCCGACCGGATTGATCGCAAGGTACTCGGGCTTCTTATGCTCTCCGGAGGGGAGGTCGAGCCAGGTGGTTTCCCATTGGAGCCCTTTTTCCAAAAGGGCGATGCGCGATTTGCGCGCCCACGGTCACGGCTTGTAATCGAACATCTTGAGCATCGTGCGTCACCTCCCCGTGCCGCCGATCGTACGGCGCGGGCTTTGGCGCCGTCAAGCCGCGCTTGCGCGCCGCGCGCACAAGTCCGATAGAGACTTGATGGCCGCGCTTGAGAAATGGAAGATGCCGCCCGCCGCGAAAATCTACGAGGCGCTCGGCGCGCTGGGCGACGGACGCGTCACGCTTATCGATGAGACCCACGCCCGTGTGAAGTCCTCCGACGGGAGCAAGGCCTACAACGTCGAGACTTCGCCCGACGGCCGCGAGATTTCCTCCAACGACAATGCCTCGTACTGGCAAGGCTATCTCGGCTATCCGGGCGTCGCCGTGATGCTCGCGCGCGGGTTTCTTTCCGCATCGCCCGATGCGATTGCGGCGCTGACCGGCGTCCCGTGGAAGGAACTCAACCGCCGCTTCCGCAACGATTACGCAAAGACGATCGCCGAGGTCGAAGCGCGGATGGCGGCGGGCGGCGGCGCCGATCCCGCCGCGGTTCGCGCCGAGGTCGCCGCGGTGGGGCGCGCGCTGGAGCATCTCGCGCCCGTCCACGGCGGCCGCCGCGCGCGTCCACCGGCGGAGAAAAAGCCGCGCGCAAACGCTCGCGCGAAAAAATAACCGCGCGCCGCGCGCGCATTCGCGATCGGAGACACAATCGATGGCATCAGCATCCGCGCCAAGCCCGTTCATCGCTATCTGGACTGAGCCGCGCGCGGCGATTCGCAATATCGTCGAGCTCGATCCGCTGCGCTACGTGCTCGGGCTGGCGGCGCTCGGTCCGGCGCTGGTCGCGATGGAATCGGCGTGGTCACGGATGCTCTCCGCGCAGACGCCGCCGCCGTTCCTGTGGCCGCTCGAGGTCGCCTTCATCGCGATCTTCGCGGGCGCGATCGGAATCGCGATGCTGTATTTCAACGGATGGGCGCTCAGATGGATTGGCGGGGCTCTGGGCGGAGTCGCAACCTCGGTCCAGGTGCGCGCGGCGCTGGCCTGGTCGCGGATTCCGGCTATCGCGGCCGCGCTCATCAGTATCGCGGCGACGCTGCTGGGAGCCGCGGCGCCGCCCGCGTTTCTAAACGGCCATCTGCCGCCATTCACCCCCTCATTCGTGGGCCTGGGATTCGTCAACCTGGTGCTGGGTGTGTGGAGCTTCGTGGTGATGCTGCAGTGCGTGGGCGAGGTTCACCGCTTCTCGGCGTGGCGGGCGCTGGGCGCAATCCTGATCGAAGCGGGAATTTTCATCCTCGCGCTGTTCTTTCTCATCATGCTCGCGGTGACGCTCGGCGGCCGCGGTTAGCAGCGGCAAGTCAATCCACCACGCCCGCGCCGCTCAGTCGATTCGCAGCCGCTCTGAGAGCCGGCTGGCACGGCGGCGCTCGTCCTGGTTGCGCACCGCCTGCTGAAGCGCGCTCTTGGTGCCGACCAGCACGCAGACCCGCTCCGCGCGCGTGATCGCGGTGTAGAGCAGGTTGCGCCGCAGCATCAGGTAGTGGCTCGAATGAACGGGGATCACCACCGCGGGGTACTGGCTCCCCTGGCTCTTGTGCACCGAGATCGCGTAGGCAAGGCCGACTTCATCGAGCTCCGACTGATCGTAATCGGCGTGCGCTTCCTCGAAAGCGGCGGTGATCCGTCCGCGCGCGGTATCGACGCTCATGATCCTGCCGATCGATCCGTTGAAGATTCCCTTGTCGTAGTTGTTGCGCAACTGAATGATGCGATCGCCCTCGCGCAGGATGCGATCGCTCGCGCGCAGCTCGCGCCCGGCCGGATTGAGCAGCGCCTGCAGCTCGCGGTTGAGCAGATGAGTCCCCAGTGGGCCGCGATTCATCGGGGTCAGCACCTGGATTTCGCGCGGATCGCGGATTCCGAACCGCCCGACCAGCCGCTCGCGCACCAGCTGTTTGATCGTCGCGAGCACGTCGTCGGGCGAGGCGCGCTCGAAGAAAAAGAAATCGCCGGCCGGATCGTTCCCCACGTCGAGCATCCATCCGCGGTTGAGCTTGTGCGCGTTGGCGACGATCATGCTCTCGCGCGCCTGCCGGTAAACCTGGTGCAGCTCGACCACCGGCACCAGCCCGGAGGCGATCACGTCCTTCAGCACGCTGCCCGGGCCGACCGACGGCAACTGATCGCGATCGCCCACCAGCAGCAGCGAGCAATTCGGCGTAAGCGCGTCGAGCAGTGACGCGGCCAGCTCGATATCCATCATCGAGGCTTCATCGACGATCAGGTAATTCGTGCGCAGCGGAAAATCCCGGTTGCGCACGAATCCGCCGGTGTCGGGCGAGAATTCGAGCACCCGGTGGATCGTTCTTGCGTCGCGGCCCGTCGCCTCCTGGAGCCGCCGCGCGGCGCGTCCGGTCGGCGCGGCGAGCGTCGGCTTGAGCCCCGCGTCGCCAAGCGCCGCCAACAGCGAGCGCAGAATCGTGGTCTTGCCGGTGCCCGGCCCGCCGGTGATTACGGTGACGCCGCTGTGAAGCGCGATCCGAATCGCCTTCATCTGTTCGCCCGACAGCTCGATCCCGTCGGCGACCGCGGCTTTCTTGAGCGCGCGCTCGGCCACCCCCGGCGCCATCGGGCGCCCCGCGGTCAGTGCGCGCAGCTTGTTGGCGACGCCGGTTTCGGCCTCATGCAGACGCTTGAGATAAACCGCGGATGCCTCGGCGCCGTCCTCGACCACCACCTCGCCCGCGGCGGCAAGCTCGGCGAGCGCCTCGGGCACCAGATGCTCTTCCATCTCGAGTCCCGAGCGGAACTGCTCTTCCAGGTATTCGCGCGGCGCGTACACGTGGCCCTCGTCGGCGGCGCGCTCGAGCAGGTACACGATTGCGGCGCGCGCGCGCTCGATCGAGTTGCGCGGGATACCGAGTTTCTCCGCGACCGCATCCGCGGTGCGGAACCCGATTCCATGGATGGTGCGCGCCAGCAGATACGGGTCGCGTCTGACGACCTCCAGCGACTCCTTGCCGTATTGCTTGTGGATGCGCCGTGCGTGGGCGCCCGCGATTCCGTGACCGCGCAGGAAGACGGTCAGCTCGCGCAGGCCCGAGGCGTCGCGCCATGCCGCCGCGATTCGCGCCGCGACCACCGGTCCGACTCCGCTCACCTCGCGCACCCGCATCGGCGAGTTGTCCAGCACCTCGCCCAGGCGGTCTCCGAAATGCTCCGCGATTCGCCTGGCGAGCGCCGGTCCGACGCCGTGAATTTCGGAGGCGAGGTAGCGCTCGAGCGCGGCGACTCCGGCGGGACGCAGGGTTTCGAACTCCTGGACCCGGAACTGCTCGCCGTAACGGGGATGCTTTTCGAAGCGGCCGCGCGCGCGGATGCCCGACCCGATCTCGAGTCCGGCCAGGTTGCCGATCATCGTCACGCTGCGGGGGGCGCCCTCGCCGCCCTCCGACTTCACCACCGCGACGGCGTAGCCGCTCTCGTCGTTGACGTAAAGCAGATGATCAAGGGTGCCCTCGATCATCTCCTCGCTCTGGGCGACATCGGACACGGGGCAAGGATTACGCGCGAGGGGGCGGCGGTAAAGCCACCGCGGCGCCGATCTCTCAACAGGCGCGCGTCACACTTCGATATGAATCCATCGGCCGCGATAGTAGCGCAGCCCCTTGAGCGTGGAGCGCACGATATAGTCGGCGAGCAGCGACCACCAGATCCATAGGATCGGGCCGTGATGCCACGCGATCAGAATCGTCAGAAACAGCCGCATCCCGTAGAACCCCGCCAGCGACCCGTAGAGCGGAAACTTGGAGTCGCCCGCGCCGCGCAGCGCGCCCGTCACCGTCCAGTCGATCGCCATCAGCGGCTGCGCCGCCGCCAGCGCGTACATGAACTCGACGGTGTACGCGATTACCTGCTTGTCGGCGATAAACAGCGCGGCGATCTGCCACGCGAAGACCACGAAGATCAGCCCCAACGCGCTCATCATGATCATCGCGAGCTGCGTCGAGACCCATCCGGCGCGCCGCGCAAACGCGGGATCGCGCGCGCCCAGCCCCTGCCCCACCAGGGTCGCCGCCGCCGCCGAGAATCCGAAGCCGGGCAGAAATGAAAGCGCCAGGATGCGCACTCCGATGAAGTAGGCCGCGACTTCCTTGTCGCCGTAGCTCGCCACGAACGCGACGTAGGCGACGAAGCCGAACTGGATCACCAGTTGCTCGACCGCGGCGGGGTATCCTATCCGCAGGATTCGCCGGCCCAGGCCGAGGTCCGGCCACAGCCGCCGCCAGCGGAAATTCAGCACCATCCCTTCTATCGACAGCGCCCAGAAGAACAGCATCCCGCCGATCGCGATCGCAATCAGCGTCGCGATCGCGGAGCCGTCCACCCCCAGCGCCGGAAAGCCGAACTTGCCGAAAATCAGGACGTAGTTGAGGATGATCGCGACCACGTCGATAATCCCGCCGATCCACAGCGGAGTCCGCGTGTCGCCCGCACCGCGCAGCGCCGCCGCGCACATCAGGAAGATCCCCTGGAACGGCTCCGCCAGCATCACGATCTGCAGATAGCGCGCCCCCATCTCCGCCATCTGCCCCTTGACCTGGAACAGGCTCATCGCGGGCCGCGCCAGCGCGATCACCGGGATCGCGATCACGGTCGAGACCAGCACGCCCCAGAGGACCGATTGGGTGAGCGTTTCCTCGGCGCCGTCGCGATCGGTCGCCCCGATACATCGCGCGACCAGTGCGACGGTGCCGGTACCGACCGCCGCGATTCCCGCGCGCACCGCGCCGAGAATCTGCGAGGCCAGCCCGACCGCGCCCACCGCGTCGGCGCCCAGCCGCCCCACCATCAGCATCGCCGCCAGCCCCAGCACGGAATCGAGCGCGAAGGAGAGGATCACCGGCCAGGCAAGCGCCCACACCTCCCACCGCATCCGCTCGATCGGCGGCAGCGTCATCGCGACTCCGGGCGCCCCCGCCGCTTCCGGAACCGACTCCAGGAACTCAGACATGACGTTCAGCAGTTACGACAGCCCCGTTATCGGCAGTCAAGCGAGCCTCCCGCCGCATTGGCGATGCAGACCCGCCGGCGCCTTTTCGCTATAAAGGCATGCGGGGGCGGTGGCAGCGATGGCGGCGGCGGAACCTGTTTCATCCCATTCGGAGCGCGGCGGCGCGCGCTCGCGCGCGACGCTGGTGTTCGCGGCGACGATCGTCGCGGCCGCCGTCCTGTACGCGTGGCGGCTGGGCGCGGACAGCCTCGGCGCGAGCGAGGCGTACAGCGCATGGGCGGCGGCGCACCGCAGCGTCGGCACAATCGTCGGTATCCCGGTCCTCTACGATCCCGGCAAGCAGATTCTCTACTACGTATTGCTGCATTTCTGGACGATGCCGCTGGGGCACAGCGAGGTCGCGCTGCGCTCGCTGTCGGTGGGATTCGCGCTCGGGGCGGTGTTCCTGCTGTTTGCGATCGGGCGCGAGGCGTTCGGGGCCGAGACGGCGGCGGCCGGTGCCGCAATCTGGGCGTTCACTCCGACCGCCGTGATCTATGCGCATCGCGCCAGGATGTACTCGATGTACATCGCGGTGGGGCTGGCCCATCTCTATGCCTTCCAGCGCGTGCGCAACCGCCCCACGCGCGGCTCCGCGGCGGCCTGCGCACTGCTGGGTGCGGTGCTGCTCTACACTCATGTCGCGGCGATCGTGCTGATTGGCGCCGAGTTCGTGATCCTGGCCCGCGACCTGACGCGCGGGCGGCGCAACCTCTACGCGTGGATCGCGCTGGTGGCGGCGCTCGCGATGTTCGCGCCGTGGGCGCCGGTGCTCGTGCGCCAGAGCCGCGCGCTGGTCGAAGGCCACTGGCTCGACTGGATCGGCGTGCCGCATCATTACTCGATCCTCACCAAGGCCGCGGTGGTGGCCGCTTCGGCGGCGCTCACGATTTGGTTCGCGTTCGGCCGCCGGATCGAGACGGACGAGCGTGAGCCGATAAGGTGGTGCGCGACGCTCGCGATACTGCCGATCGCCGCCTTCGCGGCGGGATCGATCGTGGTGCGCCCGATGTTCAATCTCAGGTACGTCGCGCCGTCGCTGGCGATCGTTGCGCTGACCGCGGCGGCGATGCTCGATCTTGCGGGAAGCCGGGTGCGAAACCTGGGCGCCGCGGCGATGGTGGGCGCGATGCTGTTTCTGGCGCCGGTGATGCGGCCGGTGCCGCAGCGCTGGCGTGAGACAGCCGCGATGGTGTCGGCGGGCAATCCGCGCTGGCCCGTGTTCATGGAATCGGGCTTCGTCTCACCGCCGGGGGTGCAGCAGGTGCCCAACGGCGGTTTTCCGTTCGGCTATTACGCGATTCCGTTCGGCTACTACTTCCACGGCGCCAATCCGCAAGTGATCGTTGCGGGCTTTGACCCCGGCGCGGCGCGGAAGACAATTTCACAGCGCGCCGCCCAGGCGGGCGGCGGATGGCTTATCACGTGGAAAACCGACGCGGCCGACGCGCGCAGGGAATTGCCGCCGCCCGCGGAGATCTCAGCGACGCCCGTGCTCCACGCGCAAAACGTGGTGGTCTACCGCCTCGCACCCACCGGCGCCGGCCGCACGGCCAACTAGAACGCGACCGCCGCGCACCGCTCGCTTGCACTCCCAGTGGCGGCGGGCCTGCGCGCCCGCCCTGTCAGGATTCAGCACAGCACCCTTCGTGTCATCCTGAGCGGCGCCCGCCGCGGGCGGAGTCGAAGGATCCCGCGCGGTCTTCCGCGCGTCTCCGCGTCGCAAGACGCGGCCGCCTCCATAGCGCGCATCACTGGAGCCGCAACCGCGGGAGTGTATTTTTCCGGCGCAAGTGCTATACTCAGTCACGATGGACGAATGGTTCCATCATTGGTGCCCGGTAGCCAGAACAGAGACCGCGGGAATATTTAATCGGAACAGAGAGAATAGCTACTCGGGAAGAGATATCAGCCAAGCCACGCTAAACTCCGAAAACCGCAAGGAATATCGCACACTTTTTCTTTTTTCTCGCCGCGCGAAAACTTTTTCGAACCCACCGCGACGCCCGCGACGACCCGAGCATCGCGGGCGATGACCCGCGTCACCCGCCGGCGCGCGGCAAAAGCGTCTTCCTCGAACCTCGAACGCCCAGGTCCGCCGCAGGCGCGCTCAAGCCGCGGGAGCGGCGGCGATCACCGGATTGATCCGCGAGCCGGCGCCGACCCGCACCGGCAGGATGACCAGGCTCAGGCCGTAGAGCTGCAGCCAGCTCTGCAACTCGGCGGCGGTGTGGTTGTGGAGGAAGCGGCCGACGAATCCCTCGACCTCGGTGGCGAAGATGAGCTTGCCCGCGAAGAAGACCACGTGGGGAAACTCGTGGGCGATCTCAAGGCAGGTACGCCGCAGCTCGTAAACCACGTCGGGGCCCAGCCCCGCGCGCAGCTCCGGATGAAGTCCCAGGTCGGCGGCGAACTGGCAATACTCCTGCAAGTCCTCCGCCATCCGCTCCTCGAGCTGCTTGACCTCCTCGGGACCCTTGAGCAGCGCGGAATCGACCTCGCCCACGCCGACGAAGATCACGTTGCGAAACTGATCCTTGAAGAGCTGAGTGACCGCGAGCAAGGTCGCCAGGCCGAGTCCGTTGAAGCCGTTGACGAGCAGCACCGCGGTGGGAGCTTCGGTGTCGCGCGGCGCCGGTTCGACTTTCCTGGCGGCATAGAGACCGGGCAGGATGTCCGCCTCGAGCTGTTCGATCGCATGGCCCACGCGGTCGTAATGCGCGCGAACCAGGTAGCAGGCGGCGATCAGACCGCCGGTCATCACCAGCGTCACCCATCCGCCCTGGTCGAACTTGAGCGTGACCGTGATGATCAGGATCGACCCGGTGAACAGGCATCCGATGCCGTTGATGGCGAGCTTGCGCATCCAGGCGCGCTCGGTCTTGCGCTCGCGCCACCAGTGCACGGTCATCCCGAGCTGCGAGAGGGTGAAGGTGACGAACACGTTGATCGCGTAGAGGACCACCAGCAGGTCAACCTTGGCCTCGGTGCCGACCAGGATCACCACCGCCGCCAGGCCCATCGCGATCACGCCGTCCTGGGTGACCAGCCGCGCGCTCAGGTTGGAGAAGCGGCGCGGCAGCCAGCGGTCCGCCGCCATCGTGGCAAGCACCCGCGGCCCGTCCACGAAGCCGGTCTGCGCCGCGACGAACAGCAGCGCGCCTTCCGTGATCAGCGTGAAGGTCAGGATCGGGATGCCGATCGGCAGGCCCAGCAGGCTCCAGTGATTGACCATCTTGTCGAACAGCACCGCGTTAAGGGTGCGCCCGGCCACCGGCTCGACGTTGAACATCAGGTAGGCGAGCAGGATGCCGCCGGCAATGAAGGCCAGCGAGCACGCCATGTACAGCATCGTGCGCTTGCCGGTGACGGCGCGCGGCTCGCGCAGGATGGGCAGGCCGTTGCTGACCGCCTCGATTCCCGTGTAGGTGCCGCCGCCGAGGCTGTACGCGCGGAAGAAGATAATCGCCAGAGCGATCACGCCGATAGTGCCGAAGCCGGTGTGAACCTGGCGCGTGGCGTCATGAAGGATTCCCGGCAGCTCGGCGCCGCGGCTGATCAGCGCGTAGCCGATCAGCCAGACATGCATCACCACGAACGCGATGAAGATCGGCAGCAGCGAGAGCACCGATTCCTTGACCCCGCGCAGATTCATCCCGACCATCACGATCACCACCAGCACGCAGACCCAGAACTTGAGCCACAGCATACTGACGGGCAGGAAGCTGAAGATTGCGTCCGCGCCGCTCGCGATCGAGATCGATATCGTCAGGACGTAATCCACCACCAGCGCGGAACCCGACACCAGGCCCGAGTAGCGGCCCAAAAGCTTGCTGGCGACCAGGTAACCGCCGCCGCCGGTGGGGAACAGATCGATGGTCTGCGAGTAGGAGGCCGAGATGACGAAGACCGTCAGCGCCATCAGCATCGCCAGGAACACGGCGAGGTACTGATGATGGCCCAGCGCCAGGAAGGCCTCTTCGGGGCCGTAGCATGAGGAGCTGAGTCCGTCGGAGCCCAGCCCGACCCAGGCCAGAAAGGCAACCAACGAGAGGTTATGAAAGACGTTGGGGTCACGCACGTCGCGGGCGGGGCCCATCAGCAAGTCGCTGAGGGTGCGCCGCCCTTTGGTGCCGTTACCGCGGTCCATCTGTGGGCTCATATGCGGATTCTCTGGTGGTGACGCAAAGTTGGATGTTAATGGATGGCGCTGGGCGAGTCGTGGCGGGGGTTCAGCCCGCAAGGACCGAAGGAGCGCCGTCAGGCGCGGCCGCCGGAGTTTGCGGCGAGAGCGCGACCCGGACCGGCAGAATCAGCATGCTGAGGCCGCGAACCTGGAGCCATCGCAGCACGTCGATCGCGGTGTGATTGTGCAGGAAGCGATTGATAAAGCTGTCGAACTCCTCGCTGAACACGAGCTGGCCCGCAAAGAAGACGGTATTGGGAAACTCGTCGACCACCTTAAGGCACAAGCGGCGCAACT
This sequence comes from uncultured delta proteobacterium, assembly GCA_963835905.1. Classification (GTDB taxonomy): domain Bacteria; phylum Desulfobacterota; class Binatia; order Binatales; family Binataceae; genus CAWIHG01. The sequence goes on from CAWIHG010000005.1 coordinate 1,264,723, forward strand.
CCATCACCACGTCGGGACCGATTCCCGCGCACACTTCGGCGTGATAGCCGAGGTCGTTGGCCAGCCTGCAATATTCGTCAAGATCGTCGGCGACTTCCTTTTCCAGGCGCTCGACGTCCTCGGGACCCTTGAGCAGCGCGGAATCGACCTCACCCACGCTCACGAAAACCACGTTCTTGAAGTGGCCATCGAACAGCCGCGGCAGGGTCGTCAGCGTCGCCAGCCCGAGCCCGTTGAAGCCGTTGACCAGCAGCGCCGCGGTCGGCGCGGAGGGATCGCGCGGTGCGGGCTTCTTTCCCGGGACCGAGAAGATGCGCGGCAGGATGTCGGCCTCGAGCTGTTCGATAGCCTTGCCGACCAGCCGGTAGTGCCGCCTGACCAGGTAGCAGGCCGCGATCACGCCGCCCGTCATCGCGACCGTGACCCATCCGCCGTCGTCGAACTTGAGCGTCACGGTAAGAACCAGAATCGACGCCGTGAACAGGCATCCGATTCCATTGACCGCCAGGCGCCGCTTCCACTTGGGCTCGGTGCTTCGGCGCCGCCACCACAGCACGCTCATCCCGAGCTGGGAGAGAGTGAAGGTGATGAACACGTTGATCGCGTAGAGGATGACCAGCACGCCGACGCTCGCCTGGGTGCCGGCCAGGATCAGCAGCGCCGCCGCGCCCATCGCGATCACCCCGTCCTGGGTGACGAGCCGCTCGCTGAGGCTTGCGAAGCGGCGCGGGACCCAGCGGTCGGCCGCCATCGTCGCCAGCACTTGCGGACCGCCGACGAATCCGGTCTGCGCGGCCACGAACAAGAGCGCGGCCTCGGTCATCAGGGTGAAGGTGACGATCGCGGCGCCCACACCGATTCCGCCCAGCTGCCATTTCACGGTAAGCTTCTCGAACAGCACCGCGTTGAGCGTCTCGCCGGTGACCGGCTCCACCCCGACCAGCAGGTACCCGACCAGGATTCCGCCCGCGATACACGCAAGCGAGATCGCCATGTACAGCATCGCGCGCTTGCCGGTCACATTGCGCGGCTCGCGCAGGATCGGCAGGCCGTTGCTGACTGCCTCGATCCCGGTGTAGGTGCCGGCGCCCATGCTGTAGGCGCGAAAGAAGATGATCGCAAGCCCGATCACGCCCAGGGTCGAGACGCCGGTGTGCACCTGCCGCATCGCGTCGCGCGCGACGATCGGGATCTCCGGGGCCCGGCTCACGAATGCGTATCCAATCAGGATCACGTGCATCAGGACGAACGCGATGAAGATCGGCAGCAGGATCATGACCGATTCCTTCACCCCGCGCAGGTTCATCCCGACCAGGACCAGGGTAACGAAGATGACGACCCAGAACTTGTAGGGCAGCCACTGCACGGGCAGGAAGCTGAACACGGCGTCGGCGCCGCTGGCGATCGAGATCGCGATGGTCAGCACGTAGTCGACGATCAGCGCGCATCCCGAAACCAGTCCCGGCATGCTGCCCAAGAGCCGCGTCGCCACCACGTATCCGCCGCCGCCGGTCGGGAACTGGTCGATGGTCTGCGAATAGGAGGCGGAGATGACGAAGACGGTCATCGCCATCAGCAGCGCCAGGAACACCGCCAGATACTGATGATGGCCGAGGGCAAGGAACGCCTCTTCGGGTCCGTAGCACGACGAGCTCAGCCCGTCTGAACCGAGCCCGACCCACGCCAGGAACGCGACCAGCGACAGGCGATGAAAAATGGTCGGGTCGCGGACGTCGCGCGGCGGTCCAATCAGGACGCCGCTGAGAGTCCGCCTGCGCGACTTGTCGTCGCCGGGACTGTCAGAAGTCGAATTCATGCAGCCGGTGCCGTCGGAGCCCCCGAATAAGTCGCAAATGTAGGTGAAACGCCGCGCGCAATCAAAGACGCGCGAGAGGCACCTTGTTCATCCACCGATGGAGTAATGCGCGCGCTCCAGGCCGAGCTGGTAACGCGCCGCGTCGATCAGGTTCTGCATCAGGGCAATCACCGTCATCGGGCCGGTCCCGCCGGGATTGAGCGTAATCCATCCGGCCACCTGCTTGACCGCCTCAAAGTCGACGTCACCGGCGAACTTTCCGGGACCGATGCGGCGGAATCCCACGTCGATCACGCACGCGCCCGGCTTGACCATGTCGGCGGTTATCAGGAAGGTGCGGCCAACCTCCGCGCCCACGCAGGACACCAGGATGTCGGCCTCGCGGCAGAGCGCGGCAAGGTCGCGGGTATGGCGATGGCACCAGGTGACGGTCGCATTGCGCAGGCGCCCGCCCAGAACGAACGCGGTCGGTTTGCCGGCGATATCGCTGCGCCCGATCACGACCGCGCGCGCGCCTTCGATCGGCACCTGGTAATATTCGAGCAGGGTAAGCACGCCGCGCGGAGTGCAGGGGATGAAGGTGCCCCACTGCCCGCGATAAAAGCCGCTCACGCTCCACGCGCTCACCGCGTCGACATCCTTGTCGCGATGGATCGCGTCGAACAGGCGGAAGCGATCGACCTGCTCGGGCAGCGGAACCTGGATCAAAATCCCGGTCGTGGCGGGATCGCGGTTGAGCCCTTCGATCTGGTCGAGCAGCGACGCGGTGGTCGCCTCACGCTCGGACATCCGGATGACCTGCGAGCTGAAGCCCAGGTCCAGCGCCATCCGCTGCTTGTTGCGCACGTACTGGCGCGAGGCGGGATCGTCCCCCACCAGAATCGCCGCCAGCGCCGGGACGCAGCGGTAGCGATGGCGCAGCTCGCCAGCGTGACCGCGCAGCTCCGGCATCAGGTGCGAGCTGAGCGCTCGCCCATCCATTATCACCGCTGCCATGGCGTCCAGATCGAATATAGCACGCGGCCGAGCGGGGCAACCGCTGTGGATAGAGCGGGCGCGTTGTGGGCAGATGCTGAATGGTTGTCTCGTTGGGGATCTTCGGGTTTGTTAGAATTTGATTAGATGGACGCGCTCAAGCGCACCGCGCTCTTCTCCCTGCACCAGAAACTCGGCGCCCGGATGACGGTTTTCGGTGGTTTCGAAATGCCGGTCAGCTATGCCGGCATTATCGAGGAGCATCTTGCGGTCCGCGCCGCCGCCGGGATCTTCGATTTGAGTCACATGGGCGAATTCGAGCTGAGTGGTCCCCACGCCGCCCCGATACTCGAGCGCGCGATGACCAACTCCGCCGCGGCCCTGCCCGAGGGGCGCGCCCAGTACACGATCATGTGCGCGGAGGACGGCGGCACCATCGACGACTTGATCGTCTATCGGCTCGGCGCCGAACGCTTCATGCTGTGCGTCAACGCATCGAATATCGCGGCCGATCGCGACTGGCTGCTGGGACTCGGCGCGGCGCGCGCCAACTTCCGCGACCAGAGCGAGGAGACCGCGCTGGTTGCGGTACAGGGCCCCCGCGCGATCGCGACTGTCCAGCCGCTGGCCGAGTTCCCGCTTGCAAAGATTCGCCGCTTCGGAATCGGCCAGGGATACATCGCCGGCGTCCAATGCCTAGCCGCGCGCACCGGCTATACCGGCGAGGACGGCTTCGAGCTGTTTACGGCCGCCGAGCACGCGGCCGACCTGTTCTTCGCGATTCTCGAGCAAGGCCGCGGCGCGGGCCTTGCTGCCCTGCGGACTGGGCGCGCGCGACACGCTCAGGCTGGAGGCCGGGCTTCCGCTCTACGGCCACGAACTCGACCGCGCCACCTCGCCTATCGAGGCCGGCCTGGATTCCTTCGTCAAACTGGGCCGCCCGTTCGTGGGCGAGAGCGCCCTGCGTGCGCAGCTCGAGCGCGGCCGCGCCAGGCGGCTCATCGGACTTGAGACCGATGACGCCCGCAGTATCGCGCGCCAGGGTTATCGCCTGCTGCACGCCGGGCGTGAAAGCGGCGTCGTCACCAGCGGTACGCTAGGCCCGTCGATCGGCAGGCCGATCGCGATGGGTTACCTTACTGGCGGCGAGGCGGCTCCGCCCGGCGCGGGAGCGCTGGAGGTGGAGATTCGCGGCCGCCGCGTACCGGCCAGCATCGTCGCCCTGCCCTTCTATCGGCGCGCGGCGGCGGCGTGAGTTTGCGCGCGAGGAAGAAAGTCACTTTCGGAGACGGGGAAGAGGAAGGAATCAACTGATGCGATTCATGCCGCATACCGACGCCGACATCGCCGCGATGCTGAAGACCGTCGGCGCCGCCAGTGTCGACGATCTGATAGCGCACGTGCCCCAGCACCTGCGCGCGACCTCCGCGCTCGCGCTGGAGCCGGGCCGCAGTGAAGCGGAAGTCGCCGCCGAGCTTACCGCGCTGGCCATCCACGATGAGGCGGCGCGCGAGTACGCCAGCTTCCTGGGCGGCGGCTACTATCGGCATTACGTTCCCGCCGCAGTGCGCGCGATCATCTCGCGCGCAGAGTTCGCCACCAGCTACACGCCCTACCAGGCCGAGGCGAGCCAGGGCACCACGCAGGCGATCTTCGAATTTCAGACGCTCATCACTCAGCTCACCGCGATGGAAGTCGCCAACGCGAGTATGTACGACGGCGCGTCGGCGGCGGCCGAAGCGGTCCTGATGACGCATCGCGTGCTCCCCAAGCGCCGCGTGGTCGCACTGTCGCGCGCGCTGTGGCCCGACTATCGCGAGACGATTCGCACGTACCTGAGCGCGCTCGGCGAGCTCGAGATCGTCGAGGTGGCGTTTGATGGCGCGACCGGCACGATCGATCCCGGCGCGCTCGCACGCATCGGCGATGAGCACCTGCTGTGCGCGGTGCTCGGCTATCCCAACGCGTTCGGCGTAATCGAGCCGCTCGCCGCCGCGGCCGAGACCGTTCATCGCGCCGGCGGGCTGATGATCGCGGCGACCGCCGAGGCGCTGGCGCTCGGGCTGCTCAAGGCACCGGGCGATCTCGGCGCCGATATCGTGGTGGGCGAGGGTCAGAGCTTCGGCCTGCCGCTTCAATTCGGAGGCCCCGGAGTTGGCTTCATGGCCGCGCGCACGGCGCATCTGCGCCAGATGCCGGGGCGGCTGGTCGGCCAGACCCGCGACCGCGACGGGCGGCGCGCGTTCTGCCTGACGCTTGCGACGCGCGAGCAGCACATCCGGCGCGAGCGGGCGACCTCGAATATCTGCACCAACCATTCGCTGTGCGCACTGGCGGCTACCGTCTACCTGTCGCTGATGGGCCGGCGCGGACTTCGCGAACTGGCCGAGCGCAACGTTGAGCTTGCACACGAGGCGGCCGACGCGCTTGCGGCGCGCGGCGTGCAGCGCCGGTTCTCGGGCGCGTTCTTCAACGAGTTCACCATCTCGCTGCCGAATCCCGCCCGCGCCCTGGACGCGGCTGAGCGCGCGAAGATTCTGGCGGGCGTGGCGCTCGCGCCCGACTATCCCGAACTCGAGGATGCGGTCACGATCGCGGTGACCGAGATGAACCGGCGCGAGGACTTCGCGCGGCTGGCGGACGTGATGGCGGAGGCGCGCTGATGGCGACGGCGGGAAGAATCAAACCAATCGCTTCGATCACGAAAATGCCAGAGCGCAATCCGACCTCCAATCCCGCCGGCGTGCCGCTGATCTTCGAGCTGTCCGCCGACGGACGGCTCGGCGCCGACGTGCCGCGCCGCGCGGGCGACGGCCGTTCGGGCGCGCAGATTCTGGGTGCGGAACTGTGCCGCGAAGATTTGCCGGGATTTCCCGAACTCAGCGAGCCGCAGGTGATGCGCCATTTCCTGCGCCTGTCGCAGCTCAACTTCGCGCAGGCGCTGCAGTTCTATCCGCTCGGCTCATGCACGATGAAGTACAACCCGGTGCTCAACGACGAGATGGCCTCGATGCCGGGGTTTGCCAATCTTCATCCGCTCGCGCCGGCGCGACTGTCGCAAGGAGCGCTCGAGCTGATGGCGCGCCTGGAGGCCTCGCTCGCCGAGATCACCGGGATGGACGCGGTTTCGCTGCATCCCGCCGCCGGCGCACAGGGCGAACTGGCGGGTCTGCTCGTGATTCGCGCGTATCATCGCAAGCGCGGGGTCGCGCGCCACAAGGTCATCATCCCCGACACCGCGCACGGCACCAATCCAGCCAGCTGCACGCTGGCGGGCTTCCAGGTCGTGGTCGCGCGCTCGAATGATCGCGGCTCGATCGACGCCGCCGAGGTCCGCCGGCTGGTTGACGACGACGTCGCGGCGATGATGGTGACGAATCCGAACACGCTCGGCGTGTTCGAGCCCGAGATCGACGAGATCGCGCGCGTGCTGCACGCGCGCGGCGCGCTGCTCTACATGGACGGCGCGAACATGAACGCGCTGATGGGCGTTGCGAAGCCGGGCCATATGGGCGCCGACGTAGTGCAGCTCAATCTGCACAAGACTTTCTCGACCCCGCACGGCGGCGGCGGTCCCGGCGCGGGGCCGATCGCGGTCAAGCGCGAGCTCGAGCCCTTCCTGCCGGTGCCGCGGCTTAAGCGTAACGGCGCGGGATGGATTCTCGATCACGACCGCCCCGATTCGATCGGGCGGATGCGATCGTTCCATGGGAACTTCGGGATGCTGGTGCGCGCGTACGCTTACATCCTGGCGCTCGGCGGCGACGGACTGACGATGGCGAGCCGGATGGCGATCCTGACCGCCAACTACGTCCGCAAGCGGCTCGCAGATCGGTTCCCCAGCGCGACCGGAGAGCCCTCGATGCATGAGTGCGTGCTCGAGCACGACCTCGAAGCGAAAGCGGGAGTCTCGACCCTGGAGATTGCAAAGCGGCTGCTCGACTTCGGCATCCATCCGCCGACCATCTATTTCCCGCTGGTCGTGCACGGCGCGCTGATGATCGAGCCGACCGAGACCGAATCGCGCGAGGTGCTCGACGCGTTCGTCGCCGCGATGGAACGGATCTACGATGAAGCGCTCAGCGATCCCGACCTGGTGAAGAACGCACCGCACACGCTGCGGCTCTCGCGCGTTGACGAGGCCGAAGCCGCGCGCCGCCCGATTCTGCGCTGGCAGAAGAAGGACTGACGGCGGCGCCGTACGTCACCGGCTATCCGCTCAATTCGCCGAGCCGCGCCTTGGCGTCTTCCAGAACGCCCGTGTCGAAGCCTTCGGTGAATCAGTTGTAGGTGTCGGCGAGCATCGCGCGCACCTCATCGGGGTCGAGATGCTGCTCCAACTCGGTCGAGCCCTTGAGACCGGCGAACAACGCAGATCAAGCGCAATTCTCGTAAGTAGGTTAAGACCCTTCGAGAGTGGAAGGAACTGGCGGAACGCATCGACGAGTTCTTCCAACCATGGCTCGTCGAATGCGCGTTCTTGAAAAGCTATGAGCAGACGCACCAGGTCAGCACCAAATCCTCGGTGCATTGCAAACTGGTTCCACTGCTGCACTGCTCCCCCCACGTCTTGATGCAATTAGCGAAGGTCCCGGCGGTGCAATACTCCTTCGGCCCCCAGACGGTCGGACACTTCGGGTCCGGCCCGGTGTTGGTGTCCGTGCAGGTGGAGCCTGTCGGGTTCTTGGAGCACCCGAGCGTGATCGTTATCGATTTCGTGCGCAAGGCCCAGTTTGCCATCCAGGCGTCGAACTTGCTCGGGTTATCTCCCTCGGCAATAGTATTTTCAGTCGCTCCAATCCACCCCGAACCACTCTCCGACCGATTCCAGTAGTACGGATAGCCGTTGCCGCAGTACTACGCCCAGCCGACCCTCTGCTCGCCCTTGAGGGTCAGGGGCGACTGGGTCTGAGGCTGGCAATTCGGCACTCCTGAGCATACGTCGCTCACGGGGGGTTGGCTCTCCTTGTACTTGTATCCCTTGGAGCCCATATAGTCGGTGCTTGCAGACGCCTGCGGCATGCATCCCAGCGTCACTATAAAGCTGCCCGGCTTCAATCCGACGTTCTTGGCGATCAGCGTCACGCTACCGGGAGTGAAGCCGGCGGCGCCCAGCTCGATATACCTGTGCTGAGCCGCGTCCCAGCTCTGCAGATAAGGGTCTTGCTGCGAGCAGGTAAAGGTGAACTGTTCGCGAGCGCCGGCGGGGATCGTCACCATGCCCTGCTGTTCCGACTCGCAGTTCACGCCTTCCCGACACTCCTGATGGGTGGAGCCGATGAGGTGCGGCGGTCGAGCAACCGCGGAATCGGCACCGTTTCCGGAGCCGGCCGATATCAGGGCCAACACAAACAAACCGCCCGCCGTTCCCGGTAGCCCTCGGAATTTCATCTGTCTATCGGCTATCGCTACAATTGAGCCGGAATTTCAATTTTAATTCCCAATTCAGCCGTAATATCCGGGCGCAGCGTCTGGTTGCGCTGAACAACCGCGGGTCTTGCGATAAGTTGCGGCACTTCTTGGCGCAGCGTCATCGGTGCTCCGGCTGGCCACGTTTGCTGCCGTTCGCTGGAGTGAGCAAACTCGTAGAGTCCTGGCGAACCTGACCGGTTTATGTCCTTTGCATCCCTTGGACGCGCAAAATTCATGCCCTACCATGCCCAAAGGGATTAGATGCATTTATTTCAGTATTTGCAGCGTATGCTGCTGAACCGGGTGTAACCCTAAGCAACATCTGGCGCTAATGGACACAGAACCGCTAATCAAAATGAGTCCAGACGACGCTGGCTAGTCCGCATTGCTCCCGCGGCGGTGGGCGCTCTGAGGCGAGTGGTTTGTGCTGGATTTCAGGCCATCAACCAACCACTCGAAGAGCCAGGATCCCGGATCAATACGGTGCCGCCCCGGAACCGAAGCCGTGATGCCAAAAAAGAGTTGGGAAAAAGTTCGATGATGGCGCGGCTGATAGTCAGATCCTGTTCCACTTGGCGAAGCTCCGCCCACCTCAGTAATCTCTCCGCGGCGGGGCGAGGCCCGCGAGTTCGAGGGCGCGGCGGTAATCCTCGGGCGTATTGATATTCAGGAAGCTCGTGAGCTCCGGATCGATCGCGCGCATCCCGGCTTCTGACAATCTCCGCGTGCGAACTTCCGCCGCGATCGCTTGCAGTCTCAACTCGCCGCGAGCCTCCATCGCGCGCAGCGCCGCGGCGCATCGCCGCCGATACACGGCATGAAGCGGTTGAAGAATACCGCCGACCTCGGCGATCACCGCGTCGTGCCCGCCAAGCCTCGCGACCATCTCCGATGCGACCCGCGCCGACAGCATCGGCAGGTCGCATGAGCACGCGAACGCGATCTCGTATCGCGCCGCGTCGAGTCCCCGTCCGAGCGCACCGACCGGCCCCTGGTACTCGCGCTCGTCGCGCACGATCGTTACCCGCGAATCGGAAACCAGCGGCACGCCGCCGCTCGGCGCCGCGACAATCACAACGTCCTCGAATACGGTTTTGAGCTCGGTGACGACTGTTTCGAGCAGCGTGGCGGGGCCGAATCGCAGCGTCGCCTTCGGCTCTCCCATCCGGGCGCTCCGGCCGCCCGCGAGCACTACGGCTGACGCTTGGGCGCGCGTCTCCATGGGTATGATTTGATTCCCGGCGCGGCCGGCGCGCAAACTTCAGCGCGACGCGGCGGCGAGCGCGACGCGATTGGCGCGCAGCTCGGTCGCGGTGATGCGCAGGACCTCGGGATGAAAGGCGAGCGCCAGATGGCCGGTGTTCCCAACCACCGTGCGGCGGCCCATCGCGAATGCGTTCACGATCGCCTCGGGGGGCGGCGGCGGAACGATCGGATCCTCATCGCCGTAGATCGCAAGCTCGCGCGAGGCCCAGTGCCCGTAAAGATATGGCGAGCCGAGCGTGACAAGCGAGCGCACCGCGCCGTGGCGGGCCGTGGTCGCGTACAACCGCCCGATCGTGCCGCCCAGGCTGTGTCCCACGATATGCACGCCACCGACGGGACCCGCAACTTCGTCAACCAGGTTGCCGAGCTTCATCGCGGACACGGTAATCGGCTGGCGGCGCGGATACTCGAAATAGGCGAGGTTGTCGAACCCCGACAGCCGCAGATACGACGCCATCGCGAGCAGATTGGAGCGGTCGCCGCCAAAGCCGTGCACCAGGATTACCGGCTCCTCGGGATTCCCCCACACCAGCGTGGGCGCGCGGCGCGCCACCGCGTCGAGCGGATAGGAGGCGAGCAATGCGCCAACGGCTGCCAGCTCGCGGATAACGGTAGTTGCGGTCACGCCTTTGATCCTCGTTCGCCTTGCAGTCAGTTCAACGTAACCACGCCCGGGCGGGCGAACAACCCCGCCATTTGCCGTCGCAGGGGTTTGCCGCATTGACGGCAAACGGCGCAAAATGCGCTGGAACGACGGCGCGCCGGGCGCCGCTCCCTACCCGCGTGAGGGCGACATCATGAGCGAGTCCCGCAGCGAGACCAAAGGTCCAGTCCGCGGATACTTCAAGGGCAAATCGGTAATCGTAACCGGTGCATCGAGCGGAATCGGCTACGACGTCGCGCTCGCGTTCGGCGAACAGGGCGCCAACGTCACCCTGCTCGCACGACGGACGCCGGAGATGGAAGAGCTGGCCGCCAGGATAATCAAGGGCGGAGGCAAGGCGCTCGCCCTGCAGTGCGACATCACCGACCGCGCACGCGTGTTCTGGGCGGTCGAGCAGGCGAACAACACGTTCGGCGCCGTCGATATTCTTGTCAACTCCGCCGGACTGCTGATCACCGACGCCGTCGAGCAGATGCGCCCGGAGGACCTGGAGCGCATGATGGCGGTGAACCTGTTCGGCGCGCTCAACGCGATGCACGCGGCGCTGCCGATCATGCGCAAAGCGAAAGCCGGCAATATCGTGAACGTCGCGTCGCTGGCGGGACGCCGCGGCGTGAGTCCGCTCGGCGGCTACAGCGCGACCAAGTTCGCGCTGGTCGGTCTGACCGAAGCGCTGCGCGTCGAGCTGTTCGGCACCGGCGTGCGGGTTTCGCTGGTGATGCCGGGAGTGATCGACACGCCGATGGCGCGGACCGCGCGGCGGCATGAATCGCTCAAGGGGATGCCGGCAATGATGGCGATGCCGACCAGGTGGGTGACGTGGGCGGTGCTCGCGGCGGCGGCGTTCGGACTTATCGAGGTGGATGTCCCTCCCGGCGCCGCGGTTGCGGAAAAGCTCGCGTCGCTGTTCCCCGGCATCACCGATGCGCTGCTGAGTGTCGGAAGCAAGATAATGGAGAGCGCGGGTCGCTTCGTCGGCGGCGGAAAGGAAGAATCGGCGAGAGAAAAAGGCGGCGGAAACCGCGAATAGCAACCGAAACGGCGAGCCGCCCCACTCCTACATGTAGTGCGGCCCCGCCAGTTTGTTAAAGTCGCCGTACATCAGCCAGACCTTCACGTTGTAAGCGTGCGGATGCTCGATCGGCTTGTTGCCGACTGTCTTGAGTCCGAAGTGCTTGTAGATCTCATAGAGCGGCTCGATTGGATTCGTGATGATCAGCGACGGCCGGCGCGAGAACAGAAACATCTTGGCCGCATCCGACAGTGTCTTTACCAGCCCCTTACCCTGGTAGGTGGGATCGATCACCATCCCGCCGAATTCCCATATGTCCGCCGAGTAACGCCCCTTGAATAGAGCAGCCGGATACAGATGGCCGAGCGTCAGCGGCGCATCGGCAAGGCATCGCGCCCAGAACGCGCCGATGATCGGCGGCCGCTTGCGCTCCTGCCCGGGGCGAATCTCATAGAGCCCAAAGTGGATCGCGAGCGGCCACAGCATCATGTGGACCTGCTTCTCCTCAACGTCGAGCTCGCTCCAGGTCTTGCGATGGAGCGCGGCGAGTTCCTTGAGCCCGAGCGTGGTGCCGATGGGACGAACTTCGAGCCGGCTCTTCAGCTCGGGGGATTTCTCGGGGCGTCGCGCGGGATGTTCTGATACGCTGGCGCCTTGCTCATCGGGCGCGTGATCGGAGTCCGCAAGAATGGGGGGCTCGTGGGCGGGTTTGCGCGCCGGGCGCGGCGAGACCATCGCCTCGATCAGATCGCCGTTTCGCTCCGCTGCCATCGATCCCCGATTCGGCGGCTCCCCATCCGCCCACGGCGACCGGAATTGGCCCGGCCCCGTCCCCCGCAAATGTTACTATCTTACACTCGCACTTATAACGCGGCTGACGAATAAACGAAAGAGCAGCAAGTAACCCTCCTATGGAGGGCAAATCACAACTAAACGCATCGTATCCAAGGCGTTGAAAAAACAAAGAGGCACCCTCTCGGACGCCTCTTTGCCGACCTGGCGGCCGATTACAGCTTTGCGTAGACAGACTTGATCTGAGTGTAGAGTTCGATCGAGTGCTTTCCGAGCTCGCGGCCGAAGCCCGACTGCTTGTAGCCGCCAAACGGCGAGATTGGATCGAGCATCCCGTAGCAGTTGATCCACACCGTTCCGGCCTTCAGCGCGCGCGCGATCTTGTGCGCGCGGCTGATGTCCTTGGTCCACACTGCGGCGGCCAGACCATAGGTGGTCTCGTTGCCCTGGAAAATCGCGTCGTTCTCGTCCTTGAACGGAATCGCAGCGGCGACCGGTCCGAAGATCTCTTCCTGCGCGATCCGCATCGAGTTCTTCACGTCGGTGAAGACGGTGGGCTGAACGAAGTAGCCGCGCTCCTGCTTGCCGCGTTCGCCGCCAGCTTTGACCTTGGCGCCTTCGCTCTTGCCGATCTTCAGGTAGCCGAGCACGCGGTCGTGCTGCTCCTTGGATACCAGCGGGCCCATCCGCGTGTTCGGATCGAGCGGGTCGCCGACGGTCAGCCCCTGAGCCATCTGCGAGAGCGTGTCGGTGAACTGATCGTACATCGACTGCTGCACGAACACGCGTGAACCGGCACAGCAGACCTGGCCCTGGTTCATGAAGATGCCCAGCATCGAGCCGAACGCGGCCGACTGCATGTCGGCGTCGGGGAAAATTATATTGGGCGACTTGCCGCCGAGCTCCAGCGAGACGTGCTTCAGGTTGCCCACCGACGCCTGCAGGATCAGCTTGCCGACCTCGGTCGAGCCGGTGAACGCGACCTTGTCGATGTCGGGATGCTCGGCGATCGAGGAGCCGGCGCCGGGGCCGAATCCGGTGACGATCTGCACCACCGACTCGGGCAGTCCCGCCTCCAGGATCAGCTCGCCCAGGCGCAGCGCCGTCAGCGGGGTCTGCTCGGCAGGCTTAAGGATGACCACGTTGCCGCACGCGAGCGCCGGCGCGATCTTCCACGACGCCATCAGGAGCGGGAAGTTCCATGGAATAATCTGCCCGCATACGCCGATCGGCTCGCGCAGCGTGTAGTTGAACAGGTCGGGCGTGGACGGATTGGTTTCGCCGTAAATCTTGGTGGCGAAGCCGGCATAGTAGCGGAAGGTTTCCGCCGCACCGGGAATATCGATGTTCTTGGACTCGAAGATCGACTTGCCGTTGTCGAGCGACTCCAGCTCGGCCAGCTCGTCCGCGTGCGCGTCGATCAGCTCCGCGATCTTGATCAGGAAGTGGGTGCGCTGATGGGGGTTGAGCCCGGCCCATCTGCCGTCTTCGAAGGCGCGGCGCGCGTTCTTTACGGCCTCGTCAACGTCGGCCTTGTCGCCCTCGGCCACCAGCGCCAGGACTTCTTCATTGGAGGGGTTGAGAGTCTCGAAGGTCTTGCCAGATTTGGCGGGCACCCATTTGCCGCCGATCAAGAGCTTCTTGGGGCCGCTTTTGAGAAACTCGAGCACGCCCTTGTTCTTGGCGCCTCGCGCGGCAGACTCGACTGAAGGTGTTGCTGCCATAGAACCAAATCTCCTGTGTGGAAAATTGCCTCCGGTCGCGGCCGCCATCGGCGGGGAGTCCGCCCCGTAACAGGGCTGACGAGCGATCGAAGGCTTGCTCAGCAGGTCGATGCTAATAAATCCGCCCTGCAAGGGCAAAGCGAATTGGTCGCGTGAGCGGATCGCGCGGCGGCGGACGCGCTCATCGAAGCACCTTTGCACGCGCTCCGCCGCGCAGCTATGGTTGGCCGGCGACGCGGCCCTGTCTCAACCAGGCTGCGCGGAATATCCCCATGGAAGGTGAGAATAATCCGCACTCGCGGCGCCGGGTGATAATCGCCGGTATGGCCGGCAATATCCTCGAGTGGTACGACTTCTCGGTCTACGGCTTCTTCGCCGAATCGCTCGGACAAAATTTCTTTCCCTCCCATAGCCGCACGACCTCGCTGATGGAGGCGTTCGCGGTCTTCGCCGCGGGCTTCCTGATGCGCCCGTTCGGAGCGCTGCTGTTCGGCCACCTGGGCGACCGCAAGGGCCGCGAGCACGCGCTCACGCTCTCGGTGCTCGCGATGGCGGTGCCGACCTTTCTCATCGGGGTGCTGCCGACCTACTCGCAGGTCGGGGTCGCCGCGACGATCGCGATGGTGACCCTGCGCCTGGTGCAGGGACTCTCGGTGGGCGGCGAGTACACGACCTCGGTCGTGTTTATGGTCGAGCGAGCGCCCAGCGATCGGCGCGGAATGACCGGGGCTTTCGGCGTGGCGGGCGCATTCGCGGGCGTGATGCTGGGATCGGCGGTCGGATGGATGGTCGCGGAACTGATGCCCGCGGCGGCGCTCCTTCAGTGGGGCTGGCGGATTCCGTTTCTGTGCGGGATCACGATCGGTCTGGCCGGCTGGATGCTCAGGCGCGACCTGCGTTCGAGCGCCTCGCCGCCGAAGGTCGCGCCACCTCCGCTGGGCGAGGTGCTGCGCGGGTACTGGACCACGATTGCGCAGGTCACCGCGTACAAGGCGCTGGACGCGGTCGGCTTCTACCTGATGTTCGTGTATGCGACGACCTACCTCACCGAGTTCGTCGGGTTGAGCAGGGGCCACGCGATGGCGATCAATACGCTGGGGATGGCGGCGGCGCTAATCGCCCTGCCGATAGCCGGCGCGCTTTCTGACCGTTTCGGCCGCAAGCCGCTGGCATTCGCTTCCGCAATCGCCGTTCTGCTCCTGGCGCATCCGCTGTTTCGCCTGCTGTGGCATCCGGAGCTGCGCGTACCGCTGGTCGGACAAATGGGATTTGCAGTGATAATCGCGCTGTTCCAGGGCGTCGCGCCGGCCGCCGCGGCGGAAGCGTTCCCCGCGCACGTGCGATGCGTCGGGGTCGCGGTGAGTCACAACTTGTGCATGGCGATGCTGGGCGGCACGGCGCCGATGGTGGCGACCTATCTGATCGCTCGCACCCATAACGAACTCTCGCCGCCGTTCTACCTGATGGCGGCGGCCGCAATCTCGGCGATCATGGTGCTGACCATGCGCGAGACGGCGCGGGTGCCGCTGGCCGACTGAGCCATCCGCTGCCGCCTGCAGCGACTCGCGCGGATTTTGCGCGCGCGCCGCCACGCGGATATTCTTGCTCGCGACTCGTGGCCGTCAAGCAGACACCGCTTATCGCGCAGTACCTGAGCGTCAAGCAGCGCGTACCCGACGCGATCCTGTTCTTTCGTCTCGGCGACTTCTACGAGATGTTCTTCGAGGATGCCGAGGTCGGCGCGCGCGTGCTCGATATCCAGCTCACCTCGCGCTCCAAGGACGGCGTGCCGCTGTGCGGCGTTCCCTATCATGCCGCCGATCCTTATGTCGCCAAGCTCGTCCGCGCGGGGTACAAGGTCGCGATCTGCGAGCAGGGCGCGCAGGACGGCAAGGCGCGCGGGCTGATGCCGCGGCAGATCGTGCGCGTGATCACGCCGGGCACGGTGGGCGAGGAATCGGTGCTGATCGCGGGCGAGAAGAACTACCTCGCCGCGATCTTTCCCGCCGCAGATTCCGGCTTCGCGCTGGCCGCGCTCGACGTCTCCACCGGCGAGTTCGCCGCCACCACCGTCTCCAGCCTCTACGCCTTGCGCGAGGAGCTGATGCGCCTGGCCCCGCGCGAGATCGCGACCCTCGAGGCCCCAGCCGAACTTAAAGCGATGCTTGAAGAGCTGGGATGCCCGTTGACCACGCTCGACCCCGCCCGCCACGGCGCGGAGCACGCCCACCGCGCGCTTGGGGCGCGGTTTGGCGAGGCGGCACCCGGCGCCCTCGGCGACGCGGTCGCGGCGGCAGCCGGCGCCGCGCTCATCTACGTGGAAGATAACTTCGGCCGCGACCTCGCACACCTGTCGCCGCCGGCGCTTTACCGGGCGGCCGAATACATGATCGTCGACGAGACCACCCGCCGTCATCTCGAGCTTATCGCCTCCAGCGATGGCGGGCGGCGCGGCTCGCTGCTCGCGGTGCTCGACGAAACCATCACCGCCGCGGGCCTGCGTGCGCTTTCCAACTGGATTCTCTATCCCCTGCTCTCGCTGGAGCGGATTCGCGCGCGGCAAGACGCCGTCGAGGAACTGTTCGACGCCGACCTGGGCGGCGTGGTCGAGAGCTCGCTCAAGCGCATCGGCGATCTCGAGCGGCTGGCGGGACGGATCGGCGCGATGCGCGCGTCGCCCCGCGACTGTCTGCGCCTGGGTCAGGCGCTCGGGGCGGTCGGCGAACTGCGCGGATGGATGGAGGGGCGGCGCGGCGCGATGCTACGGGAGCTCGGCGCGCGCATCTCGCCGGAGCCGGAACTGGTCCGGCTCATCGACGCGACGCTCTCGGACGAGCCTCCGGTTAATCCGCGCGACGGCAACGCGATCCGGGCGGGCTTCAGCGCCGAGGTCGATGAGCTGCGCGGACTCGCCTCCGGCGCGCGCGGGGTGCTGGCGCGGCTGGAGACCTCCGAGCGCGAGCGCACCGGAATCGGCTCGCTGAAAGTCCGCTACAACCAGGTCTTCGGCTATTACCTGGAGGTCACCAAATCGAATCTCGAGCGGGTTCCCGCGGACTACGAGCGCAAGCAGACGCTGGTCGGCGCCGAGCGTTTCACCACGCCCGCTCTCAAGGACCTGGAGCGCAAGATCCTGAGCGCGGAAGCGGGCCTCAAGGAACTCGAGCTCCAGCTGTTCACGAAACTCCTGCGCGATCTGCAGGCGCACGCCGCCGCGATCCTCGAGACCGCGCGCGCGGTGGGCGAATTCGACGCGCTTGCCTCGCTCGCGCGGGTCGCGCGCCGGCGCGGCTACGTGCGGCCCGCGATGAACTCCTCGCGGCGCATCCGGATTCGCGACGGACGCCATCCGGTGCTCGAGGCCGGGATGCGTCCGGGCGAGTTTGTCCCCAACGATCTCGACGCCGACCCCGACTCGCGCCAGTTGCTGCTGATCACCGGCCCCAACATGGCCGGCAAATCGACCTACCTGCGGCAGGTCGCGCTGGTCGCCCTGATGGCGCATATCGGGAGTTTCGTGCCCGCGACTGAAGCGTCGGTGGGATTGATCGACCGGGTGATGACGCGAATCGGCGCGCGCGACGAACTGCGCCGCGGCGAGTCCACCTTCATGGTCGAGATGAGCGAGACCGCGCAGCTCTTGCGCGGGCTCACCGATCGCAGCCTCCTGCTGCTCGACGAAGTCGGCCGCGGCACCAGCACATTTGACGGGCTGGCGATCGCATGGGCGGTGGCCGAATACCTGCACGATTCAACGCGGGCCAAGGTGCTGTTCGCGACGCATTTTCACGAGCTGACCGACCTTGCGCGCGAAAGATCAAGGGTCAAGAATTTGAGCATGGCGGTGCGGGAGTGGGGAGGCGAGGTGCTGTTTTTGAGGCGCGTGGTCGAGCAACCGGCCTCGCGCAGCTACGGAATTGAGGTGGCGCGCCTGGCGGGGTTGCCCGATTCAATCGTCGCGCGTGCGCGCGAAATTCTCTCCAATCTCGAGCAGGGCGAATTCGACGAATCCGGCGGCGTGCGCCTGGCACATCAGCGGCGCGCCGAGCGCCCCGCCCCGCAGCTCAATCTGTTCAGCGCCACCGAGAGCCGCGTAGTTGACGAACTGCTGGCGCTGGACCTTGACCGGATCACTCCGGTTGACGCGCTCACCACGTTGGCCGCGCTCAGGGCAAAGCTCAGGAAGGAATGACGATCGCGATGCCGGTGTGGGGTGGGGAGCGGCGGTGCGAGGTGGGCGCGTGAGAGGCGCGCTGGTCGCCGCGCTCGCGTCGGTGCTGCTGGCGGCGGCGCGCCCGGCGCCCGCGTCGGCGGCGCTACCTGCCGCGACGCTGACCGCCGCGGCTATCTCGAGCAGCGGCGGAGCCCTCGAGCTGCAGTTTTCTTTTCGCGCAACCGCGCCGCGCTGGAACCTCACCACCCATGGCGACCAGTTGTGGATCGATCTTCCGCACACGCGCAGCGTGGTTCCGCCGCGTCCACTGTTCGGCCGGGAGCAGGCGCCGATCAGGACGGTTCGCATTATCAGCGGCGGCGGGCGGGCGCGAATCGTGATCGAAGTCGAAGGCAAGGCCGACTACGCAATTGCCCGGCTGGGCGGCGAAATCCTCCTCCGGGTGGCGCGTGCTGGAACCGTTGCGAACCTCGCGGCGCCGCTTCTGGCTCGCGCCTCGGAAACCCGGCCCTCCGCACCCAGGCGCGTCGCGGGCATCCGGCCGCGGCAAGCCTCACAGCAGGCGGCCGATTCGGCGCCCGTGCGCGCCGCGCCCGCGGAATTTCGGAGCGCCGCACCGCAATTTCGCAAACCTTCTCCACCCGAAATGACCGCCGCGCCCGGCGCCCCGCTGCGAGCGCATCCGCTCGTGATGATCGATCCCGGCCATGGCGGCTATGACCCCGGCACGATGTCAGAAGCGGGCGTTCATGAATCCGACCTTGCCCTGCAAATCGCAAATCGGGTCCGGCGCGCGCTCGAGGAGAGCGGAATCCGCGCCGAGATGACGCGGACCACCGACGTGTTCATCCCGCTGCCGGAGCGCACCCGGATCGCCAATCGCGCGGACGCCGATTTGTTCGTTTCGATTCATCTGAACTCGAGCCCAAACCCGCAGACCACCGGGATCGAGGTCTATTATCTGAACAACACGACCGACCGTGCGACGATCCGGCTGGCGCGGATCGAAAACGGCGGTGAGGCGACACCCTATGGAACGCGGGACGGGGCCAACCTACACTACATCCTGACCGACCTGCGCCAGCAGTATAAGGCGACCGCGGCGGCCTCGCTCGCCCGGATGATCGACTCGCAGACGGTCGCTGATCTTGACGCCGGATTGGGAATCAACGTGAACCCATTGGGAGCGAAAAAGGGCCCCTTCTACGTGCTGGTCGGCGCGAACATGCCGGCCGTGCTGGTGGAGTGCGGCTTCCTGTCCAATTCCGACGAGGCGCGCCGCCTCGCGGCGCCGCAGTACCAGAACCTGCTCGCCGACGGAATCGCGACCGCGATCGCGCATTACTTCGACGCCGACGCAGCGGTGGGAAACCTGTGAGCGTCAGCGCTCGAATCGCGGCCGCGCGGTCCGCCGCCGCGGGTGCGGCCCCGCGCGGCGAAGAAGCGCTGTACCGCGAATTCGAGGCCTCGCGCACGCCGGGCAAGACCGCGCGCGCATACCTGGAATCGGTGCGCGACGAGCTTGCGGTCCATCACTTCAAGGGCGCCAGCGGAAGCGAGATCGTGCGCCTGTTCACGGACGCGATGGACGATCTGCTACGCGCGCTTTACAGCTACGCGGACGCGGAACACTGCCGGCGCTTTCCCAAGCTGAACCAGCGCATCACGATCGCTGCGCGCGGCGGCTACGGGCGGCGCGAGCTCAATCCGCATTCGGACATCGACCTGCTCTTCCTGCACGATTACAAGCGCGGGCCCTACGTCGAAATCGTGACCGAGATCATACTCCATGCGCTGTGGGACGCCGGGCTCACGGTGGGACAGGGCGTGCGCACCGCCAAGGAATGCGTGCGGCTGGCGAACGTGGATTTGAAGGAAAAGACCGCACTGTTGGACACGCGCTTCCTCGCCGCCGACGAAAACCTGTTCGCCGAGCTCGACAAGCTCCTGATCGCCGAAGTTCTCAACCGCAACCAGCAGAAATTCTTTGCCGCCAAGCTTAAGGAGAGCCGCGAACGTCACGCCCGCTACGGCGACTCGGTGTACCTGCTGGAGCCGCAGCTCAAGGAGGGCGAAGGCGGACTGCGCGACCTGCACACCGCGATGTGGCTGGCGCACGTAAAGTATAAGGTCCGTTCGCTCGAGGAACTCGTCCAGAAGGCGATTATCACGGAAGACGAGCTGCACGGCGTTGACCAGGCGCGCGATTTCCTGTGGCGGGTGCGCAACTCGCTCCACTTCCTGACCGGACGGCATTTTGACCAACTGACTTTTGAAATGCAGGAGCGAATCGAGCCGCTGCTGGGCTTTGCGCCGCTCGAGGGTCAGGGGGCGGGCAGCGCTCTGATGAGCGCGTACTACCAGCACGCGAGCACGATCTTTCAGTTCTCCGAGGGGCTGATCGCGCGGGTGGTCGAAGGGCCCTCGGGCGGCCGCTTCTTCCGGCGGGTGCCCACGCGCACGATTCGTCCGGGCGTGGTCGTGCAGCAGAAGCTGCTCGCGGTGGCGGAGAGCGACCTGTTCGCGCGCGATCCGCTCAACCTGATCACGATCTATCAGGATTGCCAGGCGCAGGGTGTCGAACTGTCGGGCAACACCTATCAACTGGTGCGCGACAACCTGCGACTCATCGACGACACGATGCGCGCCGACCCGCGGGTGGGCGACGCGCTGCTGAAAATCCTGGCCGGGCGCAATCGCGTGGCCGACACGCTGGAGGCGATGCATCGCTCGGGCGTGCTCGGCGCGATCATCCCGGAGTTTGGCAAGCTGTACGCGCGCGTGCTGCATGACCTCTACCACATCTATACCGTCGATCGTCATTCGCTGGCGGCGGTTCGCGAGCTGGAGCGGCTGCGCGCCGGCGAGTTCAAGGACACGACTTCGCTACTGACCGAGGTTGCGCGCGATTTCGACAATATGCCGCTGGTGTTCCTGGCGCTTTTGCTCCACGACATCGGCAAGGGACACGGCCATGAGCATCACGAGCGCGGCGCCTCTTTGGCGGCGGAAGTATCGCGGCGGCTCGGTCTGGATTCCGAGCAGCTTGACCTGGTGGTGTTCCTGGTGCGGAACCATCTCTGGATGTCCCAGGTTGGGCAGAAAGGCGATATCGACGACGAGCGCACCGTCGACGACTTCGCGCGCGGAGTCGGCTCGATCGACCGGCTCAAGGCGCTTTACCTGCTGACCTACGCCGACATGCGCGCGGTCGCGCCCAATGTTTATAACAACTGGCGCGACATGCTGCTCAGCGATCTCTACCTGCGCGCGCTCAAGCTGCTCGAGCAGGGCGACCGCGAGGCGGTCGACCCCGCCCGCCGGCTCGCCACCGCGAAGGCCGCGGTGCGCGAGCGCTTGAACCAGGCGGGCCCGCCACCGCAGGAGATCGAATCGTTTCTCGACGAGATGCCGGAGCGGTATTTCTTCACCGTGCCGGAGGGCGATATCGCGATTCATTTCGACCTGATGCGGCTGCTCGAAGATCGCCCCATGGTCTGCCGCCATCGCCACTTCCCCGACCTCGAATTCACCGAGTTCACGGTCGTCACGCCCGATCAGCCGGGGCTGTTCTCGATGATCGCGGGCGCGTTGACCGCCAACAATCTCAACATCCTTTCCGCGCGCATCACCACGCGCCAAAACGGCGTCGCGCTCGACGTGTTCCGGGTCTCGCACCTGATGGGCGCGGGCGCGCTCGCGATGGAAGAGGAGCGATGGGGCCGCGTGCAGCGCGATCTCGAGCGCGTGATCACGGGCCAGCAGGACATCGCGGAACTGGTCGCCTCCGCTCATCACGTCAAGACCGCGCGGCGCAAGTTCGCCCGCAACGTGCCCACCGAGGTGACGGTCGACAATCGTTCCTCCGAGCAGTACACGGTCATCGACGTGTTCACACAGGACCGCGTCGGACTGCTGTTCACGATCACGCACGCGCTCTACGAACTGGGACTACTGATTCATTTCGCGCGTATCTCAACCAACGCCGACCAGGCTCTTGACGTGTTCTACGTCAGCGATCGCGCGGGCGAGAAAATCACCGAAGTGGCGCGGATGCGCGAGCTGCGCGAGGCGCTGCTCGAGGGGCTGGTCGAGCGCCCCGCGGCGGAGGCGGCGCAGAAGGCTTGAGCGCGCAAAGCTGGGACGAGATCGTGGATCTGCATCTTGCGCGGCAGGCCGCCGAGCGCGGACTCTCGCGCCATTCGCTGGAGGCGTACGCGCGCGACCTGCGCGATTTCCAGGAATTCTGCGCCGCGCGCGGCGTCGAGCCCCGGGCGCTCGATGCGGCGGCGATGTCCGCCTACCTCGCGCAACTTGCCGACCGCGGCTTCGAGGTAAGCACGCAGCGCCGCCATCTCTCGAGCATACGGGGATTGGTGCGCGAGATGGTGGAGCGCGGGATGCTCGCGCGCGACCCCGCGCCCGCCATCAAGCTGCGCCATCATCCGCGCAAGCTCCCGCGCACGCTCACGCGCCACGACGTCGAGATGCTGCTCGAAGCGATCGACACCGCGACGCTGCGCGGCAAGCGCGACCGCGCGATGCTCGAGCTGTTGTATTCGTGCGGGCTGCGCGTATCGGAGCTGGTCGGATTGCAGATGAACCAGATCAACCTGCGCGCCGGGATGGTCACGCCGTTCGGCAAAGGATCCAAGGAGCGAATCGTGCCCATGGGCCGGGTGGCGGCGCGGGCGGTGCGCGACTACCTGGCGGCGCGCGAGCGCGAAGCGGCCGAGCAGGCACAATCCAGGCGCAGGACCGCGCCCCGCTCCAACGCGCTGTTCGTGTCGCGGCTCGGACGCGCGATGACCCGGCAGGGATTTTTCAAGGCGCTCAAAGGATGGGCCGCAAGCGATCCGCGCACCTCATGGATCAGCCCGCACACCCTGCGCCATTCGTTCGCGACTCATCTGCTCGAGGGCGGCGCCGACCTGCGCGCGGTGCAGGAGATGCTGGGGCACAGCAATATCGCGACCACCCAGATTTATACGCATCTGTCGCGCAGCCACCTGCGCAAGGTTCATCGCACGTTTCATCCCCGCGCCAGGCGCTCCTCGGCAGGCGAGCCCGAAGAGGTGCGCTGAATTGGAACAGGCAGCCGGTTTTATCAGGACCGTCTCGATCTGGGCGGTCCCGACCGTGTTCGCGATCATCTGCCACGAGGTGATGCACGGAGTGGTTGCGCTGTACCTGGGCGACGACACCGCCAAGCGCGCGGGGCGCCTGACCCTCAACCCGGTCTCGCACGTCGATCTCTTCGGCACCCTGCTCCTGCCCGCGATCCTGCTGTTCATGCATCTGCCGGTGTTCGGCTACGCCAAGCCGGTGCCGGTGGATTTTTCACGGCTGCGCGGCGGGCGGAGCGGGATGGTCAAGGTCGCGGCGGTGGGCCCATTGACCAATTTCACCCTGGCGGCGATAAGCGCGCTGCTGATGCGCTGGGTGATCACGATGGCGGGCGGTCCGCTCGGGGCGGAGGTCGCGGTGCCGCTGGCGTACATGCTGCGGGCCTCGGTTCTGATCAACATCGTGCTGGGAGTTTTCAACCTCTTCCCGCTGCTGCCGCTGGACGGCGGGCGGGTGCTGGTGGGGATGCTGCCGCTGCCGGCCGCGCGCGCTTTCGCGCGCACCGAGCCCTATGGCTTTCTGATCCTGCTGTTACTGCTATATACAGACACGGTTGACGCAGTGATTAACCCAATTATCAGCGCGATCGCACGGTTTCTGCTGTGAGCGACGACACCCGCATCCCGCCGCGCGCCACGGGCGACTCGGCCCCGCGCTTCAGGCTGCCGATCTATGAGGGACCGCTCGACCTGCTGCTTCATCTGCTCAAGCGCGCCGAACTCGATCCGCACGACGTCGCCGCCAGCGTAATCACGGAACAGTATCTGGCCTACCTTGAGCTACTCGAACAGCTCAACCTCGACGTGGCGGGCGAGTACCTGGTGATGGCCGCGACGCTGCTGCTGATCAAGTCCTTCTCGATGCTGCCGCATCCCGAGCTTGCCGACACCGAGGAGGCTGAGGAGCTCAAGCGCGACCTGGTCGAGCGCCTGCTCGAGTATCAACGCTATCGCGAGGCCGCCGAGAAGCTCGGCGAGCGTGCGATCCTCGGGCGCGATGTGTTCGCGTCGCCCGGGGAGGCGGTGCCCGAGGCCGAAGGCGACCAGACGCGATTCACCGTCACCATCTTCGACCTGGTCGAGGCGATGGGCGCGGTGCTGAAGCGAATCGCCGACCAGACCCCGCGCGGCATCGTGCTGCGCGACATCCCGGTGGCGGAATGTATCCCGCGCGTGCTCGGCGCGCTCGAGGGCGGGCGTCGCGTCGAGTTCATGGAGCTGTTTGACAATCTTCGCGACCGGCCGATCGTGATCGCAACCTTCATGGCGCTGCTGGAGCTGATCCGCCGTGGCGACGTGGCGGTATGGCAGCAAGAGCGCCTTGGCCCCATAATGCTGGAGCGCCGGATGCGGCGCGCCGAACCGCAACCCGAACCGGAGCGCGGCGGCAGCGCGTGAGGTCGGAGACGCCGTGGAAGAGCAATACCTCAAGTCGATACTCGAAAGCCTGCTATTCGCCGCCGGCGAGCCGGTATCGGTGGCGCGTCTGGCCGCCGCAATCGAAGGCGCGTCGCGCGCCGATGTCCAGCAGGCGCTCGGCGCGATCGCGCGCGAGTACGGCGGGCAAGGCCGCGGAATAGTGCTCGAGGAAGTTGCGGGAGGCTACCAGCTTCGCACCCCCAAAGAGCACGCCAACTACGTGCGCAAGCTGCTTGCAGCCAAGCCACCGCGTCTCAGCCGTCCGCTGCTCGAAACCGCCGCCATCATCGCCTACCGGCAGCCAATCACGCGGCCCGAAATCGAGCAGCTTCGCGGCGTCGATTCCGGCGCCGTGCTGGAAACCCTGCTGGAACGGCGCCTGGTCAGAATCGCCGGGCGCAAGGAAGCGCCGGGGCGCCCGATGGTGTACGCGACGACTCCGGAATTCCTGGAAGTCTTCGGGCTCAAGGACCTGGAGAGCCTGCCCGACTTAAAGGAATTCCGCGAAATCGAGCAGGCGGTCGAGCAGGCGAACACGCCGCCGGTGGAAAGCGTCGAGACTCATCCCGAGGATGCGGCGCCATTGGAATCGAGCGAGGTCGGCGAAGCGGCGGTGCAAAGCGGCGCCGAACCGGAACCCGTGCCGGCGGACCCGAGCGATCCCGAATCGTCGGATTAGCCCGCGGCGCTCAGCCGCCGGCGTCTTCGTATATTCCCGATTCCTGCGTGAAGTTCTCGAACCGCGTGTACTGGCTCAAGTAGGTCAGCTTCGCGGTGTCGGTGGGACCGTTGCGCTGCTTGGCTACGATCACCTCGGCAACACCGGGCTCCTTGCTCTCTTTGCCCTTGTACATTTCGTCGCGGTAGATGAAGGCGATCACGTCCGCGTCCTGCTCGATCGCGCCCGACTCGCGCAGGTCGGCCAGCAGCGGACGGCGGTCGGGGCGCGTCTCGACTTGCCGGTTGAGCTGCGAGAGCGCGACCACCGGGACGTTGAGCTCCTTGGCCAGGGCCTTGAACGATCGCGAGACCTCGGCGATCTCCTTTTCGCGCGACTCGCCGGGCCGCGACGAGCGCATGAGCTGGAGGTAATCGACCATGATTAGGCCGAGGTTGGCATCCTTGTCGCGCTTGAGCCGGCGGCATTTTGCCTTGAGCTGGATCGGCGAGATGTCCGAGGAGTCGTCGATGAAGATGTTCGCCGTGCTGAGGCGGTCGGCGGCCTCGATGAGTTTGGGGAAGTCGTCGCGGCTCAGATAGCCCGAGCGCACCTTGGCACTGTCCACGCGCGCTTCCGCGCACAGCATCCGCAGCACTAGCTGCTCCTTGGACATTTCGAGCGAGAAAAACGCGACCCCCACCGGCGGATCGGCGTAGATCGCAGCATGCGCCGCGATGTTGAGTGCGAGCGCGGTCTTTCCCATGCTGGGCCGCGCGGCGATTATGATCAGCTCGGCGGGCTGGAAGCCCGCGGTAATGCGATCCAGATCCAGAAACCCGGTTGGGACGCCGGTGACCAGTTCCTTGCGCTCGTAGAGCCGCTCGACCAGCTTGATCGAAGCGACCGTAAGCTCCTTCATCGAATGGAAGGTCGGCTTGACCCGCCGTTCGGCGATCTCGAAGATGCGATGCTCCGCGTGGTCGAGGAAATCGTCGACGTTGGGGGGCAATTCGTAGGCCGACGACGCGATTTCGGTTGCGGTCGAGGCGACCGCGCGCAGCACCGAGTTGTCGCGGACAATTCTCGCGTAGTGGGCGACGTTGGCCGCGGTCGGCACCGCGGCCGCCAGGTCCGCGATATACGCGGCGCCGCCGACCGTCTCCAGCGCGCCCTTGGTGCGCAGCGCGTCGGTCAGCGTGATCGCATCGACGGGCAGGCTGCGATCGGTCAGCTCGACCATCGCGCGGAAGATCTGGCGATGCGACTCGCGGTAGAAGTCGTCGTCGCCGAGCAGCTCCACGACCTGGTTGATGGCTTCGTTGTCGAGCAGAATTGCGCCGAGCACGGATTGCTCGGCGTCGAGGTTCTGGGGAGGAACGCGCCTGAGAATATCGTCCGCACCTGCCGCCACGAGACCTCCACCTCCTCACGCCGCGTTCGCTGCCGGTTAGGCTGCTCAGTATCGGCTTTCGTAGCGCACCCCTCAAGAGCGGCACGCGATCCGCGCGTTCGGTTTTCGACAGCATATCGACAGTCAGACGCGCTTGCGGCGGCGGATCTTTTCCGGTTTCGCGAGCAGCGGCCCCAGCGCCATGCCGAACAGGAACCCGCCCACGTGCGCCCACCATGCGACGCCGCCGGCGATCGCCGCCGCGCCGCCCTCCTCAAGCCCGGCCCACAACTGCACGGCGAACCACAACAGCAGGAAGATCACCGCCGGAATTTCGATCAGCTGGATGAAGACGAACAGCGGCAGGAGCGTGAGAATCCTTCCGCGCGGGTACATCACGAAGTACGCACCCAGCACACCCGCGATCGCGCCCGACGCGCCGATCACCGGCACTCGCGAGACCGGCGCCATCAGGACCGTCGCCACCGCCGCCGCCACTCCCGCCGCGAAATAGAAGCCGAAGTATCGCCCGGGGCCGAGCCGGCCTTCGACCGCCGCGCCGAAGATGAACAGGTAGAGCATGTTGCCCGCGATATGCCAGATGCCGCTGTGCAGAAACATCGCGGTGAAAATCGTCACCAGCGGCCGGAGCGAAGCGGGATCGTGCCACGCCGACCCGATCGCGCCGACTGCCGCCGCGACCGCTGCCGGCACCATCGCATACCGCTCGACCGTCGCGCTGATCGCCCTACCCAGCCTGAGCTCCCAGGCGAACGCCACCACGTTGGCGGCGATCAGCGCCGTGTTGATCGGCATCAGGCGGCGGGGTGCGGCGCTGTCGCGAATTGGGATCATCGGCGCGGCGCGAGCGTACTCGCGGTAGCGACGTATCGTAGCGGTTGGCGCCATCGGTGCGCGAGACGGCTCGGACCCGGCCCTCGGACACGCGGTCGGCGGGCAGCGGGCGAGCGTTGCACCTGCGCTTGAGCATCACCGCGATGTGTGCGAGAACGGTCGCGGGTCGGGCATGCGGAAATCAGCCGATGGCGCTTCGCTCGTGTCCGGCACACCGACTTCGTGCGTCGCACAACCGCGGCGCATCGGCACAGGGAGGTGAGCTAATGGAGATAGTAGCGCAGGAAGTGACGGTGCAGACCGGCAGCGAAACGATGCCGTGCCATCTGGCGCGGCCGGCTTCCGGGGGTCCGTATCCGGCACTGGTGGTCGTGATGGAAGCCTTCGGGCTCAACGATCACATCAGGAAGATCACCGGGCGCTTCGCCGCCGAGGGCTTCGTCGCGATCTCGCCGAATCTGTATTTCCGCCAGCCCAACAACGTGGTCGCCTACAACGACTTGCCGGGCGCTTTCCGGCTGATGGGGTCGCTCAAGGACGACCAGATCGTAGCGGACATGAGCGCCGCAATCGCGCATTTGAAGACGCTCAAGGAAGTCAAACCGTCGTTCGGCACGGTGGGATTTTGCATGGGCGGACGAATCAGTTTTCTGACCGCGTGCCGCAATTCCGAGGTGAAGGCCACTGCGCCGTTTTACGGCGGCGGGATGGTGACCTCGCGCCAGCCCGAGGTGAAGCCGCCGATCGCATACGTCGAGGGGCTGCGCGCTCCGGTGCTCGCGTTCTTTGGCGGCAAGGACGCGTTCATTCCGCTGAGCGAAGTCGATGCGTTCCGCGACGCGCTGAAGAAAGCGGGCAAGACCGCGGAGGTGGTGTTCTATCCCGACGCCGATCACGGCTTCATGTGCGACGACCGCCCGTCGCATCATCCGCAGCACGCCAAGGAGGCGTTCGCCAAGACGATCGCGTTCTTCAAGCAGAATCTCGGCTGAGCGCTGCGCGCACAAGCACGGGCCGAAACGAAGCGGGCCGGCGATTGCCGGCCCGCTGTTCATTTCGACTCGCAAGCATGCGGCATCATCCCTTCCACGCATTGCCGTAGCGATCGAGGCAGGCAACTTCGCTCACCGGGCGGCGTTTCACGGGGCCGAATTTTCCGCGTGGGTATCCGATCGGCATCAGTGCGTAGGTCTGCACGTCGGCCGGCAGTCCCAGCACCGCACGCACCTCGTCCTCATAGACGGCGTGAATCGTGGTCAGCACGGTGCCCAGTCCGTTCGCTCGGCAGGCGAGAATGACGTTCTGGACGGCCGGATAGATGCTGGAGCCCGCGAGCCGCACCATATGGCGCATCCGCGATACCACGTCGGGCGACAGATCGGGCGCCGGCTGCGCCGCGGGCTGCGCGGTTTGCAGACAGGCGACCAGCAGCACCGGAGCGTCGGCCATGTGATCCATCAGGTACGTCGCCGAGGCCAGCATCTTGTCGTATGACTCCTGGCTCAAGTGCTCGGGCCGGGTGCGATCGGCATACACGGCCCTCAGGATGTCGCCGCACTTGTGGTAAATTTCGCCGATCTTGCGGCGCTGTTCAGCGTCCTTGACGACCACGAACAGCCAGCTCTGCTGGTTGCTGCCCGACGGCGCGCGAATCGCGGCGTCGAGCACCTTGGTCATCACTTCGTCGGGAACCGGGTCGGGCTTGAAGCGCCTGAGTGCCCGGGCTGAGTAAATCGCATCGAACAGTCCGATCTCTGCCATATGGAATTCCTTGTACGAGGGATTTTGGAGCCTGAGTATCGGCGATCGGGCCGAAAATGAAAAGGCGGCCGGGATTGCATCCGGCCGCCCGATTGTTCGCGCATCGAGGTGCGCCGCCGTCATACCGGCGTGCGCGGCATCCGCGCCGGCGCCGCCGTCATACCGGTGTGCGCGGCATCCGCGCCGGCGCCGCCGGCGATTCCATCATGATTCGATTGGCGCGCTTGAGTTCTGCCGGGTCTTTCACTGTGAACCCAGGTTGATCGTGGTGGACCATGGCCTTGTCGCCTTCGGTCAGCTCGCGCACGGTCGTGCAGTATTCGAGTAGCAGCCCGTTCGGATCGCGGAAGTAGATCGACTTGCACCATTCATGGTCGAGGATCGCGGTCACTTCGACGCCGCGGCTTGTGAGCATCTGGCGCTTCTGCTCGAGTTCGTTTTCGTCGTCGCACCAGAACGCGAAATGATAGAACATCCCGGGCAGTCGCTGCGCCGAATTGATATCGGTGGACCATTCCCCGGGAATCCCGGGGACCTTCTCCGGGCACATGAATGCGATCATCGAACCGTCACCGGTGTTAAGGAACGCATGCTTGATCTTGCCGCCATTGGGCATCTCGATGATGTCGCACCAGGCGACCTCCCAGCCGAGCTTCTGGGTGTAAAACTCGACGGTGCGATCAATATCGAGAGTTGCCAGACCCAGATGATGAACCCCGGTGCGTTTCATCTCGCGTACCTCCAAGCTCCTGAACGACGGTTCAGACGGTATAGTCCACTTACTAGCACTACTTGCGGGCGAGTAAAAGTCGCGCAAGTGGAGGTTCAGAATGGGATCAATCGAGCCGGATCAGCTTGTGTTTTATCGCGTAGCGCACGATGGCGGCGGTGGATCGCAAATCGAGCTTCTGCTTGAGGTTCTCGCGATGCACCTGCGCGGTCTTGGGACTGATGCCGAGGCGGTTGGCGACTTCCTTGGTCGTGGCGCCCTCACCGATTAGCCGCACTACTTCGCGCTCGCGGCGGGTAAGTTTGGGACCGCGGGAACCGGTAGCCTCGGCGGGCCGTTTGAGCCGCGCCAGCACCACCGGAGCGATCGCGGGGCTCAGGTAGCGGCGGCCCGAATGCACCGCGCGCACCGCCGCGAGCAGTTCCGATGACGGATCGTCCTTGATCATATATCCGGCGGCGCCCGCCTCGCTCAGCGCTTCGACGACATATTCCTCGTCGTCGTACTGGCTGAGAATCAGGACCCTGACCGCCGGCGCGGAGTGCGCGATACGATGCGCCGCGGCGAGTCCGCCCGTCCCCGGCATCCCGACGTCGAGCAGCACAACGTGCGGTTTCAGTTGCGCGGCCATTTCCACCGCGCGTTCGCCGTCAGCCGCTTCACCGACGACCTCGCATTCCGGTTCGAGCAGCGCACGCAGCGCTTCGCGAAACAGGCGATGGTCGTCGACTAGCAAAACGCGGATTGGCTGGGGGGGCGGGTTCATACCGGCTCCGGAACTTCCGCGACCAGCCTGGTGCCGGACCGGCCGGATTCGACCTCGAGCTTTCCGCCCATCAACTCCAGCCGTTCGCTGATTCCCGCAAGTCCCATCGACGAACGTGCTTCCGGCGCCGGTGGAATTCCGCGGCCGTTGTCCGCGATTACAATTCGCAACGCGCCGCCGGCGCGCTCAACCGTGACCGCAACAGTGCTGGCCCCCGCGTGGCGCATCACGTTGGTAAGCGCCTCCCGCGCAACCTGGAAACATAATTGCTGCACGGGTGGCGAGGCGTTTTCAACCTCCCCGCCAATCGATAGGTGTGCGACAAGGCCACTTTCGCGCATGCGAACAAGCTCGCTTTCCAGTGCGGCGGCGAGCGACAGTTTGCCAAGAGTGGCAGGACGAAGCTCTCTTGTGCGGGTGCGCAATTCGCGCTCCAGCTTTTCGAATATCACCCGCGCAGTCTCCGGCTTGCCCTGGAGCGCAAGCCGCGCGGCCGCGAGGAGCTGGCCCTGATCGTCGTGAAGGTCCCGCGCTATTCGCGCGCGTTCGTCGTCGATCGCCGCGTACATCCGCAGCGCCATCCTCTGAACCAGCGCGCGATACTCGCGCAGACGCCGTTCGGCCACCCATGCGCGCAAATGCGGCGCCGCCGCGGCAAGCATCACCTCGACCCTCGCGCGCGCATCGGACGCGATCGCGCCACCCAGCCCGAGCACGCCGCCCTCGAACGGGATTGCGGTCCAGCTGTCGCCCAGCACCTTCTGCTCGATCGTATTTTTGCGGAAGCTGGTTGCGCTCTCGCGCAGTACGGCGCGGTTTTTTCGAACCGAGTCCGCAAATTCCGGCGAGAACTCCGCCGTGCCGGAGGTCCGCAGCGGCGCGGAGGTCACCTCAAGCCGCGGCCTGTCACCGTCGCGGAGCGCGACGATCCAGCGATCGCATCCGATCGCAGCGGCGATCCGCTCGGCCATCGTGCGAAAGCGGTCCGGCTCGCTGAGCTTCAGCAGGTCAGCGACCAGCGCGGTGTTTTGGGCGCTTTCGCGCTGGCGTGCGGCATCACGCGCGCCGCCGCGCGCCGCCCGTGAGCGCCAGAAATCGCGCGACGCCGCCAGATGAACCGTGCCGACCTCGCGCAGCGCGGCATTTCCCACCAGCTCGAGCAACGCTCTAACTTCCGATTGAGGAGATTCCGGAGCCGTCGCCACCGCGACGCAGACGGCGCCCTCGCCGTCCGAATAGATCCCGCCGAAAGTGGCGCCGCCTGCAGCCGATGCGCTCGCCTCGGCACCGAGTGCGGCAATCTCCGACGGATCAAGAATTCGCGATAATATCCCGTTCGGGTCCGCAGGCCGAACCTCGCGAGCGACCAGCCGGCCGAGCGGCTCAAGCGCGGCGGCAACCCGACGGGCAGCGCTGCCGTCATCTCCCCTCGCCGCGCATGCCGATCCCGCATCGGGGCCGAGGCGCCAGGCCACGGCGCAGGCGGGAAGCGCCGCGCATGCGAGCAGCGCAAGGCCGTGGAGTCGGCGGTCGATCTCGCCCGCCAGGCCGTGGCCGGCTCGATCGGCTTCGGCGCGGTCCCCCGCTCGGCGTTGACCTTCGCTCACGCACCCCCCCGTTTTGCGCTCCGCTAGCGCGGCTAATGAGGCAACGAGTCCCGCTTTCCTCCAAGTTCCTTGCCGAGCGCCTGCATCTCCTGCCCGAAGGTGTTCCAATCGCCGGTTTTTAGGGCTCCCAGCGCGCGCTCATAGTGCTGCGCCGCGGCTTCCAGCAATCCTGAAGTGATCGGCGGCGCCACCGCTGCGGTCGAGGTACCGGCCTTGGCGGGCGCCGGCGCGAGCGTCGCCGCAATCGTGGGCGCGGCGGGCGCGGCTGACGGCGCAAATAGCGCCTGGAGCGTGGTATCAATCGTGTCGCCCATCACCACCCGATCGCTGTACGACGCGATCACGCGCTGCAACTCGGGAAGCTGTCCGTTCTCGGCGCGGATGTAGAGCGGCTCGAAGTAAAGCAGCGAGTCCTGGATGGGGATGACCAGCAGGTTTCCGAGCACGACCTTGGAGCCCATCTGGTTCCACAGTGAAAGCTGGCGCGAGATATCGGGACTCTGATTGATACGCGCCTGGATCTGATAGGGCCCGTAGAACAGCTTGTCCTTGGAAAACTCGTATTCGAACAGATGCCCGTAGTCCGCGCCGTCGCATCGCGCCGCCAGCCACGAGATCATGTTGTCGCGTCCCTGCGGCACCATCGGCAGCATCAGCATGTACTCGGCGTGCGCCTCGCCCGGCAGACGCATGATCACGTAGTACGGCTGCATCGCCACCGTCTGCCCGCCGAAATTTTCGCGCGGGAAGCCCCACTGGTCTTCGCGGTTGTAGAACACCTGCGGGTCGGTCATGTGGTAGGTGCGATAGATGTCGGCCTGGATGAGAAACATATCCTCGGGATAGCGGATGTGCGCGTGCAAATCCGGGGGCATTGCCGACAGCGGCTTGAACATCGCGGGATAGATTCGCTCCCAGGTCCGGATGATCGGATCGTCGGGATCGGCGACGTAGAAAGTCACCGCACCGGTGTAGGCGTCGACCACCACTTTCACTGAATTGCGGATGTAATTGATCTGATCGGCGTTGCGCTGCGAGTAGGGAAAGTAATCGCTGGTCGTGTAGCCATCGAGAATCCAGACCAGATGCTGATCGTGAACGACCATGTAAGGATCGCGATCGAGGTCGAGAAACGGCGCAAGGTAGCTGACGCGATCGCGGATATTGCGCCGTATCATGATGCGGGAGTGGCCGATAATGTTCTCCGAAACCAGCAGATTGACGTCGCGGAAGTAGTACGAAAACAGCAGGCGCCGGATAAGACCCGAGACCGGAACGCCGCCGCTGCCCTTGTAGAAACCAAACACATTGTCCGCACCGCGCGCATAATCGAACTCGGGCGTTGCACCATCAACCACGCTGTAGTTATCGAGCGCCTCGCCAAAATAAATCCCGGGCTGAGTTATCTTCAGCCCGACGTCCGAAACGGGCGGGATGTTCTTGACGTAGAAGACCGGGAGCCCTTCGGCGTCTTTTTTGTTAACCGGACTCATCACCAGGCCCGAGCCGTGGGTGAATTTCAGGTGCCGGTTGACCCAGGTCTGCGCATTCTGGGGGAGCTGATCGACGTTCATCTCGCGCGCCGACAGCATCACCTCGGTGTACTTGCCGTTGATCCAGTAGCGATCGATATCGACATCGTGAAACTCGTAGTAGAGGCGGATTTCCTGCATCTGCCGATAGGTCGCGATCAGTGGCCGCGGATCCCACACGCGGATATTGTCGATGGTGGGCGCGTCGGATTGCGCCGACGCCATCGTGAGCTTGCCTTGCCCGCCGAACGGTTTCACATCGAAGCCGTCCAGCCCGTACGCGCGCCGCGTCATCGCGATGTTGCGCTTTAGATAGGGCGTCTCGATGCGTAGCTCGTCCGGCTTGACCCACAGCCGCTCGACCACGGGCTGAATAAAGTTAAGCAGCAGCGCGGGAGCGAACACCAATACCGCCGCCAACACCGGGCGGCGCAGCCCGCCCGCCCTGAGGTTCGATACGCAAAGCCCGGCGGCCACCACTGACAGCGCGACCAGGAGCCACAACCCTGGCTTCCAGAGTACGGCGTCCACGTAGCGAAGGCCGAACACCACGCCGTTGGAATGCAGCAGCAGCTCGAACCGCGCGAGCCAGTAGCTGAACGCGCGCTGTAGGAAGAACAGGCCCAGCAGCACCGACAGATGACCGGCCGCCTGCGGCAACACGCGGGGCGGCGACTCCACAAAATCCAGCGCACCGCGCGCCCAGTAAATCGCGACCGCGGCGGCGGCGGAAAGGAACACGATCAGCAGGAACAGGTTGCTCAGGTCTTCCAGAAGCGGGAGCGTGAAGACGTAAAAGCCGACGTCGTTGCCAAAGGCCTGCTCCTTGAGCCCAAACGGCACTCCGTAAGCCGCCTTCAGATAGGTGTCCCAGCTCACCGCCTCGCCCTGCGCGACGAAGATCGCAATTACGGCCGCGGCCGCAATGACAATCAAGCGCCACGGCACGCGGTCGCCGAGTGCGCGGATCAACTCGGGCAGATTGACCTCGACCATCTCGTCGGGCCGCCGCACCACGCGAAGCCGTTCGCGCTCATGGCTCATCGCGACGGCCGCGAGTCCGCTGCCGGCGATCGCGGCGAATGCGACCAGCCACACAATCGCGAAGATCCCGACTTCGGCGGCGACCGTGGTCGTGAATACGCCCTCGAAGCCGAGCGCACGAAACCACAGGAAGTCAACCAGGAATTGATCGGCTACCGACAGGACGACAATCGCGACAATGACGACCGCCGCAATTCCGAACAGAATAATTCTCGAGCGCATCGGCCTCCGAGGCTACTCACCCCGCGCGATGCGGCTGACGTGCTCGCGAACCACTTCAGGCGGGCAGAGCCAGACGAAGAGCTTGAGGGCGAGAATGGTAACCAGGACCCAGTCGAGTTCACCCACGATCGGAACGAAGTCCAAATCGATCGCAGGCGGCGTGAACATCAGCAGCAGCGCAAGCACGGGGACCGCCTTGGCAAGAATCGAAACCCGCGCGTCGCCCATCAGGCGCCAGAACACGCGCGCGAATTGGGGCAGATAGGTGAGCATACCGCCCACCCTGTGAGGCGCGAGAAATCGCATTCGTAGAAACTGCCGGAACATCCACCGATCCCCTGTTCCCTCAGTCTAGCACATCGGGCCGGTATATTCGCGACCGCTCGCCGCGGTTATCCGCCTGCCATCTGGTACAATCGTCGCCATGAGGGGAAGGAGGATCGGGGCGTGAAGCGACACATGCCGCTGGGCGATTTTCTGGTCGCCTACCTGCGGAAAATCGGCGTCGACCACATCTTCGGCATTCCGGGCGACCTTGCGCTCAAGCTGTTCTTCGCCCTTGGCGCCAAGCGCGCGATCCGCACCGTGACCTTCTCGCACGAACCCGGCGTCGGCTTTGCGGCCGACGGCTACGCTCGCGCGACCGGCAGGATCGGGGTCGTATGCGTCACCTATGGCGCGGGCGGCCACAACATCGTCAATCCCGTGGCGGGATCGTTCTCCGAACGCGTCCCGATTCTCATCTTCTCGGGCGGCCCCGGCGAGGAAGAGCGCAAGCTCGGCACCCTGATCCACCACCAGGCGCGCGAAATCGAATCACAGCACCGTATCTTCCGCGAGGTGACGTGCGCCTCGCGCGTGCTCAGCGATCCGGAGCGCGCCGCGGCGGATCTTCATGAGGTGGTGCGCGCGGTGTGGCGCGAGCAGCGGCCCGGCTATGTCGAGATTCATCGCGACATGGTTGACCGCTCGATCGCGGTTCCCGACGAGATTATGGATTGGGACGGGCGGCTGCACTTCCAGGATTCCGACGCGCGCAAGGTCGAGGAAGCGGCGATCGAGACCGCGGCGATGTTCAACGAAAGCCGGCGGCCGGTGGTGATCGCGGGAATCGAAATCCATCGCTACAAGGCCTCCCAATTGCTGGTCGAACTGGCCGAGCGGATGGGCGCGCCGGTCTGCACGACCGTGCTTGGCAAGGGCGCGTTCCCGATGGATCATCCGCTTTACATGGGCGTGCACGTGGGGCCGATCAGTCCGCCGCCAATCGTCGCGCGCATGGACGCCGCCGATTTCGTGCTCAACCTCGGATGCCTCAAGACCGACATGAACTTCGGCAACCGTCCGCCGCGCGTTATCCAGGGACGCTCGGTATGGGCGGTGGATCGCGGCGTGGATGTGAAGTACCACACCTACACCGAGGTCGGAGTGCGCGACTTCGTGCGCGAGCTGCTGCGCCAGGATCTCCACCGCCATCACGAGAAAGTGTCTTACGCCGACAACCTTGGCGATGCCCGGCCGCGCGGCGGCGCCGCCCAGATTCGGGTCAGCGAGATGCTTGCTGCGGTGAACAAATTCCTGGCCTTGCATCGCCGCTACATGGTGGTAGCCGAGTCGGGCGACATGCTGTTCGGCGGATTGGACGTGCGCGTCCCGCACCACGGCACCTACCTGGCGCAGGGCTTTTACGCGTCGATGGGATTCGCGATTCCCGCCGCAATCGGCGCGCAGGCGGGCTCCGGACTGCGCCCGCTGGTGCTGTGCGGCGACGGCGCATTTCAGATGACGGGGCCCGAAATCTCGCAGGCACCCCGGCTCGGCCTCAATCCCATCGTGGTGGTTGTAAACAACGGCGGGTGGGGCATATTTCGCCCCGTCACCAAGCGTCGCGAGCTGCTCGACATCCCGCCCTGGCCTTACGCGCGGCTGGCGCGCGATTGGGGCGGAGCGGGCTACGAGGCTCGGACCCTGGCCGAATTCGAGCGGGCGCTCGCGAGCGCGCACAAGGCGCGATCGTTTGCGATAATCGACGTGCACGTGGGCCGCGACGACCTCTCGCCGGTGACCATCAAATACATCATGGCCGCCGCCCGGCGGTCGCGTGCGCCGCGCGTGCGGGCGGCGCGCAGGAGCGCATCAAAATGACCGCATCGACCGAGCACCATCGAAGCCGGCACCGCGAATTCAAATGGGAAGTGCCTGAATTTTTCAACTTCGGCGCGACCATCGATCGTTTCGCCGAAGACCCTTCGCGCGTTGCGCTGTTGTGCGAGGACCAGGACGGAAGACGCGCGCGCCTGACCTTCGCCGACATCAGCGCGCAGTCCGCGCGGATCGCCAACGTCATGGCGGCGCATGGGATCGCACCGGGCGATCCGATCCTGCTGGTGCTGCCGCGGGTCTCGCTCTGGCAGGCCGCGTACATCGGCGCGCTCAAGCTCGGCGCACTGGTGATTCCATGCACCGCGATGCTGCGGGAGAAGGATCTGGCTTACCGCGCCAATCACTCCGGCGCACGCGCGATTATCGCCGGCGTGGAGAGCGCCACGATGGTGGCGGATCTGCGCAAGCAGTGCCCAACCCTGCGCAACTTCATGATCGCGGGAAGCGCACGCAGCGGATGGGACAGCCTGCCAGAACTGATGCGGCAAGCGTCGGCGAGCTTCGCACCCGCGCGCACTCGCGCAGCCGATCCCGCGCTCTGCTACTACACCTCCGGCACCACGCGCGAGCCCAAGGCGGTACTGCACAGCCACGCCTACACCTGGAGCCATCAGTACACCGGCAGCGCATGGCTCGACGTGCGGCCCGGCGAAGTCCACTGGACGACCTCCGACACCGGATGGGCGAAGGCTGCGTACGGCGTGCTGTTCGGGCCGTGGATGAACGGCGTCACGACTTTCATGTACAACGGGCGCTTCGATCCAAAGAAGGAACTCGACCTGCTGCGCCGCTACCAGGTCGGCACCTTCTGCGCTCCGCCGACCGAGTACCGGATGCTGATCAAGGAGGACTTATCGCAGCACAAGTTTTCGGCGCTGCGGCACTGCACCGGCGCGGGCGAGCCGCTCAATCCCGAAGTGATCGCGGTGTGGAAGGAACGGCTCGGCCTCACTATCCACGACGGTTACGGCCAGACCGAGACCATTATCGTCGCTGCAAACCTGCCCGGCATGGACATCAAACCGGGCTCGATGGGGCTGCCTTTTCCGGGCCACGACGTGCGCATCGTCGACGAGAGCCTGATCGAGGTGACCGACGGCCAGGTCGGACAGGTCGCGATCCGGGTCCAGCCCGAGCGCCCGCCGTCGCTGTTCCTCGAATATTGGAAAAACCCGCAGGAAACCGCCGCCGTGTTCCAAGGCGATTACTACCTGACCGGTGACCACGCCACGCGCGACGCCGACGGTTATCTCTGGTTCGTAGGCCGCGCCGACGACGTCATTATTTCAGCGGGCTACCGGATCGGACCGTTCGAGGTGGAAAGCGCCCTGCTGGAGCATCCGGCGGTGATGGAGTCGGCGGTGGTGGCAAGCCCCGACCCCGATCGCGGCGCTATCGTCAAGGCGTTCGTGCGCCTCAAGCCGGGCACGAGCGGGAGCGACGCTCTCGCCACCGAGTTGCAGGAGCATGTCAAACGCGTGACGGCGCCCTATAAGTATCCGCGCGAGATCGAATTCATGGACGAGCTGCCGAAGACGGTCAGCGGCAAGATCCGGCGCGTGGAGTTGCGCGAGCGCGAGGAGCAGCGCAAGCGCCGGTAGCGGGCGCGGCGACAGGTTTTCGCGCGGCGAAGGGGCGTTCAGATGCGATTTCGGTGGTACGTCGAGCTGCCGCAGTGGCTGATCCTGGTTGCGATGTTCGCGATCGCGGTAACTTCGTGGAACAAGGTGCCACTGCCGATGCCGGTGCATTGGTCCGGCGTCGTGGTTGACGGTTTTGGGGGCAAGTTTCGGGGTCTGCTGATGTGGCCGCTCATCGCCGTCGGGCTTTACCTTTTGCTGCTGCTTGCCCCCAGGTACAACGACCGCGGCGCGATTGCCTTAAGCGGCACGACGCTCGATCCCGAAGCTCGGTCTTACCGCCGCATTATCGAGCCACTGTATCACCTGGTCAGGGTCGCGGCCTTGGGACTGATCGCGGTGATTTACGCAGCCCAGGTGCGATTTGCCAAGGGTTACCCGGTGGACATGGAAACGATCAATCGTTACGGGCTGATTGCCATGGCGGCCATCACGGTGCTGCTGATCGCTGCAATGATCTCTTTGGTCCGCCGCAAGCAAGATCATTAGGACCGTGTCGGCCGCCCGGGCGCCGCTGGCAGGCGTGAACGGACGGAGTTAGTATTCGCCGCATCACAGGGGGAATCCGGCGATGCGCTTTCGATGGTACATCGAAGTGCCGCAATGGCTGATTGTGATCGC
The DNA here is from genome assembly GCA_963835905.1 of uncultured delta proteobacterium. GTDB lineage: Bacteria > Desulfobacterota > Binatia > Binatales > Binataceae > CAWIHG01. The sequence continues at coordinate 1,304,095 of CAWIHG010000005.1, forward strand.
GATGTTCGCGATCGCCGCATCGGCGTGGAGCGCCGTGACAGTGCCGATGCCGGTGCATTGGGTAGGCGATCGCGCCGATGGCTTTGGGGGCCGCTTTCAGGGGCTGCTTCTCGTGCCGCTCCTAGCCCTCGGGGTCTATCTGCTGCTGCTGTTCGCGCCCAAACTGCGTGACGGAGGCGCGATCGCATTCAGCGGTACGACCCTCGAGCCTGATACCCGCGCGTATCGCTGGGTAATCGAGCCTCTGTATCATCTCCTCAGGGTGGCGGCACTCCTGTTCCTTGCGATCACGTATGCGGCGCAAGTGCGATTCGCCGAGGGATATCCGGTAAGCCTCGACACGGTCGACCGCGATGGCACCCTCGTGCTGATTATCGCGGGCGGAATCCTCGCGGTCGCGTCGATCTTCCTGGGTAAACCCAAGCGCTATTGGTGAGCGCGCTCGCTCGAATCTGCCGCGCACGCCTCAACGCTGCGTGAAGCTCGTCTTCAGCAGATCGACTTTGCCGGCAAATTCCTCGAGATCGACTTCGGTGGTTTCGAGCACGCGCGCGACCATTCCCCAGAACCCGATCGACATCACCAGTTCGACGATCTCGGCCGGGCCCATCTGCTTTTTCAGAGCGTCGAGCGTTTCGCGGCTGCCCTTGACGTTGCGCGCGACCTCGTCGGTGAATTTGAGAACCAGCCGATCGAGATCGCTGAAGCATTTCGCGCTTTCCCAACTCTCGACCGCGGCAACCTGCTCGTCGGTCACGCCGGTGCTCTTTGCGATTGGCACATGCTGCGTCCACTCGTAGACTGAGCGGCTCACTTTCGCGGTGCGCAGGATCGCCAGTTCGCGCAGGCGCGCATCCAGCTTCGAGCGCGTGAGCAGGGAGTTGCCCAGCATCGAGAATGGATAAAACACGGCGTCAGAGTTCGCGATCATCCGCGCCACGTTGAGCTTGACCTTGCCGCGGTTGAGAATTTCGCGGTTTTTCTCGGACAGCTTCGATTCGTCGGCATACGGCAGCAGCGCCATCGTCGGGTATCCTCCTTGCGCCACGCGCGGTGCGCGCGCGCGGGACCATCCTTGACGCTAATACCGAAGCGGCTCGCTGTGCAAACTACATATGCGCCGGCTCACGCGAGGGGGTGGCATTGGCTCCCGGAGTCGGAGTGAGACGGGCGGCGGGCGCGGGCCGCTCAATGATGGGCAGCGCCTTCTGGAAGCCCGGCTGAATCATCAGCGCACCCAGCGCGCGCGACATCGCGACTGAGAGCGATTCGCCGGGATCGGTTTCCAACGGAAGGAACTCTTCGTGGTGCACCGGCGCGGGCGGCTCCACTTCATTCCCAGTCACCGCGCCCTTGAACAGCACGGGACTGGCGCGCGAGTAGAGCTCAAAAGAGAGTTTCACCTGCGACACCATCGTGAAGTACTGGCCATGGACGGTCATCCGACTGCCGAAACGCTTGATGACCGAGACCCGCTCGACGGTCGTGACCAGCAGGTAATCCACTCCGTTGGGCAGGCGCGCGGGCGAGGGAGATTTTACTAGCACCGGCTGAAGCCCGGCTTCCTCGAGCGCGTTCATCACGGCCCGGGTAACCGAGGCGCCGAAATCGTCGATATACAGCAGATGCTCACTCGCTCCGGAAGCGGAATAAGTTGCGCCAATTCGAAACCGTCCCTGCGCAAGCGTGCCTTGGGCGGGATACACCCCGATATGTGCCGGATGAAAGATGTGCTCGGAACCGGGGACGAAGCCCGGCAGGTAATGAACCTTGAGCGGCTCAGGCGAACTGCACCCCGCGAACCACACTGCGCCAACGAACAGAGCCGCGAGCGTTAGCGCGCGATTATGATTCAGGACGCCCAACTGGTTGATGCTTCTCACGCCACCAGAAAAACAAAGCCACACCCAATACCAGGGCGAGGACCGCTATCCATAAGGAGGCCGTATGGGCAAGCCGGGCGACGCGATAGAGTTCGTCGCCCACCAGGTATCCCACGGTTACGATCAGCGTGCACCACACCAGCGCACCGAGCACGTTCCATCCTAAAAAACGCCAGAAACTCATGCCGGCGGCGCCAGCCATCGGACCCGCCATGAAGCGTACTCCGGCGATAAAGCGGGCCATGAAAACGGCCTTCGCGCCGTGGGTTGCGAAGAATACCTGCAGCCGGTCGTAACGCTGGCGCGCGAAGTCGAAGTTCGCCGCCAGCCGGCTCAGCAGCACCTGTCCTCCGGTCCGGCCCAGCAAAAAGCCGCAGCAGTCGCCCGTCACCGCGCTTGCGATTACAACCGCGTATACATACCGGAGATCGAGAATTTCGCGCCCGGCGACAAAGCCGGCGGCGAGCATGACTGTTTCCTCGGGCACCGGGATGCCGAGGTTCCCTATAAAAACGCAGACGAAGATGCCGAGGTAGCCCCACGTGGAGAGCCAAGCCGTAATGTTTTCCGGCGTCAGTAAATGGTGCATCGCTCGGTCCGCACTGGCGCAATCCGATGCCGCCTCGCCCCTACCTCGACCACCCTAGATTGCCCGAACCAACCGGCGGACGTAAGAGCGCGCCGGAACGGGCCCCGTCCGGCATCCTGACCAGTACCGAACCCGAAGTTACTGGCGGCTGTGGGCATCAGCCCGCCACCGGAACTTGCTCAACAGGACGATGACCGCGGCCAGGATGGTCAGGACAGACAGCAACAATCCGACTTCGAACGGCCATCCGCCGTACACCAGCGTCAATTTATGATCCCCCGGTCCGACCGCGACTGCCAGTAGGCCGCCGGCCGAGATGACGCGCCCGTCGCCGACGGCAAGATGCCAGCCGGGTTCGTAGTTCTGGTTCACGACCATGACCGACGCGCCCGGAGCGTCCACCTCGTAAGTCAGCCGGTTGGGCGTCCACTTGAGAAGCTTCACGGAACCGGGTCCTTGCATGTACTGCTCGCCGCGGTAGCCCTTCTCGTTATACCCGACGACCGAGGTCTTCCATGGCGTATACTCGTAGCAATGGACGAATCCCATGTTCGCCTGACTGACTACGGTCTGGTTGAACATGTCCCAATCGGCGAACTGCCGGAATGCGGGCGAGTACTGGAAGCGATTAGGGGTGCGGTCGAAGGCATGGACTAGGAATGCCGGGCCCACCAGCAGCGAATCGATCGCACCGATCGCCAGCAGGACTACCGCAGCCCACCATCCGGCACGTCCAAATCTGCGCACCGCCTCCTGGACACCGATTCCGCCAAGCATAGCCACGCATAGAGTGAAGGTGATCAGGAATCTGCTGCTGAGGCGCAGCATCGAAGCAAGCGGCAAATCTCGCAGCCAGCGGAACAGCGGAATCGCGCAGTTATCGCCGCGCAGCAACAGGAATTGAACCCAAGCGCAGACAATCCATGGCAGTGCCCGCATCCGGCCGAGCAGCAGGCCGCCGATGGTGAGGATTACAAAGGCGGGCGAGATGTAATTGCCGAACTCGATGAAGAAGCGATTGTGAAGAGCGATTTCCTGCTGATTGCGCGCAAAGAAGATCTGCGGGAGATCGTGCCACATGATCCATGCCGCGCCCCAGGGAACGCGCCCGCGCTCGCGCAGAAGAATCAGGACCGGCAACAGCTTCAGCGCCGCGAAGCCTACTGCGAAAACGACGGCCGCAGTGAGGAACAGCAGCGGCCTTAAACTCCGCTCCCGAACCATTTGCCATGCCGCCAGAACTCCGACAAGCGGCGCCGAGTATATCGCCATCTCCGCACCACCCTCGCCCAAGGTCAAGGCAAGTAAGATACCCCCGCAGATGGCCGGAATCGCGATCCCGCATTCCGACGACGTCAGCATCAACGCGACGAACCACGGTAAGTATGCGAACGCCATCAGAGGGATCTGGCCTTCACCCATGTGCAGCGAGAACCACGACGAGGCCGGAAAGATGGTGGCAGCGGTTACTGCTGCGACAGGGTCCAATCCGATCACCCGCGCGAGCACGTAGCCTCCGGCCCACGCGATTGCAAGGTGAAGCGTCAGGGCGAGATGAGCTCCAACCATGAACCCGAACAGCAAATGAAGCAGAAAGAACGGCGTGACGAAGCGCGACTGGGGGTTCCCCAGCATCGGCATCCCGCCACACTTCCACGGATTCCACAGTGGGATCTGATGAAAGCGCACGACCGTGTAATAGGGAGCCCACATGAGTTGGCTCTCGAAATCCCAATCGTTCTGTTCGCTCGCCTGAAACAAGCGGACGAGCATTGGGTACGAAAAGGCGGCGCCGAACACGAGCGACGCGCCAGCTACGCGCCACGCCTCGCTGCGCGCGATCCGGCGCAAACACCAGGCGCTCATTCTCTGCTCAGGCTCGGCCTGCCGCTTAGCCGAATCCATAGAATTGAACGTGCCAAACTCCGAAGGCGATCAGAAGCACTGAGCATGCGATCAAAATTTTGGTAATTTGATCGGCCTTTCCATCCGGTAACCCCAACGCCATCATCGCCAGCAGAAAGGGAAACGCGTGCAGGTAATGACGCGTGCCAAACTGGGCGAACCCGTTGGTCCAGTAGAACAGGCTCGGCGTCATCGCGATCAGCGCAGCGGCGAGCAGCAGCAAGGGCAACGGGCGCTTGAGGCTGGGGCGCAGTGCCAGCACGAAAGCCGGGCTGGTCAATATCAGCGCCTGGCCGCCGAAGGTCGGATGGATATACGGAAAAGTGCCGTTTACCGAGGGCGCCATGAACAGCAATGTATAAATGTTTCCGGGCAGGTAGCTCAGGCCAAACAGCCTGGATCCGGGTGGCGCGAAGATGAACACGCCTCGATCAAAGAAGCTTCCGTAGCGCGCGAGGTTGAAGCCGACGTAAATCGCGGTGGCTAACGCAAACCCCGGCGCCATCCAGATAAGCTCGCGGAGGTTCCGCCGCTTTAGCCACACCAATGCGATCCACACCGGCCAGTCGAAAGCGAGATCATATCTCGCGATCGCGGCCAGTCCCGCCAACACACCCACCACGCCGGGCCGCGCGGGGCCGAACACTTCGTCGAGCGCCGCGACCGTAAATCCGATCGCAACGATCATCGTAACTTCCCAACTGCCGCCGTTGACGGCTTCGTACCAGACGATCGTTCCGGCACCAAAGAAGATCGTCAGCCAGATCCGGGCGTTCAAGGTAAGCCCAAACCGGCGCAGCATCCGCCACACCAGGGCGAGGTCGACGGCCGCGGCGACGATCGCGAACACGGTCTGATTCGTCTTCATCCCCCAGATGGCGACGATCGGAATCAGCAGGATCGCGGGAAGCGGCGGATGGAGCTGGTAGTCGCGGCCATGAAAATGCGCGTGCTCGATATAATTGGGAGCGACTATCCAGGCATGCCCATGCAAAAGCGCATACGCCTGCCGAACGTGCGCGTTATATGGGCTGGTGTCCTGCGACCAGGTGGCGGCGTAGCAGGCAAGAAAAAAGACAAACACCGCGGCCGTGTTCCAGAACTCGACGTCATCCAGCGCATATCCGTGCACTTCTCGTGTGCGAGGCTCGGTGAGCTCGATCGCCAGCAGCATCGCGATCGCCGCCGCGGCCGCCAGCAGGGTCAGCCAGTCGGGGTTCCGATGGAACCATACGCGCATGATTGCGGAGTTGGCGGCGACCGCCGCAACCGCGCACCACCCAAAGGTTTGCGCCGTGCCGGCGGCATCTCCGCGCGTCGGTTGAGCGGTCCGAGCTGCCGCGAAGTTCGATTCTGAGTTGACCCCTCGTCCCTCCATAGTCCGCCCCCAAAAAATCGAGCCCGCGACCGGGCCGGGCTTACGCCCGGATGAACTCCGCATTCATCCAGTCGCTCTCACACGCTACCGGCGATCGGATGGTACGCGAGTGTCAGCACGGCTGCGAGCGGCACGGCGTTCAGCGCCCAGGCGGTAGATCCTGATCTCTCCACCGCGGAACATTTCGACATATCCGGGCGCTGCGCGTCGCTGGGCCGCCAGCGCGGCATCCATCAGGTCGAGTCCGGGATCCACTGTCAGCGCAAATCCGCCCAGTACCGCCGCGCCCCAGGCCCAGAACAGCCAGACGCGAACGGCTGCCGGGCCGGTGGCCGAAATCACCGTTTCGATCCCCCCGAGGGCCGCGCTCCACGACAGCCGCGCTGGAAAGTCACGCACGCGATAGATCGCGAGCATGGTGACGACCGCAAGCGCGAGCCATACAAGCACCCACGCGCGGGATTCCCTCGTCGATGCTGATTTTCGGTCGGTCTTCCCCATGGTAATGGGGCGCAATTCTATCGCCCGCCATTCTCCCCGGTAAGCGCGAACTATCTTGCGCTGTCACCTATTTCCTCGGGCGGATAGACGTTGCGGAAGAACGCCCAGTACAGGACCGTGTTCAATCCCTGCATGACGGCAGCAAACTCCAGCGGCAGCGACAGCGCGACGTGCTCCATGAAATAGCCGGCCATGTAGGGTCCAGCGGCCGAGGTAACCTGCGACGGGAAGTTCGCGAACCCCGAGGCCGTCGCGCGCTCGGACGGCTCGATCACTCCCATCAGGTAGGACTGCCGGACCGGAATCGAAAGCACGTTGAAGACCATCCGGATCCCGTATAGCACCGCCGCCCACGCGAAGGTCGGCATCAGCACGACCCCGAAGAGCAGCACGGTGCCGACGGCGCGCGTCGCAACTACCGAGCGCACAGTCCCAAACGTGAGCGCGATTCGTCCCGCCATCAGGTACGGAACCGAGGCGACCAGGTTAAGAATGAAGAACATCGAAGCCAGCTCGACGGCGCTCACGCCGAAGCGGCGATAGAACCAGTACACCACGATCGGCCCCAGCATCCCGATCGCCAGGCCGTTGGTTGAGTTGGTGATCATGAAGCGCACGACCAGCCGCCACGAGTCGTGCGAAAGCCCCCAAGGACGCGCGCGCGGCGGCTCCTGCGGCTCGCCGCGCCGCTCGCGCGCCTGCAGGCGAGCGGCCGCAAGCTCCAGCGCGTGCGTCTCGCGCACCGGGATTACCGCGATCGCCATCGCCACGCCGAATACGCCCGAGAGCAGGAACAGCGCGCGATAGCCCTCGAGAATCGGGATACCGGCAAAATGCTCCAGTACCACCGGGAGGCCTGCCAGCAGCGAGCCGAGCGCTGCCGAGATCACACCTACGAACGAGAACGCGCCGAACACCGTGGTGCGATTGTAATCGTCAGTGCAATCGGCGATCAGCGCCTGCACCGCGGGATAGAACGCGCCCCACGCTCCCCCGGCCATCGCGCCCCCGCGTCCGACCGAACCAACCGCTCCCCAGAAGATGAGCCAACCGAGCGAGGTGGACAGCCCGAAGCCAGCGCCGCCGACCGCGATTAGAAGCGAGATGATGGCGAGAAAGTTCTTGCGCCCGAAACGGTCCGCGAGCATCCCGGTCGCAGTCGAGAGCCCCGCCGCCGCCAGCGCCGACACCGCCAGCATCTCGCCCAGCGCGATTGCGTTGTACCCGAGCATCACCATGTAGAGCGGGACGATGATCCCGAGGTAGCCCTGCGCGACGCTGCGAAGCACGCGCAGCACGAACAGCCATGCGAGGTCGGGGTTCAGCCACGCAAAGCCCAAAAGCCCGCGGCCCTCGGGCGCAAGCTCACCGGGCGAGTCGGCCCCTCCTTGCGGGTTCCTGATGCTCGACTCACTCATCGCGCGGTATCAAGCGCGCGCCGGATGCGCACCTTGTCACCGCGCGAGTTTGCTACAACGAGGCAACCCGATTCAATGCGACCCGGCCTCTTCCCAACTTTCGCCGCTGCCGTCTTGCGGCAGACCATGGCGCGGCAGCAGCAGCAGGAGCGGTAGCGATAGAAGAAACAACGGCACCATCAGGAAGAACCCGTCGTTGTACGCCATCATCGTCGCCTGCCGATTGATCTGCGCATTGACCATGGCCAGGCCGTGATTCGGCAGCGTCGATTGCGAATACCCGCGCATCGTAAGGAAGCTCGAGTAGCCCGACTCGGTCGAGCTCAGGCTCGGGTTGAACGCGGTCACGCCGCTGACCAGAACTGAGCGATGGTACTGCGTGCGGCGCGCCACGATGGTCGCGAGCGTGGCGTAGGCCACGTTGCCCGAAACGCGGCGGGTCAGGGTCAGCAGGCTCGAGGCCGAGGTCATTTGCTCCCGCGGCATCGTAGTCAGCGACACCGTGCTGGTGGTGACCATCGAGGCGCCCATCCCCACGCCTGTCATCAGAAGAATCGGAAGGAAGCTCCAGAAGCCGACGTAAAGCGAGAAGTGCCCGAGCTTCCAGTATGCGATCGCTAGCAGGGTCACCCCGAAGCCGACCAGGATGCGAGGGCTCACGTAATTGTACAGCCGCCCGATAATCGGCATCGCGATGAGCATCGCCAGCGCGCGCGGCATCAGCACCAGCCCGGCCTGGTAGGCGGGATAACTGAGCAAGTCCTGGGTAAACTGCGGAAGCAGGAAGCTGGAACCGTAGAGCGCAAATCCGACGATCGCGCCGATGCCCGAGCCGACGCTCAGCTGCACGTTGCGGAACAGGCGGAAGTCGATTACCGGCTCGTTGTTCATCAACTCCCAGACGATCAGCGAGACCAGCGCTACGACGGCGACCGCCGCGCCCACCACGATCCAGTTGCTGGCGAACCAGTCCACTTCCTGTCCGCGCTCCAGCACGACCTGCGTCGCGGTCAACCCGACGGTCAGCAACCCGATTCCGCCCCAATCGATCTTTTCCAGGCCGCGCTTCAAATACGGCGGATCGTGGACGAACGCACTGACCATCAGGATCCCGACCACGCAGAACGGCAAGTTGATGTAAAAGACCCACTGCCATCCGTAGTTGTCCACCAGCCATCCGCCGATGACCGGGCCGAAGGCCGGCGCCAGCACAACCCCCATGCTGTACACCGCCATCGCCATTCCCTGCTCCGAGGGCGGAAACGTCTCGCGCGCGATCGCCTGCGAACACGGCATCAGGCTGCCGCCGCCGATGCCCTGCAGAATCCGGTAGAAAATCATCTGGCCGAAGGTCTTGGAGGTGCCGGCCAGTGCGGAGCCCACGATGAACATGAACATCGAGGCCAGAAACAGGCGCTTGCGTCCGAGCAGCGCGGTGAACCACGCCGCCATCGTGATCATGATGATCTCGGCGATCGAGTACGCGGTGGAGACCCAGGTGATGGTGAGCAGGTCCTCGCCGAAGCTCCCCATCATGTGCGGCATCGCGACGTTAACCACCGTCGCGTCCATCACCGACAGAAAGGTCCCGAGCATCACGGAGGCGGCGACCAGCCACTTGCCCGCGACACGAACCTCTCCGCCCGTTGCGGGCGGCGGAATGCGGGGATGTGCGGCCTCACTCGCCATGATGCAGGAAGCGGCCGAATGCGGTCGCGCGGGTCATTCTACCAATCCGGCGCCGCAACCCAAGTAACCGTTTGGCGGGGTTCGGTCAGTTGCGATGAGTACGAGAACTCTAAAGACGAAAGACGCCCGCGACTTTCCGCGGGAACTCGCACGCGCAAAAGAAAGCCCGGCGTATCCAGCGGCGATTGTCGCCGCGAGATACGCCGGTAAGTGTCCCGTTCGGGTCCAGGCGCCCAGGCCGGCGTCCTCTCCTTACGCCGTCCCCTCCCCCGGGGTCTTGGCGCCACGAACCCGCTCCTCTCCGGGCCGCGCCAGCGTTGGCGCGACCGTGCCCAACGATTAGTAACTAAATCCTACAAGATGGAGCATGTCAAGCCCTCGCCCGGTGCAACTCGTCGTCGTCCCCGCCCGCACGGCGTTCCACTGAAGGATTGCAGCCGAATCCTGGCGCCCACCGGGTTAGCGCGCGATCAGCTTGACCACGACGAACAGAGCGGCGAAACCGCTCCAGAAGATTATCCCGGCCCAAGCCAGCACGCGCATCGGAGCTTTAGGGGCATGCTCGGCCGGCATGATGGGCAGCATGATGACGCGGTAGCTGATGTACGCCAGCACGGGGGTCGTCAGGAAGGACAGCGTGGTCGCGAGATCGACCATCGCCGCCATCTCACGCTGGAACAGGTTGAACATCGCCAACACTCCCGCCGCCAGCACACAGAGGACCAGCGCGTAGATCCTCGCGCTGGAGAGCGCCTGCGGCCGCCATACCAACTCCCCCGCGTTGACCACCACGCGCGGGTACGCATCCATCACTGCCAGCGTGGTGCTGAACATGGTCAGGAAAACGGCGAATGACACCATCGGCCCGCTCCATGTGCCCAACGCCTTGGTGTAAAGGGACACGAGTTGTGCGCCGAATTGGGCGCCGTTGGTCGAAAACCCGTTGCCGGAACCGAACATCAGCAACGCCCCAAGCGCTACAAACGCAAACGCCATTACCGCGGTATCGACGTAACCAAGATTGAAGTCGAACAGAGCCTCCGGCAGTGTGGGCGAATATCCCGTCTGCTCGCGGCGCTCCAGCGACCACAGCGAGTACCACACCGAGGTGTCGAGGACCGACGGCATCCAGCCCATCAGGGCAACAACCATCGATAAACCCGCAAGGCTCAAAACGCCGGGCGTCAGGTGAGGTGGGCTGTGATGCAGCGGAACCTTCCACACCACCATCGTGACGGCGAAAAGTGTGACAACTGCCAGGATCACGACGAAGAATTTCATTAGCCGATCCAGCAGTGCGTAGCCTCCGCCCACCAGCGTAAGGAGGCACACCCCAATCACGATCAGTCGCCACGAAAATACGGATAGCGGCAAGCCGACAAGGTTTTCCGCGAGTCCTGCGGTCACTGCAATCAGCGCCGCCGTAACGAAGAACATCGTGCACAGGGTGAGGATGATGAAGGTCCACATCGCCCACCCGCCGACCCGCTGGAATCCCCTGAGGAAACTCTCGCCGGTGCAGGCCGTATAGCGCGGAGCGAACTCCATGAACGGGTACTTGAGCACCAGCGCCGCTATCACCGCGGGCACCAGCTCGAACCGATAGGTCGCACCGGCGCGCGTGGACTGGACCAGGTGCGACCCGCCGATCGCGGCCCCCGCCATCACCAGCCCGGGACCAAGGCTCTTGAGGAGCCCGTTGATGCGGTTGGATCGATTTCGGTCGTTCATCGCGGCGTCCCACTGCGTAGAGCGAGGCATTCTAGACGAAGGCGGCGGGCGCGATAAAGCTTCCCTGGCACCAATCCAGCTCCGAAAAACTGGCTTGGGTTTCCATGGCCACAGCATGCCCTGCCAGTTGTGTCGCGGTAGGAAGTTGCTACAATTTGCTGGTTGTATCTCGAACGGTCAAGACGGAAATCCGTTCCGGTAACGGTGACCTGCCAAACCGCTGACCGGGAGGAAATTCGTTCGCGCCGAGTTCCGCTTGCCTGAGGGCCAAGCGGCGCCCGGCGGGCACGAATCGCGGGATTGTCCGTCGATTGGAGGAGCATATGAGGCGATCGACGTACTTCGGCATCATCTTCGTGACCTTTGCGCTGGCGCTTGGCCTGGGTTCGGTTCGCGCACAGTCACCTGACCCATCCGGCGGCCCGACAGCGCAGGTCGGCAGCGCAAGTTCGGAGGGGGTCTCGCTGCCACTGCGATCGCCTGCGGCGCAGCATTCGGCGCCCCGCTCGTTCGAAGTCAGACAAATCCCAATCATGCATCGACCCGCACCAGCGGCCAAACCCAGCAGTGGATCGGGCGGAGGCGGTGGCGGCAGGCGTCACAAACCGACGCCGACGCCCACTGCAACACCTACCGCGACTGCGACTTCCACAGCGGGCGCAACGTCAACACCGACGGCCACCCCAACCCCGACGGGATCGGCTTCAATGCCAACGCCAGGTATTTCCTTCGGCGGCGGCAGCAACGCTGACAACGGAACGTACAATGGCGGTTACGTACTTCCGCCGGATACCAACGGAGCGGTTGGACCGAACAACTACGTTCAGGCGATCAACCTGATGTTCGAAGTCTTCGACAAAGGCTCCGGCAGGATGACAGCGGCCGAACCGCTCTCCTCAGTGTTTGGCGGGATACTCAGCAATTGCGGGCTGTGGGGAGATGGAGACCCCGAGGTTTTGTACGATCGGCAGGCAAATCGATGGCTGATCAGTGAGATTGCGGGCTATCCCCCATTCGTTCCCTACGAGCAATGCGTCGCGGTCTCGACCAGTTCCGATCCGGCAGGCAGCTACCAGATTTACCAACTCCCGATGCCCAATGGATACCTGAACGACTATCCGAAGTTCGGGATCTGGTCCGACGCGTATTACATGAGTGCGAACTTCTTCAACGGCAATACCTTCGAAGGCACCGGCGTGTTCGCGTGGGATCGTCAAGCGATGCTGAGCGGTCAGTCGTCGGTTAATGTCGTCTACTTCAATCTGGGCAGCAGTCCGTCCACCGCTAACCTGTTTGGCTTTCTGCCTTCGAATCTGGCGGGAACCGCCCAGCCCCCCGCGGGCGATCCGGATCACTTCGCGGTTCTGACCTCCGCGGCGTTCGGGGGAGGAGAGACCGATGCGGTGCAAATCTATGATTTTCACGTCGACTTCGCGATACCCGCAAACTCCACCTTCACGCTTAACAGCACGATTCCGGTCAATTCGTTCGACCCTAACGTTTGCACTGCGACTAGCGGCAATTGCGTCGACCAACGTGGGACTTCGCAAAAGCTCGAGACGCTCTCGGACCGGCTGATGTATCCGCTGCAGTACCGCAATTTCGGAACCTACGAGACCCTGGCGACGAATCACACCATCAAGGGTCCGTCGGGCCAGGCAGCGATTCGCTATTACGAACTCAAACGCAGCGGCGGCGCGGGGCCATTCGCCATGTACGATCAGGGGACCTTCGCACCTGACTCGAATGGGCGATGGATGGGAAGTGCGGGGCTCGACAGCGTTGGCGATCTCGTAGTGGGCTACAGCGTCTCCGGTACCGGTTTGTATCCGTCAATCAGGTACGCCGGTCGCGATTCCACCACGAGCAACGGCGGACTCAATCTGGGCGAAGCCTCTTTGATCGCAGGTGGCGGTTCGCAGACCGACAGCTCAGGCAGATGGGGCGACTATAGTGGACTATCGCTGGATCCCTCGGACGACTGCACATTCTGGTACACGTCGGAGTATCTGCAGTCGACGAGCCAGTACAACTGGTTGACGCGAATCGGGAGCTTCAGGTTGCCAGGCTGCCCCTGACCAGAGAAGGCCGCCTAATCAGTTGAAGTGACCTGCGCTCCGCGGGCACGTGCTGGCTCGGGTCCCGCACGCGAGTTCGCGAGCGCGAATCGACTAACTCCCCGCGGGCGCCGCGCGCGCGTCTGGAGCGCTACCCTTTTTTCGCGAAGGGACGGTCGCGCTCGGTGAGAGCGGCCTTGAGCCCCTTCTCGCGCGACGCCTTCATCCACGCCTTCACCGCGTCGGTCTGATGGGCTATCACGTCGATATCCGCGGACGATTGCTCGGCGGCGCGGATCCCCAGGATGTCCAGGTAACGGTTGACGGCGGCCTTGTGCAGCATCAGCAATTCCGCCGGCACCATTGCGACCCGTCGCGCGTAGGCGAGCGTCTCGGCTTCGAGCTGGTCCTTGGGATAGACGCGGTTGATGAGGTGCCATTCGAGCGCTTCCTTCGCGCCCATGTAATCGCCGGTGAAGAAATACTCCTTGGTCTTGCGCGGACCCATCAGCACCGGCCACATCGAGAGGGTCGGCAGAATTCCCAGCGCGCGTCCGGCCGGATGTCCGAACAGCGCGTCCTCGCTCGCGAACACGATATCGCAATGGCCCACGAACTCGGTGCCTCCCGCCAGGCAGTAACCGTGGACCTGCGCGATGGTGGGCTTGGACAGCGTCCACAACCGCTGCCATCGCTCGATCGTCTTGTGCAGACCCAGCCGATCGTTGGTCACGGTGAAGGTGGAGCCCGGATGCTGGGTGCCCTGCAGATCGTATCCGGCGGAGAAGGCGCGGCCGGCTCCGCGAATAATCAGCACGCTCGCCTCGGGGTTGGCTTCGTACTCGTCCATCACCTGCTCGAGCTCTCGCAGCAGCTTTTGCGACAGCGCGTTGAGCTTCTCGGGGCGGTTGAGGGTGAGGCGGAAAATCTTGTCCTCGACCTTCTCGTAGATAACGGTCTCGTAGTTCGCCATCGCAATACCTCCGCGCCTACTTCACGGCGGAAAGAAAATCGGCCGGGACCTTGACGCTCTGTTCGGTCTTCTCCCAGAAAAACATGTGCCCCGCGCCGCTCAGAATGTGAACCCGCGAACCTGCGATTGCGCCGTGCAGAACCTCCGCGTTCGCGACCGGCACGATCGCGTCGTCGTCGCCATGGATCACCAGTGTCGGCGACTTGATCTCGCCCAGCCGCGCGAACGTGTCGAAGCCCATGATCGCTTCCATCTGGCGCTGGTAGGTATGCATCGGGCTGGCGGGATACTGAGATTGCTCAACGAGCTGACTCTCGATAAACGCCTGCCCGTCGGCGGAGGCGAGAAACGCTTTGCCGCACGCCGCCGAAAAAGCCAGCCGCGCCTGTTCGACCGGGCTCATCCCGGGCTGCGGCACCAGTTTGGCCACGTCCTCGGGCTTGGCGGGAATCGAGTGCGCGGCGCCGCAGTTGGTGCATCCGAGCACCAGACCTTTGACGCGCGAAGGATAGGCGAGCGCAAATTCCTGCGCGATCATGCCGCCCATCGAGATTCCATAGACATGCGACTGCGCGACGCCCGCATGCTCGAGCACCGCGGCGGCGTCGGCAGCCATGTCGCGAAGCGTCCACGGCTGGTCGGGCTTGTCGCTCTCGCCGGTGCCTCGATTATCGATCACTAAAGTGCGGAAGCGCTTCTCCATAAGCCCCAGGAAGCGTTCGCTCCAGGCGCGGCCCGAGCCGCTGAAGCCCATGATCAGGGCGAGCGGCGCACCCGCGCCGCGGACTTCGTAGCGGATCTTGAGGCCGTCTTTTGAGGTCGCAAACTCACGCGTGGCCATTCTGTTCCCTCTTCCAGTTGTCGTTGAGCCACCACAGCCGTTCACCGCTCTCGCGCTCGGCGCAGGCCTGCGCAAGCACGACGGCCAGCGTGCGAAACACCTGGCGATTGACGATCAGGCTTCCATGGCGGCCAGACACTTCATGGCTGGCGCCATCTTCGTCGATACAGGCCTGCCAATTCACGACCTCGTCCGCGCGGCTGTAGATAGCGGTGAACGCCTCGCGCGGCATCGAAGCCATCGCGGCGTTCACCACTCCGCACTGGCAGGTTTCGGTGCCGCAGCCCTCGGGTGCGCTCGACACCCGCTGCCAGAATGCCTGCACCGCCATCATCGCGGGACGCACCTGCGGATTGAGCGCGTTCTCGGCGTCGCGCACGGGCGAGCCGAGCGCAACTACGTGGCGCACGTCGTCCGGAAAGCTGGCGAGGATCGCACGGCCGAGCACGCCGCCCAGGCTGTGGCCCACGAGCGTCACCGGCATCCCGGTTTCGCGCGCGATCTTTGCGACTCGCCATCCCACCACTTCCACCTTGCGCCGCGGGCATCCGATATTGAGATCGATACCCGACAGATAGGTTCGATAGCCGATTCGCCGGAGCCATCGGGCCAGCGTGCCCATCGACCAGTCGCCGGCCGTGAAGCCGGGAATCAGCAGGACCGGTTCGCCATTTCCGCGCGGCACTCCGACTCCGTAGCATACGGGATCCGCGAGCAGGCTTGAGAGTTGCGAAAGAAAATCCAGCCAGGCTTGTGCGGTGAGTTGTGCGAGCACGGTTGAGTATTGCCTTTCGCCGACCGATGGTCGCGCGATAGTAACTCGCTTTTGCTCGCGCCGTAAAGCGCGCGATGCGTTTCTTCCGGCCGGGCGCGCACGCAGCCGATGCCCGCGCGCGATCGCGCGCGATGCTGTACGGCGGAACCTGAACTTCGGTTGACGAACGCGCGAGATTCCGCGCGTCCGTCCGATTTGCGGAGAGAAAGATATGCGGAGAGAAAATCGTTGGCGCGAGGCGGTCTCGCCTCGCGCCAACAGATGTATCAGGCGGGAGTCTAGTTCAGGCGCCAGAGCGTGCGCGCGGCGTCCGCCGAGCGCTCGACGAATTTGCGCCCGACTTCCTGCTGCGCGGCGAAGATCGGGCCAAACGGGGTGTCCTTGGCCCAATCGGTGACTTTGGCCTGCAGATCGATCGCGTCGAGCGCGAACTTCTCGCTGGTGTCGATATACCAGGCCGCGAACTTCTTGGCGCCGTCGACGCTGAACACGTCACGTCCGAACTTCGCGAAGCCATCAAAGCCCTTTGCAAGGTTTTCCTTCTCAGTAGCTGCCATCTCTTTACCTCCAGAACGGATGCGGTGGTCCCGCCCGCAATTGCCTTTATCGAATTTCCATCCGGACATCTGAACGCCCGCGCGATCGCGCGGAACCGATGCCTTTGCGCGCCGTGCGGCTCAGACGTCGCGCTCCTTGAGCCATTTCCCAATCGCCGGCCACAGACGCTTGTGCGCGTCGGCGCTTACCGCCGCGCCCATATGACCGGTGGGATGGTGCAGGTTGAGCTTGTCGGTGCTGGCGATTAATTCGGGCAACGACTCACTGGACCTGGGATGCACGATATCGTCGCGATCGCCGATCACATTGAGGGTCGGGGCGACGACACGCTTGAGGTCGACCTTTTCGCCGCCGATCTCCATTTCGCCCTTGATCAGTGTGTTGCGGACACCGAGGTCGTTGTTGGTTTCCAGGAAGATCTTTCCGGCGAACGGCACGTCGCTGTGCAACCACTGCTCGAAGAGCCGGAAGGTGTCGAGGTATCCCTTGCGCTCCGAACTGCGGTAGGCGCCGACGAACTTGTCGATCATGTGATGGGTCGGCGCGAGCGTGTTAAAGAACGAAAACATCATCCACGGCGGCACGTTGCCGTAGCTCTGCACCAGCATCTCGGCCGCGCGCTCCCCGAGCATCCGCGACAGGAAGTCGATCGGAAGCTCGCGCACACTCATGTCCAGCGGCAGCGTCAGCGTGACCAGGTTCTTGACGTTTTCGGGATGAAGCGCCGCGTACAGCAGCGCGAGTAATCCGCCGAAGCAGTAGCCAACCAGCGACACCTGTTCGACGCCGCGATGAATCTGCACCGCGCGGACCGCGTTGGCGATATCCTCGTTGACGTATTCGTTGAAACCGTGGCCGGTGTCGCCGGGGCCGGGCGGAATCCAGTCGATCAGGTAAACCTCAAAGCCTTGCGCGGTCAGATTTTCGATCACGCTGCGACCGCTCTGCAAATCCAGGATGAAAGGACGCTTAATCAGCGAATAGATCAGAAGCACGGGCGTGCGCTGCGCGGCGCCGCGCGCCGCGTAATAGCGCAAGCTGACCTTGCCGCCCTCGTAAATCACCGTGAAGGGCGTCGCGCCCGGCGGATCTTCGGCAGGCGTGCCGAATCCATTTCGCAGCGCATCCAGGGTGCGCAGGGTGCCCTCCATCCAGAGGTCCGCGATCGAGCTAATTGCGGACATTTGGGATCTCCTGTGCCGCCTTCTCGTGCGAGCTCCAATCCGAGTACATCGGTTGCTGGAAGATTCCGGTCGTGGACATCGCGCGCTCCATGTCCAGGCGTGCCGACGGCATACTGACCGCGGGCTTGAACTCGCGGCGGGTGGCTGCGCGCTGCTCGGACTCGATCCTCATCGCCTGAATCTCACCGCGAACCTCGGACAATTCGTCGCGCGCCGCCTGAACCTCGGTCGCGGTGGGCAATCCGAGCGAAGGCCATAGCGCAGCGAAGAACGCGCCCGACAGTGCGTTGTTGAGCCGCTGCCATCTGACCGCGGCTTCCAGCGAGCGCGAGGTCAGGCCGGCGATTGCGGGCGTTGTGAAGACGCGATTGGTTGCGTCATTGGCGATCGCGACCGCCGCGTCATAGGCTTTCCATCCGGCTTCGTGAAGATCGCGTTCGTCCGAGCTTCCGGCCAGACGCTTAACGGCCGCGATGGGTAAGTCAACGATCGCGGCTTCGGCCAGGTTAAAGAGGTTTTCCACGAAAGTCGGCAGCTGGCGAGCCGCGCCGGCCTTCTTATTTCCCTGCTTGCGCGCCTGCTGTGCCATTTCCTGCTCCTTATTTCCGTTGGACTTGATCGAGTTCTGCATCATTGTTGTTCCAGTAGTTTACTTAATGTTTCGGGGGAGGCAAGGATTAGAGTTTCTAAACTTTGTCGCCGCCGTGACAAAATCGAGAAATTGTGGACCTCAAATCTGGATTATTGTCGCCTTCGTGACAATTCGCCCGTTTGTGCTACCTAATCGATGTGGCCCAGCACGTACCGATCGACATCCACGCGCTACGAAAGCTAAAGCTCTTGAGTTGGCTTAGCCCCGAGCAGCTCAAAGTCATCGGGACCAACGCCACTTCGATAAGATTCCCCCGCGGCAAGAGCATCTTCTTCGAAGGTGAGTCGTCGAGCAGCGTTTATCTGCTCTTGTCCGGGGTGGCCAAGCTCTCGTTTCTCAAGAAAACCGAGCGCGTGCTGGTTGGATTGGTCGGACCGGGCGAGATCTTCGGGGTTTCATCGCTGCTACCTGAAGCGACGCGCCCATTTCGATGCGACGCGTTCAGCGATTGTGTGGTGGCCGTGATGGAGCCGCGGGTATTTGTCCAGACGGTGGCGGGAATCCCGCTCGAGAGCTTCTCGCGCACGCTCGATATCACGGTCGGCAGATGGTGGGGGATGCTGATCCGCTATGCGAATTTCGTAGGCCTTGGACTGCGTGAGCGGCTCGCCGATGCGCTGCTGGAGCTTGGCGTGAAATTCGGCGTGCGTGACTCGCGCGGCACGCTGCTGACGCTTAAACTGACCCACGCTGATCTCGCGGAACTGGTGGGCGCGTCGCGCCAGCGAATTACCGAGCAGTTGACCGACTTCGAACGCGACCAGATTATCATTCGCGATGGCCGCCGCCTCATCCTGGTTCCCGAGAAGCTCTACCAGATCGCCGAATCGACGCACCCGGAATAAGTGGGGAAAAGACATCGCGATGGCGCAGGATGGTTTCGTCACGGTCGGCGCGCTCAAGCTGCACTACCTCGACTACGGTGGCGACGGCAAGCCGTGGCTGGTTTGCATCCACGGACTAACCGCCAACGCTCACAGCTTCGACGCACTGGCACCGGAGCTTGCCCGCAACTATCACGCACTCTCGCTCGACGTGCGCGGACGGGGCGAAAGCGCTTGGGGCCCGCCGACCGACTACCTTCCGCAGCATTATGTGAAAGACCTGGCGGGGCTGCTCGATGCGCTCAAGATTCAGCGCTGCACGCTAGTCGGCACCTCGATGGGCGGGATTATCTCGATGATGTACGCGGGTGGATGGCCGGACCGGGTCGAACGCCTGGTGCTCAACGATATCGGCCCCGAGATCGATCCCGCCGGCGGCGCGCGTATCGCCAGCTACGTCGGCGTCGCGCCGGACAAGTTCGCAGATCTCGACAAGGTCGCCCAGTACTATCGCGAAAATTATCCCGCGATGGCGAAGCTGGCGCCCGAGCAGCTGCGTGAGGCGGTAAAATGGTCCGTCAAGCCCGGTCCCGACGGCGCATTGGTGTGGAAATTGGATCCTGCGATTCGGCGCCCGCTGCGCGGCGGCAGCGCCCAGCAGCGGCTCGACCTGTGGGTGCCGTTTGCGCGGATCAAGTGCCCAATCCTGGTGATCCGCGGCGCCACCAGCGACATTCTTTCCGAACTCACGGCGAGCCAGATGCGCACGACGCACCAGGACGTGAAGGTCGTCGAGGTCCCGGGCGTCGGGCACGCGCCGTCGCTAGCCGAGCCGGAGTCGCTCGCGGCACTGCGCGAATTCCTGTCGCTGTAGTGCCCCCCTGCGCGGTTCCGCAAGCGAGGGCCTGAGGACCAGCCCAAGGATGAGCGAATTTGTCTCGGGTATCGAACTGAGTCGCGCGTTCTATCGAGAGGCGGTTGCGCCGATTCTCGCCGCGCGATTTCCCGATACGCCTCATTCCGCCGCATTGCTCGGCCCCGGCTCGGACGTGCTTGGTTTCGATTCAATGCGATCGACCGATCACGATTGGGGACCGCGGATGCTCGTGTTCGTGCGCGAGCACGACCACGCCGCTCTGTCTGCCAAAATGATTGCGGCGCTCGTGGCGCAACTTCCGCCGACTTTTCGCGGTTACTCGACCAACTTCGCGCAACCTGACGCGCACGGCGTGCGATGGATGGAGCCGGGAGAGGCCGGTAATGCGCACCATGGTGTAAAAGTAACCGCCGTGCGTCCGTGGCTGCGCACGATGCTCGGTGTTGATTTCAAAGGCGACACGCCGCCCACCAACCTCGATTGGCTGCTCATACCGCAACAGCATCTGCTCGAAGTCACGTCCGGTGAAGTGTTCCATGACGGACTCGGCGAGTTGTCGCGGATTCGCAAGATGCTCGCATGGTATCCCGACGACGTTTGGTTCTTCCTGATGGCGTCGCAGTGGATGCGCATATCGCAAGAGGAGCCGTTCGCGGGCCGATGCGCTGAGGCGGGCGACGAACTCGGCGCCCGGATCATCGTGGCCCGATTGGTGCGCGACCTGATGCGGCTTTGCTTCCTAATCGAGCGCAGATACGCGCCGTACAGCAAATGGCTCGGCAGCGCGTTCGCGCGGCTGCGATGCGCGCCGGAGTTGCGCGCGCCACTGGCCGCGGCGCTCGCGGCTGGCGACTGGCAGGTGCGAGAGGCGCACCTGTGCCTTGCTTACGAGGCGCTTGCACGGATGCATAACGCGCTCGGCATTACGCCGACCCTCGATACCGCGGTCCGACCATTTCACGACCGCCCCTTCCGCGTGATCGGCGCCGAGCGGTTCGCCACGGCGCTAATCGCGGCTATTCGTGATCCGGAAATTGCGCGCTTCTGCACCACGCCCGGGCCGATCGGTTCGATCGATCAGTTCGCGGATTCAACCAATCTCACCGACCGCAGTGATCTCCCGGCGCGTCTGCGCGCGCTCTTCACTCGGACGCAATAGTGCGGTAGCGCGTTCAACCGACCGGGGCCCGCCTAAGGCGGCGTGCCGCAAATGTTGCCGCCGCGAGAATCAGCGCGGCAACGATCCAGACCTTGGGCGGCTGCGTTACCAGGTAGTCGAACACGCTCTTTCCGCTGAACGAGACGAGCACAATCCCAGGCAACAGCCCGAGCGCGGTTCCCGCCACGTACACCGGCGATTTCACTGACGACAACCCGAACATCCAGTGAACCGGCGGAGCCATAAAGAACAGCAGCCGCGCAATCAGCACGCTCGCAACTCCGCGCCCTGAAATGTGTTCGTCATAGCACCGAAAGCGCGCGGGCATCCGGCGCTGGACCCAGTCCCGCCCGATGGTGCGGGCAAAGAAAAATCCCAGCACGGCGGCGCCCACTCCGCCCGCCCACGAAAACAAAATCGCCAGCCACAGTGGCCATACCAGCGCTGCTGCGCCAACGAACACAACTCCGGGCAGGCCGAACGCCTCAAACGCGGAAAACATCACAATGAACAGGACCGGTCCCGCCGGACCCATCTTGAGGACGAGGTCGCGCAGCCGACTCGCATCACCCAAGTACCAGAACGCGCCGAAACGGTAAGCAGCCAATGTCGCGAGAACGAGCACGCCAAGGGCGAGCCAAAGCCGTCCGGCGCGCCAGACGCTACCGATTACGAACCGCGGATTGAGCGGATCGCCGACCCGAGTTTCTGCCGGAGCAAAATCGGCGCTCCACTCTTCCGTGCGAATTGTTTGTTTCATCAGCGCTGAGCGCCGCGGCTGGGTTGACGGGAGTCTCGACGCTTTTGTGCAGAGTACTCTCGTGCCGGTCGCGCAGAAACGCAAATGAAAGCAGGGTGCGCCGCGCCCCGGGCGGCAGCACCCTGCGTTTTTGCGCGCAGGCGGAGGGAGACGCTTCGCCTACGCGGCAGCTCTGGCAGCCTTTGTGGCGGCAGATTCCTCCGTGTTCTTGAAGTAGGGAATCACGTGCTTTCCAAGCAGCTTGATCGTGTCCATGGTCGCCGCGTGCGGCATCCGGCCGACCTGCACCAGCAGCATCAACTCGTCGATTCCCGCCGCGGGATATTTCGCTATCCCCTTGATGCAGTCATCCGGATTTCCGCAGATAACCGTGCCACTCTCCGAGGCCGCGCGAATATCGAAACCCTGCGGCTCGATCGGCGCGGCGGTAAGCGGCTTGTCGGACTTCTCCTTGCCCTTGGCTGAAATCAGAGCTTCGGTGATATTCGCGTAGTACTGGTAGGTCTTCGCGCTCTTGGGGATATAGAGCTGCTGCCCGAGCTCCCAGAAAAAGCGCATGTTCTGTTCGGCGACTGCGTAGGCTTTCTCACGGGTCTCAGCGCAGCAGGCCATCGCGGATGACGCGACCTGGTTGTTCACAAACGCGCCCGCCGGGTCGGTGCAGCTTGCCGCCGCATCGCGATAGATCTTGAGCTGCGCCTCGAGCATCCCGGGCGCCAGGAATCCGAATGACAGCAGCCCCAATCCCATCCGGCCCGCGCGCTCGAAGCTGGAGGGCTGGGTGGCCGCATGCCACAGCGGCGGATGCGGCTTCTGCACTGGCTTGGGCAGCACCGCGCGCTCGGGCATTTTCAAGTACTTGCCGTCGAAGCTGACGGTGTCGTTCATCCACATTTTCGGAATCGCGCGGACCGATTCCTCCCACTGCTCGATGGTCTCGTCGGGATCGATCTGGAAGCCGCCGAGTTCCTGTTCGGTGATCGAGCGTCCCGTGCCAAGCTCGACGCGCCCGTTGGAGAGAATATCGAGAACCGCGGCGCGCTCGGCGACGCGCACCGGGTGATTGTACTTGTGGGGAAGCAGCACCACGCCGTGTCCGATTCGCATGCGGCTGGTGCGCTGGCTGATCGCGCCAAAGAAGACTTCGGGGGCGGAACTGTGCGAGTACTCGGTCAGAAAATGATGCTCCACACACCACACCCCGTGGAACCCCATCTCCTCGGCCAGCTCAATCTGGGCGATCGCCTGCCAGTACGTGTTGTACTCGCTGAGCGGATGCCACGGCTTGGCCATCTGCAGCTCGTAAATCAGGGAAATTCGCATCGAATCGTCTCCTCCGGTGCGGCACGAATTATCTTATCGCGCGCCAGGCGCAGTGACATGAGGTAGCAACGTTTATGCCGTTAAACGATCGGTATGTTGCGGCGAAATATCATTGCGACGCGCAAGTTCATCGCGCTGCAACCTGCGTCGCATGTCGCCAGAGGAGCCAGATGCGTCCGACGGCGACAGACTCCAACCCGGCCGGAATTATGGACCTGATTTGGCGTGACCCCCGCACTGGCGCGGATTAAAGCCGGCGATGGATGCGCGCGCCAACTCGCGCCCATTGGATTGCTCCGGAATCGCCGCGCAGAAATTCCGCATGCTGGTCCTGCATCGGCGGGTCGAGTGTAACCGCGTGATCGGCGCCGACAAACGCGATCCGCGTCGGCGGAGGTTTCGGTCCCGGCGGGGAATCTCGAGTCGGAAATCCGCCCTTGGGCGTCACTTGCGCGACCAGCGCGCCGTCGGCGGCGAGCATCAACTCGATATCGTCCATCGTGCTCGTGTAACGGCCGACATACTCTTGCAACTGCCCGACCGACATCGCTATATGCGCCGGCTCGGGCTCGCGGAATCCCAGGTACTCCGGCCACGCATCCTTGGTCGCTTCCATCATCACCAGTCCGCCGCCTCCCGAATTGGTCAGGAACGATACCGCAACCTGTCGTCCGGGGATCAGCATCAGGTTCGATATCTGCCCGAGCGTTCCACCACCGTGAGCGACGATGCGCACTCCATCCTGCTCGCGAATCCACCATGCCAGACCCATATTCGTGTCGAGCAGCGCGTGCACCGTGGGCGCCTGCATTGCCGCGAGCGACTGCGGCGACAGGACTCGTGTACCATCCTCAGCAGCACCGTCACCCAGATGGAACCGCGCGTAGCGCAGTTGATCCTTCACCGACGAAGTCAGCCCGCCTGCGGGCCACGCCGAGCGTGCCAAACCCCACGGCCGCAGGAGGATGTCCTGATCCTGGATGCTCGCGTGACCAACGGCGAAGCTATGCGTCATCACATCACCGGGAAATATGTAGGTGTGGCGGAGTCCCAGTGGCGCGAGCACGAATTCATTGAGCGCGGCTTCGTAGGTCTTGCCGCTGACCGCCTCGATCACGCGCCCAGCCAGCGAGAATGCCGAGTTGTTGTACGACCAGACTTTGCCCAGCGGCGTGAGCTGCGGCAGGTCCGCCATCAGCCCGACGTACTTCTTGAGCGCGTCGTCTCCGGCGCCCGTGTCCTCGAAGAAGTCGCCCTCCCATCCCCCGGTATGAACCAGCAAATGGCGCACGGTCGCGTGTTCGGTGACCTCGGAATCGCGCATGCGGAAGTCGGGCAGATATCGGCGCACGGGCTCATCCAGCGCGAGCCGTCCCATCTCGGCGAGCCGCGCGATCGCGGTGGCGGTGTATGTCTTCGTGATCGATCCAATCTGAAACAGCGTGCGGTCGTCGACCGGCAGCGGATGGCGCACGTTAGTGACGCCGAACCCGGCGGAGAATTCGCGGCCTTCCGCCACGAGTCCGAATGCGACGCCGGGCACGCGATGGCGCTTCATCGCATCTGGAATCCGCTCACTGATCGATCTGAAGAGCGTCTCTCCATCCATCGCAATTCTCCTTGCGCGGCGCGTGCGAGATGCGGAGCCGGTGCGCGGCTCAGTCGGCGCTAATTTCGGCGGCGTAGAGGTGCCATTCGCCGGGCACCCCTCTGAGCGAGTGAACCCCGCGGTCAACGAAGCGCAGTCCTGAACCGGTGGCAAGTTCCTTGACGGTCCCCGATACCATCACCTCTCCGGGCTCGGCCGTGCGCACCACGCGCGCGCCGATATGGAGCGCAATTCCCGAGATCCGGTTGGCTGTAATCTCGCATTCACCGGTGTGAAGACCCGCGCGTATCTCGAGACCCCTGGTCCTCATCGCGGCGCGGATGCCGCAGGCGGAGCGCAGGGCGTCGGCGGGAGTCTCGAACAGGGCAAGGAAATCGTCGCCGAAGGTGTTGATCTCGCGGCCCCGGTATTGCGCCAGTTCACGCCGGACGACCTCGTAATAATCGGTCAGCACCTGCGACCATTCCCGGTCGCCGAGCGTTGCCGCGTGTCCGGTTGAGTTGACGATATCGAGGAACATGATTGTCGCGAGCACACGGCCCGCGGGCAGGCCGCGTCCGCCCGAGGACGCGGCGGCGGCAAACCCGAATCCCGCAGGGTCTCCGCCTTCGGCGGTGAGAATCAGCTCGCGGACCTTTTCGGCGAAGCGCTCGATACCCATCGACTTGGCGGATGTCAGCGCCTGGCCGGCAAGCGTCAGAGCGCGGTCGCGGTCTCCGGCACCGTCGCGCCGCAGCAGCATCCGCGCGTATTCGTACTGCGACCACGCGACGAATGGCGGCGCCGCCATCTTGCGGTTGAATTGGAGCGATGCTTCGAAATGCTCCTGCGCCTGGTCGAATTCACCGGCGGTGGCGGCCAGCAATCCGAGGTAATGCTGCGCCGAGCCGTAGCAGCCGTTCAGATCGGAAATGACATTGCGCGATCCATACGGTAGCAGCAGCTTGTACAAGGTTCGCGCCCGCTCGGCGTCGCCGAGATGCGAGCATACGTCGGCCAGCAATGCCGCCGACTGGAGCCACGTCGATCCGCGCGGACCCGATTCAACGCCATTCGCCGCACGATCGAACTCGGCGCGCGCCTCGTCCACGCGGCCCAGGGCGCACAGCGACAGCGCCATTGCGCAGCGCGTGTAGGTGAAGTGGGGCAGAATATCGAGGGTCGACCTAACCGACGGTTCGATTTCGGGCAACCGCGCTTCGAGCCGGCGCTGGGCGTACATATGGTCATTGAACGCCCCAAAGGCGCGGCCGCGGATGCTCTGGCCGGTTTCCAGGGCCTCGCGCGCAAGCTGCTCCGCCTCGGCAAAGCGCCCGCGCATCAGAGCGCGCATCGCGCGGGCACGGGTTCCGTAACCGAACGGGAGCCAGTGCTGCTGGCGCACTTCCGAGTACTGATGTATCGCGCGATCGGCCGCCTCGATCTCGCCGAGTTCCAGCAGATCCGCAAGGTGCATGTAGTGAGCCTCGGGGGCCCACTGGCGCCCCTCCTCCTGCTCGCACAGCCGCAGAAGCTCGGTTGCGATCACGATTCGTTCGTCGAGGCTCGCCGGGCCCCAGATGGCGAGGTGCCGATAAGTCAGCACGTAGATAAGAGTCTGCGTGTCGCCAAGACGGCGCGCCGCTTCCACAGCCTGCTGGCTCAATGAATCAAGCCTCAGGCGGTCATCGGACCAGTGCAGTTCCCAGGCCAGCCGCGCCAGCAGCATCGCGCGCAGCGGGTCCTCATGCGCTTGCAGAGCTGCGAGCGCCTGCTCGAGGAGCTCCACCTTGCTGCGATCGACGACCCCGGGGGTGGAATGGAGCCGCGCGTAGCCCAGCGCGGCACGTGCGAGGAACTCGGCGTTGCCAAGCTCCGCCGCGCCCCGCGCCGCCTCTTTGAATATCGTTCGGGACTCCCGAAACTGCCCCGCCAGATGAAGCGCTTCGCCGAGCCGCAGCTGCATCCGGCACCTGCGCGCCCCGTCGCGCGGCGTCACCAGGTCCAGCGCCTTCAGTCCCGCCCGATAAAGGTCGGCGGCTTCCTCGTAGGAAACCATCCGGGCTGCCCGTTCCGCGGCGCGTTGGGCATATTCAACGGCTTTGGCGGGATCGCCGAGCGGCAAGGCTTGCACGTGGTGGTAGGCGAGTTGCGCTAGATATGGTTCCGGATCGCCGCCGTGAAGCCCTTCAAGCGCATTGGCTATCTGATTATGCAACCGCAGCCGGGTGGTCCGAGGCAGGCCATTGTATAGCGTTTCCGAGATCAACGAATGGCTGAACCGGTAGCGGCCGATCACGCCGGGCATCTCCGTCATCATTCCGGCGGTGACCGCTTCTTCCAGCAGCTCGAGCAGCTTTTCGGCCGGTTCGGACGCCACGATGGACAGCAGCGGAAGCTCGAATTCGCGCCCCAGCACGGCGGCGGCCGAGAGCAGGTTACGGGTAGGCTCAGCGACCAGTTCCATCCTGCGCCGGATCGCAGCCTGGACGGCCTCCGGGATGGCAAGCGGAGCCGAAACGCGCGGCGCCGGGAGATTGGGGCCGCCTTCCGCGATCATCAGCCGAACGATTTCAGTCAGGAAAAACGGATTGCCCTCGGTGGCTCGGTGGAGCGCCGCGATCAGGGCCACATCCGGAGTCTCGGCGCCGGATTTTTCCACGAACTCTCGAACGTGGTCCTGGCTGATCCCGCGCAGCGTGATGAGGCGGCCTTCGCGCCCAAGCTCGCTCATCAGCTCCGCCATCCGGGGCGCCATTCGCACCTCCGCTTCGCGATAGGTGGCAATCAGGAGGATCGGCATATGGCGGAGATCGCGAGCGAGAAATTTCAGGAAAAGAATCGACGCGATGTCCGCGGCATGACAATCGTCGATTACGAGGACAAGCGGTTGCACCGCGGCCATCCCCTTGAAGAGGGTTGCGACTGCGTCAAACAGTCTGAAGCGCTTTTCCTCCGCCGGCAGCGATCCGATCGCGGCCGCGGATTCGACTACCGTTTCGGCGCCTTCCGAACCTGCTTTCGGCGCTCCGATGAGCTCCCGAATCGCATGCGCCATACCTGGCCCCGCCGTGCTCAGCATCGCGTCCACCGCCGCGGCATCGAGGCCCCGCAGACTCGCGCGCGCAACCTGTATCCATGGCCAGAAAAACGGCGCGCCACCGCCTTCCCAGCAGCGGCCAAAGATAACCCGCGCCCCGCGCGCGGCGGCGACGGCCGCCACCTCATCGGCCAGCCGCGTCTTGCCAACCCCGGCATCGCCGGCGATCAGGAGCAGCTCGCCGCGTCCGGACAGCAGCGCCTCAACGCCGGACAGCAATTCGGAGAGCTCACGGCCACGGCCGACAAATGTCCCGCGCTCGCCGCCGCGCTGGCCGGGCGAAGTTGATGATGCTTGCGGAATTACCCTATCGGACAATTGCAACCGCCCCGGCCGCCTTCACTACGATGGTTTGCGGGCGCATTACGCAGTCCGGTCGCCGATGAGAACGATCAGATTCGAGTCGATATCCTATCAGCGGTACAGACTGACTATTCGGCTGAAAGTTTTGTGAATTCCCATCAGATGTCCGCGCATCTCGTTGGCGCAGTCAGCGTTCTTCTTCATCAAGGTGATGATTGCGGCGAGGTTTTCGTGATGCTTGCGGATTTCGGCTTGCGACAAATCGCGCGAGCCCGCCTTGATGATTGCGGTGCCGTGCTCCGTGAGCTTGCGCAGAATTACGTGGTTTTGAAGGTCCTGCTTCGAGGCGCTCGCGGCAAGTCTCCGCCCCATCGCCGCTTCCCTGACCTTCTCCGCATGCGCGAAGATCTTCCGCATGTTGGCGTGATAGACTTCCGCGGCGGCGGCGGCTTTGCGCGAAAACGCGACCGCGGCCTTCAGATTATCGTCGTGAACCTTGCGTTGGCTGGGACTGAAACTTCTAATTCCAGGCATCGGCAACTCTCCTCGTTCTGCGCAGCTGAATCTATTTAGTTACGACTCCCTGGACTAACCAAGGATATCAGCCCTGACAATGATATTAATGCGCGCACAACCACAATCGGAGCGCAAGTATCATAGTCAGCCGCTAAAGCGCACTTTAATCGCCCTTGCCGTCAGCGTGCGAACTCCACCATCACCTTGGCGCGCGATCCGGGACTCTTGAGCGCATCGAACATCTCGGGAACCCGCTCAATCGGTATCACGTCTGTGATCATCGCCTTGGCGTCGATCTTTCCCGAGCCAAGCGCATCGATAGTTTCCTGGAACTCGGCGCGCGTGTAACCGACAATAAATTCCATCCCGATTTCCTTCAGCACGCATGTAAGCGGCGTCACCTGATCGGGTTCCAGGCACACCCCGAGTACGACCACGCGCCCGTGCAGGCCGACCATGTTGATCGCGGCCTGAAGTGTCCCTTTCACGCCGATGCACTCGAATACGACCTGGGGGGCGCGCCCGGTTATTTCCCGGATCGCTTCGGCGGGATCCTGCTTCGTCGGATTGACGACCTTGTCAGCGCCCAGCTTCAGCGCAAGCTCGGTACGGCCGGGCGCAAGTTCCGACACTACGACCGCTCCAGCGCCCTTGGCCCTGGCCCACAGCATCGTGGAGAGCCCGATCGGTCCCGCACCCATCACGACTACGCCCGCTCCCTTGTCAAGCTTGGCGCGATTGACGCCATGCAATCCCACCGAAAGCGGCTCGACCAGCGCGCCCTCACGCGAGCTCACGTTGTCGGGAAGCTTGAGCAGGCTGCGCGCGCCGCACATGACGTACTCCGCGTAACCGCCGGGAAGCTGACCGAGTCCCAGGCCGCGGGTGCGCGCGCAATGCATCCCGTCGTCGCGCCTGCACGGCTCGCACTCTCCACAGGAGATGAACGGCAGCGCCGTCACGCGCTCGCCCTTGCGAAATCCACTGACGCCGGCGCCAAGCTCGTGGATCTCTCCGCAGAACTCATGGCCCATGATCGTGCCGGGCGGAAGTCCCATTCCGTATTGCACTGCGTGCAGATCGGAGCCGCAGATGCCGCAGTTGTGAACCTTTAGCACGACCTCGCCCGCCCCGGCTTTGGGCGGGTCGGCCTCGATGACGGTCATCTGATTTTGCTGTTTGAATGCTGCCGCCTTCATCGCCTGTCTCCCGCGCGCGGCGCTCAGCCGCGGTCTCCGTGCTGCTCGATCAGTTCAATTTTGTAGCCGGTGGGATCCTCGATGAAGGCAATCACGGCGCCACCGTGCTTCATCGGCCCCGGTTCGCGGACGACATTGACGCCCTTCGCTTTCAGCTCGGTGCAGGTCTTGTAGATGTCATCGACGCCGATCGCGAGATGGCCGAACGCGGTTCCGATTTCGTACTTCGAGGTTCCCCAGTTGTAGGTCAGCTCGACGACGGTATGGTCGCGCTCGTCGCCGTAGCCGACAAATGCGAGGGTGAATTCGCCGCCCGGGAAATCTTTTTTGCGCAACAGCTTCATCCCGAGCTTGTTGCAATAGAAGTCGAGCGCTTGGTCGAGATTGCCGACCCGGATCATAGTGTGCAGCAGTTGCATCGTCTCACCTCTTCTTCTTGCCGCTGCCATTGGCGGGCTTGCGCCGTGCGGCGATCGCGCGGCCCAGCTCGTCGCGGATATTGGCGAAAACTTCCTCCGTCGGCGCGATTCCCGCGGCTTTCATCCGCTCGACCAGCTCCCAGCGCTCGATCCCCAGCATCTCCTGCGCCTCGTGCTCGTGCAGGCGCTTGACGCGGACCAACTCCAGGATCACGAGCTCGCGCACGCGCTCCTTGAACGGCTCCTCGGGAAACTGCGCGTCGAATACGTCGGGAGGCAGGTCGATCTTGAAGTCCATGGCGGTTACGCTGAGACTCTCCGCAATCGCCCGAATGATGTCAATGCGGCGCGCGCCGGGCGCTTGGCGAATGACGCCGTGCTGTGAGAAGTTAACGCGGGGACCGCGCACGGGCGAGGGAACAGCGTCCGTCGGCGCGGCAAACACTCCGGACAGGGGATGCGGCGATGGATTTCAATTTCACACCCGAAGACGAGGCATTCCGCAAGGAATTTCGCGCGTGGCTGGAGGCCAACAAACCCGACCGCGCGATCTCCGAGCTCGACGCAATCGCCGAGGAAGACGAGAGCGAATGGCATCGGCGCGTCGCATGGTTTCGCAAGCTCGCCGCTGGCGGATGGACCGGTATCGATTGGCCCAAGGAATACGGCGGTCGCGGCGCCGGAATCCTGCAGACGATCGTCTATCATCAGGAACTTGCGCGTGTCCGCGCTCCGCTGCCCTACGTCGGCTCCGGCGTCGGGCTTATCGGACCCACCCTGATGCACTGGGGCACCGATGACCAGCGACAACGCCATATCCCCAAAATCCTCAAGGGCGACGAAATCTGGTGCCAGGGGTACTCCGAGCCGGGCTCCGGTTCCGACCTCGCCTCGCTGCAGACCCGCGCGGTCGAAGACGGTGACGACTTCGTCGTCAACGGACAGAAGGTCTGGACCTCCAACGCGCAGTACTCGGACTGGATCTTCCTGCTGGTCCGCACCGATCCCGACGCACCCAAGCACAAAGGCATCAGCTACCTGCTGGTTGACATGCACAGTCCCGGAATTGTGGTGCGCCCGCTGGTGCAAATGACCGGAGCGCGCGGCTTCAACGAGGTCTTCTTTGAGGACGTGCGCGTGCCCAAGAAGAACCTGGTGGGAGACAAGAACCAGGGGTGGCAGGTCGCCATCACCACCCTGATGTTCGAGCGCAACGGCGCAGGCGGCGGCGCCGGCGGCCAGATTCATGAGCTGGTCAAGCTGGCGCACACAATCCATCGCGACGGACGTCCGGCTTGGGAAGACGCGAGCGTGCGCCAGAAGATCTCCGAGTTTTACTGTGAGCAACAGGCGATGAAGTACACCGGCTTCCGCCAGCTCACCCGGCGGCTCAAGGGACTGCCGCCGGGGCCGGAGGGCTCGATGATGAAACTGTGCGGCACCGAGCTTAACCTGCGCATCCAGCTCTTCGCGATGGAATTGCTCGGTCCCTACTCGCAATTCGAGCACAACGCGCCGTTCGCGATCGACGGCGGGAAATGGTTGTTCCGGATGCTGGCGGCGCGCGGCGGAACGATCGCGGCGGGCACCAATCAGATTCAGCACAATATTATCGGCGAGCGCGTACTGGGCCTGCCGAAGGGATAAGAAGAGGAGATCCACAAATCTCGTAGATTTCTCTGATTCGACGCGCTGAATCTGCCCGGCAATCTGTGAAATCTTCGGATTCAGATCCGATTGCGAGAACGGGGGACGCTTCAATGGATTTCAACTACGGACAAGAAGACGAGGCTTTTCGCAAAGAGCTGCGCGTCTGGCTCGACGCCAACAAGCAGCACGCCCCGCATCGCCGCAACATGTTCGGTGAAGAGGGCGGCGCCACCGGATGGGAGGAACAGGTCGGGTGGGCCCGCAAGCTCAATGAGGGGCGATGGCTCGCGGTCAACTGGCCCACGGAGTACGGCGGCCGCGGCGCGAGCGTCATGCAGACGATCGTTTATAATGAGGAACTCAGTCGCGCCGGCGTGATGGCGCCGATGATCGGAATGGGAATCGGGCTGCTCGGCCCCACGCTGATCCATTGGGGCAACGACGAGCAGAAGAGCCGCTACCTGCCCAAAATCCTCAAGGCAGAGGAAATCTGGTGCCAGGGTTACTCAGAGCCCGGCTCCGGCTCGGATCTAGCCTCGCTGCAGACCCGCGCCGTCGAGGACGGCGACGACTTCGTCGTCAATGGTCAGAAGGTCTGGACCTCGATGGCGCATCGCGCCGACTATATCTTCCTGCTCGTTCGCACCGATCCAGACGCGCCCAAGCACAAAGGCATCAGCTATCTGCTGGTCGATATGCACAGCCCCGGCGTGACCGTGCGCCCACTGGTGCAGATAACCGGCGCCAAGGGTTTCAACGAGGTATTCTTCGAGGACGTTCGCGTGCCCAAGAAGAATCTCGTCGGGCAGAAGAACCAGGGCTGGCAGGTCGCGATCACCACCCTGATGTTCGAGCGTTCGGCCGGCGGCGGCGACCGCGGCGCGATGGCGCAGGTCAGGGAACTCGCGGAGCTTGCCCGCAAGCTCAAGCGCAACGGCGCCACCGCCTGGGACGACTCCGACGTCCGCCAGAAGATTGCGAACTTCATGTGCGAGGCGCACGCGCTTCGCTACACCGGATACCGCCAGCTCACCCGGCGGCTCAAGGGATTGCCGCCCGGACCTGAAGGCTCGATGATGAAGCTGTGCTCGACCGAGCTTAACCTGCGCGTGCAGATGTACGCGATGGAACTGCTCGGACCGTACTCGCAGTTCGAGTATCAGGCGCCGATGGCGATCGATCACGGCAAGTGGTCGTACCGGATGCTGGCGGCGCGCGGCGGAACGATCGCGGCAGGCACCAATCAGATTCAGCACAACATCATCGGCGAGCGCGTGCTGGGTCTGCCCAAAGGATAAGACGAAAAACCCCGGATTGTGCGGATTGACAGGCCGATTCAGAGCGATGAATCTTTGATTCTGCGCAATCTGCCGATTCCAATTCTGCGATAGCGCGCGAGGAACGAGCGATGGATTTCAACTATAACGCCGACGACGAAGCTTTCCGCACCGACCTGCGCTCCTGGCTCGAAGCAAACAAGAAGTTTGCCCCGCCGCCCGCCAACATGATGGCCGAGGAAGGCGCGGGCGACTGGGATGCGCGCGTGCGATGGCACAAGAAGCTCAATGAAGGCAAATGGGTCGCCGTCAACTGGCCCAAGGAGTACGGCGGCCGCGGCGCCACCGTCCTGCAGCGGCAAATCTTTCGCGAAGAACTCGATCGGCTCGGTCTCGCCGAGCCATTCATCGGGATGGGCATCAGCCTGCTCGGCCCCACCCTGATGCATTGGGGCACTGACGTGCAGAAGCAACGCTACATCCCCAAAATCCTCGGCGGCGAAGAAGTCTGGTGCCAGGGTTACTCCGAGCCCGGCTCGGGCTCCGACCTCGCCTCGCTACAGACCCGCGCGGTTGACGACGGCGACGACTTCGTCGTCAACGGACAGAAGGTGTGGACCTCGATGGCGCAGCATGCGGACATGATCTTCCTGCTCGTCCGCACCGATCCCGCCGCGCCCAAGCACAAGGGAATCAGCTACCTGCTGGTCGACATGCACAGCCCCGGAATCACCGTGCGCCCGCTCGTGCAGATCACCGGCGGCAAGGGCTTCAACGAGGTCTTCTTCGAGGATGTGCGCGTGCCCAAGAAGAACCTTGTCGGCGAGCTGAACAATGGATGGCACGTCGCGATCACCACGCTGATGTTCGAGCGGTCGGGCAGCGGCGGCAACAATGTGATGGGCGAGGTCGAAGATCTGGTCGCCCTCGCAAAGAAGCTGCCCCGCAACGGGGCCACCGCGTGGGACGACTCCAGCGTGCGCCAGAAGATCGTCGAGTTCGCGTGCGAGGCACAGGCGCTACGCTACACCGGCTACCGCCAGCTCACGCGTCAGATCAAAGGGCTTCCGCCGGGTCCGGAAGGATCGATGATGAAGCTGTGCGGAACCGAGTTGGGGCTCAAGATGGCGATGTTCGCGATGGAACTGCTCGGGCCCTTCTCGCAGATGGAGTACAACGCACCGTTCGCGGTGGACGCCGGCAAGTGGTCCTTCCGGATGCTCTCGGCGCGGGGACCTACGATTTACGCCGGCACCAACCAGATCCAGCACAACATCATTGGCGAGCGAGTGCTCGGTCTGCCCAAAGGATAAGAAGAGCATACATAATCCGCGGATTACGCAGATTTCACGTATTCATTTTTCTGAATCTGCGCGGCAATCCGTGAGATCTACGGATTGCTTCTATTATACAACGTGCGCGACGCGACGCGGCTGGATCGCCGCCGCGATATCGCGCGCCAGACGCGGTGCGTCGGTCGCCTCGAGCGTCGCAACCGTGACGCGAATTCCCGGTGCGCTTTTTATTCTGAAGCGCTCGCCCGCGCGCACCGCCCATCCGGCGGACAGCAGCGCCTGCGCCACCGCGGCTTCCTCCTGCACTGGAATCCATACATTCAGCCCCGAGCGCCCCTGCGCCGCGATGCCGAGTTTTGCCAGCTCGCCAATCAGCGCGTTGCGCCGCGCCGCGTAAGTCTCGGCCGCGCGCCGCACCATCGCGGCGATCTTCGCGTCCGACCACATCACGGCAAGCGCCTCCTGCAGCACGTGGCTGACCCACCGCGGTCCCAGCCGCTGGCGTCCCTCCACGCGCGCAATGGTAACCGGGTCACCGGTCATCACCGCGATTCTCAGGTCGGGTCCGAGCGCCTTGGATACCGAGCGGATGACCGCCCATCGCTCGCGCGGCCGATCGCATAGCGTGAACGCAGGCGCTCCGGCGACGGGACCGGCGAAATCGTCCTCGATAATCAGCACCTCAGGATATCGCGCGAGCACGTCGCGCAGTGCCACGACGCGCTTGCGATCGAACGCGGCGCCGGTGGGATTCTGGGCGCGCGGCGTCAGGATGATCGCGCGAACTCCGGCGCGCAAAGCCGCCTCGACCGAGCGCGGCTCCGGACCAAAATCGTCCAGTGCGATCGGCTCCGCTACCAGTCCCAGCGCGGCCACCGTGTCCAGCGTGCCGCTGTAGCTCGGGTCCTCGACGCCGACCAGGTCGCCGGGCCGCAGATGGGCGCCGAGCACACGTTCCATCGCGTCCATCGCACCGCTCAGGATCGCGACCGCTCCCGGCGCAACGCCGTCGGCGTGAAAATGCCGCGTGGCCAGACTGATCAGATCTTCGCGATTCACCGCGCCCCCATACAGAAGCGGTGGGCATTCGAGCCGCCGCAGAACGTCGCGCAGCGGCGGTAGCATCGCAACGTCCGGATTGCCGTTGGCGAGGTCGCGCACTCCGGCCGGAATCGGCGGCGGCGCGGGGGTCGCCAGCGGCGGACGCGGATTGACGGCGGTGCCGCGCCGCCCGCTGCCGCGCAACAGCCCGCGCACGCGAAGCTCGCGGTATGCGGCTGCGACCGTGGTCGGGCTGACGCCGAGGCGGCGGGCGAGCGCGCGGATGGCGGGGAGCCGGTCGCCAGGGCTGAGCCGCCCCCCGCGGGCCGCGTCCTCGATGGAGGCCGCGATCTGGTTGCCTGATTTTCCCTTGATCTGATAATGTGACGGTACGTTCATCTATACGTACTGTTACATAATGGAGAGCGCAATGGAAGAGCTGACCCGCACCCCGCGAACCACCGTCAAGCGGCTGCCCAAACGCGCCGCGTACGACCGCGCCACCGTCAACGCGATCCTAGACGCTTCCATCATCTGCCACGTCGCCTTTGTCGCCAGCGGCACCCCGATGGCGATTCCTACCCTGTGCGTGCGCGTTGACGACCGGCTCTATATCCACGGCTCGGCCGCGAGCAGGATGCTCAACACCGCCGGCGGCGAGGTGGAAATCAGCCTCACCGCGACGCTCATCGATAGCGTGGTGCTGGCGCGCTCCGCGTTCCATCATTCGCTCGGCTACCGCTCGGCGGTGGTCATCGGCCGCGCGGTGGTGGTTGAGGATCCCGAGGAAAAACTCGCGGCGATGCGCGCACTGGTCGAGCACATCGTCCCCGACCGGTGGGAGCAGATTCGCCCGCCATCGGGGCAGGAAATGCTCGCGACGACCGTGCTCCGTATCCCGATAACCGAGGCGTCGGCGAAAGTACGCACCGGCGGGCCGATCGACGACGAGGAAGATTACGCGATGCCGGTGTGGGCCGGCGTGATACCGCTGCGGCTCGAGGCCAAGCCGCCGATCGCCGATGGGCGTCTGGCGCCCGGCACCCCCCTGCCCCTGCACGTCGCCAACTATCGAACGCCGGATGCTCGCGCCGGCGGCGATGCCAACGACGGAGCCGCGACGGAATATCGCGTGCACGGAGTTACGATCAGCACCGATCGCGCCCGGCTCGATCTCGACGCTGTCCACGGTTTCCTGGCGGGCTCGTACTGGGCCGCAGGCATTTCACGCGAGACGGTAGCGCGTTCAATTACGAATTCGCTGTGCTTCGGCGCATACGAGGACGGCCGGCAGGTCGGCTTCGCCCGCGTCATCTCCGACTACGCGACTTACGCGTATCTCGCCGACGTGTTCGTTGCGGAATCTCATCGCGGGCGCGGCGTTAGCAAGGCATTGATGGCGGCGATCGTCGCGCATCCAAGTCTGCACGGACTGCGGCGTTTCATGCTCGGCACGCGCGACGCGCACGACCTGTACCGCAGATTCGGCTTCCGCTCGGTCAGGGATACGGAGACGTGGATGGAAATAGCAGACCCGGATATCTACCGCCGTGCCGCAGCCGCCAAGTGAACGGCCGGGGAGGCGGCTTGCGCCGGTTTCGGCCGCTGACCTATATAACATGCGTTAGGGAGCGGGGGCGGCCGGTTGACGCCGATGGGGCGCGGCCAGGACGCGATTATTCAGACCCTCCCGCCGGAGGTATCGATGGATTTCAAATTCAGCGCCGAAGACGAGGCGTTTCGCCAGGAAATTCGCGGCTGGCTCCAAAAGAATCTGCCCAAGCGCGGCACCGAAGAGGGCGAAGTCGACTTCATGCACGAGGGCGGCACCGACGAATGGAAGCGGCGCCTGGAGTGGCACAAGAAGATGCACGACGGCGGATGGGTCGGGCTCAGCTGGCCCAAGGAGTACGGCGGCCGCGGCGCCACCGTCACCCAGCAGCTCATCTACAACGAAGAGATGGGCAAGGTTAACGCGCCCCAGCTCGTCAACGGCCTCGGCATCATGCTGGTCGGCCCTACCCTGATGCATTGGGGCACCGAAGAACAGAAGAAGCGCTACGTCCCCAAGATTCTTTCTGCGGACGAAATCTGGTGCCAGGGCTACTCCGAACCCGGCGCCGGCTCCGACGTCGCCTCGCTGCAGACCCGCGCGGTAGAGGACGGCGACTACTTCATCATCAACGGCCAGAAAGTCTGGACCTCCGACGCGCATCACGCGGATTGGTGCATCCTGCTGACCCGCACCGATCCCGAAGCGCCCAAGCACAAGGGCATCAGCTATATCCTGGTCGACATGCATTCGCCCGGCGTGACGGTGCGCCCGCTGGTACAGATAACCGGCGACGCAAATTTCAACGAAGTGTTCTTCGAGGACGTCCGCGTCCCGCGCAAAAACCTGATCGGCGAGAAGAACCAGGGATGGCAAGTCGCTATCACGACCCTGATGTTCGAGCGCTCGGGAATCGGCGGCGGACGCGACCTGCTCGGCCAGGTGCGCGAGCTCAGCGATCTCGCGAAAATGGTCAAAAGCAACGGCCACAGCGCATGGGATGACGACTCGGTGCGGCAGCGAATCTCGGGCTTCGCGTGCGAGGCGCTAGCGCTCAAGTACACCGGCTACCGGCAGCTCACGCGCCGGCTCAAGGGTCTGCCGCCGGGGCCGGAAGGCTCAGTGCTGAAGCTGGTCACCAGCGAGCTCAACCTGCGCATGAACAAGTTCGCGATGGAGCTGCTTGGGCCGTATTCGCAGATGGAGTTCCGGGCGCCGTTCGCGATGGACAACGGCAAGTGGTCGTACCGGATGCTGGCGGCGCGCGCGCTTACGATCGCGGGCGGCACCAGCGAGATCCAGCACAATATCATCGGCGAGCGCGTCCTGGGGCTGCCCAAGGGGCATTAGACCCGCCGGGGAAACCTGAGATCGAAAGGGCAGCCCCAGCGGCTGCCCTTTTTCTTTTGGTGGCAGGCAAGTCCGCGATTGCAAGGGAGTCCGGCATGGAAGGCAAACTGGTAAAGCTGCGCGCATATGAGAAGGCGGATCTCGAAGCAGTGATGAAGTGGATCAACGACGAGGAAGTTACGAACTTTCTTGGCGGTCCGATGTTCCGCTCACCGGTCTCGTCGATTGCCGAGGCCAGATATATCGAGGCCAACGCGGATCCCGCCTCCCCGAACAAAGTGCTCGTCATCGAAACGCTTGCCGACCGCAGAAACATCGGCGCGACCGATCTTCACGCCATCGATTGGCACAACCGCCACGCGGAGGTCGGAATCGTGATTGGCGACAAGCGCTGCTGGGGCAACGGGTACGGCAGCGACGCGATGCGCGTGATTCTGCGGCTCGCCTTCGACAAGCTGAACCTGAATCGCGTCTCGCTTCGCGTTTTCGATTACAATCAGCGCGCGATTCGCTCCTATGAGAAATGCGGCTTCGTGCGCGAAGGCGCGCTGCGCGAGGACCGGTACATTGGCGGCCGTTACCACGACACCATCGTGATGGGAATTCTCGCCAGCGAGTATCGCGCGGCTCGCGGCGGGGCGGCTAAGGCGCGCCCTTCGCCGAAAGCCGCACCACCTGCGGGCTCTTTGCCGCGTCGTCGGAAATCGTGACGGTCCCGCTCGCGCGCGAGCCTCCTTGCGGGGCAAAGCTCACTGCGATCGAGCATGTGCCCTGCGCCGCAAGCGTTCCGGTACATCCGTCCAAAATCGTGAACCCGGCTCCGCTCACCGCCACGCCTGAGATCGTGAGCGAAACGGCATTCGGATTCGAGACCGATATCGTCCGCTGCGCTGGCGCCCCCGACGCGGAAACTTTGCCGAAGTTGAGCCGCTTGGGTGCAATTTTGATCTTGCCCGGCACGCCTTTACCGCTGAGCGCGATCTGCTGAGGACTATTGCTCGCGTTGTCATAAATCGTCAGCGAGCCGGAACGAGGGCCAACCCCGGCCGGCGAGAACACGATTCCGAATGCACATTGCTGATGCGCTCCCAGCCTCGCGCCGCAGGTCGTCGCACCCGCGTCGATGGCAAAGTCTCCAGTCGCTGCGGCTCCGGTCAGAGTTACGTCGACCGCACTTCGATTCTTGACCTTCGCCAGTCGCACCTTGCTGGTGGCTCCGGTACCTCCGAACACCTCCGACCCGAAATTGCGACGCTTCGGCTGGACGACGAGCGTAGCGCTGACCGGCGCGGGCGTTGGCGCCGAGGTGGGCGTCGCCGTGGGCGTTGCAGTGGCGGTCGGCGTAGCCGTGCGCGTTGCAGTCGGGGTAGCCGTCGATGTTGCGGTGCGTGTAGCGGTGGCGGTCGGCGTGGACGTGAGTGTCGGGGTTGCGGTCGCCGTCGAGGTTGCCGTCGCGGTAGGCGTCCGGGTCGGCGAAGCGGTCGGAGTTGCGGTGCGAGTCGCTGTCGGCGTTGCTGTTCGGGTTGCAGTAGCGGTTGGGGTTGGAGTGGGTGTTGCGGTCGGAGTGCGAGTAGGCGTCGATGTCGGTGTGGCGGTCACGCTGGGCGTCGGTGTCGAAGTGGCGGTCGCGGTGGCTGATGCGGTCGCAGACGGCGTAGGCGTCGCGCTTGCCGGCGCCGCGGCCATTTCGAATACCCCGCGGCCGAACGTCCCCGCGAAGATCGCACCGCTCGGGTTCTGCTCCAGGTCAAAGACCGCAATGGCCGGAATCGCGCCGAGATTATACGGAGCCCAATCAGTCCCGGCGTCGGTGGTGCGAAATATTCCGATGTCCGTCGCAGCAAGGATCGTGTTGCCGCTCGGATCGTTCCGATCGACCAGCAGCCGCAGCACGGGAATGTCGGGAAGCGCATTCGCAGGCGGGGGGTAGGTGTCGGGGTTTCCGCCGTCGGCTTCGGTCCAGGTCTGCCCGAAGTCGTGCGTCACCATCACGTGCCCCACTCCGGTCGCGGCCATAAAGCCGGACAGACCCAGATATGCGACGTGATAGTCGTACGGATCGATCGCGAGGCAGGTGGCCTGTGTGTCGGTCGGCAGCGCGTACGGGGAAAGATTCGCGGTGACGTCGGTCCACACGGCGCCGCCCGGATGCGACGCATCGACCTGGAGGTTTGCCTGCGCCGTGGTCGTCACCCGAAACGGCGTGCGGCGCGCAGTGCTGTTGGTTTCCATCGCCAGCGCGTACGCCTTGGTGTCGTCGGAGGGCGCGATCTCGATATCTGCAAGCGCGCAGGTTCCGTCGCCGCATCCGCCGGTGAGATCCTGGATCGTCTGGCGCGCCCAGGTCTGCATCGAGTCGTTCGATACGTAAACCGAGTGCGCGCCCAGCAGCACGCGCCCGGCTATCGACGGATCGACCGCGAGCGCCGGATAGTACCCCGCCCCGGCGTCGTCGGCCGCGGCGATCGCGCTGCGCAGCGCGGCGGTGGGCGCGCTGGAGGTCCAGGTTTGGCCGCCGTTCGTTGAAGCCGCGATTGCCGGCCCGGCCGCGGTCGTCGCGAACGTATGGTACGCGACCGACGGATTGCCGGGATCGAATGCGACCATGCCGCCGTCAGCTCCATCGACTTGCGTCCACGCCGTGGCGGGCGATGCGGACGAATCTGTTCGCGCGGTTCCGTTCGCGCCCAGTCCAGCCAGCACCGTCGCGCTGTTGTCCGGGTCGGGCGCGACCGATTGAACGCCTGCGGTGGGAATCTGCGCGTTGAGCGCGCTCCAGGTCTGACTCGGGGCGTCGAACCGATACAGGCCGCCATCAGTCCCCGCGTAGAGACTGTGCGTGCTCGTGGGATCGAACGAGATTGCGTGCTGCTCCGAGGCGACCCCACCGCTTTTCGCCAGGAAGACCCACGTCGCGCCGCCGTCGGTGGAGAGGTAGATTCCGACCCCGC
Organism: uncultured delta proteobacterium; assembly: GCA_963835905.1. Lineage (GTDB taxonomy): Bacteria > Desulfobacterota > Binatia > Binatales > Binataceae > CAWIHG01. The sequence continues at coordinate 1,345,413 of CAWIHG010000005.1, forward strand.
CGAAAACGATCGTCTGGCCGCTCGGATCGCCGGGATCGATCGCAAGCGCCTGGTCGAACGATGACAGAGAGAAGTTTGCCGCGCTGGTGCCGTCGATCGTGACTCCGCCCGCCAGCGCCGCGCTTGGAACCGTGCGTGCGGTCCAGGTCACCCCGCCATCCGCCGAAGCATAAAACCCCCGATACTCGGCGCCATCGAATGCGCCGACCATCGCATACGCAACGTCGCCATCGACCGCGATACTGGTGCGGCCGACCATTGCGGAAACGCCCGGAAAGCTGACCTGCGTCCACGTCGTCCCGGAATCCGAGGATCGGAAAACGCCCTCCCACTGGATCGACGCGAAGACAATCGACGGATTTGACGGGTCCGCCAAAACCTGCGTGGCAGGACACGGGTCGTTGCTGAAGTACGGGCAGGTGCCGAAGGTTCCGAGCGGGTAATGACTCCAACTCTGGCCGCCGTCCGCGGAACGCCACACCCCCATCGCGCCAAAATCGGTTTCGATCCAGCTTGCGTCGGTCCGGCTTCCGCTCGAGCCGAAGCTAGCCGCGGCATAGATCGTCGGCGGCTCGCTGCGCGCGTCGAGTGAGAGACTTCCGACCGCGACGTTCGCCAACTGCGCCGCGCCCAGCTGGCTCCACGACGCTCCCGCGTCGGTCGAAACGAAGATTCCCTGCCCGTAGTACGAATCGTCAGATCCATCCGCCTCGCCCGTCGCGGCGTACACGGCGGGATTGGGCTGCGCCGCCATATCGATTGCGATTGCGCCGATCGGCAGCGCGGGCTCTGAATCGAATACCGGCACGAACGGCGCAGTCGCATTGGTTCTGAGCCACAGACCGCCCGCCGTGCCGACCCATAGACGTCCTGGTACGGCCGAGTCGGCAGCTATAGCGGTAACTCTGCCGGTGGCGCTCGAAAGGGCCGCGCCAATCGGCACTCCGCCGAACCTCGGAGTCTCTCCGGCAACCGGCTCGGGACCGATAAAGCTCCATGCCGGCGCCGATCCGGTCTCCGCCGCCGACGCACCATCAACCCCCGATGCCGCTTCCCTGCGCTCCCTCGAGCGCATCGCGGCCAGCGCCGAGCTGTACGCTCCGGCGGGAACACCGAAGTCCAGACCCTGCCGCGCGATGAAGTATTGCTCGCGCGCCATCATCGACGATGCGTCTGGAACGCCAATCCTTTGGTCGGCCAAGTACGGACTTGCGCCGAGCTGCGCATGGGTTCCTACCGCCGTGCCGATCAGGACGATCGCGGCCAGCCATGCTGCCGCGGCAACGGAACGCCTTGCGAAATTGCGGGAACCCAGCGGAATCATGAGCCCCCCTTGCCCACACTCCACTGGTAATAGTACTTAGATTATACAGTCCAAACAATTAGTACCTCTGTTCAATACCTACTACCTATCCTGGTGTATACTACTCTCTGACAGGCAAAAATAAGCCCGGCGGCCTTATGCCGCCGGGCTGAAGAAAAATTTCGCCTACGCCAGTCAGCTATAGGCTCAGATTCGCGCGATCCTGAACCCGACCTTCGGAAAGTGGTTCACGATCCGCCCGAGCGTTTGGTCGTAACGTTCGATCGCTATCTCGTACGTGCTTAGTGCAACTACGGCGCCGCCGACCGGATCGAATCCATAATCGTCGGGAGTGACCGTCACCTGATCGCCGGGACGCAGGCCATTGGGGTCGCCGGGGTCGGCGGCCCCGGGTGTAGCTGGGGCGCCGTCGCGCGCAATCGTGAGCGCCTCGTCGGGCTCCATCGGTTTCACCGTGCCGGCGCCCATCGTGTCGATCCGCTCGAACCATCGCAACAGGTTTTTGCATTTCTGCACGAATCCAAATGCGGCCGGCTCCGCACGCAGAAACCAGACCGGATGGAAGCACGCCGCGTCGGCGAGGCTGAAGGAGTTGCCGAGCAGATAAGGCTGGCCGGCGAGCTGATGGTCAAGCATGTCGAGAAACGCGCGCAACTGGTTGCGGGCATCAGGCGCGAGCATCCCAATCTCGGCGAAGTTCGCTCCCTTCATCATCTTGCTGCGATCCTCGATGAATTCCCGGCCGATCGTGGCGCCGAGCTTCTCGAAGATGACCGGCGTGGTTGACCAGAACAGGCGGCGGTCGGCCCACATGTTGAACGTGCGAGTGGCAGCTTCGAGCCCCGGCGGATAGAGCGACGGCTCGGGAAACATCTCGTCGATCTTGCGCACGATGATTCCGGTGTCGCACCAGACGTCGGCGCCGATCTGGAGCACCGGGATGCGGCGGTAGCCTCCGGTAAGCGGCGTGAGCTTGGGCTTGGGCATGATGACGGGCTGCTCGACTGAGCGCCACGCCACTTTCTTGTAAGCAAAGATCTTGCGGATTTTTTCGGAGAACGGCGAATTCACGTATTGATGCAGGATTATCTCTGGCACGGGAGCCTCCTTGATGCGGCGTTACGCGACAATCTCTATCGCATCGGCGCCCGCTGTTGAAAGGATTGATGCGATGCTCCGGTTCGCCGGCGAAAGCTGGTATCTTCGCCCCATGCGCGGAAATCCCGACTTCGACCTCTACGAGGCAATCTACACCACCCGTTCGATGCGCCGGCTCAAGCCCGATCCGATCCCGCCCGAGATCATCGTCAAGGTGATCGAGGCGGCGACGATGGGCCCCAGCGGCAGCAATCGCCAGCCGTGGCGCTTCGTCGTGGTGCGCGAACCCGAGAGCAAGGCGTTCGTCGCCGAGCGCTACCAGAAAGCGTGGGAGGTTTATTTCACACCCGCCGCGCGCGAGGTGGTGGCCAAGGATCCCGACAGTCCGCAGGGACGCATCCTGCGCTCAGCGAAATATCTGGCCGATCATATCCGCGAGGTACCGGTGCTGATTTTCTGCTGCGTGAAGAAGTACACCGACCCGCGGCGCAACGGGCAGCCGATGGTCAACGCCCTGTTTCCCGCCATCCAGAATCTGTGTCTGGCCGCGCGGGGCTATGGCCTGGGCACGTCGATCACGCAGCTTCATTCGATGTACGCGTCCGAGATCGACACGCGGCTGGGCGTGCCGCCCGAGTTCTCGAATATCGCGCTGGTGCCGATGGGCTATCCGAAGGGGCGCTGGGCGCAGCCCGATCGCAAGCCCGCCCTTTCGATCACGTTCTGGGAGAAATGGGGAGCGGCGCGCGACACGCCGCCGCAGCGCTGAGGACCCGTTCGGCGCGCGCTCTCATCCCTCGATGATCGCGAGCACCGCGCCGCGCTGAATCTGCGCGCCCGCCGCGACGCGGAACTCCTTAAGGCGTCCAGCGGCGGGAGTCTTGACCGGAATTTCGACCTTCATCGATTCGATCACCATGATTTCCTGACCACGCTCGAGCGCCGCGCCAGGCTCCACCGACAATCTCAGCACTTTGCCCACCGAGGGGCTCTTGATCTCCATCGCGACGTAACTTCCCTTCCGCTTCGAGTCGCTACCGCTTTAGCAATCATCAGCCGAGCGCGCCATAGCGGAGCTCCGATGGGCGCCTTGTAATGGCGATGGGCTTGGCGGTAGAAGGGGCCATTCGGAGGCGGCGCACCGGTGGGGCGGGAGCAAGGCGGCGCGCGCCTCCGCAACATGGCGATATCGGCGGCGCGAGGTTAGCACTTGGCCACATCCGACCTGCTGGGCAGATTTACCGCGGCTCGCACGCTGCACGAGTATCCGCGCGGGTCGCATCGATGGTCCCTGCTGCTGCTGACCGTGGTCGCGACGATCCTGGCCTCCTACGAATTTCAGCTCGCACCAATACTTCCGCTCCTGCTCCCGTTCCTGCATTTGAGTCAGGTCGGTTACGGCTACTTCATCACCTTCGCGGTGCTGGTTTCGGGAATCTCGGCATTCTTCGGCGGTCCGCTGGCCGATCGCTATGGGCGGGTTGCGCTGATCGACTTGTGTCTCGGAGTCACGGTGGTACTGGTCTTCTGCAACCTGCTGATCACCAACATCACGACCTTCGTCCTGATCCGCACGCTGATGAGCGTGGTGGCAGGGCTGATGGCGGGTGCGGGTGCGGCGCTGATGCGCGACATGTCGCCGCGGGTCGATCGCGCGCTGGCGTTCGGACTTCTGACGATCGGACCGGTGGGCGCGAATTTCATGGCCAACAAGATTGCGGCGCTGACTCTGCCGATCTACCACACCTGGCAGTCACAAATCTGGATCACCGCGTTCCTGGGGCTGGTGATGTTCGTGCCGATCGCGATCTGGCTGCGCGACCTCAGCACCGAACTGCGCCTGCAATCTTACCGCACCGAAGTCGCCGCGCTGGAAGCGCGCGGCGTGAAACTCAAGTCCGCCGACCTTCCCTCGAGCAGCCGCGACGCGTACGCGCGCCTGCTGAAGCATCCCGAAATCTGGCTGCAGGTGATCGGAATCACCGCCAATCTCACGCTTTACTTCGCGATCACCGCGTTTGGGCCCCTGATGTTCACGCAGGCGTTCAAGTATTCGCCGGCCGAAGCGGCGGCGATGAATTCGAATTTCTGGTTCTGCAACCTGGCGGTGCTGGTGGTGACCGGCTTCGTATCCGACCGCTTGCAGATCAGAAAGCCGATCGCGATTCTCGGCGCCGCGCTCAGCATCGGGTTGCTGGCGTGGTGGGTACCCAGCTTCTCCACCGGCGGACTGCCGCGCGGCGAGATGGCGATCGTAGCGGCCACGCTGGGCGGATTCCTCGCCATCGGCTACGTTCCCTGGGCCGCCCACTTTTCCGAGATGCTCGAAGAAGTATCGCCCGCACTGCAGGCCACCGGATGGGCAATGTTCGGGCTGGCGGTTCGCGTCTGGGCCGGCGTTTCCGCGCCGCTGACCCTGTGGGTCGCAAAGCACTACGGGTGGCAGGCCTGGATAAAGGTCAGCATCGCGGGCATGGCGATCTATATCGTCGTCCTGCTCATCACGCGCGGAATCCAGCAGCCGGCCGCTGAACCCGCGCTCGAAGAAGGCGCACAGGCAACCGCGACGCGTTGATTGCGTGACCCGCCGTGTCCCGCGCTTACGGACGCATCGTGCGCGCGCGCGGACCAAGCTGCGTCGGCACGACCTCGTATGCCTGATGCACCCAGTCGCAGAGCAGCGGCCGCGTGTCGCGCGGATCGATTATCTCCTCGATCCCGAATGCCTCGGCGGTGCGAACCGGCGAGCGGACCGCGTTGAACTTGTCCTCGAGTTCCTTGCGCAGCTTCTCGGGGTCTTTGGCCGCCGCGAGATCGCGCTTGTAAGCCGCCTCGATCCCGCCCTCGATCGGCAGCGAACCCCAATCCGCTGACGGCCATGCGTAGCGCAGGTTGAGCCCGGTGGTGGTTCCATGCCCGGCGCCCGCCACGCCGAAGCATCGCCGCACCATGATTGCGACCCACGGCGTGACGCTCTGGAAGACTGCATACAGCGCGCGGACGCCGCGCCGGATCGTCCCCGCCATCTCGGCCTCGCGCCCGATCAGGAATCCCGGCTGATCGACGAAGTTCACGACCGGCAGATGAAACGTGTCGCAAAGGTCCACGAACTTCACCATCTTGTCCGACGCCGGACCGTCCAGCGAGCCGCCAATCGAGTACGGGTCATTCGCCATCACCCCAACCGGGTAGCCGTCCAGACGCGCAAAGCCGGTGATCAGCGACGGTCCGAAGTAAGGTGAGATCTCGAAGAACGACTCGCGATCGACGATCATCTCGACCATCTGGCGCGCGTCGTAACCGTGACGGCGGTTTCGGGGGACGATCGAGATCAGCTCCTCTTCGCGCCGATGGGGATCGTCGGTCGGCGTAACGCGCGGCGGCGTCTCCCACACGCTCTGCGGCAGATAGGAAAGGAAGCGGCGGATTTGCTGGAGCGCGTCGTCCTCGCTTTCCGCCTCGTTATCGACCGCGCCGCTCACATGCGCGTGGATATCCGATCCCCCAGCTCTTCCTTGGTTAGTTCCTCGCCGACGCCCCACTTGACGACCGGCGGCCCGGCCACGAAGAGCTGGCTGGTTCCCTTGACCATCACGGAGAAATGCGTGGCCGCAACTCGCGCCGCGCCGAGCCCCGCCACCGATCCCATGCATCCCGCTACCACCGGGACCTCCGCCATCAGCTGCACCAGCACGTCGAATGCGGGGTTCGCCGGCACGTAGGTCCGCTTCAGCGTGTCGAGCGAGCGCACGCTGCCGCCTCCGCCGGTGCCGTCGACCAGCCGCACGATCGGGATGCGCAGCTCATGCGCGAGCATCTCGGCGTACCCCTGCTTATTGCCGATCGACGCGTCCGCCGCTCCGCCGCGCACCGTGAAATCGTCGCCGCCCACGGCGACGCGCCGCCCATTGATGCGCCCGGTGCCGCCCACGAAGTTCGCGGGACGGAACTCAGCCAGCTTATCGCCCTCGTATTTAGGCGAGCCGGCCATCGCTCCGTACTCGTGAAACGATCCGGGGTCGAGCAGCCGCTCGATACGCTCGCGCACGGTCAGCTTGCCGCCCTCGTGCTGGCGCTTGATATTGTCTGCGCCGCCCATCTGCTTGGACAGTTCGGCGCGGCGTTTGATTTCGTCGATCTCTGGTTGCCAGGACATAGCGTTCCTCCAGCCGTTTCCAATCCTATCAATCGCGCGCCATCTTTCCACGGAGCGCGAACGGCGCGTCGCCGCGGTTTCGCGGAAGTCCGGTTTCTACCGCCGAATCTTCCTGTTAGCTTGATCGGCAATGAGCGCGGCGCCGAACACTTATTCGGTTCACCCTTCCCGCCGCATCGAGCCGGGCGGCGCAAGCCCCAAGCCGATGCGCGCGGTACTGGCGGGATGGGGCCGCTATCCGGTCGCGGAGAGCGACGTTTACCGGCCCGAAAAGCTCGCCGAGCTTGCCGCGGTCGTCTGCGCCGATCGAACTCCGCTGGTTGCGCGCGGCGCGGGCCGCGCTTACGGCGACGCCGCGATCAACGGCGGCGGGCGCGTGGTCGAAATCGAGCGGCTCAACCGGATGCTCGCGTTCGACGCCGCGACCGCCACGCTGCGCGCCGAGGCCGGAGTCACGATCTCGGACATTATCGACGTCTTTCTGCCGCAGGGCTTCTTCCCAGCCGTCACGCCCGGCACGCGATTCGTCACGCTGGGCGGCTCGATCGCGGCCGACGTCCACGGCAAGAACCATCATCGCGATTCCTCGCTCGGCGCGCACGTGTCGAGCTTCGACCTGATGCTCGCGTCGGGCGAGGTGCTGCGATGCTCGCGCGAGGAGAACGCCGAGCTGTTCTGGGCGACGATCGGCGGGATGGGACTCACCGGTGTCATCATCGAGGTCGAGATGCGCCTGCGCCGTGTCGAGAGCGCCTATCTGCAGGGCGAGCTGATTCGCGCCGAGAATATCGACGCGGCGGTCGAGGCGTTCGAGCGCACCGATCAGCAGTACGGCTACTCGATGGCATGGATCGATTGCGCGAGCGCGGGCGCGCGGCTGGGGCGATGCGTTTTCTCGGTCGGCAACTTTGCGCCGCTGGACGCGCTGCCGCCGGCGCTGCGCCAGGATCCGCTTTCGATCCCGCCCAAGTCGCAGCCGCGCGTGCCGATCGACTTTCCCGCCTTCGCGCTCAGCACACCGACCATTCGCGCCTTCAACGAGCTTATCTACCGGACGCAGCGCGGCTCGCGCGATCCGAAACTGTTCAACTACCAGAGCTTCTTCTATCCGCTCGATTCGATTCACGACTGGAACCGCATCTACGGCAAGCGCGGATTCGTGCAGTACCAGTGCGTGTGGCCCACCGATGAAAGCCGCGCGGGACTGATCGAAACGCTCGAGGCGATCCGCACCAGCCGCCGCTATCCCTTCCTGACCGTGCTCAAGAAGTTCGGCGCGCAGGAAGGCGTCATGTCGTTCCCGATGCCCGGCTACACGCTGGCGCTCGATTTCCCCGTCACCGACGGCCTGCTGGAGTTCCTCGACACGCTCGACGCGATGGTGCTCAAACGGGGCGGGCGCGTGTACCTGGCCAAGGACGCGCGCATGCGGCCGGACGTGTTCCACGCGATGTACCCGAATCTCGCGCAATGGCAGCAGGCGAAAGCGGCCGCCGATCCTGGATGCCGCTTCTCGTCGAGCCTGGCTCGCCGAATCGGGATGATCCCGTCGTAAGACGGCTTGCAGTGATATGGCGATGACCCGAGTTCTCATTCTTGGCGCGACCAGCCCTATCGCGCGATTGCTTGCGTGGCGCTTCGCACGCGACGGCGCCTCGCTCTATCTCGCGGCGCGCGATGCGCAGGAAGCCGGACGTATCGCGCAGGATCTCGCGGTCCGTACCGGGGCGGCCACCGCGTCGGGCGCATTCGACGCCGCCGACTTCCCATCTCATCGCGAATTCGTGCGCGGCGTGACGGACGCACTCGGCGGGATAGACGGCGTGGTCGTGGCATTCGGCACGCTCGGCGACGAGGACGCCGCGCAGACCGCTCCCGACGCCGCGCTCGCGACGCTGCATCAGAACTTCACCGGCGCGGTCTCGCTGATGACGCTGCTCGGACATCATCTCGAGCAGCAGCACTCCGGCTTTATGATTGTAATCGGCTCGGTCGCGGGCGATCGCGGACGCGCGCGCAATTACGTGTACGGTGCGGCCAAGGGCGCGCTCGCGACGTTCGCGCAGGGGATGCGCGGGCGCCTTGCGCGCGCGGGCGTGCACGTGATGACGGTGAAGCTCGGCACCGTGGACACCCGGATGACGTGGGGACGCGAGGGTGCGGCGCTAACCGTGTCGCCGCGGCGTGCCGCCGACAGCATCTACGAGGCGTGGCAGCGCGGAGCCGAGGTCGTATACGTGCCGTGGTTCTGGCGCCCGATCATGTCGGCGGTCCGCATGATTCCCGAGCGCTTCTTCAAGCGCACCAGCTTCTAAGTGCGCCGCGCTTTCGACGCGTCGCCGCCTGCACTATAACGATTATCGAACCAAGCCTCGCGCCGCCGATGAGATCGCGGCGCCACCTTACGGAGACCGCCGCGATGGAACATGAGCACGGAAAGATCCAGAAGCTGAAATACGCGAACGCCGTCGATGCCGACGGCCACGTGCTCGAAGACGCGACGCTGTGGGATCGCTATATCGAGGCGAAGTACAAGTCGCGCGCGGTGCGCGTCCGCACTGACGACAAGGGACTCGAGTACCTGGAAATCGGCGGGCGGCCTTCGAAGATCTTTTACGGCGGGCGCCTCGGCGGGCTGTCGGGAATGGGCGCGACGCGGGACAAGGGATGGAAGGAAACCATGACCTACGGCGGCGGCGCGCCGTGGGGCGCGATGGATCCGAAGGAGCGCCTCGATCGAATCGAGCAGGAAGGGCTCGCCGCCGCATTCATCTACCCCACGCTCAGCCTTCTGTACGAAACCGAATGCGAGGACGCCGAGCTCGCGCAGGCGCTCACCCGCGCATACAACCGATGGGTCGTCGATTTCTGCAAGGACAGCGGCGGGCGCCTGATTCCGATAGCCCATCTGTCACTCGGCGATCCCGCCGCCGCGGCCGTCGAGCTCGAGCGCGCGGTCAAGGACGGATGCAAGGGCGGATGGGTCTGCCAGTTCACGATGACGCGCAAGCCGCATGCGCATCCCGATCACGACGTGCTGTTCGCCAAGGCGCAGGAACTGGGCGTGCCGCTCGGAATCCATCCGTCGATCGAGCCGAACTGGGCGATTCCCGGCCGCTACGACTGGAAGTACCTGCGCGGGCAGTTCTATTTTCTCAACGTCACCGCGGCCGACGCGATCCGCCACGCCTTCACGAGCTTCTTCCAGTACGGCACCTTCGACAAGTTCCCGCGACTCAAGCTGGTGCTACTGGAGGCGGGCGCCGGATGGATCGCGTACTGGCTCGACCGGCTCGACGCGGTGTACCAGAGCGCGATGGGCCGCACGGTGCCGCTCAAGGAAAAGCCGAGTTACTATTTCCATCGCCAGTGCTGGATCTCCGCCGACCCCGATGAGACCTCGCTGCCCGCGATGGTCGACCTGGTCGGCGCGGACCGCTTTTTCTGGGCGTCGGATTTTCCGCATCCCGATCATGTCGGCAATTACATCGAGGAGGTCGAGGAACTCGGCAACAAGCTCAAGCCCGGCGATCGCGAAAAGGTGCTCGGCACGAACGTGATGGAAGTGTACGGCTGCAAGGCATAGCCCACGGACCCCAAGGTCCATACCATCATTCGGAGCGGAGCCCGTTGCGGGCGTGGTCGAGGGATCCCGGATTGGCGATACTTCGACACGGCTCAGACCCGGACGGGATCAAGCTCGAAGTCGTTGTGAATCCGCAGCACCGGGGCGGGTAAGCATTCCGCCCGCAGCCGACCGATCCTCACGGCTCAGCGTGGAATTTCGCCTTTGCTGACTTCAATCGCGTGCGCGATCGCGCCCGGAATCACATGGTTCAGCTTGTCTAACTCCTCCTGATGGCCGCCGATATCATCGAAGGTGGCGCGCGCGCATTGGAGCACTTGCGGGTCGTCGCTGCTCATCCACTGGTAGGCCTGACTGAGTCCCGCCGTCGGGTCGCGACCAAGCACGCGAAGAATCTTCGCCTTCACGACTATGGCATGGGCGAGCGCGCCGGGATTTCCGTTACCCTCTGCCGCCTTCTGCTGGAGCACGCTGATCGTTCGGTCGATCTTGGGCAAGATCTGCGTGTCGTAGTAGTTCGGAAAATCGCGGCTGGCTTCGACGTACCTGGCTGAAACCACAATGGATCGGGTGCGCCAGAAAACGTGCGACGTCTCGACATATCTACCATTCTCCGGGCGATATATCGCAGGCCAAGTCGCCTCAGCCGTGGTAGGGGTCCAACCGCCCGCCCACCCGACCGCCGTCGGGATGATTAATTCGTCCACGCCGTCGCCGTTGAGGTCCTGAAGCATCGAGGTGAGGCCGCCTGGCGCCTTCCAGCCCTCAAGCTCCTGAATCGTCAGGCTGTCCGCGCTACCATGACTATAAATCCACAGTCTATAGAAACCGCGGCCGGCGTAGTCGATCGCGACGACAAGATCAGATTTGCCTGCACCGACCTTCGCCCAAGCGAATCCGACCACTTGGTCAAGCTCAATCTCGTTCGTCATAAAGGTTTTGGGACGTGTGGCGTTTACAAACTTCGCCACCGCAGACAGATCAGCCCCGTGTAAGCTCTCCACGTTCGCCTGACTCCAAGGCACCCTGCCGACGGAGACTTCGTCGGCGAAGGCGGGCACCGAAAGCGCCAGGAGCAACGCGGCCAAAAGTAGGGTGCTTTTGATGGTCTGGCCCGTACGTGCTGTCTTCATGGTACAGTCTCCGCTCTTACGCCGTCGGCATACTGCCTGCCCGCGGGATTTCCGGACCTATTCTCTGTCCATTGCCAGCCCGTCGAGAATTGGCCTTTGCTATTCACAGTGCCTGCGCAGGTAGGCTCCCAATATTGCTTGCCCAGATCGCTGGAGGCGCCGGGACCGTAGAGCAGGAGCGCCATGTCCTCGAGTTGCCAGCCCTCAAGCATTGGCAGCGAGCCGTGCGGGTAGCTGCTCATGATCTCCTTTTCATAGTTGGCCGCGGTCTGCATCTTGTTGCTCTTCGTTCCGTACTCCGCCGGAGGCGTGCCGCTGAAGAGCCCCACACCATCGGCGGCATTCGTGATCCGGTTCCACGCATTCGGGTCCGACGACTGATCGGAATCCGTCACTACCTGCATCAGGCCGATGTGACTGCCGCCATCCGTTCCTATGCAAGTCCCAGATTGGTCATCGGTGTATGGCTCCTCGGGCCATTTGGCCAGGATGCCGGCGTCTGCGTCGAGGCTCCAAAGGTCGGGATGCCCGTTGCAAAGCGCCGGCGTCTGGAACTGGGCGTAAGAACTTTCCGTCGCCGCGACCTGCGCCATGAGGGCCTGCGTGCCCGTGCCATCCGACGGATAGCTCTTGCTCCTCGGGTAGGACTGGCTTGAGCTTTCCAGCTGAGCAGTGATCGTTGCATCCGGAATGCCGGATTGCGGGCCGTCGATGTAGAATGTCACGCAGTCCTGGATCGTGCTGCCGTCGCTGGCCGTCGTGGAAGCGGTTGCTTCGACTTGGCCGCCCTCGGACTGGTAGGTCTCATCATGCTCCTCGGCGGTAGCCGTTTGGAAGTTACGTGGCCCATCGGTCATGCTTCCGTATCCGCCACTGGTTGCATACTGCAAGTTCGCGGCCCAATTTATGAAGTTTCCCGTATTCGTAAGAGCGACAAACGGAACCGGGCCCGTGGCCGTGTAATTCTGCTGGTCCAGATCGAATAGCTGGTTGTCGCTCGGTGATGTTATTCCAAGCAAGGGCGAGTCATGCGACAGCGAGAAGTTGTAAGACAGCAACAACGAGCCGCTCTCCAGGGTTTGCAGCGACCACCCGCCTGCCGTCTGACAGTTTACCGGGGTGCCGACCAAGAAAAATATCGGGGTATCGCCTTGGTCGCCCCATTGTTCCCCGTCGCTCCAATTCCAATATCCCGTGCTTGCATCCCAGGTCACGCTCGCAATTGGCTCCACGCTCGACCGCGGGGCGGGCCTTCGCAGGCGCGCCGCCCTCGCTACAAACGAAAGGCCCGGAACGAATCGTTCCGGGCCTCGATGAGTAGCTATCGGAATTGGTAATCAGTTCACGGTCCAGGTGTCGCCGCGCTTGATCAACTGATCGAGGTCGCCGGCCCCCATCTTCGCTTTCGCATCGACGAGCTGCTGGTTCATCGCGGCGTCATAGGTCGGCCGCGAGCTCGCGTAGAACACGCCTATCGGCGTGGGCAGCGGCGGCTCGAAGTTGCCGAGCATGAACGCCAGCGCGAGGTTGGTCTCGTCGTGGACGACGACGTCCTTCTCGGTGATTCCGCCCTGCCCAAGCATGACGATCTCGGGCTGGAAGCCCGCGGTGATGCGGATTCCCTTGTCGCGATTCTTGCCGAAGATGAGCGGCTTGCCATGCTCGAGAATGAGCTGATGCTCGGCCTTGATCGCCTTGTCGGTGACGTCGTTGAAAGCGCCGTCATTGAAGATGTTGCAGTTCTGCAGGATCTCCAGGAACGACGCGCCCTTGTGCTCGTGTCCGCGCTTCAGCATCGCGCCCAGATGCTTCTGCTCGACATCGATCGAGCGCGCGACGAACGTCGCATGCGCGCCGAGCGCGACGGTGATCGGGTTGAAGGGGAAGTCGATCGAGCCCATCGGGGTGGACTTGGTGATCTTTCCGACTTCCGAGGTTGGCGAGTACTGCCCCTTGGTCAGGCCGTAGATCTTGTTGTTGAAGAGCAGGATCTTGAGCTCGATATTGCGGCGCAGCGCGTGAATCAGATGATTGCCGCCGATCGACAGACCGTCGCCGTCGCCGGTGACGACCCATACATCCAGCTCGGGCCGCGTGATCTTGAGCCCGGTTGCGAGCGCGGGCGCGCGGCCATGGATCGTGTGGAAGCCGTAGGTGTTCATGTAATACGGAAAGCGGCTCGAGCATCCGATGCCCGAGATGAACACCACGTTGTGCGGCTCGATGCCGAACTCGGGCATCACCTTCTGCACCTGGGCCAGGATTGCGTAGTCACCGCATCCGGGGCACCAGCGTACTTCCTGGTCCGATTCGAAGTCCTTGCGGGTAAGAGCGGTTGCCATCTTGGGTCAGGCCTCCAGCGCGCGACTGATGCCCTTCAGGATCTCGCTGACCTTGAAGGGGCGGCCCTGAATCTTGTTGATGCCGACGGCATCAATCAGGTACTCCGCGCGCACGAGTTTTATAAGTTGTCCGGTGTTCATCTCAGCGACCAGCACGTGCTTGAACTTGCGCAACTGGTCACTGAGGTCGGCGGGCAGCGGGTTGAGATTGCGGATGTGGATGTGCGAAACCTTCATGCCCTTGGCGCGCGCCTGATTAACGGCCTCGCGAATCGAGCCGAAAGTCGAGCCCCATCCGAGCATGACCAGGTCGCCACCCTTGGCGTCGCCGTAGATCTCGGTGGGCGGAATCTCGCGCTGAATTCCCGCGACCTTGCGGGCACGCAGCCGCACCATCATCTCGTTGTTGGCGGGCGAGTAGGTGATGTTGCCGGTCAGATGCTCGCCGGAGATTCCGCCGACGCGATGCTCCAGGTTGGGCGTGCCGGGCACCGCCCACGGACGCGAGAGCGTTACTTCATCGCGCGAGTAGGGCTGAAAGCCCTCAGGGTCGGTGGCGAATTCGACCTTGATCGGCGGCAGCTTGCTGAGATCGGGCAGCAGCCACGGCTCGGCCGCGTTTGCGAGCTGGCCGTCGGTAAGCAGGATGACCGGCGTCATGTACTTGACCGCCAGCCGCACCGCCTCGTACGCGGTCTCGAAGCAATCCGCCGGCGTGCTTGCCGCGATAATCGGAAGTGGCGACTCGCCATGCCGCCCGTACATCGCCATCAGCAGGTCGGCCTGCTCAGGCTTGGTCGGCATCCCGGTGGACGGACCGGCGCGCTGGATATCGGTGATGATCAGCGGCAGCTCGACTTTGACCGCGAGCCCGACCGCCTCGGCCTTGAGATTCATACCGGGGCCAGAGGTCGTGGTGATCGCGATCGCGCCGCCGAACGCTGCGCCGATCGCTGACGCGACGCCTGCGATCTCGTCTTCGGCCTGGAAGGTATAGACGGGAAAATTCTTGAGCCCCGCGAGCTCATGGAGCACGTCGCTGGCCGGTGTGATCGGATAGGAGCCCAGGAACAGCGGACGTCCCGACTTGACCGCGGCCGCGACGAATCCCAGCGCCGTCGCGGTGTTGCCGGTGATATTGCGATACAGGCCCGGATCGATCTTGGCGGGCGGCACTTCGTACGACGACGCGAACAGCTCCGCCGTCTCGCCGTAGTTGTAGCCGGCCTTGAAGACGCGCAGATTCGCCTCCATCACCTCGGGCTGCTTCTTGAAGCGGCTGTGCAGGTAGCTGACCGTGCTCTCGGTCGGCCGCTGGTACAACCACGACAGCATCCCGAGCACGAACATGTTGCGGCATCGGAACACCGCGCGATTGTTGAGTCCCAGACCGTGCAGCGCCAGTGAGGTGAGCTTGGTCACATCGACCTCGATCACCTGGAACTTGTCCAGTGAATGATCGGAGAGCGGATTGGAGGCGTAACCGGCGCGCTTGAGATTGGAGTCGCTGAAAGCTTCCTTATCGACGATAATGACCGCGTTGGCAGGAATATCGTCGATATTGGCCTTGAGCGCCGCCGGATTCATCGCGACCAGCACGTTGGGCTCATCGCCGGCCGTGAAGATCTGTTTGCTCGAGAAATTGAGCTGGAAGCCGCTCACGCCCGCCAGCGTTCCCGCGGGGGCGCGAATTTCAGCGGGGAAGTCGGGCTGCGTGGCGATGTCGTTGCCGGCCAGCGCGGATTCCGCGGTGAACTGGGTTCCGGTCAACTGCATCCCGTCGCCCGAGTCGCCGGCGAAGCGGATTACGACCCGGTCGCGGCGCAGATGAGGCTTGGTCGACGGGGTCTCACCCGTTTGAGAATGGGCAGCCTGCGAAACCGCCTCCGGTGGTACAGCCATCTCGGTCCTATCTCCTTAATGCCAAGAGCCTTTTTTGAATTGAGCACTCCGAATTGGCGAAGCAATCAAAATCTTAACATGCGCGGAACTGAAGTATACCTAATGGAGTCCACCCACGAAAGCCCGCTCATTTTACCTGATTCGAAAACCATCGAACTCGCCTGCATAATCTGACCATTCTTCACGCACATCGCTTACGCGCGCGCCGCGCGGCCCAAGATGCGCCCACGCCGCGAGCATCCTTAATCGATCCTCTCGCCCTTCTGCCTCTAATTCAACCTCACCCGAGGCGAGATTGCGCACCCATCCGGCAACCCCGAGCTCCCGCGCCTGGTCGAGCGCGGCGAAGCGGAAGCCTATTCCCTGCACCCGTCCGATGACCAGCAGCCGCAGGCGCGCCATCCGCGCCGAGCCCACCTCAGCTCTCCTCCAGCAGCGCGGCGAAGCTCTTCTCGTCGAGCACCTTGACGCCGAGCTCCTGTGCCTTTTTCAGCTTGGAGCCGGGCTCGGCGCCCGCGACGACGTAGTCGGTCTTGCGGCTCACCGACGAGGTGACGCGCCCGCCCGCCTCCATCACGCGGCGCTCGGCCTCCTCGCGCGTCATCGAGTCCAGCCCGCCCGTCAGCACGAAGGTCTTGTCGCGCAGCGCGCCGCGGCCGGGCGCCTGGCGCGGCTTTTCGATCTCGAGAATTCTGACCAGCCGCTTGACGGCCTTGAGGTTGCGCGGCTCGTCGAAGTATTCGCGCACGCTGCGCGCGACCTCGGGGCCGATATCGCGAACCGCGAGCAGCTCGTCCTTGCTCGCCTCGGTCAGCGCCTCGAGCGTCGCGAAGCGCATCGCGAGCTGGCGGGCGGTATGCTCGCCGACGTGGCGGATGCCGAGGCCGTTGATGACGCGATCGAGCGAGGTGCCGCGCGCCTTGGCGATCGCGTCGAAGACGTTCTGCGCGCTCTTCTGCGCCATCCGCTCCAGTCCCGCAAGCTGCTCGCGCGTAAGCCCGAAAATATCGTCGAGCTCCTTGACCATCCCGTTTTCGACCAGCTGCGCGACGAGCTTGTCACCGAGCCCCTCGATATCGAGCGCGTTCTTGGAGGCGAAATGCCGAATGGACTCGCGCATCCGCGCCGGGCAATTGGCGTTGACGCAGAAGTAGGCGACCTCACCCTCCTCATGCACCACCGCGCCGCCGCATTCGGGGCAATGCCGCGGCATCTCGAACTCCTTCGCGCGCGGCCGGCCCTCCTTGGTCACGCGGACCACGTAGGGAATCACGTCGCCCGCGCGCTCGATCAGAACCGTGTCGCCGGCGCGGATATCCTTGCGCCGGATCTCGTCGAGGTTGTGCAGCGAGGCGTTCGAGATCGTCACGCCCGCAAGCGCCACCGGCTTGAGCTTGGCCACCGGCGTCAGCGAGCCGATTCGCCCGACCTGCACCTCGATCCGCTCGAGCAACGTCTCGGCCTGCTGCGCCTTGAACTTGTAGGCGATCGCCCAGCGCGGCGAGCGCGAGACCTCGCCGAGCTGCGCCTGCAGGCGATACGAATTGACCTTGGCGACCACGCCGTCGGCGTCATAGTCGAGCTTGTCGCGCCGCGCGGTCATCTCGTCCCAGTACGCGAGCACCTGGTCCACGCCCTGGCACACGCGCGAGAGCGGATTGGTGCGCAGCCCGAGCGCGCGGATCGCGTGCAGGAACTCCAACTGCGAGCCGAACTCCGCGCCCTCGATCACGCCCGGCGCGTACAGAAAGATGTCGAGCGGGCGCAAGGCCGTTATCTTCGGATCGAGCTGGCGCAGCGAGCCCGCCGCGGCGTTGCGCGGATTGGCGAAGACCGGCTCGCCGGCGCGCTCGCGCTCGGCGTTTAGGCGCTCGAACGCCTTGCGCGCGAAGATCACCTCGCCGCGCACCTCGAGCAGCTTCGGAATTCCGCCGTGCGGCGGCTTGATCAGCTTGAGCGGCACCGACTTGATGGTCCGGATATTGGCGGTCACGTCCTCGCCGTTCTCGCCGTCGCCGCGCGTGGAGGCGACGCTCAGCGCGCCCTCTTCATAGACCAGCTCGATACTCAGCCCGTCCAGCTTGATCTCGGCGACGTACTCGACCTCGTCCTCGGTCTTGAGCATGCGCTTGACGCGCGCGTCGAACTCGCGCATCTCGTCCGCGTCCATCGCGTTCTGCAGCGACATCATCATCCGGCGATGCCTGACGACGGCGAACTTCTCGCTGGGCGCGGCGCCGACGCGCTGGGTGGGCGAGTCGGGCGCGACCAGCTCCGGATGCGCGCGCTCGAGCGCCTCCAGCCGGCGCATCAGCTTGTCGTACTCGGGGTCGCTGATCTCGGGCGCGTCGAGCACGTGATAGAGGTAGTTGTGATGGTTGATGAGGTCGCGGAGCTTATCGACTTCCGCGCGAGGGACCTTGTGCTGGGTGGCCATGATCAAGTCGCGCGCGTCCGGCGGCTCACTTAAGCGGCGGGACCGGGCAGCCCTACGAGTCTATTCGCGTCCGGCGATACCGGCAAAGACGCGCGGCGGTGCCGCCAGCGGTCGTGTCCGCGACGCCCGCGCGAGCGCTGCGAATAGCCACGGCGTGGCTTCGGTTTTGGGCCACCCCGGGGGGGTCCGGGGACCAAAAAGGCCCACGGATGCGGGCAAATTTGGCGCAGCGGAATTGGGTCCGATTAATTTTCGTCCCCGCGCAAATTCCCGCGGCTCCCGCCTCCGCTCGACTGTCGTCATCGAAGACGATTTGCGGTGCGTGGACGTACGGGGCGGATACAGACCTGGACCGATTCTGGCGGGAGAAGATTCCCGAGAAGAAATGCGGACGGCGGGCGACTTTGCCTGCGACGTCCATCGCTGAAAGCATTATGCCACATCGCGCGCCCGTGCAAAAGATGCGATCGACTCGGTCGCAATCCCTGATTGTTCTGATTGCTAGTCCATGCCCACTCTCTGTCAAGGACGTGTCACCAGGGCACGGTTTGGAGAAAGCGCTGCTGGAGCATTTTGTGTCATTCCGAGCGCAGCCCGCTCCGGCCGAAGTCGAGGAACCCCGGAGCTGTCTTATGCGCTTCTCGGAGCCGGGATCTTTCGACGCCGCCCGCGGCGGGCTCCGCTCAAGATGACACGATAGGCGATCGCAATTGATCGCACGAAAGATTCAGGCCATCTCGGCAATGACGCGGCCCTCAGGATCAACCGCGATACGCGGCGCCGGCGCGAGACTCAATCGCGCACCCGATACGCACGCGCGGCTGCGGATATCAAAGCGGTAGCCATGCCACGGACACTCGATCACGCCGCTTTCGACCTCGCACTCGACAAGCGGCCCTCGCAGATGCGGACAGACCGCCGCATGCGCGACGAGCTCGCCGCGATCCTCGACGATCCGCCAGCTTCGACCACCGAGCTCGAACCGGATCGGTAATCGCGGGCGCACTTCATCGATAGCGCCCAGCACAACGCGCGCCGCACCCGTTTCGCGCGCGGGCGCGTGGGCGAAATCGAGCTGGCGCTGCCGCTCGGACATCATCCAGACGTCTTCATCGTAAAGCCGCGCGTAGAGCGCGAGGTAAAATTCGCCCGCCGCGGCGGCGCCCTCGGGCGCGACTCCGGGGACGAAAAAATCGACCACGATATCGGTGCGGCGCTCGCTTATCGGGAACGCATGGGTCCAGATTTCGGTGCCGGCGCCCTGTCCTTCGAGCGTCCGTGTGATCCAGCGGCGGCACTTGCGATCGAGCGCGAGCTCCAGCATCACCGGCGCGCGCTCGGGATTACGCCGCGACCAGACCCGCGCGCGCCATCCCCACTCTCCCGCCTCCACGCATTCGATTTGCGAGAACGTGCTGCGATGGAGGTACGGCAGATGCTCCCAGTCAAGCGCGTTCTCGTACATCCGCTCGACGGTGACCGGAAGCTCGCGCGTGTAGGTGCCGACATGCGGCAGCGCGGATGCGGTCCGAGCCGCGCCAGTCATCGCACCGCCGCCTGTGTAGACTTGTAAGTGCGCGCGATCACGTGCGAACATATAGCATCCATCGGACGGGGGGACGAACCAGCATGAAGCGGTGGTATTTCACTTTTCAACTCTTCGTTCTCGCGATCAGCGCCGGCACGCTCGGCGCGGTTACCGCTGCCGCGAGCGGTGGGCATGGTGTCGCGGGATCGATTCAGGGTACCGCTACCGTCTCCTTCATTGCCCTGCTGGTTATCGGAATTCGATCGATTTTTCCTCACTCCACCACCGATGAGACCTTGATTCGGCGGGTGCTAAAGATCGGGGACCATACGATTTATGCAGGCGCAACACGAAACGGACGCATCGCGATGTACATCGCCGAGTCGGCCACGCTTCTGGGAGCGGTAGCTGGGATGATAACGGGTTGGGGGTACGCGCTACCGTTCGCGTTCGGAGCTTTCTTCGGAGCCGCGATGGAGCTTCTCGGACTCATCGAAACGCTTCAGGCCTGGCCCGAATTCGTACCCACGCATGAAATTACGCAAAGCTCGGGCTGAAAGCGCGCCGTTAGAAGGATCGAATCATAGTCGCGCCGCGAGCAGATGCGGCGCTGAATTCGGACCCTCACCTGGCTCGCTCCGCTCGCGCCCTCTCCCGAACCGGGAGAGGGCCAGGATGGATCGCGCGCCCGACGCGGAGCGCCCCGTGAAAAGTGAATAATGAAGAACGCGCGGGAATGACAAACCTCAGCCGCCTCCACTGGCCTCAGTGGCACAGGCTATAGCCTGTGATCCGATCCCGCGGGCAGGGAGCACTGGCTCATCGCGTGCGTCGGCGTCGGCTCTCCCTCACCCGCCGATTTCCTCGCACTACGTGCTCGACGATCGGCGGCCTCTCCCGGCGGGAGAGGCTTCGGAAACAGTCGCCCGCGCCACTGAGAGAGACCTAGCGCTTCCGTTGCACAGGCTAAAGCCTGTGCCACCCGGAGAAAGCCGGTGCTTCCGTAATGCAATCTAAAGCCTGAGTTACTAAAAGAGAGTTGCTGCCTCCGCTGCACAGGCTAAAGCCTGCGCCACCAGGAGAAAAGTCGGCGCCAACCATCTTTGGACGGCCGGAGAACCAACCAACGCGGCGAGGCTGAATCAGGACACTACTTACTCGTCTCACTTCGCTTATTTCGGCACTTTGCCGCCTCCCTTCAGCGCGATTACGCCACCCTGAGGACGGATTTTCCCCGCGCTGGTGAGCACGGTAAGGGTGGCGGTGTCGGTCAGGCCCTTGGTCACCAGGGACGGCGTGAACTCCACGATGATCTCGCATTCCTGACGCGGGGCAAGGCCCTGACCGAGCACGCACGTGGAGTCCGCCGAATCCAACGAGTAATCGCCGCCGGTGAGCGTAATAGCCTCGAGCACCGCCGGCGTCGCGTTCTTGTTGCGCGAGTTCGCGCGGACTCGGAAGATTTTGGCGGTCGTGGTGCCGATCAGCTTCTTCCCAAACGAGCCGCGTCGAGGCGAGATGGTCAGGTTGGGCTGAGCCGGCGGCGGCGGCGGCGTGGACGATGGCGCGGTGACCCTGAAGACCGTGCCGGCGCCATTCGCGCCCCCTATCCACGTAGTGCCGTAAAAGCTGCCGTCGCTGGCTTCAATCAGACCGGCGGAGGGCCACTCGCCGTCAGCTGTGGAGGCGATAGTGAAGGAATGAAGTGTGGTGAGTTCACCGGTGGGAGTCAGCATGAACACGGTTCCTTGAGTGGCGCCATAAAAGTTGCCGTCGCTGCCTTCAATCACTCCCGCAGGGGGATACGCACCATCGAGGCAGTCGCCGTACGGATCGACTTGGGTGCAGAAGAAGTGGAGAGTCGTTAGCGTGCCCGTAGTAGTGACTTTGAAGACCGTGCCGTAGCCGCCACCCGAACCACCGTCAATCGTGGTTCCGTACAAGTTGCCGTCGCTACCCTCAATGAGTCCGCCAGGCCGATTGCCATCGACGCAAACGTCGCTGTTCGTGTCGACCGTGCTGCAAAAGGCGTGGAGGACAGTAAGCGTGCCGGAAGGGGTCAGCTTGAACACTGTGCCGCCGCTGGTTGCGTTTCCGAATTCGCCTCCGGCGTACGTCGTACCATAGAAATTGCCGTCGCTCGCTTCGATCAAACTGTCAGGATAGCCCCCGTCGACGCAATTGCCGGTGCTCGGATCGACTTGACCGCAGAATGAGTAGAGCGTGGTGAGCGTGCCGGAAGGAGTGAGTTCGAACACAGTGCCTGCCCCAAACGCTCCCCCATACCCAGCGGTGCCATAGAAGTTGCCGTCGCTGCCTTCGATCACGCCGTTTGGCGCGTAACCGTCGAGACAATCGCCACTGCTCGGGTCCTGCCGGCTGCAAAAGGAGTAGAGCGTGGTGAGCGTTCCGGAAGGCGTGATTTTGTAAACGGTGCCGTAACCGTTCGCTCCCCCGTACCTCGTGGCGCCGTAGAAGTTGCCGTCCTTACCTTTGATCACACCCGACTGCGGTGAGTTACCGTCGAGGCAGATGCCATTGCTCGCGTCCTGTTGGCTGCAAAATGAGTGCAGCACGGTAAGCGAGCCGGACGGAGTGAGCTTAAAGAACGTGCCGGTAAAAAGTTCACTCGGATCCAGATTTGCGCCCCCTTGCTCGGTTGTACCGTATAAGTTGCCGTCGCTGCCTTCGATCACGCTGTCGGGCGCGGAGCCGTCGAGGCAATCGGCGGTGGCGCTCGGATCAGGTTGGCTGCAAAAGGAATAGACCAGCGTTTCGCTCGAAGCAGGCAGGGAGGATCGAGCGGCAAGCGCCTGGCCCGCGGACGCCGGCCGCGCAACCGAGAAGTCGGCTGCAGAGATTCCCAGCATCGCGAGCGCCGCAACAATCCCGACGCCAATTTTTCCTGGCAACGCGCTCATCGGCGGCGAAACAACCTCACTGCGCCGACGCTCGTGTCGGCTCTCAAAGCGATAATGGCGCATTCCCGGACGGTATTGGGCGGTATCAGCCGGAATTTCCGCCATCCACAGCGAACCAGATTGTCAATATCCCGGCGGTTTGGCAACACAAAGCTAGCGGCGAGGTCTGCGGGCGAAGAAACTCTCCCACGAGCTCACTATCGGCGCGAACATACGCTCGCGAAGCGAACGTTCCGGGTGGCACAGGCTTTAGCCTGTGATGAAATCCCGCGGGCAGAATCGCTCGTGTCACTGAGAGAGAGGTGGTGCTTCCATCACACAGGCTGAAGCCTGTGCCATTGAAAGAACGGTGGTGCTTCCGCCGCGCAGATGCGCAGAAAGCGGGATTCGGGTCTTTCCGTCATCCCGAGCGGAGGCTGCCGCAGCCGAGGGATCCCGGATCCGGGGTCCTTCGACTTCGCTCGCAGACTCGCTGCGCTCAGGATGACGGAAAAGGGCCGCTCACTCGTGCCACTGAGAGAGAGGTGATGCTTCCATCACACAGGCTAAAGCCTGTGTCACTGAGAGAAACTCGGTGCATCCACCACACAGGCTGAAGCCTGTGTCACTGAAAGAAACTCGGCACGGAGCGAATCAGCTCAGGCCCAGGCGGGCGAACTGATCGCGCGGCGCCTCCACTTCCTCCAGCGCCGCGCGCAACTGGTCCGCCGCGTCGCGCTCGGCCCGCGAGGCCGCCAGATTGCGCTCCTCTGCGGGATCGTTCGCGAGATCGAACAGATGATTTCCGCTGAACGGCCCCATCGCCCAGTACGGCAGCAAATCGCCGGCCGCAAACGGTTGCCGAATCACTGGCACTCGCGACCCCGGCATCCGGTCCAGCACCGCGCGATCGTCCGGCGCCGGCAGCATCAGCTCCGGCATCCGCGCAATCGGCATCGTGGACCACCGGTTCGACCACAGGCTGATGGGCGCGTTGTCGCCGGCGGGCGCGCGCGCATACTTGCGCCGCCCGTCGATCAGATGAGCCTCGCGGCCCCACACTCCCGCCAGCGCCCAATCGCGAATCCGCTTCGATTTGCCGGTGACAAGGGGCAGCATCGAGCGCCCGTGCGCGCGATGACGCAGCTGTACGCCGAAGATATCGGCAAGCGTCGCGCAGATATCGACGTTGGTGGTGAGCGTATCCACCGCGCCCGCCGCGATGCCCGGCCACGCGATCATCAGCGGCGTATGCCCCAGCGGCTCGTACACCGGCACCGCGGGCTTTCCCCAGATATCTTTTTCGCCGAGATAGTGGCCGTGATCGGTGCATACGATCACGGCGGTGTTGTCATAGAAGCCGCCGCGCTCGATCGCGCCCAGCAGCCGCCCCATCCACGCATCGATCATCGTGAGCTTGGCGCCGTATGACGCGCGCACCTGGCGCGCCTGCGCGGGCGTCAGCACTCCGCGCGCGACCGCTCCGCGCACATAGGGCGGCCAGATCAGATGCGGCCCGCTCCATCCCGCGTCGTACATCGAGGCATAGGGCTCGGGCGTGTCGAACGGTTCGTGCGGATCGAACTCGTCCACGAACAGCATGAAGCGGTCGTGCGCGGGCGCCTCGCGCTCGAGCCAATCCGCCGCCGCCGCCATCGTGCGCGGCCCCGGAAAATCGCTCTCGGCGCGAAAGTAGCCGCGCGAGTTGTCGTACGGAGTCCATCCCCGCCCGAACGACGGCGCACCGGCCCAGCTCGGATCGGGCCGTGTGCGCCAGGGGTCGCTCTCGTGACCGCGCTGATAATCCCAGGCGGAAAAATCGGTGTGATAATTCTCGCCGCCGGTTTCGAACAGATGAGGATGATCGGAGACCAGCTTGGTCGCGACTCCCGCCGCGCGCATCCAGGCCGTCACCGGACGCTCCCAGATTTCGATCGAGCCCCACGGCTTCCACAAAAAATCGAGCGCGCCGCACAGTATGTCGTGACGGGCCGGGATGCATGGCAGCGAGCCCGCGTAATGGCGGTCGAAGCGGATTGCGCGGCGGGCGAACGCGTCGAGGTTGGGGGTGGCGAATTCCCGCCCGCCGTAGGCGCCCAGCATGTGGCGATTGAGGCTGTCGAGCAGGATGACGATTGCGTTCTTCGGACGCGCGATTTCACTCTCCGGCGGCATCATCGGGAACATTAGCATCGCGGCGCCCGCGCCGTCATCGCGGACGCAGCGGCGAAACCGGCGCCAGTGCGCGCCGTCATATTAATTGCGGGCCGCGCAGCGGGTCAGGTGCGGGCCGCGCCACGCGGGCGGCCCCGTATGGACTCGAAGCGGGGGCGCAAGTCAAAATTGGACGGAGCAGCTATGACGACGCATTACCGCAATCGGCGCCCGCGACGGATTCACATTGCGATTGCTGCCGCCGCGATAACTCTGGCCGGATGCGGCGTCGCCTCGGCGCCGATCCAGAACACGCCGCAGGTCGTCGCGACTCCGCAGCAGGGACAGGTTTCGATCAGCGTGCAGGCCGCACAATCGGTGGGCGAAGTGCAGCCGGTCTTCGTGTCGGTCGCCAACGGGACCGACGTTCCGCGCGCCGTGGTGCCGAGCCAGGTCTTTGCGCTCAATGCCGCCGGCGAGCGGGTGGCGCCGCTGCCTGCGGGCGAGGCGGCGCGGCAGGCTGGCGGCTCGGGCGAGCTTAAGTCCGCGCTGACCAGCGCCGCGGTCAGCGGAGTTGCGGGCGGCGCGATCGGCGCCGGGATGGGCGCGGTGGCGGGATCGGCCTTCGGCGCGGTCGGATCGGGAGCGCTGGTCGGCACCGCGATTGGCGGCGCAGAGGGGATGTTTCGTGGCGCCGAGCGCGGGCAATCCAAGGCCGACAGCGAAGCGAATCAGCAGATTCGCTCGCTTGCGCTCAAGCCCCAGGACGTCAACCGCAACTTCACCGTCAGCGGCTATGTCTTCTTTCCCAAGGGCGACTACCAGCAGGTCGAGATGCTGCTGGTAAATCGCGAGACCGGCGACACGCAGATAATCAAGGAGCCGTGGCGCTAGAGTTGCGGCGGACTGGGGCGCCGCGGTTCGCGAGGCGCGCCTCCTCCGAGCCCTCTCCCTGTCAGGGAGAGGTTTGGAGAGGGTCCAAATAGAGCGCGCGAGGTTTCTCACGCGCGATTATGATTCCGTGCCGCTCGTGGCGACTGAGCCGGTCACCCCCTCTTGTATTCTCCCCCGTGTCGAAAAACGGGGGAGAAGCAGAACATCCAGCGCTTAGTCCGTTTAGCGCAAGCGCGAAGTGGCGCGGGCGTGCCTGCCCGCGGGATCGCATCACAGGCTAAAGCCTGCGCCACCCGGAGAAAGCCCGTGACGCTCGAATTGAGTCGGCGCCGCCGGCTATCTCACAGCAGCGATGACAGAATCACGATCGCGCCTTCGCCGCGCTTGCCGCGATAGGCGGGATCGCACAGCACTATCCGATTACCGATAAAGCGCATGCATGTCGGATCGGACAGGTTGCTCGCGAACGGGCGCGCGACGCCCTTGTACACGCGGTAGATCGATCCGTCGGCGACGCCGCCCTTGTCGGCCGGCCGTCCCATATCCAGGATGAAAAAGACGTGGCTGTAGGAGCCGAAGTTACCCGGCGAATAGGCGAATCCGGTTGGCGCGATAAATCCGACCAGGTACGGGTCGGGCTTCATCTTGCCGTCGGCGCCGATAATCGCGAGCCGCCCGACCTTGGCCGCACTCTCCATCCGCGGGCGCACCCCGACCAGCATCGCACCCGGCGCCTTGGGATCGTTGGCGGGCACGAATCCTATAACGCTCAGCTCCCATGCGACCGGCTTGTCGTAGGTACCGAAGACCGCGGCCTTGCCGGAGGAATCGATCGCGTAGATGGTCGAGTTGCCGCTGGTCGCGGCGTACAGCTTGCCCGCGTACGGGCTGCCCGCCGGGCCGAACTCCAGGTCGCGGCAATCGGTCGGGTCCTTGCCGCCGGCCTGCGGCAACTTGGCGAATTCGCTGGCCGCGCCCGACTTGTCCACGCGCATCACGTCGCACGCGGCGCCAGGCTTGGCCGCGTTGAGCACGAAGATCTCGCCCGCGTAGGAGCCGAACCCCGCAGGGCCGACCGCGACGCCGGCCGGATGCGGCAGCTTGGATTTGCCGGCCAGCTCCTTGGTCTTGCCCGACATCGTGACGGAGAAAACCCCGCCCTCTTCGTTGGACACGATCATCTCGTGACCGGAGGCCTGCAGATAAAGCGGCGCAGCCACCTCGGGGGTCTTGAGCACCTTGCCCTCGTACGGGATTTCCACATCGACACCCTTCTTGCGGCCCGCGGCATAGGCGGGTGGCGAGGCGAGCGCGGCGGCCAGCACGAATAGCGCGGCAGCGGCGATCGCGACGGCGGCGAGTCGGAGGTCAGCGGTTTTTCTTTGCGATGAATTCATCAAGCGCCTCGTTTACGATGTATTTCTGGCTCGGGTCCCGGTCGTCGAGCTCGGCTCCGCGGCGCGCGGTATATTCCGCTATCGCCACGATCGCGGCCTCGTTGAGGGTGGCGATACCCAGCGACTCGGCCACGCGCATCAGCTGCGCGGCAAGTTCATCGGGCAGGTCTAACTCGATCCGGTTTGCTGCCATGGGTCAACGTATCCATATAGTCTTTGCGCACCCGTATCGTCAAAATGAAAACATCCGTGCCTCCGCAGCAGAAATACGCCGGAACCATCGTCGAATACCTCGATGAAGGCGCGTTCCGGGCGGGCCTGGTGGTCCGCGAGCAGGAGCGTCACCTGGCGCTCGCCGGTCCGGACGGACGCGAGCGGATGATCGCGCGCGACCTCGTGATGATCGCGCATCCCGACCGCCATCCCGCGCGCGAGCAGGCCGCCCAGGCCCTGGACGCCCTGCGCGCCGAGCGCGCGGAGCTGGCCGGCGAGCTCGACCTGCAGCTTTTGTGGGAAGTCGTGCAGGAACAGGCGCGCAGCTTTACCGCGCCGGAGCTGGCCGAACTGTTCTTCGGGCGCCGCTCGACAGTGGCCGCCTCCGTGATGCTGGAGGCGCTGCTCGCCGACCGCTTGTATTTCACGCGCCGGCACATGGACTTCGTGCCGCGTCCGCCCGACCAGGTCGAGCGCCTGCGCGTGCAGGCCGATCGGATTCGCAGCCGCAGCGCGGATTACCGGCAAACCCAGGCGCAGGTGCGCGAAATCCTGGGCGGCGGACGCGTGCCGCCCGCCGCCGAGACCGAGACGCTTGGGGCCGAGATGACCAAGTACCTGCGCAATCCGTTCACGCGCTCGCGCGAGCTGACCCAGATGCTCCAGTCGGTGGCGCCGGAAGTCGATCCCGCCGAGGCCGCCTTCGAGGTGCTCGATCGGCTGGGCGCCCGGCCCCCTGCGCCGCGCTTCGCTTTTATCGCGGGGCTGCGCACCGAGTTCTCGCCCGAAGCGATGCAGGAAGCCGAGCGCGTACAGCCCTCGGCGCGCCCGCTTGAGAGCGCCGGCTTCGCGGTCACGATCGACGACGAGGATACGGTCGAGGTTGACGACGCGCTGGAATGCGAGCGGCTGGCGGACGGGAGCCTGCGGGTGCGGGTGCATATCGCGATGGTGGCCGACTTCGTGGCGCGCGACGGCGCGATCGATCGCGAGGCGGCCTCGCGCGCGACCACCGTCTATCTGCCCGAGACGACCATCCGGATGCTCCCGGACCGGATTTCCTGCGAGCTGGCGAGCCTGCTTGCGGGCAGCGAGCGCCCGGTGCTGACCACCGAGGCGATTATCGCGCCGGACGGCGAGCTCGTCGCGACCAGTATTCGGCCCGCGCGCATTCCGATCTCGCGGCGGATCGATTACGCGCAGGCGGATCAAATCCTCGCCGGGGCGCAATCGGATCCGCAAGCGGGGCCGGTACTCTCGACCATGTACGAGGCCGCGGCGAGATTGCGCGAGCGGCGCCGGATGGCGGGCGCCCTGCTGGTGCATCGCAGGGAAGCCAAGGTGCGGGTGCGCGACGGTGAGATCGAGATTCGGGTGCTGGAGACCGACTCGCCCAGCCGCATCCTGGTGGCGGAGTTCATGGTGCTGAGCAATTTCGTGGCGGCGCGCTACGCGGCGGAGAATCGAATTCCGATAATTTATCGCGTGCAGCCAGAACCGGGCGGCGACGTCGCGCAGCGTCCGCGGCTGTCGCTGTATCCGGAGCATCACGCGGGAATCGGGCTGGGCTACTACGCGCAGCTATCCTCGCCGATTCGGCGCTACGCGGACCTGGTGATGCAGCGGCAACTGGTCGCCGCGCTTTCCGGCGCGGGCGCTCAGCCCTACAGCGTGGAGGAACTGCTCACCGTGCTGGCGGGCGCGGAGAACGCCGAGGCGTCGTGCCGGGAGCTTGAGCGCCGGGCCAAGCGCTACTGGACCCTGCGCTACCTCGAGCGCGTAGCGCGCGACGAGCCGATGCTGGCGGTTGCGACTCGCGAAGGCGCCAGCGCCGAGCTGTCCGACTATGCCGTGCGCGGAACCCTGCGCGGTGCTCCCAACCTGCCCGAGCAGACCCCGGTGCTGGTCCAGATAGCGCGCGTCGACGCGCTGCGCGGATGGCTCTCGTTCGACTACCTGCGGCCCGCCGAGCGCGCGACGCAGGGCGCCCCGTAACCAGCGGCGCCCCGCGCCGATCCCCCCTTTTCCCGGTCCGCGACGGTCAGGCCACTACTCGGCCCTGAAGTTGTCCTGCTCCAGGCGCCATCGGTCGATCGATTCGATATTGAACCGCCAGTCGCTGCCGACTTTGAAGGCGGGCAGCTTGTTGCGCTTGAGCTGGCGGTAGATGGTTGAGGGGTGGACCTTAAGATAATCCGATAATTCCTTCACGGTCAGCACATGGCTGCTCTCGAACTTCATGCGGCGCTTGCCCTCCTTTACTATCCCGCGCGGTCATTGACTCGCGCTGTTGACGAACAGTGAGCAACCTGCGTGCCGAGTTAACAAGATGGAAATCCCCCCACCAACAATAATTCTTACCCCCGGCTTAATACGCGAAGGTGGTGGAATTTTGACGGATGACGAGAAATTGGCAGACCGCGGAACAACGCTACGCCGGTAAGACTACGTTCCTACATCCGTCGCGTGAAGTGTCCCATTTTGAGCACGCTGGGAGGAACGTCGCCGCGCAAGGCAGACGAATGACGACCGCTGTCAGCGGCTATCAGACCTTGCCGATCAATTCACGCTCAGTATCGGAAACCTGCTTCAGAATTCCGCTCTCGTCGTTGGCGCGCTGCAACAGGATTAACCGACTCACACCGAGATCCGCGAAACGCTTTGCCGTATCGCGATCGACTGCGCCGCGCGGCGTCACGCTGATCTCGATATCCTCAAACTTGCGACCCACTTTCGCACACGCCGCCCGCACGCCCTGGATACACTTGGCCGCACCGTCGACGTCGAGCGCGAACCCGTACCATCCGCGCGCCAGACGTGCCGCGCGCGAATAAGCCTCGGCGGTATGGCCACCGAAGACGATCTCGGGATGCGGCTTCTGCACGGGGCGCGGACGCGCATCGACACCGGCAAATCGCACCCACTTGCCCTCGAAGTGCGGCTTGTCCATCGACCACAACGCGATCATCGCGGCCAGGTATTCCTCGGCGCGCGGACCCTTGTGATCGAATGGCGCCCCGATCGCTTCGAACTCGGGCTTCAGGTAGCCGATTCCGATCCCGAAGATGAGCCGCCCGCCGGACAGCACGTCGGCGGAGGCGAGCTGCTTGGCGAGCACCACCGGATTTCGCTGGGGCAAAATGATGATGCCGGTGCCGAGGCGAATCTTTTGCGTGTGCGCGGCCAGGAACGCGATCGAGATCGCGGGATCGAGCATCGGAAAGCCCGGCGCCACTGGCGAGGGTGGCACCTGCGGATCGGGCAGGATTACGTGTTCGCCGGTCCACAGGCTTTCAAAGCCCGCCGACTCGGCCGCGCGCGCGACGGCGGCGGCGGTTGCGGGAAATGCGCAGGCGCCGTTGTTGATTCCGAACAGAGCGATTTTCATGCCGCGATGATTACCACGCGGCGCCGCCGCCTGACCAGCCGCCGTGCCACCCCCAATTGACCGCCGCGCAGGCTATCTTTCATAATCGCGCGAGCAAGCCTGAGCGGGCGGCCAGGGAGGCGTGGGGCGGCACGATGCGATGTCCGCAGTGCGGGTTCGACACCCAGCAAGGATCGGCATTCTGTTCGCGATGCGGTGCGCGGCTGTTCGCGCCGCGCCCGTCGGCGGTGCGCGAGTACGCGCTTTACACCTTCCGGCCTTCGCTCTGGTACTTCGCGAACAGCTTTGTCGGCGCCGGCGTGGTGATCGCGTTCGGCGCGATCGTCCTTTACCAGAATCACGACTTCTGGCAGGCCGGGTTCGCCGTCATCGGCGTGGGCGTGGCGATGCTAATTATCGCGATCATCCGGACCCGCGCGATTAGCTGGCGCCTTACCTCGGACCGCCTGATCGAGCAGCGCGGAATAATCGCGCGCAGCCGCCGCGAGATGGAGCTTGGCGATATCCGCTCGGTCGAGGTGACCCAGCGCGTGATGCAGCGAGCGCTCCGGCTGGGCGACGTGACGATCGCGTCGGCGGCGAGCACCGACTTCGCAATCCGGATGCACGACGTCGCCAGTCCCGGCGCCGCCGCCGAAACCGTGCGCCAGGCGCGCCTTAAGAGGCTCGCATGACGCGCTTTCCCGACCTCCGCTACGAGCGCAGGCTCTGGCGCGCGGGCGCGCAGGCGGTCGCGGGCGTGGACGAGGCCGGGGTCGGCCCGATGGCGGGGCCGGTGGTCGCGGCAGCGGTGATTTTCGCGCCGGAGAACCATATCAAGGGCGTCCACGACTCCAAGCAGCTCACACCCGAGCGGCGCGAGGCGCTGATCGATCGGATTCGCGACGGCGCGCTCGCCGTCGGCGTCGGAATCGCGGAGGTCGAGGAGATAGACCGGATGAATATCTACTGGGCCACCATGCGGGCGAGCGTGCGCGCGCTGGAGGCGATGGGACGCGCGCCCGACCACGTGCTGGTGGACGGCCGCGAAATCCCGCGCTTGCCGTTTCCGCAGACCCGGATCGTCGGCGGTGATCGCAAGAGCTTCTGTATCGCGGCCGCCTCGATCGTCGCCAAAGTCACCCGCGACCGGATGATGCGGGAGTACGAAGCGCGCTATCCGGGCTACGGTTTCGCCCAGCACAAGGGATACTGCACGGCCGACCATATCGCGGCGCTCGAGCGCCTGGGTCCCTCGCCGATTCATCGCCGCTCCTACGCGCCGGTTCGCGCGCTGGCGCAAATGAGGTTGGTATGAGCGTCGCTTCTGAAAAATCGATTCGCCCGGTGCGCAGCGCGCTTGGCCGCGCCGCCCTGGGCGCGATAACGCTGCTGGCCGGATGCGCCGCGCTGGCCGCGGCGGGATGCTCGTCGGCGGCGAGTTCCTCAACCATCACGCTGACCTACACCCAGCCCGCATTCCTGACTCCCGCGCAGCACGCCGAAGGGGTGGGCGTCCGGGTTGTCGTGCAGGACGAGCGCGCCGACAAGTCCAAGGTCGGCGACGTAGTCGGCGGCTCGGGCGTTGCGCAGGCGCCCATCACCTCGACCAACAACGTGACCGACGTGGTTCACTCCGCGCTGCGCGCGGGACTGGAGACGCGCGGGTTCAACGTCGGCAGCGGTTCGGTCACGATGCGAATCGGGATCGCGCGATTCACCACCTTGTACGAAGCGGGCCTGCTGGGCGGCGCTTCGGACACGTACGTCGAGCTGAACGTGCAAGTCGTCACCGCCGGCGGGAAGACGATTTTTCAGAGCACTTACACCGGACGCGGAAAGACGCCCGGGATGCGGATGTCGTCGGGACGCGGCGCGGCGGAAGCGCTCGACGATGCGCTCGACCAGGCGGTGACCACGATGCTCACGGACAGCCGGCTCATGGATGCGCTCGTCGCCGCCGCCGAGATGCGTCCCGCGGCGGCGCCCCCGGCCCCGTAAGCGCGCGGCGGCGCGGGCGTGCGCGGCAACCGCGCATTGCTCACCGCAATGCGTTGGTTTAGCGTGAGCGCAGGAACGCCGGCCGTCCCGCATTCACCATCATGGCGCCCAAGCCCCAGCAGCATGCCGCATCGCAGGACCTGCGCACCCCGCGCGGCGCCGAGATGGTCGAGTTGTATCGCCGGATGCTGCTGATGAGGCGCTTCGAGGAAAAGCTCGCCGCCTTTTGCGCGCGCGGAAATCTCCAGGACCCCGCGCCGGCGCATGCGGGTGAAGAAGCCGTCGGCGCCGGTGCGATCGCGGCGCTGGCGGATTGCGATTACGTGGTATCGACCTACCGCCAGCAGGGTCACTACCTGGCCAGGGGTGCAGATCTCGCCGCCGCCGCGGCGCAGTCGGTCGGCCGCGCGACCTCCGTTGCGGACCGCCGCGGCGCACGACGGTTCGATCGCCAACGGCGATTCGTGGCAGCATTCGGGCCGCCGCCTGGCGGCATCGGAGTCGCGATGGAACTTGCGATCTCCTGCCTCGATCGCGGCGAGTCCGCCGCGGTTTGCTGCCTGTTCGGCGACGCGGCGCTCGGCGCGGACGCGTTCGCAAGGTCGCTCGCGCTCGCGGCGGAGCGCAAGCTGCCGATCGTCTTCGTGTGCGAAAACAATTTCTGCGGATTGGGCACCCAGTTCGACGGCCCGGATTGCCAGGAGACACTTTTTCGCTTCGCCCAGTCCCACCAGATTCCGGCGGAGCGCGTGGATGGCGGCGATGTGCGCGAGGTCTTTCGCGCGACGGCCGCGGGGCTGGGACGCGCGCGCTCGGGCGGCGGGCCGTCGCTTGTCGATGCGGTCACCTATCGCCTGCGCCCCGAGCCGGATTTCGATCGCGCCGCGGCGGCGAGCCTGCATCATCCGAGCTTCTGGCACGAGCGCGATCCGATCCAAATCGCGCGCATCGCGATGGTCGCGGAGCGGACGCTGTCGGAGCCGGAGCTCGACGCGATCGAGCGCCAAATCGAGCGCGAAATCGACGCCGCGCTAACCAGCGTCTCGCGACACGGCGACCCGCCGCGCGCGGTGCGACGACCGGCGGGGCGGCGATTGCGCTCGCCTCAGGCGTGATCGCGAATAATCATGGTAGTGCGCCTGCGCGGCGGCGGCGCTTGCGCACAGCCGGAGCAATCACGAAAGGAATCGAACCTTGGCAAACTCAAACTATGACCTGGTGGTAATCGGCTCCGGACCGGGCGGATACGTTGGCGCGATTCGGGCCAGCCAGCTCAAGATGAAAGTCGCGGTTGTCGAGCGCGACCGCCCCGGCGGCGTGTGCCTTAACTGGGGATGCATCCCGTCCAAGGCGCTGCTCAACTCGGCCGAGGCGATGGAGACGATACGGGGCGCGGCCAAGGAGCACGGAATCGAAGTCGGCGAGGTGCGCTTCGATTTCAAGAAGGTGATCGCGCGCTCGCGCGCCGCGGCCGACAAGCTCAATCGCGGCGTCCGCTTTTTGCTGAAGAAGAACAACATCGATCTGTTCGAGGCCAACGCAACTATCGCGGGGCCCAACCGCGTCGCGCTCTCGCAGGCCCCTGACAAGCCGGCGCTCGCCGTTGAAGGGCTCGACGCCGAGCGAATCCTGGTCGCCGCCGGCTCCGGCGAGCGGCTGTTTGCCGGCATGAAAGTCGGCGACGGCGTGATGACCAGCCGCGAGGCCCTGGTTCGCGACACCTGCCCCAAAAGCATCGCGATTATCGGCGCCGGCGCGATCGGACTGGAGTTCGGCTACTTTTACGGCGCGTTCGGATCCAAGGTCACGATCGTGGAGCTGGAAAAGCAGATGCTGCCGGGATGCGACGCCGAGATCGCCGAGGAACTGCGCCGCGCCTTCGTAAAGCGCGGGGCCACCGTGATGCTCGGGCATGGGTACAAGTCGATGGCGCGCCGCGGCGACACCTGGGCGGTCACCGTCTCCGGCCCCGACGGCGACAAGACGGTCGAGGCCGAGGCGGTGCTGGTTGCGGTCGGGCGCGCGCCGCTGAGCGCGAACCTGGGGCTCGACGCGGTGGGCGTTGAGCTCGAACGCGACGGATTTATCAAAATCGACGACTCGTTCCGCACCACCTGCCCGAGCATCTACGCGATCGGCGACGTCATCCGCCCGCCCCTGCTCGCGCACAAGGCCTCGGCCGAGGGCGTGGCGGCAGTCGAGATCATGGCGAAGGTGCGCGAGCCGGGCTTCGATCTCAATTCAATCGCCGCGTGTATTTACTGCGAGCCCCAGGTCGCGATGGTCGGGCTCAGCGAGGCGCAGGCGCGCGAGCGCGGAATCGAGGTCAAGGTCGGCAAGTTTCCATTTCGCGCCAACGGCAAGGCGGTCGCGACGGGCGAGTTCGAGGGCTTTGTCAAAATCGTCGCGACCAAGCAGTACGGCGAAGTCATCGGATGCCAGATAATCGGCCATCAAGCGACCGATATCATCTCCGAGATCGTGCTGGGCAAGACGCTGGAGACCACCGTGGTCGAGGTCGGCAAGACCGTCCATCCGCATCCCACGATGTCCGAGGCGATCATGGAAGCGGCGCTGGCGGCCGACGACGAGGCGATCCACATCTAGGTGCGCGAGATCATGCGGCTTGAAGTCGCCCAACTGGGAGTAGTCGATTACGCGCAGGCGCTGCGCGTGCAGGAGGCGCTGGTCGCCGCGCGGATTCGCGACGAGATCGGCGACACGCTCCTGCTGCTGGAGCATCCGCATGTCTTCACGCTTGGGCGCGGCGCCGACGAGCGTTTCGTGCGCCAGGCGCTGCCCGAGGTGCCGATCTTCCGCGTCTCGCGCGGCGGACAGGTGACCTATCACGGCCCGGGTCAGCTGGTCGGCTACCCGATCCTGAAGCTTGCGGGCAGCCGCCGCGACGTCGGGCGCTATCTGCGCGATCTCGAGCAGGTGATTATCGATGCGCTGGGCGGGATGGGAATCGCGGCGGGACGGCGCGAGCGGCTGACCGGGGTATGGATCGGCACGCGCAAGATCGCATCGATTGGCGTCGGGATCCGGCGCTGGGTGACCTGCCACGGATTTGCGCTCAACGTCGCGCCCGATCTCTCGTACTTCAACGCGATCGTTCCGTGCGGAATAGAGGGATGCGAAATGACCTCGGTTGCGATCGCCGGGCGCGCCGCAATCGCGATGCCCCAGGTCGCCGCCGCCGTCGCCGACAGCTTCGCGCGGGTGTTCGGCTGCGAGGAAGTGGCGGGCGTAGCGCCCGCCGCCATTTGGGCGCGCGTTGACCCCGCGCTCGCGATCGCGGAAGCTCGCAGACAGGACTAGCGATGGCCGAACGCAGACATCCCGACTGGATCAAGGTCCGCGCACCCGCCTCGCCGGAGTTCTTCCGCACCCGCGATATCCTGAGCGAGCTTCGCCTGCATTCGGTCTGCCAGGAAGCATGCTGCCCGAATATCGGCGAATGCTTTTCGCATCGCACCGCCACCTTCATGCTCATGGGCGACGTATGCACGCGCAACTGCCCCTACTGCGCGGTCGCGCACGGCAAGACGCGCCCGCTCGATCCCGACGAGCCGCGGCGAATAGCCGACGCGGTCGCACGGCTCGGCTTGCAGCACGTGGTCGTGACCTCGGTCGATCGCGACGACCTGCCCGACGGCGGCGCCGCGCACTTTGCGGCGACGGCGCGCGCGATCAAGGAGCGCGTAGCGAGCGCGCGGGTTGAGGTGCTGGTCCCCGATTTCAAGGGCGAGCCCAAAAGCGTGGAAGCGGTGGTCGATTCACCGGTGGATATCTACAACCACAATATCGAGACGGTGCCGGCGCTCTATCGAACCGCGCGTCCCGGCGGCCACTACGATCGATCGCTGGGCGTCCTGCGCCATGCCAAGCACAGCGCGCGCGCCCGCGGCCGCGAGCTTTTGACCAAGGCGGGCCTGATGCTGGGGCTGGGCGAGGAGCGCGAGCAGGTAGCCGCGGTGCTGCGCGATCTGCGCACGGTCGAGTGCGACATCCTGACGCTGGGGCAGTATCTGCGCCCCTCGCGCGAGCATCTGCCGGTCGCGCGGTACGTCCCCCCCGCGGAGTTCGCGGAGTTGCGCGCGCAGGCGATGGAGCTGGGTTTCCGGCACGTCGAATCGGGCCCGCTGGTGCGAAGCTCCTATCACGCCTGGGAGCACGTGGGCTGAGCGAGCCCGCGCGATTGCGCAGTCCCAAAAAAAACGCGCCGCACGGCATGGGGCCGCGCGGCGCGAGTTTATCGGGATTCGTCGGACTTACTGCTTGAGTTCCTTGACCTCGTGAACCCGGGTCTGCAGATAAGCGTCCTGCACCGCGCCGTACAGATCGACGGCGTAGCGATCGGCTTCCTCGAACTGGTCCAGATGAAGCGAGCGATAGTTGACGGCTTCACCCAGGCGCTGTCCCGCGCCCGCTGACAGCGATACGTACCACGGCACCAGGTAGCTCATCGGATTCATCGCGCCGTCCACCGCCAGTCCGACCGTGTCGCCCAGCGTCGAGGGGCCCATGAACGGCAGCATCACGTACGCGCCGCTCGGCACTCCGTAGTAGCGCAGGGTAAGGCCGAAATCGTCGGGATGCTCTTTGAGGCCGAACCACGCATCGGCGGGATCGAAGAATCCGGCCAAGCCGAGCGTGCTGTTGATGCCGAAGCGGGCGACTTCTTCGCCGGCCTCCGGGAAGCGGAGCTGAAAGAGGTTGTTGGCGAATCGCGGGATCACATCGACGTTGTCAAAAAACCGCTTGACGCTCTCGCGCACCGGCACCGGCGCGATGTACGCGTAGCCCGACGCGACCGGATGGAGGATCCAGTCGTCGAGCTTGAGGTTGAACGAGAACATCGCCTCGTTGAACGGCGCCAGCGGATCGCTGTAGACGCCCTCCTGCTCACCCGGCGGTGGCGGAGGCTCGTTTGCGCCTTGCAGCGCCGCGCTCTGGCTCGCAGGGTTCTGGCTGACGGGCGCGGCGTCTTGCGCCAGCACGGGAGCCGCGGCAAACAGGCTCGCAAAAATCGCCACGGCGAGCATCCGCATGGAGTTCGCCGGCATGCGGTGCGGTTTGAGATTCGCGGTCATATAGTTCTTGTTCTCCGTTGGCCCGCTGGCCCAGCCCTAAATCGGACGCCGTACCGGCCGTCAACGATTGGGGGAATAGGGTATCACGCTATTCGGCTGTATCAAGCGTTCTATTTATGGGTGCCAAGCGACGCAGCCAGCGCCGCCTGCTTGCTCTTGAGGTCGCCGATCAGGACCGCGTAGCCCTTGTTGTTGATCACGCGATTAAACTGGTTGCGGTAGTTCGCGATGATGCTGATCGCGTCCACGGTCACATCGTAGATCTTCCATCCCTTGTTGCGGTTGAGCAGCCGGAAGTCGAAGCTTATCGGGGGTTTTCCGGTCTGCACGATATTGGTCTTGACCTGCGCGTATTCGGGACCGCCGTTGTTGCGCCAGCCCAGGAAGTCCACGTGCTGATTGGAGTAATCGTTGATCTTGGCCAGGTAGGAATCCTCGATAAAGGTGGAGAAGACCTGGGTGAATTCCTTGCGCTGGTCGGGGGTAAGGGTGCGCCAGTGATATCCCATCGCCGAGCGCGACATCTCGCGGAAGTCGAACGACGCGGACACGATGCCCCGCAGCTTATCCTGCCTCTCGGCGAGCGGAATGGAACGGTTACGCAGGATGTCGAGCGCCTGGTTCACCGTGGCCTTGACCACGTCCATCGGATTGGACTGCGCATGCGCGGGCGCAGCCGCGGTGAGCCCGGAGGCAACCGCGATCCAGAGCGCGGATGCGATTGCGGCCGCGCGCACGATCGCAAGCCGGGAGCGTGAGGAAGAAAAATTCATCTGCTTGCTGCCTTCCATGTGAAACATGCTCACTTCTTTTGGCCCGACTTGTCGCCGCTGCCGGAACCGGCTCCGCCCGCGTCGGCCGGGCCGCCGGCGCCGGAGTTGTTGATCAATTGACCGATCGCATCTTCGAGCACGAACGCGGACTGGGTCTGCCGGATGGTCTGCCCACTGTGGAGATTTTTTTCACCGGGTCCGGGCGCGATCGATATGTACTTGTCGCCGATAATTCCGCTGGTTTTGATCGCGGCGATCGCGTCATTGTCCACGTCGACGCCGTCGTTGACTCGTATCGCGACGCGCGCGCGCTCGTTCTTGAGCGAGATTGCGGTGACTTTGCCGACCTGGACGCCGGCGATTTCGACCTGGTCGCCGGTCTTGAGGCCCGAGATGTTGTCGAAATTGGCGAAAAGCGTGTAACCCGGCGGCGGGAACAGGCTTATCTGTCCGAGCCGGAACGAGAGAATCGCGAGCGCCGCGATTCCCAGCAGCCCGAAGATGCCGACGATGAATTGTGTGGTTCGACTTGCGTACATGTCTGATTCAGCCCGCCATGGCGTCTTCGCTATCCTCGCCCGACGCCCTGCCTTGGAGAAATCGTTTGAACTCCTCGTTGTCCGACGCCATCATCGCATCCACGGTTCCCACCAGGTTCATCCGGCCGTTGTGCATGAAGGCGACGCGGTCGGAAATTTCGAACACCGCCGGAACGTCATGGCTTACCAGCACGGCGCTCAGGTTGAAGTCCTTCTGGGTGCGGCGCACCAGAGCATGAATCGCCCCGGTGCGGGTGGGATCGAGTCCGGTGGTCGGCTCGTCGAGCATCAGGATCTTGGGCCGGCGCACCAGCGCGCGCGCCAGCGCCGCGCGCTTCTGCATCCCGCCGCTGAGCTCCGACGGATACTTGCGCTCCATGCCGTGCAGCCCGACCGCGGCAAGCGTCTCGAGCACGCGCGCGCGGATGTCGGCGCGCGAGAGCCGGGATTTCTCGACCAGCGGAAAAGCCACGTTCTCGAACACCGTCAACGAGTCGAACAGCGCACCCGCCTGAAACAGCATCCCGAACTTCTCCCGCACGCCGTCGTATGCGCGCGAGCCGAGCTCGGTCACGTTGACGCCGTCAATCACGATGGTTCCCGCGTCGGGGCGCATAAGCAGGTTGAGATGCTTGAGCAGGACCGTCTTGCCGCATCCCGAGGGTCCCACGATGGTGGTGATCTGGCCGGCGGGAACGTCGAGATCGACGCCGCGCAGGACCTCCTGGCGGCCGAAGTGATGGCGCAGCCCGCGCACCTCGATTGCGCTGGGGCTCTGATTGCCGTTGTCCGGACTCATTGCGAAGCGGCCATGTTACAGAAGTATCGCCGTAAGAATATAGTCAGCGGCCAGGATAAGCACGCTGGAGAGCACGACGGCTTCAGTAGTCGCGCGGCTGACCCCCGTGGCCATCCGTTCCGCGTGATAGCCCTTATAGCAGCACACCCACATCACGATCACGCCAAAGACCAGCGATTTGTACAGTCCGGTCGCGATATCGTGGCCGGACATATTCGACGCGATCCCGTTGAAATAGGCGCCTGACGGCGCTCCCATCAGGCCCACGCCGACCGCGTACCCGCCCCAGATTCCGATCACGTCGAAGATCGTGGTCAGGATGGGGAAGCTGACAATTCCCGCCAGCATTCGCGGCGACACCAGGTACTGCACCGGATTTATCGCCATCACGGTGAGCGCGTCGATCTGCTCGGTCGATTGCATCGAGCCCAGCTCCGCCGCCATCGCGGAACCCGCCCGCGCCGCGATCATCAGCGCGGCCAGCACCGGACCAAGCTCGCGCACCAGCACCAGGGCGACCACGGTTCCGAGCGCTCCTTCGGAGCCAAAACGGCGCAGCGTGTTGTAACCCTGCAGCCCGAGCACCATCCCGGTAAAGGTCGCGATCAGGACGACCAGGAACAGCGAATCGGCGCCGATAATGCGGACCTGGCGAATTGCAAGGCGCGGCTTGTAGGGCGGCACAAACGCATAGACTACGGAATTGGCCAGGAAGATCAGAAAATTCCCCAGCGCGACGATTCCGTCGAGGATAGATGCGCCCAGCGCCTCAATGGTTTCCACTATCGACATCCGTGTGCGGAACTTTTAATCGGAACTCTACTGATGCGCGATTCCCAGCCGCTCCAGCTGCCCCATCGTGTGCGTGCTCCCGCCCAGCCGTATGAACTCGTACAAATCCTCGGGAAGATCGAGGTCGAGCGCCGGACGCGCAAGCCGCACCACTCGCGGCGTCACCTCCAGGCGGCGGCATTCGTCCAGATGGCGCACCAGGCTCTGCGTGCCGAAACGAGTCGGAATCGCGTCGGCGGGAGAGCGCGCGATCAGATTGGTGCCTGAGCAGTCGCGCGAGGGCACCAGCACCGCCGCCCGCCCCGCCGGCATCGCCGCAAACACCGCGTCTATATCTTCTCCAATCACCATCGGAACATCCGAGAGCACCGTACACAGCGTCCTCGCGCCCTGCGCCGCCAGCGTCGCAGTGGCCATCGCCACCGCGGCGTTGAGTCCGCGCGGATAGCCTTCATCGATCGCCATCGCCCCGGCCTGCCGGGCGATCGCGAGCAGCGTGTGGTCCGAGCTCACCACTGCCACGCGTTCGGCAGTGCGCGCCGCCAGCGACGCGGCCAGCACGTCGCGGAACATGGCCTCAGCCAGCGCGACACACTGGTCCGCGGGGCATACCGGCCTGAGCCGCGTTTTGGCCAGAGAAAGCTCCTTGGCCGCGATTACCACAACGCGCACGGCGACACTTTATAACGCACCCGATGAGGGGTGCCAACGCCGCGCCGCGCGCGCGAAGCTTGACAGTTCGGAAGTCGAGGCCCCAACATGTGGCATCGGATCTATCGCGCGCCGCGCGGCGTGGATCACGTCTTCAGCAGCACTCCTGAAAGGACGCGTTCATGAACATGTCGGTAAAGATTCGCAGTTCCCGGATGGCGATGATTGCGGTGGCGGCGGGCGCGATGGCGATGCTCGCGGCGGGATGCCGGGGGCAATCCGTCGATGGGCTGTTGCAGTCGGGCGATTCCGCGATGCAGGCGACCAAGCTCGCCGATGCTGAAAAAGATTATACCGAAGCGGCCCGCCAGGCGCCCAAGGATCCCCGGGTCCACGTCGCCCTGGGCAATCTCTACGTCCTGGAGCACAAGCCCGACCAGGCGCAGCTCGAATTCATGAAGGTGATCGAGCTCGATGCGGGTAATCCCGCCGCGCACATCGCGCTGGGAAATCTCTATCTCGACCAGCAGCAGCCGAGCCTTGCCGAAGAGCAGTATCGCGCCGCGTGCGCGCTGGCTCCTGCGCGCGCGAGCTACCGCCTGCAGCTTGGCGACGCGCTGCAGCGCGAGAACAAATTGCCGCAGGCTGAGGCGGAAATCCGCACCGCGATCGGACTGGAGCCGCGGAATGCGCAGGCGCATCTGGCGCTCGCCAGTCTGCTCAAGTCCGAGGTAGGGCGCGAGGCCGAGGCGCAGGCCGAGATGGATCGCGTGCGCGCGCTCGATCCCAAGCTGGCCGAGCAGGCTGGCGCTGCGCCGGCCGCGGCTGCGGGTGCGGCCGCCACCACGGGGGCTTCGGCGCCCGCTGCCGCCGCACCCGGGGTGGCGCCGGCACCGCTCAAGATCAAGAAGGTCAATAAGCTCTTTCTGCTGACCAAAAACTCGCCGGTCTATGAGAGTCCCGATACCACCAGCCGGCAAGTCGCCAAGGTCCAGCGCAAGAAGTACGTCCACGTGATCGGGATCACGGGCAGCTATCTGCAGATTAAGCTGCGCAACGGCACGATCGGATTCATACCGATCGCCGCCGCGGAGTGATGGCGATAACCCGCGCTAGCGCTATCCAGGCGCGCAGCGGCGGCAAGGCGAGGTGAAATTCGATGGCGGATGCACAGGTTGCCACGCGCGATGTCAGTTTCAAGGGTTCGGCGTGCACGATTAACGCCCATGTCGCGGAGCCGGCGGGAAGCGCGCCGGGGCCTGCGGTGATCGTGGTGCAGGAGTGGTGGGGACTCAACGACAACATCCGCGACATCGCGCGCCGGTTCGCCGCCGCAGGCTACCTCGCGGTCGCGCCCGACCTCTACTCGCGCCAGGGCCATAAGGTTGCAAGCGATCCGAACACCGCCGCGCAACTGATGGGCGGGCTCCAAAAGCCCGACGGGATCGCCGACCTGAAGACGACCATCGGATGGATCCGCGAGCAGCCCCGCACGCGCGCCGCGAAGATCGGCGTCACCGGCTACTGCATGGGCGGGAGCTACGCGATGCTGCTGCCGTGCGAGGCCAATGAAGTCGCGGCGGCGGCGCCGTTTTATGGCGAGATTCCGCCCGACAGCGCGCTCGCGCATCTGGGCTGCCCGATCTTCTACGCATACGGCGAGAACGACGGATGGATTCAGCGCAAGGACGTTGACCGGCTGGCGAACTACCTGAAGAAATCGGGCAAGCCCGGCGAGGTGAAGATTTACCACGGATGCGCGCACGGCTTTTTCAACGACACGCGCAAGGACGTTTACAACGCCGACGCCGCCCGCGACGCGTGGGAGCATACGCTCGGGCTGTTTGCGTCGAGCCTGCGCGGCTAGCGCGGCGCCTCACTGCGCGCCCCGGGGCTTGTGGGGGCGCCGTCGAGCGCCGCGGGATCGAGCTGCGCGCCGGTCAGATATATCAGCCGACCCTCGTCCGGCGCTCGCTCGCGCAGCCATCGCGCGACAATCGTCATCGCCTCCAGCTCTGCGCGCTCGATCGGGCGGGCGCGATAGCGCTCGAAATTGTCGGCCACGAACGCGGCGATCGCTCCGGCCGCATCGGCGCCGTCGAGCGCGCGCGTTACCGCAAGCCGCCCCGACAGCACCACGTACGCGGTGCGTGACGCACCCTGTCCGGTGATTATGACCAGGTTGTTCTCGGTGACGACCTGGCTGAGACGCGACGCGCGATTTGCCAGCGTGGCGAGCGATTCCAGGTCACGGCGCATCCGCGCGGCTTCCTCGTAGCGCAGCGCGGCGGCGGCCTGGTCGCGGGCGCGCGCCAATTCGCCGAGCAGCGGGCCGCTTCGCCCGCGCAGGAATCCGAGCGCCCGGCGCACGCTATCGGCGTAGGCGTCGTCTGAGATGCTCAAGTTGCATGGCGCGCTGCAGTGTCCCATCTGGCCGTAGATGCAGGGCGAGAAATTCTCGTTGGGCGCAAGCTTGCCCGAGCAGGTGCGAAGCCCGAGCAGGCGCGAGAGCGTGCGCACGGATTGGTCGAGGCTTTTGCGCCCGAGGAACGGCCCCAAGTGCATCACGCCGCGCCGCGCGCTTATCTTTCGCGCCAGCATCACGCGCGGAAACTCGTCCATCATGTCGAGCTTGATGAAGTACGCCGGCGCGACCGACTTGAGCATCCGGTTGTACGGCGGCTTGCGCTCCCGGATCATCGCGGCCTCCAGCAGCGCCGCCTCCAGCGAGGACGCCGTCGTGCGCGTCTCAATCTTCCAGACATGGCTTATCAG
This sequence comes from uncultured delta proteobacterium, assembly GCA_963835905.1. GTDB lineage: Bacteria > Desulfobacterota > Binatia > Binatales > Binataceae > CAWIHG01. The sequence goes on from CAWIHG010000005.1 coordinate 1,389,270, forward strand.
CTCGGCCGTTTTCGCATCGACCGAGGCGTTGAAGTACGAGCCGACGCGGTCGCGCAGGCTCTTTGCCTTGCCGATATAGAGCAGGTCGCCGCGCTCATTGTGCATCAGGTAGACGCCGGGCACGCGCGGCAGCGCGGCGATCACCTCGGGCGCGACGTGGCGCTCGATACGGCGGCCCGACAGCCCGCGGCCGTGGTCGTCGAGCAGGCGATCGAGCCGGGCGAGCCCCATCTTCTCCGCGATCTCCAGAAAGATCGACAAAATTTCCGCCGCCATTCGCGCGTCGCCGAGCCCGCGATGGCGCCCGCCGGTGGCAAGGCCGAAATGCTCGGCGACCGCGTCCAGCCGGCGGCGCTTGAGCGAGGGCACGAACCGCCGCGTCATCCGCAGCGTGCACAGCACCGGGTTGCGCATCCCGATTCCAAAGATTCGGCGGAACTCGAAATCCAGAAAGGAACGATCGAACGGCGCGTTGTGCGCGACCAGCACCGCGTCGCCCATGAACTCGCGAAACTCCGGCAGCACGCGCTCGATCGGCGGCGCCTCCGAGACCATCTCGTTGGTGATCGACGTCAGTCCGGTGATGAAGCGCGGGATCGGGCCGAACGGGCGCACCAGCGACTCAAACGAATCGACGATCCGCCGCCCCACCATCCGGTACGCGCCAATCTCGATTATCGTGCCGGGACCGGCGCTGCCGCCGGTGGTTTCCAGGTCGACCACGCAGAAGCGCGCTTCGTCCAGCGGGACGCGCAGACGGTCGCTGCGCGCCAGCGACCAGATGCCGGTTTCGGAATCGAATCTGAAATTGGGGTCGCCCGCGAGCAGGCCACCGATCAGCTTGGGCGCGAGGTCGGGGTCCGATCCCGTGCCGGAGAGCAGCAGGCCAACCAGTTCGGCGGCGTCGGCGCCGGCCGGACGCGATTCGAGAAAAGCGGAGAGCTTCTCCTTCGCCGTGGCGCGTGGATCGCGCGATGCCGCCGTATCTGTCCGGGTTTCCCCCACCGCAATACCCTCCGCCCAGAGGCAAGGCTTACCAGCGATCGCGCGAGGCGGCAAACGGGCGAAACGGCAGAAAATGAAATTCGCGGATTACGCGGATTCCTGCGGCGTCCGGTGGCGAACTCATGCGGTCCGGGCTACAATAGTGGCTCCACAGAGTAGGGAATTAATCATGGAACGAGTCGAAATTTCGCGCCCAGTCGAAGCAATCCAAATCCCTGCGGGCGTCAAGACCACGCTCGAAAAAGGGATCGAAGCATTCGTGACCCAGTCGCTCGGCGGCACGTTCACCGTCCAGGTGCCGTCGTACGGCGGGCTGTTCCGAATCGCGGGCAAGGACGCCGACGCGATCGGCAAGACGCCCGAAGAGGCTGGCGCCGTCGCGGCGGGCGCGGGCGGAGACCTGGAAGCGATGGTGTGGGAGCAGCTCAAGACCTGCTACGACCCCGAGATTCCGGTCAATATCGTCGACTTGGGGCTGGTGTACGGGATGGAAGTGAAGCCGCAGGACGACGGCACCAGCAAGGTCGAAGTGAAGATGACGCTTACCGCGCAGGGCTGCGGGATGGGCGCGTCGATCGCGTTCGATGCCAAGCACAAGATCGTCGAATTGCCGGGCGTGTCGGACGCGGAAGTCGAGCTGGTGTGGGATCCGCCCTGGAACCCGCAGATGATCACGCCCGAGGGCCGCGAGCGCCTGGGCCTGGACTGAGCGCGCAGTATCGCCGATCACTTGTCTCGCGCGCGTCCGCGAGAGCGCGTGTCACCCCGCGCGCGCGTTGACACGGAATCCCGGCTCCGATAACTAATTTGATTCCGGCTAATTCGATGTTCGCAATCGTAAGAACAGGCGGCAAGCAGTACCGCGTCGGCGTGGGTGACCAGATCACCGTCGAGCGGATCGAGGGCGAGGTAGGCTCCGAGGTTTCCATCGGAGACGTGCTCGCGCTCGGCGGCGAGGCTCCGAAAGTCGGCACCCCGACGATTTCCGGCGCCGCGGTGCGCGCAAAGATCGTGCAGCAGCCGCGCGGCACCAAGGTGATCGTCTTCAAGAAGAAGCGGCGCAAGAATTACCGCCGCAAGCACGGCCATCGCCAGGAACTGACCGTTCTCAAGATTGAGGAAATTCAGGCGGGCGCGTAAGCCGGCTGGTTTTCATTTCAACGCGCGGCCCTGTCGGCCGCCTCCCAGAGGAGAATCACCGTGGCGCACAAGAAGGGACAAGGCTCTACGCGCAACGGCCGCGACAGCCCGGGACAGCATCGCGGAATCAAAATTTACGACGGCCAGACCGTCCGCGCCGGCAATATCCTGGTCCGCCAGCTCGGCACCCGCATTCATCCGGGCAAGAACGTCGGACTGGGCCGCGACTACACCATCTATGCGAAGGTCGATGGCGTGGTGAAGTACGAGCCCAAGGGCGAGAAGCGCCAAGTCAGCGTTTACCCGGCGCCGGCTCCGCAACCGTCCGCTTAAGCCGCCGCGCGACCCGATTCGGTTTCATCAAGCCCCGCGGCGCCGCCGCGGGGCTTTTCATTTTCGCGCCGCTGTTATTGACTGGGCTCGCTCGGACCAGAGCAGCGATCACTCATCCGGGCGTGGAGGAACTTCGATGCGATTAGGACTGGTATCGGGATATTCGGGCTCGCAGATGGGCCAGCCGATGGAGCTGATTCTGGAAGCCGAGCGCCTGGGCTTCGATTCGGTCTGGACTGCCGAGGCTTACGGCTCCGACGCGATCGTCCCGCTGTCATGGATCGGCGCGCTGACGAAAAAAATCCGGCTCGGCACCGCAATCATGCAGATGCCGGCGCGAACCCCCGCCGCAACCGCGATGACCGCGATGACGCTCGACGCGCTCTCGGGCGGCCGCTTCATCCTGGGCATCGGGCCCTCGGGCCCGCAGGTAGTCGAGGGATGGCATGGGGTGCCGTACGGCAAACCGCTCCAGCGCACGCGCGAATATATCGATATCGTCCGCAAGATCCTCGCGCGAGAGGTCCCCGTCGAGCATCACGGCAAGGAATATCAGATCCCCTACGACGGGCCGGGCGCGTCGGGTCTCGGCAAGCCGCTGAAAAGCATCCTGCACGGCCGCAAGGACATGCCGATCTACACCGCGTCGATCAGCCCCAAGGGAATCGCGCTTGCGGCGGAAATCGCCGACGGCGTGATCCCGGTCTGGATGAATCCGCAGCGCTGGGACCTTTACGACGGCCCCGTCAAGGAAGGCTTCGCGAAAACGGGCGGCAAAAAATCGATGGACAACTTCGAGGTCGCGCCGTTCGTGACCTGCGTAATGGGCAACGACGTCGAGAAGTGCCGGATGCCGGTGCGCGCGCAGCTTGCGCTGTATATCGGCGGGATGGGTGCGCGCTCAAAGAATTTTTACAACGACTACGCCAAGCGGCTCGGATATGAAGAAGCCGCAGTCAAAATCCAGGACCTGTTCCTGTCCGGCAAGAAGAACGAGGCGATGGCGCTGGTGCCGGAAAAGCTTATCGACGATGTCGCGCTGGTCGGCCCCAAGGAGCGCATCAAGGATCGGCTGGCGGCATGGAAGGCCTCGCCGGTTAAGACGATGCTGATCGGGACGGGGTCAGTCGAAGCCGTGCGCGCGCTCGCGGAGCTGTGCCTGTAGCGCCATACCGTGTTGCGCGATTGGCGATTTGCGCCACGAGCGATTCCTTGGCTGAGCCCAACGCGACGCGGCTTTCGTGCCTTGTGGATTTTCCTGAGGTGCAGGGCTTGAAGGGAGCCTAGAGCGCGTTACGCTGAGTAGGGTGGAGGAGGTTGGTGATGGAAAAGGAATTTTGGGTACATTGGGGTACGGTCCTCGACGGAGATAAGATTCGCCTAGATCATCCGAATTGCGACCTCGACTTCTGGCGACGCGCGGTTTTGGTTGGAGTACTCGAACCGATCACGGGCGACGACCAGAAGGTTGTCACGATCCAAGCGCGAGATCCTTATCGCCGCGGTCTCGTTTCAGGCGATGTTTGGGTCGATGGCGAAACGGAGCAGCGGCAGATCTATAGGTTCCTCAAAGTGCGCGAGGGGAGGTCCATCGAGTGCCTGCGCGCCGAATACTCAGCTTTTGAGCAGGCGCCGGAAACCCCCTTGTCAGAGGAACCACGCCATCAATACTAATGGCGGCTGAGTGAAAACGAAATTCGATTCGGGCAAAACCTTTGGAATCTTTTGGGCGAGAACACTGCGCCCGTTCGGGGGACATCCAATGGTGGTCTCGGTTGATGATTTAGTGAAGCTGTACAATGGCGACATAATCGTACAGAACCGCGCTCTTGACGCGGCGCCTGAGCGGTTACTCGACGCAGTGAAGCGCGCTCACTGGGTTAGGAATGACGAATTCTACGGATCTGTGGTTTATGGTCCGCCTGACCAAGGACCGTTCAACGGTCGTGACGAAATTACTTTTGATGAGTACCTCTCGTTCAGGCGCGAGCTTGAGGTTGCCGAGGCGGCAGGTGTCGCGAAACGAAAGCATACCAAGGCGAGACGCGCGTCTTTCACCGCCATGAAATCCCAACTCGTCCTCGCCATGCTCGATGCGGGCGTCCGCCATATCTGCGCCACCGATGGTTGCGAGGTGAAAGAAAACCTCACAATAGACCATATTCTTCCTCTTTCGCGCGGCGGCTCCGACGATCTTGGAAATCTTCAGTTCCTGTGCCGCTCCCACAACAGCGCTAAGGGGGACAGGCTAGAGCGCTAACCTGCTGCCGACGGCTGGCATTTTCCCTGGGTTAGTTCCAGATTCTTTGGGCTGCGGTCTTCCGACGACTGCGTGATCACCCGATCCTCCGACTTCGCGGCCTGCTATAATCCGGCGGCAGCGATGCGATTTATCGACGAAGCGCGAGTCTTTGTGCGCGCCGGAAACGGAGGCGACGGCGCGATCGCGTTCCTGCGCGAAAAATACCGCCCCTTCGGCGGTCCCGCCGGCGGCGATGGCGGCCGCGGCGGCAGCGTGATCTTCGAGGTCGATGAAGGCCTCTCGACCCTGCTCGACTTCAAATATCAGCCGCGGCTGACCGCGCGCGACGGAGAGGCGGGCCGCGGCAAACAGCAATACGGCAAGGCGGGCGACGATCTGATCGTGCGCGTGCCGCCGGGAACCGTCGTCTTCGACGACGAAAGCGGAGATGTGATCGCGGACCTGGTGATGCCGGGGACGCGCGCTACGATCGCGCAGGGCGGCGAGGGCGGCCGCGGCAACATTCACTTCGCCACCGCCACGCGCCGCTCCCCGCGCATCGCGACGCCGGGTACCGCGGCGGTGCAGCGATGGGTCCGGCTCGAGCTTCGTCTGGTCGCGGAAGCGGGGCTGGTCGGTCTGCCCAACGCGGGGAAATCGACTCTGCTGACCGCGCTCAGCGCGGCGCGGCCGAAAGTCGCGCCCTACCCTTTCACGACTCTGGCGCCGAATATCGGGCGCGTAATCGTATCTGACGAGGAGGGCTTCACCGTCGCCGACATTCCGGGGCTGATCGAAGGCGCGCATCTCGGCCACGGCCTGGGTATCCGCTTCCTGCGCCATCTCGCGCGCACCCGGATCCTGGTTTACGTGCTCGACGCGGCCGACCGACCCGAAGACGCATACCGCACCGTGCGCGGCGAGATCGGCGCATTCGATCCGGCGCTGCTGGAGCGGCCCGCCGTCGCGGCGCTCAACAAGATCGATCTGCTCAGCGACGCCGAGACCGCCGAGGCCGCCCGCGGGCTGGCGAGCGCGACGGGACTGCGCGTCTTTGCCATCTCCGCCGAAAATAAATCCGGGATCGCGCCGCTGCTCGAAGAGATGGCGCGGATGCTGCGCGCGATGGACCCGGCGCAAACCGAATGTCGCAGCTGAATTACAAGAACGCTCTCCTGGAACGCGTCAAGCGCGTCGTAATCAAGGTCGGAAGCGCGGTGCTCTCCGACTCAGGCGGGCTGCGCACCGAGGTGATCGACGCGCTCGCGGGCGAAGTCGATTCCGTCGTCGCCGGAGGACGCGAGGCGATAATCGTTTCTTCGGGCGCGGTCGCCGCCGGGCGCGCGCGCCTGGGCAAGCTGCGCGGCACGACTATCGCCGCGCGCCAGGCCGCCGCGGCGGCCGGACAAATCGAGCTGATGCGCGAGTGGGCGCGCGCGTTCGGAGCGCACGGCCGCACCGTCGCGCAGATTCTGCTGACCCATCAGGATTTGAGCGAGCGCCGCCGCCGCCTCAACGCCAGCCAGACGATCGCCGCCCTGCTCGGCGCGGGCGCGATTCCGATCGTGAACGAGAACGACAGCGTCGCGGTCGAGGAAATCCGCCTGGGCGACAACGACGTGCTGTCCTCGCAGGTGGCAACCCTGGTGCAGGCCGGGATGCTCGTGATCCTTACCGACGTCGGCGGCGTGCTGACCGGCGACCCCCGCAAGCGCCCCGACGCGCGCCTGGTCGGGCTTATCACCGACGTCGAAGCAGGGATGAGCGGGCTGGTCGCGGAGAGTGCGGGACCGCTCGGGAGCGGCGGGATGGCAACCAAGCTGCAGGCCGCGCGGGAGGCCTCGCGCGCAGGAATCGCATGCGTGATCGCGCCCGGCCGCGAGCCCGGCGTGATCGCCGCGGTGCTCGATCCCGGGCGCGAGTGCGGCACTCTGATCGTTCCGGGCGGCGTCAAGCTCAAAAGCCGCAAGCATTGGATCGCCTACGCGCTGCGCCCCACCGGCGCTCTGGCGGTGGACAAGGGCGCGGCCGAGGCGCTGCGCAGCAAGGGACGCAGCCTGCTGCCGTCGGGAATCCGCGAGGTGCGCGGAGAATTCGCGGGCGGCGATTGCGTAAGCCTGCTCGATCCCGACGGCGTGGAGTTCGGACGCGGGCTGGTCAACTACCCCGCCGCCGATGTGCTAAAAGTGATGGGGCGGCGATCGGCCGAGATTTCCACGCTGCTCGGCTACAAGGTCGCCGACGAGATCGTGCATCGCGACAACTTCGTATTGCTCAAGGAATCCGCATGAGTCTCGAGTCCGAAGTAATCGGGATGCTGGTGCGGGCGCGCGAGGCGGCGCACACGATCGCGCTCGCCTCCAGCGATCGAAAGAATGATGTACTGAAGTCGCTGGCCGCGCGCCTGCGCGCGGCGCGCGCTGAGATTATCGCGGCAAATCGCAAGGACCTGGAATCCGCGCATGCCGACGGCCGCGCCGGCGCATTCCTGGAGCGCCTTAAGCTCGACGACGACCGTATCGAGGCGATGGCGCGCGGGGTCGAGGAAGTCGCGCTGCTGCCCGACCCGGTCGGCCGCGAGATCGAGCGATGGCGCCGGCCCAACGGACTGGAGATTTCGAAAATCCGCGTTCCGATCGGCCTGATCGCGATTATCTACGAGTCGCGTCCCAACGTCACCGTCGATGCGGGCGTGCTGTGCCTCAAGTCGGGCAATGCGACCGTGCTCCGCGGCGGACGCGAGGCGATCCGCGCCAACGCGTGCCTGGCGGGACTGATCGGGCGCGCGCTCGAAGACACCGGACTTTCCGCCGCCTGCGCCACGTTCATCGAAAATCCCGATCGCGAGACGATCCAGATCATGAAGCGGCATCCCGAGCTGATCGACCTGATCATCCCGCGCGGCGGCAATGCGCTGAAAGAAGCGCTGGCTGAATCATCGGTGCCGCTGCTGCCGCATTTCGACGGTCGCTGCCATACCTACGTCGATCGCGCGGCGAATCTCAAGATGGCCGAGGAAATCTGCATGAACGCGAAGTGCAGCCGGCCCTCGGTGTGCAACGCGATGGAAACGATGCTGGTGCATTCGGCGGTCGCCGAGAGATTCCTGCCCGCGGTCGGTGCGCGGATGAAAGCGGCGGGAGTGGAGATTCGCGGCGACGACCGCGTGCGCAAAATCCTGCGCGGCGCGCGTCCGGCCACCGAACAGGACTGGGACACCGAATACCTGGACCTGATCCTGTCGGTGAAAATCGTCGATTCGGTGGAAGAAGCGATCGCGTTTATCGAGCGCCACGGATCGCATCTCGCCGACGCTATCGTGACCGAGGATCGCATCGCCGCCGCACGCTTTGAACGCGAAGTCGATTCGGCTACGGTCTACGTCAACGCGTCGACGCGCTTCACCGACGGTTTCGAGTTCGGTTTCGGCGCGGAAACGGGAATCTCGACCAACCGCCTTCACGCCCGGGGACCGATGGGGTTGGCTGAGCTGACTACCTACAAGTACGTGATTCACGGCGGCGGCCAGGTCCGTGGCTGACCCGGCGCCCAGGACGAATTCAAGCGATGCGAGTGGGGTTGTTCGGGGGGAGCTTCAATCCGATCCACTTCGGCCACCTGCGCTCCGCCGAAGAGGATCGCGAGGCGCTCGCCCTCGACCTGATTTACTTCATCCCGGCCGCGTCGCCTCCGCACAAAGTCGAGGGCGAGCTTGCCCCCGCCGAGCATCGGCTCCAGATGACGCGGCTGGGGGCCAAGGGAAACCGCCATTTCATGGTGTCGGACGTGGAGATCCGGCGCACCGGACGCTCCTACACGATCGAGACGGTGCGGTTTTTTCTACAAACCCTGCGCCAACCTTCGACCCTGTACCTGCTTATGGGCGCTGACCAGTTCGCCGAGCTGGATACCTGGCGGGAGTGTGACGCGCTGGTGAAGGAAGCCAACCTCGCGGTCCACTCGCGCGCGCCACAGGGGGAATCGGCGGCGGGAAAAGTCTCGCTTGCCGCGATCAAACGCTTTGGCTACATTAGGGAAGACGATCACTACGTTAATCAGAGCGGCAAGACGCTTTCATTCGTCAACACCACGATCTTTCCGATTTCAGCCACGGCGATCCGCCAGAAGCTCCAGCACGGGCAGTCGATCAATTACCTGCTCCCGACTGACGTGCTCGATTACATCACCCGCCACTCACTGTATTGATCACCAAGGAGAGACCGGATAACCGGCGCGTGGATTCCCTCACCAAGGCGCTCGCCGCCGCACAAGCGGCGCTGGAAAAGAAGGCCTACGACCTGGTCGTGATGCAGTCCGAGCACCTGAGCTCGATTGCCGACTACTTCATCCTGGCCACCGGGCGCTCCGACGTGCAGGTGCAGGCGATTGCCCGCGGTATCGAGGAGCGGATGGCCAAGGACAAGGTCCGCCCGCTTGCGGTCGAGGGCTTTGAGCATGCGCACTGGATAGTGCTCGATTACGACGACGTGGTGATCCACATCTTCTATGAGCCGGCGCGCGAGTTCTACCGGCTGGAGCGCACCTGGGGCGACGCCGAACAGGTAACGCTGCCGGAGCCGATTCGTTCGCAGGCCGAAGGCCTGCGCCTGCGCGCGCTCGCCTGAGCGCGGACGCCCGCTGGGTCCGCCAGCCCTGACTTTTCCCTTCGACACCTCGCAGGAGCAAATTCCGTCATCCTGAGCGTAGCGAGTCTGCGAGCGGAGTCGAAGGATCTCGCGCGGCAATTCTCCGCCGCGCCAAGTGCCGGCGCCGGATGCGCTGCGCATCTGGTGAGATCCTTCGCCTCACGGGCTCGGTTCAGGATGACCTCAGTTTAGGCGAGGAATCGGGGAGCGTCGCTACACGGCGCGGCGGAACAGATGCGTAACGCCGACCAGCGCGAGCGCTCCGACCGTCGCCATGGCGAGATACCCGGTCCTTCCTAACGCGACGATTCCCAGCGCGGAGAAAATCCACCGGCCGATCACGGCGCCGATAAGTCCCAGCAGGATGTCGACGAAAATCCCGTAGCCGCTCCCGCGCATGAGCATCCCGGCCAGCCATCCCGCGACCAGGCCGATTATCAGCGTGCCGATCATCGGGCGCTTCTCACGCTCGAGGCGCGCGGGCTACTTTTTCTGCTCCATCGGAGCGCCGCAGCACTTGAGCGAGCCGCTGCCGCCCTTGGTGACGATCACCTGGGATCCGCATTTTCCGCAGATATAAACCTTACCAAGCTGATTGGCCATTTCCCGGTCCTGTTCCTCTCAAGTTCAATTGCGCTACGCGCCGCGAAACAGCGGCTTGCGCTTGTCCAGAAACGCGCGCACGCCCTCGGCGCGATCGGCAGTCGTTTGTAGCAGGGCGTACAGATCTTCCTCAAGCCTGATGCCCTGGTCCAGAGCCATGTCGTAGCCCTTGAGCACGGCGTCCTTGACCAGCCGGGCCGCCAGCGGCCCGCGCGACAGGATCGCCTCTGAGACCTCGGCGCCGCGGCTGGCAAGCTCGCGCGCATCGCGTGCCAGGTAGGTCACCAGCCCGATTCGCATCGCCTCGGCGCCGTCGATTGCGCCGCCGCCCAGCAGCATCCGCATCGCATGGCCGATCCCGACCAGGCGCGGGAGCCGCTGGGTTGCGCCAAACCGCGGCATCGCGCCGCGCCGCAATCGGGTGAACGCAAAGCGCGCGCGCGCGGATGCGATCCTGATATCCGCGGCCATCGCCAGCTCCAATCCCTCATCGATCGCGTCGCCGTTGACGATCGCGAGCGTCGGCTTGGAGACGACAGCCAGTGTCTCGACCACGCGCGGATCGACGTCGGCGCTGAAGCCGCGGCAGAAGTCCGCGCCGGTGCCGGTAATCGCGAGCATCCGGATTTCGTCGTCGTCCTCGACGCGCTCGCACAGCTCGATCAATTCTACCACGGCGTGCGCGTCGAGCGGTCCGCCGCGCCCCGCCGGCACCAGCCTCGCGGTGAGGCATCCGGCCGCCTGCGTCAGTTCGAGCGCGCCACGGGCGGCCGGCCGGGTCGAGGCGGATTTGCGCGGGCGCGGCGTCGCTCAAGCTCCCGAGGATGCCCGCAGGTCCTTGCGCAGGATCTTGCCGAGCGGATTTTTGGGCAGAGCGTCGATAAACTCGATTTTCTCGGGGCGCTTGAAGCTCGCCAGGCGCGAGCGGCAGAAATCCGCCAAGTCGGCCTCGCTGACATTGGTACCCGCGCGCCTGACGACGAACGCCTTGACCGTCTGCCCCCATTCCTCGGAGGGAATTCCGATCACCGCGGTCTCATCGACCTCCGGATGGCTCATCAGTACGGTTTCGATTTCGGCGGGCGCGATATTCTCGCCGCCGCGGATGATCATGTCGTCCTTGCGCCCGGCGAAGAATACGTAGCCTTCGTGATCGACCCAGCCGAGGTCGCCCGTCGCGCGCCATCCGTCGGGCAGCGCGGAGTCGTCGGTGCGGCCGGCGTAGCCCTTCATGATACGCGGGGTGCGGATGATAATCTCGCCGACCTGGCCGTCGGGGAGGAGATTGCCGTCGTCGTCGCGCACTTTTATTTCCACGTCGGGCAGCGGCTTGCCGATCGAGTTGAGCCGCTTGAGCTTGAGCTCGACTTCCTCGGTGGTGCCCTCGATACGATGGTCGTCGGGGCCGAGGATCGTCAGCGAGGAAGTGGTCTCGGTCTGCCCGTAGGCGTTCACGAAGCCCACGGTTTTGGGAAACATCTCGATCGCGCGGCGGATGACCTGGATCGGCATCGGCGCGCCGCCGTACGCGAGGTTGGTCAGGCTGGAGAGGTCGGCGCTGGCGAAGTCGGGCTCGTCGATAACCTGCTTCATCATCGTGGGCACGACGAAGGCATGGGTGATGCGCTCGGACTGGACCAGTTGGAGCCACTGTTTGGCGTCGAACTGCGGCATCACGATTACGCGCCGCCCGGTCCAGATGTTGGTCATGTACGCGGTGGTTCCCGCGATATGGTAAAACGGCACGCAGACCAGCGCGGCGCCGCGATCGGTGCCGTCGGCCATCTCCACGTTCGCCGTCACATAGGCGGTGAAATCGCGGAACGAGAGCATGACGCCCTTGGGCAGCGAGGTCGTGCCGCTGGTGTACATCAGGATCGAAGTGTCCTCGTCCTCCACCTCGGCCTCGGTTTCATCGGGTTCGACGCGGTTGGCAAGGCCCAGCAGCCGCTGCGTTCCCGACTGACCGTCGCCCAACGCGACGATTTTGCTGGGTTTGAGCTTGGCGCGGATTCGGCCGACCAGGTCCAGGTAGCGATCGCCGACCAGCAGGACCTTGGCGTCGGCGGTATTGATCATGTACTCGAGCTCGGCTTCCTTGGCGCGATAGTTGAGCGGCAGAAAAGTGAGTCCGGCCTTGGCCGCCGCGTAGTAGCTCGCGATGTATAAATCGGAGTTGGTGTCGAGCACCGCGAGGACGTCGCGATGGCGCAGGCCAAGCTGCTTGAAGACGGCGCAGAAGCGGGAAACCTGATCGGCAAACTGCGCGTATGTCAGGCGCCTGCCACCGAACACCAGAATTTCCTGGTCGGGCACGATCGAAGACGGGATCGTGACGAAATTGACGGTATTCACGGACCGCGTTTACCTCCTGGATGCTGCCGCGCGATGGCGGACGCGGCGTCCGGCGCCCGTGGCGCGGACCGTTTTCGGACCGCCGCAAAGGAGCGCAAAACGCCGCGCAAGTCTCCGTTCGAGACCGAGCCCCTCCGCCAGCGGCAGGTCCACTCCACCCCACACCGCGAGCTTGACCAGAGCGGACTGCTCGCGCGGGAGGCGGCCGAGCTCGCGCGCGATCTCCAGCGCGCGCCGCTCGAGGCCGGCCCGCGGGACGACTTCGGCGACCAAACCTACAAGTAACGCGTCGTGCGCGTCAATCCAACGTCCGGTGATGCACAAATCCAGCGCTCGGCCCAGGCCGAGCCGGCGCGAGGCGGTCTGGGTGCCGGCCACTCCGGGGATCATACCGGTCCCGGTCTCGGGAAGGCTGAGCCGGGTATCGTCGGCGGCAATCGCGACGTCGCACAGCAGCGCCATCTCGAGTCCCCCGCCGACTGTAAAGCCGTGAATCGCAGCGACCGTGGGAATCGGCAGCGCCTTTAGCCGGCCCCACACATCGCGCCGGAACCGGACCCATCGCGCGACTATCGGAGAGGGCGCCGAGCCGAATTCGTGCAGATCGCCCCCGGTAGAGAACGCCTTGCCCGCGCCGCAGAGGACCATCGCGCGAACCTCGGGGTCCTCATGAACCGCGCTCAGGATCGCGAATAGATCGTCGCGCATCGCGACGTTGTAGGCATTTAGCTGGTCGGGTCGGTTGAGCGTCACCCAGGCGACCGCCCCGCGTTTGCGGTAGATGACCGCGCCGTCAGCGTTGGCCGAGGTTGTCATGCGGAATGCAGGTCGGCGCTGTCGCTCCACGCGATCGCGGGGCGTCCGCGCTCGTACACGACCTTGCCGTCGATAATCGTGATATCCACGGCCAGCGCGGCAAGCTCGGCCGGCTCCAGCCCGGACAGATCGCGCGGGAGCACGACCAGGTCCGCGAGCATCTCGGGTTCGATCGCGCCGGCCTCGATCCGCGCCAGCCGCGCGCCATCGCGCGTGAACATCGCGAGCGCATCGGCGGGCGCAAGCTGCTCGTCGGGCGCGAGCGTGTCGCCGTCGATCGTCTCGCGCGAGATGGCGGCCGCGATCGCGGCGAGCGGGCGCGCCGGCGTGACCGGCGCATCGGTCGCTCCGGCCAGCTCGATTCCCGCCGCGCGCAGGCTGCGCGCGCGATACAGGTAGGGCAGCAGGCCGGGCTCGCGCGCGTACTTGGGACCCCGAAAATGTACGAAGCCCGGATTGGTCACCACCCACGCGCCCATCGCCGCCAGTCGCTCGAGGTGCTCGGGCGTGATGACGCCGCCGTGCTCGATTCTGCACACCGCCGGCGTGCCGCGCTCGCCAATCTGGCGCATCGCGAGTTCGATCGCGCCCAGCGCTTCATCGAGTTCCTCGACCTCGGTTGCGTGGAACGCGCAATCAAGCCCGCTGGAGAGCCCGATTCGCACCCGCCGCGCCAGCGTCGAGTCCCCCGCCGCGGCGCCGGGCATGAACTTGAGGCCCGCCAGCCGCACGCGGTCGCCCGCGAATTTGGCGGCGGCGCCCGCGGCGTCGAGGTGATGCGCGCCGATCATGACGCCGACCCGCTGGCAAATCGATCTGGCAGCCGATAGCCGCGCGAACAGCTCCACCTCCTCGGCGCCGTTGCGCACGGTCGCATCGGTGAAGGCGGTGACGCCCGCGGCGGCAAGCTCGCGGCTCATGATTCGCGCGCGCGATTCCGTCTCGGCCTTGGTGACGAGTGGAAGCCTGGCGGTGATCTCCTGCTCCATTGCGGCGACCAGCCCGCTGAGTTTGCCCGCGCCGTCGTGCTCGACGGTCGCGCCGGCGGGCGGGCGGAAGCCGGGTTCTTCAAACCCGCACAGTTTGATCGCGCGCGAGTTCAGCCACGAGGCGTGGAGCGTCTGATGGCGCAGGCGCAGCGGGTTCTTCGGGACCGCCTGGTCGAGTTCCTCGCGGGTCGGCCCGCGCCCCTCGGCCAGCAGCGCCTCGTCGCATCCGAACGCGCGCAGCCAGTTGCCGGGCGGGGTCTTGCCGGCGGCCAGACGGAGGTCGGCCAGCAGATCCGCTAGCGAGCGGCATCGCGAGACGTTCAGCCCGGTGGCCGCGGCGGCGCTTTCAAAAAAATGGAGATGCGAATCGATAAATCCCGGCGCGACGGTGCGGCCAGAGAGTTTGACCAGATGGGTCCGCGGTCCGACCAGCGCCTTGAGCTCGGTGAACGGGCCGTGCGCGATAATCCTGCCGCCGGTTATCGCGACCGAATCGCTTCCGGGATGACCGTGAACGGCTCCCTCGTGGAGAACGAGGTCGGCCTTGGCGGACGGGTTTGCCACTATTTGGAACCGGTGCCGCGCGCCGCCGAACTCAGCTGGCGCGCGCTCACGGGTCAGTCGGAGGACGGCAGCGGCTTGGCCTCCTTGATCTTCATCTCGCCTTCGCAGCACTCGATCGAGCCGGTACCGGCCTTGTTGCACAGCACCTCGGTGCCGCACTTTTCGCATTGATAGCGTTTGCCCAGAGTGTTTGCCATTTTGATTTCTCCCCTGTCATGGTCCGCACGGACGGCTTTCGCCGCCGGAGCGGAAATAATATATCGCTCAAAACCCTACTTGAAGGGTAGCTCTTCCACCCACGCGTCGATCGCGCCCGCCGGGTCCGCGATCGTGACGCGGGTGCCCGCCGCCCATGCGCTATGATGAACAGTCGCAAGCGCGATTCCACCCATCCGCGGCGAATTCGCGATACTGGTCGCGCGGCCGACTTCCTTGTCCGCCAGCATCACCGCGGCTGCGCGCGCCGGCATCCGCGCCGCATCGAACCTGAGACCCATCAGGTGGCGCTTGAGCGCACCGCGCGCGGTTGCGCGCTCGATCGTCTCCTGCCCGACATAGCATCCCTTGCTGAACGAAATTGCGCGCTCCATGCGCGCCTCCAGCGCGATTGTCTTGTCGCCGGTATCGACGCCCACCAACGCGAGCCCGCGCTCGATTCGAATGGCGTCGAGCGCCGCGGCGCCGACCCGGCGGAACGCCGGGTCGGAGGCGAGAATCCGGCCAATGGCGGATTCAAGTTCTCCGCGCGTACCGATCATCGAAAATGCGGGCCCGCCGAGCCGCGGAAGATTCGCAACCATCAGCGAGCCCGCGCGGACGAACCGCCACTGGGCGATGGTGGCGGGCGCGTCGCCCATTGCGGCAGTAATCGCGTCCGCCGCGCGCGGCCCTTCAATATCCACGACCGCGAGATCGGAATCGGTCTCGAACTCGACGTCATCAGCGACCAGCAGGCGTTCCAGATGCTCGCGCGCGCGCCGCCACAGGGTCGTATCGGCGTCGATCAGTACCGCATCGGGCGCAACCCACATGAAGCAGTCCGCGATCACGTGCGCATGCTCGGTCAGGAACATCGCGGGCACCACCGCGCCTGGCGCGGCGCCCTTGACGTCGTTGCTGCACATCCCGTGGAGAAACGACACCCGGTCCTCGCCTACGACGCGGACGACGCACCGGCCGGGAAGCTCGAGCACGCCGGCCGCATCGGTAATGGCGGCGTAATCGGCGCCAAAATTCGGCGAGCCTGCGGCCGCAGCCGAAGCATCAATCTGTTGAGAATCTTCCATTACGTGACAGGAAAAAAATGGGCCTACGGTGGGCATTTTACCAGCAGATCGGCCCTCGCCGCCACATCCCGTCTGCCCGATCGGCACCGCGAGGGCCTCCCCGGACTCGCGCAGAGCTTGAAACTTCTCAAAAGAAGGGTACAAAGAATTCGGTTCTGTTAAGAGGGGTATCTGACGTATAATCGACCTCAAAGGAGCCAAGGATGGGCGCGTTTCTCCTTGGATTGATTATCGGCGCTGGCGGAGCATTCCTGCTCTTCACCCTTGACGAGGGCGAGGTGTTCCTGAAGATCGCCCGCCAGATCAAGCAGACCGCCGACAAGTTCAAGCAGTCGTCCTGAGCGATGGGCACGAACGGAAACCTCGGCGGCTCAGGCGCCGCACGCGCCTGGGTGCGAGCGTGCCGGTTAGCAGCGCGCGCCGCGGCGGTCTGCGTTGCGGCGCTGACGATGGTTGTACTGGTCCGAACGGCGGCGCGGGCCGACAGCCCGCAGACCGTCGCGAGCGAACTAAGCGACCGCGCGTTCTCGATGCTCAATTCCATCAATGCGGCCCCCGCGGACACCGGTCCCCTGCTCGGCCCGGTGGCAAATCTCGCCAGCGACGCGCAGACGCTCAGCGCGGCGCTGGGTCGCGGCGACAGCGTAACCGCCGGGCGAGCGATGGCGGCGGTCCAGAAGGATCGAGGCGCCGTCGAGACGATGCTGCGCGCGGGAAACCATCTGCCCGATGCCGGGCAATGGAAGCTTATCGAGGGTCAGATCGCCGCGCTCGCCCGCAGCGTCCATCCGATCGCGGGGGCGATTGCGACCGGAGTGCCGCCCGAATCGACCGCTGCCAGCGCGGCCAAGTTTCCGCCCGAAGCGCCACCGGCTCCGCAGGTGGTGATCGAGTCGCGCGCTTTCAGCGACGGCGCGGTCCGGGTGCGCGGATACATGCAGGGGACCGATCTCAAGTCGGCGGGAATTTTCAACAACGATCAGCTCGTCAAGCCGCTCGAATTCGGCAGCGCGAGCGGACCCGAACGCGTGCGCTTCGATCTCTCGATCGAAGCTCCGACCGCCAGCCAGTCCATCCAGGTGACCGACGCGCTCGACCGCATCGGGCGCGCGCCGGTTGCGCCCGACGTTGCGGCGCTGCCGAACACCCGCAGCGGCGGAGAGAAAGTGATCGAGCTGGGCGGAGGAGTCGCCTCTGATTCGGTCGCGTCAGCGGGGCCGGGACTGCCGCCCGCGATGCCGGAAACCCGCAACAACACCGTCGAAATTCCGCCCGCCAATACCCTGGACAAATCCGAGGGCGGAACCGGACGCCGTCTTCCCGGCGGCGCGGGAGGCAACCTGACCGGCGTCCAGATCAACGTGATCTTCGCCGACGAGGTGATGGATCAGCCGGGCAACTTCCAGGTCGTAGGGCAGATTTCAGGCGGGGGCGTGCACCGGGCCGGGGTCTATGTTGACGGCCGGATGGTGCGGCCAATCCCGATCAGCCCCGGAAGCTACAGCGCCTTCGACGTGACCTTTCCGCTGATCGCGGGCAAAGAGGCCACCATTCGCGCATACGGGGTGGGCAGCAACTACGTGGAAGCATCGGTCGATAGCTCGGACATGGGAGCAACGGTCATGCGCGGTCCCACGATGTATCCGCCCAGTCCTTATCCCTACGGTAGTCCGTACGCGATGCGGCCAAATCCGTATGGCGCCCCGCCGCCGTATGGCTACGGATATCCGCCGCCCTACGGATATCCGCGGCCCGCGGCGCCCGCGCCGTGGTATCGCCGTCTGTTCCCGTAACCGAGTACGCGCCGGCGCTCCCGACCGCCTTGCTCCGGTATCGGTGCTTGGGTAGGCTTGCTAATTCAACCTTCTAATCGAGAGTGCACAGGAAATGCTGATTCAAGCGACGCAACTGCGCGTCGGCATGGTGCTGGAGTACAACAAGGATCTCTGGCGCGTTATGACCGTCACGCACATCACGCCCGGCAACTGGCGCGGGATGGTGCAGACCAAGCTGCGCAACCTCAAGACCGGCTCCCAGACCGAAAACCGCTTCCGCTCTGAAGATCGCGTCGAACGCGTGATCCTGAGCCAGGTCAAGATGCAGTTCCTGTATCAGGATGGCGACGATTACCATTTCATGAACACCGAGACGTACGACCAGATCACGATCCCCAAGGATCTGATCGAGGACGTGGCCGGATTCCTGACCCCCAACCTCGAAGTCGAAGTCGAGTTTCATGAAACCACGCCGCTCAACATCACGCTGCCCAAGACCATCACGCTCAAGGTGGTGGAGACCGACCCCGGCATTAAGTCCGCCGCGGTGACCAACACGCTCAAGCCCGCCACGCTGGAGAGCGGGATGGTAATCCAGGTGCCTCATTTCGTGGCCGCGGGCGACACGATCACGATCAATACCGAGACCAAAGAATACGTGTCGCGCTCCAAGTGAGAGCGCGCGGACGCGGCGCTGGCGCTGGGCGCGACCGCCATCCCCCGCGCACGCGTGAGCGCGTAAAGCCGCCGCGCGGGCGCGCCGAGCTGCCCCGCAAGCGTGAGCGCGTAAGGCCTCCCGAGCGCGAGGTGCGCGCGCCGCGCCCGATTCGCCTGTTTCCCGACACCTACGTCGTCCACACCCAGCCCGGACTCGAAGGCGTCGCGTTTAGCGAGGTAGCGGCGCGCGTGCCCGGTGCGCGCGAGTCGGGCCGCCGCGTGGTTCCGGAGCGGGCCGGGATGACGATCTTCACGGCGCCGCGGCCCGACGCATTGAGCGCGCTCCGATGCGCCGAAGACGTGTTCGCGCTGGCCGGTTATCGCGCGGGACTCGACGCGGACAAATCCTCGCTCGACCGGATTCGCGCCGCGGCGCGCGAAGCGCCGTTCGTGCAGGAGGCGCTCGATGCCCGAGTTCGGTTCCTGCGCGGAGTGCGTGCGGGACGCCGCCTGCGGTTCCGCGTCGTTGCGCGGCAGGCGGGCGAGCATGAGTTTCGCCGCGTCGATTTGCAGCACGCCGTCGAGCGCGGAATCCAGGAGCGGCCCGATCATACCTGGCGGCTGGACGAGCCGGCGGCCGACCTCGAGGTCTGGGCCACGATGATCGGCACCGAGCTGTTCCTCGCGATCCGGCTGAGCGACGACACGATGCGCCATCGCGAGTACAAGACCGCGCATCTTCCCGGCTCGCTGCGGCCGGCCGCCGCCGCGGCGCTCGCGTGGCTTTCCGATCCGGACTATCGCGACGTGGTGCTCGATCCTTTCTGCGGCGCAGGCACGGTTCTGATCGAGCGGGCGCATCTGGGGCGCTACGCGCGGCTGATCGGGAGCGATCGCGACCCGGCGGCGATTCGCGCGGCGCGCGCCAACGTCGGCCCGCGCTACAAACCGATCGATCTCCAGGGATGGGACGCGGGCGCGATCCCGCTTGGCGACGCGAGCGTCAACGCGATCATCGCCAACCTGCCCTGGGGCGCGCGCTACTCAACCCACGGCGAGAATCGGCGGCTTTATCCCGACTGGATGGCGGAGTTCGACCGCCTGCTCGCGGCGGGAGGCCGGATGGTGCTGCTGACGTCGGAGTGGAGAATCATGCAGAACATGATCTCGCGCGGACGAATCCGGCCCGAGAAGATCATCCGCGCCAATATCCTGGGCGCGCCAGCGTCGGTGTACGTCTGCAGAAAAGCGCGATGACCGCGGCGCGCGCCAGCGCATCCGCCCGATAGCGGCGGCCCGCAAAACAGGTATCGACAATCACGCGATCGACGGCGCCGTCGGCGAGCCCCGCTCGCTCAGGGTGGCCGCTCGGACGCGCCTCGCGGTTGGCTCAGACACGCCTCGCGGTCACTTGGGCGCGACGGGTGAAAAATACGCGAGCGTGCCGTGCGCGAGGTTGCGCGCGTCTTTCCCGTCGATCGGCATCACCCACACTGCCGGGGGCGGCACCGTGCCGAGCGATTTGTCGGGCTCAACCAGCAGCCGAACGCCCGCGAAAACAATCGCGCTCGAATCGGGCGACCAGATAGTATGGGAGAGCGCGAACTGATCGAAGAAGCGATAGGAAATCGCTTCCTCGTCGGTGGAGAGAAAACGAGTGACGTGGGTGCTCTTGCCGGTCTTCAGATCGATCACCACCCACCAGTAGTAGGGCTTCTCCTTCGGCACCGCGATGTAGGCCAGGTAGCGCCCGTTGGGCGAAACGAAATATGCGTCAACCGGATCCTTGGTCAGCACACGCGAGGCTGCGGTGGCGATGTCCACCAGCCGGATTCCCGCGTACACCGGATCATGCGGCACCGTGGTGGTCGAGTAGACGATATGGGCCGAGTCGGGCAACCACTCGAAGCTGTTGTCACCCACCGGCAGGCTGACGATCGAATGCGGATGGCTCCCGTCGGCGTCGGCAACCACCAGGTTGGCCTCCACGTTGTAGTTGGCGACGTAGGCGAGATGTTTTCCGTCGGGCGACCAGCTCGGGGTCATGAACGGTGAGCGTCCGTGCGACAGTATCTTGTCCACCTGCTGGTTGGTTTCCGTCAGGCTCATCAGGGAGACGCGCTCGCTGGTTTCGGGATCGGAGCCGGCGGTGTGCACCACCAGGCGGTCTGCCGTGGCGTTCCAGTCGAAGTAAAGCGGCATCCCGGTCATCACGATTCGAATCGGCGCGGTCTTCTCCACCTGCGCGAGCATCAGGCTCAGCCCCTTGGGCTCGGCAAGCAGGAAGGAGAGATGCTGACTGTCGGCGAGCCATTGCAGGTAGATCACCCGCTCGTTGGCGCTCTGGAAGATTTGCCTGGCGCCACGACGATGGAGATCGTACACCCACAGGCCGAACTGGCGGCCTTTCTGGTCTTCGATAGCCGACGAATAGGCGAGTTTCGATCCGTCGGGCGAAAACGTGGGCCATCCGTAATGCAGGCGGCGCTTGGACTCGCTGCCACCACCCATCGCCACGGGAATGAACCCGGGGGCGCGGCGCACCTGGGTGCCTTCGGACGGGCAGGTCAGGCATTGCGGCTTGGCCGATACCTGCGGGAGGTAATAGATCTGGTCGTCGATGCCGACGTATCCGATTGCTCCGGACGGTGTTGCCGCGAGCGCAAATCCGCCGCACAGGAAGATCAAGGCGATCGGGGCGGCGAGTTGAAGCGCCGCGCGAGCGAACCTCCCCCAAAGACGAGTCATCGTTGACCAGAATTGCGCCGCAGGTACCATCAACGCAAGCGCAATCTGGGATGAGATGCTGTGACCGGCGGCAACCCCGGCAGTCGCGCCACGGTTGACAGCACGCGTCGATCGCGCACAGAGTTTAGCCCATGAGGCGGGCAGCAGCAGTTCTATTGGCAGCGGTCCTGATGCTGGCGCCTGCGCTGGCCAACGCGCAGGAAGACCGGATGGATTCGCAGCATCCCAACGAATACACCGACGAAGACTCGCAGCCGCTCAAGCTGGTCAGCTACGTGCTCGCGCCGGTGGGCTTCCTGCTCGAATGGACGGTGGCGCGTCCGCTCCATTACCTCGCCGACGAGTCGCCGCTGGCGCCGGTGCTGGGCGCGAATACCGATTCCGAAGGCCTCTCGCCGCCCAATGTGCCGCCGCTTCCGCCGCCCGACGTCATCACGGAGAGCAACGAGCATATCGAGACCACCATCGTTCCCGCTCCGGAGAGCGCGGTTGGATACCAGACCAAGCCCCCATCGGCACAATCCGCGCCGTCCGTGGCGACACCGCCATCATCGTCGCAATCCGTGATGCACTAGCCGCGCGCGTTGCGAGAGCTACCGCCGCCGATCGCCGAGCTTGCTCAAAGTACCGCAGCTTTAGCCTGTGGGTGCTTGCTCCGAATGGCACAGGCTTTAGCCTGTGAAGCCAGCAGTGCATCAGTCACCCCCTCCTGTATCCTCCCCCGTGTCGAAAAACGGTGGAGGAAAGGAATTGCAAGCGCGCATCCTGCTCCCCTTCGCGAAGCTCCTTTTTTCCCCTTCGCCCCCATTATTTTCATGGGGGAGAATCCAAGAGGGGGTGCCCGCACGCTCCGACGAACTGGCAGGATCGGTAACACTTTAATCCGGCAGCCTAGGTGACAGGCTCCGGCGCTCCGCCTGCGAGGCGGCACTAAGCTCTGAATTCAGGATTCTCAGGCAGCGGCGCGACGGCGGCGCCTGGAAACTGAACCAGGTCGGTTCGCCACCAGACCAGAAAGGTCTCGAAGTCCAACGCGTCGACGGCCAAGCCGACCAAATTCTCCGCCAACACGTCAACGTCCCGATCATCCAAAGTCGCTCGCTTAGGGGAATTGGAACGGTAGAAGTAGAGTATGAACCCCGGATACAGTGCAGTATGCGGCGGCAAGTCGTTTATCTCCGCCTGGCTCCCGGAGGGTCCGCTCGGCTCCGTTCCCGGCATACCGTTTGAAATCACCAGATTTCTCTCAGAATCGTCGTCCGGTTGGCCCGGGATCCACAAAGCATACGCTGGGCTGACGACTTTGGACTGCCGGTCAAGCCGAAGGAACCTCCCAACGGCATCGTCGAGCAGGGTGTTGGGGTTCAGGGGATAACCAAGTCCATCTTCCGGACACGAATGCTCCCAGTCGTCTATCATCTCCGGCTGCGCGTCGTCCGGTAATATCGCGAAGAAGCTCCCCTTCAATATATCTATTCTCTCGCGCACCTTTTCGCGGACGAAGCTGCCCGTCAGTTGCTCTAATAGATACTCCGCCGCTTTGTCGGATTCGTTCACCGGATGCCAGACAAGCCTGGTCCTTTGAGGATAATGGACAGTGCTGGTTACGTCATCGATAAGGTACCGCACTCCGACCTTTAGGCCGCTCAGGCGGCGCAGTATTTCTGGCGGTAGGTCGAGGTCCACATCGGGATCGTCAATCCAGCAGTCGATAGTGACTCGCTTGCCGATGGGAAGTTCTTCTACGCCGCTTTGTCGCGCTTCCAGAAAATCACACCAATACTCAATCTGGGCGCCGGGGCGCATCGTGGTCCTGAGTGAAGCATCGATGTGTCGTATCCACAATCCCGTAAAGAATTTGACGTTATCGGCACGCTCCATCCAGTCGCTGTCGACGCCCAGGACCTTCGAGACGTAGTCGGGGTCGACTCCTTCAACCCGCAACGAAACTCGGCTGTACTGCTGTTTCATGATCCTGCAAGGCCAGCGCCGCGACCATCAGCGTCGCGATACTGCCGCTCGAATTCACAAGAGCAATCGTACTGCCGAGCGCATCACGCAGCAACGCTACGCTTCCCGTCGAATCGGTGCTCACAAACCCGTCATCAAGCCACAACCCCGACAGAATGTCGATCTTTCCGCTGATCGATGACTGCACCCGCGCCGCGTTGATCCCGTCGTTCACGTAATTGTCGATGATTGTCCCGGTGTTCTGCTGGACCCTTCTGCCCAGCGCGTCGTACCTTGTTTGTGCGGCGGACGAGAGTATCTGAGCGGGACGTGCTCTGACCGCAGAACCGCAGATCTGCCGGAGATACGCTCTCGATGTGGACCTATCTCTGGGTGTAGGTCAGGGGTGCGGACCGTTTCCACGCGCCGCCTTCTAACCGCGGATCGCTCCGCCAATCGCGTAGGCATGAGCGAACTGAGGCGTTAAAGATTCCGCGTCTGACTGCTCCTACTCAAGCGGCCCAGCTCAACACGAGAATTATCAACAGCGCCGCTACCACGGCCCACGCGAAGGCACTGGCGAGAGCGTCAAACTCCAGCGGGCCATGAAACGTTCCCATGGTGTTCATAAAACTGACCTCAACTGGCCCAAAGTTGAGGGTGTCACCACCCCTGATTCGCGTACTCCGCTCAATCCGCCGTCCGTTGATAAAGGTTCCGCGCGTCGAACCCAGATCCTCGACAAAATATCGATCGAGAAACCGCCGCGTAATTTTGGCATGATGCGCGGCGACTTGAGGATCCGCGATCAGCACGCCGCAGTCACTCGCACTGCCAATCAGCGTCTCACGCCAGCCGAGGGTGTGTTCGTGGCGGCCTGAACCGTCGATCCTCAGCAAGTACGTCGGTTTTTCCTCGGGTGGGCGAGGACCATCATAGCCAGGGATGGGCCTCAAACCGAACCGACCGGGAGGACCGGTGGCTTGCTGAGACCGATTATGGCGATATTTACCCATATAATATAAAGAACGCGCGATCGCTGACGTTTGCTATTGCTAATGTGAGGTTCTTCCGGAGAACTCTCCCCATATCGCCTTGCGCGCAAAGAGGAACATGCGCTTGTCTTCGCTTTCTCCGAGCACAGACTTCCGGAAAGTCGACTGCTCACGCAGCCGCGCCGGATTTGCCGCTGACTCCGGACTTGTGGGCGCTATGTCTCACTTTGAACGGTACAATGATTCCAATTGCACAAATAGCTCCGACTGCGATCAGGGGCCAACTCTGCAGTGCTAGCCCTTCCACAATGCCGACAGTCGCAAGCGCGGCGGATCCAATTCCAATCGGAACTGCCCGACGTTCCTTCGGTACAAGGCGCAGCCAGAGAGCGACAATGAAGGCGGTCGTCGAAAGCGGAACCACTGCTAAGTGATCCTCGGTTAGAAGAAATACCGCCAGCGCCAGTCCTGATAACGAGAACAGGAAGCCGATCGCCTCGATGACTAAACGAAACGTCAGCGAGGAAGAGGTGCGCATCTGCCATCCAAGCGAAAGGCCCACAACCCCGCCTAGTGCGCTTGAACCGGCAAGTATCGGCAATTCGGCGGCCCCGGCGACACTCCAGAAGCAATAACCGATCACTGCTCCGACCAGCACGCCTACGGAAACGAGTCCAGCCAAAAACGCAATATCACGGTTCTCCTCGTTCATCGTGGGCACCTCCTCAGCTGAGCACGCTTACTTCCGCGGCGAGTGTCGCTTGATCTCCGAACGGAGTTAGGGGCTGGGAGCCGCCGGTCCTGCTATTCCGGGGGCACCTGCAGCACCTTGAAAGAGCATTGAATCTATAAGCCCGTCTTCAACGATTGCGACGGTGGCGCCCACGGCCATTCCGAGGAGCACACCTATCGCGATACCGGGCAGGCCCCCGATCTCACCAATGGCGGCGCCGATTTCGGCAAACTCCTCGATGTCTAGAGGTATCAGTGCGGCGCGGGCGAAGAGCTGCCCAGTCGAGGGCTGAATGCCAGAAAGGCTGCCGGGTGCGCCGACGCTCGGTCCCGACACAGCGGCCATCTCGCCTGCCCCGATGCCCGCGTCTGCCTCGGCAACGCCAAGCGGGGAGTTGGCTCCGGATTGCGCGGCTTCGTATGCAGCGATCTGGCCCGCAGTATCATTCTCAGATGAATCGCCTCCTGAACCGCCGCCTCCAGTAGCCGAGTTGTTTCCGCCTGCACCTCCAGCGCCGGGGCCCGAGTGGACCCACTCCCAACCGTTAAAGGTTTTCACGGCAGCCCACGCGTCGTCGGCCGATCCTCCGCCGCGACCCGTGGGGTCTGTGAGCTTCGTCGGAGCGTCCCCGACATACGCGAAGAAATTGGGCTGGCCGCCGCCGAGTCCCAGCGGGTCGGACGAGATGAAGCGGCTGCGAGGCGCGCCCGAGCAGCCGTCCTGAGCCGCCCGGCGAAGGACCCCCACAGCGGATTGTAATAGCGCGCGCGCATGAAGTAGAGCCCGCTTTGATCCAACTCGCGCCCCGCAAACGCGTAAGGATTCGTCGTCGATGCGCCGCTGGTCGAGGTCTTGCCGAACGGCTCATACGTGTCTTGGGTGGCCAGACTTCCGCCCGAGTTCACGAGCCCGATCGTACTGCCGAGCGCGTCGCGCAGCAACGCCACGCTTCCCGTGGAATCGGTGCTCGCAATTTCATCATGCGGTGACAGAACTGAGGAGCCTTGGTCGAGCATTCGGTGGCCGCCAGGCGTTGCGGCTATCGCGGGGAGGGACGATACGATTATCTCAAGAAATAAGGCGCTATGATAAACAGGGCACCATCAAGCAGCGAGTGTGCGATCACGCAGGTTCCAACGTTCCGTCGCCAGACGTACAAAAGGACCAAAACCAGTTGTGGCAACAGGAACGTGTAAAGCACCTTCAAGCCCCAATCGCTGTGAGCAATCATCGAGCCCGCTAACGCCGCACAAGCGCCCCAGAAAATGCTTCCTGACCAGGTTTCGAATCGTTCTATCACATAGCCACGGCCGCATTCTTCGACCATCGCATCCCAAATCACCGCCACCGCTCGAGCCCATACGGGGAGGGCGAGGGCACGTTCAATTACGGATGTAAGGGCGGGATTGGCATCTTGGATGCCGAATACCCAGAAAAGAATGTAGGCCTCGGCGTAAGCCAGAAGAAAACAAGAAAAAACCCCTGCGAGCGCGGGCGGAATTTCAGTAAGAGTTGGCAGCCGCCAGCCCGCCGACGCCAAAGGCTGGCGCTCCCAGCGGGTGATTATTGCCGCGAGGAAGACTATTGGCGAAAGAGCGTAAACCGCAGCTGCACCGCGCCCCAATTCGCTGGAGAACCGAACGTGTCCCAATACCTCGGTCACCTGCGGAATATCCGGAAGCAATACGAGGCCATAAGCCGACAGGACGCCCGCAAATAAGGCAGCTGGATTGACTCGTCGACGCAGGGCCGGCTCATCTGCGCATGTTTTAGTCCCTATTTTCAGAGCGTTTGGTTGTTCTCCTGTCGCATTGCTACTGGTCACATGCAAGCTCCGGACAGACTCAGGCCGTTGGGTGCTTGCATCATAGGGGCATCCGGCCGCTCAAGGCTCGCTGCGTTCAGAATGGCCCGCGCCGCAGAACCGAGTGTCGAGCAACCGGAATAGAATGAGGCCTGCGTCGTGGTGTTCGGCACGAAATCCAGATTCGAGTAACTCGGCAAATTCATCACGGGCGGGAGATGAATGCGCGGATCTCCAAATATATATATCGCGAGTTTTCCGAGTAACGTAAAGAATACTCCTCCAAAACCCAGAATATACTTGGGCTTCGGCTTCGGCGTTGGCGTTGGTTTCGGCTTCTGCTTTTGCTTTGGCGCTGGCGGAGGAGGATCGGGTGGTGTCGGAGGCGGGCCGGGGCTGCCGCCCCACACTTCGCCCGTTGGATCGACGAAGTTCATCGGGCTGTTGCCGACATACGCGAAGAAATTCACCTGGCCGCCGCCGAGACCGAGCGGATCTTGCGAGATAAAGCGGCTGAGCAAGGGATTGTAGTACCTCGCGCGCATGAAATAGAGCCCGGATGCGTCCAGCTCGCGCCCCGCGAACGCATACGGATTCGTCGTCGAAGACCCGCTGCGCGAGGTCTTCCCGAACGGCTCGTATCCGTAACTCGTCGCGATGCTGCCGCCCGAGTTCACGAACCCAATCGTACTGCCGAGCGCGTCGCGCAGCAACGCCACCGCTCCCGCTGGAATCCGTGCTCGCAAACCAGTCATCGAGCCACAGCCCCGACAGAATGTCGATATTCCCGCTCATCGAGGACTGCACCTGGACGGCGTTAAGCCCGTCGTAAACGTAGTTGTCTATCGTTGTCCCGGTATTCTGATGGACCCGCCGCCCCATCGCGTCGGACCGCTCGAATGGCAGCGTGTCAACCAGAAGCCGATGCGGTGTGTTTTCGCGCACGTGTACTCCGTAGTGAGAAGTGCTATAGTAATTCGGGATGGATATGAGGTTGCACAGGCGAATATCCGTAATCAGCAGAAGACTGGAGAGTTATACATCGCCGGGAAGAGAATATAGTCACTCCGGGAGAGGATCGAACGAACCCACGTGGAAAATAGAAAACGTCAAGAGTTCTCGCGTGTTCTCTCTTGATCATTGGCTCCCGCTGAGTATTCCGAAGCCGCCAAACCGCCCCCGATGAGCACTGCGAACCGGCGGATGAGCCGATATACGGGCCTGCGAACTCACCCAGCTATGGCGCAATCCGGCGCGGGCCTGCCTCGGCGGAAGCGCGGGAACCGGGCTGCGCGGATAACGCCGGCCCGGCGCCGCGATCGCACCGCTGTCGCGAAGTATATCGGACGTGATATGGCCTGAACCTACAGGAGATATCGCGATGCCGCGCATTAAGACTGCCTCGATAACGATCAACTACGAGACCTACGGCGAGGGCGAGCCGCTGCTGCTAATCATGGGCTTCGGGATGCCGGGGGCCGCATGGTTGCCGTCGCTGCCGTTCCTGACCGGCTTCAAGTGCATCTATTTCGACAATCGCGGCACCGGACTTAGCGACAAGCCCGAGGGGCCGTACACGGTCGAGGACATGGCCGACGACGCCGCGAACCTGCTCGACGCGCTGAAAATCGCGCGGGCCAAGGTGTTCGGCGTCTCGATGGGCGGGATGATCGCGCAGGAGCTGACCCTGCGTCATCCGGAAAAGGTCATCAGGGTCGTGCTCGGATGCACGATGCCCGGCGGTCCGAATGCGAAGATGGCGGCGCCGGACGTGATCGAGCGCCTGATGACGGCGAACAAGATCATGGGGAGCGAGCCGGAGCGCGGGTTGGACCTCCTGATGCCGGCGCTGTATCCGCCCGAGTTCATCGCGGCGCATCCGGAGATCAAGGAAATGATGCTGGCGGGGATGAAGATGATGCCGCCGACGCCGCCGGAGACCGCCGACCGCGCATTCGCCGGAATCGCGCAATTCAACGCGCTGGATCGCCTGGGTCAGATCAAGTGTCCGGTGATGATCGTGCACGGCGACAAGGACGTGCTGGTGCCGCCCGAGAACGCGCAACTGATCAAGAGCCGCATCCCGCAGGCCGAGATGTATATGATCGCGGGCGCGGGGCACGCGTTCCAGTCGGTGGACCTGGTTGGAATCCACCAGCGTATCGTCGATTGGCTCAAGCGCTGAGCGGCGCGGCTCAGGAGCGCGGCGAGAATTCGAGGCGATAGACGACGTAGTTGGAGCATACGCGGGCGCCGAGCTTTTCCGCGGTGCGGCGCGAGGGCCAGTTGTCGTCCACAACCAGCGTGTAGCTCAGGAACTTCGCGCCGGACTCGATCAGTTTCAGGTACGCGTAGGAGGCCATCGCGATGTTCACGCCCTGCCCGCGCGCGCTCTGGCGCACGCCGATGCCCAGGAAATTGAGCCGCTCGGAATCCGCGAGCTTCGCGCCCGGGCGCACAACCGCGAGCGCGGTCTGCTCGGGCGCGACCATCAAGGTGCCCACCGGCTCGCCGGCGCGATAGGCGATTACGCTGGTGTCGAGCGCGCCGATCGCCTCGAAGAGCATGAAGAATTCCTCGAACGCCGCGTCGGGCATCGCGACGTACCCCCAGTGTTCGTGGAAGGCCTCATTGAAGGCGGGAGCGAAATCCGCCACCCGCCGATCGGCGGGAACTCCGCGCAGCGGCACGATGCTGAAGCCGGCGCGGCGCGCGCCCTCCAGCGCGCTCCGGTATCGCGCGATCAGCTCGGGGGTGACCTCGATCTTGTAATCGACGAATCCCTTCTCGGTCGCAAAGCCCGCGTCCTTGAGCATCGCGTGGTAGTAGTCGGGATTCTGGCGCACCATGAAGGGCGGCAGCGGCCGGTAGGCATCGATGGTAAACGGTCCGTCGAGCGGCAGCAGAAATCCGGCGCGCGCCGCGCGCGCACCCTGCGCGCGCAACCAGTCGCACGCCGCATCGACCATCGCGCGCACCGCTTCGCTCGCATCGGGCAACGCGTCGAACATCGCGAGATGCCCGAGCGGATCGTTCCATCGGCGCTGGTAGGCGGGATCGAAAATCGCAAGCGCACGCGCGACGACTCCGCCGTCCTGGCGCGCCACGAACGGACGCAGCGCCTTGCCCGCGGCCAGAGCGCTATGCCCGGTCAGCGTGGGCATCTCGACCATCTCCAGCGCGGGCCATCGCGCGGGCAGCGCCGAATTGACGCTATCGGGCAGCGCGATGAACTCACGCAGCGCCGTCTCGCTGGAGGGCGATTCGATCTTAAGTCCCAACCCGGTTCTCCGCGGGAAGCGTAACCATGGCGAAGGCCGCCTTGTTTCCGCATCATGCGTGCGCTAATCACGACGCAGGGCAAAACTTAGCGCCACCGCCGCAAACCCGTCAATTCACCGTCGCGGGTGCGCGCCGGTTTCCCCGGGAGTCTCGCAGATGGTCGAGAAAACGATCGAGCTAACAGGAATATCGGCCAACTCGGTCGAAGACGCGGTTCAGATTGCCGTGGCACGGGCGGGGGTCACGATCTCCGGCATCCATACCGTGCACGTCGAGGATATTTCCGCGGCGGTCGAGGCGGGCAAGGTTGCGCGATGGAGGGTGCGCATCAAGGCCACCTTCCAGGTCAAAGACGAGTTGCACGAGTGAGCCGCCGCCGATCGCGGCGATTCTGCGGCTTTATCGCGCCGCACCAACCGTGGTGGTTCGCAATGCCACAAGGTCATGCGAAACCGGCCACTGGAGTCCTCACCCATGGCGACCAAAATAGTTGAGGTTCATCCCGGTATTTACGAGATCTTCCTGCCGCTCCCGATGCGGCCGACGATCATCAACGTGTACCTGCTCGATTGTCACGGAGCGTGGGCCCTGGTGGACACCGGGATGAACTCGCCCGAAAGCATCGCGACGCTCGAGGAAGCGTTCGCGCAGGTCGGGATCAAAATCGAAAATCTCGACGCGATCATCGCAACCCATCACCACATCGATCATTTTGGCGCCTCGGGCACACTCAAGCGCCGCAGCGGAGCGCAAGTGCATATCCATACGCTCGAGGCCGAGCGCGCGGACCGGATGCTGATGTTCGGACGGATGAGCCCCGGCGATCGCCCGGAATCGCGCGCGTTTTTTCAGAGCCACGGATTTCCCATCGACCAGCACGAGCCCTCCGGGAT
Source organism: uncultured delta proteobacterium (assembly GCA_963835905.1). GTDB lineage: Bacteria > Desulfobacterota > Binatia > Binatales > Binataceae > CAWIHG01. The sequence continues at coordinate 1,420,086 of CAWIHG010000005.1, forward strand.
GCGCCCGATGTGGATGGGCACCAACATGTACGCGCCGGTCACGAATCCCGATCACACGATCAGCGACGGCGACGTGATCAGCATCGGCGATCGCAAGCTGGAAGTCGTGTGGACGCCCGGCCATTCGCCCGGCCACAACGTGATTTACCTGCGCAAAGAGAAGGTGATGATCGTCGGCGATCACTTGCTTCCGAAAATCACCCCTCACGTCGGAATTTACCCCGATGGCGCGGGCACCAATCCGCTCGGCGACTTCATCAATTCACAGCTCAAGGTGCAGAAGTACGACGTCGAGATGGTGCTGCCCGCGCACGGCGGCGTCTATCAAGACCATCGGCGCCGCGCCAACCAGCTCATCGAGCATCACCGCTATCGCGAGGCGGAGATGCTCGATCTCGTCAAGCACAAGCCGCAAACCGCATTTGACGTTGCCCAGCAGGTCTTCGGCGGCGAAGAGAGACCGATATTCCACGTGATGGCGGCGACCTTCGAAACCCTTGCCCACCTCGAACTTGCCTGTATAGAAGGTCGCGCCCGCAAGTCCGAACGCGACGGCCGGGTGCTTTTCCAAGCCCTGTAATTGTGTTACGAAGGGTTTGCTAAATTTTTCATTAGGTGTATTTTGACGCTGCTTTGACAGCGGTGGCGGATTGCCCGTAGTGGGCCTTGTTACCGGGGGAGGCCCCCAGACTGAAGGAGGAAGCCATGAGACGCACGATTGGGTTGTTGCTGGCCTCTGGGCTAGCAATGTTGGTGGCAGGGTGCGCGAGCACTGGAGGAGGGGGAGGCACCACGGCCGGCGCTACTGCGGCTACGGGTGGAGGAACTGCCGCTCCCACAGAGAGTATGCGTAATTTCAACCTCCGGGTTAAGTGCCCCGGAGTTCATACGCTCAAACTGCATGGATGGACCGATCAGCAAATCCAGGCACAGCTGAGCGTCGAGCCCGACGATATCGCCGCCTGCGAGAAGTGGGTGGCCGAACAGCCCAAGGGCTACGTTCCTCCTCCGCCCGCGGGTGTGACGCCCAAGAGAGTGCAGCTTCCGGCCGCGCAAGCCGCTCCAGCCGCCAGCAATGGCTCTGCGGCGGCAGCGCCGGCACCAGCCAAGCAGTAGTCGCAGGCGGCCGGGCTTGGGCGGGCTTCTTGAAAGCCACGCTTATACTTCGGCCTCAGCTGGACGCGATAAATCAAGCGGCGCAGCGCTGATCAGCGCTGCGCCGCTTTTCCTTGGAGTTATGATTCTGCCGGCCCGGGCGCTTTGCCCGCGGCCGTGAATTAGTGGGCGCGAGCCGCGCGCTTACCGTCGCGCCGCGAAGGGGCGCTGATTCGCCCGCTGCGAACCACCGGTGAACGACGCGCCAGTCGCCGCGTGGACACGCCGGCCAACTGCTGCGTACGCCACTCCTTCAGTCCCGAGCGCAGGAACCCCGGTTCGATACCGAGCGTCTCGCACACCGTCTCGAAAGAGAACGGGCCTTCGCCGCCTTCGCCGCACAGCCACTGCTCGGCTTCCTGGAACAGGCGCTTGCGCGCGCCGTTCTTGGCGTCGGCGTTATTCTGAAAGCAACGCAGGGCGTCCTCGAGGATCGCCATCATCAGCTTTTTGACTGGGCGGATCGAGCTATCGTCACGCCGGCTGTCGTAGAACTGCTCCGGCGTAAGGACGTCAGGGACGAATAAAGAACCTAGTGAGCTGTTTTCCCATTCCATAAATTTGGCCTATCCGCTTTCCCCGCAAAAACATCCACCCCATGGAGGAGCCTGAGCGTCGAAAGGTCGGGTTCGTAAAATCCTGTAAACTTATCAGCAATTAATGTGCCACACACGCCACACCCCCGCGATCCGCACATCTCTTGCGTTCCCTTGCATTCAGTCGAGGATTAGGACTGCTAAATCCTAGAAAACTTCGTATTACCTTTGCACATCGCGAAATTATCCGCGATTTGCAAAGAATCCAACGCCCGAATCCTTATGCCCCTTTTGCGACACAAGTGACAATTTAGCTACAGCCCCGGATGCAACTGCCTGTCGCTCGACCATTATACACGATTGATGGCGGTGCTGGATCACCGGCGACGCAGAGAATTTCAGGCTCCCTGAAGCGCTTCTACTGCACCATGTCCGGACCACCGCCGGGACCGCCGGAGCCGGATTTGCGCTCTTCGAGCTTGAATGCCAGCACGTCCAGCAGAGACTCAACCCGATCCGTCAGCGCCTCCAGCATCGTCTGCTTCTCGATCGGCGCCAGGTCCAGGTGAAAGCACAAAAAATTTATCAACTGCGGCCCGTGCAGCCCGCGCTGCTCGACGAGCATGCGCCATGCCTCTTTGGCGGGCGGGCCGAGATAGCCGAACAGCATCTCGCGCAGCCCCTCTAGCGTCTCAACGTCGCATTCGAGCAGGCCCGGTTCGACGGGGCACCATTGCACCTCGGCCTGCCGGTAGGATCGTTCTCGGATCTCGCGCACGACACGAAACTCCGAGAACCCTTCCAGCACCAGGTTGTAGCGTCCGTCGGGAAGAGGGACCAACTCGTTTATTCGTCCGGCGCATCCGATCTCGAAAATATCCGGGGCGGTGCTGACGTCGGCGACCGGATTGCCCTTCAGCAGCATCATCCCGACCACTCGCTCCCGTCCGGCGATATCCGCGACCATCTCGCGATAGCGCGGCTCGAAGATATGCAGCGGCACCCTGACTCCGGGAAACAAGACCAGATTGGGCAGCGGAAATAGTGGAATGATTCTGAGAGACTCAGACACGAGCAGCCAAGCCGCCAAACGCGAGAGTAAGGCCGCGGCGATATTGCGTCAAGATCGGCGCGATTGCGGCTGCGTTAATTGAGCATTCACAATCGCGCCGTGCGGACCCCGTCGCACGCCGCGGCCGCCTCGCCGCCGCATCGGATGCGAATCGCAGGCGGTTTCGCTATCGTGCCAGAAACGCGGCGCCGCCCGATTGCTCTGCACTCGGCGCCGTCCGCGGAGCCGCAAAGATGGAAACCAGGCTGTTCATTGCCGGAAGCTACTCGGATGCAACTTCCTCCGCGCGCTTCGAGGATATCGAGCCCGGGAGCGCCGAGCTGCTCGCCACCGTGCCCGAAGCTTCAAGCAACGATATCGAGCGCGCCGTCGCAGCCGCGCGTCAGGCCGCCGACGGCGGCGCCTGGCCCGCGATGTCGACCGACGCACGCGCCGCGGTGCTCGGGCGGATGGCCGACGGAATCGAGCGGCGCGCTCAGGAACTTGGCCGGCTCGAAGCGCGCGACGTGGGCAAGCCCGTCGCCGAATGCGTCAATCACGATATAGCGCGCGCCGCGAAAAACCTCCGCTTCTTCGCCGCCGCCGCGCAGGCGTGGACCCAGGAAGCCTCGCTCGGCGACGCCAAGTTCCTGGGCGAGGACCTGCGCCTGGCAAGCCTGACCCAGCGCCCGCCGCTCGGCGCCGGCGCGATCATCATTCCGTGGAATTCGCCCCTGATGCTGGCGACGTGGAATCTCGGGCCGTGCCTGGCCACCGGCAATACCTGCGTGCTCAAGCCCAGCGAGATGGCGCCGCTCACCTCGATCGCGCTGGGCGAAATTGCCGCGGAAGCGGGACTGCCGCCCGGCGTGCTCAATATCGTCACCGGCCTCGCGCAGACCGGACAGGCGCTCGTCTCGCATCCGGGAATTGACGCAATCGCGTTTACCGGCGGCGCCGCGACCGCACGCAACGTGATGGCGGCGGCGGCGCAGTCGCTCAAGCGCGTCACGCTGGAGCTGGGCGGCAAGTCACCCAACCTGGTCTTCGCCGACTGCGAGCTGCGGCGCACCGCCGTCGGCGTGGCGCGGTCGATCTTTCGCAGCCAGGGACAATCCTGCGTCGCGGGATCGCGCCTGGTGGTCGACCGCCGCATCGCCGATGATTTCCTGGTGCTCTTGCTCGACGAAGTGAAGCGGCTTCGGATCGGCGATCCGCTCGATGAGCGCACCGAGTACGGACCGCTCATCTCGGCGGCGCATCGCGAGCGCGTGCACGGCGTCGTGACCGAGGCGGTCGCCGGCGGCGCAAAGCTGCTCTGCGGCGGAAGCGCGCCGGAGGGTATCACGCGCGGGTTCTATTATCTGCCGACGATCCTCGACCGCGCAGCGCCATCCTCACGCGCGGCCAGCGAGGAAATTTTCGGGCCGGTGCTCACCGTCGAGCGCTTCGACGGCGAGGACGAGGCTGTCGCCGCGGCCAACGCGACCCGCCATGGATTGGCCGCCTATGTATGGACGCGCGACGTGAATCGCGCGCTGCGCGTGGCGGAAAAAATCAAAACCGGGATGGTGTGGGTCAACAGCTTCTTCCTGCGCGACCTGCGCACCCCGTTCGGCGGCGCCAAAATGAGCGGGCTCGGGCGCCAGGGCGGCCGCTGGGCGCTGGAGTTCTGGACCGAACCGAAGCTGGTGTGCCTGGCCTATCCCCAGACGGATCGCAACGAGCGCTGAGCGGAGAAAAACAGAGATGAATCTCCCAAATGGAATCATCGCGATGCTGGTGACGCCGTTTCACGGCGATTACCGGCTCAACCTCGACGCGCTGCGCAACGAAGTGCGCTGGGCGATCGATAACGGCGCCGCGGGCGTGGTGGCGGCCCCGTCGATCGGGGAATTTCTCCACCTGGACGAGTCCGAACGCACCCGCGTGTTCGAAGTCGTCGCCGAGGAGGCGCGCCGGCGCCCGAATATCTGCGCGGTCGCGATGACCTCGGGCGCGACCACCCTGGAGACGCTCCACTACGCCAAAATCGCCGCGCGGCTCGGTTATGACGCGCAGCAGGTGATCCCGCCCTACTACTGGCGATGCGGTGAAGCGGAGGTCGAGCGGCACTTCCAGATGGTCGCGGACGCTGGCGATCTGCCGGTGGTGGTCTATCACAATCCGGCGCTCAGCAAATTCAATATCTCGCCGAAGTTCGCGGGACGGCTCGCGGCGATCGGCGGCGTGGTCGCGTTCAAGGAAGTGCTCACCGACCTGCAGCATCTCGAGGCGCTCTACGACGAAGTCGGCGGCGCGGCCGCAATCTACAACACCTTCCGCGCGCTGCTGGCGGGCCTGATGCTTGGTGCGGCGGGCGGCTTCATCAATATCTTCGCGGTGCCCGCCGCCGCCGCGCTGCTCAAGGCTTATCGCGCGGGCGACTACGTCCGCGCCGAGGAGATCCAGCGGCGGCTCAACCGCTGCTTCCCGCGGGGCGGCGAGGAAACCCTGGGCCATCTGGGCACCACCAAGGTCACCGCAACGGTGTCCACCGGAATTGAGATGGGTCCCGCGCGCCCGCCTTACATGGCGCCCGCCGACGCCGCCGAGCGGATCCGCAAGCGTCTGCCGCTGCTCAAGGAGGTGCTCTGAGATGGGCGCACGCTCGGGCAACAACTTTCTCTCCTCGCTCAAGAAGCTTGGCGCGGAAGTCTGGCTCGACGGCGCTCGCGTCACCGACGTGACCACTCATCCGGCGTTTCGCAACTGCGCGCGCTCGCTCGCCTCGCTCTATGACATGCAGATGGAAGCGCCGGAGGCGATGACCTATCGCACCGAGGACGGCGGGCGCGCGGGACTCTCGTTCCTGCAGCCCAAAACGTCCGAGGATCTGCGCAAGCGGTCGCGGATGATGAAGGGTTGGGCGGATTTTTCCGGCGGCTTCATGGGCCGCACCCCGGACTACCTGAACGTCAGTATCGCCGCGATGGCCGCCGCGCACGAATTCTTTGCCGCCAGCGATCCGCGCTGCGGCGACAATATAAAGAATTATTACCGCGAGGCGCGAAATCACGACTGGTGCGCAACCCACACCCTGGTCAATCCGCGCGCGAGCCGCACCCAGGGATGGGCCGGGCATACCGACGCGGACCTGGCCCTGCGGGTGGTCGAGAAGACCGCAGACGGGATCGTGGTGAACGGGTGCCGGATGCTCGCGACGCTCGCGCCGCTGTCCGAGGAAATCCTGGTCTTCCCATCCACGGTGCTCAAGGCCGAGTCGGCCGCCGAGCCGTTCGCGGTGTCGTTCGCGATCCCGTGCAACACCAAGGGGCTGCGCTTCCATTGCCGCGACGCCTACGACAGCGGCCGCCCGAAGTTCGACGCGCCGCTCGCCTCACGCTTCGAGGAAATGGACTGCGTGGTTGTGTTCGACAACCTGGCCGTGCCGTGGGAGCGCGTGTTCCTGTGCGGCGACGTCGCGCGCTGCAACGCGCTTTACGCCGAGACCGGCGCGGTCGTGCACATGATGCATCAGGTCGTGGTCAAGAACGTGGCCAAGAGCGAGTTCGTGCTCGGGCTTGCAGCGCGTATCGCCGAATCCTCCGACGCGATGGCGCTGCAGCATGTGCGCGAGCGGCTGGCCGAGATGATCACGACGACCGAGACGATGCGCGCGTGCCTGCGCGCCGCGGAGGCGGACGCGGCCACCGACAAATGGGGCATATGCGCGCCGGCGCGTCCGCCGCTGGACACCGCGCGCAACCTGTTCCCGCGGCTTTACCCGCGGATGGTCGAGATTATTCAGCTCAACAGCTCGTCCTCACTGATGGCGACGCCGTCGGACGCCGACTTTGCCAATCCATCCGAGCGCCCCGACCTCGACCGTTACTTCGCCGCGTCCGACAGCGGCGCGCGCGATCGGGTTGCGCTCTATCGCCTCGCGTGGGACGTGGCGTGCAGCTCGTTCGGCGGCCGGCAGGTGCTCTACGAGCGGTTCTTTTTCGGCGATCCGGTTCGGATGGCTAGCGCACTGGTGGACAATACCGACCTGCGACCGCTCGTCGAGCGCGTGAAAGCTTTTCTCACGCGCCCCAATTGAGGCGGGCCGCTTGTCCCGCAAGCGGGCCTTGGGCAGTGTGTGATGCGGCAGGATGTCACGGTTAAGGAAAGCGGGAAAAGTATGGTCGCGTCCCGGCGCGCGCGCCGCGGCCCAGCGCGTGCTGTTCGACCCGGAGGGCGTGTTCGCGATCGATTCGGCCTCGCTATTCGCGCGCGCCGGAGCGCTGGAAGTCGAAATCGGCGCGGGCAAGGGCGAGTTTATCGTCGAGCGAGCGGCGCAACTTCCCGAGCGCAATTATCTCGCGGTCGAACTGTCGGGCGTAATATCCCGGATGCTCGCGGTCCGGTGCGGCCGCGCGGAACTCGGCAACGTCCGCGTGGTCAGGATGGATGCGCGCACGCTGGTGAACCTGATGCTCCCGGACGCAAGCGTCGCCGCCTTCCACATCTACTTTCCAGACCCGTGGCCCAAGGAGCGCCATCATAAGCATCGGATGTTCACTGAGCGGACTGTCGCAAGCCTCGGCAGAACTTTGGCGCCCGGCGGCAGTCTTTATGTCGCGACCGACGTTCCGGAATATGCGGCCGAGATCGAGCAGATGCTCACGGCGGGCGGCTTCATTCGGGCGGGCGCGACGACACCGGGCGGCGCCTCGACCGGATTCGCGCGCAAATTTATCGCGGTGAAGAGACCGGTCTTTGAAAGCGAATGGAAGATTGTCAACTGCTGTAAATGATCCCCAGGAATTAGCGCGGCAATGCCGAAATACCGCCCCAATCAAGTGAAATTCGCCAACTGGCCGCGTTCGATGGTTAAGCGGTGCTGATACGTTGTTCCATTTTCCGCAAGGATGGTTTGCATTGGTCCTCCGGCTTGTTTAACCTGACCGGAGCTTTGGTTATGCGGCGTGTGCTCGTCATATTGCTGGCCGTGTGTTTCCTGCCCGCATCGGCGTGCTCCATCCGAAAGAAGCCCACCGGGCAGGACTACTACCAGCAGGCCCAGGTCGATTTCGCCCAGAAGGAGTTCAACGCGGCGATCGAGAATTACCAGGACCTGATCGATTACTACCCCTTCAGCCCTTACGCCGAGGACGCCGAGATGAAGATCGGCATGGCGTACTACGAAATGAAGGACTATGCGGAAGCCGTCGCCGCGCTCGACGACTTCCAGCGTATGCATCCGACCAGCAAGAACCTCGAGCTCGTCAGCTATTACATCGCGATGAGCTATTACGATCAGATCGGCCGCGAGGACCAGGACCAGTCCAAGACCAAGGACGCGCTCAAATATTTCCAGGTTCTCGAAGCGCGCTATCCCGAAGGATCGTTCGCCGAGCTGGCGCGCGAGCGCGCAATCGTGTGCCGCGATGTCCTGGCGCGCCACCAGATGATCATCGGCAATTTCTATTACCAGCGCGCCAATTTCAAAGCCACCGAGTCCCGGATGGCGGAGCTGATGGAGAGGTATCCCGACACGCCGATCGCACCGGAGGCGCTGCTCGAGCTCGCCCAGGCTCTGGACAAGGAAGGAAAAAGATACTCCGCCGCCCAGGCTTACACCGCCCTTCTGCTCCATTACCCGAATACCCCTTACACCACTCAGGCGAAGGCCGCGCTCAAACGGCTCCATGAGCCGGTGGATACCGAGTCCGATCCGCTGCCGCTGGTGCTCGCGGAAAGCGGTTACAGCGGCCAGGGGCCGGATCAGGACCACGTCGTCGTTCGCCAGCGCGACGACGGCCTGGGCAGCACGCAGACTGCCGATGCTGGCGGGGGGGCCGCCGCTGGCGGCGTCCTGGGCGCTCCGGCGGCGCAGGCTGCGAAAGCGACGGCGGCGGCTTATGGCCCCGATGGGCTGCCGAACCTGAATCGCCCCGAGGAAGCGCCCGCCTCTAAAGCGTCCGGTCCCGCCACCATCAAGCAGGTGCGACTGTCAGCCGCGGATCCCCCGATGTCGGTGATTATCGATCTGACGGCGCCCGCGACCTACGAAAAGCACGTCCGCAACGATTCCGGTTATTCGACCGCGATCGTGACGATCAAGAACGCCAAGCTCGACGCCGCGATGCCGCGGCACATGGTCTTCGATCGCTCCATCTTCAAGGACTGCGACATCACGTCAAACTCGCAGGGCACCAGCGTCGCTGTTAATACCGACCCGGTCGCCAACGTGTCAGTGGTGCCGCTGGAGGGTCCGCCGCGCCTGCTGGTGACGTTCACTCCGGTCAGCCAGGCGATGGATCACTCTGGCAATCAGCCCTGACCGGCGCGGGCAGCTCAGCAAAATACGTCGCCGAAGTTCAGACCCGCGAAGTTCAGCACGACCTCCGCATAAGTTCGAAGGCCCCAGTAGAACCCGTCGATCGGCAGCCGTTCGTCGTTGCCGTGATAGAGCGAGCCGAACGGGGTGTGCGGATCAAGCCGTACCGGCGAAAACCCGTAGCATCGCGCGCCCAGCAACGAGTAGAACTTGTTGTCGGTTGCGCCCGGAATCATCCACGGTATCGCGCGCGCGCCGGGGTCGGCGGCTTCCACGCGCTTGCAAATCAGATCGAACAGCTCCGTGTCGGAGCTGGTTTCAACCGGCGGCGCCGTCTTGAGCAGCTCGAACCGCGGCTCCGGGCCGACGATCGCGCGCAGCTCCGCCATAAAGCTCTCAGGATTTTCGCCGGGTAGCGTGCGTCCGTCGAGCACCGCCCACGCCTCACCGGGAATCACGTTGTCCTTGTAACCGGCGTGCAGAATCGTCGGCGAGACCGTGTTCGCCAGCATCGGGGCGAACAGCGGCCCCGCGTGCTCGGGATCAACACCCAGCTCCCCGAGCGTCTGCTGCATCAGGGGCAGCACGCGCCGGCGCATCGGGGTATCGATTATCTTCGTGAGCAGATGCGAGATTTGAGCGATCGCGCTGTCGGTCCGCGGCATCGAGCCATGCCCGGGACGCGCCGTGACCGTCATCTTGACGGTCACGCACCCTTTCTCGGCGATCTGAATCGGGTAGAACCGCTTGTCGCCGAGATGGACCGTGAATCCGCCGACCTCGTTGAGCACCCATCCGGCGCGGACCAGTTCGGGATGGCGCTCGACCAGGAATTTGGCGCCCTGGTCGCTGCCCGCCTCTTCGTCCGCCACTGCGGCCATGATCAGATCGCGATTGGGTTGGGCGCCGGCGCGCTTGAGCCCCGTCATCAGCACCAGGTCCATCGCGCACTTCGACTTCATATCGAGCGAGCCACGCCCCCATACGCATCCGTCCGCGATATCGGCGCCGAACGGATCGCGCGTCCATCCGGAGCGCTCCGCGGGAACCACGTCCGTGTGCGAGGAGAGCAGCAGAGCCTCCTTGCCGCGGTCGCTGCCCGCGATTCGCGCGACCAGGTTGGCGCGGGTCGGCGCGCTCTCGCGGATGACCGAGTCGATGCCGTGGCGGGCGAGCGATTCGGCGATTAGGTCGGCCGCGATTCGCTCGTTGCCGGGCGGATTGGTGGTGTCGCAACGGATAAGCGCGCGCAGGACGTCGAGTGCCTCATCCTGAATGGTCTGCCACGAAATCTTCATAGGTGCGGTTGACGCTCCTGTTGTACCAACACGTTAATAAATACTACCTGATGTTAAGACACGATAACAGCGGGTTGAAGGTGCGATAATGGCCCGTTGCGCGGGCCTTGGGCAAGAGCCAGCCGGCCCATGGCGGGAGCGGCCGGTTGCCGTTAAGCTGCACGCTAAGGAGCCGTCGCGTGAATATCACCTGCATCGAGCGCGTCCTGATCGCCACCGCTGACCTGGACGCCGCGTGCGATAGATGGCGCCGCGCGGGCTTCGCGGTCGAGCGCGTCGAGGGCGGCGCAGAGGGTATCAGCTTCGCGCGTGCCGCCGGCGGCGCGATTGCGATCGATCTCTGTGCGCTCACCGCGCCCGCAGATCCGGCGCTGGCGGCCCCGCTCGCGGAGGCCGCGGGACTTGGCGGTGGACTGCTCGGGTGGACCTGGGGAGTGGCGCGTGGCGGTCTCCCGCCCGATGCGTCCGCGCGAGTCGCGCTGCCGGCGGCGTCCGGTCCCGCGGTGGACGCGGCGGTACTCAGTTCCGGCCTTCCCAATCTATGGACCGCCGCGGTGGATATCGACACGTCGGTAGCTGAGCGCGCGGCGCGGCTCGCCGCCGCGTCCGGACCGAACCCGAACACGGTCCAGTACCTCGAGCACATCGTCGTGATGACGCCGGTGCTCGAAGATGCGATCGCGGCGCAGGAAAAAATCGGCGTAAAGTGCAAGCGTATCCGGGAGGCTGGCGGCGGCGCGCGCCAGGCATTCTTCAAGCTCGAGCGCACCGTTATCGAGGTTGTCGGTCCTGCGCGGGCGCGACCGGGATGCTGGGGGATTGCGCTTATGTGCTCCGATATCCACGCGGCAGTCGCCTGCGCCCGCGATCACGGACTCGAAGCCACCGAGCCCAAGACCGCCATCCAGGGCGGGCTCATCGCGCGTATCGTCGCTCCGCTCGACGGCGTCGCGATCGCGTTCATGCAGCCCTAGCCGGCCCGCGTGAGCCGCCCGCAGCGCCGCCTGAGGCTGGCGCAGTTGCGGCCCGCGCAATCTCGCGCAGCATCCCGGCGAATACCATCTGGTGCAGCGGCCAGACGGCGTACCAGTAGGCGAGTCCGGAGAGCCCCACCGGATCGAATATCGCGGTCTGGCGGATAAGCGAGCCGCCGCCGTCGGGTTCCACCTCGAAATCGAGCCACGCGCGTCCCGGCAACCTCATTTCGGCCGCAAGCCTGAGACGGCGATCGGGCTCGTAGCTCTCAACCCTCCAGCAGTCGATGGCGTCGCCCACTTCGATCATCAAGCGGTCGCGACGCCCGCGGCGCATCCCGACTCCGCCGATCAACAGGTCGAGCCACCCGCGGATCGTCCACAGCCAATCGCCCCAATACCATCCGGTCTCGCCCCCAATGCGGCCAATGGGCGCGAACGCCGCGGCCGCGGGCAGGTTGACTCTGGTCGCGCGGGAATCGACCAGCCGGTTGCCGAAGCGCCTGCCACCGAAGTCGCGCGCCGGCCCCGCGGCCGAGATCGCATCCGACCATCGGGTCTGGGCAAATTCGCTGTCCTCGTTGCGCAGCGCGGCGGCGATCGCCTCGGCCATCGGGATCGGGCGGATGCCGAAGATTTGCTCGGCGGCGTGGTCACGCACGACGGTGGGATGGCTGATGCTGTCGATTAAAGCGCGGCCCACGCGCGCGTAGAGCGGCGTCACCAGTCCCAGCCACAGGCTGGAAAGCCGGGGCGTCAGGACCGGAACCCGGATCATGAAGCATCGCAGCCCGCGCTGGCGCGCGTATTCGCGCAGAATATCGCCGTACGACACGACGCTCGCGCCGCCGATTTCGAAGATGCGATTGCCCTCGAATTCATGATCGAGCGCGGCAACCAGGTAGGCGATCACCTCGCCGATCGAAATTGGCTGCGCCGCCACCGACAGCCATCGCGGTGTGATCATCACCGGCAGCCGTTCGGCGAGCGCCCGCACCATCTCAAAGGACAGGCTCCCGGACCCGATTACGATCGAGGCGCGGAACTCGATAACCGCGACGCCCGATTCGCGCAACAGATCGCCGACTTCGTGGCGGCTCCTCAGATGCTCGGAAAGATTGGCGCCGCTATCACCCAATCCGCCCAGGTAGATAACCCTCCGCACTCCGGCGCGCTTGGCCGCCGCGCCGAAGTTTCGCGCGCCCTCGCGATCGGCGCTCGCAAACGCGCCGCCCGAGCCCATCGAGTGCACCAGGTAGTACGCGGTGTCCACCCCCGCCATCGCGCGCTGGAGGCTGTCGGCATCGAGAATGTCGCCGCCGACCACCTCGGTGGCGGACGCCGCTCGCGCCCGCGCATATTCCGGCTTGCGCGCGAGGCATCGCACACGCGCCCCGCGGCGCTCCAGCTCATGGAGCAGCCGTCCGCCGACGTAGCCGGTCGCGCCGGTCAGCAGGATCAGCTGGTGGCCATGCGCTGCGTTCGCGTCGTCGTTACTCACTTGTCCCTGAGAACCGCGCGGGAATTTCCCGCCGACAATTCAATTTTGGGACAAGTTCATATTCGTGACAAGAAACCCGATCGGCGCCCGAATCAGCGGCCCTGAAATTTCGGCTCGCGCTTCTGGATGAATGACTGAATCCCTTCCTGGAAGTCGTGGGAGCGAAACAGCAGCAGCAACTGCATCAGCACGTGATGCGTATGCGACTCGAAGTCCTCGGTCAGCCCGGCGCGATACAAACGCTTCATCGCCCTGATTCCCAGCGGCGCGTTGGAGGCGATCTTCTCCGCCCATCGTTCAGCTTCGGCCATCAGGCTCTCGTGCGCCACGACTTTGTTCACCAGCCCCAGCTCCAGCGCGCGCTCCGGCGTGATGTCCTCGGCGATGAACCCGATCTCGCACGCGCGTGCCCACCCGATGAGCCGCGGCAGATACCAAGTCCCTCCGCTTTCCGGCACGATGCCGCGCTTGGCGAAGCCGGGCACCAGCTTGGCCCGGTCGCTGATCAGGCGCATGTCGCAGCCCAGCGCGAGATCGAATCCGTAACCCGCCGCCGCGCCATTGAGTGCGCAGATAACCGGAACGTCGATCCGATGCAGCGTGACGGTCGGAATTTCGAAGGTGCTCAGATGAGCGGCGCCTCCGCCACCCGACAACACCCCTGAACCGCCGATACCGCGTCCCGCCGCGGCGTCCTTGAGATCGAGCCCCGAGCAGAAGCCGCGTCCCTCGCCGGTCAGAATTATCGCGCGCACTTCGGGATCGTTGTCGTATTGCTTCAGCCGGTTGCCCAGCTCACCCAGCATCTCGACGCTGATCGCGTTCATGCGGTCGGGGCGGTTGAGCTTCAGGACCGCGATATTACCGTTCTTTTCGGCGAGCAAATCGCTCATCGATAAATCCTCCTGCGGCGATTGCGGACGCACGCGACCACGCTCCGTAGCATAGCGGCTTTACCAATCGAAAGCGCGCGAGATCGCGGCCGGTCAACGCCAGAGTCGTCAGAGCTTGGTGCTAGCGTCGGGCTGTACCGTCAAGCTATACAGGTCGGGATTCGTCAGCGCCTTCCAGAACTCGTAACCATGCTGCGGATAGTAGTGATTCACCAGCAGCGCCAGAAGATTCCCGTGGGGCGCGATCACGATGGTTTCCTCACGATGGCGGCGTACCAGGTCGCGATGCGCGGTCACGGCGCGCCGCTGCGCATCGGCGCTCGACTCCCGCCCGGATGAATGAATGAGAAATCATGCGAGCACTCGCGCAGCGCCCGCTCCCATTGCTCGAGAGGCTCGGCGCCAAGCCTTCGCTCGCGCAGTTCGTGCATCTCGCTGATCTCTACTCCGCTCGCCCGCGGCTCTTTGGGGGAATCCGGCGCCGGATAACCTCCCACGCCCCGATCCGAAAGGCAGAACGCTGCGTCCGACGAATTCAGTCCCGCGCGTTCCAGGTCAAGAGCGGCGGCGCTACCGGTGCTCGGTCGGGTCGGTCTATGAACGAGACTGGTCGGTTAAGGCAGGGCGAGAGATAATTCGGCGGGTCGCGTGCCAGGGTGCTTCGCGAGTACCCTGAGCAGACCGCGATGTTTTGGCGATTGACCGCGATGAGGAGTGGACAAATGGATGAAAACGGGAACAGCCGCAATCAGTTCCTGATTATCAACCGCGCGCAGGTGCTCGATTCCAGTTGCAGCGCGTGCGGCGCTCGATTTGCCGAAAGCCCCAGCGGCGACAAGACTCTGATCGCCACTGTGAGCGAGGGCAAGCGCACGTTCTTCTTCTGCGCCCCGTGCGGCGACAACATCATGGGCCGCGTCCAGATCGAGGACGCGCGCGGGCATTATGGCTGGGATTGGGCGATTCCGGTCCGCAACGGGAACCTCCATGAATCCTGATTGAGAGAGTCGCCGCGCGATGGACGCCGGTTGGTCACCTCCACCGATTCAACCGGAGCGCGGAGGGCTCTGGCTGTACCTCGCCCTGCCCTACCGCCGGTACGATATCGATACGCATTTGACCGTCGATCAATGCGCAAACGCGCTCCAGGCGATCATCGAGCCGCGCAAGTGGTTCCGAAGGAAAGCTGAAATTCGAACTGACCGGTTCCAAGGCGAAGTTACCGGCAGCAAGTTTTCCATCAGCCGCATTTTCCGCGGTCGCAATTCGCTTGTGCCAATGATCTCAGGCGTCATTCGCGAGCGTGCCGGTTGCACGACGGTCTCAATGACCATGCGGCTTCATTGGATCGTACTAGGGTTCTGGGCTCTTTGGATGACAGGGGTTTTGGTTGGAGCGGCGGCCACGCTGTTTGCCTCAAAGGATTGGTCTTCGGGCAAGCTGGTGCCGCTCGTGATCATGCTGGCTTTCGGCTACCTCATGTGCACGATCATCTTCGAGACGGAAACTGAAAAAGCGCGCCAGCTTCTGACCGACGCGCTGACGGGCAGACCCACCCCCACTTCGTCTTGAACCGCGCCGCCTCTGCCCTGTATCGGCGCGCGGGCTTCCGCTAAACCTTTCACGGGTTGGACTTCACTATGGTTCCCGCCGGCGACCGCTACGTTCTTGCAATCGACATGGGCTCGGGTAGCGTCAAGGCGGCCGTCGTGTCGAGCCGAGCTGAAGTCGCGGCGTCGGCGCTGAGCCACCTCACGACTCAGCTGCTGCCCGACGGCGGCGCGGAGCAGGATCCTGCGCAGTGGTGGCGCGCGGTCGTCGACGCAAGCCGCGCCGCTATCGCAAATTCCGGCGTCCCGCGCGATCGAATCGCCGCGGTCGCATGCACCACGCAATGGGCCGTCACGCTGCCGGTCGATAAGGCGGGCAACCCTCTCTGCAACGCTATTTCATGGATGGATTCGCGCGGCGGCCGCTACAACCGCGCGCTTACGCGCGGATGGCCATCCGTCCAGGGCTACGGGCTTGCGAAGCTGCTCCGATGGCTTCGGGTAACGGGCGGCGTCCCGGTTCATTCTGGCGCCGACGGCCTGGGCCATGTGCTGTTTCTCAAGCATGAGCGGCCGGAGATTTATGCGCGCGCACACAAGCTGCTCGAGCCGATGGATTATCTCAATCTCAAGCTCAGCGGCAGATTCGCGGCGACCGGCGCAACGATGTTCACGTACTGGATGGCGGATATCCGCGATCCCGCGCGCGTCGATTACTCGCCCACCCTGCTCCGTCTGGCGGGACTCGAGCGCGAAAAATTTCCCGACTTGGTTCCGCCCGCGAGCGTGATCGGAACGCTCACCGCCGGGGCCGCCGCGCAACTCGGCCTGGAGCAATCCACCCGCGTAGTGACCGGCACCTGCGATCTGCAGGCGGCGACGATCGGCGCGGGATGCGTCCGCGACGGCGAGGGATATTTCTATATCGGCACGACCTCATGGATGAGCTGCCATATCGCGCGCAAGCGGACCGATCCCCTGCACATGCTCTCCGCGATGCCCGCGGCAATTCCGGGCCGCTACGTCGTGACGGCGGAACAGGGGATGGCGGGCCGATGCCTCGAGTTCCTGCGCGACATCCTCTATCCGGAGCCCGGAGGGGACGTTTACGAGGACATGAACCGGCTCGCCGCGGCGGTGGCGCCTGGCAGCGACGGTCTTATCTTCACGCCGTGGATCGGGGGCGTGATGGCGCCGGCGGACGATGCATGGACTCGCAGCGCGTTTTTCAATCAGAGCGCGCGCACCACGCGGGGGCATTACGTGCGCGCGGTGATGGAAGGAATCGCCTTCAATCTTCGCTGGCTCAAGGGCTACGTCGACAAGTTCGCCGGCCGTCCGTTCGACGCGCTCAATTTCATCGGCGGCGGCGCAAGCTCCGATCTATGGTGCCAGATTCACGCGGACATCCTCGGTTGCCGGGTGCGGCAGGTTGCGTCTCCGCGCAGCGCGAACGGTGTTGGGGCCGCGATGGCGGCATTCGCGGCGTTGGGGGATATTCAATTCGAGGCGATTCCTTCGCTGGTGAAGATTGCCGCGGTATATGACCCGATCGCCGACCATAGGAAGATTTACGATCGCCGGTTCGGCGAATTCATGGAGTTCTACAGGCGCGCCAAACCGATTTACCGCCGGATGAATCCGGTTGCCGACCCCGATTAGACAAATCGACATGCGCGGCGCGAAAAGGAGTTCAAGCAATGGCCAAAGCAGCACGCAAAACGGAGCAATCCTCAGGCCCGATGGGCGAGATGCATCCGTACCGGGACAAGTTCGCGATTAACACCGAGCTTCCCAAAAAGGGCCGCACTCCCGAAGACGTGCTCCGCGAGCTGCGCTCGATCGCCCGGACCGAAGACTCACGCTGGCAGACCGGGAAAATCTCGGGAACCTATTACCACGGCGGGATGGAGCATTACGCGTTCCTCAACCGCGTGTTCGCGCTGTTCTCGCACGTCAACCTCCTCCAGCGCGACATGTGCCCGAGCGGCACCAAGTTCGAAGGCGAGATAATCGCGATGACGGCGAAGATGCTCGGCGCCGACGCCGCGCGCGAGCGCAACCCCGCCGACCAGGTCTGCGGCGCAATCACCTCGGGCGGCACCGAGAGCATCATCCTGCCGATGCTCGCGCAGCGCGAACGCGCGCGGGCCGAGAAGGGAATCACCGCGCCAGAGATGGTGGTGCCCGACACAATTCATCCCGCTTTCTCAAAGGGCGCGCACTACTTTGGAATCAAGCTGATTCGCGTTCCTGTGGGGCCCGACTATCTCGCCGACGTGGACGCGATGCGCGCGCAAATCGGGCCGAACACGATCGCGATCGCCGGCTCGGCGGCCAATTATCCGCACGGGCTTATCGATCCGATCGAAAAGCTCTCCGACCTTGCGCTGGAGTACGGAATCGGCCTGCACGTGGACAGCTGCTTCGGCGGCTTCATCCTGCCGTGGATCGCAAAGCTCGGCTACGAGGTCCCCGCATTCGACTTCCGCCTGCCGGGTGTCACCTCGATGTCGTGCGACACGCACAAATGGGGCTACGGGCTCAAGGGCGCGTCGGTGGTGCTGTATCGCAACACGGCGTTGCGCCGCAGGCAGTACTTCGGAATTACGGATTGGCAGGGCGGGCTGTATGCCTCGCCGACGATCGCGGGCAGCCGCTCCGGTGGTATCAGCGCCTCGACGTGGGCCGCGATGGTCGCGCTCGGCGAGGAGGGATATCTGAAGGCGACTCGCCGGATCATGAAGGCGGCCGACACGATCAAGGCGGGAGTCGGGAAAATTCCCGAGCTCAGGATTATCGGCAGCCCGACCTACTGCATCGCGATCGCCTCCGACGCGGTCGATATCTTTCACGTCAACGACTACCTCGCCGATCGCGGATGGCGACTCAACGGATTGCAGAAGCCGGCCGGGTTCCACATCTGCGTCACGCTGCCGCAGACCATGCCCGGCGTCGCGACGAGATTCGTCAGGGACATCGGCGACGGCGTTGAGTACGCCAAGCAGCCTCATTCGAGTCCAGCCAAAAGCGGTGCGGTGTACGGCGGCGGCGCGGCGTCTATTCCGGCCGAGATGGTCAACGAGCTGCTGATGACTTGGCTGGACGCCAGCTACGAGGTTTCGTGATGGCGCGGCGCGGAGCGCTCAGCGATCGCGAGACCGGCGAATTTGTCGAATTCGCGTGCCGGCTAGGCGAACTTGCGGGACGAGTAATCCTGCCCCACTTTCGCGCGGCGCTGGACGTCGAGAACAAGGCGCCTGGCGGCCCTTACGATCCGGTCACAGTCGCCGATCGCGCGGCGGAAACCGCGATTCGCGAGGAAATCGGGCGCGTATATCCACGCCACGGAATCCTGGGCGAGGAGCATGGAGTATCAGCCGGCGCCGACGACTTCACCTGGATAATCGATCCGATTGACGGCACTCGCGCCTTCATACTTGGCCAGCTCCATTGGGGCGTGCTTATCGCGCTCAATGACGGTGAGAAGCCCGTCGTCGGCGTAATGCATCAGCCGTACGTCGGCGAAACTTTCGTCGGCTCGCGCCTTGGCGCGGAGCTGCGGCGAGGAACACAGCGCCACGCGCTGCGCACGCGGCGATGCGACCGGCTCGAAGACGCGGCGGTCTGCGCGACGGACCCTGCGATGTTCGAGGCGGGAGCGGAGGCTGACGCGTTTCACTCGATCGCGCGGCGCGCGCGGATGCGGCGCTACGGCGGGGACTGCTATTCGTATTGCCTGCTCGCAGCGGGACTGGTCGACCTGGTGATCGAGTCGCATCTCAATCCCTACGACATCCAGCCGCTCGTCCCGATAATCGAGGCCGCCGGCGGCATCGTGACCTCGTGGTCAAACGGTCCCTGCTATGACGGAGGACAGGTGCTGGTCGCCGGCAGCGCCGGGATCCATCGCGCCGCGCTCGAATTTCTGCGCCCCGCCGCATCGCGATGAGCTGAGCACGCAGTGGCGTGCACCGCGCTCCGGCGCCGCACTTTCAGCGGGAGGACAGCTATGAGCAACTCACAGCGTCCAATCGAAACGATCGCGGTGATTGGAGCCGGCGAGATGGGAGCGGCGGTGGGACGGCGGATGCGCGATGCCGGAGCGCGCGTGCTGACGACTCTGGCGGGACGCGGCGCCGCAAGCGCCCGGCGCGTGGCGGAGGCCGGGATCGAGGTCGTCGATAACGACGAGCGAATGGCTGGCGACGCCGCATTCATCCTCTCGATCGTTCCACCCGGTCAAGCAGTACGGGTCGCAGAGCGATTCCGCGCCCCACTGTCTCGCGCCGCGCACAAACCGGTCTTCGTGGAATGCAACGCTGTCGCACCCGACACGGTGCGGCGAATCGCCGGGCGGCTGGCCGAGACCGGATGCCGTTTCGTCGATGCCGGAATAATCGGCGGACCGCCGCCCGCGGACCGGTTCGATATAGGTCCGCGCTTTTACGCCTCTGGGCCCGACGCGCATCTTGTATCGCGGCTTTCCAGATACGGCCTCGACATCGCGACGCTCGACGGCCCGATCGGTGCGGCATCGGCGCTCAAGCTCTCCTACGCGGGACTGACCAAGGGCATTACCGCACTGGGCGCCGCGATGGTCGCGGCGGCGTCGCGCGAAGGTCTTGATGGTGCGTTGCGCGCCGAGCTCGCGCGCAGCCAACCGGAGATTCTCGCGCGAGTCGAGCGCAGCTTACCCCGCATGCTACCCAAGGCGTATCGATGGGTCGCTGAGATGGACGAGATCGCTGCGTTTGTGGGAAGTGCGGCCGCCGGCGCGGGAATTTACACGGGCGCCGCCCGGCTTTACGAGCAGATCGCGGCCGACCTCAATGCCCAAGGCGACGCGCGCACGATACTCGCGTCGCTGCGATCATTCCTGCGAGCCTAGAACTCGCGCGATTTGCAGTCGGGCGGCAACGGCCATCGCCGGCCGGTGGTGCCACCGCGCAGTTTGATAGACGCGCAAAACGGTTGCCAAACACGCGCCGCAGCGACACTATCCGAAACAACGCTGCCGCGCCGCGCCAGTTTGGCGCCCGAGCGCGGATTTCAAGGAGCATCTAATGAGAGAAGCCGTCATCGTATCCACCGCCCGCACGCCCATCGGCAAGGCGTATCGCGGTGCATTCAACGATATCGAGTCGCCGTCGATGGCGGCCCCGATCATCCAGGCCGCGCTGAAACGCGCCGAGCGTCGAACCTGCGGAAGTCGATGACTTGATCATGGGTTCCGCGCTCCAGCAGGGCACCCAGGGCTTCAACGTCGCACGCCAGTGCGCGGTCGCGGCGGGACTGCCGGTCAGTGTCGCGGGGCAGAGCGTCGATCGGCAGTGCTCGTCGGGTCTGATGAGCATCTCGATGGCGGCCAAGCAGATCATGGTCGACGGGATGCAGACCGTAGTCGCGGGCGGAGTCGAATCAATCAGCCTAGTGCAGAACTCGCACATGAACGCGTATCGCCAGGGCGATCCGCTGGTGCTCAAGTACGCGCCCGCGGTGTACATGGCGATGATCGACACCGCCGAGGTCGTCTCTAAGCGATACAAGGTTTCGCGCGAAGTCGCAGGATCAGTACTCCTTCCAGAGCCAGCAGCGCACCTTCGCGGCTCAGGAAGCCGGACTATTTCAAAGACGAAATCGTCGACAACGACGGTCACCAAGAAGTTCGAGGACAAGAAGACCGGCGAAACGAGCAAGCAGCAGGTCACGCTGGAGCGCGACGAATGCAACCGACCCGGCACCACGCTCGAAGGGCTCGCATCGCTGCCGCCGGTCAGGGGTCCGGGCGGATTCATCACCGCCGGCAACGCGAGCCAGCTTTCCGACGGAGCCTCGGTCTGCGTCGCTGATGGAACGAAAGCAGGCCGAGCAGCGCGGGCTACATCCGCTCGGGATCTATCGCGGGATGGCGGTGGCCGGATGCGAGCCCGACGAAATGGGAATCGGGCCGGTGTTCGCGGTACCCAAGCTGCTGGAGCGCAACGGACTCAAGATGGACGACATCGGGCTGTGGGAACTCAACGAGGCATTCGCCTGCCAGGTGATCTACTGCCGCGATCGAGCTCGGCATCCCCGACGAGCGCCTCAACGTCAACGGCGGCGCGATTTCCGATCGGCCATCCGTACGGCATGAGCGGATCGCGGATGACCGGGCACGCGCTGATCGAAGGCAAGCGGCGCGGCGTCAAGTACGTGGTGATCACCATGTGCGTCGGCGGCGGAATGGGCGCGGCCGGCCTGTTCGAGGTCGCGTAAGCAAGGACCGCGTGGAGAAACGATTATGAAACTAGGACTGATGGCAGGCGGATTCGGACCGCAGATCCGGATCGATGTGGAAAGAATCAAGGAGGCGGAGGCGCTCGGCTACGATTCGGTGTGGACCGCCGAGGCGTGGGGAAACGACGCGATCACTCCGCTGGCGTGGCTGGCCGCGCAAACCAGCAAGATCAAGCTCGGCACCGCGATCATGCAGATGCCCGCGCGGACGCCCGCGATGTGCGCGATGCAGGTTATGACTGTCGATCAGCTTTCCGGCGGCAGGATGATCGTGGGGCTCGGACCCTCTGGACCGCAGGTGATCGAGGGATGGCACGGGGTCGCATACGGCAAGCCGCTCAAGCGCACCCGCGAATATATCGCGATCATGCGCGAGATATTCAAACGCGAGAAACCGGTCGAGTTCCAGGGCGAATTTTACCAGATGCCCTACAAGGGTCCCGGGTCGTCGGGCCTCGGCAAGCCGCTGCGCAGCATTCTGCACGGCCGCACCGACATTCCGATTTACACCGCAACCATCTCCCCCAAGGGCGTGGAAACCGCCGCCGAAATCGCCGACGGTTTCATCCCGGTGTGGACCACGCCAAAGGGACTCAACACTTTCATGCCGCATATCGAGGCCGGCTTGCGCAAGGCTGGCGGCGGCAAGGGACTGAAAGATTTTGAGATCGCGGTATCGCTCAACGTGGTGGTGAACAACGACGTTCAGGCCGCTCGCGATTCGCTCAAGCCGGGCATCGCGCTTTACGTCGGCGGGATGGGCGCGCGCGGCAAGAATTTTTACACCGATCACGTCAGCCGGCAGGGATGGGCCGACGACGCGCGCAAGATCCAGGACCTCTTTCTTGGCGGCAAGCGGCAGGAAGCCACGGCGGCGGTTCCCGATGCTCTGGTGGACGAACTTTCGCTCGTCGGCCCCAAAGAGCGCATCCGCGAACGCGCCGCCGAATGGAAGGCAAGCAAGGCGACCACGCTCCTGATCGGCGGGGATACGAACGCGATCAGGGTGATGGCGGAGGCGTTCCTGTAAAGCATCCGACCGCAAAGAACACCCAGCTATCGGGAACGCAATCAGCGAAGGATCGTTTATGAAAAGCCCCATCTGCCAGATGCTCGGAATCGATTTTCCCCTGTTCGCCTTCAGTCACTGCCGCGACGTAGTCGCCTCGGTGAGCCGTGCGGGCGGATTTGGCGTGCTTGGCGCAACCGCCTTCACTCCGGACGAACTCGAGCCCGAGTTGAAGTGGATCGACGAACACATCGGCGGCAAACCCTACGGCATCGATGTTCTCATTCCAGAGAACCTCGCGATAAAGAATGAACCGGGGCTGACCACGAAGTCGCTCGCCGCTCGCGTACCGCAGAAGCAGAAGGACTTCGTTCGCGATCTGCTCGGGCGCTACGGCGTCGATCCTGCTCGCACGCTCGAGAGTCCGGGCGCGGCGGCGCCAGACCGGCCTTCCTCACTGCAACAGGAACACGCGCTGAAGCTGCTCGAAGTGTCCTTCGATCATCCGATCAAGCTCATCGCAAACGCACTCGGAGTCCCGCCGCAGTCGATGATCGAGATGGGGCGCAAGCATGGGGTGCCCGTGGCCGCCCTGGTCGGAGCGCCCGAGCACGCGGTCCGCCAGGTCAATGCGGGCGTGGACATCATCGTGGCGCAGGGCGGTGAGGCCGGCGGCCATTGCGGCGAAGTCTCGACCATCGTGCTCATCCCCGAGGTCCTGCGCGCGATCAAGCCCATTCGCGACGTGCCGGTGCTGGCAGCCGGCGGAATCATGACCGGCCGTCAGATGGCGGCGTGCATGGCGATGGGTGCGGCGGGTGTCTGGACCGGCTCGGTATGGCTCGCGACGACCGAGTCCGAAACCTCCGAGATTTTTCGCGAGAAGATGATCTCGGCGCGCTCGCGCGACACGGTTCGCTCACGGTGCCGGACCGGAAAGCCGTCGCGCCAGCTCCGCTCGGCGTGGACTGACGCATGGGAAGGTCCGGAGAGTCCGGGGCCGCTGGCGATGCCTTTTCAGAGCCTGATCAGCGAACCCGCGCTGGCCGCCGCGCAGCGGGCAGCCGAGCACGGCAACCCCAAGGCGCGCGAGTTGGTCACCTACTTCGTTGGCCAGGGAGTCGGACTGGTCGACAAGGTGAAGTCGAGCCGCGAGGTGGTCAAGGAATTCATGGAAGAGTTCGCCGAGGCGCTAGCCGATATGCAGGCGCTCACCGAGGAATAGCGCCGGCACGGCCGATCTGAAAGCGACCAGCGCGAGACGGCGCCGAATAATCGGCGCCGTTTCCTTAATCGCGATTGCCACCGCCGGTCGCAAAATCCGGCCAGGTGCTTCATGCCAGCGCAAAAGATGTGATATTTGATCGATTCGCAAGGAGTGCACGATGGCTCGAGAAATTACCGAAGCAGACATCCGCGGGCGGGTCCGGAAACTGCTCGAGGAAGCGCACCCGGATCGCGTCGATCAGTTCACATTCCGCGGCAAGCAATATGACCACGGCCTCGCCTGGGTCCATTTTCCCGAGGGCTATGGCGGACTGGGCGTCAGCCCCGGCCTCCAGGCGGTCGTCGCCGACGAGATCGCAAAGCACGCCAAAACCATCTACGACGACATGATGATCAATGCGATCGGCATCGGCATGGGCGCGCCGACCGTTCTGACTCACGGCACCGACTGGATGCGAGATAACCTGCTGCGCCGAATCTTCACGGGTGAGGACATCTGGTGCCAGATGTTCAGTGAGCCGGGCGCCGGCTCGGACGTCGCCGGCCTCGCGACGCGCGCGACCCGCGAAGGCGACTATTGGGTCGTCAACGGCCAGAAGGTGTGGACCAGCCTCGCCCACGTCTCGAAGTGGGGGATGCTGCTGGCGCGCAGCAATCCAGACGCGCCGAAACATTCGGGCATGTCCTACTTCCTGCTCGACATGCATAGCCCCGGCGTAGAGGTCCGCCCGCTCCACCAGATAACCGGCGAAGCCGAATTCAATGAAATTTTCTTCACCGATGTGAAAATTCCCGCCGACCGCCTGATGGGCCGCGAAGGCGAGGGATGGAAAGTCGCGATAACCACGCTGATGAACGAGCGCACCGCGATCGGCGGTTCCGGCGCACCGCGCAAGGGAAGTGGATCGATCGGCGTCCTGATGAGCCTGTGGAAGTCGCGCGAAAAGGGGCGCTTCTCGCCCGACGGCGAAGTCCTCATGCGCGATCGCATTTCCAGGCTCTACATCGAGTCTGAACTGCTCCGCATGACCAGCCAGCGCGCGCGCTCCGCGCGCAAGGCTGGCAACCCGGGACCCGAAGGCTCGGTCGCAAAGCTCGCTCAGGCCGAACTGAACAAGCGGATCTGGGAATGCGCAATGGACGTGCTCGGCCCCGACTCGCTCATCTACGAACCGGGTTATGCTCGCCGGCGTCCGACCTCGCGGGCCAAAGAATCGCGCACGGCGCTGTCGAAGTACCAGTTCCTGCGGGCGCGAGCCAATTCGATTGAAGGTGGCACCTCCGAGGTGATGAAGAACATCCTCGGCGAACGCGTGCTCGGGCTGCCGGGCGAACCGCGCTCCGACAAGGACATTCCGTGGAAACAGATTCCGCGCAACGGATGAGTCCGCGGACCATCATTATCACTTAGAAAAACACAGTATAGGAAAATGGATATTTCGTTCACGCAAGAGCATGACGAACTGCGCCAGACCGTGCGCAGATTTCTCGACAAGGAATCCACCGAAGCGACTGTCCGCAAGTTGATGGAAACCGACAGTGGTTACGACGCCCGCACCTGGGAGCGGATCGCGTCCGAACTGTCGCTGGTCGGTCTGGTGATTCCCGAGAAGTACGGGGGCGCCGGTCTGGGACCGGTCGAAATGGCGATCGTATTCGAAGAGATGGGTCGCGTACTCTATTGCGGACCGTTTCTGGCCAGTGCCGCGCTCGCCGCGAGTATGCTGCGGGACGCGGCCACCGATGCCGAGAAGTCGAAACTGCTGCCCGATATCGCGTCCGGCAAAACCATCGCGACGCTCGCAATCGCTGAGGAGTCCGGCAAATGGGACGCTGATTCGATCGCCCTGCGCGCGCAGCGCGACGGAGCAAATTGGCGACTCGATGGGATCAAGAATTATGTCCTGGATGGACAGATCGCGAGCGTAATCCTGGTCGCCGCACTCGCCGACGACGGGCTTGCTCTTTTTCGCGTCGATGGCACCGCCGCCGGATTGGAACGCACCGCGCTGCCAACCCTCGATCTGACTCGCAAGCTCGCGCGGCTGACCTTCAAGGGAACTGCCGCAACGCGAGTCTCGGACAAGGACATCCGCGCAGCCCTCGAGCGCACTCTGACGTTCGGAGTCGCGATGCTCGCTGCGGAGCAGGTTGGCGGTGCGCAGCGCTGCCTCGAAATGTCAACTGAGTACGCCAAGACGCGCCTGCAGTTCGGGCGGCCCATCGGATCGTTCCAGGCAATCAAGCACAAGTGCGCTGACATGCTGGTTGAAACCGAGTTCGCGCGCTCGGCTGCGTATCACGCGGCGTTCGAGCTCGCCGGCGGCGATCAAGCCGAAGCGAGTGAAGCCGCGCAGATTGCAAAATCATACTGCGCGGAGGCTTTTTTCAAGGCGGCGGCCGATAATATCCAGATTCACGGCGGGATGGGCTTTACCTGGGAACATCCGGCACATCTGTACTTCAAGCGCGCACGGGCGGGCATCGTAATGTTCGGCGAACCAAGTGAGTATCGCCAGAGACTCGCCGCCGCCCTCGAACTGTAGCCAGCGGCGAAGACGCTCGCGCCGGTCGATTCGCTGACGTAGTCTCGCGACGATCAGAGCGGCGCGCATCAAATGTTGACGTTGCTCATATCGTGATAGCGCCCGCCGGCGGCGAATCCCTTTGGCGCGACTTCCTCAATCCTGGCCAGGTCGATCTTCGACAAGCGGACGTCGGCCGCGACCACATTTTCTTCCAGATAGACTCGGCGCTTGGTCCCGGGTATCGGGACCATGTCGTCACCCCGTGCGAGCACCCACGCAAGTGCGAGCTGGCTCGGCGTGATCCCCTTGGCGGCGGCGATTTCCTTGAGGCGATCGACGATGAGAAGGTTGCGCGCCAGATTGTCGCCCTCGAAGCGCGGTGAAATACGCCGGCGCATGTCGTCGTCGGGCAATTCTCGAATGCCACCGCTCAAAAACCCGCGCCCCAGCGGGCTGAATGGAACAAACCCGATCCCCAGCTCGCGCAGGGTCGGGATGACCTCATCTTCGTAATCCCGCGTCCATAGCGAATACTCTGACTGAACCGCAGTTATCGGGTGCACCGCGTGGGCGCGCCGGATGGTCTTCGCGCCCGCTTCGGACAACCCCAGGTAGCGCACCTTTCCCTGCCGCACCAACTCGGCCATCGCCCCAACCGTATCCTCGATGGGTACGCCGCGATCCACGCGATGCTGATAGTAGAGATCGATGTAATCGATGCCTAGGCGGCGTAGCGACGCGTCACAAGCCGTACGCACATACTCCGGTCTGCCATTAATCGCGCGCCCTCCGTCGGGCAGCACCTGATTTCCAAACTTGGTCGCAATTTTCACGCGGTCGCGATGCTTGCCGAGAATCTGTCCGACCAGTTCCTCGTTGTGCCCGACGCCGTATACGTCCGCAGTGTCGAAAAAATCAATCCCGAGGTCGATCGCACGCTCCAGCGTCGCGGCCGATTCGCGATCGTCGCGTGGTCCGTAGAACTGCGACATCCCCATGCATCCGAGTCCGAGCGCCGAGACTTCCAACCCCTGGCTGCCAAGCTTTCTTCTGTCCATATGCGCCTGTCTCCTGGACCCCATGATTATTCGCGTCGAGGCCGCGCACAAGGGCTGAATCGTGGGACAGGCTTCCGCCCAGAGAGCAGGCAGGAGCCTTGCGCAACCGGGCGTTCGATTGATCTCGCGCCGCGGGAAATTCGCGTCTTACGCGACGCCCGAACGATCGGGCTCTATTGTGAAACCAGCATGCGCGACGTGCTGGTAAGATTCACGGCTACCGGGCTAAGGAAAGGTACCCTTATCTGGTAGGGGTACGAGATCTGCACCTGTGCGTCGGTCTTCTTGGCGTTGATCGGATCGGTAGGCCAGCTCACCGCCACGTCGCTGTCCTTCAGACCCAGCCCGACTGCATATTTGATAGCGACCTGCTGGATTTGCGAGTCACTCACAGGATCCGGGCTCGTCGGCGAGTGGACAATCGCATAGCGTACGGCTTCCCGGGTCGCATTCGATACCGTGTTGTAGGAATACACCGCGGTGCCCAGAGACATCAGGCCAAACGTGAGCATGAAGAGTAAGGTTGCGACCCCGCAGAATTCAACCATCGACTGACCGGCGCATTTGGCGGTCCAATGGTTTCGGAGATAGTTTTGCGAATTCACTGTGCCACCATCATTACGGCTTTTCCGCCCAGCATCACCGTGGATGGAATGCCTGGATATTTTATCGCGGTATGAAATGTCGTCGTGGTGTCGACTTCCACGTAGGTTGCCTGCGGACTATTCGCACAATACTGTGCGGGACACGCCGCAACACTGCTGGTGGTTACGCACGTGCACTGTTTCGCCGTGGCGCTGAGGGCGGACAGGTTGGACCCATCGTCTTTGGCCGCGGTCTCCATTCCCGAGGAATCGGCAGCGGTAATCACGCTCTGAGAACCATACTGCGCGCCAGCGCGCGCCGCATTGGCAACCTCGATGTTGGCGTAATAGAGCCGCCCGAAGTCGGCGGCCGCGAGCAGCAGCAGCGCAAGCACTGGCAGCGCAACCGCCATTTCCACCATGGCCTGACCGCCGGATTTTCGGTGCAGGCCGCTTTTGGATTGTCGTGACTGATTATTCATATAATGCCGTTGACCTGATTGGAGAGCCGTTGTCGAGCGATGAGTAGTTGTCCCCGAGCACGCTGTTTCCCGACACCGATATAGTGTCCCCGACTATGATCGTGTAACCGTCGGAGCTGCTGCTTCCTGAATAACTTACCGCGGTAGTTGAAAAGTAAATCGCTCCGTCGAAGGTCGAACCCGAGGAACCGGTTATGGTGCTTCCCTTTGAGCCGGTCGGAATACTGCGGTCCTCAAAGAAGAGAATCCCGGCGTAAGTGCCCGATGTTGGCGCGCTCAGGTGTGCGGTGTTGGATCCGCTGAGCGCAATCGGTCCGTACGAGGAGTAACCCTGAGTGTTGTAGAACGTTACTCCGGCGCCGGATATGTTTGCCTTTGAGGCAGTTACCTTCAACCCTCCTCCATCGAGTATGTAGGTTCCGGAATTGAAAACAACTGGATTGTTTCCGCTAACCTGGATGCCACCGCAGTAGACGCCCTGGTTCAGATAGGTGATTCCGCTACCGGTCCCGACATGTACGTTCGTGTAGTCGCAGGCTCCGACCGTGGGAGCTGCCAGATAGGAGAGCGGATCCGGCGCGGGCGCGATGTTCGTCACCGGGGTTGGTGAAAAGCCGCTACCCGAGTATCCACCGGCTACGCCGATGTCGGCGGCGGTCAGGGTTGCGCCGCCGTTCGAGTTAAGCGCAGTGGCGTCGTTGGAGTCGACAATCGCGCCGCAAGAGAGGCTGACCGAGCTGCTACCGCTAATGGTGAGACCGCCGGAGGCGGTCGGATCCAAAGCATAGACACAGGCGGGGCCGTTCATTGATGCGGCAACCGATCGCGCAGAAACGTCGACCGTGTCGTAGCCTAGCACCCGCATGAAATAGGTTGGCTCCGGCCGGCTGACGACCACCTCCACGTACCGCGCGTTGCCGGCGTACTGTCCACCGGAGGGTGGATTATTCACCGTCACCGTTACGCCCTGGTTGCCATTGGAAAACCCGTTGGCGGCGCTGGCGGTGTCGGCGGCGGTGGCGGCGCTTCCATTCAGTCTCAGCGCGATGGCGCCGGCGACCGCCGCTGCATCCGCAGCCGTTTGCATGTCCCGCCGAGCGGTCCAAAACTGGCCCACGTCGACGGCCAGAGCGGCAAACCCCATCAGGGTGATCAACCCGATGGCGACAAGCACCATGACCTGCCCGGAACTGCCTCTTGCCCCGAGTCCCGGCGCAATGGCGCCGGCCTGCCTGCCCCGCGCAACAGCGGTCGCGTTTGCAGTGAACCTGTCGATCTTCGGAGCCTTAAACGGGGAACCTACCGACGCGGCCAGATTGCTCTGACCGCGAATCCTGGGGGAAATCCGACCAAACATGACTCTTCTCGCCTCCCAATAGCGGTTTCAAGCCATGAGTCCGCGCCGGTCGCGGAAGTTCTCGTGAGCGGCGCGCACCCACGTCGGCGGGGCCCGGTGCGCGTTCACGCGTCATCCAGATACCGCCGATGCGTAGAGTGATACTACAAGTTGTAGCATAACGCAACCGCACCAATTTTCACAGCCGAGCTGCATATAGCAGACAGCCCCGCGCGAGCGTGCGCGACTCGGCTCCAGGTACCGCGCCCAATTCCCCGATGAGCAGGGAAAATACAGGGAATGCCGCCGCAAACGAGGCTCTTCTGGCCCCTTCCGGGCAAAATGAGCCGCAGCCCAGGCGCGCTTTTCTGCTAAATTCCCTACTTCACCGAACAGGGAATTTGGATCCGTGATCCACGCCATCCTCAGGGCTTAACAGGGAAACTTGATTCCCTGAAATGATCCGCGCGGAGAACTTGTCCGCCGCAAATAGCCGGGAGCGCGCAGAGGAACGCGACATCTTTTATGCGTCCGTCAAGGGCAAAGGGCGGACGGGGCCAGGTCAATCAGCCTGCTCGGTGCCGGGCGTCAACCGCGCGCTGGCGGCGGTGGCTCGTGACCGCGGGAACTTTCCTTTGATCGGGCCGGCTCGGCCCACCTTGCTCGTTGCGAGGTCAAAGGACCGGAGCTGGCTGGTAACCTCGCACAATCATGCGGGTCCAGTGCGTCCCCGAGATGAGAGACCGGGATGAGCCCCGTCAAAGATTGAAATCCGGATCCATCGATACCTTTGCGGCGACCTCCGCCGCATAATCGCTTGATAACCTGAGCCGAGCCTCCGAAGTGCAGCACCTGCGGTCAGTCCAAATTAACCTCGTGTCCTCGTGGAAAGCAGGCGCCGGGCGCTCAGGAACCGGCCGAAGCGAAACCAGGCGCTCGGCGCACCGGGGCGCCTCGATCGCGATCCTCCGAAGCGCGACTGGCTGTCAGCAGCTTTGCCGCGCGGTTGATGGTGAGCGTTCCGTTGGGAACGAGCTGATTAACGTCGGAACTGATTTTGCCATCGTTTTCTGCAATACGCAGACGCGAGGGCATCGTCGACTAGGCGTTCGCCCCCGGCAAACATCTGGGGCGCCTTCGCATGGTTCAAGACGCAAATTTGCGCCCTGCTCGATCCCAACAATCTTCAAAACAACGGCGGCCCGAAGCAGACCATCGCGGTGCAACCCCTACAGCAACTCCGACTGCGACCCCAATGCCCATCCCGATCATCACGACCGTGGCGGGAAACGGCCGCGAGCTGTTGGGAGTCGGGGGTCCGGCGACGAGCGTCGCGATTGGCTTTGTGAGCGGCGGTATCTTCGACTCGTCGGGCAATCTCTACATTTCCGCGCTACAGGACAATGAAGTACTGAAAGTGTCACCGTCAGGCATCCTCACGGTTGCAGTCGGCACAGGCGAGGGAAACTACAGCGGTGACGGCGGCTCCGCGCTGAATGCCACGCTGAGTCAACCGGGGCCGCTCGCCGTCGACTCGGCTGGCGATCTCTTCATTTCCGATTTCAAGAACTACGTCGTGCGAGAGGTAAACCCCGCGGGAATCATCAACACGGTCGGCGCGTTCCAGGCGGGTGGCTTCGCCGGCGACGCGAACGGAAATATGTATGCGAGCGAGATTGGCGGCGACGTCGTGCACGAGATAACTCCCGGCGGAGTCGTCATGACGATCGCGGACACTTACCACGACGCCGGCTACTCCGGCGACGGAGGGCCGGCTAAGGCAGCATTGCTCGGCGACGTGGAGGGTCTCGCGATCGACGGTACCGGGAACCTCTATATTGCCGATAACGGCAACGCAAGAATTCGCGAGGTCATCAATGGGATCATCAGCACGGTAGCTGGCAACGGGATGTTCGGAACTTACGGGGAAGGCGACGGCGGCCCGGCGATCGATGCGCCGATTGTCGCGAATCAGGTGGCGGTGGGCCAGGATGGAAGCATCTACATCAACGGCAACAACAGCATCTCGAAAATCGATCCGCAGGGCATCATAAACACAATCGCCGGCGACGGGAATTTTGGTGCAACGATGTTCCAGTTCCCGCCGGGCAGCCTCGCGATCGACGCCGACATGGAGGGCGCCGGACTTCCAGCGCTGCTGCCCAACGGCGACTTCTATGTTGCGTGCTGCGAATCCAACATCGACAAGGTGAGCGCCGCCGACGGAACGATCCAGGTCTTCGTGCGCGGATACGACTTTACCGGGTTCGGGGAGGATCTTGCCGTTCCGATAGAACGCCAGGTACCCGACGCGCTGGAAACCCCTGCTCGCTTGGCAAACTTCCACGGAGGCCAGACCCGACAGCATCACCGTGTCCCACAGCGCTTCCGGCAATAACTCCTTGAGCGCAGATACCGGTGGCCACCCCCGGTTTGCTCCTTTCCCGTGCTCCTGCCAGTTTTGCCCATGGTGGCGTCTCCTCTAATAGCCACCCGATCTTCCGATCGGGCGACGATTGCCCCCACTTCAATTTCAACACCCGGCCGCACGCTCACCCGCCGAACGCCTTTCGTGGGGCTGGCTCCAATATACGGCGCACGTGGTCGTGCGCGCGCTCGAAGCGCTAACATCACGCGTCGGTGACCCAAAACCCGAAAACTAGGACGACTGGCAATTGAAAAGTCGACCTAGTGTGGTCGGAGCGCAGGAAGTGTTCCTTTCCCTTGACTACGCCAGGCGCAAGATCGAAGCTTGGCGGAAGCACTATCACGAGAACCGTCCTCACACATCGCTGGGCTACGTTCCACCCCGGGGATTCACCCACAGGCCGCGAGGAACGCCGGCCCATGAACCCGGACTACTCACCCCCAAGTCGGACTAGGAATCGGAGGACCCTCGGTGAATAGCAGACCATCGACGCGCGAGTGGACATTCTTCGGGTTGGTCGCTGCGTACTCAGCGATCTACCTGGCGATTTATCCAGCGTCCTATTCGATAATCGACGAAAGCTGCATTATCGCCCTCGGACAGGCGCTGCGCCACGGCAGCATTTTTCTCGACTCGCCGATCTGGGGAATGCCACTCGACGGCCGCGTCGTCTCGAAGTTTTCAGCGTTTCACGCCGCGCTGCTGATGCCAGCGCTCAGCACGTCGTGGCGCACTATGTTTCTCGTCTCTGCGGCGTTCTTCGTGGCGGGCGCGTTCGTGCTGCGCGCGATGCTCCGGCGCGCCGGCCTCGGGAGCGGATGGTGCGTGCTGTATTTCATGCTGGCCGGCGCGCTCTACTATTCGCAGACCGTGATCGCGGCGGTCCCGGCCGCCGTGACCGGTCTCTTCGGGGTGTCGCTATGCCTGCGCGATCCGCCGCGGCCGCTGCTCGCAGGACTGGCGTTGGGTGCAGCCACGCTGCTTCATCCGTGGATGGGGCCGTTTGCGGTGGTGTTCACGATTGTGTGGAGCCTCGAGCAGGGCATCCCGCAAGGCATCAAATCGGCCGGCGGGCTGCTCCTGGGCGCGACGCCGTCGGTTGCAGCGCTGATGGCCTACAATCACGCGACGACGGGCAGCGCGTTTCGCGACGTTTATACGATGCTGGGGCATCAATACGAGTTCAATGGGCAGCATCTTATATCGTTTTTCGTGTTCTATTTTTTGTCGTTTGGCGTGTTTCCACTCGCCGGATGGAGCGCTTTTTCGCGGCGATGGTCAGGGACCTGGGCGATTCCTGCGGTGTGCGCCGTAACCATCGTGCTGGGGTCACTCTATTACTATCGCGACGGTTTGAAGGTCGGTTCGGCGACCGTCGGCAACGCGGCCCTAATCGCGGGCCTAATCCCAGGTCAGCGCTTTCTCATTCCGGCTTCGATGCTCGCCTGCTTACCCGCGGCGAGATTTCTGAACGAGCGAGTTTCGCGGCTCGCCCCGATTCTCGTGCAGCGCGGAAAAATCGCGGCGCTCGCCGTTTTCGTCATTTCATTTTCGCTGATCAGCATGGCGCATCAGTCGTATTTGACCGCGCATGCCAAGGTGCAGCAGACTCTGGCCCTGAGCCTTCCGCATGACGCCAAGATCGCGATCGCGGGCAGAGTGAGAAAGGAATTTGCGCCCGCTTCATTTGCTTTCGATGGAGTCTACCGGCTCGACATCGATGAACCCGTGCCGCGCGATCAGTACTTTGCGGTGCTGAGGCTTCCCGGCGGCGCTACGCCCGCGGCGTGGGCCGCCGGGCACACGGTCACCCGCGTGCCGATTCGTTCGTGGGTATGGAATCGCGATCTGCTGATCGGATCGCCGGCGCACTCGTCAGACGGAAAATCAAATGCAGTCAGTTCAGATGCTCGTGGTGGGTAATGTGCTGCAGTATTTCGTCCCGTGTACATATTGATAAAATGATGTCGCCCGCGGTCATTTCTCAAAGTTTCGCCGAGAGACGCTTAGTCTTACACTGACCTTTAGTGTTGTGTCCGAAAGGCAACTCATATCACCCTGAATCCGGCGTGAAAAATACTCATTCAGACCCTGCGGTAGTCTAAGGTGCTCCGGAATGGTCTTGCTCTGCCGTCTCAAGACCAGGAGAAGAGTCAGGTCAACGCGCTTGAGCGCACCCAGCCGGTGCTGCCAATGGGGATGGGCTAAATCGAAGGCGCTCGCCGCCATCGCTAACTCAGGAAGGCCGCTCGGCTCGACCTTCTATTGAGGTTCTACATCGGACCGACCAGATGAGCGAGGTGATCTCGGCGCCGGAACGCTCTCGGGCTTGAACGCGTCTCCGGCGAGCCGCTCGATGGGGATTCCCGAGGTACGGTCTTGTTAGACAACAGCGTTAAGGGCTGCACCTACCCCGTTTCAGTAGACAGAGTTGGGCTTGTGCGGAATTCCGCTGGATGGCTCCTTTGGTAGTTGATAGGCGAGAGATAGTCGAGGGCCGAATGGCGGCGGTGAGGTTTGTACCAACCTTCGATAAAATCGAACACCGCCATCCGCGCCTGGGCCTGGGTTCTGAAGTTTTGTCGGTTGAGCAGCTCGGATTCGAGAGTGGCGAAGAAGCTCTCGCACATGGCGTTGTCAAAACAGTCGCCCACCGAACCCATCGAGGGCCGCCCCCGGCCTGTTCGCAACGCTTCCGAAGGCGACCGACGTATATTGGCTGCCTTGGTCGGAATGATGGATCACGCCGGCGGGACGGCGCTGTACCAGCGCCATGTCAAGGTCTTTGAGTACCAGCTCGGTACGCAGATAAGTCTTCATCGCCCAACCCACTATCCGGCGGCTGAAGACGTCGAGCACCACGGCCAGATAGAGAAGGCCGGCCCAGGTTGGAATGTAGGTGATGTCGGCCACCACAAACGGTTGGGCGCCGCGGCGGTGAAGTTGCGTTCGACCAGGTCGGGCGCCGGCCGGGCGGCGCGATCACGCACCGTAGTGATGATCCAGTTGCACCACCCCCGGATCACGGTCCGGGGGCCGGCTGCGCGCATCAATCGCGCCACGCGTTTGATGCCCGCCCTAATGCCTTGCTCCGCGAGGTCGACAGGGATGCGCGGCGCGCCATAGGTCCGGCGCGAGCGACGATGGATCTCGGCGATCCGCGCGCTCAACTCGGCGTCCGCGCGAGCTCGTGCCGAGGGCGGACGCTTGAGCCGCGCGTAATAGCCACCGGGGGAGACCGCCCAGTACGCGGCACCTGGTGGCAATCCGATGTATGGCCCGGTTAGCCCCTACGAATGCGAACGCCGCGATGGGTCCGTTTATATTTTTTCCGGTGCGCGCGCAGGCACCCTCTCTCCGCCGCTCCGACCCTCGCTCCGGCACCGCCGCTGCGCGATTGATCGTGACCTGTCGCAAGCGGGGGGCAAGGCAAGCGCACGCTTCCCCCGCGCTCTGTGCGAGCGGTTTTCCGGCGCTCGCCGATTGCGGAAGCGGGATAAGCGCGCCCCTGTGATGAGCGGGCATCAAGGCAACAGCACCTTGTGGCGGACCGAGCGGGCGTTAGCGATTTCGGGCTGAGGGCAAACGGCGCTGCGAGCGGCGCCATCGGACTGACTATTAGTCTAAAGACTCGCCGCTGCTTGTCAAGCCCGTTTCAGGCGGTGGCGTCATTTTCGCGGCCGGTGAACTGATATGGATTGGTGCTCGATGCGCGCGACGCCGTCGTGTTCCCGAACGGTTCGTAGGTGTATGAAGTCTGAATTGCTCCTGCGGAATCCGCGAGCGCCAGCGTGCTTCCGAGCGTATCGGTCAGGAAGTCGCGACTGCCGGCGGAGTCGGTCCTCTGAAAGTACTCGTCGATGTTCAGCCCGGTGAGTAGATTTGCCGACGGGCTCCCGGACTGGATTTCCTGCACTGGATTCAGGCCGTCATACAGGAACTGGGTCGTGGTTCCTGCAATAGTTTTGCTGACCCGCCGGCCGAGCGCGTCGTACCCGAAGCTGGCCGTCACCGCACCGCTGATCCCAACCAAATGATTGCGCGCATCCCAGCTATAGGTGTTGCTGCCATCGTTGGTCAGGTTTCCATTCGCATCATAGGTCATCACGGTCCCGTTGAACGAAGTCATCTCGTTGTCCGCGTTGAACGTGTTCCCCGTCACCGCTTGCGGCAGATTCGTCTCCGCCATGCTGCCCGTCTTCTCGATGACGCGCCCGTCGGCATCATAGCTGTATTCCAGGTCGCCGATCTGGTTGCCCGCCAGCGTCCAGGTCATCCCGCTCACCCGCGAGTCGGCGTTCCTTTGGCGCAGAGGGCCCCTCTCGCTGCCCCTTCGCTTTCGCTCAGGGCTGCGGCTCCAATCGGGCGCCGAAGCGGCGGCTCAGGACAGGCTCCACTATATGTCACCACTATCCCATTGGGCAGCGTGAGCTGCGTCCTTCGATTGGCGTTGTCATATTGGAACGCAACCGAGCCGGTTCCCTGCGTAACTCCTGTCAATCGGTTCGCATTGTCCCACGTGTACGAGACCTGCGTCTGCCCCGCCACCGTCAGCGTCGCCCGCCGGTTCGCGTTGTCGTAGCTGTAGCTCACCTCGCCCAGCGGGGTCTGCTCGTCGGTCAAACGATCGAGACCGTCATAGGTCCGCGCGATCGTCCCGGCGATCGAGTCCGTCGCTCCGGTGAGGCGATTTCCGCCGTCCCACGTATAGCTGATTGAGCTCTGATATCCGCTGCCGTTGTAGCCATAGCCCGCGAAGGTGCGGCGGTTGAGGCCATCGTAGCTGTATTTCGTGATGTTTCCATCGCGATCGGTGTGCTGGGTCAGGTTTCCGTTACCGTCATAGGAATAGTTCTCGACTGCATTCAGCGCGTCTGTGCGCGAACTCCGGCGGTCCATGTTGTCGTACGTGTACCTGGTCTGGTTCGCGTTGGCGTCGGTGACTGAAGTGAGGTCGCCGCCGGTATAGCTGAAGTGGACCGTAGCGCCCGCCGCGTTGTTGAGTTAGGCGACCTGACCCTCGGAATCTTGGTCTAAGATTGCAAAGCGCTAGCGGTTACACGTTGTTAACAACGTGCCATTGATGTGGAAGCGCCTCACGAGGCCTTGTGGTGTTGGACGAAACCCTCCGCAGCCGATAGTCCCGCCCGGCCAAGAATCTTGCACGGAATCTCGATGAGACTATGCGCGGGGTTCGCCTGAGGGTGGGGACTTTTGTGGTGACCCTCGATCGATTTCCGTATGATTCGGTATCGCTCGTGAGCTCGACGCGAGAGTTTGAAGACCCTTGGCGCCGTTGGGTTTGATGCATATCGAGGGTCACGGGGTCACGGAATGATACCTGCGAAAACCGCCCTGCTATGCTGGAAGTGCGTGTGGTCGCCGGTTCAAATCCGGCCGCCCCGACCAATCGAATTGCCGAACCCGCGACTCCGAAGCTATCTTCGTTAGTCCCAACGACTGAAACGTCGAGGAGATTTGCGCCATGAGCGTTCACCGAGAGGATTTCAGCTTCCTGAGTCCGGACGGGATTACAATCGCGTGCTACCGATGGCCCGCCGCGGGACGCGCGACCGGCGCCGTGCAGATCGCGCACGGACTCGGCGAGCATTCGCTGCGCTACGCGCGCGCGGCGGAGTTCCTCAATCGCGCGGGCTACGTGGTGTACGCCAACGACCATCGCGGGCACGGCCGCTCGGCGCCGAACCGCGAATCGCTCGGAGATTTCGGCGCGCGCGGATGGGACGGGCTGGTCGAGGACATGGCGCGGCTGACCGGGATCATCCGCGAGCGCGAGGGCGCGATTCCGATCGTCCTATTCGGCCACAGCATGGGATCGTTCGCCGCCCAGCAGTATCTGCTCGATCACAGCGCGCTCATCGCGGCCGCCGTGCTGTCGGGATCGGCGGCGGTCGATTTCCTGGTCCGCCCGCGCGGGGACGCACCGCAGGGGCTCGAGACCATGAACCGCGATCTACCCAATCCGCGCACACCGTTTGATTGGCTGAGCCGCGATCCCGACGAGGTCGACAAGTACATCGCGGACCCGCTATGCGGCTTCAACATGTCCGAGCGCGCGCGCGAATCGTCGGCGGTGTCGCTTGCGCGCGCAATCGATCCGGCGCAACTCTCGCGCATCCGCAAGGACCTGCCGATTTACATCTTCGCGGGCGACGCCGATCCGCTGAACAACCATCTCGAGCATCTGCGCCCGGTCGCCGAGCGTTACCGCGCCGCGGGAGTCCGCGACGTGACCGAGCGCTACTACTTGGGCGGACGGCACGAGATGCTCAACGAGACCAATCGCGACGAGGTGCTCGCCGATTTGCTCGCATGGATCCGCCGCGCGCTGACGCCGTGAGCGGATCTCTGAACTGTGCCCAATTTGGTACCCACCGTTGATTACAATCGGTATCCCTGATGAGCTAGCGACCAACTTCCTCAAGTGCGCGGAAGGCTAGGGAGACAGGCGCTTGATTGCTGCCGGCTGACGGAAGCTGGTACCGGCTTTTTGCCGCAGTTTATGCTTCGGGTGCGTGTGGTCTCCGGTTAAAATTCGGCCACTCCGACCAAATCTGAATCTCCCCCGATAGCTCACGCCCGCCGACGCCGCGACCGCTGATCGCAATCATAGCTGCGATTCAATCTGGTTCCGGGAAGATGACAAGCTGACTGCGTAAATTTACGCATCGAGCGTTCAGTAGATTCACGAATTGACGGCCGACTACCGATTTGAATGAATCTTTAAGATTGAGCGGTCTTGGAGAAATGGCAATGACACAGTTCGGGCGTGTCCGTGAATTCGCTTTTATCCTTGGTCTGAGTGTTCTCTGCGTCGCGCTCCCACGCGCGATTGCCGGCGAAACGCCGGGCAATGCGCGCAATCCAGCGCAGGCAAACTATTCTTTCGCAAAGCTGCCGCTCGCGTTCGAACCAAACCTGGGACAAGCGCCGCAGCCGGTCAAATTTATCTCACGAGCCCGCGGTGGAACCCTGTTTCTGACTTCGACCGGCGCGACCTTCGCAGTGACCCGGCGCCACATCCCCAACGTCAACGCGACCATTTCCGGCGTGAGTGCGAACGCCGGGGCGGGAACTCCAGTTGCGCGGCCTGTGGTGGAGAGCCACGCGATGCGGATCAGCTTTTCCGGCGCAAATCGAAACGCGGCCAGCGAAGGCCTCGACCGGCTTCCGGGCGTCACCAATTACTTTGTGGGAAAAGAACCCGGCAAATGGCACACCGGAATTCCGAACTATGCCCGGGCGCGCTTCCATCGGATTTACCGCGGGATCGATCTGGTGTTTTACGGGACTGGCAACGGATTCGAATACGACTTCGTGGTCGCTCCCGGTGCGCATCCAGGCGACATTTGCTTGCGCCTCGAGGGCACGGACAAGGCCGAGTTAAACCGCAATGGCGATCTGATCATCAGCTTCGGGGGTGAGCGTCTGTCGCTCCGCAAGCCCGTCCTATACCAGCAAGTGAATCACCACCGAAGGGATATCCGAGGTGCGTTCGTAAAGGTTGCCAAATCGACTTACAGAATCCGGGTAGGGAAATACGATCGAAAGGTTCCGCTGGTGATCGATCCTGCGCTGGTATGGGCTTCATATGTGGGTGGCGACTTTCTCGACGTTCCGTACCGCGTCGCCAACGACGCATCGAGTAATCCCTATTTTACCGGACTGACCTGCTCCTCGAATTTCCCGGAACCAACCATCGGGTCGGCGATGGGAGGATGCGACGGGTTTGTCGCCAAACTCGACGCTGCTACCGGAAGCGTCCGTTACTTCGCAATAATCGGCGGTTCCGGGTTCGACAACTCGCTCGCGATCGCGGTCGACCCGGGCGGCAACGCGTACGTGGCGGGTCAGACTTACTCGACCGACTTCCCGGCGCCAGCTGGACAGGATTCCGCCATGACGCTGAAGCATGGAATCTTCGATGCGTTCGTGGCCAAACTCGACCCCAATGGCAACCTGCTGTGGTCGCGACTCGTCGGAGGCTCCACTCCGACCGCAGATTTCCTGAACCTGGGATGGAGCCTGGCGTTTGGAGTTGCGGTTCCGCAGAACTGCGCTCCGACCGGTACTCCATGCAACGTTTATCTCGTAGGTCAGACTACGACCACGGATTTTCCGACCGCCAACGCTTTTCAGACTTCGAACCCGAACCTCTGGAATGGATTCATAACGAAAATCAGCAGCGACGGCACTCAGATGCCGTACTCTACCTATTTCGGTGGAGAGCCGGCGCCCGGCAATGATGGCTCTGCAAACTGGGCATACAGTGTTGCAGTTGACGGCGCCGGAAGGGCCTACGTCGCCGGAGGCAGCGATGTCGCCACGATACACACTACGCGCGGACGCTCTTACCAGGGGACACGCGACACCTGGGTCGCGATGTTCGACCCGACGCTGAGCGGAACCGCCACGCGGGTGTGGGCGACCTTCATCGGCGGCTCCTCGCGCGACGACCCCGGTGGAATCGCGCTCGAACCCAATTGCACTTCGCCATGTGCGACGTATGTAAGCGGCACCACCAACTCAGATGACCTTCCCATTACCTCCGGAGCTTACCAGACCGCATTCGGAGGCGGCCAAAACGGATTCGCGGCCAAACTGGATGGATCGGGCGCGCTCGTCCTTTTGACTTACCTGGGCGACGCGTACGGCTTCAATGGCGCGGGAATCAGCGTCGACTCGAGCGGAAGTCCCTATATCGTCGGGACCACCTCTTCACCGTTCTTTCCCTTGACTGAGTCAATTCAGGGGCCGCAGTTGCCGCTCTCGATCCTGCTCAAGAGTACCGATGGCGGCAACACTTTCGGCTCCGTGCCGATCCCGGTCAACGCCAGCGCCGTGCAGGGGATCGCGATAGATCCCAGCAGCACGTCCACTGTCTATGCGGGCACAAACCAGAACGGTTTGTGGAAGAGCACTAATGGAGGCGGCGCTTGGCAACAGATTGGATTGGTGGGTCAATATGCGCGTCCCGCGATCGACCCAAATGACTCGAGCATTGTCTATGCCGCCACCGGCAATGGCGTTATGCGCAGCACCAATTCGGGAGGAACTTTCAACCCGACCTCTCTCACCCCCAACGTGGTGACCGCATTTGCTTTCGATACCAGTACCAATCCGTCAACAGTTTACGCCTCTACTGAGGTAGATTCAGCGGTGCCAGGAAGCACCGGGCAGGTGTTCGAGAGCACCGACGGTACGACATTTGCCGCACTCCCGGGACTGTCGGTTGCAAGCGTGAACGACATCGCATTCGATCCGAATACCTCGGCGGTTTACGCGGCGACCAGCTTGGGACCGTACGTGACCAGCAACTTCGCGCCGACCGGAAGCATGACGACACCTCGCGAATTTATGCAAATGGCGCTGCTCAACGACGGTCGAATTCTTATTCCAGGTGGATTCCGCGATCTCTATTATTCACCACCGCTCGCAAGCGCCGATCTTTACGATCCAGCGACCGGGACGTTCACGGCGACCGCAGGCAGTCTCCACGATGCGCGCGGATTTTATACGGCGACGACGTTGCCGTCGACGCTTTCGGCGAACGCAAACAAGGTTTTGATCACTGGCGGATATGACGGAACAAATGCACTATCCAGTGCCGAGCTCTACGATCCCAACACGCAACAATTCACATATACCGGAAGCATGTTAAACGCGCACTCGGGACACACTGCGACGCTGCTCAATGACGGCAGCGTAGTCGTGATCAGCGACTGCTGCGCCGAACGTTACGACCCCCTCACCGAATCATTCTCGTTCGCGGGCTATATGTTGACACCCAGGTACGGACATACAGCTACGCTCATCACTTCCGGCGTCAATGCCGGGAAAGTGCTGGTCGCGGGAGGCATCGCCGATAGTAACCAATCCACACTTACGTCAGCCGAGCTGTGGGATCCCGCCAATGGCGGCAGCTTCGCCGCCACGGGAAGTATGACCTACCCGCGCAACGGGCACGTTGCTGCACCGTTGCCGGATGGCCGCGTCTTGATCGCGGGCGGCGAGTCCGCAAACTATCCGGGACCCGGAGTATTGCAGGCGGAAATCTACAACCCGGATAATGAGAATTTCGCCGATCCTGCACCCAGCATCGACGTTACTCGAATCGGAGCTGCGGCCGTGGCTTTGCCAGGCGCGAAGGTGATCATCCTCAGCGGGAACAACGGCTACTCCAATTCCGCCACGGCTCTGGTGTATGACGAAAACACCAACAAATTCACCAGCGGCGGTCTGATGACCACTTGGCGCAATGGGTTCCCCGCCGTGTTGCTCCAGACGGGGAAGGTACTGATGGCAGGGGCGAACCGGGGTTCAAACCAGGACGCCGACCAAACTGCGGAGCTATACGACCCAAACTCCTTCGGCTTTATATCGACCGGGCAGCATTTTTCGCCGGCGTTCGCGGTGGCGGTCGATCCAACCACGAATCCCTCGACCGTCTATGCATCATTCCTGCAAGGTATCCTGCGCCTGAACGACGGTTACTGGATCGATTTCGGCCGCACCAATCCGTACGGATCGATCGCGCTGGACACCTCGACTACCCCGGCCACGCTTTATGCCGGCAATGGCAACGGCGAGATAATAACCAGCACCAATCAAGGCACCGATTTTAAGGTTCAGAACCTCGCCAACTACCGGCCAAGCAACCTGTCCGCGGTCGCAGCTACCGCCAGTGCGCCCGGGCTTGTGTATGCGGCATCGTT
Source organism: uncultured delta proteobacterium (assembly GCA_963835905.1). GTDB lineage: Bacteria > Desulfobacterota > Binatia > Binatales > Binataceae > CAWIHG01. Next base: position 1,463,018 of record CAWIHG010000005.1, read on the forward strand.
TGAACAGTTTGACTGGTTCGTCTTCAAGCTCGACCCGAGCTTCGCGACGCTCCAGTTCTCTTCTTATCTTGGCGGCAGCGCCGGCGACTATGCGCAAGATGTAGCCGTGGCGCCGTCAGGCAATGTGTACGTCGTCGGAGGAAGCGGCTCCTCCGACTTCCTCGGCGCCAGCGGCGGATCTCTGACCGGAAATACCAACCCGGTCGTGGCGAAACTGCCCAATTCCTGGGTTGGGAACAACGTCACCGTGCAGCCGGATCCGACCACCAATGTTACTTACACCAGCGTCACTTCGGGCGGCCAGACGACTGCGACTACCGATACCGCACCACCCTCGCTGCCGCCGAACTTTGACCTCGTCACGTCAGCCGATATAACGACAACCGCTACTTATACTGCGAGCGACGCCGACCCCATCGTGGTGTGCCTCAGGTATAACCCTTCGGCGGTTACGAATCCGCAGAACCTGAGCCTGATGCATTACGTGGACGGGATGTGGACGAACGTGACGACCAGCAATGACACGGTCAATGGTCTCATCTGCGGCGGCGTGACGACGCTTTCGCCCTTCGCGGTGGTGAAAGGAATTCCGATCTCGGTTTCGATCATGATCAAGCCGCCCAGCACCGCTCCGGCTTCGCTCAATCTGACGTCGAACGGCAATATCCCGGTCGCCATCCTGAGCAGTTCCACCTTCGATGCGACCAAGGTTCAGCCCTCGACGATCCAGCTCGATGGCGACAACGTTAAGCTCAAGGGAAATGGCGGCTATCAGTGCAGCTCGCAGGACGTTAACGGGGATGGCAAACCCGACCTGATATGCCAGGTCCCGATCGATCAATTCCAGGCAATCCCGGGATCTGACGAGGCGATACTAACCGCAGTGACAACGAGTAATCAGTACATCCAGGGCTCGGAGGCAATCACGATCGTGAAGCAGTAGTCTCAACCCAGGGCGGCACTTCGGCGTCTTTTTCGTTCTGGGCCCCATGTGATTTCACGCAGACCGCGTGACGGGCGACTTCGTCCGTCACGCGGTCTCCCTTTGCGCGATGCGGTATTCTGGCCGAGCGGCGCTGGCGCCGTGAGCGGGCCGGCCTTTCCCAGAATAAAAGAGCGCCGCGCATAAGCGCGGCGCTCTTTGCATAGCAATCCTGAAGTTAGCGCGACCGTTACGACGCCAGCGGCGCCAGCGAGCCGACCGACTCAGGCACGCCCGAGGCCGGCAACTTGCGCGAGCCCGGCGCGACGTCGAACGGCGACACCAGCCCAAGCTCCTTTGCGATCTCGCGCGTGGCCGGCATCACCTCTTCCGCGATCATCCGGATATTTGTGATGCGCGCCTCGGAGGAAATCGGCCCGTCGTTCTGCCAGAAGCCGAAAATCCCCGGGCGCAGCACTTCGAGCACCTTGCGGATCTTCGGGATGACGGTCTTCGGCGTGCCGCAGATCACCTGCATCGCGCGCTCCACCTGCGGGAACGCGTCGAAGATCTGCTTGCGCGTGGCCTCGATATCGACGTGGTCATCCTTCCATGCGCCCGCGCGCACGTCGATTTGCGACTGCGCGATCCGCTCCTGCGCCGTGGTCGGCGTGCCGGAGCCGGCGAACGGGCTTCCCTGTGCCGCGGAGGGATCGGAGAACTGGCGCGCCACGCGGCGGGTCGCCTCGCGCGAGTTGTATCCCGGCGGGAACATCCACTGCGGCTTGCCAAACAGGCTGTAGCCGATACCCGCGCCGCCGAACATGTCCCACTTGGCAAGCTCGTGCGCCTTTTCCTCGGTCTCCGCGACGAAGACTTTCTGCAGATAGCCGAAATTCTCGGGTCCAACCTGGTAGCCTTCCTTGGCCGCCGCGTCGCGATAGATGTTCCACAACTCGACGGTCGGCTCCAGGAAAGTCGCCAGCGCGATGTACGGGTAGCGATGCTGCGCGCACCAGATCACCGTCTCGGGGCTCAGCAGGCCGGGAATCCAGATCGGCGGATGCGGCTTCTGGAGCGGCAGCGCCCACGGATCGACGAAGCGATAGTGGAAGTGCTTGCCTTCGTAGCGCCACGGTCCGGGCCGCGTCCAGGCCTGCACCACGAGGTCGTGTGCCTCGTTGAAATACTCGCGGTTGTAGCCGGGGTTGGCGTTGGTCGCGAACTGCTCGCTGCCCGCGCCGCGAACCCATCCGGTGACCAGCCGCCCGCGCGAGATCATGTCGATCATCGCCAACTCCTCGGCCAGGCGCAGCGGATTGCCCACCACCGGGAGCGGATTTCCGAGCAGCACGATTCGCACCTTGCTGGTGATGCGCGCGAGGATCGCCGCCTCCACGTTCATCACCGAGCCCATGCAGAACGCGGTGTCGTGATGCTCATTGAGCATCACGGCGTCAAATCCCAGCTCTTCGGCCAGGATCTTCTCGTCGAGGTACTCGTTGAGCAGTTGCGAGCCTTTTTCGGAATCGTAGTGCTTGTTCGGGATTCCGAAAAAGCCGTTGCGGATCACCTCGTCGTTGGGAACATAACGGTACGGGCGTTCCGTGAAATACATTATGTGCATCGTCTCGCCTCCCTGGCCGCGCCGCTCTCAGTCGCCCAGAAACGTTTCGACTTCGCGGATGAACTCGGTGGATTTTTCGATCTCGGGCCGATGCCCGCAGTTGCTGAACTTGACCAGGCGCGCGCCCTTGATCGCGTCGCGATACGCTTCACCCGCGCTTGGCGGTACCACCGCGTCCTGCTCGCCCCACACGATCAGGGTCGGCAGCCCGGCCGCGATGCCAAGCAGATGGGGCAGCGTGGGATTGTGCAGGTACGGCGTCCATGCCAGGCGCGCGGTATGCGCCCGTGCCTCCTCGAACCCCTCGAACTGCTCGGGCGTCTGCGCTCCGCCGTAAAGGTCGCCGAACTCGGGCGTGCCGGCGGGATCGAGCACGCTGGCGAGCAACTGCTGCGGCGCCATCAGCTGGAACACGTCGAGGATCTCGCCGCTCGGGGGCCGGATTCCCGCCGGGGCGACCAGCACCATCTTGCGGAACTGTCCCGGGTTGCTCGCCGCCATCTCCGCCGCGATCCATCCGCCCAGCGAGAACCCGATCACGTCGAGCGGCGCGAGTCCCTGCTCCTTCAGATAGCGCCCGTAAAACCCCGCCATATCGCGTATCGAGAGCATCCACTCGGCCCGCTCGGTGCGTCCGAAGCCGGGATGCATCGGGACGATGATCGTGCGGCGTTTGGCGAGTGCGCGATTCCATTTGAGCCAGCCCGGATGCCCCAGTTCGTCGTGCAGGACCAGCAGCGGTTTGCCCGCGCCGCCGGACTCAACGATGAGCCTGGTGCCGTCCACGGTTACGTTTTGCTCAGCCCAATATTTTTCTGCCTGTGCCATCCGGATGCCGTCCTTACCGGTCGCGAGCGCCGGGCTTGCGCTCGGCGCCGCTCAATTAGCTCGCCTAACACAACGCGCAACCAGAATACAAACCGGTCGGTATGGAAGCCTGCTCCCGCCGCGAACATCCGGCTCGATCGGGCTGCCGGGACCGCCTTACGCACCTCGGACTGCGCCGCTATAATTGATGCCATGCCGGCCGATTTGGAACTGGCGCGTGAGCGGATGGTCACCGAGCAGCTAGCCGCGCGCGGAATCAGCGACCCGCGCGTGCTGGCCGCGATGCGCGCGGTCGAGCGCCATCGCTTCATCCCGGCCGAGCTGCACGACCATGCCTACGACGACGGCCCGCTGCCGATCGGCGCCGCCCAGACCATCTCGCAGCCCTACATGGTGGCGATCACGTGCGAAGCCGCCGCGTTGCGCGGCACCGAGCGCGTGCTGGAAGTCGGCACCGGCTCCGGCTATCAGGCCGCGGTGCTGGCGCGGCTCGGGCGCGAAGTTTATTCGATCGAAACGATCGAGCATCTGTACGAGCGTGCCCGCGTCATCATCGCCGCGCTTGGCGTGGCCGGCGTTCACCTCGGATGCGGCGACGGATCGCAGGGATGGCGCGAGCACGCGCCCTACGACGCGATCGTGGTGAGCGCCGCGATGCCGGGAATTCCGCGGCCGCTTTTGGAGCAGCTTGCTCCCGGCGGCCGGCTCGTCGCTCCCATCGGCGAGGGCGAGTTGCAGGAGATGGTGCGAATCAGTCGCAAGGACGGGCGCTGGCACGAGGAATATTTCGGCGCATGCCGTTACGTGCCGATGATCGGCAAACACGGCTTCAGCCTTTAGCGAAGTACCCTCGCGCCGGCGCCGCATCCAGCCCGGCGCGCGATGGTGGTGGTGGTGAGTGTGGCGGTGAACGGAGGGCGGACCAGAATTGCGAATCCCGGCGCGGCCGCGCTTGCGGCAGGCGCCCTGTGGATCGCGTTCGCGCTGACCGGATGCGGCGGCTCGGCGCCCGCCGAGCGCTCGGCCGCCGCCATCGGCGCGCCCCGCACTTACACCGTCGCCCGTGGCGACACTCTATACCGCATCGCGCGGCACTACGGGGTCAGCGTCGGCCGCCTGATGGCGGCAAACTCGATCAGCGATCCGCGCGATCTGAGCGTCGGGCAGCGCCTGGTGATCCCCGGCACCTACCAGACCGCATCGATCGGAGCAGCGGTGCCCGGCATGGAAACCGCCACGCCCTACCGCGGCATCCGCGGCGATCGCCAGTTCGCGTGGCCGGTCGCCGACGGGACGGTGACCTCGGGCTTCGGGATCCGCGGCGGCGTGATGCATGACGGCGTGGATATAGCGGCGCCGGTCGGCACGCCGGTGCTCGCCGCCGGCGGCGGCACGGTTATCTTCTGCGGGCGGCTGCACGGCTATGGCAATACGATCATCATCCAGCACGACCCCCACTACGTCACCGTTTACGGGCACGACGAGCGCAACCTGGTGCGCGAGGGCGAGCCGGTCCGGCGCGGCCAGGAGATCGGCGAGATAGGGACGACCGGCCACACCACCGGCGCAAACCTCCACTTCGAGGTGCGGCGCGACAATATCGCGCGCAATCCGCTCGCCTACCTGCCCGATCCGCCGTCCGCCTCCGGGATCATGTTCGCCGGCGGCGGCTCGTAGAAACCTGCGGCCCCGCCGTTGACGCAGTGCGTTTGTCATCCTGAGCGAAGCGAGTCCGCGAGCGGAGTCGAAGGATCTCGCGCGTTCCTGCGCGCGTCCATGCGCTCTTCGACCCGTCCCCTGCTCCGCACGGAAAATGGATTTTTCGCTTTCCTGCTAGTATGCTGACCCTTCCGCGTGCGGCGCACGAAGCCGCCGCGGCCAGGATTCAATCAAAGACGCAATCATGACCGGCGAAGAGCTCAAGAAATACATCCGCGACATCCCGGACTTTCCCAAGCCCGGCATCATGTTTCGCGACATCACCCCGCTCATCGGCGACGCGCGCGGCTTCGCCGCGGTGGTCGATCTGATGGCGGAGTCCTATCTGGGCCAGGTCGATTCCATCCTCGGCATCGAATCGCGCGGCTTCCTGATCGGCGCGCCGGTGGCATACCGGCTCGGCGTGGGACTCACGATCGCGCGCAAGCCCGGCAAGCTCCCGTTCCACACCTTCGATGAGTCCTACGAACTCGAATACGGCAGCGCCTCGCTCCAGATGCATCAGGACGGCATCGCGCCGCAGGCCCGCGTGCTGATCGTTGACGACTTGCTCGCGACCGGCGGGACCGCGGAGGCCGCCGTGCGCCTGGTGCGGCGGGTCGGCGGACAAGTGATCGGATGCGCCTTTATCGTGGAGTTGAACGGGCTTCGGGGGCGCGACCGCCTGGCGCCGATTAACTGCTCGGCCCTGATTCAATACGATTGATCGCGCGCGCCGCGTCGCGCGGCGCGATCGTCATGGTTTGAGCACCGGCGCGGGGCTCCCAAAAGTGACCATGCAGTCGTCGCATTCACGCGCAGCCAGCGCCGCCGATCGCAAGCGGCTAATCACCGTCCTCGTCGTCGCCGCGCTCTATTTCGCGATCGAGCTGGTCGCGGGATGGCTCACCAACAGCCTCGCGCTGCTGTCCGACGCCGTCCACATGCTGACCGACATCGCCGCGATCTGCCTGGCCCTGCTGACCCTGTGGATCTCGGCGCGGCCAGCCACCGGTGGCAAGACCTACGGCTACCTGCGCGCCGAAATCCTGGGCGCGCTGGTCAACGGCCTGTTCCTGTGGCTGCTGGTCGCCTTCATCTGGATCGAAGCAGCGCGCCGGCTGCGCACGCCCGAGCAGGTACACGGGCTGGGCGTGATGGCGGTCGCATGCGTCGGAATCGCGGTCAATTCGTTCGCGGCCTGGATGACGACCGATCACGGCGGCGGGCGCGGGATGGCGGTGCGCGCGGCTTTCGTGCACGTGGTCTCCGACCTGGTCGGCTCCTTCGGCGTGCTGATCGCGGGAGCGCTGGTTTATTTCACCGGATGGTGGGAAGCCGATCCCGCCGTCAGCATCCTGATTGGTGCGCTGGTGCTGTTCAGCTCATGGGGACTGGTGCGCGACGGCGTGGACATCCTGATGGAATCGGTGCCCGCGCATATCGACGTCGAGCAGCTCCGATGCGATCTGCTGGCGATCGAGGGCGCCGAGGAGCTGCACGATCTCCACGTCTGGTGCCTGACCTCGCGCGAGTACGCGCTCTCCGCGCATTGCGTGGTCACCGCGCAAGCCGACCAGGATCGCGTGCTCTCCGATATGTCGCGCCTGCTTAAGACCAAGTTCGACATCCATCACATGACCGTGCAGCTCGAGCGCGACAGCCGCCGCGAGCACGAACCCGATCATTTCTAGGGCAGATGCGCGCGGTTCGGATCGCCGGCGCTACCGACGGTGGCTCCCTGCCCAAGGGCGCGAGTTCGGTCGATCTGTCCGAAGTTCTGAATTACTGCTATTCTGAGTGTGGATGGAAGCATTGGCCAGCAAGATAGGCCGCCGCGGCACCATCGTGCTGCCTGCGAAATTCCGGCGACGCCTGGGTCTCGAGGAGGGTTCGATGGTTATCGCGGAGGTGCGCGAGGACGGGATTCTGATCCGGCCGGCGACGGTGGTGCCAATCGAGATTTACACCCCTGAGCGGCGCGCGGAATTCCTCCTCAATAACGCCGTGGACGCGCGTGACTATGCTCGCGCGCGCGCCGAGGTCAGACGTATGGGTCTCGACCCCGTTCGCGTCAAGCATCAAGCTCCGCAAAAGCGACGCGCCTGACCCTCGGTTCTTCGGCCGCCCTCTTGGACCGGATATTTCTCGACGCCAACGTCCTGTATTCCGCCGCGTATGCGGAGAACGCGGGACTCGAACGTCTCTGGAAGCTCGCGGGCGTGGAGCTCCTTAGCTCGAGTTACGCGGTCGAAGAAGCGCGCCGCAATCTGGCGATCGATCGCCCCGCGGCAGTCGCGCGACTTGACCGGCTCGCTTCCACGCTTACGGTGGTCAATCCGCCGCAAACACTCCAATTGCCAGCGGGCATCCAGCTCGACGCGAAGGACGCCCCGATTATGCTCGCCGCGATCCACGCCAAGGCAGACCACCTTCTCACCGGTGACATGCGCCACTTCTCGCATCTATACGGAAAGCGAGTCGAGGGCGTGACAGTATTGCGGCCCGCGCAATATTTCGCGCGCAGAGCGAGATCGTGACGCGCCTCAATCCTGCGGGGTCTCTATCGCTGCGAAACTCGTCTCATCATGAGGCGTGTCCGCCGTAGCGCCCGGCGCTCAGGCGGCGATAAGATCGTGACAGGTGACCGTGTGACCGGGAAAAAGCTCTTCCGTGAGTTCGATCATACCGGCGACGCGGGAATCGAGCTCGAGGCGCGCTCGCGCGGCGAGCTGTTCGCGCACGGCGCGATCGCGCTGGCGCGGCTGATGGTCGAGCCGCGCGGGGTGCGCGCGCTTGAGGCCCGGCGCGTCGAGGCGCGCGCGGATTCGGACGCCGACCTGATGCACGATCTGCTCTCCGCCGCGCTCAACTTGCTCCTGGCCGATGCCTTCATCTGGCGCGACGCGCGCGTGATCGAAGCGCGGGCGGATTTGATCGCGCTCGAGCTGATTGGTGAAAAATTCGACGCCGCGCGCCATCACCTGCTCACCGAAATCAAGGCGGTGACCTATCACGAGCTTAAAGTCGAGCGGGTGGGCGCGCGATGGAGCGCGCGAATCGTGTTCGACATCTGAGGCGCCCGCGCGCGCGAGTCTGGCGATGCAACTGGTCAAGGTTCATGACTACCTCTGGGAAATCCCGCGCACGGGCGCGATGCGCGTGCCGGGACGCGTGTACCTGAGCGAAAAGATGCTCGCCGAGGTCCGCGACGACCCCTGCCTGGAGCAGGTGCGCAACGTCGCCTGCCTGCCCGGCATCGTCGGTTACTCGCTCGCGATGCCCGACGTGCATTGGGGCTACGGCTTTCCGATCGGCGGCGTGGCGGCGGTCGATGCCGACCAGGGGGTAATCTCGCCCGGCGGCGTCGGTTACGACATCAACTGCGGCGTGCGCCTGGTGCGCACGCGGCTCTCTTACGCCGAAATCGCGCCCCACGCCGAGCAAGTCGCCGACGCGCTGTTCGCCGCGATTCCCGCCGGAGTCGGCTCCCAGGGCGCGATTCCCACGCTCTCGCCCGCCGAGATGAAACGAATCGCGCGCGACGGCATCCAGTGGGCAAAGCGCGAGGGCTACGCCTCGCAGGCTGATATCGATCACACCGAGGAAAACGGCCGCTACGCGATCGCCGATCCCGACGCGGTCAGCGAGCAGGCCTACAGCCGCGGCCGCCGCCAGCTCGGCACCCTCGGCTCGGGCAATCACTTCCTGGAGCTCGGCCGCGTCGATCAGATCCACGACCCCGATGCTGCCCGCGCGCTCGGACTGGAGATTGGGCAGGTCACGATGATCATCCACTCGGGCTCGCGCGGCCTGGGTCATCAGACCTGCGACGACTATCTGCGCGTGGTCGGGCGCGCGATGGCGGCGTATGGAATCGATCTGCCCGACCGCCAGCTCGCGGCCGTGCCAATCACGTCGCCCGAGGGCAAGGCGTACCTGGGCGCGATGGCGGCGGCGGCGAATTTCGCCTGGTGCAACCGGCAACTGATGATGCATCTGGCGGAGCGCGCGATCTCGCGGACGCTCGCGATGAGCGAGCGCGACCTCGGCTTCGCGCTGGTATACGACGTCTGCCACAATATCGCGAAGTTCGAGGAGCACCTCGTCCAGGGACGCAGGCGCCGGCTCTGCGTGCATCGCAAGGGCGCCACCCGCTCCTTCGGCCCCGGCCATCCCGCGCTCCCGCCCGCGGTCCGCGCGCTCGGGCAGCCGGTGCTGATTCCCGGCGACATGGGCCGCTACTCGTTCGTGCTGCTGGGCAGCGAGCGCGCGATGCGCGAGACGTTCGGCTCGACCTGCCACGGCGCGGGACGCGTGATGAGCCGCCATGCCGCCAAACGCGCGTCGCGCGGCCGCGATCTGATTGCGGAGCTGCGCGAGGCCGGCGTCACGATCCGCTACCAGGGTCGCGCGACCGTGGCCGAGGAGATGCCGGCGGCGTACAAGGACGTCGCCGAGGTGGTCAGCGTGATGGAAGCCGCGGGCGTGAGCCGCAAGGTCGCCCGCCTGAAACCATTCCTGGTCGTTAAGGGATAATCGCGATGAAACCGGAAACCACTGTGTTTTACGACGTCGACACCCAGCGCGATTTCATCCTGCCCGGCGGCCGGCTTTACGTTCCCGGCACCGAGAAGATCATCCCGGCGCTCGCCGAAATAACCGGACTCGCGCGCAACAATGACATCAGGATCGTATGCTCGATGGATCGGCATTTTCCCGGCGACCCGGAGCTCAAGCGCAACGGCGGCAAGTACGACGATCACTGCATGGACGGAACCGACGGGCAGAAGAAGATCGACCAGACCGCGCCCAAAAACCCGCTCTACATCCCCAATCGCCCGCTCGACAAGGACGAAATTGAAGCCGCGCTCGCGCACCGCGGCGAAGTCATTTTCGAAAAGCAGGAGTTCGACGTCTTTATCGGAAACCAGCACGCGCGGATGATCCTGCGGATGCTCCTGCGGCCGTACGCCGACATCATCGTGTACGGCGTCTTCACCGAGGTCTGCGTCGATCACGCCGTGGTGGGACTGGTCGGGCTGGGGCCGCAGGTGCACGTGGTCGCCGACGCGATCGCGGATATCGGCGAGGACGCCGACTCAATCCGCGCGAAATGGCGCGGCGCGGGCGTCGATTTCATCACGCTCGCGCAACTGCGCGCCGAATTCGCCGGCTGACCCGCGTGCCGCTCTTCTCTCAACCAGGCGCCGCGCCGAGCGCCGCCAGCATCGCGCGCATCGCCTCGGCGGGCGACGCCGCGCCGATAATCGATCCGATCGCCGCGACTCCCGCCGGCCGCTGTGCCGCAAGCGGATTGGCCATCAGCGCTTTGGCGCGCTCGGGCGTGATTCCGCCCAGCGCATAGACCGGAATCCGCACGGCGCGGCATACTTCGCCGAGCCGCTGCTCGCCGGTGGCTGGCCCGTATGCCGATTTCGAAATCGGCGGATAGACCGGGCCGAAGACGGCGAAGTCGGCGCCCTCGCGCTCAGCCATCGCCACGTCGGGCAGCGAATGCGCGGAGAACCCGACCAGCTTGCCGGGTCCGAGCAGCTTGCGCGCCGCGCCGACGCCGATCGAATCGAACGGCAGATGCACCCCTTCGGCGCCCGCCGCGATCGCCACGTCCACGCGGTCGTTCACGATCATCGGGGCGCCCGCCCGGCGGCAGACCTCGTGCAACCGGATTGCGAGTTCGTACAGTTCGCGCCCGGCGAGATCCTTCTCACGCAGTTGCAGCGCGACCGCGCCGGGCGCCGCGGCCCCGCGCGCCGCGCCGAGCGCGGCCTCGCATACCGGGACGATATCGCCCGAGCGCACCGCCGCCCGGTCGGTGATCAGATAGAGGATGAAGCCTGGCCGCGCCACGCGAAGGCTAGCGGACCAGCCCCGTCATCGGGCTCGACGCGGTGGCGTACAGCTTGCGCTCGATTCGACCGGCCAGATACGCGATTCGTCCGGCCTCGATCCCGAGCTTCATCGCGCGCGCCATCGCGATCGGGTCCTTCGCGCCGGCGATCGCGGTGTTCATCAGCACGCCGTCGCATCCGAGCTCCATCGCCTCGGCCGCGTCGGAAGCGGTGCCGACGCCCGCATCCACGATCACCGGCACCTTGGCCTGCTCGATTATGATCGCGAGGTTGTACGGGTTGCGGATACCCAGGCCCGAGCCGATCGGCGCCGCCAGCGGCATCACCGCGATGCATCCGATCTCCTGCAGCCGCAGGCACGCGACCGGATCGTCGGTGATGTAGGGCAGGACCTTGAAGCCCTCCTTGACCAGAACCCTGGCGGCCTCGATCGTCGCCGCCACGTCCGGGAACAGCGTCTTGGTGTCGCCGATCACTTCGAGCTTGACCATCTCGCCGACGCCGACTTCGCGCGCGAGCCGGCAGGTGCGAATCGCCTCCTCGGCACTGAAGCATCCGGCGGTATTGGGCAGGATCTGAAAGCGCTTGGGATCCAGGTAGTCGAGCAGGTTTTCCTTGTTGGGGTCGGTGATATTGGTGCGCCGCACCGCGACGGTTACGATCTCCGCGCCGCTTTCCAGCACCGCGGCGCGGGTCTCGGCGAAGTCCTTGTACTTGCCCGTGCCGACAATCAGCCGTGACTGGAAACGCCTGCCGCCCAGCTCGAATGGAGTGTCTTGCATCATTGCCTTCCCGGCCGGAGACGGGCTCATCCGCCCCCGACAAAATTGATTATCTCGACCACGTCGCCCTCGCGCAGGACGGTTTCCGCGTGGCGTGCCTTGGCGACGACCTCGTGATTTATCTCGACCGCGATTCGATTGGGCTTGAGCTTGAGCTCATCGACCAGCGCCAGCAGATGCGGGTCGCCGTCGCGGCGATACGGCTCGCCGTTGAGCGTGATGTTTATCGCACGATGGGCGGTCTGCGTCATTGATGGAAGCCGCTTTCCGGTGGCCCGGGAAAACGGCTTCCGGCCGGGCCGCGTTCGCTCGGCCACAGCAGGTAAAGCTGGCTTCCCTCCGCCGGCATTACCCGGATCAGGTTCACGGGGTTCTCTCGAGGAGAGTTCTCAGCGCACAATTGGCGCACCCCCAGCCTCGATCTTTATATATCACCGCCGCGGCGATCTGAAAATCGCGCCCGCACCGGCGCGAGCAGCGCCGCCAATCCACAGTCTCGCGCAGGCTCAGTTTGACTGTGACTGGGGCGGATGGTTATCTGAATCGCGCTTCGCCTGCGGGCGTAATTTTTCGACTGGCGCGGCCATCGCCGGGACGCGGAGTGCCAACGATGGCGTGATGCGCCCGGGCCATTTGGGAGGCTCGGGCGTTTTGCGTTTTTCGTTTTCACTTTTCGTTTTTCGTAATTTGGTTGGCCCCGCGCCGGGCGTATCCGGCTGACAAGCAGTGCGGCAGAACTCAATCGCAATAGAACCGGCTCTCGGGCGCCCCACCGTCGCGGAAATCGACCTCGACGCCCTGCGCGCGAACTACCGCGCGCTGCACGCGCGCGCCGGCGGCGCCGCGATGATGGTGGTGGTCAAGGCCGACGCGTACGGCCATGGCGCGGTCACCGTCGCGCGCACGCTCGCGGCCGAGGGCTGCGCGCTGTTCGGGGTCGCCACGATCGACGAGGCGCGCGAGCTGCGGGCGGCGGGAATCGACGCGCGCATCTTCCTGCAGGCCGGCTTCTTCGCCGAACAGGCGGCGCAGGTCGTCGCGCTCGACCTGACCCCGTTTGTGTTCGACGTCTCCATCGTCGCGCCCCTGGCCCACGCCGCGCGTGACGCCGGCCGCGACGCGTTTCCGATTCATCTCAAGATCGACACCGGCGCGACGCGCCTGGGCGTGATCCCCGCCGAGCTGCCGGCGCTGATCGACGCATTGCGCGCGGCTCCCGGGCTCAGGCTCGAAGGCCTGTGCACCCTGCTCGCCAACGCCGGCGATCCCGCAAGCCCGGTTACCGACGCGCAGATGCGGGTGTTCCACGCCGCGCTCGCGATGCTCGAGGGCGCCGGGATGCGCCCGCCGCTCGCCCACGTGGCCAACTCCGCGGCGCTGGTGCTGCGCGACGACTCGCATTTCAACTTCGTGCGTCCGGGACTGGCCATCTATGGCCTTCCGCCGGTTGCCGCGGTGCGCGAGAAAATCGACCTCAAGCCGGTGATGGCCTTCAAGACGCGCCTGATGCAGACCAAGCGGGTTGCGGCGGGAAGCGGCGTCGGCTACGGACATTCTTTCATCGCGCCGCGCGAGTCGGTTATCGGCGTGCTGCCGGTCGGCTACGCCGACGGCTACCGCCGCGGCCTGCAGCATGGCGGCGAAGTGCTGGTGCGCGCCAAGCGCGCGCCGGTGGTCGGCGCGGTCTCGATGGACCTGACGACAGTCGACATCACCGACATTCCCGGCGCCGCGGTCGGCGACGAGGTGGTCTTGTGGGGAAGCGCCGGCGCGGCGATCATCAGTGTGAACGACGTCGCGCGTCTTGCGCAGACGATTTCCTACGAAATGCTCTGCACGGTCGGCAAACGCGTGCCGCGGATATACCGGGGTTAGATCCAAATGGGCGATGACAAGATCAGAATCGGACGCGCGCTGCTCGGCGTCTCGGACAAGGGCGGCCTTGCCGATCTCGCAAGAGTGCTGGCGCGCCGCGGCGTCGAGATGATTTCGACCGGCGGCACCAAGGCCGCGCTCGAGGCCGCCGGCGTCGCGGTGACGGGCGTCGAGCAGTTCACCGGATCGCCCGAGATGCTCGACGGCCGCGTCAAGACGCTTCATCCGAAAATCCACGGCGGAATCCTGGCGCGGCGCTCCGATCCCAACCATCGCGCGCAGATGAAGCGGCACTCGATCGAGCCGATCGATCTGGTGGTCGTCAATTTCTACCCGTTCGAGAAAACCGTCGCGAAAGCCGACGTCACGCTCGAGGACGCGATCGAGAATATCGATATCGGGGGCCCCACCCTGGTCCGTGCCGCGGCCAAGAACTACGCCGACGTGGCGGTGGTCGTCGATCCGGACGACTACCCCCTGCTGATCGATGAGCTGGACGAAAACGACGGCGCGCTGAGCGCACAGACGCGATGGCGCCTGGCGCGCAAGGCGTTCGCGCGCGTCACCGCCTACGACTGCGCGATCTCCAACTGGCTCGGCACCCATTCGGGTGAGGGCGAGCCCGGCGCGCTGGGCGAGACTTTCAGCCTTTCGCTCGAGCGCGAGCAGGGGCTGCGCTACGGCGAGAATCCGCATCAGCAGGGCGCGCTGTACGGCCGCTTCCTTCAGATCGCGCGCCAGCTTCACGGCCGCGAGCTTTCGTTCAACAACGTCTTCGACATCAGCAGCGCCATCAACCTGGCGCTCGAGTTCCGCGGCGAGCAGCAGGCCTGGGTCGCGATCCTGAAGCACAACACGCCCTGCGGCGTCGGCGTCGGGCCCTCGCTCAAGTCGGCGTGGGACAAGGCCTTCGCCACCGATCCCGACTCGCCCTTCGGCGGTATCATAATCACCAACCAGCCGTGGGACATGGAGTTCGCGCGCACCGTCGACGAGCTCTTCACCGAGGTGCTGATTGGCCCCGACTTCCCGCCCGAGGTGATGGAGTTCCTGCGCAAGAAAAAAAACCGCCGCGTGATGCGCTTTCATCCTGAGGCCGTCGAGCGCGGCGAGCTTGATATCAAGAAGATCGTGGGCGGACTGCTGGTCCAGACCCCCGACCTCGCCATCGAGGACCCGCGCGAGGGCAAGGTCGTGACCAAACGCCGTCCCACCGACGCCGAGTACCGCGCGCTGAACTTCGGCATCAAGGTCTGCAAGCATATCAAGTCCAACGCGATCGCCTTTGTCGGCGCGGATCGCACGCTCGCAGTCGGCGGCGGCGCGACCTCGCGGATCGATCCGGTTTACGCCGCACGCGAAAAGGCGGCGCGCCTGCGCGTCGATCTGGCCGGCTCGGTGCTGGTCTCCGAGGCGCTGTTTCCGTTTCCCGACGGCCCCACCCTCGCGGCCGAGGCGGGCGCCACCGCGATCGCGCAGCCGGGCGGCGCGGTTCGCGACGCCGAGGTGATCGCGGCGGCGGACAAGTACGGGCTCGCGATGGTCTTCACGGGAGTGCGTCATTTCCGCCACTAGGACGGCGCCACGGCGATGAAAGTCCTCGTCATCGGAAAGGGCGCGCGTGAGCACTCACTGTGCTGGCGGTTGCATCAGAGCCAGAGCGTGTGGGGGCTCTACTGCGCGTCGGGAAATCCGGGCACCGCGCAGGTCGCCGAATCCGTCCCGATTCCGGTCACCGATAGCGCGGCGCTCGCGGAGTTCGCGCGCGACAACAAGATCGATCTCACGGTGGTCGGCCCCGACGATCCGCTCGCCGCCGGAATCGTGGATGAGTTCATGCGCGCGGGCCTGAAGATCTTCGGTCCGACGCGCTCCGCCGCGCAGCTCGAGAGCAGCAAGTCGTTCGCCAAGCAGGTAATGACCGAGGCCGGCGTCCCCACCGCCGCATACGCCGTGTTTGACGACGCCGCCGCGGCGCGCCGCTATGTCCAGGCGCATCCCGCTCCGATCGTTGTCAAGGCCGACGGCCTCGCGCTCGGCAAGGGTGTCACCGTATGCCGCGATCGCGCCTCGGCGCTGGCCGCGGTCGCCGCCGCGATGGAAGCGCGCCAGTTCGGCGACGCCGGCCGCCGCGTCGTGCTCGAGGATTGCCTCGAAGGTCAGGAAGTCACCGCCTTTGCGCTGTGCGACGGCGAGAACGCGGTTGCGCTCGGGATGTACCAGGATCACAAACCGGTTTTCGACGGCGACCGCGGCCCCAACACCGGCGGGATGGGCGCATACTCGCCCCTGCCCCAGTTCTCCGCGGATCTTGAAGCGCGCGTCATGAGCGAAGTCGTGCGCCCGACGCTGGCCGCGATGGCCGCGCGCGGGACTCCATTTCGCGGACTGCTTTACGCGGGCCTGATGGTCTCGGGCGAGCGCATCAATGTGATCGAATTCAACGCGCGCTTTGGCGATCCCGAGTGCGAAGTCCTGATGATGCGGTTCGATGGCGACCTGGCCGAGACCCTGCTCGCCGCCGTCGAAGGGCGCGTCGCCTCCGCGCAGTTTCGCATCTCGCCGCGCAGCGCGGTGACGGTGGTGCTCGCCTCTGGCGGTTATCCCGGCGAGTACCGCAAGGGAATTCCGATCGCGGGGCTGGAGAAGTTCGACGGCGACGCCCCCTCGGAGCTGAAGGTCGCGTGGGCGATGAAGAAAATCCGGCTCAAGATTTTTCACGCCGGCACCGCGCTCAAGGATGGACGCGTCGTCACCGACGGCGGACGAGTGCTCGCCGTCACCGCGATGGCGCCGGAGTTGCGGACCGCGGTCGATGCGGCGTACCAGGCGGCGGGCATGATAGAATTTGAGGGTAGCCACATGCGGCGCGATATCGCCCATCGCGCGCTCGCCCATCTGGCGAGTAGGGATCGAAATTAATTTCCCGGGAGCGACCATCGGCGTTGCCCGCTAAGCCACACGACAAGACTCCGCCTGCTCATCCGGAGATCCAGAGCCTGCCCGAGGCGATCGACGCGCTCAGCTCGGGCGAGCTGGTCGTCTATCCGACCGAGACCTTCTATGCGGTCGGCGCCGACCCGTTCTCGGCCGCGGCGCTGGAGCGCCTGTTCGCGGTCAAGGGGCGCGACGCCGCGCGGCTGGTCGCGCTGATTGCCGCGGACCGCGACGCCGCGTTCTCACTGGCCGCCGAAGTTCCGCCCGCCGCGCGCCGGCTGGCCGACCTGTTCTGGCCGGGACCCCTGACGCTGCTGCTGCCCGCACGCGCGGGATTGCCGGCGGCCATCGCGGGGCCGGAGCGCCGCGTCGGGGTGCGCGTCTCGCCGCATCCGATCGCCCGCGCGCTGACCCGGGCGCTGGGCCGTCCGATCACGGCCACCAGTTCGAATCGCAGCGGCGAACCGCCCGCCCGCACGCTGGCCGAGGCGCGCGCCGCGCTGGGCGACAAAGTTAAAGTCTTTCTTGAAGGTGGCCGGCTTACCGCGTCCGCCCCCAGCACCATCGTTTCGGTCACCGCCGGGGAGTGGACCCTGGTGCGCGAGGGCGCAATCAAGGAGCGCGAGCTTGCCGCCGCGCTCGCCGAGGAGGTGCTGGAATGACGACGCTCGGCGAGCGCATCGAGCCGTTTCGCGGACTGCTCTACAACCCGCGCGTGGCGGGCGACACGCGCAACCTGGTCGCCCCGCCCTACGACCTGATCGGCCAGGCGCGCCAGGACCAGCTTTACGAGCGCAGCCCCTACAATATCGTGCGCCTGGAACTCGGGCGCGAGCCCGACCGCTATGGCGCCGCGCAAACGACGCTCGCGGATTGGATAGCCAGGGGCGTGCTCGCGCGCAGCGAGCGGCCCGCGATCTATCACTACACCCAGCGCTTTGAAGTTGAGGGCCGCGCGCTCACGCGCAGCGGGCTGATCGTGCGCCTGCGCCTGGAGGAATTCGGCCCGGGCAAGATTCTCCCGCACGAAAAAACCTTTCCCGCCGCCAAGGAAGATCGCCTGAAGCTGCTCACCGCGATTCGCACCAACACCAGCTCGATCTTCGGCCTTTACCCGGGCTCGCATCCCGAGCTCGATCGCGTGCGCGCGCAGGCCGCGGCGCGCCCGGCGCTGATCGACGTGATGGACGATCTCGGAATCCGCAACGAGCTGCGCGTGATCGACGAGCCGACCGAAATAACCGAGATTCAGCGCGCGCTCGCCTCTCCGCAGTTGCTGATCGCCGACGGACACCATCGCTACGAAACCGCGCTCAACTATCGCCGCCAGCGCCGCGCCGCGGAGAACCCCGCCGCGCCGCAGGGCTATGACTATACGATGATGACGCTGGTGGCGTGCGACGATCCGGGCCTGGTCATCCTGCCCACGCATCGCGTGGTCCATCGCCTGCGGCCTGACGCGGTTTCTTCGTTCGCCGCCGAGGCGCGGCGCGCGTTCGACGTTGAAGAAGTCGCGGCGCCCGACGCGATGGTCGCGCGGCTTCGCGAGCACGGGCGCGGCGCGCTCGGCGTCGCGCTCAAGGGACACGCGAAACCCTATTTGCTCCGCCTGCGCGATCGCGGCGCTCTGGAATCCGCGCTGCCCGGCGTCGCGCCGGAGGTCCGCGAGCTGGATGTGAGCGTGCTGCACGCGCTGCTCTTCGAGCGCATCTTCCAGATCAAAGCCGCGGAGGTCCGCAAGGGCGGAATTATCGAGTACACTATCGACGCCGCGGGCGCGCTCGGCGCGGTGCGCGAGGGACGCTCCGATGGCGCATTCCTGATGAATCCGCCGTCGATCACGGACGTCGAGCGCGTCAGCGGCGCCGGCGCCACGATGCCCGAGAAGTCGACCTACTTCCATCCCAAGCTGCTGACCGGGCTGGTGCTCAACCCGCTCGACGACTAAGCCGCGCGCCGCGCCCGGCGCCGCCGTATCCGCGATCACATGAAACCCGCGCTGATTCTGGTTCGCCACGGCGAGACCGAAGGCCAGTCGAGCATCCGCTATCACGGCCGCACCGACGTGGCGCTCTCCGAGCTGGGGCGCTCGCAGATGCGCGCGGCACGCACCGCGATCGAGCGCGTCCACGGTGGCCTCAAGTTCGAGCGCGTGTTCACCACGCCGCTGGTGCGGGCCTCCGAAGGCGCGCGGCTGATCGCGGGCGAGAGCGCGCCGCTTGCGGTGATCGAGGAATTTATCGAGGTTCACTTCGGCCTGTTCGAGGGGCTGACCGCCGAGGAAATTCGCGCGCGCTATCCCGCCGAATACGCGCGATGGAACTCCGACCGGCTCGCCGCCGACTTCACCTATCCGCAGGGCGAGAGCCGCGCCGCGTTCGCCGCGCGCGTCGAGCGCGGAGTCGATCGGATGCTCGCGCTATGGCCGCCCGGCGACGGCCGCCGCGCGCTGGTGGTGGCGCATCGCGGCGTAATCCGCGCGATCGTGAGCCGCCTCGCCGGCCGTCAGCCGACCGTCGAGCTCGGCTCGATCCAGATTCTCGGGTTCGATCGCGCCTGGCATCCGCTCGCGCTCGACGTAACCGAGCATCTCGCCGGCCTCTGAGTCCCTCTCGCGCCGCTCTCTGAGCCCTCTCCCTGTTAGGGAGAGGACGGGAGCGAAGCGACCCAAATGAGGGTCCTTATTCAGCGCGGACATTCAGATGCCGCGCGATTAAGATTCTTATTCGCGCTCCGCTATCGCTTCGCGCGATCCACGGACCCTCACCAAACCTCTCCCTAACCGGGAGGGGGCCGGAATCGCTCTCCCAATCAAATCCGCCGCAGGACGCCGAGCCATCGCCGGTCGCACTTCTCCATCGGCGCGTCGAACGAATAGTCGCTGTACGCCGCGATCATCGTGAACATCCCCGACGCGCGCGCCAGCAGGTCGAGCGTGGGCGGAATCGTGTAGCGCACCGGGATCAGATCGCGCGTGCGCACGGTCCTGCCGTCCTCCCGAATCTCGCAGCGCAGGTCGAAAATCGAGTAGACCCCCGAATGCCACGGCGTGGGGCGGTTGAACGCGCGCACCTTCACCGTCGCGCCATCGACGACGATCGTGCGGTCCGCCCATAGCTGACGCATCCGGAGCTCGCGCACCCCGTCCATCCGGTCCACGTCGATGCAGTAAAGACCGCCGCGCCGCAGCAGGCGGCCGACCGATTTCAGATGCGAGAGGATGGCGTCGTTCTCCGTCATGACCGGGAACGTCTCGGAGCTGAAGAACGCCGCGTCAAAGGCGCGCTCCGGGATGCGGAAGCGCTCGATCCGACGGCGGTAGAAGCGGAGATTTGCAAGCCCGCGCGACTCCGCGCGCCCCGCCGCGATCATGGTGGGCGATCTGTCGACGCCGACCACCGCGATTCCTTCGCGCGCCAGGATTTGCCCGTGCGGCGAATTGCCGGAGGCCACGTCGAGCACCCGGCGCACGCGCGCGCGCAGATGGCGCTTCCAGACCTCGCGCAGGAAACGGACTTCGCCGGCGATTTCGTGCGGCTCTTCCATGTGCACGCGGCGGAAGACGGCGGGGAACTCGTAGATGCTGCGGTCCATCGGCGATGAGCATATTCGCGCGCCCGCGCGATACAAGCCGCGCCCTTGAGATTTGCGCCGCGCCGGAATGATAATGCCGCGCGCGGGAGTCATTCCTGAACGAGCGTTTAAGTGAGGTCATTTTCGATGGCGAAACCACTTGACGGAATCAAAGTGATCGAAATCGGCCAGGAAATTCAGGGCCCGTTCGCTGGCCTGTTTCTCGCCGACATGGGCGCCGACGTGGTCAAGATCGAAAACAAGGAAACCGGCGATCTGAGCCGCTGGATGCTGGCGGCGCTGATCGGCGGCCCCGAGGTCAAGAACGCCACCGTGTCGCACTACTTCATCGCGATGAACCGCGGCAAACGCAGTATCACCGCCGACCTCAAAAAGCCCGAGGCGATCGAAGTCGTGCGCCGGATGATCAAGTCCTACGACGTGCTGCTCACCAATTACCGCCCTGGCGTGCTCGACCGCCTCGGGCTGGGCTTCGAGGACGCGCGCAAAATCAATCCGCGCATCGTGTACGCGCAGGGCAGCTCATGGGGTCCGCGCGGCCCGTGGGTGACGCGCCCGAGCCGCGACACGCTGGCGCAGGCGGCCAGCGGAATCATGGCGAAGAACGGGATGCCGTCCGATCCGCCGCTGCCCACCGCGATCCTGGTCGCCGATCACTCGGGCGCGATGAGCCTGGCCAGCGGAATTCTAGCCGCGCTTTTCGCGCGCGAGCGCACCGGCGTCGGGCAGAAAGTCGATGCGTCGATTTACGGCACCATGATCGCCGTGCAGGGGATGGAAATAAATTACACCTCGATCACGGGCCAGGAGCCCGAGCGCGCCGGCCGCGGCCATCAGTTCCTCCACGGCGTGTGGGGCGCGTTCCCGACCCGCGACGGCCACATCTGCATCGCGGGCGTGGACGAAAAGCGATGGCCCGCGTTCTGCCGGATAATGGGAATCGAGCATCTCCAGAACGATCCCGAGTTCGGCGACAACGTGGTGCGCAATTTTCACGGCGACAAAATTGCGGCCGTCCTCGACGAGATCTTCCCGAAGAAGTCCAGCCGGGAATGGCTTGCCGAGCTCAACGACGCCGACATCCTCGCCACCGAGGTCGTCGATTACCGCACGATGCTGACCAGCGAGCAGGCGCGCATCAACGGCTACCTGCAGGAGCTCGACCATCCGGTGGCCGGCAAGGTTCTGGTCAGCGGATGCGCGGTATCGATCAATGGCGAGGTCGAGCGCGAGGCGCGGATGGCGCCGGAGCACGGCCAGCATTGCGAGGAAGTGCTGCTCGAGCTGGGCTACTCGTGGGAGCAGATCGCCGCGCTGCGAGAGTCGGGCGCGATCTGAGCGCCGTCGCACGCTCGTTCTGTTTGGAACCTCTCCCGCCGGGAGCGGTCGCCGATCACCGAGCGTAGCGAGGTAATCGGCGGGTGAGGGCGCCCCTGCCGCCACGCCGCACCTGCTCCGAGTGGCACAGGCTGCAGCCTGTGACGGAAATGCGGCGCGCCGGTTTCCCTGAAACGGAGCGCTCCCGTAGCATCGTGACAGCGCCCGCATCCTCCACTAAAATGCGGGCGCTTTGCTTCGGGGCAAATGACGATGGCAACAGAAACCACGATTGCAGAAATTCACGCGCGCGAGATTCTCGACTCGCGCGGAAATCCCACCGTCGCAGTTGACGTGCGGCTGTCCGGCGGCGCGTCCGGCCATGCGGCCGTCCCTTCGGGCGCGTCGACCGGCGTCCACGAGGCGCTCGAGCTGCGCGACGGCGACCCCAAACGCTATGGCGGCAAGGGCGTGCTGAAAGCGGTCGCCAACGTGAACCAGACGATCGCGGACAAGCTCAAGGGGGCCGACGCCGCCGCACAGCGAGCGATCGACGAGACGATGATCGCGCTCGATGGCACACCGAACAAGGCCAAACTCGGCGCCAACGCGATCCTGGGCGTGTCGCTCGCCTGCGCGCACGCGTCGGCGGCCGCGCGTGGGCTGCCGCTCTATCGCTATCTCAACCCCGACGCGCACCTGCTGCCGGTGCCGATGATGAACGTGCTCAACGGCGGCAAGCATGCCGACTCCAGCGTGGACATGCAGGAATTCATGATCGTGCCGCAGGGCGCACCGACCTTCGCCGAGGCGATTCGCGCCGGCGCCGAGGTCTTCCACGCGCTGGCCGCGGTGCTGAAGAAGGCGGGCCATTCCACCAACGTGGGCGACGAGGGCGGCTTCGCACCGAGCCTGCGCAGCAACGAGGAGCCTATCGAGGTTATCCTGGAAGCTATCGCGAAGGCCGGCTACCAGCCCGGCGCCGACGTCGCGATCGCTCTGGACCCCGCCTCCAGCGAATTTTACGAAGATGGCAAGTATGTCTTCGCGCGCTCGGACAAGAGCGCGCGTGACGCGGCCGCGATGGTCGAGTTCTACCGCGCCTGGCTCGCGAAGTATCCGATCGTCTCGCTCGAAGACGGCCTGGCCGAAGACGACTGGGCGGGATGGCAACTGCTGACGCGCGAGCTTGGCGCGCGCGTGCAACTGGTCGGCGACGACATCTTCGTCACCAATCCAAAATTCCTGGAACGCGGAATCCGCGAGCGCTCCGCCAACTCGATCCTGATCAAGCTCAACCAGATCGGCACGCTGACCGAAACGCTCGACGCGATCGAGATGGCGCGCAAGGCCGGCTTCACCTGCGTCATCTCCCATCGCTCCGGTGAGACCGAGGACACCACGATCGCCGACCTCGCCGTCGCAACCGGCACCGGACAGATCAAGACCGGCTCGATGAGCCGCGGCGAGCGCACCGCGAAATACAACCGCCTGATGAGAATCGCCGGCGAACTCGGCGCGCGCGCGAAGTATCCGGGCGCGAGCGCATTTCGGCGATCGGGTGGAGCGCAGCGATGAGCACGCGAGCGCCGGTCGCCGCGCTGATTATCTTCGACGGATGGGGCCTGCGCGCCGCCGGAGAATCCAACGCGATCGCGATGGCGCGGACGCCGGTGATGGACCGGCTGGTCAGCACCCAGGCGCACACCGAGCTTGACGCCTCGGGCGAGGCGGTCGGGCTGCCGCCGGGTGTGATGGGCAACAGCGAAGTCGGGCATCTCACAATCGGCTCGGGCCGCGTTATCTACCAGGACGTGATGCGCATCACGAAAGCGATCGAAACCGGCGAGTTCGCGCGCAACGAGGCTCTGCTCGGCGCGATCCGCGCCGCCAAGTCCCGCGGTCGCACGCTTCACGCATGGGGCCTGCTCTCCGACGGCAGCGTCCACAGCCATATCGATCACCTCTTCGCACTGCTCGACCTCGCCGCGCGCGAGGGGCTCGACCGGATCGCGGTGCACGCGGTGCTTGACGGGCGCGACAAGCCGCCCCGCTCCGCCCTGCCGTTTATCGACGCGCTGGAAGACAAGCTGCGCGCGATCGGACGCGGTAAAATCGCGACCGTGCAGGGACGCTACTACGCGATGGATCGGGACAAGCGATGGGAGCGCGTGGAGCGCGCGTGGCGCGCCGTCGTCCAGGGCGAAGGCGCACCGGCCGCATCGGCGCGCGAGGCGGTCGAGCGCTCCTACGGCGACGGCAAGGACGACGAGTTCGTTGACCCATGCATCGTGGGGACACCGGCTCCGATGGCCGACGGCGACCAGGTGGTCTGTTACAACTTCCGCGCCGACCGCGCGCGCGAGCTGACCGCCGCGCTCGCCAATGCCGACTTCAGCGGCTTCGCGCGCCCGCGCGTCCCAAAGATCGGCTACGTGTGCATGACGGAGTACGACCGCTCGTTGGGCCTCAAGACCGCGTTCGCGCCGCAGGACGTGCGCAATACCCTGGCCGAGATGATGGCGAAGAACGGGATCGCGAACCTGCGCGTCGCGGAGACCGAGAAATACGCGCACGTGACATACTTCCTCAACGGCGGGGTCGAGAAGCCGTTCGCGCACGAGGAGCGCGCGCTCATCGCGTCATCCAAGGTTGCGACCTACGACCTGGAGCCTGCGATGCGCGCGAACGAGATCGCACTTTGCGCGGCCGAAGCGATCGAGAGCGGCAAGTTCGGCGTGGTGGTCATGAATTTTGCCAATCCCGACATGGTCGGCCATACCGGCAAGCTGGAGGCGACAATCAAGGCGGTCGAGGCGAGCGACCAGGCGCTGGGTATCGTGGTGAAGGCGCTGGAAGCGCGCGGCGGCATCGCGCTGATCACCTCCGATCACGGCAACGCTGAGTTCATGGCCGACCCCGCCACCGGCCAGCCGCATACCGCGCATACCACGAATCCGGTTCCGCTCATCCTGTTCGACCCCTCGTACAAGGGCGAGCTCAAGAGCGGCGGCGGCCTGTCGGACGTGGCGCCGACCTTCCTCGCGATGCTCGCGATCGCGCCACCGCCCGAGATGACCGGCCACGATCTGCGAGCCCCCGCAAAGTAGCCGCGCGCCGCGCGGCCCCTCTCCGTCATCTTGAGCGGAGCCCGCTGCGGGCGGAGTCGAAAGATCCCGGCTCCGGGATTTCCTTCGCCTTCGCTCAGAACAGGCCCTCGCGCGCGACGCGGAGCGTCCAGTGAAAAAGGAAGAACGCGCGGGAATGACGCAGCGATGTGCGCGCCCGGTTCTGCGCCGCTCCGTTTTTCACTGGACGCTCCGCGCCAGGGAGGCGCGTGGACCGTGGCGCGGAAAGCTGAACAAGCGTTCAGAAAGGCCTCAAAATCGACCCCCCCTCCAGGATGGCGCCGGGCCACGACGCCGGATGGGCGGAGCGCCGCAAGTGCCCGTAAACTCTGCGGAATCCGCGGATTTCCGGTCCTGCGACTTCCCTAACAGGTGTTAGAGGTTTTGCCAATTTAGTTCATGGATGAACTGTTCATCCTTATGCGCATCTCCGCGATCTGCAAGGATCGCTATCGGGCCAAGTCGCCGCGCGGCGAAGCGCCCCGGAGATGAGAAGCGAAAATGTGCGCGGGTCTTAATCGGACGAGGTCGAGTCAGATGGCAGAAACGAAAACGGCTGCGCGTGCGGCCGGCGCAGAGGGTCCGAAAGCGAAGCGAATCGAGCCGGCACCTTAACGCGCCATCGCGTCGCCTGGAGAGGCAAGGCGTCAGGTATCGATGCAGGAATCAGAAACGGCGCGCGGAAAAAAAGTTAAGCGGACCCATCGCGGCGGCCCGCACGCGGCCGGGCCGCTACCAGCGCACGACTTGCTCGTAGATCTTCGGCAACTGGCGCGGCAGCGAGGTGATATCCTCGATTATCAGGTAGCGCGACGCCGAGCACATCTGGCGCAGGTAGTCGTGCCCGGTCTTGTCGACCGTGATGCAGAAGGGCAGCACGCCCGTCATCTCCAGCTCCTTCGAGCGCCACCATCGTGTCCTGGATCCCGTAGGCGTTGGAGCGGCGGTCGTGGCCGTAGTCGAAGTCCTGCGGGAAACCGTCGCTCAGCAGGATCATGTGGCGGGCGCGCGAGTTGACGGTCCTTGAACTTCTCGCGCACGTGGCGAATCGCCGCGCCCATCCGGGTCGAGCGCTTGGGCTCGACGGCGCCGACGCGGGCGCGCACCTCGTCGGTGAGCTGCTGGTCGAATTCCTTGATCACATAGAACTCGACGTTGTCGCGCCCGTGGCCCGAGAATCCCATGATCGCGTACTGGTCGCCCAACTCCTCGAGCGACTGCGCCATGATGACCAGCGCTTCCTTGTTGACGTCGATGATGCGGCGCGGGCGCTGCGAGGGCTGCGGGCGGCGCTGCCACGCCTTCATCCAGTCGTCGGCATCGTCGTCGTCAGTGTACTTGCGCGGCTCGCGCTGGATGGGCTCGTCGGTGGAGGCGGACATGTCGAGCAGGAACAGGGTGGCGACGTCGCGGGCCTCTTTCTTGCGCGCCTTGTACATCCGCTGGTCCGGAATCTCGCCCATCTTGCGCGCGACGCGCGCCTCGATGGTGCGGTCGAAATCGATTTCCTCGCCGTCCTCCAGCCCGCGCACCATCCGGTAGGACGCGGGCCGGATGCGCTGGAAGTTGCGCCGGATTAACGGCAGCAGGTCGGAGTAGCGCGCCAGGGTGTCGTTGAAGAAGTCGCCCTCGTCGCCGGCCAGCGTGATCTCGCGCAGCCGGCACCAGTTGCGCCGGTAGTCGCCGAGCACGTAGTCCCATTCGTCGTAGGCGTAATAGGCGTCCTGGCGGTTGCGCGCGATCATCAGGCGGCCCTGTCCGGTGACCGAGCCGACCTCGGCCAGCTGCTCGCGCATCTGCTCGAGCTCGCGGAGCTGCTTGCCGGTGAGCTGGGTCAGGTACATCCCTCGCCCTCGGCGCTGCCCTCGCCCTCCGAGGGTCGGATTTCGGCGCCCTGCTCGATCAGCTTGCGCAGCTCCTCGGGCGAGAGCGCGCGGCCCTTGCTGCCCTTGGACTGGCGGCCGCCAGCTCTCCATGCTGAGGCGCTGGTCGGGCTCGCCACCGCCTTCGGCGTGCTCGCTGTCGCTCTCATCGCCCATCTGGTCGGCGCCGTCGGCGGACTTCATGCCGCGGATGCAGATCGTTGCGCATCCGCTCGGTGTCGGAGGCGAGCGGATCGCCCTGGCCCGCCTCGCGCGCCTGCCGGATCAGATCCTGGAGCCAGTTGTAGAGCGCGGTGGTCTGACGCGCGCTGTCGAGCACGCCGGCACCCGCGCGGCGCAGCGGCGCGAAGAGCTCCGCCGCCATCCGGACGAATCCGTAGTCGACGCCGTCGTCAGCCTCGAAGATCGCAAGCGAGCCGCGCACCAGCATCGTGGAGAGCGCGTCGGGCGAGAGCTTGTCGATGAGCGCGCGGTTGACCTGCGCGATGCGCGGCGCCAATCCGCGGTAGCGGCGCGCCAGCTCGGCGTCGATCCGCGCGGCCTCGCCCAGGCGCATCAGGGCGCCGGCGAGCGCGGGGTCCTCGAAGGAGGCGACGAAGCTGTCGATCGCCTCGACGCCGGTCTCGTGGCGATCGTCGAAGCCGGGCAGGTCGGACAGGCGGATGCTGAAAGTCCCGAAGTCGTGGCGCGCGGCCAGATGCGCCGTGGTCACAAAGAAGTAGTCGTAGGGATCGCGCGCCGCACCGAAGGGGTCCACGTGCTCGGGCAGATAGATCATCTCGCCCGCGATGAGCGGGTAATGGAACGGGAGCATCGGCCCCGTGTTGGCGAGCGAGTCGATGCGGAATTCCAGCGGAAACAGCATCCGCATGAATTTCGTCAGCACGCCCTTGACCTGGTAAAGGGGCTGTCCCTGTTCGTCTGGTGCGGTCATCGTGGTGTTAAATTGATTGTGGCAAAAACCGGGGCATCGATGCAATTTGCGCTCCGCGGCGCCGGCGCACGGCGGCGCGATGGTTCCTTGACTTCATACGGATGGGCGTCATTCAATGGATGGACGCCATGAAGACACTTCGCCGCCGTATTTCGCGCCCCTTCGCATTCGCGCTCGCAACCCTCGCCGTCGCGCTCCTGGCAGCGCTCCCAGCGCGCGCCGGGATCACCGACGCGGTCAAGACCGAGACGCTGCCCAACGGGCTAAAGGTGCTGGTGCTGGAAAATCACAAGGCGCCGGTCGCGACCTTCAACGTGTTCTACAAGGTCGGCTCGCGCAACGAGCGCTTCGGCAAGACCGGGATCTCGCATCTGTGCGAGCACCTGATGTTCCGCGGCACCAAAAAGCTCAAGCCCGAGGAGTTCTCCAACATCATCCAGGAGAACGGCGGGATGGATAACGCGTTCACCAGCTCCGACTACACCGACTACTTCGAGGTCATCAACAAGGACCATCTCAACGTTCCGATCTCGCTGGAGGCGGACCGGATGGCCAACTTCGATCCCAAGGGCTTCACCTCCGAGCGCGCGGTGGTCGCCGAGGAGCGCCGGATGCGCACCGACGACGATCCCGAGTCCGCGCTCGACGAGCAGGTGCGCGCCGCCGCCTACGTCGAGCATCCCTACCACTGGCCGGTGATCGGATGGATGCAGGACATCCAGCGCCTGACGCTCGAGGACGCGCTCGCCTACCATCACATCTACTACTCGCCGCAGAACGCGGTGATCGTCGCGGTCGGCGACTTCAAGGCCGACCAGGTGCTCAAGCAGATCGCGGAGGCGTTCGGCGGAATCAAGAACGGCCCCAAGCCGCCGCCAGTCGCCGAAGTCGAGCCCGAGCAGAACGGCGAGCGCCGCGTCGAGGTTCGCCACGCGGCGAATCTGCCCGCCTTCGAGATTGCCTACCACGTCCCGAACATCGCCAGCGCCGACGCCTTTCCGCTCGAGATCGCGTCCGAAGTACTCGCCGACGGCAAGAGCTCGCGGCTGTACAAGAAGCTGGTGGTGGAGAAGCGGATGGTGGTGAGCGTCGATGCGGGCTACGACATGACCTCGTTCGACCCCGGGCTTTTCATCGTGTCGGGTCAGATGCGTCCGGGCGCCAAGACCCAGGACGCGATCGCCGCAGTCGACCAGATGCTGGCGCAGTTGCGCGACAAGCCGGTCGGCGCCGAGGAGCTGCAGAAGGCGAAAAACCTCGAGCAGGCGGAGTTCGTATTCGGGCAAGACTCGGTCTTCCGCGAGGCGATGATGCTCGGCATCTACCAGCTGCTTGGCAACTATCGCGATCTCGACAAGTACCTGACCAGTATCGACAAGGTCACCGCCGCCCAGCTCCAGAGCGCCGCGCGCAAGTACCTGGTCGACTCCAACCGCACCGAGGGCGTGCTGATCCCGACCGGAGTGCTGCCGCCGGGTGCGGGCGCGCGCGGGATGCCGGGCGGACAGGTGCATAACTCACGTCCGCTGGGCAGCGAGGTGGTGCAATGAACGCCGCATACGATTCGTCACGGGTACCGGTGCGGCGTGCCGCCGCGACTGCTATTGCGGCCGCGCTGGCGGCGATTGCGATCACGATCGGCGGGGCCACGCGCGCGCATGCGCTCGATATCAAGCGGATGACGTTGCCTGACGGCGCGATCCTGCTCGTCTCGGAAGAGCATCAGCTCCCGATGGTCACCATGTCGATCGCGTTCGATGCGGGCGGGCGCCGCGACCCCAAGGGCAAAGCCGGGCTCGCGGCGCTGACCGCGGACTGCATGACGCAAGGGACGAAATCGATTCCCGCCGCCGAGTTCAACCAGAAGGTCGATTTCATGGGCAGCTCGGTCGCCATCTCGGCCGGGCGCGACTATTCGGTCGCGAGCATGACCTCGCTCAAGAAGTACGAGAAGCAGACCCTCGACCTGCTGGCCGGAATCCTCGTCCGCCCCGGCCTTCGCGACGCGGATATCGAGCGCAAGCGCGCCGAGCAGGTCGCCGATATCAAGGCAAGCGAGGAGCAGCCGGGCTACGTCGCCGACGTCAGCTTCATCGGGGGGCTGTTCGGCGCGGGCACGCCGTACGGGCATCCGGAAAGCGGCACGCCGGAGTCGGTCGCGAAGCTGAGCGCAGCCGACGTGCGCGAGTTCTACCAGGCGCACTACAAGCCGGGCGGTGCGGTGATCGCGGTGGTCGGCGACGTCAAGGCGGACGAAGTTAAGGTATTGCTTGAACAAGATCTCACAGGCCTCAGCGGCTCGGTCCCGGCCGAGTCCGCGCCGCCGCCGCCGGCCGTGCCCAGCGGCGTCGAGACCAAGCTCATCGATCGCAACGTCCGCCAGGCCAATATCATCATGGGTTTCGGCGGGATCGCGCGCTCGAATCCCGACTTCTACAAGATCCAGGTGATGAACTACATTCTGGGCGGCGGCGGATTCGCCTCGCGCCTGATGAAGGTGGTGCGCAGCAAGCACGGGTTGGCGTATTCGATCGGCAGCATGTTCGACGCGCGCAAGTTCACGGGCCCGTTCGCGGTGGTCCTGCAGACCAAGAACAGCAGCAGCAACGAGGCGATCAAGCTGGTGCTCGAGCAACTGCGCGAGATTCAGAAGTCGCCGGTCAGCGACGCCGAGATCTCCAGCGCCAGGAAATACCTGATCGGCAGCTTTCCGCTGAAGATCGATCGGCAGAGCGCGATCGCCGGCTTCCTGCTCCAGATCCAGTTGAATGACCTCGGGCTGGATTACGCCGACAAGTACCCCAAGCTGATCGGCGCGGTCAGCAAGCAGGACGTGCTCGAGGTCGCGCAAAAGTACCTGCATCCGGATTCGATCCTGCTGGTCGCGGTTGCCGATCAGAAGGAAGCCGCGATAAACACGAAGATGCTGGCGCAGGTGGCGGCGGGCAAGACCGCCGCGCAGTAGCGGCGCGCATAGGAGACGATCATGGCCGGCTCGAGCCCGAAATGGAAAATCGACGGCGAGTACTTCGAGTCCTGCAACTGCGAGGTGCTGTGCCCGTGTCTGCTGAGCAACGCCCAGGCGCAACCCACCGATACGCACTGCGACGCGATCGTAGCGTTCCAGGTCGGCCGCGGCAGCTTCGGCGCAACCGACATCTCGGGCCTGCGCGCCGTAATCGCGCTGACCACGCCGGGCGCGATGGCCAAGGGCGGATGGACTGTCGCGCTTTATGTCGATGACCGAGCGAGCGCCGAGCAGCGCAGCGCGCTCGAGGCAATTTTCGGCGGCGCGGCGGGCGGACCGCTCGCGGCACTGCAGCCGCTGGTGACGAAGCGGCTGGCGGCGAAAGCCGCACCGATCTCGTTCGAGATCGACGGCGGCAAGCGCCGCCTCTCGATCCCCGGCGTCGCGGAAGTCGCAGTGCAGGGAATCACCGGCGCGGGCGGCAAGCAGGTCTGGCTCGACAACGTCGGGCACTTCGCCTCCACCCGCCTGAGCGCCGCGCGCGGCACCGCCAGCAGCTTGAAGGACCAGGGCCTGAGTTTCGAGAACACCGGGCGCAACGGCCACTTCTCGCCCATCTCCTGGTCTAACTGACCGCACACGGGCGCGCGGAGTGCCGCCGCCGACGATGGCGATTCCCCAGACAGCACCTCCGCCGCTCCCGACGCGCGAGCGCGCAATCGTCTGGGGCGCCCTCGCTTCCATCACCGTGCTCGCGTGGATCGCGATGCTGCGAATCCCGATGCCCGCCGCCGCGATGGGCTCCGCCGCGATGCCCGGAATGCGGATGGCCGCAGCCGCGGCCGGACCGCATCCGTGGTCACTCACCGACGCATGGCTCGTGTTCGCGATGTGGGCGGTCATGATGGTCGCGATGATGATTCCGAGCGCGGCGCCGATGATCGAGATGTACGCGCGGATCGCGCGCGGCAACGCGGATTCGCGGGCGTGGTTCACCTGGGCTTTCGTCGGCGGCTACGCCGCGGCGTGGACCCTGTTCAGCGTCGGCGCCACCGCCGCGCAGTGGGCGCTCGCGCGCGCCGCGATGATGCCGACGGCGATGCGCGTAGGACCGCTGGCCGGCGCCGCAATCCTGGCTGCAGCCGGCATCTACCAGCTCACGCCGCTCAAGAACGCGTGTCTGACGTATTGTCGCTCGCCGATCGGATTCTTCATGACCCAGTGGCGCGGCGGCGCCGTGGGCGCGCTGGTGATGGGATTCAAGCACGGCGCGTTCTGCATCGGATGCTGCTGGATGCTGATGGCGCTGCTGTTCGTGGCGGGCGTGATGAACCTGCTGTGGATCGCCGCGCTGGCGGCGATCGTGCTGCTCGAGAAGGTCACGCCGTGGGGCGGCGCTATCGCCAGCGCGTCGGGCGTCGCGATGATCGCGTCGGCCGCCGCCCTCGTGGCGCTCGGCTGACGCGGCGGAGAGAGGCGCGATGGCTGCGCGCGCAGACGATTTACCGCTCATCTTCACGGTCGGACATTCGACTCATCCGATCGAGGAATTTCTCGCGCTGCTGGGGCAGCATGAAATCGAACTGTTGGCCGACGTGCGCTCGTTCCCAAGCTCGCGCAAGTGGCCGCACTTCAACCACGGCGAGCTTGCAAAATCACTCGAGCGCGCGGGCGTCGAGTACCGTTGGATGAAGGCGCTCGGTGGACGTCGCCACGGCGTCGCGCCCGACTCACCGCATACGGCGTGGACGCATCCGGCGTTCCGCTCCTACGCCGACTACGCGGACTCGGACGAGTTCGCCGTGGCGCTCGGGGAGTTGTGCGCCGCGGCGGAGCAGCGGCGCGCCGCGTACATGTGCTCGGAGGGGCTGTGGTGGAAGTGCCATCGGCGGATCATCTCCGATCACCTGGTCGCGCGCGGATGGACGGTCGAGCACATCATGCCCGACGGCAAGCTGCGCGCCCATGAGCTCGCCTCGTTCGCCCGCGTGGCGGAAGGCCGCATCATCTATGCCGGCAGCACGATCCAGGGCAACGCGGGCACCAGCGACTTGAAATCGCCACGATAGGGCTTCTTCTGCTGATATAGTCCCAGCAGCTCCCGCTCCTTCTTAAGAAGAGGGTTGGGTCCCGAATGATTCGCGGAGATCGCCTTCTTCTGCACTGCCACCGCCTGATTGAAATCACCCGCAGCGGCATACGCGGCCGCCAGCGCGTCAAGCGGCCACGCGATCTCGGGCTCGCTTTCCCTGGCGTTGGGCTTGACGGCGGACTGGACGATTCCGAGCGCGGCTAGCGCCGCGACCAGCGTCGGATCTCCGAGTTCGGCGCCGCGCTTCGCGTTGGTGACCGCCTGCGCGGGATCGCGCAAGCGGGAACTGGGACCGGTCGCCTGCAACCACGCCAGCGCGCTGTACGCGGGACCGTAAGCGGAACGGACACGAATCGCGGTCTGCCAATCGCTTTGCGCGTGCGCGTAATTCCCTTCCAGACCGAATGCAAATCCGCGCTGCACGTAAAACATCGCCTCGTCGGGGTCGAGCTTGATAGCGCGGGAGAAGTCGGCGAGTGCCTTGCCGGTATCGCCCATCGCCATGTGCGCGAAACCGCGCGAGGAGTAGCACAGCGCCGTGTTCGGGGCGAGCTCAACCGCGTCGTTTGAGTCTTCGAGCGCGCGATCCAATCGTCCCGCGCGCGCATAGGCAAACGACCGCGCCAGACGATAAATCGCGGCGTCGGGTTCGAGATCGACCGCGCGTGTTGCGTCGGCGATCGCCTGACCGTATTCCCCCGCCGCCAGGTACGCATAGCCTTGCACGATCCAGGCTTGTGGATCCTGCGAGTCGGCCTCGACGATCGGGTTCAAATCGGCCGCCGCGGCGCGGTAGTCGCCCTGCTTCTCGGCCGCTTGGGCAGAGCTCGCAGCCTTTTGAAGCGACTGCTGCGTTGCGCATCCAGAGGCCAGCATCCCCGCGGCAAACAGTGCCGCGGCAAGCGGCAATTTCCGTCGCATCGTTGTTCCCCCTTTTCGTTGCGGCCGCGCCTCCTATGCGGCGGCGCGACGGCTCAGCACCTCGCGCAGGAACTCGCCGGTGTACGATCCCGCCGCCGAGGCGATCTCCTCGGGCGTCCCTTTCGCCACGATTGTGCCGCCGCGATCCCCGCCCTCGGGTCCGAGGTCGATGATGTAGTCGGCGGTCTTAATCACGTCGAGATTGTGCTCGATCACGATGATCGTGTTGCCGGCGTCGGCCAGCCGTCCGAGCACTGTGAGCAGGCGCTTGATGTCGTCGAAGTGAAGCCCGGTGGTCGGCTCGTCAAGAATATAGAGCGTGCGCCCAGTCGCGCGCCGCGAAAGTTCCTTGGCGAGCTTGATGCGCTGCGCCTCGCCACCCGACAGCGTAGTCGCCGACTGGCCAAGGTGGATGTAATCCAGGCCAACGTCGCGCAGCGTCTCGAGCTTCTGCCGGATGGGCGGCACCGAGCCCATGAACTCGACCGCCTCGGCCACGGTCATGTTCAGGACCTCGGCGATATTGCGCCCCTTGTACTGGATCTCGAGCGTGTCGCGGTTGTAGCGCTTGCCGCCGCAGACCTCGCAGGTCACATAAACGTCGGGCAGGAAGTGCATCTCGATCCGGATGATGCCGTCGCCCTCGCACGCCTCGCATCTGCCGCCCTTGACGTTGAACGAAAAGCGCCCCGGTCCGTAACCGCGCATCCGCGCGTCGGGCAATTGCGCGAAGAGCTCGCGGATGTGCGTGAACAGCCCCGTGTAGGTGGCGGGATTGGAGCGCGGCGTGCGCCCGATCGGGCTCTGATCGACGTGCACGACCTTGTCGAGATGCTCCAGGCCGTCAATCGATTTGAACGCTCCCGCCCGCTCGCGCGAGCGGTTGAGCTTCTGCGCCAGCACGCGGTAGAGCGTGTCGAGGACCAGGCTCGACTTGCCCGAGCCCGACACTCCGGTCACGCAGATCGATAAGCCGAGCGGGAACTGCACGGTGAGATCGCGCAGGTTGTTCTCGCGCGCGCCCTTGAGCGTGAGCCAGCGGCCGCTTAACTGGCGGCGGCGCGCCGGCACGTCGATCGCCACGGAGCCGGCCAGGTACTGACCGGTCAGCGAACGCTCGTTCTTCGTCACCTCGGCCGGCGTTCCCTCCGCGACGATCCATCCGCCATGCGCACCCGCGCCGGGACCCATGTCGATGATGTGGTCGGCCTCCAGCATCGTGTCGCGATCGTGCTCGACCACCAGCACAGTGTTACCGAGATCGCGCAGGCGCTTGAGCGTCGCCAGCAGGCGCTGGTTGTCGCGCTGGTGAAGCCCGATCGACGGTTCGTCGAGGATGTAAAGCACTCCGACCAGGCTCGAGCCGATCTGGGTGGCGAGCCGGATGCGCTGGCCCTCACCGCCCGACAGGCTGCCCGCGGTGCGATCGAGCGTGAGGTAGTCCAGCCCCACGTCGGACAGGAAGTTCAGGCGCTCGCGAACCTCCTTGAGGATTAGCCGGCCGATCTCGGTTTCCTGCGCCGTGAGCTTGGGCTTCTGAAAGAACTGCAGCGCCTGCTTGATCGACATCGCGGTCACTTCCGATATCGACTTGTCGTTGAAGCGCACGAACAGGCTCTCACGCTTGAGCCGCGCGCCCTTGCAGCCTGGACACTGGCGCATGTTCATGTAGGCCTCGAGCACCTCGCGGATGCCCTCGGACTCGGTTTCCTTGTAGCGGCGATCGAGCCATTGCAGCACGCCCTCGAAGGCGCGCGCGTACTCGGCGCGATGATGCCCGCGCTGGTAGGTGAACTCGATCTCCTCGCCCCCCGAGCCGCCCAGGATGATCTTGCGCACGCGCGCGGGGATCGTTTTCCACGGCTGGTCGAGGCCGAACTTGTAGTGCGCGGCGAGCGACTCCAGCACCGGCTGCATGTAGTTCATCGTCGCCCACGGCGCGATCGCGCCGTCGGAGATGCTGAGATCCTCGTTCTGCACCACCAGCTCTGGATCGAAGTACATGATCGATCCGATGCCGGAGCAGTCGGTGCACGCGCCGTGCGGGCTGTTGAAAGAAAACATCCGCGGCGTGATCTCGGGATACGAGATGCCGCATTCGACACAGGCGAAACGCTGGCTGAAGTAAACCCCCTGGTCGCCCTTTTTCTCGTCCAGGCGCTCGACCTTGAGCAGGTCCTGCCCGTACTTGAAGGCGACCTCCAGCGAGTCGGCGAGCCGCTTTTCGATTCCGCGCCGGATCGCGAGCCGGTCCACCACGACCTCGATCGTATGGCGCTGATTCTTGCCCAGCGCGGGCTCCTCACCCAGCTCGTAAAGCTTGGCGTCGATCTTGACCCTCACGAAGCCCGCCCGCCGCAGCTCCGCGAGCTCCTTGCGGTACTCGCCCTTGCGATCGCGCACGATCGGCGCCAGCACGTGAATCCGCGTGCCTTCGGGCCACGACATGATCCGGTCGACGATCTGCTGCACGCTCTGCTGCGAGATTTCGCGGCCGCAGTTGTAGCAGAATGCGTGGCTGACGCGCGCAAACAGCAGGCGCAAATAGTCGTAGATCTCCGTGATAGTGCCGACCGTGGAGCGCGGATTGTGCGAGGTCGTCTTCTGCTCGATCGAGATCGCGGGCGAGAGTCCCTCGATCGAATCCACGTCCGGCTTCTCCATCTGCTCCAGGAACTGGCGAGCATACGCCGACAGCGACTCGACGTAGCGGCGCTGCCCTTCGGCATAGATGGTGTCGAAGGCGAGCGACGACTTGCCCGAGCCGGACAGGCCCGTAATTACGACCAGGCGGTCGCGCGGAATCTCAATATCGATATTCTTGAGATTGTGCTCGCGCGCGCCCTTGATGACGATTCTGTCGGCCATGGGTTCTACGCGGCGGCCCGCCGGCCGTCGCGCCTTTGCGCCATCCGCCACGCGTACCTGATCGCCGCGATCATGCTCGAAGGATCCGCCACGCCCCGCCCCGCGATACCGAATGCGGTGCCGTGGTCGGGCGAGGTGCGGATGAAGGGCAGTCCCAGCGTCACGTTCACCGCGCGATCAAACTCCAGCGTCTTGAGCGGAATCAAGCCCTGATCGTGATACATCGCGACGGCTGCGTCAAAACCGAAACGCCCGCCGCGGCGGATAAACGCGGTGTCGGGCGCCAGCGGCCCGAACGCGTCGATTCCCGAGCGCCGCGCGCTCGCAATTGCGGGCTCAATCGCGCGCAGCTCCTCCCGGCCGAACAGCCCGCCCTCGCCCGCGTGCGGGTTGAAGCCCAGCACGCCGATCCGCGGGGCGCGCATGCCCTCGCGCGCGCGCAGGTGCGCGTCGAGCAGACGGATGGTGTCGAGCACGCGCCGCGTGCGCAGCAGGTTCGGCACGCGTGCGAGTCCGACATGGACCGTAACCAGCGCCAGCCGCAGGCGCTCGCCGGCGAACATCATGCGCCACTCGCGTGCGCGCCCGATTCGGGCCAGCAGCTCGGAGTGCCCGGGGTAGTGATGGCCGGCGCGGTCCCACCATTGCTTGCTGATCGGCGCGGTCACCAGCGCCGCCGCCTCGCCCCGCATTGCCATCTCGGCGCCCCGCACCACGCATCGATACGACGCCTGGGCGCCGGCCGCGGTCGGATGACCGGGGCGCGACTGCGCCGCCGAAAGCTCGCAGACGGGCAGGACGGCTAGCGCGTGCGCGCGCAGCTTTTGGCCGGGGTTCCATTCATAGGGCGCGGGCAACCCGCGCGAGCGCGGCGCCGCCAGCGTCATCACGCGCAGATCCCCGATCACAACGAGCCGTGGATGGCTGCGCGCGCGCGCAAACGCGGCTGCGGCTTTGAGGATCACCTCGGGGCCGATTCCGGCCGGGTCGCCCATGCTGACCGCGATCGGCGCCGCCGCATTTCGCACCTCGGGCATCCCGGCTAATACAGCATCTGGACGTCGTGCTGTTTTGCGAGATCGACTTCGATCCATTCCTGCAGGCGCTTGCGAGTCTTCTCGTCCAGCAGCTTTTCGCGGATCTGATTCTTGACCTGCTCAAGCGGCTGGACGCCAGGAACCTCGTGCGCTTCGAGCTTCAGGATGTGGAAGCCGTGGCTGGAGCGGACCACCGGCGAGATCTGGCCGGGCTGGAGCGGGCGCACCGCGGCGAGAATCTGATCGAGGATGTCGGCGGGCTCGAACCATCCGAGCTCGCCGCCCTGACTCTTGGAGCTGTCGTCGGAATACTTCTGGGCCAGTGCGGAGAAGTCGGTTCCCGCGATCGCCTCTTTGCGGATCTTCTCGGCCTTGGCATTAGCCTCGGCTATTTGCTGCGGGGTGGCGTTGGGCGGAATCGCGATCAGGATCTGGGCGAGCTTGTAGCGCTCCTTGCTGATCATGAAATCGCTCTTGTGAGCGTCGTAATAGGTCTGGATTTCGGAGTCCGGGATATTGATGCGGGAGCGCACGTCCTGCTCGATCATCACGGCCTGTTCGAGCTGCTGGCGCGCCTGCTTGCGAAAGGCAGGGTAGCTGACTCCGCTCTGCATCAGCGCCGCGCGGAACTGTTCGTCGTTCATGTGCTTGTCGGATTCAACCTGCGTGATATAGCGATCGACCTGTGCGTCGTCCACTTTGCTCGCATACTTCTGCACTTCGGACTCGAGCAGCTTCTGCGAAATGAGCGCCTTGAGCACCGCCTTGGCCGCGGGGTTGTTGGCGATATCGTCGGCTTTGACCGGGCGTCCGACCAAGGCGCTGAAGGTCTCGATGTCGTAGGAGGTGATCGGCTGCCCGTCAACGCTGGCAACGACCTTGTCCTCGTACGGTGCGGCAGCCGCGCTCTGCGCGAGCACGGCGCCGCCAACGCCATAGAGCAGCGCGCAGAAAAACGCGGCGGTACGCAGCACTGATAATTTCACGTCGCCGTCACCTAATTGGGAGCCGGTCCGGCCGGAGGCTCCGGCCGATTGTCCAATTTTTCACAGCCCGCCAGCGCCTGCAAGACAGCGTCGACCTGCTGGAAAAGCTGCTCGTATTCGCCTTCCCGCGGCTCGATCCGCACGATCACCTGGAACGACGGCGTAAGCCGCATGGTGCGCCGATTCGCGTCGGTCAGCGCCGCCAGCCGCGCCGTATCGACCGGTGCGTCGGGATGGAACCGCACCTCAAGATCCTTGCCCTTGATGATCGCGTTTAGCACCATCATGTGCTTCATCCGCCGCCGCACGTTCATCGCCGCCGACAGGTTCTCGATCAGCGTCGGCACCGGGCCGAAGCGGTCGCGCATCTCGTCCACCAGGTCGGCAATATCCTCGGCGCCGGACGCGCGCGCGAAGCGCCGGTACAGCACCAGGCGCTCGTTCTCGTCGGGCACGTAGGCCTCCGGAATATAGGCCGGGATTCCAAGCTTGAGCTCGGGCTCGAAGTCGGGGCGGCGCTCTTCGCCACGCAATTCGGCGATCGCCTCTTCCATCATCTCAGTGTAGAGCTCGAATCCCACCGCCGTGATCTGCCCCGACTGCTCGCGCCCGAGAAGATTGCCGGCGCCGCGATGCTCCAGGTCGGCCATCGCGAGCTTGAAGCCGCTGCCCGATTCCGCCTCGACCAGCTCGCGCAGCGCATCGATGCGCCGCTTGGCGTCGCGCGTGATGATGTGTTCGCCGGGAATCAGCAGATACGCATAGGCGCGTTGGCGCGAGCGCCCGACCCGCCCGCGCAGCTGGTAGAGCTGCGCAAGCCCGAAGTAGTCGGCCCGGTTGATGATCATGGTGTTGGCGTTGGGGATGTCCAGGCCCGATTCGATGATCGCGGAGCAGACCAGCAGGTTGACGCGATTCTCGATAAACTCGCGCATCACGTCCTCGAGCTGGCGCTCGCGCATCTGGCCGTGCGCGACCGCGATTTTCGCCTCCGGGATGAGCGAGCGCAGGTGGCGCGCCATCAGCTCGATATTCTCGACGCGGTTGTGAACGAAGAATATCTGCCCGCCGCGATTGAGCTCGCGGAGCACGACCTCGCGGATCAGCGCGTCGTCGAAGTGCGCCACAAAGGTTCGGATCTGCTGGCGCGCCGGCGGCGGCGTCTGGATCACCGACAGGTCTCGAATCCCCAGCATCGCCATGTGCAGCGTGCGCGGAATCGGCGTCGCGGTCATGGTCAGCACGGCGACCAGCTTCCTGAGCCGCTTGATGCGTTCCTTGTCGGCCACTCCGAAGCGGTGCTCCTCGTCGATAATCAGCAGGCCCAGGCGCGGGAACACCACGTCGCTCTGCAGCAGGCGATGAGTACCGATGACGATATCGACCTTGCCGCGCGCGACGTCCTCTATCACGGCGCGATTCTCCCTGGTGCTGCGGAACCGCGACACCATCTCGACCCGCACCGGATATTCCGCCAGTCGCTTGCGCATCGTGTTCCAATGCTGCTCGGCGAGCACGGTGGTCGGAACCAGCACGGCGACCTGCCGCCCGTCCATCACCGCGACAAACGCGGCGCGCATCGCCACCTCGGTCTTGCCGAATCCGGCGTCGCCGCAGATCAGCCGATCCATCGGCTTGGGCCGGGTCAGGTCACGGATAACGTCGT
The DNA here is from genome assembly GCA_963835905.1 of uncultured delta proteobacterium. Lineage (GTDB taxonomy): Bacteria > Desulfobacterota > Binatia > Binatales > Binataceae > CAWIHG01. The sequence continues at coordinate 1,502,954 of CAWIHG010000005.1, forward strand.
CGATCGCGGCCTGCTGGTCGGGTGTCTCCTCGAACTCGAAGCGCTCGGCGAACTCGTGATATTCGGCGCCCGGATGGGGGAAGGCGCGGCCCTCCAGCACCTCGCGCGCGGCATACACTTCGAGCAGATCGGAAGCCATCGCGAGCACGGCCTCCTTGGTGCGCCGCTTGACCTTCTCCCACGAACCGCTGCCGAGCTTGTCGAGTTTCGGCTCGTCGCCATCGCCGCCGATGTAGCGCTGGACCAGGTTGATACGCTCGACGGGCACGTACATCGTGTCGTTGCCGGCGTATTCGAGGTTGAGGAAATCGCCCTCGACGTCGGCGATGCGCAGGTGCTTGAGGCCGCGGTAGCGCCCGATGCCGTGGTCGAGGTGGACGACGAGATCCTCGGGTCGCAGCTCTTCGAGATTCAGGATCGCGCCCTTGGCGGTCGGACGCGAGCGGCGTCGCACGCGCGGCTCTCCGAAAATTTCTTCTTCGCTGTAAATATACAGCCCGTCGGACTGCATCACGGCGCCGGCCGATATCTCGCCCTCCATGATGGCGGGACGGAAATCCGGCCACTCCAGTAATTGCGCGAACGACTTGCACTCCGCGTTGGCCCGGAGGTCGTAGGCCTCCAGGTGACGGCGCAGGCGCGCGACGTTCGCCCCCTCCACGACCATCAGCGAGCGGCCCTGCCCGCGCTGCACCTCGCGAAGCTGCGCCACCAACGGCTCGAAGCTCGGCGGCGTGCGCGGCCCGCCCAGCGCGCTCGCAGTCAGACGGGGGCTCGGCTGCGAGGCCACTTCGATCGGCGGCGCCCATCCTTCGCGCGGCGCGCTTATCGTCACCAGCGATCCGATCTCCGCCGCAACGAATCCCGCCAGGCCGCGCTCGAACTCATCGGGCGACAGGAACAGCGACTCGGGCGCGGGATGGAACGTGTGGTGCTCGGATGCCGCCGACTCCTCGGCCGCGACGCGCTCGGCGTAGCGCTGCGCCTCGGCGACGATCCGGCCCGGATCCGCAAGCCACAGAAGCGTGTCCGGCGGCAAATAGTCGAAGATCGTTTCCAGCGGCTTGCCGTACGCATACGGCATCAGCAGCTCCGCGCCCGGGAACAGCAAACCGTTCTCCAGCGTCTCGGACAGCTCGGCGGCCTCCTTGCGCACCATCCCGAGGTCGGCGGCGCGCACCGCAACGGCGTCGAGCAGCGCATGCGTCTTGAGAATCGACGGCGCCACGAAGCGCGTGCGCGCGATTATCGCCTCGTCCATCGGGCCGGCCGAGCGCTGCGAGGCGGCGTCGAAGCGGCGGATTGATATCAGGAGATCGTCTTCAAGCTCCAGCCGCACCGGCTCGCGATACAGCGGCGAGAACACATCGACGATTCCGCCGCGCACGCTGAAATCGCCCGGCTCTTCGGTCTGTGGCAGCCGCTGGTAGCCGGCCGAGACCAGCGCGTCGATTAGAAGCTCGAGGTCGAGCCGCTCTCCCGCCGCCACGCGCATGATCGATCCATCCAGTGCCGAGCGCGGTATCGTGCGCATCATCAGCGCCTCGACTGAGGTGACGACGATCGGCGCCCGCATCCGCAGCATCGCGAACATCGCGGCAATTTGCGCGGCCTGCGTGTCGGGCGGGGGCGACAGATGCGCCAGCGGCTTGACCTCCCATGCGGGCAGATGATGCACGCGGCGGGCGGGCGCGTCGGCGTCGTCCGGCTCATCCATGAAGAACGCGGCGTCGTGCGCGAACGCCTCCGCCTCGCTCGCGAGCGAGGTGACCGCGAGAATCGGGCGCTGCACGCGCAGTGCCGTCTCGCGCATCATCATCACGCCCGCCGCGCCCTTCAGCCCCATCACGGGGAAGCGGCGCTCGGTTCCGGCGCGCAGGCGTGCCTCAAGCTCGCTGGCGGCTTCTCTAATGCTTCGATACACGGCGCAATTCCGTCGTAAGACGCACAATCGCCTTCCCGGCGCGGAGCAGAGGGCTCCACGCGGGCGGCATCGGAGAGATGATAGCAAAAAACGCGGCACGAAGGGTGCGCGCGCGGGGTTCGATGCAGGTGCTATTCGGTGCCCGGGAACGACGAGGAACTTCCGCCCGCGTTCGCGACCGGCTGGCCCCACTGGCCGATATGCACGGCGAGCTTGAGCGTCTGATGCCCCACGCCATTGGGCATCGGGCGGAGCACCGTGATGTAGGTAGTATCGCCGGGCTTCATTTGCGCCAGACGATCCTGGAACTCCTGCTGGGTGCGCACGCGATGGTCGTCGATCGCGACGATCATGTCGCCCTCCGCCGCCATCGAGGATTTCTTCGTAAACGGCATCACCAGCATCTGCGCGGGCCCGAGCAGTCCGCCCAGGGTCTGCAGCGCGGCGGCGGCGCCCATCTGAGAGCTTTGGCCGCGAAGGCCAGCCACGGCGGCGGGGCTGCCGGGATCGACCTTCATGATCTCGAGACCGTCCTCCTCCTTACCGGCGAAGCACATGGTCCGGTAGCTCACCGAGATGCCGAGGTAGGGCTTGCCCGTCGGGCGGTGGAACTCGCCGCGCGTTCCGGTCTCCGCGTTGGGATTGAATTCGGGATTGATCGAAGTCGTGCTCTCGCCGGGGCGGAAGTTGCGCTCACCTGGAACCACGCTGACGTTGGGCTTACGCGGAATCGCTCCCGGTTGCGGGGCGATTTCGAGCGTGGAATCGCCCTCGCCGCCCTGCCCCGCAATTCCCGGCGGCGGGCTCGATCCCGGCCCCTGCGTCTGTCCCTGCGCGGCGGTCTGACCCGAGTTTGTCTGGGCGACAGAAAGCGTGGCAAAGACCAGCGCGCCGAGAATTGCGCCGGCGAGCAGAAATGCGAAATACCTCATCGTCATGCGGCATCGCGAGCGACGGCGATGCGACGTCTGATCATAGGCCCGGCCTCGATTGCGCTCAAGCCGTCGCGCGCAGCTTGAAGAGCGCCGCGCGGGCGTGCGAGATTGGCACGACACCCAAATGAAGATCGTATCGACAGTCGCCCTCGAACCGGCTCATCGTGAACGCCTGGCAACCGTAGTGCCGCAGGCGCAGATCCTCGACCGAGCGTGCCGCTCGAACGAAGAGATCGCGGCGCTAATTGGTGACGGATGCGACTTGCTGCTGACCTTCCGAATTCCCGATGACCTGCTCCGGCGCGCGCCGGCGCTCCGATGGGTTCAGCTGCTGAGCGCGGGCGCCGACCACGCGCTGGGCGGGGGGTTGCGTGGCGCGCCTATCTCAATCACCAACGCGAGCGGCGTTCACTCGGTGCCAATTGCCGAGTACACGCTGGCCTCGATGCTCGCGTGGGGACATCGCCTGCACCTCACGATGCGCGCGCAGAGCAAGCACGAATGGTCGCGGCGCGCCGTGTTCATGAACTCGGTCGAGGAATTGCGCGGCCGGACGCTGGGCGTCGTCGGCTACGGCTCGATCGGGCGCGAGACCGCGCGGCTTGCCGCCGCGTTCGGGATGAAGGTGCTCGCGCTCAAGCGCGACCCGGCCGAGCGGCGCGACCCCGGATGGAGCCCAGCGGGAATCGGCGATCCCGAGGGCAGCATACCGCAGCGATGGTTCGGCCCCGAACAGCGGCGCGAGCTCCTTTCGGCCAGCGACTTCGTCACGGTGACGCTGCCGCTCACCGACGTGACGCGGAAGTTCATCGGCGCCGTGGAGATCGCGGCGATGAAGCCGCACGCCTATATCGTAAATATCGGCCGCGGCGCCGTGATCGACGAGGCCGCGCTGACCCAGGCGCTCAAGGACAAGAAGATCGGCGGCGCCGGGCTGGACGTGTTCGAGCGCGAACCGCTGCCGGCCGAGAGCGCGCTGTGGGACGTCGAAAACGCGATCCTGACACCGCATATCTCCGGCGACTATCGCGGCTACATGGACGCGGCGTGCGAGCTGTTCGCGGATAACCTGCGCCGCTTCACCGCCGGCAATCCGCTGCTTAACCTGGTCGATCCCGCACTGGGCTACTAACCGCGCTGGCGGAGCGCAGTCAGCATGCGGTTTTTCAGATCGTCGAACGGTCCGTTGGACATGAACAGCGCGATATCGCCGCCGCGCGTATCGACGAGCATCCGCTCCAGAATTTCCTCATTCGAGCCGCACGCGGACGCGGCGGGACCGCGCGAAGAAATCGCGCGAGCAAGCGCGGCGGTGTCGAGCCGCTCGGCGATTGGTATCGGATCGTTCTCCTTGAAATAGACCGGGCCCAGATAAACGCGCGCGGCGCGATCGAACGCGGACGCGAACCCGTCCTGAAACACGTTGCGGCGCGCGGTGTTCGAGCGCGGCTCGAACGCGGCCAGGATTCGCCGGCCCGGCCACCTTTCCGCGACCGCCTCCAGCGTGACACGAATCGCGGTCGGATGGTGCGCGAAGTCGTCCACCACCGTCACGCCGGCGGCCTCGCCGATCACTTCCTGGCGGCGCACCACGCCCGTGAACGACGCGAGCCCGCGCGCGATCTCGTCGCTCGACAATCCGAACGCGCCCAGCAGCACGAACACGCCCAGCGCGTTCGCGACGTTCATCCGCCCGCCCACGGGCAGGAGCAGATCGCGCGCCACGATTGTGCTCTCGCGCTCGACGTTGAAGCGCGCGCCACCCGAGTCGTTCCGAATGCCGGCGGCGCGGAATTCGCCGGCGCCCAGTCCAAACGTCATCATCCGGGCACGCGCCCCGGAGCTGACTTCGAGCGCATGCGGAAAATCCGCGCACACCGCCAGCACCCGCGACTCATCCATCTGATCGACCATCGCGCAAAAGCTCGTCTTCACGTGGTCGAGGTCGCGGTAGATATCGGCGTGGTCGAACTCGACCGCGGTAATAATCGCACCGTGCGGGCGGTAGTGCAGGAACTTCGGACCCTTGTCAAAAAAAGCGGTGTCGTATTCGTCGCCCTCGATCACGAATTCTCGCCCCGCGCCAAGCCGGTAGTTCGAACCGAAATTTTTCGCCACCCCGCCGACCAGCATCGACGGGTCGCGCCCCGCCGCCGCCAGCACTTGCGCCATAATCGAGGTCGAAGTCGTCTTGCCGTGGGTGCCCGCGACCATCAGCACGCGGCGCTCGGACAGGAAGAAGTGCCATAGCGCTTCAGGCATCGAGAGATACGCAATCGGAGAGGCGAGCAGCGCCTGCGCCTCGGGATTGTTCCTGGTGACGACGTTCCCGACCACCACCAGGTCCGGCGCGGGCGCCAGATTGGCGGGCGCAAATCCCTCCATCAGCTCTACGCGCGAGCGCCGCAGCAGCGACGCGGTTGGCTCATAGAACTGGTTGTCGGAGCCGGTAACGCGCAAGCCGCGCTCGGCGAGCATCCCGGCCAGCGCTGCCATCGCGGTGCCAGCGACTCCGATCAGATGGACACGGCGAACCGATGCGGGGACGCGCCCGAGCCGCGCGGCGCTCTCCGGATTACTCACCGCCGATCGCTTCCATGATCAAATCGTGGATCCTGGGGCGGAACTCGCGAATCGCCTGGTTGTCGCGGCGCGGATGCACCCGGTTGGTCAGCAGCGAGACGGAAATCCCGCGCGCGGGCTCGATCCAGATCGAGGTCCCGGTGAAGCCGAGGTGACCCACCGCGGCGGAGGAAAAGTGATGACCCGAACTCGAGGCCTCGGTGGACGGCGTGTCCCACCCCAGCGCCCAGGTCGAGCCCGGCACGCGGGTATCGCGGGTCCAGAACTCGCGGATGATCCGCTGCGGCACGTAATCGGACTTGCCCTCCCACGCGGCAATCAGCTCGCGTGCGATCCGATCCACCTCGCGCACCGGGGCGAATAGTCCGGCGTGTCCCGCCACGCCGCCCATCGCGTAACAGTTCTCGTCATCAACTTCGCCGACCAGCAGGCGCTTGCGCGAGGGACAGACTTCGGTGGGCGCAAACATCTCGGCGACCGGCTCCAGCCGCCGCGACCGCACCATCGAGATATCGACGAAATCGGTCGCGCGCAGGCCGAGCGGACGAAAAACCTTGTCGCGGCAAAAACGATTGAACGGCGCCGAGGAGAGCTTTTCGACCGTCTCGCCAAGCAGGATGAAATTAAGATCGGAGTAAATCGCCTTGGTGCCGGGAGTCGCTTCGAGCTTCTCGCGATGAATCTCTTCGTACACGAATTCCTTGGCGCCGAAGCTGGCCATGAAATTCACCTTGGGACCCGACTTCTCGATCTCCGCGACGCGCTGATAAAACGGCCGCCACGCCGCGAGTCCCGAACAATGCGCCAGCAAATGGCGAAAGGTCACCGCGCTCTTGCCGTGCACGCCGAAGTTGTGGAAAAAGCGCGTCACCCGATCGTCCAGGCGCAGCTTGCCGTCGCGCGCGAGCATCATGACCGCCGTGGTGGTGCACAGCGCCTTGGTAAGCGAGGAGAGATCGAAAACCGTGTCGATCTTCATCGGCGAGCGATCCGGCACCAGCGAGCGGTATCCGAACGCGCCCTCGAACGCGACGTCGCCGCCGTGGCGGACCACGACCGTCGCGCCGGGAATCACGCCCCGCTCGACCGCGTCGTTGAAAGCGCTTTCGACTTCAGCCCAGCCCAACCGAGAGAACCTCCCGTTGCGAGGCCGCTTGTGCGCGGCGTCACCTCTTATATGCTGCCAGATTTGCCGCTGCTGCAACGGGGCGGCGGCCGTGTCTGTGCCGGCGCGCCCGGATCAGGCGACTGGCGATTCGAGCACCACCAGCTTGTGCGCCGCCGCATCGACGCGCGCACGCACTCCCAGCGGCAGCGTCAGGTTTTCGGTTCCGTGGCCCGCCTCGATTCCCATGATCACGGGAATCCCGAGGTCCGCGGTCTGTTCGGCGATGAAGCCGCTGATGAGGCGGCTCTCCTGCTCGCTGCCCTCCAACGGGCGGATCGCGCCGAAGACCAGCGCCGCGGCCTGCGCAAGCGCGCCCGACTGCCTGAGCTGCACGAGCATCCGGTCGATCCGATAGGCCTTTTCGCCGGTATCTTCCAGAAATACGATTTTGCCGCGGAAATCGACCGCCCACGGCGTCGCGAGCATCGCGGCCACCACCGACAGGCATCCACCCGCCAGTTCTCCCTCGGCCGCACCCGCACCCGGATGAACCGTCTCGCGGGCTTCCATCTCGAACGACTCGAGGCCGCCCATCAGAAGCCTGCGCATGTGATCGGACGAGCGGCGGCTCAGCCCGCGGGCAAAATCCATCGCGACCATCGGTCCGTGAAACGACACCATTGCGGCGCGCTCGACCAGCGGGTTGAGCAGGAAGGTCGCGTCCGAAAATCCGACGAACGGCTTGGGGGTGCGGGCGATACCGTCGAAATCGAGCAGGGGCAGCAGGCGGCCGAATCCGTAACCGCCGCGCGCGCCGAAGATGGCGCGGACCTCTGCGTCGGCGAACGCGTCATGAAGCTCGCGCGCGCGCGCCTGGTCCTCGCCCGCCAGCACCCCGCATCGTTCCAGCACCCGCTCCGAGACTTTGACCCGAAACCCCATCGACGCGAGCGCATCAACACCGCGCTCCAGGTGCGCGCGCTCGATTGCGGCGGCGGGCGCCACCACCGCGACGGTGTCGCCGGATTTCAGCGCGGGCGGCTTGCTGCGTCTTGCAGACACGCGAGATTCACAGGTTGTTCTTGTAGTCTTGGGCGATCGCCTGATCGATCTGTTGCGCGCCGTCCTCACCCATGCCGGCCTTGCGCGCGAACATCTTGCCGAACGAGATCCGCATCTGCTCGCCCCAGGTCTCGGGCTTCCACAGCTCCGAGCGGATGAAGGCCTTGGCGCAATGGAAGAAGCATTCGCGCACCGTCACCCGAACCGCCAGCAAAGCGGGCGCGCCGCGCGCGCTCAGGCGCTCCAGCACGGCGGGCTCCGCGGTAATCTCGGCGGTGCCGTTGACGCGGAGCGTCTCGTTGGTGCCGGGAACCATGAAGATGAGGCCGACCTGCGGATTGCTCAGGATATTACGGAACCCGTACATCAGCTTGTTCCCCTTGCGCTCGGGAATCAGCAGCGTGTGCGCGTCCTCGACTCCGACGAATCCGGGACCGTCGCCCTTGGGCGATACATCCTGGTTGCCGTCGGCGTCAGCAGTGCTGATCACCAGGAACGGCGCGCGCGAAATGAATCCGGTCGCGTACTCGTCAAGCGCCGACATCACCTTCTGGGGCGTCATCGGATGGGGTGTGCCGATGATCGCGGTCAGCTGCTCGACCGTGGTGATCCGATAGTCGTTGGAATCCGCCATGTGAATCGCCTCCGCCTGAGCCGGAAGCTTAGCCCGTTACAGCGCGCCTGGCGATGCTGGCGGACGCGATCCTTGCGGGGGACGGCGGGCGAGAGTCTCGCGGGGCGCGCCGAAATTTGATCACGGCTGCAGCATCGTGCGCTTCCATCCGCGCGCCGAGCGCGTGAACAGCTCCCGCTCATGCAGCCGATGCGCCCGCAGGGTCCAGAATTCGATCTCATCGGGGATGATTCGGTACCCGGTCCAGTGAGGTGGTCGCGGTACGCCGCGTCCGCGAAGCCGGCGGCGCAGCGCTTCCATCCGGGCGACCAGGATCGCGCGGCTCTCAACTGGCGCGCTTTGGTCTGAGACGGCGCCGGCCAGCCGGCTCAGCCGCGGGCGCGAGCGCCAGTACTTGTCGGCTTCGGCGGCGCTGACGCGGCGGACCCGCCCCTGGACGCGCACCTGCTTGCCGATCCGGTCCCACCAGAACACCAGCGCCGCGCGGGGATTCGCCGCCAGGTCGCGACCCTTGGGGCTGAGCGTGTTGGTGTAGAACACGAATCCATTGGCGTCGGCGTTCTTCAGGAGCACGAAGCGGACCGAGACTCTTCCGCCCCGGGCGGCGGTAGCAAGCGCGGTGGCTTCAGGCTGCGCCATTCCGGCCCGCCGCGATTGGGCGAGCCAGTCGCCGAACTGCGCGATCGGATCCGGGGTTGGAAGAGCACGGGGCGCCCGTCGTGCGGGCGAAGCCCGTCCTTTGCGCGGCGATGCGCCGCTTTCCGCTGCCCGTCTGGAACCCACGTAATCGGCCTCCGGTTGCGCTAGAGAGTGCGGCCGACGGCTTCGGCCACCGGCTTGAGCGAACGCATCAGGTCCGCGAATCGCGCGGGCTTGAGCTGCTGGGGACCGTCCGAGCGCGCCGCGGCCGGGTCGGGATGCACCTCGATCAGCAGTCCGTCGGCGCCCGCCGCGACCGACGCCAGCGCCATCGGCGTGACCAGCGACCAAATGCCGGTGCCGTGGCTAGGATCGACGAGCACCGGCAGATGGGTCCATTCCTTGAGCAGTGGCACCGCGTTTAGATCGAGCGTGTTGCGCGTGGCGGTCTCGAAGGTACGAATCCCGCGCTCGCACAAGACGACGTTGGGGTTGCCCTCGGACAGGATATACTCCGCCGCCATCAGGAACTCCTCGATCTTCGTGGACATCCCGCGCTTGAGCAGGACCGGCTTCTTGATGCGCCCGAGACGGCGAAGCAAAGAGAAGTTCTGCGCGTTGCGCGCGCCGACCTGCAGCATGTCGGCATGCTCGACGAAAAGATCGATGTCGTGGGGATCCATGATCTCGGTCACCACCGGAAGGCCGACCTTGCGTCCGGCCGCTTCCAGAAGCGTCAGTCCTTCGCCCTCCATCCCCTGGAACGAATACGGAGAGGTGCGCGGCTTGTAGGCGCCGCCACGGAGCAGATGCGCTCCGCCGGCCTTGACCGCCAGAGCGGCGGCCTCGACCTGCTCGCGGCTTTCGACCGCGCACGGTCCAGCAATCACGGTCAGGCGCTTGCCGCCGATCTCGACTCCGGCAACATCGACGCGCGATCCCTCGGGCCGGACCTCGCGCGCGGCGAGCTTGAACGACCGCAGCACCGGCATCACGCGATCGACGAAGCCGAGCGACTCGAGCCCGCCGAGTTCGTGCTCTCCGCGCTCTTCGCCGACGCATGCGACCACGATTCTTTCGACCCCGCGGATTATGTGGGCGCGGTACTCGAGTTCCTCAGCCATCCGGACCACGGTTGCGATTTCGTCTTCAGTGACGTGCGGTTTAAGTACTACGATCAATTCGACTCTCCCGGCTCGAGACCGGACGCATCGGCACGGCGCGGCGATAACCGATGGAATACCCGCCTCAAGTCTAGTACAACGGAGTTTATCGCAAGCGCGTACTGGCAGGAATCGGCCACGGCGCGAGGGACTCCCGTGCACAAGAAGCCGCACCGCCGCCTGAAAATCGTTCACACCTCCGACGTCCACCTGGAAACCGACACTTTCGGCTCGGGCCCCAAGGGCAATGAGCTGCGCGATCGGGTGCGCAACGCTTTCGCCAACGTCATCGAGCTTGCCAACGCGCGCGACGCCGACCTGCTGCTGATCGTCGGCGACCTGTTCGATTCCAGCCGGGTAAGCGAGGAAGGACTGGGCTTCGCGCTCTCAACGATTGGCAGGGCACGGATGCCGGTAATCATGATTCCCGGCAATCACGACGCCCACGACGAGCGCTCGATCTATGCGGGACTCGGGCCCGGCGCGCTGCCGGAAAATCTCCATCTGATCCTTGAGCCCGAGGGCCGCATGCTTCATTTTCCCGAGCTCGCCGCGCAGATTTGGGGACGCGCGCTCGTGGAGCACACGCCCGAGTACCGGCCGCTTGCGGGAGTGCCCGCCCCGCATCCCGAGCGATGGAACGTGGCGCTCGCGCACGGCTTCTTCATGGAGGACGGCGACGTGATGCGCTCCTCACCCATCTCCGCCGAGGAGATCGAGGCGACCCGATATCACTACGTCGCGCTGGGCCACGTGCATGTCTGGAATGACGTGTCTCAGGGCTCGACGAGGGCATTCTATTGCGGGACGCCGGCGCCGCTTTACTCAGGCGATCATTGCGGATGGGTCGCGGTGATCGAATGCGACCCCGACGATGGCGTCAGTGTGGAACGCGTCCAGGTGCTACCCTAGGCTCCGCCCAGGAAGGACCGGGGTCAGTATCGACGGCCGCTTCCGCCGCGCGACGCCTGGAGATTGGGCGGAAACTCGGTGTGCCTCAGCTCCGGATAGCGTTCTGACAGGCTGCGCCACATGCGCTCAAAGCCCGCGCTATCGAAGGGCTCAACCAGGCATTCGAGCGCGCCCTCGTTAAGCAGGGAACGCCTCTGTTCGCCTTCCGAGGCAGCGCCCATCATCATGACCGCGGCCTCGGGCGCTTCGCGCCGGATGGCCCGGAACACGGCGAGCGCGTCGAGCGCGCCAGAGGGCATAAGACCCAGATCCAGTATCACTACCAGGGGTCGGACGGTCCGAAACAAATTAATACTCTGCGAAGCCGTTACAGCTTCCGCGATCACGTCACATCCCATGCACTCCAAGTGGTTGCGAATGATCTCACGCGCGATTCCGGAGCTGTTCGCTATCAGTGTTCGGATTGCCATCCGCAGGATCTCCTGTCCTCGGAGAGGAAATGCCTCTCCATCACGCCAGTGGTGCGCTTGATTACTGATAAAGCAAGGCACAGGCCATCGAGATTGTGTAATGGATGCAACGGCTTTGTCCGCCTACCAAAATGGCGGCACGCGACGGCGTAGCGTGCCCGGCCGTGGATCGTTTCATTCCGGAACATCGACTGAAAATGCTGGCAATTCGGCGAGTTACATCGCGTCGTTGCGAGATCCGGCAAAGGCGCTCAATTTGGGCGCGCAATCTCTTTCACGCGCTTTACACCATCAAAGATGCCGCCGGAGCCGGCGGCGAGCCAGAGCCTAGTGGGCGAATTTGCTCGACTTATGTGAAATAGGCGGTTGCAGGCGGGTCAATTGTTGCAAGCAAGTGACAAAAAATCACATTTTCGCGGTCGCGCATATCCGACCCTTCCGAACCGCTCTCTCCGCCTCACTCGATCTCCGAGGGACGCGATTAAAACCGGTCGCCGGCCGGAGACCGCAAGGCCGCACGGCTTGCAAATGCAGCGCGGCGGAGCCGGTTCTGGCTCCGCCGCGCTGATACTCAACTAGCCTGCCGCCTTCGCGGCACCGCTATGCAATCGACAGACAGTTCCGCGATTACATCATGCCGCCCGGAGGCATCGCCGGTGCAGCCGGCTTGTCGTCGGGCTTCTCCGCGATCATGCACTCAGTCGTGAGCAGCAGGCTCGCGACCGACGCAGCGTTCTGCAAAGCGCTGCGCACGACCTTGGTGGGGTCGATGATGCCGGCCTTCATGAGGTCCTCGAACTCCTCGCTGGCGGCGTTGAATCCGAACGGCCCCTTGTTGTTCTTGATCTTGTCGACGACGACCGAGCCTTCCCATCCCGCGTTGTGGGCGATCCACCACGCCGGGCCCTCGACCGCTTTCTTGATGATGCCGATGCCGACCTTCTCGTCTTCGCCGGCCCGCATTCCATCGAGCGCTCCGGAGGCGCGGATAAGTGCGACGCCGCCGCCCGGGACCACGCCCTCTTCGACCGCCGCGCGGGTCGCGTGCAGTGCGTCCTCGACGCGGGCCTTTTTCTCCTTGAGCTCGATCTCGGTGGCCGCGCCGACGCGAATCACCGCGACGCCGCCGACCATCTTGGCCAGGCGCTCCTGGAGCTTCTCACGGTCGTAGTCGGAAGTGGTCTCGTCGATCTGCGCGCGGATCTGCTTGATGCGCGCCTCGATGTCGGCCTTCTTGCCGGCGCCGTCAATGATCGTGCAGTTGTCCTTGTCCACCACGATCCGCTTGGCGCGGCCGAGGTCCTGCAGGGTGACGTTCTCCAGCTTGATTCCGAGCTCTTCGGAAATCGCGCGGCCGCCGGTCAGGTAGGCGACATCCTCGAGCATCGCCTTGCGCCGATCGCCGAAGCCCGGCGCCTTGACCGCAACGCACGACAGCGTGCCGCGGATGCGGTTGACGACCAGGGTCGCCAGCGCCTCGCCCTCGATATCTTCGGCGATGAGCAGGAACGGCTTGCCGGTCTTCGCGATATTCTCGAGAATCGGCAGCAGGTCCTTCATCGAGGAAATCTTCTTCTCGTGGATCAGGATGTAAGCGTCTTCCAGCTTCGCTTCCATCCGCTCCGGATCGGTCACGAAGTACGGCGACAGGTAGCCGCGGTCGAACTGCATTCCTTCGACGACCTCGAGCTGGGTCTCCAGCCCGCGCGCTTCTTCGACCGTGATGACGCCTTCCTTGCCGACCTTCTCCATCGCCTCGGCGATGATGTCGCCGATGGTGGAGTCGTTGTTGGCCGAGATGGTGCCGACCTGGGCGATTTCCTTGCGGTCTTTGGTCGGCTTGCTCAGCCCCTTGAGCTCGGTTGTGATCGCCTCGACCGCGCGATCGATGCCGCGCTTGAGCGACATCGGGTCGTGCCCCGCGGCGACCATCTTGATGCCTTCGTTATAGATGGTGCGGGCGAGCACGGTCGCGGTGGTGGTGCCGTCGCCGGCGACGTCGGAGGTCTTGGAAGCGACTTCCTTGACCATCTGCGCGCCCATGTTCTCGAACCTGTCTTCGAGCTCGACTTCCTTGGCCACCGTGACGCCGTCCTTGGTCACGGTCGGAGCGCCAAAGCTCTTTTCCAGCACGACGTTGCGGCCCTTGGGCCCCAGCGTCACGGTGACGGCGTCGGCCAGCACGTTGACCCCTTTAAGGATCTTCTCCCGTGCTTCCTGTGCGAAACGGACTATCTTCGCGGGCATGATTGGTTTGCCTCTCCTCGTTTCAGTTTTGCGTGATGAGCAGACTCCCGAGCGTGGCGCGCAGCGCGCTTACTCGAGGATGCCCAGGATGTCGTCCTCGCGAACGATGAGATGCTCCTCGCCGTCGATCTTCACTTCGCTGCCGGAGTACTTGCCGAACAGGATCTTGTCACCGGCTTTGACCTCGATCGGGATGAGCTTCCCATCGTCGCTGTACTTGCCCTTGCCGACGGCGACGACCTTGCCCTCCTGGGGCTTTTCCTTGGCGGTATCGGGAATGATGATTCCGCCCTTGGTCTTCTCCTCTTCCTTGATACGCTTGATTAGAATGCGATCGCCCAGCGGTCTTATCTTCATTGGGGATCACGAGCCTCCTTGCTGTGATTCGATAAAATTTGCGGCGTGCCGAAAGGCCCGACCGGTCGGAAAGCTAATCATTAGCTCCCAGTTGTCAACTGGCACTCTCACATAAGGAGTGCCAATCCCCAAAGTCGCATTGATCCAGCCCTGATGCAAGGGTCGAGTGAGTTAAATTTCGGCTACGTCTGATTCGCGCGACTGGCAGGAATTGCGGCGCGGCGGGGCAGCGTCAAATCAGCGGACTCAGGCTGAACTTCGTCATTCCTTCGTCTCGGCAAATCTCCGGGCGACTCGGCTAACGCACCACCGCGATCGCGGATTCGTGCGCCGCCCGGATGCGCTCGACCCATTCGCCTCGCCCGGTCGCCGTGAGCCGCTCCAGATATGAGTCCAGATGGCCGCGGACGTGCCAGGGACCGCCTTCCTTGAGCGTCGTCCACAGTGGGTCGACTCCGCTCCCCGAACGGCGCATCGCGTCGGCGTGCCACGTCTCGAGCATCGCAAGCGCCCGCCCCACCGTCTGCGGCTCGGCCGCGGCGAGATCGCGCTGTTCATGGGGATCCTTGGCGAGGTTGAAAAGCATCAGCGGCGGCAAGCCATGAAAGCCGTCGTGGTAGGTGCGGATGCAGATGTAATCGCCGAATCGCACCGCGCGCTGCGCCGTCCATGCCCCGTGCGAGAGCACCAGGAAGTCGCGGCCGTCCGCCTGCCCCGCGCGTATCGCGGGAGCGAAGCTGACCCCGTCCCAATTCGACGGCACCCGCGCGCCCACCAGCTCGAGGATCGTCGCGGCGACGTCTATCTGGTAATGCAGCGCGCGATCGACGCGCGCGCCCGCGGCGGCATCCAGTTTCGGCCATTTCAGGATCATCGGCAGCCGGCTGCCGTGTTCGTCGGCGGTGTGATGGTCGCAATAGATGCCGAGTTCGCCGAGCGTCTCGCCATGGTCGGAGGAGATCATCACCGCCGTCTCATCGAGCGCGCCTGCGTCGGCGAGCGCATTCATGATGCGTCCGATATGCTCGTCGGCGAAGCGAACGCCCGCGTCGTAGCCGTCGAACATGCGGCGGACCTCCGCCATCGAGCTCGCGGTCTGCGGCTGGCGGCGGAAATTCGAAAACGGCCCCGGCTCGAATCCGATTATCTCCTGCGCCGAATGCGGCCCCGGCAGCCGCCAGTGGCGTGCGCGAGTTTCCTCGTCGAGCCATCCGGGAATCGGATCGTTTGCGAACGGATCGCCGAATGCGTCCGGGGTGCGATAGGGCGTATGCGGATCCCACATGTGAACATGCAGGAACCAGCTCTCCGCGCCCGCGTTGCGTGCAATCCAGTTGCGCGCGACGGCGGCCACCTCGTCGGCCCGCTCCATCCCCATCTGGCCCAGATTGTAAACCTCGTTGAAGCCCGCGTACCACTGGTAGGCCGAATGACGCTCGCCGAAGGTGCTGATCGTCGCCGAGCGAATCCCGACCGTGCGCATCCGGCGCGTCCAGCTCGTGATCGCCGGGCGCGACTGGAAGCCGCGGGTCGCGCCTTCGAGAAACGGATCGGCCGCCGTGCCGCCATGCGAGACGACGCCGTTGTGGATTCCGAACCGGCCCGAGATCAGCGCGCTGCGCGACGGGAGACAGGGCGTGTCGGAGGCGTACACGCCGTCAAAGCGCACGCCCGCAGCCGCAATCGCGTCGATATTGGGGCTCGTCGCGCGCGCGTAGCCGTAGCATCCGAGATGATCGGGCCTGAGCGTGTCGATATCGAAATAGATAAGGCGCACTGAAGATCTCGCGGGATGCGCGCGATTCGGATCGCGCCGCTCAATGTACCAGTTGCGCGCGCGTCAGCCGTCGAATTCGACCGGGTGGCCGACCTGCTCGCCGATCACCTCGGCGATCCGCTCGAACAAGTCGGCGCCGTCCTTGTCATCGATCCACGCCTCAGTTGCAGGATCGTAGTCGAAGTGCCATCCGTGTGCCCCGGCCGCGAGCCACATCTGCCGCGCCGGGGGTTGACGGCTCAGGATGAATTTCATCCCGTCCGGAAACTCGATCGTCACGCCGCCATCGCCGGTCGAGTAATCGACTTCGTCGGGATCGAGCTCCTCAAGCCAGTCGGCGACGCGTGCAAGGCATCCGTCGGAAATCCTGATGAATTCCTGCTCGTCCATGATGATTGCGGGCCCAGGCGGGCGGCGCCGCGCGGCGCCGCTGGCGGCCCGCCTCCGCGATGCTACTTCTGCAGCGCCTTGATTTCGTCGAGCAGAACCTTCTCATGGCCCTGTGGATTAACCTTGGCGTAAACCTTTCGCACGACGCCCGACGGATCGACCACAAAGCTGCTGCGCTCCCAGAACTTCATGCCGTTCCATTCCGCTTGCGGAACTCCGCACGCCTTGATCAGCTCGGACTTCGGGTCGGCCAGCAGATCGATCGTGAAGCTGAACTTGTTGCAGAAGTTCTTGTGCGAGGCGACGTCGTCGGCGCTGACGCCCAGCACCTTGATTCCGGCGGCGTCGAAATCGGACTTGGAGGCGGTGAAAGACTTGCCCTGGATGGTGCATCCCGGAGTGTCGTCCTTGGGATAGAAATAAACCACCACCCATTTGCCGGGAAAATCCGCGAGCCGGGTCGTCTTGCCGTCCTGGTTGGGCAGCGCAAAATCCGGGAACCTGTTTCCTGCTTCGAGCATACGTAACCTCGTTTGGTTCGGCTTCGCGCGCGGCGCGCGTGCCGGGTTCAGAACATGAACGTGATCGGACTGGTGGCCGCGATTACCCACACGAACCACGCAGACTCCACGATAGCGATTAACGCGAGGTTTCGCGACGCGCTGTAAGCCGAGGCCGCGAATATCTCGATCATCGCAAACAGCAGCCCGATACTCGGCAGCACCAGCATCAGCACGAACGGTAATACCTGCAGTATCACGCCGAGCGCCATCAGCAGCAGAATCACGATTCGACCGACTGCGGCCTGCGCCGTAGAGATCGCCAGCCCTCCGCGCCGCACCAGCAACTCGAATCCGAACCAGAATGGCAGACTGAGCAGCGTCGCCAGAATCCAGAACACGGTACGCTCCGGCGTCAGCGCCATCCGATGGAACGTGATCGAAACCGCGTTGAGTCCCACGTATATCGCCGCGAAGGCGACGAGCGACGCAACCAGCACCGCGCCCGAGCGCTCGCGCACCCGCTCCCTCACGCGATCCCATTCCACGCGTCCATACCAGAGCAGCCCAGTGACCATGAGCAGTCCCGCGACCGCGAACAACGACACCTGCGAGTCGCCGACCACCAGCGAAAGAATCGCGGCGGGCGGCACCATCGCAACCAGCGGCATCGCGGCGACCAGCGTGCCACCCATGATCGCGATTCCGATCCATCCTTCGCGTCCGGCGGAACGCTCGGGCCACTGCCCCGCGAAGGTGCCCGCGATCCGTCCGATCGGTACCAGCAGGACCAAGAACAGCACCATCGCGACGCCACTTGCGGCGCGGCGAGGGTCAGCCAGGTTGAGCGCTCCAGTGCGCGGCTTTGCGAACGCGCTGTCGAGCCAACGGATGATCGTCGCGGCGGCCACGGGCGAGGATACGATCTGAACGTGATCGACGCCCGCAATCCGTACCGCCTCGATCGCGGTGCCCTGCGCGAAATCGCCGTAAGTCTTGCCCAACTCGATCTGCGGCACGCCGGCCAGGTGCGCCGCCAGGGTTTGCGAGGTCCCCTGGATCGCGTCGTAGGGATCGCGCTGCGCGAAAATGAAGAGCGCATTCTTGGGACGGACCGGACCGAGATTCCATCCGCCCGAGATCATCACCGCGCCCGCGAGATTCGAATCATGAGAGGCGTAGTCGAGCGTCGCGCCCGCGCCCATCGAATGGCCCATCACCACGATTTTGGAACCGTCGACAAACTGGTAGTGGCGCAGAAACGTGACCGCGCGCCCGACGTCCGTGCGCAGGGCGCCGCCGTCGATACTGCCGGTAAACGGATTGCGATTCGCGCCGTGACCGCGAACGTCGATCGAGAGCACGGCGTATCCGTTCTGCGCGATCCGCCGCGCGAGCGTGCTCATGATTTCGCGATCGCCGGAAAATCCGTGCACCAGCACCACGGCCGGCGGCAATTCGGCCTGCGCCGGCGGGAACAGGCGGTAGAACGGATTTCCGGTGCCCGGCAGATACAGCGTTGCCGGCTCGTAGCCGGGGAGAGTGAAATCCTGATGCGCCGGACCGCCGGCCTGCAGCCACGCCAGGCGCGCGACCGCGAGCAGAAACAGAGTCGCGACGATCGCCGCAGCGATATGCCAGTAGTTGTAGGACCGGGGCTCGGACGGGGTCGAACTCGACTCGCTCATGGCATCCTCCGCTTGCGACGCAATGGGGGCCGGACATCTATTCGTCGCGGCGCGCCACAAATGGCAGCTGGATGCCGGCGCTCGCCCCGTCCCGCTCTGACTATGGACACGCGCGCGGCGAAGTCAACGCAGCGGGAATTCCCCGACGCGGGCCTTTGGATACATCGGCGGCGGCTGGATGCGATCGCTCCGAAGGCGGTGCAAGCACGTGTCAGCTCTTCGCGCGGGCTGACTGTCGGCGGCGCGGCCGGCGCTCGCAGGAGAGCCGCTCAGCGGAAGGTTCCGCGGCGGCGCGGCCAGCGCCCGCAGGAGAGCCGCTCAGCGGGGGGTTCCGCGCTTTCGCAGCTCCTCGTCGCGGTAGCGGCGGTAGAGGATATTCCACTCGTTGCTGCCTTCGACGATGCCGCGCTTGATCGACGTGATCTTGCGCCTGACCAGCGCGTCGACTTCGTCGCCCCGCTCGCTCCAGTGCGCGACCAACTCGCGCGCCTGGCGCAATGCGAGCGCGAAGTTCGAAATCTCGGCGAGTCCTTCGTCGCGCAGCCGGTTGAGCGACTCGCGCGCGAGGTACAGGGTTCTTTCCTCGCTCAACTTCATCGCGAATCCCGCTAGAGGCTGAAGCCCTTCTTGTCGGCGATCCGCTGGCGGATCATCGCGCGCAGCCTGGTCGGGTCCAGACGCGAGTCCTTGCGCGCCAGCTCCTCGGACATTCGGTCGGCTTCCTCATCGATGGCCGCTTCCTGCTCGAAGTTCGCCGACATCATCTCGACCACGCACGCGATCAGATCCTTCTCGTCGGCCTTGGGAACGATCGAACCGCGCTCGATGAGTCCCTGAACCAGGAAGCGCGCGAGCGCGTCGATTTGGCTTTCGCGCATTGGCATCGCACTCAGCTTGACGATTTGCGTCGGCGCCGTCAAAGGCCGCGGAGCTCGCGCGGGATCGCTAGCGCATCATCGCCGGCTTCTTCGCGTTTTCGAGCTCCTGCTCCTTGCGGTACACCGCATCCATCTTCGGTTCCAGCGTATCGTAGAACTCCTTGATGTGTCCCATGTTGGAGCCGAAGTCGCCCGGGATGAACCACAGCATCGAGGTCGGATTCGGCCGCGCGGTCTCCGAGCGGGAGCACAGCTCGACTTCGCTTTTGGGCGTGATCGTGATGCGGATGTCGTCCTGCCATGCGAAAATCCGCGTGGTGTAGGTGCAATCCAGCGTGCCCGCGCGCGGGTCGGCCTTGTCGATCTTCCATCCGCCCAGCGAATCGACCACGCCCTTGGACAGTTCGAACAGCTTGGCGCGCGGAATACCCGGATAGCTGCGCGTCATCAGCTCGGGATAGACGTCCGGGCTGGGCGCGGCGGATGGCGATGCGGCGGGAGCGCCCGCGGCTGCGGCCTTGGGCGGCTTGGCCTCGGCGCGTTTCGGCTCGACCGGATTCGGCGCGGAGGCGGCCGGAGTTGGCGTGGCGGTCGGCGACGGCTCGTCGGGCCATCGGCATCGCGCCGAGCCCAATCCCTTGTCGCTGGTCGCCGCCTGATTGGTGGTCAGAAAGTGAACGATGCGAGCACCCGCGCCTGGCTGGTCCCAGACCGTTTCATTGTTGAGCAGCAGCGAGACGCCCAAGATCGCGATCACGGTGGCGCCCAGTGCGACCGCGATCCGGACTATCCAGAACACCACCGCGCGCACGCGGGGAAGAAAGATCAGGATCGCAATCGCAGCGGCAGCGGCGATAAGGGGCAGATAAGGGATGCTCATGATGACACCGGAACTGATCCCCTAGCCGCTTTGGCAAGGGCCGCGCAAGACTGCGGCGCGCGAAATGAAACCGGCGCGGGTATTGCGCCCCGCGCCGGAGATACGATCGAATCTGGCAAGCGCCGCTCAGGCGGGCGCCGCCGCGAATCCCTCGCCGGCGTCGCCGCGCAGGATCGCATCGAAGCGCATCCCGCCCAGGTAATAGCGGCGCGCCTCGTCGTCGGTGACCGCCGCGCGACGCACGTCGCGGCGCAGGATCGGCCAGATGCCGCCGACCATCGGATGGCGGCCCTGCCGGTAGGAGAAGAAGTAGTACACGAACTGGCGCAGCGGGGAGCGTCTCGCCTCCGCGCTCAGTCCGCGGCCGCCTGCCACGGTGAAGACCGTGTGGAGCAGGCGCGGCAGCGAATAGAAGCCGCTGAACGCGTCGCGATAGGCCTGCATCCAGCTGGCCTTGTCCAGCTTCTCGTGCTTGAGCGTAACGTGCTGGGAGTCGAGGTTGTTGAAATCCCAATCGATGATCGCGCCTTCCTTGGCCTAGCGCACCTGGTCCTCGGTGCCGGGCAGCGGCGTCATGATGAAGAACGACACGATGTCGAAGCCGATCTTCTTGAGCGTCTGCGCCGCGACGCGCCCGCAATCGGGCCCGTCGAACGGAAAGCCGAGCATGTAGCCCGCGTGTACCGACACGCCGACGCGATGCCAGTTGTCGACCACGCGCCGGTACTTGCTGATGACCTTGGCGCGCGCCTCTTCGAGCTTCATCTTGTGCTGGCGATCGTCGGTGTTCTGGTACTTGGTCGCAAAGTTGAGGTTGTCGGGGTTGAGCGACTCGATTCCGACGAACGCCTGGTAGCATCCCGCCGCCGCCGCCAGCTCGGTGAAGCGCTTGGCTGCGGCGATGCTTGGCGGTTTCGGTCTCGCCCTCGGCGCACGTTGGCGTAGCAGGAGGCGTCCACGTCGACCTGCATCATGAAGGAGAGCTTCGGAAATTCCTTCTTGACCTCGACCAGCCCGGTCAGGATTTCCTCCCATCGCGGGGTGCGGAAGAAATCGTCGTCGACCAGGAACAGCGACTCGATGCCGTGGTTGCGGCACGCGTCGCGCACCCACGACACCACCGCGTCGGGCTCGCGCGAGCGCATCGTGCGGCCCATCACGTTCTTCACGCTGCAGTACGAGCAGGTGAACGGGCATCCGCGCGAGGTGTCGATCGTGGTCATCGCCTCGTTGAAAAAGCGGGTCAGGTAGCGGTCGTCGACCACCGGCAGCTGCGCGTCGGTGATGAGCGGCACGATGATGTCGTCGCGGCCGGTCTTGGCGCGGATGCCTTCGGTGACCGAGTAGTTGGGCTGCAGCTCGCCGCGCAGGAAATCCTCGACCATCTGGCCCCACAGATTTTCCGCCTCGCCGACCACGGTGGTGATGCCGCATTCGTTGAGGAACTTCACGGACTCGGGATAACCGCTGACGTGGAACCCGCCCATCATCACCGGCACGCCGCGCGCCACGAATTGCAGCGCCAGATCGCGTCCGCGCGGATATTGGTTGGACTGCACGCCGGCCAGGCCGACCAGCAACTCGACGCCGTCTTCCTGCGCCTTTTCCTTGATCGCCTTGATGGTGTCGGGGCTGACCACGCCGTCGCAGATCTCGTCCCAGATGACGGTTTCCAGGTGGACATTGCGCGCGGAGGAATACTTGCGGTTGAACGCTTCGTTGAGCGCCGCCAGCACCGTCAGCGTGTTGTTGGGCTGCACGCCGAAGCGGAAGAAACTGCACATAGCCGTCTTCGTCGTAGCGCGAGGGCTTGATGAAGTAGACCCGGACTGTCCGGCACGGCTCGGGCTTGAGCGCGCCGTTGGCCAGTGCGCGCCGGCGAGGCGGTCAGCTGAAGGGCGCGTTGCGGAGCTGTCACCGCCGTAGCGGTCGCGGCCCAGCAATCATGTACAGGATCACGGCGGCAAAGATCAGGAAGCCGGAAATCGCGAGCATCAAAACCATCAATTCTTCCTCTTCAGCCCTCACCGTCAGCGTATCGGTTCAAACGTTCTAACCGACCGGTCAGAGTTAACTAAAACTCGACCTATCAAGTCAACCATTCCCGGAGAGACGCAAGCGCGGCGAGATGCTTACAGACACTTTAGCACGTTGAAAATATCGCGCTACCGATACATCTCGACCAGATTAATCAGCCCGAGGTCGCGATAGCGCTCGACCAGGTAGCCCTTGATCTCCTGCACGCTGGCCATCTGCAGCGTCTCGCGCGCGATCAGGCGCGCGGTCTGGTAGTCGACCTCGCGGACCAGCTTGCGCACCACCGGAATGAACAGCGGGCTGAGAGACTCAACTCGTCCAGCCCCATGCCGACCAGCAGCAGCGTCGCCAGCGGATCGCTGGCCATCTCGCCGCAGATGCAGACCTCCTTGCCGGCAGCGCGCGCGACGTTGACCACCTCGGAGATCGCCGCGAGGACGGCCGGATGAAGCGCCTCGTAGAGGTGGGCCACCTTCGGATTGTTGCGGTCGGCGGCGAGCAGGTACTGGATCAGATCGTTGGTGCCGATCGAGAAGAAGTCGACCTCGCGCGCCAGCCGCGGCGCCAGCCACACCGCCGACGGCACCTCGACCATGATCCCGACCTCGATTTCGGGATTGTGCTCGAGCCCTTCCTTGAACAGTTCGGCCTGCGCCTCGGCGAGCAGTTCGCGCGCGCGGCGCAGCTCCTCGAGGCTCGAGATCATCGGGAACAGGATGCGCACGTTGTGGCGGGCGGCGGCGCGCAGAATCGCGCGCAACTGGACCTTGAACAGCCCCGGCATCTCCAGCGAGATCCGGATCGAGCGCCAGCCCAGGAACGGATTCTCCTCGCGCGGCACGCGCATGTAGGGCGGATATTTGTCGGCGCCGATATCCAGCGTGCGGATCGTCACCGGCTCGCGTGCCCGACCGCCTCCAGCATCCGCGTAGTACAGCGCCAGCTGCTGTTTTCGTCGGGAAAATCCTCGTAGGTCAGGAACGAAAATTCCGAGCGCAACAGTCCGACGCCCTCGGCGCCGTAGCGCATCGCCAGATGGATATCGGGGAGCAGCGCGATATTGGCCAGCATCTTGACGCGATGGCCGTCGCGGGTCGCGGTCGGCTCATCGACGTCGCCATCAGCTCGCGCTTGAAGGCGTCGTACCGGCGCGTCAGGCCCTGGTATTCCTTCTCCACTTCGGCGCTCGGGTTGACGTAGATGACGCCCGAGTTGCCGTCGAGCACCAGGGCGTCGCCCTCGCCCACCGACTCCATCAGATGCTCGACGCCGACCACGGTCGGGATTTCGAAGGAGCGCGCCAGGATCGCGGCGTGCGAGGTGACGCCGCCCGACTGCAGCGCGATGCCGGCCAGATTTTCGTGCGAGACCAGCGTCAGTTGCGACAGCGTCAGCTCCTCGGCCACAATGATGGTGCGCTTGGCGAACGCGCCCTTGCGTGTCTTCCTGGCGCAGATGGCGCAGCACGCGATGGCCGACATCGCGGAAGTCGGTGGCGCGCTCGCGCAGATAGCCGTCGGCGACCGCCAGCATCTGCGCGCTCAGCTCGTCGATCACCCGGAACAGCGCGCTCTCGGCCGCAGTATCCCTTCTCGATCGTGTCGCGAACCCGGCCGACGAATTCGTCGATCTTCGAGGATCATGCGATGGCCGTCGAAAATCTTAAGGTCCGCACTCCGGCATCAGCGGCGCCATCCGCGCGCTTGCAGCGCGTCGAGCTCGCTGCGCGAGCGCTCCACCGCTTCCTCCAGGCGCTTGAGCTCGGCCTTGGAGTCGCGCGCGCGCTGATTGCGATCGATGGTGCTGAGGAAGGTGCCGACCACGTGCGCGACGCCGTGCGCAAAGCCCGGCGCGGCGGGCAGTCCGACCAGACGCGGGCGGCGCATCTTGACCGGGGCCTTGATGCGCGTCTTGCCGCCGACTTTCTCGTAGTCCTTGAGCTGGCGATTCGCCTCGATCATCCGGCGCCGGTATTCGTCGCGCTCCTTTTCCTTGGTCGCGAGCGTTTCGCGCAGCCGGAAGTGCGACAGCACCTGCGCGATCTGCGCCGCCGCGGCGCGCAGCAGCCGGATTTCGCTCTTGGTGAATTTGCGCCGCGCCAGGGTCTGCGCCACCAGCACCCCGATCGGCTTTTCGCGCCCCTCCTTGACCGGCACGCCCAGAAACGTGTGGTAGCGCTCCTCGCCGGTCTCCGGGAAATACTTGTAGCGCGGATGGCTGATCGCGTCGGGCACCAGCACCGGCGCCCCCGACTCGATCACCATCCCGACCAGTCCCTCGCTCGGCCGCATCGAGACCCGGCCCACCGACTCGCGCTCCAGTCCCACGGTGGCGCGCAGCACCAGGCGCTGGCGCAGCGGATCGAACAGGTACAGCGAGCAGACCTCGCATTGCATATGCTCCGTGATGCGCTCGACGATCAGGTCGAGCGTCTCGCGCAAGTCGGCGCTATGTTCGCCTGCGATCGACGAGATCTGCTCGATCAGCGCTAAGCGGTCGCGGTTACCTGCCATAGATTGTGGCCAGCGGGAGTCGCGGGAATTTTATCGCACCGGGTCGGAAACACACAATCGGGGGCCGTTTTCGCGCTTGCGATTCGCGCGCGCCGGCCGCGCATGCGCCTCAGCCTTTGGGCAGGTCGAACGGGACCAGCGCGTTCTTGAGCAGCCCGCGCCCCGCGCGGCTGCGCCGCGCCTTGACTGCCTCGATCAGCTCGCGCTCGGTTGCCACCGGATGCTCCAGCAGGGTGCTGACGCATCCGATCGACCCCTTGGAGTGCGAATCCGAGCCCGCCACCTCAGCCATCCCGAGATGGCGCGCGACGCGCAGCGCGAAGACATTCTCGTCCTCCGAGCACGCGCCGTTGAGCACCTCGATCGCGTCCACCAGCTCGAAGATCTTGAGCTCGGCCGCGCGCTCCGGATGCTCCGGGTCGATCGGCTCGCCGTCGGGATTGATGAACGCGAAGCGCGCGTCGAGCTTGTAGCGGAACGGATGGTTGGCGACCAGCAGCCCGCCCACTTCGTCGCTCACCCGGCGCAGCTCGGCCAGCTTGTAGATTCCGCCCACGTAGCGCTCCAGCCCGAACACGCCGACGTGCCCCATGTCGGTGGTCACTTCCATCCCGCGCAGGAAGCGCACCCCAGACTCGCTGGCCAGCTCGGCGATCTCGTGCGGCTCCCACATGTTGTCGTGCTCGGTGATGCAGACCGCGCCGATTCCGATCTCGCGGGCGCGCGCGATGAGATCCTGCGGCGACAGGTTCGAGTCCGAACTGCCCCGGTTGGTGTGCAGATGAAGATCGATGCTGAAGTAGGGCCCGTCGCGGTGCCCGCTTCGGTTTTCCGCCATCGCGTATGCGGCCGTGCTATTTGGGCGGCTCGTTGGAGAGCGTGATCTTCTCCATGTGGTCGCCCTTCTTGATCTTGTCGACCACGTCCATCCCCTTAACCACGCCGCCGAAAATCGTGTACTGGCCGTCCAGCCCCGGCTGCGGCTCCAGGCAGATGTAGAACTGGCTGCCCGACGACGCCCGCGAGGGATTCACGTCGTCGCCGGTGCGCGCGGTCGCCACACTGCCGCGCAGGTGATGCTCGTTCGGGTCGATCTCGGCGGGGACCGTGTAGCCGGGACCGCCCATCCCGGTCCCGTCGGGATCGCCGCCCTGCACCACGAAGTCGGGGACCACGCGATGGAAGGTCAGGCCGTTGTAGAAGCCCTTCTTCACCAGCGTCTCGAAGTTCTCGACCGTCTTGGGCGCGACCTTCGGATAAAGCTCGATCACAATGGTGCCGCGTTCGGTCGTGATGGTCGCGTAATGTCCGGTGTTTCTCAATGGAAGTCCATCCGAGTTTGAGCCTTTGCAGGCCGACGCGATCATCAGGACCGCGAGGAGCGCCGCGAGGCAGGTTGCGCTTCTGCTTATCACTGTCAAATCCTCGTGCGTCAGAGGTAACGCGAACAAATCAGCACTATTCGAGCGGGGCGGGATTCGCAAGCACCCGGCGCCGCAGCGGCGGCCGGCGCGCGATGGCTTCGATTATTTTTCCGCCGGGGCGTGATCGCGCCTCTCCCGCGCGCCGATGCTGATGAATTCTCGCGCCGTGCTGGCTTCGCCATCGCCCCCCCCCGCGAAGTACTTTTGATTCTCCCCCATTCTTTGACATGGGGCAGAATACAAGAGGGGCTGACTCCGCGCCCGCCTCTCTCACGAGTGGTGCGGGCCTCCGTGCCTGTGACTTGCCGCGGCAAGTCGGGGCGACGGAATATGGCGCGGTTTTCTCTCACCCGATCGATTCTGCACGATTCGGCATAATCGCGTAAGGATGAACAGTTCAGCCATGAACTAAATTGGCAAAAACCCTAACACTTGTTAGGGAAGTTGGGGAAGGCGGAATCGGCAGATTACGCAGATTTTTCAGGTATTTGGCGCTATGGCGCGCGCCGCGCCGCCGCGCGACAGCTCCGCGAAGGGGGGATCGATTTTCGCCCCTTTCTGAACGCTCGTTCAGCTTCCGACCTCCTCTCCCCTCGCATGCTTCTCTTCGCAGTGCCACCGGCTTCAGCCCGTGGTCCCCGCCTCCCACCTCGCGCGCGACGCAGAGCGTCCAGTGAAAAACCAAGAACGCGCGGGAATGACAATGCGGTGGAGCGACGCCGGCGGCACTGAGAGAAATGGCTGCGGCCCGGTTTGTCATTCCACGCATTCGTTTGCGTGGAATCCCGGCGCTGCGGCCCCATTCTGATCCTCCTCCATGTCAAAAGATGAGGGAGAGAATTCAAGCGGGGGGACGATTGGAAAGCTGCGGCTCTCCGCGCGAAGGAAAGAAAATGTCCCGTACCAGCCCGGATGACCGGTGCTGGTACAGGACTCGCTGACGGCATACGCAGGTGTGCCGCGCCTGATCGGCGCGGCACACCCGCTCTCTTATCTGGATTTGCCGATCCGGATCATCGGGTCGCCGGAACGCCCTTGTCCACAA
Source organism: uncultured delta proteobacterium (assembly GCA_963835905.1). Taxonomy (GTDB): domain Bacteria; phylum Desulfobacterota; class Binatia; order Binatales; family Binataceae; genus CAWIHG01. The sequence continues at coordinate 1,530,120 of CAWIHG010000005.1, forward strand.
AACCAGCCAGGGTGACGGTGACTTTTTGATAGTCGCCGGCCGGGCAGACATTCTGCTCGAATTGCCCCTTGATCTTCAGGAAGGATTGCACCGCTGTGCCTTCCTGTTTCTTGGTGCCCTTGAGCGTTACGAGATAGCTGCATGAATCGCCCGCGCCCAGATTCGGATTGCTCATGCACGTCCCACCACTCAGGGAGAAGTCGCCGGCATTGCCGTGCCTGATCCGGGCGGCCAGCTTGAGTGTTCCGCTCGGTGAGTTGTTGGTCACCGTCAGGGTCTTGGTGACGCCTCGGCCCGCGATAACGTCGCCGAAGGGGAGAGTACCGTCGGGATTGGTGCTGAGATAGAGGAAGTTGAAGCCGCAGTTCGGACCGCCGCCAGGCGTTGGCGTCGCGGTCGGTGTCGCCGTCACCGTAGAGGTCGGGGTTGCAGTTGCAGTTGTGGTCGGAGTTGCACTTGCGGTCGCGGTTGCACTCGCAGTCGCTGTTGCACTCGCGGTCGCTGTCGCGGTAGCCGTCGCTGTAGCGCTGGCCGTGCTGGTCGCCGTCGCGGTAGCCGAACTTGTTGCCGTGGCGGTCGGAGTAGGAGTCGCCGTCGCGGTCGCAGTCGGTGTCGGCCCAGTTGCCGCCGGGCAGAAAGTGATGTCGTAGGACGGACCTACCCAGGTTCCTTGCGTTGGTTTGGCGACTGCCCTGCAACTAACGGTGCCGGCATTGTCGTCGTATGGATACGCGTAGCTGGTGGCGCATGCGTTGTGGAAGATCGCGTAGAAATCGCCCACAGAAGTGGTTGGCGCCGGCGACGCAACGGGGCCGGTGCTGCCCGCCGGAACGTCTTCCCAGTTGACGTTGTCAGCTTTGCAGGTTCCGTCGGGTGACCATGACGGGCACCCGCATACGATTCCGGTTTCGAGGCCGGTGGAACTGAGCGCCGGGCAGGTTCCAGCCTTTCCGGCAGCGCCGTAAGGCGTGAGCTGCCCGAAATAGTTTGCGCAGCCATACAGATCCGCCCAGGTCGCGCTAATGCCGGGGCCGTCAGAGCCGGTCCCCAGGACGCATGCTCCGCTTCCGTCGCATACATAGCCGCACGGGCAATCGGTGTCCTGCGTACACGTGCATTGGCCGAATGACTGGCCCGCTGCAGCGCTACAAGTAAGCGTTTGCGCCGGAGTAGTTTGGTGGCCGTAGGGACAGTCGGCCCCATGCTTGTCGGTCGCGCACAGGAACGGGACATTGCTGGTGCATCCGAGCGCGGTTTGCTGGGCCGCAGTGCCGCTCTCGCACGCCTGCGCGGGCGCCCAACATCCCACCACTCTGCCCAGATTGTCCTTTAGCTTAAGTTGCGAAGGACAGGTCGAAAGCAAATCGAATGAGCATCCCATGCCCGGCGAGCTGCAGTATTTTGTCTGCTCGTCGGGTGTGCCGGAATAGGTATTCGCAACCGGCGCTATACCCAGTCCAACGTTAAAGCCGTTGACCATGCTGGTGTCGTAGGTGTCGCCGCCGTCGTTGGGATTGAGCATCGTGAATTCGGAGAGGTTTTCGGGGTTTTGGCCGCCAACGGGAGTCTTGGACGTGTCCGAGCCGCAATCGAGTAGCCCAGGCGCTCCATTGCCTGCGCCGCAATTTCCGGTCTGACAAGTGAGGACTCCGCTGGACAGGCTGCAGTCGGTGCGGCCCCAGAAATTTCCACTCCAGGAAAACAGCGCGCCGCACTTGCAACTATTATTTGTCGGGGTGCATAGCGTGCCCTTGCTGACATCGTAGCAATTGTCGCTCGCGCAATCGGAATTCTGCGTGCAGGTTTCTCCTTGGGCTTTTTTCGAGGTGTCTTCCTGGGCCTCGGGGACGCAGATTACGGATTGTCCGCCGTTCTTTGGAACGTCCCATATCGAGGTATTCGGCGTTGGATTGGATATCGGTATCGGTTTCAGGTTCTTGAAAAAGCACTCACCGACCGACGGTTTTGTCTTTGATGAATTGCCGATATCGTACCAGGCGTTGACTCCGGGCGAGATATTCCCCAAATAGCAAGACTGATTAGGTCCGCAATCGGCATCGGTCGCGCAGGTGAGCGTGCACGCCCCCTGCGTGGCGATAGACGACGCGGCGACGCATAGCACGTTTGGGTTCATCCCATTTTGGGTGCAATCCGTGTCGGCCTTGCAGGTGGGAGTTCCGTCAACCTGCGGCTGGCTGAGACTCTCGCCGAGATAGACGTCGTGACCGCAATTGTTGGTGATCGTAACCGCGCGGGAGCCGGCGGGGCATACCGAGGACGAACCGCCCCCCGCTGCCGTCATCAGGCTGGCCGGACTGTCCGGCGATCCAGCGGCGGCTGGCGAGCGGGCGGCGCCGCAGAAAATCATCACCGCCACCATCGCCACGATCACCCATCCGCGCATCCAAAACTTCCCTCTCAAGTCCCCCACTGGAGCTCCTTCGCAGGCCCCGACGCCTGCCTCGACCGCATCGTTAGGCGATGCGTGCCGGCACCCGAATCAAAACGGACTTTGCAAAAAAACGAACCGCGGCCCGAATTCACGCGGCTCGTATAGCAAGCGGCATGCCCGGCCACTTTCCCTGTCATTTCTTGATGCAGATTGCCGCGGATGTGCGGCAAATCATTTCTTTGCACGCCGACCGTTGCAAAAACGAGACGAGGGTTGCCGGTATGCCCCGTGAATTTAATACATCCGGGGAAGGGTCGGGACTTTTTCGCGGACTCGCCCGCCCGCTCTCAATGCGGCTTCGAGCGGGCTCCCCCCGCCCGCCTCGCTTTGTCATCCCACGCGTTCCTTATGTGTGGAACCCCGATGCTGCACCCCCTCCTTCATCCTCCCCCATGTCGAAAAATGGGGGAGGGAATTCTGATTCTCCCCTGTTGTTTGACACGGGGGAGAATAGAAGAGCGGGTGACTGCGCTGATCCTCCGCGGCGGGTATCCGCGCCCGCCGATCGCTTATCCGGCACACCGGCTGGTACGCCCGGTGCCACTGCGGGACGCCGCCCGCGCCGGTGGACATCGCGGGCGCCCGCGCGCCACAATCCGCGCCTATGGAGAATTGGTTCAAAGACGCGCGGTTCGGGATGTTTATCCATTGGGCGCCGTGCTCGCAGCGCGGATGGGAGCTGTCGTGGCCGCTGGTCGCGGGAGTGGGCGCCCTGCCCTTTTCGCAGAACGTAAAGGTGGACGAGTACCACTCAGTGGCGCGCACCTTTAATCCGGAGAAATTCGATCCGCGCGCGTGGGCGCGGCTGGCAAAGCGGGCCGGGATGAAATACGCGGTGCTGACCAGCAAGCATCACGACGGCTTTGCGATGTTCCATACCGCGACCTCGGACTACTCAGTCGCCAACACGCCGTTTGGGCGCGATATCGTGCGCGAATACGCCGACGCGTTCCGCGCCGAGGGATTGCGCGTCGGACTCTACTTCTCGCTGATTGACTGGCATCATCCCGACTACCCCGCCTTCACCGAGGCCGACAAGCCGTACAAGTTCGGACAATGGCGCCGCTCGACGCCGGAGCAATGGGACCGGTTCGTCGCCGTGATGTTCATGCAAATTCGCGAGCTGCTGACCAATTACGGCAGGATCGATCTGCTCTGGTTCGACGGCGGATGGGAACGCACGCCCGAGGAATGGAAGACGAGCGAGATTGAAAAGATGGTCCGCGAGCTGCAGCCCGGGATCGTGATCAACGATCGGCTGCCCGGATGCGGCGATTACGACACCCCCGAGCAGGCGGTCCCTTCCAAGCCGCCGCAGCGCGCCTGGGAAACCTGCATGACGATGAACAATAGCTGGGCGTACAACCCCGCCGACACCGGCTACAAATCCGCGCGCAGCCTGGTGCATACGCTCGAGCAGGTGGCCGCGATGGGCGGGAACCTGCTACTCAACGTCGGCCCCACCGGCGACGGCACGCTGGCGCCCGAGCAGGCCGAGCGGATGGAAACGATCGCGGCCTGGATGGAGCAAAACGGCGAGAGTATCGCCGACACCGAGCCGGGGCTGGAGCCGTGGCAATTTTACGGGCCCTCGACGCGGCGCGGCCAGCGGGTTTATCTGCACTGCGTGACGCGCCCGTACGACAGCGTCTCGATGCGCGGGGTGCGGGTGCGCCGCGCGAAGTCGGCGCGCGTGGTCGGCGCCCGGGAAGAGTTGAAGATGCATCGGCGGATCGCGGCGGGCGACATGCTCTTCAACCGCGATCCGGTTGGCGAGCTGATAATCGACGTGCCGGAGAAATCGATCGATCCGATCGCGACGGTGATCGCGGTCGATTTCGAGTCCTGAGCGCGCGCCCGGCCGCTCAGGGAGAGGTGGTGAACGTCCACGCGTAAGGCTTGCCGTTCACCGTCATCTCGATTCGATATTGGGTTGCGCGCAGGAGCGGATCTTTCGGCACCACGATCACCTGGCCGAAGCCCTTCATGACGCCGCGCGCGATGTCCTGTGCGAGGCGCTCGGGATTGGCGTAGCTGGTTGCGTCGAAACCGCACGCCGGCTCGACCGATCCGGCATCGGCGCCGCTGGTCACGGTCAGCGAGTACGCGCTCAGTTTCGCATCGACGTTGGCGCCGATTTGCAGCGAAATAGGCAGCCCCGCCGGCATCGCGTAGCCCGGGCATGAGGTCAGCGGATTGGGCCATTCGCCGAACAGCTCGCGCAAATCGATCGGTGCGATCGCCGAGGGAAACTCGATCGGCCGCGGATAGGTCGCCCCGTACGCGGACGCAGTGTCGGCGCCGTCAGTCGTGTTCATCACCGCGACGCACACGCCGCGCGCGCAGTCCTCACCGTAGCCGACGCGGTGAAGGGCGGGATTCAGGATGTTGGCGCGATGAAACGGCGCGGTCATCCAGGAATCGATCGCCCACGACACGGTCTTGCGCGACCCCGGTATCGCGACCCATTCGTTGACGTCGCTGTGCAGGCCGGCCTCGCGTCCGGCCTCGCTGTAGCCGGGGCGGGAGGAATCTTCGCGATGCATCCCGCCGCCGAGACTCTCGCCCCGGGAAATCTCCGATGCGTAATTGGTGACCAGGTATTTCGCATGGGCGAGATCGCCCGCGCTCAATTTCGCATCCAGAGTCACCGGGTCAAGCCGCACCATCGCGCGGTACGCATTGAGCGCGCCGAGCCAGTTCGAGGCGGCCGACGGCGGCGGGATCGGTACCGGCGTGGGAAAGCCGGGCGTGATGGTGCGCGTCGGCGAGACGATTGAGATGGGCGTCGGCGACGCGGGGGGCGTCGGCGTCGCGGTGGGCGAAGGCGTGGGCCGCCGGGTGCGCCGCGCCACCGCGGCGCGAGGTGAGCGACGCGGATGCGGGGTGCGGGTCGCGCTTGGAGTAGCGCGCCTAGTCGCGGTGCGGGTGGCGGTCGGCGTGGGGGTGGCGGTGCGCGCGACCGCGGCCGGAATCGGCGCGGGGCTTGCGCTAGCGGTCGGGCTTGCGACGTAGTCCTCGGCGCGCTCGATCTGCCGCCAATCAGCCCTGAACTGGTACACGGCGATTATCGCCATCGCGGCCGCCAGCAGAACCATCAGGCCCACGAACGTCGTGCGCGCGTTCGAGCGCAGCGCTGCTTCAAGCCTGAAGCGCGAGGTCGCGATGCTGACTTCGTCGCCCGGCCGGATTCTGGCGGGCTTCGCGATGCGCCGGCCGTTTACGAAAGTGCCGTTGGACGACTCGAGGTCGGCGACGGTAAAGCGTCGGCCCGAGCGCCGGATGACCGCGTGGCGGCGCGAGACGGTCGGCTCGGCGAGTACGATCTGGTTGGCGGGGTCGCTGCCGATGGTGGTTTCGGCCGCTCCCAGCGCGAAGGTGCGCGGATGGTCCCGATTGATTTCGACCAGGCGCGGTTCGCGGATGCGGCCGCGCGCGGCGCGGCGATCGTTTCTCGCCAATGGATCCCCCCGAAAAATCCGCCGCCCCCGCCTGCGGCGATGTGGCGATGGTAGCAGTTTGTGGAGCGCTGCTCGACTCACGCGCGCGGCGCAAAGCTGGACTTGACCCTTGACTATGGTCAAGGGTGTAGCGTGAGGCAGGAATGACGATCGGCCGAGTCGCAAGCGCCGCGGGCGTATCGATTGACACGCTGCGATTTTACGAGCGGCAGCGATTGCTCGGGCGGCCGCGCCGCAACTTCTCGGGCTATCGGGAATATCCCGAGGCGGTGCTGGAGCATCTGCGCTTTATCCGCGACGCCAAGGAGCTGGGATTCACGCTGCGCGAAATCCGCGAGCTGCTCTCGATGGGCGTGCGATCGACGCGGGAGTGCGGACCCGTCACGCGCAAGGCCGAGGCGCGCCTGGCCGCGCTCGACGGTGAGCTTCGCAGGCTCAGGCGGATGCGCCGGACGCTTACCAGGATGGTCCGGGATTGCGGCGGCGCGTGCGCTCAGTGCGCCGACTGCCGCGCCGGACGCCCGTGTCATCGCGACTGAACGCGCCTGAGCGCGAACGATCGATAGATCGCGACGGCGGACCGCTCGCATTCCAGGAGGCCTCACATGCAGGAAGTCGTTATCTACACCAACACCGGATGCAGCGCGTGCGCGATGGCCAAGGAATTCCTGCGCGCGCATCAGGTGCCCTTCGTCGAGCGGAGCCTTGCCACCGACGATTCCGCGCGCGATGAGCTGGTCGCGATGGGCTATCGCGCGGTGCCGGTAATCCGCGTCGGCGGCGAGACGATGCTCGGATTCAGCGCGCCGAAGCTGCGCAAGATGCTCGGGCTGTAGGGCGCGCTCCCGGCTCAAAAATGACAATCGCATCGCCGCAGGCCGCGGCCTACCAGGTCGCGCTCGAAAACGACTACGTGCGGCTCGTGCGCGTGACGCTCCGCGCCGGAGAGAAACCGCCTGCCTATCGGCCGGCGGCGTTTCCAATGGTCAGGGTCGATCTCAACCCCGAGACCGGCGCCGCGGCGCCGCCCCCCCGCGTGCGATACGCCGTTGAGCCGCCGCTGGACCTGCGCGGGCATCCGCCGCCCGCTCCGATCCGCGAATTCCGCGTCGAGTTGAAAGCACCGCTGCCGCCCGCGCCGGCGCTCGCGCTCGATGCGGTCCGCGTCGATCCCGCGCGCTATAAGGTCGTGCTGGAGAACGATCGCGTGCGCGTGGTCCGGCTCGGGTTTGGCCCGCGCGAACGGGGCCTGGTGGTTTCGCATCCGCCGCGCGTGCTGATAACGCTCACGGATGTCGCGGTCAAGCTGCTTTTCGCCGACGGACGTAGGGACGAGCGCGGCGGTCAGGCGGGAATCGCGGGATGGCTTGAGACCGAGACGCTGCAGACCGAGAACGCCGCCCTTGTCCCGCTGGAAGTGGTGCTGGTGGAACCCAAGGGGCCAGTCGCTTCCTAAAGCCTGCCGCCTTCGCATAGCGAATCCTTAGTAGTAGAAGAGTGGCAGTTCCCGCCGAAGGAGGGCCCCATGCCTTCACAGAAGCTATGGAAAGCGCCGAGCGTGGTGCCGTCGGTCGCTTACGACGACGTGCCGAAAGCGATCGACTGGCTGACGCGCGCGTTCGGATTTGTCGAGCGCTCGGACGCGCGGCTTACCGGACAGGGTTTCTGCCTCGCCTTCATGGAAATCGGCGACGGACTCATAAGTCTCGCCACCTCGGGCGGACATGAGCTGCGCAGCCCGCGCGGCGACGGACGCATGAGCCAATCGACGAAGGTGTACGTGGACAACGTCGATGAGCATCATGCGCGCGCGAAAGCCGCGGGCGCGGAAATTGTCGATCCGCCGGAAGATCAGTTCTGGGGCGGGCGGATCTATCGCGCGCGCGATCTCGAGAGGCACATCTGGGAGTTCTCGCAGGCCGGGCGCGAGCTCGACGCGTCGCTGTGGAAGCTGCCGCCGGGAATTCGCCGCGGCGCGAGCTGACGCGGGTCTCGCCGGTCTTGAGAGGAGGAAATGCGGACGCAGGTTTCCTTTACCGACCAAATCCCGTCATCCTGAACGGACGCTGCGGGAGTGAAGGATCTCGCGCGGTCCCCCGCGCGTCAAAACCCCGCGCCCGGCCAGACGCCCGGAGGTCCGGGCGAGATCCTTCGCTGCGCTCAGGATGACGGCAATAGGGACTCCGATTCTTCCTACTTCTGATGATTCGAATTCCCGACGTGCCGCGCGCTAGTGCGCAACTGAAAACGTCCACTGGTACGGCTTTCCGTTGGCGGTAATCGAGACGCGATAGGTAGCGCCCTTGTCCAGCGGACGGCGCGGTATCACGACGACGGCGCCGTGCTCCTTCAGCACCTGGCGCGCGATGGTCTCGGTACTCAAGGTCGGGTTGTTGTAATTGGTGAGATCGAATCCGCACGCCTCCAGCTTGACCGCGCGGCCGCCGGCGTCGATCCGCTCGACCGCGAACGATTGCATCGTGGCCGGAAGGAACGCGCCTAGCTGGAGCGTTATCGGCAGGCTGGTCGGGCGCGTGTAGCCGGGGCATGAGGAAAGCGGATCGGGCCATTCCTGGGTGAACGTGGTCATGTCGATTTCCTTGCCCGGCGCGGGAAACTCGACCGGCGCCGGGTACGGCTCGCCAACTTTGGCCGCAGCGAGATCGGTCTGCCCGTTGAGCGCCGCGATACAGACGTGATCCTCGCAGCGCTCGTCGTAACCGACCGCGCGCAGCCGCGGGCTGAGCAGAGGCAGGCGATGGAACGCGCCGCCGATCCAGTCCTCGATCGCAAAGGTCTCCACGCCCGTGGGCGTGGGGCCTTCCCAATAGACGTAATCGATGTCGCTGTGCTTTCCCGCCGCCGCGCCGTCGGGCGTGTACCAGGGATTTCCCGGCGTCTCCAGATGCATCTCAAGCCCCGGAAGCGCGCCGCCGCGAATCGTGGCGGCATAGTTCTGGTACAGGTAATGGACGTGTGCGCGGTCGCCGGCGTCAAGCCTGGGGTCGCGGGTGACCGGACCCAGCTGCGCCATCGCGCGATACCGGTTGAGCATCTTGAGCCACGGCGGTTCGGGTCCGGCGGGGGGCGCGGGCTCCGGCGCCGCACCGGAGGCGGGCGGCGGCGCCGCGGCGGCACGCTCGGCGGGCGATGCGCCGCGGGTGGCGGCGGCCGACGGGATCGCGGAGGCGGCGGCTTTCTCCTGCGGCATCTCGTTGCGCGGCGCGACGAACTCGGTGCGGGTGATCGCGAATGCGCCCAGGAACAGCAGCACCAGGATTCCCACCGCGGTGCCCGGACCGATCCGTCCCAGCACCGACGCGGGAGCGACCGGGTAGCGCGCACCGGCCACAAAGGCGAAGCGCGCCGCGCCGAAGCGGACCTCGTCGCCGGGGCGGATGGGCGCCGAGCCGCGCAGGCGGCGGCCGTTAAGAAAGGTGCCGTTGGTCGATTCGAGATCGGTGATGCGGAATTTGCCGAGGCGGCGGTAAAGGCGCGCGTGATGGCGCGAGACGGTGGTCTCCGCGATCGCGAGATCGTTGTCCGGCGCGCTGCCGATCGATATCTCGGCACTGTCGAGCGGGTATTCGCGCGGCGTCGAGCCGCCTATCGAGACGAGCCGCGCGCGCTCGGATCCTTTGGCTTCATCCGCGCCCGGCGCGGACGCCCTCTCAGATGCCATCCACGCCCCGCAACCCCCTCAGGCGAACCCCCAGAAGCGTCCCACGCCTTTTGCCGCGCGCTCGATGATCGGGCCCACACGCTCGCCGCGGCGCGCCAGCGCGATCGGCTCCTCGGGCAGCCGGCCCAGCTCCTCGATCACGGCGCGGCCGCTGTCCGCCAGCGCCTCCAGATCGTAGCCGCCCTCCAGCGCCGCGACTACCATGCCGCCGCAGCATTCGGCCGCCAGCTCCTTGACCCGCCGCGTCATCGCGGTGAACCCGTCCTCGGTGACGCGCATCGCGCCCAGCGGATCGCGCCAGTGACAATCGAAGCCGCACGAGACCAGGATGAACTCGGGATTGAACTTGCGCCCGATCGGCAGGATGAAATCGTCGAAGAAGTGCAGGTACTCGTCGTCGCCGAACTCCGCCGGCATCGGGGCGTTGAGCGTGAAGCCCTCTCCGACGCCCGCGCCGATTTCGTGAAGCGAGCCGGTGCCGGGATAGTGCGGATACTGGTGGGTGGAGGCGTAGAGCACCTCGGGCGATTCATAGAAGATGTCCTGGGTGCCGTTGCCGTGATGAAGGTCCCAATCGACCACCATCACGCGCCTGAGCCCCCGCACCTTGATGAGCCACTGCGCCGCGATCGCGACGTTGTTGAAGAAGCAAAACCCCATCGCGCGGCCCGCCAGCGCGTGATGGCCGGGCGGACGGACAATTGCAAACGCGTTGTCGGCGGCGCCGTCGATCACCGTCTCGACCGCGGTCAGCACGCCGCCCGCCGAAAGCATCGCGGTCCGGTACGAATCGGGCGAGGTGTGGGTGTCGGGATCGAAGTCGTAGCGCTCGACGGTCGCGGTCAGCTCCATCGCGCGGATATAATCGGGGCGATGGACGAGCGCGATTTCCTCCGTCGTCGCCTCGCGCGGGGCGCGGAATTGAAGATTCGGGCGCCTCAGCGCCTCGGCCATCTCGATCATCACCTCGACGCGCTGGGGGCGCTCAGGATGCGCGCGGCCGGCGAAATGGCGCAGGTAGGCGCGGTCGGTAATGAGCGCGGTCTTCAGCATCGTTGACTCCACGATCTGTGGTAAAGATGATTTGGTCCGCGGGGATGCATGATCGCCGAAGGCTCAAGTAAGACTATAGCGCGCACCGCGCGCGCCGCCATCTGGATTTGGACCTGTTTGAAATAGCGCTGATTCTGCTGCTCGCGCTGATCGTGCTGGGGCCCGAGCGTCTGCCCGAGGTGCTCCGGGTCGCGGGCAAGGTCTTGCGCGAGCTGCGCCTGGCCAGCAACACGGTCATGCGCGAACTGACCGACGTGATGGAGGACGAGCCGGGGGTGCGCACGCCGGTCAAACCGCCGCCCGCCATCGAGCCGCCGCCAGCGCCGCCAGCGCCGCCGCCGCCGCCATCCGAGCCGACCTGAGCGCGAATCCCCGCCGTGGCCGACGAGAATATAACGCCCGAGGAAGAAGCCGCCGCCGCCGAAGACGGGCGGATGTCGCTGATCGAGCATCTGACCGAGCTGCGCAGCAGGCTGATCCGCGCGGCGATCGCGATTGCGATCGGATTCTTTCTTGCTTACGCGTTCGCCGACGATATCTTCGCGGCGCTGACCTTGCCCATCCGCGAGGTCTCGCACGGCAAGCTCCTGCTGATTGGCACCGGCGTGGGCGAGGCGTTTTTCACCAAGGTCAAGGTGGCGCTGATCGCGGGATTGTTCGTGGCCAGTCCGGCGGTGTTCTACGAGGTCTGGAGATTCATCGCGCCGGGACTCTACGCCACCGAGCGCCGCACCGCGCTGCCGTTCGTGATTTCGGCGACGATCTTCTTCGCCGCGGGCGGATATTTCTGCTGGGCGGTGGTGTTCAAGTTCGGCTACGCGTTCTTTTTGAGCCAGTACGCCAGTATCGGGGTGACCCCGACGATCCGGATCAGCGAGTACCTGGCATTCTCCTCGCGCCTGCTACTGGCGTTCGGAATTACGTTCGAGATGCCGATTTTCGCCTACTTTCTTACTCGCATGAGCTTCATCAACCATCGCCAGATGATCAGCGCTTCACGCTACGCGGTGGTTGTGATTTTCGTGGTAGCCGGGATGCTGACGCCGCCGGACGCGGTCTCGATGGTGCTGCTTGCGATCCCGCTGCTGGGGCTGTACGCGCTCAGCATCGGCGTATCATACGTGTTCCGCCTGCGCGCGGAACCCGGCCCGGGAGCGGCCTCCGCGGACGGATCCGAGACCACCTGAACCGTCCCCATACCCACGCATCGCAGCGCACGAAGGGAACCCCCAGATGGCAATCATAGAAGACTCGCCGGTCGCATTCGGCGCTCCGGGAATCGCGCCGCGATGGACGCGCAGCGCCAAGGACGTGGTCGGGACGGCGTACTCGTCGGTGAGCCGGGTCTGGTTCACGATCTCCAAGGGCGTGCTCAACGAGATCTACTACCCGACCATCGACTCGCCGCAGGTGCGCGACCTGCAGTTCCTGATTTCCGACGGCGAATCGTTCTTCCACGAGGAGCGGCGCAATCTCAATTGCACCACCGAGTACCTGGGCGAGCACGGGCTGGGCGTGCGGATCGTCAACAGCGATCCGGAGGGGCGCTACCGGCTGGTGAAGGAAGTCATCGCCGATCCCCATCAGCCCACCGTGCTGCTCAATGTGCGGCTGGAGGGCGACCAGGATTTCCTGCGCACGCTGCATCTTTACGTTCTGCTCGCGCCGCACCTGGGGCTGGGCGGATGGGGCAACAACGGCAACGCGGCCGAGATCGCGGGCCATGAATTTCTGACCGCGAACAAAAGCGGCATCTGGCTCGCGCTCGGCGCAAGCGTACCGTTCATCAAGCGCTCCTGCGGATACGTGGGGACGACCGACGGATGGCAGGATCTCGCGGCCAACTTCAAGCTCGACTATCAGTTCGCCGCCGCAAGCAACGGCAATATCGCGCTGACCGGAGAGATCGATCTGCGCCAGCGCTTCGATTTCACGCTCGGGCTCGGCTTTGGCCGCAGCCTCCATCGCGCGGTAACCACGCTGTTCCAGTCGCTCGGCACCCCGTTCGAAGAGCATCGCGACCGCTTTCTCGATCAATGGCGCCGCGCGTGCAGCCATTTCCATCCGCTCGAGGAATGGTCGGGCGACGGCGGGCAGCTTTACCGCCGCAGCCGCGAGCTTTTGCTCGCGCACGAGGACAAGACCTACGCGGGCGCGCTGATCGCCTCACTCAGCATCCCGTGGGGCGAGGCCAAGGGCGACGAGGATTTGGGCGGCTACCATCTGGTCTGGACCCGCGACATGGTCAGCAGCGCGACCGGCCTGCTCGCCTCGGGCGACCTGCAGACCCCGATGCGCGCGCTGATCTACCTGGCGTGCTCGCAGAAGGCCGACGGCGGATTTTCGCAGAATTTCTGGATCGACGGCGAATCGTACTGGCAGGGAATCCAGCTCGACGAAGTCGCCTTTCCGATCATCCTGGCCTGGCGGCTCAATCGCGAGGGCGCGCTGGGCGAGTTCGATCCGTACCCGATGGTGCGGGCGGCGGCGCGCTACCTGGTGCGCCACGGACCGGCCACACAGCAGGAGCGCTGGGAAGAGAACAGCGGCTTTTCGCCCTCGACCCTGGCCAGCAATATCGCGGGGCTGGTCTGCGCCGCCTCCTTCGCGCGCGAGCGCAAGGACGATGTGACCGCCGAGATGCTCGAGGACTACGCCGATTTCCTCGAATCGCACCTCGAGCAGTGGACGGTCACGAGCCAGGGCTTCCTGGTCCCCGGCATCAAGCGGCATTACGTGCGCATCTGCACCGCCGACGCCGACAGCGCCTACCCCAACGAGGATCCGGACGCCGCGGCGGTCGCGATTCATAATCGCGGGCCGGGCCAGCAGACCGATTTCCGCGCGGCGGAGATCGTCGATGGCGGATTCCTGGAACTGGTGCGCTACGGAATCCGGCGCGCCGGCGATCCGCTCATCGAGGATTCGCTGCGCGTGATCGATGCGGCGCTCAGGACCGAACTGCCCGAGGGTCCATGCTGGCGGCGCTACACGCACGACGGTTACGGCCAGCGCGACGACGGCGGCCCGTTCCTGGGATGGGGTCGCGGGCGGCCGTGGCCGCTTTTGACCGGCGAGCGCGCGCATTACGAACTCGCGGCGCGGCGCGACCCCGGCCGGCTACTGCGCGCGATCGAAAATTTCGCCAGCCAGACGCGCCTGCTCCCCGAGCAGGTCTGGGATGAAGACGATATTCCCACCCAGCTTTTGTGGCGCGGCAAGCAGACCGGCAGCGCGACGCCGCTGATGTGGGCGCACGCGGAATATATCAAGCTCTTGCGCTCGATCGCCGACGGCCAGGTCTTCGACCTGATTCCCGAGGTCGCCGAGCGCTATCTCAAACCGCGCAAGCGCGCCGCAATCGAAGTGTGGAAGTACATGCGGCGCCGCGTGCGCAAGGTCACCCCGCCGGTGCGCCTGCGCGTGCAGACCGGCCGCCCCTTCACGCTCCATTGGAGCAAGGACCAATGGAAGACCGTCAACGACACGCGCACCACCGACACCGCGTTCGGCATCCACTTCGTCGATATCGATCTGGCCGCGGCCGATCGCGCGCCAGTCAGGTTCACGTTTTTCTGGCTCGATACGAATCAGTGGGAGGGCCGCGACTACGCGGTCGAGATCGAAAGCTGAGCGCCGCGCGCGCGCACGGCGGCGCACTACTCGAGCCGGGTGATTTCGAACCGCCCGGCGAGCGCGGCGAGCAGGCGCTCGACTTCGTCGGCCTGGTCGGCGGCGAAGTAGATCCGCACATGGTGGCGGCGGGGATCCTCGGTGCGCATGGTCGCGAGATTGTCGTAGGACTCGACGATCGATTTGAAGAGCACGATTTGCGCGGGCGGTATCGCGATCAACGCCGACTTGAGGGTGGGAGGTTCGTTCATGGCGGGCCGCTATCCAGCGTGACGAACGCGGTGTGGGTTTTCAACCGGCGACGCGCAGACCGCAGTCGCTCTCAACCCATCTCTGCGAGCATCTCCTGCGTCATCCTGAGCGAAGCGAGTCTGCGAGCGGCGTCGAAGGATCTCGCGCGGTCTTCCGCGCGTCGCTCACTCGCATGACGTGGCCGCAGAAACCGGCGGTCGCGAGATCCTTCGCTCCGCAGACTCCGCTCAGGATGACGGAAACGGGCGGCGAACTTCGAGCAGCCCGACGACGCCGTCCGCATCCGGCGCTCCCACCGCCACCCCGACGCCGACCGCATCTCCTTCGGTCACACCGACTCCCTCCGCGCATCCCTGACTCGCGGCCGACGCCGGCCCAGCGGGCGGTTTACTGGCGGCGCGGGCATTCGTAGATTGCTCCCGATGACGACGCCGCGGCTGATATTCGTGACCGGCAAGGGCGGCACCGGCAAAAGCACGATCGCCGCCGCGCTGGCGCTCGCGCTGTCGCATCGGCGCCCGACCACGCTTGCCGATCTCGACCGCCGCCTGAGCGCCGCGGCGGCGCTGGGCGCGATCCCGAAGGGCGACGCGCCGGCGGCGGTCAGCGACACGCTCGAGGTCCTTGCGCTCAGTCCGCGCGCGGAACTGGAAGCCTTCATCAAGCGGATCGTGCCGGTCGCCGCGATTTCGCACCGGATGCTGCGCAGCACCACGTTCGCCTACGTGACCGCCGCGCTTCCGGGGCTGGAGGCGTTCCTGATGCTGGAGCGGCTCCGGATCATGGCGGGCGACGCGGCGCTTTTCGATCGCCAGGTGGTGATCGACGCGCCGGCGTCGGGCACCGCGCTGGAGCTGCTCGCGGTGGCGGCCGGAATCAGGCGGCTCGCGCCGGGCGGCACGCTTAACCGGCTCGCGCGCGGCGTGGAGAGCTTCCTGCGCGATCCGCATCAGTTCGGCGTGATGCTGACGGTCACGCCCGAGGAGCTTGCCCTGCGCGAGGCGCTGGAGACCGCGGCCGCGCTCCGCGCGCAGCTCGGAATCGCGGCGCTGATGGCGGTGGTCAACCGCACTCCCGAATCTCTGTTCGATCGCGACGAACTCGCCGCGCTGGACGCGATACCCGGTCATGGCGCGCTCGCGCGCCGGCGCGAGGCCGAGCGGCGCTTTGCGCATCACGCACGGCGCAGGCTGCGCGCCGCCGGAGTTGCGACGACCGAAGTCCCGATGATTTATCAACGCGCGATAGGCGCGGCGGAGATCTCGGCGCTCGCCACCGAGCTCATGCCCGCGCTCGAGGCATGATGAACGGGCTTGATTTGCGAGCGGCGCGCCTGGTGGTCTGCATGGGGCCGGGCGGGGTCGGCAAGACTACGCTCTCGGCCGCGCTTGCGGTCGCCGCGGCGGCGGCGGGACGGGCGGTGGCGGTGATGACGGTCGATCCGGCGCCGCGCCTGCTCGACGCGCTGGGCCTTGCGGCGGGCGACGCGGGACCGCATGAGGTTGCGCTGCCGCGCGCGCCCCGCGGCGGGCATTCGGCGGCGAGTCGCGGGCGGCTGCGCGCGTATCGGCTGGATCCCAAGCACACCTTCGACGCGATCGTGGCGCGCCACGCGCCGTCGCCGGGCGCGCGCGACGCGATCCTGAAAAATCGCATCTATCAGAATCTCTCCGGCGCGCTATCGGGCGTCGGCGACTACATGGCGATGGAAAAGCTCGTCGAGCTGAGCGCCGATCCGGCCACCGAGCTGCTGGTGCTCGATACTCCGCCCGCCGCCGAGGCGCTGGACTTCCTGGACGCGCCGCGCCGCCTGCTCGATCTCCTGGGCTCGCGCGCGGTGACGCTTCTCGGGTCCTCCGCGAGCCGGCTGGGGCGGCGGCTGCGGGTGGTCGATCTGGCGGCGCGCGCGGTGCTCGCCGCGTTCGATCGGGTGACGCGGCTTCATCTGCTCGGCGACGTGCAGTCCTTCGTCGCGGGCTTCGAGGGGATGTACGAGGGCTTCCGGGAGCGCGCGCGGCGCGCCGACGCGCTCTTGCGCGAGGATACCACCGCGATCCTGATCGTCACCACCGCCGAGACCGAGCGAATCGCGCAGGCGCGCGAGTTCATGGAAGTGCTCGCGCACAAGGGTCTGCGGGTCAGCGCGGTGGTGATAAATCGCGCGATGGGCGAGCTTCCCCGGGCGGCGGACCTGGAGCGCGCCAGGATTCCCGCCGCTGTGCGCCGCAAGCTCAGGCGCAATCTCGCCGATTACACGGCGCTCAGGCGGCGCGAGGCCGACTCGCTCGATTCGCTGCGCACTGCGATGCCGCCGGGCGCCGCGATGCTGCTGGCGCACGAACTGGAGCATCAGCCGCGCCGGATCGCGGACCTTGCGGCGCTGGGCCGGGAGCTGGAGCGCTGAGCGCGCGCGCTCAGCGCTTCTTGGCGGCGCGGCGGGGCGCGGGAATGCGCGGCGGCGACTTGTCGAGGTCGGCGAGCAGGCGGTCGAGCTTCAGGTTCAAGTTGAGCAGCTGCGAGCTAAGGTGATCCAGCCGCTGCTTCAAGTCGCGCACATCTTTCTTGGACGGAATATTGACGAAATCAAGCATCGTCTCGACGTTGCGATCGAACGACGCCTTGTTCGCCATGAACTGCTGGCCGGCGCGCCCCACGCTCTTGCGCAGGCGCGGATTGGACATCGCTTCGCCAAACAGGCTGGAAAGCCCCTCCTCGCTCATCTGGCGCAGCCGGGAGAGGACGCTTTCGACATCGGGTCGTGGCATAATATGAACTATATCCAGTCCGTGCGGGACCGCGCAAAACGATGGCGACGCTCGCAGACATCCTGAGCATCACCTCCGGCTTCGCCCTGATGGGGTACGCGATGGCGCCGGCGACGCTGCTCGCAACCTCGATCGTGGTCAATCTCGCGCTCGCGCCGCTGATAGCGATAATCGCCTCGCGCCGCGGACGCAGCGCGGCGGCATGGACGGTGGCGGGGCTGGGATTCGGCATGTGGGCGCTCGGCGCGGTGCTGCTGATGCGTCCGGCCGTCAGTCCGCCGCCGGCGCATCCCGATTCGCCCGACTTCCCTTCTCCATCTGATGCCGCCTGAGCCAGTTCATGATCGGCTGGTAAACTTTTGCCTGCGCGTAATTTCCGCACAGCACGTCCAGATGACCCCATCCGGTGAGCCTGGTGAACGCCGGATCGGTACCGGTTGATTTCGCCGAGGACAGCACCCACGCGGGCCAATCCGGCGCGATGTTGGTGCTGGAGAATGCGATCACCGGGATCTTCGATTCTTTGAGCGACTTCAGAAGCTCGGGTGTGAACGGATTGTTGTAATCCTGGATCGCGGGCCAGTATCGGTCGTACCCGATCAGCACGCGCGCCAGGACCACCGGATTGGAAAAGCCGCCTTGCGGATTCGCCAGCCCGCCCTTGCCGCCGAAGCCGCGCGCGTCATACACCACGTGCATCAGGTTCTCGCGCGCGGTCTTGTACTTGGGCAGCGGCGCGGGACCGTCCGGATTCGCGATCACCGACTGCATCAGGAAGTGCCGCTTCTCGTAGGTCAGATGCGGGCCGCCGATGTCGTCGACAATCCGCCCGGCCGGCACCGGCGTGCTCGGATGGCGCGGGATGAAGCCGTCGAGCACGATCAGTCCCCGCACCTGGGCAGGATGCATCGCGGTGAACAGGTAGGCGAACTCGACGCCGCGGCTGAATCCGGCGACGTAGATCTGCCGCGACTTGGTCTCATCGAGGATGAATTTCGCCGCACGCTCGACGTCGGCGGCGAATTCCTGGTTGCTCCAGCGCCTGAGCACGCTGTCAATGGTGGCCGCCGGCACGTTGGGCGGCACGAAATGCGTCCGGTAGTCCATCGTCCATACATCGACGCCGTGCAGCGCGAGGTACACCGGCAGCGAGTAGCGCGGATTCTCGACCGCGATCTCGCCGTTCATGTTGGTGCCGGGCAGATAGAGCACGGTTATCGCGCGATGCTCGACGGTGCGCGGGCCGAGCGCCACCCGATGCAGCGCGATCTTGTCGTAGAAAGTCGGGCCGATGCGGTCCAGGTAGCGGGTCGAATATATGGTCGGCGCGTTTATGAGCTGGCGCGGTCCGCCGGCAAGCTGGAATCCTTTATCCTGGGCCCGGGCGCCGCGCGCCATCGCCAGGCTCGCGACCGCCGCGACGATCGTGATCCCCAGCGCGCGCAGGAAAATCCGCGCGCACGAGTAACTCGCGTGTCGGCTGGCGTTCATGACTGGTTCCCCCTGGGCGCGGCGATCGACGCATTCCGCGGCGCGCACCTTATAGCATCCCGCGCGCCCGGGCGCACCGGTTGACCCTCACGAGCCCGCCGTGCGAAACATCGCTGAGCACGATTTGCGCAATCATCCTTGGGAGACTCAGCATGAGCAAGAAAGTGCAGTTCGCATTGTTCTCTCCGCAGGCGGGACTCAATTGGCCCACCCTGCGCGGCCGCGCGGAGCAGTGCGAGAAGCTCGGCTACCATTCGATCTGGCTGGTCGATCACATGTGGACGCGCGGGATGCCCGATCTCGACCACATGGAATGCCTGACCGCGATGGCCGGGCTGGCGGCGGCCACCAGCAAAATCCGGATCGGCACGCTGGTGATCTGCAACTCCTACCGCAACCCGGCGCTGCTGGCGAAATCGCTGTGCACGATCGATCAGATAAGCAATGGGCGGCTCGAGATCGGTATCGGCGCGGGCTGGATGGACGAGGAGTACAAGGCCTACGGGTATGAGTTCCCCTCGATGGGCGTGCGGCTCAAGCAGTTCGAAGAGGGCGTGCAGATCCTCAAGCTGATGTTCACCGAGAAGCGCGCCAGCTTCAAGGGCCGCTACTATACGATCGCCGACGCGATCAACAGCCCCAAGTCCGTCCAGCAGCCTCATCCTCCGATCACAATCGGCGGCAGCGGGGAGAAGGTGATGCTCAAGCTGGTCGCGCGATTTGCCGACCGCTGGAACTGCCCGGCCGGCTACGAGAGCTTCGAGCACAAGTTCGGCGTGCTCAAGCAGCACTGCAAGGACGTGGGGCGCGACGTCAATACCATCGACGTTTCCGAGCAGCTCCTGGTCTGCATCGGCAAGAGCGACGCCGAGGTCGAGCAGAAGTGGAAGATGGCGCAGATGCTCAAGCCGTTCTCCACCACCGGCATCAAGGGCACGCCCGCCCAAATAATCGACGCGCTCAAGAAGCGGGTCGCGATGGGAATCACGACCTTTACGATCTTCTTCAGCGACATGGCGCCGCCGGCGACGGTCGAGATGTTCGCGCGCGAGGTGATGCCCGCGTTTGCGTAGCGCCGTATCAAGGCTTCTGGCGGCGGCGCGCGCCGCGGGAATCGCGGGCGCGCTCGGCGCGATGCTCGCGGCCGGGGGATGCGCCGGGCCGGGGTTTTACGGCACAGCGTTCGACGCGCCCGACGGCATCGGCCCCGGCGATCCGGTGGTCCACGCCGGCGCGACTATCGGGACCGTCACGCGGGTCACGCCGTCGGCGGCCGGCGACTCGGCGGTGAATTTCCGGGTCGAGCCGCAATACACCGGCGCGATCCATCAGGACACCATCATGCAGCTCGACGCCGCGGGCGCCGGTCCCTCGCTGGAGGTGGTCAATCCCGATCCCGCGAGCTCCTACGCGGCCAACGGGGCGCTGCTGTTCGGCGCTTCGAATGAGAGCCAGACGCAGCTCCTGATGACCAGCATCGGGCCGCCGTCGTTCGTCGGCAAGTACGCGAATTTCTTCCAGGGGCTGTCGAACGCGTCGCCCGGGGCGCAACCCCCGCCAACCAACACGATCCTTGCCAATCAGCTCATGGCAATCATGCGCCAATCGGTCGGAGCGGCGGCGGCCGCGACCGGGGCGACTCCCGCCACCCGCGCGCAGGCCGATCAGTTCCGGCGCGACGCCAACGCCGTGGAGCGCCAGCTCGTCGCGCACGATCGCGGCGCCGAGGCCGCCCGGTTACGCTCGGAGGTCGAGCAGATGAACGCCGCGGCTGCCGCTGCGAGTGCGCCTCCCGCAACCACGACGATACCGCCCGCCTATCCGACACCTTGACGCACGCGCGATCGATAAACTTTGAACGTCCTGGAGCGTGCGGCCTGCTAGTCAGTACGGCAATTTTTGCTTCTGTCGTGCAAAATTGAGCATCGCACCTTCTGCCGAAGTGATATAGCAACTCAAAAAATTTGTGCTACGCGCGTCGACGCGCTAAATATTTTTATGAGAGGTCAGCTGGCGGCGCTGGCGATATCGGGCCCAAGGCCGCCCGCCGGACGAGCGCTTCGCGTCCGGTGCGCCCGTTAACCGCGATTCGTCGGGCGAGGTGTCAGGCCATGGAGTTAATCACCATCCCCACTCCTGGAATGCCGGGAGGTCCGTGCCGCGGATCTTGCGACCATCAGCGCTGCCACTCGATGCGTGCGCTCGCATTCGAGCGATGCCCGCAATGCTTCATGCATCTGGGCTTCGGCGCGCGCGTGATGGGAGAACCGCCGATGCACGCGCGATGCGCTCGTTTGGTGGAAGGCAGCGTCGATATTGCCGCGGAAGGCTCGCTGCTCGCGCGCACGCGCGCGGCGCGAAACGACAAACCAAACTGATTGGCGGAAGCAATTCCGCTCGCGCCGGATCGCAAGCCGGTGCTGATAAAACCCTTACCGATGGTATCGCGCCGGGCGCGTGTGTCCGGCGCGATTGTCGCTACGGCATCTTGCAGATGTTCTCATTGCCGGCCGCCGGCGCCGCGGATGTCGGCGCGAAGCTCCCCGGCCATTTCGGATAGTAGGCCGAGGACCAGACCAGACCCTTGCCGGCATCGCAGTTCTCGTGGTCGCTGCCGAGTTCATAGGGGCCGTGGAAGATCGGGCACGAGCAATCAACGATGCCCGGCGTCGCGGTGCGGCGGCATGGCGCCGTCATGCATCCGGCATAGGCGCCCGAGGCGCAGCTCGCGTGTCCGAACGGGAGCTTGTCCGCGCAGGCGAAGCTGAAGGTCGAAATCAGATCGGCGCCGGGAATCAGCGAATGATCGTTGACGTACTTGCACGCGGGCGCGAGGTTCGGATGGCTGGAGCATCGGCTGCCATCCTTGCCGCACACCTTTACCGTCTCGCGCCACACCTTGCGATTCAGGATCGCGTTGATATTGACGAAGTAGCTGCCGCTGGGAATCTCGAAGCACTTGCAATCGGCGAACTGCCCCGCCTTGTCCGCCTTGCAGCCCATCGGCGCCGCTCCCGAATACGCGCACAACGCGAACGGACCGCCGGTGCACGGAACATTGTTGGTGGTCTTCACGATGATGGTGGCAAACGCGGGACCGTACTGCGTGGTCCAGTGATCGCGCTCGGTCCAGAACTTCAGCGAGTTCGGCACGAAATGAACCTGCGGCGGCTTTGCTGGCGTGGCCGCTTGCGCTTGCGCCGCGCTCGCGCGGGCGCCCGGCAGCACCGCCGTCGCGATCAGGCAGAATCCGGCGAGTACAAGCGCATGTCTGATGGCTTTCATGAAATCTCCTCCCGATGCCCGCCCCGTCGCGAACCTACACGGACGCGCCGTCCGCCCGCAAGACGGAATCGCCGCGCACTGCTTGACTTTGCGGGGAACTAACCGCTAGCACCAGAATCGATTCTCAACAGGCGGTGAATATCAATGGACGGCGACAAAGCCCGGTTGGTCAAGGCGCTGCGCGGCAAGCTGGATCATCCCGTGATCGATGCGGACGGCCACATGATTGAGGCCGCGCCGCTATTCCATCTCTATATGAAAAAGGTCGGCGGCGACGACATGGTCGATCGCTACCGGCGCGAGATGCAGAGCCATCCCTCGGGCTCGCGCGCCAATCGCGACACCGGCGACATGCGCGGCGCATGGTGGGGAACCAGCAACGACGCCTACGACCTGGCCACCGTGATGGCGCCGAAGCTGCTGCATCAACGGCTCGCGGAGATCGGCGTCGATTTCGCGGTCATGTACCCGACCCTGGGCCTCGGCATCCCGACCATCCACGACGCCGACGTGCGCCGCGGCGCGTGCCGCGCGCTCAACACGATGAACTCGGAAATCTGCGGGCAATTTCGCGATCGGCTCGCGCCCGCCGCATGCATCCCGATGTACACGCCCGCCGAGGCGATCGCGGAGCTGGAGTTCGCCGCGGCGCACGGGTTCAAAGTCGCGATGATCCCGCCGGGGGTGGCGCGCCCGATTCCCGCGCTGGAAAAATCGCATCCTGAGGCGTTCCCCTACGCCTGCTACTTCGACAATTACGGGCTGGACAGCTTTCACGATTACGATCCGGTCTGGCGCAAGTTCGTGGAGCTGAAGATCGCGGTGACCTCGCACGGCGGCGTGGGGCTGCGCTATCTGCCGGCGGGGCGCCGCTCGCCAAGCAACTACATGTTCAACCATATCGGCGCGCACGCCTATCAGCAGGGCGAGCTGTGCCGGTCGATCGTGATGGGCGGGGTGCCGGCGCGATTCCCGGAGCTGGTGTTCGGCTTTCTGGAGTGCGGCGCGGGATGGGCGGTCGATCTACTCCATTCGCTGGAGGAGCACTGGGAAAAGCGCAACGTCGAAGGGCTCCACAACTACGACCCCGCCCGCCTGGATCGCCCGCGCCTGCACAATCTGCTCGCCGAGTACGGCGGGGCGGAGTTCGTCGATGCGTCGCGGGCGGCCGGGATGAATCGCGCCTACGACGAGGGAATTGCGCGCCACGATCGCTCGGCGGATCGCGACGAGTGGAAGCTCACCGGCGTGCGCGAAGAAGACGACTTCGCCCGGATGTTCCGGAATTTCTACTTCGGATGCGAGGCCGACGACCCCAGCGTCTTTCGCGCGCTCGACGCGCGCGCCAATCCCAAGCGCACCCGCCTGCAGCCGATCTTCAGCTCGGACATCGGCCACTGGGACGTCCCCGACATCAAGACCGTCCTGCTGGAAAGCCACAAGCTGGTCGACAAGGGACTGCTGAGCGACACGGACTACCGCGACTTCGTCTTCACCTACCCGGCGCAGCTCCATCTGAAGGCGAATCCGAACTTCTTTGCCGGCACCGCGGTCGAGGGCGCAACGTCGAAGCTCGCAGCCTGAGCGCGAGTCGCGGGTGACGGCGATCTGATGGATCGGCGGGCGAGGCGTCAGGCCCGCCGGCGTAGAGATGCGATCAAGTCATCGAGCAGCGCCGGCAGCTCCGCGATCGTGTGGACGCGCTGGTGATGCTCGACGCGGCGGCCAACCCCGATAAAATGCGTGCCCGCTTCCATCGCGGCCGCGCGATCCACCGGGCTGTCTCCCACGTACACCGCGCGCTCGGGTGCGGTGCCCGCGCGCTCCATGCACAGGCGCAGGATGTCGGGCGCGGGCTTGGGCCGCACGCGGTCGCGCATGCATGCGATCGCGTCGAACACGTCGGCAATACCCAGGTGCTCGACCAGCGCCGGCACGGTGGCGGAGCGATTGGTCGCAAGCCCGAGCTTGTAGCGGCTCTTTAGCGTGAGCATGAACGGGCGCAGCTCGAAAGGCGGGCGCAGCAAGCGGAAAAACGGCGCCGAGTCTAGCGTGCGCGCGATTTCCTTCATCCGCGCGAGCTTGCCGGCGTCTTCGCGCGCGCGAGCCGAGAACACCTGCTCGGCGGCGTGCGAGATGGCGTTGACTTCCTCGCGCGAATCGAGCGGCGCCTCGTCCATCTGCGCGAAGATCGCGTTGTAGTAGGCGACGTTGGACTCATCGGAGTCGAACAGCACGCCGTCGGCGTCGAACATCACGAATTCAATCATGCCAGGGCTGATGCGGAAGGCTCCGCGACCTCAATGATGAAGGCGGTGCAAACGCGAAGCTAGCGGGCGGCTTGCCGGCGCTCGGTGCGGCGCGCGGGATGCGCGGCGCGGCGCGGTATCGCCAGCATGTCGCGCGCGCCGACCGCCTCTCCGCAATGCGGACAGACCATCGTGGGCGTCGCCTTGGCGCCGCATCCGCGATGCACCAGGCTGAGCGGCGGTCCCTTGTCGCCGGCCAGCCAGGTGTCGCCCCACTTGAGCATCGAGATCATCACCGGGTAGAGGTCGAGACCCTTGCGCGTAAGGCGGTACTCGATGCGGGCGCCGTCGTCTTCAGCGCGCGCGCGCTCCAGGATTTCGTCGCTGACCAGCGCGCGCAGGCGCGCGGCCAGGATATTGCGCGCGATTCCGGTGTTGCGCTGAAAATCGTCGAAGCGCCGGCGCCCCAGAAACGCCTCGCGCAGAATCAGCATCGTCCACCGCTCGCCGATCACGCCCAGCGTGCGCGCGATCGAACAGTTCGTATTACCAACGGAACGCCATCGCATCTGCGTGTACCTGCCTCCCCCGAGGCTTGTCCGTCCCGCGGCGGCCCTCCCCAAGGCCACCCGGCGCACAATTATCGTTGCACTTTGAAACTCGCTTTGCTAGGGACCGTAGTTGCAAAATGAGACTGATATGCGGTCGCGCGCCGCGCGTTCGGAGCGCCGACATTCTTCGTCGGTGATGATATGTTCTGGGGCAACGATCGGCTCGACTTCGTCGAAAGCGCGCTCGGCCGCGCCGCCGGAGCCGAGCCGGTAACGGAGGCATCCTATGAGCGAGAAGCTCAGAGACGGCGACCAGTTCCCCGCGATGCGCGTCAACACGGTCGCGCACGGCGAGCTCAACCTGCCCGGCGATCTCAAGGGACGCTGGGCGATCCTGCTCTTTTACCGCGGATGGTGGTGACCGTTCTGCCGCCGGCAGTTAGCCGACTATCAGGCACGCATGGGCGATTTTCGCGAACTGGACGTATCGATCGCCGCGCTGTCCGTCGATCCGCTGGACAAGGCGCGCGAGATCGCCGAGCAGAACCATCTGGAGTTCCCGCTCGCGTGGGGGCTAAAGGTGCCCGAGGACGCCGAGCGAATCACCGCGTGGTGGGACGAGAAGCGCCCGATGATCCAGCCCTCCGAGTTCATCCTGGGACCCACGCGCAAGATCGTCAGCGCGACCTATTCGACCGGACCGATCGGTCGGCTGCGCGCCGATGACGCCGCGAACTTGATCCGCTTTATCAGCTCGCAGAAGAAGTAAACCGGCGCGCATACGGCGCCGGCATCCGCCGCGCGCCGCGCCGCTACAGTTGCATTTTGAAACTATTGGCGATAACTAACTAATAAAGGCGATAACCTTTTGAGGCCGGATACACGCGCTCCCCCGCCGTCGCCCACAAGGAGTCCACCGTGCCGCAATATTCAACCATCCAGTTCGAATCCCGCGACAGCGTCGCGACGATCACGCTCAACCGCCCCGAGTCCGCCAATTCGCTCAACCCGACCGTTGCGGCCGAGCTGATGGATGCGATCGTCGGCTGCGAAGAGGATCGCGCGGTGCGCGCGTTGATAATCACCGGCAGCGGACGGTTCTTCTGCGCGGGTGCGGACCTCAAGGGCTTCTACTCGCAATCCGACACGCTCAAGACCCGCGTCTCGACCTTCCACGCGGTGCTGTCGCGAATCGCGCGCGCCGAGTTCCCGGTGATCGCGGCGGTCAACGGCGCCGCGGCGGGCGCCGGGATGGGACTGGCGTGCGCGTGCGACCTCGCGATCGCGGGCGAGTCGGCGCGCTTCACGATGGCGTATTCGCGCATCGGGCTCAGCCCCGACGGCGCAACCACTTATTTTCTGCCGCGCGTAATCGGAATCCGCCGCGCGCTCGAGTTGGCGTGGCTCAACCGCACGCTCACCGCGCACGAGGCGCTGGAGTGGGGACTGGTCAACTGGGTGGTGCCCGACGCCGACCTCGCCACCCAGGCGCACGCGACCGCCGCCACGCTCGCGGCGGGTCCCACCCGCGCGCTGGGCGCGGCGAAACGCCTGATGCATTCGGGATGGCTCACGCCGATGGAATCGCAGGTCGATCAGGAATTGCGGACGATCGGCGAGATGGCGCGGACCGCCGACGCGCGCGAAGCGATTGCGGCGTTCGCGGCCAAGCGCACACCGGTGTTCAGCGGGCGATGACATACGCGCCGCCGCATCAGGTTCGCAAGCAACGCGTGACGAGGTATCGGCGCAAAAGCGCAACCACGAGCGGGAGGTGACAGAGATGGCCGCCATTGAAAAACGCGGAGTCGCGGCGGTGGTCGGAGTCGGGCCGGGTCTGGGCGCGGCGCTGGCGCGCCGGTTTTCCCGCGAATATGCGGTCGCGATGGTGGCGCGCGGTGAGGAAAAGCTGCGCGGACTGGCCGCCGAGATCGAAAGAGACGGCGGGCGCGCGCTCGCCGTACCCGCCGACGTCTCCCGGGCCGGCGATATCGCCTCCGCCTTCGAGCGCATCCGGCGCGAGCTGGGCGAGGTGGATGTGCTGCTCTACAACGCCGCGATGCGCCCGTTCGGCAAGCTGATGGACACCAAGCCGAGCACGTTCGAGAACACCTGGCGCGTGTGCACGTTCGGCGCGTTTCTGGCCGCGCAACAGGTGGTGCCCGCGATGCTGGCGAAGCAGGCCGGCGCGATTCTGTTCACCGGCGCGACCGCGGGCGTGAAGCCGTTTGCGACCTCGGCGGCATTCGGGCCGGCCAAGTTCGCGATGCGCGGGCTCGCGCACGTGATGGCGCGCGACCTTGGGCCGCAGGGAATTCATGTCGCCTGGATCAACGTAGATGGGGCGATTGACATGCCCTTCATCCGCGAGCGCTTTCCACATCTCACCGACGACGACATGCTCAAGCCCTCCGCGATCGCGGAGAGCTTCTGGTTTCTCGCCGGTCAGGACCCAAGCGCATGGACGCTGGAGCTCGACGTGCGGCCGTTTAGGGAGAAGTTCTAGCCTCGCTGACCTGCGCACTCGCCCCCGCCACGGCGAACGTGCTGAGAGTATGCGCCAGCTCCGACGGCGTGCGGGCGGGATTGGCGCACGCGGTCCCCGCGCATACGAAGCCGAGCGGGCCGTCGTGCTTCGCCGCCGCGTGGTACATCGCGGCCATCGCCGGCGGAAGCCGGCCCTTGCGGGCACTCGCGCGATCGATGTGGATCACGACTTTGCCGGGGCGATAGGTGGCAAGCGCCGCGTCGAGCATCGCGCGCGCGGCGTGATCGTTGCCGCCTGCGACGATCGCGACGTCGGTTTCGCCGCGAGTCTCCCCCTCCAGCGCCATCGCGAGCGTCCCGAGCGAAGCGCCGCTTGCGTCATTGGCCATCGCGACCGCGGGCGCGAGCAATTGCGTGGCGAGCTTCGTGTCGGCGGGGTCCGAGGTAATCGCCCCGAGCTTCATCATCAGCGCCGCCGCGCTGGCCTGCACCGACGGGTCGGGATCGTCGTATAGCGCGTGGCCATTGCCGGCCGCCGGCGCGACAACCGTGCCCGCGAGCGCCACGTCGCGGTCGCGAATAAGCCCCGACTTCGGATCGCGATATTGCCTCGCGATGATCCCGGCGAGCGAGCGCGCCTGGTCGAGATACTGCGCGTCGCCGGTGGCCTGGTACGCACCCAGCAGCGCATCGGCGAGATAGACCTGGTCGGCGGCGACGCCGGTGACGCTCGCCTGCCCGCGCGACCATACGTGATACACGCCCGCGCCGGCGGGCGCGCGCATGTTCTTCAAAATGAAATCCAGGTCCGCGAGCGCGACTCGTTTGAGCCCGGGCTCGCCGAGCGCCGCGGCGGCGGTAAGATATGCCGACGCCATCAGCGCGTTGCGGCCGGCGAGGATCGCATGGTCCACCGCGGGAGCCTTGCGCCGCTCGCGCGCCGCGAGCATTTTTCGCTGGGCGGCATAAAGCAGCGCCGCGGCGCGCGCCGGTGGAATTTTCAGCTTCACCGCGACCTCCGCCGGCGCCGTCGCGCGCCGCAGCACGATTCGTCCGTCGGGCGCATCGGCGGGGTCGGTCGTCATCCCGAAATACAGCATCGCGGCACGCGCCTGGTCGGGCGTGAGCGCGCGTTTTATCTCCGCGACCGTCCACGTGTAGTAGCTGCCGTCGTCGCCCGCGAACGCATCCGCATCCTGATGCGCGTAGAACGCGTGGGAGGACGGATCGAGCAGCGTGCGGTTCACGTAGCCGACCAGCGAGCGCGTGATTTCGGCGAAGCGCGGATCGCGGCTTGCCTGGTAGGCCTCGGCGTAGGCCGCAATCGCCATCGCCTGGTCGTAACCCATCTTCTCGAAGTGCGGCACGCGCCATCGCGAGTCGGTCGAATAGCGATGGAACCCGCCTCCGAGCTGGTCGTACACGCCGCCGTCGGCCATCTTGCGCAAACTCGCCAGCGCCATCGCGGTGAACGGCGGACGGCCGTAAAAGCCGCGCGCCAGCGCAAAGCGCAGCGCGGGGAAGTAGTAGAATCGAGCGCCCGACGAGACGAATCCGCCGTATTTGCGATCGTAAGCGCGCTCGAGCGAGGCGGCGATCCGCTCCTCGAGTCCCGCCGGCGTCATCCCGGCGTCCGCCGGGGCCTGCGGCGCGGCGGCGAGCTTGCGCGCGAGGTCATGAGCGAACCTGGTGGCGCGCGGATCGCGCCGGTAGGCCTCGGCCACGCGCTGCAGCACGTCGGCCATCCCGAGCGCATGCTGCCCCGCGCCTGGTCCGTGCGGCGGCAGATAGCCGGTAATCAGCAGCGGAGCGCCGTCGGGCGTCGCGAACACGGTCAGCGGCCATCCACCGGCGGAAAACGTCTCCGCCGCGGTCTGGTAATAGCTGTCCACGCCGGGGCGCTCGTCGGTATCGACCTTAATCGGCACGAAATCGCGGTTGATGAGTTCGATCACCTGCGCGTCGGCATAGGTGGTCTGGTCCATCACGTGGCACCAATGGCACCAGACCGCGCCGATATCGATCAGCACCGGGCGCTTAAGCTTGCGCGCCAGCGCAAAGGACGCGGCGCTCCACGGCTGCCACCTGATGGGGCTTTGCGCCGCCTGGCGCAGATAGCTGCCGGGCTCATCGCCAAGGGCATGGCGCGGCAGCGCGCCCGCCCCAGAGGTGACGGGCGCCGCGCCAAAGGCGGTGGCGGCGGCAACAATCGCGATGAAACAGACCAGCGCCACTGACGCAAGCCGAGTTCGCGTTGACAAGTTGAGTGACCCGCGATAGCAAGTGGCTGGGAGACGCGGTGGCCGTGTCGGGGCATGCCGGGGACGCCACGCCGCCTGTCCGAGGTAATCCTGTCCGCGCTCATTGAGTTCCATATGAGTGGAAGGTCGGCAACCCACCGCGGCTCGCAAAAGCTTCACAAGGGCCCCGCCAAGGTGATCCGGATGCCGACCCCCACAGTGGTCCGGCGGCGACGGGCGATCAAGGCGGGGATGGGACTGCTGGCGGTGTCGCTGATCGGGGCGGTGGTGGCGCGGCTGTACTTCATGCAGACGGCGCCGCCGGTGGCGGAATCGGTTGCGGGGCTCACCGACCAGGAATCGGAAATCCTGAATCTCGTCAACGACGAGCGCAAGCGCTCGGGGTTGAAGCCGCTGGCGGTTTCAACTCCGCTGACCGCGGTGGCGCGCGCGCACAGCGACGACATGGCGCTGCATCACTACACCGGCCATCGCGACTACGACGGTGGAGCGCCCGAGGATCGGGTCAGCGGCGCGGCGGTCCCGTACCAAGCGCTCGGCGAAAACATTTACGTGGACGATTACCGCGACGTGAGCGGGCTTCCCAAGCGCGCGCTTGCCGCATGGCTCAAGAGCCCGGCACATCGCGCCGCCCTGCTCTCCGATCGTTTCAGGGCCACCGGAGTTGGAGCGACGCGCTCCAGCGACGGCAAAACCTACGTGACCCAGGACTACGTGCGCTGACCCGGGCGGGCTCGAAATGGATTTTTCCCGGCTTGCGGCAATGGCGGGCGCCCATGCCGAGGCGCGCGCGATCCAGACCGCGGTAAAGCTGGGCCTGTTCGAGGCGCTCGACCGCAAAAGCCTGGACGCCGCGGCTCTGGCGCAGGCGCTCGGATGCGATCCGCGGGCGACCGGGATGGTGGCGGCGGCGATGGCCTCGATGGGGCTGCTCGAGATCGCAGGCGGGCGCTATTCGCTGAGCGCGGCGGCGCGCCGCTACCTGCTGCGATCCTCGGACGAATACCTGGGCGGGATGATCCTGTTCGACGAGACTATATTTCCGCTCTGGTCGCATCTCGAGGACACCATTCGCTCGGGCCAGCCGGGCCGCACGCCGGACATGTTTCAGAGCGATCCCGCCGACACCGCGCGCTTCATCCGCGCGATGGACAGCCTGACCCGCGCCCGCGGCGATGCGCGATGGGTCGCCGACCATCTCGATCTGTCAGGGGTTACGACGCTGGCCGACCTGGGTGGCGGGCCGGGGACCTATGCGGCCGCGATGCTGCGGCGCAACCCCGCCCTGCGCGGCTATCTCTGGGATCTTCCCGCCACGCTCGCGGTGGCGCGTGAAGTGCTCGCCGAGCGCGAGGCCGAGGTGGCCCCGCGAATCGAACTGGTGAGCGTGGATTACCTGCGCGGCGAGCTGCCCGGACCGGTCGACGCGATTTTTCTATCGAATATAATTCATAGCGAGGACGAACGGACCAACGCCGAGCTGATGCGCAAGTGCGGGCGCGCGATAGCCCGCGGCGGCAGAATAATAATCAAGGATCATGTGATGAACAGTGATTTCACCGAGCCGCGCGCCGGCGCGATTTTCTCGCTCTACCTGCTGCTGACCACGCGCGGCCGCGACTACTCGCAGGGCGAGATTGCGGGATGGCTCGGCGCGGCGGGATTCGCGGACTTGCGGATGCAGCAGCTTCCGAGTCCGCCGTTCACCTCCTCACTCGTGACCGCGCGCAAGCTGTGATGCGCCGCGTTGAGATATCCGCCTCCTGCCGCGTAGTCGCGCTCGTGCGGGGCGTGGCCGCGTGCGTCGGGATATTGGCGATGGCGGTGGCGATGGCGGGATGCATGCCGGCGCTGGCAAGCGTGGCCAGCGGCGGACTCGCGGTCGGCGAGATGGCGGGAATCAAGGCGAGCGAGAGGGCCACCGACCGCCACGTTCCCGGCCCGCGCGACGAGCAGGACGAGCGCTGCGACGAGCTTGCCGCCGATCCGCCGGGGGTCGAGGAGCTGCGTGATCATTCGGGCGTGATCGAATCACGGCAGTGGATGCTGGTGCCCGGGGAAACCACGCCGCGGTGGGAAATGATCACCGAAAAGGGCGCGGACCCGAAGGGATGGGCGCCCAAGCCGAACATCGCGCACCTGGCCTTCAACCCACCGCTCAAGTCGCTGCTCGAAGCCGATGAACCGCAATTCCTGGCTTACGCGCCCTTCACGGTCGAAACCGTCGCCGACAGCCGCAAGATGAACACCCTGCGCCAGGCGTTCGGTCCCGCGGTCGGCACCTTGCAGTGGCGCGGCAAACGCTACGGCTTTGCGCTGGTGAAACAATTACCCTGCTTCAAGCCCACGCTGTAGCCGCGCGGCGCCGGCGCGTGGCCGCGATATCCACTGCGCTCTACGCCCCGCGCCCGATGCTCGCGATTGCGGCGCTCGCACTGGCGCTGATAGCGGCCGCGCCGTACTGTTTAGCCATGGACGGCGACGGTCACGCGACAGTCGGACATCCCGCGCCCGCATCCTGGCCGAACGACCGGCTCACGATCTCGAATCTCGGCCATGCGACGCTGCTGATGAACTATTACGGCGTGCGCGTGATCAGCGATCCCGCGCTGATGGACCGGGTGGGGTTTTCGGTGGGCTCGCTGTTCACGATCGGACCGGAGCGGCAGACGCCGCCGCCGCTGTCAGCCGCTGACCTACAGAGCGTGGATGTGATTTTGGTCACTCACGCGCACATGGACCATCTCGACCTTCCGTCGCTTGACGCGATGCCCAAGAGCGCGGTCGTAATCGCATGCGACAAGTGCGCGAACCTGATCGCGCCGCTCGGATTCACCGACGTTCGCGAACTCAGGTGGGGTGAACAGACCGAAGTGCATGGACTGGTGGTGCGCGCGATGGGCGCGAATCACTGGGGCAAAAGGTGGCCGCCATTCGGCGCCGACTACGGCTTCAACAGCTACGTGCTGGAAAAGGACGGCCACCGGATGCTGCTGGCGTGCGACAGCGCCGACACCGGCCTGTTTGCGAGCCTCGCCGAAAATCCGCCCGAGGTCGCTGCGTTCTCAATCGGCGCGTACGACCCGTGGATCTGGAATCACGCGAATCCCGAGCAGGTGTGGTCGATGTTCCTGTCCACGCACGCGCGCTACCTGCTCCCGATTCATTGGGGAACCTTCAAGCTGTCCAAGGAGCCGATGGACGAGCCGATGAACCGCCTCATCTCAGCGGCGGGCGATCAAGCCGCCCGAATCGTGCTGCGGCATATCGGCGGGACATGGTCGCCGCCCGACGAGATACGGCAAGCCGCCGAGCCCGCGTCGGGTGCCGGCTCAACCGCGAGCGGCGGACGCTGACGCAGTCGCGTCGGCAATTCGCTTGCGCGCGAGCGCAGCGTACTCCGCGTCCTTCTCGATTCCAATCCATCTGCGGCCCAATCGCGCCGCGGCGACCGCCGTGGTGCCAGTCCCCGCGAAGCAGTCCAGCACGAGATCGTCCGGGCGGGTCCACAGCGTGACGATTCGCTCGAGCAACTCGAGCGGCTTCTGCGTGGGGTGCTTTCCGCCGGCGCGCTCCGAGCGTGGCGTGCACGGAATCTGCCACAGGTTGCGCAACTGCTTGCCGCCGTTCATCGCCTTGGACGCCGCGTAATCGAAACTCCATCCGGTGGCGCGGCGCGGCGTGTTGTTGCAGGCCCAGAGGATGTACTCGGTGCTCTCGGTGGGCAGGCGGCCGGTGATGTTGGGCTGCGCGTTGGGCTTGAACCAGGTGATCTGCTGCAGAATGCGACGGTCGAGCAGATGCTCGAGCACGAATCCGATCACGTAAATATTGTGAAAGCTGCCGAACACCAGCAGGTTGCCGTTGGGACGGACCACGCGGCACGCCTCGGCCAGCCATCGGTGGGTGAACTTCACGTAGTCGTCGGAGGCGAAGCGGTCCCACTGCTGCTCCATCGTGACGTGCGAGCTGAACGCCCACGCCAGGCCGCGCCGCCGGCTCATGTTGTAGGGAGGATCGGTGATGCAGGCGTCGACTGACGCGTCGCGCCACGACGGCATCACCGCGGTGCAGTCGCCGACAATGATTTCCCGCTCGGGCGGCGCGCAAGGGCTCGCGGGCGCGGATACGCTGCGCCGGGGCGCGCGGCGCGCGCGCGGTTCAGCCACGCTTGCGCTTCTTGGACAGGTAATCGACCAGCATGTACTCGCCGAGATGGTCGGGGCGGGTGTAGAGCGCGCGGCCGCGGTTGATCTGGGTCATTTTTTCCACGAACGCGCGCAGGCTGGGCGAGTCGTCAAGCATGAAGGTGTTAATCGTGATTCCCTTGCGTGTGATCCGCTCGACTTCCTTCAGCGTCTCCTGCGCGGCGCGCATGCTGATGCCGCCGAAGGACAGCGGCCATTCGCAGTACAGCCGCTTGTTCAGGAAGTAGGCGGTCGGCTGCCCGTCGGTTATCACGATGATGTGCTGGTTGCGCGAGGGATGGCGCCCGAGCAGGTCGGAGGCAAGGCGCAGCCCGTCCTGCAGATTGGTGAACGGGTCGCCCATGTTCCACGAGGCCTCGGGCAGATCCTTCAGCTTCAACTCGACCGCGCGCGTGAAAAATCCGACGATCGAAAAGTAGTCGCGCGGGAACTTGGACCGGATGAGCGTCTCCATCGCCATCGCGACTTTCTTCGCCGCCGCGAACCGCCCCTCCCAGCTCATCGACCACGACATGTCCAGGCACAGCACCGTGGATGAGGTGCTGGCGTTGTCGGTCTCGTAAATCTCGAAGTCGTCGGGATTAAGCTGGAGCGGAACCCCGGGCTTGCGCGCGAGCGCCTTCTTGAGCGTCGCGACGAGATTCAGGTTGAGCGGATCGCCGAACGCGTACGGCTTGGTCTCGTCCGGGCGCATCTCGGTGAGCCCGCGATGGTCGGTGGTGTGCGAGCCGGCGCGATCCTTGAGCATGCTCTGGTAGATGTCGCGCAGCGCGAGCTGCCCGATCTTGCGCACGCCCTTGGGCGAGAGCTGATAGTGGTCGCCCTTGGGCATCACGTAGCCCGAGTCCGCCAGCAGCACCATCACCTGCTTGAGGTTCTGGAAATCGCGCATCGCCTGCTGGCCGAGGATCTGCTGCAGGTCTTCCAGCGAGATAGTCTCGAAGTTGCCGGACATCAGGTCCTGCTCGAGCTGGCGCATCCGCTCCATCTCGTGCATCAGCTC
This sequence comes from uncultured delta proteobacterium, assembly GCA_963835905.1. Lineage (GTDB taxonomy): Bacteria > Desulfobacterota > Binatia > Binatales > Binataceae > CAWIHG01. Next base: position 1,564,953 of record CAWIHG010000005.1, read on the forward strand.
GAGCGCCTCCTGGTAGCCGAGGCTCTTGGGCCCGTGGAACATGTGCTGGTTGCGATCGCGGAAATTTTCGAGGTCGCGGACGTTCTCGTACTCGGCCAGCAGCTCGTCGAAGTCGGCCTTGGCTTGCGCGTCCTCGAACTCGTAGCTCTCCAGTTTGCGAATCGCATCCGAGAGCCGCCGCGGCATCCGGGCGAGCTCCTTCTGCTTGTTCTCGACGCCGGGCTTCTCGTCCTTGAGCGACTCCAGCGTGTTGCGCTCGCGGTCGAGGATGTCATTGAGCTTCTGCTCCATCTCGGAGAGCGCGTTCTTGAGATTGAAGTCACGGTAGCGCTGGCGCATCTCCTGGCGGAGCTGCTCGATGAACTCCTCCAGCCCCATCACCTGCACGCCGTCGAACTCCATCCCCTGGCGCATCATCCAGTCGATCGCCTGGCGGACGTCGTCGGTATAGGACAGGTACTCAGCCAGCTTCTCGAACACCTTGTCGGCGTCGAGCTTGAGCTTCTGGGTGCCGTCCCATTGCGTGTAGCGTACGGTAACCATCTCGCGGCCTCGCGCGCGGTTCAGGAGTGATACGCGAAGCGTCCGCCCTGGCGGTCCTTGTTGAGCTTCTGATGCAGGTGCAGCCCCTCGAAGATGAACTCGCTAGCCGCCGCCATCAGGCCCGGAGTCTCGAACGGACCCAGCCCGGCGATCACTTCGCGCAGGCCGGGGACTTCGCGCAGCGGCTCCATGTACTCCGAGGACGGCGCGCGATCGGAGACCTCGACGCCCCATCCCTGGTCGAAGTAGGTGGTCACCTTCTTGAGGTCGTCGAGCTTGAGGTAGCGATCGAAGACCTTGAGCACCGCGCGGTTGACGAGCCGTTCGATCAGATCCTCTTCCTTCTTGTCCTCGCCGACGTACTCGAGCTCGATCTTTCCCGCGGTCGATGCGTACACCGAGTGCAGGTCGGAAATGCGCGGGACGATTTCGTTCTCGCCGTTTAAGACCGCGCGTTTCTCGGCGTTGGAGAGCACGGATTCGAAATTGTTGATGGTGACGCGCACCGACACGCCCGAGGACTGGTTGATCTCGTTGGAGCCGCGCGCCTCGAAGGTCACCTGCGCCAGGATGTCCTTCATGAACTGCGGGACGCGAACCTCCATGCCGGGGCGCGGCGGATAGATCGCCTCCTGCTCCATGATCGCGATCTCGTCCTCGATCTTCTTCGGGTAGTGGGTGCGAATCTGCACGTCGAAGCGATCCTTGAGCGGCGTGATAATCCGGCCGCGCGAGGTGTAGTCCTCGGGGTTGGCGCTCGCGACGAACACGATGTCCAGCGGCAGGCGGATCTTGTAGCCCTTGATCTGGACGTCCTTCTCTTCCATCAGGTTGAACAGCCCCACCTGCACCTTCTCGGTCAGGTCGGGAAGCTCGTTGATGGCGAAGATGCCGCGGTTGGTGCGCGGAATCAGCCCGTAATGAATCGTCTCCTCGTCGGCCAGGTAGCGGCCCTCGGCGACCTTGATCGGATCGATCTCGCCGATCAGGTCGGCGACCGACACGTCCGGGGTGGCGAGCTTTTCTGCGTAGCGCTGCTCGCGGCCGATCCATTCGATTTCAAGCTGGTCGCCCTTTTCCCCGAGCAGGCGGCGGCACTGGCGGCAGATCGGCGCCAGCGGATCGTCGCCGATCTCGCATCCCTTGACCGCCGGCACGAACTCGTCGAGCAGTTCGACCAGCGCCCGGATGATGCGGGACTTGGCCTGCCCGCGCTCGCCCAGGAAGATCATGTGATGGCCGGCAAGGATGCCGTTTTCGATCTCGGGGATGACGCTTTCGTCATAGCCGACGATTCCGCTCATGATTTTCTGCTTGTCGCGCAGGCGCCCCAGCAGATTGCGGCGCATCTCCAGGCGCACCGGCTCGGTCCGGTATGCGGCAGCCTTGAGCGCGCCCAGGGTACGAATATTGGTGAGCTTGTCTTTCATCGAAGATTCCAGCAGCGCCTTTCCTTGACTCAGGATAAATCAGCGATCGCCCCGAAAACAGGGGGCCAGTTGCGCGTAGCTGTCTAGCAGAGACTGCGACAGCACGCGCGTAGACGCAAGCACCGGCATGAAGTTCGTGTCGCCATCCCATCGCGGCACCACGTGCCAGTGCATGTGCTCGGCAAATCCCGCCCCGGCGCTGCGCCCGAGATTGGCGCCCACGTTAAAGCCGTCGGGTTTGAGCGCCGCGCGCAGGCGCCGGACGCATTCGCTTACCAACTCGCCCAGGGCCGCGCGTTCCGCCTCGGTCAGAAGCTCGGGACTCGCCACGTGCCGGCGCGGCGCCACCATCAGGTGCCCGTTGTTGTAGGGATAGCGGTTGAGCATCACCACCGCGACGGGGTCGTGATGGAGCACCAGGCGCCGGCGGCGCGCCGCCGCCGTCAGCGGACCGAAACAGAAGATGCAACGCGGTTTGCCGGAGCGTGCGCCGCTCAAATAGGCATAGCGCCACGGCGCCCACAACCGCATCCCGGCTGCCGGGACCGTGCCGGGTGAGCGCGCCTTGCTACCGCGAGGGGTGCTCCGCGCCATTAACTTCGTTGCGGAGTTCCTTGCCGGCGCGGAAGAACGGGATCTGCTTGGCGTCAACCTCAACCGGCTCGCCGGTTTTGGGGTTGCGCCCCTGGCGGGCGCGGCGCTGCTTTACGCCGAAGCTGCCGAAGCCGCGAATTTCGATCCGGCGTCCCACCGCCAGCACGTTCGACATTGCGTCGAACATCGCGTTTACAATCGTCTCGGACTGGCGATGCGAAAAACTCTGATGACGCGCCAGCAGCTCTTCGATGATCCCGCGTTTGGTCATGTCCTCGTCCCGCGGCCGAACGCCCGCCGCGCCGTCGTGTCCTGCTAGCGGTCGCGTCCGCGCCCGCGCGAGGCGCGCTGGCCATCCTCGCGATCCAGTCGCAGCTCTTCGTTGAGGATGTCTTCCATCGAGAAGCGCGCGTTCTCGTGCTCGCGGCGCAGGTACTCCTGCATCTCTTCGCGCTCTTCGTGCGCCTTGAGCGCCTTGATCGATAGCCCGATGCGCCGCTCCTTGGGATCGACCTGCACCACCAGCGCGTCAACTTCGTCGTCCACCTTGAACAGCGATGACGGCTTGTCCACGCGCTCGTTGCTGAGCTGCGAGATGTGGATGAGGCCCTCAATGCCTTCCTCGATCTCGACGAACACCCCGAAGTCGGCCACCGAGCTGACCTTGCCGTGAATCCGGGTGTTGAGCGGATAGCGCTCTCCGATCGTGTTCCAGGGATCGGGGGTAAGCTGCTTGATACCCAGGCTGACGCGCTCGTTCTCGGCGTCGATACCGAGCACCGCCGCCTCGACGTCGTCGCCCTTCTTCACGACTTCGGAGGGATGGCGGATCTTCTTGGTCCACGACAGATCCGAGATATGGACCAGCCCGTCGATTCCCGGCTCGATTTCCACGAACGCGCCGAAGTCGGTGATCGACTTCACCTTGCCGGTCACCCGGGTGCCGATGGGATGCTTTTCGGCGAGCGCGACCCACGGATTCGGCTCGGTCTGCTTGAGACCCAGCGAGATGCGCCGGTTCCCCTCGTCTACCCCGAGCACCTGCACATCGACCACGTCGCCCGGATTGACGACTTTGGAGGGATGCACGGCGCGCTTGCTCCAGCTCATCTCGGAGACGTGGATCAGTCCCTCGACTCCCTTTTCCAGCTCCACGAAGGCGCCGTAGTCGGTCACGCTGACGACCTTGCCGTGAACCCGCGTGCCCGGAGGATAACCCTCGGCGACCTTGGACCACGGGTCGGGCATGATTTGCTTCATGCCGAGCGAAACGCGCTCGCGCTGCGGATCGTACTTGAGGACGACCACCTTGACCTTGTCGGCGACCTTGAGCACCTCGGAGGGATGCGCGAGGCGGCCCCATGACATGTCGGTGATATGGAGCAGACCGTCGATACCGCCGAGGTCGATGAACGCGCCGTAGTCGGTGATGTTCTTGACGGTGCCCTCGAGGATTACGCCTTCCTCGAGCACCTTGAGGGTCTGTTCCTTCAGTGAGGCGCGCTCGCGCTCGAGCACGCTGCGGCGGGAAACCACCACGTTGCCGCGGGCGCGGTTGAACTTGAGTATCTGAAAGCGGCCGCGCTGGCCGACATAGCGATCCAGATTGCGGGCGGGACGGATATCGACGTGCGAGCCGGGCAGAAACGCCGGGACTCCGATGTCAACTTTGAGTCCGCCCTTGACCTTGCCGAGCACCACCCCTTCCACGGGCGTCTCGGTCTGAAAGGCACGGTCGAGTTCGCGCCATACCTTGAACTTCTCGGCTTTCGCGTGCGAGAGGGTGACGGTACCGTTGTCGGTCTCGGTGCCCTCGAAATACACATCGACCTCATCGCCTTCGCTGACCGCGACGTTGCCGTCGGCGTCCTTGAATTCGGCGAGAGGAACCTGGCCTTCGCACTTGTAGTTGATATCGATGATGACGTGGTCGCGCGTGATCAGGAGGACTCGCCCAACCAGAACATCTCCTGGCTTGGGAGCTCTCAAGCTCTCTTCCATCAGCGACTCAAAATCATTATCTCCTCCGCCGAGCTTATCAGGCAAAACTTTCTCCATTTAGTGGAACCTTCCGGGGAACTTCGAGGCTGCAAGCAATCCTTACAACCGGGCTAGGTGCGTTTCAAGCCCTTGCGGTCGTTGATTCGGGCCACAATCCTTGTCTTCATCGCATCGACCACCCGCTCCAGGGTAAGTCCGGTCGAGTCGATCACAACCGCGTCGGGCGCCGCGCGCAGCGGCGCAAGCTCGCGCTGCGAGTCGCGCGCGTCACGCTCGCGCAACTGCGCGGCGACCTCATCGAGCGAAATCGCGGCGCCCTTGGCCCCGAGCTCCGCGTGCCGGCGGCGCGCGCGCTCCATCACGTCGGCGTCGAGGTAGAACTTGAACTCCGCGTCGGGAAACACCACCGTGCCGATGTCGCGGCCTTCCATCACCACCCCGCCCTGCTCGCCCGCCGCGCGCTGCAGCTCGCGCATCCGCGAGCGCACCGCGCCGAGCGCGGACAGGCGCGAGGCGAGATCGCCGATCGCCGGCTCGGAGACCTGCGCGCTGACGTCGCGGCCGCCGAGCAGCAGTCGCTCGCCGGAAAACTCAATTCGAATCCCGGCCAGCAGCGGGACAAGCCGCTCTTCGAGGCGCGGCGCGCCGGCCGCGATACCCGCATCGCGCGCGGCGATCGCCACCGCGCGGTACATCGCGCCCGTGTTGAGGTAGGTGTAGCCGAGCGCGCGCGCCAGCGCGCGCGCCGCACTGGACTTTCCCGCGCCGACCGGTCCGTCGATCGCGACTAGCGGGCGCGCGCGCGTCATGAAAGCTTCCCGCGCATCCGGCGTCCGCGCTCAAACAGGCGCTCCATCGCGGCTACGTCGCCCGCTTCGATGGCGAGCTGAAATTCCTCGACCGTGGAACCGAACAGGCGCAGCGCGTCCGCAATAGCGTCGCGGTTGGCGATGAAGATATCGCGCCACATCTCCCACGACGACGCCGCAAGCCGCGTGGTGTCGCGCAGGCCCGAGGCGCCGAACTCCGCCGCCAGCCGCCCGCCCACCCGCTCGTCGGCAAGCGCCGCGCCGAGCGCGCTGGCGACGATCTGCGGCAGGTGGCTGGCGCGGGCCAGGATCGCATCGTGCAGCGCCGGCTCCATCCGTTCCACGCGCGCGCCGGTCGCGGTCCACAGTGTTTCGACTTTCGCGATCGCCTCGGGCGTGCTCCTTGCCGACGGGGTGATAATCACGCGGCGCCCGCGAAACAAATCCGGGTCAGCCGCAGCCGCGCCGGTGGTCTCCTTGCCCGCGACCGGATGCGCCGCAACCAGCGCCATCCCGGCGCCCAGCACCGGCTCCAGTTCGCGCACCACGTACTGCTTGACGCTGCCGACGTCGGTCACGATCGCGTCGGGAGCGCAGTGCGGGACCATCGCCTCCAGCGCGCCGCGCATGGCGAGGATCGGCGCCGCGAGCACGATCAGATCCGCGCCGCGCGCCGCCTCGGCAAGATCGCGCGTCGCGGCGTCAAGGATTCCACGCTCGACCGCAAGGTCGAGGTTCGGCTGGGTTCGACCGACGCCGACAATTCGCCGGGCCAGCCCGGCGCTGCGCGCGACCATCGCGAGCGAGCCGCCGATAAGCCCGACGCCGCATACGGTCATCTGTTGGAATAGTTGCGCCATCAAATTGCGCGCGCCGTCCGATCGGCCGCCGCGCGAAGAAAACCGGGATTATCCGTGCGCGCGCCCCGCGTCGGCGGCGACGGTTTTTTCCAGCGCCTGGACCAGCCGGAGATTTTCCGCGGGCAGTCCCACGCTGATCCGCACGTGGCGCGGATAGCCGTAGCCGTTCATCGGCCGGACGATAACTCCGAGCCGCAGCAGGCGATCGTACACCGCGCGTCCGTCGCCTACCTCGGCGAGGACGAAGTTGGCATGCGGCGCGACGAATCCGATTCCGAGGCGCTCGAACTCCCGCACGAGGTAGTCGATTCCCTCCGCGTTGACCTGGAGGGTGCGCGCGACGTGCGCGTGATCTTCCATCCCGGCGATCGCCGCGGCCTGCGCGAGCGAGGTGACGTTGAACGGCTGGCGCACGTTGTGCAACATCCGCACGATATCCTCGCGCGCGATCGCGTAGCCGACCCGCAATCCCGCCAGCCCGAATATTTTCGAGAACGTGCGCAGGGTGACGATCATCCGGCGCCCGTCGTGGTCCTCGAGCGAGTCGGGGTAGCCGGCGTCGCGCACAAATTCGAAATATGCCTCGTCGGCGACGACCACGACGCCGTCGGGAACCCGCTCAAGAAACCGCTTCCACTGCGCGTGCCGGTAGATCGTGCCGGTCGGGTTGTTCGGATTGGCAAGGAACACGATTCGCGTGTTCGCGTCGATCGCCGACGCCATCGCGTCCAGATCGTGCGCGTAGCCGTCGGAGGTCGGCACGACCTTGTGCTCGCCGCCGGCGGCCGAAGTTGCCAGCGGATAGATCGCGAACGAATGCTCGGAGTACACCGCGTTCAGACCCGGGCGCAGGAACAGGAACGCAAGCAGGTTCAGCACCTCGACCGAGCCCGAAGCCGCAAACACCCGCTCGTGCGGAACCTGGTGGCGCTCCGCTATCTTGCGGCACAGCTCGAAGCTCGCGCCGTCGGGATAGCGATTGATTTCGCTAAGCGCGGCGCGCACCGCGGCGACCGCGCGCGGCGACGGACCCAGCGGGTTCTCGTTGGAGGCAAGCTTGACGGGCTCGGTGATTCCGAGCTCGCGCTGCAGCTCCTCGATTGGTTTGCCCGGCTGATACGGGGCGAGCGCGGCAACCGACGGGAGTACCAGGTCTTCGGCTTTGACCAAGATCGTAGCGCGCCCGGCTCAGGCCGCGGGCGCTTGCCCTTTAGGATACGATCCCAGCACCTTCAGAAAAAGGGCCTTGCCCTCGAGCGCCCGCAGTGCGCGCCTCAGCCGCGGGTCGTCGCGATGGCCGGCGATATCGACGAAGAAGATATATTCCCACGGGCGCGAGCGCAGCGGACGCGACTCGATCTTCGAGATATTGATCGAATTGTGCGCAAAGATGCGCAGCGCGTCGTACAGCGCTCCGACCTTGTCGGGCACCGCGAACAGCACCGTGGTCTTGTCGGCCCCGGCGCGCTGGACCGCGCGTTTGCCCATCACCAGGAAGCGGGTCGTGTTGCTCGCGAGATCCTGGATACTCTGCGCGATTACCTTCAGGCCGTAAGCGTCGGCCGCCGCGGCCGACGCGATCGCGGCGCACGCGGGATCCTCGGCGGCGCGCCGGGCCGCGAACGCGTTGGAGGCCACCGCCTCGGTCTCGCAGTGCGGGTAGTTCGCGGCCAGGTACCCGCGGCATTGCGCGAGCGACTGCTGGTGCGAAACGATCTTGTTAATCGCAGCGGAGTCTCCCGAACGCGAGAGCAGCGCGTGGCGAATGGGCAGCAGGATCTCGCCGATAATCACCAGCGAGGTGTCGATCAGCAGATCCAGGGTCAGTGTGATCGATCCCTCGGTGGAGTTTTCCACCGGGACCACGCCGAAATCGGCGCGGCCGCCCTCGATCGCCTGGAACACGGCGGCGATCGAGCTCTGCGGCGCAAACTCGGCGCTCCCGCCAAACCGCATCCGCGCCGCCTCATGCGAATAAGTCTGCTCGGGGCCCAGGTAGGCGACGCGCGGCAGATGCTCCAGGGCGCGGCAGGCCGAGATGATCTCGGTGAAGATGTGCCTTACCTGCGCGCTGGAGAGCGGCCCCGGATTGTCCGCGATCATCCGCTCGAAGATCGCGCGCTCGCGCGAGGGAACGTAGGCGACGTCGCCGGTCGTGTTCTTGAGCCGGCCGACCTGCTCGGCGATTCCCGCACGCATCGAGACCAGCGCGAGAATCTTGCTGTCGATCTCGTCGATTCGCTCGCGGAGATTTCCGAGCGAGGGCCTCTCCGGGGCGGGCTTCTTCACGCTACGCGGAGCCATGCGCGAAGGATTGCTAACCGATCGCGCCCGGGTTTTCAACGCGCGCGCGCTCAAGGTAGGCCTGCCCGATCGCGGCGAACTTCGCGTCGCGTGCGCGGCGCAGTCCGTGCGGACCGAGCTTCAGCAGGGCGTTTAAGTGGCGCGCGACGGCGGCGCCGAGCAGGCTCGCGGCCTCGGCGGGAGCGTTATGCGCGCCGCCGGCCGGCTCGGGCACAACTTCATCGATAATCCCGAATTCGAGCAGGTCGGGAGCGGTAAGCCGCAGCGAGGCCGCCGCGCGGGCGACGTTTTCCTCGCCGCCCCCGCGCCACAGGATCGCAGCGCATCCTTCCGGCGTGATCACCGAGTAGCACGCGTTCTCCTGCATCAGCACCCGGTTGGCGACGCCGAGGGCGAGCGCGCCGCCCGAGCCGCCCTCGCCGATCACGCACGCGATGGTGGGAATCTGAAGCCGCGCCATCGCCTCCAGGTTGCGCGCGATCGCCTCGTGCTGTCCGCGCTCCTCGGCGCCGACGCCCGACTCGGCGCCCTGGGTATCGATAAATGTGATGAGCGGCAGGCCGAAGCGATCCGCCATCTCGTACGCCCGCAGCGCCTTGCGATAGCCCTCGGGATGCGCTTTGCCGAAGTTGCGCTTGAGCCGCTCGGCGGTGGTGCGTCCGCGCTGCTGGCCGACGATCGCGACGGGGCGCCTGCGGAAGCTGGCCAGTCCCGCGACGATCGCGCCGTCGTCGGCGAAGTGGCGGTCGCCGTGGATCTCGAAAAAGTCGGTGAACAGCGCGTCGATATAGTCGAGCGTCTGCGGGCGCTGGGGATTGCGCGCAAGCCGCACGCGCTCGATCGCGGTCAGCTCGGAGACCGCCGCCGCCGCGGGCGAATCCCCATTGTGGGTCGCCGGGGGGTTGGGGCGGCCCGGATGCTTTCGCCGCTTGTTCAGGTGATTCTTCAAGTGATTCTTCAAGTTCTTCCAGCGGCGGTCCGCCCAGCGGTCCGCGGTTTAGGCGGCAGCGCCCGCGCGTTCTGGTCCGAAGAAATCTCCCAGCAGGCTCAAAGCCTGCTCGGCCGCGCGCGCCGGGTCAAGCCACACGATCTCGCGCTCGGCGCGAAACCAGGTCATCTGGCGCTTGGCGAGGCGGCGCGACTCCCGCTTGGCGGCCTCCGCCGCCTGCTCGAGCGTTATCTCGCCGCGCAGATGCGCCGCGATCTGCTTGTACCCAATCGTCGCCAGCGGCGGACGCTCGGGCCGGTAGCCCGCCGCGAGCAGCCGCGCAACTTCCGCAACCAGTCCCGCCGCGATCATCTCGTCCAGGCGCCGCTCGATCGCCAGGTAAAGCTCCTTGCGTTCGGGCGCGATACCGACGCTCAGCGTATCGAACGGGCGCGCGGCGAATGCGTGGCGCGCCTGATGGCGGCTGATCGGCTCGCCGGTCAGCTCAAACACCTCAAGCGCGCGGGTGGTCCGGTACAAATCGTTGTATCCGATTCGACCGGCGGCCTCGGGATCGACCGCGGCCAGTCGCTCGCGCAGCGCTCCGATGCCGCGCTCGGCCGCGAGCTTCTCGAGCCGGGCGCGAATTTCGGGCGACTTGGGCGGGCCCTTGAAGATTCCGCCGCTGAGCGCGCGCAGATAAAGCCCGCTGCCGCCGACCACGATCGCGCGGCGCCCGCGGCGCTGAATATCCGCGATCGCCTCGCGCGCGAGCGCGGCGAATCCGGCCACGTCGAGCGGATCGTCGGGGTCGCGGATATCGATCAGATGATGCGGTACGCGGGCGCGCTCGGCGGCGGTCGGCTTGGCCGTGCCGATATCCATCCCGCGATAGAGTTGTCGCGAATCCGCGTTGACGATCTCCGCGCCCAGTAACCGCGCCACTTCAAGCGCGAGCGCGGTCTTGCCCGCGCCGGTCGGCCCGACCACAAAGGCGACGCGCGCGGGTGTGGGTTGGGCCGGGGCGGTCTCGCTCGCGCTCATCGCCGGAACATCCGCTCGATCTGCCCGCGCGCAAACCGGATATGCACCGGGCGCCCGTGCGGACAGTTGGTCTTGAATTCCGTGCGGTCGAGCTCCGCGAGCAGCGCGTGAATCTCGGCGGGCTCAAGCGCGCGCCCGACCCGCACCGACCCGTGGCAGGCGAGCTGCTTGAGCAGGCCCTCGAAAGCGGCCTCGCCGTTTAGCCGCCATCCGCTCTCGCCCATGCTGTCGATCATATCCGAGAGCAGGCGCGCGCCGCCCTCAGGACCGAACGCGGCCGGAGATCCCTTGAGCAGCAGCGCGGCGGGACCGAACGGCTCCACGTCGAAGCCCATCGCGCGCAGTTCGGGAAGCGCGGCCTGGATCTGACCGGCGCGCGCGGGACTCAACTCGATCGTGACCGGCGCCAGCATCGCCTGCATCCTGATTCCACCGTCGCGAAGCTCCGCGCGCAGTTTTTCGTAAGTCACGCGCTCATGCGCGGCGTGCTGATCGACCAGCAGCAGCCCGTCGTCGTTCTCCAGCACGATATATCCGGCGAACAACTGCCCGAGCATCCGGAGCTGCGAGTAGATCGGGACCCTCGCCTGAATTCCGCGCTCGTCGTCGGGCGCCGGGGCACTGCGCGCGAAGCCGAGCCCAAGCGCTTGCTGCGCGGCCGCCGACCTTGCGGCGTCGGGCACCAGCCGGAGCGGACGCGCCGAGTCGTTCTGATACTGACGCGCCGGATGCGAAACCGCCGCGCCAACTCCGCTGGGTGCGCCGGCGCGGGGTTCGCGCTGGGCGCGCTCAGGGTCCGCCGCGGCGGCCGCCACGGCAGCGTCAGGGCGCGGCGAGCCGGATGCGGACGCGTGCGTGGCCTCCGCGGCCGGCTCGGTCTGATCCGACAGCCGCTCGCGCAGCGCGCGATAAACCGTCTCGAAGACCGCGCCCGAGCGGCGAAAGCGCACCTCGGTCTTCATCGGATGCACGTTGACGTCAACTTCGTCATGCGCGAGCGCGACGAACAGGATCACCGCCGGATGGCGGCCGCGCGGGAGCAGGGTCTGGTAGGCCTGCGAGATCGCGCGCGCGAGCATCTTGTCGCGCACCGCGCGTCCGTTGACGAAGGTGAAGATCATGCGCGGCGAGGCAAACGATTCCTGGCTCATGGTGGCGAAGCCCTGCGCGCGCATCCCGTCGCGCGCGGCTTCGAACTCGAGCATCCGCGCCGCGAGCTTGTCGCCCAGCAACTGGCGCGCACGCTCCAGCGGCGAGCTGGCGCGCGGAAGGTCGAACAGGATGCGGCCGTCGGCGGCAAGCTTAAAGGCGACGCGAAAATCGGCGAGCGCAAGACGCTGGAGCGCCTCGGCGATCGCGCCCTGCTCGGTCGCAACGGTTTTCAGGAACTTGAGCCGCGCCGGAGTGTTGAAGAACAGGTCGCGGACCTCGATCTGCGTTCCCTGCGCGATCGCGCATTCGCGAACCTCCTCGATATTGCCGCCCGCCGAAATTATCTCGGTGCCGGCCGCATCTTCGGCCCGCCGCGTGCGCAGGATCATCCGGGACACGCTGGCGATCGACGCAAGCGCCTCGCCGCGGAAACCCAGCGTGCGAATTGCGATAAGGTCGGCGGCGCTGCGAATCTTGGAGGTCGCATGGCGCCTGAGCGCGACGATCGCGTCCTCGCGACCCATCCCGCATCCGTCGTCCGAGACCACGATCGCGCCGGCGCCTGCGCGCTCGATTGCGGCGTCGATTCGCCGCGCGCCCGCATCCAGGGAGTTCTCGACCAGTTCCTTGACCGCGGAGGCCGGCCGCTCGACCACCTCTCCGGCCGCGATCTGGCTGGCCACTTGTTCAGGCAGGATGTGGATCAGCCGCTCAGCCATCATGCCGCCCCGTCACACTGGCAGGATGTTGAGATTCGCACGGCGGCGCAAGGCGGGAGTGCCTGCACTTTCAACATCCTGCTAGACAATGCGGCTTTTGCACACGATACTCAAGCGAGCCGCCGCCTGATGGTGGTGCGGGGCGGGGTTTCCATTGAACATCGACACGGATTTTGGAAAGCTCTCGCGGTTACAGATCGGCGCGGAGCGGCCACAAGTATGATTAAGCGATTTTCGGTTTTGTTGGGCGCCGCGATGCTGCTGCTTGCGGCGGGCGCGCGCCCCGCTTTCGCGCAGGTCAGGATCGGGGTCGGAACCATCGGTCCTATCTCGCCGCAGACCGAGGCGGATATCGACCAACTGGTCGGCAACCTGCCCGGAGTCACCTCCGTCCCGATCCAGCCGCCGGGCGACGTCGATGCTTGCGTGATGCGATTCGTCGCGGGCGAAACCGACGACCGGCTCGATGCCGTGATGGTGGTGAGCCTGCCCACCAACGCGTTCAAGGTGCAGCAGAACGACAAGGAAGCCAACTTCACCGGCACCTACAAAATCTGGACGCTCAATCTCTCGACCCTGCAAGAGGACCATCATACTTTCACCTTCAGCGACACCGAGACGGTGATAAGCGGTCCCGCCGCCATTCTTTCGATCCCGGCGCAGTTGTTCGTCGAGCGCGCCACCGGCAAACAGCTCCTGTCCAGCAGCTCATGGCAGGCGTGGGAAGCGGTGCAGACGCGCGTCGAGGCCAAGCTGCTCGCGGCGACGCGGCTTTACCTGGCAACCGCGCCGATTCGCGATACCAAGCCGCTCAACATGCTCACCACCGCGCAGGCGCTGGTCGACCGCGGCGACGCCGACACGGCGCTGGCCGTGTTTCGCACCGCGGGCGTGAACAATCCCGAGGTGCAGCGGCTGATGGCGCAGGCGCGGGACAAGATGCGCCGGGCCAAGGCGCAGGCGCTGCTCGGCCGGGCCCTGGGCGCGATGGCGGGCGGCAACGTCTCTTCGGCCACGGCGATACTGGCCCAATATCAGAAGGAGCCCCACTCCGAGCCGGCACGGGCGGACGCTATCCGGCGCACGCTGGCGACCGAGGTTGACCGCCGCGCAGACAGCGCCTACCGCCGCCTCCTGCAGAGCGACGTGCCGGGGCTGGATCAATCGGCGTTCGTCGCGATGCTCAAGCAGATGGTCGCCGACCAGACCGGCTCCGCACCCGACCAGATAGTGATCGATCCGAAGGACGTGACTATAGAGGACAAGAACGCGACCAAGGGCGTAAAGACCGCGCTGGACAGCTACGCGACCGCGATCGGCAAGGCGGCGTGGCTGATGAGCCTCAAGTGCGGATGCGACGCGGGCGCTACGCTGAGCGCCGATCCTTCGGGCGGCGCTATCCTGCGCGCGCGTTTCGCCCCCTCTTTCACCAAGCCGCAGGTCGGGCTACCCTGACACGGTTAATCTCAAGCGAGCGAAAAAACCAATGCGACAGTGTGCAATCTGCGGCAAGCAGCCGTCCGTCGGACATAACGTCAGTCACGCCAACAACAAGAGCAAGCGGCGATGGGAGCCGAACCTGCAGGAGGTTCGCGCGCGCATCGGGCAGGCCGTCAAGCGCATCCGCGTTTGTACGCGATGCATCCGCAGCGGCAAGGTGCAAAAAGTCGCCTGAGCGCGGCCGCCGTATCGCGCCCGCAATCACGCCGAGCCTGGCGCGCATCGCGCGGATCTACAGCAGCGCGTCGAGCTTTTCGGGCGGACGCGCAATCACCGCGCGCTTGCCGCGCATCACGATCGGCCGCTGCATCAGTTCGGGATGCTCGAGCAGGAGCGCGACGACACTGTCCCGGGTGATGTAATCGGCGGCGCTGAGCCCCAGCTCCTTGAAGCGCTTGTCCTTGCGCACCAGATTTTCCGCCGGCTCCTCGATCATCGAAAGAATCTTCTCCAGCGCGGCTCTGGTGGGCGGGGTTTTGAGGTACTCGACTGCGTCGAACTCGACGCCGCGCTCGCGCAACCGTTGCAGCGCGCCGCGCGAATTTCCTCAGCCGGGGTTGTGATACAGAACGATGGGTTCCATGCTGTCCTTGCCCGTCATATTTGATAAGCATAGGCCTGTGCCCGCGGCGCGCAAGAAGGCGCGCTCAGGCGCGGCCGAAAAACGCTCGGCGAAAGGCGGAAGCGAATGAAGGTTAAGGCCCCGGCAATCCTGCTGTGCGCATTTGCGCTCGCGACGCTTGCGCTTCCCGTCCATGCGCATGGCGCCGTCGTCAGCGGCCGCTTCGTGTACCGCAACGGCGCTCCCGCCGCCAATCGCCAGCTCCATCTGGAAAACGTCATCTCCCAGGACATGTTCATCGCGCCCACCGACAGCGACGGCAGATATTCGGTCGATCTGCCTCCCGGAGTTTACGACCTGCGCGCCGAGCGCGGCGTAATCCTGCACAAGAAAGTCGTGGTGGGAGCCAATGAGGTAACCGTGCCGCAGGCAGTGGAGCCCGCCCCGCTGGACGTGCGCCGCCCGTTTGAACATGAAGCAATCGCCGAGTCGATCATCGTCAGCCCCGCTCCCGCGACCGCCAATATCCACGGGCGCCCGCTTGAAGGAATGAAGTTCGGTCACGTAGAAGTGCAGAAGGTCTTTACGCCCGCCAAGCCGCTGCCTCCACTGCCGCCGCCCGGCACCGGCGAGATGAGGTCGGGCCAGACACCGTCAGGCCCGCACTCGAATCGAGTAACCGAGCTAGCCGGTCCGCTCCACGAACTCTATCCGATTGCCCCACGGGTCGAGCACGAAGAACCGCTTCTGACCCGCAAAGGTATTTCCCGGGATAATCTCCACGCCCGCGTGCCCCAACCGCGCGCGCATCGCGTCCGCGCTGGTCACGCGAAAGGCGGGATGCCGCCGCGAGGAGCGGTTAAAGCTCGACGCGCCCGGCGAAGTGGTCAGATGAAGCTGCTGCGGACCGCACTGGTACCATGCGCCGGAGCGGCCGCTATCGGTATTGCGCGGACGCTCGATCGACTCGAGCCCGAGCAATTCGCCGTAGAATGCATGCGCGAGCGCGAGCGAATCTGGGGTGTCATCGATCAGAAGATTCACGTGGTCGAGTCCGGCGATCAATTGCTGCGTCGATTCCATCAAGATGTCTGCGCTCGTGCGCGGTCAGTGGGCCGAGGACTCGCGGTCGGCGTGGGGATGCGACCCGTTGTGCGTCATGTAGTTCTTCAGCTTGCGCGCGAGATCGGGCGAAAGTTTCTTGAGCACGCCGTACTCGCGCGCCGCCAGGCCCGACTGTCCTTCGTCGGCATAAACCCGGCCGAGGTCGTAGTGCGCGTCGGCGAACTCTGGATTGAGCGCAACCGCGCGGTCCAACGCGGTCTGCGCGTCCTCTTCCGCGCCCTGCTGCACCAGGCATAGCCCGCGCCCCCACCACGCCTCGGCGAGCTTGGGGTCGGCCGCCAGCGCGCGGCGGAAGTAGCCGAGCCCGCTGGCGCAATCCCCGGTCCGCTGCATCGCGAGCCCGTCGTAGTAAAGATCGGTGGGCGTCGAGCGGCGGCGCGGATGGCTCCACTGCGCAAAGGTGCGCGGAGTTCCCCGCGCCAGGGTTTTGATTCGCGCCAGCGGCACCGCGAAACCGAGATTCTCGCCCTCGCTCATGTATGCGGTCGCAACGCCGATCACCTCGCCGAGCGCATCGACCACCGGGCCTCCGCTCGAACCCTCCGAAATCGCCGCGGTAACCTGCAGCGTCGCGGGTTCGAGATCCGATTGACCCTCGCGCTCGGCCGGTACCGCGGAGACGATCCCGTCGGTGACGGTCTCGTCCAGCCCCATCGGGCTTCCGATTACCAGCACGCGGTCGCCCACCCGCGGCGCCCGGCTGGCCATGGTCAGAAACGGCACCGGACCGTCCATGAACGCGACCAGGCGCGCGAGGTCGGAGTCCTTGTCGTCGGCCAGAATAACGCGCAGCGGCCAGGTGCGTCCGTCGAAAGTGCGGATGCGCGCGGAGGACGCGCCTTCGATCACGTGATGGTTGGTGAGAAGCTCGCCGCCACGCGAGACGAAGAAGCCGCTGCCGAATCCGAGCTCCTTGCCGCGATGGTCGTACACGATAACGGTGACCACGGCGGGCCGCACCCGCTGGATGAGCGAAGTCAGGTCTTGCGATTTCGTGGCGGCGGGATTGGCGACCGTGGGCTTCGCGGCGGGCGCAGTTCGATAAATTGAGCGCGGCAGCAGGCTCACCGCCAGCAGCGCCGCGGCGCCTAGCGCCGCCGCCATCCAGAACCGCTGCGCCGGACGCGGCGCGGAAGCGGAGGCGGGGCGAAGCGGAGGGCGAACGCCGGGCGCGGCAGGAATCTCGCGGCCCTCGGCGTCGCGAACGACGTCGAGCGCGGCGCCGCACCCGCGGCAATAGAAATCGTCGTCGGAAACCCGGGCGGCTCCGCAGCGGCCGCAGAACTTCGTGCTCATCGCCGATACTCCGGCGCACAGCTTTGCGGCCCGAAGCTCGTATGCGCGCGCGCCATCGTCATCCGCCGATCTGGTACATCGAGCGATCGCGCGTCGAGCGACCTTCGAGCAGATGATGCCCGGTCGGTTTCATCTCGACCGCCCGCCTGAGAATTCGCGTCACCTCCGAAAGCGCGTCGGCCGCTCCCGAGCGCAGCGCGCGCCGCACATCGAGTTCGTCGTCGTTGAGCAGGCAGAGATGAAATTTGCCGTCCGCAGTCAGGCGCATGCGGTTGCACGTCCCGCAGTAAGGCTCGCTTACCGGGCTGATGAATCCGATCACGCCGCACGCGCCGCCAAGACGATAATTGCGCGACTCGTCGGCCAGGTTCTCGGTAGGTAGCTCGGTGAGCGGGCCGAGCGCCGACTCGATTCGCCGGCGCGTCTCGATGTTCGAGACGTAGCGCTTCATCGACAGCGTGGCGCATTCGCCGCCGCCCAGCGGCATCAGTTCGATGAACCTGACGTGCCAGTCGCGCTCGACGGTCAGGCGCGCCAGCTCGATTACGTCGCTCTCGTTGTAGCCGGCCGTGACCACCGCGTTGAGCTTGATAGGCGTGAGCCCGGCGGCTTCCGCCGCCATGATTCCGCGCCAGATACGCTCGAAGCTGCCCCATCGCATCTGCCGCTCGACGGTTTTCGGGTCGAGGCTGTCCAGGTGCACGTTGATGCGGGTCAATCCCGCAGCCTTGAGCGGAGCGGCGAGATTCTCGAGCATCAGTGCGTTGGTCGTGAGCGCCAGCCCCTCGACGCCAGGCACGCGCGCGACTCGCGCCACGATCTCTTCCAGGTCGGCGCGCAGGGTAGGCTCGCCGCCGGTAAGCCGGAACTTGCGGAAGCCCGCCTCCACCGCGGCCCGCGCTACCATCTCGATTTCCCCGGCGGTCAAAAGCTCCGCGTTGGGAACGAACCGCAAACCTTCCAGCGGCATGCAGTAAACGCACCGCAGATTGCAGCGGTCGATGACCGAGATGCGCAGGTAGTCGATTTCGCGATTGAACGAATCCCGAGGCACAAGCCCCATACTAATCGGCGCAATCATTGGGAAACAACGGCCGCTCTCGGCGCGGGAAGTGCGCCAGGAAGATACTTCGCTCGCCCTCGAAAACCTGTTAGCGTGATAAGCAAGGTTACAGCGCGGACTATGCCAATCTTTCTTGGCCGCCGCCGCGCGCCTGAGGTTTATATCTCGATGCTTTCGAAATTCGTGATCATGCTCGCGCTCGCGTCTGCGGTCGCCTACGCTGTGCGGTACTTCAGCGAGGCGGAGGATGAGGCGGTGCTGAAACAGGAAGTGGCGGGACAGATTGACGAGCTACGGGCACGGCTGCTTCGGCGCTAGACAGACCCTCCAAAAATATCCCATGACAGATCTCTCATCGGCGTCCCGCGCCCGACGCCGCCGCGCCCAGGCCGGGTTCCCGGACCGCGGCGCGAAATCCCAACTCGTCCGCGCGCCGCGGCTTGCCGAGCCCGGGAATCTCGGGTGACGCTGCGCTACCGGATGTTCCGCGCGCTGGCGCGGCTCGACTTCGAGCGCCCGTACCTGGTGCTCGCGGTGTGCCTGGCGCTTTCAATCGCTTCGATAGTGTACACCGGCGCCAGGTTGGAATTCCGCACCGGTCAGGACGACCTGGTCTCCGGCGACAGCCGCGACACCCGCAATTACAAGCGCTACGCAAACGAGTTCCCCGACCTCGACGGTCTGATCGTGGTGGTGCGCGCCGACCGCGAGCCCGCGCGCGCGGAAAAGTTCGCCGACGCGCTTGCCGCCAGGCTCAATCGTGACCGCCCCGACGTCACCAGCGTCTTCTACAAGGTCGATACCGGCGCGCTCGCCCGCAACGCCCTGCTCTACCTCAGCACCGACGATCTCAAGCATCTGGCGGACCGCATCCGTGACTACCACGCGTTCATCGCGGGGTACGCCGCCGACCCCACGCTTCAAAATTTCTTCGCGTTGACCAACGCCGAGGCGAACCGCGCGATGACGTCCGAGCTGATGTCGGGGCTGTTGGGCGGCAAGAACCCAAGCGGTGCCGCCGCGGCGGCTTCGGGCAAGCTCGATCTCGCGCTGCTCGATGCGGTGCTTCGGGGTCTCGCGCCGCCGCCGGGCCATCGCGCCGCCTCGCCGTGGGATCAGCTCACGGCCCTGGATGGCGCCTCAGGCGTGCTGAGCGACGGGTACCTCGCCTCGGACAACGGGAAGTACCTTCTCATGTACGTCGCGCCGGGTGACGGGCGTCCGCACGGACCCGACCCGGTTGACGTTATCGAGGGTGACCTTCGCGCAACTGGCGCGCAGTTTCCGGGACTCGAGGCAGGGATGACCGGCGGCTCGGCGCTCGCGCATGCCGAGGAGCAATCGACGGCACACGACATCGCGCTGGCCTCTGCGATCGCGATCATCGCCAACGTGCTGCTGGTGGTGATCCCGTTCGGCGGAATCGTGGAGCCGGTGTTTGCACTCACCGCGCTGCTGATCGGGGTGGCGTGGTCGTTCGGTTTCACAACCCTCGCGGTCGGCCATCTGAACCTGCTCTCCGCGGTGTTCACCAGCATCCTGGCCGGAATCGGGATCAATTTTCCGATCCACATGATGGCGCGGTACGACGAGGCGCGGAAACTCGGCCGCAGCTCGCGCGAGTCGGTCGAGCTCGGCGTGATCAATACCGGGTCGGGCGTGGTCGCCTCTGCCTGCATCATGGCGCTCGCGTTCCTGATGCCGGTGTTCACGGATTTTCGCGGGATCGCGGAGCTGGGACTGGTCTCGGCTGCGGGACTGTTCCTGTGCCTGATTTCGGCGATCCTGGTGTTTCCCGCGCTGGTCGCGATTCGCGATCGCAACCGCCCGCCGCGCGTCGTACGCCAGGCCGCCTCGCCCGCGACGGCCCACCCGCGCTTGAGCAAGATGTACTCGCGGCCATGGCTGATAATTGGCGCCGCGTGCGCGGTGACGATCGTCGCCGTGCCGTTCGCAACCCGGCTGCGCTTCGATCAGAACCTGCTCAAGCTGCAGGCCGATTCCACCGAGGCGGTGCGCTTCGAGCAGAAGCTGCTCAAGGATTCGGGCCGCTCGTCATGGTTCGCGGTCTCGATGGCGCCCACCTCCGCGCGGGCCGAGCAGATGGCGCAGGATTTCCGCAAGCTCGCGGTGGTGGCCGACGCCGAGACGATCCGGACCTATGTTCCGAGCGCGCAGGACGAGAAGCGCGCGATCCTGGCATCGATAAAGCCGGTGATTGATTCGCTGAAGGTCGCGCGCTCGGCCCGTCGGTCGGACCCCGCCGCCCTCCTGCGCGAAATGAACGCGCTCAAGTTCAAGCTCGGCAGCGCCGGCGCGGCCGATCCGTCGGGAGGCGCCGCGCGAACCGCGCGCCTGCTCGACCGGGCGATTGCGGCGGTCAAGTCAAATCCGGGCGCGGTCGCGAGCTACGAGTCCGCGATGGCCGCGTCGCTGGCGCAGCGCCTCGCTCAATTCAAACTCGCGCTCAATCCCGCCATGGTGACCGAGGCTTCGCTGCCCAAGATTCTGCGCGAGCGCTTTATCGGCAAAACCGGGGCCTACCTGGTGCAGGTCTATCCGCGCGGCGATATCTGGGCGGATGCGCCGCTCAAGCGCTTCGTAAGCTCGCTGCGCACCGTCGATCCCGACGTGACCGGGCCACCGGTTCAGACCTACGCGATCGCAACCGTGATGCGCCGCGGATACGAACGCGCCGCGCTGCTGGCGCTGATCGCGGTGTTCGTTTTCGTGTTCGCCGACTTCCGCAGCTTGCGTGACACCGCGATGGCGACGGTGCCGCTGGTGTTCGGCGGGGCATGGCTGCTGGAGGCGATGGGGGCGCTCGGATGGGAGTTCAATCTTGCTAATCTCTTCGCCGTTCCTATCATCATAGGTACCGCAGTCGACAACGGGGTGAACATGCTGTACCGCTGGCGCGAAGAAGGCGATGGCCCGGAATTGATTCTTACCAGGTCGGTGGGAAAATCGGTGACTATCGCGTCACTCACGACTATCGCGGGCTTCGCCGCGCTGATTCCCGCCACCCACCGCGGAATCTCGAGCCTCGGATGGGTCTTGAGCCTCGGCGTGACCCTGATCCTGGCCGCCACCCTCGTGGTGCTGCCCGCGATGTTCGAGATCGCGGGCGCACGACGCTCGGGCGCGGGACCGGCGGACGAGGAACCCGCCGACGCGCCACCGCGCCACGCCTGGGCGGGCAGGCGCAGCGGTATGCTGCTGGCTGTGCTCGTCTGCCTGACCGCCGTCCTTACCGCCGCGCCGGCGTGCGCGGACAGCGCGCAGAGCACTTCGGCGCAGATGGTGACGAAGGCGGAAGCTCTCATCCGCGACGCCGGGAGAGCCAACCCGGTTAATACCGACAAGATTTACCAGGCGCTCAAGATCCTTCACAGCGCGGCGCAGATCGATCCGAAGAACGACGCCGCATACGTGGACATGGGATTTTGCTACGGCGTCCTGCACGACGGCGCCACCGCCGTGGACATGTACACCAAGGCGGTGCACTTAAATCCCTCGGCCGCCAACTTCCTGGAACTCGCCGATATCTACATGCGGGTCGGCCAGTCGGGCGACGCGCTGATGGCGGCCAACGCCGGGATTTCCAAGAATCCCCACGACGCGCGCCTGTGGAATGCCAAGGGGATGGCGTTGAACGACCTCCTGCGCATCGATGAGGCGGAGCAGGCGTTCAAACAGGCGCTCAAGCTGGAACCCTCGTTCACGGTCGCACGCCGCAACCTCGACGCGCTCGAGGCAAAATCCTCGGGCCGCGGCGGCGTCGCCCGGCACTAGCAGGATCGCGACGGGTTCGGCCACCAGCCGCGCTCAGGGCGCCTTTCTTACCACCTTCAGCACCAGGTACGGGCTCGAAAGATTGAACGCGTAGCCCTCCACCTCCACCTGCTGGTGATTGTCGGCGGCCGACTGCAGCGCCCCGCGGAGATCGGCGGCGCCCACCACCTCGACCCGCTTGGTGAGAATCGCCCGGTAAAGGTCGCGGCCATAGCTGGCCTCGGGTGCGAACTGAACCTCGGCGCTGTGAAGCTCGGTGTCCAGCCGCATCGGGATGTTGCGGCCGTCAAGATAAAGCCGCACCACCTTCGCATCGGGAGGCAGCTTGCTGACATCAACTCCGACGTGTCCCGCCAGGCTGAGATCTCGAAAGCGCTGCGGCGTGCGCCGGATGTTGTAGCTGAGCGAAGGACCCAGGTTAAGGCTCGAACCGGGATTGATCTGTATGCCGCTCGGCGCGCCGACGTGAATT
The DNA here is from genome assembly GCA_963835905.1 of uncultured delta proteobacterium. Taxonomy (GTDB): domain Bacteria; phylum Desulfobacterota; class Binatia; order Binatales; family Binataceae; genus CAWIHG01. Next base: position 1,587,150 of record CAWIHG010000005.1, read on the forward strand.
CCGCCCGCGCCTCCAATTCCCTGGGCAAAAGCCGGCGCCGCGGCTCCCATCGCGAGCATCGCAAATGCTGCCGACAATGCGAGGAGTATGCGCTTGGTCATGGACTCACCTCCTCTCAAGGGCCGCGCCGGGATCATCCGCCGGTGATCGGCCGCGCGGGCTCCGCCACGCAGCGAGCGCATCGACAGAGCTCGCGCAGATAGCGCGTGGTATAGATGGTTTCGTGGCCGTCGCCCCATTGCAGGAAGACCGCTTGCTCGCCCATCCGGGTGAGCTTCACGAGGCGACGCGAATCCGCCGGCGCGGACTTGGCGTCCGGCTCGGCTTCGCACGACCGGCACGGACACGTCGTGCGCAGGCCATCCAGGGGGTAGATGGAGTCGTGTCCATCGGCCCACTGGACGCCGACCGCGTAGCGTCCGACTTCGTTGAGACCCTTGATCTTTGGATTCTTAGGCTTGATAAGAGCCATTGGCGGTTACCGATTCGATTATACCACCGCAAGCATCCCTGCGGGGAAGCATAAATTTTCGCGGCGGCGGATTGCTGCCGCGACATTGCGCGAGAACCGGAGGCTATTTCCAATGGATGACAAAACGAAAAAGCAGGCTCTTCTGATGATCCCCTACGGATTGCAGATCCTCGGCGCCGCCGGCGGTGGTACCGCGACCGTCGCCACCGTCAACTGGGTCACCCAGGCGAGCTTCAATCCGCCGCTGGTCGTGGTCGGCGTTAAGAAGGACTCGGGCGCGCACGCGATGGTCAAGGAATCCAAAAAATTCGCGCTCTCGATGCTGGGGACCGGACAGAAGGCGATCGCCGGGGCTTTCTTCCGCCACGTCGAGCCCAAGGACGGCAAGTTCGGCGACTTCGCATACACCAGCGGAAACAATGGTGCGCCGATCGTCTCCGATGCACCCGCGGCGGTCGAGTGCGACGTGGTCGGCTTTTACGAACTCGGCGATCACAGCGTGGTGGTCGGCAAGGTTACCGAGGCCCATGTGAAGACCGACAGCGAACCGCTCACCATGAAGGAAACCGGATGGAACTACGGCGGATAGCGCCACGTCGCGCACCGTCGCGTTACCCCGGCTGAACCGCGAAACCCGCTGCCGCGCGCCGCGCACGCAACCCGGAACGCGGCGCGGGCGTCGGCAGTCCGTACCGGTGAAAGCTTCGGAGAGATTTCCTTGGCCACAAAGAAGGTAGTCGTTCTGCCCGGCGACGATGCGGCGCCCGAGGCGATGGCAGCCGCGATGACCGTGCTGCGCACGCTTGCGCTCCCGATCGATTACGAAGTCTTCCCGCCGGGCGAGCAGTGGGTTCGCGGCGAGACCGACGCGCGTGTGCGCCAGGCAATCGACGCCTCGGACACCACGCTGTTCGGCTCATCGTCGGGAAAGACCACTTCGATCGGATATCTGCGCTGGGGCAGGCAGACCTATGCGAACGTGCGTCCGGCCAGATGGTCGCCCGGCTATCGCAGCCCGATGGCGCATCCCGAGGGAATCGATTTCGTGATCGTGCGCGAAAACCTGGAAGACCTTTATCTCGGACTGGAAGGACCCATCTCCCAACTGGCTCCGCTCAACCTGACCAGCCGGATCCTGCGCGCGCCGTTGGACACCAGCGAGCGCGGCATCTTCGCAATCAAGATTATCACCGAGCGCAATACGCGCCGGGTCGCCGACTTCGCCTGTCGGCTCGCGATGCGCCGCAAGCGCGCGGGCGGCAAGGGCAAGCTCACCTGCACCTCCAAGTACAACATGCTGCGCCAAAGTGACGGACTTTTCCGCGACCTCGTGCGCGAGACCGCGGCCAACTATCCCGAGCTCAAGTACGAGGAGCATATCGTCGATGATTTCGCGCGCCGGGTCGTCGCCTCGCCGCACGATCTGGATGTCGTCGTGATGCCTAACCTGTACGGCGATATCCTGTCGGACGCGGCCGCGGGCGTGATCGGCGGGCTCGGGCTTGCTCCGAGCGGATGCTACGGCGACGACTACGCGTACTTCGAGTCGGTCCACGGCACCGCGCCCGACATCGCGGGTCAGGGAATCATCAATCCGACCGCGACGATGCTGTCGGCGGCCCTGATGCTCGAGTACCTGGGATTCGCGGAGGCCGGCGCGCGGCTCGAATCCTCGGTGCGCAAGGTTTACGCCGCGGGCCGCGCGCTCACTCCGGACCAGGGCGGCAACGCAACCACGACGCAGTTCGCCGAGGCGGTGCTGGCGAATCTCTGAGCGGCGCGCAAACGCGCAGGCCGCGGCGGGGGCGCATTTCGCCGGCGCAATCGCGCGCGATTGCAATTCGAGGCAACTCGGGGGCCACGCGTTCGGCCCCGATACGCCGAGGCTGGGGCGATAAGGACGGCGCCCCCCCCCCCGATTTACTGTCGATAAGGACGGCGGCCCCCGCTTTACTGTCGATAAGGACGGCGCCCCCCGCTTTACTCACGACGCACCGATTTGGCATTCTCCTGCGCAGCGGCATCTTCAATTTCGCAACCTGAGCCTTCTCTTTGGGCGCGAATAGCCGCGGCGTCACGTTTTCAGCGGAAATCCGGTCATTTTTGCCGGTCACGGGCGGCGAGCATCGGGCCTTTAGTACGCAAAGGCTGCAAGCCGTCCACCACTGTCAACCGCTGGTGACGATTCTGTTCGCGATGACGAACGTGGAAAACATATTTCTGCTGAACCCGCCGTTTTCGGGGTCTACGGCGATGGCCCAGTTGCTGCTCAAATCGCCGCTCACCTGGAGCCCGTGGAGCAATGGCGAGGGCCAGTGGGTCGAGTCGGTCACCGAGGAGATGCGGCGCGACCCCTGGAACCCGGAGGTGGACTTCGACTGGCGGCGGATCCGTGCGGCGTGGCTCGAGCGCAAGCCCGCCGGCAAAAACATCATGGTGGAAAAATCGCCGCCCAACCTGCTGCGCGTCCGCTCCATCCTTGAAACCTTCACAGATTCTATCTTCGTGATTTCCAATCGCGATCCCTACGCCTGGCTCGGCGGCGTGCTCCATCACGAATCCTATCGCCCGGAGATACGCAACCCTCGCCGCCGCCGGGAAATAGTCAAACATGAGATTAGCCAGTGGGTATTCAGAACACGTGTCCTGATCGAGAATATCCCGAGGCTGCGGGGACGCAGCGTGATAACCAGGTACCAGGAGTTTTGCGATTCACCCGGGCTGTTTCTGCAAAACCTCTACAATTACTGCGGCGATTTGCAGATCGACGTGCGCGAGCAAGTGCGGGTGAAGAGCTATCCCGTACAGGGCCTCGTGAACATGAATGACCGGCAGATTTCCCGCCTGACCGCCGACGATATCGGGACCGCTAACGAGATCCTCCTTGATGCGAAGCCGGTGGTGGAATTTTTCGGATACCGAGTCATGGATCGCAAGGCGCGGCCGACAACGATCCTTCCCCGGCTCACCCAACCACTGCGTAGAGTGTTGCGCTCGCGCGATTGAAGACTTGCGCGTGCCGCGGGTGGACACAGCCCGCGCGCAACGAAATACTCAGTGAATCTTCCGAAGGAGGCGCATCAGCGATGGAAATCACTGTTCATGAAGCAACGACGCCACGCCCTGATGCGCTCCGCAGCGGCTCCTAGCCGGTCCTGACCCGGCATTCCATCACATAGTTGCCACGGCGGCGCCTAGGCCCCGTGGTTTTTGTTTTTGCGCTCCGCCGAAAAGCGCCCGGCGCGGGAATCCGCCCGAACGCGGCGGCGCACGGCGAGAGGAGGCGATGTCGCCATGAGGAAATTACCCGATCCGACGCCCACTACGATCGCAACGATACTAACCGGAAGGACATATGACTCAGGACGAGATTATCGATTCGCTGGAATCTTTTTTCGCTGACGGGCTGATTATCGAACTGGAGAGCGTGGTGAAGAGCGGCAGGGAAGCGGCCGTCGTCTGCTGCCGCTCCGGCCAGTCGCTGGGCGGCGGCATGGTGGCCGCCAAAGCGTATCGGCCGCTGGAAAATCGAAACTTCCGCAACGGCGCGACGTACCTGGGCACGCGGACCCTCGTCGTCTCGCCCGCGAGCTATGGAGCCGCTACCGCGCCGGAGGACTGTGGCGGGGGGGGGACTAATCGCGGTCGGGAGCGCGCCCATCGGCGCCCGGGCTGTTGTCAGCGGGCACCGCCTTGCGCCGCGCCCACCAGAAGACGTCGCATTGCGCGCCGCAGGCGAGATAGTAGACGCGCGGCGGCTCGGATGCGGGAACATCGGGGGGATCGAGATCGCGCCCGGGATCGACGATGCGATCGTCCTTCACGGGCGCAAGCCTAGCACGGCGCGTGCGCGGCGACGACCGCCACGGGGTGTGACTAGTAGAAGCGCTCCTCGCCCTCGGGACGTGATTTCCAGCGCCGATGAATCCAGTTCCACTGGTCGGGATGGAGCCGGATCATTTTCTCAATCGTGCTGGTGAAGCGCTGCGTGTTCTCGCGGATATCGTCGGCGCGGGAGGCCGACCTCCTGATTTCGACCGGCGGGAGAATCGTAATCTTGTGGCGCGCGGAATTCTCCTGCCGCACCATGAAGCACGGTATCACCGACGCTCCGCTGACCGCCGCCAAGCGCGCCATCCCGTCGCTGGTCGCGGCCGGAACCCCGAAGAAATCGACGAACACGCCGCCCCGCACGTCGAGATCCAGCGCTATTGCAATCATCCAGTTGCGCCGCAGCATCCGCGCCATCTCGAGCGCCCCCGCCTTGCGCGCGATAAGATGGTTGCCGCAGCGTACGCGCGCCTGGCAGACCACGTGATCCATGAGCGGATTGCGCAGCGGCCGGTGGACGATCGCGATCCGGTAGCCGTAAATCGAGTGCGCGACGTTGAGCAATTCCCAGTTGCCGTAGTGCGCAGTCAGCACCAGGAGTCCGCGTCCATTGGACATCCGCTCGGCCTCGTCCCAGTACTCCTTACCTTCGTAGGTGACGTAGCGCTCGATATTGGAGCGATCGAGCCGCTCCATGTGCGCCCACTCCGCCAGCATCCGGCCCCAATTGCGGTAGACGCCGCGGATCACTCGCAGGCGCTCGGCGGAGGACATATCGGGAAACGCAATTTCCAGGTTCTTGATCGCGAACTTGCGATTGGGGCGGTCCAGTTTGGCGGCCAGGCCGCCCAGATGCGCGCCCACGCCGACCGCGCGCTCCAACGGCATCGCGCGCAGTATCCTGACCATCGCCATTGCGCCGGCATATTCCAGCCGCGCCTCCGCCCCGCCTATCTGCCGTGGCATCGCGGTCCGGATAAAGCGGCGGCGCGCGCCATGCTGGCGCGCGCCGCGCGTGAAAAAGCCGTGTTCTGAGGCATCCGGGACGTGAAGTGCTTCAGGGCGCGGACGCCGCACTCGCGCTACTAGCGCCGTCGAGCGAGTGGGTGGGGGCGGAGCCGCCCGACGAAACCCGCACCGCGGCCCCACCGGCGCTACCCGTGGTTGCGGCTCTTGCGGTCGCAGCAGTGTAGGCGCCACCCGGCGGCGACTTCATGCTGCTCGGGCCGATCTCCTCGGTGTTGAACGGAGTGGCGCCGCTGCCTGACGGCGGCAGCGGATTAATCGGCGCTACACCGCTTCGGGGGCTGGGCGCCGGAGGAGGCACCAAGCCGCCCGATCGGCCGAGCTCGGCCGACGGCGGGACCGCGATCGAGAAGTTCGGCTTGTAGAGCTGCTGGATTTGCGAAGCCGGCATGTCGTGCATCTCGCGGCGGCCCAGCGAATCGATGAACTGCTGGCGCTCGTCGAGCGCCAGCGAGCGAAGCTGAGCGCGATTGCGGATTATGTGCGGGGTCAGGAAGACCAGCAGATTGTCCTTCTGCTTGTCGTTCTGCTTGTAGCTGAAGAGATTTCCGATGACCGGGATGTGCGAGATGAACGGCACGCCCTGGTTGTTCTGCTGGTCCTGGGTCGCCAGCAGCCCGCCCAGTACCGCGGTGCGATTATTCTGCACCACCACGGTGGTCGAGGCGGAGCGAATGGTCGTGGTAGGCCCCAGCGGATTGCTGGCCGTGTTCCCGAGCACGTTGGAAACCTCTTCATAGAGGTCGAGCCGGATATAGTCGCCCTGGGAAACCTGCGGCACCATGTCCAGCGTGATACCTACGTTCTGACGCTCGACCGAATTGAAGATCTGCCCGGGCAGGCCGGCGTTGGCCGCCGCCGATCCGACAAATGGCAGGTTCTGCCCAACCACGATCATCGCCTCGGTGTTGTCCGCCGTCAGCAGGGTCGGAGCCGACAGCACATCGGTGTGCGAATCGGTTTCCAACGCTAGCAGCAGCGCGACATCGCACGGCGCGGTGACCGTGCCGCTGGTGGCGGTACCCGAGGTCGCAGCGCCGGCGACCGCGCTGACCGCGGTGCTGGCGAGCGCGCTGGGAATCGAGCAGGTGCTTCCCGAGGCGAGGCCCAGCCCCAGGCCGCTCAGACCGAGCGGATTTCCGAGCGCGTTCTGAAGCTGACCGAAGTTCAACTGGCCTACGCCCAGGGTGCTGTTGCTGATTCCGGTGGAAGCCATGAAGTTAACGCCCAGTTCCTTGCTGCGTTCGGCGCTGACCTCGACGATGACGGCCTGAACGAAGACCTGAACGCGCGGAAGGTCCAGTTGGTCGATGATCTGCTTGAGCGTCTGCCAATCCTGGGGCGAAGCGCTGACCACCAGCGCGTTGGTGGCGGGGTCCGCGGTTACATCGACAGCATAGGTGAAATTGGGGTTCTTGCCGGCGCCACCGGTTGATGCGCTGGCGGAATGGCCTTCCGATCCACCACCGCGCATCATCCCCATCCCGCCGCCGATCCCGCCGCCCATGCCACCGCCCATTGCGCTGCCCATGCCGCCGCCCATACCGCCGCCGAATCCACTTCCGAAGCCTCCTCCGCCCATGCCACCGCCCATACCGCCGTATCCGCCACTCATCCCGCCGTAGCCACCGCCCATACCGCCGTAGCCACCGCCGCCCATGGTGCCGAGTGTGCTGCCCCGGCCAAGCGAGCCGCGGCCCGTGGTGGGCGAGAGCGTGGTCGGCGCGCTGCCTCCGTTGAGCAGGTTGTTCAGCACATCGACCATCTCGAGCGCCTGCGCGTTTTTGAGGTGGTACACGTGAATTCGCGAGGTCGCATTGGGAGGCTGGATATCCAGCTTCGAAATGATGTCCTTGATTTCCTTCATCTGCAGCGGCGGCGCCAGCACCACCAGCGAGTTGGTGCGCTCGTCGGGAATCACCTTGAAGCTTCCCGAAGGTCCGCTGGCGGTCGGTGCCACAACTCCCATGCCCGGGCGAGGTATGCGGCGCATGCTCTCGCCCTCTCCGCCGCGTGCACCCATGATCTGTTCGATCTCGGGGGCCAACTGATCGGCAAACGCGAGCTTGAGCGGAATCACCGCGACATTCTGTTGCACCCCGTGCACATCAAGGCTGCCGATAATCTGGAGCAGGCGCTGCACGTTGTACGCGTCGTCGGTAATGATGAGGGTGTTGTCCTCAGGAAATGCGGCGACCAGCCCGTCATGCGAAACCATCGGCTGCACCACGCTTACCAGCGAGGTCGCATCCACATTCTTGAGCCGGATCATCCGGGTCACGTATTCGTCGCCGCGCGCGTCGGCGGGTTGCTGCGAGACGGTCAGCGGAGCGCCGGAGCGCACGTTGCGGGCCGGGACAATCTTGATCACCTTTCCGGCCTGGATGGTGGTGTAGCCCTTGATCTGGAGAACCGACTGGAAGATCGCGTAAGCCTGCTCGGGAGTGACCTTGGTGGGCGAGATGATCGAGACTTTGCCGCGCACGCTTTCGTCAACGATAAAGTTGCGCCCGGTGATTTCGCTGATGAACTTGGCCAGAACGGGGATGTCCACGTTCTGGAAGTTCATCGTGATCTGGTCCGCAGGAACGTGCGAGTTGTCCGCCCGAAGCCCGCTCGCCGTCGAAATAATTAAAAGTGCCGCGGCAACCGCCGCAGTTCCGTAGCGGTTCATCCGAGCCACCTCCGAACCGTTGCTCTGGCGAAGAATATTGCAGCGCCGCAAGTAAGCGCAACCGTACAGCGTTGCAAAAGCGCAAAGGCTCGGCGACTATAGACGCACGACGGCCCCGCCAGATTCAATGGATACAACCCCATCGCTCGCCAGACACGCGCAAACTTCCGCCCGCGCCGCGGCGCGGCCGCAGTTCGGGTAGGACGCGTTGCGATTTGAGTACCTGATAGGGATCCGTTACCTGCGCGCGCGCCGGCGCGAGCGGTTCGTGTCATTGATTGCGATTATTTCGCTAACCGGAGTCACGCTGGGCACGTTCGTGCTGACTGTGACGCTTTCTGTCATGAGCGGCTTTCAAGAGGACCTGCGCGACCGACTTCTCGCCTTTACGCCGCAAGTCACCATCCAGCGCGACGATTCTCAGGTCTGGAATCCCGCGCGACTGGAACAGAAAATCCGCGCGATCCCCCAGGTCGCGGCGGTAGCCCCGTTTCTCTCCTCGCAGGTGATGGCGGTGTCGAACACGCCCTCCGGCGTGCCGGGCTATGTTTCGGGCGGAATCCTGCGCGGCGTGGTGGCCGAGAACAATCCCGTGCTGACCGAGCTCAAGCAGACGCTTGAGTCCGGAACTCTGGCCGCGCTCGACGAGACCCATCAGATCACGATCACTGACCACGGCAAGCAGCGCAAAGTCGATTTGCCGGGCGCGATCGTCGGGCGCACGCTGGCCTTTGACCTGGGGCTCCAGCCCGGAGAGCCGGTAGTGTTGATTTCGCCGGCGAGCCTGGGCGCGGGAATCGGAGCGCCGCGGCTCAAGCGGTTCGTGGTGGCGGGATTCTTTCATTCGGGGATGTATGAGTTCGACTCGTCGCTGATATTCGTATCGCTCAAGAACGCGCGCGCGCTGCTCGCCGACGACCCGCAACTGCAAAGCGGGCTCGAGCTGCGGCTGCATAACCTGTTCGACGCACCCACCGTGGCGGAAAGGATCGCAGCGCTTGCGGGTCCCGGTTTCAAGGTTACGGATTGGACGCGCAGCAACGCGCCACTGTTCGCGGCGCTCAAGCTCGAGAAATTCACTTACTTCATAGTGCTGCTGCTGATCGTGCTGGTGGCGGCGTTCAACATTATCGCGACGCTCACGATGGTGGTGATGGAGCGGCGCAAGGAAATCGCGATCCTGCGCGCGATGGGTGCGCGGGCAGGATCGATCGCCGCCATCTTCCTGTGCGAAGGCGGCGCGCTCGGCGTGGTTGGAACCGTCCTCGGCGTGAGTGGCGGCTTCGCGACCTCCTGGGCGATCGGCGCATGGCATCTGATCCGGCTGCCCGCCGACATGTTCATGGTCAGCGCGGTGCCGGTGCGGCTTTACGCGGGAAATTTCCTGGCGGTGGCCGGTGCCTCGGTGGCGCTATGCCTGGTTGCCGCGCTGTATCCCGCGATGCACGCGCGGGCGCTCTCGCCGGTCGAGGTGATCCGCTATGAGTGAGGCGCCAAGCGCGCGCGCCGCCGCCGCATCGGCACCGGTGCTGCTCGAGGCGCGCGGTCTGGTCAAGGACTTCATCGACGCGGGCCGCGAGATTCACGTCCTGCGCGGACTGGACATCACCGCCCGCGCCGCCGAGGAGATTGCAATCGTCGGCCAGTCGGGTACCGGCAAGAGCACCTTATTGCACGTGCTCGGCAGCCTGGAGGTGCCGACCGCGGGCAAGGTGTTCTTCGAGGGGCAGGATTTGTTCGCGCTCGACGAGCGCGCGCTTGCGGAGTTCCGCAACCTCAAGCTCGGATTCGTCTTCCAGTTTCATTACCTGCTGGCGGACTTCGATGCGGTGGAGAACGTGATGATGCCGGCGCTGATCGCGCGGATGCCGGACCATGAGGCGCGCCAGCGCGCGGCCGAAATCCTGGCGCTGGTCGGCCTGGGCGAGAAGCTGCATCGACGCCCCGCCGAGCTTTCCGGCGGCGAACAGCAGCGCGTAGCGGTAGCGCGCGCGGTGGTGCTGAGGCCGCGCCTGGTGCTGGCTGACGAGCCGACCGGCAATCTTGATCCGCAGACCGCGGAAGAGGTCCACGACCTGTTTCATCTGCTCAATCGCGAGATTGGGGTGACTCTGGTCATCGCGACCCACAACGAGCGGCTCATGCGGAGTATGGGGCGCGCACTGCGGTTGCGCGAGGGCCGGCTGCACGACGAGCCGCGAGAGTGAGTCGACGCGCGGAGGTCAAGAGCAGCGTGGGATGCCCCCAGGCGGTGCGATCCGTTTACTTCACCGGGTCGATTGGTTAGCTTGGCTCCCGTTTTTTGGTGTTTTCTCCGTGACAGGATCCAAGTCAACCCCACCCAAGGCGCGTGGCGATTTGCTGCTCGCGCTGCTGGCGATCGTGCTGATCGCGGCGGTCGGGATCGCATATGCGCAGGGCGGCAACCCGATCGTCGCCCAGATTCGGGTGGAGGGTAATCAGCGCGTCGAAACCGACGCCATCAAGATTCACATTTCTCAACAGGCCGGCCAGCCGCTCGATCCCGCCGCCGTCGACCAGGACATCAAGGCGATCTACGCGATGGGCTTCTTCTCCAACGTGAGCGAGGAGACCCAGACGATCAACGGCCGGTTGGTGCTGGTTTACAAGGTCAAGGAGGAGCCGCAAGTCTCCGACATCCGCTGGAAAGGGATGAAAGAGTTCCGGCCCACCGACGACAAGATCGTCAACGCCATCAAGGTGCATCCAGGCTCGATCCTCGACCCTCGCGAGGTCAAGGAAACCATCAACAATGTCACCGAGTTATACCGCGACAAGAGCTATCTGGACGCCAAGGTCGCCTCCAGCGAAATCCTGGAACCCGACAACACCGCGGTGGTGGTGTTCAAGGTGACCGAGGGCGCAAAGGTCTGGATTCGGTCGATAGTATTTAACGGCAACCACGCATTTTCGTCCGGGCTGCTGAAGGGCGTGATCCAGACCGGGACCTACAACCCGCTGCTGAGCTGGTTCACGGGATGGGGCGCGCTTGACCAGAAGAAGCTGGACGACGACGTGAATCGTCTGACCGCGTTCTATTACGACAACGGGTACCTGAACGTTCACGTGGGCCAGCCGCAGGTCGCCCGCGTAGGCAATTCGATCACCGTCACGATCGACATCGACGAGGGCGTGCCGTACAAGGTCGGGCGAATCGCCGTCGCGGGCGATCTCAAGTTCCCGAAAAAAGACCTCGCCAGCCTGATCACGCTGAGGACCGGCCAGCGCTTCGAAGGCGCCAAGCTGCAGCACGACCAGCTTCAGCTCTCGGACTACTACTCAAATCACGGCTACGCGTTCGTGACCGTCGATCCGCGCACGCAGCTGGTCCCGAACACGCATCGGATCAACATCATCTTCCACGTGGTGCCGGGCCACGTGGTGATCGTCAACCGGATCAATATCACCGGCAACACCAAGACCTCGGACAAGGTTATCCGGCGCGAGCTGCAAATCCAGGAGCAGGAGCCCTACTCGGCCGAGGCGATTCGGGAGTCCAAGCAGCGGCTGGACCGGCTCGGGTTCTTCACCGAGACGCGCATCACGACTTCGCCCTCGACCCAGCCCGACAAGATCAATCTCGACGTTCACGTGGACGAGGCGAACACCGCGGCGCTGCAGGTCGCGGGCGGATTCGACAGCTACCAGATTTTCGGCAATTTCACGCTGGGCAACACCAACCTTTTCGGCGGCGGCGAGTCGCTGATGCTGAACGCACAGATTGGTTACCTGTTCCAGAACTACAGCATCACTTACACCGAGCCGTGGTTCATGGACATGCCCCTGAGCGTGAGCACGCAGCTGTTCGATAACAAGATCTTTCTGCTCAGCTTCAACCAGGCCTCGGCGGGCTTTTCGCTCAACACGTTTTATCCGTTGACCGAGCTGGGCTTCAAAAAGATCGGACCGTTCTCGCTCAAGAACGTGACCGCGGGGCTTGGCTATGAGTTCGAAAGCGTCGGAATCACCGGGCTGCCGCCGCTGACGACCTACCAAATCCTGCAATACAAGGGCTACACGCAGACCTCCCAGCTGATGCCGAGTATCCGGCGCTTCACGGTGGACAACCCCGTGGATCCGCGCTCGGGCTCGGTGTTGAGCTTCAGCGGGCAGATCGGAGGGCTGGGCGGGGGAAACGCCTTCCTCAAGGGCGTCTTCCACGGGCGCTACTTCTACCCGTTCTGGAAGAGCCCGATGCTTGGCACCTTCGTGGTTTCGCAGGGATTCACCTTCGGGATCGGAACCAGCCTGTCCGGCGGCAGCGGCGGCGAACTTCCGCTTTACGAGCGCTTCTTCCCCGGCGGCGTGGGCGGCGGCCCCAGCGACGTGCGCGGCTACCAGCTCTACTCGTTGGGACCGCTGGTAACACTTTACAACCAGGCCGGCCAGCCTATCAGCGTCCAGAATGTCGGCGGCAGCAAGGAGATGATCTTCAGCAACGAGATCACGTTCCCGATCCTGTCGGGACTCGGCCTGCGCGGCGTTATTTTCAGCGATGCGGGCCAGGCCTATCGGCTCAAGGACTCGCTGGATTTCAGCCAGCTGCAGGCCTCCTATGGCATCGGGCTGCGCTGGCGGTCACCATTCGGGCCGCTGAGCGTGGATATCGCCCGACCGATCAATCCGCGGCCAGCGGATTTGAGCACCGTGTTCGAAATCGGAGCGGGGGCGCCGCTCTAGCGCGCGCTGTTCAAAACTGGCTTTAATGTCGGAATTGGCAGAGAGAACGTAGCGTCACCGGTATTGCCGCCGCCAGGCGCGTTATCTTGCCAAGTCGATTCGGCAGGAGGTTTGCGATCGAGATGAGGCATCGTTGGGTTTTCGGCCTGATTGTGGTGGCTGTGCTGACCGCGCAATCCGCGAGGGCGGAAGTCAAGCTTGCATACGTCGATGTCCAGCGCGCGCTCAACCAGTGCGACGCGGGAAAACAGGCCAAAGCCGCATTTCAGACCCGTGTGCAGTCCGCCGAGTCCAAGCTGGAACGCCAGCAGAGCGAGGTCCAGGCGCTCAAGAACGAGCTGGAAAAAAAGGGGATGCTGATGAATCCCGACCAGCGCCAGAACCTCGAAGACCAGTACCAGCAGAAGCTCACCAGTTTTCAGCGCGCCTACAAAGACTCGCGCGACGAGTTGCAGCGCCGCGACTCCGAGATGACCGGCCGAATCGTCCACGATCTGGCCCAGGTTATCCGCAATCTCGGTGAGCGTGACGGATTCACCATGGTGATGGAAAAGGGTTCTATCCTGTGGGGCGCCCCCAGCATTGACATTACCGACCAGGTCATCCGGACCTACAACTCGATGCACGTGAAACCGGGCACCCTGGGCGAAGCGCCGGGGACCAAGCAGAGGGCGACCGCGATGACGCCGGGCAGCTTCGGCTCGACCGTCGCGCGCCATTCGACGATCTCGAAATAGTTGTAAAGCGCCGCGGACGCAGTATCGTGAACGCCGACGCACAAACGCCCGATCTCAAGCGCATCCTTGAGCTGCTGCCCCATCGCTACCCCTTTCTGCTCATCGACCGCGTGCTGGAGCTTGAAAAGGGCCGCGTCCTTACGCTCAAGAACGTCACCTTCAACGAGCCGTTTTTTTCCGGGCACTTCCCAGGCCGCCCGGTCATGCCGGGCGTCCTCATCTTGGAGGCGATGGCGCAGTCGGCCGCCGTGCTCGCACTGCTCGAGGTCAATGCCGACCCCGCGCCGCTATTCATGCTGACCGGAGTGGACAAGGTGCGCTTCCGCCGCCGCGTGATTCCCGGCGATCAACTCAAGGTCGAGGTCAAGATTCTCAAGCATCACCGTCCGCTGTGGCGGATGACGGCGGAAGCCCGCGTGGACGGCGAAGTGGCGGCCGGGGCCGAGCTGTCCGCGATGGAAGTGAAGGAGAAAGTCAGATAGGCGGCAAGATTCATCGCAGCGCCGTGATCGATTCCGGCGCTGAGATCGATTCCAGCGTGCAAGTCGGCGCCGGCGCCGTAATCGGACCGAAGGTGCAAATCGGGGCGGAGACCTGGATCGGCCCCTACGCCGTCATCGCGCGCAACACCACCATCGGCGCGCGCAACCGGATTTTCCAGTTCGCCTCGGTCGGCGAGGACTCCCAGGATCTGAAGTACCACGGCGAGCCGTCGCGCCTGGAGATCGGCGACGACTGCCGCATCCGCGAATTCGCCAGCATCCACCGCGGCACCGAGGGCGGTGGGATGCTCACGAAGATTGGCAACCGCGTGCTGGTGATGAATTACGCCCACGTCGCCCACAACTGCCAGGTCGGTGACGGGGTCATTATCGCCAACGGCTCGCAGCTCGGCGGCCATTGCGTGCTCGACGAATTCGTGGCGGTCGAGGGGATGTGCGGAGTGCATCAGTTCTGCCATATCGGAACGCACGCGTTCGTCGCTGCGGGCGGCAAGGTCGCGCAGGATGTTCCACCCTACGCGATGGTGGCGGGCGCGGAGCGCGCGCGGCTGGCCGGGATTAATGAAATCGGACTTCAGCGCCACGGCTTCAGCGCCGAGCAAATCAGCGCGATTAAGTCCGCGACCCGAACCATCTTCTACTCCACGCTCAAGCGCGAAGATGCGCTCAAAAAGGTAATCGACGAACTCGGACAGTTTCCCGAGGTTCGCCGGATCGTGGATTTCATCGTCAACTCAAAGCGCGGAGTCGTCGGCCGCGAGCGTGACTAAACTCGGTCTCATCGCGGGCAACGGGATCTTTCCGGTCGAAGTCGCGGCAGCGGCGCGACGCCGCGGTATCAAGGTGATCGCGGTCGCGCATTTGGGCGAAACCGACTCCGCGATCGAGCGGCACGCCGACGAGCTTACCTGGATCAAGGTCGGCGAGCTGGAAAAGATGATCGACGCGTTCAAGCGCGCGGGGGTCCAGGAAGCCGCGATGGCCGGCGGAATCTCGCGCGAGCGGCTGCGCGATTCGTTCTCACCCGACGCGCGCGCGATGAAGATGCTGTCGGGGATCGGGCGCTTCAGCGACGACGCGGTTCTGCGCGGCGTAGCCGGCGAGATCGAAGCCGAGGGTATTCCGATCATCGATCCGGTCCCGATGGTCGAGAATTGCCTGGTGCGGCCCGGACTCGCGGCGGGACCAGGGCCTACCGAGGCTCAGCTCCGCGACCTCGACCTCGGCTTCGAAGTCGCGCGCCAACTGGGCAGCTTCGATATCGGCCAGACCGTCGCCGTGCGCGACGGCGTGGTCGCCGCGGTCGAGGCGGTCGAGGGAACTGACGCCGCGATGCGCCGGGCCGCGCAACTGGTCGGCGCGCGGCTGGTGGTCGTGAAGGCGGCCAAACCGGGGCAGGATTTGCGTTTCGACCGTCCCGCGATCGGTCCCGCGACTATCCGGCTGCTCACCGAGATTCACGCCGCAATGCTGGGAATCGAGGCCGGTATCACTCTCATTCTCGAGCGCGAAGA
Source organism: uncultured delta proteobacterium (assembly GCA_963835905.1). Classification (GTDB taxonomy): domain Bacteria; phylum Desulfobacterota; class Binatia; order Binatales; family Binataceae; genus CAWIHG01. The sequence goes on from CAWIHG010000005.1 coordinate 1,602,608, forward strand.
AACCCTCGCGCTGGCGCGAAAGGCGAACCTGTCGGTGTATGGCCATGTCTGAGCTGCGCGCCGCGGTGGTCGGCGCCGGCCGCCTCGGCACGCTCCACGCGCGCAAGTATGCCGGCATCGAGGGACTTCGGCTCGCCTGTGTGGTCGACGTCGATCGCACCCGCGCCGAGGTGCTCGCGCGCGAAACCGGAGCACAGCCGCTCGATAACTATCGCGGGCTTGCGGGCCGCGTCGATCTGGCCACAATCGCATCGCCCGGCTCGACGCACTACGAAATCGCCCACGCGATGCTCGCGGCGGGCATCGATGTGCTGCTGGAAAAACCCATGGCGGCAACACTTGCGCAGGCGCGCGAGCTGGCAAGCCTGGCACGCCGCAGCGGACGGATTCTGCAGATAGGGCACTTGGAACGCTTTAATCCCGCGGTGATCCGCCTGCGCTCGATTCTGAATAATCCGCGCTTCGTCGAATGCCATCGGCTCGCGCCGTTTACCGAGCGCGGCACCGACGTGGACGTGATCCTCGACCTGATGGTGCACGACCTCGACGTGATCCTGTCGCTGGTGCCGGCCGAGGTTGAGTCGATCGAGGCGCTCGGAGTTGAGGTGCTAACCGACCAGATCGACGTCGCCAACGCGCGCATCCGCTTCAAGACTGGGATGGTCGCGAATATCAATACCAGCCGCGTCGCGCCCAGGCGCGAGCGCAAAATCCGCTTCTTCCAGCCCGACGCCTACATCTCGGTCGATTACGAGGCGCGCTCAATCCAGATTTACCGCAAGAGTCCGCCGCCCGAGGGCGCGAAGTTCCCGGTAATTTCTGCCGAGCAAATCGACATGGGCGAGGGCGACCCGCTGGCCGACGAGGTGCGCTCGTTCGTCGAGTCGGTGCGCACCCGACAGACGCCGGCGGTCACCGCCCAGGATGGTCTGCGCGTGATGGAAATCAGCGAGCGGATCCGGGCCGCAATGACAGCGGCGCCCGCCGGGCCTTGATCGCGCGGCGCGGCGGGTCAAGGATTATCGGCGATGCGCCTGCGAAAATCTTTCGTGATCGCAATCGGCGTCTTCGCGCTAGCCGCGGGAGCATGGCTCTTCGCCACCCCCGGAGCGCAATGTACCACCGCGCGCGCGGTTGACGGGATCGTCTCGGTCAGTCTCACGAGCCTCAAGCCTGGCACCGCGCGCCTGTTCTGCTACGACGACGGGGGCAAACGCCTGCGCTTCTTGCTCTCACGCGAAAGCGACGGCAAGGTGCAGGCGGCATTCGATGCCTGCCGCCAGTGCTACATGTTCCACCGCGGTTACCGAATCGAGCATGGAGAAGTCGTGTGCCGAGTCTGCGGCAACCGCTATCCCGCCGCCCACATGACGGCGGGGAAGGCTTCGTGCGTGCCTGCCCGCCTTAACGCCCAAGTGTCAGCCAACGCAGTGACCGTGCGCGTCTCCGGCCTCCACGCGGGGCGCCCGCTGTTTTGAACCATGAAACGCGCGCTCAGGACCGGGGCAAATGCCGCCACGAGGTTGCTGTGTGCGGGGTTCTTATGCCTCGTGCTAGTCGGGAGCGGATGCAGCCATCCGGATGAACGCGGGTCATATTCGTCTCCGAGCCACAGCGACGGTCTGCCCGACGTGACCCTTACCGATCAGTACGGCAAGCCGGTTTCGCTGCGGACCCTGCGCGGCGAGCCTGCGCTGGTTGATTTCATTTACACGCGATGCACCGAGTCGTGCCCGATGCTGACGCTCAAGATGAGCCAGGTCGCGCATCAACTGGGGCCGAGCCTTGGCAAGAAGATCAGAATCGTGAGCTTCACGGTCGATCCCGAGCACGACACGCCGGCCGCACTGCTGGCATACGCAAAGAGTCACGACGCCAACATGCCCGGCTGGCTCTTTCTGACCGGCACGCGAGCCCAGATAGCGCAGGTGATGGCGGCGTATAACCTCAAGATAAGCCGCGAGCCGGACGGCTCCATCATGCATGTCACGGAAGCGTTCCTGCTCGATGCCAGCGGCCGACAGCATCGCTTTTACGACGGTCTGCAGGTGCGGCCGGAGACGATCGCGGGTGATATCGCCCGCGCGGAGCATGCGGGATGACGGCGGGGTTTCGCAGCGGATCGGGCCGTGAGACTGCGCGGGAGATTTGCGCGGCGCTGGCGATCGTGATGGCGCTGGCTTCTCTGCCCGCGGTCGGCGTCGTCTTCGTGCGCGCCGCGGGAGCGCCCTGCCTCACGCTGAATATCTGCCATCCGATCCAATCCGCGTTCCCCGCCTCCGATAACGTGCCGCTCGCGCGGCCTGCGACTGTCGCCAGTGAAATGACAATCACGGCGATTCCGGCGCCGCCGCCGTCCGAAAAACCGCTTGTGGCTCGATTTCTGCCGCAACCCGACCCGCCACCGCCAAAGTTACCCGCCTGACCGGTTCGCTCAATGCGATCTCAACGCACCAGCCCGCGAGTGCGCACGGGCATTTGTGTGCCTTCGGGGCGCGATGGTGGAGCGAAAGGCCTCCTGAGCCGGGAGAGAGAAAGTCATGCGGAATATTTTTGGCGCGGCAATTGTGGCCGCGATACTGATGGCGCCGGAGATTGCGCGGGCGCATGGCACCGTTGGCAGCTACACATTCCTGGAACCGATAGTCACCGAAGATGCGAATCCGAAGAACGAATTCGATGTTCTGGCGCCGTCATGGCATCGAACCGCCGACGGCCGGGAATTTTCGCTGGGATCGTCGCTGGAAAAGAAGCTCAGTGAAAATTCCAGCGTTTTGCTCGGAACCGAATGGATCGCGTCGTCACCCAAAGAGGGTCCTTACCAGACCGGGTTCAACAATCTCGAAGTGCTGCTCAAGTACGCGTTTCTCACGATCCCGGAGCATCAATTCCGCGTGTCAATTGCGGGTCTCATGAACCTGCCCACCGGCAATCCGTCGGTGCAGGACCAGAGCCACACCAGCATCGGGCCCGAACTGCTCTGGGCCAAGGGGATGGGTGATCTGCCGCAGGCGCTCAAGTATCTCCAACCGATCGGCTTCCAGGGCGATTTCGGGTACCTGCCCGCAATTGGCGGCCATACCAGCCACGAGATGTTCGCCGACGAAGTTGTCGAATACTCAATTCCGTACTTGAGCGACAACGTGAAGGATTTTGGACTCAAGTGGCCGCTGCGCAATATGTATCTGTACACGGAATTCAATTACGACCAGTTGATCAGCGGTCCTTCCGGCCAGACCTTTCCCGATATACGGGTTACGCCGGGTATCGCGTACATGGATCACTACCTGGAATTGAGCCTCGCCACCCAGTTTCCGATCAACAACGCGACCGTGCCGAACGCTCACGCCGCCGTGCTCGGGCTGGTGGACCTGTTCATCGACGACATCTTTCCCTGGACCAACTGGACTCCGATGCAATGAAACGGACCCGCGATTTTGCCGCCGTTGTGATTGCGCTGGCCGTGGCCGCGTGGCCGGCTGCGGCCAGAGCGCACGCCTTTCCAACCTCGCAGGTTCCTCCAGCGGGTGCGGAGCTGAGCAAATCTCCACCGCGCGTGCGTATTCGATTCGACGCGCCAATCGAACCGGACTTCAGCAAGCTCACCGTGACGGATTCCTCCGGCGCCAGCGAGCTCCAAGCAACCGCCACTGTCGATTCGACCCATCGCTACCTGGCCGCCCCGCTGAAGTCGCTTTCCCCCGGCGACTACTACGTGCGATGGTCTGTCGTCGCCGAAGACGGGCATCGCACCGAGGGCACTTATACCTTCAAGGTAATCAACCCGATGGGCGGGGAGCAGTGAGCGAAATCAAGGCGTGCGCGATCGTCGATTGGCCGCTGCTGGCATGCCTGCTCGGGATGTTTGGGACGGCGGTCTTTGCCCTTGCGGCGCCCGCCGCGGGTGGCCGCGACCGCGAGTTCGCTCCCGCCGCGGTGGTGCCATTCTGGCGGTCGCTCGCCGCAATCAACCTGGCGTTGACCCCGGTCGGCCTCATTGTCGCGGTCCGCGACATGGCCGACACGACGATTATCCGCGCATTCGGTTTTCTTCCGCGCGCGGTCGCCGACACGCACCCGGGCCGGATGTGGGCGGCGCGAATCGTGCTCGGGGCGATGCTGATCGGAGCAATCGCGATGCGCGCGAGCGCGCGCACTCGCGCGAAGGCGGTCGCGATTTTGTCGGGGGCGGCGCTGCTCGTGATCGCCACGATGAGCCATGCGGTGGATCACGGCGCGCTGGCGGTCGCGATTTACTTCGTCCACGAGATTGCGGCCGGCTCGTGGGGCGGCGCGCTGTTGACACTCTATATCGCAGCCACGCTCGCACAGGCCGGCCCCGCGTGGATCAGCGCGGTGACTCCGATGCTCTCGCGCGTCGCAGGATGGTCGGTGGGTGTGCTGGCCGCGACCGGTGTCTACACGGCGCTGGTGATTTCGCACCTGGAGCTGGGAAACCTGCTGCGCTCGGATTATGGGCACATGCTGATTTTGAAGGTCGCGATCGTCGCCTTCACACTGCTTTTCGGCGCTTACAACCGCTATCGCCTGGTGCCCGAAATCGACGACCCTACCGCGCGCGCGCTCCTGGTGCGCAACCTCGCGGCGGAATCCTTCCTGCTTCTGATCGTTCTCGGCGTGACCGCGGTGCTGATCAATCTGCCGCCGCCGCATTGAGCCGCCACCCGTGGTCTGGCGCCGCGATTTCGAGCAGAATCGCACGGATGCGTCCAACTGCCGAGAGCGGTCCTCCCTCCGTTGAGACGGCGACCGTGCGTGCGCGCCGCCGTATCATGATCGTGGCCGGCGAAGCATCGGGCGATCTCCACGGCAGCGATCTGGCGCGCGAGATTCTCGCGCGTGAACCGAACTGCGACCTGTTCGGAATCGCGGGCGAGCGGATGCGCGAGGCGGGCGTGCGCGCGCTGGTGCGGATGGAAGATATCCACGGCCTCGGCCTGTCCGAGCTCGCCTCGACGATCGGCCGCACCGTCGGAGCCTTTCGCGAGCTGCGCAAAATCCTGCGCCGCGAGCGTCCCGACCTGCTCATCCTGATCGACTACGCTGAGTTCAACCTGATTCTCTCCGGGGTGGCGCGCCGCGCCGGAATCCGCGTGCTCTACTACATCACGCCTCAGGTTTGGGCATGGCGCCGCGGGCGGGTCACGAAGATCGTCAACCGCGCGGACCGGATGGCGGTCGTGCTGCCCTTTGAGAAGGAAGTCTTCGCGAGCGCGGGCGAGCGGGTCTCCTTCGTGGGCCACCCGCTGCTCGACCGGGTAAAGCCCGCGCAGGGGCGCAAGGAAACGCTCGCGCGCCACGGGCTTGCGCCCGGTGCGCGCCTGCTGGCTCTGCTGCCGGGCAGCCGCCGCGCCGAGGTCCACTACCTGCTCCGGCCGTTCGTCGAGGCGGCGCGGCTGCTCGCGCACGACCATGGACTGATGCCCGTAATCGCGCTGGCCCCGACTCTTGACCCCGCTCAACTGGCGTCGGAAGGTGGCGTCGATCTCGCGGAAATCCATATAATCCAAGGGGATACGTACAGTCTGGTCGCGGCCAGCGAAGCCGCACTGGTGGCCTCGGGCACCGCGACGCTGGAGACGGCGCTGCTCGGATGCCCGATGGTGATAGCCTATAAAGTCTCGGCGCTTACCTATATTCTTGGCAGGATGCTCGTGACCGGGGTGGATTCTATCGGGATGCCGAATATCCTTGCGGGACGCCAGATTGTCCCTGAACTGATTCAGCGGCAGGTGACCGCGCGGAATCTGATCCGCGCCGCCGAACCCCTGCTGGCGCCGTCGATCCGCGCCGAAACCGTCGCCGCGCTGGGCGCCCTGCGCGGGCGGCTGGGAGCGCCGGGAGCCGCAGCGCGCGTGGCCGCGATGGCGCTTGAGATGATTGTATGACGATTCTCCCCGTTCACTACCGTCGGCTGCTCGGTTATCTGCGCCCGTACGTGTTTCCGTTCGTCAGTCTGCTGGCGGTGGCGATGATAATCCTGGCGGCCGCCAACGCGGCGATCCCGTTCGTGATCAAGCACTTCGTGGACGACCTGACCCATCTTAAGACGGTCGGGGAGTTGCGCACCCTGTCGCTGGCGCTGGCGGGTCTGTTCCTGTGCCGCGCGCTGGGCAATCTGGTCGACGACTATCTGACCAGTTACGTCACCCAGAAGCTGGTGATGGATATACGGTCCGACCTCAACGAGAGCCTGCAGCGCCAGTCGTTGAGCTTCTTTAATCGCACTCCGACCGGCGTGATGGTCTCGCGGGTGATCAACGATTCCGGGGTGGTCGTCAACGGGCTGACCAATGGCGCATTCTCGATCTTCGGCGACGGCATCTCGCTGCTCGCGCTGATCGGAACCGCGTTCTACATGGACTGGCAGCTCGCGCTGATCATGGCGATTGGATTTCCGATCACCGTCGGCCCGGTCGTAAAATTCTCGCGCAAGGTGCGCAAAGAAACCAAGAACGCGCAGAAACAGCTGGGCGGACTCCAGTCCCTGCTGCATGAAACCTTCCAGGGCAACCGCGTGGTCAAAGCGTTCGGGATGGAAGATTACGAACGCCGCCGCTTCAAGTCCGAGCTCCGCCATCTGTTCAAAATCAACCTGCGCGTCGCTCTCATCAAGGCCATCACCGGCCCGATGATCGAAGCGATGGGCGCATTCGCGGTGGTCGCGGTGGTCTGGTACGCGACGAATTCGCTGATCTCGGGCACCCGTACCCTGGGCTCCTTCAGCGGGTTCTTCACCACCATGCTGTTCGTGTACAACCCGTTCAAGAAACTCAGCAAAACCAACAACAGCATCCAGCAGGGCATGGCCGCGGCCGAGCGCGTGTTCGGGATGATGGACGAGCCCAGCGACGTCCCCGACGATTCGCAGGGTGTGCGGCTGGCACCCGGCGAGCACAGCGTCCGCTTCGAGCACGTGAGCTTCCGCTACGGTGTGGACTGGGTGCTGCGCGACATCAACCTGGAAATCGGCTCGGGCCAGGTGATCGCGCTGGTCGGAATGAGCGGGGGCGGCAAATCGACGATCGCGGACCTGATCCCGCGCTTTTACGACGTCCAGGAGGGCCGCGTCGCGATCGACGACACCGACGTGCGCCGGATCCGGCTGGCCTCCCTGCGCGCCCAAATCGGCCTGGTCACGCAGCACACTTTCCTGTTCAACGACACGATTCGCGCCAATATCGCCTACGGCTCCGACGATGGCGACCTCGAGCGCATCATGGCTGCCGCGCGGCTGGCCAACGCGCACGATTTCATCATGCGCCTGCCCCAGGCCTACGACACGATCGTGGGAGAGATGGGCGTGCGGCTCTCTGGCGGCGAGCGCCAGCGTATCGCGATTGCGCGCGCGCTGCTGAAGGATGCGCCGATCCTGATTCTCGACGAGGCGACCTCATCGCTGGATTCGGAATCCGAACGCTCCGTGCAGGAGGCGCTCGAGAATCTGATCCAGAACCGCACCACGCTGGTGATTGCGCATCGGCTCTCGACCGTGCGCCGCGCCGACCGTATCTTCGTGATCGTGCACGGCGAAATCGCCGAACAGGGCACCCACGACGAACTGTTCGCGCTCGCAGGCGAGTATCGCAAGCTGTGCGAGTTGCAATTCGTCGCGCCCGAGGATACCCCGGAAGGCGGCCGGCTGATCAACTGATTTTCGATTCCGCCGCCGCTCCCGCGACGCGCGGCGGACACGCGATGCTGCGGACACTGTACAATCTTCTCTGGTACCCCGCCTTGCCGATGGCGCTGCTTGCCGCCGGCACGCGCGACCGCCAGGATCGCCGTGAGCGAATGGGGGCGCATGCCCCGCAAACCGGCACCACGCCGCGAATCTGGATGCACGCCGCGTCGGTGGGAGAGATCGAGGGGTTGCGTCCGGTCGCAGCCGGCCTACTGCGCGATATCCCGGGCGCGCAGCTGTTCGTCACCACCATGACCACTACCGGCCGCGACGCCGCCCGGCGCCGGATTGCGGGCGCCTGCGCGTGCGCGCTCGCCCCGCTGGATTGTCCCGCCACGGTCCGCAAGTTCCTGCGCGCGGTGCGCCCCGACCTGGTCCTGGTCGGCGAAACCGAACTGTGGCCCAACTACTTCATTGAGGGCCGGCGCGCGGGCGCTCGTGTCGCGATCGTCAACGGGCGCATCTCGCGCCGCTCGGCCCGGCGCTACCGCCGCGCACGCTCTTTGTTTGCCCACGCCCTGCAATGCGCCGATCTGATCCTCGCGCAGAGTCACGATGACGCGCGCCGCTACGCCGCGCTGGGCGCTCCGCGCGATCGGATTCATGTGACTGGCAACACCAAGTTCGATCTCACGCTGGAATCCGCCGAAGCGGCGGCGCGCCCTGCCCTGCGCGGCTTCGCCGCCGGGCGGCCGCTGCTGGTCGCGGGTTCAACCGGGCGGGGTGAGGAAGCCGTGGTGCTGAAGGCATGGCAGGTGCTGCGCGCGCGTTTTCCCGGCCTCGCGCTCGCGATGGCGCCGCGCCATCCGGCGCGCGCGCCTGAAGTTGCGCAGATGCTGGAAGCCGCCCCCGTGGAGTTCGTCAAGGCCAGCAAACTCGATTCAGCGCCGCCGGCGGCGGGAATCGACGTGATGCTGCTGGACACGATGGGCGAGTTACGCGCGCTGTACGGCTGCGCATCGGTCGCGTTCGTCGGCGGCAGCCTGTTCGCCGGACGCGGCGGCCAGAATGTCGCCGAGCCCGCCGCGCGCGCCGTGCCGGTGCTATTCGGCCCCTTTCACGAAAATCAGCGCGAGATGGCCAGCTCGCTGGTCGCCGCCGGCGGCGGCGCCGTGGTGCGCGACGCCGCCGAGATGGCCGAGGCGTGCGCGCGATGGCTCGGCGACGAGCCCGCGCGCGTACAGGCCGGAATCCACGCGCGCGCCGCTGCGGAAAAGGCGGGTGGAGGCGCGCGCTCCACGCTGATCCATCTGCGCACGCTGGCCGCCACGGCCTGAACCACGATGGCGCGCGCTCCCGATCGCAACCGCTCGCGGCTCGAACGCCTGTGGACGCGAAGTGGCGGCGCCGGCGATCGGATTCTCTCGCTCCCGCTGATGGCGGCCGGCGGGCTCTATCGTGGCGCGCTTGCCGCGCGAAATCTGTGGTGGCGATGGCGCGCGAGCGAGCCCGGAGTGCCGACTCTGAGCGTCGGCAACCTGACCGTGGGAGGCAACGCCAAGACGCCGTTCACCTTATTCGTCGCCGCGCGCCTTTGTGCGCGCGGACTTAAGGTCGCAGTCGTCAGCCGCGGCTACGGCGCGAAAAAATCCGCCGCCCGCGCAACGCTGGTCGCCGCCGATGGAAGTCTGCTCGTCGATCCCGAAGTGGCCGGCGACGAACCGGCGATGATGGCGCGAAGGTTCGATGGACCGATAGTCGTCGCGCGCCGGCGAATCGACGCGATAAGACTGCTCGCGCAAGAGCATCCGGTCGACGCGGTCGTGCTCGACGACGCCTTTCAACATGCCCGCCTGCGCCGCGACCTCGACCTGGTGCTCGTCTCGCGCGAGCGCGGCTTCGGAAACGCCCGGATGCTGCCCGCGGGACCGATGCGCGAGCCGCTCGCGGCGCTGGGACGCGCCGACGCGGTCGTGATCGTCTCCTCCGGCGACAACCTGTCCTCGGCGATTACTGCGCCGCAGATGAAGCAGATCGAACGGCGCCCGGTCCTGCACGCCATGCTCCGCCCGCGATGCCTGGTCAACGTCGAGCGCGGGCAATGGCGCGAATCCTCGGCGGCTATCGGCGGCCGGCGGGTGCTTGCGGTCAGCGGGCTGGCGAATCCGGCAGGGTTTTACGCGACGCTGCGGGAACTTGATGCCGACTTGGTCGGGGTGCTCGAGTATCCCGATCATCACGCGTACACTTCCGCCGACTGGCACGCGCTGGGCGAGGCCGCGCGCAACGTGGACCTGGTGATCACAACCGAAAAGGATCTCGTCAAGCTGGAGCGGTTTCCGTTCGCGCGTGATTCCCTGTACGCTCTGCGAATCGAAGTCGCGATGGCGCCGCAAGATGCGCGCGCATTGGACGAGCTGATTGCGCTGCGAATGGGGTTCGGCGTGCCGGACGGCGCCCGTGGCGCGGACCTGAAGGAGGTTGGCCGCAATGCCAGTTAGTCAGGAGCTTCTTGATATCCTGGCTTGCCCGAAGTGCAAGGGCGACCTGCATCTGACTTCGGCCGGCGACGGACTGGTGTGCCAGGCGTGCAAGCTGGTCTATCCGATCAAGGACGATATTCCGATCATGCTGGTGGACGAGGCGCAGCCGCTCAAATGAGCGCGGGCGCGCCGCCATCGGTCCGCATCCTTCGTCCGCAATGACGAAAATTGACGCTGAGCGCGCGCGCCGGCTCGCGTGGCTCGCACTGGGCATCTACATCGTCGGCCTCGGAATCTCCGCGGTCCTGCGTAACCAGGGCGATTTCCAGGTTTACTACCGCACCGGCCATCGCGTGCTGCGCGGACTTGCGATCTACCCGGCGGCCGACAAGGACCGTTTTCTTTACGCGCCGATCTTCGCGCTCGTCTTCGCACCGTTCGCCCTGCTGCCGCGCCATGCAGCGCAGGGCGCGTTCTTTCTGATCAACGCCTGGGCGCTGATCGCGTTGATCATCGGATCCGGCGCGATGCTGTTCGGGCGCGAGCGGAGGCTCGGCGCGGTGATCGTGGCGGCGCCGGTCATTCTGTCGTTCCGGTTCATCGGCAACAATATCGACCACGGGCAGGTCAACTTGATTGTGCTCGCCCTGTGCGTGTGGCCAATCGTTTATGCGCGCGAGGACCGTCCGCGGCTTGGGGGTGCGATGCTGGCGGCGGCGCTGCTGATCAAGCCCTACGCGATTCTGCCCGCGCTCTACCTGCTTCTGCGCCGTCGATTTGGCGCGCTCGGATGGACGTTCGCCGCCGCGCTCATCCTGCTCGCGGCGCCAATTCTTGTCTTCGGCCCGCACGGTCTCATGGTACAGACGGCCGCGTACGTGCGGTCGGTCGCATCGATGACGGGGCGGTATCGCACGATGCTGACGAATCAGTCGGCGGTGGCGGCCGTCGCCAGACTCGTGTCGATCCGCGGCGGTGACGCCGCCGCCGCGGGACCGGCTCCGCTGTGGGTCGGCATGGCGCTCGAGCTCGCACTCACGGCGGCGGTTTGCGGGTGGATCTGGAAGACGCCCGACGGCGGCGCGGAATGGATAGCGCTCGGTGCCATGTTCTGCGTGATGCCGGGCTTCGCACCGATCTCCTGGAAGAGCTACTACGCCGCGATGCTGGTGCCGTACATGGCGCTGGCCGCGGCGCTATGGGAGGATCGCGGGGACCCGCCGGCGCCCGCCGCGCTGGCGTGGACGCTGTTTGCGATCTCGACGCTGCTCAACTTCGTACCGGGACGCCATCTGAGCCGCGCCGCGCTGTTCTACTCGGCGCACTTCCTGTCGTCGATGTTTGCGCTGGCCGCGCTCGTCGCGTTCAGCCGGACGGGCGCCGCCTCTCCGATAAGCGCGGTTCCGATTCCCGACGGCGATCACATCACATCCGGGACCGGCGGATGAGACCGAAGTCACAGATGCAATGGCGCGAGCACCAGGACTTCACGCGAATCGAACTCGGTCGCCGCGTCCTGCTGGTGCATCGCGAAATTCTGGAGCACGCGGCCGATATCGCGGTGCGGCTGGCCGCGCTCGAGCGAGAGTCGGGCGCGGGAAACCGCGCCAGCGCTTTCCGCCTGAGCCTCGCCGGCGGCCTGGAACTCGTGGCGCGGCGCTCCACTCGGGGCGGGATCATGCGGCACTTCACGAGCCGCACGTTTTTCGGGACGGAACCGCGCCCGTTTCGCGAGCTTCGGGTCACGGCGGAAGCGCGCCGGCGCGGCGTAACGGTGGCGGAGCCGGTGGCCGCGATGGCCGAGTGGATCGCGCCCGCGGTCTATCGCGGGTTTTTTCTGACCCGTGCGATCACGGGAATGACGCTGTGGGAATTCATGTGCACCGACGACGATCCGGCGGTCCGCGAACACGTCCTGATGAAGGCGCGCGCGGCGATCGTAGAGATGCACGATCGCGGAGTGCTGCACGCCGACCTGAACCTGCACAACCTGATGGTTACGCAGGCGGGAGAGAGTTTCGCGGTCGTGATTCTCGATCTCGACAAGGCGCGCTTGTCCGAGCACCCGGTTTCCGCGCAGGGACGCAGCGCGAACGCGCGGCGGCTCTTGCGCTCGGCGCACAAGCTCGATCCCGGTGGGAAGTTCTTCAACCCGCGGGCGCTCAAAATTCTCGACGTGAGCTGAGCCGCGTGCGGATCAGTCCCGGCGCATCGCAACCGCTTCGATCTCGATTCTTGCCTTGCGCGGAAGCGCGGCTACCTGCACGGTCGAACGCGCCGGACACGGCGCTTCGAAGTGCTCGCCGTAAACGCGGTTGACGATCTCGAAATCGCCGAGATCGAGGAGAAAGATAGTGGTTTTTACGACGTCCTTGAGACCCAGCCCCACCTCCGCCAGCACCGCGCGAATATTTTCGAGCACGCGGCGCGTCTCGGCCTCAATTCCGCCGGCGACAATCGTGCCGGCCACGGGATCAAGGCCAATCTGTCCGGAGCAGAATATCAGCGCGCCGTTTTCGATCGCCTGCGAGTAGGGCCCGATCGCCGACGGCGCCTGCCCGCTTTGGATTGCCCGTTTCATTGAAATTGCGGCGCGGCCCCCTGGTGCGATCACTCGTAATAGCGGTTGCCGGACTGAAGTCCGACTCGAGACACTCGCATTACGCCCTCGATTGCGCCGATCGAGCTCATCAGGTTGTTGAGCTGGCGCGCGCTGCTGACACTGACCTCGAACAGCGACAGCGCGCGGCCGTCGGCGCCCTTGGTTTTGACCTCGGCGGTCGAGATGTTGACGCCAGCCGACGCGATCGCTTTCGTCATCGCCGCCAGCAGTCCGGGCTGATCGACGCACAGAACCTCGAGCCGGATCGGCCTGGGGGTCTCCTCGCCGTCCTTCCAAACCACCGGCACGCGCCGCTGCGGATCGGTGTTGAGTGCATGGGAACAGCCGGCAACGTGGACCGTCACGCCGCGACCGCGCGTGATGAAACCCGTAATCGCCTCGCCCGGCAGCGGGCTGCAGCATCGCGCGAAGCGGACCAGCACGTCGCCGATTCCCGAGACCACCACCGCGCCGCCCGCAGCCTTGCGCCCGTCCCTTGGAGCGCGGTCCTTGGAGGGGGCCGCAGGAGACGGCATCCTGGCCTCGCGATAGTGCTTGAGCTCATCGGCGCTCAGTACCTTGGCCAGGAGCTGGCCGGCCGTGATGATGCCGTAGCCGACCGCAGCGAGCAGTCCGTCAACGTCCTTCTGCGAAAATTCGCGCAGCACCGCCTCCAGCCGCTTCGCGGTCCGCAGGTTGGCGACGCTCAGGTGCAGGGGCTGGAGTTCGCGGTCCAGGATCTGCACCGCGAGCTCGCGCGAGCGGTCAGCCTGCTGCTGGCGCAGCCATTGCCGGATGCGCGACTTGGCGCGCGCGGTGACGCAAAAATTCGACCAGTCCTTGCCGGGAGTCTGGCGCTCGGAGGTAACCACCTCGATGGTATCGCCGGACTGCAGCCGGTAGCGCAACGGCACCATCCGCCCGTTCACTCGCGCGCCGGCCAGATGATTTCCGACCTGGGAGTGGATCCGGTAGGCGAAATCGATCACCGTGGCGCCCAGCGGGAAGTCGAGCACGTCGCCCTTGGGCGTGAAGACGAAGACTTCTTCGGCGAACAGATCTTCCTTGACGGTGGACAGGAACTCCTGCGGGTCCTTGAGGTTCTGCTGCCACTCGATAAGTCTGCGCAGCCATGCGAAGCGCTCGCTCTCGCGCAGTTCCTTGGGTCCCGCGCCTTCCTTGTAGCTCCAGTGAGCGGCGATACCTTCCTCGGCGATCTTGTGCATCTCGCGGGTCCGAATCTGCACTTCCATGCGCTGCCCGCGCGGTCCGATCACGGTGGTGTGCAGCGACTGGTACATGTTGACCTTGGGCAGCGCGATATAGTCCTTGAAGCGGCCGGGGACTGGCTTCCAGTTTGCATGGACGACGCCCAGCGCCTCGTAGCATTCGCGCACGGACCCGACGATTATGCGGAAGCCGACCAAGTCGTAGATATCGTCGAAGGAAAGCCCCAACTCCTGCATTTTGCTGTGGATCGAAAAGAAGTGCTTGGGGCGGCCGGTGACTTCGGCCTTGACTTCGGAGTCCTCCAGCCGGCGCGTGAGGATCGCGATCACGTCGCGGATATATTCCTCGCGCTCCTGGCGCTTCTTGGCGACGAACGCCTTGAGCGTCGAGTAAGCGCTCGGATTCAGATAGCGGAAGGAGTTGTCCTCGAGCTCCGACTTGAGCCAATAGATGCCCAGCCGATGCGCGATCGGCGCGTAAATTTCCAGCGTCTCGCGCGAGATCTCGCGCTGGCGGTCGGGCTGCAGCGAGTCCAGCGTGCGCATGTTGTGAAGCCGGTCGGCGAGCTTGATCAGGACCACCCGGATGTCGTGGGACATCGCGATGATCATCTTGCGGAAGTTCTCGGCCTGCTTCTCCTCGCGGCTCTGGAACGTGATCTTGGAAACCTTGGTGACGCCGTCGACGAGCTGCGCGACCTCGTCGCCGAACGCGGCGCGGACTTCCTCCAGCGAAGTGCCGGTGTCCTCAACCACGTCGTGGAGCAGCGCGGTTTCGATTGAAGGCAAATCGAGCTTGAGCTCGGTGGCGATTAGCGCGACGTTGAGCGGATGGATCACGTAGGGCTCGCCGGACAGGCGCTTCTGCTCGGCGTGTTTGCGCTCGGCGAACGCGTAGGCGTCGCGAATCTGTGCGGGATCGGCCTGCGGATGGTAGGCCCGGACCTTGTCGATCAGCTCGGCGAGTTGGTCGGGAAAGCTCTGCGCTACTGCTTCCACGCCGCGGACTCCTGGCGCAGGCGGAAGGTGCGCCGCCGTTCGGCATTTACGATTGACTCCAGCTGCTCGAGCGATTCTTCGACCTCGCGGTTGATGATCAGGTAGTCGTACTCGGGCCACGCGCGCGCTTCCTCTCGGGCGCGCCGCAAACGGTGCTCGATCGCATCCTCAGTTTCGGTGCGGCGGCCGCGCAAGCGCCGCTCCAAGTCCTCAAACGTTGGGGGCAGTACAAAGATCATGACAGCATCGCGTCCGTAATGGTCGCGAATCTGGCGCGCGCCCTGGATGTCAATGTCGAGCAGGATGTCGCGGGCGCCCGCGACCGCGGCCTGCAGCGGCTCGCGCGGGGTGCCGTAGGAGGCGTCAAACACGCGCGCCGATTCGGCGAGTTCGTCGTGTTCGAGCTTGCGTTTGAAATCGTCCGCGCTCACAAAGCGATAATCGACACCATCGATTTCGCCCTCACGCGGCGCACGGGTGGTAACCGAGACCGAAGCTTCGAGCCCCGCGATCGCCTTGAGCGCCGCGCGCGAGATCGTGGTTTTGCCGGCTCCCGAAGGAGCAGAAAGTATAAAGATTATACCCCGTCTCGGCGGCAAAGGATCCTTCTTGGTAGACACTATCAGGGGCACCCGCGCATTTGCAAATGACGTTTTACCGCCATCCTACTCGACGTTCTGGACCTGCTCGCGCATCTTCTCGGCCTCCGCCTTGACCTCCACGGTCAGTTGCGAGAGCGCCGCGCTCTGCGATTTCGATCCCATCGTGTTCACTTCCCGGTTTATCTCCTGGAGCAGGAATTCAATCGATTTTCCCACCGCACCGGGGCGGCCGAGAATTTGCCGGAGGCCCTGCAAATGGGTGCGCAGCCGCGTGATTTCCTCGCTGATATCGCCGTGCTGTGAGGCTGCCGACGCCTCCTCGTAAAGCCGTTTCTCGTTGACCGGGATGGTGTCGAGCAGCTCGCGGATTCGGGCCTCGAAATTCTCCAGAATCTCGGCGCGGGTCTCCTCGGCCAGCCGCTCGATTCGCGGGACGGCGCTCTCGATTCGCCCGATTCGCGCGGCGAAGTCGCGCTTGAGGCTCTTGCCCTCGCGCACCCGTTCGGCGTCGAGCGCCTTGAGCGCCTTGCGCATCGCGCCGAGCCCGAGCCTGACGGCAACGCTCGTGTCGTGCTCTTCCTCGACGACGTGAAAGACCTCGGGCCGGTTCAGGATCGCGTCGATCGAGGGATTGCCCGCCAGTCCGAACCGCTTGCCGAGCTTGCGCAGCTCGGCAACGTACATCGAGGCGAGCTTTTCATTGACTTCGAGCCGCGTAGGCGCGGGCTTTAGCGCCACGTGCCTGACGAACACCTCCACGCGCCCGCGCGACACAACGCCCTGAATCACCTTACGAATGTCGGACTCATGCTCACCCCAGCCGCGCGGCAGATTCAGCTTGAGTTCCAGGAAGCGCTGATTGAGTGCGCGGATTTCCACCACCACCCGCGTGCCGTCGCGTTCAATCGAGGCCCGCCCAAACCCGGTCATGCTCCGCATCTATTCAATCCTCGTTTCGGTGCGCGGCAAGGCAGCGCCGGTAAAGCTCGAGCGTTCGCCGCGCCATCGTGTCCATTGTGTATTCGCGCAGCGCGCGTTCGCGCGCCGCCGCACCCATCTCTGCGCGCTCCGCGGGCGTCGCGATCAGCCGGCGCGTCGCCGCCGAAATTGCGCTTGCATTCGCCGGCGGCACGAGCAGGCCCGTATAGCCTTCGATGACAACTTCCGGGATTCCCCCCGCGTTGCTCGCAACGGCGGGAAGACCGCACGCGGCGGCCTCCAGCAGGGCGACGCCGAGGCCTTCGTGCAGCGACGGGAAGATGAAAATATCGAGCGCCCACAGCACCGGGCGAGCGTCGTCAACCAGGCCGAGAAAACGCACGACGCCGGCGATTCCCATCTGCACAGCGTCACGTTCCAGCTCCGCGCGCCGCGATCCGTCGCCAGCTATCAGGCACACCAGCGGCCCTTGCGGCGCGCGGCAGAGCTCGGTCATCGCCTCGAGCAGGTAGCGATGACCCTTGCGCTCCTCCACCGCTCCGATCGTGCCGAGCACCACCGCGTCGTCGGCGATGCCCAACTGAGCGCGCGCTGCGCGCCGCTCGTCGGCGGCGGGCGGGCGAAAGCGCGCGCAATCGACGCCGCTGGAAATTATCGCGATTCGCTCGCGCGGCACCCGAGCGCGCGCGAGCGACTGTGCCACTTCCGACGAGATCGCCGCCACGCCATCGACCGCGTGGTTGTAAAGGTACGGCGCGAACATCCGGTTGGGCCGGTAATCCATCCGGCGGGTTACGACCAGGGTGCCTGCGTGTCCACGCGCAAACGGCGCCATCGCATGTGCGCGCGAGGTGTGGAAATGTACCACGTCGAAATGCTCGCGGCGCAGGATGCTGCGCAGGCGCATCCCGGCCGCGAAGTCCACCGAATTCCGAATCCGCAGCGCGTGGCACGCGATTCCCGCCGCCTGCGCCCGCTCCCAGAGCGGTCCCGCTGGATCGCAGATCAGCTCCGCGCGATGGCCCATGCGCCCAAGCGCGAGCGTCAGGCCCAGCACCTGGGTTTCGCCGCCGCCAAATGCGCGCTCGGGATCGACCCCTGCAATCCGGAACGGCGGCTGGGGCGCCGCCGCCTCGGCCGCGACATGATCGAAGCCATCGCTATGCGCAGTCGCGTTGCCCATCGTGCGCCGTCAGTCCCACAGCCGGTAGTACAAGATCGCGCAGATCGCCGTGATCGCGTCGCGCCATCCGATTTTCTTGCCTTCCTCGTAAGTGCGGCCCGAGTACGAGATAGGCACTTCGTAGATGCGCCAGCGCGCGCGCGCCGCCTTGGCGGTGATCTCAGGCTCGAAGGTGAAGCGGTCGGCGGACAGCTTCAGATCCATCAGCTTCTCCCGGATGAACGCCTTCATCCCGGTCTCCATGTCGGTCAGATTGAGATTGCTGACTGCGTTGGAGAGCAGCGTGATGAAGCGGTTGCCAAGGTAATGCCAGAAAAACAGCACGCGATGAGGTCCGCCCAGGAACCGCGAGCCGTACACCATGTCCGCGCGCCCGTCGAGCAGCGGCTCGATCACGGCGCGGTAGTCGCGCGGATCGTATTCGAGGTCAGCATCCTGGACGAACAGGTAGGGATTGGTGGCCGCCGGAAACCCGAGCCGGAGCGCGGCGCCCTTGCCCTTGTTGCTCGCATGGAAAAAGCATCTCACGCGCGGATGCTCGAAGCGGCGCAGAAATTCAGCGGTGCCGTCAGTCGAGGCATCGTCCACGACGATCACTTCGGCGTCATAGCCGCAATTGAGCACGCGGTCGATCACCAGACCGATCGTTTTGACTTCGTTGTAAGCCGGAATCACCACGGAGATCTTCGGCGCCTCCATCATCTTCCCTCCCCCGCGTGCGGCTGTGGCGCGCGCATCGGCCGATGAGCAGCCACCGCCGTGGCGTCGCGTGCAAGCCGCTCGCGCAGCATCCTCGCAATCCGGTTGCGCTCGGCGCGCGGGTCTCTCAAGCCCATCGCGCGCGCGTAGGCGGTCCAGACTCTCATCCGATCGGTCGTCGCCAGCCCGAACAGGTCGAAGCGCCCGAGCTGGACCAGGTTTCTGAGCCGCGGCCGCGCCATCCGGACCAGCCGGGTGCGCCGGGTGCGTTCATGGTCGATAAAGCTGATGCGCGGCGGCTCGCTATCGCCGGCGACCACCACGTTGAACGGGGTGAGGTCGCCATGGATGAAACCGGCGCGATGCAGGTTTGCGATCTGGCCGCCCAGCTTGCGCAGGAGCGCCCGCTTGAATCCAAGTCGTTCGCGCCCGCCCTTGAGCCAGCGCGGAACCATATGTCCCGGCGCGCGCTCCGTGATCACGACTTCGCGTCCTCCCCGGGTTTCGCGTCCATACAGGATAACGCGCGGAACGCCGATTCCGGCGCGGGCGAGTTCATCGGAAATCGCGGCGACGTGAAGCGCGCGCGAACCTCGTATCGCGCACTTGATCGCCTCGATTCCGCGCGCGGGCGCGAGCACCTTGATGAACACGTCGTGGCCCGCGTCGCCTAGGCGTCCGAACCAGGTCTCGCCATGACGCGAGCGCCGCACCCGCCGCAGCGCACGGCCGCGCGCGGCATCCAGCGCCAGTTCGAGCGCGCAATCGCGCGCGGCGCCGTCACCGAGCGCGTCGCGATGGGTAAAGAACGACCACCCCCCGCGGTCGACAGCGTCGTAACCCCGCGCGATCATCCGGCGGCCTCCGCGCACGCGGGCGCCGCGCCAGCGCGTTCGTGTGCGGCGCGGCGAACCTGCCCCGCGACGACGGTGGGATCGATTCGCCACATGCACTCACGGCCGACGGGACAGTTGCGCAGGTAGCATGGATGGCAGGGCATATCGCTCGCGATCGCGTACTGGTCAAAGCCCCAGGGCGCGGAACGCTGCGGCGCGGTCGAGCCCCACAGCGAGACGACCGGGCATCCGACCGCCGCCGCGATATGCATCGGCCCCGAATCGGGGCCGAATGCAACCGCACATTCTCCGAACAGCGCGATCAAGTCGCGCAGTCCGGTTTTTCCCGCCAGATTGAGCGCGGGCGCGGCGCCCAAATGACGCATCACGTCGGTTGCGAGCGAGGCTTCCTCTGGCGCGCCGATCAACACCGGAAACAGCGGAGCGCCGCCGTCATTCGCGGATGAGAGGCTGGCGATCGCGCGCGCGGTAAGCTCGGGAAAGTAGATGCGGCTCGGCCACGACGACCCCAGGATCACCCCCATAAGCGGGCGCGGCGCATCGTGCAGCAGGTCACGCACCCGTGCGCATTCCTGGTTGGTCGGCGACAACCCGAATTCGATCGGCGCCGTTGCGAGTCCAAGCGCGTCGCCGAAGGCCTGATACTGCATCAGCTTCAGCTTCATCGGCGGCTGCGGCGCGATGGTTCGGGTCGAGAACAGGTGATTGAACTCCTTGGTATTGGGCGCGGCGAACCCGATCCGGTCGCGCGCGCCCGAGACGATAGAGGTGATGCCGCTCTTGAGATGGCGCTGCAGATCGACGACCAGATCGAATCTGCCCGCGCGTACCTTTTTCAGATAGCCGGGAAAGGCAAGCGGCGCCCGCGTGCGGTCGTAGACAATCATCTCGTCGAGCCAGGGATGATGCTCGAGGATCGGACCCGATTTCGGTTCGATCGCCCATGCGATGTGCGCGTCGGGCCACGCGCGCCGAATCCGGCCGAGCAGCGGCAGCGCGCGAACCACGTCCCCGATCGCGCCGAGCAGCACGATCAGCACTCGGCGCGGCGGTGCGGGCGGGGATTGTTCGGTGGCCATCGCAGTCAATTCGCCTCTTGCGCAAGATGATAACGGCGCGGGGCCGACGGGCAAAGTAGGCACTTGGGCGGCCCCGCGCCGGTTGGACCCGGCCATGCGGCCCGAGCACCGTCGCGCGCCGTGCGCGCGCCGGATGAATCGAAGACCGCGGCCCATGCCGCGGCGTCATGCTAGTTCTGCGGCTGCGCGGCGAGGAAAGCGAGGCACTGAATCTGATTCTGGAAAGTGGGTGAGCTGAACAGGGCCCATCCGCCATTTATGCAATCGGATTTGCTCTGCGGCTGGACCGTGCCGTACTGCGAATTGTCGATCGGAAGCTGATTGATTTCCTGATTGGGAAACCATCCGTAGGCGTTCCCGCCCACCGCCGTGATCGGCAGCGCATCGCCGTCGGTGCACAAGCCGAGCGATTGCGGGAGTGTACAGGTCGGATGCAGGGTCCAGCTGGCGACGGTCGCGCCGTTGTTGCGGTTGATGATCGAGAGATCGACCTCAAGATTGCCGTACTGGTCGGGTTTGAACACGTCGCGGAACGTATACCATCCGGACGAATTGATGCATTGCGCGTTGTGATTCGGGTCCTCGGGCGAAGATGCCTCGCGCGTGGCGTTGGTGCCGGCCGCGGCCACAAAGTGCGCGGTGTCGGTGACGCCGCACGGATCATTGGTCTGACCGCTGCCGGTGCCAACGTTGATCACGTAGTCCTGCAGGGGATTGCCGGTCGAATCGTTCAGCGCGGAATCCCAATCGAAGCGGTAATCGGGATGCGAGCCCGCGAATGCGGTGTCCAGGTAGACGTCGATCTCGGTGGTGGTGCCGCCACGCGGAAATCGGCTCGCGGTGAAGCCCAAGCCCCAATCGACGTAAGGCCCCACGCAATCCTTCGCGCCCGGCTTGCAATCCGCGTTTCCCGCCAGCCCGTAATTTGCTGAAGGATCGACGCTCAGCCGGGCCAGGTAGTTGCCCGAAGAGGCAAGCACGTCCTCAGCATAGCCGCCCGGGGCCGAAGAGCGGGAGGCAGTGCGCGAAACCGCACCGTTGCCCAAATTGAGCCATCCCGCGGCATTGGTTTCGAATCCCTGAAAGAACCCCTGCGCCTGCGCGAGCGCCGGCATCAGCGCGATCGTCACCGCCGCGCACAGAATGCTCAATGTTCTCCACTTCATCGCGCTTGCTCACCGCTACGCGGCGCGCCGGCATGAGCCCAGGCACCGGCCCGCGCTGCTTCCCCATGACGCAGCAAGCGGGCACGCTTATCCAATATCAGAGCGGTATTATGAGGCGCAATCGGAGTTTAAGGGAACGGCTTCAACAATCCGGCCCTGCCCGTGCTAAACCGCTGATTTCATGAGCAAAATCTACGTCAGATAGGCCTCAGCGGTCGCATTCGCCACCGATCATGTTGATCATTCCGAAGGTGGTGATGATGTCCGGGATCATGTGGCCGATCAGCATCTTGTTGAGTGCGCCCATCCCGAGAAAGCATGGCGGACGCACCCGCACCCGATACGGCCGGCCGCTGCCGTCGCTCACCACATAAAAGCCGAGCTCGCCGTTGGCGCCCTCGACACCCTGGTAAGCCTCGCCGGGAGGGATCTTGACGCCTTCCATGATGATCTTGAAGTGATTCATCAGCCCTTCAATCGAGTCGTACACGCGATGCTTGGGGGGAAGGATGTAGCGGGAATTCTCGATCGATACGGGACCGTCGGGTATCGAGGCGAGCGCCTGATCGATGATCCGCTTGGATTGCAGGATTTCGCGGAAGCGAACGTTGAAGCGATCGTAATTGTCGCCCTGTTCGCCGGTCGGCACCTCAAAGTCGAATCGATCGTAAACCAGATAGGGATAGGCCTTGCGAACGTCGTAGCTGACGCCGGTGGCGCGCAGCAGCGGTCCGGTCAGACCGTAGGAAATCGCATCCTCGCGCGACAGGATGCCGATGCCGCTCATCCGGTCGATAAATACCCGGTTCTTGGAGAGCAGCTTGTCGCAATCGGTCAGCATCGAGTCGAGATTGCGAAACGCGGCGGCGACGGCGTCCTTGAACTCGGGCGGCAGATCATGCGCCACGCCGCCCACGCGGCACCAGGTGACTGTCAATCGCGCGCCGGTGACAAGCTCGACCAGGTCGTAGAGCATCTCGCGCGCTTCAAGCATATAGAACATCGCGGTCTGCGCGCCGACTTCTCCCGCCGCCATCCCCAGACAGGTCAGATGGTCAGTAATGCGCGAGACCTCGCTCATTATCGTGCGCACATACTTGCCACGCTCGGGCGTCTCGATATCGAGCAGCTTTTCTACCGCCAGCGCAAAGCCGACGTTGTTGATGCACGGTGAGGCGTAGTTGAGGCGGTCGGTGTATGGAAAGCACTGCGTCCAGGTGCCCTGCTCGCACATCTTTTCGAATCCGCGATGCAGAAAGCCGACCTCGACGTCCATATCGACGATGCGCTCGCCGTCGAGCTTCAGGTTGAACTTGATGGTGCCGTGGGAGGCGGGATGCGACGGCCCCATCTGCAGCTCCATGATCTCGTCGGCGGGATCGGAGGCCTCGAGCTTTTCCTTCCAGCGTTCGGGTAGTGCCATTGCGTGTTCGTCAACAGGTTGCGGTTGAGGGTCGCGCCGCGATTACCGGGACGGCGGACGCGGCGCCGTGATCGGATCCACCTCGGGAACCAGCGGCTGGCGCCGCTGATAGGGATAATCCTTGCGCAAGGGATGACCCTCGAACTCGTCGTACATCAGGATCCGGCGCAAATCAGGGTGGCTGCGAAACTGGATGCCGAACATGTCATAGGCCTCGCGCTCCAGCCAGTCGGCCGACTTCCATATCCCGCACGCGCTGTGCACCCACGGTTCGTCTCGGCCAACCCGCACCTTGACGCGCAGGCGATTGCGCCGCTCGAGCGAATTGAGATGATAAATCACCTCGAAGCGCGGTTCGCGCTCGGGCCAATCCACCGCAGTCACGTCGGTCAGCATGTTGAAGGCGAAGTCGGGCTCGGTGCGGAGCGCCTTAAAGATCTCGGGCGCGCGCTCGCGGTCGATGACGATCGTCTCCTCGCCGTGCGCCTCGAGGCTCTCCACGATATCGGCGCCAAAGCGCTCTTTTAGTTTTTCCACCAGCATGTTCTCGTAAATTCAGAGCTTCCCGGCGGCCGGCTTGGGCCGCGACGGCGTGGCGCCCTGCGCTTTCAATCCCAATCCAGCGCCCCGCGCTGCCAGGCGTAGATCAGGCCCACCGCGAGAATCGCGATGAATACGAGCGCCTCCACGAACCCGAACATCCCGAGCTTTCTCAACTCCACCGCCCACGGATACAGGAACACGATCTCAACGTCGAAAACCAGGAACAGTAGCGCGGTAAGGTAAAAGCGCACCGAGAAGCGGCCCCATGCGCTGCCGCTGGCCGGATTTCCGCACTCGAACGCTTCGCTCTTAATCTTGCCCGGGCGTTTCGGCCCGACCAGCGCGTTAATCGAAACCATCACACCGACGATCAGGCCGGCGAAGAGAAAAGTCACCAGTACCGGAAACCAGGTTGCCATTCGGAATAATCCTGCCGCGCTTGCACGGTTTATACGCTTACCAATAGCCGATGAAGCGCCGCTTTCCAACCGCGCATGCGCGGCGATCGCGCCCGGGGACCCTAACCGTGCGCCCACAGTCCGCGCCTCGGCCGCCAGTCGCGTGGCTGCGCGGAGCACAGCGCGAGATACCGGGAATAAGCTCTGCTTGGTTCAGAGATAATCGTAGCTGCGGATATCCATAACGATTATTGACTTCTGCTACAAGGATAGCTTATGACTTCGATTGCCTTCGCGTCCATCTGGTGGGCGCCAATCGTTTCGGATCTCGTGGTGGGAATGGGTCCAAATTTTCGGATGGGAATCCGGTAACTGTCTCAACAGGGGAGTGTCACATGAATCGCGCTGAGGAATTGGGGACCTTGTGCGTAGCATTCATAGCGGCCGTTGTACTGACCGCGATGCCGGCCTTCGCGCAAGTCAAAGTCGGCGAACATATCGGCCCAAACAATGCAGACAAGGTCAAGAACCTTGTATCTCCTGGAGTGTACTGGCGGGTCCAGCACGGGATGCAGATGGTGATTGCGCCGACCGAGCGGATCGATTGGCCGGTGCCGTACAAGGAAGCGACCGAGAAATATTCCTCCCAGGTCCGGCTCAGCCGCGACCATCGTTCGTTGGTGGGCTACGTGGCCGGGCAGCCGTTTCCGCTGCTTGACCCGAATGACCCTGAGGTCGCGAACAAGATCATGTGGAACTACTTCTTCCGGCCGATTTCCACCGACGATTACGACCTCCGCTACTTCGACTGCGAGAGCGTGTACGCGGGGCTGAACAAGCCGTACCGCGTGCTCTGGTATTACACGGTCGGCCATTACATGGGTTACAACGAGGTCGGTCGCACCGAGGTCAATCCGATGCCGGTGGATCCCGACTTCCTGGTATCGGGGCGTTACTCGATGACCGGGCTGTATCCGCAGCTCTCTCCCGAGGACGGCGCCGGTTCCGGGTTCCTGCGTTACCGCTACGCGAATCCGACCCGCGCCGACGACTCCTACACCTACAACCCGCAGTCGCGCCGGATGCGGCGGCTTAACGACAGCCTGATGAGCACCGCGCAGGACTCCGGGCCTGAGTCATACAGCCCGGACGACTTCGAATGCTTCGCGGGCAAGAACGAGAACTACGACTGGCGCTTCCTCGGCGAGAAGGAGATGCTCGGCGCGATCAACGATCCCGCCGATCCGCCCAAGACCTGTCCCACCGATGGCGGCGCGAGCCACTGCCCGGCGCTGTGGCAGATGCGGCACATGTTCATCCTGGAGGGACGCGCGCGTCACTCGCGGCTGCCCGGCGACCTCTATTCGCGCCACGTGCTGTACATCGACTCTGAAGCCGATTTCGGCATGTACCAGGATCAGTACGACCGCGAGGGAAATCTGTTCATCAATTACACCTCGTGGCTGAAGTATGCGGACCGCGTGTCGCCGGCCTCTCGCATCGCGATCTATCCGTTCAAGCGCCTGTTCCAGACCGGCTCTTCGTCAACCGACGTGCAATCGGGACTGTCAACGGTCTGCTACCATCCGGGCTACAACGTGCCGGAGAAGGAATGCTGGTACATCAATATGGGCGCGGTTGACAGGACCTTCTTTACTCCTGCCGCCGTAGTCCAGGCGTCGATGCGATAGAGACGCACGGCGTATCGGCATGAACTGATTGGAATCACCGCAGGCGCGCCGCGGCAAAGCGGCGCGCCTGCGTAAATCTTGTACTCTCCTCCCCTTGCGCGGAGCTCCTCCGCGTGTTCGTTGAATAATATCTATTGACTTCTGAATGCGCCCCGACTAATCACCGGTTTGAACGCTGATTTTGGGCCGGCGTCTGATCGGGTTCGGGTTCTACAGGCGTAGTTAAGTGAAGAGGGGAGGTTCTGTTATGAATCGCGCGAAAGGAATGAGAGCCTTGTGCGCCGGATTTATCGCGGCCGCTGTGCTGTCGGCGATGCCGGCTGTGGCCCAGGTGAAACCGGGCGACTTCATCAACGACCAGAACGCTTCCAAGGTCAGGGACCTCGTCTCTCCCGGACAGTATCTCCGGATAGTGCACGGGATGAGTCTCAAGGTCGTTCCGAGCGAGCGCATCGACTGGCCGCCGCCCTACAAAGAGGCGACCGAAAAATATTCTTCGCAGGTGCGCCTGACGCCGGACCGCCGCTCGCTGGTCGGCTACGTGGCGGGCGAGCCGTTCCCGATTGTCGACGCGAACGATCCCGACGCCGGGACCAAGACAATGTGGAACGTCGCGTTCCGCCCCATCTCCAGCGACGAGTACGACCTGCGCTGGTTCGATTGCGACAGCGTGTACTGGGGAAAGAACAAGGCGTTCAGGGAGATCACCGATATCGAAGTCGGGCACTACGCGGGCTACAACGAAGTGGGACGCACCGAAGTCGAGCCGCTGCCGATTGATCCCGACTTCAAGTCCACCGGCCGCTACTTCCTTGGGCTTCTCTACCCGGTGCTGTCTCCTCAATCCGACCGCGGGACCGGGCTTATCAAGTTCCGTTATGCGGATCCGACCAAGCAGGATGCCGCTTGGACCTGGAGTCCGGGCTCGCGCCGGGTTCGGCGGCTCAATTACGCGATCCTCGATACCGCCAGCGGCCCGCAGGCCTACGACCCGAATCATTACGAGGGTTTCAGCGGAAAGAACGAGAACTACAACTGGAAGTTCCTGGGCGAGAAAAACATGCTCGCGGCGATCAACGTGAGCAGGGTTCCCGACGTCCGCTGCCCCACCGACGGCGGCGCCAGCCACTGCCCCGACGAGTGGGAGATGCGCCACATGTTCCTGGTGGAAGGCTCGCCGCGTTCCGGCAAGTTCAACTCGCTGTATTCGCACGAGGTCTTGTACATCGATTCCGAAGCGGACTTCGTGATGTCCGACGACATGTTCGACCGCTCGGGCGAGCTCTTCAATAACTACACCTCGTGGATGCACTATGCTGACCGTGCCGAGCCCGGCGCGAAAATCGCGATCTATCCGTTTAAGCGCGAGTTCCAGGTCGGATCGTCCACGGTCAACGTGCAGAGCGGATTTTCCACCGTGTGTTACCATCCGTCGCCCGACGCCCCGTCGCGCGACGCCTGGTTCATCAATATGGGCGCGGTCGATCGCGACTGGTTCACGCCGGAAGCGATGGCGCGCGCGGCCGAGGGCGGACACGCGCTCTCGGGCGACTGATCGTTGCTGACGGCGCGATGCGCGAACGAATGTGCGCGCGCATCGCGCCGTATTCCGGCCCTCGCCCGCGAATATGAAAATCCATCCCGCGCGGTTAAAATCGCGTCGGGATGGTATCGTCTGAAGCACAGCTTCTCGACTGGGTGCGTGAGCGCGCGGGGCGGAGGTGGCCGGGTGCCCTTCTGGCCGGCGTGCAAGCGCTTAAGGGCGACCTGTCCACGCGCCGATTTTTCCGGCTGAGCTTCGAGACCGCGTCCTCGGGCTCTCCTTCCAGTGCGATCCTGGTCGATCTCGGCCCCGACGACTATCCCGCCTACGTGTCGGCTCTCGGGCTACTGCCTGACCCACCCGACGAACCGCCCTGGCTGAATCTCCATCGATTCCTCACCGCGATCGGTGCGCCGGTGCCCACGCTTTACGACGCCGCCGCCGCCCGGCGCGCGATGCTGGTCGAAGATGTCGGCACGCGCTCGCTGGCCGAGGCGGTGCGGCGCAAGGGCGCCGACGTCGCCGACCTGTTGCGGCTTGCGGTCGAACAACTGTTCGTCTTCCACGTCGAGGGAACGGCGCGGATCGACGAGCGATGTATCGCGTCGCGAATTGCGTACGACGAGCGCCTGTTCGGATGGGAGATCGAGCAGTACCGGGACCAGTGGTGCGCGATCGTCGCGCCCCAAGCCGCCCCCGCAACCGTCGCGCCGGACTTGCTAGCCCTGGCGCGAGAGTTGGGCCGGCTTCCCCGCGTGTTTTCCCATCGCGACTATCACGGGCAGAATCTCTTCATCCAGGACGGTCCCCGGATGCGCATTATCGATTTCCAGGACGCGCTGATGGCGCCCGCGGCGCAGGACTTGGCCGTGCTGATGACCACGCGCGATACCGCGTCCTTCCTCTCGGAGCAGCTGGAGCTCCGTCTGCTCGATTTCTACCACGCCGGCCTGGTCCGCCGCGGCGCCGCCAAGCTCGCCCACGGCGAATTCCTGCGCAGCTACCGGCTCTGCGTCCTGCAGCATGCGCTCAAGATGCTCGCGCGGTTCCGCAGGTTCGCGCGCGGTGGCAAACCGGAGTACGAGGCTTACGTTCCCCACTGCATCGCGCAGGCTCGCCGTATCCTGAGCGGTCCCGACGGTGCGAGCTTCCCCGCCCTCGCCCGGCTGTTCGACGCGGCGGATACGGCGGAGGGATCGCTATGAGAGCGCTCGTGCTCGCGGCGGGAATTGGTGAGCGGTTGCGCCCGCTGACCGATGAAATCCCGAAACCACTGCTCTCAGTCGGAGAACGTCCGCTGATTCACTACCCGCTGATGATGCTGCGGCAGGCAGGGATCACCGAGGTCGCGATCAATGCTCATCATCTCGCCGGCAAGCTCGAATCCGCGCTCGGCACCGGCGCATCGCTCGGCATCCGAATCACGTGGTCGCCCGAACCGGCGCTGCTCGGCACGGGCGGCCCGCTGGTTCCGCTCAAGGACTTCCTTGGCTCCGGAACCTTCGTAATCGCTAACAGCGATACCATTCTCGATCTCGACATTGCGGCGGTGCTGGCCGCCCATCGGGATCGCGGCGCGCTGGTCACGATCGCGGTCGCAAGCCCGCGCAATCTCGATTACTACAGCCGCATCGAGATTGACGGCGCCTCCCGCGTGCTCCGGATGCGCCTGCTGAAATCGCGCGCGCCGCTGGTTTACGACGACTATCCCGACGAGCTGCACGGCATCGACGAATCAGCGCTGACCGCATGGATGTACTGCGGCGTGACGGTCGTCGAGCCGCAAGTGCTGGACCTGATGCCGTCCGCGCCGCCGTGGAGCCTGATGAACGATCTGATTGCGCCGATGGTTCGCGACGGGCTGCCTGTGTTCGGCTTCGCTCATCGCGGCTACATGCGCACCGTCGATGATCTGAAATCTTACGATGCGCTGCGCGCGGAGTTTGCGGCGCACCCGCCGGATCTGCCGTTTGCCGAATCCGTGCGCAAGTGATCTCACGGCCGCACGAATAGAGCCCCCCGGCCCTGCGCTTACAGCCCGAGCGCCTCGCGTATCTCGAATGCGGCGGCGCCACCGCTGGTGTCCCGCGTGCGATGAGATCCGACGCGCGAGAGGCCCGCCGCGCCGAATCCGAATAGCACCGCATTGAGCGCGACCAGCAACCACGCCGCCACGACCAGAGCGCGCGCAGTCGCCGGGAGCTCGTCGCGGATTGCGATCGCGGCGAACCACAGTCCGATCGGCGAGCCCGCGGTACCGCCCAGGTGCAGCGCGACGCGCACCGACCGCGGTGCCGCAACGTAATCGCCGAAGCGCATCTTGAATCGCGGCTCGACGCCGTACAGGTAGGCGTATTCGTATCCGACTCCGAGCGCGGATCCGATTGCGATCTTCATCAGAGGCTGAAACGCCGTCGTCCAGAGAATCGCCGCGCCAATCGCCTCGAGCACCGAGCCAGAATGGATCGCGGCGGCCAGCAGGATTCCACCGCAAATCACCACTGCGGCCTCGAGCGCGACTCCCGCGGCAACCGATATCGTCCGCCCAGCGCGGCGCCGATGAAGCTTGCAGCTGACGCGCGAGACGTCGGCGACGAGCGCGCGGCGTTCGGACGCGGGCTGGCGCTTGAGGTCTGCGACCAGTCGCGCCCACGGGCCCGCCCGATAGCTGCCACCGTCAATGCTCGCTTCGATCTGGCTCAGGCGGGCGCGAAGTTCGGCGAGAACGCCGTGGTCGGCCATCGGCTATTCTACCAGCGCATGAATGCTGCGATCAGGAAGCCGAGCGTCATCAACAGCCCGAACTCCATGTGTAGCTGGATCGATCGGAACAGCGCGAGGTTGAGTTTGCGCGGGTCGCTCTCGCGCATCACGAGTTTGAGCTGGCTTAACGCGCGCGGCGCGCTGATAAACGCGATCGCGCCGATCCACGGAATCGCGCCGGCCGCCATCGCCCCCAGCGCCGTGAGGTATGCCGCAGCGTCCAGCGCCACCAGCTCGTAATTCGCGCCTCGCCGCCCGATCAGCGTGGCGAGCGTGCGCTTGCCGTGCAGGCGGTCGGTGTCGATATCACGGATATTGTTCGCGTGCAGAATTCCAGCCACCAGGAACGCCAACGGAAGAGACGCAAACACCGCGCCCCACGTGAACCGCAGCGCCATCACGTAATAGGTGCCGAGAATTATCGCCGGTCCCATGAACAGAAACACGGTCAGCTCTCCGAGCGCGACGTACGCGAGCGAGACGGGACGTGCGGTGTAGAAGTAACCCGCGGCGACGCTCGGAACTCCGATCGCCAGGATCGGCCATCCGCACAGATAGACCAGCGTGAGACCCAGCACCCCACCGACTCCGAATGCCGCGATTCCGCCCCACCAGACGGTGTCGGCGCTCAGCAATCCGCGCTGGATCACCATGCTCGGGCCGAGCGATTCAGCGGTGTCGGCGCCGCTCTGAAAATCGTAATAGTCGTTGATTAGGTTGGTGCCCGCCTGAATCGCCATCGCGCCAATCAATGCGAGCACCAGGCGCCCGGGCGCGAAAAATCCGTCGCGCGCCGCGATCGCCATCCCGAGCAAAACCGGGATCGCGGCGGCCGACAGCGACGGCGCGCGCACCGCCTGAATCCACACCGCGACCGGGCCCGGACGCGCTCCACCGCCTTGAGGAATTGCCGATGCTTCCGTCATTGGATTCAGAATAGGACGTTAGTTTCCTTGAGTCGCGCGATTTCCTCCGTGCTCATCCCGAGCAGGCCGCTTAAGACTTCCTCGGTATCCTGGCCGATACGCGGTGCGCCGCGGTAGTCGTATTCGAGCGCGCTGAAGGTGGCAGGGATTCCCGGCACCTGCCGGGGGCCCACTTCGCCGCATTCCCGCACGAATAGCATGCCGGAGGCGCGGAACGCCTCATCGGCCAGCAGCCCGTGCGTGTTATACACGGGGCCCGCGGCTAGTCCGCGTTCGCGCAGTTTGGCCACCAGGTCGGCGGACTCGAAATTACGTGTACGCGCCGCGACTTCGCTTTCGAGCATTGCGACGTTCTTCAGCCGCGCGGCCGGCTTCGCGTACGACGGATCCGCCGCCATCGACGGCGCCCCAAGCACCTCGCACAACGCGCCAAAGTCGCCGTCGCTCGTGCATGCCAGCGCGATCCAGTTGTCGTCACCCTTGACCGGAAACACCCCGTGCGGCGCCATCAGCGGATCCCGATTTCCAATCGGACCCTGATCGTTCCCGGTCATGAAGTAATCCATCATCGCCTCGGGAATCATGGTCGTCACCATCTCGGCCATCGACAAGTCCAGGTACTGTCCCTCGCCGGTGCGGCCGCGATGGTAAAGCGCGGCGAGCAGAAAAAAGACCATCCCGGTCCCCACCGCGAAGTCGGGCCAGGTCCCGCCGATCCCGCACGGAAAGTCACCCGGATAACCGGTCAGATGGCACAGTCCCGCGTAAGCCTGGGTGGTCGGGCCGAACCCGACCGTGCGCGCGTGCGGCCCATCCTGACCGAGCGGAGTGCCCGAGAGCATGATCAGGTCGGGCTTGATCTTGCGCAGTTCCTCGTAGCCGAGGCCGTACTTTTGCATGTTGCCGACGGTGAAGTTTTCGGTCACGACGTCCGAAATTTTAACCAGGCGCCGCGCGATTTCCTGCGCCTCGGGACGCGACAGATCGAGCGCGACGCTGCGTCGGGAGAAATTGATCGAGTGGTACACCCCGGAACGATTGGGACCGACGATCCCGTCCGTGCCGGTGAGAAATCGCACCAGGTCGGGCGCCTTTAGGCTTTCGACCCGAATCACGTCGGCTCCGAGCGCGCCCATCCAGGCGGTCGCATGCGGAACCGCGAAGATCCATCCGAAATCCAGAATTTTGATTCCCGAAAACGGAAGCTGCGCCATCAGATCACCCGCTGCGCCGCAAGCTGTTTGAGTTCCGCCTCGCCCAGTCCAAGCCGTTCGCCCAGGATCTTGCGATTGTGCTCGCCCAGTTGTGGCGCGCCGCGCACTATCCGCCACGGTGTCGCGCTCATGCGGCACGGCGCCCCTGGCATCCGCACCGCGCCGGCGGCGGGATGCTCATGGTCGGCGTAAAATCCACGCGCCCGGTACTGTTCGTTGTCCGCAACCTCGGCGATCGAATGGACCGGGAAGCACGGCACGTGCTGCGCCTGCGCGAGCTCGAACGCCTCACGCCGCGTGACGGTGCCGAGCCAGTCGTGAATCGCCGCTTCAACCGCGTCGATATTGGCGGCACGCGCGGGCAGCGTCGCGAACATCTCGGAGTCCATCCACTCCGGATTTCCCAGCACCGTCTTCCATCCGCGCCAAAAGCGGTCGATGCCCGCGTTGAAGCTGGCCCATCCGTCCTTGCACGGATACACCCACTGCGCACCGGCCTTCATCCGCATGCTCAGGCGCTGGTAGGCGGGCGCCTCGTGCGACTCATGCGACTCGCCCCCGATATTCGGGCGCAGCATCGACACCATCGAGAGCCACTGGTTCACATCGACGTGCTGCCCCCGTCCGGTCTGGCCCTGATGAAACACGGCGACCATCGCGGCCGCCGCGGCGGTGTATCCGGTCAGGTAATCCGATTGCCGACCGGCGAGCTTGAGCGGCGGCTGGGTGGGCGGATCGGTCACCTGATGCCACGGCGTTTCGTATCCGACCCCGCTCATGTGAATCGCGACCAGGTCTCCGCCGCGCAGATCGCGGTACGGCGACTCCGCGCCAAAGAAAGTCAGCGATACGACGACGAGTTTCGGAAATCGCGCCGTTAGCGATCGCCAGTCGATTCCCAGCCGTTCGTTCAACGCGGGTGGATTCGGGTTCAGCACGATATCCGCGCGCTCCAGCATCACGAACAGGATCTCCCGTGCGCGCGGTTGCTCCAGGTCCAGCGTAACGCCGAGCTTGTTCGTGTTGAGGAACAGATGAAGCCCGCCAGTCTCGCGATCCGCCTTGCCGTCGCGAAACGGGCCCATCGCGCGCTCGCGCGATCCGGTGCTTGGCGGCTCGACCTTGATCACCTCTGCGCCAAAATCCGCGAACGACTTTGCCGCCATTGCCGCCGCGAAAAACGGCATCGCGTCCAGGCACGGCAGCTCGACGACCCGAAGCCCCTCAAGTGCGCGCGGCGGTTCGCGCCGCTCGGGACCGGATGCAGTCATGCGCCCTCCTTCGACAGGCTCTCGATCACGTCAAGCAGTTCCGCCATCGAATGCATCACCCGGTCGGGTTTGAACTCGGGATGATGCGCGAGATGTCGCCAGGTCGCCGCGCCGGTCGCCACCGCAACCGCCGCTCCACACCCCGCCTGCAGCGCGGCCATGATATCGCGCGGTTCGTCGCCAACGTACACGCAGGCGCTCGGATGCGCCGCGGCGCGCGTCGCGGTCCGGCGCAGGCTTTCGGTTTTGTCGAGCAATTGTTTGACCGATCTGGTCATCTGGGTGACGACGTGGTCCAGATGCGACGCGAGCCCTACCATCGCGAGCTTCTCGACCAGGCGCTGCGGGATCTCCCGGCCGGCTAGTCACGACCCCGGTCGTGTAGCCGCGCCGCTTGAGCTCCGCCAGCGTCTCGGGAACGTACGGCAGGACCTCCAGGCGCTCGGTGCGGTCCACCTCCGCCATGAAATAGGCGAATGCGAGCTTCACGTACTCGGGCCGGCTCTCTTCCGGGACACCGAGGAACGGATCCTCGGACTTTATCGCGGCGTGGTATGCCTCGCGCGTCAGGTTGGGCTCGTGGCCCAAGTCGCGCAAGGCATTGCGCGCTGCGATATAGAGCGGGCCGTGAATATCGACCAGCGTGCCGTCGAGGTCGAACAACACTGCTTTGAATTTGTGCGCAGCCAAATCAATTGCGACGCCGCATCGACGGTGATCCGCGCCGCCGCCGCGGCGAGCGTCCTGCACCTTTGAACCTTGTTGCTCGAACGATTGTCAAGCGGAATCGGCGGTGTCCCGGCCAGTGATGAGGTCGTCCGCAGCGACGCGATCCCGCTGGCTCACCGGGAGCAGGAAGCGGCCCTCGCCCGCCGCACCGACGGAATAGAGCCCGCCGGATTCCCTCCCGATCGCGGCCGTTAGCGCCAGCACCGCGGCATCGGCCTGATCAATCCGCCGCCGCATCGGGCGCGATTCGTCCCATTGGATCCTCATGCCCATGGTTGACGCCAGCCGCTCGGTAATCGCGCGGCGAGCATCAAATGCGGAGGGCGGATGCCGCTTCAGGGGCAGAATCTCGCCCGCCTCGAGCCACATCGCAAACGCCAAGTGCGGAAAGCCTTCCACCGCGTCCAGCCCGAGCGATTGCGCGGCCCGATAGGCCGCGAATCCCACCAGCATGAACCGCGTAAAAACGCGCCCGCCGCCAGGACGGCGGCGCCCCGGATGCGGATCGAGCCCGAGCACTTCGCGCGCGATTGAACGCAGGTAGGGCTTGCGAGTGTCGTAGATCGAGCCGTCTTCGAAATACGAGATATCCGGTGTCGGGTAAAGCGAGAATGAAATTGACGGGTCGGAATTGCGCCGCGCGTTCACACGCCTGACCAGCTCCCGCAGCGTCGCGTCGATCGCGCGGCCGGAGGGGTGGCCGCGGCGGTGGCGGCGCGCCGGAAATCGTGGCGAATCGATAATCACATACGCGCAATCGCAAACCTCGGGTGCGCGTTCCCTAATCGCAGCCGCAAGCGCGGGCGCTACCTCCGACCGCAATTCCCGCAGGTCCACCGCCGTCAGGCGAAGTTCGCGCCGTCCGGGATCCGCGATCGCGATATCAAGAAATTTCTCGCCGACATCTATTCCGGCGATTGGGGAGTTCTCCTCAGCATCGACAGTCTCGACTTTTGCCCGTAGAGCAGCTGGTATTCGCGCCATCCCCCGATGACCTTCTTCACGTATTCGCGGGTCTCGCGATAAGTGATGTTTTCGACCCACTCGTCGTCCGCGCCGGGGAACTTGCGCGTCCATTGCTCGACCGCATGCTCTCCGCCGTTGTACGCGGCCACCGCCTTGAATTCGTCGCCCGCGAACATCGCGAACAGGTTGCGCAGGTAGGCAGTCCCGAGCGCGACGTTAAGCTCGGGATCGTACAGGTCAAGGCTGTCCGCCGAAATCCCGCCTTCGCGCGCGACCTTGCGCGCCGTCGCCGGCATCAGCTGCATCAGGCCCTTCGCATTCGATACCGAGGTCGCACGCGGATTGAACAGGCTCTCCTGGCGCGCGAGCGCCAGCACCAGGTAGGAGTCGAGCGAATGTTTGCGCGACGCCTCGTCGAAAATGTCCCAGTAGGCGCGCGGATAACGTACGCGTTCGGCGACCGCCTGGCTCAGGTCCCCGTGCTTTGCCATCCGGGACGCGCCAACGATCGCGTCGTACCATGCGCCCGCGGACTGAAACGCCGCGAGCACAAAGCTGTGCATCCGCGGATCTGATCCGGCGCCAGCCTCGAGCGCTCTCAGCTCGGCGGGCTCGAGGTCGGACAACCCCAGCGATTTGAGCGCCAGCGCGCGGCTCAGGTGGAACCGCGCCGCCGGAGACTCCGGTGTCGGCGCCGGGTAGAGGCTCGGGTCCGGCGCGCTCGCCGCGGGAAGCGCGGGGCGCATCGCCTCGACGCGGCGGCTCGCGAGCGCGGGATAGTAATTGCTTTCGATACTCTGCGCGAGCCGCTGGTAGACCGCACGCGCGGCGGCGCGGTTGCCGCTCTTCTCCATCGAGCGCGCGCGCCAGTAATCGAACATGTCACGCTCGGAGGCGTCGGCGGCGCGCGGCTTCATCGACGCGAACATCGCGGCCGCCGATTCGAAATGCCCGGTCATGAAGTAGGTCCACGGCGCGCGAAACCTCGCCTCCGCCGCCGAAGGACCGCGATGATACCGCGCGACGGCGCGCAAATACTCGGCGCGGGCGGAGTCATAGCGATTCTGCTCCTCGTAGATCCTGCCGATCCGCAGCATTGCACCCGGCGCGTATTCGCTGGACGGAAAGGCCGCCGCCACCCGGGCGAACGTGGCGCGCGCCCGGTCCAGCGCATTCCGGTTCCAGTAGATCAGCGCCAGGTGATACAGCACGGCGGGCGCCGCCGGCCCTCGCGGCGCGACCGACAGGTACTCCAGCAGCGCGCGCTCTTCACGCGGCGGGCTGGCGTGCTCGGCGCGCGCCTCGATCCACAGCAGCTCCGCGCGAACCGCCTCGGGCGGCGACTCTGCCAGCGCCTTGCGCGCCTGCACCAGCGCGAGCGCCGGCTCGGCCTCGCGCAGCAGCAAGTCCGCCTCGCGGCGGCGGTAATCTATCGAGGTCGAGGGCGCGACCGCCGGGTTCGCGGCGATGATCGCGTAGGCAAGCTCGCGCGCCTGCGCGTCGGTGGCGGCGCGCGGATAACGCTCCCGCAACGCCATCGCAACCGAGTACGCGGTTTGCGAATCGCCTTCGCCGAGCAGCGCCCGCGCCTCGACCAGGCTCGCGCTCTGCTCGATTTCGGGATTGTGCGCCGCCGCGGCGAGATGCGCGGCAGTCGCGGCAGCCTCCGCGCTTTTGCCCATCGCGAGCAGCACCTGCGCCAGTTCCAGCCCGGCGCGCGGCGTCATCACGCTCTGCGGATACTCACTGCGCATCCGCTCGAAGGCAGCGGCTGCGCCGGCCAGATCTCCCGCCTGATGGCGCGCCTGGCCCAGGTAAAATGTCGCGTAGTCGGCAAGCGTTGGGTAATGGTCGGCGGCGTAGGAGAGCTGGGCGATAGCGTGCTGAGTGTCATGAGCCTGAAGCGCGCGATACCCGTCCACGAAGGCGCGGCTCGCATCCGCGGGCGCCGCCTCGGGCTGCAACGTCGATGCGACCGGCCCTGGCGCGGCGCTTTGACCCGCGCGCGCGGCTGGTGACTTGACCACCGCGGTGGCGCACCCGGCGGCGACGATCGCGAGAATTGATAATATCGATGCGGCGCGCCCGCGACCTTGCCGGCCGCGGCCATCCACCGCATTGGGCGAACGCCATGGTCCCATCTGATCGTGGTTACCGGATGCACGTCGCCGCCGCAAATCACCTCCGGCCCGGATCCTCGCGCGCGGCACCTTGCGAGACCGGCCGCCGTCTGCCATCTGTCAACCACCGCGGCTCAGACGCTCGCACACTTCCTCCTATGGAACGGGAACCCGCAATCGTCCTCGCCTCCGGCTCACCACGGCGCCGCCAGTTGCTGGCGGCCGCGGGGATGCGCTTCCGGTGCGCCGAAAGCGGCGTCCACGAGGAGCGCGGCGCGCACGAGGGTGCGCGTGACTATGCGCTGCGGCTGGCGCGGGACAAGGCCGTCGCGGTGTCGGCGCGCGAACCCGAAGCGCTCGTAATCGGCGCGGACACGGTAGTCGAATGCGCGGGCGAGATTCTGGAGAAGCCCATCGACGCGGCGGATGCG
Source organism: uncultured delta proteobacterium (assembly GCA_963835905.1). Taxonomy (GTDB): domain Bacteria; phylum Desulfobacterota; class Binatia; order Binatales; family Binataceae; genus CAWIHG01. Next base: position 1,640,109 of record CAWIHG010000005.1, read on the forward strand.
CACCGGATGTTGCGGTGCCTGGCCGCGCGCATACATACGGTGGTGACCGCGTTCGCAATCGCGCGCGGGGGTGGCATTGCGGTCTCGGACGCGGTTACGAGCCGTGTCACTTTCCGCGATCTCACCGACCAGGAAATCGACCAGTACGTCGCCACTGGCGAGCCGTTCGATAAGGCGGGGGGATATGGAATCCAGGGATTGGCGGCGGGATTTATCGCCGCGGTGGACGGCCCGCGCGACAACGTGATGGGGCTGCCGGTGCGCGATGTGCTTGCGGCGCTCGAAGTGGCGCGCGCCGCGGCGCGCACCGCGTGAAGGAATCGCGATGCTGCCGGCCACCGAAATTGCGTCACGCCTCGCCTCGGTTCGCGACCGGATCGCGTCGGCAGCCGCGCGGTCGCGGCGCGATCCTGCGGCGGTGCGGCTCGTGCTCGCCAGCAAGACCCAGCCGCCCGAGGCGATTGCGGCCGCATACGACGCGGGTGCGCGAGACTTCGGCGAGAATTACGTGCAGGAAGCCGACGCCAAGCGCGCCGCGCTCGGCGGTCGGTCCGGACTGCACTGGCATCTGATTGGCCACCTCCAATCCAACAAGGCACGCTCCGCGGCAGCGATCTTCGATCTTATCCATAGCCTCGACTCTGAGCGGCTGGCAGGCGCGCTCGCCCGCAGCGCGCAGTCGCGCCGGGTGCGGGTGCTGATCGAGGTCAATCTGGGCGGCGAAGCGACCAAGTCCGGGATCGAGCCCGAGCAAGCCGAATCTTTGCTCGAGTCCGCGCGCGCACATGTGGAGATAGTGGGTTTGATGACGATTCCCCCGCCGGCCCGCCAGCCCGAAGGCACGAGGGCGTGCTTCGCGAGCCTGCGGCAGCTTCGCAATCGGCTTGCGGCCCGCTCCGGCCTTGCGCTAAGCGAGCTTTCAATGGGAATGACCGACGATTTCGAGATTGCGATCGAGGAAGGGGCAACCCTCGTGCGAGTGGGACGCGCGGTTTTCGGAGAACGCATGCGATGAAAAAACTCGGCTTCATTGGCGGCGGCAACATGGCCGAGGCGCTGATCCACGGGCTTACCGGCCACAAGGTTCTCAAACCTGCCGACATAATCGCCTCCGACGTCGCCGTTGAACGGCGGCGCAAGCTTGCCCGCGGCTTCAAGATCGCCGTCACCCCGGACAATCTCGAGGTCGTTCGCGCGGCGCGAGCGATTCTGCTCGCGGTCAAGCCGCAGACTATCGACGCGGCCCTCGGCGGACTTGCAAGCGCGCTCAAGCCCAACGCTCCCGGTCATCTCTTCATCTCGATCGCCGCCGGAATTCCGATCGCAAAAATCTGCTCGCACCTGGGGCCGCGCACTCACGTGATTCGCGTGATGCCGAATGCGCCCGCGATGGTCGGCTGCGGGATGGCGGCGCTCGTGCGCAGCAAGGCTGCGACCAGGGCCGACGAGGCGTTCGCAATGCGGATCTTCAACGCGGTCGGCGACGCCGTCACGCTCAAGGATGAGCGCCTGCTCGATGCCGTCACGGCGCTGTCGGGCAGCGGTCCCGCATATGTGTACCTGTTTGCAAAGGCGATGGCGGATGCCGCCGTCAACGAGGGGGTTCCACGCGGGCTCGCGCTGCGAATGGCGCTCAAGACGATCGAGGGCGCCGAGCAGGTGATGAGAACGTCCGGGCGCGATCCGGCCGAGTTGATTCGCGTCGTGGCTTCCCCTGGCGGGACCACCGAGGCGGCGTTGCGACGGTTCGCCGAGGCGGGTTTTTCTGATATCGTGGCGCGCGCGGTTCACGCCGCCGCGGATCGCTCCCGCGAACTCGGCCGCATCAACTGACTATCTGGGAACAACGTGTACGCCTGGACCAATCTCGTCATTTTCATCGCCTCCGTGCTCAGCGAGCTGCTGACGGTCTATTTCTGGATCGTCATCGTAGCGACGCTGCTGACCTGGGTTAACCCGGACCCCTATAATCCGATCGTTCGCTTCCTCTATTCGGTCACGGAGCCGGTGTTCGACTGGTTTCGCGAGCGGTTGCCGGTCGTCTTCGGCGGGATCGATTTCTCGCCGCTAATCGTGATCTTCGTGATCGCTTTTCTGCAGCAATACCTGATTCCGACCCTGCTGCGCGCGCTCGTCTTCGGCGGAGCATGACGGCTGGGCGCGGTGATACCGCTCCGCACGCACTGCCGCCGTGGATTCGAATCGGCGTCGGCGGTGTCACGGTCGAAGTCCTCGCCCGACCGGGTGCGTCGCGCACCGCTGTTCTCCGTCTCGAACCACGCGGCATCGTGGTTGGAATCGCTGCTCCAGCCGACAAGGGCAAGGCCAACGCGGAATTGGTTCGCTACATCGCGAAGCTTTCGGGTGTCGTGCGCAACTCGATCGAAATTGTCAGGGGGGAGAACTCACGCAGCAAGGCAATCCGGATTGCGACCTCCGATCCCGCCGGTGCGGCAGCGAAGCTTCTCGCCAGCACTCAGCCGCAATGAGTGTCGCGGTTTTCAAGGCGAACAAAGACCGAAAGCACGAATTTGCGTTGACAGGCTTCGGCGGGGTGATTACCTAAGGTACAGACGCAACTGCTTAAGCATCAGCACTCGCGAAGCGACAATGCCAATCTACGAATACGTTTGTAAGAAGTGCGGCGAATTCGAGGTCACCCGGCGGATCACCGAACCTGCGCTACGCAAGTGCCCGACCTGCAAGGGCAAGGTCGAGCGAATCCTTTCGCGCAGTTCATTCGTGCTGAAGGGCACCGGATGGTACGCGACGGACTATGCGCGCAAGGGTACCGGAGCGGCAGAGTCCAAGGAGAGCGCCGCTCCGGCCGCGTCTGCGGCGCCGGGCAAGACTGATGCGCCAGCAAAGACCGAATCGCCTTCATCTTCTCCCTCAACTGAAAAAAGCGCGCCCGCCAAGAGCGCCGACTAGGCGCGGCCGCGAAAGATTTATCCGCCGCGGGTGTGGAAACGCCCGCGGCTTTTTTGTTTCAATTGAGCCGCGCGTTGCGGCGCCTGCCGGCGATGCGTGATTGCCGGGAGCCAGTTCCACATGCGCGCGCTTTGCTTCGACCAACAACTCGCCTTTCACGCCGACTACGCCGACCCGTCCCCCGCGCCGGGCGAAAGTATCGCGCGCGTAGCACTGGCCGGAATCTGCGGCACCGACGTGGAGATCTCGCGCGGCTATATGGCGATGCGCGGCGTCCCGGGTCACGAGTTCGTCGGACGTGTGACCGAAACCGATGATCCCCGTCTGCGCGGCAAGCGCGTGGTCGGCGAGATCAACGCCGCGTGCGGCCGATGCCGCGTGTGTATCGAGGGGATGGGCCGGCATTGTCCCCAGCGCACAGTGCTCGGGATCCTCGGACGCGACGGCGCGTTCGCCGAGTTTCTCCGGCTGCCCAATGAGAACCTGCTGGTGGTTCCCGACTCCGTTGCCGACGAAGCCGCGGTATTCACCGAGCCGCTGGCCGCGGCATACGAAATCCTCGAGCAGCTCTGCCTCGGTCGAAACCAATCGATTGCGGTCCTCGGCGACGGTCGCCTGGGCGCGCTCGTCGCCCTTACTCTGCGCGGCGAGGGCTATCTGCCGACCGTTGCGGGACATCATCGCGACAAGCTCGATCGGCTCGCCGCGCTGGGGCTCGACGCCCGCGAGGAATCCATTCTCAGCGGCAAGTTCGATTGCGTGATCGATTGCACGGGCCGCGCCACCGGATTCGCCCGCGCACTCGATCTAGTTCGCCCGCGCGGAACGATCGTGCTCAAGAGCACCGCCGCGGCCGGCGCGCAGATGAACCTCGCCCCAGTCGTAGTCAACGAGATCACAGTGGTGGGCTCACGATGCGGCCGGTTCGGTCCGGCGCTGGACGCGCTCGCTTCAGGCAAGATCGATCCGCGCGGGCTCATCAGCGGTACCTTCGCGCTTGAAGACGGCGCCGCTGCGCTTGCGGCCGCCTCCACGGCGCCCAACTTCAAAATCCTGCTGAGACCTTCGTGAGACGCGCAAGGATGTCGGCGCGCACCTCCCGTTCGATCCGCCGCACGCGCGGAATCGTGGTTGGAATCGACACCGGCGGCACCTTCACCGACTTGATCGCGGTCGTCAATGGCAAGCTGCGCGTGCACAAAGTTCTTTCCACGCCCGACGATCCGGCGCGCGCCGTCTTCGAGGGATTGCGTGCGATGCTCGGCGGCGACACACCCCATTTGGTGACCTACAGCTCCACTGTCGCAACCAACGCACTGCTCGAGCGCAAGGGCGCGCGGCTCGCAATCGTCACCAACGCGGGCTTCGAAGACCTGATCGAAATCGGCCGCCAGAATCGCGACAACCTGTACGCGCTCGCGCCGTCGCGCCCCGAACCGCTGGTGGCGCGCGCGATGCGGATCGGAGTGCAAGAGCGCACACTGTTCGACGGCAAAGTGGCGCGTCCGCTATCTCGCCGCGAGCTGGCCCGCGTGGTGCGGGCCGCACGCGCAAGCGGCGCCCAGGCATTCGCGATCTGCCTGCTCCATTCGTATGCGAATCCGCGCAGCGAGCAGGCGCTGGCGCGCGCGTTCGCGCCACTTGGGCGTCCGCTTTCCATCTCGCATCGAATTCTCGCCGAGTACCGCGAGTACGAGCGCTTCTCCACCACGGTGGTAAACGCGTACGTTGCGCCGCGGATGTCCACCCATCTGGGCAACCTGGAGCGCGCGATGGCCGGCTCGCGGCTGCGGATTATGCAGTCCAACGGCAGCGCGATCGGCTCGGCGCTCGCGCGTGCGGAACCGGTCCGCACGATCTTGTCCGGGCCCGCTGCGGGCGTGCTTGGTGCGGCTGCGCTGGCGCGCGCGATCGGCACCGATCGCTTCATCACCTTCGACATGGGCGGCACCTCGACCGACGTGTCGCTGTTCGACCGCGAACCGCGCATCCGCACGCTCAGCTACCCCGACGGCTACGCGGTGCGGACGCCGGTCATCGATATCCACACGGTCGGCGCGGGCGGCGGATCGATCGCGCGGCTGGACGCGGGCGGCTCGCTGCGCGCGGGCCCCGAAAGCGCGGGCGCGGAGCCGGGGCCCGCCTGCTACGGGCGTGGCAGCGCGCCCACCGTCACCGACGCCGACGTAGTCGCGGGCCGGCTGATTGCGGCGAATTTTCTGGGCGGCGCGATGCGCCTTTATCCCGAGCGCGCGCAGCGCGCTCTCGCGACGCTGGCGCGCACGATGAAGACCTCCGCACCCGCGGCGGCGCGAGGAGTGATTCGCGTAGTCAACGCGAACATGGAGCGCGCGATCCGCGTGATCACGGTCGAGCGCGGCTACGACCCGCGCGACTTCGCGCTTCTCGCGTTCGGCGGTGCGGGCCCGATGCATGCGTGCGAACTCGCGCTCGATCTCGGAATCCGGCGCGTGATAATTCCGCGCAACCCGGGGACGCTTTGCGCGTGGGGCGCCGTAGGCGCGCCGCTCGGACGCGAGTTCTCGCTGACCGTGCGCGCGACGAATCCGAGCCGGCGCGCGATCCTGGCGCGGGCGGCCGCAATGATCCGCCGGGCGCGCGGCGAGCTTGCGACCGAAGGCGCCAAAGGGCGAGCGATCTCCAACGATCTCCGCGTCGATATGCGCTACCGCGGACAGTCCTACGAGCTGGAAGTACCGCTCACGCCCGATTTCATCGATCGTTTTCACGCCGCCCATCGCCGGACCTTCGGGCATTGCGCGCCCGGCGCAGACGTTGAAGTTGTCAATCTCAGGCTGCGCGCGAGCGCTCCCCAAGCCGCCGCACCGATACCACGGATTCGCGCCGCCGGGCGCCGCACCCCCGATCCGATCTCGCGCGCACGGGTGCTGGTCGGCACGCGCCCAGCGATGGCACCGGTTTACGACCGCGATTCGATTGGCGCGGGCGCGCGGATTTGCGGACCCGCCGTGGTTGTCGAGTTGAGCTCGACGCTGTACCTCGCCCCGGAGTTCACGATGTGCGTGGACGATTTCGGAAATCTGCGCCTGGAGGCGACGCGATGAAGCTGGATCCGGTTGCGCTGGCCGTGATGAACAATCGCCTCGCCGCGATCGCCGAGGAGATGGGCGTGGTGCTGGGGCAGACCGCTTACTCGCCAAATATCAAGGAGCGCCACGATTTCTCGTGCGCGATTTTCGACGCGCGCGGGGAACTGGTCGCGCAGGCCGCGCATATCCCCGTTCATCTCGGGTCCACCCCGCTCTCGGTGCGCGCGGCTATCGAGCGGCTCGATCTCGCGCCCGGCGATATCGCCGCGCTCAACGATCCATTTGCCGGCGGAACTCATTTGCCCGACCTCACCCTGGTTGCGCCGATTTACCTTGACGGCGGGCGTCGGCCGTTCGCCTACGCCGCCAACCGGGCGCATCACGCCGACATCGGCGGGATGGCGCCGGGCTCGATGGCGCTCGCAACCGAGATCTACCAGGAAGGTTTTCGCCTTCCGCCAGTCAAGATTGCCGAGCGAGGCGAGCCCTCACGCGACGTGATGACTCTGTTCCTGGCCAACACCCGCGTGCGCGACGAGCGCGAAGGCGACTTGCGCGCGCAGATGGCCGCGCTCGGGATCGGGCGCGAGCGGATGCGCGCGCTGGTGCATTCGTCGGGACGGGCCGCCGTGGAGTCCGCGATGAGCGCGCTGAAGGACTATGCGGCGCGCCTGATGACGGCGGACTTGCGCAAACTCCCCACCGGCACGTACGCGGCGCGCGATTTCCTCGACGATGACGGTTTCGGCACCGGACCGATACCGATTCAGGTCAGCATCACGATCCGCACCGGGCGGGCCGAGATCGATTTCACCGGCTCGGCAAAACAGGTGCGCGGATCGGTCAACGCCAACTACGCGATCACGCTCTCTGCGTGCTTTTACGTGATGAAGTGCCTCGCCTCGGAGGCGGTGCCCGCCAACGAAGGCCTGATGCGCCCGATTCGCGTGATCGCGCCCGAAGGATCGATCGTGAATGCTCTGCCGCCCGCGGCGGTTGCGGGCGGCAACGTAGAAACCTCGCAGCGAATCGTGGACGTGCTGTTCCGCGCGCTGGCCAAGGCCGCGCCCGACAGGATCCCGGCGGCGAGTTCGGGCTCGATGTCCAATGTGACGATCGGCGGGTTCGATCGCTTTCGGGACCGCCACTTCTCCTACTATGAAACGATCGCGGGTGGCGCAGGCGCGGCGCCCGGCCGTCCTGGCGCGTCGGGAATCCATACTCACATGACCAACACGCTGAACACGCCGATCGAAGCGCTGGAAGCCTACTATCCGATGCGCATCACGGAGTACCGCATCCGGCGCGGCTCGGGCGGACGGGGCCGCGCACGCGGCGGCGACGGTCTGGTGCGCGAGATCGAATGCCTGGTCGAATCGAACGCGAGTCTGCTCACCGAGCGGCGCGCGATCGCTCCATGGGGATTGCACGGCGGAGGCGCGGGCGCGACGGGCGCCAACTACCTGGTGCGGGGCAGAAAAAAGACCAGGCTTCCCGGCAAGACGAACGTGAATCTCTCCGCCGGCGACCGGATCAGGATCGAGACGCCTGGCGGCGGCGGCTGCGGCCGCAAGTAACGGGCATCCGATCCTGCTTCCCTCACGCCGCGTTGACCGCGACGATCATCCAGGTGAGCATTTGCGCGATACGATCGGAGTCGTGAAAAAGCTCCGCCTGACGTCCCAAAAGTGTCGCCCGATAGGAGTAATCAGGCGCGCGGGCGCCTGGCACGTGCGCTCCCCGCCGGAACCAGCGCGTTCACAATGAAATCGACGACGGTTTCCTCCGCGGCTTCATCGCTGATCCGCTCGGGACCAGGATCGCCGTGCCGATTTCGTGCAAACCAGTTGACGGTCTCAATAATCAGCCGCGCGGCCGCCGGTGGATCGGGCACGCGCCGGTACTGGCCGGCCTCAATTCGGGACTCGATGAGACGGGTGAGCCGCGCGAGCATCCCACCCCGCATCCGGCCATAGAAGAGATGCGCGAGTTCGGGAACGTCGAGCGCCGAACGTTCGATGATCCTGGTCGCGCTGGCGGTCCGCGCTATCACCGCATAATATTCGTGCACGATTGCCTCGAGCTCGCGCCGCGGATCATTGGCGCGCGGCTCCCCGAGGGCAGCGATGAGGTTGGGTATAGCACCCACGGTGCGGAAGCGCTCCGCAATCCGCTTTGCAATCGCTCCGGGCGCGGGAGTTTTGACCGGGAGCTTGAACGGTCCTCCGACCGGCTCGTCGCCAAATCCCTGGTCAACGACCAGGTAGAAGAGCGCTTCCTTGCTCTCGACGTAGCTGTAGAGCAGGCCCGCCGATACCCCCATCTCGCGTGCGATATCGGCCATCTGGGCGCGGCGGAAGCCCTTGTGCGAGAAGACCCGGATTGCGGCCTGGACGAGGCTGCTGACGCGGTCGGCTGGTCTGGTTCTGGCCATGCGCGGCGTTGCGATGCTTCGCGGCTCAAAGCTTCGCGAAGCCGTCCTTGCTCCACCCTTCCGAACCGACGCCGTTGTGGACGTAGAACAGCCCGTTGGGGTCGTATTTCTGTTTGACTTGCGCAAGTCGCGGATAATTGCCGCCCCAAAATGACTGCTGCCAGTTCTTCTCGAAATAGCTCGTCTCGTTGAAGTACGAACCCGTCTCGCCCGCGACCGCGCGAAGCGCATCCATCCCGGAACGAAGTTGCACGACTGCTTTGCGCGCCGCCGTCACCTCCGGTTCATGGCCCGGAATCCCCGGATACGCGGGCCCCTGGCCATCGGCGGCGATCGCGAGTGCGAAGGCGCTCAACACCGCCGGATTCGTAGCGGTGTCCTTAGCCGCGGCGATCGCGTCGGGCGGTGCCCCGGCCAGCCCCTTGTTGAAGTGAAGTGCAATACCAGAATACCGGGAACCTGCGAACAGCGCGTCGGCGAGCCGCTGCTGCGAACCGCTCTCCAGCAGCGACGCTGGCAGCCATAGCGACTCGTATCCCCAGATGTACCAGGCGACCTGCCCCGCGTCTCCGTTCCACCAGATGTTGCTGGGTCCCGCGCCGGGCCTATCGTCGACCTGGAATAATGGCTCGTTCATCGCGAGTAGGAGGACGTCGTCAAGCAGTGCGTGCAGCGGATTGCCATTGCGCGGAAAAGCGATTTCGGGCCAATGCTCTTTCAACCATTGCACGTCCCACATTCGCCGCGCCGGGAAGCTTCCGATCGTAACCCGCCCTTCAAACGAATAAGCGTTGGACGAGCGCTTGACCCAATCCAGAAACGGCTGCCAGACCTTTTTTGCCTGCTCAGTATCCAATCCGGAAGAGACCATGCTGATGCCGAGTGAGTTGCCGGGCGACAGCCGGGCCTGCTCTCCCCAGTGGTCGTTAAAGAGATGCTCATGGTAGAAGCTCACGAACTCGCGGACCAGACGCCGATAGGCATCATCCGATGCCGCCTGGATCGTGAAGTTGACGGCGCCAAAATACTCGGGAAGATCGTGAGTACGAAGAGTCAGCTTGCTCACCACGCCGAAGGTGCCGCCACCACCGCCCTTCAGCGCCCAGAACAGATCGGGATTCGTGCATGCATTCGCGATCTGGATCTTGCCATCCGCGGTGACTACTTCCGCTTCGAGCAAGCTCCCCGCGCCAGTGCCGTAGCGTTTCGAGAAGCTTCCAAAGCCGCCGCCCTGGATGAGCCCGGCCACCCCGACCGTCGTGCATCCTCCGCCCTGAACGTACCGGCCACCCTTGGTCGTAACGGCCTGATATGCCTGCATCCAGTAGGTTCCGGCGCCGACCGTCACGGCCGGTTGCGGCGCGACGGTCCCCTGGCATCCCTGCGGAACGAATGCCGAATGCGTCTCTATGTCCGTCATATGGCGGGTCCATATCATGAGCGAGTCAGGCGCATTGGACGTGCCCAGGTAGCTGTGTCCGCGCCCCTTTACCACCAGCCGCAGATTGTTGTCGCGTGCAAAGTTCACTGCTGCGGCGATGTCGTTAGCATTGCGCGCGGCGACCGCATAAGCGCTCGGCTTGGTCGCCCACGCATCGACCCACCCGAGCGTCTCCGTCAGCCCCGGGTGATCGGCGACAAAGTAGGGATTTCTGATTTCTTTCTTAAGGCGCTCGGCAGCGGCGCCAGTTGGATCGGTTTTGAAGACGTCGAGCGGAAAGTTGACCGGGATGAGATTACCGCCGACCTGCTCCTTGAGCTGCTTCCATGCCGCGTCCGACGGCCACAAGGGATCGCCGGGACGGCGGCGGCGGAAGGAGGTGTCGGCAAGCAGGCGCCCCGGCAGCATCGGCAAGAGCATCATCGATCCGGCGGCTTTGAGGAACGCTCTTCGATTCATGATCGAAAGCCTCACTGGTTGGGGCGTCCGACAGGCGGGCGCACGGTTGGCTCGCCGAGATATATAACTAAATGAATCATTCAGTCAATAGCGAGCAGCGCCAGCGGTGACCACGCGGCTACGCGATCGCTGCGCACGCCCGTTCGCCGGGATCAGATCGATGCCTGGAAGATCGCCTCGGCGCCGGAGCCGTCGAGAACCGAATCGACGAACGCGCGGTCGCCCGCGCCGAGCGCCGCCCTCCCCTCGCGCAGCCATCCAAGACATTTGCCATGGTACGGGAACGGCTGCTGCACCCACGGCCGCCCGTCGATCTCGCATTCAACGCGTTGCGCCCCCGCCTTGAGCGCGCGTGCATTGGCGATCAGGAACGGCGCGTACACCCGTCCGATCTCGGCGAAGAACGCGCGCAGCGTGGGCGGCACTGCGTTGCGCGCCGTCCATCCTGCGTCATCGACTTTGAGTCCCGAGAGATCGTCCATGTGAGCAACCCACGAGACGACGCGCGGCGTCTGCTCAGCGGCGATTGCCGCAGGCGTGGGATCGAAATTGACGAGCTGGCTTAACTGCCCGAAGATTCCGAAGTCGCCGGCGCCCGGGCGGGCTCCCATCAGGAAGAAGTGCCCCGCCATCATGTGCGCCTCGAGCAGGCGGAGCAGGCGGCGGTAGCTGTCCTCGATCACCGGCGTCGTGACGTCGTTCGAGCCGACCACGCCGAGCCGCCCAATCTGCCGCTCGGCGATAAACCGGGATGCTTTTCCCAGGGATGCCGCATCGAGGCTCAGATCACGATCCAGCGGAAGCAGGTGCGACGCCTTGCGGAAATCGGCCGGGTATTTCCACCGGAAATGAAACATCGGCTTGGTCAGCCATTCGTCGCCGTAATCCTCAAGCATCGCGTGCAGAAAAGCGAGCGCGGGATCGGGCGGAACCAGCGAGCGCTCGGTAAACATTTTTTCCAGGCGCTGGATCTGAAAAGTGGAATCGATCATCGCCTCGTCGGGCTTGCCCGCCTCGCCGGGAAGGACGACCACCGGAATCAGTGCGACCGGAACCGAGGGAATTCCAACGTCCGCGGAGGATCCGCGCATGATCCATCGGAACACAATCCGCCGGTAGCGCAGCACCGCGCGCATCTTGCGCGAGTACGGCGATCCGAAAGCCCCGACCAGCTTGAGCGGTTTCATCGGGATTCCTCCTGAACGATTCAGTGCGCAGGCGCGCTCAGGCCGGCGCATCCACCGGCAGCATTGGATCGCGCGGCTTGGGCAGGTTGTCGTAGAGGTCGGCGATCAGGTCGGACTTGAGCTTCTGTCGGCCCGCATCGTTCCAGAGATTTCGCCACTGGTGAGGATCCTCGGCGAGGTTGTACAACTCGCCCTCGGTGCCGTAGTAGGAGAGATTGGGAATCTCGAAGTTCCCGCGCAGCGGTACGGGCACCTGCTCGATGTCGTAGCCGACGTCACGGGTCGATTTCTCGTACACCGTGCAGACCCATCCGTCGCGATAGATCGTCCTGAGATGCATCCCGAGTTGCCTGAACTGGCTGTCCCATTCGGTCAGCACGCGCTGGCGGCCCGAGCCCGGGGCCGTCGGCAGGGGCTTGCCCTGCACCCATTCGGGAATCGGAGCGCCCGCGATCTGGCAGAAGGTCGGAGCAAGGTCGAGCTGTCCGACCGGCTCCGTGATTTCGACCGCTTCAATATTCTCGTCGGGCGCCGGGCGCCAGATGAGCGGCAGATGCATCAACGCGTCCACATGATAGGGACCCTTGTAGAGCAGGCCGAAATCGCCCTGCAGCTCGCCGTGATCGGTGGTGAAGATGACGTCGGTGCGGGGCTCCCATCCGCGTTCCGCAACCCGGCGCATCACTCGGCCGACCGCCTGATCGATAAGCTCGTTCTCGACGTGGACCATCGCGTTGACCTCGCGAATCTGGTCCTCGGTGAGTTTCTTGGGCACGAAGGTCATCGGGCCGCCTTCGGGATTGCGGAAGCGGCCCTCGTACCATTGGAGCCAATGGCGCGGTTTTTGGGCGAGGATTTTTTCGATCTTGTCGCGCGAGCCGGGATAGCCCGCGGGAAGATCTAGATCGCGCCAGTTGATGCGCCGCGCCTCTTTTTCCGGCGGGTCCCAGGGATGATGCGGGTCGGGAAAGCTCATCCACACGAACCAATTCTCGTCGGGATCCAGCGAATCCAGGAACGCGATCGCGCGCTCTGCGACCCAGTCGGTATGGTAATGCTCGCGCGGAATCGGATTGTACTTGACCTCGGGCGCTCCGGTGTCGCCGCCGGGCATCGCGCTCAGCAACGGGGCGAAGCCCCCGAGTTCATCGGGATGCTCCTTCTGCAGCCACAGCGAGTAGTGCCACCCTCCGATCGGCGCGTGCATCGCCAGTTCCATCCGCTCGAAGCCGCGATACGGTCCGGTCGATCCCTTTCGCGCCATCGCGTTCTCGAACCACCGCCCCTGCATGTCAAAGGCGGGCTCGAAGTGCGCCTTGCCGAGCAGCGCGGTACGGTAGCCCGCCTTCTCATGGAGCCAGGCGGCGGCGCTGGGAGCGTCGGGCGGCAGCGCGACGCCGTTGGCGAACACGCCGTGGGTACGCACGTACTGGCCGGTGATCATCGTGGCGCGTGCGGGCATGCAGACCACGTTCTGGTTGTGCGCGCGGCGAAAATTGATTCCGGATGCGGCGAGCGCATCGATATTCGGCGTCTTCGCAATCTCTCCGCCGTTGCATCCCAGCGAGTCGTAGCGCTGCTGGTCGGTGGTGATGAAAAGGATGTTACGTCCCATGCTTGTCTCCGTGACGTGCGAGGTCTGCGCGCGCCGCGTCAGGCAATCGATGCGGTTCCGGCGCCGTATATCGCCCCGCAGATTATGGCACTATGCGTGCAAATACAAGCCGCGCAAATTCCGCCTGCGGGAACTGGCGCGCGGGCCATCTCAGCCCTGATGCGCGTCGATGATCTCGAGCAGGTTGAGCGTGATGCGCAGCGTGAGGCCCCAGATCGTCTGCCCGCCGTAAAGGATTGCCGGAAAGCGCGCCGGAGAGCCGCCCCGCTCGCGCCGCCATTCGAACTCGCCACGATAGCGCGGATCGCTCAGCGCGGAGAGCGGCACCTCGAATATCTCGGCGACTTCGTCCGGACTGGGCTTCATCGCGGTCGAAGCGGGAATCGCGCCAACAAAGGGCGACACGATGATTCCGCTGGTCTGCGTGCTCATCGTGGGCAGCGCGCCGATCACGTCCACGCTGAGCGGAGGTATCCCGACTTCCTCGTGCGCCTCGCGCAGAGCGGCGTCCAGCAGAGTGGCGTCTACGGGATCGACCCGCCCTCCGGGAAAGGCGACCTGGCCGCGATGGCTTTCTACGAAGTCGGAGCGGCGGATATAGACGATATGCGGTTCGCCCTGGCGCTCGAAGATTGGGACCAGCACCGCGGCGGCATTGCGATTGCCCGCCAGCTTCTCGCGCGGGGCGGGCTTTACGCCGGCCAGTCCGCGCCGCAGGCGCGCGATATGATGGTGGTAGGTTTTGCCGCTGCTCATGCGATGCCGTAGTGCGCGCGCCTGCTTCCCTGGCCGCAGCCGCCCGCCACCCGAATCTTCGCGCCCGCCGCTTGACCTTGCAAGCGGGCGAGCGTTGGTTCCTGCGCTGCGCGCGCGTAAGCTTAGCCGCACGCGCGGCGCAGCCGCCGCGTGTCGGCGCTGGATGCGGTACCTGATTGGCAGATTTCACGAGATCGCGCTCAAGGGGCGCAACCAGTGGCGCTTCGTCGATCAATTGCGCCACAACCTGCGCGCGGCGTTCTCCGATATCAGGCTCGGACGGATGCGATGCGAGGGGCCGCGCATTATCGTCGAGCTTCCCGATGGCGTCCCCGACGCAGTAGCGATCGAGCGCGGCGGGCTGGTCTTTGGACTCCAGAATCTTTCGCTCAGCTACCGCGTTTCGCTCGAAATCGGCGCGATTACGCGCGCGGCGCTCGCGCGTGCCCGCGAACATCCGGCACGTACGTTCCGAGTAAGCGCGCGGCGCGGCGACAAACGGTTTGCGATGACTTCGATGGACATCGACCGCGAGGTCGGTGCGGCGGTGGTCGCGGAGCTCGGCTACAAGGTCGATCTCACCGATCCCGAACTCACGATTTCGATCGAAATTCTCGCCGATGCGGCATTTGTCTCGGCCGGCAAGATGCCTGGAGCGGGCGGACTTCCGGTAGGCGTGTCGGGAAAGGCGGTCGCGATGCTCTCGGGCGGAATCGACTCGCCGGTGGCGGCCTACCGGATGATGCGGCGCGGGCTCAAGCTCGACTTCATTCATTTTCATGCCTACCCGCTGGTGACGGGGGCCAGCCGCGAGAAGGCGCGCGAGCTTGCGGCTCATCTTACCCGCTACCAGTTTCATTCGACGCTCGCGATGGTGCCGTTCGGCAATTTGCAGCGCGAGATCGTGGCCGGCTCGCTGCGCCCGCTGCGCGTGGTGCTTTACCGCCGCTTCATGATGCGTATCGCGTCGGCGCTGGCGGCTAAGATGCGCGCGAAGGCGATCGTCACTGGCGAGAGCCTGGGCCAGGTCGCCTCGCAGACGCTCGAGAACATGACGGTCATCGAGCGGGCGGCGTCGCTACCGGTGATGCGCCCGCTGCTTGGGATGGACAAGAATGAGATCGTCGAGCAGGCACGCCGGCTCGGCACCTTCGAGACCTCGATTCTGCCCGACCAGGATTGCTGCACGCTGTTCATGCCCGCGCATCCGGAGACCCACGCCAATCTGGAAGAGGTCGCAGCGGCCGAGTCGAACTTCGACGTCGAGCGGATGGTCGGCGACGCGGTGCGCGCAACCGAGATCGAGCGCTTCGGGTTTCCGGGCGCCGCGGCGGCGCCGCCGCCTACCATCCAGCCCACAGAATCGCGCAATTGATCGCAAGCGTCGCTACCGCGATCGGCATCCCCACCCGCAGATAGTCCAGGAAACCGATCTTCACGCCCCGCGCACGCGCCTGCTCGATCACGATAAGGTTCGCGATCGATCCAACCACGGTCAGATTCCCCGCCATCGTGCTGGCGCTCGCGATTAGCAGCGCGACGCGCGGCGCGCCGCCCAGAAGCGGATATAGCGGGCGGAAGAGCAGCACGGCCGGCACGTTGCTCACAAGGTTCGACAGCGCCGCGACGACCACGGTCAGCACGGCGGGATTGGCAAGCCGGCCCACGCCGGCGGCGCGGATAAACTCATTCTGAATGCCGGTGGTCTGGAAGCCGGCCACCACGATGAACAGACCGGTGAACATCGCGAGCATCGTCCAGTCGATGAGTGCATAGACTTCCGCCGGCGCGACGCGACGCGTGAACAGCAGCACCACTCCCGCGGCCATCGCGACAAGGTGCGTCGGATACCCCAGCGCGAACAGCACAACCGCCGCCAGCGCTACGATCGAGGATTTGATCATGAGCGGACGGATCTCGCGCTGCAGCATCAAGGGCCCCGTGCCGGCGCGGCGATGCGCGCGGGCGAGACTTTGCCGATACACGAACGCGATCACGGCAAAGTCGATCGCAAGCCCGACAATCGCCGAAGGCGCGAGGGTGAGCGCGAAGTGCGTGTAGCGCAGATGTGCAAACCCGGCGACGATCATGTTCTGCGGATTCCCCGTGATCGTCGCGGCGCTGCCGATATTGCTCGCCGTGGCGAGCGCGAGCAGCAGCGGAACCGGATCCGCGTCCACCATCTCAGCCGCGTCGATCAGCAGCGGAGTCAGCGCAAGGCACACGACGTCATTGATGAAGAATGCGGCCAACACTCCCGACACCACCACCGTCATTGCGAGCAAACCGTAGCCCGATTGCGCGCGCTCGAGAACAGCCCGCGCAAAGCGCGCGAACGCGCCCGATAGCCGCAGGTTCGCGACCACGATCATCATTCCGAGCAGCAGCGCGAGGGTATGGTAATCGACCGATTGCGCAGCCTGCCGTTCGTCGAGCACCCCGAACACCACCATCGCCACCGCGCCCGCCAGCGCAGCGCCGGTGCGGTCGATACGCAGGTAGGGGATTTCGCCCGCGCCGAGAACGAGGTAGGTCAGCGCAAAGACAGCGACCGCTATCGTGTCGTGATAGGACATTGATGCTCGACGCGCTTCGCTCTATTTCGCGCAGCGAGCGCTGCTGCCGACTCGCGGCGCCTGGATAGCGGCCATCACTGCGCGTACAGCGCCGAGCACGAAAACTATCTCGGTTTCCATGGGCACCAGCCGGAACCGTTTTCGCGGCACACAGCAGTCGCCGGATGCCTCGCGAAGCGAGGTGAAGTCGTGAAGTCCGATTCCAAATTCACTTCCTTCCGTGCCGCTCGAAGTCAGACAGTACCGACCACCTTTCCCGCATCTCTATAATTCCTCGTTCGTGGCGATTCCTTTCGAGTGCCGACAAATTTTCGTCGCGCGCGGCCCAGCGTCCCGCCCTCTTTCCACCTCGCGCGACCACATAAGACGAACCACGCGGACACGATCCAGCAACCCGAGCCGTGGCTGCCTTAAGCTACCAACATTCTCTCGTCACGTACCGTCTCTTTCATCCAAGCGCTGATCTGCGTGATCGGCTTCTTGCGCAAACCAGCGTTCGCCGGACAATCGCATCAATACAACCTCACGCGCTTCGGTGCTTCCCTTGATTGCAGACACACTTTTGCCGTTGCCGGGCACCTGTATTTTGTCGGTACGCTTTACCAAGTCCGGCCACTAATTGGCTATTACGGTCCGCGTCGCCGTATCTCTCTTTGATAATTCCGGTCCGCTCCTTGCTCTGCACTCTATCGCATGAGCCATCGCGCCGGTCGCCGCGGCAATTGGGATTGCGGTTGAAGCCGCGCAGATGGCGGAAGCATGAAGCCGCGCGCACCATCATTGGGGGTTCCCCAGTTCCCTTCGGACGCTCCACGCTCACTGGTCTCATCGATCGGCAGCGCGTGCAGGCGGCACAAAATTACCCTGACTGGGTTAGCCTTGATCGTGGGCGTCCTCTGCGCGGCCTCGGTCGCCGCGGCTCACAAGAATCGACCGATGCGGATCTGCATTCTGAATCGTACCAAAGGTTCACTCTCGCAGGCCGATTTGTCTGCCGCAGTATCCGCGGTTCAAATTCAGATCAATCGGGACTTTCGATTGTACTATTTCCAGAGCCGATCCATTGAAGTGAGTGTCGGTGGATCTCGCGGCTGGAAAGTGATCGTCGTAGACCGGCCGATCAACGGCGGCAAAACCGACGGCTTTCACTCCTACAATGCGAGCGGAACCCCCTACGCCAAGGTGACGATCCACGGGGTGGATCTCAGCTCCATTTTGAGCCACGAGATCCTGGAGATGCTCGCAGATCCGTTCTGCAACAAGCGCGAGATCGTGGACGGACTGCCGTACGACTATCGAATCAATGACGAGCAGGTATCGGACTTTCTGCTTCCGAACAGTAACCAGGATTTCTGCAGCACCGTGGACTTCTGCTACTGAGCGGCAGCGTCCCGGTTGATTCCAGCCGAACGGTGAACCGTCCGCGATAAGATCTTCGACAGCGGCAAGGCGACGCCGGAAAAATATACGGGCAGGCAAGACATGTTTTGCGCGCCCTCGGAGTAAATTCGGTCCGGCGGATCGCTGTCCCGCCGCCCGTCGCGTCGATATTTGGTAAATCACCTCAGCGTCATGGCCGGGACCGCAGCCGCGGACTCGGACCGATATTGTGATCGCTCGACGGCCTCCACTCGGGGCCAATGAGCTCCGGAGTTGCTTCTTCAACGATGTGTCCGAGTTGCGCGCGCAGCTTCGCCGCACTCCTGGTCGCCGCCACGCAGTCCGAGTGAAGCCTGCCACTTAACGGATTCTTCGTCGAGAACGCGATTCGAAGCCGCTCAGGCGGCGATGATGCTTCACTGTGTTACGGCCGGGCCGGCGGCGAAGGAAAATATGGGTCGCCCGGCACCTGATCCGCGGTTGCGTCGAGGGCTGCCGCGCTACCGCGAACCGTTCTGCTCAATACATGCTCTATTATCAGGCCGCCGCTAGCATACAGCACCTACTGTAACATCGTCGCGTGCCACCACGGTCGCAAACGCACGAAGGCCCCCTTGGGAATCTGCACGACAGATGCGTTCAGGCCGACTTCGGACCCCGCATCGATTGGCCACCGAATCCGAACGCCTCGGGGCCAGCTTCGCCGTTCAACTCAAAGATCGAACGTCCGACCGCAGTCAGTATCAGTTCGAGATTTTCATGCCGGCAGTAGAACTGCCAGTCGCGAAGCATCCGCGAAATCGGCCCCGGCTCCATGTAAATCGAAGAACCGCAACAAGCCTGAATCAGATCGATAACGCGCTGCACGGCGCTCTGCGAGTAAGCGCGCAGCATGCGGCTGAAATCAAACGCCTGCGGATAGCGCCGCTGCCGGTACAGATCCGCGGTCTGACCGAGCATCAACTCCGCGCTCGTCAGCAGGACCTGCGCCTCCGCCATGTGAAGCTGAATGAATGAGTCTCCGGTGCGTCTGCGCTCGCGCAGGTACTTCACCGCATAATTGAAGAAGTGGTTGCCGACGCCCTGAAAGTTAGCTGAGAACTGAGGCAGGTAGCGCGCCTGCACCTGCTGTGGCCAATACGCGCCGGGCGCGCCGATGATGTCGTCGTCGCGCACGAATACGCGGTCGAATTCGACCTCGTGGCTGACGGTTGCGCGCATCCCGGTTGCACGATCCCACCATTGCGGATGGATTTTCACGCCGGGACTTTCGCAATCGACGGCGCACAGCAGCATCTGACTCATCGGGTGGGGAGCATCGTCGGGCATCGCAAAGACGATCGCATATTTCGCGGCGCCTGCGTTGGTCGAGTAGAATTTGGTGCCCGAAAGTTCCCATCCCCCGGCGCGACGATGCGCGAGCGTAAACTTGCCACGCGGACCGCTGGGCGGCTGTCCGTTCTGCTCCGAACCCCATCCTCCGAAGACGGCTCCGCCTTCAAATACTGGCCGCAAAAAACGCTCCCGCTGATCAGGAGTGCCGAGCAACGCGACTGTATGGGTCATGTTGGTGTGCACTTGCTGACAGTGACAGCTCGCGCTGTCGGCAGCCGCGAGAGATTTGGTGATCAGCCAGACCGGCAGAGGATCGTCGGTGTCGGGACCGATGCCGAGGCCCCCCTGCTCGTGTGGCACACACGTCGCGTTGAGCCCTGTTTCGCGCAGCGCGGCAAAAAGTTCGTTGGGGAAGCGATTGTCGCGGTCCCATTGCTCAGCGCACGGAGCCACGACGTTGGCGGCGATCTTTTCCGCCTCTTCGACTAGTGCGAGGGATTCGGGAGAAAGTTTTTCTTTCAGCATCGGTAATTCCAGGGGAACCCTGTATTCAGATCGGTGATGAGTTCGCGGTATCGGTATCCATCCGCCTGAGTCCCGCACGCTTGAGCAGCGGGAGCACATGTTCGCCGAAGAACGTTAAATCGCGAATGTAGTTGTGAAACACCAGACTCACGCAGTCGAGCCCGTTCTCCTTGAACTCGACGAGCCGTGCCGCGACCTGTTTGGGATTCCCGATCACGCGTATTCCACCCCAAACAGCCCCGGTTCTGTCGACCGGAACCTCGGCCTTGTCGACGAATGCTTTGGAACCCTTGGGATCGACCAGGCCTTTGCCGGGCGATCGCATCGCCTCGATCGTTTCAAAATCCGCGTGCTCACAAATCTCGTCGAAGGCGTGGTGCGCATCGATCTCGGTTTCGCGGCAAATGACATAGACATTTGCGGCGACCTTTAGATCTCTCTGATAGCGGCGTCCGAAGCTTTTGATGCGCTCGATCGCGGATTTCATCTTGCGCGTGCCGGTCATATTCATCTCACCGCCTACTGAAGTGAATACCCAGTCGCAGTGACGCGCGGCGAAATCGAGTCCGACGTCGGAGACCCCGGCGTTCACCATCAGAGGAAGGCGCAACGGTTTGGGCGCCATCCATGCGCCTTCGGTTTTGATGAATTTGCCGGTAAAAGTAACAGGTTCGGGATCGCTCCAGATCCGCTTTACGACGGTGACGAACTCGTCGGAGATCTCGTAGCGCTGGTCGTGCTCCAGCCATGGCACGCCGAAGTGGCGTGCGTTCAATTCCGAGATTCCAGCGACGAAATTCGGACCCCACCGGCCGTTGCTGATCCAATCCAGCGTCGCGCCAGCCTTTGCGAAGAACAGCGGATGCACGCAGTGGTAGGCGGTATGGATCGTCGAAATCAGCAGCAGCCGCTGTGTGACTGAAGCCAGCGCGGCCGCGACCGAAGTCGCGTCGAGCGCGGCAGCTCGCGTGCGGCCGTAACCTCCGTAGCCGCCTTTCGTGTAATAGCCATTGCCCATGAATGCGTAGTCGAAACCCAGCCGATCGGCGAGCAACGCCAGAGATTGGAGGAAATCCCATTGGATGGTGGTTTCCGTCGGAACGAAGGAAGCGGTCCAGGCCCCCTGCCCCTGCGGGAACATGAGGCCCAAAATCAGTGGCTCGCGCTCGATCGCTTCACGCGCTCCCACAATCGCTCATCCTGGTCCGGGTCCGTCGTGACGCGCGAAGCGTCCGGCCGCCGCGTTCACACACCGGTGGCGATGAGCTTGTCGACCGCGGATTCCACCACCGTTCCCTTGAAGAAGTTCGGATTCATCCCCGTCCACAGGCGAGCGGGATTGGCGAATACGAAATCGCGAAAGTCGGTTTCAGAAATCAGGCCGTCCTCCACCAACTCGTAGGCTTCTTCGGTAACTTCCGTCATATCCGGCACGTCCCAATGGCCGAGGTCGGAGCTGTAAATCGCATTGAGCCGCGCATTGAAAGGCAGGCGCTTTGAGTCGAAGGCGATCGCGTTGATGGGGTCGTCCGCTTCACACCCAAAATAGAAATTCGGCACAAACAGATCGCGTATATCCTGGGGCTTCTCGATTCCGCATCGCCACCAGTCATCGAGCGTGTCAGTATCTTCCCTGGTTCCGCCCAACCCCCATCCTTCACCGGGACTGTCGAGCTTGCCCTCCACCAGCTTGCCGCCGTAGCGACGGGCAAGATCGTAAAAAGTTTCCCGGTTGAGATTGGCGGGATTGTAGTTCTCCATGCCCCTGCGATTGCGCTTTTCCCAGTGCCCGATGAGATCGCAGTAAAGATTGGCGGCCCATCCAACCCCGCACTCCAGGAAGGCGAATTTCAACTTGGGAAACCGGCGCGTTACCCCACCGAAGAACAGCGCCTTGCAGATCGCTTCGCCGGAGGCCGCGAAATGACCGATGTGGTTGAACATGTAATTCGAAATCGAGGTCCGGCTGCCCCATCCCATTCCACCCGAGTGGAAACTGGGAACCACCCCAAGCTCGACGCATTTTGCCCAAACGGGATCGTAGTCGTAGTCGCTGTCCAGCGCGAAGAGATCCAGCCAGTAGGCGTAGCGCGTGGGATGCGGAATCGATTCACCAGCCGCGGGTATCGGACGGCGCACGTGCCCCGCCATCATGATGACCTTGAGGCCCAAGGTCCTGACGGCGTACTCGAGTTCGTCGATCGCCTCGGCGGGCGTATGCATCGGAATGACGGCGGCCGGCGTCAGTCGATCGGCATATTCGCGGAAGATGTCGGCGTGAAATGTATTGAATGCCCGGCATGCCGTGCGGCGCAATTCCTGGTCACGGATGTGCGGCGCCCCGAGTCCCGCAGTCGGATACAGGACCGCGAAGTCGATGCCGGTTTCATCCAGCCGCTCGTATTGCAGTTTCGGGAAGGTTCCGGTCGCGCGGTCGAGCGTGTTTTTGGTCGGCAGCGCCCACCACGGAGGCCTGAGCGGCCGCTCCGAACGACGCTGCTCCGGGGTCATCCGGTACCAATTGGCTCCGTCAGTCCGGTATCGCTCAGCGAGCCTGGGTCCGCCAATCTGGCGGATGTAGTCGCGCAGCGCTGGCTGGAACTCGACGGTATGGCCATCAGAATCGATCACCGGATGGCTCAAACGCTCACGGACCGCTCGGGACTTCGAAATGCCGTTGTGCGACATAGGATTGCAACCTCCGTTGAGCCAGCGGGCCGAGGGAAGACGGCAGGTACCCAGACGGAATTTCTGGTACCATGAGGCCGCGAATGCTGTCAAACGGGGCTCCACGGATTTGTTCCAGGGCGCGGCTTCCGATATTCGAGTGTAGATGTCAAGAAAGAAGCGATTGCGCGAGGCGAACCTCTCCTCGCGCCTCAAGCACATTCTAACCGACCTCGAGCGAATCATCGTCGCCGAGGGTTTCCTTCACCTCGACACCGCGACGCTGGCGAAGCGGCTGCGCTGCTCCAAGCGTGCGCTCTACACACTGGCGCCGACGCATGAGCAACTGCTGGCGCTGGTGATTCAGCGGGTGCTCGACCAAACCGATGAATACCTGGTCAGAGCGGCTCGTGGCGCACCCGACTGGCGCGCGGCGCTGACCACCTATATGAGCGCGATCGTGCAGACTTCGCGGCCGGCGAGTCCGGGCTTTCTGCGCGACATTGCAGCATTTCCGCCGGGAATGCGTCTGCTTGGCCGACTGCAGCGACGCACCACGCATCGCCTCGAGCACATCATCCGTAGCGGAATCGCCGCGGGTGCATTCAACGACATCAATCCGCGGCTGGTTGCCGAGTTGATCCTGATGGCGGCGGGACGGCTGATTGACCCGGATTTCCTTCGCATCCTTGGGCTGACGCTTGCAGAAGCCTACGAGGAGCTTTCGCGACTGCTGGACCATGGCCTGTTGCCGCTTCAGGAGTTCACGGACCGGCGTGCCAAACGACGTAAAACGGCAGCGGGCGCGGCGAACCGCCGCACCCGCGCGCTCCCATCCACCGCCAACGGGGCAGGAACGCTAACAGTGCGCCGGCGGGCGATGGCCTCGGTGGCGGAGCCAAAGCCGGGCACTCATTGAGCGTCGCCCATCTCGCTTCGTAACGCGGGCAATACTCGCTCGCAAAAGAACTTCAGGTCGCTCTCCCAATCGAAGAACACCAGGTGCACGCCGTCGCATCCTGCCTGCCGCAGCCGGATGAGCTTCTCGGTCACCTGGGCTGGTGTGCCGAAAATCTGGAAGGTGCCGAGAAAGACGAAATCCTCGCGCACGCGCTGGGTCTGCCGATGCGACTGGGTCATCGCCCGCGGGCCCATGTAAGCCTGGTACTGGCGCTCGAGCGCCGCTTCATTGACGTTGCGCAGGATGAGATCGTGGACCTCTCGCACCTCGCGTTCAGTCTCCCGGCAAATTATGTAGGGATGCATGCAGACCTTAACGCTGCGGCCTGCACGCGCCGCGCGCGACTTGACGTCCGCAACTCGGCGGGCGACCGAGTCGTAGTCAGTGGGGCGATCGGAGATGATGAAGATCCAGTCGCAGTGCTCCGCGGCAAAATTCTTGCCCGCTTCCGAAAATCCCGCGTTAACGAGCAGTGGCCATGGCTGCTGAACCGGCTTGGTATCCAGGTATGCTCCGTGTGTGTGATAGTACCGACCATCGAAGTCTACCGGTACTTCTTCGGACCACAGCCGCTTCATGACCGTCACGAACTCCGCCGCTGCCGCATAACGCTCATCGTGATCGAGATTGGGAATGTCGAAAAGCTGCGGTGCGTCGGGGCTTAGCCCGCATACCACGTTGATCCCGAAGCCGCCGCCGCTGACCTCGTCGATTCCCGCTGCGAGCTTGGCGATGAACAGAGGCGCATGCCGGTACAGGATGTGAATCGTCGCGATCACCATCGGGTTCGTCGTCAACGCTCCCAACGCGGCCGCCAGCGAGATCGCGTCGGTGATCCGATCGCGGAAACGGAACGGATGCGTGATCTTCGGCGTGAATCCCCCGCCCATGAAGACATAATCAAGCCGATGCGTGTCGGCGATTAGCGCGAGCTTCCGCAGAAACTCGTAGCGATACGTGCCGAGATCGGTCGCGCGCGAAACTGTCCATCCGCCGCTCATCGAGGGCATGAAAAGCCCGATCATGAAGTTGCGAGCTTCGACGCGGGCGCGGCGCGATGCTGCCGCTTGAGGTGACATTCAGGATAACTTGAGGTAGCCGGGCCAGAGGCTCTCCTCGATGCCGATGGCGCGGTAGATGTAGCGGGTGCGCTCGTCGAGATGCTCGTAGCCGTACAGCACTTCGGGATCCATGCCCAGGCGCCCGACCGCAAACTGCTTGGCATTTTCGTAGGCCGGCTGGACCGCGCGCTCGAGGAAATACTGATCATCGGCAACCATCTGACGCTTTCGCCGATCCTGCTCTTCAGGTGTCCCGGTGCGCAGGTACTCCTTTATCGCCGGCATGAGGAAAGTCAGATGCCACGCTTCCTCTTCGATTTCGTGCAGCGACCACGCGCCGATCACGGGATCGGTGATCGCACCGCCGCCGCTCAGGTTATTCCACGCGGGATAGGCCTCGGTGTGGAGCCCGATCGCGGCGAAGAAGCCGCCAAGGTCACGCTCCAGAACGGGCCGGTACAGCTCGACGCTCTTGCGGTACGGGACCGGGATGCCAGCCCACAGGTTTTCCTCGATCATGCGCGAGGCACGCGTGATGAAGCTGGCCGCGTGTTGCATATCGTCGTAGCCCTGCTTGAGGATGCACATCTTCCACGGGACCGGCATATCGTAGGTGCGCGCCGCGTAAGAGCATCCGAGGACGATCAGCTCGAATTCGAGATGCCCGAGCATCGCGAGGTAATGGGCCACGTCGCGGCGGCGCTTCGGATCGCTGGGACGTTTGGGCGCTCCCTGACCCTTGTCGATCGCGCGCTTGGTATTGGTCCATTGGCGGCACCAGCCGGGATCCGCCGCGACCACGTCTGGAACCTTGTCAGGGATGTTGGGAAAGTTCTTTTCCGCCCATTCGATTTCCTTGCGCATCAGGATCGGTACGGCGTCTTCGAGGGAGAATGCCATCTGTGACCTCCTGAGGTACCCGTTCCTCAAAATTCGTACCGCGCCCGCATGAAAAAGTCCACGCGCGATCCCGCGCGATCGTTCAAGGCCAGATCGAATGCCTGAACTCCAGCGTCCGGACACTGGAATTGGCCAGCACTTCCAGCGATTGCGCCAGAAAGGTGCGCGTTCGGCGCGGATCGATCGTGTCGTCGAGCGTGAAATCCTGCGCGGCGTTGTCGGGCGCATACTCGTGCGCGAACATCTCCATCAGCTCGGCGCGCCTGCGCTCGGGGTCGGGCGATGCCGCGATTTCCTGCTCGTAGAGCACGTTGATCGCCGGCTCCGGCGCCATCAGGCTGAATGACGCGGTGGGCCACGCCGCGATCGCGTCGGGATTCATCGCCTTGCCGCCCAGGATCCAGTATGCAAGCCCGTACGCCTTTCTGATGACGACCGTGATTTTCGGCACCGTGATTCGGCGGTGAATGTGCAACGCGCGCGCGACCGCTTTAAGCATAGAGCGCTTTTCCCAATCCTTGCCGACTATGAAGCCGGGACAATCCACCAGAAAGATGAGCGGGATGTGAAAGGCGTCGCACAGGTCCATGAAGTGAATCGCCTTGTATGCCGCGGTGTCGTCCAGCACGCCTGCAAGATGAAGCGGTTGTGACGCGACGATTCCGACCGAATGGCCGTCCACTCGCGCGAGGCAGGTGATGACGCTCTGGCCGTATTCGCGCTTGAGCGGAAGGTAGCGGCCCTCGTCGACGATTTCCCCGATCACCTCGTACATGTCGTACGGCTTGCGCTGATTGGTCGGGACGATGTCGAGCAGGCGTTCGCACGAGCGCTCCGCGCTGTCTTCAGTCGGACGAAACGGCGGTGGTTCGTAAGCGCTGGAGGGAAAGTACGACAGGTATTCGCGGATCGCGCGCATCGCGTCGCGATCGTCTTCCGCACCAAAGTCAGCCTGGCCGGTTTCCGCGAGATGAACGTGCGCGCCACCCAGTTCCTGGCTGGAAACACGCTCGCCGACCGCGCCCAGCACCACGGGTGGTCCGGACACCGCCATGAAGCTGGTTTCCTTCACCATCAGAACGAAATCCGACAGCATCGCGTTGAAGGCGGCGCCGCCAACCGAGTTTCCCATCGCCGCGCTGACCATCGGTACCAGTCCCGACAGATCGACCATCGCGCCGAAACCGGTTGTATGCGGGTCGAATCCGAGCCCCGCCCATGCGCGTGCGCCCATCATGTCCTGGACCCGGCCCGCCGACGCTTCCAGCAGAGAGATCAGCGGAAGGCGGCGTTTCTTCGCGAGATTGATGACGTGACCGCTCTTGCGTCCGCCCGCGGCGCCGCGGGCGCCGCTGGCTACGGTGGCGTCGTCGGCGAGAACGAACACCCGGCGGCCGTCGATAAGTCCGGTGCCGATCACCACGCCGCCTGCCCGCGCGATCTTCGGAGCGCGGCCCGGCACCTCGACGACGCTTTGCGCAAGGATTCCGTACTCGATGAAGCTGCCGGGATCGAGCAGCAGATCGAGCCGTTCGCGACAGGTCAGCTTTCCGCGCTTGTGCTGGCGCGCAACCGCGTCGGCGCCGCCCATCTCCAACGCCGCTTTCTTTGCGGCATCAAGCTCGGCAATCCGGCGCAGATGATCGTCGCGCATGCAGAACCTCCCGGACGAGCGGACTAGAGCATGAGTGGTGCGCACGCGCCGCCCTGCGCGTTTGCGCGCGCCGCCAGTTCTAGAACGGCCGCGACCCTCCGGCCTGGCTGCGATGCATGACGCGCCGGTACGCGTGATCCCAGTTCTGGCGCCAGTGATTGACGCACCGGTTGTCCCACATGATCACGTCATGCTGCGTCCATTCGTGCTTGTACCAGAGGTGGTTCTGCGTGACATGCTTCTTCAGCAGCGTGGTGAGCCGCTTGTTTTCGTCGGGATCATCGATGCCGACGAGCTTGATCGTAAAGGTTGAAACCCATAGCGCCTTGCGGCCCGAAACCGGATGAGTCCTCACCACCGGATGCATAACGTCCGATTCGAGCGCTCCCATCCCGTGCTTTTTCACGTACTCGACCGCCTGAGGAATCCCGACTCCGTACGCGGTGGCAAGCGTGCTGGCCGGCTTCCACTTCATGCGTTCGACGCGCCTTCTGATCCCTTCGTCGAGTTCGTCGTATGCCTGGAACAGGTTGGCGAACAAAGTGCAGCCTCCGGCGGCTACCGGCGGGACTTCCACCCCGTGCAGCACCGTGACGTCGGGAGGAATTGCATAGTCCTGCACGTCGCTGTGCGGAGCCAGTTCCTTTCCGCCGGAGACATTTTGCACGCGGGTGCCGTCCACGGTCGGAATATCGTCGAGCTTGCCCGCGCCTTCGCGATTGTAGGGACGCCCGAACCATTCGGTGATTTCCATCTGGCGCTGCGGCGTGAGGCGGCGCTGCCCCGGAATCACGAGCACACCGGAGTGATGAAACAGAGTGAGGATTAGACTGATTACTTCAGCCGGAAAGTCGTCAGCCAGATCGACACCGCGCAGGATGGTTCCGCACGGTCCGTTCGTGCGCTCGACGCTTACTCCTGCTGGCAGGCGTAGATTCTCGATCCTCAATCCGCTCATCAGGGCCGAACGATCGGCCGCACCCGGGGTGGAACTCGGGCCGGTTGCAGTTTGGGCGCCCATGACGATTGCCTCCAGAGCGTGATGACCGCGCAGTCGGCGGCGTCGAGGCGAACGCTAACATCGCTGCGGTACCGCCGTCAAATGTCTGGTACCGTGGCATCGCGCCATGCTATCACCAGCGAGGGAGCGCAAGCTTTGACGGTACAATCGATTTCGGCCGAGCGCGTTCAGGAGCTGATGCATTCCAATGCGTTGTTCGCGCTCATCGATGTTCGCGAATGGGGCGAATTCTCGCTCGAGCAGATTCTCGCCTCGCGCAATGTCGCACGCGGCAGCCTTGAAAAATACCTGCCGTTCCTGGTGCCCGATCGCGGCGTCCCGCTCGTGCTGGTATGCGGCGACGGTGCGCGCTCCACGCTTGCCGCTCGCAGCGCAAAAGCCCTCGGCTATGCGAACGTCAGTGTGCTCGAGGGCGGTCTCACCGAATGGAAGAGCGCGGGCGGCGAGACCTACGGCGGTTGGTCGCTCACCGGGAAAGACTACGGCGAGCGTCTGCTGGTGCAGGCCGGCGTGGCCGAGATGGCGGCCGACACGCTGCATCGAATGCTCGCGGATGGGAACGCCGTATGCATCCTCGATTCCCGGCCGCGCTCGGAGTATCGGGCCTCGCATCTTCCTGGCGCCCGGAGTGCGCCGCTTTCGCATATCGTTCCAATCGTCCAGAACCTCGGTCTGGATCCCGAGGTTCCCATCGTGACCAATTGCGCCGGCCGCACCCGCAGCATCATCGCGGCGCATCTGCTGGGCCGCATGAATCTTTCGAACCCGGTCTATGCCCTCAAAGGCGGAACCGGAGCGTGGCGGATCGCTGGATGGGAGAGCGAGCTTTCGACCCGCGACGATCCCGCGCCCGTTGCACCGTCGTCGTGGGACGAGATCAAGGAGTTTGCGGCGCGGCTCAGACGCGAAGACTCCATCCCGCTAATCGCAGCGGAAGTCCTGCGCACCGCAAAAGACGACAATCGGATCGCATACGTGCTCGACGTGAGATCCGAACAGGAATATGTGAGCGGACATATTCCCGGCGCCAGATACTGCAGCGCAACGCAAGTGCAATTCGCTGCCGACGCGCTGGTCGGCGTCCCGAATGCCCCGATCGTCATGGTGTGTGACGGCACCGCGCGGGGAACGATCGCTGGATCCATCTTGAGGGGCATGGGCTACCCCGACGTTTCGGTGCTGGACGGAGGATTCCCCGCGTGGGCCGCGCGAGGATATTCCGTCGAGACCGGCGCGCCCTTCGAAATCGACTATGGACAGCCTGCGTGGCTCGCGCGTTTCCTCCAGGATCGCTCGATGAGCGCCCCACCGCCGCGAGAGTTACCCACGCCCGGCGCCACGCAGGCGCGCGAGCGCGCGAAGTTCGTAAGCGCAGACTCACTTAGGGCTGAGCTCCTATCGAGCCGGCCGCCGATCGTCATCGATCTGCGAGGCGCCGGCGAGTTTGCCACTGCTCACGTTTCGGGCGCGCGATGGATGCCGCGCGGATGGCTCGAACTGAAGGCCGCCGACCAGATGCCGCTCGATGCGCGCGTGGTGCTGTACTCGCGCCGCGACACCCGGGCGGTCCTGGCAGCCGCAACGATGGCCTCGCTCGGCTATCGCGACGCGGCGGTGCTCGAGGGCGGATTCGCCGGGTGGAACCAGCAGGGCCGCCAGGTCGAGGACGGCCTCGGTGCGCAACCCGAACTCGAAGAAATCGCGGCGGCGGAAATCGGTTTGTTCGGACGCGGGAGATTTGGCTACAGCAATGAGCGGATGGCGCGGTATCTGAGGGACGAAGAGGCGCTCGGCCGCCGCTATCGCAAACCGGCCAAATCGGAGCGCTGAGATCGAACTGCGACTGCGACGCGCGCGCTCATCGCGGCTCCGGCGTCATTTTGCGCGGCGGCCCGGCTCGCTCCGATCTTCTGCCGGAGCGTCCGGAAGCAGGGCGGCAGGAATCTTGCCGATGATCCGCGCGCGTTCCAGTTGCTCGATCTCCGCATCAGGCAGCCCAAGGACGCGCCGCAGAATTTCCTCGTTATGCTGCCCGAGCGTCGGCGCGGGCATCCGATCTCTAAGCGGAGTTTTCGAGAATCGTACGCCCAAGCCAGGATAAGGCTGCCGGCCAATCGGCTCGCGATCGATCATTTGAAAGAAGCCACGCGCCTTGAGGTGCCGATCTTGGAGCAGGTCCGCGGGATTAAGCACCGGGCCCGCTTTGAGTCCGGACCGCTGCAGGCGACGGGCAAGCTCGTCACGATCGTGGTTGCGGGTCCATTCGCCAACCAGATCATCGAGCTCGCGAGCGTTGGCCAGGCGATCGGTGGCCGACGCGAAGCGCGGATCGGCGGTCCATGCGGGATGGCCCATCACCTCGGCCAGGCGCGTCCACTCCGCGTCGCCATCGATCGCGATAACGACCCAGCGGTCTTCTCCGCGCGCCGGGTAGCATCCATGCGGCGCCATCCGGTGATGGCGATTGCCGGCGCGTTTCCACACTCGTCCGTTCATCTGGAAGTCCAGTTGCGCCTGCACGGTGGCAGGAATCACCGTCTCGAGCTGGGCGAGATCGATATGCTGTCCGCGTCCCGTTCGCTCACTCTCGTCAAGCGCAAGCAGGACCGCCAGCGCGCCGTGCAGCGCCGAGAGCGTGTCACCGAGCATCTGACCCGCAAAAGTTGGCGGTCCGTCTTCGCGCCCGGTCAGATGCGCGAGCCCGGCCAGCGACTCGGCCACCTGCGCGAACGACACGTAGTCGCGCCATGGACCGTGAAGACCGAACCCGGTCTGCGAGATCATTATCAGGCGGGGGTTAACTTCGCGCAGGACCTCCCAGGCGAGTCCGAGCTGCGGCATCACTCGCGGGCTGTAGTTCTCGCACACGATGTCGCTGCGTTCGACGAGCCGCTTGAACAGTGCCACGCCGCGCGGTTCGGCAAGGTTGATCGTCATCCCGTACTTGTTGCGCTGCGCCGAATTGAACAGTGGCGAAGTCTCCCAAAAGCGCTCGACGCTCCGGTCGGCAAGCGTAGCGCGCCAATTGTCGAGGCGCTGGATCGCCTCAATTTTGATCACCTCGGCTCCGAGCGTGGCCAGAACCAAGGCATTGAACGGGCCTGCCCACCAGGTCGTGAGGTCGAGCGCTCGAATGCCGTGAAGCGGCAGATCGGCTTGCGCTCCCATCAGACGATTCCCTCACGTTGCAAACCGCGCAACTCGTGAGCGCCGATTCCGAGGCGGCCAAGGTAAATTTCTTCGTTGTGCTCGCCAAGCATCGGCGCCCTTCCGCTCCTGAGCGGGGTCACGCTCATCTTGAACGGCGTAGCCGGGTAGTCGAGGGCCCCTGCCACCGGATGATCGATCCGCACAAACGCCTGACGTTCCCGCAATTGTTCGAGGCCCAGCACCTCATCGGCGGTTGTCAGGTATGCGCTCGGCACCCGCATGCCCTGGAGCAGGTGGAAGATCTCGCCGCGCGGCCGCTCCGACACCCAGCGATCGATAAGCGTTGTAACTTCGCTGGCGGCACCGACGCCGGGGGCGGGCCGCGCAAAGGCGGGATCGTCGAGATGCTCCGAGAGCTCCATGACGTGAGCCAGGATCTCGCGCTGCTGATCGGTGGTCGCGCACAGCGCGGCCCATCCGTCCAGCGCGGGACGATAGCAATAGGTGGGCGACAGCGTGGTGCCGAGCCGCGACACCATCAGATTGCGGTACGCATACGTCGTCTCGTAGTAGCGGCTCGCCGCGAGCATCGCTTCCATCGCCGCCACCTCGACCAGTTGCCCCTCGCCGCTCTTCGCGCGCCATGCCAGCGCGGCGAGGGTTCCCGAAGCGGCGAACAGCCCCGGGACCATCGCGGTCGAAAGCTCGCCCCTGGTCCGCGTGGGCGCCAGGCCCGGCTCGCCCGACTGGAACAGCCATCCGCTCATCGCCTCGAGAACGATCTCGGATGCGTTGAGGTCGCGGTACGGTCCGCTTTTTCCAAATGGCGTGATCGATGTAACCACCAGACGCGGAAAGCGGTCCTCGAGCTGTTCATAATTCAGTTCGAGCGCGTCCGCGTCGCGCGGAGGTAATGTCTCGAACATCACGTCGGCGCCGCCAAGCAGCCGGTCGAGAATCCGCCGTCCCGCGGCGCTGCTGATGTCGAGCGTGATGCTCTTCTTGTTGGTGTCGAGAAAGAGCGACGTTGCACCGCAGTTGGGATCGGGGCGGTCGCTCGGAAACGGTCCGATCGCGCGCGTCGGATCGCCCGTGCCGGGCATCTCAACCTTGATGACCTCGGCGCCGTGTGCGGCGAGCAGGCGGGTAGCGTACCCGCCCATCGCATTGGTACTCAGATCAACGATTCGAATCGGCGGCTGCTCGTTCACCGGCAATCTCTTCTTCTACGGCGAAGATTGACGCTCCGGAATTCTTTGCGAATTGCTTCCTGCCGACGAGTTAGCGATCAGTGCAGGGTCCACTCGGTTTCCGCCCGCTCCGGATCGGTGAGCTTGTTGCGCCCGAGCAGTTCCAGGCTTCGATCGACGACCGGCGGCGCCACCGTATAGGTCCGCACGTCGCGGTGGATTCGCTCGACCGGGCTGGTCTTTAGCGTCGCGCGGCCGCCACAGATTTCCAGCGCCGTGTCAGTCGCGAGCAGCGCCGCCCGCGCGCACAGGATTTTTGCGCGGTGCGAGGCGGCATGCGCTGGTTTCAAGTCCTGCTCGCGGCGGCCGAGCTCGAGCCATCGACGCCACAAAAGCGCCGCGTCGTACAAGACCAGCCGTGCGGATTCGATCGCGACGTCCATATTACCGAAGTGGTATTGCATGAGCGGATCGTCTGAACCCTCGACCTTGTCCGAAACGTATTTCGCAGCCCAATCGTACGCGGCCTGCGCGCCGCCAAGGTAGTTCGCCGCAAACGCGATGAAGTAGGCGTGATTGATGACGGAACCGATGTATCCGCCCGGCGGGCCGAGCACATCCTCGTCGCGCACGAAGCAAGCGTCGAGCAGCAGGCCGTTGGTCGCCGTCGCGCGCATCCCCATCGCGTCCCAGTTCATCTCCACCTTGAGCCCGGGATTTTCCTTCGCCACCACGAACAGCGTAAGGCTGTGCAGGGGATTATCCACTCCTTCAAGGTTGGCGAAAATCACGTACCAGTCCGCGACTCCCGCCAGCGAGTTGAAGTGCTTGCGCCCGCTGAGTTCGTAGCCACCTGCGACGCGGCGCGCAACCGTGCTGATCGGCATCCGACGCCCTACCCGCGCCGTAGTATGAAACGAGGGTTCCGAGCCCGCTGAGCAGAATAAACGTCCGGCGCTCAGCACTTCGTTGAAATATTTGCGCTTCTGCGCCTCGGTTCCCATCTCGGAAAAATAGGTGAGGCAATGACCGGTGATCTGGAAGGTCTGCGAGGTCGAGCAGTCCGCGCGCGCCATCAACTCCAGTGCGATTGTCCATGCCATCGGATCGGCGTCGAGCCCCAGGCCCATTCCGCCGTATTGCTTCGGCACGGCCATCGCGAGCAACCCTTCGCGCCGCAGGGCTTCGAATGCCGCGTGAGGGAACCGGTTTTCGCGATCGCAGATCGCAGCGGCTGGCGCGATCGCGTCACGCGCTACCCGTTCGACGCACTCAAGCGCGCTGCGCGCGTCGATGCTGAGCGGAAGTTCCATCATTTGCTCCTGCCCGCAGGCCGGCCGCCATCAGACTATCGGTTCGTAGGCGAAGGCCTGCCCGGTGGTTTCGAGCTTGGTGAGGGCGGCGCCAAACGAAGAGTTGAACAACTGCGCGATCTTGTCCGGCGTCCATCCTTCCGCGTCAGCCATCGAGCGCACCGGCCGGGGCTGCGAATAGAGCATCATCTCCTTGCCGCGCACTCCGAAAATCTGCCCCGACACTTTCTGGGCTTCTTCCGATGCCAGATAGACGACCAGCGGCGCGATCAGATCCGGCGACATCCGCTTGATTCGGCTGAGCCGGTCATTGTTGGGATCTTCGGCGCCGGGAATCGTGCCGATCAGGCGCGTCCACGCGGAGGGAGCGATGCAATTCGCGGTCACATTGTAGCGCGCCATATCCAGCGCGGTGCCGCGCGTTAGTCCAACCACGCCCATCTTGGCGGCGGCATAGTTGGCTTGTCCGATATTGCCGACCAGGCCCGAAGTCGAGGTCATATTGATGATCCGTCCGCTCTTCTGCTCCCGCATATGGGGAGCCGCCGCGCGGGTGCATGCGAATGCTCCCTTGAGATGGGTGTTGATGACGGCGTCCCACTCCGGTTCGCTCATGTTGAAGACCATGCGGTCGCGCAGGATCCCGGCGTTGTTGACCAGGATGTCGATCCGCCCGAAGCGCTCGAGCGCGGCGCCAACGATCCGGGCTCCCCCTTCCATGCTCGCGACCGAATCCTGGTTCGAGATCGCCTCGCCGCCACCGCTCCGAATCTCCGAGGCGACCTGCTCGGCGACGCTTTGGTCCGCGCCTTCGCCCGCCGCGCTGGTGCCGAGATCATTGACGACCACCTTGGCTCCGTGGTTCGCGAGCAAGATCGCGATACCGCGTCCGATCCCGCGGCCGGCGCCGGTTATGACCGCCACTTTGTCCTTCAGCGAGATCATCGCAGTTCTCCAATCTGAGGTTGATGGCAAACGCGCGGCGAACTCCACCCTCGCAACGCGCCGTATCTGACCAAATTCTCAGGTCCGCATTAACACGCGTTCTCGCGGTTTGTCAAAGTATTGGTACTGGCACGACTGAAATAGTACCGCGTCAGGTCTTATCAGCGAGCTTCAGCCCGTGTGGAATGCCGGGGGAATTTTGTACCCGCTAAGCAGTTAGTAAAAGCTGGGACAGGGGAGACCTGGGAATGGCGAAGCGGAAATACACGGCCAAGGAATTCGTGACGGTGCTGCGGTAGATAGAGATGTCGATCGGAAGCGGCAAGCCTACACCGCAGCCATATCGCGAAGCCGGCATCACCGAGTAGACCTGCTATCTATAGGTGTCGCGAGGACTAATCACGCGACCGACATGACCGGCTCGCTTAACCGCACCCCGGCGAACCCCGACTTTATCACGTTGGCGGTGCATCGGAGGGGGCGCGCGATCGCTCGAAGACCGGCCATCGTCGCGAATGCGGTAGGCGCGAAAAAAAGGCGAGACAACACGCCAGTTGCCTCGCCCGTTGAATTGAATCCATCCCAATTGCGTCGCTATGTCACGATGACTACCACTGCACGATTCAGGCGGCGAGTTCCTGCGCTCTGCGCAGCGCCCGGAAGCGCCCCGATGGAAGCGCCGACAGGGTGTTCCAGTCGCCGCATTCAACCACCCGGCCTTCTTCTATCACGTAGATCAGATTCGCGCGTTTGACGCTCGCGATACGATGGGCGACCAGTAGAATCGTGCTTCGATCCCGCCGATGTTCGAGCGCCGCCATGATCCGGCCTTCGCTGATGGAATCGATGTTGTTGGTGGCTTCATCCAGGACCAGCAGCTGAGGGCGGCGCAGAACCGCCCGCGCGAGTCCGATCCGCTGGCGTTCACCTTGCGATAATGTCACGCCGCGATCTCCAATCACGGTGTCCAAGCCATCCGGCAGCGCCTCCACGAATCGGTCCGCCGCCGCCACCGCCAACGCTTCGCGGATATCAGCTTCGCTTGCGTCCGGGCACGCCCGCGCAAGATTGGAGCGGATGCTGTCATGAAACAGGAATGAGTCGGGAGCCACGTAGCCGACGCGCTCGCGCCATCGTCGCGCCGCTCCCTTGGTCAGTGGAACGCCGTCTATCGATATCTCGCCGTCAGCGGGACTGATGAGTCCCATCGCCAGATCGACGATCGTACTCTTGCCGGCTCCCGACGAACCTACCAGCGCGACGATTGAGCCGACGGGCACCACTAGATCGACGCGATCGAGCACCCTATCGTGGGCGGGATCGTATGCGAACGAAACCTGATGAAAGCGGACTTCGCGCCGCAATTCAGGCGCGCGGATATCCGCCGCAATCGGCTCCGCCGCCGCGGCGCACCGGGCTTCCAATTCGCCCAGCTTCGTGAACGATGGCAACAGCCCCACGAACGAGCGCCACCTCTGATGAGCCGACATCAGGCGCGGCATAACGCGCGCGAACAGAACCAGAAGGATCAATATGGTCGCGGGAGGAACCGTAAGGATCCGGATCGCCGCGAACAGCACGGCGCCCGTGATCGCCGCCGAACCGAGCTCGAACCACGCGGTCGCGGACGCCTGCTTTCTCATCGCCGCAACGTTGGCGGACACCAGCGCGATGCTTGAATTGGTGAAATTCAGATAGTCGCGCTCCTCGGTCCCCGTGGCTTTGGTCGTCTTGAGGTTCTGCAGATCTTCGATTGCGGCGGCGTATAGCGAACCCGTGTGATCGGATTGCAGTTCGCCCGCGCGTTCGATTTCGCGAGTCTTTCCATGCAGCGAGAGCGCCAGCAGAGCGCCGCATCCAATTACCAGCAGGGTCATCGCCGCCGACAGCCGCAGCGCGATCGCGCAGTACAGCAGGGTCAATACCGTGTCGCCGGTGATGAGCAGGATTTCGTACGCCGCCTGCTCGACGCGACCTAATTCTCCGGTCAGCGCATGGGTGAATTCCGACGCCCGGTTGCGGCAGATGAACAGCCACTCCGCGTTGGTGATCGCACGGTAAAGCCGCAACCGCAGCCGCAGCGTGAATTGCTGCTCCACCGATACCATCGCGACACTTTGCAGCCGCGCGACGATCGTTCGCATCGCGACCAGCGCGACGAACAGCAGCAGGAGCAATCCCAGCGTGGGCGTGAGTCCCACCGCGCGAAATCCGCTCTCGATCAGGCGCGCATAGCGATCAGCTGATCCCTGCCCGGCGAGGTTCAGCCCCGCGGCTTGCAGCGTCGGGAGCAGGAGCAGAATCCCGAATCCTTCGGTCGCCGAGAACGCGACCATCAGAGCGACGGCGATTCCTAGCCGCCACCGGGCGGACCGCGCGAGCTCCGCCGCGAACTTGAGCGCTGTGCGGCGCGTGCTCATCCCTGGAACTCTCGCCGATGCGTCAGGAGCCGCGGCGTGTGCAAAACCGCGAGCCGGATCGGACGGGTAAGACAATAGGCCCACCGCAGTCCCCGGGGCAGCGGAAGCGCTTCCATATCCTCGACCGTGGGACGCAGCCCGCGCGTCAGCAGGTACTGGACGCGTCGTCTCATACCTTCGATCGTCCTCATCGGCACAATCCAGTCGCAATACATCGACGGCCACAAACCCGGAGCGGGAAAGAGCCGCCGCGCGATACCGGATGCGAGATCCATTGCCTGGCCGTCGGCGACCGAACGCTTAAGCAAATTCTCGGGCACTCGGGCTGCGGCAAACGCGTGCGACAGGACGGCGCCGAGCCGCAGCATCCGCGCGCATCCCGCTCGCGTCATCTCGTGCTCTATCGTCTCCCAGTCCACCAATCCGGATTCGGCCAGGGCCGCGATGTCGCAGACGGAGCGAAGCGCGGCCCAACCCCATCCGTGCTTGGCCGCGTGCACGATCGCGAAAATCAACTGATCGTTGGGAGACAGCGTTGCGACTTCGCCGCCCGCAAGCTCAATCGCGACCGCGTCGCGCCATACCGCCTCGGGGCCCATCGGCAGCGGGAAGTAGGTCGGCACGAGGGTCAGATGAAGGTCCACGATCTGCCCGCGCTCACTGACGAACTGGTCCTCGAACGAGCGGTAGAAGCCGAGGTCGGGCGCGCCGTCGCGGTAGCGGCGCGGGCGATAGCCGCGCTTTACCAGGAGCTCGGCTATGCGCGGGAGCTCGCGCGCCCTGACGAACACGTCCATGTCGCCGCTCTGCCGCGCAGCGAGATCGCCGTAAGCCTGTACCGCGAGCGCCGGACCTTTCAGTGCGATCAGTCGCCCGCCCGATGAGTCGAGCGCGTTGCTAATCTGCACGAGTTCCTGGGCGAGCCATCGATGGGCGAGCGTGTTGCGGGCGTACGCGTGACGGAGCCGCTTGAGAACGGTGGCGGGGACCGCGTCGGCATAGTGCTCAGAGAGAGTGGTATAAACGGGCGGGACGACGAAGTGACCCTCGGCGTATTCTGCGACGCGTTCCCAATCGACGTTCAACGCCTCCGGTTCGTATGGATTCGGACCCGGACAGCCCGTTACCGCGAGCGAGATGCATCGCGCGAGCAGGCGCCCTTCCGGAGGAACGGCTTGCAGCAATTTTGCGAACGGATTCACTATCGGGAGATGTCGGGCCGCGCTGCCGCGCCGACGCGCTCCGAGCCCCGCAGCAGCGTCGCGTAGCTGCCTGAGTCGAAGTCGCCGCCGATCACGTTGGTGCCGTCACATTCCACCCACGCATGCGCCGCGAGCGCATAGGCAGCGTTCTTTGTCGCGCCGATGCGCAGATTATTTTCGATTCCGCGCCGATTGAGCATCCGATGCGCCGCGAGCGCGCGCACCAGGCAGTTGCGCCCGCCAGGGATGAGCGCGCTGGCCGCCATGACGGCGGCCGCGATTCGCGCGGGATCGCCAACTGCGCGCGCGGCGGCGCCGCGGCGATTTCCCGCGCCGGCCCATCGCCGCGCCCGCGCGAATTGTTGCGCCAGCAGCATCGCGCGCACGGACGCCGCGGCCAGCAGAGCTTCGGCATATATCGGAAGCTCGGCTGCCGAGCGGGGCCGGTATTTTCGGATCCTGTCTATCAAGCGATGCCCACTATGGCGGCGGGCCAATGCTTCCGGAGAAATCAGGCGCGATCGGCGCTCGGCGCAACCGGGGACTCGCCGTGCAAGTCGGCGAGAATCAGCTCGCGCACCGCCGGCAGCGCGTCGAAGTCGTTCGGGATGATGAGCTTCCGGATCGGAACGGCGGTCACCACTTTTTCGAAGAACCCGAACTTCTGGAGATTGCGGGCGCGATCGGTCGGATTGAATCGATACGATGCCGACGCCAGCTCGATAAATGCCTGCGCGGGCGACAGTTCCTCGATCGCGGGGGCCGAGAACCCGTCAGAGGTCGCGGACTCAGCGCGAGCCAGCCGGAAAATGCGCTTCAGCGGCTGGGGCTCGGAAGAAAACCCTGCGCCGATCTCCGGAACCCGCCGCTTCCAGTTACCGTCGGCGGCACCTGGCCGCGCGGATGAGTCGAGGCCAAGCGCGTCAAAGCTGTCATCCCACAGACGCGCGCCTGCATAACCCGGAGTAAGCATGATCGGGTTGCTGCCACTCAGCACCACACAGTCATCGCCAAGCAGCGGCGCTCCCGAACGCGCGAGGCTGGTAGCCAGCGTCGATTTCCCGGCGCCGGTTGGACCGAGGAATGCGCACGCCGCACCGTCGATCGAAACCGCCGTCGCGTGAATCGCATCAACGCCGCGCAGGTCGAGCACCCGCGGAATCACCGCGTCGAGGAGTAAGTGGCGCAGCACCTGTTCCGAAGTCGTCTCACCGATCGCCGTGCATTCGATGAGATCGCCGGTACGGCTGACGTAAAAATCCGCCATCCCGATAAATCGAAGGATGTAGCCGTCATCGGCGGTGGCGCATTCGAGCCATTCGTTGCCGTCGGAATCGTCGGTGCGGAGGTAAACCCTTCCTGCGTTAAATTGAAGCCGCCGTACCGGGCAAGTTCGGGCGCGTAGACAATTTGACGCAATGCCTGTTGCGCCACGATTTCGTGCGAGTTCCGGGAACTCCGCATCGACGTCAACGCGGACGCCGTAGGCTCCGTAAATTGCCATTCCAATTGATGGTCTGGAAGAGAGGTGCTGCGAATAGTAGCCCCGCCGAACTCAAAATCGGTGAGCGAGGGTCGCGAAATGAAGTTTCAGGCGGCGACGCGAATTCAGGCCCTGGTCTTGCCCGCCTGCCCGTCACCATTGCTACCACCGGTTCCCGCGGTTAGTTCGACCACGTCGCCGTACTTGACGAGCCGTGGACGGTTGTAAATCGCTCGACCCTTCACAACCAAATCACGCGCTGTCCCCCGCGAAAGCTTGGATTCCTTTTGCTCCATGGACAATCGCTCCTTGAACGAGTTCGGATTTCGCCTGATAAATCAGCAGCGCAGCAAACAGCAGTTTATTGAAGCCAACTTCATGCTGCAAGCGGAATTTACCACACCAATAGACCGTGAATCATTCGAATTCCACAGCAATTTGCCGTAGTCGGCTGCGTGCGATGGGAGATCAAATCGCTGCTGCGCACGCTAGTGGATGGCACTGGTCTTTGCGAAGCGCGAGGCAGGCAGCCCCGTTGCGCCGGTTGCGCCGCTCCGCGAAATCCCCCCGCCACCGGTCAAAGCTTGACTCAGTCCTGACCGGAGAGGGCGCGTATCTCTTCGACCAACTGCGGGCCTTTCGTTTTGAACCAGCCTGCGAAGGCCGTCTTTGGCTCATCTCCCTCGACGTCTGCGACTCTGTGTTCCAGATGTTTGGAGATTTTGAAGATCAACGCGTCGCCCTGCCCCGTGTTCGCGATTTGGGCCAGCATCCGGCCCGATTCGCGTGCACGCATGAGAAACAATCCGCCCCGAAACGGGACAGAACTTAAATTGAGGGTCAGACCTACTGCTCGCGAATCGATATCGTCATCGTGCCAGTCGTCATGGTGACGTCCGGGGAACATCCGGTAGATTCGACCCTGAAACCGACGCAGCGAACAAGAGCCAGAAATCCGTGCGATCAGTCCCCTAAACTCCGCGAAATTCGCAACGAAATGAAGCAGGCTGAGCGCCGCTAAGTCGTTGAGGGTATACTCATCGCCGATTCCCGGATGTATCCTCGGCTGCCAGGGGCCGACTTCCATACGGCGCCGAACATGATCCAGCAACGACGGCTCGATTAATTCGGGCAGGCGGACGACCTTTCTCTCACGAAATTCCTGGGTCAGTTCATCGATACGAATTTCTTCGTAACGCACTCCGCTCCGCGAAATTTGAATCATTCTCCTCTCCTCACCCTGGAGACGCGGAATTTGCTTGAGTGCGACCGCCCGTATGAGCAAGGCGATCGGGATCAACTCCGATAAGCCGAATGGTGAACTCTGCGCCCTGCAGGCCGATCCCTGGCCAGAGGTATCCCGTGCAACTCCAGTCGTGTGCTCTAAAGAGCCTCCACGCATCGCCATGGGCTTGCTTCAGCGAATGCTCATTCACCCAGCCCATCGTCGCAACGCTCAGTTGGTCGAATAGGGAATCACCAGTCCGCTTCAGCGATCTCATCATGAGGTCCGTAAAGTGAGCCTTTGTAGTTCGTGTTCGTATACGCTCTGGGAGCAATCCCTTCACCGCTCGACGCATGAGGAGTTTTGGAAAACCCTGGTTCCAGCGAATTTCCTCGGGAAGGCCACAGATGAACTCAGCCACTCGCCGGTCGCAGAAGGGATAGCGGTATTCGATTTTCAGACCCGCGGCTGCCCGCTCAAATGACTCCATCTCCTTAGCCGTCCAGCCGTCGCGGATAAGATAGCAAATCGATCTGATACCTTCGGGATAGTCGGCGTCATCTTGGAGTGCGCGCCGGGCTCGATCTTCGAGATCGAAGCGTCTTACCAACTTTGATTCAATCCAACTGAGCCATGCGAACGAATCAGTTTGGCCGCGCCTCAATAGCCACCTTAACCGATGTTGCAACCATTTCGGCAGAAGGGGCCATATCGCCGAGCGAAGCAGAATTCTGACCCAGCTACCGCGTACCTCACCCGCGCTGATGTTACCTGCAAGGAGGCGAATCGCGTGCACGAATCGAACGAAGTGGATTCCGCGCACCAGGGAAGAAAGATCTCCTTCGTCGCCGTTCATCAAATGATCGCCACCATGTCCGCTGAGAGCTACACGCATTCCTCCCGCAGAGACAGCTTGCATGAGTGGTTCAAACATCGCGCTGTTCGGATAAGGTGGTAGATCGATGTGCTCGGTAACATAATTCGCATACCAAGAGGCGTCCGCTTCCAGTCCGGGGCACTCGCAGGTCGGTCGACCACAGGCACGCTCAACTTCCGCGATGAATTCGCGCTCCTGTGCGTTCGGATCGGTCAGGATCATTGAGTATGACTGCACACGATTATTCACCACGCCGCGCTGCGACAGATCGTGAGCGATACACACGATCGACGAGGAGTCGAGGCCGCCGCTCAGATGCGATGCGACATCTCCCGTCGCGCGCATCCGGCAGCGCACCGCCTCGGTCAGCACTTCGCGCAATCCCGCCGCCGCATCATCATAGGTCTTGAAGCGAAGCGGCTTCGCCGCTTCGAGGTCGTAATATTCGCGATGGCGAATTCCGCCGCTATCGACGCTGAGGCACGCTGCCCCTTCGAGCCGGTAGATGTTGGGAATGACGGTTCCGCGGCGCGTGAACGGACCGCCCGCAAGCACCTCGGCGAAAAATTCCTCGTTCGGCGTCCGCGCGATCCGCCGGTCCTGCAGAATCTGGATCAGATCGGAAGCGAAAAGAAAGGTCTTGCCATCGAAGAAATAATGAAACGGTCGGAATCCCATCGGATCGCGCGCCGCGTAGAGCTTGCGGCGGCGCCGGTCGAAAAACACGACCGCGAAATCCCCGATGAGCCGGTTCCAGGTCTCCTCGCCCCAAATCTCGAAGCATCGCCCCGCTATCTCGACGTCGGTGTCGTCGCGCAGGATCGCACCACGCGATTCAAGTTCGCTGCGCAGGTCGTCGCGGTTGTCGATGCGACCGTCGAACACCATCCGGAGATTGCCGTCATCGCTGGACCAGGGCTGATGTTCCCGTGCGGCTTCGGGCGTGGTCGCGAGCATCAGGAAGGCGAGGCCCGCGCATCCGTCGCTCCAGAATTCGACTCCGTCGGGACCGCGATGGCGTGACGCATCGGCCATCGCGTGCAACAGGGCCGCATCGGTCGGCCTTCCGTCAACGTTGAAGATTCCCGCAATTCCACTCATCGCGTCTCGTTGTCCCGTTCCACCACCGGTTCAGGCGGCGGTCTTTACCAGGCCTTCGTGCGAGAGCTCGCTGAGCAGCTCATCGAAATCGCGCTCGATCTGCTCGCCCGGTGCATCGTATCCCGCGCAGATCTCCCGCACGACGTCGTCGCGGCTGCGTCCCTCGGCTATCAGCTTCCAGATCCGCGCGCCGACCTGATCGAGGCCGAAGTATATTCCGGTATCAAGCTTGAGAATGACGATTTCATCGCTCAAGTCGGTCCAGATGACGTCCTCGGGAATCGTATAACTTTCGTTCATCGTGGTGATTTCACTCGAAATCGAATCGCTTGGTTTCTTACGACCTAGGCCTTAAACGTGGCAAACGTGCGAGCTCTCCCGACGCCCGCGGCCGCGCGATGCCCCCACGCCGAAGTCAGGACAGGGGTACGACCGCCGCGGTTTCGCGCACAAGCGCAGGATTCTCCGCCTTTCCGGCATCCATATCCTGCAGTTGCATCGTGAACGAACGCACGCGCAGCCCTCGCTCCCTGCCAAACCGGCAAATCTGCTCCCAATGCGCGGGGGCCAGATGCTCGTCCGCAATCAAAATTTCGGTGAACGGAACGCGCGCGTAGATGTGTTCGATTTCCTCCGGAGTGCCAAGGACTCTCCATCCCTCAACCAGTTTCCCCAGCCGAAAACGGTCTGCGTCGATAAATCCCACCAGCCGTGCAGAGCGCGGCCTGGTCTGGAAGAGATAGTTCGCCGCCATCGCGCCCTCGTTCCCCGCGCCGATCACGAGCACCCGGTCGGCCACGGCAGCGAGGCGGTTGATGATCTTGCGCAACAATATGAAGGAAGTCCTGGTCGCAACCAGTAAATTTCCCAGCAGGACGGCGTACATGACCGCGATCGAGCCTGAATGCCGAATCGGAAGGACCTCCGAGCCCAACGCGATGAACAGTCCGGCCAGTGCGGCGCCTGCCACAAACCTGAGTCCATCCGCGATGCCTACATGACGCCAGATTCCCCGATAGACCCCCGTCAAGAGAAGCGCGGGGTAAGTCAGTGCGATGATCCAGGGAAGGCCGTTGAGAATCGTACCCAAGTCGTGCTCGGAAACTGAGAAGTCGAGCCGCAATACGACCGCAGTACAGTACGCCGCAATGATCACGATCAGGTCCATCGCGGCGTCCGCCAGTCGTCGCTTGTACCCCAGCGATAGAACAAGCCGCGCGATCCCCTGCAGGCCGCCATATGCTCTTTCGGGAGCGGTGTCGTCGAAGGTCAGATCGATGGTGAACAGGGCGATCACCGCCGCGGCCAGCGCGATCAACGGAAGCGCGACCGCAAGATCACCACGGGGTAGAGAGGTGATTCCGACCGCGCCTGCGGCCCCGATCATGGCAACCGCCCAAGTCGCAACCGCGACCTGGCGATGAGTCAGACCGAGCGCA
Source organism: uncultured delta proteobacterium (assembly GCA_963835905.1). Taxonomy (GTDB): domain Bacteria; phylum Desulfobacterota; class Binatia; order Binatales; family Binataceae; genus CAWIHG01. The sequence goes on from CAWIHG010000005.1 coordinate 1,684,428, forward strand.
AGCAAACGATCATGCGCGTGGTCCAGACCGTGTCTCGAAATGGCCTTTCCGGTCGCGGTTCGCGCAACGACAACGATTGCAGTGTCGAGCAGCGGGACCAGCATCACCAGAACCGGCAATATCCACATATTCCATCGGGTGTTGGTGGCGTAGCGCCCTGCTTCCAATGCGAGAACACCCAGCAGGTACCCAAGTGGAAGCGCGCCCGCATCGCCCATGATGATCGACGCAGATGGGAAATTGTAAATCATGAATCCTGCAAGCGCGGCGCACACGATGAAACCTGGTCCAGCCAGCTCCGGTACGCCGAGGATGATGGCAGCGATAGCTATCGCGCCACTCGCGACCATCCCCACCCCCGCCGCCAACCCGTCGAGTCCGTCGATAAGATTGAACGCGTTGGTCGTGGCGACCAGCCAGAACGTCGTGATGACCAGATTGATTCCGACCCAAGGCGTGAATGGATACTTCGGCAGCAACATCAGCGCCGCCAATGCAACTATCGCGACCTGCGGAATAAACTTCTGCCGCGGAGTGAGACAGCGCGCATCGTCGATGGCTCCGATAAAATAGAGGGCGCCAGCTCCGCAGGCCAGCCAGATCGAAAGACAACCGGTCGCAGCGGCGGCGATTATGATGGCAGCCACTATCGACAGACCGCCGGTCGCCGGAATTCGCATCTCCTTCGACCGGACGATCGCAGGTGCTGCAGTGATTCCGAGCCAGTGGCCAACCTTCATGGCCAGCGGGATCGAAAGTACCACGATGGCAAACGCGATAAGGACGCCAGCCAACTCAGTCATGTGATTTGGGGCCATCTTCGGCCGTATCAAGTCATGCGTTCGGACGCTCGCGCGATGGTGTACGATCCGCGCAAGGAGTCTCAGAAGCCTGTTTGGCAATCGAGAGCGTTTGGCAGACTGTCATCAGCGGGCATCAAACCTCATCGAGATTCCCGACCGCTCGCTGAAACCGCCATTCGCGCAGCCCCAGAACCGTGTAATCCGGCCGCACTACCATCTCAGCCGTTCTCTCTGGCGGCGGACTTGCGCGCCTCTATTCTGAGGGCGACCGTTTCCGCCAACGCGCGCCAAATGAAGCGCGGACCGGCGATGAAATCGCGCCGCCACATCTTCGACGGTTCCATTGCGAGCCGCCACATCCATTCGAGTCCGGCCGCGCCCATCCACCCGGGTGCGCGCCTTACTCTCCCGCTGACCAAACGAAACGCTGCTCCGACCCCGATCACTACCGGCACCCGCAGATGCTCCAGGTTGCGATGGATCCACCACTCCTGCTTGGGAAGACCCAGACCTACCCACAGGACATCCGGCCGCGCTCGATTGATCTCGTTCACGATTGCGCATTCTTCCTCCGCTCCCAGTTCGCGGAACGGAGGGGAAAGTGTTCCGGCCACCACGTGGCCCGGGAATTGGCTCTGGAGACGGGTCCTCAGCGCGGCGAGGGTCTCCTCGGTGTCACCGTAAAAGAAGCTCCTGAAGCCGCTGCGATTGGCGCGCGCGACAAATCCAGCCAGCAGCTCCGGCCCCGGGACACGGCCGGCAAGCGGCTCGCCGCGCAGGCGGGATATCCAGACCGGAGCGATTCCGTCGGGGCAGAACAAATCCGCGGAGTTGAGCACCTCGCGCAGCCGTGGGTCCAGGTGCGCCTCCCAGATTCCGTGAAAACCCGTCGCGACCACGAAGCGGCAGCGCTCGTCGCGAATCTCGATCCAGCGTTCGATTCGATTCAGCGTCTCTTCAATCGTAACCCGGGAAACCGCGCATCCCAGTATTTCAGTAGATGCGGGGCGGTCCCGGCGCTGAGCGCTCGGAGCGCCGCTATGGTCTGTGGATTCCATCCAACCGTGGGCCGGTGATGTCAGCGGGATTCCGTCCAGGCGCGACCGAGAACTTGAGCTCAGTCGCCTCGCTCGACGCGTAAGGCGTCGTATCGCAATGCCGAGCGACTCTCACGTGCCTCGAATGCATACCGCGGGGCGCCAGGGACAGTCACCAGCGTCTCCGCATAGTCGCCCAAGTCCTGGCGTTTAGCCGCGCGAATCAACGCGCCGAGATACACCATCGCGGGCAATTGCAGCATCAGATCGACGCTGAACAGCGCGGCGGTGTTCTCTGGAATTGTCCGAAGGGTGAAAAAAACCATCAGGCCGGCCACTTGCGCGAAGATCGTTGCATCGCTGCGCGGCACTATGTCCGGCCGCAAGGCTGCGCGCACGAGGTATCCCAGTGAAATTGCAAACCCCAGGATCCATGCGCCACCGCCGATCACACCGCCGCATAGCAATGCGTACAACACACCGTTCTGAGCATTCGTGAAGGCAACTCGGTGGTCGGCCTGGGGACCGGAACCGATCAATGGAGACTGCCAGAATGCGCGCCAGACTTCATCATAAATTCCAAGGCGGCCATGCATGTTTTCCAGATGGTGGTCATTTCTCGTGACAAACCGCCACACGTGGTCAATCGTTGCATGAGAGATGAACTGAAATGAGACTGCGGCGATCACGAGGACCGACACTCCGATTCCGATACGGCGTGCGCGGCCGCCCATCAGCCACAGCATCACGCCGATGCCACCTACGAACGACGCCGTGGATCCGCGACCTTGCATGACCCAGATCAGCCATCCGCAGCCGGCGAACAGGGCCACGCCCAGCAGCCGGATAAAGCGCTCGCCGCCCCAGATCAGCCCGAATGCAACCAATCCGATTGCGCCCGCAAACCGTGAAATGCCAGTCGATCGGACCATCGCCATGCCGGCGACCGTAGGCAGTTTCACGTTCACGGCGTATCCACTGAGGCCCTGGCTGGTTTCCTGAGTCAATTGGCCGCCCGCCGCCTTCACGATTAGAGCTAATACCACCGCCGCGATAATCCAGCTCAGCCAATTCAGCGATGCGGCCGCGTCAAGCTCGTCGTCGGACTCGGCGATATACATTTCCACGCAGCCAAGCACCGCCAAAAATGCGATACCCCAATACGCCCAGTCGAACCAGTCCGCGATGCCGACGGTCGCAATCAGGCAGACCAGTGCGTAAAACATCCATAGCGACTCAGGCGGCGTTGGCTCCCTCATCTGGGAACGCTCGCGACCCAGCAGATGAAGCACCCAGATAGCAACAACCACGATCGGAAATGTCGCGCGAATACCGTTGAACGCTCCGGTCCATCCACTCGATATATTCTGGAGGGTGATGTCCCAAGGACCTGTATTGATCGATCCCCACAAAGCAAGCCAACACAGGGCAGGCACTACAGGGATCGTGATCCCTCCGAAGTTGCGCGACGTACCAATCCTGATAGACACAGTGTCAGCCTGCCCCAGCCACAACCGATTCGCCGGTCTCGTCGCGCTCGCGCACATCTGCCATCCGGTCGGTGGCGCGGCGCTGCGTCTGAACAACCCGGGAATAAATCTGGTCGATTCTCTCCGCCTTTTGATCAAGGCTGAAGTTGCTCGCGCGCCGGAGTGCTCCCGCTGCGAGCCGCCTGCGGAGTCCTTCGTCCCCGTCTATGACAGCTATCGCGTTCGATAACGCGGAGATAAACTGGCGCGCCGAATTGATCGGGAGCTTTATCCCGCAATCATCCGTAACAACATCGGCAAAACCGCAATGGTCGGGGCAGAGCACGGGAACTCCGCACGCGAGCGCCTCGATACTCACGGTTGAAGTCAGGTCCTTCAGACTGGTGATGACGAGCAAGTGAGCGCAGCGCAATTCGTCAAGCGCCTCGTCGCGCGAGACCTGCCCATGCCATGTGCACCGCTCGGCAATTCCGAGCCGCGATGCCAGCCGCTGCCACTGATTCCGGCATGGTCCATCGCCGTAAATGTCAAGGTGCCAATTGCCCGGGGTCGTGTGCAGCGCGTGCAGGAGCAGTTGCAGAGCCTTGCCGGGCAGATGGTGGCCGCTCCACGCCAATCGCAGCGGTTCGCCGGGAGCGCGGAGCGCAAAGGCGGTCGAGATCTCCGATGGCGCGGTCACTTCGGATACGACCTCGCTGGATACTCCATACCAGCGGAGAATTTCACTCTGGATGCCGGAGGTCGCGGCGATAACGGCACTCGCACGCCTGAAGGCCTTGCGCGGCGACCGCAGAAATCTCTTATGCAATGAATTAACGACATTTCTCCCAGCGTAATAGGCGGCTCCGCGAGTGCCCATGATTGGAAGCAAGCGCCACGGCGTGTTTTCCAGCCCGCCAATCGGGCCCCATACGAAGGGAACCTGGAGCTTCCACAAATGCCCCGGAAAACGGAATCCAACAAACGTCAACTGATGAACGAGATCAAATTGATGTTTCCGGTTCAACTCGAGCGCGGCGCCGTACGCCGCCCGCATCCACCGGTGGTAATAACGATGGAACACCGGCACCAGCAGCGGTTTGTTCGCCTGCCATTGCCAAAAGCTATTCGTGCGATCGTGCCGCCACAGCGGCGGCTCGACGTAGTGGAACCGCACCCGCGCGTAATCGCCCGGCCTGCTCCGAATCTCGGCCTCGATCCACTCCCGCTGATGCCCTGCGGTCAGGACGTGAACCTCATGCCGATCCATTATCGCGCTGAGCCAGGTCCATCCCACCCCGGACTCCGAGCCCTGTCGCGGATTGCACGCCCAGGCGCTCACCAGGATCTTCACTTCGAGCGCACCGATGTTGGTGCCGGGACTCCCGGCTGTGCATGACCATTGCTCCGCACATGCGAGACGGCGGCCAGCAGACGCCTTCTGACGATCTCAGCCGCCTTGCCCGGGATCGATCGGTTGTAGAAAAAGCGCCGTGCGGTGAACGCGTCCGCCGCGCGATTCCTCTCGATCTGGCGCGGATGGCGCAAGGGAAACCCCATCGCACCCACCGCCGGGCGAACTGCCGCCAGGCGCGAGGTCGTATGGCTCGCGTTCGGGCCAAAGCCCACGTTCTCCACCAGGTTGACCGACGGAGTCACGGCCAGCCCGTTCGCATTGAGGCACGCCAGGCACCATCGATGCGCCCAAGCATTAAGCTCCCCGCTTGCGAGCCGGTCCCATGCCTGCCGCCAGAATTCGCGTTCGTGCGAGTCCTCGAAATGGGCAAGACACCGCTGCGGATTCGCCTTCCAAACCTTCATTTCGAAGTCAAAGTGCCGCCATGCCCGCCGCCAGGTCGCCCATCCCCAGCAGTGCGCATAGCGCGAGAAATAGTAACTATCGGCGGTAAAGCTACGGCCGAACAGCGCGCTGGATCCCGAGATATGCATAACCTTCGGCTGGTCGCGATAGCGCTCGAGCAGTTCTGCGCAAAATCCGAAGAAGGTCGGGTCGGGGACGCAGTCGTCCTCCAGGATTATCGCCTCTTCGACGTTGCCGAATACCCAGTCGATCCCTCCGGCCATCCGCACCCCGCATCCCAGGTTTTCCTCCGATTCGCAGCGCATTAGCTCACACGGCCAATCCACCCGCTCGACGATTTTCCGCACCTCGGCACAGCGCGCCGCGTCGTTTCGACGGTCGGGACGCGGCCCGTCCGAGATCACCATCAGCACGCGCGGACGCTGGCGGCGGATCGCCTCGAACACGAGCCGCGTCGTATCCGGGCGATTGAAAACGATCAGCGCCACCGGGGTTTTCAGAGACTGGTTCATCGCTTCTCGACGCTCACCACAGCGCCCATCATGCCGACCGCACCGCTGCGGCGAGTTCCGCATCGGGTCCCGCGCAAGCGGCCTGCGCCGCACGGTAGGAAGCGAGCAGGTGGGCGTAATTGGCCTCGCTCGAGAATTTCGCCAGGACTTTTTCCCTTCCGGCCGCGCCCAGCCGGCGGCACAACTCCGGCCGCTCCCACAGGTAACGAACCTTGGCGGCCAGCTCGCGCGCGTCCCCGGGCTCGAAGAGCAGTCCGGACACGCCGTCCTCGACGAATTCCGGCAGGCATCCGATATTGGCGCAAATCACCGCCTTTCCGGATGCCATCGCTTCGATCATCGCGAGCCCCGTCGTCTCGTACCATCGGCTGGCGAACACCGTCATCCGGGCCCGCGCGATAAAGTCGCCGACCTGATCCGCTGGAAGCTCGCCCACGAACTCGCAGTTCGAAGGCGCGCGCTCCGGCAGCTCCGGCATCCGCAGATGATGCCCGGCGAAGCGAAACGGAATTTGCGGGCACGCTCGCGCCGCCTCGACTATCGTGTCCACGCCCTTTTCGGGGCTGATGCGCCCGACATACGCCACGTATTCCCCCTCGCCGTTCTCGGACGGTGCCGCGGGGAGGTTCACCAGGTACCTGATCACATCGATACGTTCGGCGGGATATCCGTGAAGGACAAGCATCGACTTTACGAACTCCGAGGGCGCGATGTACCGGTCGATCCCGTCGGTAAAGCTTCCGCGGACGCGCGCCGCCGCGCTACGCAACGCATAACCAATACTTCTCGGCCATTCTTCGGTGCAGTTGCGGACCGCGCACCACCATTCCCGCCCGCCGATACATCGATGGCAGACCTCCCCGTGCGAGAAGAGCAAGCCGGTCGGACACAGCAGGCGAAAGTTGTGCAGCGTCATCACCGCCGGGATCCCGCGGCGGCGGGTTTCCTCCAGAATCGAGGGCGAGATGAGCGGGAAGAGATTGTTGACGTGCACGAGGTCCGGGGACTGCGCATCCAGTAGCGCGGCGAACTCGCGTCGCGCCGCGGCGCTGTAAATTCCGCTGAAAAACGCCTCGACCCGCGTGGCGGGATGCTCGTAAAGCTCGGCGTTGGACTTGAAGAACGGCACGACGGTATGGCCGTGGCGCGCAAGCGAGTCGCGCAGGCCGTCAACGGCGACCTCCTCACCGCTGCGGCGGCCGTAGGAGTTATGGACGAGACAAATTTTCACAGCGTCGGACAAGGCAGATTCGTTCGATTGACCGCAGACAAATCCCCGGCCGAGGCGGCACGCTGCGCCCGGGCGAAGTGAACCACGCTCAGCCCTTTGCGCAGGACGCGTTTGAATATCTCTTCGAAGCCGTGCTCGCCGAGCAGCGCCGCGACCGACTTCTCCAACTCCTCGCTGTGGCACTCGATCATGATCGAACGCGTAGTCGCCAGGGTTTCGCGCGCACCGCGCAGGACTTCGAGCTCTGCTCCCTCGACGTTAATCTTGATCAGCCCCACGGCTCCGATCGCGCGCTCGCGGCAGAAGGCATCTATCGCGATCACATCTGAATCAAAGGCCGCAACGGCGCCAGGGGATCGGTCCGGAATCAGACTTCCAAGGATCGATTGCCCGTCAACATAGAACGCGCGGCGGCCAAATTCGCCGGCGGCGGCGAGGTTGATCGGCTCGGCCTTGGGGACGGCGTTCGCGGCAAGATTGCGGACCAGGCGCGCGTAGGGCGCGGGATTCGGCTCCAACGCGAACACGCGCGAGGCCGGGAACTGGCGCGCATAGCGGATCGAGAACATCCCGATATTGGCCCCGATATCCAGGATCGCCTCGCCGGGCTCGGGACCCTGGGTGTGCAGGTCGCAATCGGGTCCGGAGAACACTTCCATGTACCGGCCCAGCTCTCCGCTGCGGGTTCCGATCCAGAGGTCGGCGCCGCGCAGGCGCAGGAACAGCTCCGGTTCGGGCGTGACGCGCGGCGGGCGCGCCGGCAGCGCGGCCCCGAGGAGCTTCCTTGCAGCGCTGCCGAGGGCGAAGCGGACGAAGGCAGCCCTGGCGGCAAGACCCCTGCATTCCCCGAGCAGGACGAAGAAGTTGCGGGTCCTGAGTGCGAAGTGAGTATTCAAAAGAGGCTCCTTAACTGCCTACCCCTTCGATCGTATGCGCAATCGCGAATCAAACTCTATTTTCCGTGATTCGAATCCGGGGCCGACTGATATCGGCGGCCATTGACGGAGATTTTCGTCGAGCAGGCTGGACATGACAGGGGCGCGTCGTCCGGGGAACCAGGTTCTTCTAGTCGGTTCACTTCAATTTGCATTTGGCGCTACGGGGGAGTCCCGCAAGCTGCCGCATTTCACACGGCTTCGGTCACGTTGGGCGCGTGGACGCGTTTCGCGCGGGCCACCATCCAATTGCGCCAACTATAGCCAGGAATGGAATGCTGAGTACTCGGTATCGAGTCTGCCAATTGTAGAAGAACAGCGATGGCGGCAGCAGGAGCAGCAGGCCAACTCCGAGAAGAGACCAAATCGGAATTGCATAGCCGGCGCGCACGCCGGCCCTGAGGCTCAGCCAGACCGCTTTTCCGAGTCCAATCCATACCAGGCACAAGATCGCGAATTCGAAAGCTGCGATCAGCCAGATGGCTAATTCAGCGAGCGAAGTTTGACCGCTCCATTGGAAGAGCGCGTATCTTCCGTCGGGGAGGCCCGGAACGTGCGGCCAGACGCACAGCCTGATGAACCCTTCCAAGGTCAACTGGATAGTTTCGACAGGATGCCCCAAGAGCACCGAAAGCGCGCGCCGGAATATCGTGCTATAGAGTGTCGGGTGTGCCGTCAGGGTGCACATCGTGAGATCGTAGAACTTACCGCATCCGCAGACGCCCGGGCATTTCGCGACGATTGAATCCGGGGGTATGCTCAGAGCCGAAGCCAGTTGGAGCCGGACAGCACCAGGGGCGCCAGGGGTTGCTACGCCCAATCCTTCTATTGCAGCAGAGCCAAGGAGATTTAGCGCGCCCGTCGTGCTCAAGGTCGCAACGCCTGTTTCCCGGTAGTTCCGCACCACCCAGGCTGACACGAGCGCGAGCGGCAGAACAACGACAAGCGCCGCAGCGCTGATCCGCCTGGTCCAATCTGACCTCTCGAGGAGCAACAGCGGAACCAGAAGAATCGGCAGAGCGCTAACCGCCGCGGGCCGGACCAGAACCGCAAGGGCCACGAGCGAACCTCCGCTCGCAGCACGCAGCAGGTAATTCCTGAACCGGTGAGCGGGAAAGTAGCTCGACACGCAAAGGAGCACTCCGGTCGTCAGCACCAGTTGACAAAGCGAATCGGACCTCAACTGCTTCGTAATGAAGATACTCGGCACATCGGCAGCTAGAACTCCCGCTGCGAACGCCGCGGCGACGACTCCGAAACGGTTCATCACGAAAACCGCAACCACGGCGCAGGTGAGCGCTCCCAGCAGAGCCTCGCTGGCGATCACCTCGCGCCAGGCGCCGCCGAAGAGCGTTAGAAACGCGGGATACAGCGGCGTTCGATATACGTCGGGTTTACCGCAAGCATCCCCCAGCCAGTAGGCAAAGCCGCATCCGTGCGAGAGTCCTTTGCTGAGCGCGACATACTGATATGAATCCGCATCGAACGTCCACCCCGTTCCGGGTTTGACCAGCCACGCGGCGCGAAGCGCGAATGCCAGCGCCGGGATGCCGATCAAGACCCCAAGCCGCGCGAACCTTGATCGATCGATCCGCCGCGTCGCTCCGCCGATCGGCCCGCGCTGCCAAGCCTCACACTGGCTATCTGGAACGACGATCGTCTCCGGCGTCATCTCTGAGCCTCGCGAATCTCAAATCCCGATCGTGTATCAACGCGGTCCTGCGCTTCGCTGAGCGCCGCGATCGCCTGCTCGAGGCCGCCGGCGATAGCGCTCCACACGAACTGCGCATTGACCATTTGCCTGGCGCCGATGCGCAGATGCGCCGCCAGCATCGGATTTTCAAACAGCGCCGCGATCGCGTCCGCGAACTCCTGCTCACTGCGAGCCGGCATGAAGTGCTCGCGGGGGCGCAGGCCCAGCCCCTCGACGGCCTTTTCCGTCGCGACCACCGGCACGCCCGCCGCCATCGCCTCCAGGATTTTGAGCCGGGTCCCGGAGCCGGAAAAGATCGGTGCGATCGCGACTGCGCATCCCGCCACGAACGCCGCGAAATCCTCGTACGGCACCGACCCGGCGTTCCTGAGCCACGGCTCATGATAAGGAGCGCCGCCTCCGGTCAGCGCCAGAGTCGCCGACGGATAGCGGCGGCGCAGCGCCGGCATCACCGACGTCACGATGAAATCGACCGCCTCACGATTCGGCGGGTACGCATAGAAGCCCGAGAACAGCAGCGTGCGATCGTCCAGCCCGTGGGCGGCGCGCGCTCGCGCCACCGCGTCCGCGCCGACGCCGGCGAAGCGCTCGGCATCGACTCCATTCGGGACGATCGCCGTCTCAACTCCGTAGAGGCGGGCGAAATGCGCCTGATCGACGGCGGAGACCGCGGTTGCCAGGTCCGCGCCGCGCAGCACCCGCCGCTCGGCCAATCGGGTCAGCGCCGCGATCGCGCGGCCGTTGCGGTTGCGGCGGAGCAGGTATTCGACGTTATGCGAATGATACACGACGCGAGCTTCGGGCAGCGCGTGCCGAATCGCCCGCATCAGCATCCAGTGGTACCCGGCCCACGATGCGCCCTCGAGGATCACGGCGTCGGGACCGAAGCCGCGCAGCACGTCGATGATCGCGCGCAGCCGCGCCCCGAGCCCCGCGATCTTTCCGATCTTGCTTTCCGAGAATCCCGGCACCGTCACCACGCGCAGGCCTTCGACCTCGGCCGCGCCCGCGCGCGCTCCGCTCTGGATCAGCAGGCGCTCCGGGCCCAGAAATTTCGCGAGATTGAAGCTGACCGCCGCCGCTCCGCTGACCGGCGGATAGGCTCCGTAAAACGCGACGACCGCGATTTTCACGCGCGAATCTCCTCGCCCGCCGCCGCCGCGGTTCGTCCAGCCGCTTCAGTATCGGACCGGCTCAGGAACTCGACGACGATTGCGCGGATATGGCGCATGAAGTTTTCGGCGGAGAATTTGTCGGCCTGGCGGCGCAGATGCGCGCGCAGCTCGGAGCGCATCCGCTCGCTGCCCATCACCGCGCAAATTTTTTCCACCGCGTCATCCTCGCCGCGATAGAGCAGCGCCGGATGGTCGATGATCTCGGCGGGTCCGCCGGTGGCCGGGGCGAACGTGATGCATCCGGCCCGCACCATCTCCGCCACCGCGATACCAAACGCCTCGCCCTCGGCGCCATGGATTCCGTAACGGGAGGATCTCAGGATCTCGACTTTACGCTGGTGGGAAATTGATCCCTCCAGGACGACCCAAGGCAAATCCTTCACCAGCGATTGAATTCCGCGCGCATAAATATTGGCGCCGAATCCGCCGACGATTCGCAGCCGGACCTGATGGCCCCGCGCGCGCACTCTGGCCAGGATTTCGATTATCCGCTCGAGGCGTTTCTCCTCCGAGATCCGCCCCATGCACACGAAGTCATCGATGCGCTCGCTATGCGCCGTTTCCGCGCCGATGCCCGGCACGGGGGGATAGAGCAGTCCGCACTTGAGGCCGTACTTCTGCCCAAGAACGGAAGCGACCCAGCGCGAGTTGGCGAGCAGGACGTCTCCGCCGGAGAACATATCGCGCCCGGAAGAGCCGGCGATGCGACCCGCCAGCCACAGATAGGCGGCGCGAAGGGGAGCCACCCGATGGAACAAGCCCTGGAACCCGCGCGGCGTTGGGACAAACTGGACGCGCAGGTCCGAATCCCAGGCGAGATCAAGCAGATGGACCGCCGGGAAGCCACAGTCGCAGAAATTGTAGGCGCTAAACACTATGTCGTAGCCGCGCACCGCACTGCGGATTCTTCGTTGGGAGAAGGAGGCGCGAATCGCGTCGCCGCCGCGGATTTTGGAAAGCAAGCGCGGGATCGGCACGCGCCTCAGCTTCACTTCATCCGGCCCAACGGCGGTACCGTAGTATGAATTGAGGGCGGCGAGATCGATTGCACTGCTGGTGACGATGGAGACGTCAAAGTCGCGTTTGAGAGCCTCAGCCCCCCACATGACGACGGCTTCGGAGCCGCCCCGCCCCATCTGCGGATGAACAATCGCTACCGAGTTCCTGCGCACTGCGGCCAACCCCGGCCCTCACGGACTATTGCTCGGAAGCAGTTCGGTGAGTGGAAGGTTCGATAGGCATTCCTGGACCAAGTTCGTATGTCTGGAGTGGCCCGTCTGTTTTCCGGCGTCGAGAAATTGCCTGCGCGCGCGTCGAACCCCGCGAGCAGCCAGCCGCGGGATACCGCCCACAGCGCCCGGGGCGGCGGCTAGGAATATCAGCGCGGCGAGACCGGGCTGCCCAAGGTCGTGCCTCAAAGTATTCGCTGCCCTCCGGGCCAAGCGGGTTTCACCTTGCAGCGCGACCAGCAGCCCCCTCCGAAAAAAATCGCGAGCGATACGCGAGCGATAGGTCGCCGCCAGTGCGGCCGCTCTGGCGGGCGGGAAGATGCAATCTTCGCCGGCATCGAGGATGGCGCGTTCAATTTTTCGGGACTGGGTCAGGTCGAGATGTTTTTCGAGCACCTGAACACGGTCTCGTTCGGAGGCGGAATCAGGATGCATGGTGAGGACAGCACACGGCTGCTTGGAAACCAACGCCGCAAACCGTAGCGCTGCTCGCAGGATCAGATCGACGTCGCCAGTATGGCCCATGGCGGTATCCAAGCCACCAACAACCGGCAGGATGCCAGAATTGAACACCATCGCCGTCCAGGTCACCCATGCGCCGGGCGCCAGAACCTCGAACAGCTCAGGCGGCGGCAGAAAACCATCGGCCTTCCAGATTTCCTCGAGAGGAGCGGCGACCACTTGGCCGTTGGAATCGGCATAAAGGTGGGCGCCCAGGAAGAATCCCGCAACTGGAAATTCTCGCAATGCGGATATCGCCGACTCGAAGAAGCCCGGCAGCAGGAAATCATCGTCGCTGAGGATGTTGAAGTATGGCGTCGCGACCTGCGCGATGCCGAAGGCGAAATTCTCCATCATCCCGATATTGCGCGGATGGCAATGATACTTGACCCGCAAATCGTGCGCGGCGATTTGCGCGACCACCTCGGGCGTCTCATCGCCCGACGCGTTGTCGTAAACATGGACCTCGAAGTCCGGATAGCTCTGCGCGAGCACGCTGCGGATCGCGCGGTCGAGCAACCGCGGCCGCCGATAGGTCGGAATAACGGTCGTGAGAGTCGCCATCAGATCGTCCGTTCTAATCTCACTGCACAAACAGAGATCCCTCGCCGCGGTCAGCAGGCCGCGCGGCGAATAGCGCTGATAGCCTCCAGAGATTACTTCCTTCGCGATGGTGCCGAGGCGGGTCACGCGGCTCCGGGGCAGATTGCATCGAGCGCGCAGGTGCCTGACCACGGCACGGTGAACCTTGGCCCGCCGCGGATTCGCCGGCTCGCCCAGCTCCTCCAGGCGTTCCAGGATCGGCAAAAACCTCTCGCGTGGACGGATTCGCCAGGCCTGACGATGAGCGCGCCGGCGCTTACCCTGATCGAGCGTCACGCGCGTCACCTGTTGGGAGTGCTGGCGGTACGCCAGGAACGGGGTCTCGAGCTGAAGGAAGCCGCCAGAGCCGGAGCAGCAGATTACCCATACGATGAATCCGTCGTGGCCTTGCCGCTGATAGAAATCATTGTCGGGAAACGGCAGCAGCTTCTCCCGTAGCGCACCTCGAAATGCAAGCGCGTTTCCGAACGGCGGCAGATGATTGCTGAAGGCTTCGCCGGCTGCGAGCTTTGTGTGTGACTTCGCCGAAAGCGTAAACCGATCCCAGGTTCGAGCCCCAAGCGGACGCAACTCGTCATCAACATAATCGGCGTTGCAGGTGATCACGCCAGCCGTCGGCGCCCCGATCAATGCGGTCGTCATCCGCGCGATCTTTTCCTCGTACCAGACGTCGTCGGCGTCGCTTAGGAAGATGATGTCGCCGGTGGACTCGGTGATCGCGCGCTCAAAGTTCTTGGTGACGCCGAGGTTGCGATCGTTGATGAAGACGCGGACGGGGAACGGCGCGCGGGCGGCGAACTCGCGCACGATCTCAAGCGTGGAATCGGTCGAAGCGTTGTCGCTGACGACCAGCTCGTCGGGCAAGCGCGTCTGGGCGAGGTAGCTGTCGAGCTGCTCGCGAATAAACCGCTCGCCGTTGTACACCGCCATCGCGATGGATATTTTTTCGCTCTTGTTTACTGCAAGCATGACTGGGGACACTGGCTATCGCACAAACAGAAGATCCTTGAGAAAGGATTTGTAGCCCTCCGAGAACTCGCTATACCGCCCGCTTAATAACTCGCGCGCGATCACTGGAATTCGTGCGATGGTGCCCACCGGCAGGGAAAGCCGGGTCCGCCAGTGACGCACGCGCGCCTCCCTCATTTCCTGATTCACGCACATCTCTCTCGCCGCATCCGTGCTCAGGCGTTCGATGAGGGGCTGCAAAAGATGCAAAGGACGCTCCTTCCGTGCCTGCCATTGAGTATGAATCGCCCGGTGCATCTGGGCGCGGTGCTGACGGTACGCAACCAGCGGAACAGCAACATGAGCAACACGAGCGCCGACTCCACCAATGCAGTGAAGGATGAAGTTGTCGTGTCCGCCCTTCTCAAAATACCTTTCGACAGGCATCGGCAGGATCAGGGATTTGAACTTTCCGCGGAAGGCCATACAGCATCCGTATAGTTCAGACACAATGCTTCCAAGCGGGTTCAGTTGCTCGTCGACCAGCTCACAGTCACAGAGAGCAAGCCCCACGTCCGCCGACTCGTCGATGGCCTGCTGCATCAGGCTGATTTTGTCGGGACGCCAGACGTCGTCGCAGTCGCTGAGAAAGATGATGTCGCCGGTGGACTCGGTGATCGCGCGCTCGAAATTTTTGCTGACGCCGAGGTTGCGATCATTGATGAAGATGCGGACGGGGAACGGCGCGCGCGCGGCGAACTCGCGCACGATCTCAAGCGTGGAATCGGTCGATGCGTTGTCACTGACGACCAGCTCGTCGGGAAGCCGCGTCTGGCGAAGATAGCTGTCGAGCTGCTCGCGGATGAAGCGCTCGCCGTTGTACACCGCCATCGCGATCGAGATCTTTGCTGTGTCGCTCACTTGTGCGCCTCGAGCAGAAGCTCGTCACCGGCGAGGGGATCGCGCAGTCGTATCAGCGCCTGCAGGAGCGTGACGCCCCTGGCGGCGATCAAGTCGCGAGCCGGTACCGCCTGCCCGTGCTCGCCGATCCCCAGTGCGACGCACCAACCGGCTCTGAACGAAACAATAGCGGCGTGATCCGGACGGTGCTCGATATTCTGGTTGAGCGAAAATCCGGCGCGTCGTCGCAATCTCGCGGAGATTAGGGCTGCTGAAAATTTGCAGGTGGCGGGGCGGCTCGAGGCCCCGCCAATCGCGGCCGAAATGACGATGGCCCCAACTCGACGCGTTCGGAGTCGTGACCGCGAGTGTTCCGCCGGGCCGCAGCACGCGGTGGATTTCGCGAAGGGTGCCGAGGGGATCGTGGACGTGCTCGATCACGTGGCTCATCAGGACCAGGTCGAATGAGTTCTCGGGGTAATGCTGATCTTCGAGCGAGCCTTCGCGGACGCTCAGGCCCTTGCGCCGAGCATTGGCGACGGCATCCGGGTCGAAGTCCACGCCCTCGGCCTGCCATCCGCATTCTTCGGCCAGCTTCAAAACTCCGCCGCCGCCGCATCCGACGTCGAGCATCCGGCCCTTGTTCGGAATGGCGAGATAGCGCAGCGGAATATCGAGGCCGTCGCATTCGATCCGCGAGAGCCAGATCGGCATCGCGAGCAGCCAGCGCAGCGGCTTGCCCGCGTCGGGACCGTAATTGAAGCGCCAGGCTTGATAGGAGGTTCTGAAGAGTTCGGCCGCGCGCCTGCGCATCGGCAGCGGCGCGGGCTGCGCGGGTGCGGCCTCCGCCGGCGCGCTGTGCGTCATGTAATTGGCGTAAGCCTTGCCGATATCCTCTTCGAGCGGCATCGGATCGAGCCACAGCAGCCCGCACATGGGATCGGGGCATCGCTTCAGGTTCCACACACCGGGCGCATCGAACAGGCGGTCGGTAAGCCCGTCGTAGAGCGGCAGGCCGGATGCGCCGCAGATGAAGCAGTCCGGACACGGCCGGCTTCTGATTTCGTTCTCCGCGCCGTCGAGCAGCGCTGCGGGCTGCGAACTCATTGGCGTGTCTCCATCGCGAGCACGCGCGAGGGTCGCAGCCATCCGCGCACGAAGACTCTCTCCTCGGGCTGGAGCAGCCGGAACCATCCCGCGCCCGCAAACGCAATCAGAGCAATCGCGGCGAAAGCGCATTTGGAGGCCAGATCACTCGGCAGGATCCCGGCGGCGATCACGGCGAGCGCGCCGCACGCGAGCATCGCGATCCGCTCCACGGCGGACGCGGCCTGCGGCAGAAGCCGTCGCGCCATGACCAGGAAGGCCACGGTATCGACCGCGACCCTGACCGTATAGGCTACAGCCGCGCCTTCGATCCCGTAGCGCGGCAGCACCCACCACAGCATCGCGAGATAGAATGGAAGCTCCGCGAGATGGAGTTTCGCGGTGAGGTCGGGCCGGTTGGCTGCCTGGACCAGACCGTAAGGCGTCCACGCGAGGCAGTTGACGAACGCCGCTACGGCGAACCATCGGAGCACCGGAGCGCTGTGCGCGGCGAACGACGAGCCGACCCAGAGCGAAAGGCCTTCGGGCGCAAAAACGACGATCAGCAGGACCGGCGCGAACAGCGCCAGCATCGTGTAGCGCGCGGCGCGCTCGAACAGAACCGCGGCGCGCGCGGAATCGCGGTTGAACGCGCTGGCCAGCGCGGCAAAGACCACGCCGCCCATCGCGCCCGGCAGCACTCCGAGCTTGCCGGTGATCTGCTGCGGCACCGTGTAATAAGAAACCGCCGCCACCGAAATCAACCCGCCGATCAGAAAGCGGTCGAAATAGACCATGATCGGCCCGACGATGCCGCTTACCGTCACCCATCCGCCGAAGCTCAGCAGCGGGCGCAGCACTTCACGGCGCGGGCGGAGCGGGCGGCGCAACTCCGGCAACACCCGCAGGCACATCGCGAAACCGGCGAACCAACCCCCAATCCGCACCAGCACCATCGCCGCCACCATCGCGTCGATCGCATGGGAGAACGGCAGCACCATCAGAGGGCCGAGATAGGACAGGATTCCGGCGGGGACCCGCACCGCGTTTATCAGGTCGAAGCGCTGGAAGGCGGAGAGCGTGCCGCCGAAGATGCCGCCGCCGATCACGAACACCATCGAGAGCGCGAGCAGGTAAAACGCGCGCACGCTTTCGGGGCGCAGCGCCGGCGGAATTTTGAGCACGCCGCCTACCAGCCACGGCGCGAGCGCCGCAATCAGCACTCCTGCCGCCGCTCCGAACGCGGACATCACGAGCAGCGAGGTCCAGAACAGGCCGGGGATGGCCTCGCGGTCGCCCGCGCCGGCGGCCTCCGCGATGAACTTGGTGGCGGCGCGGCCGAGTCCGAAGTCGAACACGCCGAAGTAGCCGACCGCCATCATGCTGAGGGTCAGGACACCGTAGCGGCTGACACCGATGCCGCCGATGATCGCGGGGATGGCGACGATCGCGACGGCGAAGGGCACCACCTCGCTCACCAGGTTGATGACGGTGTTGCGGGCGAGCAGCCGCCCGCTGGTGAGATTTTCGGGATTGCTCACGGGGCTATCGGGCACCGGGTCCTTCGACTGCGCTGAGGATGACAGGTGGGGGGCGCGACGCGGGCGGGTAGTGTCCTAATTTGAAATGCCGCCCATAGTGCGCTTACTCGCGCGATCTGCCACAATCGGCTCATGCGCAAGCGCTCGGGCAATGTTGTTGATTTCGGTTTGCGACGTGACGTTAATCAGATCGCGTCGGCCATCGTCAATCGGACAATCGAGCTGGCCGACAAGATCGTACCAATCAAAAAGAAGAAGAACCCCGCTGCTGTGGCCTTAGGCCGACGCGGCGGATTGAAGGGCGGGAAGGCACGCGCCGAAAAACTCACTCCAGAACAACGACGCGCGAGCGCCGTGAAGGCCGCCCGCGCGCGTTGGGACAAACACAAGGACTAGGCCGTCACTTTCTTTTCTTCTTTCGGGTTCGCTCCTTTACCGTCCGCTTCTGGTTTTGTTTCGTCTTGGGCGGCAGCTTCCTCCTTCTCGCGCTCGGCTTTAGGCATGGCCTTCTTCCCGATCCACTCGGGCAAAATCCAATCGCCTGTTGGCGTCCGCATAAACTCGCCCGTTTGAATTTCGGTTCGGCGCAAGATCGTCTGGAGCATCGACGTGAAGTTCTTCGCCTTGCTGGTCATGCCGCCCTTTTGGAGCGCCTTGGCGATGTCTTCTACCTTCTGCGGGCGCTTGTTGCACATTTCGAGGTAGATGCGCGCCGCATCCGGGATGCTCTTATTGAGGAACGTTGCTGAAGACGATTTTGTTGGTGTTGACAGTCATCGCAATCTGCGCTATTCTCTGAAGCATGGACACAATGAGCGAGTTCGAGCGGCTGTTCCCGACTGACGAAGCCTGCAAGGAATACATCGTTCAGAAGCGTTGGCCGAACGGCGTGCGATGCCCGCGATGCGGAGCCAGCGAGCGCGTCTATGCGCTCAAGGCCCGGCCCTTCCACTGGACCTGCTGCAACAAGGATTGTGGCGGTCGCAAGGGCTACCGCTTCAGCGTCACTACCGGAACGATCTTCCAGGATACCAAGGTCGCGCTCACCATCTGGTTCAAGATCGGATACCTGATGCTGACCGCAAAGAAAGGCATCAGCAGCCTGCAAGTGCGCCGTGTGATCTTCGGCGAGAACTCCGGCACCGACTGGCGTACCGCGTGGTACATCTGCCATCGCTGGCGCGCGGCCATGCGCGGCGATGCCTTCGCTCTGAGCGGCCAGATCGAGATGGACGAAACCTATATTGGCGGCAAGGATCGTAACCGCCACTGGAAGAACAAGAGCGCCCAGCGCCGCAAGGCCAAGGGCTCGCATACCGGCCTTGAGAAGCCCGGCGAGAAGGTCGGCTACGGCAAGGTCGGCGTGATCGGCGCTATCGAGCGCAAGGGCAACGTCGTGGCGCACGTAATCGGCGACATGAACGCCCGCACCCTTGGTGCTTTCGCGCGTCAGGCTGCCAGCGACAAGGTTTCGCTGGTGATGACCGATGAGAATCCCGCCTACAAATACGCCTTTGGCCGCAACGTCGAACACCAGGCTGTGAATCACGGACAGGGTGAGTTCGTGCGCGGCAACATCCACACCAACAACATCGAATCGTTCTGGGGCCTGCTGAAGCGCGGTGTAGTCGGCACCTACCACAAAGTCAGCAAGGACTATCTGCCGCTTTACCTCAACGAGTTCTCCTTCCGGTTCAATAACCGCAAGAATCCCGATGCGTTCGGGCTGATGGTTACGACGTGCGGTCAGTAGCCGCCAGCGGGTCGCAGGCGTAAAATTCCGGCATGACCCGCAAGCGGTTGAAGCTGAAAAAGGCCGTCAGCGAGAAGCAGCGCGCCAGCGACGAAAAGCTCCGCGATGAATTGCGCCGGTTCGATCTGAAGAAATTCGACCATCTGCTAGAGGGGGCAATCCAACCAAGAAAAAACAAAGGCGGCTGACCTCTGCCAAGGTCGACCGCCGAAATTTCCTGCGTCTCTCGCGTTACTAAACGCTTAGCACACTTCTGCTTTATGTGCGAGCCGGCGAGGGAAGGTATGGGATTTAGAGGACGGGTATCGCGGATGACGCTCTTGGTCACAATGTTTGGACAGGACGATGGGCCACTCTTGGCATCTGATGGCCGTGTCATGTTCAACACGCCAGAGGGTGCGAATATAGTGGACGATGATGCAACTAAGATTCATCGCATCACCGATCACTGTGCAATCGCAATAGCGGGCGCTGACCTAATCGGGGGCTATTTTCTCGATCAACTGAATGCCTCCATCCGCAAGGGCGTCGTGAGGGATGATGCGGAGGCAATTTCTGATCATCTTCACAAACTGCTCGCTGAATTTTACGGCTCCCGACTCAGTGAGCCTTCGGGATTGCCACTGCTTCAGTTCATCATCGCGGGCTACCGGAACAACAAAAAGCACACAGACCCCGCAGTCTATTTGCTGGACAATGGTGCACGGTTCGATCCGCAGGTTAAGCTCGCTGGCATCGGTATCGCAGGCTGGTCACCGCTGGCCATGTTCTTTGGTAACTGGCTCTACAGACCGGACCTCAGATTGCCCCAGCGAATCGCCCTCGCCGCGTTCTTCATTCACGAGACGGCCCGGATCGACGCCGCGGTGGGCGGCACGATCCGAATGTGCCACATAAAACCAGAGGGACTGCGGATGATCCGTGACGACGAGATTACAGAAGCAGTCGCCCAAAATGAGAAAGTTCGCGTCGAACTCGCTCGTCTCTTCTTTGCTGGGCGAGATGGCCGCTGACGGAAATGGTAGATCTCTTTAATCAGGTAAATGAAGCAGCGGTGACGTTCGCCCATGAGCACGCAGGCGAACTGACACGCAAGTGGCTGCTCACCGACCTGTTGGACGATGCGGTCGGAAAATTGCGTGCGCTCCTAGTTCGGGCGGTTCGAGAGGGATGGTCAGGGCGCCAGCTTGGCTTGGAACTGGAGAAGGCTTGGGGCATCATGCGGTCGCTGGCGGATGTGATTGGCCATACGGAAATTGCATCTGCTGAAACGAACGGCTCGCTGATCGGCTGGCGAGAAAGCGGAGTTGTGCGGGCTAAGCGATGGCTCATGCCAAGCGATCACAAAGCCTCCGACGCGTGCGACAAGAATGCCGCAGCGGGAGAGGTACCGATCGATCAGCCGTTTCCTAGCGGAGTGATGGTACCACCGGCGCACGCGGGCTGCTCGTGCTTCATGGCCCCCGTTACGAAGTAGCGAATCCCCTATTGCTCGTTAGGTTCTGGCACGACCTCGCGCGCGAGGTGCCGCATGAATGCCTTTGTAGCGTTGAAGATGTCGATCGCACGCTCCTCATCATAGGTCCCCCGCACATGCATAGACGGGTTGCGCCAGGCGTTCTTGATGTCCCGAAGATGGGCCGACACCGCGCTATAGACTTCGACTTTCTCCTTCCAATCGGGAACGGGCTTTGTGGATTCGATCATTTTGATTTCTTGAGCGATGAGGTTGAGCGTCTGTTGCCAGTTATCTCCTTGGCGCAGCCGCACGCCAACCACTCGGGCAAATGCCTCAAGGCCGCTTTCGATCACGCGCATCTGATGAAAGACGCTTGCGGTCCAACGACTGAGAGCGATACATTTGGCCGCTTCCTCAATATCGAACACTGCGGTCGGAAAAGTAGCCGCCACCTCACGGCCAAAGGGTTCACGCTCGGAATAGAAGCGTGAGCGACCTGGTGCCACGAAGAAGAATAGCCGTGCGGACAGCTCGGTCTCGATGGTCTCAGCGATCATTTGCACCCAGCGTGCCATCACACGTTGCTCACCGCGCACGGCGCGTTTCTCTAATATGGAAAGGGCACCCCGGACTTGCTGGGCTGCGACGACCAGGTCTAGTGATTCACACTCCGGCAATAGCGCCCTCAGGTCCTGCGCCGCCAGTTCGCGAAAGCCCCTCGGAACAGGCGCATTGTCATCTGTGCCGATTGATAACTTGTTGACCAGTCCCCGCACCAACCCCTGAATCCTGTCGGCCTTGAAAATCTCCATTAGACGAAGCGCGCTAACGAAACGACCCATGAGGGCGCCCCAGCATGGGTCAGATTCTGTCCGGATATTAGCGGCTTCCAATGAATTTACCATGACTGTCGATTGCAACAAAATCGCCTGCTGAATGAATTTCGCGACCGCCTGGTCCGCCTCCGCCATCCGGCGACATTCCGGCGCGCTTTCGGAGCACGGCGATCGTCATCTGAAGTTCGGCTACTTGTGTCTCAAGATCGGCGATGACCGCTTCGTATTCGTTGTCCATGTTAATTGCCTCTGCGGAATTACGCGAATCCGCGTGATCACTTTTTGGGCGGGTCGAGAGGTAACGGTATTTGCTCTGATGCGTGAATCACCCGCAAGACTTGGTTCACCGTATGTTCAGTTTTCAGCCCGCTTGGCGTTCGCCACGTGAGAGTCTTAAGCCTTACCTCCAGCACGTCGCCGCGACCGAAAATCACTGTGCGCTTTTGAACATCTGCAAAGAATTTTTCGTCGTTCAGGTCGGCAGTAAAGGTGCTGGTTCCATCGCTGAAACGCCACTTGTACCGTTCCTTAAACGAGAGCGTTACCAGTTCGAGAAGCGCTATCCTCTCCTCTTCGCGCAATAATTCCTCGTTCGGCGTTGAAGAAAAGTAGGTCAGTTCGCTTTTCGCGACGGATTCAACGACCTTTCTTTCGCGCCGAACCTGAAAGGAATCTATGCCTTCCTTTTCCAGCGGTCGCAGAACGCTGCGAAGCGCCTCTCGTACAGGCGTATCGTTGAACAACCGAATTACGTCAGCGGGTATTTCTATAGATACGCGGTCGATTTCGACACGCACCATAGAGGTCGCAGGCGCATCGGTCTTAGCGGGGAGCGCTTCAACCTTCGCCTTCCGATTTTTGGCCCACTTTACAAAAGCGATTAGCCCCGTATAGGTGCCATAGGTGCCGCCGCTGATCAGCCCCAAAAGCGTGGCCAAGTCTTTGGCGGCCTTAACATTGTCGCCCAGAAGAAAGGTGCGCGCTTGGTCGATGACTGTCTGAACGACCTGCAGATCGACGCCAAACGAACCCCGTTGAAAGTCTGCCTTAACCTGGACCGAGACTTGAGCGCGGTCGCCATTGAGCACACGGTTGCCTTCTTGACAGAGATTACCGATAGCCAGCAAGGCCGGAGCGAGGTCGCGCACGTCCATGATGCCCGTGCGAAGCGCTTCACCGTCATAGGCGATCTCAACGTGTTGTTCGCTCATGGCTTATCTTTTACCGCGTGGCCCCCGCAGCGAGCAAATTAGGACACTACCCGCGGGCGCGGGCACCTTCCGCGGTGCGGCGAAAT
This sequence comes from uncultured delta proteobacterium, assembly GCA_963835905.1. Taxonomy (GTDB): domain Bacteria; phylum Desulfobacterota; class Binatia; order Binatales; family Binataceae; genus CAWIHG01. The sequence goes on from CAWIHG010000005.1 coordinate 1,707,279, forward strand.
GTGGCATAATGGATTCAGCGATGGACGTCGCAGGCACAGCCGCCCGCCGTCCGCTTTTCTTCTCGGGATTTTTCTCCCGCCAGAATCCGTCCAGGCCTGCATCCGCTCCGCACGCCAGTCCGCGCCAGCTCCTCTTCGATATCCAGAGCCGGAAGAACTCCGGAGAGGTGGGAATTTGCGCCGGGGCAAAAATTAATCGGACCCAATCCCGCGCCGTCGAATTTGTCAGCATCCGCGCTGGCATTTTGGTCCCGCAACGTCCCGGGTGGCCCAAAACCGAAGCCACGCGGAACCCATCAGCGGTGAGGTTCAAGAGGGTGAGCTCAGGATGACATCAGGCGGAACTCATCGGCGCGCAGCCGGGGCGGTCTTCCACCACGCGATGGTTGCGGACAGCGCGTCGTCGAGCGTCATGCCTGGGCTCCATCCGACTTCTTCGCGCAGGCGGGTTACGTCGGCGAACTTGACCGGCGCATCGGTGGGCGCGGCGGCACGGACGCCGAAATCGACGCGGTCGGCGGCGCCCAGGAGGCGCGCAATCTTCTCGACGATCGCGCGGATGGAGATCGGCTCGCCCGAGCCGACGTTGATTGAGCCGGTCACGGCGCTGTCGAGGATCGCGGCGAGCGCATCGGCGACGTCCTGGACCACGAGAAAATCGCGGAGCTGGCGGCCGTGGGTGCATCCGGCGCGCTCGCCCGCAAGCAGCGAGGTGATCACCGACGGAACCAGGCGCGCGCGCGGCTCATGCGGGCCGAACAGGTAGAAGATGCGCGCCCACGCCGCCGACAGGCTCGCCTCGGCCGCGTATTTCGCGACGACCTGGCGCAGGCTGTTCTTGCACACGGCGTACAGCGTCGAGGGCGCTTCGGGAGTCAGGTCCTCGACGCAACAGCCGTAGCGCAGGTCGTACTCGAAGCCGCTGCCGGCGAAGACCGCGCGGCGGCCGCCGGATTCGGCGAAGCGGCGCACGATTTCCACCCCCGCCTGCATCCAGGCCAGGTTCTCGACCGAGGTGCGATAGTCGCGCGGGTCGGCGTACCACGCCAGATGCATCAGATGGGTCGGCGCGAGGGTGGAGAACAGGCGCGCAATCTCGCGCGGGTCGAGCAGATCGGCGCGATGCCACGTCACGCCGGCCGCGTCGGGCGCCGGACACACATGCGACACCGCGTGGACCTGGTAGCCGCGGGCAGCGAGCGGCGCCAAAGCGTGGCGGCCGATGAATCCGGCCGCGCCGGTTACAAGCACGCGCTTCATGACGGCATCAGGGGATGGTTGCGATCCTTGGCGGAGATCACGGCGGGCGCAAACGGCCATCGGATCGCGAGCGCCGGATCGTCGTAGCGCAGCCCGCTCTCGGACTCGGGGCGGTAGAACTCGGAGACCTCGTAGAAGACCTCGCTGTCGTCGAGCAGCGTGATATAGCCGTGCGCGAATCCGCGCGGGATGTAGAGCTGGCGATGACTGTCGGCGGCAAGCTCGACGCCGAACCATCGCGAGTACGTGGAGGAGTCGCGGCGCAGATCGACGATCACGTCATAGATCGCGCCGCGGGTGCATCGGACCAGCTTCACCTCCTGATGGGGCGCGAGCTGGTAATGCATCCCGCGCAGGGTCGCCTTGCGGTGATTGAAGGCGACGTTGCACTGCGCGATGCGGCTCTCCAGGCCGTGGGACTCGAACTCATTGCGGCAGAAGACGCGCGCGAACATCCCGCGGTCGTCGGCGCGCGGTTCGATATCGATCATGAATGCGCCGGCAAGCGGCGTCTCAGTGAATATCATCGCCGTCTCCCTCCAGCAGAGTCTCGTAACGCGCAATCTGGGCGCGGGTGGTTCGATCCATGCGAGCGGGGCAAGGACGAAGCGCTTCGCGGTACCAATCGACGGTCATATCGATCGCGTCGGCGAGCCCGAGCCGCGAGCGCCATCCGAGGCGCACACGTGCGGCGCTGCAATCGAGCTTGAGGTAGCCGTGCTCGTGAGGGGCTGACGCCGGACGATCCACGCGCCATCGCGCAGGTTCGCCCCACTTGCGGACCAGGGCGTCGGCGAGGCGCGAGACGCTCACCGCGTCATCGTCGCGGGGGCCGAAGTTCCACGCATCGGCATATGGCGCGCCGTCGAGGTACAGGCGCATCGCGAGCGCGAGATACCCGGCCAGCGGCTCCAGCACATGCTGCCAGGGGCGCACGAAGTCGGGATTGCGCACGACGAGAGCGTCGCCGCGGGCAAAGGCGCGAATCGCGTCGGGGACGATGCGATCCTCCGACCAGTCGCCGCCGCCGATCACGTTGCCGGCGCGCGCGGTGGCGATGAAGACCGGCGGATTGGAAGAATCGAAGAAGGACTGGCGATATGCGGCGCAGACGAGTTCCGCGCCCGCTTTGCTGGCGCTGTAGGGATCGCGCCCTCCGAGCGGATCCGACTCGCGGTAGCCCCAGAGAAATTCGCCGTTCTGGTAGCACTTGTCGCTGGTGACCACCACGACCGCGCGCACCGACGGCGTGCGGCGAACGGCCTCGAGGAGGTTGACCGTGCCCATCACGTTGGTGGCGAAAGTCGCGGCGGGCTCGGCGTAGGAACGGCGCACCAGCGGTTGGGCCGCCAGGTGAAAAACGACCTCGGGCCGCGCGGCGGCAAGCGCGGCGCACAATGCGTCGGCGTCGCGCACGTCGGCGATAATGGAGTGAAGCTCGCGGTCGAGTCCCGACAGCGCGAAGTAGGACGGCTCGGTATCCGGGGCGAGCGCGAAGCCGTGCACCGTCGCGCCGAGGGCGGTCAGCCAGGTCGCGAGCCATCCACCCTTGAATCCGGTGTGTCCGGTCATAAAGACGGATTTGCCGCGCCAGAAATCACGCTTGAGCAGCATCTACCAGGATCTCCACGGGGCTGCGTCGCGCGACCACAATTCTTCGAGCTGTTGCATCTCGCGATATGTGTCCATGCACTGCCAGAAACCCTGATGCTGGAAGACGGCCAGTTGATCGCGCTCCACCAGCCGCGCGAGCAATCCGGATTCGAGCGTTTCGTCGTCGCCGCCGATCATCTCGAGCACGGCGGGCTCGAATACAAAAAAACCACCGCTGATCCATCCCTCCTGAACCTGCGGCTTCTCGCGAAACAGGGTCACCCGGCCGTCATCGATACCCAGCTCGCCGTAGCGCGACGAGGGTCTGACCGCGGTGACGGTGGCGAGCTTGCCACGGCTGCGATGGTAGGCGAGCAATTCGCGGATGTTCACGTCGGCGACGCCGTCGCCGTAAGTCGCCATGAAGGTCGAGGGGCCAATGTAGTTTGCAATCCGCTTGATCCTGCCGCCGGTCATGGTCTTCTCGCCGGTATTGGCCAGGGTTACCTGCCATCCCGCCTCGGTGTGATTTCCGAGGTACTCGACGCGGCCGCATCCCAGCGTGACCGTCACGTCGCAGTGGCGGCTCTCGTAATTCAGGAAGTAATCTCGGATGACTTCGCCCTTGTAGCCGAGACAGATCACGAAATCGGTAAGCCCGTGATGGGCGTAGATTTTCATGATGTGCCACAGGATCGGGCGGCCCCCTATTTCCACCATCGGCTTGGGGCGGAACTCGGTCTCTTCGCGCAGCCGGGTGCCGAGCCCTCCGGCGAGAATCGCAACCTTCATCGCATCGGCCTCATCACGATTGTCCGGTCAATACCCTGCTTAGTTGGCTACGGCGGGGAGCGGTAGATCCGCCGCTGAACCGGCGGCGGTGTCCGGATGTCCGGCGGCGAGCTTCTGCCTGAAGGCGGCAAACCGGGCGCGCACTTCGACATCGTTGGGGCCCAGCGCCGCCGCGCGCCTGTAATCGCGGTTCGCTTGCTCGTACTCGTAGGCGCCTTCCTCCGCGCCGGCGAGCTCGAGCCATGCGCGGGCGTTGGTTGGATCGATATCGGTGGCTCGGCGGTAGGCCTCGGAGGCGCGGGTGTAGTCTCGCGCCGCCGCGTAGAAGGAGCCGAGGCGCAGGAAGTTATCGAAGCTGGGATCGTATTCGATCATTCTGGTGAGGGCTGCGCGCGCCTCTTTTGGCTGCCCCGCCGCTTCGGCCACCTGCGCGAAGGAGGCAAACAGAGGCGCCGCGTCCACCCCGGCATCCAGGCCTTCCTTCAGCAGGACCGTAGCGCCGGCGACATCCTTGTGCGCGACAAACACCTGCGACATCAGCGCGGAATAGGGCCACGGATCCTCGGGGTCCGCCGCGCGCGCCTGCTCGAAGTCGCGGCGCGCCCGATCCAGCTGCCCGACCTGGACGTACGCCTGACCCGCCAGCATCAGGTACTGGACGCGGCTGCCGGTATCGCGCGCAGACACCGCGCCGTGCTCATACACTCGCGCCGCGTCAAGCGGCCGCCCGGTGCCGGTATAGAAGCCAGCCAGCGAGCCGACGGCCTCCGAATATCCGCGTGCAATCGCTTCGCCCAGCCCCTGCTCGATCGCGGTGCGTTCGGGAGGCGCAAGGTAGGGAATTATTCGGGGATTAAGATAGAGATGGTCGCCAAGGCTCGGCGCCCACATCACCGAGACTGCAATCTGATCGAGCGACTCACCGATGCGGCCATTCTCGGCGAGGTACCGCGCGAACAGATCGCGCGCAAACGGGTTACGTTTGTCGACCCACACCGCCTGCGCCACCTGTTCGATCCCGGCCGGCGAGCTTCCGTACCATGACGCGAGAGCCAGGTGAAGTCCGGAGTTGGCCGGATGCAGCAGAACCATGGTGCGGGCGTCGGCAAAAGTTTTGGGCCGCGGATAGTACGGATAGATCACGCTGGCCTGGACCTGCGATTCGATCACAAGCGCAAGCGCCAGCGCGGCGGCAAATGGCGCGGCGGCACGAATACCCCTGCGATCGCGACTTGCGGTCCCGGTTTCCGTCGCGGTGGCGACCGCGATTCGCACCAGCAGCCCGCCGTAGATCGCGAACAGGAATCCGATCGCGGGAACCGTCAGGCTGAAATCAAACAGTTCGTGAAAGCCCTCCACCGCCATCCCCGAAATCAGCCCGGCCATGGTCAATTGCGCGCGTGAGGTCAGATGCCGCCATCGGCTCCGGATGAGCTGCGCGGATTTCCAACCGATCGCGACCATTGCCGCAAGCCCGAGGATTCCAAGTTCCGCAGCGAACTCGACGTAGTCATTGTGCGCGTTGCGCAGGAACTCGGCGGGCCACGCCGCCGTCCGATAGTGAGGAAAAATTTCAGGCCACGCTCCGAGTCCCACACCGAACAGCGGATAGTCCCGCACCATCCGCAGCGTGTCGCGCCAGATATGAACACGGTGCCAGAAATCCATCCCCCCCGCGACACTCTGGCCAACTCTCGTGTCGACCAGACCCCTGCCCGCGGAACCGATGAGCGCGACCGCTAGCGCCGCGAGCGCGACTGCTCCCACCCCGAGTCCGGCAGCCCACGCGCGCGCGCTTCCCGGGCGCTGGCGAAAGACCGCGGGCATCCCGATCCGGCTGGCCAGCATCAGGAACAGCGCGCACGACACCATCGTCGCGCCCCATATTGCGCGCGACTCACTCAAGAGGATCGCGCAAACCAGGACGACCAGAGCCGCGCTGCATAAGATCGCCGCGGTCCCCTCGCGATCGTTTCCGTCATCGCCGGCCAGCGCCGTCCAGGCCCGCGACATGAACAGCGGCACGGTCATCGCCAGGTAGGCCGCAAAGTGATCGGGATTAATGAAAGATCCGATCATCCGGGATCCGCTCAGCCCAACCTGGCCCCAATCAAGCGGAATAAAGAACCACAGCACTTTGCCGTTCCAGGTGACCTGCTGCACGATCCCGATTGCCGCCACCGCAAATCCGCTGATCAGAATCACGCTCACCAGCAGACGGGTCATCGGATCCTCGTCGCTATTGCTCGCCTCACGCGCAACCGGATAGAGCGCCACGATTGCGAACAATCCGAACGCGGCAACAAGCTTCAATGCACTCGCGATTCCCAGCGGGGGCGACAGCGACAGCGATCGCCAGCGCCCTCCGTACCAGCCCGCGGACCGCGGCAGGCGCCCCACCACCGGAAACGACCGGAGATGGGGCGCCGCGTGATGGGCGGTGAACGGAACCGGAGCGCCGCCGCGCACTTCGCTCTCCGTGGGCATCAGCACCGGCCGCTCGGCGGAGGTCAACGCCTCGGCGGGCCGAGCCATCGGCGGTGGGATATCGATCCGCGAGGGCCATCCGACAAGCGTATTTCGATACAGGTCGTATGCGCCTGGCGACAGCACCCGGACCAGCGCGGGTGGCAGCGGGAGAAGCTGAAACCCGACCAGCACGATCAGCATCGCGGCCGGAGCCGCAACTCCAAGTATCGCGCGGACTCCCCTGACCTCCGGCTGCGCCGCGCGGATCCGCAGCAGCGCGGCCGCGAGCGTTGTGAAGATCACCGCCTCAGCGGCGTGATACGCCCAAGGATGAGCCGTCCCGAAGCATAGCGGGGTCGCCAGGACCAGAAACACCAGTCCGCCGATAACCGCACGGTCGGTGAGATCGATCAGTCGGATGCGCACGCGGCTGCTAACCTGCGGAAATTCAACCTGTAGGGAAAGCGCGAACGCGCTTGGCGGAGTTCGGACCGGCTAACTGACGTCGTTGGCGCGCTTGTGGCCATCGGCCGGCGGCGCGGTTTCGTCGGTCTCTGCGTCCTCTGCGTCCGAGGCTGCAAATCCCTGGTAGTAGCCCTGATAGCCCTTCGAGTAGTAGTGCGGGAAATCGGCTCTGTGCAGGCGGACCTTGTTCAGCACCACGCCGAGAATATTCGCGCTGGCGTACTCCAGCCGGCCCAACGCCGCGCCTACCTGATGGCGGGGGGTGTTTCCGCCCGACGCGACCAGCACCACCCCGTCCACCAATTGCGCGAGGTCGAGCGGATCGCTGACGAGCATCACGGGCGAGGAATCTATGATCACGTAATCGTATTGGCCGGAGAGTTCCTGCAGGAATTCCTGCATCCGGTCCGAGCCCAGCAGCTCGCTCGGATTGGGAGGAATCCTGCCGCAGCTCAGCAGGAAGAGGTTATCCACCGGGGTTGTCTGCGCGAGTTCGGCTCCGCCCGCACCCGTGAGCGCCTCGGTCAGGCCTTCCCGGTTCCTCAGACCGAGCAGCCGATGGCATCGCGGGCGGCGCATGTCTGCGTCGATTATCAGAACTTTGGAGCCCGTGTGCGCGAACACCGAAGCGGTATTGACCGTGACCGTGGTCTTGCCCTCGCCGGGAACCGCGCTGGTGAACATGATTACTTTTGGCGGCGCACCCGCCCGCGACAGCCGCAGCGCGGTGCGAAGCTGGCGAAACGACTCGCCCAGCATCGAATATTTCCCATAGGTCGCGACCAGATCACGGCCGTGCGTATCAGCGGCGGGCAGCTCGGGTAGCGCCGGCTTGGCGAGATAGCTCGAGCTGTAGCGCGAAGTCAGCGCGATGGCGCTGGAAAAATCGGGAACCGTCGCGAGATTCGGAAGCTTGAGGAACCGCTCCGCCTCTTCGGGCGTCTTGAGCGTGGTGTCCAGCCGCTCGATGAACAGTGCGGCGCAAACGCCGAGCAGCAAGCCCACCAATCCGGCGGCGGCGAGGTCGCGCTTGGTACGCGGACTGGAAGGGGCGAGCGGCGGTTGCGCCGCGTCCACGATAGTAACGTTGGAGGCGTGCGCGTCGCCGACCACGGTCAGGTCCTTCATCCGCTTGAGCACGGCGTTGTAAAGTTCGCGGTTGGTATCGGCCTCGCGCTCCAGCATCACGTATTTGATCGCGTCGTCGTTGAGCCCGAGCGCGAAGCTTTTCTGCTTGTCGAGGTCGGCCGCAATCGCCTGCTCGCTCTTGACCGCGGCCTGGTACTGCTCGTTGACGTTGGCCACCGCGGTCTTCAGCTCGCGATTCAGAATCGCGCGCGTGCCGTCGATCTTTTCCCGCAGCAGGCGCATTTCCGGATAGTCATCGGTGTATTCGCCACGCATGCTGGCGTAGCGCGATTCAAGCTGGTCGAGGTCGCCCTTCAGCCCCTGGATGACCTTGCTGTCCATCACCTGGGGGAGCGCATCGGTGCGACCCGCCTTGACCAGTTCCAACTGGGTCCCGAGCGTGATGGTTTTGAGGTGCGCGTCCTGCAACTCGTGGCTCAGCTTGTTCAGCTGATCGACGACCACGTCCTGGTTGCCATTGAGCGAAATCAACCCCGGAATGATTCCCTTGTCGCGCCGGTAGTTGTTAAGCGCCAGCTCCGATTGCTCGACGCGCTGCTTGAGCTGGTCAAGTTTCCCGGCCAGGAATCGCTGCGCCTCGTCGCTCGCCTGCGAATTGAGCTCGATTCCGCGCTGGATGAAGGCGCGCGCGTGCGCGTTCGCAATACGGGCCGCCTGTTTCGGATCCGAGGTCGTAAACTCGATTCGGACCAGCTGAGAGTTTTCGATCGGCTTGACCTGCAGAGCGCCGAGATACCAGTCCACCATGGTCCGCGGGATGTTGTCGGCCAGCGGATCGTCGTCTTCGGCAGGGTTCGCGCGCTTGGGCGCCAGCGACGGAAACCAGTTCGCAAGCGCCGATCTCAACCATCCCGATCCTGCCTGCGACGACTGCGAGCGTTTCGTGGACCGGCGCTCGCGCTTCATCAGCCCCTGCTCGAGGATCACCTCGCGTGCAAGGCTTCTGGACTTCAGCAACTGATCCTGGGTGTCGTCGTACGGTTCCTGGGTCGAGTCCTGCTGCGGGGAGATGCTCTCATTCTGTGACACCCGCGAGGGCGCGTATCGGATCAGCAACGTGGCGCTGGCGGTATAGGCCGGGGCAGTGAGTAAGTCACGCACCAGGGTGAGACCGACGCATACCACCGCAATCACGATCACCAGCCGCAGGTGCTTGTGCACGATACGGCGGTATTCGTGAAACTCAACCCACGCGCCAGCAGCGGCGTTCGGCGCAGCGCGGCGCACCGGGCGCGCGTCCACAACCTGGGTGCGCTCGTCGCCCGGCTCAAGCAGTGTAATCTGTCGCATCAGAAACCGCTCATCAGTGCGGCTGCCGGAGCCATCTGCACGATTCCCGTCACCGCGTAGTACACGGCATAGCCCGGAAGCTTGGCCGTGGAGTACCCGACCTCCACCACGTCGTTGGCCTTGAGCGCAATGTCCGGTGCCGCGCCGGCTTTCACCGCCGCCAGATCAATCTTGATTGTCTTGGTCTCATCGTCCTGCTCGCGGCGCAGTATCTTTACCGAGGTCGGATCGGCCGCCCACATCAGGCCGCCCGCGGCCGAGACCGCGCCCAGCGTGGTAAGTCCGTGAGTCACCGACAGCACCATCGGGTGATAGACCCACCCGACTACCGACACCTGCCCGGCCGACGGCACGAACAGGGTGTCCCCAGGACGAAGCGGAAGGTTCACATAATTTCGATAGGGTGAATTGCCTTTCAAACTGATCACGTAAGCGGAATTGTCGCCGAATGCGGTTTCCGAGGGCGGTTTGATCCACGGGGCGTGCTTGTTCTCCAGAGCGGTATTTGTCACCGCGCCCAAAGCCGGCGCTTTGGAGTCGTCGACAGCTCCCGTCGTACCGATCGAAGACCCGGGATGACCGGGCTTCGAAGCAGCGGCGGCGGCCTGCTGCGCGAGCATCGCGCCTGCGTTGGAACCGGGAGGGGCGGGGCTCAGCAGCACTTCACGCGAGGCGTTGTCCGTCAGCCCACCCGCACGTTCGATCAAGTCGTGAATCGTGTCGCCGGGTCCGTTGAGCACGTACAGTCCCGGGGTCCGGACCGCCCCCATCACCCCCACCACCCGGCTGGAGTAGGACTTCACCAGCAGATTGATCTCGGGATGATAAACGAACTTGTGAAGCGCGGTGGCCAGATGGTCGGTTACCTCTGGCTCGGTCAGGCCCGCAACATGCAGTGAGCCGACCAGAGGAAGCGTAAGGTTCCCTTTGCCGTCGACGCGCGCGGTCACGTTGCTGAGTTCCTTGACGTTCGGCACCGAGATTTCCAGCACGTCGCCCGGGCCGATCGGAAAGTCGTTGTGCTCCGTCAACCGGGCCTGCCACAGCTTGTCGAGCGTGGCGTCCGACTGCGCCGCAGGCAACTGAGCCACCGCAGGGGTGGCGCCATCGGCGGGCGGCGCCTGGGGTGCCTGCGAAGAGCAACCGGCCAGCGCGACCGCAAGCGCCAGACCGAATGCCGCTCGCAATCCGGATGAAATACTCCGCCGGCCATCCGAACCTCGGCGTCTCCGCCCTGGATGCTCAAAGCGTGATCGCGACCCTTGAGCGCTGCGCATGAATCGAATCTCCACTGAAACCGCTCGTTCCGCGACGCGCAATCAGATTGTTCCGGGCGCTTGAACTGGAAAGCGGAAGGGGGCTCCGCTCGCCAAAGCTATCAAGGAGTAAAATTTATCGGAACAGGTGAGGCCGAGTTGAGGGGCAGGTACGCCTGCTTTCGAGCGACGCTCGACCGCGTCTGCCCGATCAGTTCAAACGATCAGGATTTCTCAGAGTCCCGGGCTCGCGGGCTTGGGCGCGGCGCCGCCAGCATGTCCGCCGCCGGACCAGTATCCCGCTGCTCCAAGCCCGGCCATCGAAGCGCCCGAGGCGACGATCCCAACACCCAGGCCAATACCAAGCATCTGAGTCGAGGTGTATCCCCCTGCAGCCGCAGCAGCGCCTACTGGGGTGCAGGTTCCCGCGCTGGCTCCCGGACGCCCGGTAGCAAGCGCGCTCGCAGTCTGAGATACGCTCCAGTCGAGGCAAAGACCTTCGGGTTGCACGCCGCTCTGGATCGACTGACCCAGGTATTTGCTCCCGGGCAGCGCCAGCGAAATATTGTACTGACCCGTGGGAACGCCCGAGATGGAGTATTGCCCCTGGGAGTTCGCATCGGCGCTCCCGACCAAGTTCCCCGCCTGATCCTTGACAGTCACATGCGCTGGTGTGACGGGACTGTTCTGGGCGTCGGTTACCGAGCCCGCGATTACGGCCGAGCGCGCTTGCGGAACGAACGCTATCAGCCCAAGCATGAGAAAGACTGCGAGGAGAATCCCTTTCGTGGTCATTCTCTGTTCCTCCACCAAATTTCGAGGGTGCCGCCCGTCAGACCTGTCCCAACCATAACTTTCAGTAGCTGCGCAGGCGTCACCAATGACCAGCGCTGCAATGAACAATACAAACAATCTATGGGACCCGCCAGCGGCGCTGATTTCGAGCTGGCGGCACCCATCGCTTTCGCACCCGCGAACAGGCGCGACTTATCACTTCGTTAAATCAGCGATCGGATCTGCGCTCGGTTGTCATCCAATACTCGACGAGCAATCGGACCAGCCAGGTTCGCGTAACCGCCAGCCCGCCGCACCTCGAAGGGCGGCCGCTTGCAAGCTCTCGAACGTAACCGCTCCCGTCGCATCCGATGGAACTGATATCGCTGCAGGCGGGTCGAGAACGCGGTTTGTCGTTGCGAGTCTCGGGGACTACGGGCTCGGATGAGCGTCCGCCATCCCATACGGTCTGGTATGGCGCTGCCGAAAAAAACTCGCCGTGGCATCTTCTGACGAAACGCAAATCCCTCCCCCTTCCCATCCGAATTCAAACCGCAAGTACGGTCTAATTCAGGCTATCTCCTCACATTGCGACTTTTTATCAGCGGCCCCAGTCTGGTTCAACCAAAATTGAGATTCCTAGGACTCATATAAGTTACTTTTCTCCGCGCTGTAACTTAATTGGAAATCGGACCGGATGCGGCCCCGCACGCCGAGCACGCTTCAAGCCATCGCAAAGACGGCGACCCCGATGGAGTCGAGCGAGGACATCCGCGCGCGCTAACCCCAGCAACGCGCGCCGAGCCAGACCGCTTGCGGGTCAGAAGAACCAGCCCGAATCCGGGGACGCGCCGAACAGCGCGCCGACGTACTTCTCGAGCTCGATATTGAACTTGATCAGCACCCTGTCCGAGCCTCGCGTCAGCCCGACGCCCGGTCCGACGCTGTACTCGATGCCGCCCGGCAGCGCGCCCCACAGGACCGGGAACACGTAATGCTGCTGCGCGTGGAGCGGGTCGGTGTCATCCATCAGCCCGATACCGCCATAGAACTCCAGCCCCGGCGACAGGTAGCGCCTCCATCGATAGTAGATCGCGTTGGCGTATCCGAACTCGAAGCCCTTGTTCTTGCTCGGCCCGACGAAGATCGCCTTCTCGAACTTCGGGTTGAGCACGACCGAGAAGCGGCCGAAGTCTTTCTGGACAATCGGGCGCAGCTCAAGCTCGAGCTCGCTGTCGTCGAACTGCGGCGTCTTGTGCCATTCCAGCTCCAGGTACCAGCCGACGTCCACCGGCATCTCGCCCTGGTTGAACAGCTGCCCGCGCAGCCGGTACTTGGAGCCTGCGTATTGGTAGCCGCCCCCACTGGGCAGCGCCATGTTGAGGTAGCCGCCGGCCTCGATGCGATCCGTCAGGCCGTAGGTCAGCTCGTACTGGTTGTACCACATGCCCTGGCTCTTGAACTCGCCGCTGGAGGTTCCCGCGCCGGGCTGACTGTGGCCCTTTGCGACCACCGCGTTATCGGTCTCGATCTCGAGCATCCCCCTGCCCTCGGTCGCGTAGGGATAGACCTCGAACTCCCACGGATCGAGCTGGGCATGCGCGCATCCCGCTGCGATCGCCAGCATCGCGACGGCAGCCGCGGCGCAGCGCATGGCGGCGGCGATGCTCGGGCGATGGGGATTGACGGTTGGCTTCACTTCGTCGGCGCCTCGAGATGATAATGATTCTCAATATTGATTAGCCGCGCCCCGGTCAAGTCCCGCGTGCTTTTTTTTCTCGCCCTCCCCGCTCTATCGCCCCCGCGCGATGGCTTTGCGCCCCGTGTGCGATCCGCAAACGTCGGCGGTATATTTCATTGCCTCGGGGTACATCGCGATGCTGTTTGTCGAGCTCAACCATGCCAAGTGCAAAACCTATCTGATCGCCAGCGAGGCGTCCGGCAAGGCCGTGCTGATCGACCCGCTGAAAGAGCGCATCGATCGCTACCTCGCGATCCTCGCCTACCGCGGTCTGCGCCTGGAGAGGATTATCGACACCCACACCCACGCCGACCATCGCAGCGGCGCCGCCGAGCTCTCCGACCTGACCGGAGCGCCGGTCGTGATGCATCGGCGCGCGCCGTCGCCGCACGTCGCAATTCACGTCGAAGACGGCGACACGATCGCGCTCGGCGACAGCAGCCTGCGCGTCCTCTATACGCCCGGTCATACACCCGATTCGATCAGTATCCTGGCCGACGGCCGCGTCTTCACCGGCGACTGCCTGATGATCCACGGCACGGGGCGCGCGGATTTTGCGGGCGGCGACGCGGGCGCGCAGTTCGAAGCGATAACGCGCAAGTTGTTCACGCTGCCCGACGCGACGATCGTGCTGCCCGCGCATGACTACCGCGGCCACACCGAATCGACCGTCGGCGAGGAGAAGCGCTCGAATCCGCGCCTGGCCGGAAAATCGCGCGAGACTTATATCGATCTGATGAAGAACCTCGGGCTCCCGCTGCCCGAAGGAATCCAGGAGGCGCTGCAGCCGAATCAATCCGAAGTCGATGCGGCGCAAATCAAGTTCCCCAACCTCTCCCAACTGAACGCCGTCCGCCAGCTCTCACCCGCCGAGCTTGCCGCGCGCATCGACGGACCCAATCCGCCCGTGATGATTGACGTCCGCGAGTCCGAGGAATTTACCGGCGAGCTCGGCCATATCGGCGGCGCGATCCTGATTCCGCTGCGCGAGCTCAGCGAACGCGCGCCCGAGCTGGAGTCCTTTCGCGGGCGCGACATCGTCGCGATCTGCCGGGTCGGCGTGCGCAGCACTACCGCCGCCGCAATCCTGACCGGGCTCGGATTCGAGCAGGTGTGGAATCTCAAGGGCGGGATGCTCGATTGGAACGACGCGCGGATGCCGGTGGAGCGCTGAACCCGACCGCAAACGGAGTGAAAAGATGAAACTGCCGCTCAGGGTCGCGGAACTCGATCACGTGGTGCTGCGATGCCGCGACATTCCGCGCGCGCTCGAGTTTTACACCGGCGTGCTCGGGCTGACCGAGGAGCGCCGCATCGAGCAGATCGGTCTTGTCCAGCTTCGCGCTGGCGCCAGCATGATCGACCTGGTTCCCACCGACCGGCGCGACGAGCCCGGCCGCAACGTCGATCACGTATGCCTTGGAATCGAGGCCGCCGACCTGGTTGAGGTCGCCCGCTACCTGCGCGGCGCAGGGGTGCAGGTGATGGGCGAGCCCGCCCGGCGCTACGGGGCGCGGGGGATGGGCATGTCTATCTACGTGCTCGATCCCGAGGGCAACACCGTCGAGCTCAAGCAGCTTGCGGCGCCTGGGCCGGACGCCGGCGGGGCATAAACGCACCAGGGGAACTTGTTTTTGACCGGGGTGCCATTAGAATCGAAGCGTTTGCCGAGCCTGGAGGTGGATTTCTTGAAGACATGCAGACCTTCCCATGGATCGATGCGCCGCGCGCTGTGCCTGGGCGCGCTGTGCGCTTTGTTGGTCGCCGGATGCTCGGGGCATTCGCCGTCCGGAATCGCGCAGAAATATCTCGACGATCTTAAGATGTACAATTATCCCGCCTGCTACGACGCGCTGTCGCAGCAGGACAAGGTCGATCGCACCCTGGATCAATTCCTGACCCAGGTTCCGCTGGCGCCCGACGTCAACCGCGATTGGTTCAAGCCGATCCTCCAAGCGGTCACCTACAAAGTCGGCGACGCCAAGGTTGACGGCGACAAGGCCAGTGTGCCCGTTGTGATCACCCGCCCCGACCTGCCGCTGTGGGAGCGCACCATCGATGCGCAACTCGGCACCAACGATGGCGCCGACCAGGTGGCGCAGAAGGATCTGGGCCAAAAGACCTTTCCCACGATGACCTACACCGACAATTTCGCGCTGGTGAAGAATCCCGACGGAAGCTGGAAAATTTTCGTCGATTTCCCGGCCAAGGATGCCATCGCCAAGATCCATCAGGACGCGATCGTCGCCTACCACAAGCACAACTACGACCAGGCCATCCAGCTCTACCAGCAGGCGCTGGCGGCGCTCGACAAGGAACAGGCCACCGGCAACGACGGCCTCAAGTTCGTTTACAACCGCGAGCTCCAGGACGTGCAGAGCGCCAAGGCCGAGATTCCCGAGGCGCAGGCCTATATCCCGAAGATCGTGCTGTCGGACGTGGACATGAAGATGTCGGCGTCGCGAGTGCCGGCCATCTTCGGCAAGATGACCAACTCCGGCGACAAGGCGATCGACGAAGTTCAGTTCACGGTCACCTACTACGAGGGCAAGGGCAAGAAAAAGAAGCAGGTCTTCCAGGAGCTGCACATTCCGGTGGCGACGCCGCTGGAGTTCACCGATTTTTCCCGCCCGGTGCTCCCCTTCGTGCCGAGTGAGACGCGCAATTTCGGCTTCCGGCTCACCGCGGCGCCCGATATCCAGCAGAAGGCGACGCCGGATCTGGAAGTGACCTCGCTGGTGTTCACCCGGTCCAAGGCGCCGCTGCCCAAGCCGCCGACGCCCACGCCGACCGCCAGCCCGACACCGGCTGCGGGCGCGTCGCCTGCCGCCGCCGCTTCAGCCGCGGCCGCTCCGCCGCCTCCGCTTCCGAAGAAATAATCGCGGCGGCGCGAAACATATCGAGCAGATCGAACCGCGCCACGATGCTCCGGCATCGGGCGCGGTTCGGCTATTATGGGGCCACGTCCGGGGCGCCGCGGCGGCGCCGGCAAGCGAATCTTGGCGACCACCATCACGATCGCGGTTCCGACTCATAACCGCGCAACCACGCTCGGCGATACGCTGCGCAGCCTGTGCGCGCTCGCTGCTCCGCCCGGCGCAGCGCTCGATTGCCTGGTGGTGGATAACGGCTCGACCGACGAGACCCCGGCGGTCGTGGAAGCCGCGGCGCGCTCGGCGCCGTTCCCGATTCGCCGCGTCTTCGAGGCGCGCCTCGGCTCCAGCCATGCGCGCAACCGCGCGGTGCGGGAAAGCGGCGCGGACCTGATTTTCTTCATCGATGACGACGCGACCGCCGAGCCCTCGTGGGCGGCCGAGATGAAGGCTGAAATCGACCGGCGCGGACTCGACGCGGCATGCGGGATGGTGCTGCCCGAGTGGTCCGTGGCGCGCCCGCCGTGGCTCGGAAAGAGCCTGTGGGTGCGGCTGGCGGTGCACGACCGGGAGAAAATCGAGGCCCAGCCCGCGCGCGATGCCGAAATTCTCGCCAACTACTTCAGCGCCAACGTGGGATTGCGGCGCGCCACCTTCGAGCGCTTCGGATTATTCCGCGAGGACCTGGGCGTGGTCGGCGATAACCCGATTTCGGGCGAGGACACGGAGCTCTTCGCGCGAATCGTAGAGCGCGGCGGCGCGATGGGCTTTGCGCCGCGCGCGATCGTGCATCATCGCATCCCGGCCGCCCGGATGACGCCCGGCTACCTGCGGCGCAAGAGCTTCGCCTTCGGCGTGGGCAGCGGAATCGTCGGCGGACGCCATCACAACCGCCTCGACAAGCTGGTGCGCAACGCGGCGCGAATGACGATGGCGGCGATGCGCGGCGACCGCGAGCGCACCATTTATCACGAGCTCGAATGCGCGAATTTTTTCGGCTACTGGCGCGGCCGGCTCTCCGCCGCGCGCGCCACGGCGCCGCTCACTTCACGTACGTGAGCATCCCGGCCCGCGCGATTGCGGCCAGGTACGGAATCAGCTCCATCGTTTCCAGCTCCGCCGGCGCGACCCATCGCGAGTCCACGTGCTCGTCGGGCCGCAGTTGCAGCTTCTGAAATACGGTCAGCCGGCACGCATAGAGCGCCTGCAGATAGGGCTCGGCCATCATGCTGTGCAGGCCGAGCAGGCGGTCGATCGCAACGTCGAGCGCGGTTTCCTCCTTGACCTCGCGCAGCAGGCAATCCTGGAAGCTCTCGCCGAGCGCAAGATGGCCGCCGGGCAGATCCCAGGCGCCGGGCTGATAGCGCATGACCGGCGCGCGGCGGAGCACCAGGATTCGCCCGCGATTGGCGATCACGCCGTGCACACCGACATAGAATTGCGCTTCCGCCACGATTTCTCCGCTCGCGAAATTCCGCCGAGCTTCGCTCAAAGCTACCGCGCGCCGACCTCCCCCGCCACCGCCCGGTGAAGCGAGAGAGCGGCGGATAAACGGGGTTCGAACTGCGCGCCCGCTCTTCTGGTCATCCTGAGCGAAGTCCGCGAAGCGAAGGATCTCGCGCGGTCTTCCGCGCGTAGTCGACCATCTCGGGATTCTGGCTGTGAATCAGTTCGAGCTTCCTCTTCCTGGTCCAGCCCTTGAGCCGGCGTTCACGCTTAACCATTTCCTCTGGCCGGCGGAACTCCTCGAAGTACACCAGGCGCGTGACTTTGTATTTCCGGGTGAAGCCGCCAAGCAGTCCTTGCTTGTGCTCCATTACCCGGCGCTCGAGATCGCTGGTCGAGCCGATATACAGCACCCCGGACTTGCTGCTCATGATGTGAACACAATAGCGGCGGTTCATCGTTCAAGCGCGCGGAAGACCGCGCGAGATCCTTCACTGCGTTCAGGATGACGGAATTAATCGTCGCGCGACATTGCGACCGGTGAGGTGAGGTTTCCGCGCGCCGCGCGCCGACCTCCCCCGCCACCGCCCGGTTGTCCAGCGCCCGCCGACCGCAGTAGGATCGCGCGCCTGATCGGGAGGAGCCGCGATGGACAGATCCGATTTCTACCGCGAAGCACGCCGCGATTTGCCCGGCCCGCTGGCCGGCGTGCGCGTGCTCGACGTCACCACCAGTTGGGCGGGCCCGATGTGCGCCTGCGTGCTCGCCGACCTGGGCGCCGAGGTAATCAAGATCGAAGAGCCCGCGGGCGAAGTCGCCCGCCGCATCCCGCCGTTCCTGCCCGGGACCAATCCGCCGGTGGGCTTCGCGCAGGCGACCGTCAATCGCAACAAGAAGAGCCTCACGCTCGATTTGCGCAAGCCCGAGGGGCGCGAGATTTTCCTGGGGCTCTGCCGCAAGAGCGATATCGTGGTGCAGAACTTCCGGCCCGGCACGCTGGACAAATGGGGATGCGGTTACGCCGACGTGCGCGCGGTCAAGCCCGATATCGTGTACGTCTCGATCAGCGGCTTCGGCCAGTTCGGTCCGATTCACGATCGGGTCGGGTACGATCCGCTGGCGCAGGCGATGTCGGGGTTCATGTCGCTCAACGGTCCCGCCGAGGGCGGACCCAGCAAGGCGCCGACCTTTCTGTGCGACGACCTGGCGGGGCTGCATGGCGCAATTGCCGCTCTGGCCGCGCTGCGCCATCGCGACCACACCGGCGAGGGACAGCATTGCGACGTCGCGCTGCTGGACGCGATGCTGTTTCAATCCAACGGGTACCTGACGCTCGGCGCGCTCGGCGTCGGGGTGCCGCGGATGGGCAACCAGTTCACGTTTTCGATTCCCACCAATTCGTTCCATTGCCGCGACGGGATGGTGATGCTGGGGACGCTGCTCGACACCCACTGGCGGGTGCTGGCGCGGATGGTGGGGCGGGCCGATCTTGCCGACGACCCCGACTACGGAAACATCCCGGGCCGCATGAAGCATCGCGACGAGTGCAACGCGATCGCAGCCAAATGGTGCGCCGAGCGCAGCGTCGCGCAGGTGCTCACCGAATGCGCCGAGCACGCGATTCCCTGCGCGCCGATCAATACCTACGCAGCGGCGGCGCGCGATCCGCACGTGCTCGCGCGCGACATGATGCAGACCGTGGAGCAGGAGGACGGCTCGAGCGCGCCAATCACCGGCCCCGCCGCGAAATTCTCGCGCACGCCGACCAGCATCCGCCACGGCTCGCGGGCGCTCGGCGCGGACAACGCGGAAATTTTAGGCGAGCTGGAGTTCGACGCCGCCGCGCTCGCGCGGCTGAAGTCATCCGGCGTGATTTGACGCGGGCGGCGCTACTTGCGCGTCAATTCAAAGTACGACAGCTCGATAAGATCGCCGAACGCGACGCCGAGCGCCCGCAGCAGTTCATCCACCGCGCCGCGGCTGCGCTCAGGATCGTCGCCGGGCGCAATCACCACCTCGATCTCTCCGAACTCACCCAGCCCCTCGACGCGGTCGAGATGAAGCCGCACGTTGTCGCGCCTCAGCAGCGTACGGCGCTTGCGGACCTCCGCGATCACGCCGAGCGCCGCCGCGAGCATCGTGCGCATCGCGGCCGCATCCGGCACCGCGACGATCTCGTAACTGCTGAGCTGCAAGTCGCCGGTCTGGTCGCGCCCGTAATGAATCAGCCACGCGCCGGCCGGCTCCTCGCGCAGCTTGAGCTTGCCCGAGGCGACCCGAAAGAAGGTGTCGCGCTGCACGAGCACGCCGCGCTCGCTATAGCCGAGCGCCTCGGCCGCGCGCCGCGCGCGGTCAAGGTCGGCGAGGTGGAACTTGGCTTCGAGATTGCGCATCCGAGAGTACGACCATGCCACGGCGCGGCCGCGACGTGCGAGCGCGCGACCTTGACATCGCGGGAAACCGCCGCGTACGCTTCGGCTCTCGGAATTTTCGCCGCGAACTCAAGTGAAACACCCATCCACACAAGCACCGGAAGACCAGGCGCTGCTCGACGCCGGATTCGACCCCGCCGCGCCGGCGGAGGTCGCGGTTGCAAAGCTGCGCGAAATTCGCGCGGGCGCGGGCGCGTCCGCCCCGGACGGCGCGATCGCGCGCGCGCTCGCCAGGGTTGCCGATCCCGCCGCGGCCGCGATGCTGACGGAGATGGAAGTGCAGGCAGGCGGCGCGCAGCGCCGCGAAATCCGCCGCGCGCTCTACAAGCTTCGCCAGCGCGGCATTGCCGCACCTGAAGTCGCGATCGCCCGCGAGCATCTCCAGCCCGCCACCGCCGGCGGCGCCGCGCTGAGCGCGATGTTCTCGCCGATCGACGCCGAGGGCGCGCGCATCGTGTGGATTCTGAAGCCGCGCGCGCAGGGCGGCGTGACGCGCCTGTGGGGCGTGGTTTCGGAAACCGAAGGCCTGGTCGGCGTCATGAGCACGGGGCTTACCCGGCGCGAATTGCGCGATGAGCTGGGCGAGCTGGAAAAGCGCGCGGGCTTCCACTTCGTCACCGGCGACTGGCGGCTCGCCGATTTCGTGCTATGCGAGGCATGGCGCGCCACGCCCGCGGACAAGCGCGCGCGGGTGGGCGATTTCCTGGCGCTGCGCGCCGAGCTGATCGCGGCCGCGCCGCCCGAGACGCTCGAGCATCCGATTTACTCCGAGCTTGCCGCCGAGAGGGGGCAGGAGCCCGCGCTGGACCTGATGCGCGAGCCGGAGATGCAGCAGTGGCGCCTGCCCGCCGCGTCGATTCAGCAATACACGGAAGAGATCGAGCGCGCGGGCGAAAGCGTGATCGTGCTCAACGAATTGCAGCAGCGCGAGCGCGTCAACCTGATTGTGCGGCGCGCGGTCACCGAGCTGCTCTCCGGACCCAGCCGCGAGCGTATTCGGCGCCGCTTCGAGGACACCGCCTACTACATGCTGCGGACCGGTCGCCGGCCGCAGGCCGGGTGGGCCGCGGGCGCGGCGGCGAAACTGCGCGGCGACGCGAGTCTTGAGCAGGACCTGTTCTGCCAGAGTTTCATCCGGGCCCAGCTCGGCACCGTGATTGCCGCGGAGCAGGAACGCGCGCGCGAGGAGCCGCGGCTGATCGTGACCCCGGCCGAAGCGATGCGCGCCGCGGAGTCACGCCGGCGCCAGCGCTGAGCGCGGGTCAATCCTCTCCCAGCGAATAGCCGTAATGCGTCCGGCGCCATCCCAGGCGCGTGTAAAACCGGTGCGAGCGCATCCGGCGGACATTGCTGGTCAGCGTGAGCTTGTAGCATCTGGCCTTGCGAGCGATCTCTGCGGCCGCCGCCATCATCGCCTGCCCGACGCCGCGGGAGCGCTCCGCCGCCGACACCACCACGTTCTCCACCACCCCCAATGGCCTGAGCCCGTGGCCGAGATGCGGCACCACGATCAGATGCAGCGTGCCGATCACTTTTCCGCCGCGCTCGGCGACCAGGATCCGATGGCGGCGGTCGCGGGCGAGTTGGCGGAACGCGCGGCGCATCCGGGTGCGCGGCACCGCGAGCTTGCCGTAGGATTCCAGATGCAGCTCGCGATAGAGCGCGGCAATATCCTCGAGATCGCTCTCGCGCGCGGTCCTGACCCGCACGGACCCGCCGCGCGCGGTGGAGTTTGATCGCTTCATAGGCTCGGCTAGGATGCCATAGGCTCGGCGGGGCGGCGCGTCAAGCTCCCCGGCATAATTCAAGTACTGGATTAACTGTCAGGCGATGAAATCAAGAGCTGGCTCCGGACCCCGGCGGCCGATTAGGGGCGCGCGATGATCGAAGAGCGGCCGCTTGCGGGAATCCGCGTGCTCGACCTGACCCGCGTGCTCGCGGGGCCGTTCTGCACGATGACCCTGGCCGACCTGGGCGCCGAGGTGATCAAGATAGAGCTGCCCGGGCGCGGCGACGACTCGCGCGGCTACGCGCCCATCATGCCGACCGGCGATTCGGGCTATTACTACAGCGTCAATCGCGGCAAGCGCAGCGTGACGCTCGATTTGCGCGCGGACGGCGGCGCGGCGCTGTTTCTTGAGCTGACGGCAAAATCGGATGTAGTGGTTGAGAATTTCTCGCCGGGCACGATGGACCGCTTCGGGATCGGCTACCAGCGCCTGGCCGAAGCCAATCCCGCGATTATCCTCTGCTCGATCTCGGGCTTCGGGCAGAGCGGCCCGATGGCGTCGGCGCCGGCCTACGATATCGTGGCGCAGGCGCTCGGCGGCACCATGAGCATCACCGGAGCGCCCGGCGGCGATCCTCTGCGCTGCGGGGTTTCAATAGGCGATCTGTCCGCCGCGCTCTACGGCGTGATCGCGATCCAGTCGGCGCTGCGCCTGCGCGAGCGCACCGGAGTGGGGCGCCATCTGGATATCGCGATGCTCGATTGCCAGGTTGCGATGCTGGAGGATGCGCTCGCGCGCTACTCGGTCAGCGGCAAAGTTCCGGGGCCGATCGGCACGCGGCATCCCTCGATCACCCCCTTCCAGCAGTTTCACGCCGCCGATGGATTCTTCGTGATGGGCGCCGGCAACGAGGCTATCTGGCAGCGGATGTGCGACGCGATCGGGATGCCCGAGCTTCGGGACGACCCGCGCTTTTTGCGCAACGCCGACCGCACCGCGAATCATCCGGCGCTCGAGACGATTCTGGCAAAGCGGTTCGCCGCGATGCCGCGGGACCATTGGCTGCGCGTGCTCGGGGAGGCCGCAGTGCCCTGCGCGCCGATCGCGAACGTCGAAGAAGTCACGCGCAATCCGCATCTGGTCGAGCGCGCGATGATCCTGCGCGCGGAGCATCCGGACTACGACGGCCTTATCGTCCCTGGCTCGCCGCTCAAGACCACGGGCTCGCGCGCCACGCCGGACACGCGCGCGCCGGGCCTGGGAGCGGACACCGACGAGGTGCTGGCGCGGGTGCTCGGCTGCGACGAATCACGGCTGTCCGACTTGCGCCGGCGTAGTATCATATAAGGATCGAGTGCCTGTGATGGGGTTGAATTTCGTCTCGAGAGTGGCGCGTGCGGCGCGGGTGCCGGCGGCGCTGATCGTCATCGCGGCGGCGATCGTTGCGGCGCCGATGCGCACGAGCCGAGGCGCCGCGCGATTGGAGACGGCCGTGGCGTCGGCGGCGGTGCGCGACCCGGCGGTGAATTTCCATCTGCGCGAGATCGACGGCTCCTGGGTGGATCTCAGCCAGTTCCGGGGCCATCCGGTGATCGTCGATTTCTGGGCGACCTGGTGCCCGCCGTGCCGGCGCCAGATTCCGCAGTTAATGGATCTGTACAAGCGCTACCACAGGGCCGCGGGACTGGTGGTGGTGGGCGTATCGGTGGATTCGGTGCAGGGGCAAGGCGTGCAGGCGGCGCGCGACTTCGCGCAGGAGCTGGCAATTAACTACCCGATAGTGATGGCGACGCCGGCGGTGCTGGATAACTTCGGCATCTTCGCCCTGCCGACCACGTTCTTCATCGGACGTGACGGGCGCGTCGTCTCGCAGCTCAGGGGCACCGGCGATCCCCGCGAGCTGACCGCACATCTGAAAGAGCTGCTCGCGGGCGGCAAGGGCCACGCGCCCAGGAAATCCAAGCCCGCCGACGAAGGCGTGATCAACCTCTAGGCGCAAATCGATCGGGATTTGGGCGGGAATTCAGGACACAAAGGTATGGATGCGAAAGAAGTGCAGGAATTGATCGAGCGCGGGCTGCCCGGCGCTCACGTGGAAGTGCAGGATACCACCGGCGGCGGCGATCACTTCGAGGCGCTGGTGGTCAGCGAGGCGTTTGAGGGCAAGTCTCCCGTCGAGCGCCATCAGGTGGTATACAAGGCGCTGGGTGACGCGATGCGGGTGCGGGTGCATGCGCTCGTGCTGCGGACCCTGACCCCGGCGCAGCACCAAAATCGGAGGTAACCGCGATGGCGGAAGTAATCGAAAGAATCGAGTCTGCGATTCGCGACAACAAGATCGCGATCTTCATGAAGGGAACGCGCAGCTTCCCGCAATGCGGCTTTTCCGCCGCAACCGTGCAGATCTTCGAAGAGCTCGACGCGCCCTTCGGCACGGTCGACGTGCTGGAGGACCAGGAACTGCGCGAGGCGCTCAAGCAATACAGCAACTGGCCGACGATTCCGCAGGTCTATATCAACGGCAAGTTCGTCGGCGGCTGCGACATTGTCCGCGAGCTGTATGAGAACGGAGAGCTCGCCGGGCTGGTGAAAGCGGCGCTCGCCGAAGGCGCGCGGCCGTAAGCGCCGTCGCCGCCGGAAAAATCAGGCCGACCCGCGGGCGCGTCCGAAAGGGCGCGCCCGTGCTTTATTCGGGACAGCAGCCCGAGCGATGCTGTGCGCCGGCCGCGCGCGGGAGGGTCGCCAGCTTAATCGCGTCTCAAATGCTCGCCCGCGTGTTGTAGAGCCGCGCGTAGGCGCCGCCCGACGCGACAAGCTCTTGGTGCCGGCCTTCTTCCGCGATCCCGCTATCGGCAAGCACCACGATTCTCCGCGCGTTGCGCACCGTCGATAGCCGGTGCGCGATGACGAGCGTCGTGCGATCGTGCGCGAGCCGCTGTAGAGAGTCCTGAACCGATCTCTCGCTTTCATTGTCGAGCGCGCTGGTCGCCTCGTCGAATATCAGGATTGGCGGATCTTTGAGAAAGACCCGGGCGATGCTGAGTCTCTGCTTTTGCCCGCCAGAGAGCTTCACGCCGCGCTCGCCGATCTCCGTTTCGTAGCCGTTTGGCAGGGCCATGATGAAATCGTGCGCATGGGCAAGTTTCGCGGCTGCGATGATTCTGTCGGGGCTCGCGTCGGGCTTGCCATAGCGGAGGTTCTCCGCAACCGTTCCCGCGAACAGATAAACGTCCTGCTCCACGACGCCGATGTTTTGCCGCAGCGACTGAGGCCGGATTTCCCTGACGCTCCTGCCATCGATAAGGACATCGCCCTCGGTCGCATCATAGAAGCGCGGGATCAGCGAGCAGAGCGTGGTCTTGCCGACGCCCGAAGGTCCGACCAGTGCGACAAATTCTCCCGCTCTTATCTCGAGCGACAGGTTTTTCAGCACCAGGGGAGAATCGTCGCTGTAGCGGAAGCTCACGTTGCGGAACGTGATATCTCCCCGCACCTTGGTCAGTTCCGACGCCCCGGCCCGGTCGGGCAGGCCCGGCTCGCTCTGCAGCATCTCAAAGAACCGGTCAAACCCGGTGCGGCCTTCCTGATAAAGCCGCGCGAAATTAACCACCCGGTGGATCGGGTCGACCAGCACCGCGACGCACATCAGGAAGGTCAGCAGATCGGCAACGTCGAGCGATCCTCGCGCGATGCCGGCGGCGCCGAAGACGATCACGACGATGGTGATGAGCTGGGCGAACGCCACCATCCCGCCTGAAAACCAGGCCTCGCTGCGATAGCCCTCGCTGCGGGTCGCGAGAAAGCGATCGTTCTCGTCGTTGAAGCGCGCGGTCTCAAAAGCCTCGTTGGTGAAGGACTTAACCACCCGAATTCCCGCGAGCGAATCTTCCACCCGCGCGTTGATGTCGCCGATGCGGTCCTTGCTCAACCTGAGCGCCGCAATCATTCGCCGGCTGAAATGCATCGCGAACAGCAGCATCGCGGGCAGGAAGCCCAGCACGATCACCGTCAGCTCGAGGTCGATATGCGCGAGGATGGCCAGCACGCCGGTCAGCTCCAGGGCTGCGATTGCGAGATCTTCCGGCCCGTGATGATAGAGCTCGGCTAGCGAGAGGAGATCGCTGGTGATGAGCGTCATGAGCTGGCCGGTTCGCTGCCGATCGTAAAAGCTGAACGACAGTTTCTGGTAATGCTCGAACAGCTCTCGGCGCATGTCGCGTTCCATCTTCGCGCCCATCACGTGTCCCTGGTAATCAACGAACAGCGTGCATACGGCCTGGATAGCGACCAGCGCGAGCATGGCCGCGCCCAGCGCAAAGATCTTATCGAGCGCGCCGGGCGCGCGCGCTTGCGGCGGCAAACCCCTTGCGATGAAGTTTGTGCAGACGGGCAGCAGCAGCGCCGCCGCCGATATGATTACGGCGCAGAACAGGTCTGCGAACAGCAGGCCTCGATACGGCCGGTAATAGGAGAGAAACTTTTTGGCTCGCGAGCCCGCGAAGCGAGTCGCCGCCCGCTGGGTGAGCCTGGTTTTATCTGCGCCTACGCGCGACGGATCTCCGGATTGTAGCGTTGGCATGAAACTCCATGTCCTTCTGATGGGTTAAAACCGCTCTCTGAATGGACATGGACGTTGTCATTTTCGCCCTCCCGGGTTCGGTTAAGGAGCAGGCCTCATCATATCAGACTGCCACCGGCGCAGTGCAAGGCTCGCGCCGGATTCTCGAAGCGCCAGGTGCCGCGCTTGTCCGGACACCGATGGACCCGGCGAGACCTAAGCCCTCCGGGCCGATCTGGATCAAGGCTCCGCCCGGCAGAAGACAGGTCTGCTCGAGCCAGTCAGGATGTGTCGGGCATCGCGCTGCGCGATACCGCAAGGCCGTCGCCGACGCCGCAGCCCGAGCGATGCTATGCGCCCGACGCGCGGATCGCGTCCAGGCTCATCCCGCCGCTGCCCTGCACCGCGATCATCAGCAGTCCCCCCATGATCGCCAGGTTCTTCATCACCATGAGTTGGTTGAGCATCCCGCCCGGAATCGCGTGCATCACGATCGTCACCGGGATGAGCCACAGGAACATCACGAATGCGACCCAATGGCCATGGTAACCGACGATCAGGAGGACCCCCCCGATAAGCTCGATTGCCGCCGAAGCATAGAGCAGAAGCACTAGCAATCCGGTGGGAACCCCTGCGTGCGCCATCATCCCGACGAACATCGCGGGATGCGCGAACTTGGCCGCGCCCGAGATGACGAAGATAAGGGCCAGGAGCAATCGACCCACCAGCGCACCGAGACCACGTAGCGTCTCCATAGCGGACCTCCCTTCTCGATGCTTAATAGCACCCGCGAAGGGCAATTTATACGCGCTATTGACGATGCCGGCCGGGGCCGAATCGGCGCCGATTGCGCTTGAGCGCCTGCGTGCAGTACAGATCGAAGACCGCCGACGAACCAGGAGGAACCCCGTCATGAACGATCGCGAACGCGAATTTCTGAAGGCTCTCGCCGCGGCCCCCATTCCGAGCGGCATCCCGGAACTGCGCCAGATGATGGAGACGTTCATCCCGATGATGAATCAGGACCCGCCGGAAATCGGCGCGTTGCATGAGAACGTTGCGGTGAGCGCCGGCGTCACCGCGGACGTCGCGGTGCCCAAGGGCAAGGGACCGCATCCGGTGGTGGTTTACCTGCACGGCGGCGGATGGGTCGCGGGCTCGCCGAAGACCCATCGCAAGCTCGGGATGCAGATCGCGGAGGCGGGATTTCTGACCATCAATGTCGATTATCGGCTCGCCCCCGAGCATCCGTTTCCCGCCGGCCTGGACGACTGCGTGGCGGCGATCAAGTGGGCTGGCGAGAACGCAAAGCGATGGAACGGCGACAGCGCGCGAATCGCGGTCGGCGGTGATTCCGCCGGCGGCAACCTGACGGCGGCCGCGCTCACCTCGCTGGCGGCGGAAAGCTACGCGGGACCGAAGCCGCGCGCCGCACTGCTGATATACGGCGTGTACGATTTCCCCGCGGTGATCTCGCGCGCGGGCAACGAGATGGGAATCGACGGGATGGCGCGCGCGTACGCGGGCAATGCGCCCTACCCTGCGATCCTCGACAATCCGCGCGTGAGCCCGCTGCGCGCGATCAAGCCCGGCGCCCTGCCGCCCAGCTTCGTGGTGGTTGGCAGCGCGGATCCGCTGCTGCCGGAGTCGCAATCGATGGCCGCGGCGCTCAAGAGCGCCGATATCAAGCACGAGCTTCACGTCTTCGACGAGATGCCGCACGGCTTCCTGCAGATGTCGATTCTGTCGGATTGCATCGAGGCGCAGCGCCGGATGTTCGATTTCCTGCGCCGCACGCTATAGCGCTCGGGCGTACCCGCCGCACGGGCGGGAACCAGGATAGCGAGTCAGGGGCGGCCGGCGTGCCGCCCCTTTTCTTTCGCGGAGGACCGACGATGGCCGAATGGTTCGACGACGATTCCTTCTGGACCACGTTTGAGGGCTACATGTTCTCGGCCCATCGACTTGCCGCAGCGCCGGCCGAAGTGGACGCGATGATCGCGATGCTGGGAATCGCGCCGCAAGCGCGCGTGCTCGACCTCTGCTGCGGACCGGGACGCCACTGCGTGGAGTTCGCGCGCCGCGGCTATAAGGTCACCGGAGTCGATCGCACCCGCGCCTACCTGGAGCAGGCGCGTGCGGCGGCGGCGCGGGAGAAGCTTGCCTGCGAGTTCGTCGAGTCCGACATGCGCGCGTTTTCGCGCCCGGCCGCCTTTGACGCCGCGATCAATTTCTTCACCGCGTTCGGCTACTTCGACGATCCCGCCGATGACCTGAAGGTCGCGCGCAATCTGTGCGATTCGCTCGCGCCGGGCGGCCGGATGCTGGTGGACGTCAACGGCAAGGAGAACCTGGCGCGCAAGTTCAGCGAGCGCGGATGGAGCCGGCTCGAGGACGGAACCCTGGTGCTCGAAGAGCGCGAGCTGCTCGACGGATGGCGCCGAATCAGGACCCGCTGGATTCTAATCTCAGGCACCGAGCGCCGCGAATCGACGCTGGTGCTGCGCCTGTACTCGGGATCGGAACTCGCCGCGACGCTCGAAGCTGCGGGATTCTCGCAGGTCGCTCTATACGGCAGCCTCAAGGCGACGCCGTACGATCAGAACGCGCAGCGGTTGATCGCGGTGGCGATGAAATAAAGAGCGTCGCGCGGCGACTACCAGTGGCGCACGCGCCCGGTATCAACGTGGACGAAGTCCGAACGCGGGTAGAAACCCACGCCGCCGTACTGCAGCGAAAGCGCCGCCCGCTGAACCATCGCAAGCTCGCGCCCGGGCACCCGGATGTCGATCGCCTTGCCGTACACGTGCATGCTGTGGACCGCGACGCCCTCGCTATGCGAATGCAGCATCGCGTTGGTCTGCGGCGAGCGATAGCCCGAGATAATGTCGATGTCGGCGCTGGTGTCGAGCTTCTTGCGCAGCGCGACCAGCAGGTCGAGCAGTTTCGGGTCTATCGGCTTGATCTCGTTGCGGCGGAAATCGCGCAGAATATAGTTGATGTGATCCAGCGCGCCGGAGACATACTGGCCGGCTTCCCAATACACCGCGCGCAACCGCTCGTCGGTGTGCAGGTTGTAGAAGCTAAGCGCGCGCGGCGCGTGGTCGACCGGCAGCGGAAGCTTCGCCAATTGCGGGTGCGCAGGGTCGCGCAGGTTGCGCACGTGGAGACCCGCCATCGCGACCCCCGGCACCATCGCCGGCACCGCGGCCATCAGTCCCATCTTAAGGAACTTGCGGCGCGAGAGAACGCTCGTCCCAACTTCATGACGACGCTCGTCTGAACTCATCTGGTACTTGTCCCCGAACCGCGCGATTTAATTATGGCCTGTGGCGCAACTCCCTCGCTTGCGCCGGCGGCCTCCACTGCGCGGGTCAGCAAAATAGGTTAACCTGCCGCCCCTCTGACGCAAGCCCCCCTGCGCCGAGACAAGGAAAGTGGCAAAAACTGGCTCCTACTTCCGGAGCTTTTTCAGCGCCTGATCGACGCCGGCCATCCGGCGCGGCAGCTCGGCTTGTCCGGCGTCGCGCAGAAACGGCGCCACGCCTAGCAGCATGTGATGGGAATGCGCGTTGCGCACCGCGGTGCGGAAGCCCATCGCGTCCTGCGCGTTGTTGAGCGCAAACTTGAGCATCTTAAGAGTCATCCGATCGCTCTCCGCGATTCGCCCGGCCAGCGCCATGGTTTCGTCCTCCAGGCGCTCGCGCGGCACCACGATATTGACGAACCCGAGCCGCTCGGCCTCCTGCGCGGTGACGAACCGGCTCTGGAACAGGATCTCCTTGGCCTTGCGCACCGGGATGTCCCAGGGAATCGAGAAGTATTGCAACAGCGCGGGCAGGAACTTCGCGTCCTCCGACGCGACGATCAGATCCATCGCCGACGCGATCATCCATCCGCCAAAGATGCAGTAGCCGTGGACCTGCGCGATGGTCGGCTTGTCGAGGTCGCGCCAGCGCAGCGTGTTGTCCAGGAAAAGCTGGCGTGAGCGGTTGTAGAGCCCGCGCAGTCCCTTGCCGAACGGTCGCGTCTTCTGATCGTCCTTTTCCTCGGGAGAGCCGAGGTCGTGACCGGCCGAGAAGTGCTCGCCGCGCCCCGACAGCACGATCACGCGGACGTCGTCGTCGGCATCGGCAGCGGCGAACGCGTCGTCCATCTCCTCCAGCAGCACGCGCGATTGGGCGTTGCGGTAGCGGGGACGGTTGAGGATGACGCGGGCGATACGGTCGCGCTTTTCAAATTCGATATGCCGGTACGTCATGACTGAACCCCTTGGTCGGGCGCCGATTTAACGGCTCCCTAATGCCGCTGCGATTGAGGGCATGCAGGTTTGGGCGCGCTTGCCTCACGTCGCGCCGCCGTTACAATAACGCTTTACCGATGAATCAACTACGGGCGCGCCGGCGGCTGTCGGCAGTTATCACCGCGGCGCTCGCACTGGCGGTTGCGGTGGCGATGCTGCCGCGGGCGCGTTTACTTCATGGGCTGACTCGATCTCAAGTGAGCTCGCCCACCCATGTCAGCCATTCCAAGCAGCACGAGCATGCCGCATTTGCAGCGTCTGCTTACCGGATTTTGGGTCAGGCGCGCCCGCCACAGTTCTGGATTGCAGAAAATTTTGTTTCGGCGCGCCTAATCCGGCTTCGCGATCCGCGGCTGGTCCGTGGCCCGCCTCCTGCTCCCTGAGCTTCGGATCGAACGAACTATACAGACGTTTCGCGTGTCCGGCGGGCCAGAATCGCACCGGACGCCGGGCAAAAACAATCCGATCGCGCTTGGGCGGTCGGAAAGAAATGAAGCCGGGGGACAGGATGGTTGGGGACATTCGCCGTCCATCGTATGGCGCGACGCTCGCAGTCGCAGGCGCAGTCGCGAGCCTGATTTGGATCGGCGCGGCGCGGGCCGCGGGCTTTCAGCCCTCGCAATCGCCGCCCACTACGGCTGCGCCTGCGGCGACCGTCAAGGCGCCCGCCGCGCCCGATCTTACCGCTACGGCGGGGACGGCACCGCAAAAGTTCGAGTCCAATCCCGACGCGGTCAAGGCAATCCTGGACAATCTCATCCGCGAGGCGATTGCGCGAAACCCTGACCTGATCGCGTCCAGCGAAGAGACTCGCGCGGCGGTTGCACATATCCCGATCGCGGGATCGCCCGAGGATCCGCAGCTTGGCTTCCGGCTGAAGGACATGCCGACCACGTTTTCCTTCACCCGGGAGAACGCGACCGAAAAGCAGATCCTGTTCAGCCAGAAGTACCCGTTTCCCGGCAAGCTCGGCCTGCGCGAGGACGTCGCGGGCCAGAGCGCCGAGGTTATCCGACAGCGCTACTACGAAGCGCGCATTCACCTGATCACCCAGGTGCGGCTCGCCTTTGCCGACATCTTCGTGGAGGACAAGCAGATCGAACTCGCCCTCGAGCACCAGCAGATGCTCAAGTCGCTGGTCGCAATCGCGACCGACAAGTACCGCATCGGCCCGGGCCTGCAGGAGGACGTGCTCAACGCCAATGTGGCGGTGGCCCGCGTCAACAGCCTGCTCATCGAGCTCGACCGCAAGCGCACCAGCCGGGAGTACACGCTGGAAACGCTGCTCGATGACAGCTCGATCCACGTGCCGTCGCTCGGGACGCTGCCGCCCGCGGCGCTGGCGCATTCGGTGGCGGAGCTGGAAGAGATGGCGCTGGCGTCGAATCCCGCGATGCGCGAGCGGATGCGCGCGATCCAGCGTGACCAGACCCAGCTCAAGCTGGCGAAAATTTCGGCGCTGCCGGACTTCTCGTTCGCGGCCGATTACGGCTCGCGCAACGACCATCCGCCGCCCGCCTCGGTCAGCTCGCTTAACCGGCCAGACCTGATCGGCATGGAGATCAAGGCAACCGTCCCGGTGTTCTATTTCACCAAGCAGCGCCAGGAGGTTGAGGAGGCTCAGGCGCGGCTGGCGCGCAGCAAGGCACGCCTGGCGGCGATGCGCCGCGCCACGATCGATTCGCTGCTCGATCTGCTCGCGCGCCTGCATGAGCATGAGAAGGTAGCCCAGTCGTTCCACGACGAGGTGATCCCGCTGGCGCGCTCCGCGGTGGCCGCGGCGGTCAGCGCCTACCAGGTGGACAAGGTCGATTTTCTGACCATGCTCGCGGCGCAGGACAACCTGGACAACTACCGGGCCCAATACTGGAACAATGAGGCGGCCCGCTTCGGCGACCTGGCCCACATCGACGAGGTCAGCGGCGGACTGTTGCTCGACAGCAGGTGGAATCGATGAATCGCCCGGCTGGTCTTGCTCTGTTCGCCGGCGGCGTCGCGGCCGGAATCGTGCTGAGCGTGCTTGCCATCCGCCCCGCGGCGGTGCGCGAGCCGGCAAATATCTCCACTCCCGCGCATGCCGACCAACCCGCCCCAAAACCCCTGCGGCGCACGGCTTCGGGCGAGGTCTTTATCGACCCCGCGATGCTTCAGAACCTGGGAGTGCGCTCGGCGCCGGTCGAGGAACGATCGATCACGGAATCGATCCACACCACCGGCTACGTGGATTACGACCAGCGCCGGCTGAGCCAGGTCAACGCGCGCATCAGCGGATGGATCCAGAAGCTGTACGTCGCCTACGTCGGGCAGGCGGTCGTGCGCGGAGAGAAACTGCTGGAGATCTACAGCCCCGAGCTGATGCTGACCGAGCAGGACTACCTGCGCGCGCGCCGGCTGGAAACCGAGGGCGTCAAGGAGGGTCCCACTACCCAGGACGAAGGCCACGACCTGATGGTGGCGGCGGAAGACCGCCTGCGCCTGTGGGGTATCCCGCCCTCGGAAATGGCGCGGGTCAAGCGCGAAGGCCACGCCTCCGAAACCGTGCCGCTGGAGGCAACCGCCAATGGCGTGGTCACCGAAATCAAGGCGGTCGAGGGCGCGCACGTCAAAGCCGGTGACAGCCTGTACACCATCGCCGACCTGTCACGGGTCTGGGTTTACGCCGACATCTACGAGCGTGAGTTGCCCTCGGTAAAGCTCGGGCAGCCCGCCTCGGTCACCAGCGACGCGCTGGCGGGCAAGGTGCGCAGCGGATTCGTCAGCTACATCTATCCCGCCGTCAACGATCAGACCCGCACCGTCAGGGTGCGCCTGGAGTTCGAGAATCCGCGCGGCGAGCTGAAGCCCGGGATGTACGTGAACGCGACGCTTATCGACGAGACCCCCGAGCGCACGCTCGCGGTGCCGACCGAGGCGGTGCTCAACTCGGGCCTGCGCCGGATCGTGATCCTGGACCTTGGGGGCGGCCATTTCCGGCCGCGCGAGATCAAGGTCGGCCCCGAGGTCGGCGGCTACTTCGCGGTCGAGTCCGGGCTGCGCCGTGGCGATCGGATCGTCACGTCCGCGCAGTTCCTTATCGATTCGGAATCTAACCTGCATGAGGCGCTGAGCGCGATGGGACCCGCTGAATCACCCACCGCCACGCCCCGCGGCGCCGCCGCGCCGCCGAGGTAGCCCGCGATGCTCGAGCGACTTATCGCAGGGTCGGTCCGCAACCGCTTCATCGTGGTGTTCGCCGCGCTGGTCATCTGTGTCTGGGGCATCTGGGCGATGATGCGGATCAAGCTCAACGCAGTGCCCGACATGAGCGACGTGCAGGTGATCGTGTACACACCGTTCGTCGGACAGCCGCCGCAGGTGGTGGAGGACCAGGTCACCTATCCGCTGGTGCACGCGCTGCTGAGCGCGCCGAACGTCAAGGTGGTGCGCGGCTTTTCTTTCTTCAACTTCTCGCTGGTGTTCGTGGTGTTCCAGGACGGCACCGACTTCTACTGGGCGCGCTCCCGGGTGCTCGAATATCTGAACTACGCCGCACAGCAGCTCCCACCGGCGGTCACTCCCGTGCTCGGCCCCGACTCCACCGGCGTCGGATGGGTGTTCGAGTACGTGCTCGAGGACACCACCGGCAAGCGCGATCTTTCGGAGCTGCGCGGCTACCAGGACTGGCACCTCAAGTACGCGCTCTCCACCGTGGCCGGGGTGTCGGAGGTCGCGTCGCTGGGTGGATTCGTCAAGCAGTACCAGGTCGAAGTCGATCCGCGAAAGCTGGTCGCCTTCAATATCCCGATCTCGCGCGTGCAACAGGCCATCAAGAACAACAACAACGACGTCGGCGGCCGCGTACTGGAGCGCGGCGGCCAGGAATTCCGCATCACCGCGCTCGGCTATATCGAGTCGCTCGACGACCTCAAATCGATCGGCCTCGGCGTCGGAGCCGACGGCGCGCCCATCTCGCTCAAGGACGTTGCCGATATCCATATCGGTCCCGAGCTGCGCCGCGGGGTCGCCGATCTCGACGGCAAGGGCGAGGCGGTGGTCGGGATCGTCGAGATGCGCGCGGGCGAGAACGCGCTCAACGTAATCAACCGGGTCAAGGAACGGATCGCCGAGATCGAGAAGGATCTGCCGCCGGGGCTGAAGATCGTCCCGATTTACGACCGCTCGGGGCTGATCGAGCGCGCGATCGACAACCTGCGCCAGAAGCTCATCGAGGAATGCATCATCGTCGTCGCGGTGACGATCATCTTCCTGTGGAACTTCGGGGCCGCGATGGTGGCGGTGCTGACCATCCCCGCGGGCCTGCTCGCGGCGGCGGTCGCGATGTACTACCTCGGCGTCGGCGCCGACATCATGTCGCTGGCCGGTATCGCGGTTGCGATCGGCGCGATGGTCGATGCGGCGGTGGTGATGGTGGAAAACGGCCATCGCTACCTGATTCATCACGACATGCCGCGCGAGCGGGCGATCGTGCGCGCCGCAACCGAGGTCGGTCCGGCGCTGTTCTTCTCGCTGCTGATCATCACGCTCAGCTTCATCCCGGTGTTTTCGCTGACCGCGCAGGCGGGCCGCCTGTTCCAGCCGCTGGCGACGACCAAGACGCTGTGCATGGCGGCGGCCGCGCTGCTCTCGGTCACGCTGGTGCCGGCGCTGATGGCGTACCTGATGCGCAGCCAGCACGGGCACGAGGAAAACGCGCTCGATCACTTCTTTCAGTCGCTTTACCGGCCCGCGCTGGGGTGGGCGATGAGAAATCGCGCGTGGGTGGTCGGCGTGTTCGTGCTGCTGCTGGCTTCGACCGCGATTCCGTGGTCGCGCATCGGGCTGGAATTTCTGCCCTCGGTCTTTGAAGGCGACCTGGTCTATGCGCCCACCGCCTATCCGGGAATTTCGATCACCCAGTCCAAGCTCCTGCTGCAGCGCGCCGATCGGATCATCATGACCTTTCCCGAAGTCGAGCACGTGCTGGGCAAGATGGGCCGCGCCGAGACCGCGACCGACTCGGTTTCGCTCTACATGGGAGAAATTCTGATCAAGCTCAAGCCGCGCGATCAGTGGCCGGCGGGCGTGACGCCGGAGAACCTGGTCACCCGGATGGACCACGCGCTCAAGTTCCCCGGCATCATCAACGCCTGGAGCATGCCCATCAAGGAGCGCGTCGATAACGTCAATACCGGCGTCAAGACCACGCTCGGCATCAAACTGCTCGGCGACAATCTGCAGAAGCTCGAGGTCATCGGCCGCGGCATCGAGGAGCGTCTGCGCTCGGTCCCCGGCACCCGCAGCGTGCTCTCCGACCGCGTGTACGAAGCGAATTACATAAACTTCCACATCAATCGCAAGGAAGCGGCGCGCTACGGACTCTCGGTCAAGGACATCGAGGACACCATCCAGCTTGCGATCGGCGGGCTCAACGTGACCACCACCGTCGAGGGTCCCGAGCGCTACCCGGTCAACGTGCGCTACCCGCGCGAGTTGCGCGACACGCGCGAGACACTCGGCCGCGTAATTCTGTACGGCTCCGGCCGCCAGCAGGTGCCGCTGTCGCAGGTCGCGCAGCTGGAGAGCACCAACGGCCCGACCGCAATCAAGACCGAAGGGGGCCGGCTTACCAACTGGATCTATATCGACCTCATGCCCGGCTCCGATATCGGCACCTATGTCCGCCAGGCGCGCAAGGCGCTCGCCGACGTCAAGCTGCCGCGCGGATACTCGATGCAGTGGAGCGGCGAGTACATCTACTTGCAGGACGCGATCAGAACGCTGGCGGTGGTGACTCCGATCTCGCTGCTGATCAGCTTTTTCGTCCTGTATCTGAATTTCGGATCGATCGCGGAGTCGCTGCTGGTGATGATGGGGCTGCCGTTCGCCGCCGCGGGCGGAATCTGGACGCTTGACCTGCTCGGCTACGACATGAGCATCGCGTCCTGGATGGGCATGCTGGTGCTGGTCGGCTTCGCCGTCGAAGGCGGCGTGGTCATGCTCATTTACATCATCAACGAGCTGCGCGCCTCCGAGGAGGCCAAGGGCTCGCCGCTGGACCCCGCCGAGGTCGAGCAAGCAGTCACCCACGGCGCGGTGGACCGGATGAGGCCGCGGCTGATGGTGGTGGCGCTGCTGATCCTGGGGTTGCTGCCGATATTCTGGGGCCACGGCACCGGAGCGTCGCTGATGCGGCGGATTGCGGCGCCGGTAGTCGGCGGGATGGTGACGGTGCTCGCCGTAATCCTGTTCCTGGTGCCGCCGATGTATGCGTGGTGGCGCAAACGGCTGGCGGCGCGGGTCTGACGTAAATCTACCAAATGGTTGGTTGAGCGCCGCCAGGCGTCCGACAAATTGCTTCCTCCGGCGCCATCATGCGTCCATCGGAGCCATCTCGGGGCGCCCGCGGCGGTCCGCGCGGGGCCGCGCCCGGTCAAACGCAGCATAAATCCGGCAGATTCAGAGCGCGAACAAACGCGCGAAATGGAACGTGAATTGCACCTTCATTCGCCATGCGACCGCGGCTGCGGCGCTCAGCGAAGGCGCCCGGCAAGGAGACCCCGCCGCCATGGGACATGTCAGTGAAAGCGTTGAACGCGTGCTCGACACGCTCAGCGAAATCCGCCAGCACAAGCTCGACCTCTCATGGATGAATGCCAACCCGTCCGGGTGGGGCACCAAGGCCACCCCGCGCGACGAGCGCGGCCTGGGCCTCGACGACATCAACCAGGTCGGGCATTACGGCGATGTCCCGGACGAAGGCTCCCATTTCGGCAGCATGGCGCCGCGCGGCTCGTATGTCCCCGACGACATGCCCTCGCTGGGCTGCTACGACATCAATGACAAGTCTCTGGTATGGGCCGACAACGTCGCCCATCTGTACGACGAAGCGGTGGCGCGCCAGTGGAGTTCCGCGCGTGATATTCCGTGGGATCTGCTGGAGCCGCAGCGCGAAGATCTGGAAAAGGCGATGTGCCAGGTATGCACGAACCTGACCGAGATCGAATTCGTGGCGGGAGACATGCCGGCCAAGTGGCTGTGGCACGTCAACCACGACTTCCACGAGGTCAAGTGCTTCCTGGCCTCGCAGATCTTCGATGAAGCGCGCCACATGGAGGTGTTCCGCAAGCGGGCACTGGCCAACGGCGGGGGGCTGCTGCGCTCCTCGCCCGATTCCGAGCGCCTGCTGCGGGTGATTCTGGAGGCGCCCAATTTCACAACCGGCAGCGCGCTCATGCATATTCTCGGCGAAGGCTTCGTGCTGACGCTGTTTCGCAACGGTGAGATGTTCGCGCTGGGGCCGGTGGAAAAGAAAATCTTCCGGCTGTGCATGCAGGACGAGGCGCGCCACGTCGCATACGGAACCATGCACCTCAAGTACTTCCTCGAAAAGCATCCCGAACGCGAAGAGGACATCCACGAAATCCTCCGCCAGGGCGAAGAAGCGACCTTCAGCCTCAACCAGACGCGCGATACGGTCGAGGCGCGCGCAATCCTGGCCGGCGGCGGACTCGACCAAATCGACGCGGGCTTCAAGAAGCTCGGCTACCTGTTCAAGAAGCAGATCAACGAATACCTGTATCGCCTGAAAATGGCCGGCATCGACCGCTCCAAGCGCCTGGCAATTCCGGCCGAGCTGCCGCTCTGACGGCACAGTGACTGGTCTAATGCGGAGCAGGAGGTCGTAATCATGGTACGGTTCCCGTCCGTGGAGTTTTTCGAGGCGCTGCGCACGCTGGTCAACGCCGACCAGGAGCGCTTCCGGCGCCTGGGCACGGTCGATATGACGCTGGTCGCCAGCATCGACTACCCCGGCCATAGCGATCGCTATGC
The DNA here is from genome assembly GCA_963835905.1 of uncultured delta proteobacterium. Taxonomy (GTDB): domain Bacteria; phylum Desulfobacterota; class Binatia; order Binatales; family Binataceae; genus CAWIHG01. Next base: position 1,745,219 of record CAWIHG010000005.1, read on the forward strand.
GATCGAGTTCGCAGGCTACCGATGCGTCGGGGCCAGGCGGCTTGCGATCGATGAGCCCGCGCCGAAGGACGCGATTACTCTGACGGGCGCGTATCCCGCGTGGCGCGAGATGATCGAGGACATCGTGCGCAACGGCGGCGCCGATCTCGAACACACGCTCAATACGCTGACCCTGCTGGACGACCCGATGCGGGTGCAGGCGGACAACCAGCTCGACGTGGACCTGTTCTATCGCTACCAGCAGAACCTGCAGGACTTCTTCGACGAAACCGCGCACGTGGCGGTTTGCTTCGCCGACGAAGAGCGGGCGCTGTCACTACAATAGACCGGCCGGGCACGGGGCGGGGTGGAATCAACCCGGATGGAAACGCCGGACAAGAGGATCGTCATCTTCAGCTTCTATCGCGACGCCGAATTGCATGGCGCGCGCCTGCTGCTGAATCTTCATCGCCATCTCACCGATCCCGACTCGCAGATCAAGCTGACGCGCCATCTCGCCGACGAGACCCGCCACGCCGCGCTCTGGACCAGGCGCATCTTCGAGCTTGGTGCGGCGCCGGTCGATTTGAGCGACGGCTATCAGCGCCGCCTCGGCGTTCGGGTCGGCGTTCCCAAAAATCCGCTCGAGCTGCTCGCGCTTACCATTATCGCGGAGGAGCGCGCGCTGGATCGCTACCGCAGCGAAGCCGCGCGGCCCGATCTCGACCCGGCCACGCGCCAGGTGCTCGACGCCGTCACCGGCGACGAAACCTGGCATCTGGCGTGGGTGCGCGAGAAGCTCGGCGAGATGGCGGCGCAGCGCGGAGAGCGGGCGCGCGCCGATGAGATTCTCGACCGCTACCACGCGATCGAAAAAGAGGTCTACGCAAGTTTCCTTGCCGACGAAGCCGAACTGCTGAGCGCCTGACAATCCGTCCGGCGGCGCCGAGCGCGTCTGCGCACAGCACGGCCGTAATCTCTGTGGCGATCTGCGCCTTGCCGCACAATTGAGTCGTGGGCTACTTTCGAGCATCCCATTCGGAGGTTCGAGGTCTCATGGCGCTTTGGAAACCCGATCAGACCTTCTATCCGTCGCCCAAGATGGCCATGGCGGCGCCGCGCGAAAAGCTCGCCTATGTCGCAAGCTTCAACCCGACCCCGAAAAACGGCCGCCACGACGCGCTCTGCGTCGTTGACGTGGACCCGGACTCCAAAACCTATACGCAAATCGTCGGACGCGCCGAGGTGCCGAACGCCGGCGACGAGCTTCATCATTTCGGATGGAACGCGTGCAGCGCCGCGCTATGTCCCTACGCGCCGCATCCGCACGTCGAGCGCCGTTACCTGATCGTGCCCGGCCTGCGCTCCTCGCGCATCCATATTTTCGACACCAAGCCCGACCCGAGGAACCCGCGCATCGTCAAGATCATCGAGCCCGAGGAGCTTGCCGAGCGCACCGGCTATAGCCGCCCGCACACTATCCATTGCGGCCCCGACGCGATCTACGTAAGCGCGCTCGGCAACCCGAAGGGCGACGGCCCCGGCGGCATCTTCCTGCTCGACCACGAGAGCTTCGAGGTGCTGGGGCGATGGGAAGTCGATCGCGGCCCGCAGTATCTCGCCTACGATTTCTGGTGGCATCTCGGCTACGACGTCGCGGTGACCAGCGAATGGGGCACGCCGAAGATGATCGAGAACGGCGTGGTCCCCGAACTCCTGCTCGGCGGTAAGTACGGCCACGCGCTCCACATATGGGATCTGCGCCGGCGCCGCCATCTGAAGACGCTCGATATCGGCGCCGAGCATCAGATGGCGCTGGAGTTGCGCCCCGCGCACGACCCGACGCGAACCTTCGGCTTCATGGGCTGCGTTATCTCGAACAAGGATCTCTCGGGATCGATCTGGCTGTGGTATCGCGACGGCGGCGACTGGTCGATCGAGAAAGTGATCGACGTTCCCGCCGAGCCCGCCGATCCCGACAAGCTGCCGCCCGCGCTCAAGCCGTTCAAGGCGGTTCCGCCGCTCATCACCGACATCAACCTCTCGCTCGACGACAAGGTTCTGTATGTCGCATGCTTCGGCACCGGCGACTTGCGCCAATACGACGTCAGCGACCCGCACAGTCCGAAGCTCACCGGCACCGTGCGCACCGGCGGAATCGTCTCTCACGGCGCGCATCCCAAGGCCGGTCCGCTCAATGGCGGCACGCAGATGCTGGAGGTCAGCCGCGACGGCCGGCGCATCTACTACACCAATTCGCTCTATGGCTCGTGGGACACGCAGTTCTATCCCGAGGGAATCAACGGATGGATGGTGCGGGTGGACGCCGACCCCGCCGGCGGGATGAGTCTCAACCCGGATTTCTTCGTCAAGTTCGACGGCAATCGTCCCCATCAGGTCAGGCTCGAAGGCGGCGACGCCTCCTCCGACTCCTACTGCTATCCGTGAGCGGCCTCTGGCCGTGGATTGCGGTGGCGGCGCTGGGCGCCTACCACGGCGTCGATCCCTCGATGGGATGGCTGTTCGCGGTGGCGCTCGGACTACAGGAGCGCTCGCGCTCGCGCGTTATCTGGTCGCTGTTTCCAATCGCCGCGGGGCATCTCATCTCAATTGGCGTCGTGGTCGCGCTGATCGCGGGATTGCGCGCCTATGTCGCCCTTTCGCTCCTGCGGCCGCTCGGAGCGGGCGCGCTGATCGCATTCGGGTTGTTCCGCTTTATCTGGCCGCGAGCGCATCCGAGGTGGGTCGCGATGCGCGTGAACGCGCTCGAGCTTGGCTTCTGGTCATTCCTGATGGCGACGGCGCACGGCGCGGGCCTGATGCTGTTTCCGATCCTGATGGACATGACGCCCGCCGCCGCCCCACGACATTTGCATCAGATGCCCGCGCTGCCGCATTTCAACCCGATCCTGCAGGCAATCGCGGTGGTGATACTGCATACCAGCGCCCTGCTGGTGGTGATGGGAACGATCGCGGTGGTGGTATACGACCGCGTCGGGCTGGCGATCCTGCGCAGCGCGTGGATCAACCTCGACACTATCTGGGCGGGCGCGCTGATTGCCGCCGGCCTCCTCTCGCTGGTCATCTAGCGGGCGTCCGCCCGGCGGACAACCGCGCGCGGCAAAAACCCCAGGGGGTCCTTCGCTTCGCTCAGGACGGCCGCTCAGACACGCTTCGCGGCAAAACCCCAGCGGGTCCTTCGCTTCGCTCAGGACGGCCGCTCAGACACGCTTCGCGGCCGCTTCAAATGCTGCGACTCGCGTGCCAGCATTGAGGCCATGAAGCCGCTGCGGCTCCTGCTCGTCGAAGATGAGGAACGGCTTGCCGGTAACCTGCGCCAGGGCCTCACCGAAGAGGGCCTCGCCCTGGATTGGGTCAAATCGGCCGAAGAGGCCGAGACGATGCTCGCGCGCAAGAGCTACGACATCCTGGTGCTCGACGTCGGCCTGCCCGGCAAGAGCGGCATCGACCTGCTGCGCGAGCGCCGCGCCGCCGGCGACACCACGCCGGTGTTGTTCCTTACCGCGCGTGGCGCGTTGGAGGATCGTGTCGCTGGGCTGGAGAGCGGCGGCGACGATTACCTGGTCAAGCCATTCGCGCTCGCCGAGCTGATCGCGCGCATCCACGCGCTCGGCCGCCGGCTCCCGGCCAACGCCTCGGGGACCCTTCGCGCCGGCGAGCTTGAATTCGACACCATCAAGCGGCGCGCCCGCCGCGCGGGAAAGTCGATCGCGCTGTCGCCCAAGGAGGCGATGCTGCTGGAGCTGCTGATGCGGCATCAGGGCGAGGTGGTAACGCGCGACATGATCGCCGAGTCGGTGTGGGACTCCGAGTACAACGTCTTCACCAACCTGATCGAGGTGTTCGTAAACCGCCTGCGCCAGAAGATCGATGCCGATCCCAAGAACTCGATGATCGCCACGGTCCGGGGCGCGGGCTACCGGATGCGCGCGCAATGACGGTGTGGCGCCGCGCCCTGCCCCTTCGCCGATGAGTATCAGGCTTCGACTGACGATCTATTGGGCGGCGATGCTCGCCGCGATCCTGGTGGTCGCGTCGCTGGCCGCCTACCAGCTCTTCGCCCGCGAGCAATGGGGCACCTTCGACGCCGCTCTGGCCGAGGAAGCCGACACGATCGCGCACGGACTGGCCCGCGTCGATGCGGCGCATGCGCGCACGATGCTCCGGAACATCAGCGGCGAAGCCGATATCGGACCGCGCCGCCGGGTGCGCCTGGTTACACGCTCGGGCGTGTTCGCCGACTTCGGCGACCTGAACGCGCCGCTCCCCATGCTGACCGTCGCGCAAGGCTTTCACGGCATCATCAATTCGCCCGGCGGCGAGTACCGCTTCGCTGTTATCCCGCTGCTGTTCCAGGGCGAGCCCGCGATGCTCGAGAACGGCGCCGACTCCGCGCTCGTGCGCGACGCGATCCTGGGCCTGCGCAACGCACTGATGCTGACGGTGCCGGTCGTGCTGGTCCTGTGCGTGGCGGGCGGCTACTGGCTGGCCGGACGCGCGTTGCGTCCGGTCGCGGCGCTGGCCGCGGCGCTCGCGGCGATCGAGCCGCGCGACCTGGCCCGCCGTCTCGACGCGCCGGCGGTGCGCGACGAAATCGGGCGGCTCAGCGACGTGATCAATCAGCTTCTCGACCGCCTCGAGCGCGCTTCGATCGCCGAGCGCCGCTTCGCCTCCGACGCCGCCCACGAGCTGCGCACGCCACTGGCGGTGCTGCGCAGCGGACTCGACGTGGCGCTGGCGCGGCCCCGCGATGCCGACCAGGCGCGCGCCGCGCTGGAGAGCGCGCATCGCGAGGTCGTCGCACTGTGCAAGATCGCAGAGGAGCTGCTGATGCTGGCACGGCTCAACGGCGAGGTTCATATTGAACGCCAGCCGCTGGATTTCGCCGCGCTGGCCGCCGAGGTCGCCGCCACCATCGAACCGCTCGCCTCAAGCCGCAACGTAAAGCTCGACGCGCGAGCGCCGGACTCGGCGGCGATCGTCGATGGCAGCGCAGCCCATCTGCGCCGCCTGGTCATCAACCTGCTCGACAACGCGCTCAGGTACACGCCCGACGGCGGCGCGATCGAGGTCGGAGTCGCATCCGAGCGCGGTCAAGTGATCCTGCGGGTCGCCGATTCGGGTCCGGGAATCGACCCCGCCGACCTTCCTCACATCTTCGATCGGTTCTTTCGCGGCGCGCGCGCGGTTGGCGACGGCAGCGGGCTGGGGTTGAGCCTGTGCCGCGAGATCGCGCGAATCCACGGCGGCGAGATCGCCGCGGCCAACCGCCCCACCGGCGGATGCGAGTTCACCGTGTCGATTCCCGCCCGCCGCGACGGCGCTTTGCAGGCCGCCGCGGACTGACGCCGCCCCCGCCCGAGCCTAAACATTTGTTAATTAGGCCGCGCCGTCCGGCGCTGTTATTTTTGTAACATGGCATTGCGATCCGGACTGACTATCGCCGCCGCGGCGATCGCGGCGTCGATCGTGCTGGCGTGTCCGCGCGCCAACGCGGCGGCGCTGACGCTCGATCAGGCGATCGATCGCGCGCTGCGCTTCGCGCCGTCGATCGAGATGGCCGCCGCGAAGAGCGACCTCGTCGATGCGAGCGCGCGCGAGCAGCGCGCCCCGCTGTTTCCCTCCCTCAGCGCCGGGACCGAGTATTACCAGGCGCCCGGCTACTCCGAAGTGATCACCAACCGGGGTCTGTCGGCGGCGATGCTGAGCCTCGACTACACCGCGTGGGACTGGGGCCGGCGCGAATCCAACTACCGCGCCGCGCAGATCGTGGGCGAAGTCGCGCGGCTGGGTATCGCGTCCTCGCGCGCGCAAATCGTGTTCGACACCACCGTCGCGTACTACTCGCTGATGCGCGCGCGCCAGGCCGAAACTGAGCTGGCGCGCAGTGTGGACCGGCTCAACCGCTACCTCGCGACGATCGGGCAGTTGCGCAAGTCCGGCCGTGCGATCGCCAACGACGTGCTCAAGATCGAAAGCGCGCGCGACACCACGCGGCTTGCGCTCGCCGCCGCGCAATCCGGCGTGCGGCGCGCCTCGATGAATCTGGGCGCGATGTTTGGCGACTACGATCGCGGCGACATAGAAATTGCGGACACGGGCGGGATCCCGCCGCTCCCGTCCGGCGATCTCGCACAGAGTCCCGCGATCCGCGCCGCACAGCGCGCGATCGCGGCGGCAAAGCTGCAGGTCGCGGCCGAAAAAGCCGCGCGACTGCCCACCTTCAAGGTCGCACTCACGACCGGACTTCTCGGTATCGATCCTCCCGCGACCGTGAATCATTACTACGGCGCCTCCTATGACGGGGTGATCTCGATGCCGCTGTATCAGGGCGGGCTGATTTCCGCGCGGATCGATCAGGCTCGCGCGCGCGAGCTTTCCGCCAACGCCCAGTTGCGCGACACGAACTATCTGATCGAGCGCCGCCTGACCGACGCGGCCGCGCGCTACGAGCAGGCGCGCAGCGCGCTGGTGCTGCTCTCTCAGGCTCAGCCAACCGCGGACGACGCGTTCGCTCTTTCATGGACGCGCTTCCTGGGCGGCGGAAATTCCACCATGCTCGAAGTGGTTGACGCCTATCAGCAGGCCGAGCAGTTGCGTATCGAAGGCTTCAACCAGGATTACGCCGCGCGCGAGGCGGCCGCCGAAACCGCGCTGCTTTACGGACGCGAGAAATGACCGCGCGCGCACGACGACTCATCGCCGCCGCCGCGGTCCCGTTCTTTGCTATCGCACTCGCCGCGTTGGCCGGGTGCCGCGCGCGACAGTCCGCGAACCAGGACAAAGTCTCCTCCGCGCAGGCGCCGGCGGCGGTGCTGCTGGTCACCGCCGCGCGCGCCGAGTCCGCGCCGATCACCGCCACGCTTCGCACGCTCGGCACCACCGTCGCCCTCCGCCACGTGATTGTCCGCGCGCCCAGCGCGGGACGCGTGCTCGGAGTGGAGGTAAAGACCGGCGACTACGTGCGCAAGGGCCAGGTCGTTGCGCACGTGCTTAACCGCGAGATCGAGGCGGCGCGGGCGGGTTTGGCCGTCGCCCAGCAACTCGACCCGCGCGACGCCGCCGCGCTAGCCCGCTCCGTCGGGCACTACGGCAAGGACGCGGGTATCGCCGTGGTCGCGCCGGATTCGGGCGTGGTATCGAGTCCGCCCGTGACCAGCGGCCAGATGGTGGCGGACCTCGATCCGATCGTAGATCTCATCGACCCCAAAAGCATTTACGTGCAGGCCGCCGTGCCGGTTGATTCGCTGCACCTCATCCGGCGCGGGATGCCCGCGACGATCACCTCACCGCTGCTCCCGGGCGCGCGGATTGCGGCGCGCGTGGGAGCGGTCATGCCAACCTTCAATCCGAACAGTGCCACAGTTCCCGTCCGGCTCGACTTTACCGCGGGCGCGGGTGCGATCGCGGAGACTGACGCTCCCGTCGAAGTGCAAATCGTCACCCGGGATATTCCCGGGGCGATCGTGGTGCCCGCCGCCGCGATGTTCCAGGATCTCGGCAAGGACCGCTACCACGTATTCGTAGCCGGCGCCGACGGCCGCGCTCATCGCACGCAGGTAACCGCTGGTATTCGCCAGGGCGATCGCGTTCAGATCACAAGCGGCCTTAAGCCCGGCGCGACGGTGATCACGTCGGGCGGATACGCGCTGTCCGACGGGCTCAAGGTCAAAGTCGCGGGCAGCCAGCCGTGAAGCGCGCCAATCCGACCCTTGCGGTGCTCGCGGTCGTCGCGGCGAGCGTGCTGGGCGTAATCCTCGCCTTCACGATTCCGAGCGCGGTGTTCCCGGAGATCACGTTCAATCGCGCCATCATCCTGGTCGGCAGCGGCGACCTGCCCGCACCCCAGATGCTGGTCGCGGTGACGCGCCCGCTCGAAGAGGCGGCCTACGGCGTGATCGGCGTCACCCTGGTGCGCTCGACCACCACGCGCGGCAGCAGCGAAATCGACGTGACCTTCGCCGAGTCGGCCGACGCGCTCAGCTCCTACCAGCTTCTCAACGCCGCGATCGGAGAGGTGCGCAGCCGCCTGCCCGCCGGGACAACCATCGACAGCCGCCTGCTGACCACCGGCACCTTTCCGATCGTCGATGTGAGTCTCAGCTCGAAGCATCGCAGCTTGGCCGAGCTTACCGATATCGCGCTCTACGACATCCTGCCGAGCTTCCATCGAATCGAGGGTGTCTACCGGGTCGAAGTGGTCGGCGCGAAGTATCGCGAGTTCGTGGTGCGGCTCAATCCGGCCGCGATGCTCCAGCACAACCTTTCGTCCTCCGAGGTGATCGCGGGCCTGGCCCGCGCCAACATCGTCGCGTCGGCCGGGCGCGTGATGGATTCGCATCGGATGCTGCTGACCGTGGTGACCACCGCGGTGCGCGACGCGCAAGAGCTGGCCGCGCTCCCGATCGCCAGCGCGGCCGGCCAGCCCGTGCGCGTGAGCGATATCGGCACCGTCGAGCTCGGCCTGCGCGAGGACTATATCCGCACCGATAGCGAGCACGGTCCCGCGGTGCTGGTGAATATCTCGCGCCAACCCGGTGGGCAGACGGTGATGATCGCGGATCGCGCCCGCACGCTGGTGGCCGGATTTCGCAAACAATTCCCCGACGTCCAGTTCAGCTTCTCCTACGATCAGTCAGGGCTGGTGAGCGAATCCTTCAATAGCGTGCGCGACGCGATTGCGCTCGGACTCGGGCTCGCGGTGCTGATCGTGCTGCTCTTCACCGGGAGCGTCTTGAGCGCGCTGATCGCGGCGGTCGTGGTGCCATGCACGATCGCGATCACGTTCGTCGCGATGAAGGCGTTCGGGCTGAGCTTCAACATGATGACTCTGGGCGGGCTCGCCGCGGGAATCGGACTTTTCATCGACGACGTGGTCGTGATGGTCGAGGCGATCCATCGCGCGCGCTCCTCCGGCGCCGACGCCGAGCAGGCGGTCGCGCTGGCGCTGACTGAGCTGCGCCGCGCGCTGGTCGCCGCCACGCTGACCACGATCGTGATCTTCCTGCCGCTGGTGTTCATGAGCGGGGTAACGGGTACGTTCTTCCGCGCGCTTGCGGCCACGCTCGGCGCGGGGCTTTTGATCTCTCTCGCGCTGGCGCTGTATTTCACTCCCGCGCTCGAGGTCAGCCTGGAGCGCTTGCGCCGTGCCGCGCGGCCGGAGGGCCGCCTGTTCGGATTCGTGCGCGACGTGTACCTGCTCACGATGCGCCCGTTCGCGCGCCTGCCGATCCTGGGACTTGCCGGCGCGGGCGCGGCGATCGCGTGCACGGTCTTCCTCTACGGCGTGATCGGCACCGACTACCTGCCCCCGCTCGACGAGGGCGAGTTCATTCTCGACTTCAACACGCCGCCCGAGAGCACGTTGCCGGAAACGGGCGCGATGCTCGCGGGGATCTATCATGTGCTCAACACCACGCCGCAGGTCGCCGCGTTCTCCAGCCGCACCGGGACCCAGCTCGGATTTTTCCTCACCGAATCGAATCGGGGCGACATGTCGGTGCGGCTCAAGCCTAGCCGCAGCGAGAGCATCGACACCGTGATTTCGTCGGTGCGCGCGCGAATCCTCGCCACCGTACCCGGCGTCAGGATCGAGTTCTCACAGATGCTGCAGGATCTGATCGGCGACCTTGCCGGAAGTCCCGAGCCGATCGTGGTGAACGTGTTCGGGGCCGACCAGGCGCAAATCGAGACGACCGCGCGCCGCGTAGCCGCCGAGTTGCGCCGGGTGCCCGGCGCCGTCGACGTGTTCGACGGAATCGTGCTCAGCAATCCGGAGCAGGAAATTCTGGTCAACGAGAACGCCGCCGCGCGCTATGGGCTTGACGCCAGCGAGATCCAGTCCGCGCTGCACGCGGTCGTGGAAGGTACCGTCGCCACCAGCATCCGCGTGCAGGATCGCCTCTACGGCGTGCGCGTGCGCTACCCCGGCTCCTATCACGAGGACCTGGGCGCGCTCTCCGAAGTCATGCTCAAAACGCCCTCTAACGGACGCGTTCCGCTCTCCACCGTCGTCACGCTCAAGTATATCGGCGCGCGGACCGAGCTTGATCGTGAGCGGCTGCGCCCGGTCGTGCACGTGACGGCGCGGCTTGAGGGCGTGGACCTGGGCACCGCGATGGCACAGGTGCGCGCGCGGCTTGGGCGGATGGCGCTGCCCGCGGGCGTAACGCTCGAGTACAGCGGACTTTACGCACAGCAGCAGAAGGCGTTCCACCAGCTCGCGCTGGTGCTGGTCTCGGGCCTGGCCATCGTGTTCCTGATCCTGGTCTGGGAGTTCCGCCGCCTGACGCCCGCGATCGCGTGCCTGTTGGCCGCATTCGCCTGCCTGGCGGGCAGCTTCGTCGCGCTCGACCTGACCGGCATCACGCTCAACATCTCTTCCTTCATGGGTATCATCATGGTCACCGGCATCACGGCGAAAAACGGAATCCTGCTGCTCGACCGTGCCGAGCGCGACGTCGAGCATGGCGACACGCCACGCGCGGCGCTGGTCACGGCGGCGCGTATCCGGCTGCGGCCGATCATGATGACGACTCTTGCGACGGCGGCGGGACTCTTTCCGCTCGCGCTTGGCTATGGTGCGGGCGCCAAGGTGCAGCAGCCGCTCAGCGTCGCGGTGATCGGAGGGCTGGCGTTCGCGATGCTGCTGTCGATACAGCTCGCGGGCGGGATCTATCTGCTCGGCACGCGCCGCCACGTCGTCCCCGAGTAACCCGCCGCCATTTGCGGCGGATCGCGCCATCCCATATAAATTTCCTCACCGCGCCGCACCGCAAACGATGCCGAGGTGGCGAAATGGCAGACGCAGAGGACTCAAAATCCTCCGTCCGTAAGGACATGCGGGTTCAAGTCCCGCCCTCGGCACCAAGAAAAATTCAACAGCCGTTCGTGGTGGTCTGCACCCGAAAGCTCGACCGAAATGAGATAGAGTTTTCGGGTTTTGGGTCAAAGTGCAGGCGCTGGCCTGCCCGTGATACCTTGGGAGCTGAGTTGTTGAAACTCGGCGCCGATAGCAACAACAAAATGCCCGGCTCGTGATTTCGCAGCCGGGCTTCTCGTTTACGACGGTCCGAGCTTGATGACGTGGTGGCGACTGCACTTTCGCTGCGGCACCGCGAACACCAAAAGTTCCCTAAGGGCTCAGGATTGACGGCCATCGGTTCTGTCTGAGAGCTTGTCGGCTGCATGGAACCCGAGCTTCGCGACGCTGGCGTGGCTCCAGCGCAGAGAGCCTCGCCCTACCGCTGGGTGATCGAGCTTCTGCTCGTGCTTTCGCTCTCGATGCAGGCGCTGGTCTGGCTCGCTCCCGCTCCGCTGCTGAACCCGATCATCACTGATCTTCACGTTGACCTTGCCCGCGGTGGGTTGATCGTCTCCATGGTGGGCGCGCTAATCGCGATCTTCTCGCTGGCCGGCGCAATCACCGCGCAGCGACTGGGCGCGCTCGGTTCCTTTCTGCTCGGCGTCTGGATTCTCGCCATCGGGCAGACGCTCAGTGGTTTCACCCACAGCTTTTCGATTCTGATCGGGTGCCGCGTGATGGAGGGGATCGGGATCGGGCTCATCATCTCACCGCCGGGTACGTTCGTGATGAGATGGTTTGCGCCACGCGACTGGCCCTACCTGAACATGATCAATTCACTGTGCCCGTACATCGGCATGACGGCGGCATTCTCGGTCACGGCGCCGCTCTACGCAGCGGTGGGATATTCATGGTCGGCCGTGATGCGCAATTACGGGTATGCGGCGCTCGCGATCGCGATCGCATGGACGATTCTCGGCAGAGACAAGCCGCGCACGGAGGTCAGCGCGATCGAAATACCGCCCCCTGAGCACGAGCATCTGTTCATCCTGGAGGTGCTCAGAATGCGCAACGTGGTCTTCATGGCGCTGGCGACGTTCGGAGCCATGTGGGCCTTCCAGATTTTCGTAGGATTCCTTCCGGTCTTTTATCAGAACTACCGCGGCCTGAGTCTCAGTGAGGCTTCGAGTCTGACCGCGGTTTTTCCATTCTCGGGCATTTTCGGATCGATCGCGGTGGGAGTGTTGACCGGCAGGACCGGACTCAGAAAACCGTTCATGTGGCCGGTCGAACTGTTCGTCACGCTGTCGGGATTTCTCGGCTCGGTGCTCTTTGCCAATATCGCCCTGATTCGAATCGCGCTGATCATGCTCGGAGCGGGTTCCGCCGGCTCGCTGGTCGCGAACACCACGCTGGTCATGGAGCTTCCCGGAATGACACCGGAACTGATGGGCAGCGCGCAGGCGCTGATCTGGAGCGCCGGCTTCACGGGCGCATTCATTTCGCCGCCGCTGGGCGGAGCGCTCGCCGATATGTTCGGGCTGCGCGCGGTGATGCTGGGATTCCTCGCCTTCCAGGTGATGGAGATCGTCTTTCTATATTTGGTTCCGGAAACCGGACCGGGCGCGCACCGCGTCGCCGAATCCTGATTGCCGCGCCGGCCGGCGTGGTTCCTCCGAGCGCCGCTGCGGTGGCGGTGCAGGGCCGCGCCTGGTCATCTCCGATCTGGTACACGCCCAGCGCGCAGGCGCGCAATGATGAGTGCGGATACGCCAACTATGAAGTCGCCGTCGCACGGTGATGGACGGCTGCGCGCCGGATTTGGATATCGGCTCAGAGCTCGATCTTGAACATATGGCGGTCGGCGCCGGTGTAGGCGACCCGCTGCGGCCGCACCCGGATCATCCGCAGTCCCTCCATCCCGAAGAACGGCGCCTCGAACGGATTCTTGGCGATGAAGATCGCCTTCATCGCGTCCCACTCCGCGCCGCGCGCGATCTCGCTCGCCGCACCCTGCACCAGCGCGCGGTCCACCAGGAACTTGGAGACGTCGCCGGTGTCGCGGCTGTCGATCAGCACGCTCACCTTGGGGTTGCGCATCAGATTGTCGAACTTCTCGCCCTTGTCGCCCATGATGAAGAGCAAGTCGAGCTCAGGAGTTTCGGCAAACGCCTGCAAGGTCGCGGTCGGCCAGTCGCCGCCCTGGGTGACGATCACGGCCACGTGCTGGCGTGCGAACAGGTCGCCAAGTCTGCCCTTCTGGTTCTCGTCCATTTCATTCCGCTCCCGGCTCTGGATGATCCCTTTCCATACGCAAGATCGGCGCTCCGCTCAACCGCGCTGGCTGCGGGCAATCCGTCCTAACGGCGCTCTCACGGACGCAGACGTGGCATCGACGACTGTGCTGTAATCGCCGAGACCGAACACGCGCGAAGGGGTATCCGATGAAGGACGAGACCAGGGTAGTATCTGCGGGGCGCCATCCGCAGGCTCACTATGGAGCCGTGAACACGCCTGTATATCGCACCTCGACCATCCTGTTCGAGTCGTTCGAGGCGATGGAGTCGGGCGCGCACGACCCGGGCAAGATGCAGTTCGCGTATGGCCGGCTCGGCACCCCGACCTCGCAGGCGCTCGAGGAGGCGGTCGCAGAGCTCGAAGGCGGCTACCGCTGCCGGTTGGCTCCTTCGGGGCTGGCCGCAATCACCACCGCGCTGATTGCATACGCATCGACCGGCGATCACATCCTGATTCCCCACAGCGCCTATAGCCCCACCCGCACCTTCGCCGACGGCGTCCTCGCCCGATTCGGCGTCGCGACCCAGTATTACGATCCCGGCATCGGCGCAGACATTACTCAGCTCCTCCGCCCCGGCACCACGATTGTATATGTCGAATCTCCGGGCAGCGGTCTGTTCGAGATGCAGGATGTACCCGCGATAGCCGCCGCTGCTCACGCCCGCGGGATCACCGTGATAATGGACAATACCTGGGCGTCGCCGCTGTACTTCAAACCATTCGCCCACGGCGTCGACGTGTCAGTTCAAGCCGCCACGAAATATATTGTCGGCCATTCGGACGCGATGCTCGGAACTATCACCTGTACCCGCGACAAATGGCCAGCTCTGACCGCGGCGCATCGCGCGCTCGGCCAGATGGCGGGGCCCGACGATATTTACCTCGCCCTGCGCGGTTTGCGCACGATGGCGGTGCGGCTCGAGCGGCACCATAGCAACGGTCTCGCGCTGGCGCGCTTCCTCGCCACCCGCACCGAAGTCGGTCGCGTGCTGCATCCCGCACTGGAGAGCGACCCCGGCCATGCGATCTGGAAGCGCGATTTCCTCGGAGCCTCCGGCCTGTTCGGCTTCCTCCTCAAGCCCGGCTACGGCCATGAAGCCCTGGCGGCGATGCTGAACGGCCTGCAGCTGTATGGGATGGGATATTCGTGGGGCGGCTATGAGAGCCTGATCGCGCCGCTCAAGGCACGTCGCTTCAACCCTGCCCTGCCTGACGACATCTGGGCAATTCGCGTACATGCAGGCTTGGAGGATCCCGACGACTTGATCGAAGATTTACGGACCGGGCTTGATCGTTTGAGTGCTGCGGCCTGAACGTGAGCCGCGTAGAAGAGGCTGGCAACCTGGTGCGGCGTTTCGATTCCGCGCGGACCGCGCGCCGCCCCCACTGACCAGCGCGTTCGCCGCGCTTTACCTTTTCATTCGCATCGTGTACCGCTCGGGCAAGAGCTCAGCGGCTAGCGGACGCTGCGCGTCATCATCGCGCGGCGCGGCGGCTCGCGTGCACAGCGGCAGGGACCCATCCGATGCGCCAGGTGGATTTCTACTACGACTTCTCGAGCACCAACAGCTACTTTGCAGCCTTCATGCTGCCCGAGGCTGTGGCGCGTACCGGCGCGAATATCAGATGGCTTCCGATCCACTCGGCCGCGCTTTTTAGGGGAACCGGGTTCGACGTGATGGCGATGACGCCGCGCAAGGCGCGCTACCTGTGGCGCGACCACGCGCGTTACGCCAAGTTGACCGGGCTGCCGTTCCGCAAGCCGAGCCGCTTCCCGATCAAAACTGCGCTCGCGCTGAGATGCGTTCTGGCGGCGAAGCGGATTGCCGGAGAGGCGGGACAGGGCGAACTCGCGGCGCAATCGCTTTCGCAGGCGGTCTTCCGCGCGTACTGGGAGCGCGACGAAGATATCGCGGACCCCGCGGTTGTCCGGACCCTGATTTCCGCGCAGGCAGACCGGATGCTGCAGCTGGCCGACAGCATCGAGGTGCGGGACGAACTGCGCGCGATCACGGCCGACGCCGCGGCGCGCGGCGTGTTCGGCGTTCCCGCCTTTTTCGTGGACGGTGAGATGTTCTGGGGCAAGGATCGCCTGGACTTCGTCGAGCGCTGGCTCAAGCACGAATAACCCACCGCCTGCGGGCTCAAGGATGGCGGCTCCCACTTGAGCTTTCCATAGGTCAAAAATTGAGACCTACAATTGGTAATGCTCTACTTGACAAACTGTAGGCTTACATAAATAATGCAGAGGTGATGAAACCGGCTCGAGTGACAAATGAAGGCTTCGCGGCAGGCTCCATTGCACCGCGAAAACCCGGGATCCTGCCGCTGCCTCATCCGGGCCCTGGCGGCTCGAAGCCCAGCCGGGGGCGCCTTCATGCTCATCGATGCTCCACCTGCGGCGAGGTTTACCGATGCGCCGGGCCCGACGAGACCGGACTTTGCGCGCCCGTTTGCGCGGCGTGCTACTGGGTCGAATTGGGCTCGCAGCTGCGAATATATCGAATGGTGGTAGCGGAGCTGACCCGCAGGCGGCGCGCGACCGGGCAGGTCGCGGGACGCGCCGCGTGCGCCCGGGCGAAGCGATCGCGCCGCAGATTCGCGCAGAACGCGCAACTGCTGTCCGGGTTTGGGCAGATCGTAGCGGTGGAGGCGGACGAATCCGCCCCGGGAGATGCCGGATCGATTGCGCGGGAAACCGCGAACGGCTTCGGAGGACAGCGCTGAGGAATTGCGAGAAACGCGCAAATGCGGGCGGGGATGCGATGCCCGGGCGCGAGAAACTATTCAACCGGGCTAGTTGATTGGCCGGAAGCTCGGAAGGAGGCTTCCACACGATGCTTCGCAGGGGGACATTCGGTCACGTTATCCGCGACCGGCGGCGGCAGGCGGATCTCACGCAACGCGAGATCGCGCGTCGGATCGGCACTTCCACTCCGTACGTCGGACACCTCGAATCAGGCAAACGGCACCCGTCCGAGGAGGTGATCTCGAAGATCGCCGAAGTGCTCGGTTTCGATCGGCGGGAACTCTTTTTCCTGGCCAATCCCAAGACCAGGGAGCTGGTCAGCCATTCGCCGCCCACGCAGCCCGAGTCCACGTGGGAAGAGTTCCGGCGCGACCAGAGCCTGCGCAGCGCTCTAAACGTTTCTGCCGACGAGATGGACATGCTGTCCCGGGTCGCGCTGATGGGCAAGGTGAGAAGCCCGCGCGACTTCATCTATATTCTGAACACGGTGCGTCAGGCGCTGGAGGAATAGAAGCTCTACGAACCAATCGCATCATCAAGTTCCGCCGTCCTGGACCGACGGCGCGAGGACCGGCACGGCGACAGGGCCGCGCGCAAAATCCGGGACAGCGGCGCCGCTTCCAGCGTCGTTGGACACGGGCTGGGGTTGCACCGCTGTCCCAACAGGGGCGGACCCGCCGGCGTGGTGTTGCAGATTTGCACTGTCAGGCTGGGACATCTCCAGGTATT
The DNA here is from genome assembly GCA_963835905.1 of uncultured delta proteobacterium. Classification (GTDB taxonomy): domain Bacteria; phylum Desulfobacterota; class Binatia; order Binatales; family Binataceae; genus CAWIHG01. The sequence goes on from CAWIHG010000005.1 coordinate 1,761,799, forward strand.
GGGGTATTTGGGGCACCACCACGCAAGATATTGTATGGCACACTACTTGCGCTGGACAGATGTGGCAGCCGGGCTTGAGAGATCAAATTGATCCGTCGATACTACTCGCTGTTGCGAGTTGGGACACGGAACCGAATTTCTAGGCTGATGTTGTTATGAGCGCAGCTCCCCTTACGACAATCGGATTCAGCCGGCGGAGCTCTTCGCACGAACCCGACGCGCTTGCCACGCGCGAAGTCGATAATCTGGTCTCCCAGCTGCTCGGAGAGATCAAGATTCCGTTCAGCACCATCGGCAAACGCGTCCTCGGTCATCTCGCCGATCTGAAGCAGATCCTCTCCGCCGATTACCTGGAGGGCTCCGCACTGCCGGAGAGGCCGCTGCTGCGTGAACTCGGCCGCGTGGTCGACAACGACATCAAGTCGCACGATGGCCGATGGAAGAGCCTCGACAGTCCCGATTTGCTGGGGCATCTGTTCCGCAAGCTCGGGCCCCGGGAAATCGAGCTGCGCGCCGAGCCGTATCGCGCGGGCGCCGGAATGGCGTTGCGCGGCTTCTTCTGCCGCACCACGATCGGAGATCGCAGCAAGTTCGTGATCTTTGTGAACACCGCCCACCATCCGGGCGCGGTCGCCGCAACCCTCGGCCATGAACTGGGCCACTACATCTACGGCTCGCTGGTCGGCGAGAGCAAACCGATGACAGCGTTCATGGAAGGGACTTTCTCGAGCCACTTGAAAGAAGAGGACGAGCTGTTCGCCGACAGCACGGTGGCGCTCGCCGCCTACAGCAAGGAACTGATGAAGGAAATCGGGATGCTCAACGGAGTCACGCCCGGGTCCTCCGATGAGCTGTTTGCGCGGATCCGCAAGGCTTACAGCCTCATCGGTCCACGCTTCAACCTGGATCTGACGAAATCGCGGTTGCCCGCGGCATGGCGGGTGCGCTACCTGACCTCGATGACGCACTTCTTCAAGCTGCGGTGCGCGCTCTATCAGTCCGCGGGAATTTGATCCTGTATCAGGCGCTGCCCGGAATGCATCTGGACGGCGCGGCGCGCAACCGCTCGCGCGCCCGGTTTCACATCGACGCGAACAGTGCGTCGATCAGCCGCCTCACGCGCGGATCGAGCAGCAGTCCCGCGCCCATCTGATTCATCGTGTAGCCGAATCCCACCCGAGCATCGGGGTCCGCGAATCCCAGCGACCCGCCGGCACCGGAATGCCCGAAGCCGTGAGGATTCGGTCCCAGCGGAGTCTCCGGTTGCGTGAGCATGAAGCCGAGCCCAACCCGCGTCTTCACCTGCAGCACTTCATCGAGCCCGCACGACTCTTCGGTGCGGGCGCGCCTGATGCTTTCGGCGGTGAGCACACGCACGCCGTCGACCTCGCCGCCACGGGCGAGCGCTCCATAAACCTGGGCCAGAGAGCGCGCGGTCGCGTGCCCGTTGGCGGACGGCAACTCCATCGCGCGGAACGCGCGGCTGTTGACCACGGCGGGATCGACGACGATCACGGGAGGGTTGGCAATCGCCTTGGAGGCGATCGATTCCGGATCGCGCATCAATTCCATCGTTGGATTGACTTCTCCCGCAGCCGGCGGAGGCGCGGCAACGATCTCCGCGACGCGCCAGTCATGCTCGGCTGACAGACCGATGTGCGCGTCGAGGCCGAGCGGCACCGCGATCTCGTCGCGAAAATATGCGCCCGGAGTCTTTCCGGAAACCCGGCGAATCACCTCGCCAACCAGCCATCCGTAGGTGATCGCATGGTAACCATGCCTGGTACCCGGCTTCCACCAGGGCTCCTGCGCGGCCAGCGCCGCGCACATCGCGTTCCAGTCGTAAAAGGTTTCGGGCGCATGCGGCTTGCGCACCGCGGGGAGACCCGCGCGATGGCTCAGCAGCCATCGGACTGGAATCCTGTCCTTGCCCGCTTGGGCGAACTCGGGCCAGTACTTCGCAACCGGCGCGTCCAAGTCGAGCTTGCGCTGATCGACGAGGCGATGCGCGCACATCGCGGTTAGCCCCTTGGTGGTCGAATAAACGTTGACCAGCGTGTCGCGGGTCCAAGGGCGGGTGCAGGCGGCGTCGGCATGGCCGGCCCACAGGTCGATAACGGGCTTGCCGTCGATCACAACCGCGACCGCGGCGCCGACTTCCTCGCCACGCGAAAAATTATCCGCGAAGGCCGCTCTCACGCGGGCGAATTTCGTATCGCAGGTACCTTCTACGGTCGTCGCCATCGCCATTCCCTCACCCGCGCGCACCGCACGCAATCAGAGCGACGCGTATAGCGCGTCGATCAGCCGCGAGGCCCGCGAGTCAATCAGTATGCCCGACTGCATACGGTTCATGGTGTAGCCGAAGCCGATTTTCGCATCGGGATCGGCGTAGCCGAGCGAGCCTCCGGCACCAGGATGGCCGAAGCTGCGCGAATTGGGGCCGAGCGACGCGCCCGGCTGGGACATCATGAACCCCAGGCTGAAGCGCGTCGAAATAAACAGCACCTCGTCCGCTCCGCGCGACTGTTCGTCATAGCATCGAGCGATACTGCGCGGCGTCAGCACGCGATAGCCGTCAACCTCGCCGCCGCGGGCGAGCGCGCCGTACAGCCGCGCCAGTGCGCGCGCGGTGGTATGGCCGTTGGCGGCGGGGATCTCGGCGGCCCGCCACTCGCGCGAGTTCACCAGTCCCGGCTTGGTCAGGACGGGTGGATTCATGAACGCCTTGGCGGTCACTGATTCGGGATTTTTGGCCGCTTCAGCGAACAGATTCGGCTCGCCGGGCGCAGGCGGTGGCGACGGGATCAGATCGCCGGTGCGCGCGTCGTGCTCCGCTGAAAGCCCGATATGCGTGTCCAGGCCGAGCGGTCCTGCAAGCTCGTCGCGAAAATAGGTCCCCGGCGTTTTGCCCGTGATACGGCGGATCACCTCGCCGACCAGAAATCCAAACGTCAGCGCATGATAGCCATGCTTGGTGCCCGGCTCCCACCATGGTTCCTGCTCGGCCAGCGCGGAGCACATCGTGTTCCACTCGAACAGCGCGTTGGGATCGAGTGGCTTGCGCACCGCCGGCAGACCGGCACGATGACTCAGCAGGAAGCGCACCGGCAAATTTTCCTTACCCGCCTGCGCGAACTCGGGCCAGTACTTCGCCACCGGCGCATCGATGTCGAGCTTGCCCTGATCGACCAGCCGATGCGCACAGATTGCGGTCAGGCCCTTGGTGGTGGAGTAGACGTTGACCAGCGTGTCGCGGGTCCATGGCCGGGTCTGTGCCCGGTCGGCAAATCCGCCCCACAAATCGACGACCGGATTGCCGTCCAGCGCGATCGCGCAGGCCGCGCCGGTTTCCGCGCCGCTCTCGAAGTTGGCGGCAAACGCCTGCTTGACGCCCTCGAATTTCGGATCGCAAACACCTTCGATTTTAACGGCCATATCTCAAGCTCGCTTTCGCGCGCGCAATTGACGCTCACTGCTAGGCCGCGCGCCGTTTCCTCATAACATGCCACCGGCGACGGCGACAAAGCGCCGCGCCATCGTGCGGCGGCGCGCGTGGAGGCTCAGGCAAGTGCGCCGCCGCAGCTCGACCCCGCTCCCGCGGTACATCCGAAACAATGCGAGCCGACCGCGATCCGCCGGCCGCTCAGCGCCGCGAGATCGCGGGCGTCCCAGATCGTGAGCGCGCGACCGTCGGCCACCAGCGGCATCGCCAGCATCTGGTTGAAGTCGCAATCGTAGAGAGCGCCGTCGTATCCGACGCTGACCAGATGGCGGCACATCAGGCCATCCACGGTCGCGGGATTAAAGTGGTTCACCAGCAGGCCCATGTAGGCGTCGAACTGTCCCCACTGCTGGAGCTGATGGGCGAACCTGGCGATCGGCATGTTGGTAATCGTGATCAAACGTTGGAAGGTCACGCCGAAATTAACCGCGAGTTCTTCGCGGTAGCGCGCTTCCAGTTCCGCCTGCGCGGGGGGCAATACCGCCCCCACGGGGTTGTAGACCAATGACAGCGAGAGGCCGTTGCCGTTACCGTATCCCACGGCGTTGAGCCGTCTAAGCGCCGCGATACTCTTTTCGAACACGCCACGGCCGCGCTGACGCTCCACGTTTTCCGCCGTATAGCAGGGCAGCGAGCAGATGAGCTCAACCCGGTTGCGGCAATAGAATTCGACCAGCCCTTCCATCCCGCGCTCGAACAGCACGGTTAAATTGCAACGGACCGTGACGTGCCGGCCGATCGCGCGCGCGCCTTCGACCAGCATCGCGAAGTTCGGGTTGAGTTCCGGCGCTCCGCCGGTCAAATCCACGGTGGCAATCGATGCGCTATTCTCCGCGACCTCGAGCACGCGCCGGGCGACGTCGAGTCCCATTATCTCGGTGCGCTTGGGCCCCGCATCGACGTGGCAGTGATGGCACGCCTGGTTGCACAACTTGCCCACGTTGACCTGCAGGGTCCGCGGCATCTCGCGCGCCAGCACGCCCCGGCCGTGGCCTTCGAGCGCGACCGCAAAGCTATGTCCGTCGGGCGACTTGAGATCCATCGGAGCAAGTTTACCACGGCGGCATGCGGGCAGAAGCGGATTTTTCGAGCCCGTGGCAGAGCCATTCGCGCTGCAAGATGATAAAGAATCACGGTGGTGAGCGACTCGCAGCCCATCGAATTTCGCCCGCTTGCGATGGAGGATCTGCCGCTGCTGCGTCGGTGGCTGCGCGCGCCGCACGTCCGGCAGTGGTGGTACGACGCCGCCGAGACGATCGACCAGGTCCGCGCCAGGTACGCTCCCCGAATCGCGGGCGGCGATCCGACTCGCAGCTTCATCATCGAGCACGGCGGCCGCGCGATCGGATACATCCAGACCTATCGAATCCGCGATTACCCGGAATACGACCGGCACGTCTGTGCGCCGGAAGATTGTGCCGGGATAGATTTGTTCATCGGAGAGCCCGAGATGGTCGGCCGCGGCATCGGGACGCGCGTGGTCGCGGCGTTTCTGCGATCGTTGGTTTTCGCGAACGCGGCGATCGGCTCGTGCGCAATCGGCCCCGAGCAGGGCAACCGGCGCGCGATCCGCGCTTATGAAAAAGCGGGGTTCCGCTACTGGAAGACCATCGTCGTACCCGGCGAAACGGCACCGGAATACCTGATGCTCCTCACGCGGCGCGACTTCGAATCGCAATGAGCGGCGTGCGTATTCGCGCCGTCGACCTGCGGCGCTTACGCCTTTCGCGCCGCAGGCGTACACTCTGACTTCGCGAGGCGGGCGGCATGAGCGTAAAGACCAGCATTCTGCGCGGCGGATGCCACTGCGGACGGATTGCGTTCGCAGTTGAGGGACCGGTCGGCGTCGTCGAGGAATGCAACTGCTCGATCTGCGCGAATAAGGGCTACCTGCACTGGATCGTGCCGCGCGAGAGTTTCCGCCTGCTCACTCCCGCCGACTCGCTCGTGACCTATCGCTTCAATACGGGAGTTGCGAAGCACCATTTCTGCCCAGTCTGCGGCGTAGCGCCGTTTTATATCCCGCGCTCCGATCCCGATCGAATCGACGTGAACGTGCGATGCCTCGAAGACGTGGATCCCGGCTCGCTTCGGATCGAGCGGTTCGACGGGCGCAATTGGGAGCGCTCATACCGCGAGCGCCGCGGCTCCAGAAGCTGATTGGAAGCAGCTTGCGGTGAGCGGACTGGGAATTTCTCATAGCGACTTTCAGATCTTTGCAGCCGAGGGCTTCAGCGCCCGGATGCAGCAGGTACTCGATCGGCTGCAACCCAAACTCGCGCGGCTGGGCAGGGATCTCGCGCCCGATCTCGGGCGAATCATGCACACCGAGCTGTTTCCGCACGTCGCCCGCCATGCGCATCAATCCTCAAGCCCGCGTGAAACATGGGTGGCATGGGGGCCATCGCCGAAAGGCTACACCCGCTATGGATACCTTGCGCTGAGCATTTCCCGCGCCGGCGTGCATGCCCGCGCGAGCGTCAGGATGCAGGCGGATCATCGCGACGCGATGAGCCGCGAAATCGCGGCGCGCGCGGATGAGCTTGCAAGATCGATGGGCAAGAATCGAATCACCCGCTACGAAGACTGGCCGTCAGACGCGATTCCTGCGGCGCGGCCAGCCGATCGCGCGCTGTTCGCGTCAATGGCCGAAACGCTCGCGCGCAAGACCGGTGCGATCGACGTCGGATTCGGATGGCCGATACCCGAGGCGCTGAGGCTGGACCGCGCCGACCTGATCGACGCTTTTCGCGAGTTGGAACCGCTCTACCGGATACTGCGTGGCGGCTCGTGACGAACGCCCGCGGTCCCGCCGCATAGAGCCGTCCGCGCGGGTCCCAACCTCACTGCAGCGGCGGGCCGGAGGAAGCGGGCGCAGCAATAGGCGACGGCGTTGGAGTTGCGATTTCCGAGGGGGTCGCCGATGGGGTCGGCGAGGACTCGCCGGGCGAGGGTGAGGGAGCGGCGGTTTCGCCCTGCGAGCGGGCGACGGTCACGCGTAGCAGGGAATCTTTCTGGTAGCAGAACCATACGGGCTTCTTTTCATTCCGCGTGATTGACTCCGTGGGCGAGAGAATGATTTCTGCAAGTCCGAGAGTGAAAAAGTCGGCGCCCCCTTCCAGGATCGCCAGAGGCACCTTGACCGTGTTTCCGTAGCCGGTGAGGTAGAGCAGATGAAGGTCGCAGGTATTTCCCGCCTCATTCCTGGTCGTGGTTACCGGCGCGCCGACCTGCTCGATGACCGACAAGCGGCTTTCGCCGGGCGTGAATTTGGCCAAGTCAACCGGTGTGGGGCGAGTCGCCTCCATGTAGACCGAACATCCGCTCGCGATACATAGAACGACGACGGCGTATTTTAGCTGCGAAAGTGCGCCGGGTGAATTCGTCTTCATTGGCGAGTCGGACCTTCCAACGCCGTCGAAGATCCGATCAGCGGCGCCGTGCCGGTGCATAGATAGGAAGGCTCGTAACCAAAACTGAAGATGCTGATGGCGAGCTGCCGTGTGTGCTGGACCATCTCGACGTTGGCATGCGCCAGTTCGTCCATTGCGGACTGACAGCCGTGGAGACTGTAGCCGGATCCCGACACAATCCTCTGTCGATTGAGAGGGTCCACCCGAACGCCTTCCCAGCTGCTGCATCCGGACATGGTTACGAGCGCGGCACAGAGCATCAGGTTACATGTTGTGATCCATTTCCACATAACTCTGGCAGTGTCATATCAATGTACCACGCCGGGCCCAAGTCCAAAATCTGCGTGTCACTAGCGCCCGGGCTCTCGCGATCGGAGCCAATCCGAGCGTAACGCCCCGGCCGCGATCACCAAGACTCCGGCCGGATGGGTTCGCGCGACACGGCATCGACACTCGGGGCATGGCCGCGATGCGTCGATGCCTCTATGACCCGTTGCGGCCTCTATGAAGGAGAGGCGCCAAACGCTATGGTCGGAGAACTCTAGAACCGCGGCGTTAGGGCCGAGTTCTGACGAATTTTTCGGAAAAGGACCAATGGCAAGTAAAGGCACCTGCAAGGCTAAGGACTGCAGCCACGAAGTAATCGCGAAAGGCTACTGCCGCAAGCATCACCGCCTCTGGAAGGCGGGCGAAATGCCGAAGGCTCGGTACAAGATCTGCACCGGCGAAAATTGCCGCAAAAAGCGCTTCCGTGGCAGCCTCTGCCAGGAACACTACGCGACCAAGACCGGCAAGGGCGCACCCGCGGCCGAAGCCGCCGCACCGGCGGCGGAAGCTCCGGCGGCCTAGCCGCCCGCGAGCACTTTCCTCTCTGCCGCGAATCGCGGCGCGGAACTTCGGCCATGGCAAATCTAATCGTGGTGGGCGCCGGCGGCAGGATGGGCCGCCTGATCGTGGCGCTTGCCGCGCGCGACCCCGCGCACAAGATCGCCGGAGCGATCGAGGCGAGCGGGACACCGGTGGTCGGCTCGGATGCGGGCGAAGTCGCGGGAATCGGCGCATTGGGAATTCGAATCGGCGACGATTATGCCTCCGTCGCGCGGCCCGACACGGTTACCCTGGACTTCACGAATGCCACCGCATCGATGGAGCATCTTGAGGTGGCCAGCGCAGCCGGCGCTGCGATCGTAATCGGTTCCACCGGCTTCACTCCCGAGCAGGAAAGGCGGGCGAGCGAGATCGCACCGCGCACGCGATGCGTAATCGCGCCGAACATGAGCGTCGGCATCAACGTGCTCATGAAGGTCGCCGAACAGGTGGCGGCGATCCTGCCCGACTTCGACGCCGAAGTGCTCGAGATTCATCATCGCACCAAGGTCGATGCGCCCAGCGGAACCGCGCTCGCGCTGGGCCGCGCGATCGCCGCGGCGCGCGGGCAGGAATTCGTATCGAATGCCGTGTTCGGGCGCGAAGGAATTACCGGCGTGCGTCCGCGCGAGAAGATCGCGGTGCTCGCGCTGCGCGCCGGCGACGCGGTGGGCGATCACACCGTCATCTTCGGCGGACAGGGCGAACGCCTCGAATTGACCCACCGCGCGCAGAGCCGCGAGTCGCTCGCGCGCGGAGCGATCCGCGCCGCCGCGTGGCTGGAAGGGCGCAAGCCCGGACTCTACACGATGCGGGACGTGCTGGGTCTTTAGAGCGCCTGGCGATTCTGACTGGCGGAGTGCGGCTCGGTGTGCGTCCGCATCGAGAGGCCGCTTGCGCGCTCGCGCTCCAGCGCAGTCCATCGAACGACCATCCGGTGTCCAAGGCCGCGATGGCCGCGCAGAAAATAGGCGCTCATCGCGAGCAGCGCCAGGATATTGCCGGCGATTATCTGCCACCATCCCAGCTCGTCGAGGACGGACAGATTCATCACGGTCACAAACCCGACAAAGAAAACCTCGAAAACCGCGAACAGCAGGAATACCCCCAGCAGCAGCAACGGCTCCAGTTCGGAGGCCGCCAGCAGCAGCGCAATCACAACGCCGAACGCCACAAACGCGGTGAGGCGAAGTGCAGCATCGTGTAGGCAAGCAGCAGCGCCGCGGCATAAGGCGAACCAGAGGAACCGACCGCGAACAGCTCACGAGCGAGCAGGAGCGGAGTTTGGTGAGGATCGCCGCGCGCGAGATCGAAGATGAATATCCAGATCGCGACGACTATCGCACCGGTGACGCCAGCTACCGCGCCGTCGAAGATGATTTGGGACCGGGAGCGCTGCATCCTGCCTACGGGGCTTCCGGATGGAGGTCTGTTCCGCAACTCCTCCCCCGCAATGTGCTCGCAAGCCCTTCACTCGGAGCCCAAATCGCGTCTCAACGTCATCATTACTCTTCGGCCCGGCCATGCGCAAAGTTTGACTCGTGCAACAGGCGCTGAAGCGATGGTATATCAAGGATGCGTAAGCTTCGGGACCTGCCCACGCGCTTCCGGCTGCAAGCCCCCGAAAGGAGTCGTCAGATGGATACCAGGCCGCATCGGGATCTCAACCTTCCGCTGATGTCGTTCGTGACCGGGGAGGAGATCGCCAGACTCAAATCCTCGCATCAATGGCAGTCGGAATCGCGCGCCGCGATCACCCTGACCAAGAACGAGGCGTTTACCATCGTGCTCGTCGCGCTGCACAAAGGCGCGGCACTCCGTGAACATCAGACCGACGGCCATCTCGCGCTCACGGTGCTGGAGGGCACGATTCTCTTTCGCGCCGGAGGCGAGGCACGCACGCTGGGGCGCGGGATGCTGGCGGCGGTGGGAGCGCACGTGATGCATGAGGTCGAGGCCGTGGAAGACTGCGCGTTCGCGCTGACCGTGATGCGCCATCAGCCGTGAGTCTGCGGGGTTCGCCGAAGCGGCGCGAAAATCCGGCGCCGCCGCGCTATCACCAGGGCGGCGCGGCGCATCCAGACCTGCTGCGCATCGGGCGCATCCCAATCGCCTTTTTCGTGGTCGCGGTCTTGTTCTTTGCCGGCGGGCTGGTCGAGTTGTGCTTCTCGATACGTCAGATCGCGATCTATTTCTATCAGTTCGTGCCGCTTGCGGTGGTTCACACGTTCACGCTCGGCTGGATCACCGGGTCGATCATGGGCGTGATGTACCGATACGTGCCGGCGCTGACTCGCCGCCCTATCCGTTGGCCCCGGATGGCGTGGGCGCAACTCTTCCTGTTCGTACTCGGATCGACGGGGATGGTTGCGCACTTCGCGATCGGAATCTGGTTCGGGTTATGGCTGGCCGCGATCGTCATGGCCGCGAGCATCGTGATGTTCGCGGCGAACCTGATGCCGTGCCTGTGGCCGCAGGCGGGCCGCGGGGTCGCGGAGACCGGGATGTTCCTTTCGATTTCGTTCCTGGTCGCGGCAGCCGTGCTCGGAACGATGCTGGGGATAGACAAGAGCTACAACTTCCTTGGCGGCAGCGTGCTCGCCAATCTCTCGGGGCACGTTCATCTGGCCGCGGTCGGGTGGGTTACTCTGTCGATCTGCGCGGTTTCCTACCGGATGCTGCCCGCGTTCATGCTGCCCACGGTGACGATTCCGCGGTCGGCGATCTGGCAGATTTACTCGCTTGCGGGGGCACTGGTGGGCCTGGTGACTTCGATCATGCTTGGGCTTCGGGGCGAGATTATCTGGGGAGTCGCAATCGCCGCCGCGATGGGATGGTACGTCGCGATCATCGCGCGGATGGTGCGGACGCGCCGGATGCCGCTGGACTGGACGCAGGCACACGCGCTGGCGGGACTGGTTGCGCTGGTCGTGACGATCGGGATGGGGCTGACGCTGATCGTAATCGGCGTGAATTCGCAGACCGGAGCGCGGATCGCCACGGCGTACGGCGTGATGGGTCTGCTCGGGTTCTTCTCGAACTTCATCATCGGCATGTCCTACCAACTGTTTCCCGGCTTCGTGACCAGGGCGCGCCAGGGACTCGGATGGAAACCTGTGACAATCGCCGAAATATCGGCGCGCAAGCCGCGGCCGTTCGTGTTCGTGACGTTCAACAGCGGCGTGCTCGCGATGGTGGCGGGATTCAGCGTGGGCGGATTTGCGCTGGCGCTCGCCGGAGCAATCGTCACGGCGGCGGGAGGGCTGGTCTACTGCGCGGCGATCCTGTGGACGCTGGGATTCGGGTTCCGTGGCGCCCTGCCCCGTTCGGCAGCCCAGCCGTCTTTGCGAGTAATGCCGGACTGACCCTGCGCGCCCGCGTCAGCCGCGCGCCGAGGTCTGCGAGCGCAGCAACTGCAAGTGGCCGCGGCGAGGTTCGGGGGTGGACGGATCATCGACGTCCTCGCGATGCGACCACTGGACGAAGATGATGGTGAACACTGCGATCAAGTAGATGCCCTGCCCGATCCACATGATCAACCCGCCCAGGATTTGATCCTCCATCGGCGTCAGGCCCCAGCCATGCGGGCCGCCCAAGTACCACGAATAGACCACGCCGTTGGCCAGCGTAATCGGCGCCGCGACCGCGGTCATCGGGATCATCAGCAGGAAGACGTAGAGGATTTGCAAAGGATACGAGAGGCGCGGCAGCTCCGGCAGCGGGCTCAGAATCGGCCACCACATCAGGAGACCCGCAGCGATGAAGCAGAGGTGAAGGGCGACATCCAGACCGCGCTCCCGGCACATCCGATCCAGCACGGGTGGAAAGTGCGCCGTCACGAATACAGCACTGAACAGGAAAAACGCGACCACCGGATTCGTCAGCACCCTCGCAATCGGCTTGATCGGACGACTCAGCATCACCGGCCGAAGCATCCAGGCCGGCAATCCCAGCAAGATCATCGGCGGAACCGCGAACACGAGCAGCAGATGCTGCAGCATCCGCATCGCAAATATGCGCTCGCAGGCAAGTTCCTGGAGCCCGCCGGCGGTAAACAGCAGCATCAGGAGGGCGGCGCCGAACCACGCGGCCTGCCGGCGGCTGGGACGCCGCCCAGCGAGCCTTACGGCGCCGAGATAAAGTCCGCACAAAACTCCGGTGCCAATCCAGGCACCAGGATGTGAGCCGGCAAAATCGACGAGAAATTCCATGTTGCGCGTGCGGCTGTTCCCCGCCGCCGACGCTTGCCCTTGCTAGTAGGGCGGAAGCGCGAGGTGGTGAGACAAATATGCGAACAGAAACATCAGGGCGAACATCAGGAACGCCGCGATCAACATCGGAAAAGCCAGAATCGTGCTGAGCAGCCAGCTGTCGTACTTCAGATGCATGTAAAACATCACGACCAGCGCAAACTTCGCCGCCGACAGGATCAGCAGCAGCGGCACCATCACCGGCCGCATCGAGGGCATGTAGAAAACGGCAATCTCCATCGCAGTGAGGATGGTCAGGAAGACCGCAATAGTGACGTAAACAGACGCGCCCGGATGATGAAATTCGGGCTCGTGCATCTGAGCCTGTGCCGCTTCGCTCATGCGCCATGCACCTTTTGCATCAGATAGACCAGCGTAAAGATGATGATCCAGACCACGTCAACGAAGTGCCAGTATAGTCCGGCCAACTCCACCGACAACGCCCTCGACTTGCCGAGCTTGCCGGTGAAAGCGGCGACCGCCAGCACCGATAACCAGATTACGCCTATCGCCACGTGCGCTCCGTGGAATCCGACCAGCGTGAAAAACGATTGCGAGAACAGGTTGGTCTGATAGGAAAGCCCCTCATGATAGAAGTGCGTGAACTCGTAGGCCTGGCCGCCCAGGAAGATTAGTCCGAAAAAGATCACTCCGCACAGCCAGACCCGCTCCCAGATCTTGTCGCCCCGCTGGGTTGCCGCCAGCGCCAGGACCATCAGCAGGCTCGACATCAACAGGATGAAGGTGCTGAACGAGGTGAGCGGAATCTCCAGGATGCTGGCGCCCGGTCCGGCGACATTGCGCGATTTGTAAACGATGAAGGTCGCGATCAGGCTTGCGAAGAAGACGCTCTCCGATCCGATGAATGACCACACGCCGACCTTGCGCAGGTCGTTGCCGCCGGCCGACGGCGCATGATCCGGGTCGTGGACCTCCTGCCCGTAGGTCGGGTATTCGAATCCGATTCCGACCACCGACAGGAACATCGCGATTCCGCCGAAGATACAGACGCTCCACCAGCCCACGATGAGCCCCATCGCGCCAACGAACATTCCCAGCCCGAAGACGAGCGGGAAAATAGACGGCGCCGGCATGTGGATATGCGAAATCTCGTCCGCTGTAACGGGAGGTTCGGCCGGGTTATCACTGCCCGCGCCGCTGCCGTACTTTTCCATCCAGAACGGGTCGCGTCCGTGAACGTCGTGCAGGCGGACAAAGTTGAATGCCGGCGGCGGAGCCCCGGTAGCCCACTCCAGCGTGCGCGCGTCCCATGGATCCGAGGAGGCCCTTTCGCCTCCCACCAGGCTGGTGGCGATGTTGATGAAGAAGAGCAGAAAGGCGAAGCCCAGAATGAATGCGCACACGGTCTCGAACTGGTTAAGCCGCGTCCAGCCCAGCCCCGCTCCGTAGGTGTAGATCCGCCGCGGCATTCCCCACATCCCGAGGTAATGCATCGGGAAGAAAGTGCCGTTGAAGCCGATCACCGTCAGCCAGAAATGCGCCTTGCCGAGCCGCTCACTCATCATCCGGCCCGTGATCTTCGGGAACCAGTAGTAGATGGCGCCGAGGATCGCGAACATCATTCCGCCGAACAGGACGTAGTGAAAATGCGCGACCACGAAGTAAGTGTCGGTCTGCTGCAGATCGACCGGGGCGCTCGCGTGCATGACGCCCGAAAGCCCGCCGATCGTGAACTCGATAATCATGCCGAGCGCGAACAGGAACGCGGTCGTGAAGCGCAGCCGCCCGCCCCATACGGTTGCGATCCAACTGAAAATCTTGATGCCGGTCGGTATCGCGATCAGCATCGAGGTGATTGCAAAGGCGCTGTCCGCCACCGGTCCCATCCCCGTGGCAAACATGTGATGGCCCCAGACGCCGTAAGACAGGAAGGCGATCAGGATCAGCGAGTACGCCATCATTGGGTATCCGAACAGAGCCTTGCGCGAGAAGACCGGGATGATCTCGGACACCATTCCGAAGGCGGGCAGCGCCATGATGTACACTTCGGGATGGCCGAATAACCAGAACAGGTGCTGCCACAGAATCGGCGTCGCACCAAAGTGGGCTTGGTAAAAGTGCGCGCCGAAGAAGCGGTCGGCCGCCAGGTAAATCAGCCCCACCGTCAGCGCCGGAAACGCGATCAGAATCAGGACCGACGTCACCAGCATCGCCCACACGAACATCGGCATCCGCATATAGCTCATGCCGCGCGAGCGCATCGTGACGATCGTGACGAGGAAGTTGAGACCGGTCAGAACCGTTGATATCCCGAGAATCAGCAGACCCAGCACCCAGAAGTCGATATGCAGGCCCGGGGTGTACATCCGCTCGGTCAGGTTAGCGTAACCGAACCATCCGGCGTTCGGCACCCCGCCCCAGAAGATCCAGCCGAGATGGAGAAAGACGGCGCCGCTCAAGAAAATCCACAGGCTCATCGCATTGAGTCTGGGGAAAGCGACGTCACGCGCTCCAATCTGCAGAGGCAGGAAGAAGTTGGCCAGAAATCCTATCTCGAGCGGCATCACAACCAGGAAGATCATCGTGGTGCCGTGCATCGTGAATACTTCGTTGTAGGTCTGCGCGCTCAGGACGTGCATCCCGGGCGCCCACAGCTGCAGGCGGATCAGCAGAGCCTCGATACCGCCGACCGCAAGGAAGAACAGCGCGGCGGCGCCATACATGACCGCGATCCGCTTGTGGTCGATCGTGGTCAGCCAGCCGAGAATGCCTCCGCTTTCGTAGTAACTCGGCACTTCTACGGGCAACGGTTTCGGTTGGGCAGCCATCGCTGAGCTCCCTTACTTTAGACTCTCGAGATATGCGACCAAATCATTGAGCTTCTTGCCGCGGATGCCAAGGACTGGCATGTGGGCGCCGGGCTTGATCGCGTCGGGATCGGTGATCCATTTGGCCACATTCTGGGGAGTGTTGGGCAGGATAGCGCCTGCGAGTGTGCTCCTGGAGCCGAAGTGGCTCAGGTCTGGAGCGAGAAACCCTTTGGACACGCCGTCAATACGATGACAGGTCGTGCATGGACTGTTCGCGAAAATCTTGGCCCCGGCTGCACCCGCGGAATTGGTGGCGGAGTCCGGAGCCTTGGGCACCGTGGTCTGGTCCTTCACCCACTTGTCGAAATCTCCGGGCGTTTGGACGAAGGCTCGCAGGCGCATATTCGCGTGCGAGTCGCCGCAGAATTCGGTGCATTGTCCCCAGTACTCGCCCGGCACGTCGGCAATGAAGGTCAGCTCGTTCTGCTGACCGGGGATCACGTCGCGCTTGGCTCCGAGTGCCGGCACCCAGAAGCTGTGAATGACATCGGCGGAAATCAGATTCAAGCGAATCGGCCGGCCGGTCGGAATGTGCAGCTCATTGGCGGTCTTGATGTTCAGCGTTGGGTATTGGAACTCCCACCACCACTGATGAGCGATTACCTTGATCTCGAGCGACCCCTTGGGCGGCACCGCGGGCTGCGAGCGGAAGATGGTGCGGACCGTGGGAATCGCGATGAAGAGCAGAATCAGCGCCGGCCCCACCGTCCACGCAACTTCGAGCCCGATGTCGGAGTGCGCCGAGGCGGGCGCCACCGGGGCGGAGTCGCCCACCCTGGTCGAAAACACGAAGATCGCAAGGAAGAAAGAACCGAGCACGATCACCATCACGATCGCGTCCCAGATCGTGATCTCGATGAACAGGCTGTAGATCCACTGCGCAAGGTCGGACTTGGGCTCGAGCGTCGTCATCGGGAGGTTCGCTCGCGCACATCCCGAAACAGCCACTGCCAGCGCCGCAAGCGCTGAAGTCAGAGCGAAAATGCGGCGCTTCATCAGTGTTCCTCCTCGATCTCGCCCGAGGTCGCCGCTTGGGCCACCATCTCCAGACCGGGCAGCGCGCAGAGCACAAAAGCGCCCAGGAATCCGATCGTAATCAGTAGTTCGATCCATCCGAATGGCACAACGTGCTGAGAAAGAGAGGGGACCACCAGCACGTAGAGTTCAAGCCACATCCCCACCAGTCCGCCGAGTGCGACCGAACCGAGAATCACGGGCGTCTTCTTGGGGCGCACACCGAGCAGGACCAGGAACGGTATCACCCACACCAGGATCACGACCGCGTACGACAGCGGCTTCCACGGCATGACGTATACCCGCTGCACTATGAAGAAGGTCTCGGCCGGAATATCGCCGTACCAGATCACGATGTACTGGGAGAAGAGCAGGTACACCCAGAAGACCGAAAACGCGAACACCGCTTTGCCGAGATCGTGGCGAATCCGGGGAATCTGAAACGCGTTATGCGCGCCCAGGCGCGGGCGCAGAATCATTGCGGTCAGCGCCATCGCGCAAAGCGCGCTCCAGAACGCTCCCGCGAAGAACCACCATCCGAACAGTGTGCTGTGCCACGCCGGCGCGAGCGACATGATCAGATCGAAGGCGATCAGCGACATCACGCCGCAGTAAACGATCGCGACCGCGGGCGCTAGCTTGCGAATCACCGACGGCGGCATCTCGATGTCCCGGGAGCTGCGCGCCCAGGCTTTCGCAGCCTCGCTGCGCGAGGCGTTGACCAGCCACATGCTGAGAATAGTCAACACCGCCAGCGCGATTCCGTCGCGCGAAAACAGGAACGCCGTATTGAGCCACGCAGCTTTGTCCGCCACCGGGTGCAGGACCCAGGGGAAGATCATGGTGCGCCCGAAATAGAGTCCCCAGAACAGCACGAAAGCGAGCGGGATGAACAGGCTCCACGCCTCCGCCAGGCGGAAGTGCATAGTGCCGGCCCAGCGTCCCTGGGTCAGGTAGAAAGCCGCGCATGTGACGACGCCGCCCTCCGCGACGCCAAACCAGAAAAGGAAATTGACCAGATAAGCCTGCCATGCGCGGGCTGCTTCGCCCAGGGAAAGCGCGACGAAAAATGCGATCGCGCCGATCACTACCATCGCGACCAGCAGGCCCTTGAAGGCGGCGCTTGCGAGCGGCGCCGGGTTGGGCGTGGAAGGCGCGCGGTGGAGGGGTTGCTCTTGGGTGCTCATAGTGCGACCGCCTCGCGCGTTAGGGGCGATGAGAGTTCAAGGCTAAGCGGCCTCACGTACAACTTCCTCTGCGCCAGCATCTTTCAGAATCGTTTCCACCCGGGCGGCGTCTGCTTCCTCGCATCTGATAACGATGCCAAAGCGGTCTTCCGAAAAGCGCGAGGAGTATCCCCGCGCGGGTTCCATGGCGGGCATCTCGGCGTTGAACATGAAGCTCAGCACCGCCGAGAGACCGCCGAACAGGATCATCAGCTCGAAACAGATGATGATAAAAGGCGGCCAGGAAATGATCGGTTTGCCGCCGGCCACCAGGTTCCATTCCATCGAAGTGCCGATCGTGAGTGCCAGACCGGTAATCACACCGGTGATTCCGCCGATAAGCACGAAGGCCCGCACCCAACTTTTCGGGCGCTCGAACGCATCCTCGATCAGATGGCTCGGAAAGGGCGCAAACGCCCGCAGGTCCGTCAGCCTGGCTGCACGCAACGCGCGGATACCGTGCGCGCAATGCCCATCGTCAGTAAACGCGCCGATGATTTCCACGGATTCGCTCATGCCGCCTTCGCGGGTCCCTTCCTGATAGCCTGCCGGAGCCAGGTGATTCCTTCCTTCAATTCAGTCATCGACACGATCGGCAGAAACTTCGCGAACAGCGAGAACAGCCCCAGGAACCAGGCGAAACTGCCGACCGTAATCATGATCTCGGTGATCGACGGCGTGTAGAAGCCCCACTGCGAAGGATTAAAATTCGTCGCCAGCGATCCCGCGATAATCACGAAGCGCTCCAACCACATCCCGATGTTGACGAATATCGAGATGACCCACAGCGCCTTCAGGTTGACCCGGATTCGCGGCGAAAACAGGAGCAGCGGAATCACGCAGTTGCAGGTGACCATGACCCAGAACAGGTAGCCGTAGGGACCGTAATACCGTTCGTGAAAGGTCATCAGCTCGATCGGATCCTGCGTGTACCAGACCATGAAGGATTCACAAATGTAGGAATACGAGACAATCAGCGACGTCAGCAGGACTATTTTCGCCAGGTTGTCGAAGTGCCATGGCGTCACCAGGTCTTCGAGATGCAGCCACTTGCGCATTGGAATCAGCAGCGTCATGACCATCCCGACGCCCGAGAAAATCGCGCCGGCGACGAAGTACGGCGCGAAAATCGTGCTGTGCCATCCGGGCAACTGCGCCATCGCAAAGTCCCAGGACACCACGCTGTGCACTGAGAGCACCAGCGGCGTTGCCAGGCCCGCCATCAGCAGGTACGCCATCGAGAAATGCCGCCACTGGCGATCGGTCCCCTGAAAGCCCATCGACAGAATCGAATAGAAGATCTTGCGCCATCCCGTCGCATGCTCACGGGCGTTGGCAACATCGGGAATGAGCCCCATCATCAGGAACGTGGCGCTGATGGTCAGGTAGGTGGAAACCGCGAAGGCGTCCCACACCAGCGGAGAGCGGAAGTCCGGCTGCAGAAAACGCTGGTTCGGATAGGGCAGCAGCCAGTACATATACCAAACCCGTCCGAGATGGATCAGGGGGAACAGTCCCGCCGTCATGACGGCAAACAGCGTCATGGTTTCCGCGGCGCGGTAAACCGCGGTGCGCCATCGGGTGCGGAACAGGAACAGGATCGCCGAGATGAGGGTGCCGGAGTGCGCTATTCCGACCCAGAAGACGAAGTTGGTGATGTACACCGCCCACATGGTGGGCTGCTTGAGGCCCGTGACTCCCAACCCTTCGTAAATCTGGCGAGCCCACAGGGAGCCGGCAATTCCGACCATCGTGAAACAGAAGCCGACCCACAGCCAATAGTTGACGCCGGGCGTACCCAGCGTCGCCATTACCCCGCGATCGACGTCGGCAAGGGTCGGAGTGGTTAACTCTGGAACTGCTGCTGCCACTTAGGCCTTACCTTTCCCGTTGAAGAGATCTTTGAGGTACACGATCGCCGGCTGCGTATTGATTTCCTCCAGCACCCGATATCTGCGCGCCTTGTTATCGTCGCGCCGCTTCATCATGGCGCTGTCCTTCTGCATCATGTCGCCGAAGCTGATCGCATGAGTCGGGCAGGCGCCCTCGCAGGCGGTAACGATCTCGCCGTCGCGAAGCTCGCGCTTTTCGATGCGAGCGGTGATCTCGGCCTTCTGAATCCGCTGGATGCAGAAGGTGCACTTCTCCATAACGCCCGCCCCGCGTGCGGTTACGTCTGGATTGAGCTGCAGGTCGAGCGGGGTGGGAAATTCCGGCTCGAACCAGTTGAACCGCCGCACCTTGTAGGGACAGTTGTTCTCGCAGTAGCGGGTTCCTACGCAACGGTTGTAAATCTGGCCGTTGAGCCCCTCCTGGGTATGGTAGGCGGCGAACACCGGGCAGACCGGCTCGCACGGCGCGTGATTGCACTGCTGACAGAGCATCGGCGAAATATACAGCTGCGGCTCGTCGCCGCCGTCGTCGGGCTGCGGAAAGTAGCGTTCCATCCGAATCCAGGACATGATGCGCCCGTCATCGACCAGCTCTTTTCCCACCACCGGCACATTGTTCTCCGCGTAACAGGCCGCGATGCACGCGCTGCATCCCGTACACGCGTTGACGTCGATCGTCATGCCCCACATGCGCTTGTACGGAAAGTGCTTGTACATCTCGTACGGCATCGGCGCCACGGGCTCTTGCGGTTTCCCGCCCATGGCGAGCTCCGCGATGCTCATTGCCTGCACGATGCCGCGACCCATCTGATTTCCGCCGAAAACCGGCGAAACCAGCTTGCGGCTGCCGCCGGTGGCTTTGGCCTGCACGGCGATGCGCAGGGAGCCGACCGCCAGAAGCCGCCACGGGTTGGCGCCCCTATCCTTGGCGTAGCGTCCGTATGACGTGTGACCCTGCCCGAGCGGGACCGCGATCGCACCCGGATGAATTCGAGGTGTAATGAGCGCCGGAACTTCGATTGCGCCGTGCTCGGTGTGCAGCTCGATCAGTCCGTCCTGCCCGACACCGATCTTCTTGGCCGTGTCCGGATGAATCTCGGCCCAGCTGTCCCAGACGATCTCGTTGACAGGATCGGGAATTTCCTGGAGCCAGCCCTTGTCCGCTCCGCGTCCGTCCCCCAGGAAGATGTGCGGATAAGTGACGAAGGTCAGCTCCGACTGACTTTGATCCGGCGCCGGAGTGCGAAGATTTGCGGTGTTAAGCTTGGTCGCGGACGGCTGTGCCGGCTGAAACAGTCCGCCGTCGCGGCGCACCTGGGTCCAGAAATCCACCCCATTGGTCGGCGGTGTTTTGGGAGCCAGCGCGGCCCATTCGGCCTTGACCGCATCGTGTTGCGTCTTCCACGGAACCGACGCACCCGCCGGAACCGTGGTGAGCAGGATGTCTCCGATGGGCCGCGAGCGGACAACCGGCTGCAGCACCGGCTGACCCAAGCCGCGAACGCCCGCGCGCGGATTGCTGTCGCGCCATTCTTCGAGCGGATGATGTGCGGGAAGCAGCAGACTGGCCATTTCCGCGGTTTCATCGGGAACCGTCCCGCACCAGACCACGAACGGCACCTTCTGCAGGGATTCCGGCGCCCGCATCGACGCCGGCATCGTAAAAACCGGGTTGGCGCGATGGACGATCACCACGTCGACCTTGCCGTCGCGCATATCGGTCATCGCCGAGGCCACATCGTCCGGCGTGGTCGCGCCCTCGGTCGGCGCGCCATCGAGATACACCATCGTGCGCCCGATGTTGCCGGTCACCGCGTTCAGCAGGTAAGCGGCCTGGACCGCCGATCCGTCGGTGACGCAGGCCATTGCGACTGCCCCGTCAGCTTTGCCGAAGGCTTCGCCCAATTTCGTGATCACATCGACGGGAACGCCGGTACGCTGGCTCACCGCCGAGGGCTCATACGCCGCGACCATCGCGGTCAGCGCGTTCAGATCGACGCCGGAGTTCTGCGATACCCAGCGCTGAGCCACCAGCACGTGAAGCACGCTCCACGCGATCTGCGCCTCATCGCCGGGCGCGACCGAAATCCACTTGTCGCACTTGCCCGCGGTCAGGCTCATCCGCGGCCCAACCATGAACGATCGCCCCATCGAGAGCGCGCCGCGGCGCTGCTGGGGCACGCGAAAGGCCGCGAACTGGCGGCCGAGTTCGACCGGAGAATCCCCGACCTCAAGAAAATCGGAGCCGAAGGATACGATCACCTCGGCTTTATCAAGCTGATAGACGGGCAGATCGCGCCGCCCGAAGAGTGCACTTGCGGCCGAACGCGCGGGCTCGGTCGAAATCGATTCGTAAAACAGCGCCCGGCTCGAGCCGACCGCTCCCAGCCAGGTGCGCACAATTTTCCCGATCGTCGGCCCGGAGGATTCGCCCAGAAACGCGATCCGATCCTTGCCGGCCTTGGCCGCGGCATCGACATGGTCGGCGAGCATCTTTTGCGCGTCGTCCCAGGAAATTTCCTTGAGCGCGTTGCCGTTGCGCACCATCGGATGCTTGAGCCGGTCAGGATTGTAGAGGCCCTGAAGTCCCGCCTCGCCGCGCGCGCAAATGGAACCGTTGCCGATCGGATCGGCGGGATTGCCTGCAAGGAAAGTGGTGCGCCCGTCGCGCACCGTCGCTACCAGGCCGCATCCGGCGCCGCACTCCGTGCAGGTGGTTGCGTAGAAAGACGGAACCCCGGGGATTACGTTTTCGTCGGGTACGACGTAGGGGATCAACTTGCGCGCTGCGGGTTCGCAGCCTGGCAATGAAGCGGCTGCGCCCGCTGTCGCGGCAAGTTTCAGAAAAGATCGCCTGGACAAGCCCTCAGGCATTTCGCTCCTCGCTCAATGGTGACAGGCGACGCAATCCAGCGACGCCTTCCTCTGCGTATGGCAGCCCACGCAGAAGCCCATGTTTATTTGATAGACTGGCACGATCCGATCCATCGTCTGCACCGGCCCGTGGCATCGCTGGCACGCCAGGCCCGCCGCGATATGCGGGCGATGAGTGAACTTCACGAAGTCCGGCAGTTGATAGACTCGATTCCACTGGATTTCGAAGGGCGGCTGCTGATGGTCGTCCCACGGCCGCGTCACCGGCTGGATACCGCCGAAGGTTCCGCTCCCGTGGCATCCGACGCACCGCTCTATCGGCGGCACGCCCGCGTTTTCGGAGCGGCGGGCGTACTCGTGACAGTATTGGCACGGGATTTTGTTCACCCCCGCATGGATGCGATGGCTGAACGGAATCGGCTGTACTACGTCGGTCCTCGGCAGCCAGGGGCGTTCGGAGAAAAGTATCACGCCGACGCCAAGCGCCAAAAACACCGCCGCGAGGGGCAAGATTATGCGATTCATCTCTGCATCATGCGGTCAGTCTGCGGCCGCCGTGAGGTTCATAGATGAACCACGAGTCGGTCCGTAACATTCCAGTCCCGGCGCGGTTTGGCGGCGACACGCTTTCGTTTTTCACAAGGACCGCAGAATATACGGTTCCCGGAAATTCTCAAGTGCGCGCCCTGGTCAGCGCCCGGCGGTTAAAATGGCTAACATTGCGATCGAAGTCAATCAAGTTAAGGTAATACCTGCGCGCAGCGCCTGCCTGCCGGATTCTCCCCACGCCCCCCGATGTTCATTTTATCCCGCTGCCACAATGCGTTTCTCGATCTCGAAGTTCCGCGCCCGCAGCGCGCCAAACTGCGCCGCGCAGCGCACGCGACCCGATTGCGGTCCCCGTGGACACTCCCGCGTGCCCCATTGAGACCTTTCGCAGCGCCCGCGCGCCTGTGGATTTCGCGCGTCCCTGTGGGCAGATGCGAGCCTGGGGCAGTTTCGGAGCCGTCTAAAGTATGTTAGTTACGGGTTGACTTTTGAATTCGGACTCTTTTCGCACGTGCAAATTAAAGCCGCCAGCAGGTTGAGTCTGCTTCCACCGTATCTCTTCGCCGAGCTCGATCGGCTGAAGAAGGAAGTTCAGGCCAAGGGCGTGGACGTCATCAGTCTCGGCATCGGGGACCCCGACCTGGCGACACCGCAACATATTGTGGAGTCGCTCAAGCTTGCGGCGGACAACCCCGCCAACCATCGCTACCCCGACTACGAGGGTCTGGAGACTTTTCGTCGCGCCGCCGCCAACTGGATGCATCGGCGCTTCGGCGTCAAGTTCGATCCCGCGCGCGAGGTCTGCGCGCTGATTGGATCGAAGGAAGGGATCGCCAATTTCTCGACCGCGATCGTTGATCCCGGCGACATCGTGCTCATCCCGGACCCGGGCTACCCGGTCTATTACTCGGGATGCGCCTTCAACGGGGGCGAGCCGTATTTCCTCGCGCTGCGCCAGGAGAACGGATTTGTCCCCGACTTTGGCTCGATTCCGGGCGAAGTTGCGCGACGCGCCAAGCTGCTGTGGGTCAATTACCCGAACAATCCTACGGCGGCGACCGTGGACCGATCGTTTTTTCAGGACGCGGTCCGCTTTTGCCTCAAAAACAACATCATCCTGGCCCACGACAGCGCCTACTCCGAAATCGCGTTTGACGGCTATCGCGCGCCCAGCGTGTTCGAGGCCGACGGCGCCCGCGAATGCGCGGTCGAGTTTCATTCCCTGTCCAAAACCTTCTCGATGACGGGATGGCGGGTCGGTTTCGCGGCCGGCAATGCCGACCTGGTGGCGGCTCTGGGCAAGGTCAAGACCAATTGCGACTCGGGGGTTTTCCAGGCGGTCCAGGAAGCGGCGATCACGGCGCTCGAGGGTGGAGAGGGTGACAAGTTGTCGGAATACTGCGCCATCTATCGCCAGCGGCGCGACCTGATGGTGACCGCCCTGCGCGCCATGGGGCTCGATTGCGCGACCCCGCGCGCGACTTTCTACGTCTGGGCCCACGTTCCCAAAGGATACAGTTCGGTGTCGTTTACCGAGCGCGTTTTGAAAGAAGCCGGAGTCGTGATCACGCCCGGCTCCGGTTTCGGCAAGGGTGGTGAGGGGTTCGTTCGCTTTGCGTTGACCGTTTCGAGCGAGCGGTTGAAAGAGGCAGTGGACCGACTTAAAGCGCTTCGGCTGTAACGGCTGGGATGCCCAATCGGGCTTTCATCGGAATAGGTAGTAACCTCGGCGACCGGGCCGGTAATTATCGGGAGGCGATCAAACGAATCGCCGATATTCCCGACACCCGGGTCGTGCGTCAGTCGTCGATCTATGAGACCGAACCGGTCGGCGACCTTAAGGGCGCATTCCTAAACGGCGTCGTCGAGGTGGAAACCGAAATCAACGTGGAGACGCTGATGCGCCGTCTGCTCGCCATCGAGCGCGTGATGGGCCGCAAGCGCGTGCGCGGACGCAAGCCCACCCGCGGCAAGTACCGCCCCCGCATAATCGACCTCGATTTGCTCTTCTTCAATAAGGAGATGCTCAATACGCGCGCGCTGACCGTGCCGCATCCGCGCCTGCACGAGCGGCTGTTTGTGCTGGCGCCGATGAGCGAGCTTGCCCCTGCGCTTATCCATCCGAAACTCAACCAGTCGATCTCCGAGATGCTCGCGGCGCTCAAGTCGCCCTATCGGGTCTCATTGGCGCGGGCGGATTTGCTCCGCCCCCATACCGCACGGCGGGAGGCCGCCCCACGATGAAATTCTTTATCGACACTGCCGAAGTGAGCGAGATTCGCGAGGCCGCAAGCTGGGGACTGGTCGATGGCGTGACCACCAACCCGAGCCTGATCGCCAAGGCCGGCCGTCCCTACCACGACGTGCTCAAGGAAATCTGCGAGATCGTGGACGGACCGATCAGCGCCGAAGTCGTTGCAACTGACGCCTCGGTAATGCTCGAAGAGGGCGAAAAACTCGCCCGCATCCATCCCAATATCGTAGTCAAGTGCCCGATGATCGCCGAAGGGCTCAAGGCCACGCGCGCGCTCAGTAAGCGCGGCATCAAGGTCAACGTCACGCTCATCTTTACGCCGCTGCAGGCGCTGGCGGCGGCCAAGTGCGGCGCGGCCTACTTGTCACCGTTCGTCGGAAGGCTCGATGATATCGGACAGGACGGCTTCCAGATTATCGAACAGATGGTCCAGATCCTGTCCAATTACGACTATCCCGCGCAGGTGCTGGTCGCCTCGGTGCGCAACCTGACCCATTTGCTGCGTGCGGCGGAAGTCGGGGCCGACGTCGCCACTGTGCCGTTCAGCGTGCTCAAGCAGGTGATCCATCATCCGCTGACGGACATCGGCCTGGAGCGCTTTCTGTCCGACTGGCGCAAGACCAACCAGAAGATCTGACCTCGCGAGCGCGCCGCCGCATCGCGTCAAGTGGCGCAGGCTTTAGGCTGTGATAAAAATAGGGGGCCGCTGGTGCCTTGCTCGCCGATTTGCGTGATACCGCGCTGCATCTGTGGATTATAGAAGCTCCCATTGCCGCCTGACAGTGGCCCGCTTCACTTGGGTGCCAGGTCATGATGATGTCGTCGCCGGCAACCTCGAACAACGTGACCCTGCGGCGCGGCGCGCGGCGCGACGGCTCCCCGACGTCGGCGATTAGGCTTTATTCCGCTGCCAAGGCTTCGCAAAAAAATTCACTGTCGCGAACACTGTTTCGAACGCACGGTAGGCCATCCTTAGCTGCGGAATCGGACTTGCCTTCGTCAATTCCCGGGTGGCCTTGATCGCGCAGTTCGTGCATATGTTTGCTTCGGAGGATGAAATCAATTCTGGAACGCGAGAACGGGGAAGTCCACAGAAATTGCATCTGCTCTCATCGTTTCCTGTCCTTTCCTCGATATGCTCCTCAATTGCGACGCGAATGGCCCCAACTGCGGATTCTAGATCTTCTGAGGAATACGAACCGCTCGCTAGTTCTGTTTTGACGGTAGCCACTAGTTGATCGAGGGTTTGGCCATGCTCGCGCGCTTCGCGAACCAGTGCGGAGATCGCTTTTCCAACCCCGATATCTTGAATCGCCATTCAGCTGGCTCCATTTCCGCAGGCGGGATCGAACAAGTGCATGTCTGCCAAAAATTGGCAATAAGCACCAGGCAAGAAGAACCAGGGAAAGGGATCGATTAGGTCCGTCCCTCCCGCGGGAGGAGGCGTTGGTCGCATAGGTATCACTTTCCTGCCGCCTCGCAGCCTCGCCCACTTTTGAAACATCCAAGGTTCGATCATTGGCCCCTTTTTCCAGAACTCAGGGTCGTGGCTTCCTCCGAAATCGGCAACCAGAATGACCCCACCCTGGCATTGCGGGGCGAGGAGCGGCTGCTCACCCGACGGCGCGCCGCCTGCGGAAACGAGCCGAACCCCCCCCATTCCCACCACAATTCCCGGGCCGACGCCGATGTACACGGTATACAGCGGATGTCTGCCGCCGTGGGGGCGGTTGAGCCGGTGCTGGAACACGTAGTAATTGGGCGGAAGGCTCGAGCCGCCTCCGCCGCCGAACCGGTCGGCCAGATCGTTGCCGAATTGCTCGAACCAGTACAAGATGAGTCCGCCATCACCGCCATTGCCGCTCGGAGCCGATGCCCCGCCGGGCTCGGGGGGATCCTGGAATGCGACTTGCTCCGCGAGCGCCGCGGCGTTGGTCATGCCGCTCAGCGCCATCCCGTCGCCGCCTCCGATGCCCCCACCCCCGCCGGACGGGCTCATGCCTTGCGCGCCGGTCTGCGACATCGAGCGCATGATCTGCGCGCTATAATACGCTCCACCGCCGGAATAATAGAACTGGTTGGGATCGATGCTCTCGTGTTCCATCCCTTGATACAGGAACGGCCATCCGTTCGCCGACCCGCTCGCGCTCGGTGTCCCCGACGGATCGTATGTGTATGTGGTCGAAGGCGAGCTGGCCGAGGCTGGATTCACCAGCGCGATCACGAAAGTGGCCAACGGTTACCGGACCGTTCGGCGATGAAATGATTAACTGAACGGCGATCCGCCGCGGCACCAGTCTCGTTGAGCACCCCGTGTGGATTACAACTGACTTTCGACACCGAGAAACCGCCGCGCGATCAGCCGTCGCTCGGTGGTTAGCGCCGATGCCAGTCTTTCGACATCGAGTGGACCCCCAGATAGATGATAGGTGTCAAGAAGATCAGAAACGGAAATAAAATGGGCACAATATCTTCGACAACAGTCGTTGGCGATGCGATACCGGTCCAGATGGCGCTAAATAGAAGCGCCGCAGCAAGCACCTGCAGTTGTGCAAATGCGCCGATCGCAAACCGAAGCGCGAAGGCTTTAGGTCGATCCCGTGCAAGGCGGGCCCAATAAAGGAAGGGCGCCAGGATCGGCCCTGGCACGATGAGCGCCACAAAGGGGACGAGAAGGCTGCGCGCTGAAAGCCCAAAGACCAGCCCCGCGAATCCCACGAACATCGCGGCACCCACCGCAGTGCCGACGACCGTTTGAACCAACAAGGAGAAGAACTCGCTTGAAGCCGACCTCGGGGCGGTCTCTAAACCCTGATTTGTGCTGGCGGTCACGGTAGCCAATCCTCTTTAACCGAATCGACGGTTGCCTTCCCGGCTATCGCAGCCCCGGCCACACCTGCGGTCGTGCCGAGCGCGATGATGGAGTAGCCCAGAGCGATCGCTGCGGGGCAGGATATCACCTCAGCCGGCGTCGGATCGGCACAACCGGCCGCAATCACCAAGTAGCCCGCGTAATCCATAATCGCTCCGGTGACCAACGCGAACCCAGTCGCAACAATCATATGCAGGGGGTGAGTCAATCGAACGAAGGCCGAAAATATCGTCGAGTTGAATCCCATTCCGGAGGGGTCCATCGCCAGCGGCGAGCTAGCGCATGGATGTGGGTCCCCGCAGAGGCAGTGCGGGCCCTGCTGGTCCACCACGATACCGCGGGGCATGCCGATGAAGGCCGTATACAGCGGATGAGGACCGCCGTGCGGGCGGTCCAATCGATGCTGGAAGGTGAAGTAGTTGGGCGGATAGTCGGGGCTTCCGCCAAACAAATCCTGGAAGAAGCTGACGAAGTCATACGCCACCGCAGCGGCGCCGCCGGCAACCAAGGCGATCGGGAGGATCGGGGTTTCCGGGGCGAACAAACCCGCAGCCACCCCCGGAGCCGCGATGCTGTATCCAACTTCGTATCCCTGGCCAACGCTCTCAAGACGCCTTCCGGGATCGAACGCATTGGGGGCCGAGCCGACTGGCGGTAAGCTGGCTTGTCCCGGACCCGGTCCACCGCCCGGGCCGCTGGTCCCTTGTGCGCTGGTCATCGACATCGAGCGCATGATCTGCGCGCTGTAGAATGCGCCATCACCGGAATAATAATACTGGTTGGGATCGATGCTCTCGTGCTCCGCTCCATGGTACAGGAACGGCCATCCGTTCGCCGACCCGCTCGCGCTTGGCGTCCCCGACGGATCGTAGGTGATCGTTTCCGGAGGAGGGTTCTGGTCGGGCGACGCCGGATTTACCAGCGCGATCACCGTCCCCGCCGCATCTACCAGCGGGACATAGTTCGTGGTCGTTCCCGAGGCCGTATATGAGCCCGCCAAGCGCGCCCCGCCCGCGGTCAGGAAATCCCAAAGGCCGCCCGTGCTGCTGTTGAGCATGCCGGTAACCGACGATCCGTCATGCAGGAAGCTCAAGGTGCCCGCCGGTGACGAGATCGAGGTGCGATGGATCGCCTGGCCTCGGTGCCTTCCGAGCCTGGCGCGGTACTTCGCGCGCTACTGTAGCAGCAGACAGGGCGCGCTGGAAGGGTTGGTGCCTCGGTAACGCCTTGCCCAAGGTCCTAGCTCTCCCGACCCGAAAATAACTATAGCGAGAATAGGTCATTTGGTCGGATCAGCAGCAACGTCGAGGCGATCGCCAACAGCGCGGCAAACAAGAAAAAGACGATCTCAGCTTGAAAGGCTGAAATGTATCGTTCCAAGAATGGAGTTGCTATCACGAGAAACAGCCACGACACCCAGCACTGGAGCTGTGCCCTGACGATCTTCGAGGCCCGGACCATCGCCGGAAGGTCAGATCCGCAAATAATCGCTAACAACGCGACAGAGATTATGCTAGGCTCGATCGGACCTGAATCAGGAATTGATCCGACGAACCTTACTCCATGCAAGAACACTTCGTAGAGATTCCCAGCAATAGCAATCAGCAGCAAAGCAGAAAGTAGGATTGCAGCAAGTTTAGACTTCATGGTGAAAATTACGGCGCGACTCCGCCTTTGCGAGTAACGCTCCTATTGGTTCGGATTATCGCGGCAAGATTTCGCAATTGCCGCACAAGCGCCATAGCTCACCGCGGTCTTAACTCCGCCCTTCCATCCGCTCTCCGGTAGGGTTGCACCATACAAGATAGCCGCGATACAGGAGGTCGCTTGCACCGTGCTAAGTTTTCCGAAGACGCAACTCCAGTAGGTTGCCTCAGTCTGCGGTTTCGGCGGGGGGATAGCATTTGGGCCGAGACCGAGAGGGTATCCAGGAGCGCTTTGGGGTGTTGGGGTCGGATTACATAGCACGTCGCCGGGGCACGCGTTCCGTTTCCCCAGCGGGCGCTTGGGTGCCGGCGTCGCGTTCGCGGAGGGTCCCTGGTCCACGATAAGCTGTTTGACTGGGACTCCGATCATGTCCGGATACAGCGTGTGGGCCCCGCCTCTCGGGCGATTGAGCCGGAACACGTCGGTCCAGTAGTTGGGGGGATAGTCGGGGCTTCCTCCGCCGAACAGGTCCTCGAAGAACATGGCAGCGTCATAGCCCGCCGCGACGCCTACTCCGACTGCCACTGCGGCTACCAGCGCGCCCGGCCCCGCCTCTGGCCCTGCTGCGGCGAGGACGCCCAGCCCAGCAGTGGCGCCAACGCCCGCACCCTGTCCATCGGCCTGAAGTCGTCTGCCCGGGTCGAACGCGTTGGGAGAGCTGGAGCCGACCGAAGGTAGGCTGGCTCCGCCCGGTCCTGGTCCGCCCGGAGGGCCGCTGGTGCACAGCGCGCTGGTCGTCGACATCGAGCGCATGATCTGCGCGCTATAATACGCTCCGTTGCCGGAATAATAGAACTGGTTGGGATCGATGCTCTCGTGCTCCGCTCCGTGGTACAGGAACGGCCATCCGTTCGCTGAGCCGCTCGCGCTAGGCGTCCCGGACGGATCGTATCTTAAACTGGTTGCCGGCTGCCAGTGACTCTCCGTCATCTTCAGGCGGAGTCCGCGCAGTCGACAGTTGCAGAACTCATTTTTCGAGTGGCGGCTGACTCTTCTGTCAGACCGGCTCGGAGGGGAAGAACGAAACCCGGGATTCCCTACGCCTTCGCTCAGGGCAAGCCTCGCGCGCGCTAGAGTGAAAAACACGCGCGCGGGAATGACGGAGAGGGCGCGGAGGTTCGTCGCGGGCAGGGACGCCCGCGCCACTTACCTCAGACTCGAGCTGTACCTCATGTCATCCTGAGCGAGCGTTGCGCGAGTCGAAGGACCCCGGGGCCGGGATTCCCTCCTCCGCGCGAAACGCGCTCCGCGGGAATGACGGAAGGGGTGCAGTATCGAACTTTGCAGCGCGATCGCGCGGGCGGAGAGGCTCGCGATTTTCAGAGCCCGATCCTGTGACACCACGATTGTGATCCAGGGCGCTTTCGCGACGCAGCGAAAGCGAACCGAGAATTCAAACTCGCGAGCGCAGCGCTCGCGCAAGGACCCTCACCAAACCTCTCCCTGACAGGGAGAGGCTTCCAGGCGGGCGCCCGTGCCACCGAGCAATTGGCGTCGCTCACGAATCAGCACTTTCATTTCCTGGCGATGCGTGCTAACATGCAGTCAGCGATGGAAGCCGGCATCACAGCCGCCCGCCGTCCGAACTTCTCAAACGCCGCACATCTTTCCGGATCGCCTGCCCTCGGCCGATTGACTACCGCCGCTTCGATGGTGGTGCGGCCGTATCGATGGATATGGGAAATATCTGCGCAATCGCGGCCGGCGCGAATCAAGAAAAGTGAATACTCAGTACGGGGCGGAGAGGGGGACCCTGCGCGCCGGGCTGGATATAAACGAAGCCAACGCGTGCGCGGGCGATATGTGAGTATTCGCGCGGACTTTCATCTCGCCCCTGGGCGCCGGCGATGGGTCCGCTATCCGGCGGCAGAGCCAATCGGGCAGCACCGCGGCGCGCGCGCATCCGGCAGCGCCGGCGACCCGCGTCGCGCAAGTCGCCGGGAACCGCGCCGACACGCGCGCGGGCCGGCTCCGGCTCGAACGCGGAACCCTATGCTTTCAGTTAATCGCGGACGCCGCCGAGCGCTCGGCGATCAGGCGGTCAAGCTCGGTGCGCAGCCGCGTCAGCACTTCGTCGTACTTGAAGTTGCCGACCTTGCGATCCTTGATCTTGAGGTTGACCGTGGTCGGCCCGCACCATAGCCCCAGGTCGGCGTCGTCGGTTTCGCCCGGTCCGTTGACGCGGCATCCCATCACCGCGATCGTCACGCGATGGCGGGCGGCGTAGCCGGTCAGTTCCTTGACCTGCTGCGCCAGCTCGACGAACTTCTCGTTCTCCACCCGCGAGCACGAAGGGCACGAGATGATATTGAGCCCGGCGCCGAAGTCGGGCACCGAGATGAAACGGCCGGCCTTCACGTCCTCGATAATCCTGTGGCCGACCTCTACTTCCTCGTGCTTGCGCTCATTGGGCAGCGTGAGCGAAACACGGATGGTCTCGCCGATTCCCTGCGCCAGCAGCTTTTCGAACGCGACGCGGGTCTTGGTGATGCCCTCGGGCGGGAGTCCGGCCTCGGTGACGCCCAGATGAATCGGCACGTCGGGACGGCGCTCGGCGAAGCGGCGATTAGCCTCGATGACCTTACCCGGATCCGAGTCTTTCAGCGAGACGACGAAGCGGGTGAATCCGAGCTCGTCCATCAGGTCGCAGTGAAAGGCCGCTGACTCGACGATCGCGCGCAATTGATCGCCCGGGAATTTTTCCAGGAAGGCCGGCGCGACCGATCCGCAGTTGACGCCGATGCGAATCGCAAGCCCGTTGTCGCGGGCGACGTCGACCAGCCACTTCACCTTCTGCTCGATGGTCTTGCGCTTCTCAATGTGATGGAGATGGCCGGGGTTGTAGCGAATCTTGTCCACGTGAGGCGCCACGCGGTCCGCGATCCGGTAGTTCTCCTGCAAATCGACGGAGATCGTGACGCCGCGGGTCTGCGCGCGGATCTCCTTTATCGCCGGAATCTCCTTGTCGCTGTCCATCGCGATCCGGACGATCCCCGCGCCCGCGCGGGCGAGCTGATGCACCTGCTTGACGGTCTGATCCACGTCGATAGTGCGCGTCGCGCACATCGATTGGACCACGACCGGGGCGCCGCCGCCCACCGTAGTTGCGCCGATCTTAACCTTGCGGGTCTGGCGTCCCGCTTTCGCTTGCTCCATCGCGATTATGGTGCCCGAAGGCCGGTGCGCATTCTAGTGTTTGTGCTCTTCGGCCACGCCCATCGCGATCGCGCCGTGGCTGAACGCCGCTCCCGCGCGCATCGCCGCCGCGACCCATACCGCCTCCGCGATCTCCTCGTCGGTGCATCCCTTTTCCTTCGCGCGCGAGACATGGGCCTCGATGCACCAGGGACACTGGGTCACGTGCGCTGCGGTAATCGCCATCAGCTCCTTGGTTTTGCTGGGGATCGCGCCGTCCTTGAAGACGACCTGGTCGAAGTCGAGAAAGCCCTTGAACATGTCGGGCGCCATCTGGCGCAGCTTGCGGAGGTTCTTGGACGCTTCCTTGGTATAGAAATCAGCCATCGTAGTGCTCCCGGGCGGAAATTGACGGGGCCGCCGACCCCAAACGCAGACCGATGAGTTGGACACCGTTGCGCGGCTCGCGCCGCCCATCCGTGGACGAATATACCAGATGGCGGCGCGCGCCGCATGACCCGCGCCTGGCGGCCCTGGCGCCGCCCCTAGCATCCGGCGGAGGGCGCCGGGGATGCGCTACCGCTGGTCCACGTGGGCAACGGATGTTCACTGGGAGCGTGCAAATCTGTCCACGGACGGCTTTCTCGCTTGCCTTGTTTCTTCGGTCGCATTAGCTTTATTTTCGTATCCGCGGAATAAGCGCGAGCGTTTTTCCGAATTAGCAGGGCTGGTCGCGCGGATCCTGCGGTGCCGCGAAATCCGGCGCCAACTGAACGACGCACGCGGCGGAGGTCGTCATCAAGATGCTCCAGCCAGGAAACCGCGCGAGATCTTCCGATGCTCGTCCCTTCCCGGACGTGATTCTGCGCAGCCAGTTCTTCGAACTGGTCGGCACGCGTTCGCTCTCCAGCGAACAGCGCCTGATGCTCGCGGTGCTGGCCGACGCGATCAATGTTGTGCAGGACTTTCACAGCTCCGAGAGCGCCGGCAAACGCACCACCTTCACCGAGGCGTGGAACTGGATCTTCGCCAAGGGAGTTTCCTGCCCTCTCTCGTTCGAGAATGTGGCCGACGCCCTCGACATCGACGCGGAAGCCTTGCGCTGGCGCCTGCAGGCTCTGATGAATGCGGACCCTGCGACGGGCAGAGTGCAGCCGCTGCGCCTGCGCCTCAAAGAAGCCAGCCGCGTACAGCGCCTGACCGTAAATCGGGTCCGCCGCCGCAATCATCGCGGCCGCGTCAATCCGATCCGCCACGCGCGCTGAGCCGGCCCGGAACAGCCCGCCCCGCGTCGTTTCAAATTCGCGGCGAAGCCTGCTACCAATTCCAAGCTGATTTCCTTCAGCCGGGGAGTGCTGCGCGATGGATCTTCCGCTTAAAGGCGTAGGAGTCGTTGAGCTCGCGATGTGGGTGGCGGGGCCCTCGACCTCCGCGGTCCTCGGCGATTGGGGTGCCGACGTTATCAAGCTCGAGGATCCAAACGGCGGCGATCCGATCCGCGGCATGTCCACCCGCACGCTCAGCGATCCCGATGCCCGCGTACGCCCGCCCTACGAACTCGACAATCGCAACAAGCGCTCGGTCGCGGTTGATCTGCGCCGCGCCGAAGGGCGCCAGTTCGCCTACCGGATAATCGAGCGTGCCGATGTATTCATAACCAGCCTGCGCCTGGACGCGATCGAGCGGATGGCGCTGGACTACCCCACGCTCTCGGCACGTAATCCGCGGCTCATCTACGCCTCGCTCAACGGCTATGGACATCGCGGCCCCGACCGCCTGCGGCCCGCCTACGATTACGCGGCGGCGTGGGCGCGCTCGGGCCTGATGGCGACGATCGCGGAGCCGGGCTTTCCGCCACCTGCGCAGCGCCCGGCGATGATCGATCACGCCGTCGGTCTTGGCCTGGCCGGCGCGATCTCGGCGGCGCTGCTGGGGCGCGAGCGCAGCGGACGCGGACGCGAGGTCCAGATCTCGCTGTTCTCGATGGGACTGTGGATGAATGCGACCGATCTCACGCTCGGGCTGATGACCGGACGCGCGCCGGAGTCGGAAAGCCGCACCCAGCGAATCAATCCGCTGTGGAGTTCGTATTGCTGCAAGGACGGCAAGTGGATCTACTTCGTGATGGTGCAGGCCGATCGCTACTGGCCGCAGTTCTGCGCCGCGCTCGACCGCCCGCAGTGGCGCGATGACCCGCGCTTCGCAAACGCGGGCGTCCGCGCGCAGAACTGCGCCGCGATGACCGCCGAGATCGACGCCGTCGTAGCGACCCGCAGCGCCTCGGAGTGGGCGCCGATTCTCGATCGCCACGAACTCATCTGGGCGCCGGTACGCACCGATGCTGAAGTCCTTGAGGATCCGCAGGCCGAGGCAATCGGCGCCTTCGCGCCAGTCGACCACCCGAATATTCCCGGATGCAGAGTCGTGAACAGCCCGGTCACATTCGGCGAGCACGATCCCAAGCCGCATCGGGCCGCGCCCGAACTCGGCCAGCATACCGAGGAGGTCGCGCTGGAAGTCGGGCTCGGCTGGGAAGAGATCGCGCGGCTCAAGGAAAGCGGCGCGATCGGCTGAGTGGCGCACACAATGAGCCGATTCTGGCGGGTATCCGGGACGCGGCGGTTTCCACTCGCGCGGGATTAAGGCCTTGAAATTGCACGATATTTTCGCGCCCAGCCGGCGAATTCCGCAGATTCGTTGACTGTTTCGCCACCGGCTTCGTATGATTCCCACACTTCTCGCGGAGGTTTCCCAAAACGTGCGAATGATGGTGCCGTCGATTGCGTATCGCCGCGCGATCGATCAAGAGCTGTCCCGGTTTTTTCACAGCCACCGAGCGGCGTCCTTCAACCGCGCGGTCGCCAGATTGTGCCGCTACTACAACGTGCGGCGGCCGCGCGTGTACTGGTACGAGTACATCGATTGGGGCAAAACCGCTGGAAAAACTTACGAGGACGGACGCATTCATATCGTTCATCCCGAAAACTGGAAGCGGGGCCGCGTCTACAACACCGAACGCATGTGGGTCCAGATGATCTACCATGAGATGGCCCACTACCTGTTCTGGACCGATGCCGAGCGAAAGGCCGACATGTTCATGCGGCGCATGGTGAACGGTATTCGGCTCGACCGCGGCATCCGCACCCGGCGCGGGATCGCAAGCACCCGTCGCGCCTCCCTCAATGCTCGTCGCGCGCCCCGGGCGGGCCGCAAAAGCCGCAAGGGGCCCACCCTTAAAGCCCGCAACTCGAGGCGCGCGCGGCGCTCCAAAGCAGCGTAGAATAATCGGCGTATGGCGCAGAAGCCCAACGTCGAGAACCGGTGGTGGGTCGAGACCACCGTCAAGAAGCCGCGCAAGGGGAAGTCGGAAGTCGAGATGCCGCAGCTTCCGGTTGCGATGTCTTTCTACCAGGTCGCGCGCGATTACGATCAGGACCGCGCCAAGGACGATCTCACCGACAACAACTTGCGCATCGCCCGCCAGACCAATCCCCCGCAGGGCGACTGGGTGTACCTCGCGATGACGGAGGAGCACTATCCTCCGCACCTCATCAAACGCGTCAAGGACGAGTTCCGCCTCCCGCGTGAAGCCCGCGGCATCGTGCTCGATCACGGTCGGCTGGTGCGCCTGATCGTCTGCGGCCCCGGACTGGAGGACTGGATGATCGATATCACGCTCGGAGATGAGCCGTCAGTGGACGTGTACGTGTGGAGCGTGATGTATCGGGAGCGGCTGTTCCGGCGCGCGGAAGAGGCGCTGCGCCAGGCGCGCAAGTGGGCGATCAATCTGATTCAGTATCCGCCGCCGCGCGACGAACCGTTCCGCGGCACACTGCTGTAGGGCGCGAGCGCTGACGACGCGAACGCTTCGCCGGCGCCGGAAACCCGGCCCTCGCGATGAAATTCCTGACCATCATTTTCCGCAACCTCACGCGCAATCGCCGGCGAACACTGCTGACCGTCGTCTCGATCGGGGTTTCGATTTTTGTCTTCGCCACCCTGATGAGCCTGCCGGCGCTGGTCTCACGCGTGCTCAGCGATCAATCGAGCGCGCTGCGGCTGTACTGCCATCCCAAGGCCGGGCTGCTCTTCTCGTTGCCCATTTCCTTCGAACAGCGCATCGCACAGGTTCCACACGTGCAGGTCGTGGTTGGCGCGACCATCTTCATGTCCACCTATCGCGATCCACGCGTAATGATTCCCGCAATTGGCGTGGATCCGGGCGCAATCGAGGTTTTGTGGCCTGACTGGGACATCTCGCAGGCCGCCGCGAATCAGTTTCGAAGCATCCGATCAGCGGCGCTGGTCGAAGCGGGCCTGCTGCGTCGTTACGGCTGGAGCGTCGGCCGCGAAATAACGCTGCGCGGAACCGGTTACCCGATTGACCTGCCGCTCACAATCGTCGGGACCATAGCCGGCCATGCGCCCCCCTCGCGAATCATCTTCCGGCGCGATTACCTCGATGAGGCGCTCGGCCGCCCCGGGGTCGCAAATCTGTTCATGATCAAGGTGGACCGATCTTCGGCAGTACCCGCCACGATCGCCGCCATCGACAGCATGTTCGCCAATTCCGGCGCGGTGACCCAGACCGAATCCGAGTCGGCGATGGCGCGCAACGCGATGGGAAATTACCGGCTGATCTTCGACGGCTGCGAGGTTCTCGCGATCATCGTAATTTTCGCGATCGGACTGGTCGCCGCGAACACCGCCGCTATGGCGGTGCGCGAGCGGCGCCATGAGATTGCCGTGATGCGCTCGATCGGTTTTACCCAGCGCGCGGTCATAGGCTTCTTCGTCAGCGAAGGATTCCTCATCGGCATCGCGGGCGGCGTGCTGGGATGCGCGATCGCATACGCGGCGCTGCGGATGCTGCCCTACGCGGCCGGGTCGCTGGGCACGCTCGCGCTGGTGATCAGGCTGCTCCCGAGTGTGGTGGTGCAAAGCCTGGTCGCCGCGGCGCTGATCGGACTGGCGAGCGCGATCGTGCCGGCCTTTTCCGCTACCCATCGAGAGATCGCCGATGAACTGCGTTCCGTGGTCTGAGACCGCGCCCTCCGGTCAGCAAACGCCAAGCTCCGGAGCACGGGTGCGCCGCGGTGCGCGTGCCCGGTGAGCGGCAGATGAAATTCCTGCCTCTCATCATTCGCAACCTGGGCCGCAATCGCCGGCGTACGCTGCTGACTATCGTCTCGATCGCGGTTTCGATCTTCATTTTCGCGGCCCTGATGAGCCTGCCCGCGGTGGTCAATGAAATCCTGCGCGACCGGATAAGCGCGCTGCGCGTGATCTGTCACAACAAGGCAGGTTTCACCTATTCCTTGCCCCAGGCATATGGACGCACAATCGCGGCTACTGCGCACGTCGATGCGGTCACCGGCTACTCAGTCCTGCTGACCACCTATCGCGACCCCGCCGATCGCGTCGCGGTTGCAGGCATCGATCCGGGCGTCATCCGCGAGATGTGGCCGGACTGGGGCATCACCGCCGGCGCCGCCGCGATGTTTCAGCGCGCGCGCACCAATGCCCTGGTGAGCCGGGACCTGATGAAGCGGTTCAAGTGGAAGCCCGGCGACCGGGTGACGCTCCACAGCGTTTTCCCTCCCGTCAACCTCGATTTCACGATCGCGGCCGTGCTTGGACCACACGCACCCGACAACGCCGTACTCCTGCCGCTCGATCGGATCCAGCGCGTTCAGGGGGCGCAGGGCAAGGTGATCCTGTTCTTCCTGCGGGTGGACAGCTCATCCTCGATACCGCAGGTCATCCGCGAAATCGACGAGCGCTTCGCCAATTCCGCAAATCAGACTGAAACCGAGTCCGAAAGCGCGCTCGCGCGCGATCAGCTGCGCGCCTACCGGCTTGTCTTCGTGGGCGCCAAAGCGATCGCCGCGATCGTTCTGTTCGCCATCGTGCTGGTCGCCGGGAACACGGCCGCGATGGCGGTGCGCGAGCGCCGCCACGAGCTAGCCGTGTTGCGCGCGATCGGGTTCACCCGTCGCACGGTGGTGCTGCTGGTGATGGGAGAAGGGATGCTGATCGGATTGGGCTCAGGGTTATTCGGCTGTGCGATCGCATACACGGCGCTCAAGTGTCTGCCCCACTTCGCGCGTTCACTCGGCCCGATCGCGCAGATTATGCGCCTGATGCCGGGAGTCGCCGCGGCAAGTATCGGGCTAGCGACCGCGATCGGGCTGGTCAGCGGTGCGATTCCGGGCCTGACGATCACACGCCGGCGCATCAGCGACGAAATCCGCGCCGTGATCTGAATGGGCCAGGAGCGCGCAGCGGATGGACAACAGGTCCCTGCGGCGCAAGAATTGTCGAGGACCCGAGGGGGCAACGCTTGAAATTCCTGCCGCTCATCGCAAGGAATATCGCGCGCAACCGGCGACGCAACCTGCTGACCGCGCTTTCCATCGCGGTTTCGCTGTTTATCTTTTCCGCTCTCGTCAGCCTGCCACGCGTCGCCGAGCAGCTCACGCTCAGCGCGTCGGCGTCGCGAATCGTTGCCGTCAACAAGACCGGGATGTTCTTCCTGCTGCCCGAGGCATACCGGCGGCGGATCCGCGCGATGCCCCATGTGCGCGGCGCGATCGCTGAAACTTACTTCGGCGGAATCTACCAGGACCCTCACGACCAGTTCCCCAACACGTCACTGGATCCCGACCAGATCAACATCGTGTACCCCGACCTCGAAATCCCGCCCGCCGCGGTGAAGCGCTTCCAGCGAATCCGCACCGCTGCGCTGGTCGGCGTCGCGACGATGCAGAAGTACCACTGGCGCCTCGGTCAGCAGATCATGCTCAAGGGCACCATCTATCCGATTGACGTCACGCTGCAGATCGTCGGAACGCTGCGCCACAAGTTCACCACCGCGGTGATTTTCCGCCGCGATTATCTTCAGGACATGCTGCCCGACAAGGGATGGGCCAACGACTTCATCATCAAGCTCGACCGCCCCGAGTCCGCTTCCAGCGTGATCGGGAACATCGATGAGACGTTTGCAAACTCCTCCTTTCCGACCCGAACCGCCTCGGAGGCGAGCTTCATGCAGGATTTCCTCGCGCTGCTGAAGCCGATCTTTCAGCTCGCCGCCGCCCTCTCTGTCATCGTCCTGTTCGCGATCGGCCTGGTCGCCGCGAACACCGCCGCGATGGCCGTGCGCGAGCGCCACACCGAGTTCGCGGTGATGCGCGCGCTCGGCTTCAGGCCCCGCACGATCGCCGCGATGACGCTGGCGGAGAGCGCCGCGCTGGGGCTAGTCGGCGGTCTGTTCGGATGCGCGGTCGCCTACGCGATTCTCACCAGCAACGCGGTCGGAGAAGCCGCGCTCGGCGGGATGGGCGTGATCCGGATGCCCGCGTGGCTCATCGCCGAGGGCGCCGGCATCGGCGCAATCGTCGGAGCGGCGGGCGC
The DNA here is from genome assembly GCA_963835905.1 of uncultured delta proteobacterium. Lineage (GTDB taxonomy): Bacteria > Desulfobacterota > Binatia > Binatales > Binataceae > CAWIHG01. The sequence continues at coordinate 1,801,604 of CAWIHG010000005.1, forward strand.
TGCGATTCCCGCGCTGCGCGCGGCGCGGCGCGATATCGTGGACGCGCTTCGCGCCGTGGTTTGATGCTCACGGCGACGGCCCGCCCCGCCCCCCAGAAATAACCGTCTCCGGAGCATTTGACATAGGAACCCTTCGGCTGTATTTAACTCGTTAGTTATTTAACCGATAGGTTCATCACGGAATGCAGACCGACCAACTCAGCAACACGTTCGCCGCGCTCGCCGATCCCACCCGGCGCGCGATCCTGGCCCGCCTCGCTTCGGGAGAAGCCTCGGTCACCGAGATCGCCCAGCCGTTCGAGATGAGCCTTCCCGCGATTTCGAAGCATCTCAAGGTTCTCGAGCGCGCCGGACTAATCTCGCGCGGGCGCGCGGCGCAGTGGCGACCGTGCCGGCTAAGCGCGGGACCATTGAGGGACGCGGTCGACTGGTTGGAACACTATCGTCGCTTCTGGGAGCACGCCCTCGACCGGCTGGAAGAGTACCTGCGCGAGGTCAAAACGAAGGAGAAGGGACATGCCCGAAAAAAATAGCGCCGCGGATCGACCGGCGGATCGGGTTCTGGTTATCACGCGAATTTTCGATGCGCCGCGGGAACTGGTTTTCAAGGCATGGACCGAGCCCGAGCGCCTGGTGCAGTGGATGGGCCCGAAGGGATTCGCCAGCAGGATTATCGGCGCGATCGATGTCCGTCCCGGCGGCCGCTACCGCTATCACATGGTTGGTCCCGATGGCGCCGACCACTGGCAGCAGGGTGAATATCGCGAAGTCGTGCCGCCGGAGCGAATCGTCTGCACTTATGAGTGGGCCGACGCCGCCGGAAACGCGACCCGTCCTCAGACACTGCTCACGCTCTCGTTCGAAGACCTCGGCGGCAAGACCAGGTTCACGCTCAATCAGGCCTTGTTCGAATCGACCACCGCCCGCGACGCGCATCAGGGCGGATGGAGCAGCTCGCTCGATCGGCTGGCGGAATACGTCGCGAGCGCGCGCTGAGACAATGGTTTCAATCTGCTGCCACCGGGAGAAGACTGCGGTGACGACACCTCCTGGAGTACAGATCAGGCGAAAGAGATGGTCGCGGTCCTGACGGCGCAGCGGGCGGAGTTCCCGTTGCGGTCGCGCGCATACCTGGTTTTCTGGATCGCCGCCTATCAGGCGATCGACGATTGAGGGCACTCAGCACCGGAGGCGATGATGAGCACAAACGGCAAGTTCGCACCCAAGTCCGGCGACGTGCTGCTGATGGTCGGAACGGCCAAGGGCGCGTTCCTTTTCCTCGGCGACGCCAAACGCGGTGAATTTCGCATGTCGGGGCCGCACCTGCCGGGGCAATCGGTCTGGTCGGCCACGATGATCGGCGGCGACAGCGCACCGCGAATCCTCGTCGGCATCAAGAGCGAGCACTTCGGCGCTATCGTCGTCCATTCGGACGACTTCGGCGCGCACTGGAACGAGCCTGTCGAGGGCAACATCAAGTTTCCCAAGGGCAGCGGCGTCGCCCTCAACGCGGTTTGGGCGCTGGAGGGCTCAACCCCGCTCGGCCCCGACGTGGTGCTCGCCGGCGTCGATCCGGCGGCTCTGTTCCGCTCCGAGGATCGCGGCGAGACGTTCCAGCTCAACCACGCGCTGTTCGATCATCCGGATCGCCCGAAATGGAACCCGGGCGCCGGAGGGCTCTGCCTGCATTCGATCCTGGTTCACCCGGAAAATCCCAAACGCATGTACATCGCGATCTCGTCGGGCGGGCTGTACCGCACGGACGACGGCGGCGAGTCGTGGAGCACCTGCGTCAACGGCCTTCGGGTGCATCCCGACGTCCCCGGTGCGACACTGTGCCCGCATAAGCTGCGCTTCGATCCGGAGGATCCGTCGCGGATGTACCTGCAGAGCCATCCGGGCGTGTATCGCACCGACAACGAAGCGCGTTCGTGGACTACGATCGAAAACGGATTGCCGTCGGACTTCGGCTTTCCGATGGTCACGCATCCGCGCCGCAGCGGAACCATCTACACGTTCCCGCTGATTGCGGATCTGTTCCGGGTGCCCAAGGACGGCGCTCCCAGGGTCTGGCGCTCGCGCGACGGCGGCGGGTCGTGGGAGCCGCTCGGCAACGGGCTGCCGGGGAACAACGGATACTTCACCGTGCTGCGTGACGCGTTCTCGGCTGACACGCTCGACCCCGCGGGATTGTACTTCGGCACGCGCGGAGGCCAGCTTTTCGGGTCGAACGACGAAGGCGAGAACTGGCGCGCAATCGCGGAATATCTGCCGCCGGTCTTGTGTGTCAAAACGGCGGTGATTGCGTAGCGATGCGCGTGCATATTCCATCGCCGCTGCGCAAATGGACCGGCGGTCGCGACGTGATCGAGATGCCGCTTGGGGTTGACGAGCGGATGACCGCCGCGGCGGTAATCGAAGCGCTTGCGCGAGAGCATCCGGGAATCCGCGACCGCGTGCTCGACGATCAGGGAGAGCTGCGCCGCCACGTTAACATCTTCATCGACGGCGAAAACGCGCGCTTTCTCGGCGGACTGGCAGCGCAAGTGGGAGCCGACTCGGAGATGTGGATTCATCCGTCGCTGTCAGGCGGCGTGTCACTATTCAATGAAGATTAACCTGGTGAGGTTCAATCATGCACAGGTGCAATTATCTCGGAGCTACGTTTGAGGTCTGGCGCAACCGCGATTCGTGGTTCTGGCGGGTCTTCGACGCCGGCCGCAACGGCGGCACCATCGGCGCCGCCGGCACCGAAGCCGATGCGGTGCGCGAGGCGTGCCTTTCAATCGAAGAGGCTGGCTGCGCGCCCGCCTGCGCGGATTTGATTTACGCGAGCGTGCTCGAATGGGAGCGATCGCTCGCGTGTCTCGCACGATATCTCGTGTGCGAATCCTGCACGGCTGCGTGACTTATCCAACAGCGAGGATCAGCCATGAAAGATATTCGCGATTACTACACTTCCGATGGCCCGATGACCGCGGCGGGTTCGAGCGCCGCGGAACTTCGCGCGCTGCCCGCTGACCTCGCCGCGCAGTGCGCGTTTGTGCAGGGCCTGCTTATTCATCGTGACCTGGCAAAGATGGTTTACGGAGTCACGCTGACCGAGCCGCAGCGCGACGACGCACATCTGCGCCCGCTCACCGAGATTTTCTCACGGGTACGCGCGCTCGACGGCGCGCCGTTGAGCCAGGCGCGAACGCCGGAGCGCCGGATGCCCGCGGTATGCCGTCATTTCACGGTGATGCTCTGCTCGATCCTGCGCGCGCATGGAGTTCCGGCGCGGGCGCGATGCGGCTTCGGCGCGTACTTCAATCCTCCGCACTTCGAAGACCACTGGGTGGCCGAGTATTGGAACTCCACGCAATCGCGATGGGTATTGGTTGATGCGCAGCTTGACGGTCCGCTGTGCGATGTCATGAAGCCCGACTTCAGCCCGCTCGATGTGCCGCGCGACCGGTTCATCATCGCGGGCGACGCATGGCGGCAGTGCCGCTCCGGGCGGAAGTCGGCCGACCTGTTCGGGATTAGCTACGTCGGTCTCCAGGGATGGTGGTTTATCGCCGGCAACGTGATTCGCGACCTGGCCGCACTCAACGGGATGGAAATGCTGCCGTGGGACGTGTGGGAAATGATGCCGAAGGACGACGCGGAGTTCAGCGACGATGCGAAGCGAGAGATCGACAGAGTCGCGGCGCTGACGCTTGCGGGCGATGATGCGTTCGAGGAGCTGCGCGCGTGCTACGAATCCGATGAGCGCCTGCGGGTGCCGCCGGAGGTGTTCAACGCGCTGCGCAACGCCCCGGAGCGGGTTTCAGCCTAGCGGAGGAGACGCGCGTGCGAGCGCATGCGCTATTTGTCGAACTGGACGGTCGCGGTGCCGGTGACCAGACGTTCCGCTTCCTCGTTCTCGATCCACACGTCTATTTCGACCGTGCGGTCCGTCTCGCTCGCGCTGGTCACGAACCCATGCATCGTGAGGGTATGGTCGGGCAGCACGGGAACGCGGTAGGTCGTGCCCATCCGGTAGAGGTGGGCGCCGCCGTCGGACCCCACCCAGTCGGTGACGAGCTTGGTGAGCAGGCCCAGGCTCATGTTCCCCGGCAGAATCATTCCGGGCAGACCTTCCTTGCGCGCGCCTTCGTCGTCGGTGAAGCGGGGTGCGTCCAACCCGCAAGCGCGCGCATACCGCCGGCATTGATCCTTGCTGACGAACAACTCTAGCGGCCCGAGCGTGTCGCCGATTTTCACTTCGTTAAAATTTTTCACGTTGCAGTTCCGGTGGGTCAGGGTCGGTTCATGAAGCGATGGTCGATATGGGCGACTTCCTCGCCGTTCTGATTGGTCAGCGTGGAGCGGATCACGACAAACACCATCGAGCCGCTACGCCCGGTCTTCTCGTAAATTTCCTTCACGTGCGAACTCAGCGAGATCTTGTCGCCGGGGCGAATCGGACGCACGAACTCAACGTCCTTGCCCGCGTCGAAACCGCGCCGCCCGAAGCGCGGGACGTGCTCGAAGAAGTGCCGTCCATTGCGAAAGGTGACGGCGAACGATGGCGGCGCAACCAACGTGCCCCACGGTCCTTTCTTCGCCGCTTCGGGATCGGTATAGAGCGGGCTGGTCTCGCCGAGCGCGACGCAGAAGTTCGCGATCGCCTCGGCGGTCGCTTCCACCGGCTTGGTGGTCTCGAAAATCTTGCCAATCAGCGCGGGATCGTATTCGAGTGCCATCTCAGTCCTGCCTGCTCTCGACGGCCACGGCGTGCGGCACCGGTTTGCGGCGAGGTCGGAAATCAACCGGCTCGTATTGACCGGTCTTGAGCTCGCGCACCAGGTCGTCAATGGTCCGGATATCAGCGGAGAAGCGCGTGGCGCATAGCCCGATGAGGCTCACCAGGTGGCTGTCCGAGCCGCCCACCGACGCGTACCCAAACCGTTCGATCAGCGCGGCGCTGCGCTCATCCTCGCCCTTGCGCGAGCCGCCGTTGAGCACTTCGACGGCCACCACGTTTTCCAGCGGAGGCTTGGTCTCGTAGTGATGGCACAGGCCGATGTTTGGGCGGCCCGGATGGCATGGCACCGCGATTCCGCCCATTCGCCCAACCTCATCGATGAGCGTCTGCGCGTCGAGCCGGATATTGGCGAAGTCAAAGCGCGCGGCGATGTCGTCATTGACGCCGAAGACCAGCACGTGACCGTAGTTGGTCTCCACCTCGGAGGCGTGCAGCACCATGATGCCGAACTTGTCCTCGAGATGGCGGTAGTCGGCGCCGCCGTTAAATTGGCGATGCTCAGTCAGGACGATCCCGTCGAGCGGGCGCTCGGCGTGACGCAGCTTGATCCAGTTGAGATAGGCCTCTACCGGTGCTCGGCTGTCCTCGGATGCATCGCTATGCGAGTGAAGATCAAGGATCGTGCTCACCAGGATAATTTCCTTACCTCGCCGGGCGAAACTGCGCGAGCGTCACCTCGGGCGTGACGTCGGCGAAAACCACCTCGACGGGCATCCCTATTTTAACCTCTTCCGGGCGGCATTCCACCAGATTCGTCAGCATTTTGAGCCCCTCGTCCAGTTCGACGTAGGCCATGATATAGGGCAGCGACTCGCGAAATCCGGGCGCCTGGTTCTGATAAGTAGCGGTGAACGTGTACACCTTGCCCCTGCCCGAGCATCGCACCCACTCGGTCTGCGGCGACAGGCAGATCGTGCATTGCGCGCGCGGGTAGTAGCGCAGGTCTCCGCAGGCGCGGCACTTCTGCACATACAGCTCATGGCGCTTGAGCGCCTCCCACCACGGGCGATTCTCCTCGTCCTGATGGGGAAGCGGCTTCGAGTATTTCTTCTCTTTCTGATCTGCCATGGCCGAAACCTACTGATTGGTGAGGATTAGGGTCGCGCCCGAGTGCCGCGTGCCCAGCGTTCCGCCGGTGCCGTGCACAAGCGCGGTCTTGCAGTCGCGCACCTGGCGCGGACCGCATTCGCCGCGCAGCTGTTTGGTCGCCTCGATCACCAGGAAGATCCCGCGCATCCCCGGATGGTTCGACGACAGGCCTCCGCCGTCGGTGTTGATCGGGAATTTTCCGTCGAACCGCAGCCGTCCGCCCGAGCAGAACGCACCACCCTCGCCCAGCTTGCAGAAGCCCAGGTTCTCGATCGTCGACAGCACGGTGATCGTGAACGAGTCGTAGATCATCGCCATGTCGATATCCGCGTGCTTCACTCCCGCGCGCTCGAAGGCGAGCTTTCCAGACTGTCGGGCAGCGATATCCAGAAAGTCGCGCTGCCCGCGCGCCGCATGACGCACCGCCTCGCCGGTGCCGAGGATCGGAACCGGTTTCTTTTTCAGGTCGCGCGCGCGCTCCGCCGAAGTGACGACCACGGCGCCGCCGCCGTCGGAAATAATGCAGCAGTCAAGCAGATGGAGCGGCGAAGAGATCACGCGCGAGGCCAGCACATCTTCGACCGTGATCGGATCGCGATACTTCGCCACCGGATTCATCGACGCATGCAGCCGCATCGTGACCGCAATCTCAGCGAGCTGCTCCGAAGTCGTGCCGAAATCGTGCATATGCCGCTGCGCCACCATCGCGTACGACCCGACCGTGGTCGGACCGAACGGGATCTCGTACTGGTCGCACGGGTCGCCGCCCCCGCCCGCGCCTCCGGTGCCGATCGCGAAGCGCGAGGATGCGGCGGTCGAGCCATACACGACCACGCAGACGTCGCAGAAGCCGGCGGCAATCGCGGCCGCCGCGTGCGCCGTGTGCGCGACGAAGGATGACCCGCCAATTGCGGTCGAATCGACGAAGTTCGGGGTCAGGTTCAGATAATCGCAGAACCCGATTATCCCCATCCCGCTCATGCCCATGCCGGTGGTGCACAGCCCGTTGACATCCTTGATTGTGAGTCCGGCGTCGTCGAGCGCGCCGCGCACGCTCTCGGCCATGATCTGGAACATGCTCTTGTCGGGAGCAAAACGGGTGGGATGCTCGTAAACCCCGGCGATTGCGGCTTTTCTGGAAAGGCTCATCGGCGATACCTACTTGAGTCCGGCGACAAAGTGCTCGATGGCGGTGTTGAGTTCGGCGGGTTGCTCGACGGGGATCATATGCCCCGCGTCGGCGACTATTCTCAGCTCGGCGCCGTGGATGCGCGACTTGATGAGCTCGGCGTCGGCCGGCGTGGTGACCTGATCCTCGGCGCCCGCGAAGATGACCGCCGGCTTGTCGATTTTCGCGATCGAGTCGCGCAGATCGACCTTGTTGCACGCCACGATATCCGTGTAGCGGACGCGCGGGTCGGTCTTGATCTGCTCCATCCATCCCGCGCGGACGACCTCGAACTTCTCTTTGATCGTTTTCTGCGCGTATCCGTCGGTGACGAACGATTGCGGCGCGCGTCCCATCGTCACCGCGCGCAACGCCTCAATCCGGTCGGGCGTGAGATTGAACTTCGCGGCGGTTGCGACCAGCACCAGCGCCTCGACCCGCGCCGGGTAGCGCAGCGCAAGGTCCATCGCGATCGCGCCGCCCATCGACCATCCCGCGATCACCGCCGACTTAATCTTGAGCGCGTCGAGCAGCGCGGCTACGAAATCCGAATAGTCCTGAACCGTGGCAAGTCCCTCGACTCCCGCGGACCGGCCGTGTCCGGGAAGATCGAATGCGACCGGGCTGTGCGAGGCGGCGAGTCCCTCCACTTGCCGCTGCCAGCGGTGGCCGTTGCCGCCGGCGCCGTGGATGAGCAGGATTTTGCGCCCCCGCGAGAAATCCGGAATCACGTCCGGAAGCGTGGTCGCTCCGTGGTAATGGATATAAGTCGCGTAGCCCTTTACATCGATGTACTTGGTCGGCATCGCCGCGCAACACTCCGCAGTCCGATCGTTTGTCGGTTAGGTATTAGGTTCCGCGCGCGATTGTCAAACGCACTCGATCGGCCGCGCCGCCACGATTCGAATCTGTCGCGCCGGCGAGGTGGCGCGCACGGGCGCACGCGGATGCATTCGCGAGCCCACTGGTGCATCTGCTGGCCGCTCGCGATGCTGCAGCGTGTCTATCTCGAAGCGGAAATCCGGCGATCTATTTCTTGCCGCCCGCGCGCGCTTTTGAGCCTCTGCGCGCGCGTCGAACCGGCTCTGGCGTCATGCTGGGAGCCAGCGCCTGGCCATGCTCCCATTTCTCAATTGCGGTGCGATTGAAGCGCCAGGCACTGCCCACGCGGAAACCGGGTATTCGCCCCTGCCTGAGCAACCGGTAGATGGTTGTGGGATGGACCCGGAGGTGACGTGATAGCTCCGAAATCGTCAAAATATCATTGTTCTGAGGCATTCGCGTTCGTCGCTCCCTACGATCCCTTGCCTGGTCCGCAGGATCAATCAAACCGCCGCAGGGGAATTTATCCGAGAGAGTCCTTTGCCTTCAATGTTATGTCAAGCAGGCATTAGCGCGTTTAACTACCCTTCTACTGGTTTGGCGCGAGCCGCCCTGTTCGCGGTATGGTGGCGCCGCAAACCCTGGCGGTCGCAGGCGCGGCTCGAATGCCGCCCGCCCTGCGTCCGAGGAGGCATTAGCAATGGCATACGAGGCAATTGAAATACGAAAAGATGGGGCGATCTGCTGGCTCACCCTCAATCGTCCCCACAATCTGAACGCGCTGAGCGCCCTGATGGTGCAGGAACTGGAGGATTTTCTGCGCCGCCTGCCGAGCGACCGCCAAACCCGCGTCGTGATCATGCGCGGAGCGGGCCGCGCGTTCTGCGCCGGGCTCGACCTTAAGGAGCAGAATCGTGGCGGCACCGGACTCGGCACCACCACTACCGACACGGTCGAGAGCCAGCGCCGCATGAGCGACCTGGTCGTGGCGATGCGGCGGGCGCCGCAGCCGTTCATCGCGGCGGTCCGTGGACCCGCCGCGGGCGGCGGCTTTGCGCTCGCGCTGGCCTGCGACGTGCGCATCGTGGGCGAATCCGCGCGCTTCAACGCCGCGTTCATCCGGATCGGTCTCACCGCGTGCGACATGGGCGTGAGCTATCATCTGCCGCGCGCGGTCGGGATGTCGGTGGCAGCCGAACTAATGCTGACCGGACGCTTCATCAACGCGCAGCGCGCGCTTGCGACCGGACTCGCCTCGGAGCTGGTACCCGACGACCAGGTGGACAAGACTGCCGAAAAGCTGGCGCAGGAAATGGTTGAGACCTCGCCGCTTGGATTGCGAATGACCAAGGAGTGTCTGTGGACGGCCGTCGACGCGGGCAGCCTGGAGCAGGCGATCGCGATCGAAGATCGCAACCAGGTGCTGTGCGTGCGCGCAGGCTATATCGAAGAAGGAGCGCGAGCGTTTCTGGAAAAGCGCAAGCCGCACTACCCTGAACGAGCCTGATCGCGGCGCCCGCAGTGCGCCTGCGAGGGGCCGATGGCGGCCCGCTCAAGTAGCATCACGGGAACCGGCTATCGGTCCGATTCGCCGCGCGGCATTCCGTATTCGCCGCGCGTGTTCCGCTCGCTCTCGCTTTGAGCCTTATGGACGCCGTTACCATAGATCGAATTCAGTTCGCATTTACCGCGTCGTTTCATTACCTGTTCCCGCAGCTCACGATGGGGCTGGCGCTGCTGATCGTGGTACTGAAGACGTTCGCGATCCGCACCGGCGACGAGCATTACAACGCGGCGGCACGATTCTGGGCGAAAATCTTCGCGATTAATTTCGTGATGGGAGTGGTGACGGGAATTCCCCTGGAGTTCCAGTTCGGCACCAACTGGGCGGGTTTTTCCAAATTCGCAGGCGGAGTTATCGGGCAGACGCTCGCGATGGAAGGCGTATTCGCGTTCTTCCTGGAATCGAGCTTCCTGGGGGCATTTCTCTACGGCGAGAAGCGGCTCGGCGCGCGTCTGCACTGGATGGCGGCGTTCCTGGTCTTCCTGGGAACGTGGCTCTCGGGTTATTTCATCGTCGCGACCAATGCCTGGATGCAGCATCCGGTCGGCTACACGATCGCCGCCGACGGTACCGCGCGCCTTGCGAGCTTCACCGCGCTGCTGACGAATCCGTGGGCGCGATGGCAATACCTGCACGTGATGCTTGGCTCGGTCGTCACGGCCAGCGTGGTGATGAGCGCGCTGGGCTCGTTTTACCTGCTGACGCTGCGAGCACGCGCGTTCGGGCGGACGTTCGTGCGAGTCGGCGTGATCGCGGGGCTCGTCGCCGCGGCGATGATGATCTTTCCAACCGGAGACAGCCAGGGGCGCAACGTCGCCCTCGACCAGCCGGTCACGCTGGCCGCGATGGAGGGATTGTTTCACAACCAGTCTGGAGCGCCGCTGGCGATCCTGGGACAGCCCGACATGGCGAACCTCTCGTTGGATAATCCGCTGGTGGTTCCGCGGATGCTGAGCTTCCTGACCTATCGCCACTGGAAGGCCGAAGTGCACGGGCTGACAGATTTTCCACGCCAGCAGTGGCCCACCAACATTCCCTTGCTGTACTACGCGTACCACATCATGGTGGGGCTGGGGACGATTTTCGCCGGCGTGCTCGCGCTGGCGGGCCTGCTGCTCTGGCGGGGCCGGCTGTTCGATACACCGCTCGTGCTGTGGGCGCTGATGCTGATGGCACCGTTTCCCTATATCGCGAATACCGCCGGATGGATGACCGCGGAACTGGGCCGGCAGCCGTGGGTGGTCTACGGGCTGATGCGGACCGCCGCAGCCAGTTCCCCGCGGGTCGTGGGGGGAAACGTGCTATTCACGCTCATCGGGTTCGCGGGGATTTACGCGGCGCTGGCTTTACTGTTCCTGTTCCTGATCTACCTGGAGGTGCAGCAGGGCCCGGAGGCGTCCGGCGCCGACGCCGAGGAGCCGGCCGCCGCAGCGCGTTGAAAATGGAGGGACTGCTACGCTGACGCTCTGGTACAGCCTGGTCGCGATGATGTTCGCGATGTACGCCGTGCTCGACGGCTTCGACATCGGCGCCGGAGCGATTTACCTGTTCGCGGCCCGCACCAGCAACGAGCGCCGGGCGATCCTGCGCTCGATAGGACCGGTGTGGGACGGCAACGAGGTCTGGCTAGTCGCCGCGGGCGGGACTTTGTTCTTCGCGTTTCCAGCAGCGTACGCGGGCGGCTTCAGCGGCTTTTATCTGCCGCTGATTATCGTGTTGTGGCTGCTCATTCTGCGCGCAATCGCGATCGAGTTCCGGGACCATATCTCGAGCCTCGTGTGGGAGCCGTTCTGGGACGTCATCTTTGCGGGGTCCAGCGCGCTGCTCGCCATCTTCTTCGGCGCCGCCCTGGGCAACCTGATGCGCGGGGTCCCAATCAACAGCGATGGCGTGTTCTTTCTCGCCTTGTGGACGGACTTCCGGATAACCGGGCCGGTCGGGATTCTCGACTGGTTCACGATTCTCGTCGGCATCTCGAGTCTCGCCGCGCTTGCGATGCATGGCGCGCTGTGGGTTGCGCTGAAAACCGGTTCCGACCTGGAAGCTCGCGCGCGCGAAATTGCGGGTCGCATCTGGATCGCGGCTGCGGCATTGACCGCCCTGCTGTTCGGCGTCGTGCCCGCAGTCATGCCCCATCTTGCGCTACGCTACAACACGCATCCGTGGGGCTTCGTCTTTCCGCTGCTTGCGGCTGCGGGTCTAATCGGCGCGCGCGTGCTCAATCGCGCAGATCGCGCACTGTACGCGTTCGGATGCTCGAGCCTGTATGTCGCCGGGATGCTGGCGAGCGCGATGTTCGGTTTGTATCCCTATTTGCTCGCGTCAAACGCCGATCCGAGCCTGGGCGTCACGATCTTCAACGGCGCCACCTCGCCGCACGCGCTGGCGGTAGGGCTGGGATGGTTTATTCCGGGGATGATCCTGGTGGCGATTTACTTTGCCTTCGCCTACCTCGACCTTACTGAAAAAGTAAAGCTGGATGGCGAAGGATATTAGCGAACGCGCTCCGGCATCGGACCGGCGCACACGCCTAGCGCATCGCCATTTCGGTCGTCGAACTGTCGCGCAGCCGCGCGATGGTGAACATGTTCGCGCCGTCGCGCCATACCCGAATTTCGATTCGATCGCCCGGATGATGCGCCGCCACGGCTTTGCTCAGCTCATCGGCGTCGGCCACCGTGTGGTGATCGAATTCGCGGATCACGTCGCCGGGCTGAACCCCGGCCATGAATGCCGGCGAACCGATCGTCACGTAAGATACCTTGGCGCCCCACACATCGGGCGCCCACTCGCCGTACGCTCCGAAATACGCGGGCCCCTGTGCATCCCGCACCTCGGGATGCGGAAAGTAAATCTGCACGGCACGCACCGCGTGGCGCGCGATGCGCACGATGCTGCGAACTTCGCTCAGGTTGTAAACGTTGGCCGCCAGGTATACGTCGCCCGCCCGGCCCGCCGACACACCCACGTCGTGGAATCCGTCGCGCGCCAGCGCGGTCTTGATCTTCTGCTCGACCGCCGCGGGATGAACCCGGCGCGCGATGGTTGAAGTCCGATGCTCGGCTTCGGGCTCCGGAGTCAGCGGCGAAGTCGCGTCCGCAGTCTGAATCTCGTCAACCGGCAGGTGTCCGGCCTGCAGGTACGACGCCGAGGCAACCATCGGAGTGCCCTTGCGCTCAGGCACCAGTCGCAGAGCGGTTCCACCGATAATCAGCGCCAGAATTCCAACCGCGACCGTACCAAGCGCGTAACGCTCCGGATTCCACCGATTGAGCATTCCGGCCGGAATTGCGCGCCACGGCTGATGCGCGGGGATTTGCGCCGCCCGGGCCTCGCCCGAAGCCTCCGCTGCTTCAAACGGATCAACCGGCGAGAGGCGGATAGCCAGGTCGTCGCCGATCCAGACGAACTCGTCACCCACCACCGATTCAGAGCCGAGCTTGCGATGCGCGCCGGCTCCGGCGGTGCGCGGATCTGCTGCCTCCGCCTCGGCTGCGGCCCACAACTCGAATCCGGCCACGTAATCGCGGCCGGCGTCGGTCAGCGGACGATTGGCCGCCCGTCGCGCGCGCAACTCATCGATGCGGGCGAGCATTTCGTCAACGGTCAAATAACGGATCTTTGTCTCGCCGTTGCTGCTCATGAAACTAATCCTGCAGAAGTAAACAGCGCTACCAGAAGCCCAATTTCACCTGATCTCTTTTAGCAAGACGAAGCAGCCTAAGCCACCCATAAAGTGTTAAATTTTCACGCTACCTGCGCCTTGCCAGCGCCAACAGGCACCCAATGCACCTCATATTGCCTCACTAACCGCGTCTTCACGCATGGTAGGCTTGGGACGCTTTTCCAGCGGAATCCAGTGCCGGGTCTGCTCCCCAACGTAAACCTGGCGCGGACGGGCGATGGCCTGCTCGGGGTCTCGCACCATCTCCGCCCACTGCGCCATCCATCCAGAGGTCCGCGGAATCGCGAACAGCACCGGGAACATCTCCATCGGGAATCCCATCGCCTGGTAGATGATGCCCGAGTAGAAATCGACGTTCGGGTAGAGCTTGTGCGAGATGAAATAATCGTCCTGCAGCGCGATCCGTTCCAACTCGACTGCAATATCGATGAGCGGGTTGCGCCCGGTCACCTCGAACACCTGCTCGGCCATGTGCTTCAGAATCCGCGCACGCGGATCGTAGTTCTTGTACACGCGATGGCCAAAGCCCATCAGGCGGCGCTCCTTGTTCTTCACCGCCTTGAGGAACGAGGGGATGTTGCTGACCGAGCCGACTTCCATCAGCCCCCGGATCGCCTGCTCGTTGGCTCCGCCATGCAGCGGACCGTACAGCGCCGCGATTGCGGCCGCCGCGGCGGCATACGGGTCGGGCTGGGAGCTTCCCACCGCGCGCATCGCGTTTGCCGAACAGTTCTGCTCGTGGTCGGCGTGCAGGATAAACAGGACGTCGAGCGCTTTTTCCAGGATCGGGTTCGGCTGGTACTTCAGCTCGGTCATCTTGAAGAGCATCGAAAGAAAGTTGCCGCAGTACGACAGATCATTGTCCGGATAGATGTAGGGCAGACCCTTGGTATGGCGATATGCCCACGCGGCCAGAGTCGGGATCTTTCCGATCAGGCGGCGGGTCTGCAACCGGCGCGATTCGAGGTCATGAACGTTCTTGGCGTCGGGATAGAACGTCGATAGCGCTCCGACCGTCCCGAGCAGCATCCCCATCGGATGCGCGTCATAGCGGTACCCGCCCATAAAGCGCTTGATGTTCTCATGAACCATCGTGTGGATCTTGATGTTGTGCTCCCAGCGCCCGAAGTGTTCCTTGTCCGGCAGCTCGCCCTTAACGATCAGGTACGCGACCTCCAGATAGTTGCTCTTCTCCGCCAACTCCTCGATCGGATATCCGCGATAGCGCAGGATGCCCTTGTCGCCGTCGATGAAAGTGATCCGCGAGCGGCATGACGCGGTGTTGGCAAAGGCCGGATCGTAGGACATCAGGCCGAAGTCGTCGGCGCCGGTCTTGATCTGGCGCAATTCCGCGGCGCGGATGACGCCGCCTTCTTCGATCGGGACCTCGTATTTTTTCCCGGTGCGATTGTCAGTGATGCTGAGCGTATTGGTTGCCATTTCGCTTCCCCGGTTTGGGCCGCCTCGACTCGCGTTCACCCCTGGGCGCAGCGCGCCTGGCCGCTTGCGCGGCGCCGGGTCATCGGGCCAGATTTGGCGTTCAACATATATGCAGTCATCAACGGTTGCAGTTTATGACAAATCGGAAGCGCGGAGCAACCTTGCGGCGGAGCCCTACCGCAAACTTTTTCGACCTCCGATTCGTCCGCACTTTCCGCCGCCCGCGCGAATCCGGATCACGCCAGCGCCTCAGCCCGTGGGCGCTCTGCCGCCCTGACATCGGGCGACGCTCGCTTTGCACATCCGGGCGTGGCACGCTCTTAGGAGCGCCGCACGCGCGCCGTCCGATGGTCGAAAAGCTTATCGCACTCGTTTCGGGTTTCGTAATCGCCTCCATCTCCACGCTCGGCTACGTGGGCGTGATGCTGATGATGGCGATCGAGAGCGCGTGCATCCCGATTCCCTCCGAAGTGATCATGCCCTTTTCCGGATACCTGGTGGCGACCGGGCGCTTCGGCCTGCAGGAAGTCGCGATTGCCGGCGCGCTCGGATGCCTGCTCGGCTCGTACGCGGCCTACTACGTCGGGGCGAGTGGCGGCCGATGGTTCCTGTTGCGCTACGGAAAATGGGTACTGATCGCGCCGCATGAGATCGAGAGCGCAGAGCGGTTCTTCGCCCGATGGGGTGCCGCCGCGGTCTTCTTCAGCCGCCTGCTGCCGGTGGTCCGCACGTTCATCGCGTTTCCCGCCGGCGTGGCGCGGATGCACCTGCTGCCCTTCACGCTCTACACGCTGGCGGGCTCCTACCTGTGGTGTCTTGCGCTTGCCTGGGGCGGCATGAAGCTGGGACAGAACTGGGACACGCTGGGACCGTGGTTTCATCGCTTCGACGGCGTGATCTTCGCCCTCGTGGTGCTGGGAGGCGCGGTCGTGCTGTACAACCGAATCCGGGGAATCTACGCCGCCGCGGCGCCGAAGGCTGCGAGCGAGTTACCGGATTGAAAACGCCGATCGGGACCGTGTGACCACTATGACGACGAAACAGAATCCACCACCCCCCGAAGAACTCGAAGACGTGTTGACCAGCATCGATCCGACCCGGATGCAGATCGCGCGCGACTTTCTTACCCAGGCCGGAATCGAATGCTACGTGTTCGACTCGGAAGCATCGCGGATGCTCGGAACCACCGCCGCGATTCCGAGCCGCCTGATGGTCCACGCCGACGCGGCCAAGGAAGCGCGCAAGCAGCTCAAGGAGCTCGGCTTCGAGGACTGACCCTGAACGCCGGCGCGGCGCCGGATCTGTACGCCGCGACGCCGATTATCTATCTTCAGGACAATTGCGCACGCCGGACGCCGCATGCGCCGGCAGTTCGAGCAAAGGAGATATGATCGCGATGCCGTACGCAGAGGGCCGCGTATTCAACGACGCCGACAGCCACATCATGGAGACTCGCGACTGGCTTATCGGGTACGCCGATCCCGAACTGCGCCCGAAGCTGCATCCGCTCAGCCTCGGCTCGGCGGGCAAGCTCGCTGATCGCGCCGTCGAGCACGCCGAGGATCGCCATCACGATCCGGCGGCGGCTGCCGACGCGGAGGCCAACCTGATGCTGCGCAAGGGATGGGACGCGCTGGGCGCGTTCGATCCCGATGAGCGCAAGCGCGCGCTCGACCTGCTGGGCTTCAACAAGCAGCTTGTCTTCACGACCTTCGCGGTCACGCATTTCTGGGGCGAGTTCGAACAGGTTCGCTCCACGCCGGAGGTGCTGTACGGCGGCGCGCGCGCCCACAATCGCGCAATCGCGGACTTCTGCGCGCGCGATCGGCGCCTGATGGCGGTCGGCTTCGTGCCGCTGGACATCCCGGAGACGGCCGAGCGCGAAATTGACGAAGCTATTCGGCTCGGATGCGCCGCGATCCATATCCCGTCAATTCCGCCCGGCCGCAAATCTCCCACCCATCCCGACTGCAACGGCGTGTGGGCGCGTCTGCAGGATGCCGACGTTCCCTTCATGCTGCATATCGGCGGCGGCGGGCGCGGAATCCCGCGCGCCTTTCATGAGAACGCGCGCCCGACCACCGACTTCCTCGGCGGCGGCGAAAATATCCGCTCCAAGGATTTCATGGGCGTCCACTACGGCCCCGAGCGGTTTCTCTCCGCGATGGTGCTGGACGGTATTTTCGAGCAGTTCCCGCGTCTGCGCGGCGGATGTATCGAGCAGGGCGCGATGTGGATCGTGCCGTGGCTGCGCAGACTCGATATCGCGCAGGAAACCTTCGTGCGCACCGAGCCGCACTTGCGGATGCCCATGAAGGCGTCGGACTACGTTCGCCGCCAGCTTCGCTTCACGCCTTATCCACACGAACCGGTGGGGTGGATCGTCGAGCAGGCAGGCGAAGAGCTTTGCATGTTCTCCTCCGACTATCCGCACGTGGAGGGTGGACGAAATCCGCTCAAGCGCTTCGCGCAATCGACGCCCGACCTGAGCGAGGCGGGCAAGGAGCGCTTTTACGCCGCGAACTTCGCCGAGATGATGGGCGCGCGGGCCCGCGCCTGAGCGCCGGACGGGCGCGGCTGCGATGGGCGCGGAATGGTCGCGGCGGGCGGTCTTCTACCAGATCTATCCGCGCACCTTCGCCGACTCCGACGGCGACGGAATCGGCGATCTCGACGGCATCACCGAGCATCTCGACTATCTAAACGACGGCACCGATCGCTCGCTGGGAATCGACGCGCTCTGGCTGAGCCCGATCAATCCGTCACCCCTGCAAGATTGCGGCTATGACGTCGCCGACTACTGCGGCGTCCATCCGCAGTTGGGCGACCTCGACGCGTTTGACCGGCTGATTCGCCAGGCGCATCGCCGCGGGATCCGCATCATCCTGGACCTGGTTCCCAATCACACCTCCGACCAGCATCCATGGTTCGTTGAGTCGCGCGCGTCGCGGAGCAACCCCAGGCGCGACTGGTATATCTGGAAACCCGGCCCGCCGGATCGCGTGCCCAACAACTGGGTGAGCATCTTCGGCGGCCCGGCGTGGAAATACGATGACGCGACCCACCAGTGGTATCTCCACCTTTTCTATGAGGGGCAGCCCGACCTCAACTATCGAAATCCGCATGTCGTCGCCGCGATGCACGACGCGATTCGGTTCTGGCTCGCGCGCGGCGCCGACGGCTTTCGCGTCGATGTGCTGAGCGCGCTAATCAAGGATGCCGGGTTTCGTGACAATCCGCCGCTGGAGCATTTCGATCGCGGCGCGATGACCGATGTGGCGCTCAAGCAGCGCCATCTTCACGACGTCGATCAACCCGAAGTCCACGAGATCGTCCGCGGCTTCCGCCGCGTGCTCGAGAAATTCGGCGGCCAGCGGGTCATGGTCGGAGAAGTATGGGCGCGCGACCAGGCCTCCTTCGCGCTCTACTTGCGTCCCGACGAAGCTCACCAGGCGTTCAACTTCCGCTTCCTGTTTTGCCCGTGGGAGGCGGCTCGCTTCCGCGCCCAGGCCGATGACGTCGAGCGCGTGTTCCCGCCCGGCTCGTGGCCGACCTGGACGCTGTCGAATCACGACTTCCCGCGCCACATCACGCGATACGCGGACGCCGGCGACGAGGAAGCGCGCGCGCGACTTTCCGCCGTGATGCTGCTCGGACTGCGCGGCACACCGTTCCTCTATTACGGCGAGGAAATCGGAATGCGCAACATCGAGATCGCTCGCGAGCGATGGCGCGATCCGGTCGGGCGCGACGGATGCCGCACGCCGATGCAATGGTCGGGTGCTCCGTACGGCGGCTTCACGCGCGCCGCCGCGCGCTCGTGGATCGAGTGCGGCGACTTTGCGAGCGTCAACGTGGCGCGCCAGATGGACGACCCCAACTCGATGCTCTCGTTTTATCGCCGGATGATCCGCGCGCGCAGATCGATTCCCGCCCTGACCGACGGCGCGTATCGCGCGATCGACGAGGCGCCCGCTGACACCTTCGTATTCGTGCGCGAGGCGGCGGGAAGCCGCGCGATGGTCGCGCTCAATTTCGCCGCCGACGCGCGCGATATCAACCTGCCGCGGGGCAGGATCGTGCTCAGCAGCGATTCCACGCGCGAACCCGGCACGGCCGGCCGCCGGACGCACCTTGCGCCCTACGAAGCTCTCGTTGTCGAGCTGAAATAGAACTCGGAATTCCCGCCGCTTCTCCGATTTTCTGAATCGGTCTCACCAATCTGCGTAATCTGCGAACTCTCCTGTCCGATTGCGCGCCACGGCCGCGCTTCCTAGGATCGCCGCCATGCACAAGCCTCGCCTGCTCGACCAAATCGCCATCGAACTCGGTGACCGTTACGCGTTCACGTCCCGCTTTGCGCGCGGCCGGCGTCCGTTTCAGCCCGCCCACGTCGAGCCGCAATGGGCGCGCGATCGCGCCGCCGCGACGAAGCATATCCGGCTCGAGGTCGCGCTCGACTTCGATCGCAAGCGAATCGCCGGCACCGCGGCGCATCGGATAGCCGCGATCGTGGACGGGCTGGACGGCCTGGAGTTCGACGCCGCCGAGATGGAGATAAGCGCGGTGCGCGCAGGCGGTGAACCGTGCCGCTTCGAGACCGACGGCGGCAAGCTGCGCATCACGCTGCCGCGCGCGATGGCGGCGGGTCAGGAGATCGAGCTCGCGATCGATTACGCGGCGGCGCCGCGGCGTGGACTCTACTTCGTCGGCCCCGACGCCTCCTACCCTGACAAGCCGGTGCAGGCGTGGACCCAGGGTGAGGACGAGGATTCGCGTTACTGGTTTCCCTGCTACGACTATCCGAATAACCGCACCACCAGCGAAGTGATCGCGACGGTGCCGGAAAACTTCACCGCGATCTCCAACGGCGCCCTGGTTTCCTCGCGCGCCGATGCCGCCGCGCACACGCGCACTTTCCATTGGCGCCACGAGGTTCCCCACTCGTCCTACCTGATTACGCTCGCGGCGGGCGAGTTCGCCGAGATCGTCGAGCGCGCGGGCGACACGCCGGTGGTCTATTACATGCAGCCCGGACGCGAAGATGACGCGCGCCGCGCCTTCGGCAACACGCCGCGAATGATCCAGTTTTACGAGCGCGTCATCGGCGTGCCCTACCCGTACACGCGCTACGCACAGGTGGCGGTCAACGATTTCATTTTCGGCGGGATGGAGAACACCACCGCCACCACCCAGACCGCCGACACGCTTCACGACGCGCGCGCGCATCTCGACTTCACCAGTGACCCGCTGGTCGCGCACGAATTGGCGCATCAATGGTGGGGCGATTTGCTGACCTGCCGCGACTGGTCGCACGCCTGGCTCAACGAGGGCTTCGCGACCTACTTCGAGGCGATGTGGTGCGAGGAGAATCTCGGCGCGGACGAGTTCGCGTGGAACGTGCGGCAGGATCGCGGTGGCTACCTCGACGAGGACGCGCATCACTACCGCCGCCCGATCGTCTGCAACCGCTATCGCGCGCCGATCGAGCTGTTCGATCGGCACCTGTACGAGAAGGGCTCGCTGGTGCTGCACATGCTGCGGCGCGAGGTCGGTGACGCGCTCTTCTTCCGCACCCTCAATCTCTATTGCACACGTCATCGCGGCGGCAACGTGATCACGCAGGACCTGCAGCGCGCCTTCGAGGACGCGACCGGCCGCAACCTGGATTGGTTCTTCGACCAGTGGATCTTCAAGGAGGGCCACCCGGAAATCGAGGTCTCGCAGTCCTTCGACGACAAGCGCAAGCTCGCCAGCGTAACCGTCAAGCAGACGCACAAGACCTCCGATGCGACGGCGCTCTTTCGCTTCACGACACAGATTGCCCTGATGGACAAGGACGGGGGCGAGACGCGCCATCGCGTCGAGATTCGCGAGCGCGAGCAGGTTTTCAATTTCCCATCTGACAAGGCGCCCAAGTCGGTCCGCTTCGACCCCGCGCACGACATCCTGAAGACGCTCAAACACAAGCGCTCGCGCGAGGCGCTCGAACTCGAACTCAAGCACGCACCCGAGGCGATTGGACGCGCGGCGGCCGCGCACGAACTCGCCAAGGAAGGCAGCCCGCGGGCCGTCGCCGCGCTGCGCGGCGCACTTAACGGCGACAAGTTCTGGGGCGTGCAGGCGGACGCTGCTGGCGCGCTGGGCGAGATTCGCAGCGACGCCGCGCGCGACGCGCTGATCGAAGGACTCAAGCTTGACCATCCCAAGGCGCGGCGCGCCGTGGTTCGTGCGCTCGGCCATTTCCGCACAAACGAGGCCGCCGCGACGGCGCTTATCGGCGTGCTCGAGCGCGGCGACCCGAGCTACTTCGTCGAGGCGGAAGCGGCGCTCGCGCTGGGCCGGACTCGCGACTCGCGCGCATTCGATCTGCTGGCGCGCCTGATGGAGCGGCAATCCTACCTCGACGTGATTCGCTCGCACGCGCTGGCCGGGATGGCCGAGACGCGCTACACAGGCGCGATCGATCTTGCGAAGGGCTGGTGCGCTTACGGCAAGCCGCCGCGCGCCCGGGTGGCGGCGATCGGAACGTTGGCCCGGATGGCGCAGCATCACGAGGCGCGGCGCGACGAGATTATCGACTTCCTGGCCCCGCTAGCCGACGACCGCGACTTCATGGTGCGAGTCCGATTGCCGGCAGCGCTCGAGGAGATCGGCGACGCGAAAGTTCTGCCCGCGCTGCATCGGCTTGCCGACCGCGACCTCGACGGCCGCGTCCAGCGGCGCGCCAACGACGCTATCTCAATCGTCAGCGAGGGTCGCAGCCATATCGAGGAAGGGCGCCGCCTGCGCGACGACATGGACAAGCTGCGCGACGAGAATCGCAAGCTGCGCGACCGCCTCGACAAGCTCGAAGCGTCGCCGGCACCCGCAGGAAAAGTTCCGTGACCGCCGCGGTGAGACCGCTCAGCCAGCTAGTTCGTCGAGCAGCGCCTTGGCGTCCTTCAGGTCGGCGGCGTTGAAGCCTTCGGTGAACCAGCCGTAGATATCGGCGAGCATCGTGCGCGCCTCGTCGCGACGATTGGTATCGCGCAGCAGCCGCGCGAGCGATGTCGCCGAGCGCAATTCCCACGATTTCCCGCTCTGGCGGCGCGCGATTTCGATCGCGGTGCGAAAACAACTCTCCGCTTCAGCAACGTTCTCCGCGTCGCACATCCGCGACAATTCGCCCTTGAGCCGGTGCAGCTCGGCTTCGTACATGCGATATCCGCTCGCATCCATCACGGCAATTCCTTCGGCGAGCAACTGAAGCCCGGCGGCAGGGTCTCCTCTCTTTGCGCAAGTTTCAGCGAGAAACGCGAACCATCGCGGGCGCATGGCAAACCCCGTGGCTTCGAGCGCGGCGACAGCGCTGCGCATTTCAGCGATACCCTTATCCAGATGGCCCTGCTCGGCGAGCGCCCAGCCGCGCGCGAAGGTCCCATAAGCCAGGTCGAAAGTGATGCCATACTCGCTCGCTATCGCAATCGCCGCTTCGGCGCGCTCCAGCGCCATACCTGGATCCCGCAGGAACAAGTAGACCTGAGTCACCAAGGCCAAGGCGTTCGCAAGCGACGCCGGTTGAGACAATCCCTCGGCCGAAGCGAGCGCCTCATCGCTCCACTTGAGCGCCTGCTCCGGATAACCGAGCACCCAAAGCGCCCAGCCCCCAAAACACGGGTAGAAAATGCCGAAAAACGAGGCCTGCCGCCAATCGAGGCGGGGACTGGCCTGTTCGAGATGGTCCCGAGCCGTCACGAAGTCGCCCGTCACCAAGGAATCCAGACCCACGACGCCGTGGGCAACCATCAGCCTGGCCGGCTCGTTCGCGCGCTCCGCCAAGTTGAGGAGTTCCTGAGCCCCCTCGCGGGCCGCGGCGAAGTTTGCTTTACGTGTTGCTCTTTGCGCGTGGTGCGCTTGCAAGCCGTGGAGCACCTCGAAAAGCTCGCCGCTCTCGCCCACCTGTTCGCATAGGTCGCGTGCGCGAAGCAGAGTGCGAACGAATTCTTCTGAGCCCATACCAGCGGTCCATCTCAGCGACTCGCCAAGCGAGAGCTGGAGTTCCAGTTCCCGTCGCGCCCGCTCGGAGTCGTCGGGAAGACCTCTGAGCAGTTCCAGCCCTTGGGTGAAATGACCGACCGCTTCGGCATAGGCGAGCCGCTGCGCTGCCTGATGTCCGGCCAGATGCAGGTACTTGACCGCCTTGGCAATGTTCGGGCTGCGGGCGTAGTGCCGCGCCAGTTCGTCCAGGTGATCCTCCAACTGCCCGGCGAAAAGGGACTCAATTCCTTCAGCTGCGCGCTGATGGAGGAGTTTGCGCCGCTCCACCAGCACCAGGCCGTACGCAACCTCCTGTGTAAGCGCATGCTTGAAGGCGTATTCGGTGTCGCCGACCGCGGGTTGTTCGTAGATAAATTCGCCGAGCTGCAAGTCGTTCAGCATGCGTTCCAACCCGTCTCCGGACCTGGTGACTACCGCGCGCACCAGCGCCATCGGGAATTCGCGCCCGATGGCGGACAGCGTCTGCAGCAGATCCTTGGTGTCGGCTGGAAGCCGATCGATACGCGCGGCGAGGATGCCCTGTACCGTCGGCGGAATCTTGAGTTCCGAAACTGGCTTGGTCAGATGCATAGTGCCATTGCGCACCAACGCGCCCTCGTCGAGCAGGACCTGCACCGTCTCTTCCATGAAGAACGGGTTGCCTTCAGTCCTCTCGATTATCAGCCGTTTTAGCGGCACCAGTTCCGAACCGTCGCCGAGCAGCGCGGTCAGCATCTCGTCCCCGCTCTCTCCGCCCAGGGGGTCGAGCCTCAGCTGCGTGTAGTAGGTCTTGCTGTTCCACTGATGAGAGTATTGCGGGCGATAGTTCACCAGCAGCAGGATCTTCGCATTCGCGATCGAATCGGCGAGCAGATTCAAAAACTCCTGGGTCTGCTCGTCGATCCAGTGCAGATCCTCGAACATCACGATGAGCGGCTGGTTGAGCGACTCGCGCAACAGGATGCGCTTGATCGCATCGAGGGTGCGCCGCCTGCGGATGTTCGTGTCCATCGGGGCGAGCGGATCCTCGCCCTCTACGATTCCAAGCAAGCCGAACAGGTATGGCAACGTGTCTTCCAGGGTTCGGTCGAGCGCGACGACTCGGCCGGTGACCTTTTCGCGACGCTTGCGGGGGGCGTCGCCGGACGCGATACCGAAATAGCCGTGGAGGAGATCGAGGACGGGCAGGTACGCCGATGCTTTGCCATGGGAGACCGAAAAGGACTCCAGCACCATCCAGCCCGATTGATTCTTGACCTTGAACTCGAAGAACAGACGCGACTTGCCGGTGCCCGCGTCCGCCATCGCGGCGACGATCTGCCCGTGGCCCGCCTGCGCGCGCTCGCCGGCAGCCTTCATCGCGTCCATCTCGCGCTCGCGCCCGACGAACTTCGTAAGTCCGCGGCCGGCCGAACGCTGCAGCCGAGTGCGCAACGGCCCCAGCCCGGTGACCTCATAGACATTTACCGGCTCGCTGACGCCCTTGATGCGCGTCGGCCCCCGCGGTTTGAGCGCGAAATATCCTTCGACCAGCTTGCGAGTCTGCTCGCTGATCGCGATCGACCCGGTCGGCGCGAGCGCCTGCATCCGGGAGGCCAGGTTGGTGGTATGGCCGATAGGCGTATATTCGGTGTGCCCGTCGCCAGTCGTGATCGAGCGCACCACGACCTCGCCGGTGTTGGCGCCGACCCTGATTTCCAATGGCGCGCGGCCGTCGGCGAGCAATCTGTCGCTGTAGCGGCGGATCTCTTCCTGCATCCGGAGCGCCCCGTACAGCGCGCGCTGCGGATGATCTTCGTGGGCGACCGGCGCGCCGAACAGCGCGAAAATGCCATCGCCGGTTGATTGCACGATGTACCCGTCGTACCGGCGCACCGCCTCGATCATCAGCTTCAGCGCCGGATCGACGAGCGCGCGCGCCTCCTCCGGGTCCAGGTCCTGCTCGAGCTCGGTTGAGCCTTTGATATCGGCGAACAATGCGGTCACCGTCTTGCGCTCGCCGTCGAGATTTTCAGCGGCGGCTATGTCGGCGACCCGAATCGGCGCATCACTTGACTTCTTTGTCGAGGGAGCCGCAGCCGCAGGGAGCGACTCGCCGCAATCCTCGCAGAACTTCGCCGAGGGCGTGTTGTCTGCTCCACATTTCGCGCAACGATTGGACAGCGGACCGCCGCATTCCGGACAGAACTTTCTGCCGGATTTGCTTTCCGTCCCACACTTGGAGCAACGCATCGTTATCCCCTGGGAATTGAGCGACCGCCCCCCCTATATCACCTGCCGCCCCAGACCGACCAGCAAGCGGCGAGCCCGCCCGAGCGAGGTCGAAGCGGCCGCGGCCTCCTTTGCCAGATCCTCCTGATTCGCAGCGGTTGCGAGCACGCCACCGGCGGCAGTAGAGATTGGCCTGCAGGCGCCGAGTTACCTCGGGCGTCCGCGGAGGCGGTCCGATGGAACCCAACATCACCGTATGCCTCAGCTTCGACTTCGACGCGCTCTCGCTGTGGATCGGGGGCTTTCGCGCGCGATCGCTGAGCGCGATCTCGCGCGGTGAGTTCGGACAGGTTGGCGCGGTGCGGCTCCTGGATCTACTCAAGCAGTGGGACATCCGCGCCACCTGGTTCGTCCCCGGCCACAGCGCCGAGACATTTCCGCAGATTGTCGAGCGCATCGCGCGCGAAGGCCACGAGGTCGGCAATCACGGCTACCTGCACACCCATCCCAAGAGCCCCGAGGACGAAGAGCAGATCCTGCTGCACGGCAACTCGGTGCTGGAGCGGATGCTCGGACGCAAGCCGGTCGGCTTTCGCTCGCCGGGGGCGGGGCTCAGCGCGCACATGGTCGACCTGCTGCTCAAGCACGGCTTCCTGTATGACTCCAGCCTGATGAGCGACGACTTCACGCCGCACTACATGCGCGCGGGCGACCAGGCGCCCGCCGATGGTCCTTACGTGTTCGGACGCAGCGTGGACGTAGTCGAGCTTCCGTTCACCTGGGGCCTCGACGATTTTCCCGCGTTCGAATACGTGACGAGCCGGACGGGAATCCAGCAGGGGCTGGCGTCGCCCAACGCGGTGTACGACATCTGGGCGGGCGACTTCGACTATCTCTACGACAAGCTCGGGGCGGGCGTGTACACGCTCACGATGCATCCGCAGGTGATCGGCCGCGGGCATCGGCTCTTGATGCTGGAGCGGCTGGTGCGGCACATCCGGTCGCATCGCGGCGTGCGGTTCGCGACCATGGCGGAGACCGCCAGCGAATGGCGGCGGGCGAACCCGCTGCCGCGCGAGTGATCGGCGTCCGGAATCTCTCAAGACAAAGGCGGCGAGCCCGCAGGCCCGCCGCCTTTTCGATCTTGTCGTCCGGCTCTGCGCGTTACTTGTACTGAAGCTCGCCCGACTCCTCGCAGGAGTTACCGTTGTCAAGGGAAGTAGTCGCAAACAGCACGACGTGCGCGATTTTGTTGGTGATCACTCCGAACACCGCCTGGAAGTTCGTGGTCCCGTCCGCGCTGGTGATCGTGAAGGTCGAGGAAGTAGTCGAATAAGTGCCGGACAGAGTTTTGGTCGAAATGGCGAATGGGGTCCCGTTCGTCCCAGCGCCAAGCGCGGACAGATCTTCGTAGACCACTGAGCCGCCTATTTGGATCATTGACCCGCTTAGCGTCTGGTTCTTGGCATTGAAGGTGACTACCCCGATCTGATCCTTGAGCGAGCCGGGAAAGTCGAAGCCGGTATATGCGACATCGTTATCGACTTGGTCGCGGGTCATCTGACCGCTGAAGAACGGCTGACAAATGCGGTGAATCTTGAGCGTGTAAGTGCCGGACAGCAACGGCGCTGATTGGGCGGCCGCGTGGGCCGATCCCATCGCCAGCATCAAACAGACCGCAAACCCCAACCCCGCAACAAATCCTCGGAAGGTCCTCATATTAAAGATACCTCTGCCGCTTCGGGTGAAGGCTCGTTCCGGAAAATCCCGGCGCGTTTTTGTGTTTCACCCGATAACCCCTGGTTCAGGTTCGCGCATCTGTACGTTAAGGCGCACCACGATACAAGCATCAGCATCGTGTGACTTCTGGATGCATTCGCTCACGATCAAAAGAAAACGGCGGCACGCAAGGCGTACCGCCGTTTCGCGGTTGCGATTGATAATTCGCGCTTATGCGTCGAAGTAAAGCGCGAATTCGTACGGATGCGGCCGCAGGCGCATCGCGCTCACTTCCTTGCTCATCTTGTAGTCGATCCAGGTCTCGACCAGGTCCTCGGTGAAGACGTCGCCCTTGAGCAGGAACTCGTGGTCGCGCTTGAGATTGCCCAGCGCATCGTCGAGCGACGCAGGCATGCTCGGCACCTCGGCCAGCTCTGCCGGGGTGAGCGCATAGATGTCCTTGTCGAGCGGCTGACCCGGGTCGAGCCGGCGCTGGATGCCGTCGAGTCCCGCCATCAACATCGCCGAGAACGCGAGGTACGGATTCGCCAGCGGATCGGGGAAGCGGACCTCGATGCGCTTGGCCTTGGGCGACGGCGAGTACATCGGGATGCGCACCGAGGCCGAGCGGTTGCGGCTGGAGTACGCCAGGTTGATCGGCGCCTCGAAGCCGGGGACCAGGCGGCGGTACGAATTGGTGGTCGGGTTGGTAAACGCGGCCAGCGCGGGCGCGTGATGCAGAATGCCCGCGATGTAGTGCATCGCCAACTCCGACATCCCCGCATAGCCGTTGCCGGCGAACAGCGGCGCCTCGCCCTTCCAGAGGCTCTGATGGGTGTGCATCCCGGTGCCGTTGTCGCCGAAGATCGGCTTGGGCATGAAGGTGACCGTCTTGCCGTGGCGCACCGCGACATTCTTGCAGATGTATTTGTACCAGGTCAGCCAGTCGGCCATCTTCACCAGCGACTGGAAGCGCATGTCGATTTCGGCCTGGCCGGCGGTCGCGACCTCATGGTGCTGCTTCTCGACCCGGATGCCGACCTTCTCCATCTCCAGCACCATCTCGGTGCGGATATCCTGGAGGCTGTCGTTGGGCGGAACCGGGAAGTACCCTTCCTTGTTGCGGGGCTTGTAGCCGGTATTGCGCCCGGTGCCCCACACGTTCATCTCGCGCCCGCTGTTCCAGTTGCCCTCGTCGGACTCGATGAAGTGGTAGCTGGACTGCTGATTGGTGTCGTAGCGGATGCCGTCGAAGATGAAGAACTCGGGCTCCGGTCCGAAGAACGCGGTGTCCGCAAGCCCGGTGGACTTCAGGTACGCCTCGGCTTTGCGCGCGACGTTGCGCGGGTCGCGGGTGTAGTCGGCGCGGGTGATCGGATCGGAGATATTACAAATCAGACTGAGGGTGGGATCCTTGGTGAAGGGATCCATCACCGCGGTCATGGGATCGGGGATCACGAGCATGTCGCTCGCGTCGATCGATTGCCATCCGCGGATCGAGGAGCCGTCGAAACCGAGCCCTTCATCGAACGGCGACTCATCCTTGAATTCGGAGATAGGAGCCGTGAAATGCTGCCATTGGCCGAGCAGGTCGATGAACTTCAAATCGACCATCACGATTCCCTTGTCCTTGATCATCTGCAGAACTTCTTTGGGCGTCATCGAACCCGTAACCCTCCTCGCCGTTTAATGGGGACAGCGAACCCTCGAATTAACCGGAATCAGGGGCAGAAGATGCTGCCCGATTGAACGAACAAATGACATTTCGGCGGGCATTGGCCGCTGTTAACAGCCGCGCGTCGCGCAGTGGCCGTAACGGCAAATCGGTTTCTCTCACGATTCATCGGCAAACGCAACGCCTCCCACACGGGCATCGGACGCCCATTTTGGCAGCACCTTGCCCGCGGCTGCGAAACCGCGACGCGAGCTCTGCCCGTTTGTGGCCATTGTTTTCGGCCGCGTGAGATTTTGATTCACGCCAGCACCCGAAGAACAGCAAAATAGATGCCCAGCATCACCAGCCCCATGGGTATCCCGACCCTGGCCCACGCGACGCTCCCGATCCGCAGCGCGCCGGCGCTCACGATGTTCGGAATATTTCCGGGAATCAGCATCCCGCCCGAGATCAGCAGCGCCAGGATCGCCTCGCGCGCCCGCGCAACGCTCATGCTGTGCACTTCGAGCGCCACCAGCGTGGCGTTGTCGAGCGCCGCCGACACCGTATTCGCCCAGTACAGCGCGGCATCCTGCATTATCGGGACATAGTGGGATGCGAGGTCGGCGTAGGCATTGCTCACCAGCACCAGTCCCGCGATGAACGCGTACACCCGGACTCCCTGGACCACCGCCGCCAGCGGCGACTCGCGGACGTGCAGACCCGCGGGCGCGTCGTGATAATCTCCGCGCGCGAAGATCCCCGCAATGATCGCCGCTGCGATAATTCCCGGCACCACCCAGGGCCCGAGCATCACCAGCAGGCCGAAGAACGGCAGGTTGAGCGCCGAGGTTGCCAGCGTCGAGAGCGGCTCGCCGAGCGGCGTCAGAGAGGCCCCCAGCCCGATTGCGAAGCACGCCGCGATCGTGGTGTTAACGCGCGCCGGGCCCGCCAAATGGAGCAGGCCGATTATCTCGACCAGCACCAGCGCCGCGACGATCGCGGTAATCACGCTCGAGAGCATCGCGACCACCATGATCGATAGCGCCGCCAGGATCGGGCGCCGGATGCGCCGCCGCAGCCGCGAAAACGCCCGGTCCATCCATTGGCGCGAGTAACCGAAGCCGACGCCCGCGACGACGACCGCAATCGTAATCAGGATCGGCTCGGTGAGCGCATGTTCGACCAGGGGCCGCGAGAATCCGCCCGCGAGCAGCGTCGCGACCACACCCAGCGCAAGTATGTAGAGCTCGATATTGCGCTCGATGAAATGAACCAGCAGCGGTCCAACCAGCAGCAGGACGAGAATCACTAGGGCGGCCTGAAGATTCATCCGCAAACCATGCAATCAGCAAACTTTGGCGGCTTACGCGCGGTGCGAAGGCCCGATTAATTGCGAACCCTGCTCCGGCGTTCTGTTTTGAATAACAAAATGAACAGGCAGGCGCGAGGAACCGGCGCACTCCGGAAACGGTTTCGCCCGCTCGCGCCGCGACCTTATCCGGCGCAAAATAACCCCTGCGGCTGCGTTTCATATTTTGGCGGTCCCGGCCCGGCGCCCGGACCGCAACGCCGGCCCAGTGCATGATGAGGCCTTGCGCACGCCATGACGATGAATCCAAACGGGATTAACGCTCTCACCCCGAATTCGCCGCTTTACCGATGGGTCGGACCGGCCGCGCAGGCATGGCTACCCGGGCTTGGGATCGCGCTGCTGCTGCTAGCGGTCGCGGCCGCCTACGGTATCGCGCTGTATCGCTCGCGCGAGCCGGTCCACCGGGCGCAGGCGCTGCGATTCTTCTCCGGAATCGCGCTGGCGATTTTCATTCTCAGCGGCCCCGTTGAGCGCCTGGCGCTGGAGCGGATGTACAGTGCCTACATCTTCCAGCAGGTCGTACTGGTGATGATCGCGGCGCCGCTGATTCTGTCGGGGCTGCCCGCCTGGATGCTGCGGGGCGCACTCACCAATCGCTTCGTCGCGCCGGTGTGGCGCGCGCTGACGAACCCGGTCTGCGCGATGCTCCTGTTCGGGGGCATATTCGCGATGATCCATTATCCCTCGCTGTGCGATCAGATCTGCCACGCACGCCCGTTCTACTACAGCATCCGGTTGCTCCTGATCGCTCTCGGGATTCTGCTGTGGTGGCCGGTGTTGAGCCCGCTCGAGGAATTTCCGCGCCTGTCCTACCCGATGCAGATCCTTTACCTGTTCCTGCTGATGATCCCGATGACGGCGATCGCCGCTCCGATCACGATGTCGCGTTCGGTGCTGTACGTGTTTTACGAGACGGCGCCGCATCCGTTCGGCTTCACTCCGATCCAGGACCAGGTGATGGGCGGATTGATCATGTGGGTCGGCCAGGGGCTGTACGTGATCGGCGCCGCGACCTGGATCTTCATGTTGTGGGCGGCGCAGGAATCCGGAGAGGACCAGGCGACGCCGGCGCCGCCGCAGCGTACCGCGCTTTACCAGGCTGAAAAGTCGTGAGCCTGGCGGGGCGCATAGGCGCCACGCTGCCGCGCGATCTTGCGGCCGTGATCGCGCTGGCCGCCTTGTCGGCCGGATTGGGGCTGGGATGGAACCGGATCCACGGGCCGGTTATTCCTCTCGCCTACCAGTCTCCGGAGCAGCGACTGGACGCGGAGCTGACCCGGCTCATCAAGGCGCCGCCTTTCCATGTGAGCGCCTTGCAGACTGTCGGGCTCGCCGAATTTCGCGGCCTCGCGCAGGACCATCGCGCCGTGATTCTGGACGCGCGCTCGGCGCCGTTTTACCAGCAGGGGCACGTCCCCGGGGCGCTCAACCTCGCCCGCGACGACTTTGCCCGCGACTATCGCGCGCTCGAGCCCGCGCTCAAAGCCGACCGCGACCGGTTGATCGTCGTGTACTGCTCGGGCGGCGAGTGCCATGACAGCAAGCTGGTCGCGAGCGCGCTGCTGAGCCTGGGATTTTCCGACGTCCGGGTATTCACCGGCGGATGGGAACAGTGGTCCGAGGCCGGGCTGCCGGCCGCAACGAACTGACGCGATGGATATCTACGCGATTCTCGCCAATCGATGGGTCCGCCGCGGTTTGTCGCTGGTCGTGGGCGGGGCTTTCCTTTATGCGGGCGCAATCAAGATCGGCGCGCCGCAGTCGCTAGCGGATACCGCCGCCGAATTCGGAATCCTGCCCAACTTCGCGATCGTCACCTTCGCCCTTGGGCTGCCGGTCTTCGAAATCCTGGCGGGACTGCTGCTGGTCAGCGGATGGGGTTCGCGAATCGGAGCACTGGCGGTCGGAATCGCAATCGTTTTCTACGTCGCCGCGATATGTTATGCGCTCGCGCGCGGACTCACGATCAATTGCGGATGCTTTGGAGCCGCGCCTGCGACCCGTGCCGGAATGTGGCTGGATCTGGCGCGCGACCTTGGAATTCTTGCGGCGGCCGCCGCACTCTATCTGACCTCGCAACCGCGCGAGAGAAGGCAGCCCTGAGCCGCTGCCCGAGTGTCGGCCAGCGGGCGCCGGGACGCATGCGCCGCGCGTCCCCACGCCCGCCTTCCGTCCATCTCTCACGCTCCTTTCACCGCCAGCCGTTAAGCTCGCGCTCTATACTGCGGGAAACCAGCCGAATCGGCGCTCGGGAACCCGCGTTTTCCCCAGCGCGGTGCGGCACAATGGCCGCGTACTGGTGGGATAGAGAGCAAGTGCGGTGCCGCGGCGGAAATTCAACATTCGCGACTGTTTTTTTGTTGCCCCGCTCCGCGCGTCCATAAAATTGTAGAATTTCATCAACAAAGTGTCACTCTGGAGCAACATATTCACCCGGCTCCCGCGCCCGACCGTATCGATCGCTCAATGTGGCCCGCGCCTGGGCGTCACCCGTTGGCATCGGGGTCAGCCACCTGCGTCGCGCTCGCACGCCCGGCGGCGGCCCCGCGAGCGCCAAAAGGCCGAGCGGCGGAGCCGGTTGCCCGGACCGCCGCTCTGACCGCTTTGACGCTACCCTCCCCCGAGGGCCAGAGACTTAGAACGTGTAGATGAGCGAGGTCGAGATCGTATCCTGACCGCGCCACAGATGCTGGTTGCCGGTTGAAGGATCGATGAAGTTGTTGTTCGTGAACGAGTGAACGTTGGAGTTGTCGTGGCGATACTCTCCGCGCACGGTGAGTCCTTCCACCTCAGGCACCTTGTAGGAGACGGTCTGGGTGAGTTCCCACAGGGTCTGTGCGTTTCCGTCGGTTCGCGCGCCGTCCTTGTCTTGGAAGAATTCGCCGCGGGACGCAAACTCCCACGCGTTCCAGTCGTAGACGATATACTGCGCCAGCCCCATCCACGACGCGCTGTGACCGTTGATCACCGGGCCGTCCTGCGACGCATACAGGTATTCGGTCTGCAGCGTCGTGTTGGGCAGGAAGGCCGGCTTGTAGGTGAGAATCGGGTCAATCGCGCTGAGGGTCTGGTTCGAGGAACCCATCGCCTGCGAACCGATGATACCGTTGACGAGCAGCGCTAGCGACTTGTCCTTGTTGTTCAGCGCGATCTCGCCTTCTGCGGTCGGACCGCCGTTGTTGTTCGCCGCCGGATCGTCCCATCCATTGTTCAACCCGCCGGTAAACGCGAGGTAGTCGTTGAACGTGTAGGTGCCGCGAACTCCGGTATGGGTGAGCGGCTCGCCCAGGTTGTATACCAAGCCGCGCGACTCGTTGAAGTTGATGTTGTTGTAGGTTGGGATGACTTCGGCTCCGATCAGCGTCACGAAGCGTCCCGCCTGCAGCGCGATTCCCGAACCGACCGGCACCGTGTAGGTCAGATAGTACTGGGTCGGATCGATCCACTGGCCGCCCACCCCCGAGACGTTGGAATAGTTCGTGACCGAGGAAATCGAGTTGGCCACCTGGCCAACGTTGATGTCGGTGACGAAGCCGACCGTGCCGTCCTTCTCTATGTGCAGGTTTCCCTGGGTCAGTTGGAACCCGTTCTCATCCCACGCATGGAAGGTGTTCACGTTGCTGGTTGGCTGGTTGAAGTTGTGCTCGTAGCTGGCATCGACCAGTCCGTGGATGCTTACGCCCAGGTTCTGCTCGACGTTGGTCTTGAGGTCGCCGAAATTCTTCTCGAGCAACCCGACGTGCTCGCCGATCGTCGCGGGCTTGGCATCGGCCTGGGCCGGCGGCGCCACCACGATCTCCTTTTCGATCTTCTTCACTTCGCTCGAAGTGTCGTCGACCTGTTTGGCCAGGTTGTTCATGTTGCCGCTTAATTGGTTGAGCCGTTGCTGCTCGCTGACCGGGGCGCTGGTGGCACCTGGCGGACCCGCCAGCGCGCTGGTCGCGAACAGGATTGCTGTGGCCGCCGCTCCGGCTACGAGCCGAAGCTTCGGCGCGACGCGGGTCGTAATCCGTCTGTTCACTCTTCGCTTCCTCCCTGCGGCTCCCCCTGTGGGGCCGCACATTCCACTTGGCACGCACAACTGCGCGAGCGGCTTCCGGCCGGAAACCGCTTGCCTTGGTTTCAAGATTCGTACCGCGGTATTAATGGAGGAAGAATTCAATGGTCATGCGGCGAAACGGATTTTTTCGCCCGCCGGCGCGTGACGATGACGCCCGGCGGAAGGGCACGTGCCGTTTCTTTGACCATCCGACTTTCAACCAGGGAGCATCCGATGGACTTCGATTTGTCCCCGCAGCAACACGAGATCGTACGACAGGTGCGCGCCCTGGGCGCGATGTTTCCCGACGAGTACTGGCGCGACCGCGACGCGCGCGCAGAGTTCCCGCATGACTTCTACTCCGCGGTGGCGGACGGCGGATGGCTTGGCGTCGCGATTCCCGAGGCGTACGGCGGCAGCGGTCTGGGGATCACTGAAGCCGCGCTGGTGATGCGCGAGCTTGCCGCCTCAGGCGGCGCGATGAGCGCCGCAAGCGCAGT
Source organism: uncultured delta proteobacterium (assembly GCA_963835905.1). GTDB lineage: Bacteria > Desulfobacterota > Binatia > Binatales > Binataceae > CAWIHG01. The sequence goes on from CAWIHG010000005.1 coordinate 1,835,681, forward strand.
GCATCTTTCGATCTTCGGCGTGAGCCCGCTGGTGTTTCACGGCAGCGAGGAACAGAAGAAGCGCTATCTTCCCGAAGTCGTGCGCGGAACCCTGCACTGCGCATTCGCGGTGACCGAGCCCGACGCCGGTAACGATATCACCCATATCAAGACCTTCGCCCGGCGTGACGGCGACGGCTACCAGATCAACGGACGCAAGGTCTTTACGACCAAGGCGCGCGAGGCAAAGCGGATGCTCCTGCTCACCCGCACCACGCCGTTCGAGCAGGTAAAGAAGAAAACCGATGGCATGAGCCTGTTCTTTGCCGAACTCGATCCGAAGGCAGTCGAAGTGCGAGAGCTGCACAAACTCGGGCGCGCCGCCGTCGATACCAACATGCTCTTCATCGACAATCTGCGCGTCGGCGCCGAGGAACTGGTCGGCCAGGAGGGCCGCGGCTTTCATTGCCTGCTCGACGGTCTCAACCCGGAGCGAATCCTGGTCGCGGCCGAGGCGATCGGAATCGGGCGCACCGCGGTCGCGCGCGCAGTGCAATATGCAAAGGAGCGTGTCGTGTTCGGCAGGCCGATCGGCCAGAACCAGGCCATCGCTCATCCGCTGGCCGATGTGCACGCCAAGCTCGAAGCGGCCGAGATGCTGATGCTGAAGGCGGCCTGGCTGTTCGACAACCGCAAGCCCTGCGGACCCGAGGCCAACATGGCCAAGTTGCGCGCCGCCGACGCCGCGTTTGAGGCGTGCGATCGCGCGGTGCAGACTCTCGGCGGCTACGGCTATATCCGCGACTACGATGTCGAGCGCTATTTCCGCGAATGCCGCCTCCTCAAGATCGCGCCGGTGTCGCAAGAGATGGTGCTCAACTCGATAAGCGAGCACGTGCTGGGACTGCCGCGCTCGTACTAGCGCGCTCGGTGGGGTAGAGCGCAGACTGTTACGCGATGCGCAGGAGCACGATCATTCTGCTGGTAGTGGCGGCGGGATTCGCCGCGTTCGTCTTCTACTCGCTGTGGCAGGTCGAACCGGTGCAGGTGGTCCGCAGCGGGTTACAGCGCGCGGACGGCAAAGTATTCGTTGCCGGCGAACTAAGGAACACGGGCGCGAAGTCGGGACCGCTCGATCTCGAAGTGCATTACTTCGATTCCGCCGGGCGCCCGATCGGCCAGGACGAGATCCCAATCGGCGCGATGCAGCAGGGCGGACAGACCGCGTTCCGTACACCCGAGCGCTCGCTTCCGGGCGTGTCGGAATTTTCCATTTATCTGAATCACGGCAGGAATCCCTATGGAAATTGAGGAACAATTGGTCTATTTGGATTAAAAATTCTAATATCTGAAAGTCGAAAATCTTCAGGAAATACCGCGTAAGCGCCCTTAGGCTAAAGTATTTGTGGAGAAACCGTCCCAAATGCTGACAAATGACCGAGAGCTGCGCCAGAATTGCTTGCCCGTGTTGCTGTTTGCCATTTGGGCGCTACAATGATACATACAGTTAGTCGGTGAAGCCGCCATTTTTGTTCGATTGGAACCTCCCCGAGGTTCGCTTCGCGTGACCGCAATCATATGGGAGAGGTAAGGATTCGATGCCACGGACAAAGGAACGCACTTTCGGCCAGGTAATTCGAGAGCGTCGGCGCCAACTCGACCTCACTCAGGAAGAGGTCGCCCGCCGGATCAAAACCTCCACCCCGTACGTCGGTCATCTTGAATCCGGAAAACGGCACCCCTCGGACAAGATTGTCACTCGGCTTGCGGAAGTCCTCGGCCTGGACCGCCGCGAACTCTTCTTCCTGGCCAACCCGCGCGCGCAGGAGCTTCTTAACCCGCGGCCCGAGGCCGACGGGCATTCGGCCTGGGAGGATTTCCGCAAAAACGATCAACTCCGCCGCATCCACAACATCACCGGCGAGGAGATGGAGATGCTCTCACGGGTGGCGCTGCTCGGCGACGTCCGCTCGCCGCGCGACTTCATCTACATCCTGAACACGGTCCGCCACGCGGTTGGCCGCTAGGCGGTATTTCCACAAGCAGATCGGCAGCAATGCCGGGCGCGGGGTCCGCATGGATCTCGCGCCCGGCCTTTTTTTAGGCCGCGCGATCTCGTCCACCACCGCGCCGTCATTTCTGGTGCCGGCGCGCCGCCGCCGCTAAGCTCTTCGACTTGCCATGCCCGAGCTTGCCCAATCACGCGCGGCCCGCGCGCGCGGACCCCGATGGCCGCACCGGTACAACGTCGCGGGGATGTTCTTCCTCGCAACGGTGCTTTGCTACGTCGATCGCGTCAGCATCTCGGTTGCGATCATCCCGCTGGCCCGCCAGGAGGGTTACGATGCCGCCGCACAGGGATTGATTCTCTCGGCGTTCTTTTGGGGTTACCTGTGGCCGCAGCTCGTGGGCGGATGGATGGCCGACCGCTTCGGCGGACGCCGTGTGCTGGCAGTGGGCGTGGCAATCTGGTCGCTCGCCACCTTCGTGACGCCGGCCGCCGCCGGGATCTCCTTCGCCGCGCTCATCGCCGTGCGCGTGCTGCTCGGTCTCGGCGAGGGGGTTAATTTTCCCGCGATCCACAGCCTGACCGCGCGCTGGATGCTGCCGGTCGAGCGTGCGCGGGTGATCTCGCTGAACTTCAGCGGCATGTATCTCGGCACCGTAATCGCGTTCCTGGCAAGCCCGCCGATTATCGTCGCGTTCGGATGGCCCGCGCTGTTCTACATCTCCGGTGCGATCGGATGTGTCTGGGTAGCCGGCTGGATGATATTCGCGGCGGACCGCCCGGAAGATGCGCGCGGGATCTCGCGCGAGGAGCTGGAGCTGATCACCTCGACGCGCGGAACAGAAGCGCGCGCCGAGGTGATTCCGTGGGCGACGATCGCGCGCGAGAAAGCGGTATGGGCGATCGTGCTGGCGCACTTCTGCAGCAACTTCGGCTTCAACATCCTGCTGCTCTGGCTCCCCACCTATCTGAGTCATCGCTTCGGCGTGTCGCTGGCGCGCGTTGGCGCCTACTCGCTGATTCCGTGGATCGCCACGTTCGCGGCGGTGAACGCCGGCGGATGGATCGGGGACGCGATTCTGCTCCAGCGCATCGGGGTGGGCGCCACGCGCAAGACGCTGCAGACCGTCGCGTTCGGGCTGGGTGCGGCTCCCCTGCTCGCGCTGCCCGCCGCGCAAACGCCGCTTGCCGCCATCGCGCTGCTGACGCTGTCGGCGGCGGCCAACGGACTGGGTCTGTCAGCGTACGGCGTCAATCACCTCGACGTCGGCCCGACTTACGCCGGCGTGCTGATGGGCATCACGAATTCAATTGCGGCGCTGCCGGGCATAATCGGTGTCGCCGCCGCCGGATTCATCCTGCGTGCAACCGGCTCTTTCACCGCGGTCTTCTATCTCATCGCCGCGGTGTACGCGGTCGGGATGCTCGGCTACCTGGCGTGGGCGAGCGGCGAGCGCAAGCTCTGATCGCCGCGCCCGCGCCCGTTCGCGTAAATCGAATTCATTGGTAATTACCGGCGCCACCGGGCTATAGGGTGACAGTCGCGGGAGGCGCTCGACCCGATGAGTGAGAACTCGACACTGTCCTCGTACCGGTGGGTGATCGAACTACTACTGCTGCTGCTGCTGACGGCACAGACGCTGGCCTGGCTTGCACCTGCGCCAATCCTCGAGGAAATCAAAAACGGCCTCCATATCTCGCTGGCCAGCGCGGGCCTGATCATTTCCATCATCGCGTTGTGCATCGGTATATTCTCGCTCCTCGGCGCGGTGGTGTCGGAGCGGCTGGGCGCCCTGCGCGCGCTAATCGTGGGAATCTGGCTGCTGGCGCTGGGACAGATTCTGAGCGGCTACGTGCGCAACTTCCCCGAGCTGCTCGCCTGCCGCGTGCTCGAAGGCATCGGCTATGGCATCGTGATCGCTCCGCCCGCCGCGCTCACAATGCAATGGTTCGGCGAAGCCGAATGGCCCTACATCAATATGGTCAACTTCGCGTTCGGCTACGTCGGGATGACGGCCGTGTTCCGCGCGACACCGCCGCTGTTCGCCGCCACCGGCCATTCGTGGAAGGCGGTGCTATTCTATTACGGTCTCGGTTCGCTTGCGGTTGCGATCCTGTGGACCATTCTCGGCCGCGAGCGCAATGCGGAGGTGGCGGAGGGCGGTCCCGCGACTATCGCCGCTGCCGAAGGCTCCGCGTTGGGTGAAGTCGCGAAGCTGCGCAATATCCTGCTGATCGCCGCGGGGCTGTTCGGCGGGATGTGGGTGTTCCAGCTCTACACCGCGTTCCTGCCGGCATTCTTCCGTTCCTATCGCGACATGTCGCTGGCGCAGGCGTCGCTAATGACGCAGGTGCTGCCGTTCAGCGGGATGTTCGCGGCGGTCGGCGGAGGAATCGGCACCGGGATGACGGGGCTGCGCAAGCCGTTCACCTGGCCGGTCGCCTTCGCCACGCTGTTCGGATGCGCCGGCGCAATCCTGATTGCCGATCCGATGTGGATCCGGCTCTCGCTGGTGCTGGTAGGAATTGGTGCCGCGGGATCGCTGTCTGCGATCATAACACTGATGATGGAACTGCCCGGGATGACGCCCGTGAAGATCGGCGCGTCGATGGGCTTCGTTTGGGCGATCGGATACTTGGGCGCTTTCATCTCACCGTTTCTGGGCGGAGCGCTGGCCGCGCATTTCGGGCTGAAGGCGGTGATGCTGGGATTTCTTGTCTTCCAGTTCCTGCCGATCGTCACGATGTATTTTCTGCCCGAAACCGGCCCGGGACGTTCGCGCGCGCAAGCGATTGCCGCCGAGCCCACGACCGAAGTGTCTGCCGCCAGCTCGCAGCGCGAAGCCCGCTGACCGCCCGATTCCCCGCGCAATTCGCCCGGCACGGCAAGCCTGCGTAAATTCTGTTCGTCCCGTTTCCACCTCCCGTTGCGGAATTGCGTTCTGGCAAGCCGGCTGTTAACTAACTGGTCGTGCCGGGACACTTCGTGACGTCGCCAAGCGAGGGGGGATATGGACATACGACTTCTTCGGTGGTCCGCGCTGCGCGCGGTCGTGACCGCGGCACTTGTCGCCGTCGAAATCCTGGGCGCCGCGAGCTGCTCGGTGTACATGGAATCGACGCGACCGACGCCCGTCGATCTCGCGCAGTTCGATACCGGACAGACCCGCGATTCAGTGCTGGAACGCCTGGGATCGCCGCAACAAACCGTGGCCGAGTCCGATGGAGCTAGCTGCGACATCTACGCGCTTTACACTCACGGGTACGGGGCCGGCGGGAAAATCCCGATAGCGATCGCGGAGGGCGCCGCCGATGTGTTCACGCTCGGGCTGGCTGAAGTTATCCTGACGCCGACCGAGGGCGTTACCGGGAACGAAAAGCATCCTGTCGCGTTTTGTTACAGGAATCAGAAGATCGTGCGCATTACCGGCGGCGGTGCGCAGCAGACAGACGAGGCTTCCGCGGCTGCCGCGTCGGATGCTGGCCGCACGCAATCTCCGTCACCATCACCTGCCGCTCAATTGTCTCCGGTAACGGAAGCATCGCCAGCGGCCGGCGTGAGTCCGGTCGCAGCAGCGTCGCCCGCCGCCGCGCCGAGTGCGGCGGCGTTGGCACCCGAACCTGCGGCGCACCCCGCGGCCGCCGCTTCGCCAGGTTCGGCAACAGCGCCGCCGGCGCCGTCAAGGGGAAAAGCCGGATGACGCGCGCCGCGAGCGTTATGCGGCGCGGGATTTGCGGATCGCCGCGAGCTTTGCAAGCTCGCGGTGAAGCAGCGTGTTGTCCGCGATGAATCCCTCGAGCTTCACGTGCTTCTGATTAAAGCGAACCGGATGACCGCTGATATCGGTGACCGTGCCGCCCGCTTCCAGGATCAGCGCCGCGCCCGAGGCGACGTCCCATTCGCTCTTGGGTGAGCGGGTAAACGTCGCGTCGGCCTTTCCGACCGCCACCAGCGCCAGCTTGTAGGCGACGCTGCCCATCGGGATTGCGTTGAGCTTGCCCGCAAACGCTTCCCATTCACCGCGTCCGGTCTCACTGCGGCTGGCCAGAACCCTGGCCCGTCTGAGCGCGCGCGTGCGGGTGACGCGGACACGGCGCGTGCCGAGATGGCATCCCGCGCCGCGCGCCGCCCAGAACATCTCGCGCCGGATTGGATTGTAGGTGACGCCGAGCACGGGCACGCCGTCCTCGACCAGCGCGATCGCGACGACGAATTCCGGGATACCCTTGATGAACTCCTTGGTGCCGTCGAGCGGATCGACAATCCACGCGCGCCGGCATGCAAGCCGCGCGTCGCTGTCCGCGGTCTCTTCCGAGAGCCATCCGTATTCGGGAAACGGATCGTGCAGGATTTTCTTGAGCGCGCGATCAGCCTCGAGGTCGGCCTGCGTGACGGGATTGTCGTGCCCCTTGGATCCGATCTCGTAGCCGCCCTTGTGCCAGTGGCTGCGCAGGATATCGCCCGCTGCGCGCGCGGCTTTTTTCGCCAGCGCGAGTTCGGATGCGAATTCATTTGCGCGCCGCTTTTTCGCCGCGCCCGCAGGTCGAGCGGGCGGCGGTGTCTTGCGGGCGGCTTTCGCGTGCTTCTTCGATTGCATCTGCGACGATCCTCGTCCGCTCAGGATTCGCCGCGCTTGAGCCGGCGCCGGCGGACTTTCTCATATGAGGTAGTAAGCGTCTCGAGCATCGCGACTCGCTGCGCATAGAGCCGGCGCGGCTTGCGCGCCTTGCGCCGCTCCAGCGCATAGGCGGTGATCAGCGGCAACGCGACGGTCGAATCCACGTAGCACACCACCGAGTCCGGCAGCCGGTTCGGATCGATCTTGCCCCAGCTTACCGCCTCCGACGGCGTCGCGCCGGAAAGCCCGCCGGTGTCGGGCCGCGCGTCGGTGATCTGCAGAAAATAATCGTGACCCTTCTCGGCCACACCCATCACTTCCTGGATCTGCGGTTCGGTCTGGAGAACGAAATTCTTCGGCGAGCCGCCGCCCAGGATAAAGACCGCGCTCTTGCATCCCGCCTTCTTCGCCGCGTACACGATCGCCGCGGTCTCGTTGACGTCGGCGAGCGGATCAATCCGCAGCCCGTAGCCTTCGATCTCGAGCAGCGCCAGGTTCATCCCGATCGACGAATCGCCGGGCGACGAGGTGTAGATCGGCACTTCGTACTGGTGAGCCGCGGCGAGCAGCGAGCGGCGCTTGAGCTTGAGAATCCGCTCCCGCTCGGCGACGTATTTTCCCGCGCGATAGTGGAACTCCGCGGTGCCCATCGGATGCTGAAATTCGTCCAGCCGCGCAATTTGGCGAAAGAATGCGTCGGTGGAGAGCAGGACGCGGTAGTCGAAGAAGATGTCGTAGATTCGCACCACGCCGGCGTTGCGCAGCGCCACGTCATCGGTCTCGGCTGAGCCCTGGTACATCTTGAGCCCGATTCCAAAGTGCGTGTCGTGATAGAGATTCGCCCCGGTCGAGACCATCCAGTCCACGAACCCGTTCTCGATCAGCGGGATCAGGCACGACATCCCGAGCCCGGCGGGGGTCAACGCTCCGGTCAGACTCATTCCGACGTACACGTCGGGCTCGAGCATCTTTTCCGCGAACAGCCGGCAGGCATCGCGGAGCTTGCGGCCGTTGTAGGCAAGGAACGCGGTGTCGACCAGCTCGGCGGCGGTCATTTTACCGCGTACCGCAGCCGGATTTATTTCCGCGCCGGCGAGGCGCGGACGTGCGATCTTCTTGGCCATCGGGGTCTCCGCGGTGAGGAAATCCGGTGCGACTCAATGTCTCGCGCGGCGGATCGCCAAACCGCGCAAATGGTAGCCGCACTGGCGGCGCGATTCCATGCTTTCGCGTTTGCCGTATTGCCGCGGGGGTCTTAAGATTCGGGCCGGGGGAAATTTCAGCCTGCGCTCGGGGAGCTTCGCATGGCGATAATTGCGATCAGCGAGCAATTGGGAAGCCGCGGGATCGAGTTGGGTCAACTCGCCGCCAGCCGGCTCGGTTACCGCTTCATGAGCGGTGAGGAAGTGGTGGCCGAAGCCGCGCGAATCTTTGGCGTCAGCCAGGAAGAGCTGCTGGTGTTCGACATACGCACGCCGCACTTCTGGGAGCGGGCCCGCTCTGAGAGCCATCGCTACGTCGCATACTTCCGGGCGGTGCTGCTCAAGGAGCTGGCGGGCGATAAGATCGCGGTGGTGGGCCGCACCCTGGCCAATCAGCTGCCCCAGCTTTCCTGCGCGATTCGTGCGCGGACGGTTGCCCCGCTGAGCGATCGCGTCCGCTTCACGGCGGCGCAGGAAAAGATCGACGCCACGGCGGCCGAGCGCCAGGTGCGCGACCACGATCGCGAAATCAAGGCTCGCAGCCAGCCGCTTTTTTCAGTCGATATCGACGATCCAACCGGCTACGACCTGATTCTCAATACTTCATCGCACCCGATCGAGATGCTCGCCGAGCTGCTCGTCGATGCCGCTCGCGCGATCGACGCCAGCCCCGATCGCACGGCGCTGCAGACGCTTTCCGACGTCGCAATCTCGGCGCAGGTGCACGCCGCCCTGCTGGCGCATCCCAAGATTCGCGATGCCCAGATTGGAGTGACCTGCAAATCCGGCGCGGTGTACCTCAACGGTCCGGGTCTGGTCGCCCCATGGGACGGAATGGTGCGCGAAGTGGCTAGCAAAATCGACGGCGTGCGCGAGGTCGCGATCGAAGCCGAAGCGCCGGTACCGCCGGTGCGATCCGAATAACCCGGAGTCGCGGGCCGCTCACATCCGCTGAACTCGTGCGCTTACCCGCGCGAGCGCGGCGTGCTATCTTTCGGCGGCCTCGAACCGCTACCCGATGCGCGCGATCATCATCTTTTTTGCTACCGGAGCCTTTAGCGGCTACTCGCCGTTTGCGCCCGGAACCGCGGGCTCGGTGGTTGGAATCGCGGTGCTGCTGGCGGGATTCGCGCCGCTATGGCGCCATTCGCCACCGCTGGCGCTCGCCATCTTCGCGCTCGTGTTCGCGATCTCATGCTGGATAGCGGGACGCGCCGAGGTGATCTTCGACGAGCATGACAGCCCGAAGATCGTGCTCGACGAAGTGCTGGGAATGATCGCGACGATGATCGCCAATCCGCTGGGGCCGGCGTGGCTCGCGGCCGGATTCGTCGCCTTTCGCATCGCCGACGTGCTCAAGCCCTGGCCCGCGAGCTACTTCGATCGCTCCGTGGGCGGCGGCGCGGGCGTGATGCTGGACGATTTGGCCGCGGCCATATATGCGAATATCGTGCTGCAAATCCTGTGGCGCGTGCTGTGAGGAACCGCCCGCGGCGCCTCGCATCACGGGCATCCGGGCGGCGAGGTGCATCCGATGATTGAGCGCGCTGTGATTCTCTCCACCGGCGACGAACTGACCACCGGCAAGGTCGTCGATACCAACGCCAACTACCTGGCCGACAAACTGGTCGAGAGCGGTGTCGACCTGGTCGCCGTGATCACCGTCGGCGACGTGCCCGAACGCCTGGAATGGGCGTGGCGCACCGCGGTCGCGATGGGTGACGTGGTGATCTCGACCGGCGGAATCGGCCCCACGGTGGACGACCTGACCACCGAGACCGTCGCGCGCATCGCGGGGATCGGATTGCAGCGCGACCAGGCCACCGTCGATCATATGAAGCGCCTGTTCGCGACCATCAACCGCGTGATGCCGGAAAACAATCTCAAGCAGGCCGACTTTCCCGAGGGCGCGGAGGTAATTCCCAATCCGCTCGGCACCGCGCCCGGCTTTCGTCTACCGATCACGCGCGACGGACACACTGCGGAGCTGATCGTGCTGCCCGGAGTGCCGCGCGAGATGAAGCCGATGATGGAAAACTGGGTGGTCCCGTGGATCCGGCGTAATCGCGGCACTGACCGGGTGATCGCGATGCGCATTTTCCAGACTTTCGGCATGAGCGAGTCGGCGCTCGACGAGGCGGTAAAGGGCGTCATCAAGCCCGGCGAGGCCAAGGTCGGTCTGCGCGCGAGCTTTCCGCAAATCTCGCTGCGGCTCACGGTCGAGGGCAATCCGGGCGAGGCCGAGCGCAGGCTCGAGGAGCTTGCCGTGCGCGTGCGCGCGAAGATCGCCGACTTCCTGTTCGCCGAGGGCGACGTCTCGATGGAGGAAGTCGTCGGGCGCCTGTTCGCGGAAAAGAACCTTACCCTCGCGGTCGCGGAGTCATGCACCGGCGGACTCATCGGGCATCGCATCACCAACATCCCAGGAAGCTCGCGCTACCTGCTCGGCGACCTGGTTACCTATTCCAATGAAATGAAAACCGGCCTGCTGGGCGTGCGCGAAGCAACACTGAAAGAGTTCGGAGCCGTCAGCGAGGAGTGCGTGCGCGAGATGGCCGCGGGCGCACGCGATCGGACCGGTGCGCAGGTTGCGATCGCGACTTCGGGAATCGCCGGACCCGACGGCGGCACGCCCGACAAACCGGTCGGCACCGTCTGCATCGCGATCGACTCCGACGACGTCAAGTATTCGCGGCGCTACCAGATGCGCGGGACGCGCGATTGGGTCAAGCTGCTCGGCTCGCAAGTCGCGCTCGACTGGCTGCGCCGCTACGCACTCGGAGTGCCGGTCGCCGATTCGATGCTGTTCCGGCGCTGATTCATCCGCGCGCTCATTGCGGCGGCAGGTCAGTGTACGCCTCGGGCATCTCGCCGCGCTCGGTCGTAAGCGAACCGCCCACTGCGAGCTTGCCGGTGACCGTGAGCGGGCCGTTTACGTTGAGCGAACCACCCACGTGCAGCGATCCTTCCACCACTTGCGGCGCGGAGCCCGGCGTCTCACCTGGAGGCAGCGAGGCGATTACGCTGCCGCTGACGGTGATTTTGCTCGCACGCACGGGACCGTGAACCAGGGCGGAGCCGCCGACGGTCAGGTCGCCGTCAACACGCAGCGGACCATCGACGATCAGCGATCCGCCGGCGCCATTTCCGGAGGTGAAACTGCCGATCGTTGCGCACGACGGCGCGCAAAGCGCCAGCGCCGTGAGCGCCGCCGCAAGAACCATCCGGCGCCCGCGGCGGGCGGACGGGTCCGCCCGCCGGAAGCGATGGTTCTCACTTGATACGCGCGTAGCTGATGAGGTCATTGCCGGTTCCCGCGATTGTAAGCGAATTGGGACCCGGCGTGCATCGCACCGGACTTACCGAGGTCATATCTGTGCACAGGACCACGTTGGTCGCCCCCGTGAAGCATGCGTCGCCAACGGTGCCTGCGCCCTGGGTCAGTTGCTTCTGCCCGGCACACAGGTTGGAGACGACGGTGCTCGACGCGGGACCAAAGACCGAAGTGGCCGAAGCTACTGTGTGGTGCGAATTGTCGCGACGGCCGCTGTCTGAGGCTTCGGGCGCCGGCGGACGGCCGCATCCGGCGGCGAGCATCGCGAGCAGTGCGAGCGCGGTTGCGATCTGTCTCATGGTGCCGTCCTCCGTGGCCTCTTTAGGAGCCGTTTGGGGCCGTGTCACTCGCCGGCGGTACGGGAATGGGAGTTGGCGGCGTCGGCCGCCTGCGTGAAAATCTCCATCGGCGCCAGCGGCGGACGGCGGCGGCGCTTGAGATCGTCGAGCTCGGCCTGCGCCTTGGCTTCGGCGTTGCGCTGGCGGATCTCGTCGAGCTTTGCGCCCAGCTCGGAGCCGCCCAGCTCATGATTGACGCCCGCCTGGGCGAGCACGCGCTGGATCGATTCGCGCACTTCCTCTAGCGCGCGCACGTCCTCGTCATAGGAGACGCGCTCGAGCGCCTCCTGGATCCTGACCCGCGCCTGCGCGTTCTTGAGCCGCGCGAGCATCCGCACCTTCTCGATCTTGAGCTTCTCGATCTCGCCCTTGAACGCGATCAGATTCTGCTTGGCCTCCTCGGCCTCGCGGGTAAGGTCGCCCAGCTCTTCGCGCAGCCGGTCGCAGTCGCCGGTGAGCTGGTGCTTGCGCTGGAGCAGGATCAGCGCGCACTTGTCCTCGTTCATATCGGCGGCCTGCGCGGCCTCCTCGCCGACTTCGGCGAGCTCGGCGGTCTTGCCCTTGAGCTCGCGCTCGAGCTTGTTGCGCATGTAGATCACGCCGGCGGCGGCGGTCTTGAGCTGCTGGTAGCGGCGCAGCCGCTCCGTGATGGCGGCCTCGTAGACCGCCTCGGGATCCTGCGCCTCGCGCACCTTGAGCCACCGTGTGAGCTTGCCGCCGATCAACTTGAAAAACCTGGATAGAAACATGGTATTTCTCCTGCACCGCGCCGCACCCGGCGCGCCGTTAATTCGTTGCGCTTTACCTCACAGCCAGCGCCGCACGCGGTGCTGGTAGTCGCGATAGGAATCGCCGAACAGCCGCTCCATCGTCTGCTCCTCGCGCGGAATCACCATCCGGTCGATCACCACGAAGAAAACGATCGGCGCCAGGATCATCACCGGCGAGGCGAAGAACACGGCGACCCCGAGCAGCACGGTGGTGAGCCCCAGGTACATCGGGTTGCGCGTGAACGTGTACGGCATCACCGTCACGAATTGCGCGGGCTCGCCGTAGGGGTTCTTGGTCGTGTCGCGCGCGCCGAAAATCGCGGCTGCGTAAAAGCTCAGGCCCACGCCGCCCGCGGTGAGCAGCAATCCGAGCAGATGATGCGCATAGACGGTGCGCGAGCCCGGGATCAGCAGGTGCAGCACCAGGGCGCCGGCCAGGCACAGCAGCGCGAGCAGCGGAGGATGAATCTTAAACGTGCCCGAATCGCCCGAAGTTGAAACCGAACCACTCATCTCGTTCGCTCCTTAAGCGTCACTCCTGCTCGGACTTGGCAATCGCATCGGCCGGCCGGATTCCGAGCTCGCGGAGCTTCTGCTGAAAACTCTGCCGGTACATCCCGGTCCGCTCCGCGGCGCGCGAGATATTTCCGCCGGTGGAACGCAGCGCGCGCAGGAAGAAGTCGCGCTCCCAGTCGCCGACGGCTTTTTCCTTCGCTTCGCGAAACGTCAGCCCGCGCTCCTCCGCCTGCGCGGCGCTCGCCGGCGGATCGGCCGAGGCAGCCGCGCCGGGAGCTGCGCCATTGTGGTCGGCGCTCTCGGGCTCGGAGCCGGAAAACAGCTCCTCGGAGGTGATATCGTCGCCCGCCGCCAGGATAACGGCCTGATCGATCGCGGCCTTCAGCGAGCGCGCATTGCCCTTCCACGGCTGCTCGATACAGGCGCGCATCGCCTCCGGCGTCAGGTTTTTTTCCGGCTTGCCGTAGCGCTTGCTCGCCTCGCCGATGAACGTCTGGACCATCGGCGGGATATCCTCGCGCCGCTCGCGCAGGGGCGGAATGCGGATCTCGACGACCTTGATGCGGTAGTAGAGGTCTTCGCGAAAGCGCCCCTGCGAGACCATCGTCTCGAGGTCCTGGTTGGTCGCCGCGATAATCCGCACGTCCACGTTGAGCGACTGATTGCCGCCGATTCGCTCGAACTGCTTTTCCTGTATGACGCGCAACAGCTTGGCCTGCGTCTCCAGGCTCATGTCGCCGATCTCGTCCAGGAACAGGGTGCCGCCGTCGGCCGCCTCGAACTTTCCCTCGCGGCGCGCCACCGCGCCGGTAAACGCGCCCTTTTCATGGCCGAACAGCTCACTCTCGACCAGCTCGCGCGAGAACGCCGCGCAGTTCACCGCGATGAACGGGCCGCGCGCGCGCGGGCTGCGATAGTGGATGGCGCGGGCAACCAGCTCCTTGCCGGTGCCCGACTCGCCGCGTATCAGCACCGTCACGTCGGTGGGCGCGACCTTCTCGATGGTTTCGAACACCCGCACCATCGCGCGCGAGCGCCCGATCATGTTCTCAAAGACGCCGGTTTCCAGGCGCACCTGCTCGAGCAACTGGTTGTGCGCGCGGCGCAGCAGCTGCGTTTCCATCACCTTGCGCACCTTGAAACGCAGCTCGTCGTTGTCGAACGGCTTGGGCAGGTAATCTTCCGCGCCGGCCTTCATCGCTTCCACCGCGATGCGCTGGTTGCCGTACGCGGTGATCATCAGGACCGCGCACTGCGGATCGAGTTCGCGGACCTGCTTGAGGAGATCGAGCCCGCTCATCCCTTTCATCGAGAGGTCGGTGATAATCACGTGAAAGAGCCCGGCCTTCACCCGGCCTAGCGCTTCCTCGCCCGACTCCGCGGTCTCGACCTCGTAGCCTTCCTTGGTGAACAGGCCCTTGAGCGCGATCACGATGCCGCGTTCGTCATCAACGATGAGCAGCCGTCCTTTCATTGCCGCCCCCGCGCCGCCATCGGGGCGGTAGTTTGCGCCGCCGCTGCGGGACTCGCGCCGTTGAGCAACACGGTCGCAGCGGCCTGCGCCGGCTGCTGGTCAGGCTGCGCCGGATTGGCGGCCACCTGGCCGGATTCGTCGCGCAGCGCGTCGGCGAGCGGCACCGATATCTCGAACTCGGTGCCTTGCCCGACCTGGCTGGTCACCTCGATGATGCCGCGATGAGAGTCGATGACCTTCTTGGCGACGCCTAGGCCGAGCCCGGTGCCGGTCTCCTTGGAGGTGTAGAAGGGATTGAAAATTTTGGAGAGCTTGTCGGTCGGGATGCCGCATCCGTTGTCGCGGATGTGCACCGTGGCCATCCCGTCGCTCCCGCGCACGATTGCGACCTCGATACGGCGGTCGCTCTTGACCTCCGCCATCGCGTCGATCGCGTTGTCGATCACATTGGAGAAGACCTGGCGCAGCTTGTCCGCGTCGGCGCGGACGATCGGGCCGCTCAGGTAGCTGCGCATCACGCGCACCGAGTTGGACTCCAGCTTCGAGCGCATCTGGGTCAGCGCGCCGTCGAGCACCGAGGCCAGGTTCACGTTCTCGAAATCGTAGTCCTCTTCCTTGGCGTATTTCAGCAGGTGCGAGACGCTGCGCTCAACGCGCGCGAGTTCGTCAAGTGCGACCTTGGCGTACTCGACGTTCTCGTGCGAAGTCGGATCCTCGCCCATCTGCTGCACCAGGCTCTTGGCCGCGGCGATGGGATTGCGGATTTCGTGCGCGAAGGTCGCCGTCAGCTCATCGAGCGACGCCTGCTTCTCGGTGCGCAGCACTTCCTTCTCGATGGTGACCTCGCGCTGCACTTCGCGCTTGATCGCTGGCGCGAAGACGCGTTCGTGAATCCATCGCCATCCAAACACCGCGGCGAAGTGACTGGCCAGGCCGAAACCCCATCCGATCGCCGGGAACAGCCACCATTGGAACGAGGTCGTCAGCAGGTTCAGGAAGAACAGGAACCCCATCACGACCGCGTACCACATCAGGTGGACGTAAAAGCCGGTTTCCGCCGCCGCGCGCTTGCGGGCGCGCTCGTAGGCCTGGCGAGCCGCATCGGTCTTGAACTGCGGCTGCTCCTCGGCGGCTGGGGCCGGATCGGCGGTATCGACGCCGTACTTGCTGGTTTCGTGATCGAACTTGCGGCGGATTTTGCGCTCGAAGCGCTCGGCTTCGTACTCGAATTTGCGGCCCAGACGGGTGTGGAAGTCGGAGGACCAGCGGCGGGTTTTTTCCGGGTCCTTCCACCACTGATCGCGATCCTTGCCGCAGCCGAGGTTCCAGAAATCGCGGCGATGCTTACGATATTCGTGCACCGCAAATATAATCAGAGCTAATATTAAAATTCCCGACATCTTGATTAAGCCTCGTACGCAGAAGCGCGATCTTCATCCAGCTATGCTACTTCAACGCGCCTGTCGCAACCGACCTCGCAAGCGACTAATGCCTCTAATGCAAGGGTGATGCCGACCCGCTTTGCGCGGAATATCCCTTAGTCCGCGCGGATCACCAACCAAGCCAACGTCGCGCATACCGCGTTGCGCAGTAAATTGGCTGCACCATTGCGATTGCACCAGCGGCTCGAATGTCCAGAGGTACGCGGCCGGGCGGCACCCGCCGCACGCTTCATCGCGCTTCGGTTCACGGGGCTCGCGTTTCCTTGACATCGCACTGCGGTCGCATAATTTTTGTTAACGCCAAGCGAGGAGTGTCGATGGCGCAGTACTGGCCATTTGCGGGCGCGCTCAAGCCGGGTCCGCTGCCCGAGGTGCTGGCGCGCACGCGCGCCGAGGTTTCGCGGCTGTGCCGCGCCGAAGGACTGCGCCGCCCGCATATCCTGGCGGTCGCGATGCTGGCTGGGATTGCGCCGCGCGAAAACCGCGGTCCCGGCGCCCGCGACGCCGATTGCGTGATCCGCCTTGCCCGCGGCGCCGCGGAGGCCGCGCTCGACGGCGTGCTGACCTCGGCGCATGAGGCGTATCGCATCCGCGGCGCATGCGGACGCCGGTTCATCATCGTCGCCGGCGGAATCAGCGCGCGCGGAGTCTCCTCCGCGCACGCGCTCGGCGCCGCGGAGGCGATCCGGGCGGGTGCCGACTATCTGGTCGTGGGCGCGCCGGTCTGCCGCTCGCCTGAGCCGGTGAGGGCGGTGCGCCAATTCATCGAGGATAGCGAACGGGCACTGCGCATGAGTCCGCGCGCCGCTGTGGAAACGCTGCCGCGCCGGTTCACCTGAGGACCGATTCGATTAAGATGCCGGGAGCGGCGCCTGCGGTCCGGGGGACATTGTCATCCGGCACCAATTCTCACTAGCATCGCAGTCACGCAGCTTTCGCCAGACAGGGAGATCAAATGTCTCGACTGAGCATACTCGCCAACGACCAACTGCCGGCCGAATTGCGCCGCCAGGCGGAGTCCACCGATAGGGCCGGCGCCAATTCGACCGTGCTCCGCGTGCTGGGTCATCGCCCGGAGATGATCGAGTCGTACTTCAAGTTCTATTACCCGATGCACAATGGCGGCGTGGTCGATCCTGCGCTCAAGGAAATCGTGCGCCTGCGGATCGCTTCGCTCAATCAGTGCTTCACCTGACAGAAGGCGCGGTTTCCATCGGCGATGGAACACGGACTGACCGAAGACAAGATTTCGCGCCTGGCGGACTTCCGCAACGATCCCGCTTTCAACGAGCGCGAACGCGTCGCGCTCGAGTTCGCGGAGCGGATGGCGCTGAATCACGCGTCCGCAGCGGATGACGAGTTCTTCCGCTCGCTGCGCGCGCAGTTCTCGGACGCCGAAATCGTGGAACTGGGCATGGCGATCGGGCAATATATCGGTTTCGGGCGGCTCCTGATGGTCCTCGACCTGGAGCGAACGGTCTGCGAAATCTAGATCCAGGCATTCGCCGCCCGGTCCGGAGTTAAAATCGCGTGCTGGAAATTCTAGGGGGCTTGCTCGCGCTGGCGATCGGCGCAGGCTTCGTCGGCGCAATGTCGGGCCTCGGCGGCGGCGTATTTATCGTACCCGCGCTCGTGATTATCGCGAAAATGCCGATGCAGGTCGCGATCGGCGCCAGCCTGATCTCCGTGGTTGCTACCAGCGCCGGAGCCAGCGTCGCCTTCGTGCGCGACGGATGGACCAATCTGAAGGTCGCGATGGTGCTGGAGTGCGCCACGGTCACCGGCGCGGTGACCGGCGCCTATCTTGCCGGCGTCGTCCCGGTCGTGATCCTCGAGCTGCTGTTTGCGCTGATGATGCTGCAGTCTGCGTATTTCAGCCTGCGCAAGCAGGGCGACGAGATCGTCGAGCACGGCAGCCCGCTCGCGAAGCGACTCGAGCTCGCCGGCGAAGTTCCCGACGACGCGGGCGGTATGATCCATTACGAAGTCGTCAACGTGCCCGCCGGGGCGGCCATGATGGTAGTGGCGGGCCTGATGTCCGGGCTGCTCGGTATCGGATCGGGCGCGCTCAAGGTGATCGCGATGGACTACATCATGCACCTGCCGCTGAAGGTCTCGAGCGCAACCAGCAACTTCATGATCGGTGTAACCGCCGGCGCGGGCGCGCTGGTGTTCCTGGCCCGCGGCGACGTCACCACCGCGATCGCAGCGCCCGTGGCGCTGGGCGTGACCGCTGGCGCTCTGGCCGGAAGCCGGATTCTGCCTTACGCGAACGTGCGATGGCTGCGGACGGGATTCGTAGTAATTCTCTTACTGATCGCCGTCGAGATGGGATGGCGGGCGCTGTCTGGAATCTGAGCATGGCGGTTAACGAAGAAGATCGAATCCTGCGCGTATGGACCCCGGTCCTGCTCCGTACGATCCTGATCGCCGCGTCGATCCTGCTGACGGTGGGGCTCGTCATGATGGCGACGCACGCGCCCAACTATTACGTCGAACACTATCAGGCGGTCCGGAGGGGCAAGTTCCACGATCCGCAGTCGTTTGTGCAATTGCTGCGCGGATTCTCCCACGGCGACTCGCACTCGATCATGACGATCGGCTTGTTCGTGCTGACGCTGGTGCCGCTCGGGCGCGTGGCATTCTGCTTCCTGCTCTTCATCAAGGAAAAAGATTATCCTTATGTTGGATTCACCGCGTACGTGCTCGCGGGACTGATTGCGGGCGTGCTGCTGGGCCGCATCGGCTAGCAAATTTCAGGAGGTCGTCGAAATGGAAATCAGAGGTAAAGCCGCCGTAATTACCGGCGCCGGATCCGGAATCGGACGCGCCGTCGCCGAGCGCCTTGCCCATGAGGGCGCGTCGGTGGTGGTGGTCGATATCGACGCGGCGGGCGGCGCAGAAACCGTCAAGCGAATCGAAGGCGCCGGCGGAAAGGCGTCATTCGTGCGCGCCGACGTCACCAGCGAAGCCGACACGCGCAAGATGCTCGACACCGCGGTGCAGAAGTACGGCGGCCTGCACATCCTGCACAACAACGCCGGCATCGGCACCGGCGCGCCGGGCTTTCCGAACGTCGAGCCCGCCAGGTGGCATCTCGTGATCGAGATCGATCTGCAGGCGGTGATTCTCGGTACCGGGCTGGCCGCGCCGATCATGGAAAAGAGCGGCGGCGGCGCGATCATCAACACGGCCTCGATGGCCGGGCTGTATCCGCATCGCCAGGACGCGGTTTATGGCGCGGCCAAGGGCGGCGTGGTGAACTTCACGCACTCACTGGCGAACTGGGCGGCCGAGAAGAAGATCCGCGTCAACTGCGTATGCCCCGGAATCGTCGATACGCCGCTGGTCCGGCGCGGGATGGAGCAGGCGCAGAAGTTGGGCATCAAGAGCTGGGCGCCGGCCAAGATGCTCCAGGCCGAGGACATCGCCGACGCCGTCCACATGCTGGTGCGCGACGACTCGCTGTTTGGATGCACGCTCGAAGTGCGCCCGACGGGAAGGCAAATTGTCGATCCGCGCCCTGCTCCGGGCTCGCGCCGCTAGATGCTCGCGATGAAGCTGCGCGCGGTAGCGATCCTGCTCGCAGTGGGAATGCTCGCGGCGGCGCCGAATGCGTTCGCGCAGACCGGCGCCGCGGCGGGAGTGCTGCGGGTGCATTTCGTCGGCATGCCCAACAGTATCGGGCGCGTGCTGTGCGGGCTGTACGACTCGCCCGACGGCTTTCCGACCGACCGGAGCAAGGTTATCGCGCGCGCCGTCGGCCCGGTGCGCGACGAGCAGGGAGTGTGCGAGTTCAAGGGACTCAAACCGGGCGCCTACGCGGTGGCCGCGTTCCAGGACCAGCACGGCACCGGGAAGATCACCAAGAACTGGCTCGGCATCCCGACCGAGGTTTACGGATTTTCCAACGATGCGACGGCGACGGTCGGCGCGCCGTCATTCCAGGCCGCCAGCTTCCAATTCCCCGGCGGCACTTATGATGTGACCATCCACGCGAAGTAACGAATGCGGGGCGGCGCGGAAGCCGACAGCATCCATTATCTTACCGAACCTTGCGTCTCCAAAAGCAAGGAATGGAACGGACGCATCTCTCCACAAAGGGGAAGGTAATTCTTGCGGTATCGATCACGCGGCGCGAGCGGCGGCGCCCCGGTGCGCGCGATGCCAGTTGGCTTTGCCATCAACTGAGTCAGGCTCACTGAATATAGCCATTCCCGCGATTTCATTTGCAAAAGTCCGGCCGCCGCGATGGGTCTGTTTATATTTTTCGCGGGCGAGCGCAGGCACCCTCTCTCCGCCGCTCCGGCCCTCGACGGCATACGCCGGCGCGCGATTGATCGTGGCCCGCCGCGGGCTGGCTGGCGAGGCGGGCGCATGCGCCGCCGATGCTGTCTGCGAACGGTTTTCCGGCGCTCGCGAAACGCGGAAATAACGCGTGCGCGCACGGCGGTGATGACCCGGCATCAAGACGATCCAACTCCGATACGGACGGATGCGGGCGTTAACGATTTCGGGCGGAGGGCAAATGGCGCTGCGAACGGCGCCGTCGGACTGACTATTAGTCTAAAGACTCGCGGCCGTTTGTCAAGCCCGTTGAATGAATCCGCCACCGCGCCGGTGATCCCGCTCAGGTGATTGCGCGCATCCCAGGTGTAGGTGTTCGTCCCGTCATTCGTGAGGTTGCCGTTGCCGTCATAGGTCAGCGCCGCGCCGTTGAACGCCGTCAGCTCGTTCGCGCATTGAACGTATTTCCGCTGACCGCCTGCGGCAGACTCGTGGCCGCCATGCTCCCCGTCTTGGATATCAACCGCCCGTCGCCATCATACGCGTAATCCAGATTGCCGATTTGGTTGCCGTTCAGGGTCAAGGTTTTCCGGCAACTACTGCACTCTGACGAATGATCCGTCTTCCAGCTTCAGTTTCGCGTTCGTGACTTTCCACTGCCCCAAGTCAGTCTTCATGTTTAGGAACACTTCACCGTCTGTCTTCTGGCCCACGACATTGAGTCCGAAATTAGCGACTCCGTTCGGACCGCTGTATGCGACTCGCCAACCGAGCAACCTCAATTGACACTTCTCGATCTTGCCCAAGCGGGTTTGGATAGCTGCGTCGCTTCTCACAAAATTGCAGGCGGCGCGGTAGGCGTCACTGTGCAATGCGTAAAAGTAAGTCCCTACCCACCCAACGAGGATCGCTACGGTGGCTCCAATGATAAATTTCCTCCAGCGAGGCATACACATTCCATTACTGTGAGAACCCAATGCGACCGCCGGCGGAACCGCCAAACTCGATGCCGCTGCTGACCGGTCCGGAAGCGCTGGCCGACGGTCCTGAACTGGAATAGGGTGCGGCGCCGCTCGGCCCGAAGTCCGTGCCCGTTTCGTCACCGAATCCGAAGTCGGCGCCCCCGAAGTGGATTCCCCCTTGCGCGAAGGTTCCGATGCTGCACGAGGATGGCCCGTTCTGACCGTACCCGGGACTTGTAGCGTTCGGATCGTACCCAGCCGCAACGTCTTCTCCGAATCCGAAATCAACGGTCCCAAACCACGTGCCGTCCGGATTGGTGCCGACTTCAAAACCAGCACCCACATCGACGAAAAACCGCAGAAAATACCCAGACAGTCCGAGCGGATCGACTGCGGAGATCGGATCCTGATTCACGTACGCGTATAAATTTGCAGTCACGCCGCGGAATCCGATCGGATCCTGGGCGACGAATCTCTGGAACGTTGGGCTGTAGTATCGTGCTCGATTGAAGTACAGCCCAGTGGCGTCGTTCTCTCGGCCGGTGAACTGGAACGGGTTGGTACTGGATGCACCGGAAGCAGTTGTATTGCCGAATGGCTCGTACGTGTACGACGTCTGTAACGTTCCTGAAGAGTCCGCCAGCGCCAGCGTGCTGCCGAGGGCGTCGGTCAGATAATCCTCGGCGCCACTCGAATCAATGCGCTGGAAATATTCATCGATTCCCAGTCCCGTCAGCATGTTGGCGCTCGGCGAACCGTTCTGGAGCTCCTGCACCGGATTCAGGCCGTCATAGAGGAAGCTCGTCGCGGTCCCGTTGATCGTCTTGCTCATCCGCCGCCCGAGCGGACCGTAAACGAAACCCGCAGCAACCTGTCCAGCGATCGCGCTCAGGTGATTGCGCGCGTCCCAGGTGTAGGTGTTGGTCCCGTCGCTGGTCAGATTCCCATTCGCATCGTACGACATCGCGGTACCGTTGAACGCGGTCATCCCGTTGTCCGCATTGAAAGTGTTCCCGCTCACCGCCGCCGGCATTCCGGTGGCCGCCATGCTCCCGGTCTTCGATGTCACGCGCCCGTCACCGTCGTAGGCGTATTCAAGGTCGCCGATCTGATTGCCCGCCAGCGTCCAGGTCATCCCGCTCACCCGCGAGTCGGCATCGTAAGCATACGCCACTACGATTCCGTTGGGCTGGGTGAGCTGCGTCCTTCGATTCGCGTTGTCATATTGGAACGCAACCGAGGTGCTCCCCTGGGTAATTCCAATCAGCCGGTTGGCGTTGTCCCACGAGTACGAGACCTGGGTCTGCCTCGGCACG
This sequence comes from uncultured delta proteobacterium, assembly GCA_963835905.1. Lineage (GTDB taxonomy): Bacteria > Desulfobacterota > Binatia > Binatales > Binataceae > CAWIHG01. Next base: position 1,857,928 of record CAWIHG010000005.1, read on the forward strand.
GTCATCGTCTGCCGCCGCCCCCGTTGTTCCTTCGGCAGCACTCAGGACAGGCTCCGGTGTAGCTCACCGCGCCCTGCAGCGTGGTCTCCGAGGTCAGATCGTCGAGCCCGTCGTATCTTGCGGGGAATCCGGCTGACTCAGGCGCTTCCGAGTGAGATCGATCGGCGCCGCGCGCGGTCGCGGCTGCCCGGTCAGGCGCTGGCGCGGGCCGCGGAATCAACTGGCGTGATCGCGCCGGAGGTCTGCCACGAGTGGATCTCGGGCAGCACGTCCCGGCCGATCAGCTCGATCGATTTCATCACGCGCTCGTGCGGGATCGCGCCGTACTGCAGGAAGAACAGGACCTGGTCGGCGCCGGTTTCGCGATAGCGCCGCGCCACCCGCAGCATCTCGTCCGGACCGCCGACGGCGACCAAATCATTTTCCTTGAGAAACTCGTAGTAATCGCCCGTGATTTGCGCGGGATCGAATCGCGACGCGGTCTTGAGATAGCTGTAGGACGGGTCGGCCGAATCCGTCTGCGCGACCTTGGAGACCAGCTCGAAGCCTTTGCGCACGTACCACAGCACGGCCTCGCGCGCGACCTGCTCGGTCTCGCGCGCGTCCTCGCCGCACAGCCCCATGATATTCATCGAGACCTGGTTGTTGATGGCAAGCCCGACCGGGCGCGCGCTGCGGATGCCGTCGCGATATAGCTCGATGCGCCGCCTGACTTCGCCCAGCTCGACGCCGAGCGTGAAGCACAGCACGCCGAGTCCGCGCTCGGCGGCAAGCACGAAGGTGTCGGGATTGGTCGCGGCAACCCAAATCGGGGGATGCGGCTTCTGGATCGGCTTGGGGATGACCGAGACCGGCGGCTCGACGGTCCAGTACCGCCCGCGCATCGTGAACGGATCTTCGCGCCACATGCGCGGGATCGCCTCGACCGCCTCGGCCCATCGCGGTCGCGTATCCTCGGGACGCACACCGAAGCCGAGCAGCTCATCCATCGTGGTCGCCCGCCCGGTGCCGAACTCGACGCGCCCGCCCGACATGATGTCGAGCACCGCGATTCGCTCCGCCACGCGCACCGGATGATTGAATGGCAGCACCACCACGCCGTGTCCGACGCGGATTTTTTTGGTGCGCTGGCTCACGCAGGCCAGGAACACTTCGGGCGCGGAGCAGTAGGAAAATTCGTTCAGGAAGTGATGCTCGACGGTCCACACCGAGTCGAAGCCAAGGCGGTCGGCCAACTCGATCTGCGCCATCGTGTCCCAGAACACGTGGTATTCGTGGTCCAGGCGATGCGGCTTTATCGACTCGATCTCATAGATGAGACCGGCCTTCATGGGCGCTCGCTCCACTGGCGCAGAAACTCGCGCGCCTGGCGGCGCGCCGAACGCCGCAAATCGAAGCGCGGGCCGTGCAGGTACCACAGGAGCTGCACGCCGACGGTAGAGGACCAGATCTGCGTGGCCGCCCAGGTTACGTCGAGATCGGGCTCGAAGACCCCAAGCTCCTTGCCCCGCTCGATTACGACGCGCAGATGCTGAAACTGGCGGTCGTTGCCCTTGCGCATCGCGCGCAGCACGCGCGGACCGATCTTGTGCGACTCCAGCGTGATGATCAACAGCAGGCGCGAAACCCACGGATTCTTCTCGTTGAGCCGCGCGCTGGTCTCGAACACTTCCAGGAATTCGTTCTTGTAGTCGGCCGCGTTCTGGGAGGGTGGGCGCTTCTCGAAGGCCGACTGCCAGTCGCGCAGCACCTGCTCGACGACGGCGAGGAAGAAGTCCTCCTTGTCGTCGAAGTGCCAGTAGAGCGCTCCCTTGGTCACTCCCGCCGCGCGCGCGATTCGCGCCAGCGAGGTTCCGCGATACCCGTACGATGCGAACAGATCCATCGCGGCGTTGATCAGGACCCGATCGAGCGTTCCACGCCTGCGCGGGGCCGGATCAGCCGCCTGCCGTCTTGATGATGCAATCATTGAATGAACGAGCGGTATGCTGAGTCAGATAAGGGTGCCGCGTCAAGCGCGCACCAATTGGCAAACGCCGCGCGGATTAGCGCGCACGGCGCCGAATCCGTGCGGGAACCGGCGGCAGCCGCCGGCGCGATCGATCCGTGGATCGAAGCTAGTTGCGAGAGGACGAACCCGTCGGCGGTTCGCTGAGCTTCATGTTGCGCTCAAGGCACCAGCGATCGATCACCTCGGCGTTGAACCGCCAGTCGGTGCCGATCCGGAAGCCCGGCAGCTCACCGCGCCGCAAAAGCTTGTAGATGGTGGAGGGATGAACGCGCAGGTACTCTGAGAGTTCCTTAACGGTCATGACCCGGGGTAAGCTGTACTTGGTTTCAGTCGCCATTTTATCTCCGCCTGCGGCTGGTTCGACCTGCCGCGTTCGGTCAAGGCTGTGTGGTGTTTTCCGCCTCGTCAAATCGAACCATCTGCTCCCTTACGCCAGCCTTGATTCCACTAGAGGCTTGCAGAACCGACTTTGGCGGTCAAGAGCAGCCTCGCCAGAGATATCAACCTCTTGACCACATTCGAGATTAGACCTCTGCTCCGGCACGTTCTTGACCTTCGCAATTACTATACATCTAAAAGGTCCGCGCTGTTAAGCTCGTGATTCACGGGAGTCTTGCCAAATGTTGTCATATCGAACCGCTGCCGCCGCCATAATCGTGCTTTTGCTAGCAGCCGCCGCGGTGGCGCCAGACGCATCCGGGGCGGGCGCGCTAAAGATTTCCAGCACCGCAGTCGCCCCAGGGGCCCCGATTCCGCCGGAAAACACCTGCGCCGGCGTCAACCTTTCTCCGCCGCTAAGCTGGTCCGATGCGCCCGCCGGGACCAAATCGTTCGCGCTGATCGTGGCGGACCCCGACGCTCCCTCGGGAGTGTTTTATCACTGGGTCGCCTACAATCTGCCCGCGTCCTCGACCGGACTACCCGCCGCCGTGGCCCCGACTTCCGAGATGGCTGATGGCGGCACGCAGGGGGTCAACAGTTTTGGCGCGACCGGTTACAAGGGGCCCTGTCCTCCGCACGGAAAACCGCATCATTATCACTTCCGGCTGTTCGCGCTGGACAGTAAACTCAATTTGCGGACCGGAGCTGACGCAACGGAGCTTAAAGCGGCAATGAAAGGTCATACGCTTTCCAGCGCGGACCTGGTGGGAACCTTCGAGCGCTAGCACAGACGGGATCGTCAATATGGGCAAAACCTACAAATTCGTCGCTGTCGCGGTCGTGGTTGGTGTAGTCGCTTTTGCGGGATGGCGTGTGTATCGGTCGCATCGGATCCGGCGGGCCGGCGTGTTGTCCGAGAATATCGTGCATCACGGCAACCTTTGGACCGCCGACTTCGTGGCGCGGGTACCCGCTCCCGAAGAGTCGGTCTTCAAAGCGATTCGCGACATCGAGAAGTCGCACTCCGACGCCGTCCGCAGCGTCAAGGTCCTGTCGCAGACTGGCGACACCAAGACGGTCGAGATGGAGATGAACGGGCCCGTCGGACAAACCATCACGACCGAGCTCGAGTTTCATTATTCGCCCGCCGACCACACAATCGATTACAAAACCATCGGCAATCCGATGATGACGACGCAGGCGCGCTACCAGCTCGAAGACGAAGGCGGCTCGACGCTCATCCGGTTGCACGAGTCCACCCAGATGACGCAGGACCTGCCCGTGCCCGACGGGGTAATCAAAAACGTCATCAGCGGAGTGTTCGTCTCGCAGCTCGAATCGCTCAAGCGGACCCTCAACCTCACCGACGAGAACCAATCCGCCTCCAGCGACGAAGAGCCGTAGCGGGGCACGCCGCGGCATTTGCGCAAACGCGTCGTCCGGACCGCTCCGATGGCAAAGCTCGTCGCGACTTTCGTTGCTTCCGCTCCCACCGCCAGCGACTGCCCGCGATGGGACCGCGCTGAGATCGCGATCGCCGGACGATCCAACGTCGGAAAAAGCTCGCTGCTCAATGCGCTGGTCGGAGAGCGTTCGCTGGCGCGCACCAGCCGCACGCCGGGTCGTACCCAGGCGCTAAATTTCTTCACGCTCGGCGAATCGATGGCGATTGTCGATTTGCCCGGCTACGGTTACGCGCGCGTTCCGCAGGCCGTGGCGAACCGAATCGCGGTCGCGATGCGCGAGTACCTGGCGCGCCGCCGCCAGCTTGCGGCGCTCGTGCTGCTGGTCGATTCACGGCGAGGCCCCCAGGCCGAGGAGCGCGAGCTTGCGGACGCGGCGCGCATCAGGGGAATCGAATTGATCATCGCCGCGACCAAGTGCGACAAGCTCAAGCGCTCGGAGCGCGCCGCCGCGATTGCCCGCTTCGACGCAAGGGACGGCGCGCCGCTGCTGTGCTCCGCGTCAAGCGGCGAAGGAATCGACGAATTGCGGCGGATGCTGCTTGGGATCGAGCGCGACGCGGCGCGGACAAGTCCCCGATGACTCCCGAGGCGAGCGTAATCATTGCCTCGTTCAACCGCCGCGCGATGGTGCTCGAAGCGGTACAATCGGTGCTCGCCCAGGGCGGCGTCGACTTCGAACTGATCGTGGTCGACGACGGCTCGACCGACGGCACCGCCGAAGCGCTCGACGCGCTGCGCCGCCGGAGCGCGGCTCAATTTGCCATCGAACGCATCCCAAACCGCGGTCCTGGCGCGGCCCGAAACCGCGGGGTCGCGTTGGCGCGCGCAGACCTGATCGCGTTCCTGGACTCCGACGACCTTTGGATGCCCGGAAAGCTCGCGGAGCAAATCGCGTTCATGAACCAGCAGGCCGAATTTGCAGTCTCGCAGTGCGAAGAGGTCTGGATTCGCCGCGGGCGCCGCGTCAATCCCGGCCGGCGCCATCGCAAGCGCGCCGGTGACATCTTCATCGAGTCGCTGCGCACCTGCCTGATAAGCCCCTCCGCAGTGATCATGCGCATGGCGCTGTTTCGGGCGATGGGCGGATTCGACGAAACGATGGCGGCGGCCGAGGACTATGACCTGTGGCTGCGAATTCTCGTGGGCCACCAGGTCGGCCTGCTCGACCGCCCGCTCGTCACCCGGCGCGCCGGACACGCCGATCAGCTCTCGGCAACCGTGCCGGCGATCGATCGGTTCCGCATCCTTGCGCTTACCAAACTGCTCGGCGACGCGCGCGTTACGGGCGCGCGGCGTCAGGCCGCGGTATCGGTGCTCGGGGAAAAGTGCGCGGTCTATGCCAGGGGTCTGGCGCGGCGCGGACGGGCGGACGAAGCGGAATTTTATGATGCGATCGCCGCCCGCGCTGCCGCTGAGTGGTCGCGCGACGCTGGCGGCGATATTCCCGCCACCGTGGCTGCGATGCGACATATGCTTGAGCGCGCGGGCGCCGCGCAACCCGGCCGAGTCGCCGAATTGGACGCATGACGCAGGACGAATCGGAAATCCGGGCGCTCGCCGAAAAGCGCCGCCTGCCCGCCGCCCATCTGACGCGATGGATCGGCGCGGACGCCGCGAGCCGAGATGCCATCATGGAGTTCGCGCGCACTCTCGCGCTGCGCACCGGCCAGATCGTCGAGGCGCTGGACCTGCTCGATGAAATATCGGTGCGCGAGCGGGTGGAGATTGCCGGCGTCCTTGCGCGTCCCGCGCTCGCGCGGCTGCTGACGGCGGCGGCCTCGCGGCCCGATCGCGCGCGCGACTTTGTTGCTGAGCTGCGCCGGATACGCTACCCGCGCCTGGCCGAGCTCGCCCGGCGCCTGCATTCCGAGATCGCCGCGCTCAAGCTGCCCGGCAGCATTCGCGTGGTCTTGCCACCGCGCCTTGGCTCTGATGAGCTGACGCTTCAATTCACGGTTTCGAGCGCCGCGGCCCTCGATCGCGCACTCGAGGCGATAAACCAACGGCGCGAAAGTATCGCCCGGATAATCGAAATGCTCGGCGGGCAAGATGAAGTTTGAGCTCGACGCGGTGATGATTGAGGACGGCGAGCGCGACTCCGCGCTGGCGCGCCGCGTCGTTTCGGCGCTCGCGGGACGTGTGCCGATAAGCTACGTCGCAAGCGGCCGCGAGACCGCGAGACCGACCGTCGCGGCGGACCCGTTTGCGGCGGGCAAGCGCCGGATGGTGATAATGCGGCGGCGCGCGCCGTTTTTGATGGCGTGTCCGGCGGGCTCGGCGCGGTTTGCCTGCTGCGGCTACCTGGTCCTGGTGCTTGCGTCGAACTGCCCGATGGATTGCAGCTATTGTTTTCTGCAGGAGTACGTCGCCGACAATCCCGGCTTTCAGGTGTTCTCCAACTATCCCGACGCGTTCGACGAACTCGATCGGCTCGCGCACTCCGCGCCGCAGCGGCACTTCCGCGTCGGCACCGGCGAGCTCGCCGATTCGCTTGCGTTCGACGGAATAACCCGAGTCTCGCGCGATTTGATCGATTACTTCGCGCGGCGCGAGAACCTGACGCTCGAATTCAAGACCAAGACCGACGAAGTAGAAGCACTGCTCGCCGCCGACCCGCGCGGGCGCGTGACCGTCTCATGGACGCTCACGACCGACGCTATCTGGCGCAACTCGGAGCATCGGACCGCCTCGCCGACGGCGCGAATGGCGGCCGCGCGCGCGGTGCTCGAAGCGGGCTACCGCGTGGCGTTCCACTTCGATCCGATAATCGCGTACGACGGCGCCGAGCGCGACTACGCGCGGCTCGCCGACGAGTTGCTCGCGGCGATTCCCGCCGCACGCATCTCTTTCGTCAGCATGGGCGGGCTCAGGATGACGCCGTCGCTCAGGCAGGCGGCGCGTCGGCGCTTCCCGAACGATCCGATGCTGTGTGGCGAGGAAGTGCTCGCGCCCGACGGACGCCTGCGCGCCTTCGCCGCGCTGCGCATCCCGCTCTACCGCGAACTCGCCGCGCGCCTTGAGCATGCGGGTGTGAGCGTTCCGGCCTACCTGTGCATGGAGAGCACGGCGGTTCACGAGCGCGTCTTTGGACAGCCGCCTGCCAATCCGGCCGCAATCGGCGAACGGCTCGCGATCAGATAAAGTCGTCTCACCATGCGTTCCAAGCTCCGATCCATCATGGCGCGCGGCAGGGTGCGCGCCGCGCGCACTCCGATCGCTTCTTCCAACGGCGGAGGCTCTGCGCTTCCGGCGCAGCGCCCGATCGGCGTGTTCGATTCCGGGGTCGGCGGGCTGACGGTGCTGCGCGCGCTGGTCGATAGACTGCCCGCCGAGGAGTTCGTCTATCTTGGCGACACCGCGCGCCTGCCTTACGGCACCAAGTCGAACGAGGTGATAATCCGCTACTCGCGCGAGAACACCGAGTTCCTGCTCGCCAAGGGAATCAAGCTCCTCGTCGTCGCATGCAATACGTCGAGCGCGGTTGCGCTGGAGGCGATCTCGGACGCCACGATGGTGCCCGTCGTCGGCGTAATCGAGCCCGGCGCGCGCGCCGCGGTAAAGGCCTCGCGCTCGGGCAAGATTGGGGTGATCGGCACCGAGGCGACGATCGCCTCCGGCGCCTATACGCGAACCATCCAGCGGATGCGACCCGAGGCGGAAATTTACACCCGCGCGTGTCCGCTGCTGGTGCCCCTGGTCGAGGAAGGATGGACCGAAGGCGAGATCGCCGAGCGCACTGTCGCCCACTATCTGGAGAGCCTCAAGCGCAGCGGTATCGACACCCTGCTGCTGGGATGCACGCACTATCCGCTGCTGACCGATCTGTTCCGCCGGGTGCTGGGTCCCGGCGTGCGCGTGATCGACTCGGCAACCGCGACGGCGGCTTCCGCGCGCGACCAGCTGCGAGCCTCGAAGATGCTCCGGCGCGGCGGCGAAGGGCGGACCAGCTTCTTTGTCACCGAAACTCCGGACCGGTTCGTGCGCGTGGGGCGGCAGTTCTTCGGGCCCGCGGTGGAATCCGCGGTCCGAATCGAGCGCTGAATCGTGTCTCGCGGAACGGTAGAATAGGCTAAGATAGACAGGATCGAATCCCAACGGAGATATGTCCGGCTCGCGCCCGTGCGCCAGCCGGTGGACGCCCGAACCTTCCCGAATCAACGATGGCTTCACCTCTCAAAGACGTAGCGCGAAAACTGTTCGGCTCGAAAAGCGACCGCGAAGTTAAGAAGCTGAGGGCGGACATCGCCCTTATCAACGAGCTCGAGCCCGAGATGGAAAAACTCGGGCAAGAGGAACTGCGCGAGAAAATCGCCGCCTGGAAGGCCAAAATCACCGCGATCGAGGAGCCCGAGGGCCGCGTTGAGGCGATGGCCGATGTCCTGCCGGAGGTCTTCGCCGTCGTGCGCGAAGCCGCCAAGCGCACCCTGGGCCAGCGCCATTTCGACGTGCAGTTGGTCGGCGGGATGGTCCTGCACTCGGGAAAAATCGCCGAGATGAAGACCGGCGAGGGCAAGACCCTGGTCGCCACTCTGCCCGCGGTGCTCAACTCGCTTACCGGCCGCGGCGTTCACGTAGTGACCGTCAACGACTACCTGGCCCGCCGCGACGCCGAATGGATGGGGCGCGTGTACACCTACCTGGGACTCACGGTCGGGGTAGTCGTCCACGGCCTTAGCGACCAGGAGCGTAAGGAAGCCTACGGCGCCGATATCACTTACGGCCAGAACAACGAGTTCGGCTTCGACTACCTGCGCGACAACATGAAGTTCAACCTCGAGGACTACGTCCAGCGCGAGCACAACTACGCGATCGTGGACGAAGTCGATTCCATCCTGATCGACGAAGCGCGCACCCCGCTCATCATCTCGGGCGCATCCGAGGAGTCCACCGACACCTACTACATCGTGGACCGCGTGATCCCGCGCCTGCGCGGCGAGGAGCACTCCACGATTGACGAGAAGATGCGTACCGTGTCGCTTACCGAAGAAGGCGTCACTCGCGTCGAGCAGTTGCTGGGGGTCGAGAACCTTTACGATCCCCGCAACATCCTGCTGCTCCATCACACCAACCAGGCCCTGCGCGCGCACACGCTGTTCAAGCGCGATGTCGATTACGTCGTCAAGGAAGGCGAGGTCCTCATCGTTGACGAGTTCACCGGGCGCCTGATGCCGGGGCGGCGCTGGAGCGACGGACTGCATCAGGCGATCGAGGCCAAGGAAAACGTCAAGATCGAATCCGAAAACCAGACCCTGGCGACCATCACCTTCCAGAACTATTTCCGCATGTACCGCAAACTCGCCGGCATGACCGGGACTGCGGAGACCGAGGAAGAGGAGTTTCAGCAGATTTACGGGCTCGACGTCGTCGTGGTTCCGACCAACATGCCGATGATCCGGCTCGACCATCACGACGTCGTGTTCAAGACTGAGGACGAGAAGTTCGACGCCGTGATCGAGGAGATTGCCGACTGCCAAGAGCGCGGGCAGCCGGTGCTGGTCGGCACCGTCTCGATCGAGAAGTCCGAACGCGTCGCCGAGAAGCTCAAGAAGACCGGGGTCAAGCACTTCGTGCTCAACGCGAAGAACCACGAGCGCGAGGCCGAGATCGTGGCCCAGGCGGGCCGCTTGGGCGCGGTCACGATCTCGACCAACATGGCGGGCCGCGGCACCGATATCGTGCTGGGCGGAAATCCCGAGTTCATGGCCGCCGCCGAAGCGGGCACGCGCGATCCCAACGAACCCGCGTTCGCCGCGGCGCTGGAAAAATACCGCAAGCACTGCCCTGGCGAGCGCGAACAGGTCCTGCAGGCCGGCGGCCTGCACATCCTGGGCACCGAGCGCCACGAATCCCGCCGTATCGACAACCAGCTTCGCGGACGGTCGGGGCGCCAGGGCGACCCGGGTTCGTCACGCTTCTACCTTTCGCTGGAAGACGACTTGCTGCGCATCTTCGGCGCCGACCGCCTCAAGGGCCTGATGGGCAAGATCGGGATGGAGGACGGCGTCCCAATCGAGCATCGATGGATCAGCCGCGCGATCGAAAACGCGCAGAAGAAAGTCGAGGCCCACAACTTCGACATCCGCAAGCATCTGCTCGAATACGACGACGTGATGAACAAGCAGCGCGAGGTGGTTTACACCCGCCGCCGCGAGTTTCTGTCGGGCGCTCCGCTGCGCGAAGACGTGCTGGAATTCTGCGACGAGATAATCGAGGAGATCGTCGGCGCGCATACCGAGGCCGACGCCGAGCCCAAGGAGTGGAACTGGAAGGCTATTAACGACGCCTTCTTCCAGCAGTTCAAGTTCCATCCCGAGTTCACCCCTGAAACCGGAGGTCCGGAAGGCGACTCGATCGAAACGCCCGATGACCTGATCGAGGCGGGCGAGGATCGCGTCCACAAGCTCTACGATCAACGCGAGCAGGAGTTTACCACCGAGGTAATGCGGCAGATCGAGAAGATCGTGATGCTGCAGACGCTCGATCTGCTGTGGAAAGACCATCTGCTCGCGATGGACCATCTCAAGGAAGGCATCGGGCTGCGCGGCTATGCGCAGGTGAACCCGCTGGTCGAGTACCAGAAGGAAGGGTTCACGATGTTCGAGGCGCTGATCGCCACGATGCAGAAGGACGTGGTCGAGAAGGTGTTCTCGGTCCAGGTCTCGCGCCAGGAGCAGGTCCAGCAGATCGAGCAGCAAGCTCGGCCGCAGCGGATGGTCATGAGCCACGGCGGCGAGGCCGAACCGGAAGCGGCTGCGCAGCCGGTCCGGCGCGAGGCGGACAAGGTCGGGCGCAACGATCCCTGCCCGTGCGGCTCGGGCAAGAAGTACAAGCGCTGCCACGGAAAGTGACTTCTCACATGCGTGCAAGGCACCTGCGAGAAGTCTTCCTGAGCGTGCGCAGCTAGCGAAGGATTCCGGCGCGCGACTTACCCCTGATTCCTTGCTTGCGCGGCCCGAGTGCGTATAGTTCGGCGCACGGAGGTTGCCGATGCGCATAGATCTCGCGCCCGCCCGCGTGCGGGGATTTCGCTTCGCCGGCGTCAGCGCCGGAATCAAGACCAGAGCCGGCGCGAAGGATGTCGGACTGATCGTGGCCGAGGGGCCGTGTCCCGCAGCGGCGGTCTTCAGCGGCAACCTGGTCAAAGCCGCGCCGGTCTATGTCGCGAAAGATCACGTCCGCGCGGGTCGGCTCCAGGCGGTGGTCGCCAACTCGGGATGCGCCAACAGCTTCACCGGAAAAGCGGGGCTCAAGCTCGCGAAAGACTCCTGCGTGCTGGTCGGGCGCGAAGTCGGATGCGACGCGAGGCTGGTGGCGCCCTCTTCCACCGGTGTGATCGGCCATCTGTTCGACTTCGCCAAATTCGGCGGCGGCGTCCGGCGCGCCGTTCGCGAGCTGCGCGAGGACGGGATGGCGGATTTCGCCGAGGCGATTATGACCACCGACACGCGCCCCAAGACCGCCTCGACCTCGGTGCGCGTGGGCGGCGCGGAGGTCACCGTGGCGGGCAGCGCGAAAGGTGTCGGGATGATTTCGCCGCACATGGCGACCATGCTCACGTATATCACGACCGATGCCGCCGCCAGCGCCGCGCAATTGCGCGCCGCGCTCAAAGCCGCACTGCCGCACAGCTTCAACGCGATCACCGTGGACGGCGACATGTCCACCAACGACACGGTCGTTCTGATGGCGAGCGGCGCAGCTGGAAACCGCGCGCTGCGCGGCCGCGACCTGGCGGCGTTTGGAGCCGCGATCGAGGGCGTTTGCGCGGCGCTGGCGCGCGAGCTGGTCCGCGACGGCGAGGGGGCGACCAAGCTGGTCACCGTCGAAGTGGCGGGCGCGCGCAGCACTTCGGAGGCGCAGCGATGCGCGCGGCAGATCGCGAACTCGCTGCTGGTGAAGACCGCGTTCTTCGGGTGCGATCCCAATGTGGGGCGGATCCTGATGGCGGCGGGATCGTCGGGCGCGCAGGTGCAATCGGATCGGCTCGTGCTCTCGATCGGCGGCATCAAAGTCGCCGCACGCGGCGCGATTATCACCGACGCGCTGCCCAGGGCCGCGCAGCAGATGCGCGAGCGCGAGTTCCCGGTGCGCCTGGATTTGCGCCTGGGCAAGGCCGGCGCAAAAATCCTGACCTGCGACCTCAGCTACGACTATGTCCGGATCAACGCGGAGTACACGACCTGAGCTTTGCGGCGGCGCGTTGCGCGCGGCAAGCCAGGCTCAATAAAATCGCGATGCACACTGCGGAGGTAACCGAGACGTGGCGAGCTTTGTAAGGGTCGCATCGCGCGGCGAGATTCCTGCGGGCACCGGCAAGACGGTCGAAGCGGGCGGTCAGCAAATTGCGCTGTTCAATCTCGGCGGCAAGTTCTATGCGATCGGCGGCACCTGCAAGCATCGCGGCGGCCCGCTCGCCGAGGGCGAACTCGACGGCACGACTGTCATCTGTCCGTGGCACGCGTGGGAATACGACGTGACCAGCGGGAAGAACCTCGACGACCCCAACCTCACGGTCGGGTGCTTCGCGGTAAAGATCGAGGGCGACGATATCCTGGTCGAAGCGTGAGCGCGCGTTTCTCTACCGCGCGGCGAACAGGCGACCGGCGCCGTAGGTCACTGCCGCCGCGGCGATTCCCGTCAGCATGCTCTCCAGTCCGCTGCGCCACCATGAGCGCGACGTGATGATCGTCTTCGCGGCACCCACTGCGAACAGCACCACGACCGTGCCGATTGCTGAGGCAAGGACCCCACGGCCCGGGGTAAGAAACAGGTACGGGGCAACCGGGACTGCGGCGCCGAAGATGTAGGAAATTCCAACGGTGAACCCGGAGCGCAGCGGTGGATCGAAGGAATGGCTGGAAAACCCCAGCTCCTCTCGCATCATCACGCTTGACCATCGCTCGGGATCCGAGGTGATGTGCGCGACGATCTTGTCGAGCAACTCGCCGCCGAAGCCCTTTTCGCGGTAGATAGTCCGGATTTCGTCGCGTTCGCGATCCGGCCAGCGCTTTATCTCCTCGCGCTCGCGATCGATCTCGCTCAGGTAGAATTCGATCTGCGAGCGCGCGGAAATGAACGCCGCCAGTGCCATCGAGACGCCGCCGCCAAGCGTTTCCGCCAGTCCCGCCATCACCACGATGCTCGAGGACATGAACGCGCCCGCCACGCCCGAGGTCACCGCAAACGAAGCGACCAGTCCGTCGTTCAGTCCCAGCACCAGGTCGCGCACCCAGCTTCCGCCGGCGGCATGAACCTGTTCGGTGTGATGGTCGTACTCGCGTTGCCTGATCGCGATTGCCACTTCGCTCCGGCGACCCGCTAGCCCGCGGCCGGATATTGTTGGGGGTGGGCGCGCGCCGTACCAGCCGCACGCAGTTCCGATCCGCCCGCGCGCCGCGCCGCGCGGCGCGCATGACGGCCCTCGACCGCGGCCCGTATCGCACCGATCTCGCCCACGATCCGCCGCACCTCGCCGCGATCGGGCCGCGAGCCGAGATACGAATACAGAAATGCGAGCCGCGCCGCGCGGCACAGGAAGCGTCCGATGCTGCGGTCCAGATGCACGAGATTGAGCATCCTGCGCTGCCACGAAACGCTGCGCGCGCGGCGGATGTCCTCGAGGTCGATGAAATAGACGCGAAATCCGCCCGTCTCGTCCTCCGCCACCATCACGTTGGTCTCCTGCAGGTCGAGTGTGTACACGCCCGCATCATGCATCCGGCGCACCTCGCGGGCGACGGCGTCCAGAATGCGCCGGCGCCGCCGCGCGTCGCGTCCCTTGACTCCCCGCGGACCGAGCGCAAAGCGGCTCAGCGTATCGGCGCCGACCAGTGCCACGCTCACCAGGTACGACGCGCGTACCGCGCCGCCCTCGGTCAGATCCATTGCGGCGAGCGGGCGGGGATGCGGGATGCGGGCGGCGCGCAGGATCTGCGCGCCGCCGAGCGCGCGGCGGGCGCGCGAGCCGAGCGCGCGCGCCGCAATTCCGTGTCCGCGCGACGAGATGGTGGTGCGCTTGATGAATGCGGGCGGCATGCCCTTGAGCACGACAATCCCCGCGCGCGTGCGGCCCTCGTCCTTGACGATGCGGCATTCAGCGCCCGCAAGGATTTCGTCGGCGCGCTCGATCACCGCGCGCCACGCGGCCGACTCTGCGTAGATGACGTCCATTCGCATCAAGGTCTCAAGCGCAGCCGGCCGGCGCGGACCGCGGCGGCCGCAATTATCCGTTGAATTTCCTGGTCAGCTTGCGCCATTCGGCGTCGTCGAAGCCGGCGCGGTAAGGAATATAGAACGCGACGCGATCGAGCAATCCCTCGTAGCGCTCCTTCACCTTGTCCGCGATCTCGTCGTAGGTGCCGGATACCGCGTAGGTGTCGAGCATCTCGTCCGTGATCTCCTTCGCCATCCCGCCCCAGTCGCCCTTGGCGGCTTTCTCGTTCAGGCGGGAGGACACGTCGCCCCATCCGTGCATATCGAGCACGACCTTGTAGGTGCGGGTCGAGGCGTAGAACGCGATCTGCTGGCGCACGCCGGCCCTGGCGCGTTCGATCTCTTCCTTGCTGCGTCCCACGATCACAAAGGCGGTGGTGCCGATCTCGAAATCCTTGCGATTACGCCCGGACTTCTGAAGCCCCCGCTCTACATTGGGAAGCACGAACTCGCGCAGATACTTGGGTGAATTAAACGGATGCGCGTGCAGGCCGTCGCACAGCTCGCCCGCAAGCCGCAGGATGTGCTCGTTCACGCCGGCTATCCAGATGGGGATGTTCGGATGTTCGTGCCGGGGCGGCGTGAAGAACGGCGTCATCAGGGAGAAGTTGTAGTACTTGCCCTTGAAGCTCAGCCGCGCGCCGCCCTCGGACCAGCACTTGAAGATCGCGCGAAGCGCCTGGATGTACTCGCGCAGGCGCGGAACCGGCGCCTCCCACTTGACGCTGAAGCGACGCTCGTTGTGTCCTTTGACCTGGGTGCCGAGGCCCAGGATGAACCGTCCGTCCGACATCCCGGCGAGATCCCACGCGGTGTACGCGGTGATCATCGGGCTGCGGGGAAAAGCGATCGCGACCGAGGTTCCCATCCGGACGCGCCGGGTGTGCTCGGCGATAAGCGCAATCGGCAGAAAGCCGTCGTTGCCGGCCTCCGCGGTCCAGATGGCGTCGAATCCGGCGTCCTCGGCGGCCTTCGCCGCCGCGGGAACTTCGCGCAGATTGCGCGTGGAGAGGCCAGTATCGAGTTTCATGATTGATTCACCCCCGCGCCAGTTGATTCAGGAAGCGCGGGGATCGTAACAGAGGCGATGCGCCAGTGAAAAGCCTATGCGCGGCGCCGCGCATGCGCCACGGCCAGCCCGCGAGCCGGAAAGTCCGTGATGACTCCGTCCACGCCCATCTCCAGGTATTCCGCGATCGTGGGCTCGTCGTTCACCGTCCAGACGTGGAGTTCTACTCCGACGCGATGGGCGAAGGCGACCGAGTCCGGGGTGACGAGTTTCCATCCCTCGTACTCGGGCGGAATCTGCAGGGCGCTGGCGCGGGGACGGAAATCGGTGCGCCCGGCCGCCATCGCCTGCAGGAACTCCGCGACTTCGCCGTACGGGAAATTGGTCGGCATCCCGGGCGCCAGGCGGCGCAGCTCATCGATCGGTTCCTGAAGCTCGCTCGCAATGAGAACGCGCCGGCGCGCTCCGGCCGAATCGATCACGCGGAGCATCGCCGCCACCAGGCTCGGCGACTTCTGCTTCACCTCGATCAGAACGCGGACTTTGGGAAACTCCGCCAGCACCTCGGCGAGCCGCGGGATGCCGATTCCGCGGGAGCGGAACGGATGGTTCGCGCCGCCGTCAGCGCTGAATGCGTAGCCGGCATCCGCGTTCGCGATTTGGCTCCATTGGAGCTCGCGAATCGCGCCCGCCCGTCCGCAGTTCCGGTCGAGTGACGCGTCGTGAGACACCACGATCTCGCCGTCGGCGGTCATGTGGACGTCCAGCTCGAAGTACTCGGCGCCGGCGTCGGCCGCGGCGCGAAACGAGGGCATCGTGTTCTCGGGATATTCTCCCGCGCATCCGCGATGCGCAAAGATTCGTGGCCGCGGAAGAGAAAAGAATTCAGAGTCCAGTTCGCCCGTCACGGCGCTAAAATCTTGTGAACTTGCGGGCGCGTGTATGATGCGGCGGGCAATCCAATTCAGGCGCGTTCCGAGTTACATCGCGCCTTCGTCAACCGCGCCGACCCGGTCGGCGGTGCGAATGACGTGGTGTGTGTGCCTGCGCGCGAAATGCCGATGTTGATGCGCGCTCTCCGAGCGCGACGACTCATTGTGCAGCGATACGTGGTAGCGGTCGCCCAGCTTCGAGATCGGGGGCTTGCGCGCGTCCGGAGCCACGAAATGGCTGCCGAGATCGGGCAGCCGCGCCAGCGCCTGCTCATAGCGACCCTTGATCGCGTTGAACAGGTTCTTCATCCGCGGCGAGACCCCGTGGTTCGCGCCCAGCTTCTGCGTCAGCGGGTTGACGTAGGCGTCGCCCTTCTCGATCGCGAAGTGCAGATGCGGTCCGGTCGACAAACCGGTCGAGCCGACCCATCCGATGACCTCTCCCATATGCACCCACGTTTCGCGGCGGAGATCGGGATTGATGCGCGACAGATGCCCGTAGATGCTCTTCATGCCGCGGTCGTGTTCGATCTTGACGCAGTTACCCAGCTCCCCGCACCATCCCGCCTGATCGATCCTGCCGTCGGCGACCGCCTGAACGGGCGTGCCATACTTGGCGACCAGGTCAACTCCAAAGTGGGGCCGGTAGATGTGCAGCAGCGGATGGTAGCGATGGAAAGTGAAGCCGGACGAGATGTACTTGAATTTCACGGGAAAGCGCAGGAACTCCGGCCCCAGCGGACGGCCCTGGGAATCGTAGAGATGCTGGCGGCCGTGCTCGTCGCGGAACGAGAATGCGCTCAGGGTGCGATCGCCGAAGCTGATCTGCGCCGCTTCAACGCCGTTGACCAGATGATAGGTGCCGTCCCGGCTGATTTTTTCCTTGTAAATCAACTTGACCGCGGAACCGGGACGCAGATGATTCAGAGCTTCACGGTCCGCGAACGCGTCCTCGAGCGATTCCACGATCGGCTGCGGAACGCCGTGGAGGCGCGCCGCGTGCGAGAAACTGTCCTTGATTTCGAAGGCCAGTTGGACCGGACGGACATAATATTGAATCGGCTCGACGTCAGCCTTCAGCACCATGTTGCCGAGACTCGCCATCACCACACTGGTCTTCAGATCGAGATCGTATTTGAATCCCCTCAGTTCGCCGGTTTCGGGATCCTTGTAGAGGGTGAGGGGATGATCGCGCAGGAAATAACGGTTACCCGTCGCCTGGCGGAAGATGCCAGCCCATCGGTAGGCTTCGTCGTCGTCGATCCCTGCGTTTTCCAGGTACGATGCGACCGAGGCGGAGCGGTCGAGAGTCAGGCTGATCGTAATCGCGGTATCCGCAGGCCGGGCTGTTTCCGGGTACTCCAGATTGGGAACCTCCGAGCTCCCCGGAAACATGTCGATAAGCTGGGGGTTCGTCGATGGCGGTTGAACAGGCCCCATCAACAGGCGCAGGCCACCAATAGTCGCCAGCACACCAACCACGAGCGCCAGTACAGCGCGTGGGAATTCAACGCCGGTTCTCCCCCGAGAACGCATTGAGAAAAAGCTAAGGGAATCGCCTGACCGAATCAACCCGAATCTGTCATTTGTTAGAGGCCGTTCGCTGGCGCGCGTGAAGCTTATAGTACTGGGATAACATACGAGACGTTTATTGATGGCAATAGCTGCACTCGATTTTGGCAAAAGGCGGATCGGAATCGCGATCTCCGACCATCTTGGCGCAGGTGCCTACCCGCTAGGCATTGTCGAGCGCCGCTCTCTTGCCGCGGACCTGAAGGAGATCGAACGTATGCTCGCCGCGCGTGAGGTCACCCAAATCGTGGTCGGCCTGCCGATCAATATGGACGGAACCGAGGGACCAGCGGCGGAGGCGGCTCGCGATTTCGCGCGCCGGGTCGGAGCACATCTCTTACTTCCGGTTGAGCTCTACGATGAGCGGCTCACCAGCCGCGAGGCGGAGGATCGCGTCGGTCCTCGCTCGCGCAGCAAGCGCCGCAAGCATCCGCTGGACGCGATCGCGGCCGCGGTGATCCTGGAGGGATGGCTCGCGGCCCAGGCTGCGCTACGGTAATCTTGAGTGCCGCCTCATCCGGGGCGCATTGATTTCCCCTCTATCCCGCGAGCACCAGCCAGATGCGCAATACCATCATCGGGAGCGTCATCTTCCTCGCCTCTGTCGCAGTGGCGGTCACGGTAACGCTGCGCCGCTATTGGTTTGAGGCGCCACCGACGTTCGCGCAGCCGCGTCTGATGACGATCAACAAGGGCGAGCCGTTTCGCATCGTGGTCCGCGAACTGGCGCGCGCCGGAGTGGTGCGAAGCGAGATGGCAATGCTGATGTACGGGGAGTTTTCCGGAACCGCGCGCGAAATCAAGCCGGGCGACTACGAGTTCCGCGGCGGCGAGCGCATCCCGCAGGTGATGCGCCATCTCGTCAACGGCGACATCGTAGTCGTCACCGTCACGATTCCCGAGGGACTTACGGTCCATCAGATCGCCGAACGTTTGCAGGCGGCGGGCCTCGTCTGTCAGACCGAATTCGAAAAGGCGGCGCGGCGTGGCCCGCTGGTCAGGGCGCTGGGTCTGATGCCGCTGGGAGCGGAGGGATATCTGTTTCCCGCCACCTATCGATTTTCTCCGCGCGCCACCGTCAATGTTATCTTGAGCGCAATGCTCGAGCGCTTTTTTCGGATTCTGACCCCGCAGGTGGAGGAACGAATGTTTGCAATCGGCGAGACCCCGCGGCAGGTCGTAACGATGGCCTCGATCGTCGAGAAGGAGGCCCGGGTGGCGGGCGAGCGCCCGCTCATCGCCGGCGTCTTCTACAATCGGCTGAGACTGGGGATGCCGCTTCAATCCGACCCCACCGCTGAGTATAGTCTCGGGGGTGAGACCGCCTCGGCGAGCGCCGCGGTCAGAACTCCGAGCGCATTCAACACTTATGCGCACGCGGGACTGCCGCCCGGGCCGATCGCCAATCCGGGATTAGAGTCGATAGAAGCGGCGCTCTACCCGGCGCATACGGATTTCCTGTATTTCGTGGCGCGCGACAATGGAACACACGTGTTTTCAAGGACTTTCAACCAGCACAAGCAGGCGATAGCGGAAATCAAACAGCGCGCGGAACGCGCGTCGTCACCCTCAAAACCGTTCGCCGCCCACCGCGCCGAATAGGCTATAATCTTCCATCGTGCCGAATCCGGTCGAGATTCTGATGAGCGCCCGCAGGCGCGTCGCGCTGGTCGAAACCGCCCGCGCCGCATGTTACGCGATCGTTCCCGCCATCGTCGCAGCCCTGCTGGCCGTAACGATCCGGCCGCTCGGCACACTTAGCTGGGAGAGATGGGGATATGTGCTGGCGCCCGAGCGCGCCGCGATGGTCGAGGGCGCGATGCTGATCGTGGCGGCGCTGGCTGCGCTAATCGGGGTGGCGCTTGCGATACGCGCCTGGTCGCGCGCCAATGATTTCATTCTGGCGGCGAGCGAGGTTGATGACGCCGTCGGAGGCCATCAACAGATTCTCACCCTCGCCACGCTGGCCAACCCGGCGCAACCTCAGCCCTCAACTTCCGAGCGCAGCCCGCTGTTTCCGCTGCTGTGGCGCGCCGCGCTGGGATTTCTGACCGGCTTCGATCCGCGCCGCGCCTTTCCGCTGGCACTGGGAAGGCCGCTGGTGCGTTCGTCCGCGCTCGGCATGATACTGGGCGCAGTGATGATCCTCGCAACTCTCGGCCTGGTGCGGCCGCCCACCCCGCTGCAGGCGACCGCAGAGCGGCTGCGCGCACTCGCAAACGAGATCGCATCGACATCCACCGATTCCTCGGACCTGGCGCTGGCCTCAGAAGTTCGCGGCCTTGCCGATACCCTCAGTAACCCGAATCTGCCGCCCGAAAAGAAGCTCGAGCAGCTCCAGGAGCTGATGAAGAAAGTAGAGCGCCGCCGCAACGAGCAGAAGCAGAACGGCTCCGGCGCGCAGGCGAGCAAGAGCTCCGGCTCCGGCGGCTCATCGCCGTCGCCCGAATCCAAAGGTGAGAGCAAGGGCAAGGGTCAGGGCAAAGGTACCGGCGCCGGAACCGCCGAAGGGTCCTCCAACAGCGCCAAGGGCGGCGCACAGAATCAGCAGGGCAAAACCGGGAACAACAACCATAAGCGCGAGGGCCAATCGATCGAGCTTCAGAACGAACTCGCCAAGGCCCAGGCGCAGGTCGAAACCGCAAATGCCAACAACCCCAGCCCAGAGAACAAGCCCGGACAGCAAGAGGCGAAGTCCGCCGCGCCCAAGCCCGGTACCAACCCGAATCAGAAAGGCTCGGGCGCACAGCCCAATTCAAATCAGCCCGGCAATATCCCGCAGCAGGGCGCCGCGGGCCAGAAAAACATTCCGCAGCCCGGCGGCAATCGCAACGCCCAGCAGGACAAGGGCTCGAACCGGGGCGACACCAAACTGGGCGAGTTTCCGGCACCGGCGAAATATCAGCGCTATCTGAAGCCGGGCGAAAAAGGCGAGCTCGATATCCGTGATGCGCGGTACGTGATGTTTCGCCTGCCAAGCGCTACACCGGTCGGCGCGGGCGGCACCTCGGTCATCGACAAGAGCCGGGCCAAGGCCACCACGCCTTACGTCAATGCGCCACTCAAGGAAAGCGGCGCCGACGCGCCGCCCGATGAGCGCCAGATGATCCCGCCGCGCTATCGCGAATTGATCCACTAGGCATCGGAAGGAGAACGGATGGGAGCGGCACCAAACGCATCGCCCGACCAGCGCGTCGCTGAGTTCCGCAAGGCGTTTTCGCGCGCGGAGAACGAGGTCTCGCGCATCATCGTGGGCCATCAGGACGTGATCCGAAAGACCCTTGGCGCCCTGTTCTGCGGCGGCCACGTGCTTATCGAAGGCGTCCCCGGACTGGGCAAAACCCTGATGTGCAAGACCGCGGCGGACGTGCTCGGACTCAGCTTCAAGCGAATCCAGTTCACGCCCGACCTGATGCCGTCGGATATCATCGGCACCCAGGTCCTTACCGAGACCGACGGCCAACGCGAATTCCAGTTCAAGCCGGGACCAATCTTCGCCCACATGGTGCTGGGCGATGAAATCAACCGCGCCACGCCCAAGACGCAGTCCGCCGTGCTCGAAGCGATGGAAGAGCGGCAGGTAACGGTGTTCGGCGTGACCTACAAGCTCGATCCGCCGTACATCGTGCTCGCGACGCAAAATCCGATCGAACTCGAAGGCACCTACCCGCTGCCGGAAGCGCAGATGGACCGGTTTCTGTTCAAGGTCGTGATGGGTTCGCCCAAGCCCGAGGAACTGCGCGAGATCCTCAACCGCACCACCGGCACCCAGCACGCAAAGGTAACCCCCCTGTTCGACGCCGCCGGGGCGCCCGCGCAGATCGAGACGCTCAAGGAACTGGTGCGCGAGGTAATGGTGGCCGAGCCGCTGGAGCGCTACATCATCGCGATCATCGGCGCATGCACTCCGGGCGGGCCGGGCGCGATTCCCGAGGTCTCGCAGTACCTGCGCTTCGGGCCGAGTCCGCGCGGCGCGCAGGCGATGATGCTGGCCTCAAAGGTCAACGCCCTGTTGGCCGGACGTGTGGCGGTCAGCTACGAGGATATCGACGACACCATCGTTTCCTGCCTGCGCCACCGCCTGCTGCGAAATTTCCAAGCCGAGGCGGAAAACGTTACCACCGAATCGATCATCGAACAGGTCCAAAAGCGCCTGAAGCGGCCACGCGCATAGCCCGATGTTCGGTCTGCCCGACGAGTTCACGCCCGGATTCCTCTCCCGGCTCGAAGAACTGCGCATCCGAACCCGCCGGCAGTACGCCGGGATGGGCAGGGGCGCCCATCTGTCGCCCAAGCGCGGCTCGTCGCTGGAGTTCAGCGACTACCGCCGTTACTCGGCCGGCGACGACTTCCGTTACATCGATTGGGGACTCTACGGACGCACCGACAAGTACTACATCAAGCTGTTCCAGGAAGAAGAGGATCTGCTCACTTATGTGTTCCTGGACGCGAGCGCGTCGATGGCCTATCCGGCGGGGGATCGCAAATTCGAGATGGCGGTCGCGATCGCGCTCGCGCTGGCCTACGTCGCGCTCTCATCGGGCGACCGCGTGATGGTTCGGGTGCTGGGTGGCCACGGCAGCACGATCGAGCCGGTGTTCCTGCACGGACGCCATCGTATCGTCGAACTGTCGCGCAGGCTGCGCGCGTTGAGACCCGCCGGCGAGTACGATCTGGCGACCGCGCTCGCTCGCGAGCTGCAGTCGCTGCGGCGCGCCGGCAAGGTCTTCATCGTGTCCGACTTCCTGATGCTGCTGAATTCGGTCACCCGCGGGTTGAGCCTGTTCGGCGCGGCCGCGATGGACGTGACCGCGGTGCAAGTGCTGGGGGGAGTGGAAATCAAGGGCCAAGGACTCGACGGCGACGTCGAAGTGGTCGATTCCGAAACCCGCGAGCACCTGCGCGTCGCGATCGGGCCGCGTGAGCGCGAGCAGTACCGGCAGACCATGCTCAGGCTCACGCAGGAGCTCAAGAGCTTTTGCCACAAGCGCGGTCTGCACTATTCGCTCTACATCACGGACCAGAATTTTCACGAATATTTCCTGCGCGCGATGGCGTCGATGGGCCTCGCGCACTGAGTCTTGGCGCAATGGGACTGCTTTACCCGGGAGCGCTGGTCTTCGCGGCAATCGTGCCCGCGCTCGTGCTTGCCTATCTTGCGCGCGAACGTCCCAGCCGGGTGACGGTCTCGAGCGTGCTCGCGTTCCGCGCGCTGCGCGGGCTGCGCAAGGAGCGCTTCGGCGGACGTCCGCGGCTGGACTGGATGTTTTATGCCGAACTACTGATCCTGCTGCTCGCGGTGCTCGCGATGGCGGGGCCGTACCTTATCCGGCGCTCGAATCCGATCGCGGTGGCGATCGACAACTCGGCCGCGATGCAGGCGAAGCTCGGCTCCGGGCGCACGCGCTACGAGGAAGCGCAAGCGAAGCTTGCCGCGATGCTCGCGGACGAGGACCAGAGCGGCCAGGTGTCCGTCTATGTGACCGCTCCCACGCCGCATCGAATCGCACCGCCCTTCAAGTCGATCGCCGAGGCCCGTCACGCGCTAGCCGACGTCATCGCATCCGACGCGCCCGACGACCGTGGCGCGGTGGCCGCGATGCTCAGCGACCTGTGCGTGGGCGGACGCTTTCGCGCGGTGCTATTCGCCGCCAGCCTTCCGGTGGCAAGCCCGGCGCCCCCGAAACTCCACGCGATATCGGTGGGCGATCCGGTCGCCAATCTCGCGCTCGGTTCATTCGTGCTCCGCCGCGAGGTATTCGGAGCCGAGGCGTTGCACGCACGAATAGAGGTGGCGAATTTCGGACCGGTGCCGAAATCGGTCGAGGTCACCATCAGCGGCGACGGCCGCAAGCTCGGCGCCGCACACGAATCGCTGGCGGCGGGAGAAACCGGCTCGCTGGAATTTCCGTCGCTTCCACCCGCCGGCATCTACCGCGCGGATTTGTCACCCGCCGATTCATTTCGGCTCGACAACACCGCGTATGCGACCGCCGGCTCGGTCAGAAAAGTGAAAATCCTGTTCGTGAGCCCGACCGCCGCTGACGCGCGCGGACTCGATTCGATTCCGGGCGTTAGCGTCGCGACCCGGGCGCCGGATGAATTCGCGCCCGCCGACCTCAAGGACATCGACGTCGCGATCTTCGAGTTCTCCGCGCCCAAGGAGCTTCCCGCGGTCAACACGCTGATGGTAATGCCGCCGCCCGGAGATCCGGTCTTTGGCTTTACCGTCTCGCCGGCGGCAAATATCCAGATCGCGGGATGGCGCCGCACCGATCCGCTCACCGATTCAGTCAATTTCCGCCTGCTCGATCTGCGCCGCGGCGAATTTATCGGCTCGCATCCATGGATGGCCGCGGTCGTAGCCGGGCGCAGCGGCGGACTGCTGCTGCACGGCGAGCGCGAGGGCCATCGTTTCGTCGCAACCGGATTCAATCCGTTCCCATACCTCGGTCGCGGAAATCTGCCGATGTCAGTGCTGACCCTCAACGTGCTGAGCTACCTGGCCGGGCTGGGCGCGAACAGCGCCGGCTACCGCACCGGTCAGCCATGGCTGGTTCCGGCCGGAGTGGACCGGATCAAGCTGCCCTCGGGCTCCAGCGTCGCGGCAAAGCCGGGAACGCTGTTTACCGACGTCGCGGCGCAGGGAATTTACTGGCTGTCGGGTTCGACGACGGCGCCGACCGCCCGCGCGGTCAACCTGGACAACTTCGCCGTTTCCGATCTGGAGAACGCGCCGCCGCTCAAGATTGAAGCAGTCGAGTCCTCCGCCGCCTCCGCGCAGGCGTTCACCGAAAAGCACTCCGTCAGTCCGTGGGTGCTGATCGCGATCATCGCGCTGGCCGGCCTTGAGTCGCTCATCGTGTATCGGCGCCACCGCCGTCCGCTCGGGGTGTGAGGATAAGGCACGATGGATCCGCGGGTACTCATGGACGACCTCACTTTGGCGCGGCCGGATGCGCTGTATCTGCTCGCAATCCCGGCGCTGGTGCTTGCCTGGTCGCTCGTGAATGCGGGCGAGATGCGCCGGATATGGGCGCCGATCATTCGCGCGCTTGTGCTCGCGCTGTTTGTGCTCGCGCTCGCTAATCCGGAAAAGGTGATGCGCTACGAAGGCGCGGCGCGGCCGGCGGTGGTCGATGCCTCCGCGAGCATCACTCCCGCGATGCGGAGATGGACGGCGCACCTGCTCAAAGACGGTCTCGATCTGCGCGCTGGAGATTCGGCGGAGATTTTCGCAACCTCCGCTCATCCGGCGACCGTCGGCCGAATCGAGGAACAGTTTGCCGCCGGTACGCCGTGCCCGGAGTGCGGCCCCGACGGGACCAACCTGGAAGCCGCGCTGCAGCATCTGGCCGCCAATCCCGATGCCGAAGGCGGACCTGCCGTCCTCGTGACCGACGGATGGGAGAATCACGGCGACGCCAGCCGCGCGATCAACGCCCTGCTCGCGGCGCGAATCCGGCTCGACGTCTTTACGCCGCCGGGCGCCCGGTCGATCCCCAACGTCTCGATGACCGAGCTTACCCTCCCGCCCGCGCTGGAGAAGGCTCAGCCGTTTGCGCTCGGCGTCACGATGGAAAATCTCAACGACCAGCCGGTCTCCGGCACCATCTCCATTTCGCGCGGCGACAGCGTGGTCGATACCCGCAAAGTCACGCTGCAACCCGGCTCCGAACGCTTCGATTTCCCGGTTCGAAATGAAGCGACCGGACTGGTGTCGTACGCAGCCTCCTTCAAACCCGACGCCCCAACGCGCGACGCATATCTCGAAGACGACTCGCTCAAGGGATGGGTCGGCGTGGGCGCAAGGAGCAAGGTGCTGATCCTGACCGCCAACCTTCGCGACGCGAACTACCTGCAGAACGTGGCGCGCAGGCTCGGCTTCGATCCCACCGTCGTGCCGGTGACCGGCGGGCAATGGGGCGGCACCCTTTCGGGCTACGACGCCGTGTTCCTGAACAACATCCCCCGCGACCGCCTCTCCTCCGGCGGCCAGAGCGCACTCGTTTCGTACGTCGATCGCGGCGGGTCGGTCGCGATGATCGGCGGCGACGAGAGCTTCGGGCTGGGCGGATGGCAATCGAGTCCGCTGGCCAAGGCGATGCCGGTGGTGATGAAGCCGCCCGAGCATAAGGAACGCAAACGCGCCCTGGTCCTGGTAATCGACAAGTCGGGCTCGATGGGCCGTAACAACAAGCTCACTTACGCGAAGGCGGCGGCGGAGACCGTGCTCAAGACGCTCAAGCCCAACGACCTCATCGCCGTCATCGGATTCGACTCGCAGCCGTTCGTGGTCGTCCCGCTGGCGACCGTCGCGCAGAGCCGCGGTTACTTCGATACGATGGTAAATCGGCTGGTCGCCCACGGCACCACCTATCTTCTGCCCGCGCTTCAGGAGGCCGAGCGGACCCTGGTGCGCAGCGGCGCGCAGATTCAGCACGTAGTCATAATCACCGACGGCGAAACCGGCGGCACCCCCGCGATGTACTACGATCTCGTCTCACGGATGCATCGCGAGGGCGGCGCGACCATTTCGACCATCGCGATCGGGGGCGAGGCCAATCTCGCTCTGCTCCAGTCAATCAGCAAGTACGGCGGCGGCGCCTCCTACCAGACCGACAGCCCCAGCAATCTGCCTCAACTGTTCGTCGAGGACTTCCGCCAGCACGGCGGCGAAACCACGATGCAGGAGCATGTCTTCGTCCCGCATACCGTGAAGCCCGATCCGGTGCTGAAGGACCTTGCCGGCCGTCAGTTGCCGCCGATCGGCGGATACGTCTCCACCGAGCTCAAGCCCGGCGCGTCG
This sequence comes from uncultured delta proteobacterium, assembly GCA_963835905.1. Classification (GTDB taxonomy): domain Bacteria; phylum Desulfobacterota; class Binatia; order Binatales; family Binataceae; genus CAWIHG01. The sequence goes on from CAWIHG010000005.1 coordinate 1,884,320, forward strand.
CTGAGCGCGTACATCAGCCGCGACAAGCAGCAGGAGCCGCTAATCGCGAGCTGGAAATATGGCCAGGGCAAGACAATTGCCGTAACCACCGACGCGAGCGGACGATGGTCGGGGACGTGGGTGAAGTCGAATGTATTCGGGCCGGTCTGGGATCGGATTTTCAAGTGGATGACGCCGCAGAAGACCACTGCGGAGAAGTTCGACGTCGAACTCGGCTACCATGCGGGCAAACTCGACGTCAGGCTCAACGACTACGCCACCTCGTCTGGCAAGGCGCCCCAGATGCTGACCGCGGTCGTCACCCGCCCCGACCACGTGCGCGTCGAGACGGCGCTCTCGCAACAGGCGCCGGGCGAATTCTCGGGATCGATCCAGGCGGGAGCGCCCGGCACCTACTATATCGAGCTGCGCTCGCCGGCCGGCGCAAGTGCGCAGAAGTTCCCGCCGCTTGCGTACACGGTAAGCCCGGCGGTGCTGGCGGAGTTGCCGCGTCCGGAGCCCAACTACGGCCTGCTAGAGAAGCTCGCGTCAGCAACCGGCGGACGGCTTAATCCGCAAGCCGCGGCGATCAGGCTCGCGCGCCCGACTCTCGAGCGGCGCGAATCGCTCAATTGGTACGTTATCGTGACCGCGATGATCCTGCTGATCGGCGAGGCGCTGGTCCGCCGCCTGACCGCATGACGCGAGCGCAACTTCGATGAAAGACCCTATCCACGCCGACCATCACGTGCAGCATCGATTTCCCGCGCGGGCGCGCTTCTGCGCGCTGTGCGGGACCGAGATGGAACTGCGCACGATCCTGCCCGACCACAAGCAGCATCGCAGATGCCCGCGATGCGGTTTCATCTTCTTTCCCTCGGCGAAGCTGGTCGCCGGATGCGTCATCGTCCAAAAGGACCGCGTGCTGCTGCTGCGGCGCGGGTACGAGCCGGCAGTCGGCAAATGGACGTTCCCGGGTGGGTTCGTTGATTTCGGCGAGTCGGCGGCAGAGGCCGCATTGCGCGAGACGCTTGAGGAAGTCGGGATGCGCGTCGTGCTGGGCCCGGTGCTGGGCGTGTACTTCGACCCGCACAACTCCAAGGCCTGTATCGCGACATATCTGGCCGCGCCCGCTGGCAGCGAGCCCCAGCTATCCGCGGAGGCTACCGAGGTGCGCTACTTCGCGCCGGACGAGATACCGTGGGACGAGCTGGCGTTTCGCAGCACCCACGATGCCTTGACCGATTGGGTCGCATCGGTTAGCGCTCGCTGATATACCGCCATCGGTAAATATTTCTTTATGATTCAGGTATTTTCGATCAACGGACCATTAGCGATACTGCTGCAATAATGCTAAATTCCTCATGTCACGGCCGCCGATGACCATGGCAATCCGACCGAGGAGGCTACCTCCATGGAACGGGTAGAAGTGGTTGGGCGCAGCACTTTCGTTTTGAGAACCCGCCAGCTGGGTCCCAATACCTGGTGCTGCGACATGTATGAGCGGCACTCGGGCGAGGTTCCGGAGTCGTTCGTGCTGGAAGACTTTGGCAAGAGCGAGATCGAAGCAATCGCGATGGCGCTGACCGACGCGCACGAACCGCACCATCTGACCCATCACTGATCGCGCGCGCGCAGGCGACCGGGCCGCCGCCGACGGCTCGCCCGCCGTCAGACCTTGGACGCCAGCGGCATGGTCACCTGACGTTCGTACTCGCGCACAACCGCATCGAGCGTATCGGCCTGCTCGGCGCTTTTGTCGTCGCGGATTCCCACGATCCGCGCGAACCGCAGCGCCATCCCGCATTCGTACTGGGTGCTCCGCTGAATGTCGTTGAACGCGACTTCCACCACCACCGCGGGCCGCACCGTAACGGTACCATGCGACTCGCTGGTCTTGAGCGCGAGCAGCCGCTCGGTCATCGCGGCGAACTGCTCGTCGGTGAGCCCCTTGAACGTCTTGCCGACTTCGCCAAAACCGCCGCGTCCGTCGCGCGCGGCGAGATGATAGTTGGAGAGCCATCCCTTGCGCCGGCCGTATCCCCAATCCGCCGCGACGATCACCATGTCGAGCGTGTGCGTGTGCTTGACCTTTACCCAACCGCGCCCGCGCGCGCCGGGCGTGTAGGCGCTAGCGAGCGATTTGGCGACCACGCCCTCAAAGCCCGCGGCGACAGCCTCCGCGAAGAATCGCTCGGCGTCGGGGAGGGCAGGACGCTCGATTCTTCCGACATGCGCGAGCCCCGCGGATGCGGCCAGGTCGCCGAGCGTGGCGGCACGCTCGGCGTAGGGATGATCGATCAGCAGCGCGCCGTCGAGTGCGAGCAGGTCGAACAGGTATAGCCGAATCGGCTGTTCCTCGCGCAATCGATCGATATCGCGCACGCGCCCGAACCGCCGCATCACCTCCTGAAACGCGAGCGGGCGCGCGGCCGAATCGACCGCGATAACCTCGCCGTCCAGAATCGTCCGGCGCTCGCCGAGCCGCGCCGCCGCCTCCACGACTTCGGGCAGACTGGCGGTGATATCGTTCATGCGGCGGGAGAAGATGCGGGTTGCCCCAGGGCCAAGGTGATGAATCTGCACACGCGCGCCGTCGAGCTTGTGCTCCAGCGCGAGCTGGGGACCGAGAATCGCAAACGCCTCGGCCACGTCCGCCGCAGGCTGCGCGAGCATCGGTTTGAGCGGCTTTGCCGCGCGCGCCGCGGGACGGGCGGATTTTAGCGCGGCGGTGTCGGGCGCGTGTCCCTCGCGCAGCATCCTCACCACGCGGCCGAGGTCGGCCTCGAGCATGTGCATCCGACGGACTTCCGCGGCGGGCCGCGACGCCATCTTCGCGATCGCGTCGATCATGAGGCCCTCACTCACGCCGTGTCGCATCTCGCGGATCAGGATCTTCGTGACAAACTTGCCCTCCATCGCTGACGCCCGCTCCAGGAGCGCTCGCAGCGCTTCGAGCTTGCGCACGCGCGCGTGACGCCCCTCGATATCGGCGATTTCGCGGAAGGCGCGGTCAACCTCGGAGATAGTCAAGGTGGGCTCGGGATCGGCGCTGCGCAGCCGCAACATCATCTCGATCGCCTCGCCGAAATCCTCCGCCGCGGTGAAGATCTCCTCGCTCTGGTCGGCGGCGCCGGTCATTTCCGCAACGATTTTCCAGATCGCACGGCCGCTGACCTGCAGGCGCTTTTCGTCGCCCTGCTCCACCGCGCGCCCTACCATGAAGCGCGCCGCGACTTCCGCCTCTGCAGGCTCGAGACTTGCCAGCAGCGTTGCGACCGCCTCGGCCATCTGGATGCGGCTTTGGGTCTGCCCCAGGTCCTGGCAGACGATCGCGAAGTCATGGAAGGAGGCCACCAGCGGAATTAACGCCCGCCGCGGCCCTCCGCGCAAGCACGGCTCAAGACCGCCGCAGTGCGGCGGCTACGCCGCGATCGGATGCGACTTCACGAACGGCACGAACACGCGCAGGAACTCGTCGCGACCTTCTGTGAAGAACGCGTGGCCCGCATTGGGAATCAGGTGCAGCTTCGAGCCCGGAATCCGCGACGCAAGCAGCTCGGAATTGCGCGCGGGAATCAGCACGTCCTGCGCACCGGTGACCACGAGCGTGGGCGACTTGATTTGCGGCAGCCGGTCCCAGGTCTTGAGCGTGTAGGTCGCCTCGAGCTGGCGCTGGAAGGCGAAGGGTGGCGTCGGATTCTCGAGCAGTGCCGGAATGCGCGCCTCGAGCTCCGCCCGATGGCTGCGGATGTAATCCGGCGTGTAGCTGAGCGGCCATCCGCGCCGAATGATCTCCTCTGGCGCCACGCCCACCCGCGGCGCGGTCAGCACCTTGAGCGATTCAGGCGGCGGGGGCACCGAATGCTCTCCGCCCGCGGTCGTGCATCCGAGCGTCAGCGTCGCGGTGCGAGCGGCGTGGCGCAGTCCGAATTCCTGCGCGATCATCCCGCCCATCGAGACGCCTAAGATATGCGCGCGCGGAATCTTTAGCCCGCCCAGCACCGCCGCCGCATCGTCGGCGAACATCTCGATCGAGTACGGCTTGTCGGGCTTGTCGCTGAGACCGGTTCCGCGATTATCGAACGTGATCACGCGCAAGGATTTTGCCAGTTCCTGGATCAGCTCCGGACCCCACGCCGCCGAGCTGGCACCCAGCCCCATGATCATCAGGACCGGCTCACCGGAGCCGTACGAGTCGTAGTTGAGATTCACGTCGGCGGACTTGAGCTGGGGCATCGCGGTTCTCCTCCCTCGAAGTATGCGCGCGCGCAGCCGCGCGTCACGGACCCGCGCACAGTTTCTTGCTCTGCAGATACGCGATCGCTTTCGCATCGAGCGTCGCGGTCGCAGTCCAGTCGGCGCGGGTGACGGTACTGTGCTGCGGATCGTAATAGCACATCGCCTGTACCGTCGGTCCACCGGGAACTTCGACATGCGCGGTCCGTGGAAGTGCGGACTGCATCGATCCCATCCCCATCGCCGGGGCGGCTTCGAGCGTTCCGGCGGCTTGTGCGTCCTTGCAGATCTTCATCGCATCGACCGTGCATCCGCCCGCGGGCGCGGCGGAGGCGACCGGGGGCTCACCCTGCGGCGCCGTGGCGGGCGACGCGGCGCATCCGCTTAGAATCGCGGCTGCGGCGGCGATTGCAAACGTCGCGAGAGTTCGGCGGGTGACGACTCGGGCGCCGTCGGCCCGATAGCCGGTGGGGTAAGCATCAGTCATGGCGGACCTCCCTTGCGAGGCGTTTACGCGGCGCTGGAGGCTCAGGCCGCGACCCCGGCGCGCGTGCGCTCGCGCAGCTCAATCTTGCGGCATCGCATGATCATCTCGCTTTTGGCCGGATGCGCAACCTCTTCGACCCCGAAACCGTTGTGCATCATGATTTCGGTCAGCACTCGGCGGGTGAGATTGGCTTCGCTGCCGTTGTTGCGTGCTCCCGCCCCGGCCCCTGAGCTTCCATTCTTTGCAGGGTTCGGCGCGGAAACGGCCGCCTCACGCGCTCCGACTATGAGTGTGCCGCCCAGCCGAAGTACCCGGCGCATCTCGGCAAACAGCGACTCGTCCATCGGAAGCTGCATCGCGACGTCCGAACAGATCAGGCAATCGAACACTCCCGCGCGAAACGGTAAGCTCGCCGCGGCGCCCTGCACCAACGGCATCCCCTGATTGCGAAGATAGCGCAGCTTGGCGAGATTCGCGTCCATCCCGATCGCATAGTTGAGGCTCTGCACGATCAGGCTGGAACCGCATCCGACGTCGAGAATCCGGCCGCATCCGCGCGCCCATGAGACGGTAATCTCGTGGCGGCGACGATTGCGGCGGCGCTCGCCGGGCGCGAGGCTGTAGAACGCGCGCTCGTCGTAGTCCGCCGCGTCGGGCAGATTGCGCAGCTTGCGCATCCGCAGCGCGCATCGCGCGATATCCATCCCGAAGCTGAACAGCTTTGCGTGCGAGCGGCCGGCGCCGCGCGGAAAATACACGAACGGCACTTCGCCGAGGCTGAATCCGCGCGTATAGGCGCGAACCAGGATCTCTTCCTGCACTTCGAAATTTTTGGATTCGAGCTCGAGTCCCTGCACCGCCTCGCGCCGGTAAAGCCGGAATCCGCTCGATACGTCCAGCACCGGCAGCGCCAGCATCCGGCTGAGCGCGATATTTAGAAACCAGCTCGTGGAGCGGCGAATCCAGTCGCTGTAGGCAACCCCGCCGCGCACGTAGCGCGACGCGATGACGATATCGGCGCGCTCGCGAGCCCGCCACATCTTGGGCACGAAGTCGGGATCGTGCGAGAGGTCGGCGTCGAGCGTAAGGAGAAAGTCGCCGCGCGCCTCGGCAAACCCGGTTTCAAGCGCGCCCGCGTAGCCGCGCCGGCGCTCGCCGACCACCCGCGCGCCCATCGAGTCGGCGGCCTCGCGGGTACCGTCGGTCGAGTTACCGTCGATTACAACGATCTCGTAGGTTAGCTTTTCGCGCTCGAGCAGGGCCTGCAGGCGCGGAATCAGGATGCGCAAGTTGTCGCGTTCATTGACGACCGGAAGGATTACCGAAATGTCCATGCGCCACCCCGCCCAAGTCCCCATCTGGTTTATTTAGATTCGCCCGCTAAGGGAATATGCCTGGCCATCATCATATGCACCCGGGCGCCGTCTTGCGGGCGCGCCCCGTGAGCCGTAGCTTCAATGTACGTGGAGGCGGAGCGGACCGTGACGCGAGCTTTCGAAAGATTTGTCAGTTTTGCAACTCTAACGCTCGCGGCCGCGATGCTGCTGGTTGTCGGCGCCTCTCCGGCCGCCGCCCGCCGGCGCGCACCCGCCCGGACCCAGCATGCCGCCAAGGCCGAAGCCCCGCCGATAATTCCGCTGTCCCAGATTCACGTGCTGGGCGATCGCCCGGCCCCGTTCGCCCTGGATGCGCGCGCGGCGATGCTGATCGACGCGACCACCGGCGAGACGCTTTACTCCTACAACGAGCACGAGCGGATGCAGCCGGCGAGCCTCGCCAAGATCATGACCTTCTACCTCACGCTCGACGCGCTCAAGCAGAAGCGGATCGCGCTCGACACCCAGATTCCGATCAGCGAGGCCGCGTGGCGGTTGTCGATGGACCAGAGCGTGTCGCGGATGTTCCTGCAGGTGGGACAGCGGGTTCCGGTCGAGGACCTGCTCTACGGGCTGGTGGTGTCCTCTGGCAATGACGCCGCCGTCGCGCTGGCGGAGTACCTGGGCGGCAGCACCGAAGCCTTCGCCCAGCAGATGAACACCAAGGCGGCAAAGCTCGGCCTGACCGAGACCCACTTCATGAATCCCGACGGGCTTCCCGCCGACGGCATGTACACGACCGCCGCCGACATGGTGAAGCTCGCGCGCTCGCTCGTGATGCATCATCCCGAGGCGCTAAAATTTACCGGGACCAAGGACTTCACTTTCGACAAGATCTCGCAGCCGAACTTTAATTCGCTGCTGTTCCACGACTCGCGCGTCCACGGAATCAAGACCGGGCACGTCGCGGCGGCGGGATATCACCTCGTCGCGGAAGCGAATTCGGGGGACCTGACGCTGATTTCGGCGGTGCTTGGCACTCCGAGCGAGCGAAAGCGGCAGGTCGAGACCGAAAAGCTGCTCGACTGGGCGTTCCGCACCTTCGCGACCGCCAGGCCCGACTGGCACAAGGTGGTGCCATCGACGATACCGGTGTTCTATGGCGCCGCGGACACAGTCGCGATCGCGCCCATGCGTGAGCCGACGGTGACGGTCGATCGCGGCCAGGAAGCCAAAGTCACGCTGGTATGGGCGCCCGCCGCACGCTACCTGTCAGCGCCGATCGCGAAAGGCGCGACCGTGGGGCAGATGACGATGGAAGTGAACGGCAAGCCGCAGGAGACGGTTGCGGTGATAACGCAGGCCGCGGTTGCTCGGGGCGGTTTGTTCAAACGGCTTCGCGATCGCTTCCGCCGTGTTCCCTGATTTTCGCAAACCGCGCTAGCCACCGAGTTTCGCCAGCAACGCGGCCGCATCCAGGTGATCCTGGGTCGCGCGTCCCTCCGTGAACCAGTCGTAGACCGGCGCAAGCCACGTGCGCGCTGCTTCACGCTCGCCGCGATCGCTGAGAACACGCGCGAGACTGCTCGCGGCGCGCAACTCCCACGACTTAGCCTCCTGCGCGCGCGCAACCTCGATCGCGCGGGTAAAAGACGCTTCGGCTTCGCCCTCGCGTCCCGGGGCGTGCAGCAGCATCTCGCCGCGGAGCCTGTGTACCTCGGCCTCGTGGAGCCTCGAATTCGTGCGTTCGATCAATTCGAGCGCCTCGCCGGTCACGCGCAACCCTTCGTCGAACCTGCCCGCCTGCAGGCAGGTCTCCGAGAACAGCGCCTGCCCATATGAATAGACCAGTCCGGCGCCGGCCTTGAGGAGCAAACCGAGCCCGTCGCGCAGCATCGCCATTCCCTCGTCCACGCGCCCTTCGCGCACGAGCAGCTTTCCCATCGACATGGTTCCGCCGGCCAGCCAGTAGCGCAGGCCGTGCTCACGCGAAAGCTCGATCAGCGTCTCGATCATCGGGCGCAGCAGCGCATAATCGCGCCGCAGATTGTAGATCGCCACTGAATTCTGGAGCGCGAATCCCATGCTGAACGGGCGTCCGAGCTGGCGAGCAAGGTCCATCGCCTGGTCGATGCGGTCGCGCGCCTGGTCGGGATAACCGAGCGTCCACAGCGCCCACGCCATGTTGCATCGCGACGGCACCACCGGCGCATACGCCATCGGCAGGTATCGCGCGATATCGCTATCGTGAATTTCGATCACCTTGGCAAAGTGGGTCCGCGCCTCGCCCAGACGGCCGAGCCACATATAGGTTGGCCCGACTGCCGCGTGAGCGTTGGCGATGAGGTCGTGGTTGCCGGTCTCGTAGGCAAGAGCGAGGACGCGCTCCGCCGTGTTGACCGCCTGCCCGAGCAGCCCGCGCGTGAACTCCAGGTTCCAGGAGCCGAGCAGCACTTCGATGAGCGCCGGAGTATCGCCGATTCTATGGCTCAATTCGCGCGCGCGCGCGAGCAGCGGTTCCATCTCGGGATCGGAAAATCCGCGCAGGTTGACAATCGCGGTGCCCGTCGCCACCTGCAAGCCAAGCTCGATTCGATCGCGATCGGGCGTCTCCGGCAACGACCGCAGCATCTCCAGCGCCTTGCGCAGATAGCCCAAAGAGTCGGCGTACGCGGAGCGCAGGCGCGCCTGATCGGCCGCGATGCGAAGGTAGGCGACCGCTTTGGGCGCGTTTGCGCCACGGCTGTAGTGATTTGCCAGCTCGACCGCGTGATCGCCGGGGTTGTCGGGGAACATGGCCTCGATCGCGGCGGCCGCGCGCTCATGAATCTGCCTGCGCCGCTGGGTGAGCACCGAATCGTATGCGACTTCCTGGGTGAGCGCGTGCTTGAAGGTGTATTCGACGTCGGGCACCGCGGGCTGCTCGTAGATGAATTCGCCGAGCTGCAGAGCGCGGAGCAGCGGATCGAGCTCGGCGTCGGCGCGGCCGACCACGCGCCGCACCAGGCCCATCGGGAACTCCTTGCCGATCACCGCCAGCGTCTGCAGCAGGTCCTTTTCGGCGGCGCCCAGCTTGTCGATACGCGCAGCGAGGATTGCCTTGACGGTCAGCGGAATTTGAATCGTGTCGAGCGGACGGACCAGGCGGACCGTGCCATTGCGCGCCAACGCGCCCTGTTCGAGGAGCGACTGGACGATTTCCTCGATGAAGAACGGATTACCCTCGGTTCGCGAGACGACCATCCGCTTGAGACCGTCCAGCTCGCCGCCGCTCCCGAGCATCGAATCGAGCATTTCGCCGGCGCTATCCGGCGCCAGCGGATCGAGCCTGAGCTGCGTGTAATACGACTTGCTGCCCCATTCGTGGCGATACTCGGGGCGATAGTTCACCAGCAGAAGTATCCGCGCGGTTGCGATCGATTCCGCAAGCATCGCGAGCAGCTCTTCGCTTTCGGCGTCGATCCAGTGCAGATCTTCGACGATCAGCATCAGCGGCTGGTTGAGGCTTTCGCGCAAAAGCAGGCGCTTGACGGCCTCGCGCGTGCGCTGGCGGCGGATCTGCGGCTCCATCTCGTCGAACTCCGCGCCCAGTCCGCGGACCCCGAGCAGCGCAAAGAAATGCGGCAAGGTGTCCTCCAGCGCGCGATCCAGCGCCAGCACTCGGCCGGTGATCTTCTCGCGCCGCGGACGCTCTTCGTCCCGATCGGCGATTGAAAAATATCCCTTGAGCAGTTCAACCACGGGCAGGTACGGCGACGCCTTGCCGTGCGAGACCGAGAACGTCTCCATCACCATCCATGCGGGCGGCGCCTGGAGTTTGAATTCATGGAACAGGCGCGACTTGCCCACCCCCGCCTCCGCGACCGCCGCAACGATCTGGCCGTGGCCCGCGCGCGCCAGCTCGGCCGCGCGCCGCATCTGATCCATCTCCGCCTTGCGGCCGACGAAGCGCACCAGCCCGCGGCTGGCCGAGCGCTGAAGGCGCGTGCGCAGCGGACCGAGACCCGCGACCTCGAACACCTCGACCGGATCGGTGACGCCCTTGATGCGCGCGGGGCCAAGCTGCTTGAATTCGAAGTATCCGGCGGCGAGTTTCTGCGTATCGCCGGTGACCACGATCGAGCCCGACGGCGCCAGCGCCTGCATCCGCGCCGCGAGGCTGGTCGAGTGGCCGATCGGCGTGTACTCGGCGCTCCCGTCGCCGGTGCGGATCGCGCGGATCACCACCTCGCCGGTGTTGACCCCGACGCGGATCTCGACCGGCGGGTTCCCGTTCTCGCGCAAGCGCGCCGAGTACCTGGTCATCTCTTCCTGCATCCGCAGCCCGGCGAGCAGCGCGCGCTGCGGATGGTCCTCGTGGGCGACCGGAGCACCGAACATCGCGAACACGCCGTCGCCGGTCGATTGCACGATATGACCGTCGTAGCGGTGGACCGAGTCGATCATCAGCCGCAGCGCCGGGTCGATAATCGCGCGCGCCTCTTCGGGATCGAGCCCCTCGATCAGCTCCATCGAGCCCTTGATATCGGCGAACAGCGCGGTGACCGTTTTGCGCTCCTCGGCGCCATGCGCGGCGTCGCCGCCGCCGTCTCGCTCGGCACGTACTTCGGTCTGCGCCGCGCGCGAAGGGGCGGCGCCCAGGGGCGCCGAACACTGGCCGCAGAACTTGAATCCGCGAGGATTATCAAAGCCGCACTTCGGGCATCGGTTCCCCAGCGGAGCTGCACAATTGCCGCAGAACTTCATCCCGTCGGGATTGTCGGTCGCGCAGGAAGGACAGCGCATCGAATCGAGTTTAACGCGCCGGTAATCGTGCTCCTAGCACCCGCCGGCGCGCCCTCAGGACGCAATAAACTCGCGCAGCACGCGGAAGAAGCGCTCCGGGGCGTCGCGTTGAACGCCGTGACCCGCATCGGAAAATCTCTCAAAGCGGACCAGGCCGGCGGGAATTGCCCTCGCGATATCCTCCGAGTTGGCGATCGGAGTGATCGGATCGAGTTCGCCCGCCGTGATCAGCGTGGGGCACTTGATTCGCGCAAGCGCGGGCAGAAGGTCGAAAGTGCGGATTTCGCCGGTGAAGAAAAACGTGGTCAGCTCCGGGTTCATCACCGAGCGCGTGATCATCTCGGTCCCCACCGGCCGGCGCGTGTACAGCGGCAGGCATCGCTCGACGTACGCGGCCATCGCCTGCGGCGTGGGGTTTTCGAAAAACCGCTGCGCTACCGCCCGGGCCTCGGCGCCGTCCAGTTTCTCGAACACCTCGAGCGAGCGGTCCTCGCGCATTTTCGCCGCGGTGCTGGCCAGCACCAGCTTCGCCGGATGATCCGGATGGCGCGTCGCGTAGGCGATCGCGACCATCCCGCCGAACGACTCGCCAACCACAATCGGGCGCTTGATTTCGAGCGCCTCGCAGAACGCGCGCACATCGTCGGCCCACCGGTCGAGATTCCAGCGCGCGCGCTCGTCGCGATCGCTGCGGCCGTTACCGCGATGGTCCAGGTATACGACCTGCGCGATATCGGCGAGCGAGGAGAACGCCGGCTTGAAAATCGAATGATCGAAACCGGGTCCGCCATGCAGCAGCAGCACGGTGGGGACCTCGCGCATCGCGGGGCCGTCGGGGCGGAGTTTCGCGCCCTCGACGTCGAAGTACAGGTGGACATCGCCAACTTTCACACGCATGACGGCTGCTCTCCTATCCGATCGGCACGGTCATTTCGACCCGGCTCTCACCGCGCGATCACGCGGCGCGCCGAAGCGCGCGGCCCGGGCGCGCCCCGGTATGACGTCCGTCGCGCGCGACGATCGTGCCGTTAACAAGCACGCAACTGATTCCTTCGGGATAGCGGCGCGGATCCTGGTAGGTCGCGGTGTCGAGGATGCGCGCGGGATCGAAGATCACCAGGTCGGCGTATGCGCCTTCGCGCACAAAGCCGCGGCCCTCGAGACGGAACTTCTCCGCCGCCATCCCGGTCATCCGATGCACCCCCTCCTGCAGCGTGAACAATCCGCCGTCGCGCGCATAGCGGGCGAGCACGCGCGGGAACGTCGCGTAAAGCCGCGGATGAGGCCGGCTGCCGGCGGCGATGCCGTCGGAGCCGATCATCGTCGTGCGATGCCGCATCACGGTTCGCACGTCCGCCTCGTCCATCGTCTCGATGACCACCATCGCGCTCTGCCCCTCCTGTTCGAGCACGCGAGCGGCGCCGGCGTGCTTGTCTACCTGCCAGCGGTCGCAAAGGTCCTTGAGCGTCAGCCCTTCCCAGTCCGGATGCTTTGGCGTGGATGCGAACAGGACATTTTCGGGCGAGAGCCTGCCGATGCCGCCGCCCGCGCCGGGGGTGTCGTCAAGCGCTCCATTCTGAATCACGGCGGCAAAGATGGTGCTGCCGGAGGTGTACGGATACTGGTCCGCCGTGACGTCGAGGCCGCGCGCCCGAGCCTCATCGATCAGCCGGAGCGAGTCGCGCACGCGCCCCCAATTGTCGCGGCCCGACGCCTTGTGGTGCGAGATCTGGACGGGGACGCCGGCCTCTTCGCCGATGCGGATCGTTTCGCGCACCGAGTCGATCAGACCGCCCGCCTCGTTGCGCATGTGACTGGCATAAAGCGCGCCGCTCCCCTTCATCTCGCGCGCAAGCGCAATTATCTCCTCGGTGCGCGCGTAGCGGCCGGGTTCGTAGATGAGACCGGTGGAGAGCCCGACGGCGCCCGCGTCGATCGCTTCGCGAACATCACGCCGCATCTTGGCCAGCTCCGCGACGCTCGGCTGGCTGTGCGCATTGCCCATCGCGCCGTAGCGAATCGTCCCGTGACCGGCCAGCACCGCGACATTGAGGCTTGGCGGATCTCGGTCCACCGCCGCAAGGTAACCCGCGTATCCGCTCCACTGCGGCAGTTTCGCTCCGGCGTGCATGTTGCTGAACATCGCGGCCGCGACCGGGTACGGCGCCACGCCCATACCGCAATTGCCGACCACGTCGGTGGTGACGCCCTGCATGACCTTGAAATCCATCTCGGGTTCGAGGAAGACGGCCGCGTCGTCATGGGTATGAACGTCGATGAAGCCGGGGGCGAGCGCGACGCCGTGGGCGTCGATTTCGATCGCGCCCGCACCTTCGACCGCGCCAACCCTGGCGATGCGATCGCCGGAGATCGCGACTGCTCCCGCGATGGGAGCGGCGCCGGTGCCGTCGTAGATGGCGGCGTTGCGAATCACAATGTCCCAGCCTGATGGCATGACCGACACCTCCCGCGCGGAGCGCGGCGGACCTTGTTCCGCTGGCGCGTCTATTTCTCGATCTTCAGATGGAACAGCGCGCCTTCGGCGCGCGACTCGAGGACCATGTAGCCTTCGGCCTCTGCGGCGCGCGGAATGTCGCGGGCGCCGCGCGGATCGTCCAGCGTGAGCTCCAGGATCTGCCCGCGCTCCATCTGCTCCAGCCGCACCTTGGCGTGCGCCCAGTTAAGCGGGCATTTGACCCCGCGCAAATCGAGGGCAACGGCGCTCGGCTTCATCGCCATAATCCCTCAGCATACGCCTGCTCGCGCGGCCATGCCTGCGGCGTTCGTCGCTTTCAGCTTTTCGCCGCCTTGGCTTCGGCCCATCCCTGCTTGAGCGGCACCACGTGCCAGAAGGTGATCTTGCGCTCGACGAAGCGCCACCTGCCGCCCTCGCGCCGGTAGCGATCTTCGTAATAGCCGGCCGCGGTCACGCTCTGGCCGTTGCGGGTGAACCGAGCCTCGATTGCGCAGGTGCCGCGCGCCTGGTCGCCGGAGACCTCGATGATGTGATTCTGGATGAACGGAATTGCAAGCTCAGGCTGGTTGACCGAGGAGCCGTAGAATTTGTCGAGCGCCCCGCGCCCGTGCACCGGCTTGAAACTGCCGTCACTCACTTCCAGAGCGCCGTCGTCAGTGAATAGTTCGGCGACCTGCTGTCCCTCGCCGCGCGCGACGTGCCAGCAGTAGCGCGCCGTTAGTTCCTTGATCTGGTCGCGATCCTCGAGTTCCTGGATGCGCTGTTCGAGTGACTTCGCCATCTGCTTCTGGTCTCCCTTGCCGGCCGCAAAGCCGGGCGCAATCGCCCACCGCCCGCCTTCTTCCAGCTTGAAGCGGAGCACGGGCAGCGCAGCGGGCCGCTTGTAGATCGACGTGAATGCGGCCTCGAGCTGATGCATAAAATCGCGGTCGCCCGGATAGATGAGCGCGAACGCGCCGTCCAGCCGCACCGTGGCGGGACAAATCGGAGCTATCGCGCGGCTCTCCGCGAGCGTGACCATCTCAGCGGCGCTGCGGCACGGCTCGAGCTCGAGCAGGTTCTGCAGCGTGGGCGGAACGATCTGCTGCGCGCGCGAGTGAAACAGCGCGACCGCGCCCTGCGCGGTGATCCAGGCGCCCGACACGACTTCCTCGCGATCGTGGCTTGCGAGCTGATCTCGCGGCGCCCCAGCCACCACGAACCGGGTGTCGTAGCGCTTGCGCGCGTAGGGCGGCGTGACGAAACGCGAGAAGTAGCGGACCTGGTCCGTCGCAAGCGTCAGTTCCTCGCGCTCCACAATCTCGCGCATCGAGATTCGCCCGCCGCGCAGCTCCTCGCGATAATTCTCGAAGCGCGCGCGCACCGCGGGCTCCGCAAACGAGAGCATCGCGCTGCCCCGATACGCGAGCATCACGCCCGCCTCCTCGAACAGCTCGCGAATCCCTGCGATCCAGCATCCCACCGCCTGATCGCGCGATAGACCCTCGCCCAGCAGCCGCTCCATGTCGATGCTCGCCAGCGGAGCGGCGCGCGAAATCAGCTCCGGGTCCGAGTCGGCGCGGTCAACGCCTCCGCCGGGAAAGACGTACGCGCTGCCGAAAAAATCCGCGCCGCCGGAACGCTCGACCATGAACAGTTCGGGCGCGCCGCCGTCCTGCGCCGGGCGGACCAGGACAATGGTCGTCGCGTCAGGTGCGGGACGCGCGATTATGCGATGCTCGCGCGGTTTCTCGGATTCCTGAGGCATGAGGCGCTGTGCTCCGATTTCGCGCGCGAACGCGGCGTCTCACTGCGCGATAAAGCCGCCGTCAACCACGAACGTCGCGCCGGTAACGAAACCGGATTCGTCAGAGGCGAGATAGAGCGCGCAGTAGGCGATATCGTCGGGCGTGCCGAGCCTCCGGACAGGAGAGGTCATGAACGGCTGGCCGCGCTGCTTCAGCGGCTCGACCACCGGAGCGATCATCGGCGTGTCGATCGCTCCCGGGCAGATACAGTTGACGCGGATATTCTTCGGCCCGAACTCGACCGCGAGCGCGCGCGACAGCGCCACCATCCCGCCCTTGGCGGCGGTGTAGGCGTGCGCGGCTTCCGAGCCGATCAGCGCCGCGATCGAGGCGGTGTTGATTATCGAACCGCCGCCACTCCGGATCATCTCCGGGATCCCGTACTTGGAGGTCAGGTACATGCTGCGCAGGTTGATCGCGATCACGCGATCCCAGTCGGCTTCGGGCGTGTTGATCACGTCGGCCATCGACAGCGGCGACGAAAACCCGACCCCGGCGTTGTTGTAGAGGATGTCGATTCGGCCGTAAGTGGAGATCGTGGTGCGAATCAGGTTCTGCACGTCGGCGGATTCGGAGACGTCGGCGCGCACGAAAGTCGCCTCGCCGCCCGCCGCGCGCACCTGGCTCGCAGTGTCGTCGCCAAGCTCGGGCTTCCAGTCCGAGGCGACGATCTTCGCGCCCTCCTTCGCAAACAGGATCGAAGCCGCGCGGCCCTGGCCGCTGCCCGCACCGGTGATGATCGCAATCTTGTCCTTCAGACGCATCGAGGAATTCCTTTCGCGTATGTGAGTGTGCCGAATGACGGGCCGCGCGCGCCGCTTACGCGCTGGCGCCCATCCGTTCGGTCACGCGCCGCAGAATCTGGCGGCATACATCGGTGCTCTGGGCGCCGACCAGCGAGAATTCGCCGATGAAAAAAGTCGGCACGCCGCTGACCTGGCGCTGGTTGGCCGCCAGCGCATTGTTCTTGAGCTTCATCTCGTATTGCGGCGATTTGATGGCGTCGGCGACCGCGGCGGCGTCGAGCCCGGCGTCCGCGCCCAGGCGCGCGATCAGCTCGGGGTCGCCGATGTTGGCGCCCTCGACGAAGTACGCGCGATAGATGCGCGCCTCGAAATCCTCATCCTTGCCCAGCTCGCGCGCGTACTCGCAGGCAGCCAGCGCAGCGCGCGAATTGGTGAACACGGAGGGGGGAGCGATCGGCAGCCCCTCCGCCTCGGCCATTGACGAGATCCGCTTCCATACCTGCTGACGCATGTCCATGTCGCTTGCGCTGCGGACTTTTTCAATCGGGATTCCCTCGGCGGGCCATTCGGGATGAATCTGGAAACCGCGCCATTCGATTTCGAGATCGAATTCCTTCTTGAGTTTGCGCATGACTTCGAAGCCGATGTAGCAGTACGGGCATACGAAGTCCGAGAACATCACGATCTTGAGTGCCATCGAAGCGCCTCCGCAGTTTCACTATAGGACCGAGCTTTGCGTGGCGTCAAAAGCGATCTGCCGCACGATTCCCGCTTTGTCAGTCAGCGCGCCTGTGTTAGTTAGGCCAATGCCGGCGCGCCTGCGGCTGCGCGCCGACTCCCGAGGTGGAACCATGATTCTGGACGCTCTCAAGCTCGATGGACGAATCGCGATCGTAACCGGCGCCGGCCGGGGATTGGGTCGCGCGATGGCGGTAAAGATGGCGCAGGCCGGCGCCGATATCGTGGCCGCCTCGCGGACCCGCGCGCAGCTGGAGGAAACCGCCGCCGCGGTCGCGAAGACCGGAAAAAAGTGCGTGATCGTTCCCACCGACGTGACCGACTCGAAGCAGGTGAACGCGATGGTCGCCGAGGCGATCCGCGAATTCGGACGCGTGGATATCCTGCTGAACAATGCCGGTGGTGGCGACGAATCGGCGGGCAGGACGATCGAGGAGATCACCGACGAGCAGTGGCGGCGCGGACTCGACACCAACCTCTCGAGCCAGTTTTACGCCGCGCGCGCCGCGATTCCGCACATGGTCCGGCAAAAGCGCGGCAAGATAATCAACGTCGCCTCGGGCTACGGATTGCGCGGCGGCAAGCACAACTACATGTACGCGTGCTCCAAGGGAGGAGTGATCCAGCTCACGCGCTCGCTGGCGCTGACATACGCGCAGGACAATATCCAGACCAACTGCATCGTGCCCGGAGTTTTCCCGCACAACGAGGAGATGATCCGGTTCTTCAAGGGCGGCAAGTTCATCCCGATTGGCCGCACCGGAACAGACGTCGAAATGGGTCCGCTGGCGGTTTTTCTGGCCTCGGATGCGTCCAATCATGTCAACGGCGAACTGATCGCGATCGATGGCGGCGGTCTTGCGGGCGGCATATCGCCAACCGGAGCGCTGCCGGCGCTGCCGACCTCACACAACGGGTGACGCGATGGCATCGGATTCGATTCTCAAGGACTTCTCGCTCGAAGGAAAAGGCGCGGTCGTAATCGGCGCCGAGAACGTTGCCGGACGCGCTTGCGCGATCGCGCTGGCCGAGGCCGGCGCGCGATTGCTGCTTGCCTCGCAGGAACCGGGAACCGACGCGCAACTAAAGGAAACCGCCAAGGCCGTCGCGGCGGCGGGTTCCCCGCCCGAAGTGCGCCCGCAGAGCGCGGCGATCCGCGCCGATCTTTCCGCGACCGCCGATCTGGCGGTGAAAAAGCTCGGGCGGCTCGACATCCTGGTCAATGCGCTCGACTCGCCGTGGTACGGTCCCGCCGAAGCCGCCGACGACAGCGCGTTCGAACGCGTAGTCGGGGGCAATTTCAAAACGGTGTGGATGGCGTGCCAGGAGGGCGCGCGCGTGATGCTGCCGCAGGGCGGCGGCGCGATTGTCAATCTCACCTCCGTGCTCGCACAGCGCGGCGTTCCCAATGCGAGCCTTTATTGCGCGGCCAAGGCGGCGGTGCTGAACCTCACCCGCGCGCTCGCGCTCGAATGGGGACGCAGCGGAATCCGCGTCAATGCGATCGAGGCCGGATGGCTCGATGAACCCGCCAGTCCCACCCGCGCCGACGAGGCCTTCAAGAAGAATCTGCTCAAGTACCTGCCGTACAACCGACTGGTGAAGCCCGATGAACTGGCGGGCGCGCTGCTGTACCTGGTTTCTCCGGCGGCGGGATTCGTGACGGGCGAATCGATCGTGGTGGACGGCGGACTGATGTGCCGCGTGTGAAGCCGCGCGGGCTTATCGGCGCGCGACCGTGAACATGTAGTCGCCGCCATCCCACGCATACGCGCGCATCACGTCGGCGATTCGCCCGGACTTCATATCGGCTGCAATTCGCTCGACGCCACGCTCGATCTCCTGCGCGTCCGGCGCGTTGGCAAAAAATGAGATGCCCGCGCGTACTCGCAAATCCAGGTAGCGCTCGGGATGATGCTTGCCGCAGTAGAGAAACCAGTCGCGCAGATCTTCCCTGACTTCGTAAAGCTCGGTCGCCTCGATCTCGAAGCCGGCGCTGACCAGTGCGTCGGTCGCCACGAACCGCTCATAGGGACGCGTCGCGTATTCCAGCGTGCGCGGAAAATATTCGCATAGCCAGTAGTGGCGGGTCTGCTCCGCCGTCGCATTGAGGACGACCAGCCGCGCGCCGTCCACCAGCACGCGCCGCACCTCGGCGAACGCCGCGACGGGGTCGGGCAGATGATGATGCACGAAGGTGCAGATCGCGCCGGCAAACGCGCCCGCGCGAAGCGCAATCGCGTCGGCGCTGGCGCGCACGTACGCGAGATGTGGCCGCTTCTCACGCGCGCGCGCCAGCATCGCGCTCGACACCTCGAGCCCAACCATCCGCAGGCCCGCATCGGCGAGCGCGCCCGTGTAGTTGGCGGTGCCGCATCCGACGTCCAGGTAGCGCGCGCCACCGGCGGGTTTCAGGTGATGAATCAGGCGCGAGCACAGATAGGGGTCGGCGCTGCGCGTGGTGTCGAAGCCGATCCCGATTCTATCGTACAGCGCCATCGTGGGAGAGCCGACATGATTCCACAGGCGCGCGGCGGCGTCGAGGCGCGACCCGCGCTTGCCTGGCGCGGCGAGCCATGGTTTCGTCTTTACGCAGCGGCGCACCACGCCAGTATCATTACCAGTCGAGCACGGGGATCAGATGGGCAAGCAGCAGGCGTCCAGCAGCGAAGAAGTGATCGAGTATTCGAATTTCGCCTCCGTCATCACCGGCGAGGGCGACTGGATTCCCGCCGGCTTTCCGCAGGAGGACGGCACCTTCTGGCAGTACCAGGAACCCAACGCGGTGGTGATCATCCAGGACGGATTCCTGCGCGTCGCCGCGGTCCCCTACACGCGCCATCACGACAGCGTGCAGATTCTCGACAACGCCAAGCACATGTACTTCAGCACGCGCAGCTTTGCGCCGCCCGAGGGCGGAACGATCTCGTTTTCGCTCGATATCGGCGCAACGGTGGTAAGCGGGCGTCCGGGCGATCTGTACGACGGGTATGTCTCTTTCAACGTGCTGGATTTCACGACCGGCGCCGCGATCGATTTCTTCGTCGGCAATGAGACCGTGGCGACCGTTTACGGAAAGCTGCCGTTTCCCGGCGTCCCGGAATCCACCCCCTCGCATGGTCCGAAATTTTTCTGCCTGTTCGAGGAAATCCGCAATGCGACCGCGCCCGGCGAGCGGCACCATTATGAGATCGTCTATGATTCCGCCGCCGACCGGCTGACCTTCCTGATGGACGGCAAGGAAGTGCGCCGCTACTCGAACGTGCCGTTCAAGCTCGGCGCCTGCACCCTCGCACTCGGCCTGATGAGCGAAAAGGACATCCAGCCGGGCAAGGGCAGCGTGTCATGCCACGGCCAGGGCGTGATCGGGCAGTGGGGCAACCTGAAGATCGTACGCCGCGCCTAGCGCACCAAAAATTGCCGCACGCTCACGGGGCGCCGGAGAAGTGCAGAGTCAAGCCGCCGTCCACCATTATGGTTTGCGCGGTGAGATAACTCGCCTCAGGCAGGCAGATTAGGCACGCGACATTCGCGACCTCCCGCAGCGTCGGGAGCCGCTTCATCGCCGACCGCTCGACGCATCGGCGCTGAAAGTCCTCGTAAGTATCGCCGAGATAGTTCGCATAGAAGCGCGCCGAGTCGGTGTCGATATAGCCGACGTTGAGCCCGTTGACCGTGATAGCGCGCGGGCCGAGCTCGAACGCGAAGTCGCGCACCATGCTCTCCAGCGCCGCTTTGGCGGCGCCCAGAACCCCGTGGCCGGGCAGATGACGGATCGAATCGATTCCGGAGATCATCAGCACTCTTCCGCCGTCGGGCATTATCTTGACTGCTTCCTGCACGGCCGCGACGAATCCGCCCACGCTCAGGTTGAAGGTCCGCAGCAGGTTGTGCGGCTTGACCTCGAGCATCGGCTTGAACGCGGTTGCGGCGGCGTTCGCGACCAGGATGTCGAGACGGCCTAACTCCGCGCCGACCCGCGCGACCATCGCGCGCACCTCGGGGTCGCTCTCAAGATCGGCCTTGATCAGAATCGAGCGCGGCGCAGTCGCGCGGACCTCCTCGAGCGTGCGAGCGGCGCTCTGCTCGTCGCGGCGGTAATTGAGCGCGACGGTGGCGCCGAGTTCGGCCATGCGCGTGGCGATAGCGCGGCCCAGGCCGCGGGTCCCGCCGGTTACCAGTGCGACTTTCCCGTTTAAGTCGTGCATGCGGCGGAACTTAGCACGGTTTCGCCGCGGTCGGGAAAATCCGCACGGCGCAAGACCCGCGCTTCAGCGCAATGCCGCGTCGCCGTACAGCAGCTTGCGGAGGTCGGGGCATATCGGCGAGCCGTCGCCGCGCACGGTGCGCGAGTTGAAATCCGGATGCGCGAGCCGCACGGTGAGCTCGTCGTCGCGCATATCGGCTGGAGTAGCGAATGCGACGCGTCCCGACTCCCCGGTGGTAGCTTCCGCCAGCGGCTTGTCACCGCGTCCGTGGAGGGCAATCTTCACGCCCGCAACCGGCGGATGATCGCCGTCGGGCAGATGATCATTGTCACGCACCGTCACGCGCAGGCTTCGCAGATCGCGCGCGCGCTCACATTCGACGATCAGATCGCGCAGGTAGATCATCGGCTCCGCGAATACACCCTTGAGCCCGACCGAGGCCGGCTCGCAGGCGGGATTCGCCTTGAGCTCGACCCGCTGCGGCGCCATCCCGTGGTCCGACGTGAGCACGAACAGCGTCGATTCAAAAAGCCCGCGCGCGCGCAGCAGGTCGAAGATCGCGCCGATGCGCCGGTCGGAGCGGCGAATCGCCTCGCGCGTGCCGTCGTGATGCGGGCCGTAGTCGTGGCCGGCGCCGTCGGTCAGCACGAACTCGTGCGCGACAAAGACCGGCGGGCGTGCGCCGCAGTGATCGAACAGGTTGATAACCTGCGCCATGCCGCGGATATCGACGATCTCTTCGCGCACCATCGCGGGCATCTGGTCCGCCATCCAGCGTGGGCTGATGTCGTCGCTCATCTCGAGGGTCAGCGCCTTGAGCCGCGCCTTGTCGCCCACGATGCGCCGTTCGAAAACCGCATGATCCGCGCCGCGTCCCTGCGGCTCGTGGATCGAGGCGGTAATCGCGCCGGGGCCCATCACGCGCTTGAACGCCTCGTACAGCGTTTCAACGTCGTGATTCAGAAACCGCTCGGTCTCGAAGATGTTGCCCTGGATCGGCACGGTCTCGCGATGCTCGCGCAGGTGGAAGGTCGGATTGACAACGTCGTGATGCCCGCACCACGCTCCGGTAAGAATCGTGGAATGGCTGGGCCAGGTGATGCTTGGGAAGTTCACGATCGATCCGTGGGTGAGCATTGCGCCGCGCTCAACCATCGCAGCCATGTTAGGAATCGAGTCGCGATCGTGTTCGAGCAGCCAGACGAGCTCCGGATGAGGCAGGCCGTCGAGCAGGATCAGGTACACGCGCTCAGGTGGCGCGGCGCCGGCGTCGATCAGTTCGTCGAGCGCGCGGCCATCCTGCCGGCGGACCAGCACGCGGGCGGGCTCACCTCCGGGTCCGCAGCCGTCGATTTCGGGAAACCGCATCAGGCGCGCGATGGTCGGCGCCACATCGACGTGGCGCGCCGCGATCCGGTGGCGTCCCGGGCGCACGCCCGGCCCCGCCATCACCAACGGCGCACGTGACTGCACGACGTCGAGCGCGCCGTGCTGACCCGCCTGGATTCCGTAGGCGTAGGCCTTGGGGCTTACAATCAGATCAGGACCGCGGGGGCTGTCGAAGACCTGCGCGATCCGCTCGTATGCAAAAGGATGCGTTAGAACGGAGGGCTCGAAATACGCGCGGTTGGGATCTTCGGTGGGAGAGCCGCTGCGGCGCGCGGCGTCGAGTTCTTCCTCGATGGTCGAAACCGCGAAGGGATCCTGGTTTTCGACCGGGTTCTCACCGATCTGTTCGACCACCTCGAAGCGCAGGCCCGTGTCCGCATCGCTTAGCCGCTTGAACCGGATCATGCCGCGTTTTGACCAGACTTCGTACGCGCCGTCGCGCCAGGTCGCGACCAGGTCTACTTCCTCCGCTGCACGCGTGTCGCGCAGCAAGGCAAGGATTGCGCGATCGCCCGATTCATACTGATTCACATCCAGGCCCTGACCGCCGCGCCGTTCGGGGCCGTGTTCGGTGAAATTGGGAGTCGGCATATGCGTGCTATTGTTGCGCCGCGGCAGACCGGGCGCAAAAGCAAAATATTATCACTTCGCGCCAGGCGGAAGTGGGGATTCGAGCAGCATCGCGATTGCCAGCGATTCGAATTCCGGCAATAGTTGAAGCCGCAAATCCAAGCAAAGGAATCGTGGATGGCAACCCTCGACGAAGCATCGTTTCTCTCGAGAATCGGCAAAGGCACCCGGGCCTCGGGCAAGCTGCACTTCCAGGGACCCGTCAAAATCGAGGGCGAAGCCGAAGGCGAGATCACCGGCGACGAAGTGATGATCGCGGCGGGCGCCACCGTGAGCGCGCGAATCAGCGCGGGCCGCGTGACGGTGGCGGGAAATTTCAGCGGAGAGATCACCGCACGCGAACGCGTCGAGCTGCTGCCCAGCGCGCGCGCGCAATGCACCATCAGCACCCCGAGCCTGGTGCTGAACGAAGGCGCCACCTTCGACGGCGATTGCAAGATGCCGCGCGCCAAGATGGCCGCATAACGCGGATCAGGCAGTAACCAGCACGGTCTCAGTTCCGCGACTGTCGCGCCGCCGCAGAATCCTGCCGTCGGCGTCCAGCTCGATTTCCTCGGAGTCGCCCATGCGCGGCTCGTAAATCCATTTGAGCAAAGTTGAGTCCGCCGCCCGCACGGATTGCTTGTGCGAGGCCGCCACCAGCGTGGCCGGGTCGATCGTCGCGACGCGCCCGGTCCATCGCGTCTGCCCGCGCGCGCGTACGTGCGCGATTGTGAGCGCCCGGAACAGCACCAGGTCCGCATCGACCTCACGGAAGCGTCCGAGCTTGGCGGTGATCGCATTGCGCCCGGCAACCGCGCTTACGATGCCGCGCAGAAAATCCTCGGCCGCCTCGTAAGTGGCGTTGCGCGTGAACGGTCCCCGCGCGTAGCGGACGCTTGCCCGCCGGACCGTGCCGTCGGCAGCCAGCTCCGCCTCGACCTCGTGGCGATTCGAGCCATCGCGCGTGTTGCGCACGCCGGCGATGCGGCTTCCGTCGAAGCGCTCTTCTTCGATCGCGACAACCTGGCCGCCGCGGCGGATTTCGTAGCGGTATTCGCCCGTGGGTATCAGCATGGACCGAAGCCTGGCGCAGATCGCAAGCTATCCGCCGCGGCACCGATGGACAAGTTCGCGGCCGCGATGCTACAGCGCGAACGTGCGGGCAGGAGCCGCGCACGTACGGATTGCCGCTGGCAAAACTCGCAAGGGGTTGTCGCAATGAATTGGCAGGAGCATTTTGAGTCGCATCAACTGACGCCGGACCAAGCGGCGCGGCTGGTCAAAGCCGGAATGCGCGTGCACTTCCCGCTCGCCGCCGGCGGCGTGGTGCAGCGCGCGCTCGGCGAGCAGGTGGAAAAACTCGAGGGCGCAATCGACCTGCGCCTGTCCTCGCCGCTGGTCGATCCCGGATGGTTCGCGCGCGACCTCAGCCACGTGGTGCGGATGGAATTCGAGCTGTTCATCGGCAACCTGGGGCGTCCGGTACACGACCGCCGCGGCGGCACTTACTTGCCCAATCTTTTCTCCAAGCAGTTCAAGGCGCACGACGAACGCCCCGACGAAGACAAGCCCATCGACATCACCTTCGTCAACGTGACGCCGCCGAACTCCAAGGGATTCGTCTCCTTCGGACCTCATCAATGGAACAAGCGTGGATACGTCAGGCGGGCGCGGGTCGCGGTTGCGGAAATCGATAGATCGCTCACGCGCACATACGGCGATGTTTACATGCACGTGAGCGAATTCGACTGGTTCGTGGAAGCCACGCCGCCGGCGCCCGATCCCGTCGCGCTCGAGCACGAGCTCGCAAAGATGGACCAGGACAAGCGCGACGGCGTGCGTGCGGTGATTGCGGAGACCGGCATCGACCGGGTCTGGCCGATAATACAGTACTTGCAGCGCATGTCCGTGCAGGACCTGCGGGTGCTGCTGGGCGTCGCACCGCCGCCCAAGCATTACGAAGCTATCGCGGGCTACCTGGGCGAGGTGCTCGAGGACGGCGCGACCATACAGATCGGCGTGGGCGATCCCAGCTCGCAGATGCCGCGGCTGGGCGCGTTCGACCGCAAGCACGACCTCGGGCTGCATACCGAGATGGTGGCGCCGGGTGTCGCGCGGCTGGTGGACGCCGGCATTATCAACGGGCGCCGCAAGTCGATCCATCGCGGCAAGGCGGTCGCAATCGCATGGTCGGGCTCGGATCCGGAAGACCTCAAAATCGTGGACGACAACCCGGCCTTCGAACTTTACGACCCGGAGTACGTGCTCAGCCTCGCAACCCTGACGGCGAACTACCGCCAGACTTCGATTAACAACGCGCTCGCAATCGACCTGACCGGCCAGATTACGGCGGAAACCGTCGTTGGTGCCAGAATGATCAACGGTACCGGAGGCCAGCCAGAGACCCACCTCGGCGCGTTCCTGTGCCCGGGCGGACGAGCGATCACACTGCTGCAATCTACGGCGATGGGCGGGGCGATGTCGCGAATCGTGCCTCAGCTCGAGGAAGGCGCGATGGTGACCGTACCGAGGTTTTTTGCCGATACGGTGATTACCGAACATGGAATCGCCCGCCTACTGGGAAAAAATCACCGTGAACGGGCCGCCGAGCTCATATCCGTAGCCCATCCGGATCATCGCGCGGAATTGCGCGCGGCAGCGGCTCGACTGTTCGGATAGCGCCCGGCGCAGCCGATAAGCCCCACTTGGCCACCGATTACGCCAAGTCTTGAAGCATAGAGCCTAAGCTCCCAACTTCGGGTCAATTGCTGACGTTTGTAACTCCAGGAGCTTTTCTGATACGTTATACGCCAAATTAGCCAATCATAGGCTAAGGGGAGAGGTCCAATCGGCATGCAGTCCGCGGCGAAAGTGCTCACTGTCAATGAGCTGGCTCAGTATCTACGCGTCCATCGCTCGACAATCTATAGGCTTCTGAAGAAGGGGCAATTGCCCGGCTTCAAGATCGGGAGCGACTGGAGATTTAACGTAGAAGTAATCGACGACTGGAGGCTGCGCCAAGGCGCCGGTTTGCTGGCCGAAGAGCAGCCCAAGGCGCAAACCGAGTAGTGCCGATGCCTGTGCCGTCCGTCGGACGGCCCCATTCTGAATATCCCCGCGGATTGTGGCCGCAGACCCGGCCCGCGTAGACTGGTCGGCCGATGCCGACCGACGTATCCGAAAAGACCCGGTATTTTACCGAATCCGTCATTCGCGAGATGACGCGGCGCGCGCTTGCGTGCGGGGCGGTGAACCTGGCACAGGGTTTTCCCGACTTCCCCGCGCCCGTCGAACTCAAGGAAGCCGCCAAGCGCGCGATCGACGAGGATTACAACCAGTACGCGATTACGCATGGCTCTCCGAACTTCCGCCGCGCGATCGCCGACAAGGTCCGCTCTTACAACCAGATTGCGTGCGACCCGGACGCGAACGTGACCGTCACCTGCGGCGCGACCGAAGCAATGATTGCCACGATGCTCGCGGTGATTAATCCCGGCGATGAAGTGGTGATCTTCGAGCCGTTCTACGAGAATTACGGCCCCGACGTGATCATTGCCGGCGCGACACCGCGATACGTGGCTCTGCGCGGCGCGGACTTCGCGATCGATCGGAACGAACTCGAAGCGGCGTTCAGCTCGCGCACCAAGGCGGTCGTGATCAACACACCGCACAATCCCAGCGGCAAGGTGTTCACACGCGCCGAGCTGGAAGCGATCGCGGCGCTATGCGTCCGCTTCGACACGCTGGCAATTACCGACGAGATTTACGAGCACATCATTTTTGACGGCGCGCGCCATCTGTCGATTGCAAGCCTGCCCGGGATGGCCGAGCGCACGGTGACGATCAGCGGTCTCTCCAAGACCTATTCGATAACCGGATGGCGGCTGGCCTACGCGATCGCACCCGAGCGGCTGACCTCTGCTATTCGCAAGGTGCATGATTTTCTTACCGTCGGCGCACCCCATCCGCTGCAGGAAGCCGGCGCGGCGGCGCTGCGGCTGCCGGAGTCGTTTTACGCGGACCTTAGCGCGACGTACTCGCGCAAGCGCGCCGCGCTGTTCAACGCGCTCACGGCGGCGGGGCTCAAGTGCAGTTCGCCCGCGGGCGCGTATTACATTATGACCGAGCTCGGGCATCTCGGCTTCGAGGACGATTTCGAAGCGGCTGACTTCGTGCTTGGTGAGGTCGGCGTGGCAGCGGTGCCCGGCTCGAGCTTCTACCATCACCGCGAACTCGGACGCGACCTCCTGCGCTTCACGTTCTCCAAGAGCGACGAAACGATCGCGCGGGCCGCCGAGCGCCTGCGCACCCTCCCCGCCAAGGCGGCGGCGCGGCGCGCACGCTGAGATTGCGCCGCCGGACTATCTAGCCGGTGACGGCGCCGCCTGCGGCTCAGGCGGCAACTTGGGCGCCAGAGTGCCGGGCGCTGATTTGAAGCCGTCGGGCAGATCCTTAAGCGGCGTGAGCCGGATCGAGACAATCTTTCCCGACGAGAATTTCGCCGCAGTCGGACGGGCAAAGCCCACCCTCGCGAGCAGGTATTTGCGGGGATAGTCGGTGATGATCTGCTTCTGAACCGCCGGATCGGACACGATTTCCGCTTTTCCAATAAAGGCCGGACCATCGGCGGCTCCAATCCACACGATTGCGGGACTGCCGCGACGGATTCGTTTGGCCTTCCAGGTCTGCGGACCGGTTTCAATCAGAACCCGGTTGTCCGAGGTGATCGTGAACCACACCGGCGCCGGCTTGCTCTGATTGCCATCCTTGCGGACGGTTGCGATGTAAATCAGGCTTGCCTTCTTGAGCGCAGCCAGGTCGCGCGCAGAGGTTTCGGCGCGCGCCGCGAACGCGGCACTCATGATTAATACCGCCGCCAGGGCGGCAATCGTCAATGCCCGCAAACGGACCACGATGCTCATCGGGACCTCCAGCGCTGTCGCGCCCGCGTTTCAAACTAGCTGGCTTGACGCAGTTTCGTAAGACTGCGCGAGCTCTCCGGTGCGACCGCTTTAAGGCCCAACGCGCACGCGGCAACGAGCAAAATTCCGGGGACGGGCGCCCCCTAGTCGGCCAGAAACCGGCGGCGCACGAAGACCTCGCCCAGAAACAGCACGATCGCGAGCGGCAACAGGAAGGGATCGGCGCTGCGCCACACCGCAACCGTCGCGCCCGTATGACGCACGAGGTCGCCGAGAGACGGATCGAATTCGCCGTCAGTTGCACGCGCAAGACGGCGGAGCAGGTCGAGGTCGGGAGGACGCAGACGGAGTTCCGCCTGGTCCGAGGAAATCGCACCAACCGACGCGAACTGGCGGCGCGCGATGACTTTCTCCACGTCGCGCGCCTTTATCATCAGCGCCGCCTGATATTTGCCGCGCGGCAGCGGTCCGGCCTCACCGCGATATAGCGACGAGCCGACCTGCGTCATCGGGAAATCCAGCGCGCGGTCAGGCCCGGTGATGCGGCAGACCAGGTTCGGAGCGGGCGAGGCGTCGGCTTTTTCAGCCGTGACGGTCACGGCGCCGTCAGCAGCGGTGCGGATTCGCATCGCGAAGGATCCCGGATCCTCGTCACGCATCGTCCACGCAACCATCTGCGACCAGAACTGCGCGTAACGGTCCCACCTGATCCACGCCAGGGTCGCCAGCGAGTCGGGCTCGGCGGCGAAGACGGCGGCGCGGCCCAGGCCGTACTGCCACGCTGCAACCAGCGGCACCGGTTTGCCCTCGCGCACCGCGCGCAAGGGCACCACGGCTCCATCTTTCGCCTTGCTCGCGGCGTAGTAGTCGATGGGCGGAACGGTTGCCGGCTCGATGCCGGCGAGGATCTGGCTGGGCACGCCGGATTCGATTTTCGTGCGGCCCTGCTTGCGCCGGTTCATCGCCTCGCGCGTGAGCCCGACCAGCAGGAGCGGCAGCTTCTCGATGTCCTGCACGCGGTAGAAAGTTCCACCCGTGGCCTGGGCAAAATCCTGCAGCAGGCGCAGATTCTCGAGGTCGGGACCGATGCGGATGGTGGAGACGGGAATGTGATCGTGCGCCATGGTCGCGATCAGCGCGTCGTGGTCGTGATACTGGCGGTTGG
The DNA here is from genome assembly GCA_963835905.1 of uncultured delta proteobacterium. GTDB lineage: Bacteria > Desulfobacterota > Binatia > Binatales > Binataceae > CAWIHG01. The sequence goes on from CAWIHG010000005.1 coordinate 1,913,169, forward strand.
TGTCGCCATCGGTAAGCAGGATTATCTCGCGGACCTTGATCTGGCTCTGCAAAATCTCGCGTTCGGCGATCTCGAGCGCTTCCTTAAAATCCGTGCCGCCGCCCGGCTGCAGTCGGTCGATGCGCGCCTCCAGATCGCCGCGGTCGTCGCCGAGCGGCTCGAGATGCCCGAGCACGTAGGGCTGAGAGTCGAACGCGATAACGCCCGCGTAGTCGGTGTCGTCAAGCTGGCGCAGCAGCGCGATCGCCGCCTCCTTGGCGTAGCGGATCCGCTGGCCGTTGCGCACTGCGGGGTAGCGCGAGTCGTAGCTCATCGAGTTCGAGCGATCGATGCACAGGTACACCGCGATCGGCTCGCGTGAGGGCGGCGGCGGCTGTGGCGCGAACTTGATCGGCAGGGTTTTTTCGAGGTCGCCACCGCGATAGGCGTCGTCACGCAGCGTGTTGCCGGTCGCGATCAGACCGCCGCCGAAGTCGCCCACGTAGTGCGCAAGCGCGCTCTGCACGCCGGGGTCGATCGCGGAGGCGGCGACTTCATCAAGTATCACCACCTGGTAGGGCAGATAGTCGGCGGCATTTGAGCTGAGCGATCGCGGCGTGACCAGGTCCACCTGGTAGTGACGCTCCTGGAGCGCGCTCATGAGGCTCTCCGGGCGCGTCGCCGAGGCGACCAGCAGATGCGGCGGCGTGCTCACCGACAGCGGAACCTCGCCACGCGAGTTGATCGCGTCGAGCGGAGGGTCGACCGCCAGATCGGCCGTCATGATATGAGCGCCCGGACTGGCGAACCGATAGGGCAACGCGAACTGGTTGAGTCCCGGGTGCAATCGCAGGTGGCGCCCGGCGATCGGCTTTCCGTCGTTCAAGAGCCTCAGTTGCGCGTCGGCCAGACCGCTCGCCTCGCTCTCGATCGACAGGTGAAAGGTAAATTCCTGCTGCGCGCGCACATTCTCCGGCGCGCTGAATTCGGTCAGCGCCAGGCGCGCGGTGGACGACGCGGGCGGCGCCGCAGTAAAGATTTTGACCCCGTCCGCCAGCATCGCCGGCACGTCGGCCATCGCATCCCCGCGGGTCTGGTTGCCGTCGCTCAGCAGCATCACGCGCTTGTCCGCGTCGGGAGAAAACAGGCTCTTGGCGGAGGTGAGCGCGGCGGCGATGTCGGTCGCACCGCGATCGGGCGCGAGCCTGAGTTGCCGAACCAGGCGCGGATCCGACAGCCCCGATCCAAGCTGCGCGTCGCGGCCGAACCCAATCACCGCCAGGCTGTCATGCGGGTTCATCGCGGAAGCCAGCGCGCGCAGCCTCGCCTGCATCCACTCGCTCTGATCGCGGGCAATCGAGCGCGACTGATCGAGCAGCGCTACCACTTCGACCCGCCGCGCAGCCAGGCGTCCGGGAATCCGCAATCCCGCGATCATCGCGACCATCGCCAGCAGGCATCCGAGCCTGAGCATCCCCGACGCGCCACCCGCCGCTCGCGCTCCGCGCCGCATCGCCGCCACCGCCGGGTAGCCGACCACCGGCGCCAGCGCGAGCAGCCACAGCATCGCCGGATGGTCAAACATTGGAGACCCTCCAGCGCGCGGTCCGCCGCACCAGGATCACCGACTCGGCGAGCAGCGCTATCAGCGCCAGCACCACCATCGCGAGTGTCAGCAGATGCACCTGCAGCGGATGCGGGACCTCGGCGGCCCGACTGCCTGGGGCTGGCGCCACCGGCGCGGCGGTGGTGCGCGCAGCCGCGAGATCGGATTCGGCGGCGTCGAAGTAATTGGCATATACGCGCACGCGGGACCCACCTGATTCGATCGTGTAATCGCCCTCCAGCAGCGGCCGCAGATGCACGCGGCTCCATTTGTCGGGTATCAGCGTGATGGTGGTGCCGTCAGGCCTGATGACGCGCGCGGCAGCCGCGGCAGGAACGCTCACGTAAGCGCCGGTCGAAACAATCTGGACGTCGCCGGGCGCGGTCAGTTGCTTGACCAGGTCGATGCTCGCGACCAAGGCGTCGAGATTATCGGGATTCATCAGGAAGTGGCCACGAAGGTCGAAGGCGAGCACGCCGACCCGGCCGTCGGGGATTTTGCCGATCGCGCTCACCGGGATTCTTGTATTCGCGCCGCTCGCGGCCGCGGTTGCCAGCACTTCCATCCATTCCGGCACCGCGAGTATTCGCGTCGCGCCGAGCTTGACCGCGTCGTCGCGCGGACCGGTCATCGTGGCCGCGGATAGCGATCCTTCGACGGACAGTCCGGGAACGCGCGCCAGCCGCGGTGGATTGGCCGGGGGATAGACCAGCAGCGTTGAGCGCGCCGCGACATGCGGCAGGTAGCAGTCGTGCATCACGGCCAGCTCGTACGGCGCGGCCCCCGCGGGAGCATGAAAATCGGCCGGGTCGGCGGTCTGGACCTGGAAATTCTGATTCACCGCGAGCAGCACCCGCGCAAGGTCATCCCGCACCCCGGCGTCGGGCGACAGCACCAGCACCGGCATCGCGGCGGCGGTGCTCGCAAATGCCCAGCGCTGATTGTCCGCGGCGATCGCGTCGGCCGTCAGGATGCGCGCGTGCAGCAGGCCACCGGCGCGAAGCGGGCCGAAGCGGACCACCACCCGTTCCCGCGGCGCGAGCATCAGGGTCTGGTGAAAGACAGTGGTGGCGCCCAGGTCAATGGACAGTTCAGAGAGTTGCGGCCTGACGGAGAAATTGCGCAGCACCGCATGCGCCTGGGTGGAGCCGGCCGCGCCGGGATCGAGCGAGATGAGCGCGACGTTGTTGTCGCTCCCCGATATCTGATGAACCCGCAACTGCCCGCTCGCCTGCGCGAGAACCTCGCGCGCGGGCGGACGGTCGGTGAACAGATCGATCGTGGCCGCGCCGCGCGCCCGCATCATCGCCGCCGCCAGCACCGACGCGCGAGCGGGCACCGCGAGCGCGTGCAACGACTCGATAGCACCGGTGAGCGCCGCGCGCCGCGCAGTCATCGGCGCGCCGACCCGCACGTCAAGCGCGTAGCTGATTACGCTGAACTCCTCGCCAGGAGAAGCGGAATCGATCATCTCGAGCGCCGCCTTGCGCGCCCGGTCAATCCGCGAAACGCCGTGGTCGGTCGCGCTCATCGCGGCGCCGACGTCGAACACCAGCGCGTGAGCGCGGCCGTGTCCGATTCGCGCCGGCAGCATCACGTAAAGCCCGCCGATCGCCAGCACCATCGCGCTGAGCGCGCAAAGCTCGAGCCAGAACAAGAGGTCCAGACGCACGTGACGAACGCTCGCGACGGGAGCGGGCGCCTCGTCGAACAGCATCAGGCTGGAAACCTCCAGCGTGGGTCGCGAGCGCGAACGCAGATAGATCGCGACCAGGACCGCGATACTGGCGGCCCACAGCAGGTTGCCTGGAGTTAGAAAACCCACCTCAGTGAATGATTCCCAGCGCGGGCAGTTCGCGCTCCATGAAACTTTCGAGGTTGGCCGCGCCGAACGCACGCGCGTAAACGATTCCGCGGCGCGTGCAGAACTCGCGCAGCGCGGTGGAAAGCGCCTCGACCTTGCGCCGGCACGCCTGCGCCGCCTCGGAGCCGAGCACCGTCTCGCGAACCGCGCCGGTTTCGGAATCGCGCAGCCGGTACAGCCCGGGAGGAAAATTGCCGGTCGCCTCGGCTTCCCCCATCACGTGGATCGCCCTGACCTGATGGCGCGCGGCGAGCAGGCGCCCGAGCGCGTCCTCGTAGTCGATGCGGCTGACCAGGAAGTCGGAAATCACGACCACGATTCCGGCGGGGCGGCGTTGATGCAGCAGCTCGTCCACCGCCCCGCCCATGCGCGTTTCACCGCCGTGGCGCAACTCGGTTACAAAGGGCTTGAAGTCGAGGTAGGACTCGCGGCGGCGGCGCAGCGGCGTGGACTCCAGTTGCATCGCGCCGCGGCGCATCGCGAATGCGGCCAGCCGCGCGGCGTCATTCTCACCCATCGCGATGAAGCCGAGCGCCGCCGCGATTGCAAGCGCCAGCCCCAGCTTGTCGTCGCCGGGCGGACACGCCATCGACGCGCTGGCGTCAACCAGCATCGTGACTTCGACCTGGCGTTCGGCGCGAAAGGTGCGGATCGACAGTTCGTCGAGCCGCGCAAAGGCGTTCCAGTCCAGGAAGCGGAGGTCGTCGCCCCAGGCATACTCGCGGAAGTTTTCGGGCTCGATTCCGAGCCCCTGGGCGCGGCCGAGCGTGCGCAGACCCGCGCGCACGGTTTGGGCGCGCCGGATTCCGAGCACCCAGCGGTCGAGCTTCTTCAGAAACTCCGGCTCGAAAGCGCGTGCCTCGAGCATCGGACCACCCTCAGTCGCGCACCGCGCGGACGGATTTCAGCACCCGCTCGACAATCTGGGGCGCGTCGATGCCGTCGGAGTGGGCTGCGTAATTGAGCATTATGCGATGGGCGAGCGCGGAAACCGCGATCGATTCGATATCCTCGCGCGCGACATTGGCGCGGCCGTCGAGCAGCGCGCGCACCTTGGCGCTCAGGATCAGCGCGAGTGCGCCGCGCGGGCTCGATCCGAACATCACGTAGCGGTTGACCATCTCGTCGTGAACCGATTTGGCGGACTCCCCAATGTAGCGCGAATGCTGCGGCTGGGTGGCGCGCACGATTCGGGCCGCGTACTGCTCCATCGCGGGCGCGGCGATCACCTCGCGCACCAGGCGCTTGAGCGCCTCGATTCGCGCCGGCGCTTCGGAGCCGGAGAAGACCGCCGACACACCGGCCTCCTCAGGACCGGTGGTCGAGGAAATGATCCGCACCATCTGCTCCTCGTCGGGATAATCCAGCCGCACCTTGAGCAGAAAGCGGTCGAGCTGCGCCTCGGGCAGCGGATAGGTGCCCTCCATCTCGATCGGATTGAGCGTCGCCATCACGAAGTACGGCGGCTTGAGCGGATAGGTGGTTCCCGAAACCGTCACCTGCAGCTCGGCCATCGCCTCGAGCAAGGCGGATTGCGTCTTGGGAGTGGCCCGGTTGATCTCGTCGCCGAGCAGGATATGGCAGAAGATCGGACCCGGCTGGAAGGAGAACTCGCGGCGTCCGTCCTGGGTTGACATGATCACGCGCGTTCCGGTGATATCCGCCGGCATCAGATCGACCGTGAACTGAATCCGGTTGAAGCTGAGGTTGAGCGCGAGTCCGAGCGTCTTGACCAGCGTGGTTTTTCCGGTGCCCGGCACGCCCTCGATGAGGACGTGGCCGCCGGCAAACAGTGCGATCAGCAGCTCTTCGACGGCGCGCTCATGGCCGACAATTGCCTTGTGGATCTCATTCTGGATCCGCCGGAAGCTTCGCGCGAAATCCGCGATGCTCAGCGTCTCCAGCAACGGAGCTTCAGTCATCTTTCAAATACCCGTTGAATGGCGGTGCGGTCGTCGGCGGGAATTGCGGCGCGGGCCACCGGCTCGTCGGGCCGCTGACGAGGATTGAGCGGCGTGCGTACCTTGGGTGGCAGGTAGGCCTCGCCGGCCCCCTTGGCGCCGTGCTCCATCGGACGCGCCTGAATTGAAATCTCGAAACCCTCCGAACTCATCTTGCTGTTCATGGCGTCGCCGAAAAGTCCTTCGGGGTCAGCGCCGATTCCATGCGACGGCCCGCCGTTGCTGGCCCGGCCGGCGCTCGATTGCGTGCTCGAATCCGCCGCGGTGGTGGAATCCGTGTGAGCCGGCGAATTGCCCGCGCCCATCAGGTCGCCGTGGTTTGGATCGTCGGACGGAGCGTGGCGATCGCGTGGGCCGCGGACGACTTTCCCCATCGGTGGCAGTGCGTTGAGGTCGGACCTCGAGCGCTCGTCGCGCTTGAATTGACCCGTGCTGTCGTCATCCTGGCTGGAGCCCGGCAACTGCGGATTCGATCTGCGCGGCCGCGCCGATTCGGGTCCGGGGTCGTTTGCGGCGAGCTTCAGGGTGAGCCGGGGATGCGCCGAGGCGGCGCCGCGCAGCTTGTTCTGCATGTGGCCGGCAAACGAGCGCGCGCGATCGAGCATATGGCCCATCCCGCTGCTCGCGCCGCCCGCCGCGCTTGCGCCAGCGCCCTGCTGAGCGAGCTTGTCCTCGAGCCGGCGCATCGTGGCCGCGTCAGCCTCGACCTGGACGCCTTCGCTGTCGTCGGGACTGGCGGACCGCACCTGCAGGTCGTTGAGGTTGAGCGTGATGTCGCCGTGAGTGGCGAGCGCAGGGCTTTTGGGCGGATGGAACATCCCGGCGAGCGGGACCACCAGGAGGGCGACGGCCACGGCGGCAAGGAAGCCTAGAATCGAGCGATCGATTCGGCGCCGCTCGATCGTGCGCGGCTTGTATTCCTCGCTCCGGCCGAGCGCATCTTCCACCAGAAAGGACCAGAGCATGCCGCGGCGGCGCTCGTGCGTGGTTCCCACGATCGTAGTCAGGCGCCCCTTGAGTTCCGCCCGTTCATCGGCCAGCGCGGCCGCGGAGGACGCGCTCGCGCGCATCCGCCACGCCGATCGAAGCGAGCGCCACAGGGCGGAGAGCGCGACGATAACGGTGGCCGCAGCGCAGGCGAGGAACGCCAGAGGACCGAGCAGCAACGCCCCGGCGTATATCAGGGCGGCGGCGGCGACTGCGACGGCACAGGTCGCAAAGACTGCGCGCTGAGCGGCGAGCAAGTTGAGGCGCCGACGCAGTGAAACCACCTGCGACAGAATCAACCCGACTTTTTCATCGGTGCTTCTGCGATGCTCGGAAACCGACATCTAATGGCGCAGGACGCGCCCATCCGAGAATAGTCAAGCGCTTGCCGCCAGGCAACGCCAATTCCGCCGGCCCGCTGGCCGCCGCCACAGCGCGCCCGTCGCCATCCTAGAACGTCCAGCCAACGATCGATTTCAGGAACAGCCCATTGCTGGCCCGCGTCAGGCCCACGCCCACGCCGAGATTGAGTTCGAGCCGGGGAATCAGAAGGAAATTCAGCGCCGGCACGATGAAATGCTGCTGCTTCTGAACACTCGGCATCGCGGCCACGGGACCCAGATCGCCGTAATATTCGAGGCCGGGCTCGAGCCAGGTGAGCAGTCGGTAGTCGATTTCGGATGAGGGCGACAGGGCCAGGCCCTTGTTGCCAGGTCCGCTGAACGGCTTCTCGAAAGCGAAGTTGCCGATCAACGTCAGGCGGCCGAACTTCTTCTCGACGATCGGCCGCATCTCCAGCGACAGCGGATTCTCCTCGGCGGCAAAGCGCATGTAGTCGAGCTCGAGGTTCCCGCCCACCTCGATCGGCCACTCCATCGACTGCGGGATTCCGAAGTGAATTTTGGTGCGAGCGCCGGCGTAATCGTATTGCCCGTTGTCAAACTTTGCGGTCGCAACATACTGCCCGACCTCGAGCCATTTGAGCACGCCGTAGGTCGCCTCCACGGTCTCGTGCACCTGGTACGGATTCAGCTCCGCCTTCGCGGTTGGTCCGGTCGCAGTGGTAACGGAGTTGGAATGAAGCTCCAGGGTCAGATGATCCTTGGGCGTGGTATCGACCCCGTAAATCTGAATTTCATAGAAATCGATCGCCCACGCCGGCCGCACCGTCGCGAGCAGCATCAGACAGCCGAGCGCGCAGAGTGTCACTCCGACGCGATCCATCATGTCCTCCGGCCGCGCGCGGCGCGTCCTCCTAATCCTTCAGACCCGCGTCCTCGCGCGCTCCCAGCGCGACCGCGGACCAGTCCAGCCCCTCGCGTCCCATCGCGAGCGCGTGCAAGAAACGGTCGCGCACGAGGCTCGCCGTCGGCATCGGGGTGTCGCTCTCGCGGGCCGTGCGCAGAACCAGCTCAACGTCCTTGAGTCCCAGCGGGAGGCGGAATCCGGCCGGCGAATGGCGCCGCGCGGCGACCGCCGCGCCGTAGTGCTGGTAGACCGGACACGCGAAGAGCGTCTGCCCGAGCATCGCTGCGATCGCATTGCGATCGACGCCGCTCTTCTCAGCCATCGCAAACGCCTCGCCCATCGCTTCCAGGGCCGCGGCGATCAGGAAGTTGCCGGTGAGTTTCGCGACGTTGGCCGCGTCCGGCTCGTCGCCGAAGTCGAAGACGCCCTGCCCCATCGCGTCGAAAATCGGGCGCGCCGCTTTCCGCGCTTCGGCCCGACCGGAGACGCAAATCCACAGCCGCCGCGCGGCGGCGGCCTCTGGACGGCCGAACACCGGCGCCGCGATAATCGCGCTGCCGGCTTCCTCATGCACCTTGGCCAGCCGGCGCGTGGTGGCGGGCGCGACCGTGCTCATCGAGATATGGATACCGCCGGGCGCGATTCGATTCGCGAGCGTGGCGTCGCCCAGCACCAGATGCTCCAGCGCGGCGTCGTCGGCGAGCATCGAGATGACGACGCCGCCGGGGCGGGCGACATCCTGGGGTCGCTCGGCGCGGCGCGCGCCCTTGACGATCAGGGGGTCGGCCTTCGCCGCGGTGCGATTCCATACCGTCAGGTGATAGCCGGCGGCGATCAGATTGGACGCCATCGGCAACCCCATCGCGCCCAGTCCCACAAACCCGATTTCGGTTGACATGACCCGACACTACCATGCTCGCGCGGCCGCATCAGCCGCGTGGCGCGCGGTCAGACGACCACGCCCGCCGTGCGAAGCTCGGCGATTGCGTCGGCAGCCATCCCGGTTTCGCGCAAGATCTCGTCGGTATGCTCCCCGAGCATCGGTGCGGGACGCTCGAGCGCCGCCGGAGTTGCTTCGAAGCGTGGCGCCGGCCGCGGCTGGCGCATCGCGCCCGCATGCGGATGCTCGGATTCCACGATCAGCCCATTGGCGAGCACCTGCGGATCGGTCAGCACGTCGGCGCGCGAATTGACCGGCGCGGACGGCACCTGCTCGCCGTCGAGCGCGCGCAGCCATTCAGCCGACGTTCGCGTGCGCAGTACCTCGGCGGTCATCGCCAGCCGTTCCTCCACGTTGCGGATTCGCGCGACGGGAGTCGCAAAGCGCTCGTCGTCGATCCACTCGGGATGGCCCAGGGCGCGGCACATCCCCCGCCACTCCGCGTCAGATACGGCGCCGGCGGTGATATAGCCGTCGCGCGTCTCGAATATGAGATCGCGGATCGACTGGCGCATCGGGCGGCCCTGGTTGTCGCGAAACGTGTACGCCGCCATCCCTTCAGGCCACAGGAAAGCAATCACCGCGTCGAGCATCGCCAGCTTTACGTGCTGGCCGCGCCCGGTGCGCTCGCGCGCAAGCAACGCGGCGGTCATCGCCTGCGCGGCGGTCAACGCGGTGACCTTGTCCGGCACGATCAGGCGCATCATACGCGGCCTCCCGGACTCGCCGTCAGCCTGGATAGCGGCAAGGCCAGAGAGCGCCTGCACGACCGGATCGTACACGCGCTTGTGAACGTATGGTCCCGTCTCGCCGAAGCCGGAGATCGAGACGTACACGAGTTCCGGCCGCACGGCGCGCAGGGCGTCGTAACCGATGCCTATCCGCTGCGCGGCGCCAGGGCGGAAGTTCTGCACGAACAGATCGGCGCCGCGCACGAGTTCCTTCAGGATCGCGAGCCCGCGCGGGTCTTTCAGATTGATCGCGGCGGAGCGCTTGTTGCGATTGATGACGGCAAAGGTCGGCGCGACTGCGCGCCGCGTCCCGCCCAGCGCGCGGGTCAGGTCGCCCGTTGCGGGCGGCTCGATCTTGATCACGTCGGCGCCCTGGTCGGCGAGAATCTGCGTCGCCATCGGCCCCGACACCATCTGGGTGACGTCGATAATCCTGTAACCGGCCAGTGGTCCCGGCATCGCGATGCTCCCTCAGCGCGAACGCTTGACCCCGATCCGCGGGCACGCGCGCTCGATCGGACACCGCGAGCACCACGGCGAGGTCGGATGGCAAATGGTCTGGCCGAAGGCGACCAGCAGCGAATTGTACTCAATCCAGTAGCGCCGCGGCAGCACCGCGCGCAACGCCGTCTCGGTCTTCTCCGCAGTGGTCGTCTTTACCAGTCCCCAGCGGTTGGAGATGCGATGCACGTGCGTATCGACGCAGATGCCGGGTTTGCGGAACGCCTCGGTCACGACCAGGTTGGCGGTTTTGCGTCCCACGCCCTTGAGCGTCAGCAGCGCATCGATCTCGTCGGGCACGCGCCCGCCGAAATTCGCGATCAGGTCGGCGCAGATGCCTCGAACAACCTTCGCCTTGGTACGATAGAAGCCGACCGGAAAGATGACTCGCTCGAGTTCGCGCACGGGAATCCGCGCCATCGCCTGCGGAGTGTGCGCGCGCTCGAACAGTCGGCCTGAAGCCGCCGCAGTGGTCGCATCCTTGGTGCGCAGACTCAGGATGCAACTGATCAGGGTGCGAAAGGGATCGCGGGTCTGCACGCTGACCAGGGTGACGATCGGCGCGTCCCACGCCGGCGCGGCGCGCCGCAGAATCCTGAGCAGCCCGCCCACCGTCGCCGAGCTGACCGGCGCGCGGGAGTGGAAAGTTCTGTGTGCCGCCCCGGGTCGCATCGCGCAAGGACTACTAGCACGGCGCCGCGCACCGCTCGACCGGCGGCCGCACGCCGATGAGCCATATCGTGCGCGCGCTGGCGAATGATAAAAATGTGAGCGAGCCCGGGAGATGCGAAGCTGGGACTGTCGGCCCGGGGCGAGGAGACCTCGATGGATCGATTCGACCGCATCTTCTGGAAGCGGCTGTGGAAGCTCGCCAGGCCGTTCTGGTTCAGCGAAGAGAAGCGCCGCGGGCGGGGACTGCTCACAATCCTGCTGCTCTTGGGCCTGATGACTATCGCGCTGTCGGCCTACTTCACCTTTATCCTGCGCGACACGACCCAGGCCCTGGTCAACAAGGATCCAAAAAAGTTCTACCACGAGATGGAGCTGTTCTTTGCGTGGCTGGTCGGGATGGTCCCGGTGGCGGCGTACTACCCGTGGCTGATTGGACGGCTGACGATCGTATGGCGCGAATGGATGACCCGGCAGTTCGTCGCGCTCGGCTTTTCTCATCGCGCGTTCTACCGGATGAGTCTCGACACCAAGGTCGATAATCCCGACCAGCGCATCAGCGAGGACATCAATAGCTTTGTCGGCACGACTCTTATCTTCGTACTGATCGTGCTGGGGGCGATTGTGACCGCGGCCACTTTCTTCGGAATCCTCTGGTCGATATCGCCGTTCCTTTCGATCACGCTCGTGATTTACGCGGCGGTCGGCAGTTATCTGTCGGTGATCATCGGACGTCACCTGGTCAGCATCAACTTTGACCAGCAGCGCTACGAGGCGGACTTCCGCTTCGGCCTGGTCCACGTGCGCGACAACGTGGAGCCAATCTTCATGTACGGGGGCGAGCAGCACGAGACCCAGCAGCTGGGCGGCCGGTTCGCCAACGTGGTGCGCAACTTCAACCTGCTCATCCGATGGCAGCGGCATCTCGCCTTCATAACGGCGTCATACAACAACCTGATAAGCCTGCTCCCCTACGTCCTGCTGGCGGGAACCTACTTCGCGGGCAAGATGGAGTACGGACAGATCGTGCAGGCCGCGTCCGCCTTCGGCAGCCTGCAGGGCGCGCTCTCACTGATCGTCAGCAATTTCCAGGGCCTCGCGAGCTACGCCTGCGTGGTGAATCGGCTCGCGACCTACGCCGAGGAATGCGAAGCCGCGCGCGAGGCCGACCTCGGCGGCACAGAGCGCATCGAAACCGTGGAAGCCGACCAGGTCGCGTTCCACGACGTTACGGTGCTGACTCCCGACCGCCGCAAGACGCTGGTCGCCGATTTGAGCCTTCCCGCGCTTGACGGACAGCCGATCCTGCTGCGCGGGCACAGCGGAGCCGGCAAGACCTCGCTGCTGCGCGCGCTGGCCGGCATCTGGCGCGAAGGCGCCGGAACCATCACGCGCCCGCCGCTGAGCGAGGTGATGTTCCTGCCGCAGCGGCCGTACATGATTTTAGGCTCGCTGCGCGATCAGGTCTGCTATCCGCATGCCGACGGAACTTCCGACGAGAAGATCCGCGAAATTCTCGCGCAGGTGAATCTTGAAAACCTGCCCGAGCGCTTTGGCGGCCTGGATGCCGAGATGCAATGGGCCGACGTGCTTTCGCCCGGCGAGCAGCAGCGTCTGGCGTTCGCGCGCCTGCTCCTCAACCATCCGCACTACGCCTTCCTTGACGAGGCAACCAGCGCGCTCGACCTGGAGAACGAAACGCGCCTGTATGAACTGCTCGCCGCCAGCGGAATCCGGTTTCTCAGCACCGGTCATCGCCCGAGCCTGCTGCCGTTCCATCGCAAGGTGCTCGAAATCTTCGGTCCGGGGCAATGGAAGCTGCTGCCGAGCACCTCCGTGGCGGTCTGACCGCGGTGTCCTAAGCCCGTGCGTTGAAGTTCGCGGTGTAATTGCGCGCGCTGCCGAAGCATCGGGAAGAGGCGAAGCCTGCCGCCTGCGCGAGCGCCTTCAGTTCCGCGGGCGTGGGTACGCCCAGCCGATTCCACCTCTCGATGTTTGACGGTCAGGCGAGGTTGAGAATAGTTTTGCGCTGCCAGATGTATCAAGCGCCGCGCCCGCCCGCACGGCGCTGAAGGAGGCGGTTCGCCATGGATATCGGCAAGGACAAGCTGCTCGAGATGTATCGCTCGATGCAGAGGGTAAGGCAGTTCGAGTCGAAGATTCGCGACCTTGCGATGGCAAACGAAATTCCGGGGTTCGTCCACGTCTCGATCGGCGAGGAAGCCAGCGCAACCGGCGTCTGCGCCGCGCTGCGCAAGACCGATCGGATCACTTCGACGCATCGTGGCCACGGCCATCTGATCGCCAAGGGCGGACGGCTGGACCGGATGATGGCGGAGATTTACGGCAAGCGCGGCGGCTACTGCAAAGGCAAGGGCGGCTCGATGCATATCGTCGATTTCTCGCTCGGAATCCTGGGCGCCAACGGGATTGTCGGCGCGGGACTTCCGATCGCCACCGGCTCCGCGCTCGCCGCGCTGGTCTCCGGCCGCGACGACGTGACGGCATGCTTCTTCGGCGACGGCGCCTCCAATGAAGGCACCTTCCACGAATCGCTCAACCTGGCCGCCGTGTGGAAGCTGCCGGTCGTCTTCGTGTGCGAGAACAATGGCTTCGGCGAGTTCACCCCGATGGAGACCGTGACCTCGGTGCGCGATATCGCCGTGCGCGCCAAGGCCTACGACATCCCGGGGCATATCGTGGACGGGAACAACGTCCTTGAGGTCTATCAGTCCGCCTCCGAGGCGGTTGCGCGCGCTCGCGCCGGCGAGGGTCCGACCCTGCTCGAATGCAAGACCTACCGATGGGAAGGGCACGTGGTCGGCGAGCAGGCCTTCCTGGGCGAAGGGGCGTATCGCAAGAAATCCGAAGTCGAGGAGTGGAAGCGCAAGTGCCCGATCATCCGCTTCCAGAAATGGTGCCTCGAAACCGGAAAGATCGACGCGGCGGAGCTCAAGCGGATCGATCAGGAAACCACCCAGGAACTCGAGGCCGCGATCGAATTTGCGCGCGCCAGCGAGCTTCCCGCACCGTCGGAAGTGACCGACGACGTTTACGCCTGACGCATGCGCAGGACTAACCACCCGGAGGCGAAACAGTCATGGCGCGAATCAATTATATCCAGGCCATCAACCAGGCGCTGTTCGAGGAGATGGAGCGCGATCCTCTCGACCTTCCTGATGGGCGAGGACGTGGTGCTGGGCGCGTTCGGCGCCACCAAGGGACTCATCGACAAGTTCGGCTCCATGCGGGTGCGCAACACGCCCATCTCGGAGGCCGGCTTCGTCGGCGCTGCGGTGGGAGCCGCGATGGCGGGGACGCGGCCGATATGCGAGGTCGAGTTCGCGAGCTTCTTCTATTGCGCGTTCGACCAGGTCTGCAATCAGGCCGCCAAGCTCCGCTACATGTCGGGCGGACAGGCGCGCATGCCGATCACGTTCCGCGCCGTGTACGGCGCGATGGGCGGAGCCGCCGCGCAGCATTCCGAAACCGTGTACGCGCAGTTCCTGAGCGTGGCGGGGCTCAAGCTGGTGGTCCCTTCGGGACCGGCGGACATGAAGGGACTGCTCAAGAGCGCGATTCGCGACGACAACCCCACCATCGTTTTCGAGCACGGTGCGTTGGGCCGCCTGAGCGAGGAAACTCCCGACGGCGACCACCTGGTTCCGCTCGGCAAGGCCGCCATCAAGCGCGCCGGTGAGCATGCCACCCTGGTCGCGATCGGCGCGATGGTGCCCAAGGCGATGAAGGTCGCCGACAAGCTCGCCAAGGAAAACATCTCGGTCGAGGTAATCGACCCGCGCACGCTGATTCCGCTGGACGAGGAAGCGATTCTCGCGTCGGTCGAAAAAACCAGCCGCTTCGTGATCGCCGACGAGGGTCATATGCGCGGCGGCGCCGCGTCGGATATCGCGGCGATCGTCGCGGAGAAGGGCTTCGACTACCTCGACGCCCCGGTCAGGCGCGTCGCATCGCTCGACGTTCCGATCCCCTTCAGCCCGCCGCTCGAGCGCGCCGCGATCGCCGACGAAGCGCGCATCGAGGCCGCCATCCGCGACGTCGTGGGCCGCTGAATTGCGCGCTGCTATTCGGGATTGATCCGTGTCTGTCGAAGTGACGATGCCGAAGTTCGGGCTCACGATGCATGACGGCACCGTGCAGCGTTACTTCAAGGCGGTCGGGCAGCAGGTCGCTGCGGGCGAGCCGCTGTTCGAAATCGAAACCGAAAAGGTGACGTACGAAGTCGAGGCTCCCGCCGCCGGCGTGCTCGCGATTCTACTGGCGGCCGAAGGCGAGACCGTGGAATGCGGCGTCGCGGTCGCGATTATCGCGGAACCCGGTGAAGACCTCGCGGCCGTCGCGGCGCGCTATGGCGATGGCGCGGCGCAAGCGAAGCCGGCGGAAGCGGAGCCGGCGCAAAGCGCCGCGCCAGCCGCACCCGCCGCGCCAACCGCCGCAGCCGCGCAAGCCGGACGCCGTCCCGCAAGTCCGGTGGCGCGAAAGCTGGCTGAGGAGCTGAAAATCGATCTGGATTCCGTGCAGGGAACCGGCCCCGGCGGACGTATCACGCGCGAGGACGTCGAGCGCGCGGCATTCAAATCCAGGCGCGACGCGGCAAGGCCGTCCGCCCCTCCGCCCTCCGCTTCTCCCCCACCCCAAGCGGCCGAGCGCGCGGCGCTGCGCGGCGCACGCCGTACGATCGCGGAACGGATGCATGCGTCACTGCGCGACACCGCGCAGATTACCATCACGACCGAGGCCGACGTCACCGCGGCAACCGAGCTTCGCGCGCATCTCAAGCAGACCTTCGACGTGACCTACACCGACATGCTGGTGCACGCGGCGGCGCGCGCGCTGCTGCGTCATCCGCGGATGAATTCCCGTCTCGAGGGCACCGAGATTGTCACGCCGCGCGAAGTCAACGTGGGAATCGCGGTTGCGCTGGAGGAGGGACTGATCGTCCCGGTGGTGAGGGACGCGGCGCGTAAGCCGCTGCGCGATATCGCATTAGAAAGCCGCGCGCTCGGCGAAAAGGCTCATGCGGGCCGCCTCAAGCTCGAAGACGTAACCGGCGGCACCTTCACGGTGACCAATCTCGGCACTTACGGAATCGACGCGTTCACTCCGATTCTCAACCAGGGCGAAACCGGAATCCTGGGCGTGGGGCGAATCGTTGAGAAGCCGGCCGTGTATCGCGGAGAGATCGCGCGGCGCGCGATGATGGCGCTGTCGCTGACGTTCGACCATCGCGCAATCGACGGCGCGCCCGCCGCGCAGTTCCTCGCCACGGTGGTCGAATTCTTCAATTACGGAGAGCGTTGAGCGCGCGATGAACCGCGGGGTCCTCACGCCGGCGTGCCTGGCGATCGCCGCAGCGATCGGATTGCTGTCCGGGCCGGCCGCCGGCCGCGCATTCGCCGCGCCCGCCGCAAACAAGATCCCGCGGCGCGAGGCGATCGTCACCAAGGCGCCGGCGCCGAAGAAAATCGACTACTCGAAGCTCACCCAGGAAGCGACCCAGCTCCTGTCGAAATACATTCAGCTCAACACCACCAATCCGCCCGGCAACGAACTGGCCGCGGCGAAATTGCTCAAGGACAAATTGCTCTCCGACGGCATTCCGGCGACCACCTGGGAGCCGGCGCCCGGACGCGGAATCGTGGCGGCGCGCCTGCACGGCATCGGCAAGCATCAGAAAGCGATCCTGCTGCTCAGCCACATGGACGTGGTGCCGGCCTATGCTAAGGAGTGGCAGGAGCCGCCGTTCTCCGGCGAGGTCAAGGACGGCGAAATCTGGGGGCGCGGCGCAATCGACGACAAGGGACCCGGCGTTATCGAGTTGATGGCGATGCTCGCGATCAAGCGCGCCGGCATCCTGCTCGATCGCGACATCGTGTTTGTCGCAACCGGCGACGAGGAAGACGGTGGCAAGCTCGGCGCCGGATGGTTCGTCGAGCACGAACGCAACACTTACGGCGACGTCGGATACCTGCTCAACGAGGGCGGCGGCATCATGGTGGAGCGAGGTCGCAAGCGGCTCTACACCGTTTCGGTTACCGAGAAGACGCCGCTGTGGCTGCGCTTGACCAGCACCGGACCGGCCGGACACGCAGCCGAACCTCCGGCGGAGACCGCGGTGACCAGGCTCGTTCGCGCCCTGGGCCGGCTTGACGACTACCGTTCGCCGGTGCACATCATCGGCCCGGTTGAGGACTACTTCCACGCGCTTGCGGAAATCACCCACGGCCCCCGGCAGTGGCTGGACCTTGTCACCTCGCTCAAGGATCCCGCCTACCAGAAGGAGTTCGTGTCGGTGCCTCGGCAGAACGCCCTGGTGCGCGACACGATCACGCCCACCGTGCTGTGGGCGAGCAACAAGACCAACATGATTGCGGATACCGCGTACGCCGAGGTCGATTGCCGGCTGTTGCCGGGCACCGATCGCAACCGCTTCCTGCGAACCATACGAAAGGTGGTCGGCAAAAAGGATGTTAAAAAAGTCGATGTGATCCTCAACTTCCCGCCGGAGTCGTCGCCGCAGCGCTCCGAGCTGATGACGGCGATTCAGACTCTGGCCCATCGCGACGACAACGCGCCGGTGGTGCCGACCATGCTGGCTGGCTTCACCGACAGCCATTACTTCCGCCAGCAGAAAATCGTCGCCTATGGATTCATACCGCTTGAGATCACGCGCGACGAGATGGACGGCATCCACGGCGTCAACGAGCGAGTCGGCGTCGCCGAACTGGGCGCCGCGATCAAACGTATGGTCGATTTGCTGAAGATCCTGGGCGGCCGCTAGGGTCAATCCAGATGGTTCGGGCAGGCGTCGGATACTCGACCGCGCTTAATCCCAAGACCGCCGCCGGCGAAGCGACGGCCGCCGCGATGCGCTCGGCCGGGCTGGCGCGCGCGCAGGGCGCGATGTGCTTCGCGACCACCGCGTACGGCGCCGCATACCCGATGATCCTGCGCGCGGTCGGCGCCGAAGCGAAAACGCGCGAGGTCGCGGGATGCTCCAGCCTGGGCGTGATCGCCGGCGAGCAGGAAATCGAGACCGGCCACGGGCTCGCGGTGATTGTCATCGGCGGCGAAGAAATCTCGGCGCGCCGCTTCTTCGTTCCCGGCTTGCGCGGGCGTGGCGCGGAAGTGGCTGCGGAAGTCGCGGCGGCGGTGCGGCCCGCGCTCGCGCGCTCCAACCTGCTGTGCGTCTTCGCCGATACCTACAACCTGGAGCCGGAGGCGATGCTGGCGGCGCTGGAGCGCGAACTGCCCGGCGTCGCGATTACCGGCGGCGGCGCCAGCGAGGACGGCTCGATCGGCGAGACCTTCCAGTTCTGCGGCGACGTGGTCAGCAACAACTCGGTAAGCGGGATGCTGCTGGCCGGCGATTTCGATCTCACCATCACCAGCACGCTGGCCTGCGCGCCGATCGGCCCGCTACATCGCGTCACCGCCTGCCGCGACAACGTCATTCTCGAACTCGACGGACGGCCCGCGTACGAGGTCTTTGCCGCGGCCGCGGGGCCGCTTGCGGCGGAGTCGCGGCGCGCACTCACCTTCGTGTTCCTGGCGGTACCGCTGCGCGCCGATGCGGAGCGCCTGGAGCGCGGACAATACCTGGTTCGCAATATCGTCGGCACCGGCAAGGAGCATGGCGCGCTCGCCGTGGCCCATCAGCCCCGGCCCGGCGATGCGGTTGGATTCGTCCTGCGCGACGGCGCGCGCGCACGCGGCGATCTTAAACAAACCCTTGAAGACCTGCGCGGAAGCCTCCAACGCCCGCCCGCGCTCGGCCTGTACTTCGATTGCATCTCGCGCGGCGCCGGCCTTTACAACATTTCCGGCCACGACTCGGCCTATATCCGCCGCTACCTCGGCGAATTCCCACTGGGCGGCTTCTTTACCGGCTTCGAAATTGGTCCGTCGGCCGGCAGCACGCGGGTGCTGCAGTACACGGGCGTCCTCGCCCTCATCTCAAGTCGGTCGTAGCGGCGCGCGCCGGCTCACGCGTGAGACGGGCGGCCGAGTTTTCTCCCCACCACGATCGCAAGCCGATGCGTGAAGTGGAGCGCTCCGTCGAGGTATCTCGGATTGGCGCCGCTCAAGTCCTCGCGCACGTCGCGCTCCAGCATCGCGCGCACCTCCGCCTCGCGCTCGGGCGGCGTGTGCGCGCTCTTGAGCCATCCATCGACCGGATTGAGCGCCGCGTCGCTGCTGAAGCGCACGATCTCCGCCCCGGCCTGCGCGATAGTGCGGACCAGCTCGCTCAGTGACAGGGCGCGGGTGTGGGAAGTGTCGCGCAGCCGCTCGAAGCGGTTGTAATAGTCGGCGCGCTCGGGATGCTCGCTGGCGACCAGGTCCTCGATTGCGATACATCCGCCCGCCCGGCACACCCGCGCCATCTCGCCGATCACGCGCGCGGGCTGGTCGAAGTGATGCACGGCGAAGCGGCACACCACGATATCGAACTCCGCGTCGCCGAACGGCACCCGGTCCGCGTCGGCGAGCTGGAAGCGCGCGTTGGCGATCCCCCGCTGCGCGCGCATCCGCTCGGCGATCTTGAGCGGAGCCTCGGTGAGATCTATACCGACCACCTCGCGGCACAGCGGGGCGAACCCGAGCGCCACGTGTCCCGGTCCGGTCGCCACCTCGAGCACCCGGTCAGTCGGCCGCGGCGCGACCTCACGGACCAGGCGGGCGATATGATCGGCGTCCTTGATGAGCGGCGCCGCGGCGTACTCGGAAGCCTGGCGGGTGAACTCTTCGCGAACGCGATCTTTATGTTCCACTTTAACTCCTCCCGAGGCCGGGCGGCGCGCGCGGGGCGCGAGCGCCGGCTGCGCCCGACAATCAGGTAACCTCGCGATGCGCCGCGCTTGCAAGCGCGAAACACTTAATGATAGCTGAAACGTGGATTCGAGCGGCGACGCCGGATTCCATCCATCCCAAACGGAGGAACGCCAAGTTGGACTTCGGTTTCTCAGAAGAACAAGAGATGCTTCGGGACGCGGCCAAGCGCTTCCTGGCCGACAATTGCCCGACCAAGTTTGTACGTCAGATGATGGCGGACGCCACCGCGCACGACGCCGGTTTCTGGAAGAAGCTCGTTGAGCTCGGATGGCCCGGGCTGCTGATTCCCGAAACCTACGGCGGCCAGGGCGGCAGCTTCCTGGACATGACCGTCGTGGTCGAGGAAGCCGGCAAGGTGCTCGTCCCAGGGCCGTTCTTCACCTCCGCGCTGCTCGGCGCCCCGCTCGTGATCGAGGGCGGTTCCGAAGAGCTGAAAAAGCAGATTCTCCCGCAGATGGCCAAGGGCGAATTTATCGGCACCGTCGCGATCGCCGAGTCCGCCGGCCGTTTCGACGCCGACGGGATCCAGATGAAGGCGTCCAAGAGCGGCTCCGATTACGTGCTCAGCGGAGAGAAGTTCTTCGTCCCGGATGCGCACGTCGCCAACGGGATGGCGGTGGCCGCGCGGACCAGCGGAAGCGGCGACAAGGGCATCTCGATCTTCCTGGTGCCGTCCAACGCCAAGGGCGTCACCGTCACCCAGCTCAAGACCGTCGATATGACGCGGCGGCTGTGCCACGTGAAGTTCGACAACGTCAAAGCCGAGGGGATGATCGGCAAGGTTGACCAGGGCTGGCCGATTCTCCACCGCACGCTCAATATCGCGACCGCGGCGCTGGCGACCGAGATGGTCGGCACCGCGCAGAAGGCGCTCGACATGTCGGTCGAGTACGCCAAGACGCGCGTGCAGTTCGGCAAGCCGATCGGGTCGTTCCAGGCCGTCAAGCACAAGTGCGTGGACATGATGGTCGCGGTCGAGAACGCGCGCTCGCTGGTCTATTACGCGTGCTGGACCGTGGACACGAACAACAACGAGCAGGCGACCGCGGTGCCGATGGCGAAGGCGTACGCCTCCGACATGGCGAAGAACGTCACTTCCGAGGCGATCCAGGTCCACGGCGGAATCGGATTCACCTGGGAGCACGAC
The DNA here is from genome assembly GCA_963835905.1 of uncultured delta proteobacterium. Classification (GTDB taxonomy): domain Bacteria; phylum Desulfobacterota; class Binatia; order Binatales; family Binataceae; genus CAWIHG01. Next base: position 1,933,655 of record CAWIHG010000005.1, read on the forward strand.
ATGCATCTGTTCCATCGCCGCGCGCTGGCGGGCGAAGCGAACTTCGGCAACGCCCCGGTGCATCGCGAGACCGTTGCGCGCTCGCTGCTCGGCTGAGCACGATCGCAAGTCACCTCTAAAATCGGGAGCCGCGGTCCTTCTGGATCGCGGCTCTTTCGTTTCCTGCCGCGGCTCTTCCACTTTGACAGCGGCAACTGGCGGGGACTAAGCAGCTTAATCATGTCCAGGCTCGGAAGACGCGCGGCGGCGCCCGCGATAGCGCTTGCGCTCCTGATAGCCGCCGCGGCGCGGGCGCAGAGTCCGCCCACCTCCGCGCCGACTGCGCTGCCCGCTCATCCGAGTGCCGCGCCCTCACCATCAGAGGGACAGCCGGGCGCGGCGGCGGCCTCGGCGGCGCTCGCAGCGGGCGCGATTATCAGCGCCGCAAACCAGGATCAGTTCACGCGGTTTCTTCCCGAGGCGGCCGGCTTCGCGCTCAAGCACGGCTTTACGATGAAAGTCATGCCGTCGCGGCGGCTCGAGTGGTCGGCGGGATTCGAACACGCCACCGAGAAATATTCGCCGCAGGTCGGACTCGACAGCAAGGATCATCTCAGGAACTATATCGCCGGCCTGCCGTTTCCACTGGTCAATCCGGCCGATCCCAAAGCCGCGGTCAAGATCGCATACAACTGGCACATGGGGCCGTTCATGCCCGACGACTTTTCGCTCGCGCCATGGTCGAGCAACGGCTACGCGCCGGCCCCGGCAAATCCCGCGCTTGTGGTGGCGAAGAGCGATGCCGATTTCGCCTGCGATCAGTTCACCTTCCTGAGATTTGCGCATCGCACCGAAGTCGATCCGCGCCCTACCCTGGGGGAAAACCCGATGGGCGTGGAATGGAAGGCGCGCTGCAATGCATGGACCGCGATCGGGATCGCACAGGCGCCCAATGAAGGCGCCGGCATCTGGGTGCGCTATCTCGACCCGTCGCAACCTGACGAATTCTACGGCTTCAGCGAACTATCCCGGCGCGTGCGGCGCTCGGCGGTGAACCTCGCCTATCCGGGCGAGACCTGCCGCTCATGTCATCAACCATTCTGGGCCTACGCGCTGCCCAAGACCGAGATTTACACGTACCGGCTGCTCGGAACGACCACGATCCTCGGATGCCTCGCGGCCGCGCAGGAACCGGCGGGAATCGCGCCGGCCGAAAGCGGCTACAAGCTCACCGAGGAACCGTTCGAGCCGCGCCACGTCTATATCCTGGAGATGATCCCGATCGATCCCGCGAAGGCCTCGAACACGACGATCGTTTACATCGATAGCGAGATCTATGTCTGGCTGGCGGCGAGGTTCTACCAGGGCGGCAAGCTGAGCGCGGTCGCGATGCCGCTGTGGCGGATGCATCCGGCCTCCGGCGGCGGCAACCTGTTCGATCTGGCGGGAAGCTTTTACGTGCCGCTGGGCCAGCCCGACTTCTTCCGCTCGCTGGTGCCCGCGCACGGGGCGTTCGAGCAGAAAATCAATACTGGCTCGCCCACCGAGGCCGCGTTCATGCCGCAGAACCTCGAGCGCTGAGACACAGAGAGCGCGCGCGATCAGGCCGCCTTGGTCTTCTTGGTCTGAACCGGCGGCGTCGTCTCGCTCATCGTGCGCAGCACTTCCTCGTCGCTCATCGTCCAGATCCGGGCGCGGCGCCCCTCGGGATACTTCATCAGCGGCTTGGAGGGATCGGGCGCCGGCTGCGAAACCTTGCCGCCCTTGGATTCGAACGCGGGGGGATTCTTGTAGCGCTTGAGCTCCTCGGCATTGATCCCGGCGAGACCCATCACCTCGGGATCGATCCACGCCTCGGCATCGATCGCGGCGCCCTCGGAGGTCGAGAACTCGAGCATCAGACCCTCGGGCGCGGCCAGGTAGATCGATTTGCAGAACCCGTGATCAATCGGACCCATGATCCAGTGCCCGTGCGAGCGCACGCGATCGCGAATCGCGAGCAGGTCGGCGTAGGTGTCCACGTTGAGCGCGAGATGCTGCATCACGCCCGGCGCGACCGGCGAGGCCGTCCATGGCGCGTGCGAGACTCCAGGTACGCCCTCGATCGACGCCATCTCCGGTCCCTGCACGAACGCGATCGAAGAGCTGTCATTCATGCGCAGAAAGCCGTGAAAGGTCTTCTCGACGCCATGCATCCAGTACAGCGCCACCAGTTCCATCCCGACCACCTGGGTGTAGAACTCAATCTGCTGCTTGATGTCCTTGGTTGCGATCGCGATGTGGTGGACTCCATTGGGCAAACCCATGGCCGGACCTCCCGCGGCGCTGCGGCGCCGCCACTTCGTCGTGTATCGCCCGAGCATACCAATTTCAAGCCGCCCAGTCCGGCGTTTGCGCCGGCGGTCCGATCGCGGTTATGAAGGGCGCGTGGCTATCCTGCGCCCCGGGAGGAACTGAGCATGGCCGAGATGGGACTGTATGAAGCGATGCGGACGCTGCGCGCGGTGCGAAAACTGCGCCCCGATCCGATCCCTGACGACGTGATTCGCCGCGTCCTGGAAGCGGCCTCATGGGCGCCGACCGGCGGCAATCGCCAGCCGTGGCGAATCGTGCTGGTCAAGGAGCGCGCCAAAAAACAGCGCCTGGGCGAGTTGTATTCGACCAGCTGGTCCAACTACGTCAAGCACTATCGCGCCGCGATTCCCGCCGACGCCTCGCCAGAGGAACGCGCGCGCGCCCAGCGCACCCTGGCGGCGGGCGACTACATGGCGGCGCACCTGGCTGACGTGCCGGTGGTCGCGATCTTCTGCTTCAATCCGAACAACATGGCGATCACCGACGCCAAGCAAAAGCGCCCATCGGTGGTCGGCGGCGGCTCGGTTTACACCGCGGTCGAAAATCTGCTGCTGGCGTGCCGCGCGGAAGGACTCGGATGCGTGCTGACCACGCTCTTGTGCGAGCACGAGCCGGAAGTGCGCGCGATGCTGGCGATTCCCGATCCCTGGTACACCGCCGCCGCGATTCCAATCGGCTACCCCGTCGGGAGCGGCCACGGACCTATCATCCGGCGCCCCGTCGAGCAGCTCACCTACGTCGATTCGTGGGGCAAGCCTTACTGAGTCATTTGTCCGCGCGCCGCACCGTCACGACGTAGTGATACGGCAGTCCGCTCTCGCTGACCTTCGCGAAGCCGAACTGCTCCAGCCGCTTCACCGCTTCGACGCGCGTGTAGACGTGATCCTTGGGCGGGCCGATCGGGCGATCGACCTCCGCGCTCCAATCGATCAACAGCGCGCGCCCGCCCGGCTTGAGCATCGCGGCCAGGCCGCGCAGGGCGTCGTCGCCCAACTCGTGCAGCACGTTGAGACCGAGGACTCGATCCGCGCTCGCCGTAAGGCTCGCCGCGTCGGTTGCGAGCACCGGTTTCAGATTCTTCAGCTCAGCCGCGGCGGGCTTGGCGGTCAGCATCTCGAGCATCCGCGGCTGCTCGTCGAACGCGATGACGCTCAGGTCGGGGCGCCGTCGCGCGATCTCGATCGAATACGCACCTGTCCCCGCGCCAAAATCGATCACGACCCCGCCCTGCGGCGCATCGAGCATCTCGAGAATTTGCGCGGGCGGCAGGTAATCGAACCTGCGCGGATCGTCGAGCAGCGCCGCCCGTGCCGGATCGAACCGCTCGGGCTGCCTGGCGCCGTGACGATCGTGCCCGTGATGAGAATGTTCGTGGCCGTGATGCTTATGCTCGTGCTCGTCGCTCATGCCGATGACCTTAGCGCGGCGCGAACCGATCGCGGTAGCGCCCGCGGCGGCTCAGCGCAAAATCGACTCAGGAAGATATCAGGGAGATTTTCCGATGGTTGCGGGGGAAGGATTTGAACCTTCGACCTCCGGGTTATGAGCCCGGCGAGCTACCAGACTGCTCCACCCCGCCCGCGCAGTCTATCCAGCACGCGAAGAGCGGGTCAACACGATCGCGAGGCGCGCCCGAGCCGACCGCGAAGCGCGTCTGAGCGATCGTCCTGAGCGAAGCGAAGGAACTCGTACGGCGCCGCGCGCTTTCGCATACGGCGCCGCATCGATCACATATTCGCGTTTATCACCGCTTTTCCGGTTTCGAGATCGGTCGGCACCGAGTATTGCGCATGAACGATCAGCCATTTGCCGCCCTGATTCTCGTAACAGTTCGTCGCGCGCATGGTTATCTGGCTTGCCTTGCCGCTGGCATCGGTCATGGTCCAGCGCCAGACGCTGTGCGTGAACGCGATTCGACGGCTGCCCTCGACCTTGAGGTCCGACTGCTCGACCTTCATGGTCCCCTTCATCGACTTCAGGAAGCCGTCCCAATTCTTCCGCCATGCGTCGGGACCGGCGTACTGCAGCGGAGGAATCAGGTCGAAGATCAACAGGTCGGGCTTGGCGGAATAGCACGCCATGATCGCGTCGACGTTGCGCGAGTTGACGGCCTTGATCAGATTCGCCTCGGCCTCTTTCACGCGCGCTTCAGCTTCCGCGTGCGGAGCGGCTGCGCGCGCCTGCGTGGCGATTACGATCGCGATCAATCCCGCCGCTGCGACCGCGAGTGCGGCGCCCTGCATCAGTTTCTTCATTACGATCTCTCCGTGCGCGCGCCGGAACTGAGCGGGCGTCGGGCGGAATTTAGTGCGGGGGCGCGGTTAGGTCAATTCACGCGGAGCGCATCGGAAGCCGCCGCGCGGGCGATCAGCCGGCCAGGATGCGGATATTGCAGTCGCGATGTACCTTGCCGAACTCGATGATCTGTTTCTCGGCCGGAGTCGCGTCGGGCTTCGAGTCGGTCAGCATCAGCTTGCGGGCGGCGGCGGGATCGACTTCGTCGGCCTCGACGTCAAGGTTGTGGTCGTCGCAGATTATGAATGCCATCGTGCACAGCTCCTGAAGCCGAAAAAGCTATCGCAAAGAATCCGCCGAGTCATCCCCGATCGCCGCACGCGCGCCCCTTTCACGCCGCACCGCCATTTTGTGCTAATCGGTACGCGTACGATCCGAATCAAGGAGCATGCGAGATGAGTCTTAAGGGAAAAGCCGCCGCGATTGGAATCGGCGAGCTGAAGCCGACCAAAGATCCCGGCGACGCCACCGCGCTCGGCCTGATGGCAAAAGTCGCGGCCGAGGCGATTGCCGACGCGGGACTCGACAAGAACGACATCGACGGCTTCCTGGTCGGCGTGCCGTTTTCCGACCCCGGTTTTATCTATCCCGCCAGCGCCGCCGAGGTGCTCGGGATCAAAACCCGCGGATGCTCAACGTCAGGTCGATATCGGCGGCGCCAGCCCGGCCGGGATGATCTGGCGTGCGGCGGCCGCGATCGACGCCGGGATGTGCGACGCGGTGCTGTGCATCGTCGCCGATCTCAACCGCGCCGGCGATCAGCGTCCGCCCACCATCTCCGTGCAGCGCGAGTTCGAGGCGCCCTACGGAAATATCGGAGCGAACTGCGGCTACGCGATGATCGCGCATCGGCACATGTTCGAGTACGGCACCAAGCCCGAGCAGATGGCGAAGGTTGCGGTCGATCAGCGCGCCAACGCGCTCAAGAATCCGCTCGCCACCTTCAACGACAAGCCGCTCACGATCGCCGACGTGCTGGGCTCGCGGATGATCGTCGATCCGCTGCATCTGTATCGAAATCGTGAGCCCGTGCAGCGGCGGCTCGGCGGTCATGGTCGCGTCGCCTGAGGTCGCCAAGCGCGCCAAAAATCCGCCGGTATGGCTGCTGGGCGCCGGCGAGTACGCCAATCACGCGACTATCACTTATGCGCCCGTCGCTGACCGAATCGCCGATCAAGACCGCCGCCGACGCCGCGTTCAAGATGGTCGGGTGTATCGCGCGAAGGACCTCGACTTTGTCTGCCCCTACGATTGCTACACGATCACCGTGGTCGTCACGCTCGAGGACGCGGGCTTCTGCAAGAAGGGCCAAGGCGGCCGCTTCGTCGAGGAGCACGACCTCACCTGGAAGGGCGACTTCCCGTGCAACACGCACGGCGGACAGCTCTCCTTCGGGCAGCCCGGACTCGGCGGTGGAATGAGCCACGTCACCGAGGCGATCCGCCAGCTGATGGGCCGCGGCGGCGAGCGCCAGGTCAAAAACGCGAAGCTCGGCTACGTCAACGGCAACGGCGGAATCATGAGCGAGCAGGTCAGCCTCGTTCTGGAGCGCCGGTCATGAGCGATTACATCAAGCCCCTTCCCAAGCCTTCGCCGACCAGCCGCCCGTTCTGGGAAGCGGCGAAGCGGCATGAGCTGCATGCTGCAGCGATGCGCCGCGTGCTCGCAAGGTTCATCTACTATCCGCGCGACCGATGCCCGCATTGCTTCTCCGACAAGCTGGAATGGCAGCGCGTGAGCGGCAAGCGGCAAGGTCTACAGCTACACGGTGGTGCGGCGCGCCTCCGCGCGATCGTTCGCCGACGGTCCGTACGTGCTGGCGATCGTCGAGCTTGCCGAGGGTCCGCGCATGACCACCAACATCTCCGCGCCGCCCGAGCAGGTGCGCGTGGACATGCCGGTCATCGGTCCACTTCGACGACGTGACTCCCGAGCGCACGCTGGTGAAGTTCAAGCCCGCCTAGCCGCACGCGCGCCGCGCGGGCGCTCGCGATGCTCACGTGGCGCGCGGCTATGCGAGCAGCACGGCGACGATGCCGGTCAGGAAAATCCCGTCGAACGTGCCGGCGCCGCCGATCGACGCGACCGGAGCGCCAAGCTCGCCCAGTTGCCCGATATTGAGCAGGTCGGCGCCGATAAGCGTGCCAATCACGCCGCTCACGTACGCGACCGCGTCGGCATGATGCGCCGAGCTGCCGAGCAGCCATCCCACTATCGCGGCGGCGATCGGCGGCAGCAGCATCGGCGTGGCGATTCCCAATCCCGGCACCGGACGGGCGAAGCGATGCACTACGAGCGTGACGATCGCGATGCCGAACAGCGCGGGGAACAGGATTGCCGGCCAGTGCAGCAGCACATAGCCGGAAATCGCTATCGGAACGATCGCGCCTCCCACATTGATCGCGATCACCGTCGATCCGGTCGCGTAGCGCTCCGGCACCCGGTAGCGCACGCCAAAGCTCCTGACGATATCCACCTGGTGCGCCGTGGTGCTCTGGATGCGCGTGATCGGAATATTGAAGTAGCTGCCGAGCAGGCTCACCAGCAATGCGACAAACGCGAGTTCGGGCGGCAGGCCCAGCGCCTCAAATACATAATTGATTATCCCGATCTCGATCAGCGCAAATAGAAACGCGAGACCGAGAAAGAACACCAGGACATACAGGAACAGGAACGGCGCGAAAATCACGCGCCCGATGATAGCAGGCGATGCGCCCGTTCGGTATGGCGGCTTGCGCTCACGCACTTTCGCCGTGCGGGCGAAGCTGCACGATATCGTCGCCGCGCTTGACACTTTCGTGCAGCGGCAATCGCGTGCCTCCGTTGATCGCATGAGCGCGGCGTTTATCTACTGCGAAATTCCGCGGTGGCACGGCATTCGCTGGTAACCCAGCCATGAGCCAAGGTCCGGAGGTGACACCATGAAACGATTGGCGACTGCTTTCGCCGCGTTTGCGATCGCGGCTGTGATGGCGGCGCCGGCGATGGCGCAGGAGGCGCAGTCGGAGGTGACCGGCGAGTTGCATCAAGGGAACACGACGATCGTGTTCCAGCGCGGAAGCGTTGGACCTCAGTTGGACCAGATGAGCGCGTTCAGCAAGCTCGTGGCGAACGACCCCAAACTCGCCAAAACGCTCGCGCGCAATCCGGCGCTGATCGACAAAGACTCGTTCGTTTCAAAGCATCCCGCTCTCGCCCAATTTCTCCAGCGGTTCCCCGATGCGCGCGCCGATATCCGCGCGAACCCCGGCAACTACCTGACACCGGTTGGGGGCTCGACGTGGAACCACGCGGCGCCCGGTATCGAGGCGATGGGCGATTCGTAAACGCTCTGGTGTTGGGCGCGCCCGCGCCTTGCCGCGGTCCGCCCGCGCTACCTTCCAGCGGCGCGGCTGCGATAAGATTCCCCGGCAATCATGAACGCCGAATATCGAACCGAGTTGCTGGGAATCCTGCTGCGCGAGTCGTACGTGGAAAAGGAAGTCACGCTCGCGTCCGGCAGAAAGTCGGATTACTACCTCGATTGCCGCCGCGCGATCTTCCTGCCGCGCGCCGCGTTCCTTGCCGGCGAGCTGCTGCTCGATCTCGCGGTCGCCGCGGGCGCGGAGCAGGTCGGCGGGATGGCGGCCGGCGCGATCCCGGTCACCGACGCGATCCTCTCGGCGGCATACCGCCGCGGCGTTGAGATGCGCGGATTTTTCGTGCGCAAGGAGACCAAGGCGCACGGCCTGCAACAGCAGATCGAAGGTGCGTTTCGCCCCGGGCTCAAGACCGCCGTCGTCGAGGACACCGTGACCACCGGCGGCTCGAGCCTGCAGGCGCTTGCCGCGATGCGCGCGGCGGGAGCCAACGTGGTCGCCGCGCTGACGATCGTCGAGCGCGGAGAAGGCGCCGCCGGGACGTTCGCGCGCGAAGGCCTCAGCTACAGCTGGATCTTCACCGGCGACGAGATTCGCGCCGCCGCCCGGGCGCGCCCATGACGCCGCGCGGGCGTCCGTAATGGCTAACCGCAGCCTGCGCAGTCTCCCGACGCCTCGCGCGACGACGCGGCTGACCGCGATCTTCGGCGATCCGGTCGAGCATTCCCGGTCGCCCGAGATGCATAACGCCGCTTACGCGGCGCTCGGGATGGATCGCGCGTACGTGGCGTTTCGGGTATCGCCGCCGGCGCTGCGCGCCGCGCTCGCCGCGATTCCCGCGCTCGGAATCCTGGGCGTCAATCTCACCGTGCCGCTGAAGGAGCACGCCGCGCGCTTGATTCGCGACCTGAGCGACGAGGCGCGCATCCTGGGCGCGGTCAACTGCGTCAGCAATCGAAAGGGAGCGCTGCACGGCGACAATACCGACGCGCGTGGGCTGGAGCGCGCTCTCAGAGCCATCGGCGTGCGAGCCGCGCGACGCAAGATCGTGATAGTCGGCGCGGGCGGCGCCGCGGCGTCCGCGCTGCTCGCCGCGATCCGGCTGCGCGCCGCGGATATCGTTGTCGCCAACCGCACGCCCGCACGCGCGGCGCGCCTGGCGCGGCGGCTCGCTCCGGCACCGCATCGCCGCGTCAGGATTGAAACGCGTGGGCTTGACGCGCTGCGCGACCGCGCGGTGCTCGGCGACGCGGCGGTGATTATCAACGCAACCTCGATGGGACTCACGACGGCGCGCTTCGCCGAGCTGGACTACGCCGCCGCGCCGCGCGAGTGCCTGTTCCACGACATGATTTACGCCCCGGGGCCGACCGCGTTTCTGCGTCCCGCAATTCGGGCCGGATATCGAACTACCGATGGCGCCGGGATGCTCGCGGCGCAGGGCGAACTCGCCTTCAGAATGTTCAACGGCGTGGTTCCGCCGGCGGGCGTGATGGCCGCGGCGCTGATGCGCGCGCTCGGCCGGCGCTGACCGGCTTTCCCATAACCGGTGCGCCGGTGTTATAGCCTTCCTCGAGGTGCAACGATGGCCGGGCGAATCGATCACCTGATGCTGAACGTGAACCGGTTCGAGGACGCGAAAGGCTTCTACGCGTGGCTGATGCCCAAGGTCGGGTACGCGAATCAGATGGAATATCCCGCCGCGTATGGGAAACGCGGGGTCGGGTTTTTCGGCGACGCGGGCTCGGTCTGGGTGCAGGAAGCGGAGCAGCCCTATCGCGCCGACTCGTTCCATCGCCATCGCGTCGGCCTGTGCGAGATCGCGTTCGGTGCCGACAACCGCGCGCAGGTCGACGACCTGGCGCGCGAAATCGAATCGCATGGCGGCAAGGTCACCGACGCGCCGCGCGAATACGATTACATGCCCGGCTACTACGCGGTGTTCTTCACCGATCCCGACGGGCTGAAGCTCGAGCTGGTGCACGTGCCGCGATGACGCTCGCGGCCGGCTCAGCTATCGAGAATTGATCAGCTATCGAGGATTGAGAGGAAGAATTACGACGCGCGCGGGCGCCCGCAAGGCGCAAGGCTACCCGAACATTTCCTTGAGCTTGTCCACGAAGCCCTTGGAGAGCGGATGATTGACGGCTTTGCCGTCGAGCTTGGCGAATTCTTCGAGCAGCTCGCGCTGGCGCGCGGTCAGGCTGCGCGGCGTTTCGACCACCACGCGGACGAGCTGATCGCCGCGTCCGTAGCCGTGAAGATCGACGATACCCTTGCCCTTCAGCCGCAGGACTTTGCCAGACTGGGTTCCCGACGGCACCTTGATATTGACCTTGCCTTCCAGGGTTGGCACGTCGATTTCGCATCCGAGCGCCGCCTGCGGAAAGCTGATCGGCACTTCGATCACGATATCGTTATCCTGGCGCACGAAGAGGTCGTGCTCCTTAACGTGGATAACGACGTAAAGGTCGCCGGGAGGTCCGCTGCCGTAGCCCGCCTCGCCTTCGTTGCGCAGCTTGAGCCGCGATCCGTTATCCACCCCCGCGGGAATCTTGACCGAGAGCGATTCCTGCCTGCGGATGCGTCCCTGGCCCTGACACTTCTGGCAGGGATCGGCGATGATCATTCCCTCGCCGCGGCATTGCCCGCAGGTTGTCGAGATGGAGAAGAAGCCCTGCTGGGTGCGAACCTGTCCGGTGCCGCGGCAATTCGGGCATTGGCGCGCGCCGGTTGAGCCGCCGCGCGCGCGCGTGCCGTGGCATTCCTCGCACTGCGCCAGGCGCTGGAAGCGGATCACCTTCTCGGTGCCGCGGGCGGCTTCCTCGAATTCAATTTCCAGGTCGTAGCGCAGATCGTCGCCGCGCCGGGTGCGCGAGCGCGCGCGGCCGCGGCCGGTGCCGAAGAAATCGCCAAAGATGTCGGAGAAAACTTCCTCGAAGCCCTGGCTGAAGTCGAAACCGCCGAACGGACCCGACGCGTGAGGCCCCTGGAAAGCGGCGTGCCCGAATCGATCGTACTGCGCGCGCCGCTCCGGGTCGGAGAGAACCTGGTAGGCCTCGTTGGCCTCCTTGAACTTCTCCTCGGCGTGCTTGTCACCCGGATTGCGATCCGGATGGAGCTGAATCGCAACGCGGCGGTACGCCTTTTTTATCTCGTCCTGGTTGGCGCCGTGGCCTACGCCCAGTACCTCGTAGTAGTCCCGTTTGGAAGCGGCAGGCATCGACCGGTTACTCTAAACGATACTATGAGCCGACGCCACTTATGCCCCGCAGGTGGGGCCGTCCATGCGGCGCACAACGGTCACTTAACTTCTTTGAAGTCCGCGTCCACGACGTCTTCCTTGGGACCCTGGTTGGCGCCCGCGCCGGCGCCCTCGGCGCCGGCTGCGCCGTCATGCGGTGCGCCCTGCTCGGCGCCCGCTTCCGGACCGCCCTGCTGCCCCTGTGCGCGGGTCTTGGAGTACATCGCCTCGGCCAGCTTGTGCGAGGCGTTGGACAGGGTCTCGGCAGCGTGGTTCATCTCGTCGGGTTCCGTGGACTCCAGCTTGGACTTCGCCTCGGTCAGCGCGTCTTCGACGCCCTTGCGCGAAGCTTCGTCGAGTTGCTCGCCGTAGTCCTTGAGCGTTTTCTCGGTGGTGTAGATCAGGTTGTCGAGCTTGTTGCGGGCCTCGGCCTGCTGGCGGCGCTTGTGGTCGTCGGCCGCGTGCGACTCGGCCTCGCGCACCATCTTTTTGATCTCCTCCTCGCTCAGTCCCGAGGAGGCGGTGATCCGGATCGACTGCTCCTTGTTGGTGCCCAGGTCCTTGGCGTGGACGTTCACGATCCCGTTGGCGTCGATATCGAACGTCACCTCGACCTGCGGCAATCCGCGCGGAGCGGGCGGGATGCCGATCAGGTCGAACTGGCCGAGCAGCTTGTTATCCGCCGCCATCTCGCGCTCGCCCTGGAAGACGCGAATGGTGACCGCAGTCTGATTATCCTGCGCGGTCGAGAACACCTGGCTCTTGCGGGTCGGGATGGTGGTGTTCTTCTCGATGAGCTTGGTGAACACGCCGCCCAGGGTCTCGATTCCCAGCGATAGCGGCGTCACGTCAAGCAGCAGAACGTCCTTGACCTCGCCCTTGAGCACGCCCGCCTGAATGGCGGCGCCAATCGCGACCACCTCGTCGGGATTGACGCCCTTGTGACCCTCCTTGCCGAAAATCTTCTTGACTCGCTCCTGCACCGCCGGCATCCGGGTCATGCCGCCGACCAGCACGATCTCGTTGATCTCGCTGGCCTTGAGCCCGGCGTCGCGCAGCGCGGTCACGCAGGGCTGGTCGAGGCGATCCAGCAGGTCCGCGCACAGCGCTTCCAGCTTGGCGCGGGTGAGCTTGATATTGAGATGCTTGGGGCCGGACTGGTCCGCGGTGACGAAGGGCAGATTGATGTCCGTCTCCATCACGGTGGACAGCTCGCACTTGGCCTTCTCGGCGGCTTCCTTGAGCCGCTGCAGCGCCATCCGATCCTTGCGCAGATCGATCCCCTGATCCTTCTTGAACTCGTCAGCCAGGTAATCGATCACGCGCTGGTCGAAATCCTCGCCGCCCAGGAAGGTGTCGCCGTTGGTCGCCTTGACCTCGAACACCCCGTCGCCAAGCTCGAGAATCGAGATGTCGAACGTGCCGCCGCCAAGGTCGAACACGGCGATCTTCTCGTCCTTCTTCTTGTCCAGCCCGTAGGCGAGCGACGCGGCCGTCGGCTCGTTGATAATGCGCAGGACGGTGAGCCCTGCGATCCGGCCGGCATCCTTGGTCGCCTGGCGCTGGCTGTCGTTGAAATACGCCGGGACCGTGATGACGGCTTCGGTGACTTTCTCGCCGAGGTAGTCCTCAGCGGTCTGCTTCATCTTCTGGAGCACGAAGGCGGAAATTTCAGCCGGGCTGTATTTCTTGCCGCGGATCTCGACCCACGCCGCGCCGTCGTCGTGCTGGACGATCGTGTAGGGCAGGACCTTCTTTGCCTTCTGTACCTCGGCGTCGTCGTAGCGCCGGCCCATCAGGCGCTTGATCGCGGAAACCGTGTTGGTCGGATTGGTGATCGCCTGGCGGCGCGCAATTTGCCCCACCAGCCGCTCGCCCGAATCCGTAAAGGCCACCACCGACGGCGTCGTGCGACTGCCTTCGGAGTTGGCAATCACCGCAGGATCGCCAGCCTCCATCACCGCGACGCAGCTATTGGTGGTACCGAGGTCGATGCCGATTACTTTTGCCATGTTTCGTAACGCCTTTGAGAGAGGGAAAACCCTTCTGGTTCTGAATTAATGGATAACCACGCTTCAGCGATTTTCAACGTCCGACGCGTCGCCTTCGCCATTGGTTCGTGCATTGCCGCCCGCCTTGGACACCGTGACACGCGCCGTGCGCAGGATTTTATCGCCGGCCTGGTAGCCGCGATGAAACTCCTCGATGACCGTGTTCGGTTCGTGCTGGTCGCTGGGCACGTGGTCAACCGCCTCGTGGCGGGCTGGATCAAAGGGATGCCCCACCGACTCGATTGGCGTTACGCCCTGCGACCTGAGTAATTCCAGGATGGACCGCAGCACCATCTCGACGCCGTCGACGATCGACTTGCCATCGCCGGAAGTTCGCGCGGCCGAAACCGCGCGTTCGAGGTTATCGACCACCGGCAGAATCTCGCGCAGCAGATTTTCGCGTTCGCGCCGGACCGTCTCCTCGCCCTGCTGCCGAAGGCGCTTGCGCGCATTGTCCATCTCGGCCACCGTGCGCAGATACTTGTCCTTTAGCTCCGCGATCTCCTTGTCCTTCTCGGCCAGAATCGTCTTGAGCGCGTCGAGGTCCTGGCTCCCGGATGACGCCGTGTGCTCCTGGGCGTCGCCGGACCGCGGATGATGCACGTGCTCCGCGCGCGCATGCTCGTCCTGATGCTCACGGCGATGATGCTCGCTATGGGCCGCGTCAGAGTGTCCGTTCGGCTGGTCCTTATGATCCTTGTGATCCTTGCTCATTTTTCGAAACCGCACCGTAAGGAAATCTAACCACGATTCTGGCTGATGCAGCCCCGGCAGACAAAATTCCCGTGTCTTTCCGACTTTTTTGGGACCGATATCAGGGAAATCGCAACGGTCGGGATAGCGAACGAAAATAGTGCGGGATTTTCAGGGCGATTATGCCCGTCGCGTGCGATTAGGGGTCGCAGGGTTCCTCGAGACCTGGAATCAGGCTGCGAGGCTCATCCTTCGAGCAGGCGAGAAAGCGCGCGCGCAGCGTACTCGACCAGCGGAATCACCCGCTCATAATCCATCCGGACCGGCCCCACCACCGCCAGACTGCCAATCGGTGTCGATCCCGTCACGTAGGGCGCCGCAACCACGCTCAGCCCCGACAGACGCGGATCGTAGTTCTCCGACCCGATCGACACCATCAGCCGCTCCTGATCCAGTGCACGTTCGAGCAGTTCGAGCAGGGCGGTCTTGTCATCGAGCGCGAGCAGCAGCTCCCGCATCCGCTCCGGATTTGCGAACTCGGGCTGATTGAGCGCCTTGGCGCTGCCCTCCACGAAGACTTCCGCGCGGCGGACGTGCTCGGCTACGATTTCGCCCAACGCCAGCGCCTCACGCATGAAGCTGTCGTAGGCGGCGCGTTCTTCCTTGAGCCGCTGCTCAATCCAGCGGCGCGTCTCGTCCAGGGTAAGTCCGGCCAGCGACTCGTTCAGGTACCGCGCCATCCGGTCGAGAATCTCCTGCGAATGATCGTGCGGGGTCTCCACCAGATGCTGATAAACGGGGCCAGCCGCCGCAACGAATACGGCCAGCACCTGATGGTCGCGCAAGCGGATAAAGTTGACCCGCTCCAGGACCATCGCCTCCGGCCGCGGCGCCATCACCATCGCGGCCTGCCCGGTCAGCAGCGCAAGCAGCCGCGGAGTATCGCGCATGATCTGGCCGAGGTCGCGCGCCTGGCTCGAGTAATGAAGCTCGATTTGCGCGCGATCCTGGAACCCGATATGCGGGGACTCCAGCAGGCGATCCACGTAGAGCCGGTAGGCCCTATCGGTCGGAACGCGTCCCGCCGAGGTATGCGGATGACTCAGGTAACCGGTCTCCTCGAGCTCGGCCATCAGGCTGCGGACCATCGCGCCGCGCACTCCGATCGAGTGATGGGCGACAATCTGATGTGATCCGACCGGGGCCGCCGTGGAGATAAACTCCTGGATGACGGCGAGGAGCAGCGCCTGCCTGCGGGGAGAAAGCGTTCTGGTTTCTTCTTCGCGATCCATATCGCGACTCGCAACGTCGCGTGCTTGAGGGCGCAAGGGCCAATCCCGCGGTGCCGCCGGGGCGGCGCCAGGGTCGGCCTCTCAATTGTGGCCGTGCATCACGGATACATTCAAGCGGGCGCTCTTTGCAATGGCGGCGGCGGGCGCGCTTCGAGGGGTTTCCACAGCGGCGCGATTGCGCGGCTCAGAATATCAATTTTCACGTCGTTTCTGGGGCGCCCGCATGACTGCGAGCGCCCCAGGATATTCCTCTACTCCTCCGGCGCCAGTTCGACGCGGCGGTTCTGCGCGCGTCCTTCCGCGGTCTTGTTCGACGCGACAAAGTCCGTCTTGCCGTAGCCATGCGCCATCAGGCGGCTCGCCGGGATGCCTTGCTGCGCGAGATATTTCACCACGGCCTCGGCGCGATGCTCAGACAGCTTGAGGTTGTATGCCACGCCACCGATCGCATCGCAGTAGCCGTTGACGTCGACCGTGACGTTCGGGCTCGACTTAAGCGTCGCGGCAGCCTCGTCGAGGATCGCCGCGTCACCGGGACGTATGTTGTACTTGTTAAAGTCGAAGTGCACGCCGCGCAGAATGATCTTCTCCTTAACCGGAGGCGGGGGCGGTGGCGGCGGAGGTGGTGGCGGCGGCGGAGGCGGAGGTGGCGGTGGTGGGGGCGGAGGCACTAAGGGATCGCACGCGATATGACCGACAAAGGTCCCCAGCAATCCGCCCGCGGCGGCGCCTATTACCGCGCCCCCGGCCGAGCGATCGTCGAGATCGCTGGCGTGGGATTTAGTCCATTGCGCGACTCCGAATCCGATTCCGCTGCCAATCAGAGCGCCACCGATGCCTCCGATTAGTGCACAGTTCCCCCAGTAGCGATCCTGCTGGACGTTCGTGCATCCCGCCAGCACCAGGGCAAAACTGATTAGCATCGCGACCGGAAACGATGTGCGAGCTCGAAATTTCACTTTTTCTCCTCCTGGAGTTGAAATTCGATATCGGCAATCAAGCCGGAGCTTTTGGTTCTGCCTCCCGATTCCACCTCGCCGCTTGGATCTACACGGCCCGCCTTGGCAGGCTGTCAGCAATTTCTGGTCCACTTTCTTTCGCATCGATGCCGGATGGGGAAAGTGGACGCCGCTCGTGACGACGCGAACCCGGACAGCGCTCGGTGGCGATGAATTCCGCCGACCCCCCCTCGCTCGCCAATTTCAAGCGACGGTCCGATGCAATGGCGGCGGCAGGCGGGCTTCGATAATCTTCGTAATCAGGGCGATGTAATCAGGGCAATGGCGCGAGGCAGAAAATCAGCTCGGCCGCGGCGGATCCGGATTCCGGCGGTCGCGCGAAACTCCGCGTGGCTGGAAAGCGACTCCTACGACCGCCGCGCCTGGAGCGAAATAGTCGAAGATACGCCCGCAATGCGCGATCTGGTGGACGCGGCCGGAAAGCTGGTGCCGCACTTCGACGCGCTGCTGGCCGATCTTTTCTTCGCGCTGTTCAAGTACAACCTGGTCTGGAACAAACCCGACGCGGTGCGCCGCGCCACCGCGCTTAATCGCACCATCCTGGAGCAAGTCATCCCCTCGCCGATGTTCGAAGCGCTCAAAAGTCGCACCCTGCTCGAGGAAGACAAGGCCGCCATCGCCGCGATCGTGCTGGGCGAGCGCGCGCTCGAGATGGTCCGCTCCGAGCGGCTGATCAACCGGCGCGAGATGATGGATCTCTGGGACCTGGATCATCAGGAGCAGGACCTGGAGTCCCGCGCCGAGACCCTCAAGAACGTCCAGCAGATGATTGAGCAGGGGCAAGGCGAGCCCGACGAGGAAACGAAAAAGAAGCTCGCCGAGATGGCCGACGCCGCGCAGCGCGGAGCCGACGTCTCCGAGGCGCGGCTCAATCAGAAGGCGCGGCAGATCGAAAGCGACCTCAAGCACGGCGACC
This sequence comes from uncultured delta proteobacterium, assembly GCA_963835905.1. Taxonomy (GTDB): domain Bacteria; phylum Desulfobacterota; class Binatia; order Binatales; family Binataceae; genus CAWIHG01. The sequence continues at coordinate 1,950,858 of CAWIHG010000005.1, forward strand.
GCACCGAGCTCAAGCGGATGCAGCTCAAGGCCGCGGAGCTCGCCTCCGAAATCGACCGCGCGGCGCAGGATTCGCACGACTTCAGCCGTGAGTTCGGCCAGGGTGGCCGCATGAACGCGGGCGAGCGGCTCGAGCTCGGGCGCTACCTGGCGCGCAACCGCAAGCTGGGCGAGCTGGCGCGGATGGTCGGACGGATGAAGCAGGAGGCGCGCGCTATCCGGCACACCACGCTCGAGCGCGGCGTCGCCGAGGCCTATGACGTCGAGCGCGGTGCGGACCTCGGCCGGCTGATTCCCAGCGAGCTGGTCGCGATGCATCATCCCGTGCTCGCCCGCGACTTCCGTGCCCGCCTGCTCGAAGGCAAGCTGCTCCAGTACCGCCTGCGCCAGGAAGAACAGAAGGGCAAGGGACCGATGATCGTGTGCATCGACGTCAGCTCCTCGATGCAGGGCGAAAAGGAGCTGTGGGCCAAGGCGGTCGGACTGACACTGATGGATATCGCGCGCCGCCAGCGGCGGCTCTTTCGCGCGGTGCTGTTCTCCTCGGGCGAGGGCAGCATGAAGGTGCTCGACCTCAATCGTGAGCGCCGTTACCAGCCGGAGCTGGCCAAGGTGATCGAGATGGCCGAGTATTTTCCCGGCGGCGGCACCGATTTCGAGCGCCCGATCGACGCCGGCGTGGCGCTCATCGAGGAGCGCAAGCTCAAGCGCGGCGATATCGTGATAATTACGGACGGCGAATGCCAGGTCAGCGCCGAATGGCTGGCGCGACTGCGCGAGCGCAAGGACGCCATGCAGTTTTCGATCTTCGCGGTGCTGGTCGATGTGGGCTCGGCGCAAACCTCGTCGCTCGCGCAGTTCGCCGACAAGATCACGTCGGTAAAGAAGCTCAGCGAGACCGACACGCGCGAGATTTTCCTCAAGGCGCAGTCATAGGAGCGGGTGCGCGATGAAGCTTGTGCTGGCGTCGATCGACCGCGGGAATTATCGCGCACTGTACAGGATGCAACTGCGCCCGGGACAGGAAAGCTTTGTCAGTCCGCCGCGATGGACGCTGGCGCGATGCTACGTGCGGATCTTCGGCGACAACTTCGAGCATCTGCCGCACCTGATTCGCGCCGATGAAAAGACCGTCGGTTACGTCACGACGGTGTGCGATTCCGAAAGCGCCGATGACTACTGGATCGACGACCTCATGATCGCCGCCGAGCATCAGGGTAAAGGCTACGGCCGCGCGAGCGTGGTGGAGACGATCCGGATGATCGTGCGGCGCTATCCGCGATGCCACGGAATCCAGCTCACCTGCTTTCGCGCCAACACCGTGGCGGCGGCACTTTACGCAAGTCTCGGCTTCGAGGCGACCGGTGGCGTCGATTCCGAATTCGGCGAGCCCAATTACATTCTGCGCGGCCCCGCGCTGGACAACTTCCGCCACTCCAACGAATAGCCGCCGCGCGGTGCGAAAAAGGGCCGGCGCGAAGCCGGCCCTTCGACGCTTAAGTCGCGTCTGGATCGCAGGCTCAGGCCGCCGCCGACGCCATCTCCATCACACCCAGCTGCTTGTACCACGGCTCGGTGCGATCGTTGATCAAGTCGAGCTGGCGCAGGCAGGGGATGATAGTGTCAACGAACAGGAACGAATTGAACTGCCGCTCCATGTCGTTCTCGGCCTTCTGCCATTCGGGGTTGCGATGGAGCTCGGCCTCGATGTCCCCGAGCGAGATGCCGACTTCCTCGAACACCATCGCGCCTGACAAAAAGCCGTCGCGCGGCACGCCGTTGTCAACCTTGGTCACCATCATGTCGCACGCGGTGAACGCGAACTCCTCGAGATCTTTCTTGTCCTTGCCGCTAAGCTTGCGGACCGCCTCGCGCAACGCGAGCATCCCGAAGCCCACGTGCCGCGCCTCGTCCTTCATGATGTACTCGAGCAATTCCTTCAGGAGATCGTCCTTGGTTTCGCGCTGCATGAAGCGGAAGGCGGCGATCGCGAGTCCCTCGGCGACAATCTGCATGCCCACGTACTTGGGCTCCCAGCGCTCATGCTCCATGATCGCGCGCAGCAGGCGCTCCAGGGTCGGATCGATCGGATAGATCTTGTCGAGCTTGGTGATGTACTTGCGGAAGCCCTCGACGTGGCGCGCCTCGTCGAAGACCTGCGCCGCGGCATTCATCTTGGAGTCGAGATCGGGCACTGCGTCGACCAGTTGTCCGCACACCAGCAGCGCGCCCTGCTCGCCGTGCAGAAACTGCGAGAGCCGCCAGGCCGCGAACTTACGATTGAGCGCCAGCTTCCGCTCCTCGCTGAGCGAGCGGTAAAGCTCGGTCTGGAACATCGGCATCATCGTCATGTCGAGAACTTCGCGCTCGATGGGCCGGTCCCAGTTAATGGTGGTCGAGACGTTCCATTGGTCGCGTTTTGCGTTTTCGTAGAGCCGGTCGAGCTGCGGGGACTTCACGTCGTAGTCCCAGTGAAACACGCTGTCGAGCGGGGTATGTACTTCAGTCCGTTCCGATCCCATCTGTGTGAAACCTCCGGTGATTAACGGGTCTCGAGCCGAGCCGCGCGCTCGAGCCCGCCCAATGCGAAATTAATGGTCGTGTCCTTAAGCTCCTCGAGCCGCATCTCGGCGCGCTCCAGCAGCCATGAGATCGCCTGCGAGAGCATCCCGATCGTCAGATGCGCGACCGCGTCGGCCTGCCTGCCGATTGCGGGCGCAAGTTCGTCGCGCAGATCGTCGATGAAGGCGTCGTGCACCCGCACCATCAGATCGAGGAACGCGGGGCTGTGACCGAACACGATCCGGAACATCTCCGGCGCCTGCGCGGCCGCATCCAGCACCGTCGCGATCGTGATGCGCAGCTTGTCTTCGGGACGCGCCGCGCCCGCCTTGGCGGCGATGAGTTGGTCGCGCAACATCTGAGCGCCGTTTGCGACGAGTTCGATGAAGATCTCGTTCTTGGTCTTGAAATGGAGGTAGAAGGTGCCCAGGCCGACATCCGCTTCCTCGGCGATATCGGCGATTCGGGTGCCGTGATAGCCCTTGCGCGAGATGACCCGTTCGGCGGCTTCGAGAAGATCGAGCCGGGTCTTCTCACGGCGTCGGTCGAATCGAGTCTGGCCCGCGTCGAACGCCTTGCGAATTATCTGCGCGGTCATGGAAGAGTGATTTTTTATTCGGTTATGAGGCTCCAGTCAATAACGAGCCAGGTCTCATAACTGAATCTCAATTCAAAGTAGCCAAAAATGCCCCGTTTTCCAGGCGCTTCTTAAACCAAATGCATCCAAAAAAAGCATCGCCGCGGGTATGGCCGCGTGATGCGCGGGCGCTTGAACGGTCAGTTGGCGTTGCCGCCCGGACCCGCGTCCTGGTCGCCGAAGTCGGTCAAGTCCTGTGGCATCACGACCGGCTCGGTGAAATCGGCAGGAATTCCGCAGCACAGAATAAAGCTGCTGCCGGCCCGCGGCTGAGCCGCAAACGATTCGAGCGAGCCGTCGGCCAGCACCTTGACGGCTTCCCAGTTGCGCGCACCGGAGTCTCGCGCGATTTCAAACACATAGAAGCCACCGCGCTCGAGCGGCTCCGGCGAGCCTTCGTCGGGCAGCACTTGTGCGAAATTCGACGGCAGCTTTCCGTAGCGAACGTCTTTGAGCGCATACTTGGCGCGGCTGAGGCCGGGTAACCGTGCCGCGAGGGTGCGATCGGCCCGGATTTCCCAGATCGGCACGCCGCCATTAAACCGAATCAGGGTCGCCTCCTTGCCGGAGCGGGTCTGTTCACGGGTCAGCACCTGCGCGCCGAAGTATTTCGTAACGGTCGCCTGAGCGAGTGTGTCGCCGCCTTTCGCATAATTGATCTGAACCGTCGCATGAACTGGCGTCGCCGATTGCGAAGCGCCGGTGTCCTCGAAGATCACGTCGGGATTGGTCGGCGCGGTGGCGCATCCCGCTACCGCGAGCGCAAGCATGAGCGCCCCAACCAATCTTGCGGCACCCATCCCCCAGCAGGCGAGGCGTTCACTCATCGGCGCACGCTCCACCGCCACGCGACCACTCCCGTCGCGCGCCGCCCCATGTTTTCCATCCGCATACCTAATCGGCTAGTCTCTGCGCCCTGTGATTGGTCAGGAACCGAGCGAGAAAATCGGCTTCAGGCCGCTGATTATTTACGCACAGGCCCAGACCGGGCTCAACCTGTGCGCGACGCTCTCCGGTCTTCATCTGCTCTATTTCTATAGCGACCGCCGTGGACTCTCTCCAGCGCTGGTGGGTCTTGCGTTCTTCATCGCGCTCGTGCTGGATGCGCTGACAGATCCCCTGGTCGGAAACATCTCGGACCGCGCGCGGTTTCGCACCGGGCGGCGGCGCCCGTTTTTCCTGACCGCGCTTCCGATGGGAGTGTGCTACTTCCTGTTGCTCTATCCGCCCGAACTGACCAACGGGCTGTTCGCCTGGTTTCTGATTTTCTATTTCCTGCAGCTCACCGCGCGGAAATTCTATGAGACCGCATACGGCGCGCTGATGCCCGAGCTGACGCTCGACTACGACGAGCGCACGCGGCTGTCGAGCTACCGTCAGCTATGCGGCACCGCCGGCGACATCACCGGCGCGCTGCTTCCGTTCGGTGCGGCGTACCTCTTCGGCAAGACGCTCGACTTCACGATCACCGGTGCGGCTTGCGCGATCATCGTGGCGGGCGGCGCGATCGTCGCCTACACGGGGCTGCGCGAGCGGCCGGATTTCGCCACCCGCGAGCGGATGCGGCTGGGCGCGGCGGTCCGCTCGGCGGTGCAGAATCGTCCCTTCGTGATCCTGCTGGCGGCCACCACGCTTGCGATGATGGCCATCCAGATACCAACCGTGCTGATTAGGTTTCTGGCCAAGTACTGGGTGCACGATGAGAACGCGGCGGCCAGGTGGCTGATCGCGTACTTCGTCGGATCGATAATCTCCTATCCGTTCTGGTTCCGCGTCACGATGCGATTCGAGAAGAAGCCCGCCTTCGTGATCGCGCTCGTCGTCAACGCGGCCTGCTCGCTCGCCTTCATGCTCTGCTCGCCCGCCGATCGTCTCGCACTGTTCACGCTGATGGGGCTAAGCGGATTCGCCGCGATCGGCATCTGGGTGACGCAGATGGCGGCGTCGGCCGACGTAATCGAGTGGGACGAAGAGCGCACCGGGCGGCGCCAGGAAGGCGCTTACGGCGGGCTGATGTCGATGGCGATAAAGGTGGCGGTGGCGATCTCGATGGTGATGGTCGGGCCGCTGATGGCGTGGATCGGCTACGTTCCCGGAGCGTCGGCGATGCCGCAGGCCGCAGCAGAGGACTTGCGACTGGTTTTCGCGGTGGTGCCCGCGGTGATTTACCTGCTCAGCGCGATCGTATTCCTGCGCTATCCGATCACCCGCGACAGTCATCGCGAGATGCGTGATCGGCTGGCCGCTCGCGCGCAGGGCGCCGCCACCAGCGCCGCGTCGTGATCGCCTCGCGCGCTCCGGAACCGCTTGTGGCAACGGCAGTAGCGCGCTCCAAGCCGATCAGTGATGACCTGCTCTTGCCAAGCCAATTTGAATGCCCACCACGAAGCCGCCGAGATTCACCTCAATCAGGTCCATGAAGAAATGCGCCAGGATTGCCGCTTCGAGCCCCTGGCGCCGATAGATGATCCCTAGCAGGAAGCCCGCCCACGTTTGAGGCAGCAAAAAGGCCGAAATCAGGGGCGATCCGCCAAACATCTTCGACGCAATTCCGCCCGCCACCTCGTGGACAATGCCGAACAGATAGGCTTGCAGCGCGATTGCCAGCCACATCGCAAGCTCTGTGGGGCGTCCGAATCTGTCGTGCCATCGAAGCCCGAACCATGAGGCCAGCAGCGCAAGAATTCCAACGCGAAATACGATCTCTTCGCTGACAGCCGCGCCAATTGGGATCAGCATTGTCACTGCCAGCGACGCAATCATTTCGACGAGTGTGGGGTGCAGCGGGATGCGAATCGGCGGCGGATTGCGAATGACGTGGAAGTGGAGCCCCAGAAAGGCAAGCGCCAACACCACAATCGCGTATATCAGACCGAACTTCAGCGCCGGCTTGATCCGAGTCCGCAGCGTGCGCACCGATCGAAATCCGGTCAGGCGCTCTCTGAGCCATGGAGCGCCAGGAAGGTTGAGGCGCGGATTCCGCTTCATCGCGAACGGCACGATCGCGGTCATCAACCCGAGCGAGCTTATGCGGGCCGCGTATAACCAGGTTGGGGGCGGCGGCGTGGTCTGATAGCGGGCAAAGAAGTGGGCTGAAATTGCGGCCGCGATAACCTCCGCACCTATACCTGTCAGCGCGAGCCCGATCAGCCACCGCGACTCGCGTGAGCGCTCAACCGCCGTGCAGGGATCGTCCTAACCCCAGCGGGGATCGATCGCGAGCTCTGAAGTACCCCCCGGTCCGTCCATACTGCCGGACTACTTTATCTCCGGCAGAAAGTCCGGAAAGTCCTTCGACGGCTTCATCTTCCACGCGGGCTTGCGCTTTTGCAGAAACGCGGTCACGCCCTCGGCCGCGTCGGGCTGTTTACCCACCCATGGAAACGCTTGCATCTCCATCAGCTGCGCGGCCTCGATCGAATCCTCGGCGAGCTGCCCCCACATGAGCCGCTTGGTCATCGCGACCGAAACCGGCGCGGTGTTCTGCGCAATATCGGCGGCCATCTCGCGCACCTTGCCCATGAACTCGGCGTCGGGCCAGACATGGCTGATGATCCCGAACTCGAGCGCCTCGCGGGCGCTGATGATCCTGCCGGTCAGCAACAGCTCGTTGGCCTTTGCCAGGCCGATCTGCCGTGCGACAGGTCCAGGTGCTGAGCGCTTCGGGAATGACGCCGCGCCGCACAAAGACGAACCCAATTCGCGCGCTCTCGGCAGCGACACGGATATCCCATTGCATCGGCAGCGTGATTCCCACCCCGACGGCGGGTCCGTTGATCGCCGCGATAATCGGCTTTTTCATGTTCCAGGGCCGGATCGGGCGGGTGCGGGCGATCTCACCGCGCTCACGGCGCCGGTCGTAGTTAAAGGTGTCGCCGCCGCCACCCAGATCGGCGCCCGCGCAGAACGCGCGCCCCGCGCCGGTCACCACGATTACACGGCAGGTGTCGTCGGCGTCGAGTTCGGCGAATGCCTCGTGGATCTCATTGCCCATCGCGGTGTTGAACGCGTTGAGCCGTTCGGGCCGGTTGAGCGTGATCGTCGCGACGCCGTCTTTAAGCTCGCAGGTGATCGCGGTGTAAGCCATGGATGGTACCCTCCTGTCAGACGACGGTGTGCCCACGCCGCTTTATAGCGCCGGCGGCCGGTCGGTTAAAAGCGGGCGGAAATGCCTACCGGGAGAAATCGATCGGCTGTCCGCAGGCGTCGCCGCCGGCGTTGTAGTCATAGACCATCCGCCGCCGTAATCGGCGCCTTTGGTGATGAGCGCGCACATCAGGACCAGCGCGGCCAGGAACGCCCATCTCCCCCGCGATCGGCATCGGCCGGGCTGACCAGCGCCCATAGCGCGAGCGCTCCGGCAAGGACTGAAAAGGCGATCATGAAATGCTCGTGATTATCGAGCAGGGCCACGCGCACCGACGGCGCGATCATGACGCCATCCTTCGCATACAGTCCGGTTGCAACGGCGGCAGCGGCGCCCAGCGCCCCCAGCACCATCACCCACAGCGCGGTCCATTCCAGCGCGGCGCTTTTGCGCGCCGCGGCCAGGAAGATACAGGAATGCCGCGGCGAGCAGCAGCGCAATCGGGAAGTGGACGACCAGCGGGTGGATGTTCTGGAGATGCGCCGCCCCCGGAAGCAGCCTTGCGATCACTGCGCCTACTTGATCGATTCGACGGTCAGGTAATTGACGCCGCCCTTGCTGTATTCCTTGCCGGTGACGGTGACCTCTTCTTCCATCTTCGAGATCACGTCCTTGGACAGCGATTGCGCGTTCTTGGGCGGCAGCAGGATATAAATATTCTTGGTGCCCTTTTCCACCAGCGAGACCGGGATGCCCTTTTCGGCGCACTCCATTGCGCATTTCTTGTGGCTGGGACCGTGCGCCCCCATCGTCATGTAGCAGTAGCTGTCTTCCAGCGAGCCTGTCACGGTGGATGTGCCGCCCGCGGCGGCAAAGGCTCCGCCTGCCAGACCGATCGAAGCAACGATTCCCAAACCAGCGATCGCAAGACGTTTCATGGCTGACCTCCGGACTGAAGAAACCATCGCAATGCGATGGCGAGCGCGCAGTGCGCGACCCGGAATTGGATCGTTTCGCCGCGCGGCATCCAGTGATTCCACAGTTTCAAGATTATGACGAAAAGGACGCGGGACCGCCAAGAGTGAGACTGTGCAGACCGTTGCGCGCAAACGCCGACTCAGCGCCGCACGGAGCGCGCTTCGACCGGAGAGTCCACGCCTCCGATCATCTCGCGCCACCGGCCGCGCCGCTTGGCTCCGCGGGGCCGCGCGCCAAGTTTGACCAGATGATATTCGAGCAGTTCCTTCAGTTCCTCGTTGAGCCGCTCGATCTCGAGCTCCTCGGGCAGCTTCGCGCGGGGCTGTCCCTCGGCAAGTCCCTGGCGGCGGCGTCCGTAGAGCTGCTGAAGCCGCAACTCCGCCTTGGCCAGCATCGCCCTGTACTTGTAGTCGAGCCGCCCCAGCGAGTCGGCGGTCTCGGCCAGCACCACGTAGCGCCGGCGCATCCGCCACCACTCGAACAGCGTCACCAGCATCACGCCGAACATCAGAGCCGCGGCCACCAGGACCGAGAACGCCGTCGCGCGCCACCACGGCAGAATCGCAACCGTGCGGTTCAACTCCCGGTTGTCGCCGCTCAACTCCTGAACCTTGTCGCGCAGGCCGCTGAGCTCGTTCTCCGCGGAGGTCGCCTTCTGCTCCGCGGTCTGCGCCTCGGTGTTCAACTGCTCGACCTGAACCTTCAGCGCGCTCACCTCGTGAGTGAATGGATTGGGAACCTTGAGTACGTCGCCGCTATAGAGCTCGTCATCGGCGCCCAGGTGGTTGGAGTGGGCCAAGGCGTCGGGCGTGATTCCGAACATCGTGGCGATGGATCCGAGCGTGTCGCCGGGACGGATAGTGTAGGGAATCGAGTTGCGGGGATGCGGCACCGGGCTAGGGGCCGCCGCTTGCGCGGCAGGCACCGCAGGCGCCGAGGCGGCAGGCGACGCGTAGTTGGGTGCAACCCTGCGCGCCACGGGCGCAGACGGCGGAATGTTCTCCTCGGAGAAACCGCCAGACTGGGCGAACGCAAATCGGGGTGCAGCGATAATTAGCGCAGCAGCTAACCCAAGTTGCGCGACCCGGTGAATTAAACCGCGCGCAGCCATAGCAGCGTTCCTGCTTCGACCTAAGAGTATTAGATTGTGCGCGACGAGGAAACTGTAAAATTTTCAGACGGTTGCATCACCGCAGCGCCGGATGCAAAGCGGCGTAGGCCGCGCCTACCACGCCTCCGCCCGTCCCCAGCGCGGCGCGCACGATTCTCGCCTCCCGCCGGATCACGGCGAAGGAGTGCGCCCGCACCTCGGATGCCATCGTAGGCCTCATATAGCCCAACGCACCCGCCACACCGCCGCCGATCACCACCAGCTCGGGATTGAGCGCGTTGAGCAGAGACCCGATGGCGACGCCGAGCGCACGGCCCGCGACGGCGAACGTCTCCAGCGCGACGCGGTCGCGCGCGCGCGCCGCCGCCGTCAATGCGCGCACGCTGAAGTTCCCGTCACGGTCGAGATAGCGCGCGGGAATCGGCTTGCGTGCGCCGACGCGTTGGGTCACCAAGGCGCGCATCCCGCTGGCCGAGGCGTACGCTTCCAGGCATCCGCGCGATCCGCAGTCGCATCGCGCGCCGCCGGGCTCGACACAGATGTGACCGAACTCCGCGGCCATCCCGCTCTGTCCATGCACGATCTCTCCGTTGACTATCAGTCCGCCGCCGACCCCGGTGCCAAGGATCAGGAATACAGCATTGCGCCGTCCGCGCGCCGCGCCACGCCAGAACTCGCCGAGCGTCCACGCGTTGGCGTCGTTTTCGACTACCACCTTGCGCCCGAGCAGCTCCTCCAGCCGCCGCCGGAGCGGATAGCGCCGCCACGCAGCGACGTGCGGCGCGGCCATCACGGTGCCGTCGAAGACGTTGAGCGGTCCCGGCACCGCGACTCCGATTGCGCGCGGCGCGCCCATCGCGCGAGCGCGCGCGGCCGCCTCGAGCGCGATGATACGTTCGGCGATATTGACCGTCACCGTGGGCGCGTCGGCATCCGCGCGCGCCGGTCCGCGCTGCAGCATCAGCACGCGGCCGTCAAGCGACACGGCGGCGGTGCGGATATTGGTGCCGCCCATGTCCAGCCCAATCACGTAGCGCGCGCTCATCGGGATTGTCCGCCGCTCCACCGCATCATCGCGAGAAATTCTCGATTGCCCTTGGCGCCCTCGATCGGCGACTCGATCGCGCCGATTACTTCGAGACCGAGGCCGCGCGCGAAATCGAGAATCCCGTCGACAGCTTCGCGCCGCAGCGCGTCGTCGCGCACAATTCCACCCTTGCCCACTTTGCCCTTGCCGACTTCGAACTGCGGCTTGATGAGCGCGATAATTTCCGCTTCGCGCGCCGCCAACGCAAGCACCGCCGGCAGCACCAGGCGCAGCGAGATGAAGCTCACGTCGATCGTCACCAGGCCGGGTTGGTACGGCAGATCGTCCGCGCGTACGAGCCGGACATTGGCGCGGTCGATCACGGTCACTCGCGCATCGGTGCGCAGCTTCTCGGCAAGCTGGCCATAGCCGACATCGAGCGCGACGACGTGCTGCGCGCCGCGCCTGAGCATCACGTCGGTGAATCCGCCGGTTGACGCTCCGACGTCGAGCGCGCGGCGCCCCTCTACACTGACCCCGAAATGGTCCAGCGCGGCGGCAAGTTTGTATGCGCCGCGGCTTGCGTATTCGGGCGCGCCGCCGACCACGGATATTTCGGTTTCCGGTGTGACGCGCAGATCAGGCTTGCCGGCTGGGCGCGAGTTGACGCGCACGCGGCCCGCCATGATCAGGCGGCGCGCGCTCTCCCGGCTGGGGGCTAGTCCGCGCCGCGCCATTTCGGTATCGAGCCTTTCGCGCATCGAAAGCTGCATTGGCGGGCGCCGCGGCGCGCGCTCAGAAGGGAGGCTCGTCTTCGTCCTTGTCGGCCCGGGAGCGCCTGCGCTGCGGCTCGCCGCCGTCATCGAGCGGAGCGCTTTGGAGCCCGCCCTCGGCGGAGCGGGTCAGCACCTCGACCTTGCGTTCCACTTCGTCAAGCTTCTGGTTAAGGGTCTTGACCAGGGTGACGCCGCGTTCGAACGCGCCGATCGATTCCTCGAGGGTCAGCTCGCCGGAATCAATCTGGTTCACAATCGCTTCGAGGTCCTTCAGTTCGTCTTCGAATCGTTTGGCCTTGGTTGCCATTTCAGTTGTCCCGGCTTTCGCGCGCGATTATGCGGGCGCGCAGGCTGCCTCTGGAAAGGCGGATATCGAGATCGTCGCCGTCCTTTACGGCGGCGGAATCGACCACCGCGCGTCCATCGCGTGGGTTGATCACTACCGCATAGCCGCGCTCGAGCACCCTAAGCGGTGAGAGCGAATCGAGCCGCGCGACAAGCTCGCCCAGCGTGGCGCGCTGGACGCGCACCCGCTCGCCCATCGCGCGAGCAAGCCCCAGCGCCAGGCTCGCGGCGTGAGCGCGCAGCTCGCGCAGCATCGCGGCGGGCGGGCGCAGGCGGATCGTCAATTCACGCAGATCGCGGCGCGACCCGTCGATTCGCCCGGCGATCGCGCCGCCGAGATCGCGCGCCAGTCCCACAATTTCCTCGCGCGCGCGGCGGATTGCGAGGGCCGGATGGCGCAGCCGGGTCGAAAGGTCGTCAACCGTCTCGCGCCAGGCCGAAAGCTCACGGCCCACTCCGGCCATCAGCGCCGCCGCACCGCCCGCGATCCGTTCGGTCAGCTCCGCCCTGCTCGGCACCGCCATCGTGGCCGCCGCGGTCGGCGTGGGTGCGCGGAGGTCGGCAACGAAGTCGGCGATCGTGTAGTCGATTTCGTGGCCGACCGCGGAAATGATCGGAATCTTCGAGTGGAAAATCGCGCGCGCCACGGTTTCCTCGTTGAACGCCCACAAGTCCTCGAGCGAACCGCCCCCGCGGCCGACGATGAGGACCTCGGCCCGGCCGTCGCGATTGAGATCCTCGATCGCGTCGGCTATATCCCGCGCGGCGCCGTCGCCCTGCACCTTGGCCGGCCGCACGATCACGTGCAGATTCGGAAACCTGTCGAGCATCACGCGCAGGATGTCGCGCAGCCCCGCGCCGCCGCGTGCGGTGACCACCCCGACCGTGCGCGGCAGAAACGGAAGAGGACGCTTGCGCCCGGCGTCGAACAGTCCCTCGGCTTCGAGCCGGCGTTTGAGCTGCTCGAAAGCGACCTGCAGCGCGCCGACGCCGCGTGGCTCGACTTCCGCCGCGATCACCTGCAGAGCGCCACGCACTTCGAACACATTGACGCGGCCGCGCACCACGATCGCCATCCCGTCTTCGAGCTTGAAGCGCAGCCGCGCAAGCACGCCGCGGAACATCACCACGCTGATCGCGCTGCGCTCGTCCTTGAGCGTGAAATACAGATGACCGGACACGGGAATTCGCGCGTTGGAGACTTCGCCCTGGACCCAGAACTCGGCCAGGTTCGCCTCCAGCGTGTCGCTCACCATCCGGACCAGTTGGGTCACGGAAAGCGCCTGCCGGGAGGCGGCGGCGAGCTTGAGGTCGAGTTGCCCTTCCATCGCAGTGAAATTATCAGATGGCTCGGCGACAAACCTAGCCGCGCCATGCGAACAGCTTTTCGATTACGGCCAGCCCCAGCGGCTCCTTGTAGCGCATCGTCCCGAGCATCGGCGCGTCGGTCGCCCGCGCCAGCGCTCGGGCGACCGCTTGGGAATCGGTCGCGTCGGGCTCGGCGTCGTTGAGCAACCATCCGGCCACTGCGACGCCGCGCGAGCGCGCGTGGCCGATCGTCAGTATCGCCGTACCGATGCATCCGGGGCGATTGGCAACCACCACGATCGCGTCGAGTCCGAGCCGCGCAGCGAGGTCGGCGGAGTCGGCGTCCCAGGCGATCGGATCGGCAATACCGACGGCGCCCTCCACGAGCACGACATCGCTGGCCCGAGCGATTTCGCGAAAGCCAGCCTCGATTCGCGCCAGCTCGGGCGCCCCGGTGCCGTCGGCTTCGGCTGCCGCGGCGGGCGCAAGGCGCGACGCGTAGCGATAGGGGCAGATCAGATCGAGCGGCAGCGCGCATCCCGCCGCGAGCGCGACGCCGCGGATATCGGCGGGATCGAGCGTGACGCCGACAACGCCGCATCCGGTGGCCGCCGGCTTCATCACGCCGACGCGAAGTCCGCGCGCATGAAATGCAAATCCGATTGCGCAGGCCACGATACTCTTGCCCGCGCCCGCGCCGGTCGCGGTGATCAGGAAATTGCGGCCCATCGCGAGCCACACTGGCACGCGACCGGAAGCGCCGCAAAGCGCGAGCCCAGGGGGCGTTTTCCCTGCTCGCGGCTCTCGCTAGGATTGCGCCCGGGGAAACATCGCTCGGACCGGGGAGGAAAGCATGAGCGGCTCAAATGTGGTCGAGAAATGGGAGCGGACGCGAATCCGTCACAGTCATCGCCATCCGAAGGTCGTAAACGTCAACCTCGTGCATGCCGGCCAATTGACGCGCGGCGAGCTTATCGCGGACGCGTTCGCGTCGCTGATGGGAAGCTGGTCGTTCATCATCGTGCAGTCGATTCTGCTCGCGATCTGGGTTGTGCTTAACATCGTTGCCTACGTCCGCCACTGGGATCCGTACCCGTTCATCCTGTTGAACCTCGCCCTCAGCTTTCAGGCCGCGTACGCCGCGCCGATCATCATGATGTCGCAAAATCGGCAGGCGGATAAGGATCGCCTGATGGCGGAGCATGACTACGAGATCAACGTCAAAGCTGAGGAAGAGGTCAAAGCGATCATGCATCACCTCGAGCAGCAGGACGAGGTGATGATCGATATTCTGCGGCGGCTCGAGGCGCAGCACGCGGAGATGCTCGGCAACAATCTGCCGCCCGCGGGCACGCCGCCGGTGCCGGCTTAGTAAGCACCGGAGCGATGGAGCAAAAGAATCGCGCGCCGGCAGTTTGCCCGGCGCGCGATTTTGTCTCTACGGATTGCGCGGCGCGCTACTGATTCTGCGAGGTCTGCGCGCTCTGCTGGATATCGCCCTTGGCGAGTTGCAGCTTGTAGTTGTTCCAGTGCTTAAGAACCCAGATCGCCTTGTCGAGTTGCACGTCCTTCTGCGGCTTGGGCTTGGCGCCCTTGCCCGTGGCCGCCTTCTCGCCGGGCGCGGGCTCGGCGGCGCCGTGTTGCTGCGCAGCGCCCTTGCCCGACTTCTTGCCGCCGCGCGGATTATTGAAGTGATGGAGCAGGTCGCTCTCCCGGATTTCGGGATTCTCGTCGAGCTGGGCGCCTTCGATTTCCAGCGAAGCTAGCGTGGTCTTGGGCGGCGCAATCTCGACGTCGGGGGTGATTCCCACCGCCTGGATCGAGCGTCCGTTGGGCGTGAAGTAGCGCGCGGTCGTCAACCGGAGCGCGGAATGATCGTCGAGCGGCAGGATGGTCTGGACCGAACCCTTGCCGAAGGTCTGGGTGCCGACCACCACCGCGCGGCGCTGATCCTGAAGGGCACCGGACACGATCTCGCTCGCGCTGGCGCTGCCGCCATTGACCAGCACGACCATCGGGTAATCGTCGAATTCCTTCTTCTTGTGCGAGAAGAATTTCTGCTGCTGGTTTTCCAGGCGGCCCTGGGTGTACACGATCAGACCGCCATCCAGGAAATCGTCGGAGACCTTGACCGCCTGGTTGAGCAACCCGCCCGGATTGTCGCGCAGATCGAGCACCAGACCCTTGATATGGTCGTGGTTTTCCTTCTCGAAATCGTCCAGCGCCTTCTCCACTCCGTTATCAGTGGATTCCTGAAAAGTGCTGATGCGGATGTAATCGTAGCCGCCGGGCAGTTTCTTGGCCTTGACCGATTTGATCTTTATCACTGCCCGATCGAGCGACACGGTGAACAGGTCGGGTACGCCATCGCGATGGATGGTCAGCTCAATCTTGGAGCCTTTGGGCCCGCGCATCCGCTTCACCGCGTCGGTCAGCGTCATGTCCTTGGTGAAGTCGTTGTTGATCTTGATGATCTGGTCGCCCGCCTTGATTCCCGCTTTGTAGGCCGGGGTGTCCTCGATTGGCGAGACCACGGTGAGGATGCCGTTGCGAATCGTGATTTCGATTCCCAAACCGCCGAAGCTGCCGCGGGTCTCGACCTCCAGGTCGCGGTACAGCTCGGGAGTGAGGTAGGCGCTATGCGGGTCGAGCGACGCCAGCATCCCGGTAATCGCACCGTCGATCAGGCGCTTGGTGGAAACCGGTTCGACGTAGTTTTTCTGAACGATCGCGAGCACATTCGCGAAGGTCTGGAGTTCCTGGTACTGGTCGTTGGGGAGGGCCTGTGCGCGGCGCACCGCCAGCTCCTCAAGCCCCAGAAAGCAGGCGATCATGAAGATCGCCAAGGTAAAGGCCCATCGATTGCGTTTAAATACTGACATCCGGCACCCTCTTTGGGGGGTCTGAACATTTAAGCAGAAGCCCGTGCACGATGCATAGGGGGCAAATGCATGCGGGCGATTCAGCTGGTCTTCGAATTGAGCAGTTCCTTGAGCGCATCTCTGATGTCGGGACGCGACCAGTCAAACGCGCCCAGGTGATGGGCAACGATTCGTCCGTCGCGTCCGATCACAAAAGTTTCCGGAACCCCGCTGGCGCCGTAAGCCGAGCTCACGATGTTCTTGGGGTCGAGCAGGACGGTGAAATGATAGCCGTTCTTCTTGATATAGGGCGCCACCGCTTCGCGTCCGCGCTCGTCCTGACTGACCGCGAGCAGCACGAAATTCTTGTTGGATTTGAAATCCTCGTACAGCGTCTCCATCGAGGGCATCTCGGCCCGGCACGGCTGGCACCAGGTGGCCCATACGTTGAGGACTACGACCTTGCCCCTCAGCTTCGCCATCGAGACTTCCTGGCCGCCGAGCGAAGGCAGTGTGAAGTCGGGAGCGCGCTCGCCCGCAGGGACTGCCGGGACCGAGTCCGTTTGACCTGCCGAGTCCGCGCCGGAGGCGCCGGGCTGCGACGGCGAAGGGGGAGCGAATGCGCGCACGAGGACGAAAATCGTGACTCCAAGCGCGACTGCGACGGCCCCCGCAAGGTAGAGGATTTTGCCGCCCGACTCCATCGGCGAATCAGGCACGCGCCGCCTCCTTGGCCGCTTCCGCGCCGTGGTGCTCCCCGGATATCAACCATCCGACCGCACCGATCATCATCAACGGAATCGCGAACAGTTGAAATTCGGTGAGCCCCATAAAGACGCGCGGATTGATACGCCAGAATTCCACCACGAAACGCGCCGCATCGGCGAGGATCAGGTACAAATACAGCATTCGGCCGGGAGCGAGTCCCTTGTTGCGCAGGTGCCAGATCAGCGCGAAAACCCCGGTGTACAGAACCGCCTCGTAGATCGGCGTTGGAAGCACCCTGACCCCCGGAAAGAATCCCGAAACGAGTTCGTGATGCGCTCCCAGCTTCAGCACGGTCTGGCTGTTCCATCCGACGATCGCGTGCGGAAACGACATCGCCCACGGCACCGTCGAGGGCAAGCCCCAATCGCCGTCGCCCGAAACCAGGCATCCGATACGCCCCAGCGCCTGTCCAATCGCAAGCGCGGGCGCGCACATGTCGGCGGTCAGCAGGAACGGAATCCGATAGTAGCGGGCAACGAAATAAACCGAGGCTATTCCGCCGACCAGCCCGCCGTACCAGTCGAATCCAGACCCTGAGAAGATCATGGTGCTCGGATGGGCAAGATAGCTCGGCAGGTTGTTAAAGATATCGAGGACACGCGATCCGGCGATCCCGGAGATCGCCCCCCATACCACCACCGATGAAGCGTATCCCGGATCCAGCTTGCGCTCGCGGCACTGAAACGCGAGAACCCAGTCGGCGACCAGGAACCCCAGCGCCATCATCATCCCGTAGCTGTAAACGGTTAGCGGGCCGATTGTGAAAAGGACCGGAATCATTGACGATCGACACTATAGTACGTCCGGCGGCAGGTCGAACGGAACGATCTTTCTGGCTTGCCGGCGGGCAGGTGCGCTCTTATAGGACGCATCTATGAGGGCAGTTCTTCAAAGGGTAAGCCGCGCCGAGGTCCGCTCGGGCGCAAGAGTGCTGGGCAGGATCGGGCGGGGATTTCTGGTGCTGCTCGGCGTGGCGCGCGGCGACACCGAGGCCGACGCCGCATGGATGGCGGATCGGACGCTCAAGATGCGCGTGTTCGCGGATCCGGCGGGCAAGATGAACCTTGCGCTGGACGCGGTCGGCGGAGCGCTGCTGGTGGTGTCGCAATTCACGCTTTTGGCTGACACCGAATCGGGGCGCCGCCCGTCCTTCATCGGCGCGGCTGCGCCGGACGACGGCAAGCGCCTTTACGAGCACTTTCTCTCGCTCGCGCGCGCCGCCGATGTTAAAGTCGAAAGCGGTGAGTTCGGCGCGACGATGGAAGTCGAGCTGGTCAACGACGGCCCCGTCACCATTCTCCTTGAAAGCCGGACGCGAAAGTAAGCGATGCCCAAAGCGGGTTTCTACGCGATCGAGTCGGGAAAAATCTCCTTCCGGCGCGACGGCAACTGGTACACGGACGAGGAACGGATCGACAATCCGCGCATCGCCCTGCTCTTCAGCCAGTCGATCCAGCGCGCCGACGACGGATCGTATTTCCTCAAGGTCGGTGACGAACGCGCGGCGATCGCCGTCGAAGACACGCCCTACGTGGTGCGCACGCTCGAGGACGACGAGCTCGGCGGATTCCTGCTGGTGCTCAACGACGATACGCGCGAGCCACTTGACCCGATGACGCTGGAGGTCGGCGCGGAAAACGTGATGTACGCGCGGGTCAAGCATGGGCGCTTCCGCGCGCGGTTGCTGCGCAACGCCTACTACCATCTGGCCGACCGCCTGGAGGCCGACCACACGGGGCAAATCGTGGTCAACCTGCGCGGCAAGCGCTATCCGATCGGCGGCGCGTCACAGCACGCCTGAGCCGTGCCTGCCTCCGAGCCAGCGCTGCACATCGTCCTGGTCCGCCCGGAGATTCCGCAGAACACGGGATCGATCGCGCGGCTGGTGGCGGCCACGCGAACGCGGCTGCATCTGGTGGGCCCGCTGGGCTTCTCGCTCGAGGATCGCTACCTCAAACGCGCGGGGCTGGATTACTGGCCGCTGGTCGATTTGCGGACCTATCGCGACTGGGAGGAATTCGCCGTGGCGCATCCCGCGCCGCCCGCCCGCTATTTCTCGGCGCGCGCCGAGCGCAGTTACCTGGACGCGGATTACACGCCCGGAGATTTTCTGTTCTTTGGAAGCGAGACCAAGGGTCTCGGACACGAGTTCCTTGCCCCGCGCGCGGAGCGGACCTACCTGATACCGATTTTTGAGCCGGGGGTACGGAGCCTCAATCTCGCCAACGCCGTTTCGATCGTCACCTACGAAGCGCTGCGACAGCTCGGGATGCTTGCGCGGTAGAGCGCACGGCGGGCGCGCAGGATTCGGCGCGCGTCAGTTCTTGCGGCCGCACGCGCCGCTGCCGCATCCACCGCTGCTGCATCCGCCGGCATGAGGACGCGGCTTGCGCCCGATGAAATAGCCGGTGGCCTCGAGTTCCTCGGCGTCGATCCATTCAAGCGCCGAGTCGATGGGCGCGTCGCAATGGGCGCAGACGCGACACTCGCGCCCCGCGTCGTCGAGGACGACGCAGGTAAGCACGGTCTTGGCGCACTGCTCGCAATGAGCGACCGGAAAGGTCGCCGTGAACTGCTCGGCTGAGGGCATCGCGACGATCATAGCGCGCCCGGCGAGCGACAGGAACCCGGAGGGCGGCACCGGGTTTCTTCGGCTTCGGCCGCAACGGCCTTCGCCCGGGATGACCAGCGCAGGACGCTCCGCTCGTCGTTGTCACTTCGAGCGCGACTTGGCGGTGAACCTGGCGATACGCTCGCGCATGTCGGGGCCGACGCCAGGCTGGCGGTACACCTCGTGCGCGAGCCCCGCCTCCAGCGGAAGTCCGTCGGTATCCATGATGAGCCGCTTGTTGGCGCGATGGCTGAACCATGAATTGGCCAGGATAGTTTCGCACAGCGCGCGCAACTCGGCCTCGAACCTGTCATCCGCGACGCAGAAATTTGCCAGGCCCATCGCAAGTGCCTCCGCGCCGGAGTAGGTGCGGCAGGTCAGCATCATCTCGCGCGCCTTGTAGGTGCCGACGCGCCGGGGCAGCCGCTGGCTCATCCCCCATGCCGGCGTAAGCGCCCATCGCGCGTGCGTGTCGGCGAATTTCGCCGAGTCGGCCGCGAAGATCAGGTCTCCCGCCAGCGCGAGCTCGAGCGCGCCGGTATAGCAGTGGCCGTACACCGCGGAGATGACGGGCTGCGGCAGATTGGCAAGCCGCTCTATCGTATCGGCCTGGAAATTCGGACGCGGCGGCCGCTCACCGGCGGCGATGTCGTTGAGATCGTGCCCGGCGGAGAAGCATTTGCCGGCGCCACGCACGACCACCAGCCCGACCCGATCGGTCTCGGCCGCGATCGCCTCCACATGGGCGCGCAACTCGACGAACATCTCGACGTTGAGCGCGTTGAGCTTGTCGGGGCGGTTGAGAGTCAGAGTGGCAAGACCGTCTTTGTCCTCGCGCAGCACCAGTCCGGGCATCGTCGTGATCCTCCGATGGCGACTCTAGCCGAGCGGCGCCGCGACCGGGAAACGCGCCGGGGCGCCGGCTGTCGCCGCCGGCCCGGCCAGTGCGCTATAGCTGCCGGTAGAGGAACACGGCTATGACAGCGCCCCGCTATGGTGATTTATCGATCGAGCTTAGCGAAACCGACCACGTCGCGTGGGCGGAGATTCATCGTCCGCCGCACAATTTCTTCGACCATCAGCTGATCAAGGATCTCGCCGACGCATTCGGTGCGCTCGACGACGACCCGGGATGCCGCGCGATCGTGCTGGCGGCGGAAGGAAAATCATTTTGCGCAGGCGCGGATTTCAGCAAGCGTCAGGCGCCCGCCGCGGGCACGCCGCCCGCCACTGAAAACCCGCTCTACTCGGAAGCGGTGCGGCTCTTCCGATGCAAGAAACCGGTTATTGCTGCGGTGCAGGGCGCCGCGATCGGCGGAGGTTTCGGCCTTGCAGTCGCCGCCGACTTTCGCGTGGTCACCCCCGACGCGCGCTTCGCCGCAAATTTCGTCAAGCTCGGATTCCATCCGGGCTTCGGCCTCACCTTCACGCTGCCGCGGATTATTGGATTTCAGAAGGCGAGTCTCATGTTTTACACCGGCAGGAGAATTTCCGGCGAGCAGGCGCTCGAATGGGGGCTTGCCGATCTGCTGGTCGCGCCGGAGCAACTGCGCGGCAGCGCGCGTGCGCTCGCCGCGGAGATCGCGGAGAACGCGCCGCTGGCTATCGTATCAACGCGGGCGACGATGCGCGCGGGAATTGCGGACGCGGTCAAGGCGCAGACCGATATCGAGTTTCGGGAGCAAAGCCGGCTGAGCCGCACCGAAGATCATCGCGAAGGCATCAGGGCCGTATCGGAACGCCGTCCGGGGCGGTTCCAGGGGCGATGAGCCAGCGACCGCGGCTCTCGCTCAGCTGCGCAAAATCCACCGGCTGAGGAGCCGGCTCAGTTGAGCACGGTTCCTTCCGTGCGCGCGGCTTCCGCGCCCTTTCCGGCGAGCTCGGCGGCGGCGGCGCCGTCGATCAGCGCATTGCTGAGAACTTCGTCGACCGTATCCACAAACACGAATTTCACCTCGTTGCGAACTTCGGCCGGGATGTCCTCGAGGTCGCGCTCGTTGCGCCGGGGCAGGATGATCGTCTTGATTCCGGCGCGCCGCGCGGCGAGCACCTTTTCCTTGATCCCGCCGACCGGCAGCACCTTGCCGCGCAGCGTGATCTCGCCCGTCATCGCGACGTCATGGCGCACCGGACGCGCGGTCAGCAGCGAAGCGAGCGAGGCCGCGATCGTGACGCCGCCCGACGGCCCGTCCTTGGGAATCGCGCCGGCGGGAACGTGGACGTGGATGTCGGATTTGTCGAAGAAGTCGGGCTGGATCCCGAGCCGCTCCGCGCGCGACCGCACGTAGGACATTGCGGCCTGCGCCGACTCCTTCATCACGTCGCCCAGCGAGCCGGTAAGGGTAAGCCCCTTCTGCCCGGCCATCCGGGTGCATTCGATGAACATGATGTCGCCGCCGTTGGGTGTCCACGCCAGTCCGGTTGCGACGCCGGGTTCGTTGGCGCGTTCCGCCACCTCGGAGTAGAAGCGCGGCGCGCCCAGGTATTTCTCAACTTCGGCAGGGGTAATCTTCTCGGGCGCGGGATCACCTTCGGTGATCGAGCGCGCGATTTTGCGGCACACGCGCGCGATCTCGCGCTCCAGGTTGCGCAACCCCGCCTCGCGGGTATAGCTGCCGATGATCTCGCGCACCGCCTCGCGCGTGAATTCCAGCTTCAGGTTGCCCAGCCCGTTTTCGATGAGCTGCTTGCCAACCAGGTGGCGCTCGGCGATTTCGAGCTTCTCTTCCTCGGTGTAACCGGGCAGCTCGAGCACTTCCATCCGGTCGCGCAGCGCGGGCGGAATCGGATCGAGCATGTTGGCGGTGGTCAGGAACAAAACCTTCGAGAGATCGAACGGTATGTCGAGATAATGATCGGAGAACGTGTTGTTCTGCTCGGGATCGAGCACCTCGAGCAGCGCCGACGACGGATCGCCGCGGAAGTCGGCGCCGAGCTTGTCGATCTCATCGAGAATGAACAGCGGATTGTTCGAGCCCGCGTTGCGCAGCCCCTGGATTATCCGGCCCGGCAGCGAGCCGATATAGGTGCGGCGATGACCGCGAATTTCGGCCTCGTCCCGGATTCCGCCGAGCGAGAGTCGCACGAACTTGCGCCCCAGCGCACGCGCGATCGAGCGGCCCAGCGAGGTCTTGCCGGTTCCCGGCGGTCCCACGAAGCACAGGATCGGCCCCTTGGTGTCGTTCTTGAGCTTGCGCACCGCGAGAAACTCGAGAATCCGCTCCTTGATTTTCTCGAGATCGTAGTGATCCTCGTCGAGGACATTGCGCGCGTTGCCGATATCGAGGTTGTCCTCGGTCGAAACCGACCACGGCACGCTCACCAGCCAGTCCAGATAGGTCCGCACCACGGTGTGCTCGGCCGACTCGGGCGGAATCATCTTGAGCCGGTCGAGTTCCTTGTCGGCCGCCTTGCGCGCCTCGGGCGGCATCTTGGCATCCTCGATCTTCTTTTCGAGGTCCTCGAGCTCGCTGGTGCGCGCGTCGCCCTCGCCGAGCTCCTTCTGAATCGCCTTGAGCTGCTGGCGCAGGTAATACTCGCGCTGATTCTTGTTGAGTTCGGTCTGGACCTGCGACTGAATCTTGTGGCCGAGTTCGAGCAGCTCGATCTCGCGGCCCAAAATCGCGATCAGCTTCTCCAGGCGCTGGCGCACGTCGAGCGTGGCGAGCAGATCCTGAGCTTCCTCGACCGCGATCTTCAGATATGACGCGACCATGTCGGTCAGGCGGCCAGGCTCGCGCACCTTCATCGCCATCACCTGCAGCTCATCTGGCAGGTAGGGCACCAGCGACACGAACTTGGAGAACTGGCTGACCAGATGCGCGTGCAGCGCATCGACTTCCTTTTCCGGCGGAATTATCTCGCCGAGCCGGCGCACATGGGCGATGAAGTATGGCTCGCGCTGGGCGAAATCGCCGAGCTCGATCCGCGCGATACCCTGGACCAGCACTCGCACGCTCTGATCGGGGTACCGCAGCATCTTGAGGATCCGTACCGCGGTTCCGCGGGCGAAGAGCGCGCTCGGCTCCGGCGCCTCCTCCTCTGGGTTGCGCTGCGCGGCCAACGCGATCATGGGCTGAGCCTGGCCGATTTCCTCGATCAGTTTGAGCGAGGAAGGGCGCGAGACAAGGAAGGGATGAACCTGGTTGGGAAAGATTACAATCCCGCGCAACGGCAGGACCGGCAACACTTCCGGAACTTCGACCCCGCTCAGGTCTTCTTCGAAATCAAAGCGCTTTTCCCCTTTGGGTTTTTCCGCCATAGGACAGTTCAAACCTCTCTGGAGGGGACGCCGCGCAGCCCCACACTTCCACCCAATCCAGAATTTACCGTAGTATATGGATGCTGGGCTGACAAGGTGACCCTCTGCGATGAAGGTAAGCACGATGTTCAGCATGTGCCACTGACGAGGAGCGATTGCCGAAACGCGATTTTGAAAAGCTGTTCAGCCCGGAAGAAGCAAACGAGCTTATCCCTCGCCTGCAGGTGCTGATTGCCGATCTCCAGGTAGCGGCCACCCAGGTGCGGGAGCGAATCGCCGAACTCTCCTCGCACGACCCCTCGCTGCTGGACAAAACCCTGCGCCAGATTATCAAGCGCTATCCCGATTTGGCCGCTCCGAGCACGCGAATGGCGGAGGTTGTGGAACAGATCGAGTCGCTCGGATGCCTGCTCAAGGATATTGACCAGGGGCTGGTCGATTTTCCCTCCGATAACGGTGAGGAGATCATCTTCCTGTGCTGGGAATACGGCGAGCCGCGCGTGATCGCGTGGCATCCGGTTGACGGCGGATTCGCCACCCGCAAACCGCTCCCCGGAGCAACCAAGCCCTATCTCAACTGAGCGCGGCGGTATCGGAGGCGGAGCGGTCAATCAATGGTAGTTGCGCTGTTTATATACCTGGTCGCGATCGGATGCTGGCTCGGCGCGATCGTATTCTTCTCGTTTGTCACCGCGCCGACCGTGTTCGGTGCACTGCCGATCGCCGAGGCCGGCAAGGTGATCCACACGATCTTCCCGCGCTATTACTACGTCGGCTATATCGCGGGGACCATCGCGGTCGTCGCCTCCGTGTACCTGACCGCGGTCCGCTCGCCGCGGCTGTGGTGGAGCGCAACGGCGGCGGCGCTCGCGCTGGCATTGGGGCTCACGTTTTACGCCGGCGCTGTGATCCTGCCACGCGCCGACCAGCTTCGCGCCGTCGCCGAAGAGCAGAACCCCGATCCCGCGCGCAAGGCCGAATTCGACCGCCTGCATGCGACCTCGGTATATCTCAACGGAGCCGTGCTGCTGCTCGATCTGGCGGCGATAGCCACGACCGCGATCGCGCTTGGTCGCCATGTCTGATCACGAATACAAGGCGATCGTGCTCGACCTGTTCGACACGCTGGTCACCTGGGATCCGAGCCTGCTCCCGATGGTGCAGTGGCACGGGCGCGAGTTCCGCAGCACCACGCCGATCCTGTTTCCGATTCTGGAGCGCGAATTCGGTGAGCGCTTCGATCGCGACCGCTTTCTTGACGCGCACAGCAAGGTTTACGAGGAAATCTTCGCCGAGCGATCGAGTCAGGAAATCGAAGTCACCTGCCATCAGCGCTTTACGCGCACGCTCGAACGCCTGGGCCTGGAAAATTCACACGCGCACCGCCTGGCCGAAGAGCTGCGCCGCGAGCACATGAAGCGCGTGCGCGCGGTAACCAGCGCGCCGGAGCATCGGCTCCAGGCCGTCAAGCGGCTGCGCGCCCGCTACCGGCTTGGCCTGCTGTCCAATTTCGACGACGCCGCGACCGGGCATGAGATCATGCACGACACCGGTGTGCGCGAGCTGTTCGACCTCGTCGTCATCTCGGCCGAGGTCGGCATGCGCAAGCCCAACGTGCGCATCTTCGAGCATGTCAGCCAGGCGCTCGGGCTGGCACCGCACGAAATCCTGTTCGTCGGCGACACCCCGCACGAGGACGTTATCGGCGCCAAGCGGGCCGGGATGGCGGTGGCGTGGATCAACAAGCACAGCAAGCCCTTCCCCGAGGGCATCGCGGAACCCGACCTGGTCATCAACGATCTCGGCGAATTGCCCGAACGCCTGGGATGCTGACATGCGGCGGGCCCGGGTCATCTCGGTAATCGGCGCCGGCAACGCTCCCGCCACGCTGCGCAGGCTCGCCTACCAGGCGGGCCGCGAAATCGCGCGCCGGGGCGCGGTGCTCGCCTGCGGCGGGCGCGGCGGCGTGATGGAAGCTGCGGCGGCGGGTGCGCGCGCGGCGGGCGGCCATACCATCGGAATCCTGCCCGGCTACGACCGCGCAGAGGCAAACCGGCATATCGAGTTCGCGATCGCGACCGGGATGGGCGAGGCGCGCAATGCGATTGTGGTCGCGTCGGCGGATGCGGTAATCGCGCTGGCCGGAGAAGGCGGCACGCTGGCCGAGATCGGTTACGCGATCAAGATGAAGAAGCCGGTGGTCGCGGTCGCTGCGTGGGCCGAAATAGCGGGGCTCGAGCACGCGAATTCGCCTGCGGATGCCGTCGCATGCGCGCTCAAGATGGCCGCGAGGCCGCGCGCGCGGGTAAAGCGGCGATGAAACCGGAGCAACGCCCCGAGGCGATCGAAGTGCTCGAGCGCGCGCCGTACGCCGCGATGCTTGGGATTCGCGTCGAGTCGGCGCAGGACGGCGTAGCGGTGGCGCGGCTGCCGTTTCGGCCGGCGCTGCTCAATTACGGAGGTTCGGAAGTCCCGCTTCACGGCGGCGCGATCGTGTCGCTGGCCGATGTCGCTGCGTGCGCCGCGGTCTGGAGCCTGCCGCAGACCGAGCGCAGCGCCACTATGTCGATCACGGTAAACTTCACCGCGCCTGCAATCCGCACAGTCCTGAGCGCGCGCGCGAGCGTCCGACGCATGGGCAAACGAGTCGCAAGCCTGGCGGTGGAAATTCGCGACGAAGGCGGCTCGCTGGTCGCCGATGCGCTGGTAACCTACAAGATCGCGTGAGAATTCCGCGCGACCATAATCTTCACGGTAAAGGTAGTTACCATTGATTAAACCCGCACTTATCCGGCGAGCCGCCGTCGTCGCGCTGCTCGCATTTTGTCTGCCATTGGCGAATGCGCGCGCGCAGAGCGCCCTGCCCAAGGCGCCGACCGCGCCGTCGGCGATTTATTCGTTCGGAGCGGTGCAGCCTGACGCCGCCGATCCCAAGGACTCATTGACTTACATAAGTGATACTGGCCTGTTCTTCGGCCGCGCCAGCGGCACCACGCAGAAAGGTGGACTCGGCGCGATATTTCAATTCGGAGTAACCACCGATGTCCCGCCGAAGATTTCCGGCTACTCGATCGATCATATCTTCGCCGGGCCCACCGCCGACGGCGCAAATCCGCGCCATGACGCGATGACTCCAGTATCAACGCCGCAGGGCCTGATGCTGTTCGGCACCACGCTGAACGGCGGCGCGCACAACAACGGCTCGATCTTCGAGATCGGCGACGATGGCGCCGGCTATCAGATGCTGTACAGCTTCCACACCCACGGCGGCATCAATTCGCACAGTTGCTTCGTGGAGGAAAACGGCGTGCTCTACGACGCGACCGCGGGCGGGGGCGCCCACAAGAACGGGGTGATTTTCAGCATCAATCCCGATGGCTCCGGCTACAAAGTTCTCTACTCGTTCTCCAAAAAGACCGGCAGCCAGCCGCACGGACGCCTGACCCTAAGCAACTCGGGCGACCACCTGTACGGGATGACCAAGAAGGGCGGCTCCGCAGGCCTCGGCGTCATATTCAAGATTGACATCACCGGCAAGCACTACACCGGGCTGCACGACTTTACCGGCGGCGCCAGCGACGGAGCCTCCACCCAGCACGGCTACCTGGTGCTCGACGGCTCGACGCTGTACGGAATGACCACCAAGGGCGGCAAGAACAACGACGGTGTGGCTTTCTCGATCGGCACCGACGGCTCGAACTTCACGATCCTCCACAGCTTCGGGTCCACCAGCAAGGACGGCCAAAATCCCTACGGCTCTCTGATGGTCAACGGGAGCAGGCTGTATGGCACCACTGCAAAGGGTGGCACCAAGGGGCTGGGCACGGTCTTCGAGATCGACGAGAGCGGCTCCAATTATCAGCGCCTGCACGACTTCATTGGCGGCGACAGCGACGGAGTAAAGCCGATCGACAACGTGATTATGGTGGGCAGCTACCTTTACGGTCTCACCAGCGGCGGAGGGCAATACAACGACGGCACGATCTTCCAGATCGCTTTGCCGTAAGCGCGCCAGATGACAGTGACAATCGAGCGGATTCGCGCCGCCGCCGCGCCCTACGGGCTCAACCTGGTCGGCGCGGTTTCGGTGCCGAGCTACGACCGCGCGGTCGCGCCGCCCTATCGTGCCAGCGCGATCGATTCGAGGGCGCGCTCAATCGTCGCGATCGGAAATGGCGGCGCAGCGCTGTGGACGGCTCTGGGTCGCCACGCGCAGGCACATCCGGGATGGTGGCGGCGGGAAAATCCGCTGGATGATTTCACGCGTGAGGTCATAGAGGCTCAGGTCGCTCCGGCCGCGCGCCGCTCCGGCACCCACGCGACCGTCGTGTACCCCTTCATGCAGGGAGCGCCGACCCTAAGTTTCATCGAGCTTGCCAAGGCGGCGGGACTTGGCGGACCGAGCATCGTGGGCGTCGCGGTGCATCCGGTGTTCGGCCCCTGGATTGCCTTTCGCGCCGCGCTGCTGGTCGACGAAGTGATCGACGCGCCGGGCGACGCAGCCGGGTTCGACCCCTGCCCCACCTGCACCGCACGCACCTGCGTCGCGGCGTGCCCGGCGGGTGCGGTCGAGTATCCGACGGGATGGGATATCCAGCGCTGCCTGATACATCGGGTCGAAGTCGAGCCGGATTGCACGCCGCAGTGCCACGCGCGCGCACGATGCGTGCTCGGCCCCCAGCATCGCTATCCCGACGACGAGCTGGCGTACCACCAGATGCGCGCGCTGCGCGCGATGCGCCCGTACTACCAAGAGAAGATCGCTCCCGCGCGAAAGGCGCAGCAAGCAAACCGGAAAGACACCAAGACTCCGAGCGAGTCGAAGTAATTCAAGGACTCGCGCGCCGCGTGCCTGGTGTCTTTGTGTCCTGGTGGCGTGCTGAGGCGGCGGCCGGGCTTCACGCGCACAGAGCGCGCGCGACCGCGGTGGCGAAATAGGTGAGAATCAGATCCGCGCCCGCGCGCCGAATCGAAGTCAGCACTTCCATGGTCGCGCGTTCCTCGTCGATCCATCCGTTGATTCCCGCCGCGCGAATCATCGAGTACTCGCCCGACACACTGTACGCGGCGACCGGAATGTTGAATTCCTGCTTGACGCGCCAGATCAGATCGAGGTACGCGAGCGCCGGCTTGACCATCACGATATCCGCGCCCTCGCCGATATCGAGCGCGACCTCACGAATCGCCTCGTCGCCGTTGGGCGGGTCCATCTGGTAGGAGCGGCGGTCGCCGAACTGCGGCGCGGAATCGGCGGCGTCGCGGAACGGACCGTAAAATGCCGAAGCGAACTTCGCCGAGTAAGCCATGATCGCGACGCTGGTGAATCCGCCGGCATCCAGCGCGGTGCGAATGGCGCCGACTCGCCCGTCCATCATGTCCGAGGGGGCGACGATATCGGCGCCGGCGCGCGCGTGTGACAGCGCCTCGCGGACCAGGAGCTCAAGCGTCGCATCGTTGTCAACGTCGCCGTCTTTCACCGCTCCGCAGTGGCCGTGGTCGGTGTACTCGCACATGCAGACGTCGGTGATAACGGCGAGACCGGGCACGCGCTCCCGGATTTCGCGGATCGCACGCTGCACGAATCCGTCGTCATTCCAGGCTTCGCTGCCTTGCGGGTCCTTATGCTCGGGAATTCCGAACAGGATCACCGCGGGCACGCCGGCGGCGTATGCTTCGCGCGCGGCGGCGGCGGCATTGTCGACTGAAAGCTGGGCAACTCCAGGCATCGAGGGGATCGGATTTCGCACCTCGCGGCCGGGGCACACGAACAGCGGCTGAATGAGGTTATCGGGCGCAAGCCGCGTTTCGCGCACCATGCGGCGCAGGGTTTCGCTGCGGCGCATCCGCCGCGGCCGATTAACGGGAAATGCCATCGTAAGACGCGCGCTCCAGAGGCGCGAACATCGGCGATTATATACCCGCGCCAAGCGTTAGGAAGCGCCTGCGCGGCGAGGTTCAGATGGCGATGTGAAGTGTCTTTGGATCGCCGTAAGCATGGAAGCAACCATGTACCGCTCGGGCTCGACGACGACCTTGAAGCCGAGCCGGCGCGCGGTATCCGCCGTGATCGGTCCAATCGCGGCTGCGTTCAACCCGCGCACTCGTGCGCCGACCATCTCGGCGAAATTCGCGACAGTGCTGGAGCTGGTGAAGGTAACCAGATCGATTGCGCCGGCCGCGGCGAGCGCGCGCATCCATTCGATTTGCGCGTCGCGCGGCTTGATCGTGCGGTAAGTCGGCGCGACCTCGACCAGCCGCGCGCCGCGCTCGCGCAGCTCCCGGGGCAGGACTTCGCGAGCAACCTGTGCGCGCGGGATCAGGATTCGCGCGCCGCGAATCCGCCGCTCGCCAATCGCGGGGATTATCGCTTCGGCGCGATATTCCCCGGGCATCGCAGCGACTCGCAGCGCGTACGAACGCAGGCGCTCCGCCGTGGCCGGGCCAATCGCGCAAATTGCAGCCGCGCCCATGGAGCGGATATCGTGGCCGAGCTTGCGCAGACGCGCGATGAAGCCCTCCACCCCGCGGGCGCTGGTGAAGATGATCCAGTCGAACTTGTCCAATCTGGCTATCGCGCGATCGAGCGCCGCGTAGCTCGAGGGCGGCGCGGTCTCGATTACCGGAAACTCGATCGCCTCGGCGCCCAGCGCGCGCAATTCGCGCGCGAAATCGATCGCGTCCTCGCCGGCCCGCGTCACCACTATCCTGCGCCCGAACAGCGGCATCGCTTCAGCCCACTTGAGATGCTTGCGCAAGGCGGCGCAATCACCGACCACGACCACGGCCGGCGCCGCAAGCCTTTCACGCTCGCACGCGGCGGCGATGGTCGAGATGGTCGCGAGCACGGTTTTCTGCGAAGCGGTAGTGCCCCACTGGATCGCCGCGGCGGGCGTGTCGCGCGCGAGACCGGCCTTCGTCAGGCGAGCCATCGCATCGCGCATTCCTTTCGCCGCCATCATCAGCACCAGCGTTCCGCCGCGCCGGGCCGCGCGGGCAAGCTCCGTCCACGGCACCGGCGAGGGCGCGCGCTTGGATTCGGCCTCGTGGCCTGGCACGAATGCGACGAACGAGCCGTGGTCGCGATGGGTCAGCGGAATACCCGCGTACGCGGGCGCCGCGATCGCAGAGGTGATGCCGGGCACGACCTCGAATGGAATACGCGCGCGCGCCAGCGCCTGGGCTTCTTCGCCGCCGCGGCCGAAGATGAACGGGTCGCCTCCCTTGAGCCTTACGACGACTTCGCCGCGGCCGGCGCGCTGGACGAGCATCCGGTTGATCTCGCGCTGTTCGATTTTTCGGCCCGCGGCCGCGCGTTTGCCCGCCAGGATTTTCTCCGCACGCGCCGGCGCATGCCGCAGGATTGCGGGATTAACCAGCGAATCGTAGATGACAACGTCGGCGCGGCGCAGGCATTGCGCGCCCCGCAGCGTGATCAGGTCCGCTGCGCCGGGCCCCGCACCGACCAGGTATACCCTGCCCTGGCGCTCAGCCATCCGCCACCAGAGCGTCGGCCCCCGCCGCGAGCATCCGCTCGCCCAGCCTGGCGCCGGCATCTTGGGCGACCGTCGGCGCGAGGTCCGGGTCCAATGGTTCCGAGACTGCTTCGTGCATCTCACGTGCACCGTCGGCGGAAAACAGCATCGCGCGCACCGTCATCGTATCCGCGCCGACGCTCGCCCTGACTCCGACCGGGGTCACGCAGGACGCGCCGATAGCGGCCAAAAACGCTCGCTCGGCGGCGGTTTCGTAGCAGGCGCGCGCGTCGTTGATTTGAGCCAGCGCGCCGGCAAGCTCGCGCGAGCGGTCCGATCCCGCGTCGGCTAGTGTTTCGATTGCGAGCGCAGCCTGCCCGCCGGAGGGAAGAAAATCGGTCTCGTCGAGCGCGCAAAAGTGGATGTCGCCGGCGCGCCCGAGCCGCTTGAGCCCCGCCATCGCGACGATGATCGCATCGAGGCTGCCCTCCGCAACGCGCCGTAGGCGGGTATCGACGTTGCCGCGTAGCGGCTCGATTTTAAGCTCCCGGTTCTTGCGCAAGGCCTGAAAGCGGCGGCGCGCCGATGAGGTTCCCAACCGCGTGCCCGCGGGCAGCGCGGATAGCTCCGCGCCGTCGCGCGTTACCAGCACGTCGCGCGGGTCTTCACGCTCGGGCACCGCCGCGATTGTGAATCCCGCGGGCAGTATTGCGGGGAGATCCTTCATCGAATGCACGGCGAGATCGATCTTGCGCTCGGTGAGCGCCTGCTCGAGCTCGCGGATGAAAAGCCCTTTGCCGCCTTCCCGCGCCAGCGATGCGGTAGTCATCTTGTCA
This sequence comes from uncultured delta proteobacterium, assembly GCA_963835905.1. Lineage (GTDB taxonomy): Bacteria > Desulfobacterota > Binatia > Binatales > Binataceae > CAWIHG01. Next base: position 1,982,497 of record CAWIHG010000005.1, read on the forward strand.
CCGCTGGTGCGAATCTCCACGACTTCGAGACGCGCGCCCGGAAGCGCGGCCGTGAGCCTGGCGCGCACCAGCTCGGTCTGCGCGAGCGCGAGCGCGCTGGGGCGCGAGCCGATTCTCAACTCGAGCGCCATCAGTCCTCACTCGTCCGCATCGTCGTCAGCGTCTTCGTCTGCGTCGTCGTCCGCCTGGCCGAGTTCGTCGCCCAGCGCGCCCAGCTCTCCGACCAGCAGGCGGCGCGCGACTTCCGCCGCATACGCGCCCTCGGGGGTATTCGCGCCGTTGCGCCGCAGTCCCTGCAGGATGCGATGGAGCAGCTTGTTGGTGAGCCCGCGCGTCAGCTTCTCGATCCGCTCGCGTTCGCCGGGTTCGAGACCGGCGAGCCATCCGCGATGGCGGCCCAGTTCAAGGTCGCGCAGGCGGTCGATGCTGTAGCGGATATCCTTTATCGTCGGCACGAGGTCGAGCCCGCTCATCCAGCGCCAGAACGAGTCGATCTCGAGCTCGACGATCTCCTCCGCCTTGGCGGCTTCGCGTTCGCGCTCGGCGCGCGACTTGTGGACGGCCTGGCCGAGGTCGTCGATATCGTAGAGGTAAACGTTCTCCAGCGAGTTGAGCCGTTCGTCAAAATTGCGCGGCACCCCGAGGTCGATCAGGAACGCGGGCCGGTAGCGCCGCTCCTTGACCACCGGCTCGAATTCGGCGGGGCCGAGCACCGGGGTCGTTACCGCCAGCGAGCCGATCACGATATCGGCGATCTTCAGATAGGGCCGGTAGCCGTCGAATGGGACCGCGGTGCCACCCAACTGGCGCGCAAGCGCGACCGCGTGATCAAAGGTGCGCGAGGAAATCAGCAGCGACTCGATACCGGTCGCCTTGAGCTGGCGCGCGGTCAGCTCTGCCATCTTGCCCGCGCCGAGCAGCATGACCGTCTTGTCGGCCAGCCGGTCGAAAATCTGGCTGGCGAGATTCACCGCCGCGGAGCTGACTGAAACCGCGCCATGACCGATCAGGGTCGCACGGCGCACGCGCTTGGCCACCGAGAAGGCCTTGTGAAAGGCGCGATGAAGCACCAGCGCGAGGGTGCCGGCCTCGGCCGCCTGGCCGTAGGCGAGCTTCACCTGGCCCAGGATCTGCGGCTCACCGACCACCATCGAGTCGAGACTGGCTGCGACGCGGAACAGATGGCGCGCCGCCTCGCGGCTCTCAAAGCGGTAGAGCGAGGCCGCGATGGCGTCGGGATCAACCCCGCGATCGGCCGCCAGCCATGCGGCCGCGTCCTCGAGCGCACGCGCGGGCTCGGAGCTCACCGCGATGATCTCGACCCGGTTGCAAGTCGAGAGCAGCGCCGCCTCCGCGATCGCGTCGGAATGCTTGCGCAGCCGGCGCAGCGCCTCGGGAACTTCGGCATCGGCGTAGGCCAGTCGCTCGCGGATTGCGACCGGAGCGGTGCGGTGGTTGAGCCCGAGTATGACCAGGGTCTGTTCCATCGCTAGCCGAAATTGCCCCCGTGCTTGCCCGGAAAAACCAGCGTGACGCCCACCAGCGAGCTGACCAGCACCACGAATGCGACCACCGTGAGCGCGGCGGCGCGCCGCCCGCGCCATCCCGCGGCCAGCCGCGACTCGAGCAGGGAGGCGTAAAGAATCCAGATAACCAGCGACCACGACTCCTTGGGATCCCATGACCAGAAGTGGCCCCAGGTCGCGTCGGCCCAGATCGCGCCGCTTACAATCGCAAGACTCAACGCGAGGAATCCCCACGCCAGCAGGTGAAAGTTTATCCGGTCGAGCTTTTCCAGGCTGACGCCCTGCCCCGCCGCGCCGCCCATCGGCCGCTTGGCCTTTAGACGCGATTCATAAACCAGATAAACCAGGCTCACGGTCGCCGCCAGCACGAACAGGGCATAGCCCAGGATCGCAAGCGTAACGTGGATCGGAAGCCATGCGCTCTGCAGCGCGGCCGGCAGCACGAATCGCCCCTGCTTCATGAGGACAGTCGCGGCGCCAAACGCGATCGTCACCGCCGCGGCCACGTACGGTCCAATCGCCGTCATGCCGACCCGCACAATCAGCAGTAATCCGACCAACGCGGTAAGCCACGCAAGGAACGAGAGCGACTGCGCGAAGGTGGCGACCGGGATGTTTCCGACGTGTACGCCGCGGATGACCAGATCGAAGCCGTGCAGCGCTGCGCCGACGGCGAGCAGCAGGATTGCGTAACGCTGCGGACCGGTCCGCTCCGCATAACGTGAAAACGCGAACAGTGCCGTCGAGGCCGCGTAGCACACGAGCGCCGGAATCAACCAGAGGATGTCGATCTCGTTCATCGCGATTCGATTACTCGGGATGCGGGCGTGCCGGCCCCGGCGCGCGGCCGAATAGCGTAGCGTCCTTCAGCCCGAGCGCTGACAGATCGGCGCCAACCGTGTTCCGCAGAGCGCGATCCAGCGCCGCGCGATCGCCGGCCCGCAGAATCGCGGCGAGGTCGCAATCCACCAGCGCGGCGAGCCTTCGCGAGCGCTCCGGCAGGCTCAGCTCAAGGCCGCGCAGAAAGGCCCGTGCGGCGCGCAGGACCACGAGCGACAGCGCATACTCGGCGCCGAACTCGCGCTCCAGGCGCGCACGCATGCGGGCCGCAAGCGCTGGGCTTGCCCCCGAGGTCGAAATCGCAATCTGAAGATCGCCCCGGCGCACGATCGCGGGCGAGATAAAAGTGCACGATTCGGGCTGGTCGGCAACGTTGACCGGAATACCGAGCTTGCGCGCCTCCGCCGCCACCATCCGGCTGGCATCGGAATCATTCACGGCGCAGAAGACGAGATCGAATCCGGCCAGGTCACCTGGGCGCCAGGGGCGCCGATGCCACCTGATCGCGCCCGACTCGGCCAGCGCCGCAACGCGCTCGTCGGCCGTGGGACTGATCACGGTTACTGCGGCGCCGCGCTCCACCAGGGTGCGCAGTTTGCTCTCGGCGACCGCGCCGCCACCGACGACGGCGCATGGCCTGCCGGCCACATTCACAAAAATCGGGAGATAACCCATCGCAACAGACAAATCCTAATAGAACCGCCCGCACTGAGACAGTCCACAGTCGCAAGGGCGGACCGCGCTTTGCATCGAATTGATCCCGCGCCGCGACCCATCGACAATTGGCGCAAACCTGCGGGAGGTCGTATATCGAATGCTTCGAGCGATAAATCGCACGCGCTCAACCGTCCTGTGCCAGCGCTTGGAAGACGCCGGTGGGCTTGCCGGGCAGAGCCGCGGCCTGCTCGGCCGCAGCGGGCTCGAGGCCGATCAGGGAATGCTGTTCGAGACTGGTCGGTTCACACCATTTATGTGGATGCACATGTTTTTCATGCGCTTCGCGATTGACATTGTATTCCTGGATCGTCGCGGCCGGGTCGTAAACATCAACCGGGCGTTGAAGCCGTGGCGGGTGTCATCGATCGTTTTCGGGGCGCGCAAAGCGCTGGAATTGGCGGCCGGCGCGGCGGCGCGCAGCGGCACCGAGGTGGGCGATCAGGTTGAAATAGAGGAGGGATAAGGAGCTGGAGAGCGGGTTGTAGCAAGTGTGAACCCGCCTTTTTTCAATAGCAATTTCAGACCAGAACGATTGACTATTCTTGAACTGAATCGCCTTCGAAACTTGTAATTTTTGACGGTCCATAAGGCCGTCTAATTCATTTTGTAGCATTCCCGCCACTTTACGTAGAGCTGAACAAATAAAGCCAAGTATTTTCAGGCACTTTTCGACGGCTTCGATTTCGTACGCGAGTCGTTGCCGGTTCGCAACGCGTGGTTGCACGTACGCCAGATTCCGCTCGGTAAAGCTCAAAAAAAGGCCCGAATCATAAGGATTGCCCAGCATGGCACAGGTCATGCTGTACAACTTCGCGCCGAGGCCATCGCGGCAGAGCAGGGACTAGCAGAGGCAACGCCGGATAAATTGTGGTGACCTTTGTGACGAATCGTAGAGTCTGTCGTGCCGGCCGAGGTTATTGAACCAGGGGACAATGGCCAAATTAGGCCGATAAACGGACCGAAAGGTAACTCAAGGAGGACACGGGAATGAAGGCATTGACGAAACTGTATGTGAAGGCCAACGAGATGGCGCGCGGCCAGACGATGACTGAGTACGCGCTTATCCTGTCGGCGGTCGCGGTAGTCGTGTTCGCTGCCTACAAGACGATGGGCGGTGACATCTCCTCGCTGCTGGCCACCGTTGACACCCAGCTCTAAGCGACGAGCAGAACCGAGGCGGGCGGTCGCTTGCGGCCGCCCGCACTCAGTCTCCGCGGCATCGGCCAGGAAGCCTGCAGGGTGCGGCTTCCGCGCATCATGCGCGCAGATCTGAGCGGAATCCAAGGATTTATCGCGGGGGAAAAGCGATGAAGATCAGTCAGGCAATTTCATCCTTCCGGAATGCCCCGCGCGGGCAAACGATGACCGAGTATGCGCTGATTCTGGCGACGATAGCCGTCGTTGTGGCTTCGCTCTATACCACCGCCGGCACGATTCTCACGGAACTGGTTGGCAAAGTGGGGCCCTATCTCCTGGGGAGCTGAGGGCTTCAATCGAATCAACCGCAAAAGAGAGGATTGCGGGTGATGACTACACAGGATGCAAAGAACAGCACGATAACCCGGCGCCGGTATGGCGCCCTCAATTGTTGCGCATGGCTGGCTCGCGGTCAGGCGATGGTCGAGTTCGCGCTGATCGCCACCGTCGCGATCATCGTGCTCATAGTCGGAATTCAGTTCGCGCTCATTGGGCAGGCCGCGCTCGCGGTCAGCCAGTTGTCATTTGCCGGCGCGCGCTACGCCTCCGTCAACACCTCTTATACCCAGAGTCAAATCCAGACTTACATGGTGCAGGAGGGATCGCCGACTATCACCTCGAATAGCGGCGCCAACCTGACCATCACCGTCACGCGAAGCACCAATGCGGACGGCACCTACTTCGGACAGCCGGTCACGGTCAATATCTCGTATAACGCGACCAGCAAGCTGATTCTTCCGAATCCATTTTTGGGAATTACGTTCCCCACCACTCTCACCGCCCAGGAAACGGCGATGCAGGAGTGAGCGTGGAAACGATCATCCATTCGAAGGCAGCCGGACGTGGAGTGATGGTTCGGCAGGGAGGGGAGAAATGAAACGACCAGTAATTTTCGTCGTGCTGGCGGGACTGGCTGCGATGCTGGCGTCGGTGGTCGTGTACTCGGCGCTGAAAAGGCGCGAGGCCGAGGTCCAGAGCGCAATGGCGAAGAACGTGAACATCGTCGTCGCAGCTTATGACCTGCCGCTGGGCACCAAGATCGAGCCGGGCGAGCTCAAGTTGACCAAATGGTCCAACGACTCGATCCCGCAAGGAGCCTACCGCAACCAGAGCCAGGTGATTGGCAGCTACGTGAAGAGCTCGTTTGTCGCCAATGAGCCGATCGTCGCGAGCAAGCTCTTCGTCGGACAGAAGACCGCCGGCGTGATGCCGCTGCTGATCCCGTTCGGGATGCGCGCGGTGTCGGTACCGGTCGATGAGGTCAGCGACATCTCGGGCTTCGTCCTGCCGCACACGCGCGTCGATGTGCTCGTCGCGATTTCCGAGGGCAGCACAAAGCCGTTCTCCAAGATCGTCCTGCAGAACGTCGAGGTGCTCGCGATCGCGCAGGAAATCGAGATGAAGAACGACAAGCCGGAGCCGGTCAAAGTCGTGACCCTGCTAGTCACGCCGCACGAAGCCGAACGCCTGTCGTTGGCCAGCCGCACGGGAACCCTGCGCCTGGCAATGCGCAATTTCAACGACAATAAGATCGTGCTCACCAGCGGCTCTGACATCAAGCGCCTGCTCAGTGCGTACAGCTTGCAGCCCGAGATGCCGGTGATGAAGCCGCAGGAGACGCATCGCGTGTCCGCTCCGGCGCCGCGGCCGCACCCGTTCCAGGTCGAAATCTATCGCAACGGCAAGAGTTCCGAGTCGCTGTCCTTCATTCGCGAGGCGTCGCTCGGCTCGGCCACCAAGTCCGCGCACAAGCATCGCACCTCCTTCGACAAGGTCTCGGACACCAGCTCGCCCGCGAGCGCCGCGCCCAAGCGGAGCGCGTCGGCGGCGGCGACCTCCAATCCGCCGATCACGGCGGCCGATGCCGCCTCGTCGGCGGGCGCGACAGATGAAGGGGCCGATGCGGCCGGCAGTGCGCCGCATTCGATCGGCACCGTTGCCCACAAAGCGTCGTTCAGCGGCCCGGCACCGGTTTATGCGCCGAAGCCCAAGACCATTGAAGTTCCGTGAACCAGCAGGCGGAAGAAGGTGAGGAGATGAAAAGGTGAGGAGATGAAAATGAACAGTAAACGCGGATGCGCACTAATCCCGTGGCTGGCCGCCGCCATCAGCCTGCTTCTGTTGCGACCGGGCATGGCGTTCGCCGCCGGCGACGACGGCTCGCAACTGTCGGTTTCGCTCAACGCCGGCGAAACCTACGTAATCAAAGACGTCAGCCCCAGCTCCACTCCGGGCGTGAAAGTGGTCAACAACCCCCACGCCCTGGTGGTGCACAACGAAGAGCCGGGCAAGGTGGTACTGCTGGGCGCCGAGAAAGGCCAGTGGGCGATTACGGTCAAGGATGCAAACGGCAAAGACGTCACCTACAACGTGACCGTCAATGCCGCGGCCAACCCGACCGATATCAGCAAGCCGAGCGCGGCGCCTCCGGCCATCGCGGGAACCGGCGCCAAAATCGGGTCCGCTGCGCCAGTGGTGACCAAGCTCGACCCGGGCGCAGGTCCGGTGGCCAGCTCGAGTCCGGCCGCCGCGGCAAGCCCGTCCATATCCGCTTCGGCCGCTGAGGCGCCAAGCGAGAGTGTTTCGCTTCCGGGCGCGGCGCCGCATCCGGCTGAGATGGCTGCGGCAAGCGCGCCTGCTCCGGCGGCTTCGCCGGCCAGCGCGCCGCTGATTCAGAATCAGTCGGCCAGCGGAGAGAAGTTTCGCACCGATCCTTCAGTCGCACTTGCCGGTGGCAATTACGAAAGCACCGCGGTTGATGGCGGCGTGCACTATCTTCCGCCCGACACCGTGATGCTGATGACGGGAACTTCTCGCATCATCGACTTCCCCGACCGCATCCGGCGAGTCTCCGTCGCCGACACCGACATCGCGGACATCCAGGTCGTCAACCCGTTCCAGCTCAACCTGATCGCACACAAGCCGGGATTCACCACGCTGGCGGTTTGGAACTCGCAGGGCGGCTACCAGGAGCGGCAAGTCCGCGTCGATACGGGTGGCAAGCAGCAGGTCCTGCTCAACACGATGATCGCGGAGCTCAACCGGCAGGCGATCGAAAACCAGGGCGTCAACCTGTCCGCAGCGCTGCCCAACTACGGTCTGTCGCTGGTCGGCATGCCGGGTAGCGTTGGGACTCCGTACAGCCCTCAGACCAACCTCGGTTCCAGTGTCATTCTGCCCAACGGCAACATCGTTAATTTGACGGCCGGTGCGACGCTGCCGCCGCCCGGTGCGATGATCCCGATGCTGCTGTCGCAGAACATCACTTACGGTCTGTCGGCGGGCAACTCAAATGTCCAGTGGCAGGGCTTCTTCCAGTTCCTGGAAAACCACAACCTCGGGAAGATCCTGGCCGAGCCGCACCTGCTGGCCAACTCGGGCGAAGAGGCCAAATTCATGTCCGGCGGCGAGATTCCGATCGTGATCGCGCAGGCGCTCAACACCTCCATCGTGTTCAAGCAGTTCGGCACGATGGTCGAGTTCCTGCCGACGGTGGTGGGTAAGGACCAGATCGAGCTGGTGGTCAAGCCGGAAGTTTCCCAGCCCGACTACACCCACGGCGTGCAGATGTTCGGCTTCAACATCCCGGCCTTTATTACGCGCAAGGCCGACACGATGGTGCGGCTGCACGACAACCAGACTCTGATCATCGCGGGCCTCATCCTGCACGAACGCACGGCCGCGGTGAACAAGGTGCCCTACCTCGGCGACGTGCCCTGGCTGGGCGGTCTGTTCCGCACCACCAACTGGCAGAACACCGAAACCGATCTCGTCATGAGCGTGACGCCACAGATCGTGCGCCCGCTGCCCGACGGATCCTCGGTGTACAACCCGTACCACACGCCTGAGATGACGCCCGCGCAGGTCAAGACCCTGCCGCTGGCGCATCCGGACGCGGCACGGCCCAGGTTCTAGCCCGGATTACTCAAGCTGAAACTGCAACAGGGAGAGAAAGCAGTGTCAGTCCTCGGAAAGAAAGGCGACAAGCGGCGTGGGGGCCTTAAAGTGCATCTCGTGTGCGCTGCCGATGGGCAGCGCACCGAGGTGCGCACCGCGCTGACCGCACTAGGCGATCCCCCGCTGGAAATTCTCGAAATCGAACCCGGCAGCGACGCCGGCGCGACCGCTCCATCCGACGTAACGATGGTAGTGTTCAACGGCGATGAAGATCTCGCGCTGACCTACCTGCAGAAGAGCGGCGCGATGGCGGCGCGGCCGGTCCTGTTCGCGCTGCTGCAGGAGCGCTCGCCCGAGCTGATGAAGCGGGTGTTGCGCGCGGGCGCCGACGAACTGCTGTTCCTGCCGCTGGAGCCCGGCGACGTGACGCGCGCGCTGCTTAAGATCAGCGAGGCGCGCCGGCGCGTGGAGACCACCGCGGGCGGAGTGGTGTGCTCGTTCGTCAGCCTGGTCGGCGGCACCGGCGTAACCAGCCTGTGCGCGAACCTAGCACTGGCGTTGCGCTACTCGCTCGACAAGCGCGTCGGGGTTATCGACCTCGACCTGCAAACCGGCGGGTTGTCGGTATTCCTCAATCTGGAACCGGAACGCTCCGTGATGGCGCTGATCCAGGCCGAGCGTAAGCTCGACTCGATTCAACTGGAGTCCGCGCTCTCCAAGCACGCCTCCGGGCTTTACCTGCTCGCCGCGCCCAAGCGGATCGAGGACAGCGAGCTGGTAACCGAGGCGACCGTGGGCGCAGTGCTGGACCTGATGCGGCAGCTCTTCGACTACATAATCGTGGACTGCGGCACCCATATCGACGCCAACGCGGTCGCCGCGTGGGAGCGCTCACAACATCTGTTCTACGTCCTTGATCAGTCGATCAACGCGGCGCGATGCGCGTGGCGGTTCGTGGACCTGGTGGGACGGCTGGGGCTCCAGGGCGCCGACCCCGCCTTCGTGCTCAGCCGCCATATGACGAGCCATCCGATCAGCGAAGATCAGATCACGCACACGCTCGCCCAGCCGATCTTCGCGAAGATTCCGCGCGACGAAAAGGTGCTCGAACGCATCCAGTTGAGCGCGCAGGACCTCTGGCAGGTGGCGCCGAGCTCGCCGCTGGCAAAGTCGATCGAGGACCTTGCCCGGCGCATCGATAGCGGCGGCGAACTGGTCGCTGACAGCGAACCGGAAGGCTCGATCATGTCCAAACTGCTGCTCGCGATCGGCGCGAAGGCCTGAGGCTGCGACTATGAGTCTGGTCGACAGAATCTCCAAACAGAGCAGCCAGCAACAGGCGCCCTTCCAGCGCTCGCTGGTCGGCTCACAGGCAAAGAAGTCCAAGGACACGCAGTCCGAGGGTTTCGCGCAGCTCAAGCTGGCGGTGCACAACCGTCTGTTCGAAACGCTTGACGTCGCGCGCCTGGAAAGCCTGGAGCCCCAGCTTGCCTCGCAGAAGGTCACCGCGGCCATCAGCGACATCCTCAACGAGGAAGGCCGCCTGCTCACCGACGACGACCGCTCGCGGCTGGTCGAAGAAATCAAGAATGAGATGCTCGGACTGGGGCCGCTGGAACCGCTGCTCTGGGACGACGCCGTTACCGATATCCTGGTCAACGGACACGACCAGATTTACGTGGAAAAAGGCGGCAAACTCTTCCAGACCGAGATCAAGTTCCAGGACGACTCGCACCTGATGCTGATCATCGACCGGATCGTTTCGCAGGTCGGACGGCGCGTCGATGAAGCTTCCCCGATGGTGGACGCGCGGTTGCCCGATGGCTCGCGTATCAACGCGATCATTCCGCCGCTGGCGCTTGACGGTCCCTCGCTGTCAATCCGGCGCTTTGGCCGCAAGCGTTTCAATATCGATGACCTGGTGGACAAGGGCACCCTGGTTCCGGAAATCGTCGAATTCCTGGAGATTATCGTCAAGGCGCGCCTCAACATCCTGATCTCCGGCGGAACCGGCTCCGGCAAGACCACCATGCTCAACTGCATGTCGGCCTTCGTGCCCGCCGACGAGCGCATCGTGACGATCGAGGACTCGGCGGAATTGTCGCTGCAGCAGCCCCACATCGTGCGGCTGGAGACGCGGCCCGCCAACGTCGAGGGCAAGGGCGAGGTGACCGCGCGCGACCTGGTGAAGAACTCGCTGCGTATGCGCCCCGACCGCATCATCGTCGGCGAGGTCCGCGGCGCCGAAGTCTTCGACATGTTGCAGGCGATGTCCACCGGCCACGACGGATCGCTCGGAACCATTCACGCCAATACCCCGCGCGACGCGATGGGCCGCGTGGAGATGATGATGCTCCTGTCGGGCATCAGCATCCCGCAGAAGGCGATGCGCCAGCAGATCGCTTCCGCCCTCAATATCATCGTGCAAGTCGCGCGGCTCTCCGACGGCGGCCGCAAAGTGATGAAGATCTCCGAGATCAGCGGGATGGAGGGGGAAATGGTGATGATGCAGGACTTGTTCGAATTCAAGCGCACCGGCATCGGAGCGGGCGGCAAAGTGACGGGGCATTTCGTCTCCACCGGAATCCGTTCGACTTACACGCAGCGGCTTGAAGCCGTCGGTCTGCGGCTCGACTCCAAGATGTTTCGCGCAAACTCGGTGGTCAACTGATGGATATCGTAATTGCAACCGGGATATTCGCGGTCGTCTTCGTGATCCTGCTGGTGATGTTCACCGGCGGGAAGAACGAGGGCGACCAGAACCGCGAAATCGTTCGCCGGCTCACACGCCCGTCCACCGACAATGACCTCGATATCACCCGCAGGCGGCGCCCCCAGGAGGGCAAGCTGCTCGACGTGGTGTATCGGCTCAATGTGCTGCGCCAGCTCGAGGAAAACATGTGGCAGGCCGGGATGTACGTCCGAGTCGGCGACATCCTGCTAATCATCGTGCTGCTGTTCGGCGCCGGGCTGTTCCTGGGACAGGCGCTAATTCACGACTCGCTTATCGGACTCGTCGCCGGCGTGATCTTCTCCAGCATACCGATCTTCTATATCCAGTTCCGCAAGAAACGCCGCCTCAAAGCCTTCGGCCAGCAACTCCCGTTCGCGCTGGACTTGATCAAGTCGTCGCTCGAGGCGGGCCATTCGCTGCAGCGCGCGATGCAGGTCGTGGTGGGCGAGTTCGCCGATCCGCTGGGTAGCGAGTTCCGCACCGTGCTCGAACAGACCCGAATCGGATTGCCGCTCCCGCGCGCGCTCGAGGACATGCTCAAGCGGGTACCTGAAGACGATCTGCGGCTGCTGGTGGTCGCGGTCAAGGTGCAGACCGAGGTCGGTTCCTCGCTGGCCAGCATCGTGGGCCGCCTCGGCGAAATCGTCCGCATCCGGCAGCGCCTGCGCATGCAAATTCGCGCATTGACCGCGCAGGCAAGACTGGGCGGATGGGTGGTCGGCTTGCTGCCGCTGGTGGTGCTGGGCGCTTTCTCACTGATTCAGCCGGGCTACACACACTCTCTGTTCTACGATCCCATGGGACAGAAGATATTGAAGCTCGCGCTGGGACTTGACCTGGCGGCGCTGATCACGATTCGCCGCCTGCTGCGCGTGGATTACTAAGATGAGCCCATTTCTAATTGCAATCGCGTTCTTCTGCCTGGTTGGCGCCGCCGCCGTATCGCTGTACGTTGCGTTCGCGGGCAACAACCGCGCCGTGGAAGAGCGGTTCGCCGACCTTGCGATCAAGATGCGCGTGTCGCAGGGCGCCCTCGAAGGCGAGGGACCGCTGGACGATAATCTGCTGCGAATGATCTTTCGATGGGCGTCCAAACGAGTGCCCGCGCCCAACCTCGATACGCCCCAGGGCGAAAAACTCCAGCAGACCCTTGCCCAAGCCGGCTTTTTCAAATCCGCCGCGCCGCACGCCTACCAGGTCATCCGCGTGCTGCTAGCGGTCGGATGCGGTGCAGTCGCGATGCTGGTGGGCGTGTTCGTACACACCGATTCCATGCAGCCGCTTCTGTTCGGATTAGGCGGCATCGCACTCGGGATTTTCGTCCCCAGCTATTACATCAATCGAAAGGCGCGCATCCGCCAGAACGCCATCTCGCGCCAGCTCTCCGACGTGCTCGATTTGCTGGTGGTTTGCGTCGAAGCGGGACTTGGAGTCTTCGAGGCGATCAAGATCGTCGGCACCGAGTGCGAACGCCAGGGCCAGGAGATCGGCTTTGAGCTCAACATGGTCGCCAGCGAGATTTCCGCCGGCGCCACGCTTGGCCAGGCGCTGCGCGGACTCGCCGAACGGACCGCGGTCGATGATATCAAACCGCTTGCCGCGACCCTCATTCAGAGCGAGCAGCTGGGCGCACAGATCGGCCCTGCCCTGCACGCCAGCTCCGATTCGTTGCGCAATCGCCGCCGCCTGCGCGCGGAAGAGTCCGCCCAGAAGGCGTCGATCAAGATCCTCTTCCCGCTGGTACTGTTCGTACTGCCCGCGATGATCTCCATCATCGTGGGACCCGCGATGATCCAGGTCGTCAAGACGCTTGGCCATTCGTGATTCGGCTGCGCAGAGGATCGGGAACCGTAGCCAGGTAGGTGAGCATGAGCTGAATACGTCCTCTCCCAGGCGCCCCGGACTCGGTGCGGAAACGCCCGAGTCCGGGGTCCGCCTTTTCGGCGACAGCCGGATCGGCCTTCAATGGCCCGGGGCCGGTCCGGCTGCCCTATTTCTGGTCCCCGCCTGAACTCGCCGCGACCCCTGCGGCTCGTCCGAATGCGGCCGCGGGCGCCCGTCAGGATATTGATTCATCGTCATTCGGGCGCAGATGCCGCCGCCGTCCCGCCGCTGGGCGCGGGATGACTGCGCGCGATGACAGCGGCGCTTTCAGGCCGATTGCCCGCGACGGGCAAACGAAAAGGCACGAGGGGTTGCCCCTCGTGCCTTTATATTCGGGCCTGCCGCCAGATCGCTACAGACTCAGCCGCTTCATCAGGCGATAGAGCGTGGTGCGATCAACTCCCAGCGCGGAGGCTGCTTCGGCGCGATTACCGCCGACAGCGTCGAGTGCGGCCTTGATTCTTTCGGTGGCCGCGCGGTCCAGGCATTCCTGCAAGGTGCCGGAAGCGTCCACCGCACGGGTGGATTGAGCCTCGGATACGCCCGATGAAGGGGCAGACGCGGATACGCCGACCACGTCATCCAGCGCAGCGCTCGGCGTCAGCTCCTCGAGCGCAAACGCGTCAGGGGTCAGGACCTCCGCACCGCTCATGACGACCGCGCGCTCGATCACGTTCTCGAGCTCGCGAACATTGCCCGGCCACGGATAAGACAGCAAGGTCCGTTCGGCCTCCGCCGAAAGCGTGATCGGCCGGCCGGCGTCCGCCGAGTGTGCGATCAGGAAATAGCGCGCAAGCGCCAGGATGTCCTCCGTGCGATCCCGCAACGGAGCGATATTGACCGGGATTACGTTGAGGCGGAAGAAAAGATCGGCCCGGAAGCGCCCTATCTCGACTTCGCGCCGCAGACCGCGGTTGGTCGCCGCGACGATTCTGACGTCGACCTTGCGCGGCTTGGACGCGCCCACGCGCATCACTTCCCCGTCTTCGAGCACGCGCAAAAGCTTGGCCTGGAAGTCGGGACCCGCCTCGCCGATTTCGTCAAGGAACAAGGTGCCGCCCGAGGCTCGCTCGAAGCATCCCGCGCGATCCCGGATCGCGCCCGTGAACGAGCCCTTCTCATGGCCGAACAGCTCGCTCTCAACCACTCCGTCGGCAAAGGCCTTGCAGTTCACGGCCACGAAAGGACCCTCGGCGCGGCGGCTCCAGAAATGCAGCATCCGCGCAACCAGCTCCTTTCCGGTGCCGGTCTCGCCCTGGATTAGTGCGGTCGCGCGGGAGGGCGCGACCCGCCGGATGGTGGCAACCATGTGCCGGCTCGACGGACTCTCCGCGATAAACTCCGCCGCCATCGCGGCCACGTCGAGCTGCTCGCGCAGGCGACGGTTCTCGCGCTGCAGCGTGCCCATCTCGACCGCGCGCGAGACCACCGAGTTCAGCTCCTCGCTATTGAAGGGTTTGGCGACGTAATCGAAGGCGCCTTCGCGCAGGGCCTGCGCCGCCGCCTCGGAACTCGGAGCGGGCGCCGCAACCACCACCGCCACATCCGGCCGCTTGGCCTGAACCTTCCTCAAAAGTTCCATCCCATCCACCCCCGGCATCTTAAGATCGGCCACAATCACGTCGGCGCCGCTCTGCTCAAGGACCCGCATGGCGGCTTCAGCGCTCGGACAGGTCTCACACTCGTAGCCCGCTTCGCGCAGCTGCCTTGCCGCCATACGAGCCAGATTGAGTTCGTCATCGACGATCAGTACACGAGCCTTGCGGACGATGTTGCGTTCCTGCACGTCGATGCCGTCCGTCAATCTATCCCCGCGTGAAGCACTACGGGCGAGCCGATATTCTGGTCCGCGCAGGGGGGACAGTCAATACACGTGAAAAGCCGACAAAGCTCGATTTTCGCACTCATGATGCAATTCCGCACTTGCGATAGTTCAGAGCAAGAGGCGTGCTAACCGCTTGAAATCATTTGTAATTTATTCATCTAACGGCTACGGTAGGCGCTACTCCTCGATGGTGAGCATACCCGAGCAACGTGGTTCGGATACCGAGGTGAAGACCCTGGACGCCGATGTTGCGATTTCGCGCATACTCGATCGCGACTCACCAGCGCCGGGCAAATGTACCCATCCGAGGTTGGCGTCCAAACGGCGCCTCGACCGCGGGCTCTCCGCGCTGAGTCGTCCCCTGAGGACGACTCCCCGGCGGTGGATCTGGCAGGTGCGAGTGCGAGCGATTGGACCGACATTGCAGGTCCGGCGCCATCCAAGCTGCAGCCGGTAACGCCCGAACGTAGTCTCGTTACGGGAGACGTTTTCGATTCGGCCGTTAGGAAAGCGCCGGACCTCATCGGGAGTACGAAAGCTCTCCGCCTCAAGACGCGCTGGCGAATTTCGTGCCAGAAGAACGCGGCGGGGTCAAAGAGGAGCTTCGGGAACAGACTCGCGTGACTCAAGATGCGTCCGCTCGCGAGCAGGACGAAGCAGTTTCCGCGCACGCCCCCGCCTTGGCTGGAACGTCCAGTTTCCCTGCCGATCGACAGCGCCGCCCTGGTAACGAGTCCGCAGTCGGAATCGACGGAATCGGCTGCTCCTCGATGGTGAGTCTTGCAAAATGTAGAGAAGGCGCGATTTTTCTACTACGATGTCGGGATGGCGATGCCTGAGCTTTTCCGCGATCGGATCCCGGTACGGACCTTCCCGGGCCAGGCCCCTTCGATAGACATCCCACCAAGCAACCGAGCGCAAATCAAACCCGCGGAGTAATCCGTGACTGTACAGACGTCTGGCCCGGGCACGAAAGGCATTTTGCACTTCGTGCGTCGGATCGATATCTGGCTCCGCAACTTCCCCTTGCTGACGGTCCAGCGAGCGAGATTTTATTCGGGTGTTCTGCTGCTCGCATATCTGGCTGCGGCTGTGGCTCAATTCGCCCAGGCCCATGGCCTGATATTCAATCGGGGAATAGCAGTCGGGGGCGATTTCGTGAATATCTACGCCGCTTCAATCGCCGTGCTCAAAGGTCAGGCGGCGTCGGTCTACGAAATTCATCGCCATTTTCTGCGGCAATTCGCAGTGATGGGACACAAAAATTTTGGCTTTCTGGTATTCGAGTATCCGCCGGTCTACCTGCTGATGGTCATGCCGCTTTCGAAGTTACCATTCGTCGCTTCGTGGGTGGTGTTCGAGACCGTAACGCTCGCCGCGTATGTATTCGTTCTCCGCCAAATCGCGCGCGCGCCTCTCGGACTTTGGCTTGCGATTACATTTCCTGCCGTGCTCATCAACTTCAAGTGTGGACAAAATGGTTTCTTGACCACCGCACTCATGGGCGGCGGTCTGCTGCTTCTGGACAAATGGCCGCTGGTGGCAGGATTCCTGTTTGGCCTGATGGTCTACAAACCGCAATTTGCAGTTCTGGTTCCGCTCGCATTGATCGTAGCTCGCCAATGGCGTGCACTTGCTGCCAGCGCGATCAGTGCGGCACTGTTTGTGGCCGCTTCACTCGCCGTTTTTGGGACGCCGGTCTGGCGCGCCTTTTTCGCCAGTATTTCGTACACCCAGAAGACGATACTGGAGCGCGGGGCGATAAATTTCCGCACCCTGCAGAGTGCTTTCGGTGCGATCCGGATGTGGGGTGGCAGCGTCGATGCCGCTTACCTGCTTCAGGCGATGGTTGCGATCTTTGCTGCGGCTGCAGTGGTTTGGATATGGCGAGCCCGGCTACCGTTCGCAATCAAGGGTGCCACGCTGGCCGCTGGCTCGCTGATGGTTTCGCCGTACGTCTTGCAGTACGACCTGGTGTTGCTCGCGTTGCCGATAGCGTGGTTGGCAATGGAAGTTTTTGAAAAGGGAGCCCTGCCCTATGAGGTGACCATCCTTACGGTCGCGTGGAGCCTGCCTTGGCTCACCTTGCCACTTGGTGACAACTTCAGAATTCCAATGGCTCCAATCGTGATGATTACTCTGATGACGGCGATCCTGAGGCGCGCAAGCCTTAGCCTGAGCACCAGCCGAAATTGGGCGGCGGCCGGGTAACGCTCAGCAAAATTCGATGGGTGGTCTGCGATTTCGCCCGGTCTCACGAAACAGGGTGACGCACCGCCTGGGCTGCCCGACAATTTTCGACAGACACTTCACGACCGGCAAAGAGCCTTGAAGAGCTCCGTGCGAGGCGGGTTGGCGCGTCTTGAACCCGCGGCCTTACGAGTAATCCACGCGGGCTGCCGCTGCTCCGCGACGCGCCGCGGTTTCTCCGCTTTTGCACGGACAAAATCCGGATAATCCGAGCGATGGAATTCGAAAAAACCCTGGTGACCCCAGCGGGAGTCGAACCCGCGTTCCCGACGTGAGAGGCCGGTGTCCTAACCACTAGACGATGGGGCCGCCCGAGAGCCGGCGTTTGTTCTCAGGAAGGCTGGCTGAGGAGGGAGGACTCGAACCTCCAATCGCCTGATCCAGAGTCAGGTGGCTTGCCAATTAGCCGACTCCTCAGCGCACGCAAGAATATAACCAACCGCGGATGCTCGTGCCACCCGCGGCAAATGCGCGCCGTGCTGGGCAGATGCGCTGGAACGTCAATCTGTGGCGGGCGTTGCGAAGCCGGGCGCGATCAAAGCGCTTTGCGGCCTTCGCTATGGCGCAGGCTTTCGGCGTGCCGGTCGCACAGCGCGTCGCATCGCTGCAAGAGCCTGGTGTCATGGCAATGGCGCTCGATCATGAAGCCCAGCTCGCCCAGGTCATGGACCAGCAGCCGCAGGCATCGCTCGTACTCGTCGGGCGCCTGCACGGCTTTGAGGAGATCGGCGACCAGGTCTTCGAGCTCGGTTTCCTCGACTTCGACCGCCATCGCGAGCGCGCGCTCGAGCGTGAGTTGCGGACCGGCTTCGCGATGGAACCGCGCGAGCATCTCGCGCAGCCGCACGATAGTCGCATCCTCGAGCGAGATCGGGCTCGGCTTGTCGAGTGCGCCTTCGAGCTCCAGCACGGTGGTGACCAGGTCGAGCGCGCCGACGTGTCGCGCCTCGTCCCGCGCCATCCCGAACCAGAAGTCGCGGACCTTGGGCTCCGCGTCGAAGATCCGCGCCATCCGCGCATACAGCGACATGCTCTGGCGTTCCAGGGCGATGGTGATTTCGAGCGCTTCGCGCGTGGTGGCCATGTGGGGGCGATGATAGCTCGCGGCGCGAGCCGTGGTAAAGGCGGCGGGCGCGCTGCGCGCCGCACCCGCCGCCCGAACTCATCGCGCCAGCTCGGTGGCGCGCGTCTCGCGAATGACGGTCACCCGGATCTGCCCGGGGTAGGTCATATCGGTTTCGATCTTGCGCGCCACATCGCGCGCCAGCATCAGCGAGTCCTCGTCCGAGACCTGGCTCGGCTCCACGATCACCCGCATCTCGCGCCCGGCCTGCACGGCGAAGCACTTTTCCACGCCCTTGAACGACTTGGCGATCTGCTCGAGATCCTCCAGCCGCTTGACGTAGCTCTCCAGCACTTCGCGCCGGGCGCCTGGCCGTGCGCCCGACAGCGCGTCGGCCGCGTCCACCAGCGGCGCCAGGATCGTCTCGGCCTTGACCTCCTCATGGTGGGCCGCGATGGCGTTGACGATCTTTGCCGATTCGCCGTACTTGCGCGCCAGCTCGCCGCCGATCAGCGCGTGCGACCCTTCGACCTCATGGGTCAGCGCCTTGCCGATATCGTGGAGCAGCGCGGCGCGGCGCGCCTGCTTTTCGTTGAGCCCCAGCTCCGCGGCCATCGCGCCGCAGATGAAGGCGGCCTCGATCGAATGCATCAGCACGTTCTGCGCGTACGAGTACCGGAATTTGAGCATCCCGAGCAGCTTGACCAGCTCCGGATGGATGCCGTGGACGCCGACCTCGATAATCGCGCGCTGACCAGCCTCGCGGATCGACTCCTCGACTTCCTGCTCGGCCTTGCGGACGACCTCTTCGATGCGGCCCGGATGGATGCGGCCGTCGGAAATCAGCCGCTCCAGCGCGACCCGCGCGATCTCGCGCCGGATCGGGTTGTGGCACGATATTACGACCGCTTCCGGAGTGTCGTCGATGATGATGTCGACGCCGGTGGCGGCCTCGATGGCGCGGATGTTGCGCCCTTCGCGCCCGATTATGCGGCCCTTCATCTCGTCCGACGGCAGCGCGAGCACCGACACGGTGCGCTCGGCGACGAACTCGCCCGCCAGGCGTTCGATCGCGATCGCGACCACGCGCTTGGCGCGGCGATCGGCTTCCTCGCGCGCCTCTTCCTCGACCACGCGGATATGCTTGGCCGCTTCGGTGCGCGCCTGCCCGACCATCTCGTCGATCAGCGTGCGCTTGGCTTCCTCGCGGGTAAGGCCGGCCACCGCCTCGAGTTTGCCGCGGGCTTCGTCGATCAGGCGGTCACGCTCGGCTTCCTTATCGGCGAGACTTTTTTCGCGGGTGCGCAAGCTCTGGTCGCGGCGGTTGAGATCGGCCTCCCGGCGCTCGAACGCCTCCTGGCGTTTCTCGAACGCCTCTTCGCGCGATTCCAGTTTTGCTTCCGCGCTCTGCAGCTCGCGCCGGCGGTCGCGAACCTCGCGCTCCGCGTCGGCGCGTGACTGAACGACCAGATCCTTTGCCTTGACCTCCGCTTCCTTGACGATTAGCTGGCTTCGAGCCTGTGCCTCTTTGGCGATTTCCTGACCTTGGATGCGCGCGGCCTCCAGATCGACGGCTTCACTGCGCCGTCGCATGAGTCCCCAAACCAGAAAGACCGCGCCACCGATGATGAATCCCAGGATTGCTGCTATCCCAACCACCCGGGCTTACCTCCTTGGTCCGCCGCCGCACCCGCCGGACGCGACAGGCCGCCGCAGCGATGCAGTGCGAACTCGGTGACGATGAAGTTGAGCCGCCGGTCGGTGGGGCCTTCCGGCACCCCGTCCAGCAGCTGGAACGAATAGGCGAGACCTACCGTGATCGCTTCCGGGCTAAGCGCCGCAAGGAAGCGATCATAATGGCCTCCACCGCGTCCCAACCGCTGACCCGCGGGACCGAACGCCAGCCCCGGCACGCACACCAGCGCTCCCGCAAGCGCGCCGGCGGCAATCGTGCGTGCGCCGGCGGGCGGCTCGAGAATTCCAAATTTTCCCGGAACCAGAGCGGCGGGATCGTCAACCACCGCGGCTTCGATTTCACCGCGCGCGCGGTTCCATCGCGGCAGCATCACGGTCCGCCCCGACCCCAGCGCGCCGGCGAGCAGCTCCGCGGTTGCGACCTCGTTATCCTTGGCGGCGTAGAGCGCGACCGCGGATGCGGCGCGGTAAAGCTCGGAGCCGAACAATATCCGCCCCACCGCGAGCGCGCGCGCCCGGGCACCCGGCTCGGGCAGCGATGCGCGGCACTCGCGAAGAATCGCGCGCAGATATTTTTTCTTATCGTCCGCCACGGACCTCGCCATGGCGGGAGCGGGTTCAGCTACTCAACCACGTGATGCTGGTGCATGAGCAATAGGCCGCGACGCCGCCGGGCGGCGCGCCGGATAGCGCGTCGCTGTGCCTGCGGCGCCGGATTGCTGTCACGCCGTGAAAACCTGTCGCGGGCCCCCGTGATGCGAGCCTCGCGTTGTGGCTAGTGTTCAAATCCGACTTCCCCGCCCCCGTCTTCAATTCGGGAACCATCGTAAAATGGGCCCGCGTGCAATCCGGTTCGGCACGCCCTAACGGTCGTTGCCGTCGATCGCCTCGCCAAGCCTCTTGTTCATCGCCGCGATATGCTCGACCAATGCCTGATGCTCCTGGCGCAGGCGTTCGAGCTCGTCGGCGAAGTTAAGTGCCGCCAGGATCGCAAGGTGTACGGAACTAACCGCCTGCGTCCCGGCCCGAATGTCCTTGATCTTTCCGTCCACGACGCGCGCGAGATCCTTGACCCAATCGTCGCCGGCATCGCTGGCGATGGTCAGGTTCTGACCCATGATCTCGACGCTAACGCCTTTCATCGTTTAGCCAAGTTCTATTCCATCGAATCGAGCCAGGATCTTCTCGATCCGGGTGCGGACCTCGTTGCGCTCGGTCTCATGCTGCTTGCGCTCGCCTTCCAGCGCTTTCACCTGGGCCGTCGCCTCGGCGCATCGCCGCTCGCTCTCGGCAAGTTTCTGCTGCAGCTGCTCTTTTTCACGGTTGAGCTGCTGGATTTTCGTGACCGAGGACTGAATTCTCTCGTCAAGCTGCTTTAGGACGTCAATCGCCGTTGCCATATCAGAAAAAACTTCTACCTTTAGTTTAATTTTGGATAAAACGCTCTGTCAAGCCGCATAAGAGCCGCTTGCCCCGTCACCTTCCGCCTCGGCGCTCTCGAAAAGCGCATCGACGAACTCGCGCCCGTCGAATTCGCGCAAATCCTCGAGGCTCTCGCCCAGACCCACGAACCGTACCGGCACCTTGAGGCGCTGCGCGATTGCGACTACTACTCCACCCTTGGCCGTGCTGTCGAGTTTGGCGAGCACCACGCCGGTCAGCGGAACCGAATCGCCGAAGATTTTGGCCTGGCTGAGCGCGTTTTGCCCCGTGTTCGCATCCAGCACCAGCCAGACCTCGTGCGGTGCGCCGGGCATCTCGCGTCCCACCACGCGGGCGATTTTCTTCAGCTCCTCCATCAGGTTGACCTTGGTCTGGAGCCGCCCCGCCGTGTCTATAATCACCGCGCCCGCCTTGCGCGCCATCGCCGCCTTGACCGCATCGAAGGCGACCGCGGCGGGATCGGAGCCCTGTTGATGCTTGATCATGTCGGCGCCGACGCGGTTGCACCAGACTTCGAGCTGCTCGATTGCGGCGGCGCGGAACGTGTCGGCCGCGGCGACGATCACCTTGCCGCGCTCGGCCTGCAGGCGGGCGGCCAGCTTTGCCACCGTGGTGGTCTTACCGACGCCGTTGACACCCACCATCATGATCACCAGCGGCGCGTCGCCGGGGTCGGCGGGCTTGCGCTCCGCCGCCATCAGCATCGCCATGATCTCCGCCTTGAGCGCGTCGCGAATCACGTCGGGACGATTATCGTTGCCGAGCTTGTTTCGGACCGCCTCGGCCAGCTTCATGCTCGCCTCGACGCCGACGTCGGCCGAGATGAGCGCCTCTTCGAGACCCTCGTAAATTTCGTCGGCTTTCTTGGCGCCAGTGATCGCGGCGCGGATGCGCGCGAGAAAATTCTCGCGCGTCTTGCGCAGCCCCAGCCCCATCCGGACCGGAGCGCGGGGTGGGGGCGCGGGTTTTTCCGCCGGCGCCTGTTTCGCAACCGGCTGCTCGGCTTCGGCGCGCGGAGCTTCCGGCTCCTGCGCCGTCTCGGCCGCCGGAGCCTCGGGCGGAGCGACAGGCGCCGGACGTTCAATCTCGGTTGGAGCTTCGACGACTTCAGGCGGTGGATGCGCCCGGAGCTCCGGCGGCGCAGGCGCTTCGACTATCGTTTCAGGCGCGCGCTCGGGCGCCGCCGCCGGCTGCTCTTCGGCGATTGCTTCCGCGGCTTGCTCTGCATGCGGTGCCGGTCGCGCGGGACGCTTCTTGCGCAGGCTCCATTCGATCAGAAGTCCCGCGAACGCAAGCCCGCCGCCGGCGACAAATCCGATTGCCGCGACGATCAGGGTTGGTGTGTCGAACGGGTTCAACTCGATTCCTCAGCAGCACGCCGGCGATCGCCCGCGCGCCGAATACAATAACAGCCGATAGTCCGGCACGATACCAACCGCCGCGCTCGCCCCCGCACACCGGTGGCGGAGCGGGGCCGCAAAGGTCTATAAGAAACGCGATGCGTTCCGACGCGACGCGCGCGCCCTGCGCGCGACGGTCCGCCGCCGCAATCATCAATCGGGGAAAGTCATAATGGGGAAGCTCGACAAGAAAGTCGTAATCGTAACCGGAGCAAGCCGCGGTATCGGCCAGGCCATCGCGGAGCTATTCGCCAGGGAGGGCGCCCGGGTCGTCGCCAGCGCGCGCACCGTCCATGAAGGCGACCATCCGCTCAAAGGCTCGCTCGAAACCACGATCGCCGCGATCAAAAAGGCCGGCGGAGAGGCGACCGCCGTCGCATGCGACGTATCGTTGGAATCCGACTGCGAGAAGCTGATCTCCGAAACCAAGCGCATCTACGGTCCCTGCGACGTGCTGGTCAACAACGCGGCGCTGACCTATTTCATCCCGGTCAAGGATTATCAGCCCAAGCGATGGATCCGATCGTTCGCGGTCAACGTGCACGGGCCGTTCATGCTCTCGCACCTGGCGCTGCAGGACATGATTCCGCGCAAATCCGGCTCGATCGTGAACATCTCTTCGGGCGCCGCGATCGGCCCCGGCCGCGGACCATATTATAAGGATGGCATCTTCCGGGGCGGCGTATGCTACGGCGCCGAGAAAGCGGCGCTGGAGCGGATGACGCAGGGGCTGGCCGAGGAAGTTTACGAGTACGGCATCTCGGTTACTTGCCTGTCGCCCTCGCTGGTGGTCGCGACTCCCGGCACTATCTATCATCACCTGGTCACCGGCCCCGATGATCCCACCGGCGAGCCCGACGATTACATGGCGCGGGCGGCGCTGGTGCTCGCCACCGAGCCGCTCGACAAAGTGACCGGATGGGTGACGTACAGCCAGACCGTGCTGAAGCAGTACGGGATGATCGACAAGGCCTCGGGTATCGGCGTGGACTTTCCCGGCAGCGGGTACAGCACGATGCCGGTGGCGACCACCGTGCCGCGCCGGCTGCGCGCCTCGCGCGAGTAGCGGAAATCGCTCAGGCCGCTTCGGGTATCTTGAGGGAGATAATCTTCGAGATACCCGGGCGGTCCATCGTCACGCCATGAATCTGATCGGCGCGCTGCATGGTGCGCTGATTGTGCGTGATCACGATAAACTGCGAGCGCAGCTTCAGCTCCGTGAGCAGTCCCGTGAACTGCGCCAGGCTGAATTCGTCCAGCGGCGCATCGACCTCGTCCATCACGCAGAACGGGCTCGGGTTGAGCAGGAACAGCGAGAACACCAGCGCCATCGCGCTGAGCGCCTTTTCGCCGCCTGACAGCAAACCGATCTCCTTGACCTTCTTGCCCGCGGGCTGCACCAGGATGGTGACGCCCGCCTCGAGCACGTCGGTCGCCTCGGTCAACTCGAGCCGTCCCTTGCCGCCGCGCATCAGCTTGGGGAACAACTCCTCGAAGTTGCGCGCCGCGCCCTCGAACGTTTCGGCGAAGCGCTTGCGCGCCTCGCGATTTAGCCGGGTGATCGTCTGCGACAGGTCGTTGACGGCCGATTCCAGGTCGGCCTTCTCCGCGCTGAGCACGGAGGAGCGCTCTTCGAGCTCCTTGACCTCGCTGTCGGCGGCGAGATTCACCTCGCCGATTCGCTCCGCCTTGGCGCGCAGCTCGACAAGGCGCGAATCGTCGGCGGCGGCATCGCGGCCTTCCAGCGCGACGATCAGATCCGGCGCGACCGCGTCGAACTCGGCGTCGAATTTTTCCGCGAAGGTGCGCGCCAGCTCCTCGCTCAGCGTGCGCGCGCGCTCGCGCCTGAGGTTGCACTGCATCGCCTCTTCCTCGAGCTGCTGAGCGCGCTCGCGCAGCGCGGTAAGCCGCGCGCGCCGCTCGTCGAGGGCGGCGTCGTACGCGGCACATTCGGCGCGCAGCCGTCCCGCCGCCTCATCCAGCTCCGCCTCGCGCAGCCGGGCGGATTCGCTCTGCTCGGCCAGCTTTGCGAGCTCGGCCTCGAACTCGTCGCGCTCGGCGCGGGCACGGCTGAGGTTCTCGGCGATCTCGGCGATCTGCAGCTCGACCTGATTGGCGGCCTCGATCGCATGATTGCGATCGCGCTCGAGCGCGGCGATCTCCGACTTGCGCGCCTCGACCCGGGCCGCCGCTTCCATCGCCGCGGAGCCCAGGCGCTGCGTGGTTTCGCGGCGCGCGCCGATCTCCTCGCGCATCGCGGCCAGCCGCGCACGCGAGTCCTGTTCCTTTAGCGCCAGCTCTTCGAGCCTTGCGTTGGCGGCGTCCACCGCCTGCGCGATCTCGTCCAGGCGCTTGCGCGCCGCGCCCGACTGCGCGTGAGCCAGCGCGAGGGACTGCTCGACCCGGGCAAGCGCGCCGCGGCGCTCGCCCAGAATGCGCTCGGCCTCGTGCGCGCGATGGCGCAGGCCGGCGAGCACGCCTTCGCATTGCTGATGCGCCGAGCGCAATTCGGTCCAGCGCGCTTCGAGCTCGCGATGCTCGCGCTCGGCGCGCTCGAGTTCGGCGGCCGCGTGCTCGCGCGCGATTGCGCGTGCGGTTTCCGCGCCCGCGCGATCGTCGCGAACGCTGCCACCCGCGATGGTCCGGCCCGGCTCGAGCAAGTCGCCGTCGCGCGTCACGAACATCGTGCCGTGTCCGTTGAGATTGGAGGCCGCCAGCGCGGAATTCAGATCGTCGGCGACCATCACGTGCCCCAGCATCGCCTCCGCCATCGGGCGGTAGCGCGGCTCGACTTCGATCATATCGACCAGGCGCCCCGCTACCCCGGGCGCCTCTATGGCGGGATGCGCCGGGACGGTGGCGTCGGGTTCCTGGACGAAGCTCAGGCGGCCGGCCTGGGTGCGCTTTAGAATTTCGATCGCGCGCAGCGCGAACTCGGGCGAGTCGGCAACCACCGACTCGAGCCCGTCGCCGAGCGCCGCGCGTATCGCGGGGGCAAGCTCGGCCGGCGCGCGCAGCACGTCGCGCAGCCATCGCGGCGCCGCCGCAGGACGATCGCCGTTCATCGATTCCAGCACCACGTTGAGCCGCACGGCGGCCTCGCGCCCTTCGCCCGCGCGCTCGGACTCCGCGTGCGAGGCGAGTGTCGAGCGCAGCGAGGCGATTTCATGCGTGGTCCGCTCGGCGGCGGCGCGCGCTTCAATTTCGATATCCTTGGCTTCGCGCTCGCCCGCTTCGGCTGCGGCCAGCTCGGCGCGGCAGGCTTCCAGCTCGCGTCCCGCGACTGCGAGCAGCTCCCGCGCCATCGCGGCTTCCGCCGCAACCGCCGGCTCCTCGGCGGCCCACGCGTCAAGGCGCTCCGCGAGTTCCGCGCGCTCGCCGGTCAAATCGCCCAGGCGACCGCGAATGACCGACGCCTCGCTGACCAGGTCGGAGAGCTCGTCGCGCAAATTTTCCGCGCCACGCTCGGATTGCTTGAGCGCGTATTGCGCGGCCTCGAGCTCCGCGGTCAATTCAGCGAGCGCCGCCTCGGCGGGCGCTCCGCCCAGTGCGATTTCGCGCGCATGCCGCGCGGCTGCTTCGGCGCGAGCGGCGCGGGCCAGCGTTGCGCGGGTTTCCAGATCGTCGAGCCGTCCCACCAAAGTCGGCTCAAGCTCGGCAATCGAATAGAGGCGGCGGGTCAGGAACTCGCGCGTGCGTTCGCGCTCGGCCGCGCCGGCATGAAGGCTTTCGAGCTCGCGTTGCGCGCCCGCCAGGTCGGCGCGCGCGGTCTGCGCTTTGGCGGTGGCGGCTTCGACCTCGGATTGCGCGGCGGCGGTCTCGGCGCGAGCGGTTCCGGACGCCGAGGCGAGGTCTTCGGCGCGAGAGGTTTCCTGGGCCAGCGCCTCGCGCTGCTCGATCAGACGGCGCGTCGCGCCCAGCCGCTCGAGCTCCGAGAGTTCCGCGCGGATTATCTTGTACTGCTCGGCCTTGCGGGCCTGACGGCGGGCGTAGCTCAGTTGCCGATCGATCTCGCTTAGCACGTCGCTGACGCGAGCGAGATTTTCCTTGACCCGCTCCAGCTTGCGCTCGGAAATTTCGCGCCGTCCCTTGAACAGCGAAAGACCCGCCGCTTCCTCGATCATCGAGCGCAGCTCATGCGGCTTGGCCTGGATTATCTCTTCGATTTTTCCCTGCTCGATTAGCGAGTAGCCGCGGCTGTGAATCTGCGCGGCCATGAAGAACTCGGTGATGTCCTTGAGGCGGCAGGGAATCTTGTTGAGCAGATATTCGGAGTCGCCCGAGCGATAGACCCGGCGCGTAACCGCGACTTCGCTCAGCGCGGAGTAAGGCTCGGGCAGCAGGCTGCCCTCTTCAGCCTCCAGCACCAGCGAGACTTCGGCCATCCCGGCGGCTGGATTCTGATCGTTGCCGGCATAGATGAGATCCTCGGTGCTCTTGCCTCGCAGGCGGGTGGGCGCCTGTTCGCCGAGGACCCATCGGATAGCGTCCACGACGTTGGACTTGCCGCATCCGTTCGGCCCGACCACGGCGGTGATACCGGAAGCAAAACCGACCGAGGTCGTTTCGAAGAAGGACTTGAAGCCTACTAATTCAAGGCTTTTTAGACGCATGCTGCCGACGCCTCCACCACACCACCACTACCCATTGGCTGCTTATCCCAGAGTAGCCTGCGACACGCAAGTTTGCCACCACATATCGTGTGGATATCCGGGACGAACCCCGAGAACTTGTGGTCACAGCAGGACTTGACGAGCCGTCAGTCCTGGATAAGTTCCGTATTCCAGTAAGCGCTATCGACCTGTGAGAGGAACGGCATCCACTCGTGGTAGCGCCGCAGCGAGAACATATCGGCGCTGAACGGGGTCCATTCGGGACGCCGGGGCCTCTTTACGAGCAGCATCCGGGCCTCTTCAGGCGTCCGGCCGCCCTTGCGGCGATTGCACGAGTGGCAGGAACAAACGATGTTTTCCCAAGTCGAGGTGCCCCCGCGCGACCGCGGTACCACGTGATCCAGGTTAAGCTCGGTCCGGGGCAATCGCCTGCCGCAGTATTGGCAGGTATTGTTGTCCCGCGCGAAGATGTTGAAGCGGGAAAACCGCACGTGGCGCTTCGGGATGCGCTCATAGGCGGTCAGCAAAAGGACGCGCGGGACGCGGATAAATCCGCCCACGACGCCCAGGCGGTCGTGATGCAGTTCGATCGAGAGGTCGCGCCACGAGTCGAAGTCAAATGTGCGATACTGTTCATCAACCGCCCGCGCGACACCTTGGTAAAGCAGGGAAATGCCGCGCTTGACGGACGTAACATGAACCGGCAGGTAGGAACGATTAAGTACCAGTACCTTCGAGTTGAGAATCGGGGATCCCGGCACGGGAGCCGCGATCATCTCGGCGGCCTGCGACATTACAAATTGCGTATCGGCACCCGCCGCCCAAGTCAAGAGATTTAGGTGTGAAGTACCGAATATACAGGGCAAATTCGGGTCACCTTGCGCCCCTGCGCCAGCGCCCGTATCATGCCGGGCGGAGGCGTTTGCGGTGAGGAGGAGACGTCGTCGTCGTTCGTCCGGACGCGGCCAGCCGGCGGCTGCAGCTCCCGCCGAAGGCGCGCAGGAGCAGGTGAGCCCGGCTGCACCCGAGACGCCTGCACCCGCCGAGCCCGCTCCCACGCCCGCCCCTGCGGCCGCGGCGCCGGCGCCGCGGCCCGCCGCGCATCGCGAATCGCGGCCCCAGGCTTCGCAGTTAAAGCGCGAGATCGTGATCAATGCTTCGCCGCTCGAGGTGCGCGTGGCGCTCTTGGAGAACGGCACGCTGGCGGAATTTTTCCTCGAACGTCATCAGCACGAAGGCCTGGTCGGCAACATCTATAAGGGCAAAGTGACCCGCGTGTTGCCCGGGATGCAGGCGGCATTCGTCGACATCGGGCTTGAGAAAGCCGGATTCCTGCACGCTTCCGATTTTCGCGGCGGCGCCGAGGCGCTCAGCTCGATGGCGGAGGTGCTGGGGGAGGAAGACGTCGAGACCGACGACGCTGCGCAACCGGCGCCCAATCACAACGGCGAGAGCGCCGACGCCGGCGCGAACGGCGACGAGCCGTCCGCCACGGCGCAGCAAGGGCGCCGGGGCCGCCGGCCGCAACCGCAGCGCAGCCGGCTTCCGATCGAGCAGCAGCTAAAGCGCGGCCAGGACGTGATCGTGCAGATCGCCAAGGAGCCGATGGGCACCAAGGGCGCGCGCCTGACCTCGTCGATCTCGCTGCCCGGTCGCTTCCTGGTGTACACGCCGACCAGCAATCATGTGGGCGTCTCGCGCCGGATCGCGAGCGCCGAGGAGCGCGCGCGTCTGCGCGCCGCGGTCAACGAGGCCGGAGCCTCGCAGGGCGGCTTTATCGTGCGCACCGCGTGCGAGGGGCTGGCGCGGCGCGATATCCAGCGCGACGTCGCGTTCCTGACCAAGACCTGGGCGTCGATCGTCAAGCGCAGCGATTCGAGCGCGCCGGCCTCGATGCTCTACAGCGACCTCGACGTGGCGCTGCGCACGGTGCGCGACCTGTTCTCCAGCGACGTTGACCGGCTGTGGTGCGACGACCCCAACACCTACAGCCGTATCGCGCAGTTCGTGCAGACTTACACCCCGCGGCTGCGCAGCCGCGTGATGCTGTACGAGGGCGGCGAGCCGATCTTCGACAAGTTCAATATCGAGGCGCAGATCGAGCGCGCGCTCGATCGCAAGGTGTGGCTCAAATCGGGCGGCTACCTGGTCTTCGATCAGGCCGAGGCGCTGACCGCGATCGACGTCAACACCGGGCGCTTCGTCGGCAAGCACAACCAGGACGAAACCGTGCTCAAGACCAACCTCGAAGCGGTCGAGGAAGTGGTCAAGCAACTGCGCCTGCGCAATATCGGCGGCATCATCATCGTCGATTTCATCGACATGACCCGCGACGCCGATCGCAAGAAGGTCAGCGAGGCGCTCGGCACCGCGCTCAAGCGCGACAAGGCCCGCACCTCGACCCTGCGCATCTCCGAGCTGGGGCTGGTCCAGATGACGCGCAAGCGCACCCGCGAGAGCCTGGAGGCGCTGCTCAGCGAGCCGTGTCCGCGATGCCAGGGGCGGCGCGTGGTGAAATCGATTCCCACCATTGCGGCCGAGATGATGCGCGGGATTTACCGCGAGGCGAGCCGCCGCCCGCGCGGCGACATGATGATCGCGAAGATCAATCCGGAAATCGCCCGCTATCTTTACGATTCCGGCGCAAAGGCTCTGGAAGCGATGGAGCAAAAGCTGGGCGCCAAGATCGTGCTGCGCTCGCAGGACGGCATCGAGCCCGGCGCCTTCCAGCTCTCCCAGGCTCCCGCCGCCGCCTGATCGCAAAAGATTGTCCACGTTGGCTGCAGGTCGCGCGCGCTTGAGTTTGAGCGCGCCCGCGCGCGATAACCTCGATTCAGACCCGCGCGTGCGGCGCGATTGGCGCGCGCGATGCAGGTGGAGGCGCACGCCATGTTCGACGGTATCCGGGTGATCGACGCCGACGGCCACGTGATGGAGCCGAACGAGCTGTACGATCGCTATATCGATCCGCAGTTCCGCTCCGACCTCGACGACCTGAAGCATCTCGCCGCAACCCGCTCGTCGCACTATTTCTTCGGCTATTTCCATCAGCTCAACACCGGCCGTCCGCTTGGCGTGGCGCGCGTCGATGAACCGCTGATGCGCGCGGCGCGCCGCCCGCGCCCCGAGCGGCCCAATCCGCGCGGCGGGATGGACCCGCACGTGCGCATCGTCGACATGGATCGCGAGGGAATCGACGTCGCGGTGCTGTTCGCGACGATCGTGTCGAGCTTCTGCGCGCTCAAGTCGGTGGATTTCGAGGTCGCGATGATCCGCGCGTACCATCGATGGATCGCCGACTACTGCGCCGCATATCCAAATCGACTCAAGGCGGTGGCGGTGGTCCCGATGCGCGCGCCCGAGCGCGCCGCCACGGAGATCCATCGCGTCGCCAAAGAGCCGTGGTGCGTGGGTATCTACCTGTCCTCGCATATCGAGGACATGCTGCTCGACCATCCCGCGCTCCATCCGATCTGGCGCGCCGCGGTGGAGGAGGATCTGCCGGTATGCTTTCACGGCGGCACCGCGCGTCCGCCGTATGGAATCGGCACCTTCGAGATGGGCAACAACCTGTTCATCCAGCATTCGGCGACCAATCCGTTCGAGGTGATGCGCGGGATCGCGTCGTTCATCGGCGGCGGCGTGCCCGACCTGTTCCCCAGGCTCAGGTTCGCGTTCCTGGAGGCGGGAGTGGGATGGCTGCCGTTCTGGATGGAGCGGCTCGACGAGCATTACGAGCTGATGCCGGAGTACGTGCCGAATCTCAAGCGCAAACCGTCGGAGGTGATCCGCTCCGACAATTTTTTCATCTCCTGCGATCCCGACGAGGAGACGCTGCCGTTCGTGGCCGAGTTCGTGGGCGCGGACCGGATTCTATACGCCTCGGATTATCCGCATTTCGACGGCCGCTTCCCTCACACGGTCAAGTACACGGCGGGGCGCAAGGAGTTCTCGCCCGCGGTGCGCGCGAAGATCCTGGAGGACAACCCGCGCCGCCTCTACACCAGGCTGCGCTGACGCGCTCGACCGCGCGACGGGGCATCGCCTGTAGCGAGCGTTCATTGGTGTCATCTTGAGCGGAGGCCGCTCCGGCGGCCGGAGTCGAAAGACCCCGGGTCCGTCGGCTTCGCTCGGGATGATGGCCAAGAGAGCTCGGCCAAGCGCATGCCACCGGGGCGTCGCCTTGACTGCAAAAGCATGGGGAACTTATAGTTGCCCCAGAGAGTCCAGAACTTGAGCCCGCATGCGGCGGGATTACGAAAAACTCAATCCTGACAAGCATTTGGCAGCGGTTTTATAATGAAACGACGCGATGAAATGACCCTCTCGGAGCGGCTCTATCTGCCCGAGATCATCAAGGGTCTTGCGATCACCAACTATCACTTCTGCCGCAACCTCACCCTTCATATCGCGCACATGTTCGGGTTGGCCAAGGACAGGAAGGCCGCCGCCACCACCCAGTACCCCGACGAGCGCAAGCGCTACCCCGATCATTTCCGCGGCAGCCATCGCCTGACCCTGCGCGACGACGGCTCGATCCGCTGCACCGCGTGCTTCCTGTGCGCGACCGCGTGCCCCGCCCAGTGCATCTATATTGAGGCGGGCGAGTCCGAGGATCCGCAGGTCGAGAAATTCCCGGTCCGCTACGAGATCGACACGCTGCGATGCATCTACTGCGGGCTGTGCGTCGAGGCGTGCCCGTGCGACGCGATCCGGATGGACACCTACGTGCATCCGCGCATCTGGGGCTTCGACCGGCGCGACTTCGTGGAGACCAAGGAGCTGTTCACGCATCGCTCACGCGTGCTGGCGGAAAAGGGACGCGAGGGCAACATGGACGAGATGCTCGCGTGGTACAAAGAGCAGGACGCGCAGGTTTTCGATCCGCTGCGTCCCGAGCTCAAGACCTACACCGAGCGCAACGCGCCCAAGCACTACGCGGAATCGGCGGACACCAATGAGCTGCCCGCCCTTGACCGCCATCACGCCCGCGGCGAAAGCTGACTGCGCGCGCCGGGTGCGCTACGCCGCGCCCCGGCGCTAATGTTTCTATCGCGGATGGACCGTGCGTCCGCGGAGGTGACCAGATGACTCAGATTGAAGCCGCACGCAAGGGAACCATCACTCCCGAGCTAGCCGAGGTCGCCGCGGACGAGGGCCTTGCGCCCGAGGAGATCCGCGCGCTGGTCGCGACCGGCGAGATCGTGATTCCGCACAACCGTCATCACCAGTTCCGCGCGATCGGAATCGGCAAGCGGCTGCGCACCAAGGTCAATGCGAACCTGGGCGCCTCCAACTTCCATCAGCTCATCGATGAGGAAATCGAAAAGCTCTACACCGCGGTCCGCTTCGGCGCGGACTCCGTGATGGATCTCTCGACCGGCACCGACCTCGACCAGATTCGCACCGAGATCGTTTCGCGATGCCCGGTGATTCTCGGCACCGTGCCGATCTACCAGGTCGCCGCCGAGGGCTCGATCATGGAGCTGTCGTGGGATCGCTTCGCCACCGTCATCGAGCGCCAGGCGCGCCAGGGCGTCGACTACATGACGCTGCATTGCGGCGTCACCCGCGGCTCGGTGAAAAGCCTGCGCGGCCATCAGCGCATCGAGGGGATCGTGTCGCGCGGCGGCGCGCTGCTGGCGGCATGGATCGAGCGCACCGGCAACGAGAATCCGCTCTACGAGCACTTCGACGAGATGTGCGAGATCCTGCGCGAGCACGACGTGACCATCTCGCTGGGCGACGGGCTGCGCCCCGGCGCCACCGGCGACGC
This sequence comes from uncultured delta proteobacterium, assembly GCA_963835905.1. GTDB lineage: Bacteria > Desulfobacterota > Binatia > Binatales > Binataceae > CAWIHG01. The sequence continues at coordinate 2,015,357 of CAWIHG010000005.1, forward strand.
CACCGACCGCGGCCAGCTCGCGGAGCTGCTGGTGCTGGGCGAGCTGACCGAGCGCGCGCGCCAGAACGGCGTGCAGGTGATGATCGAAGGACCCGGCCATGTGCCGCTGGACCAGGTCGAGGCCAACGTGCGGCTGGAAAAACGCGTCTGCGCGGGAGCGCCCTTCTACGTGCTCGGGCCGCTGACCTGCGACGTCGCGCCCGGCTACGATCATATTACCGGCGCGATCGGCGGCGCGGTGGCCTCGGCCGCCGGCACCGACTTCCTGTGCTACGTCACTCCCGCCGAGCATCTGCGCCTGCCCGATATCGACGACGTGCGCGACGGCGTGATCGCCACGCGAATCGCCGCGCACTCGGGCGATCTCGTAAAGGGCGTGCGCGCCGCGAAAGTCTGGAACGACCAGATGTCGCGCTACCGCAAGTCGCTCAACTGGGAAGGGATGTACGCGATGGCGATGGATCCGGACAAGGCGCGCCGTTACAAGGAAGAAAGCGAGGCGTCGGGCTCCAACGTGTGCTCGATGTGCGGGTCGCTGTGCTCGATTAATATCGACAACGCCGCGATCAAGTTCACCCGCAAGCGCGCCGTGGCGGCCGAGGCCACCGCTAATGCCTGAGGCGCGCGGGGCGGCGGCGGGCGAGCTGGCGCCCGCGCTCGATCTCGAATTGCGCGACAGCCGCGGCGAGCTGCGCCGACTCGGCGATTTCCGCGGCCGCAACCTGGTCCTTTATTTCTATCCCAAGGACGACACGCCCGGATGCACCGTCGAGGGCAAGGAGTTCCGCGATCTGCACGAGCAGTTCGGCGCGCTTGACGCGGTGGTCGTCGGCGCGAGCACCGATTCGGTCGAGCGTCATCGCGCGTTCGCCGAAAAGCACGACTTCCCCTTTATCCTGTTGGCGGATACCGAGGGCGCGCTCGCGTCGGCCTATGGCGTGCTGAAGGATGGACTCGCCGCGCGCTCGACTTTCGTGCTCGATCATGATTTGCACGTGCGGCGCGCCTTCCACGAAGTCATGCCGCGCGGCCATGCGGGGCAAGTGCTGAATTTCCTGCGCACGATGGTGGAATCGCACCGGATGCTCGGCGGTTGAGCGCCGCCGGATTCGCCCGCGGACGGCGAATGCGCGTGGCGCGGCCACGAAACCGGTGGTGTCATTCTCGCGGCATCTTTTGCCGCAGAGAATCCCGGCTCCGGGTCCGTACAGTGCCCTTGAATGCGCAGGAGACCGTAGAGAGGAAAGAGGACCGGGATTCTACGCAAATAAATGCGCAGTAATGACAAGCTCAGGAGAATCGCCATTCGCTCCGCCGCGCCCGTGCGCGGACGACTCGCGATGGTTACAGATATATAGATGAAAGATGGTCCCCGACGGCGGGGGCCGGGTGAGAATCCTATGGCCAAGACTTCAAAAAATATCCTTGACGAGGCGCGCGCCCAGGTTAAGTCCGTCGATATCGACCAGGCGCGCAAGATGGTCGAGCAGGGTGCCGTTATCGTGGACGTGCGCGAAAGCGACGAGTGGCGCCAGGGTCATATCCCGCAGGCGATCGCGATCCCGCGCGGTTTCCTCGAGCTTCGCATCGAGGAAAAAGTCCCCGACCACAAGACTCCCGTCATCATGCAGTGCGCCTCCGGCACCCGCTCGCTCTACGCGTCGCGCGTGATGAAAGAGCTTGGCTACGACAACGTGTACAACCTGACCGGCGGCTTCAACGCATGGAAGGATCGCGGGCTCGAGTGGACCGCCGACCGCCAGTTCACCCCCGAGGAGCTGACCCGCTACTCGCGTCATTTCGTCATCCCCGAAGTCGGCGAGAAGGGGCAGGCCAAGCTGCTCGACTCCAAGGTGCTGCTGCTCGGCGCCGGCGCGCTCGGCTCTCCCTCCGCGCTTTATCTGGCCGCGGCCGGCGTCGGCACGATCGGGCTGGTGGACTTCGACGTGGTTGACGCGTCGAATCTGCAGCGCCAGATAATCCACACCACCGATCGGGTCGGGATGCTCAAGACCGAGTCGGCGCAGAAGCAGATCAATGCGCTCAACCCCGGCATCAAGGTGGTTCGTCACGACGTCCGGCTCAGCTCCGAAAACGTGATGGACATAATCAAGGACTACGACGTCATCGTGAATTGCGGTGACAATTTTCCGACCCGCTATCTGATCAGCGACGCGTGCGTGTTCGCCAAGAAGCCGCTCGTCGATGGTGCGATCTTCCGGTTCGAGGGCAACGCGACCGTCTTCTACCCGGCCGCCGGCGGCCCGTGCTACCGATGCCTGTACCCGGAGCCGGCGCCGCCCGACATGGCGCCCTCGTGCGCGGAGGCCGGCGTGCTCGGCGCGCTGCCGGGACTTATCGGATCGATCGAGGCGCTGGAGGCGATCAAGCTCCTGCTCGGCGCGGGCCATCCGCTGATCGGCAAGATGGTCTACTTCGACACGCTTTCGGATCGCGACTACGTGCGGATGCTCAAGATCCGCAAGGATCCCAAGTGCCCCGTATGCAGTGAGCATCCCACGCAGACCGGGCTTATCGATTACGAGGCGTTCTGCGGATTGGCGCCCAGCCCCGACGCCGACGCGAGCCACGATGCGGCGGGAGTCGCCGCGCGCTGAGCGCGATAGATACGAGATCAACGCATCGATTCTGCGGGCGCCCGGATGGGCGCCCGCTTTCTTGTGGAGGCCCGCAAGCCGGGAATCTGGATTATGGCGCTCGGTCCGTTCTATGTTGCCCAGAAGTTGAACCAGACCACCGGAATTCACGGCACCGCGATCCTGATGCGCCACGGCGAGACCCCGTGGAATCGCCAGGGGCGGGTGATGGGCCGCAGCCCCGTCGATCTCGACGAGGACGGCCGCGAGCAGGTCCGCAATGCGGTCGCGCTGGCGCGGGTGCTCGCGCCCGACCTGATCATGACCAGCCCGCTTAATCGCGCGCGCCAGTCGGCCGAGATTATCGCGGAGGGCACCGGAAATCCGCCGCTGGTCGAGGAACCCGCCATCTCCGAGGTCCTCTACGGACGATGGGAGGGGATGGTGTACGACGACCTGATCGGCGACGCCGACTACATCGCCTACCGCGAGCATCCGCTCGACACTCCGACTCCCGGCGGCGAGACGATCGTGCAGGTGCAGGCGCGCGGGGTCGGCGCGATCACGCGTGCGCTCACCGCGAACCCCGGCCAGCGGATCCTGTTCGTCTCCCACGGCGACATAATCCGCACCGTGCTGTGCCACTACATCGGGCTTTCGCTGGAGTACTTCCGGCGGATCCGGATCGACAACGCCACATTCTCCGCGATGCGAATCGCGGACGACTTCGCCGAGATCAAGTTCCTCAATCTGCTCTCCGATCCTGGCCGCGCCTTCGTCGCTCCGTTCGTCTCCAAAACCGCCCGCCGGTCCTGACCCGTCCCGCGCGCGGCGCCGTCCGCGGCGCGCCGACGCGCCGCTTCGCGGGATTGCCGGTTTCGTGCCCACAACCCTACAATCGCATCAAATCGACTCGAGCGCCGCGCACCGACGCGGCGCATCGCGAGGTGCAGGGCGATGGCTAAAATCGACGGCGGCGAAATGCTGGTGCGCGCGCTCAGGCAGGAAGGCGTAGGCGAACTGTTCACCCTCCACGGAGGCCATCTCGACGCGATCTACGCCGCGTGCTCGCGCCACGAGATCCGTGTGCTCGACACCCGCCACGAGCAGGCCGCCGCGCACATGGCCGACGGATGGGCGCGCACCACCGGACGGCCCGGCGTCGCGATGGTGACCGCGGGTCCGGGCGTCACCGACGCCGTCACCGGCGTTGCCAACGCATTCATGGATTCGATCCCGATGCTGCTGATTGGCGGACGCAGTCCGCTTGCCGACGACGACCGCCTGCCGCTGCAGGCGGTGGACCAGATGGGCATCATGCGGCCGATCACCAAGTGGGCGCGCTCGATCACGCACACCGAGCGGATTCCCGAGTTCGTCGCCGCGGCCTTCCGTCACGCGATCTCAGGGCGTCCGGGTCCCGTGTTCCTGGAACTCCCGATCGACGTGCTGTTCCGGCGCGTTGACGAGGATGAAGTCGTCTTTCCGCGCAACGCGCGCCCGCAGGGGCGCCCTGCCCCCTCGCGCGAGTCGCTCAAGACCGCGCTTGAGTGGATCAAGGAGGCCAAGCGCCCCGCGATTCTGGCCGGCGGCGGCGTATGGTTCGCGCAGGCCGCGCAGGAGCTGGTGCAATTCGCCGAGCTGACTCATACGCCGGTCATGAGCAACTCCAAGGCGCGCGGCTCGATCTCGGAGGAGCACGAGCTCTGCTTTGGCGGCTTCGGCGCGATTCATCCCGCCGCGCACGCCAAGGCCGGCGGCAGCGCCGACCTGGTAATCCTGCTCGGCACGCGGATCGGGCTGTTCACGGGCGGACGCAACTCGGTGATTCCCGACGACGCCCGCGTTATCCAGGTCGATATCGAGCCCGAGGAAATCGGGCGCAACCGCGATATCGAGCTCGGCGTCGTCGCCGACACGCGCGAATTTCTGCGCGACGCGATCGAGGCCGCCAAGGGCGCGAAGTTCGATCAGCACAAGGAATGGATCGAGCGCCTGTCCGCGATCCGCGCCGCCTCGCAGCATCGCTTCGACTCGGTGATCGCGCGCCACGACGGCCCGATTCATCCCGCCCGGATGGCGCACGACATCGTGCAGGCGCTCCACAAGGACGCGATCGTGGTCGCCGACGGCGGCGAGACGGCCTCCTGGATGAGCGGCGCGTGGACCGCGCGGCGCCCCGGCAGCTTCTTGAGCCATGGGTATCTCGGATGCCTCGGCGTGGGGCTGCCGTTCGCGATGGCGGCCAAGGCGGCGCATCCCGACCGCCAGGTCTTCTGCATCATCGGCGACGGATCGGCGGGGCTCAACTTCGCCGAGTTCCATAGCGCCGCCAAGAACAACCTGCCCATCACGGTCGTGATCAACAACGACAAGCAGTGGGGCATGTCCAAGCATGGTCAGGAGCTCATGTGGGGCAAGGGCCATCACGTGGCCACCGAGCTCGGCATGGTTCATTACGAGCGCGCCGCTGAGGGATTGGGCGCGCGCGGCGAGCTGGTCGAGCGTCCCGAGGATATCGCGCCCGCAATGAAACGGGCGCTCGGAGCGGGCCGCGTCTCATGCGTCAATATCGTGACCGATCCCGACGTGATCGAGCCGGGCACGCTGGTGATGTATAGCGCGATGGCGCCGCGGCCGGAGCCCAAGGCGTCGGACGGAGAGCAGAAGCACGAAGAGGGAACCACGCTTCCCTATTACGGCAAGCGCAAGCTCGACTGATCGGAGATTCTTTTGCAGTGGCGCCGGCGTAGCTCCGTTGGCGCGGGCGCCACTGCCCGTGCCACTCGAAGTAAAGGATCGCTCGGCGGAATTTACGGCGTGGCGCCGGGCTCGGACGCGTAGGTGCGCCGGCCGCCCACTTCGACACCCTTGCGCACCCGCACCAGCGAGGTCGGCCGCCCCGGCACATCGACGCGCACGCTGCGGTAGCCGCCCGCGCTCGGATCGGGCGCGAGGAATCCGACCGTGTACTGCTCGCGCAGCTCCAGGCTGATTTGCGCGCACGCGTTGCGCAGCGCCACGCCGTCGCCGACCTGGCGGATGACGTAGGTGCGGGCGCCGGTCTCCGTGGAGAGCTTGCGCAGCGTCGCGGCATCGACCTGATCGATATTGTCGCCGCCGATCACCAGCGGCCCGATCTGTACGCTCACGCCCGAGCCGCTCGCGTTCGGATCGCCGATTCCGATCGAATAGACCAGCACGCCCATCCGGCGCGCCTGCGCCACCACCTCGGCGACCGTCCCGGTGCTGGTGTTGTCCATCCCGTCGGTAACCACCAGCAGCGCCTTCTTGTCCCAATGTCCGTGCTGAACCATCCGCAGCCCCTGCATGATCGTATCGAACAGCGCGGTCTGCCCGTAGGCGCGCAACAGCCCGAGCCGGCGCATCACGAGCTCATGACTCATCGTGAACGGCTGCAGCAGGAAGGGATGATTTGAGAACGCGAACAGGAACACGTCGTCGCGGCTGTTGAGGTCGTTCAGAAACTGTGCGATCGCGACTCGCGCCTGCGCAATCTTGGGCTGCATGCTGCCCGAGGTGTCCACCAGGATACCGATCGAGACCGGCGTGTTGGTGTCCTGGCGGAAAAACTGGATCGGCCGTTGCTGCCCGTCCAGGTAAAGCCTGAAGTCGTCTTTCTGCAGGCCGGTCACGTAAGTTCCATTCGGTCCGGTAACCGTGACGGTGACCTGCTCGTAGCCCGGCTGCTCGCGCAACTCGCGCGACGGGATGACCAGTTCCTGCTGCTGACCTGCCGGCGGCGGGATGTTCATCGAGGTGCCGCCCTGCGCCCCCGGCATCGCGGGCAACTCCAGCGTCGAGGTGCTCGAACCCTGCTGGCTCCCCGGCAACACCATCGAGGACGACGGATTGCCGCCCTTCTGCTGAGCGCCCGCGGGGATCGCGATGAACAACAGCAACGCGCCGAGCGCCGCCATCGCCGCGAGCATACCGCTCGCACGCCCGCAGCGCGGCGCTGCGCGGAAAACATCAGTCGTTGGAGAAAGCCTGGCGGCTAACATGGGTGGGATTGATCTTCCTATTTGCGTACTCGCCGCACAAGCGCCGGATGCTCACGCATCCCGCCGCGCGGCTTTATCTCCGATCGGCTGCGCTCACAAATCATAGACGATTTCGCCAAGGCTAAGTTTCAGCGCACGCCCGCGCGGCCATCCCCGATTGCCCGCCCCGCCGAAATCGCGCATCATTCTTGGCAACAGAATTACAATTTCGTAAGGAATCGCGATGACCGATACGCATAATCAGGGCGCCAATCCCAATGCCGCCAGCTCCGAGCCCGCATTTGTGATGGACGGCGATGGAATTATCGTCACGTGGAGCGCGCAGGCCGAAGCGGCTTTCGGATGGCGCAGCGAGGACGCGGTCGGCCGGCGCCTGTCCGAACTGGTCATCCCGGAGCCCAATCGCGCCATTCACGAAATGGGACTCAAGCGCTTCATGGCATCGGGGCGCGGCAAGCTGCTCGACCGCCCGCTGGAACTCGAGATGCTGCATCGCGACGGCCACCAGTTCACCCTCGAGATCCGGATCGGCACCGAGCAGACCAATTCCGGAACTCGATTCCCCACCTGGATCAGCGCGGCGCCGGCGGCGTGATCCGAATCACGCAGCCGCGCTCCTGAACGGTCGTTTAATCGCTACCGCCTTCCTTTAATTGCTACCGTTTCCTTGAGTCCGCGCGTCCCGCTGTCCTAAGCTTGATCTGCCTGCCCGGCCGCGGCCCGCTGCGCCAGCGCGCGCGCGCTTTGCGAGGAGAGATGATGAAATTCGGAATCTTCATGGCCCCGTTCCATCGCGTCGGCGAAGACCCGACCCTGTGCTTCGAACGCGACATGCAGCTCATCGAATGGCTCGACGAACTCGGCTTCGACGAGGCCTTCATCGGCGAGCATCATTCCTCGGGATGGGAGATCATCCCGTCGCCCGAGATCTTCATGGCGGTCGCGGCCACCCGCACCAGGCGGATCATGCTCGGCTCCGGCGTCGTCAGCATCCCCTACCATCACCCGTTCAACACCGCGAACCGGTTTGCCCTGCTCGACCATCTGACCCGCGGGCGCGTGATGCTGGGATGCGGCCCGGGCGCTTTGGCAGCCGACGCGCACATGATGGGGATCGACACCACCACGCAGCGGCGCAGGATGGTCGAGGGCGTGCAGGCAATCATGCGCCTGTTCACCGAGCAAGGCGGCATCACCATCGACGGCTCCTGGTTCAAGCTCGTCGATGCGCACCTGCAGGTGAAGCCCTACCAGCAGCCGCACATGCCGATCTTCGTCGCAAGCACGTTCTCGCCGTCGGGAATGGTTGCGGCGGGACAGCTCGGATGCGGCGTGCTGTCGGTCGCCTCTTACGCGCCCGGCGGGCTTGGCGATTTGAAGAAGCGCTGGGAGATGGCGGAGGAGACCGCCGCCGAGAACGGCAAGACCGTCGATCGCCGCAACTGGCGCATGGTCTTTCCGGTCCACCTGGCCGACTCGCGCGAAGAGGCGATGCGCGACATCACCGAGGGCGCCAACCGCTGGATCCAGGAATACTTCATCAAGACTCTCGGTGCGCGCCTGCAGTTCGAGGAATATCCCAATCAGCCGGTCGAGGAGATGACCATCGACCGGATGCTGGGGCGCGGCGGCGCGATCGTCGGCACCCCCGACGACGCGATCGCGCGCATCCGCGAGCTCCAGGAGGCCAGCGGCGGGTTCGGCGGGATGCTGCTGCTCGCCCATGAGTGGGCCACGCGCGAAAAGACGCTCCGTTCCTGCGAGCTGTGGGCGCGCTACGTGGCGCCGCAGTTCAAGGGCGCCGTCGCGGAGCAGGTAAAGTTTTCCAACGAGTGGGCGCAGCGCAATCGCGAGGTGCTGTTCAACAAATCGCTGGCCGGTATCACCACCGCGATCCAGGACTACGCCCAGCACAAGACCGAAAAGGGCGAGGAAGTCCCCGACCTGCTGAAGCAGCCCATCACGCGCGTGCGCCCGTGATCCGCCGCGCGGGCGCGCAGCGCCGCCACGGGCGCGGCGCGCGCCGCTGGGATTGAGCGACTTGCCGGGGGCTGTCGGCCTCTGGCTCCACGATGTTCGGATCGCGACAATGATCGCGAGCGGCCATCGTCTTGTCTCACCTAAGCGATCATCAGATTCTCCAGTTCCTCGTCGAGGTCGCAGCGCTCCTGCTGACCAGCCGCGTGCTTGCCGAGCTGATGAAGCGGATCGGGCAGGCCGCCGTGGTCGGCGAGCTGCTGGCCGGCATCCTGCTCGGACCCTCGCTGCTCGGCTATCTCGCGCCGGGAGCATACCTGTGGATATTCCCCAGCGATCCCGCGGTCGCCAATCTGCTCGAGTCGGTCGCATGGCTCGGCGCGGTGATGATGCTGCTGTACGTCGGGCTCGAGACCGACCTCGGCATCCTGCGCGGGATGGGACGCACGGTTGGGCTGGTGTCGGGATTGGGCGTGGCAATCCCGATGGCGGCGGGTTTCGGGCTGGGGCTTGCGATTCCGGCGGCGCACCTGGTCAATCCCGATCAGCGGGTCATCTTCGCGCTGTTCCTCGCGGTCGCGATCTCGATTTCCGCCGTCCCGGTGATCGCAAAGATTCTCATCGACCTGGGCCTGATGCGCCGGGACCTGGGCGCGCTCATCCTGGCCGCGGGAATCGTCGATGACACCACCGGATGGCTGCTGCTCTCGGTGGTCGCCGGTCTGGCCGAGCGCGGCTCTATCAACGCCGCCGAGGTGCTGACGCTGGTCGTCGAGACCGCCTTGTTCCTGGGCTTCTGTTACTACGCCGGCACGCGCGCGGTGGCGCGAATTCTGCGCTGGGTGGACGATCGCACCTTCATCGAGCACGCGAAGTTCACCGCGATGGTGGTGATCGCACTGGGATGCGCCGCCGCCGCGCAGGCCATCGGGCTGCACGCGGTGTTCGGCGCGTTTATCGCGGGCCTGATGCTGACGCGCTCGACGCGGGTGCGCGCACGCGACAGCGCTGAAGTCGAGGCGGTGGCCAGCGGCTTCCTGGCGCCGATCTTCTTCGCTTACTCGGGCCTGCGCGCCGACTTCTCGGCACTGCACTCGCCCGCAATCGCCGTCGTCGTGCTCGCGGTCGGATGCGCCGCCAAGCTATTCGGATGCGGCCTGGGCGGAACGCTGGGCGGACTCAAGTGGCGCGAGTCGCTGGCCGTCGCGCTGGGACTTAACGCGCGCGGCGGGATGGGAATCGTCGTCGCACTGGTGGGCCTCAGCCTGGGCGTGCTGACGCCCGGAATGTACACGGTGCTGCTGCTGTTCGCGGTGGCGACCTCGGTAATGACGCCGCCGCTGCTGAGCTGGGCTCTGGGAGCGCTCGGCGAGCGTCCCAGCGACGCCGAGCGAATCGAGCGCGACCGCCTGATGGCGCGGATGCACTTCACCGACGAGGGCGCCAAGCTGCTGGTGCTGAGCGGCGGCGGTCCGCACGCCGAACTGGCCGCGCATATCGCCGCCGCGCTCGCCGGCCATCCCGAGGCCAGCATCACGGTGTTCCGAGCCGTTGCGCCGGGCATGCCGGCGCGCTCGGCGGAGTTCGACGCGCAGTTCGAGCGGATCCGGGTGATCGCGGCGGCGGCCGGCGCGCGCAACGTACATCAGCGCACCGGCTCCGGCGACAGCATCCTGGAGGCGATCGCAACCGAGAGCGCGCGGGGCTACGACGCGATCTTCGCCGGCGCCTCGCAGCTTAGCGGCGAGGACGATCTTGGCGGCGAGGTGCTGCGCGGCCTGGTCGGCACCGCGCACGCGCCGGTAGTGATCGCACGCGATGGCGCCTCCACGCCGCCGCTGCGCCGGGTGCTCGCGCCGACCACCGGCGCCGCATTCTCACGCCTGGGCGCGACGGTCGCGATGCATTATGCGCGCGCGTTCGAGGCGCACATCACGGCGCTCTACGTTCGGGAGGCCTCGATGCTGGCGTTGCCGATCCTCGGCGCGGGCGCCGGCGTTGCGCCCGACGAGGGGCGCGAGTTCGTCGATGAGATCAGCCGGCTGGGCCGCGAGATTGGCGTCACCGTCGAAACCCGGCTGAGCCGCGGACGCCATCCCGAGGACGTGATCCTCGCCACCGTCGAGCGCGAGAATTTCGACTTGCTGGTGATGGGCGTGCTGTTCCGCTCCTCGGACCAGCGGATGTTCTTCGGACCCAAGGTCCGCGAGATTCTGCGCAAGGCGAAATGCTCGGTCGCGGTCGTGGTGCCGCCGCAGACTGTCGCCTTCCGCAGCTAGCGCCGTTTGTCGCCGGCGCATCCGCGATGCTAATCCCCAAGGCGGAGGCGCGCGATGGATACCCACAAACGCATCTGCGACGCGATCGATCGCTACCGCGAGACGGTCGTCGCACTCAGCCACGCAATTCACGAACGGCCCGAGCCCAAGTTCGAGGAACGCTTCGCCGCCGCCCAGCTCTGCGACGCCGCCGCTAACCTGGGGCTCGCCGTCGAGCGCGGCCTGTGCGAGCTTCCTACCGCGTTTCGCGCCGAGTTCGGCCGCCAGGGTCCCACCGTCGCGATCATGGCCGAGTACGACGCGCTGCCCAACGGGCATTCGTGCGGCCACAACCTTATCGCGGGCGCCGCGCTGAGCGCGGTGGCGGGCCTGCAGGCGATCGCATCGGAGCTGCCCGGACGAATCGTGTTCCTCGGCACACCCGCAGAGGAAGGCGGCGGCGGAAAAATCCTGCTCTTAAATCGCGGCGCGCTACGCGGCGTTGACGCCGCGATGATGGCGCATCCGATGGACTCCGAGTGGTCCACGATGCCGGCGCTCGCGACTCACGGCGTGCGCTTAAGCTTCCGCGGCCGCGCCGCGCACGCCTCGGTCGCGCCGTGGGACGGCTACAGCGCGCTGGCCGGCGTGCTGCAGACCTTTCACGCGGTGGACATGATGCGCCTGCACGTGCGCGACGGCTCCCGCATCCACGGCATCATCACCAACGGCGGCCAGGCCGTGAACATCATTCCCGAGCTCGCCGAATGCCAGTTCAGCGCGCGCGCGCGGACCAGCAAGTACGCGCGCGAGATCGCCGAGCGTATCATCCGATGCGCCGAGGGCGCCGCGCTCTCCACCGGCACGCGCCTGGAGCACAGCGCCTACCCCGGCTACAAGAACATGATCAACAACATGTCGATTGCGGACCGCTACGCGGCGCATTCAGAGACGCTCGGGGTGCGGGCCAAGGCGGCGCCGCTGGATTTGCCCACCGGCAGCACCGACATGGGCGACATCAGCCATGCGATACCCGCGATCCATCCGATCTTCGCGATCGCGTCGCGCGGCGACGGCTCCTGCCATGAGGATGCGTTCGTGCGCTATGCGGATTCGGGGCGCGGGTACGACGCGATGATCCGGGTGGCGAAGGCGCTCGCGATGACGGCGTACGATCTGCTCGCGGAGCCGTCGCTGCTGGAAGCGGCCAGGCGGGAGTTCGCGCAGCGCCAGGAAAGCTGACGGCCGCGTCCAAGCCCTCTCCCGGTTAGGGAGAGGACGCGAGCGCAGCGAGCAAGGTGAGGGTCCTTACGCGCTCGTCGCGAGCGCGAATTTGATTCCCTCGCCCATTCCTTCGCGCAAGCAAGCGGCGCTGCGCGAAGCTTGCCCTTCTCTCGCAAGCGGCGCTGCGCCGCGAATTCGCGCAGCGCCAGGAAAGCTGACGGCCGCGTCCAAGCCCTCTCCCGGTTAGGGAGAGGACGCGAGCGCAGCGAGCAAGGTGAGGGTCCTTACGCGCTCGTCGCGAGCGCGAATTTGATTCCCTCGCCCATTCCTTCGCGCAAGCAAGCGGCGCTGCGCGAAGCTTGCCCTTCTCTCGCAAGCGGCGCGAGGCTTGATCTTGTTTTGCAAGCCTCGTGACGCGCGGGAGAATTTCTCTCCTTCCGCTTCTCCCCCGTTTTTCGACACGGGGGAGAATACAAGAGGGGGTGACTGCGTCCTCCTCCCCCCCCTGCAAGCCATCCCGCGACCCCCAGTTGTTTCGCATCCCCGGACCCGGTATGATCCGCGCATAAGTCAATCGCGACTTATACGCGCGTCGGATTCCGCGACGCCATCATCCAACTTACACAGACCCATTGTTTTGGCCTCACCGCCAGACTTGAATCCGGGGGTTCTGGACATGAGGACCAAAATTGCCTTTTTCCGATTTCGAGATTGCACCTGAAATTCTCCGCGCTCTGACCGATCGCGGGCACCACGAACCAACCGCCGTACAGACGGGAACCATCCCGATGGCGCTTGCGGGCCACGACGTCGTCTCCACTGCCGAAACCGGCAGCGGCAAGACCTCGGCGTTCCTGGTCCCGCTGCTCAATCGGCTTGGCAAACAGCACTCACGCCATATCGCCGGCATCATCATCACCCCCACTCGCGAGCTCGCCGCGCAGATCGCGCGCGAGTTCGCGCTGCTCGCGCGCCATACGCGGCTGCGCGCCGCATTGGTGGTCGGTGGCGAGTCCGAGCGCCGCCAGCTCGACGACATCCGCAAGGGTGTGCAGGTGCTGGTCGCATGCCCGGGTCGGCTCATCGATTACCTCGAGCGCAACCTGGTGCGGCTGGACAAGGTCGAGATGGTCGTGATCGACGAGGCCGACCGTCTGCTCGACATGGGGTTTTTGCCCCAGCTCCGGCGCATCATGCAGAAGGTCCCGCGTCAGCGGCAGACCATGATGTTCTCGGCCACGATGGCGAGCGGGCCCGAGATGATCGCGCGCGAGTTCCTGTCCCATCCCGAGCGCGTCACGATTGGCAGCAAGCCCGCGCCGCCTACGAGCATCCGGCAGGCGATCTATCCGGTCGCGCTGGCCGACAAGCCCAAGCTGCTGCTGGAGATTCTGAAGCGCCCCGAAGTGGAGAGCGCGATTGTCTTCACCCGCACCAAGAGCCGCGCCGATCGGGTGGCCAAGCTGCTCCAGCGCCATCATATCCACGCGGTTCAGATTCATGGCGACCGCTCCCAGGGCCAGCGCAACGCGGCGCTGGCGGGCTTCCGCGCAAAGAAGTACCGCGTCATGGTCGCCACCGACCTGGCCGCGCGCGGACTCGACATCGACGACGTCTCCCACGTGATCAACTTCGACCTGCCCGACGAGAGCGAGAACTACATCCATCGCATCGGGCGCACCGCGCGAATGGGAAAAGCGGGCGAGGCGATAAGCCTGGTCACTCCCGAGGAGCGCGTTAACCTCTCGCGCCTGGAGCGCACGCTGGGCGGAGAGCTGGACCGCGAGCACGTCGAGGGCTTCGACAAGGTGCATATCTCGCCGGCCAAGCCGGTCACCCTGTTCCGCTCCACCACTCGCGGCCTGCGCACCGGACGCAACCGGCCGCGCTCGCGATGGGCTTGAGCTGAATCTCCGCCGCGCGCGGCCCCGGTGCCGCGCGCGCGGGTCACTCTTTCGGCAGCGCGCCGGTCAGCGACGCGCGCTGCGAAACCTCGATAAAATTTCCGTCGGGATCGCGCAGGAAAGAAATCCGCGCCACCTCGCCGAGCGTGACCGGCGGCGCGCCTTCCCATGCGCCGTGGGCAAGCGCGCGGCGATGCTCCGCGTCGCAATTGCGCACCTGGACCGTCATGTAGCGGAACCCGACCGCGCGCATCGTCGCGATCACCTGCGCCGCGCTCTCCGACGGCGCCTTATTCGCACGGCGCGCCGCGGGATCGTGCGCGTAGCTGATTAGCGTGTTGCCCAGCCGGAAGCGGCGCTCATCCACGCGCTCGCATCCGAGTATCTCGCCGTAAAAGCGCGCGTGGTCGGCCTCGCTGGTGACGCCCAGGTGAATCTCGATCTGTTCGATTCCCCGCTGCCCGCTCGGCAGCAGCTCGACTTCGTTGCCGTCGGGATCGGCGAGCTGAAACGGCATCGGGGTGCGCGGATCGGAAATGGTGAGCCGCCTGTAACCGCCCGGAACTCGCGCCGGCAGCGCGTCGCGCGTGTGATTTATCTTCAGCACCGAGCCGAGCAGCCCATAGCGATACTGGCGCGCGCCGCCGCCAAGCGCGAGCATCTCCTCGTACGGCAGGTGCAGCCGCTCGCCATAGAACGCCTGCATTTCCTCGAGCCGGTTGGTGAACAGCCCCACATCGACGCACTTTTTTGCCAGTTCCATAGCCTTACACTCGTTAGGTTAGCTGGAGAAAAATGTACCACGGCTCCGCGCGATTACGCCATCCCCGCCCGGCGATACGCCGGTGGGCGCGCGCGATCGAACGCCCGCCGTGTCATTCCACGCACTCCTTTGCGTGGAATCCCGGCTCCGTTCTCCGCGGCCCCGCCGCAGCGATCGTCGCGTAGCGCGTGCTATGCTTGCGCCGCGATGAATCCGCGCGACGCAATCGCATTCGTGCTGGTCACTCCGCTCCAGTCGGGCAATATCGGCGCCGCCGCGCGCGCGCTAAAGAATATGGGGTTTTCCGACTTGCGCATCGTGACGCCCGCCGCCTCGAAAAAAAGCCGCGGCGCCACCATGATGGCGGTGCACGGGCGCGACGTGCTCGCCGCCGCGCGCGAGTATCCGAGCCTCGCCGCCGCGGTCGCCGACTGCTCACTCGTCGTCGGCACGACCTGCCGCCCGGGGCCGTATCGCGCGGGCGCGACGGCGGTGCGCGACACTGCGCGAGAGATCGCGTCGCTCGGCGCGGAAAACCACGTCGCGATCGTCTTCGGTCCCGAGGATCGCGGCCTTGCCAATCGCGAACTCAAGCTATGCCATCGCCTGGTCACCATTCCCGCCTCGCCCAAGTATGCCTCGCTCAACCTGGCGCAGGCGGTTCTGATCGTCGCGTACGAATTGATGCTGGCGGCGGACGGCGGCGGCGCGGCGGCCGCCTCGCGCGGGACACCGGCGATGGCGCGCGCTGACGAGATAGAGGCGATGATGTCGCGGATGGTCGATGCGCTGATCGCGATCGGATTTCTGCCCGCCGACAATCCCGACCATCTCATGTTCACGATTCGCGCGATGCTGGGGCGCGCCGGGCTGACGCGGCGCGACGTCGATGTGCTCTCCGGGATGGCGACCCAGATGCGATGGGTCGCCGAGGGCGGTCATCGCACGCTCGCCCGAAAGCGCGCCTCCGGCACCAAGCTGCGCTGATCGCTCGCGCGCTGCGCCCGGGGCACCCGAAGTAAATCGCCTCGCGTAGCCTTTCGGCGGCGAATTGCGCTATCTCCCCCGACGGGATGCCGGAAATCACGCTCTCGCTCGCCGCCGCGCGCCGCTTCATCCTGGGCAAACAGGGCCTGTGGCCGGGCCGTCGATGGAAAGGCAAGCGCGGTATCGAGCGCGCGATGCGCGCGATGGAGTATCTGCAGCTCGATCCGCTCCAGGTCGTCGCCCGCAGCCAGGATATCGCGCTGTATGGCCGGGTTGTGGATTACACGCCCGGGCGATGGGAAGAGCTTTGCTACCGGGAACGGAAGTTTTTCGATTGGGGCGGGTGGCTCGCGGTGCGGCCGATAGAGGAACTGCCGCATTGGCGCGTCGTGATGCGGCGGGAGCGCGCCGAGCCGAGCTTCGTGGGAGACGAACAGCTATCCGCAAGTGCAGCGGACAGGAAAGCATCTAATCCCACGCCCGATTCCCGCCGCGCCGTCGGGCGCGAGCTCGCTCGGACAATCGAAGAGATGCGCGCCGCCGTGCGAGCGAAAGGGACCGTCACCAATCGCGACTTCGCGATCCATACGCGCCGGCGGATAACCAACTATCGCGGCCGCAAGGACAGCGCGGTCGCGCTCTACTATTTGTGGCGCACCGGCGAGCTGATGACGCATCATCGCGAACGCTTCGAGCGCGTGTACGCTCTGGCCGAGCATATCGCGCCCGCGGACTTGCTCCGCGAATCCAGTGATGAGGAGGCCGACGCCTTCATCCTCAGGAAAACGATCGCGTTTCACGCCCTTCATCGCCTGAGCGGCACCGGGAGCGGCGATATCGGAAATCCCGTGCTCAGACGGGTGCTCAAACGGCCGGTCACGGCGCGCGAAGTCGCACGCATTCGCGAGCAAATGCTGTCCGAGGGCGATATCGTCCCGGTGCGGGTGGAAGGCTTGAAAGAACTTCATTACGCGCTTGCCGGCGACGCAAATGATCTCCGCGAGGTCGCCGCCGGCCGGGTGCCGCGCACCTGGCGGCCGTCCGATACCACGACGCGCGAGGAGGTCACCCTGCTCTCGCCGCTGGATATCGTCACCGCGCGCGAGCGAGCGCGCGCGCTGTTTGATTTCGACTACAAGTGGGAAGTCTATGTGCCGCTCGCGCAACGCAAATATGGATACTACGTGCTGCCGATTCTTTGGGATGACGCTTTCGTCGCGCGAATCGATCTCAAGCTCGACCGCACGACCGAAGCGCTGGTAGTGGGCGGAATCTGGTTCGAAAATCGGGCGGCCGCGTCCAATCCGGCACTGCGCCACGCGCTGGCAGCGGGGATGGCGCGGTTCATGCGCTTCGTGGGAGCCGCCAGGCTCGATGCCGGCGCCGTCGAGAATCGCAAGGTCAGAACGCTTCTGAATTCTGTCAGCCGTTCGCACCGCAACTGAGTGCTCGGCGCCCTGTCCAGAAAATCGCCTGGCGGAGATTCCTCGCTGCCCTCGCGATGACACGCTAGGAGCCTCGCGCGCGCGATTCACTCCTTCGCTGGGCGCGCCTCCGCCTTCTGGTTTGCGTGAGCGCGCTGGTATCAGCGATGCCTGCGATGCACTGCCGAGTGCATCGGATTGTGCGGCAGCCCATCGATCGACTAAAAATATGCGTGGCGCCGGCGCTGCCGGGGGAAAGTTCATAGGCACGGCTCACGACCCGAGCGTGGCGGATGTCCCGGCCCTCATGACTGGATCGGCGGGTGCGTCGGCTGAGGTCGATCGCGGCCATTTCGCGGCCGCATCCGGTCAGCGTATCGGCCCTGGCGGCGCAAGTCTGGCCTCCGGCTGAATCCGCGGGGGTGACGGATGCGGCGGAAAAGTCCGCTGCTCCAGTCGATTCTCGATCAGAGGCGCGCCGACGCATGCGAAGCTCTTAATCCGTGGGAGGGGAGTATACGACCGTGAGAAAAATTCGCTTGGCGTTGTCAGTTGCGGTGTTGGGGTTGTTTGCGATTGCGATGGCGGGATGCGGCGGCTCCGGCGGAGGTTCCGGCGGCTCCTACGCTTCCAGAACCCGCTCTCCGATCAAGCACGTGATCGTCGTAATCGGAGAGAATCACAGCTTCGACAATGTGTTCGGGACTTACGTTCCGTCCGACAGCTCCCAGACCGTATGGAATCTGCTCTCGCAGGGAATCGTGACGCAAACCGGTCTGAAAGGCACGAACTTCAGCCTGGCCGCGCAGAATCAGGCCACCGACACGTCGGTCTATGAACTGAGCCCTACGCAGACCGGCGCATATGCCACGCTCCCGCAACCGAGCACCACGCTTGACGCACTGCCGATCTCGCCCTGCCTGCTCGCCGAATTCGAGACCAGTACCCAGGTCTTCTGCAGCGACATCGGGCTCGACCCGACTTCGCAGGGGCTGCTGTCAGATCCGGGCACTGGTCAGCCGCTGTACTACCCACCACTGGCCAAGCCGGTCCCCGATTGCCGCTATCCGTCGAACCTGCCAAATGGGCCGTACTCGCTGGTGGGCGCCTCGGTGCTCAACAACTGCGGCGCGCCATTCCTGGCCACGCAGATCACCACCACCAGCTATCTCAACAACGTCGGCGATCCGGTGCATCGGTTCTACCAGATGTGGCAGCAGGCCGATTGCAATATCGCAAACGCCAGCGCGACCAACCCTTCCGGATGCAACCGCGATCTATATACCTGGGTGGCGGTCACGATGGGCTGGGGGCTCACGCCACCCCCCGCGACCCTCGAAGATACCTACCAGGGCGGAATCGCGATGGGCTACTACAACATTTCGATGGGCGATTACCCATTCTTTCTCTGGCTCGCCCAGAATTACTCAATCGGAGACAATTATCATCAGCCGCTCATGGGCGGGACCGGCCCCAATTCGCAGTTTATCTACACTGGCGATGTTTATTACTACACCGACTCCGATGGAAACCCGTCGCTGCCTCCCCCCGATCTGGTCGAAGACCCCGATCCCAAATCGCCGTTCGATAACTTCTATACGAACGATTCCCTGGGCCCCAAGGACATGGGCAGCACCGGCGTCGCCTACACCGATTGCTCAGACACCTCGCAACCCGGCGTCGAGCCCATACTGGGTTATCTCGATTCGCTGCCGTACCATCCCTTCAACGGCGGCAACTGCGCCTCGGGCAACTACTATAAAATCAACAATGACTATCCTTACTACACCACCACCGGCACCGTGATCAGCGATATGGACACCGCCGAATTCCCCGGCGGCCCCTATTACAGCGTCGGCCCGCAGACCATTCCGAACATCGGCGACGCGCTCTCGAAGCGCAAGATCTCCTGGAAATACTACGGCGAAGGCTTCGACAACGCGGCCGGCAAAACCCCTCTCAATGACCTCTACTGCGCGATCTGCAATGGATTTCAGTACTCGACCTCGATCATGACCACTTCGCTGCGCAACAACCTGACCGACCTCGATCAGCTCTATGCTGACCTGGGCGCCGGCACCCTGCCCGCGGTCTCCTACGTCAAACCGGACCTCCTGCTCGACAGCCATCCGGGAACCTCCACGCCGCCGCTGTTCGAGGCTTTCCTGCGGAAACTGATAGCGTCGGTGCAGGCGAACCCCAAGTTGTGGGACAGCACCGCGATACTTATCACTTTCGACGAAAGCGGCGGCCAGTATGATTCCGGCTATATCCAGCCAATCGACTTCTTTGGCGACGGGCCGCGCACCGTCATGATTGCGGTCTCGCCGTATGCGCGGCGCGACTTCGTCGATCATACTTACGGCGACCATGCTTCGATCCTGAAATTCATCGAATGGAACTGGAGGCTCAAACCGCTGTCCGCCCGCAGCCGCGACAGTTTGCCCGATCCGACCACCGCCGCGGGGGCGCCCTACTTTCCGACCAACGCGCCGGCGATAGGAGATTTGCGCGGGTTGTTCGATTTCTCGCACAAGCAGAAAAACGCGGCGATGGTGCGGATCGCAGCACCGCAGTGAGATTGGCGCACGCGGCGCGGGCAGCGAGGACGGCTTTGCTCGCGCCGCGTGCTCTCAACCCTCTCCCTGTCAGGGAGGCGCCACTGGCGCACACGCGGCGCGGGTCAACTTTTTCACTGGACGCGCCGCGGGCGCGTGGCGCTCGCTGCGAGCGCGAGTATGGAATCCAGAAAAGCATCGGAATCATATTCGCGCTCGAGGACTCGCGCTCAATTCGGACCCTCACCTTCCTCGCGTTCGCTCGTGTCCTCTCCCTAACCGGGAGAGGGCCGGAAGGATCGCGGCTGCTTTCTTTCGCCCCTGCCTCTGTCACTGGACGCTCCGCGTCCGGGAAAGGCTGAATAAATGCGCGCGCACGAGCCTGCGAAATCCTGGAAATTTCGCCTCTGAAAATCTGAACAAGCGTTCAGAAACGCCCGAAAATCGACCCCCTCCAAATCGGGACTCCCGAGCCCGGCCGCATCGGCGCCTGCGCTTCCAAGCTATTGAAAAACCAGCGAAATCCGCAGATTTCGCCTTCTTCCTTTTCCCTAACAAGTGTTAGAGGTTTTGCCAATTTAGTTCATGGATGAACTGTTCATCCTTACGCAAATCCCCGATTCGTGCAGAAATGTCTGCATGGACGAAAAACCGCCGTATCTCGACGCCCCGCTGCGCGAAAGCACGCCCGCCCGCCGCCCCATCTCCGCCAAAAAGCTCGCCGCCAACCGGCGCAACGCCCAGCTTTCGACCGGGCCGCGCACCGCGCACGGCAAGGCGCGAGCGGCGATGAACTCGCTCAAGCACGGGATTTTGTCGCGCAAGCTCGTGATCCCGGAAATCGAGGGCGAAGGCGCGGCGCGGGAATTTCACGCGATGATGGCCGACCTTACCGCCGATCTGAATCCGATGGGCGCGCTGGAGCATCTGATGGTCCAGCAGATCGGCGTCGCCGCATGGCGCCTGCGCCGCGTGCTGAAGTACGAAAACCGCGTCGCCTTTCTGAACTCGCATCGATGGAAGGCGCCGCCGTCGGCGCTCAGCGCGCTGGGCGACTCGATGCTGGGCACGGAGTGGCAGCACCACAGCTACGACGGCGAGGAAATTCTGGCCGACACGGGACTCAACGATTTGTCCCTGCCCGAGCCCGAGCAGGTGACCACCATCAGCCGCTACGAGAACTCGCTGATGCGCCATCTGTTCCGCGCGATGGAAAAGCTCGAGCGGCTGCAATCGCGCCGCCGCGTCGCGGCCGCCGAGGGCGATACTCACGCGCTGCCGCCGGCCTCATACCGGACCCATCGCACGCGCGAAATACCGTAGGATTCACGGGCGGGATGAGGCTATGCGCGCGCGGAATGAAAAATGAACGAAGCCATCGCGCCGGCAAGGGCGCTCGCGCCGCGTGTATCCGATCGCACGCGCCGGCGTATTAGATCGTCGGAGACCCCGGCCTTGACGGATTCAGCCGCAATCCCCCAGCAGCATCGCGCGCTTCACGCGCTCAACCGCCTCGGCTTCGGCCCGCGCCCGGGCGACCTCAAGCACGTCCAGCAAATAGGCTACGCCCGCTATATCGAGGAACAGCTCAACCCCGACTCGATTCCGATCCCGCGCGAGCTCGGCGACCGGGTCGCCGGCTATCGCACGCTCCAGATGTCGCCGCTGGGGCTGTTTATCGAGTACTGGCGCCCGGTGATGGAAGCGCAGCGCGAGTATCGCCATCAGGGCAAGTCGCGCGGCGCCGCCCCCGGCGCAGACCGGAACAACCCCGGCAAGCAGGCGGTGCGCAACGCGCGAACTCGGGCCCGCGTCGTCGCGCGCGAGGCGATCGAGGCGCGCGTCGTGCGCGCGGTCGAGGGTCCGCGCCATCTGCAGGAAGTGATGACCGCGTTCTGGTTCAATCACTTCAACGTCTTCGCCGCCAAGGGGCTCGACCTCGTCTGGACCGGCTCCTTTGAGCAGACCGCGATCCGGCCGCATACGATGGGCAAGTTCCGCACCCTGCTTGGCGCGACCGCAAAGCATCCCGCGATGCTCTTCTACCTCGACAACTGGCGCAACACCGCACCCGGCAGTCCCGGCGCGCGCAAGAACTTCGACGGCATCAACGAGAACTACGCGCGCGAGCTGATGGAGCTGCACACGCTCGGCGTCGGCGGCGGCTACACGCAGCAGGACGTGATCGCGCTGGCGCATATCCTGACCGGATGGGGCCTGCCACCGAATCGCGCGCAGCGCGCGCAGATGCGCGAGCAGAGCGCGGCCAACGACGGCGCCGGCGGCTTCGGGCGCTTGCGCCTCCTGCGGCGCCGCGCGGGCAACAATCCGGGCGGGATCGCGTCGATAAGCCCGTCGGGCTTCTACTTCGACGCGAGCCGCCACGACTTCCAGGGCAAGACTTTCCTCGGCCACACCATCGCGGGCGCCGGGCTCAGCGAGGGCGAGCACGCGCTCGATATCCTGGCGCGCAGCCCGGCCACCGCTCATCACCTGAGCTACCAGCTCGCGCAATACTTCGTCGCCGACAATCCGCCGCCCGCGCTGGTCGATCGGATGGCGGCGCGGTACATCGCCAGCGACGGCGAGATTCGCGCCGTGCTCGAGACGATGTTCGCCTCGGCCGAGTTTTGGGAGCGCCGCTACTATCGCGCCAAGTTCAAGACTCCGTATGAGTTCGTGATCTCGTCGGTACGCGCGACCGGCGCTGCGGTGCGCAACTCGCGGCCGCTGTATGGCGCGATGGCGCTGCTCGGGATGCCGCTGTACGGATGCCAGACGCCCAACGGCTACGCCAACACGCAGCAGGCGTGGCTCAATCCGGACGCGATGATGATGCGGGTGAGCTTCGCCACCGCGCTCGGCACGGGGCATCTGCCGCTGGAGCATCCGCCGTTTCGCGAGAACGCCGACGGCGCCGGCATACCGATGCGCTCCGCGGCGGCGGCGCGGGAGCCGAAGCTCTTCGGCAAGCGCGGCGCGAATCCGCACATGGGGATGGAGGTCGCCGCGGCGGAGCACCGCGCGCCCGCAATGGCGCCGCCCGACGCCGTCGCGCTGGCCGATACCTTAGGCGCAGAGCTCGCGCCCGAGACTGCTTCGGCGGTCGAGCAGGCAAGTCCCGCGCTGCGATCGGCGCTGATCCTGGGCAGCCCGGACTTCATGATGCGCTAGGCGCGACGGAGAAACGGTGAAAGAAGCGGTGATGGACCCGATCGACGAAAAGGAACTCGAGTGCGCGCTGTGCTCGCCGCGCGAGCGGATGACGGTGTCGCGGCGCGCCTTCCTGCGCCGCGCCGCGATTCTCTCGGCGGCGGGCGTGGTGCTGCTGAGTCCGCATGCGTGGGCCGCGCGCGTCCAGGCGCCGGGACGCAAGCGGATCGTGGTGGTGTTCCTGCGCGGCGCGGTTGACGGCCTCAACGTGGTGGTGCCGCACGGCGAGCCGATCTATTACGACGCGCGCCCGACGATCGCGGTCGGCCGCACCGGCGCGCAGGGCGGCGTGCTCGACCTCGACGGATACTTCGGACTGCATCCCGCGCTCGCGCCGGTCATGCCGCTGTGGAAGGACGGCACGCTCGCTTTCGTGCACGCGTGCGGATCGCCCGACCCGACGCGCTCGCACTTTGACGCGCAGGACTTCATGGAGAGCGGCACGCCGGGCGTCAAGACCACCACCGACGGATGGCTCAATCGCACGCTGGCCGCGATGCCCGGCGCGCACGAGCCAACAGAGGCGCTCAGCATGGGGCCGACCCTGCCGCGAATCCTGAGCGGCCCGATGCCGGTCGCAAACATGCCGCTGGGACGCGGCGCCGCGCGCCCGATGCCGCTTGATCGTCCGGTTGTCGAGCAGGCGTTTGACCGCATGTACCGCGGCAACGACGCGATCGCGCGCGCCTATCGCGACGGCCGAGCCGCACGGACGAAGCTGCTCGCCGAGCTCAAGCAGGACATGATGCAGGCCGACGCGGGAGCGCCCTCGCCCAAGGGCTTCAGCGAAGACACCGCGCGCCTGGCGGGACTGATCAAGCGCGACCCCACGATTCGGGTCGGCTTCCTGGCGCTCGGTGGATGGGACACGCACGTCAGCGAGGGCGCGGCTTCGGGACAGCTCGCGGGTCATCTGCATCCGCTCGCCCAGGGACTCGCGCAGTTCGCTAGCGCACTCGGACCGGCATGGAATGAAACGGTGGTGATGGTGATCTCGGAGTTCGGGCGCACCATGCGCGAGAACGGCAACGCCGGCACCGATCATGGTCATGGCAACGTGATGTGGGTCGCGGGCGGTCCGGTGCGCGGCGGCAAGGTTTACGCCCGGTGGCCGGGGCTTGCGCCCGCGCAGCTCTACCAGGAGCGCGACCTCGCCGTCACCACCGACTTCCGCGAGCCGATCTCGATCGTGCTGCAGAGTCACCTCGGGATCGCGCCCGAGCGCATCGCGGCGATCTTTCCCGCAGCGCCCGCGCCCAGCGGCCACGCCGCCGGCATCATTCGCACCTGAGCTGGCGCGGCTGAGTGCGCGCGCAAGTTGCGCTTTCAGCGCGCGCCCGCGTAGATTCGCGCCTATGCAGTACGACATCTGGATTCGCGGCGCCGACGTGATCGACGGCTCCGGCGCGCCGCGCATGCGCGCCGACGTCGCCGTCAAGGACGGCAAGATCGCCGCGGTCGCCGCACCCGGGGAGGCAGCCGACTCCGCCGCCGCGCGCGAGATCGACGCCGCCGGTCTGGTCGTGGCGCCCGGCTTCATCGACCTGCACTCGCATTCGGACTGGGTCATCCCGATTCCCGAACACGGCGCGATCCTCGCGCCGTTCCTGCGCCAGGGCGTGACCACATTTGTTGGCGGCAACTGCGGATTCTCGGTCGCGCCGGTTCGTCCCGAGCGCACGCGGATGCTGGATGAGTCGGGGCAGATGCTCTCGGAGCGGAAGTTCGACTGGAGCTGGCATGACGTGGCGGGAATCGCGGCGCATCTGCGCCGGCAGGGACTCGCGATGAACGTCGCGCATCTGGCCGGTCACGGCAGCATCCGGCTCTCCGTGATGGGCGCGAATCCCGCCGAGCCGTCGCCCGAGCAGCTCGCCGCGATGCAGGCGATGCTGGAGCGCGCGATGGCTGACGGCGCGATCGGGCTCTCGACCGGTCTCGGCTATTTTCCCGGCATGATCGCGAAGCCGGCGGAGCTGGCCGCGATGGCGCGGGTGGCTGCCGCTGCGGGCGGCGTGCTGACTTCTCATCTGCGCGCCTACTCGACGCGCTCGCTGTTTTTCGACAGCGAGGTGCCGCACAATATCTTGGCGGTGCGCGAGATGATCGAGGTCGCACGGCAGGCGCGCGTGCCGCTTCAGATCTCGCATCTGATCTTCGTCGGACGCCGCACCTGGACGACCGCCCACGAGACGCTGCTTGAAATTGAGCGCGCGCGCGAAGGCGGCGCCGACGTCGCCTTCGACACCTTTCCCTACACCTGCGGCAACACGACCATCCGCGTGATCTTTCCCGCCTGGTCGCAGAACCGGCTCGAGGAGATTCTCGCCGATCCCGCCGGATGGGCGCGGCTGCGCGACGGCTTTGCGCCCCTGCGCCCGTTCATCGCGGAGGGCGTGCAGCTCATGTGGGCGGTCAAGCCCGAGCTGGCTCATCTGGAGGGCCGCTTCTTCGGCGAAATCGCAACCGAGATGGGACTCGACCCCGTCGAGGCCTACCTGACCATCGCGCGCGAAAGCGGCACCCGTGCCCGCGTGCTCAACCATCTGTACAGCGGCGACGATCGCCATGAGGAGGCGCTGCGGGCCGCGATGAGCCATCCGCTCAACCTGTTCGAGATGGACACGATTCTGACCTCGCACGGGCATCACAACCCCGCCAGCTTCGGCACCTATCCGCGCGTGCTCGGTCATTACGTTCGCGAGCTCAAGCTGCTCGGCCTCGAAGACGCGGTGCACAAGATGACCGGGATGGCGGCGCAGCGCATGCGGCTTGCGGGACGCGGGCTGGTGCGCCAGGGATTCGCGGCTGACCTGTGCGTCTTCAACCCCGCTACCATCGGATGCGACGCCGACGCGCTTCATCCCGCGCGCGACGTGACCGGAATCGAGCACGTGTTCGTCAACGGGCGCGCCGTGGTCGAGGGCGCGCGATGGTGCGGCGACGGCGTGATGGCCGGGCAGTGGCTCGTGCGCGCGTGATGCCGCGGCCGCGCCCGCCGGACGCCGGCGGCATCATGAGCGCATACGAGCAGGAGGGATTCGCGGTCCGCTTTGAATGGGGGCCCGAGGGCGCGCGCGAACTGGGCCGCTCCTCGCGCGTCGTAATCGTGGTGGACGTGCTCTCGTTCTCGAGCGCGGTCGATGTTGCGGTCGCGCGCGGCGCGGGCGTGTTCGTCGATCTGCGCGCGCGCTAGCGCTCTTCCTGCTGAATCTTCGCGTCAACTGCGCGCATCTTGGCCAGCTTCTGGTCGGTCGGAATCGGCCCTTCGCTCTTCTGCGAGGCAAGTTCGATGCTGTGCTCGGTGGGAAGCTCGCCGTCGATCTTCTGAAGCGCTTCCTTCGCCAGCCGCCGCACCATCGGGCTCTTGTCCTCGTCGGCGACCTGGACCAGCAGCTGGGTGGCCTTGCCGTTGGAAATCTCGCCGAGCGCGAACACGGCGGTACCGCGCGCGGTGGGATCGGTCTGCTCCTCGAGATATTGCATCACCGGCAGGGCGCCCTTGGCGTCGCCGATTCGGCCCAGCGCCGCGACGGCGTGGAGCTTGACGATGGCGGAGGTCGAGCGCAGAAAGAGCAGCTGCGAGAGCGGCTCGACGGCGATATTGGTCTCGCGCGCGCCGAGCAGGTCGATCGCCTTCATCTTGACGCGAATATCAGGGTCCGACAGTTCCTGGATGAGCAGCCGGTCGGCGTCGGGATCCTGGATGTTGCGCAGCTTGTTGAGTTCCTGCACGCGGACGGCGGGGTCGGCATCCTTGAGCCCGAGCCTGACGTCCTTGACAATCTTGAAGGCTGACTCTTTCTCGGCGCGGGCCGTGATATCATCGACGCCGGCCTTGGTGATGCCCTGATGCGCAGCCGCGTCGCTGCTGAGCGCGCTCCCGAGGCCCTGCCCCCCATACATCTGCGCCGCTGCGAGCGAGGGGAGAGCGAAGAGGACGCAGGCGGCGGTCATGAACAGAAACCGGCACTTCGACATTTCGGAATCCTCCCCGTTGAGTCAAAATTATTCGTGATGACGGATTGGTTTGCAAGCAAAGCACAGGCCGCCGCAAGCACGCGCCGCAGGCCGCATCCGGCGATCGTCCTGCCGCTGGCGGTGGCGCTATTGGCGATATTCGCGAGCATGGGCGCCCCTTATGGCGCGGAATCCACGCCCGCGCATTCGGTAAAGAAGCATCGCCACCGCCACCATCAGCCCACTCCCGCGCCGACTCCCAATGTCCTGCCGGAGGATATCTCGATCCCGGCCTATAAGCCGGGCGTGATCCCGTTTCAAGACGGCGAGAAGCTGACCTACCAGGCCTCGTGGGCCGGTATTCCAGCGGCCACCGCGGTGGTCGAGTTTCATCGCAACCGCAAGGATCCCTCGGCCGACCGCGCCGAGGTGACGGTCGAGACCAGCAAGCTGGCTGACGTGTTCTTCAAGATGCGCGATTACGTGCGCGAGCGTTTCAGCGCGGACTCGATCACGCCGCAGGAGATGTATATCCGGCAGTCCGAGAACAAGCGCTTCGACGAATACACGGTCACCTTCGATCGGCCAAAGGCGCTCGTCACCGCGGTCAAGAAAAACAACCACGGCAGCTTTACCCGCGAGTTCAAGGGCTCGACCCAGTACGGCATCCTGTCGGGCACCGTGATGGCGCTGTCGCAGGCGCTCAAGCCGGGCGACCGGCTCGCGTTCGACGTGGTGACCGGAAGCAACCGCTACGTGTTCGAGTTCCACGTCGATGGCCGTGAACGGATTCGCGTGCCGGTGGGCGACTTCGACGCGATCAAGATCACGCCGACGGTCCTCTACATGAGCGACGGCAATATGCGCAGCGAGGCGCGCGAGGTGGAGGTATGGGTCAGCGCCGACCAGCGCCATCTGCCGCTGCGCGTGCAGGCCGCCGCGTTTATCGGATCGGTGCGCGCGGACCTGGTGAAGATCGACGGCGCACCGGCCCGCACCGAAGCGTCCTCGCGCTAGACCATGCGCGGCGGCGGAATGCGGGAAAGCGCGCAGCCGCCGCCACCAGTCTGAATCCGGGGAATTGCGCGATGCGATGGAATCGGCCGCGCCGACTCGGGCTATGCGCCGAGTTCGTCGAGCAGCGCCCTGGCGTCTTTCAAATCCGCGGTGTCGAAGCCCTCGGTGAACCACTTATAAATCTCGGCGAGCATCGCGCGCGCCTCATCGCGCTTGCCCTGCTTGTCGAGCAGCCGTGCGAGGCTAGTCGTCGCGCGCAGCTCCCACGACTTCGCTTTCTGGCGGCGCGCGATTTCGATCGCGGTGCGGAAGGATCGCTCCGCCTGCGCCGCGTTCGATGCATCCTGCGCCAGCAGCAACTCCCCCTTCACCCGGTGCACCTCCGACTCATACATTCGCATCCCTGTTCGCTCGATGATCGGGAACGACTCGTCGATGGTGCGAAGAGCTTCTTCGAACCGCCCCATCCGGCCCAGGGCGATGGCAATCAAAGCTTGAAAGTAATCGCTCAGAAGCTCGGAGCCGGCGGCCGTGTGCTCCGATAAGTAGCGCCGCATCCGCGCGATGCCGCCGTCGAGGTCGCCTGCTATCGCATCCGCCCACCCGAGGTATATCTCGCAGAAGGCGCGGCGAGTTACGGTGCCGCTTTCGATCGATAGGGCCAGCGCGGCTTCCGCCCTCTCTTTCATTTGTTCAAGCTCGCCGCGGAGTTCAAAAACGTATTTGGCGAGGTTGTGCACCAGCTCCAAGAGAGGCTTTGATCCTGATTCGTTCGCGATCGCGGTGGCCAAGCCGACTCGCTCCAGTGCACGATCCGGATAACCCAGAAACCAGGTGTTCCACGCCGAGCCGACGAGATTGAGCGCCTCACCCAGCGCCGAGGTCATGAGCGCTTGATGCGGCGTCCCGATGCGCTGCGATGTTTGACCCAGTGCCGGCTCCGCTATCGAGTCTGGTTGACCTCGCAGGCGATCGAAGCCTTCGGCGGCGCGCTCGAAGTCGCCGGAGTACATCCATGCGAGCAACAGCAGGTCCGCCGCCCTTGCGGCAAGTTCGTTAATCCCGTTTTGCTCGGCCCGCGCGAGCAGCTCGGTGGCCATTTCGGACGCCTTGCGGACGTCGGGACGGCTCAGGAGCGCAAACAAGGCTCCAGAGAGCGCCCACACGGTCTTTTCCCAGTTGATCCCGGGCCGCTCGCAAAGCTCCACTGCGCGCGCAGACGACCGCTCAAACTCAGGCGAGCCCCAGCCTTTGATCGACCTTAGCGCCATGCTGACAGCATTTCTCAGGTCCAGCTCCAGCTCGGCGCGCCGGTCGTCGTCGGGCAGCTTCTGCAACAGTACAAGCCCGCTCTCAAACTGCGCGACTGCTTCGGCAAATGACCCGCGGTCCACAGACTGCTGGACCGCGCGCAGGCAATACTCGACTCCCTTGGCCGGGATGCCGCTGCGCGAATAGTGGTGCGCCAGTTCGACTATGTGATCGTCGAGGCTGTCGGCATAAATCGATTCCAGCGCCGCGCCGATGCGCCCGTGCAGGACTCGGCGGCGCTCGGTCAGCACCGAACCATAGGCGACATCGTGGGTGAGCGCGTGCTTGAAGATGTACTCGATATCGCCCGATGCCGGCTGCTCATAGATGAACTCGCCGAGCTGCAGTTCGGAGAGCATCGGCTCCAGCTCCATTCCGGGTTTGGCGGCGACTTTGCGCACGAGGCCGAGCTTGAACTCGGTGCCGATCACCGCAAGCGTCTGCAGCAGGTCTTTGTGATCGGGAGGCAGCCGGTCGATGCGCGCGGCAAGGATGCCCTGCACGGTCGGCGGGATCTTTAGCTCGCCAATCGGCTTGGTGAGCTTAACCGTGCCGTTGCGGACCAGCGCGCCCTCATCGAGCAGGACCTGCACCGTCTCTTCCATGAAGAACGGGTTGCCCTCGGTGCGTTCGATTATGGTCCGCTTGAGCGCCATCAGTTCCGCACTGTCGCCGAGCAGCGCCGCAAGCATCTCATCGGCACTCTCCCTGCCGAGCGGATCCAGCCTGAGCTGAGTGTAGTAGGTCTTTGAGTTCCATTGATGCGAATACTCGGGCCGGTAGTTCACCAACATCAGGATGCGCGCGGTGCCGATGCTGTCAGCGAGCAGATTCAGGAACGCCTGCGACTCGTCATCGACCCAGTGGAGATCCTCAAAGATCACGATCAGCGGCTGGCTGAGCGATTCGCGGAGCAGAATCCGCTTGATCGCATCAAGCGCGCGGCGTTTGCGAGTCTGCGCTTCGACCTCCGCGACCAGGCTGTTCTCGTCGCTTAGACCCAGCAGCCCGTAGATGTAGGGCAGCCCGTCCTCCAGCGAACGATCGAGCGTGAGGATCTTGCCGTTGATCTTTTCGCGCCGGGTGCGCTCGTCGTCCTCGGAGTTGATCTTGAAATAGCTCCAGAGGAGATCGATCACCGGAAGGAACGCCGACGCCTTGCCATGCGAGACCGAGAACGCTTCCAGCACCATCCATCCCGATTGGTTCTTGGCCTTGAACTCAAAGAACAGGCGCGACTTGCCGGTGCCCGCTTCGGCCATCGCAGCGACAATCTGACCGCGGCCGGCGCGCGCCTGCTCGGCAGCGCCGCCCATCGCTTCCATCTCACGCTCGCGTCCGACGAACTTCGTCAGCCCGCGTCCCGCCGAGCGCTGCAAGCGCGTGCGCAGCGGACCAAGTCCCGTCACTTCGTAAACATTGACCGGCTCGCTGACACCCTTGATTCGGGCCGGTCCCATCGCCTTCAAGGCGAAATATCCCTCGATTAGCTTGCGCACGGTCTCGCTGATCGCAATCGACCCCGGAGCCGCCAGCGTCTGCAGGCGCGAGGCGAGACTGGTCGAATGGCCGATCGGCGTGTACTCGGTATGCGCGTCGTCGGTCTTGATCGACCGTACGACCACTTCGCCGGTATTCACTCCGACGCGGACCTGCAGATTGAGTCCCTTCTCAGCCCGCAATTTCTCGGCGAGCCGCTTGACGTCTTCCTGCATCCTGAGCGCAGCGTAGAGCGCGCGCTGCGGATGATCCTCGTGCGCGACGGGCGCGCCGAAGATCGCGAAGACACCGTCGCCGGTCGATTGCACGATGTAGCCGACGTAGCGATGCGCCGCGTCGATCATCAGCTTCAGCGCCGGATCGACGATCGCGCGCGCCTCTTCGGGATCGAGGTCCTCCATCAGGTCCATCGAGCCCTTGATATCGGCGAACAGCGCCGTGACCGTCTTGCGCTCGCCGTCCAGATTCTCCGGGGCGGTGGTTTGGGTTACCTGAATCCGCGGCGGATCGGATTTCCTTGGCGGGGCCGCTTGCGCAGTCGCTCCCAGTGCCGTGCCGCACTCTCCGCAGAAGCTTTTGCCAGCCGGATTATCGGCGCCACATTTTGGACAAATATTCGCCAGTGCCGCGCCGCACTCGCCGCAGAACTTTTTGCCGGCTGGATTCTCAGATTTGCAATTTGGGCAGCGCATAGGCTCGACCACGAGTGATGAGCGACCGTTGTATATCACAGCGCCGCCCAGCCACCAGGCCAGCCCCGTCGAGGACAGTTGGCAGGGCCTCCCCGGGCGCCGGTGCGGCGCTTTTCAGCGGATGCCGCCCTCGCCTATTGTCGATAGCATCGCGGCCGCGGCACGCCGGCGCGGCGGAGGCGCATCGATGGGCAAGAAGCTCGAATTCTACTACGACTGCTCAAGTCCGTGGACTTATCTCGCGTTCACGAAAATTCCCGACCTTGCCCAGCGGCAAGGCGCCGAGCTCATCTGGAAGCCGATCCTGGTGGGCGGCGTTTTCAACACGGTCAATCCATCGGTCTATGAATCGCGATCCAATCCGGTCAAGGTCAAGGCGCGCTACTACGCCAAGGACCTGCAGGACTGGGCGCGGCTTTACGGACTCAAGATCGGAAGCCCGACCGTGTTTCCGGTCAACTCGGTCAAGGCGATGCGCGGCGCGTTCGTCGCGCTGGAGCATGGCCTGATAATCCCGTACTCGCGCCGCGTGTTCGAAAGCTACTGGGGCGACGATCGCGATATCAGCCAGGACGCGGTGCTGCGCGAGATCGTGGGCGAAGTCGGCCTGGACGAAAAGGAATATTTCGCCAAGATCGCCACCGACGACTACAAGGCGAAGCTGCGCGCCAACACCGACGAGCTGATCGAGCGCGGCGGGTTCGGATCGCCCACCATGTTCGTGGACGGCGCGATGTTCTTCGGCAACGACCGGCTGATGCTGGTGGAGTACGAGCTGGTGCGTCCGAAGTCCGCATCGTAATCTGTCCGCCCGCTCTTCCAGTGGCAAACTTTGCCGATTCGCTGCCCGCGCAGGTCCGCGCGTTTATCGCGGTGCGGATGAGCGAGGAAGTCGAGGAGACGCTCTCCGGATTCATAGAGGCGCAGCGCCTTGGGAGCGACGGGATCCAGTTCGTGCGCCGTGCCAATCTGCATGTCACGCTGAAATTCCTGGGACCCGCCGTCGAATCGACGAGGCTTGCTCCGCTCGCCGAGATGCTCGAGCGGGTGGCGCGCACGACCGCGCCGTTCACGGTCGTGGCGCGCGGCGTCGGCGGGTTTCCCGACCTTGTGCGCCCGCGCGTCATCTGGGCCGGGCTCGAAAGCGAGGCGCTCGCGGTGTTGGCGCGCGAGGTCGAATCGGCGGCGGAGCGATGCGGCTTCGAGCGCGAGGGGCGGGGATGGTCGGGGCATCTGACGATCGGCCGGGTGCGCAATCCGCGCGCGGCGCGCGCCGCGTTGCGCGCGCTCGAGCGGGAGCGCGAGCGCGACTTCGGCGTCTCGCAGGTCGGCGCGATGGCGCTGATACGGAGTCATCTCGCGCCCGCTGGCTCGACCTATGAGCCGCTCGCATCGTTTGCATTCGTGGCGGGATAAGCCTGGCAGAGTGCGGGGGACAGGCATGCCGCGCTCGCACCCACGGCTGGGCTAATCGCCGAGGCTCCGCGCTTTTCATTCATTGCGGTATACTCTGAAGCCGATGACGTACGAGGCGCCCAAGCCCTCTGAACGAAACCGGTCGGCGGATTGGTGCGCCTTATCGGCCACGCGGAATTCTGTTCGCAGTATCGGGGCAGACGATGAATCACAGACTGACTGCAATGATCGCGATTCTGATGTGCGCGGCCCTGTGGGGATGCGACGGACCCGCGCAGTTCGCCGCCCAGCAGAATCTGGATGAGTCACAGGCCGAGTATGCACAATGCATGGCGACCCATGGGGCGGGCACGATGGACTGTCAATCCGCGAAGGAAAACTATCAGTCCAGCCAGCAGACTTACGATCAAACTGAAAATCGCACTCCGACCGCCTTCCAGCCGGGCGCACCGGAGCGCGAGCAGCCCGCCGACTTTGGCGGGATGCAGTGACTGATCGGCTTTCCCTGCGCAGAACCATTCGGCTTGCCGCGCGCGCGGGGCGGGATAGCCTGCGATTCCATCTCGCGCGCGTTCGATCGGAGGCGCGATTGGACCGCTCGGGCGCGATGCGCGATAATTGAGCGGGAGCGCGGGAACCACACGATGGCGCAAATAATCGACCTCGCGGAAATTCAGGCCCAGCGCCGCAAACATCGCGCGCGCGCCCCCCGCCGCGAGCATCTCGAGCGCGCGGTCCAGATCCTCAAGGCCAACCTCGCCGCGACCGCCAGCATGCTGGTCGATGCGCCGCCGGCCGACCAGGACGAACTGCTCTCGCGCGTGGAGCGGCTGTCGGCGATGATCAGGTACGGGATCGGGATGCTTGGCGAGAGCGCGGGGCCCGCGCCGGATCCGTCTGGAGCTGAGGATACTCTCTAAGCCGCCCGCGCGGCGAAAACTGGCGCGCACCAATTCGCGGCATTGCGGGATGGCGGACGAGCTTAATCTTCGAATTACCGGCGTCGAGCCCGGCGACGAGATCGCGGGCGCGCGGCGAATCGCCATTCAGACCACGCGCGGGACGATCCCGCTGCTGCTGCACGCCGCGCCCGAGCCGGCGCGAGTCGCGCTGTGCATGTGCGGCGCGATCGGCGGACTCGACGGCCCCGCGATGCTCTATCCGCAACTGGCGATGGAGCTGCCGCGCGCGGGAATCGCGATCGCGCGGCTCGACTATCGCGCGCCCAACGAGTTCGGCGAATGCGTGCTCGACGCGATGGCGGCGCTGTCGTTCCTGCGGGGAACCGGCTACCGCAGCGCAGCGCTGGTGGGCCATTCGTTCGGCGGCGCGGTAGTGATCAATGCGGGCACGCTGACGCCGATGGTCTCGACCGTGGTCGCGATCTCGAGCCAGCTCGCGGGGGCGCACGTGGTCGGCGAGCTTGCGCCCAGGCCGCTTTTGCTGGTTCACGGCACCGCCGACACGATCCTGTCGCACGAATCGTCGCAGGCGCTGTACGAGCGCGCGGGCGAGCCGCGCACGCTCAGGCTGATGCCCGGCGCGGACCATCGCTTCGCCACTCACGGCGACGAGCTGCTGGAAACCGTGCGCGCCTGGCTGCTCGAGAATACCTGACACTGGCGCGCCGCTGGCGTATAGATCGCGCGTGGTGCGCGCGGTCGCGATACGCGCGCGCGGCGCAATTCGCGCAAAAGGACTAAATCCCCGATGGCGGAGCAGAACGAGACGGGAATCGAGCCGGGCGCCCTGATGAGCCTGATGCAGGGAGCGCTGGGAGCGGCGGCTCTCAAGGCGGCAATCGACCTCGAAGTCTTCACCCATATCGCGCACGGCGCTGATACGGCGGAAACCATCGCGGCGGCCAAATCACTGCCGCTCCGATCCACCCGAATCCTGTGCGACGCGCTGGTGGCGCTGGGGGTGCTCGGCAAATCCGGCGGACACTACTCGCTGCCACCGGTCGTGCAGTTCATGCTGGTCAAGGGATCGCCCGGCTATGTCGGCGGGATGGCGGGGGTTATCGGCAACGCGATGCTGTGGCACGAGGCGGCGCGCCTGACCGACGTCGTCAGGGCGGGGCATACGCTGCTGGCGGAGAACTCGGCCGAGGCGCAGGACAATCCGTTCTGGCAGGATTTCGCACGCGGCTCGCGCGTGATGGCGCAGATGACGGGGCCGGCGGTCGCCGAACTGGTGGCGCCGATGTTCGCGGGCGGCGGGCCGAAGAAGATCCTCGACATCGCGTGCGGCTCCGGCTTTTACGGATTCAGCGCGCTCAAGCGCTTTCCGCAGGCGCGCGTGGTAGCGGTCGATTGGCCCGGCGTGATCAAGTTCGCCGAGGCCAATGCGCGCCAGGCCGGCGTGGCCGACCGTGTCGAGTTCCGCCCCGGCGATATCTTCGCGAGCGACATGGGCTCGGGCTACGACCTGGTCCTCGCCGTGAATATCTTCCATCACTTCAGCCCCGAGAAGTGCCTCGAGTTGTCGCGCCGTCTGTATGCGGCCGCGGCGCCGGGGGGCCTGCTCGCGGTGGTGGACATGGTTCCCGACGAGGCGCGCGCGCAGGAGCGATTCGCCCTGCTGTTCGCGCTGACGATGCTCATCTGGACCCGCGACGGCGACGCCTATACCCTTTCGGAGTACCGGCACATGCTCGAGAGCGCGGGCTTCAAGGACGTGGCCCTCAAGTCCGCGCCCGGACCCGCGAGCACCCAGGTGGTGCTGGCGCGCAAGTAGGCGCAGGCACGAGCGGAGCGGAAGGCACGATGGCGAGCGGACAACGAGTGGCGGTGGTCGGCGCAACCGGAGCGGTTGGGCAGACCACGCTCAAGCTTCTCAAGGAACGCAACTTTCCGGTGCGCGAGCTGCGCGCCTTTGCCTCGCAGCGTTCGGTCGGCAAGACCGTAAAATTCGGCGACGACGCGATTGCGGTCGAGCGGCTGGCTCCTGCCGCGTTCAAGGGTATCGATATCGCGCTGTTCTCGGCCGGCTCGGCGCAGTCGCGCGAGTTCGCACCGGCCGCGGTCAAGGCGGGCGCGATGGTGATCGACAAGTCCAGCGCGTTCCGGATGGACCCCCAAGTGCCGCTGGTGGTGCCCGAGATCAACGGCGCGGCGGCAAAGCGCCACAAGGGAATCGTCGCGTGCCCCAACTGCACCACGATTGTCACCGTGATGCCGCTCAAGCCGCTGCATGACGCGGGCGGCCTGCGCCGCGTGGTCGCGACCAGCTTCCAGGCGGTCTCGGGCGCGGGCGTAAACGGCGTCGAAGAGCTGCGCGCGCAGACGATGGCGTGGTCGCGCGGCGAGCGGCTGGAGCCGAAATACTTTCAGCATCAGATCGCCTTCAACGTGATCCCGCATATCGACAAGTTCGTCGAAGGCGGCTACACGGGCGAGGAAATGAAGCTGGTCAACGAGGTGCGCAAGATCCTCGACCTGCCCGACCTGCTGGTCGCGCCGACCACGGTGCGCGTGCCGGTCTTCACCGCGCACTCGATTTCCGTCAACGCCGAGACCGAGCGCAAGGTCACGGCGGCGGCGGCGCGCGACGCGTTCGGGAAATTTCCGGGCCTCCAGGTTCTCGACGATCCCGCGCACAACCGCTATCCGATGCCGATCGTGGTCGAGGGACACGACGACTGCTACGTGGGGCGAATCCGCGAGGATATAAGCTGCTCGAACGCGCTGAATTTCTGGGTGGTCGGCGATCAGTTGCGCAAGGGCGCCGCGCTCAACGGCATTCAGATCGCGGAGCTGCTGATCGCGTAGTGGCGGGCGCGCGCATGGCGCTCAGGCCGGAGCGCGGAACGCGACCCTGATTCGCCGGCTTTTGATTTTCCATCCGGAATCCGTCTTCACGTACACGTCGTGGTAGTCGCCCACGATTTCAGGGCCGGCGTGCTCGAACGGGCGCCGCTCGCCTTCGGCCGCGTCCTTGCGGTACAGCGTCAGGTAGCAGACTCCCTCCGCGCGTTCCTGGTCGATCACCTTCACCGACAAATTGGTGATCACGTGGCGTGATTCGCGGCCCGCGGGCCGGAGTTCCATCGCGCGCAGGATAGCCTCGCGCCCGCGCACCGGCTGACCGGTCAGGTTCAGCTCGGCGTCTTCGGCGAACAGGTTGGCGAACGCGTGGTAGTCGCGGAAGTCAACGTGCGCGCCGTAATCAACCATCAGCCGCTCGCACTCGCGCTCGATCCCGATTCGCTCGCTTGGATTCATTGCGGCCTCCCGGCGCGGTCGGCAGCGGACGCGCGCGCGCGCTCAGGGGCGCACGGGCGCGCTGTTGAGCGGAGTCTTGATCGGTGTCGCCGCGCCAACGATCTCTATCACCTCAGTGTAGGGCGACTGCAAACCCTGGATTCGGGTGCTGTGGGTGCCACCATTGCTGCCGAAGTTCGCGACCCACACATTGCCCGCCGAATCGATCGCTATTCCCGCCGGACCATAGTACGGGAACAGCGCGCCGGTAAATCCACCGGGCTCAGAGAGCAGATTGCCCGAGTTGTCGAACTCGTCAACACCGTCGTATCCGAGGTTGCTCACCCAGATGTTTCCCGAGCCGTCCGCCGCCAGGTAGTACGGCGCATATAGCAGCTCGTCGTAGAAGGTCGAGAAAACCGGATTGGCCCCCGAGATATCGAGCTTGGTGATGCTGTCGCCGGAGTAATCGTCAAAGTTCGTCACCCATACATGGTCCCCCGGATCGACCGCGATGCCGAACGGACCATAGATGTTCTCATCGGGATCGCTGTAGGGAGATGCGGCAACCGGAGCGCCCGTCGAATCGAGCTCCGAGATCGTGTCGCCGTCGTAATTCGAGATCCAGACGTTGCCGTGCGAATCGAGCGCGACGTTTTCGGGACCGCTGATCCCGCCGCCGGTGATCGGCTGCTCGCCGACCGGGTTGGCGCCGGAGTCCAGCTCGGTCACGCTGGAGCCTAAGTAATTGGCGACCCAAATGTGCCCGCTGGTGTCGGCGGCGATTCCAGCGGGGTAGTCGAATCCGCCGTTGGTGGTCGTGAGGATGCCGGGCGGGCTGAGCGACGGATCTATTCGCGTCACGGAGTCGCACGTAGTCACCCAGACCTTGCCCGCCGGATCGACCGCGATTCCGCCCAGGCACTCCAGTCCGATCGGCTGCGAGAGAATCGCCGCGCCCGACGGATCGAGCGCCGCCACGTTGCCGTCGTTCCCCGCGATCCAAAGATTGCTGCCGGCATCCAGTGCGAGCCCGAAAGGATAGTAAACGCCGCCCGCCTCGAACGTCAGCGTCATCGTGAGGTCCGCCTGTCCCGCCTGGATCGGCTGGTAGGGTCCGCCTGAGCCAAGAGCGTAAATCACGCCGGAGTTGTTGGCCGGCGCGCGATTCATATTGATCGCGGCGCCCAGCGTATCGCCGGAGGGCGCCGGATAGTTCGCGGCGTTGAGCAGTATCGGGCACGCGTTGGGCACCGCCAGCTCCACGCATGCCGCCAGCGCGTCGGCGATAATATTGATCTGGTAGGGCTCATTGAGAGAGCCGGTGAATGCGGGCCCGAGCGCCCCGCTGCCCGGATTGATGATGTTCAGGTACGAGTGCATCGCCAGCCCGAGCTCCGACTGCGTGGAGTCGCGCAGATCGAATTCGTTGGCGGGATTGAAGAACTGGGTGAACGCATAGGCCGATGCGACGGTCGTCAGCTCATTGATGGTGACGTTTATCGGCGTGGTCTGCGTGGGGCCGAATATGGTCTCGAGCGCGATCGCCTGGTTGGACCCGCCGCCGGCATCGCCACCGGTCGCGAGCACATAAAGGAAGTCGGTCGGCGCCGGCGCCGCGTTGGCATAGACCTGGAACGTCCCGTCGCTGGCGGTGGTCGCTGCACCAAGTATCTGCGCCGCCGTGCCGGGCGAGGTTCCCGCCTTGAAGACGCTCACCACCGAACCGGCGACCGGGCTGATTCCGCCCTCGACGGTGCCGGTCGCGATCAGCACGCTGGGCTTGCGATGATGCTCGCCGCAGCTTGGGCATGGGTCGCATGCCGCCGTCAGCATCATCGCGATCAGCAGAACCGCCTCTGCCACTCCACCCAATCTTGCAAGTCGCATCGCTGACCTCCTCCCTCACCCACCCGACGCGTGTCGGACGGCGCACTTTTTGAAAGACGATAGGGCCCCCGGTGCGTGGAGCGCCCCCCTCCCGGAAAATTCGCTCACAGACCTGAGCGGACTTTTACCAATCGCCGGGCGGTGTAGCAAAGGGATTGCTCGCGGTTATACGGTTTGGAGCAAATTCATCCGATTTGGCCGTTCGCGATTGGCGGGCCTGACCGGATGGTCGGTCGATTGACTTCGCCTCTTCCCTGATATACCTCTTATCGGACCATACTGGCGTATTGAGCCTTATCGAGAGCGGCGGAGGGACGGGCCCGAAGATGCCGCAGCAACCGGCCCAAAAGGGTGCTGGTGCTAAGTCCTGCAGGATTTTTCCGATGCGCGGAAGGTCCGGTAGATAAGGCGAGAGTTGAAGAACCCTCGTCCTTATTCGCAGGAAGAGGGTTTTGCTTTTTGACCCGCCTTCTTCTTCGACCGCTTGATAAGGCCGCGATGGCTGGAGCGGGTTAACTTTGAACGCACGAGTGCTGATAGTCGGGGTCGGAGGGCTGGGCGTACCAGCCGCGTGGGCGCTTGCGCGCGCCGGCGTCCGCAGCCTGACTCTGGTCGATCCGGACCCGGTCGAGCTCTCAAATTTGCCGCGCCAGGTTATTTTTCGGGATTCGGATCTGGGCCAGCCCAAGGTCGATGCGGCGGCGCGCCGCCTGCACGCGATGTTCAACGGGATGGAAATCGAGCGTCACGCGATCGCCTTCGATTCCGCCAGCGCCCGCGCGCTCGCCGCGGCGCACGGCGTGATTATCGATGCGACCGACGATCCCGCCGCGAAGTTCCTGATCAATGACACGGCGATCGCGCTCCGCCGACCGTTCATTTACGGCGGTGTGCTCGCGACGGCGGGGCAGGCGATGACCGTGGTGCCGGGGCGTGGGGCGTGCCTCAGATGCCTGTTCGAGGAGCCGCCCGCGGACGACGAGATAGCCACCTGCCGCGAGGCGGGGATTATCGGCCCGGTCGCGGGCGTGATCGGGGAAGTGCAGGCCGCCGAAGCGCTGACGGTTATGCGTGGCGGCGTGCCGATGCTGATGAGCCGGATTCTGACCTGCGACGCGGCGGCCGGCATGCGAATCCGAGTGACCGAGGTCGCCACGCGCGCAGGATGCAGTTGCGGAGCGATCCAGGCGGCGCCGCGGGCAGCCAACGCGCCGCCATCTCGATAGGGGAAAGCGATGAGTTACGTCACCAGTCTCAAGTGTCGCGAGTGCGGACAGGACTATCCGGTGGCGCCGTTGCATGTCTGCGAGACCTGCTTCGGCCCGCTCGAGATCATTTACGATTACGCGAAAATCCGCGGCACGATGACGCGCGCGAAAATCGAATCGCGCCCGCGCAACCTGTGGCGCTACCGCGAGCTGCTCCCGGTCGAGAGCGAGCCCGAGATCGGACCGCATAGCGGCTTCACGCCGCTGGTCGAGTGCAAACGGCTGGGCGCCGAGCTCGGCCTGCGCCATCTCTACATCAAGGACGACACCGTCAATCACCCGACGCTCTCGTACAAGGATCGCGTGGTGTCGGTCGCGATCACCAAGGCGCGCGAGTTCGGCTTCAACACCGTCTCCTGCGCCTCGACCGGCAACCTCGCCACCGCGGTGGCGGCGCACGCGGCGCGCGCGGGGCTCAAGTGCTACATCTTCATGCCCGAGGGCGTGGAGTCGGGAAAGATCGTCGGCTCGACGATCTATGGCGCGCAGGTGATCACGATTCGCGGCAACTATGACGACGTCAACCGCCTGTGCAGCGAGATCGCGGACAAGTACGGATGGGCGTTCGTCAATATCAATCTGCGCCCCTACTACACCGAGGGCGCCAAGACCTTCGGCTTCGAAGTCGCCGAGCAGCTCGGATGGCGGCTGCCCGACCATATCGTGGTGCCGACCGCCGGCGGCACGATCCTTCCCAAGGTCGCCAAGGCATTCAAGGAATTCAAGGAGATCGGACTCATCAAGTCCGGCGAGTTCAAGATTCACTCCGCACAGGCCGCCGGCTCCGCGCCGGTTATACATGCGCTGCACAAGGGCACCGATCTGATCACGCCGGTCAAGCCGGATACGATCGCTAAGTCGATCGCGATCGGAAATCCCGCCGACGGTTACTACGTGCTGCGCGCGGTGCGCGAGTCGGGCGGATGGGGCGACGTGGCGACCGACCCCGAGATTATCGACGCGATCAAGCTGCTCGCGCGCACGGAGGGAATCTTCGCCGAGCCCGCCGGCGGCACCACGCTCGCCGTGACCATCAAGCTCGCGCAGCAGGGACGCATCAAGCCCGACGAAACCGTGGTCGTGTCGATCACCGGCAACGGGTACAAAACCCTGGAAGCGGTTGCGGGCGCGATCGAGCGTCCGTTCGTGATCGACGCAAGGCTGGGCGAGTTCGACGCGCTCTACGAGCGCCTGAGTGACGGCAAGCGAGCCGCGGCCAATGCTTAACCGCTCGCGTCGGCGGGCCGCGGCTCGCGGCTTGTCTGCGAGGCGCGGCCAGAATATGCATCTTCTTGGAGTTACGGAGGCTTAGAGATTAATCCATGGCAGTCCAGGTCAGAGTTCCGACACCACTGAGGCGATTCACCGCCGGCGCGGGCGAAGTGCAGGCCGAAGGCGCCTCGATCTCGCAGATCATCGAGGATCTCGAGCGCCGTCATCCCGGAATGCGCGAGCGCCTGCTCGACGACAAGGGCGAGATCCGCCGCTTCGTCAATATCTATCTCAACGGCGACGACATCCGCTTCCTCGATTCGCTCAATTCGAAGGTCAAGGATGGCGACGACGTCTCGATCGTCCCGGCTATCGCGGGCGGAAACTGATTCCGCCGCGGCCGAGCGCGAGGTAGTGCCCGCGCAGCGCGCCCATAGCGTGCTGCAGCTGGTCGGCAACACCCCGCTGCTCGAGATTACCCGGCTGACGCGCGATCTCCTGCGCCCCGGCGTGCGCATCTTCGCCAAGCTGGAGGGCTTCAATCCCGGCGGCTCGGTCAAGGATCGACCCGCGCGCAAGATGATCGAGGTCGGGCTCGAGCAGGGCAAGCTCAGCCCCGGCAGGACCATTATCGATTCGACCTCGGGCAACACCGGAATCGCGCTTGCGATGGTCGGCGCGGCGCTCGGCTATCCGGTGGAGCTCGTGATGGCTTCCAACGTGAGTCGCGAGCGCAAGAAGATCATCGAGGCGTTCGGCGCCAAGGTGATTTTCTCGGACCCGATGGAATCCTCCGACGGCGCAATCCGCCTGTGCCGCAGGATTATCGAAGAGAATCCCGACAAGTACTTCAAACCCGATCAGTACAACAACCCGGCCAACACGCTCGCCCACTTCGAGACCACCGGTCCCGAAATCTGGCGCCAGTCCGGCGGCCGCATCACGCACTTTGTCGCCACGATGGGCACCAGCGGCACCGTGATGGGCGCCGGGCGCTTCCTCAAATCGCGCAACCGCGATATCCAGGTGATCGGCGTCGAGCCGGACGACGCGATGCATGGGCTCGAGGGGCTCAAGCACATGGCCAGCTCGATCGTCCCCGGCATCTATCATGAGCACGATCTCGATCGGAAATTCCAGATCGGTACCGAGGAAGCCTACGAGATGGTCTATGCGCTGGGGCAGACCGAGGGCGTGCTGGTCGGGCAGTCCTCGGGCGCGGCGATGGTTGCGGCGCTCAGGCTCTCGCGCGAGCTGCGCGAGGGCACGATCGTGACCGTGTTCCCCGACTTCGGCGACAAGTATCTCTCAACCAATCTCTGGATCGGATGGCAGGAGTGGCGGCGCGAGCGCCTGGCCCAGGTCATCGGAAAATGGCGCAAATGATGGAACGAATTCGCGAGCGCTACTACCTGAGTTATCCGCGCGCGCTCATCAAGGAGCCGATTCTTTACCACTTGGTGAAGAAGTTCGATCTCGTCTTCAATATCCGCGGCGCCAGTGTCTCCGAGGAGATGGGTCTGGTCGCGGTCGAATTCGAAGGCACCCGCGATCAGATCGAGCGCGCGCTGGTCTGGCTGCGCTCGACCGGCGTCACCGTGGAGCCGATCGAG
This sequence comes from uncultured delta proteobacterium, assembly GCA_963835905.1. Classification (GTDB taxonomy): domain Bacteria; phylum Desulfobacterota; class Binatia; order Binatales; family Binataceae; genus CAWIHG01. Next base: position 2,058,371 of record CAWIHG010000005.1, read on the forward strand.
AAGAACGTAATCGAGTAGCGCGCCGCGCTTTGCGCGGGAATCGTCCGAATCGTGAAGTGATGGCCCTGAGCGACGGGCAAATCGAACGCTACAGCCGCCAGATTATCGTGCCGCGTGTCGGCGGGCGCGCGCAGGAACGCCTGCTCGCCGCACGAATCGCGCTAGTCGGCGACTCGCGCGACCTCGTGGCCCCGCTCGCCTACCTGGCCGCTGCGGGCGTGGGGACGCTCGCACCGATCGTCACCGACGGCCCCGCCGCAGCTCACGCGCTGGTGGCCGATACTCTTAATCTCAATCCGGACTCCACGATCGACACATCCGCCGCCGCACCCGGGCGCGTCACGCTCGCATTCGTGATCGTTGGCGGCGAAGCATCGCTGAGTGTTGCGCGCGCGATGCTCGATTCGATCGCGGGCATCGCCTGCGTGTTCGCGCGCGTCGACTCACCCGGACGGATCGGCGTGTTTCCGCACGGCTCGCCGTGTCCGCGATGCGTTCCCGAGCCTCTCGCGCCGCCGGCCGAGCGCGGCGCGAACGCGGGGATCGTCGCGATGGCGGCCACGGCCGAGGCGTTCAAAATGGCCGCCGGCTTCGATCCCGAGCCGCGCGCGGTGCTCGCCGAGTTCAGCGGTTACGCCTGCGGCGTCCGCACCATCGTGCGCAATCCCCAATGCTCGTGCGCGAACGGATCGCGATGAGCGCGCGGGCGAATCCCGAGGTCTGGCTGTTCGACTTCGATGGCACACTCGCGCGCCTCGAGCCGGTCGTTGACTGGCCCGCCGTGCGCGCCGAAGTGCGCGCGATGCTCGCGCGCGCGGGCGCACCGCGCACGGTCACCGAAATCGTGCCACCGCGCAGTCTCGGGATGTACGACGCCTATCGCGCGCATCTGGAGAACTCGGACCGCGGGGTCAGCAGGTGTGGCGCGCCGGTGCTCCAGCGCACTTCAAAGCTGATCGAGAAGTACGAACTTGCCGGCGTCGATCGCGCCGCGCCGCTGGAGGGAGCGCTCGATCTCCTGCACGCGATGTCGGCGCCGCCGCGGCGCGCCGGAATCGTGACCTCCAACTCCTCGGCCACGGTCGAGCGGTGGCTGCGGCGCCGCCGCGTGCGCGGGGCGGTCGAAGTGATCGTCGGACGCGACACGGGGCTTGCACTCAAGCCCGCTCCCGCCACCCTCCTGCGGGCGCTGGAACTGCTCGGCGCCGCGGCGCGCGACGCGGTGCTGGTCGGAGACAGCGAGGCCGATTTGCACGCCGCGCAGGCGGCGGGCGTCCGCTTCATCGGGATTGCCCACGAAGCGGCTGCGCGCGATCGGCTGGTCGCGGCGGGAGCGGCTGAGATTTATGCGTCGCCGGCCGCGCTGGCGATTCATCAAAACGTGGCGATCCCGCGATTGCCGCGCGCCGGCGGGCGCGCGCGGAGGGGCGGTGCCGCCCGCGGCAAGTAATCCCGCGCGGCTGAAACTCGCGCTCGCGATCGAAGGAGTCGCCACTGGCGGTGCCTTCAACGAAGGCGAGCGGCTGGACCTCGTGCTCGGCGAAGACGTGTGGACGCGGGCGCGTGTGGATGAATCCTCGCGGATGCGCCTGCGCAAGACGCCGCCGGCGATCGTCGCGGAAGACGAGCAATCGCCGGTGCGACTGGTCGCACCGGCCCAATTCGCGGCGCGCCGCAATGCGCGCGGAATTCCGCTCGGCGATATCGCCGCGATCCACGGCTCATATGCGACTGTCGCGCTGGGCGGTGGATGCGGCCGCGGCGCGGCGGGACGCACCTGCGCGATCTGCCAGGGACGCGAACTGACCGCGCACGCCGGCGAGGTGTGGCCGGTCGATGAAGTCGTCGAGGCGGTGCGCGCCGCGTTCGAGGAGGGCGACGCGGAGTTCGTCCACTTCGTGCTTGGCTACTTCGCCGGCGACGACGCGGGAGTTGCGGTGTTGCGCCCCTACCTCGACGCCGTACACCATCACTTCGACACCATCGTGGCCGTGACGATGCATCCGCCGGCCGGCCCACGCGCCATCGATCTGACGTACGCCGAAGGCGTGGACGTGCTGTGCTACAATCTGGAGGCGCCGGATGACGACTCGATGCGGCGGCACTTCCCGGGCCGCGCGCGCTTCTTCGGACGCGAGCGCTATCGCGAGGCGCTCACGCACGCGGCAAGGATTTTCCCGCGCGGATCGGTATGGTCGGAGCTGATGATCGGCTTGGGCCCCCGCGACGCCACGGCGCGGGCAATCGAGGAACTGGCGCAGGCGGGCGTGATTCCGACGCTCGGAGTCATGCGGGCCGACGGACTCGCCCCGCCCACCCTCGATGACGCGGTGGCGCTAGGCGCCTCGGCTCTGGAAGCCGTCACGCGTGCGGGGCTCAGCTTCAACTGGCTGCGCGACGTATCCACCACCTTCACCCCGCTCGACGCGCGCCACCTCGTGCCTGACGCGCCGAATCCTACCGGACTGCTTCATCAACTGACCCGCAACCGGCTCGGAGCGCTGACCACGCGATCGCTGGCGCGCCTGCGCCGCCGGCTCCGCGTTAGGCGCGTGCGCGCCTCGTTCGATTCCTCGCACCTGTAATGGCGGAGCGCGAAAATCGCACGCCCGCGGTGCCGCACGAACTCGAAGAAATCGTCGTCGATACGCGGCCCCTCGCGCTGGTGATCCTGTCGCGCAGCCTGCGCACGATAATTCTGGTCGCTGGCGCCGCGATGTTCGCGGTGCTGATGCGCATCGAGACGCCGGCCGGCGTGAGTGCCGCCGCGATGCATGCGATCGCGGTGTTCGCGCTGGCGGTCCTGTACTGGGTGACCGGCGCGCTGCCGCTGATGGTCACCAGCCTGCTCGTGATCGTGCTGCTGGGCGTGGCGGGTGTGATGCCGGCGCGGCAGGCCTATGCGCTGTTCGGCAACGAGGCGATCTTTTTCATCCTGGCGGCCTTCATGCTCGCCGCCGCGGTCAATCATCGCGGACTCGGTCGCCGCGTCGCGCTGCGGGTCTTCCGGCGCTTCGGACGCACGCCCGAATCTCTGGTCGCTTCGGTCTATCTGCTAAGCGCAGTGATGTCGTTCGTGATACCGGAGCATGCGGTGGCGGCGATGGTCTTTCCGATCGTGCTGGACCTGGTGGGCGCGATGGAGCTGGTGCCGGGGCGCTCGCGCTATGCGACCGCGATGTTCCTGGCGATGGCGTGGGGGGTCAATATCGGCGGCGTGGCCACTCTGCTCGGCGGCGCGCGCGGGCCCCTCGCACTCGGAATTCTCACCGAAGCGACTGGACAGACAATCTCCTTCATGCGATGGAGCGCCGCAACGCTGCCGCTGGTCGCATTTCTGCTCGCCGCGGGATGGCTGGTGCTGCGCTGGTACTATCCCTCGGACCTCGATTCGGTCGATCGCAGCGCGCGCGAACTCGACCAGCGCGCGGCGGCGCTCGGACGCATGACTTTCGACGAGATCGCAGTCGCCGCGATCCTCGGCGCCACCGTGCTCGCGTGGGTGCTCGGCAGCCATCGCTACGGATACGCGGGAATCGCGATCTTCGCGGTGGTCGCGCTGTTCGCATTCAACCTGCTGACCTGGCACGAGGTCGAGGAGTACGTGAACTGGGGAATTGTCCTCATGTACGGCGGCGCGATCGCGCTCGGCGCGGCGATGGAGCGGACCGGAGCCGCGCACTACCTTGCCGCCGCTACCCTCGGCTCGGTTTCCTCTCCGCTGCTCACCATCGCGATCCTCTCGCTGGTCGCCGAACTGCTTGGCGAGGCACTGAGCCATTCGGCCGTCGTCGCCGCCCTGTTGCCGGTGGGACTCGGGCTTTCCGCCCGCATTGGCTTCGACGTTCGTGCGATGGCGCTGGCGGTGGCGATTCCCGCCGGGCTTACGTTCATCATGCCGGTGGGCACACCCGCCAACGCGCTCGCCTATTCCGGCGGATATCTGCGCACCCGCGACTTGCTGATTCCGGGGGCGGTAATGATATTGTGCGCATGGATAGGGTTGAATCTGATGATGCATTTCTACTGGCCGTGGATCGGTATCGGAGCGGTCAGTCGGTAGGCGATGCATCTCGCTTTGGCCTTCGTAAGACCGAGCGGGGAAGCGAATATTCGACAAATGATGAGCCGCTTGTTTCGCGCGGCCGCATTAGATAACTTCTGGGGCTTCACAAGTAATCTATTATTGGGAGTGGTTTTCAGGGTAAATGGAGCACGGATTCACCCTCTGGTTCACGGGGATGTCGGGCGCCGGGAAGTCGACGCTGGCAGACCTTGTTGCGCAGGAACTCCGCCGCCGCAGTCATCGCGTTGAGATTCTCGACGGCGACGAAGTCCGCCTGCATCTTTCCAAGGGTCTCGGATTCTCCAAGGAGGACCGCGACACCAATATCCGGCGCATCGGCTACGTATGCCGGCTGCTCTCGCGCAACGGCGTAGTCGCTATTTCCGCGGCAATCTCGCCCTACCGCGAGGTGCGCGACGAAGTGCGCGCCGGGCACGAACGGTTCTTCGAAGTCTTCGTGCGGTGCCCGCTCGACGCGCTGATCGAGCGCGACGTCAAGGGACTGTACAAGAAGGCGCTCAAGGGCGAGATCAAGTCGTTCACCGGAGTGTCGGATCCTTACGAGGAGCCACTTAATCCTGAGCTGGTAATCGAATCCGACCGCGAGTCAGTCGAGCAGAGCCTTGCCAAGCTGCTGCGCGCGCTAGAGTCGCGCAAGCTGATTCATCCGGAAGGAGGTCAGCGATGAGCGTACGCGATGACGCGATCACGGCGCACGGCGGCGGCGAACTGTCCGATCTCAAGGCGCCGGCGGCCGAGCGCAATTCGCTCAAGTCGCACGCGGCTTCGCTGCAATCGGTCAAGCTCAACCCACGCGATTTGTCCGATCTGGAGATGCTCGCGTCGGGCGCGTTCTCGCCGCTTGACGGCTTCATGGGCGAGGCCGATTACCTGCGCTCGCGCGACGAGATGCGGCTGGTGTCGGGCGTGCCATGGTCGATTCCGATCACGCTCGGCGTAGAGGAAGCGGTCGCGCGCTCGCTCAAGCCCGGCACCGATATCGCGCTGGAAGCGGAGGGCGGCGAGCGGATTGCGATCCTCAAGCTCGCCGAAATCTACAAAGTCGATCGCGTGCGCGAAGCCGAGCAGGTGTTCGGCACCGCCGAGGATGCGCATCCGGGAGCAAAGAACGTGACGTCGACGCCGCCGTGGTGCCTCGGTGGGCGGGTAGTCCTGTTCGGGGAAATTCCGGGTCGCACGTTTTTGGAATATCGGCTCGAACCGCGCCAGACGCGTGCGGCGTTCCGGGAGCGGGGTTGGCGCAAGATCGTCGCGTTTCAGACCCGCAACCCCACTCATCGCGCGCACGAATACATCCAGAAGGCCGCGCTCGAAATCTGCGACGGCCTGCTGCTTCATCCGCTGGTCGGCGAGACCAAGGGCGACGACGTTCCCGCCGCGGTGCGGATGGAGACATACAAGGTCCTGCTCGAACTTTATTATCCGAAGAATCGCGCGATGCTTTCAGTGATGCCCGCGCACATGCGCTACGGCGGTCCGCGCGAGGCGATTCTGCACGCAATAATCCGGCGCAACTACGGATGCACCCATTTCATCGTGGGGCGCGACCATGCCGGCGTCGGCACCTACTACGGAACCTACGACGCGCAGAAAATCTTCGAGCGCTTCAATTCCGCCGAAATCGGAATCACGCCCCTGATGTTCGAGCACACGTTCTGGTGCGCGAAGTGCGGCGCGATGGCGTCATTCAAGACCTGCCCGCACGAAGACCAGGATCATCTGCTGCTGTCAGGCACCAAGGTGCGCGAGCTGCTGCGGGCCGGACAGGCGCCGCCGCCCGAATTCACGCGGCCGGAGCTCGCGGCGATCCTGATGCGGGCGATGAAGGAGCAGAAGTAAGCGGCGCAGTCAGAGGCGCGACCGGCTCGCGAGATGGACTTGACCCAGTGAACGGGGCGGCCGCCGGCTGCCCCGTTTTAATTTCACCCGCCGGCTCTCAATGCGCACCGGCGGCGGCGAGCGCCTCCGCCGAGCGACGGGCGCGCTCGGGATCGCCCGACCACGTCCACGCCTGCTCGGTGCGGCTGACTCCCACCAGCACGCCCAGCAACTCGCGCGGATGAATGAACATCTCGGCCGCGCCGGCCTGGTCGGTGCGCCACACGCGAGCATCGCCGCCGCGTGTCGTGATGCGCTTTGCGATTGCGGCGACGTCGTCGGTTTCGACAAAGAACATGTACAGCGAGTCACCGCGCCTCTCATGGAAGCGGCCCATCGCGGCCGCCGGATTGGTGATCTGCGCGATCTCGATTCGATCCAGCCGCGCCGGTTTGTCGAACATCGTGAGCGTGCCGGTATAGCCGAAGTCCTTGCTCTCGATCGGCACGAATTTCGACGCGTCGAGACCGAACAGTTTCGCGTAGCTGTCCGAGGTGGCGCGCCAATCGCCCACCGCGTTGGTCACTTCGTAAATCCATTTGATCGCGCCAACGGGTGCGCGCTCATGCTTCGGACTCAGCACCACGCGTATCCCGAGGGTTGCGCCCGGGTCGAGCCATAGCTGGCCGCCCGCACGCTGGAAGCTCGCGCCCTGCCCTTCCAGGTGGCGCGCCGCGGCGTCCAGATCGTCAACCGAGAAACCGGCCCCGAACAACCCGCTGTGCCAGCGATCGGTGAAATCCTTCACCGGGCCGGCGCCGTCGGGCGCGAGCAGTTCGATAAGGCTCGTCCCCGCCTGCATCGTGGAGCGGCGCGCGCGAATCGGCGGCGCGTCGTCGCGGCGGATCCGCTCGGCGCCGAAGACGGCGGCGGCGATCTCCTCGGCGGCATCCAGGTTGGTGACCGCAATCTGTACCCTGTCCACCCGCTTTAGCATCGCAGTTGCCTCTCTCTAAAGCTGAACTCCGCCCTTGCGGCTGCGCGATTCACTGCATAGGAGGTTCGTCGTCGGGCTGAATCACCGGGGAGCCGTGATGCAGGATCATGTACCACTTGCCGCCGACCCGCTCGAATACGTTGGTGGCGAGCACCAGCGAGCGCGAGATGCCGTCGTAACCGCGCTGGGTGAGCTTTTCCTCGACCACCACCACCGCCAGGTCGCCGCTGATCATCAGGTCCGCTTCGCCGAGCTCCAGGGTAACCTCGAATACGTTGTCGAAGATCCGCTCCCAACTCGCCATAATCGGACCCCATCCCACCAGCTTGCGCCATCCGGGATGGATACATGCGATATGCGGATCCTGCAGCCAGACGTGCTCCATCTTCTCGGTGTCGAGACTCTGGAACGCCTCATAGAAGGCGGCGTGCGCCTGCATCACTTCGTCGCTTTCAGACATCGGGATCGGCTCCGCGCGTCGGGCGCGGCAACAACACCATCGCAGATTAATGAGATGAGCGCCGCCGCGCCAGCCGTGGTGTCAGTCCGCGGAATCCGACTGCGCCGCGGCCAGGATGGTGCCGGTGGCCTGATGGAGCACGGCGTCATTCATGACGGCGGCGATTTTCGCGGCGGCCTGCGGCACACGCAATCCGCCGGCGTGGATATTCGAGACGACCGTGCGATCGGGTTCGAGCGATGCGAGCCGTGGGCGCCAGATAATGTACGCGCTGAGGCTTTCGGCGGTCGCAAGTCCGGGACGCTCGCCGATAATCATGCACGCGAGATCGGGGCGCAGAATTTCTCCCACGTGATCCTCGACGCGAACCCGCGCGTTGCGGATGAAGATGGTCGCGAAGATTCGAAACCGCGAACCGAGACGCTTCTTGAGCGCTCGCACCAGCGGCGCCGCGTTCGCGCGCACCGCCGACGAAGACAGCCCGTCGCCCACCAGCAGCACCGCGCTCGGCTTCGCGCGCATCGCGGAAGACATCCGCTCGCGCCGCGCAAAACGCTGCGCCAGGCGCTCGGCGTCGGCGGCGGTCAGCATCCGGCCGAGTTCCGGATGGCGCAGGTAGGTCTCGCGATCGGGAGCGCGGGTGCGAAGCTCGGGGAATCCGCTGCGCGCGGCCCACTCGGCCGGCACCTCGATTCTGACCGCATCAACCGCGCGCGCGTGGTCCGCTCGCATCGCGAGCATCGCGGATGTGGTGTAGCGCGTGCCGGCGCGTCCGACGCCCAGGCGCGCCGGCGTCGCGCGGCACATCGCGCTAAAGGCCGCCGACGGTTTCGCGCCGCGAGTCCTGCGTCGGGCCACGTCAGGACGCCTTTCGCATCACCAGGTCGGCGGAGCCGGCGCGCGCGGTGAGCTTGCCGCCGAACAGGATTCCGCGCCGCTCGCACCAGCGCTCGAATTCCGGCGCGGGGCGCAGGTTTAGCACCGCGCGCAGCGCCGCGGCATCGTGATAGCTGGTGCACTGGTAGGAGAGCATCACGTCGTCACCCATCGGCACCGCCATGAAGTAGTTGCATCCCGCCGCCGCCATCAGCACCGCGAGATTTTCACAATCATTCTGATCGGCGCGCGCGTGATTCGTGTAGCAGACGTCGGCGCCATGCGGCACGCCGAGCAGCTTTCCCATCAGATGGTCCTCAAGCCCGGCTCGCGTGATCTGTCTGGCGTCGTACAGGTACTCGGGCCCGATGAAGCCGACCACGCTGTTGACCAGCAGCGGAGCGTAGCGGCGCGCAAGCCCGTAGCATCGCGCCTCCAGCGTCACCTGGTCGGCGCCCTCGTGCGCGCCGGCGGAAAGCTCCGAGCCCTGCCCCGTCTCGAAGTACATCAGGTTGGACGCCTTGAGCGCGCCGCGCTCGCGAATCGCGGCCGCACCCTCGTCGAGCATCGCGAGGTCAATTCCGAACGCGCGGTTTCCCTTCTCCGTGCCCGCCAGACTCTGGAACATGATGTCGATCGGAGCGCCCTGCTCGAGCGCGCGCATCTGGGTGGTGATATGGCCGAGCACGCAGTTCTGGGTCGGCACGCCGGTGCGCGAGATAATCCCGGCGGTGAGCTCTAGCAGGCGGCGGAGATTTTCGGGCTCATCGATGCAGGGGTTGATGCCAATCAGCGCGTCGCCGGTCGCGTACGAAAGCCCCTCGTAGATCGCGGCGGCGATCCCCGCCGGATCGTCGCGCGGATGATTGGGCTGCAGGCGCGTCGAGAGGCGGCCGCGCAACCCGATGGTGGTGCGCGCTTTCGTCACGACGCGGACCCTGGCGGCAATCGCGATGCAATCAAGGTTCGAGCAGATCTTGGCGACGGCGGCGGCGATCTCCGCGGTGATTCCGCGCCCGGCGCGCAGGATGTCGTCTCCGGTGGTCGCGTCATCGAGCAGCCATTCGCGAAATTCGCCGACGCTGAGATTTCTGCGCCGCGCAAACTCGCGCCGATCGAGCGCGTCGTCGATCACACGCGTGACCTCGTCACGCTCGTAGGGAACCACGGGATTGTTACGCAGATCGTTGAGTGTCAACTCGGCCAGCGCCATCTTGGCCGCCACGCGTTCGCGCTCCGAGCGCGCCGCGATTCCTGCAAGCTCGTCGCCAGAGCGGGATTCATTGGCGCGCGCCAGCACCTCGCGAACGGACGCGAAACGGTAGGTCTTGCCGAACAGGCGCGTGGACAGCTTCATCGCGAGCGCCCCGCAACCTGCTCCGCGCCGGCCAGGAAATCGCGCAGAATCGAATTGAACTCGTCGGGATGCTCGAGGCTGGGCAGATGCGCTGCATTCCTGATCGTGAGTCGCTTCGCGCCGGGAATCTCCACACTCATCCGGTCGGCCAGCATGGCGAGATCTTCCGCGTCGCTGTCGCCGATCAAAATCAGCGTCGGCGCCTTGATTTCGCCGAGCAGGTCGTCGCGAAACGCAAATGGCTCCTCGACCCACGCGGATTTGCCGAAACTGCGATGGTCGTATCGCACGACACGGCGAGTTTCGTGGAAGGCGTCGAATTGCGGATCCCACATCCGCGAGTCCGAGACGCCCGCGTGCAGGAAGATGAGCGGCGCGCCGGACCCCGCGCACTCGAAATAGATTCGCGTGCCGCCTGACGGTGCGTAGCCGGTTTGCAGTGCGGAGGCTGCCATAGGTTGGGAATCCTCAAGCCGGGAATCTACACCGAAACGGGATGCGTCGCGACGAATGGTGCGCAGTGCGAAATCGCCTATTTGATCGCTAACCGATTGGTCGCGCGCACCAGCTCCCGAGTGATCCCGGCGTTCGACGCGCTGTGGCCGGCATTTTCAACGACCACGTGCGTCGCGCGCGGCCACACGCGGCGCAGCTCCCACGCCCATCCGAGCGGCGCCTGCAGGTCAAACCGCCCGCTCACCATCGCGCCGGGAATCTCCGCCAGCGCGCCAGCGTTGCGCAGCAGGACGCCGTCCTGGAACCATGCGTTGTGCCGGACGTAGTGCGTCACGATTCGCGCGAACGCCATCCGGTAGCCGGGGTCGGCAAATCGCGGCGCAAGCCCGTGCTTGGGCGGCCAGTCGGGCGTAGCGGACTCCCAGGTGCACCACGCCAGCGCCGCGCGCTCGCGAGTCGCGGAGTCCGCGTCGTGCAGCAGGCGCGCATACGCCTCGACTATATCGCCGTCGCGCTGCGCTTCGGGCACGCCTTCGCGAAGACGCTCCCACTGCTCGGGAAACAGGACGCCGAGACCGCCGCGGAAGGTCCAGTCGAACTCGCGATGGCGTCCGGTCGTGACGCCCCACAACACGATTTCCGAAACTCGCGCCGGGTACTGCTCCGCGTAGGCAAGCGCGAGCGTGCTGCCCCACGACCCGCCGAGCAGCATCCATCGATCGATTTGCAGGTGCGCGCGCAGCGACTCGATATCGGCGACGAGATTTTGCGTGGTGTTGCTCGCGAGGTCGGCGCTGGATGCGCTCGCGTGCGGGGTGCTCCGGCCGCATCCGCGCTGATCGAACAGCACGATTCGGTATGCGGCGGGATCGAACAGCCGGCGATGCCACGGCGTGCATCCCGAGCCCGGACCGCCATGTATCACGACCGCCGGCTTGCCACGCGGATTCCCGCAGGTCTCCCAGTACACGCGGTTCCCGTCGCCGGCCGGAAGCCAGCCATGCTCGTACGGCTCGGCCGGTGAATACAGGTCTGGCACTTGCGGAGTCCGCGGAGCCGTTGTTCCCGGCCTATCGGCGCGCCGGGACGATCGGCAGCGTCAGATGCGAGGGGAACGCGCGCTCGTGCATGACGGTCTGCATCGCCGGGCGCAGCTCCGCATCGGCATAGAGCGGATGGCCGGTGTTCGGATTCCGATCGAAGTGCGGAAAATTCGAGGAGCTGACCTCGAGCCGGATCCGATGCCCCGCCTTGAACAGGTTGGAGGTGTTCCACATGTCGATCGTGAATTCCGCGACCTTGCCGGGCGTCAGCAGCTTCTCCTCGGAGCGCGACTCGCGAAAGCGCGCACGGATGATCCCGTCGGTCAGGTTGCGCGCGAATCCGCACGGTCCCAGGTCAACCAGCTTCGCGGTGAAGTCCGTGTCGGGCGCGGCGGAGGACGCATAGAGCGTGAGCGTGACAGGCCCCGTGACTTCAGTGTCCTCGGTGAGCGGCTCGGTCGTGTAGACGAGCACGTCGGCGCGATTTTCGACCGCGGCCTGATCGAACGCGCCGCCCTGCAGCGCGCCGGGATAGCAGCACAGACCGCCGCCCACGGTCGGCACCGGATCGAGCGGATTGTAGAGGAAATGATCGGGCGCCTCCGCGCCGGGCGCTTCGGTTGAGAGCGAGCCGTCGCCGGCGGCCGAGTTGGCGCGGCCGCGGCTGTGCAGGTAATAGCGGCGGAACTCGGTGCCCGCAATCGGCCATTCGGACTCGTCGCGCCACCGGTTGGCGCCCATCACGAACAGCCGCACCGCCGGCTCCGCGCCGCCGTCCTTGCCCTTGAGATGACGGTCGAAGAAGCGCAGTTGCATCCCGTCGATATCCGCCGACACGCCGCCGCTCTGGTAGCCGAAGTCCACCGCGCCGACCAGATTCTGGAACGGCACCGCGTGATTCCACGGCCCGACCAGCAGCCGCTGGCCCGCCCGCGCCGCGCCGGTTGCGCCGTGCGCGCGCATGCCCTGGAAGTTGCGCACGGTGCCGCGCTGGAAGATGTCGTACCATCCGCCGATGTTGAGCGCGGGGACGTCGATTTTCGCGTGATGTTCCTCAATGCAGAGCGAGCGCCAGTAGTCGTCGTAGCCCGGATGCTTCAGCCAATCGAAGAAGAACGGCGCTCCGTGCTGGAACATCGGGAAGTCGCGCAGTGGCAGATGCCGCGTCGCATCCATCATCGAGTCGATCGACCCGACCACGCGGCCAATCTCCTCGGCCGCCGCTGGGTTTTCCTTGCGCAGGCGCAGCAGGGTTGCGGGCGCCAGCGCCGCCATCGTCCACGACACGTTGAAGAACAGACAGAACGCGCCGCCCTGAAAGGACCATCCGTCGTGATAATCGCTGGCGGTAATCGAAGGGACCATCGCCTTGAGACTCGGCGGACGCTCGGTCGCGGCCAGCCACTGCGTCGCGCCCATGTACGAGGCGCCGTAGGTGCCGACCTTGCCGTCTGACCATGGCTGGCGCGCGGCCCATTCGATCGTGTCGTAGCCGTCGCGCGGCTCAACGGTGAAGCAGTCCCATGCGCCGTCGGAGGCAAAGCGGCCGCGGCAGTCCTGGATCATCACGTTGTAGCCGGCCGACGCCGCGCGGATCGCGTCCAGCGTCATCGAATATACCATCGGCATCGACTTGTTGTACGGGGTGCGGTTGAGCAGCACGGGCAGCCGCTCGGGAGAATCGGGGCGGTAGAGATCGGCGCGCAGGACGCATCCGTCGCGCATCGGGACTTCGATATTGCGTTCGACGATTATCTTGGACATCGCGGCCACCTCGCTCGGAGCCATGGGAGCAGAATCGACGGGTACGATTGCGCTTGTAACGCGGGACAAGCGGCGGCGGCAAGGGACCGGAGAATCCGCGGATTTCGTAGATTAACGCAGGTTGGGGACTGCGCTGGCCGCGATTGCGGGAATTTTCTGAAAGCTCCGAATCAGTGTAATCTGCGTAAGCTGTGAATTCGCTATCTTCCCTGCTCAAGCTCGCGCGCCGGGCCGCGATTGCCGCAATGGCGCTCCTGATGCTGGCGGCGTCAGCGCGGGCCGCCACCACCGGCACGCTCAAGCTCGACGTGATGGGCGACATGGGCGCTGGCGCGCACAACTCCGCGCAGGTGATCGGGCGCGACGGCAAGATCGCGGGCGAAATCGCGCCCGGCGCCACGCTTGCGCTTAAGCCCGGCGACTACAAGCTCGTCCTTCCGATCATCGGCGGGACGATCACGAAGAGCGACATCAAGGTCGAGGCCGGACGTATCCACACGGTGATGATCACAAACGTCGCGGTGCTGCAGGTCAGCGTCACCGATCGCAACGGCAAGGACCCCGGCTTCGGCGTGACGGTCGCCTCCAGCACGCCGCCGCACACGAAGATTCTCAGCACTATCAGCGGCGAGAAGTATCTGTTCGCCCCGATGGAAGTGAACGTGCACTGCGACGCCCCGCCGCAGGGAGTCGACTGGACCGCCGTGCAGCTCAAGCCTGGCGAGCGCACGCATCTTACGCTGGGCGAGGTCGTACCGGCGGAGCTTGACGTGAAAACGATTCTCGGCGGCCAACCGATCGACAGCGCGACGCGGGTTCTCGTATTTCACGCAGGCACCCAGAGCCAGGTTGCACAGAGCGCGCCCGGCACCGCGCATCATTTTCGGCTTGACCCCGGGGACTACGATGTCTATGTCGAGAACCAATCGGGCAAGGGCCACCCGACCGCCACCGTCGGCGGCATCCATCTCGATTCGGGCGCAAAGGTGGAACGAACTGTGCCGCTGGATTAAGGTTCCAGCTGCCCGCACCCGGGCCTGACCGCATCGGGCGGATAAAGGAAAACGAATGGCGACTGAACGGCAACGCGAGATCAAACGGCGGCGCAAGCGGCGCGATAAACGGCTCAAGGCGAAAGTTCGCGAGGCGCGCAAGCACAAGAAGAAGCGCGCCTGAGCGCATCCGCCGCCTCATCATCGGCGCGCGACGCCGCGCCGCACATCAAGCGAGGGAGCACCACCATGGCGTACGAAACGCTTCTCTACGAGGTCGCCGACGAGATCGCGACGATCACGCTCAACCGGCCGGCCAAGATGAATGCCTACACGGCGCAGATGGGCCACGAGATGGCCGACGCGATGCTGCGCGCCGACGCCGACGACGCCGCGCGCGTCGTGATCATGACCGGCGCCGGAGAGCGCGCGTTCTGCGCGGGCGCCGACATGGGGATGTTCGCCGACAACATCCGCGCCCGCGAAGCCGAAAAGCCCGCCGGCGAAGAGCGGCGCGGCGGCGGAGTCTCGCTGCCGTTCATCATGCGCAACCTCTCCAAGCCGACCATCGCGGCGATCAACGGCTACGCGCTCGGCGTGGGATGTACGTTGACGCTGCTGTTCGACGTGCGAATCGCGTCGGACAATGCAAAGATGGGCGTCATCTTTCCGCGCGTCGGCCTGATGAGCGAACTCGGATCGAGCTACCTGATGCCGCGGCTGATCGGGCTTTCGCGCACCGCCGAGATGATGCTGACCGGACGGCAGTATCCGGCGCAGGAATGCCTGCAGATGGGACTCGTGAGCCGGGTAACGCCGGGACCGCTCCTGATGCAATCGGCGCGCGAGCTGGCGGGCGAGATGCTCCAGTGCTCGCCATTCTCGCTCGCGCTGACGCGCAAGGCGCTTTACCAGGGACTCGACGGCACGCTGGAGACCGCGATGCAGTTCGAAGGCTTCGCGCTCGAGAAGTGCTACGTGTCAGCCGAACACAAGGAATACGTGACCGCGTTCCTGGAGAAGCGCAAACCCGACTTTCGCAAGCTGAAGAAATAGCGCCGGGCCGCGCGTTGCTGGCGCTTGACCGGGTTACGTCGGGGGCTTAGATTCTGATTTGTAACTAAGATGGTCATCTTAATCATTTATGGTTAGGCCGCGAAAGGTTGCGGTACGGCAGCCGGATGCTCATAAGTTGACCGAGGCCCCGACGACTCAAACGAAGCGAGACCGATGACCGTGGCGCGCGGCTTGTAGCGCGAGTTGCGCCACCGGATCATCCGCAAGACATTCGAAAGGCAGGTGGATCGAGATGGCACTTCATATTGGAAGTATCGCGCCGGATTTTGAGCAGGAATCGACCGAGGGAAAAATCAAGTTTCATGACTGGATCGGAAACGGATGGGCGGTACTGTTTTCCCACCCCAAGGATTTCACCCCGGTGTGCACGACCGAGCTCGGCCGTGTTGCCAAGCTCAAGCCCGAGTTCGAAAAGCGCGGCATCAAGGCTATCGGCGTCAGCGTTGACGACGTCGAGTCGCACAAGAAGTGGATCAAGGACATTGAGGACACCCAGGGCACGAAAATGAATTTCCCGATCCTGGGCGACGCCGACAAGAAGGTGTCCAAGCTCTACGACATGATTCATCCGGAGTGGAACGACACGCTGACAGTGCGCTCCGTGTTCGTGATCGACAATAACAAGAAGGTCCGCCTGATCATCACCTATCCGGCCAGCACCGGGCGCAACTTCGACGAGATTCTGCGCGCGATCGACTCGTTGCAGCTCACCGACAAGTACTCGGTCGCGACCCCGGTGGACTGGAAGCACGGCGACGATTGCATCATCGTGCCCTCGCTCACCGATCCCAAGGTGCTCAAGGAAAAGTTCCCCAAGGGTTACAAGGAAGTGCGGCCGTATCTGCGGCTGACGCCCGATCCTTCGAAGTAATCGCGCTCCTCACGGCGACGAAAAAAACCCGATCCGGGACCCCGGATCGGGTTTTTCTTTTACGGCGCCATCGCGAGCGTGATTACGGTCCGGCCAGCGCGGGCACCAGCACGCCGATATCGGGCGTGCCCCATCCGGTCGTGAGATCGTAGCCGCGCGTGGCCTTGTATCCCTTGACGTGGTTGAAGGTGTTGTTACCGCCGCGCACGTCGCGAATTCCCGACGCCGTTCCGCCCGGCCCCAGCGTGTAGATCGCTGAGTTCATCGGTCCCGGCCGAGTGCCCGTCTCCTGCTGAACCAGGTGCGAGATGCCGCTCCAGTAGGGCGCGGCGAGGCTGGTGCCGCCAATGCAGCAGGAGATTCCGCCGTTGTATCCGAGAAAGTAGCCCGGATGTAACGGCGACGCGCCGAACGCGACGTCCGGAATCGTGCGCATCGATTGGTTCGGTTCGACGCTGTGCTGGTAGGAGGGCTGGCTGAAGACCGCGCTTATTCCACCGCCGGTCGCACCCTTGAAATTCTTATTGCCGTCTTTCCAGGCCTTTTCCTTCCGCGCGCCGACATCATCTCCCGCGCGGCTGTATTTTGGGTTGAACTTGGTACCGCCAACGGCAAGGACCCAGGGGTCGGCGGCAAGTTCATTCACGCCGCGCGTCTTGCTTACTACGCACCCGGTCATCGAGCTGTTCAGCGTCAGCGCCGCGGCGCCCCAATCGCCGGTGGCGACAGTCACAGTCTGTCCCTGAGTCGCGGCCTGCTCCGCGAGCGGATCCAGGATGTTTGTGTAATCGGAGGCGGTGACGCCGCAAAACGAGAAGCTGATATTAATCGAGCTGCAAGTATCGTCGCTGACTGCCCCCGCAGCGGCGTCGTAGAGCGCGCCGAATGAACTGGCTGTCGCCTCGTTGCCGATATACACGCGGATCGGCGCGCCCGGCGCTGCCGCGTGCGCATACTCCACGTCGAGCAGCGCTTCAATCAGGTCGCCGTTCGTGCCCGGGCTGGTACTGTCGGGGTAGGTCTTCGTCAGGCTGACCGCCGGCAGACCAAATTCGTTGTCGAACGCATCGACCGACGCCAGATCGAAATCCGAGTCCGCAACGATCGCGATGCAATCGGTTCCGGATCCGTCCACGCCCGATTGGAACAAAGAGTTCTGGTCATAGAATGTGTAGAGATCGTTCGGACCGAACGCTCGAACTTTGCCGACGTTGGCTGCCGGCTGCGGCGTGATATCGCCCGGCGCAATCTGGGAGGCCGGCATCGAGTGGATCGTGTTCGACAGTCCGCTCACGCTCGCGATCAGCGGCGCGATATCGCTCGGCACCGAGGGGTCCGACAGGTTGGCGAAGCTGGTCCCGTTCGGTACGGCGGCTATCTTCACCGCAAATGCGCGCTGCGCCACGTCCGCGCGACCGTGAAATGCGAGCGCTCGCGGCGCCGCGCCCGCCGAATCGATCTGAAAGCCGCTGCTCTTGAGCCAGTTGGCCACCATGGCCACGTCGGCCTGAGTCGGACCGAAGCGCGCCTGGAATTCGCCGGGAGCGAGCCATCGATGATATTGCGCTGAGTTCGGGTCCTGCAGGTCGCTCAGCAATTGATCGAGCTCGGCGCGATTGCGAAGCCGCATCGTGACCGACATCCGCAGCATCCTGCCGGGAGCGATCGGTTGAGCGGAGGCCAGTTGCGCGGCGGCCGCGGCAGAATGGTTGCCCTTCAGAATCGTCCGCGACGCCGCGGCGGCGGGATGCGCTGCCCCCACAACGGCGATCGCAAGGAGCACCGAGACGAGCAGCGGCGCCGCCGCGCGGAATCGCCGCTCCAGATGCGCTCGCGCTTTGGCAGCATTAGTTGACAACGAGACGATGACCACATCAGAAAGCGTATGCGGCCCAATCAAACAAGGCAATTCTCTACCGACGCATCATATTGTCGCCATTCGCAGACGGCTGCGACAATTCTGACACCAGTCCCTGCGCCACGCGGCTGTTCGGCGCGAGCTTTAGAGCCGCGCGAGCCGCGGCCTGCGCCTGTTGGTCCTGCCCGGCCGAGTGGAGCGCCTGCGCATACATCAGGAGCAACTCGGCGTTGCCCGGACTAAGCCGAACCGCCTCCGAATAGGCTTGCGCCGCGCCGATGTGATCGCCCGAGGCCTCGAGCACCGAGCCCATCCCGGCCCAGTATTCGAAATGGTCCGGCGCCTGTTCGGTGAGCCCCCGCAGGATTCGCAACGCGCCGGCGTAGTCACCCTGGTTGGCAAGAATCTGCGCGTGGACGAAGTGCGCCTGCGGGGCAAGCTCGGGATTGGCCTCCGCACGCTTGAGAGCCGCCTCGGCCCGCCGGGGCTCGCCCGCCTGCGCCGCCGCTTGCGCCGCGCGCAGATAGAACACGGCTGGCGCGTCCGGCATCGAAGCCGCCGCCTTGCTGTAATTCGCGGCCGCCTGCGCAAACCGGCCGGCGTGCAAATCGAGATTGGCAAGGTTGTACAGGCTCGCCGCGTCGTCCGGCTGGATGGCGATTGCGCTGTCCAGCTCGCGCCGGGTTCCGGCAAGATCGCCGCGCGCTTCCAGCGCCATCGCCAGCCGTCCGTGACAGACGCCGGAACCCGGGTCCTGCCGGATGCACTCGCTGAACAGCGATACCTCGTCGTGCCAGACGCCGAGCTGATTCCAGAGCAGCAGCAGGTTGATTCCGAGCACGGTCGCGGCGACCGCGTAGGCCAGGTTGCGCGCCTCGCCTCCGCGCGCGACAAACTCGGCGGCTACGTCGGCCAGCAGGATACAAAACGCGACCGAGCTCAGGTAGGTGTATCGATCCTGGATCAACGCGAACGGCACCAGCGCGCTCAGATTCAGCACCGGAGCGAGCCCGACCACGATCCAGACCAGCAGGAACGCATAGAGCGCGCGCCGCCTGGAGCGATAGAGCAGCGCCGCAGCCGCGGCCGCGAGCGCCAGCAATCCAGCCAGCGGCAGATAAAATCGCGGATCGGACGCCGAGCTTACCAGGTGAAACGCGTGGCCAAGTCCGGCTCTCCACGGCAACGCGAGCAGCCCGAGATATTCCACGATTGCGGCCGGAAGCGAGAGCAGGCTTTGAAGCCCGCTCGCGGTATTGCCCACCGCGTGGCGCGTGATGAAGCCCAGCACCGCGACGCGCAGACCAAGGTACGCCAGCGTGACCGCGATGAAGGGGACGGTCTTCCACAGCGCATCGAGCGCCCGGCTTACGATCCCCCGCCCGCGCCCTTCGCCCGGCGCATCCTCGATCAGAAATACGTACGCGGCGATCAGCGCAGGCAGCGTGATCGCGAGTTCGTAGGTGAGCAACCCGCCGGCGTAACAGACCAGCGATAGACTGAGATACTTCAGCGGCGCGCGCGACCGACCCATGAACATCAGCATCGCGCCGATCACAAACGCGGTGACCGCCGGCAGCGGAATCGCAACCGGCCACGCCGCCGCTTCGACATGCACCGGCATCACGCCGAACAGAATCGCGCCGGCGGCCGCCGCCCACCTTCGCTGCGTGAGCCGCCATCCCAACTCGTACACCAGCCACACCACGACCAGGTGCGCCGCGACGATCATCACGTGCCATCCGGGCGGATTGAATCCCCACAGATGGTAGTTAAGCCCGAGCCACGCATCTTGCAGCGGGCGGTAGTAAGAACTCTTGGTGGCCGGCCCGATGGTGCGGAACCACCAGAGATCGTGGCCGAACGATCGCCACATGAACGACCATTGCGCGATCAGCGGATTATGCTCGATCAGATCGAAGTCGTCGTACACGAACTCCGAACGGAAGCATCGCGCGTACACCGCGAACGTCACGCCCAGCGCGATCAGCAGCGCTGTGCGCGGCGACTCCAGCAAGGAGTCCGGCGCGGCGGCGCGCACGGTATTCGCCGCACGGCGAGGCCGCTCGCGCTCGGTCCCCGCCGCCTGGTCACGCGCCGCGCGCTTGTGTTTCTTGGAAGCCAAGCCGCGATATTTTACGAGGTTACGGCGCCGAGCGCATCCTCGCGCGCACCTCGCGGGCGATCTCGATTCGCGCCCCGCAATCGCGTAATTCGATTCCATGCCCGAGGATTCAAAGCGTATCGCCGCCAACGTGGAGCGCTTTTCCGGATTCGCCGACGTTTACGATCGATACCGCCCGCAGCCGCCGCCGGTGATCGTCGATCTGCTCACCCAGCTTGCCAGGTGCGATCGTCCCGCGGTCGTGGATTTGGGCAGCGGCACCGGGCTCTCCTCGATGCTGTGGGCCGGCCGCGCAGCCACCGTGATCGGCATCGAGCCGAACCCCGACATGCGCGCGCAGGCCGAGCATCGAGCCGACGCCGCCGGCGCGTTGAACCTCCGCTTCATCGGGGGGCTGTCGATCGCGACCGGGCTTCCCGACGGATGCGCCGATATCGTGACCTGCTCGCAATCGCTGCACTGGATGGAACCGGAGCCGACTTTTGCTGAAGTCGCGCGGATCCTGCGCCCCGGCGGAGTCTTCGCCGCCTATGACTGCGACTGGCCGCCGACGCTCAACCCCGAAGCCGAGCAGGCCTATATCGCCTGCCGCATCCAGGCCGGCAAGGTCGAGCAGGCCCGCCGCATCGCCCCGCACGTTCATCAGTGGAACAAGGGCGAGCATCTCATGCGAATCCGCCACAGCGGCCGTTTTCGCTATGCGCGCGAGGTCGTGCTCCATCATGTGGAAAGCGGCGACGCGGACCGGCTGGTCGGCGTGATATTCAGTCAGGGCGAAGTCGCATCGCTGCTCAAGCACGGCCTCAGCGAGGAAGAAATTGGGATCACGGCGCTGCGCGAGGCGGCGCACCGCGCCCTGGGTGAGGCGACGGTGCCGTGGTACTGGAGCTACCGGGTGCGGCTCGGGATCAAATAGGCCTCTCCCCGGTGGACTATCGTACGCGTTGACACGGCGGCGACGGGGCCGGAAGATTGACGATCGATGGCACGAATTACCGTAGAAGATTGCCTTGATAACATTCCCAACCGCTTCATCCTGGTGCTGGGTGCCGCCCGCCGCGCCAAGCAGCTCTTAAAGGGCGCGCGCCCGCTGGTCGAAAGCGACAACAAGGAAGTCGTAACCGCGCTGCGCGAAATCGCGGCTGGCAAGGTTACCGTTGTAGAACCCGAATCCGAGTGAGGCGCGACGCTCCGGCTGCTCCTCGCCGCACTTCGGCGGGCGGGCGGTTTGCGTTCGACCCACTCCCGGCGGCTTGAAGTTGGCCGGCACCCTGATTGGTCCGCCGAAAAACGACCATGGCTCGAAAGGCTCCGAAGACCCGCCGTCCCAGGAAAGCGCCGAAGAGCGCGCCGGCGCCGGAAGCTCGCCGCCACGACGCGCGCGTCGAGTTGGCCGAAGAGCCGGACGTCAAGGTCGAGGAACTTCACCCCGTCGAGCCCGACATCGTCGAACCCGAAGCTGTCCACGCCGACATCCTGGAGACTGAAGCATCCGACACCCCGGCCGACGAAGACGGCGCCGACTCCGGCGCGCTAGTCACCGTCGATCCGATGGGCCGCTACCTGGCCGAGGTGCGCCGCTTCCCGCTTTTGACTCGCGAGAAGGAGAGCGAGATCGCCAAACGCTACGTTCGCGAGCACGATCCCGCCGACGCTTACCGGCTGGTCACCGCCAACCTGCGCCTGGTGGTCAAGATCGCGCTGGAGTTCGCGCGCGCCTCGCGCAACGTCCTCGATCTGATCCAGGAAGGCAACGTCGGGCTGATGGAAGCGGTTAAGAACTTCGATCCCTATCGCGGGATCCGTTTTCCGTCGTACGCGGTATGGTGGGTGCGCGCCTACATCTACCGCTACCTGATAAATAACTGGCGGCTGGTCAAGATCGGCACCACCCAGGCGCAGCGCAAGCTGTTCTTCAACCTGCGCAAGGAAAGCGAGCGGCTCGAGGCCCAGGGATTTACGCCACAGCCCAAGCTGCTCGCGCAGCGGATGGGCGTCAAGGAAAGTGAAGTGCGCGAGATGCAGGAGCGGATGGCGCAGAGCGAGGTCTCGCTCGATGCGCCAGTGGGCGCCAACGCCGACACGAGCCTGGTCGATGTGCTGCCCGACACCTCGGGTAATCCCGAGGATGAGGCGGCGGCGATCGAGTGGCGCAATTTCGCGCACGAACAGATCCAGGAGTTCGCCGCAACGCTGACCGACAAGGAGCGCGAGATTTTCCGCAGTCGCCTGCTCACCGACGAGCCCATCACCCTGGCCGAAGTCGGCCAGCAGTTCGGAATCAGCCGTGAGCGCGTCCGCCAGATCGAGACCCGGCTAAAGCGCCGGCTCAAGGAGTTCATCAAGGCGCGCGCCTCCGATATCGAGGAAGCCGGCACCCCCTGAGCGCGCCTCGACCTTCCTGGCGGCCCTCCGATGCTCGCATCCGCCCTTGCCCAGCTTTGCTCATACCCGCGCGGACTGAGATAATGGCCGCAGACGTGAGGCGGTAGGCTGGGCAAGCGATGCGCGAACGGACTTGCGCGCTGGTAGTTATCGGCAACGAGATCCTGTCCGGCAAGGTGCAGGACTCCAACGCATATTTCGCGGCGCGCGAACTCAGAAAAATCGGAGTCGAGCTCAACCGCGTCGCGGTGATCCCGGACGAGGTCCCGATTATCGCCGCGGAGGTCGCCCACTGCTCCGCGCATTTCGACTTCGTGATCACTTCGGGCGGAGTCGGCCCAACCCATGACGACCTCACGATCGAGGGTGTGGCGGCCGCCTTCAAGCGCCGCGTCGTCAGGCATCCCGATCTCGAACGCCTCATCCGCGACCATTTCGTGGACAAGGTCAACGCCGCCGGGCTCAAGATGGCGGAGGTGCCCGAGGGCGCGATTCTCAACACCGCCGGCGACATCCGCTTTCCGACCGTGCAGGTCGAGAACGTGTACGTGCTGCCCGGTATCCCGCAACTGTTCGAGGCCAAGTTCGGCGCGATCAAGAGCCGCTTTGCCGCCGACCCATACTTCATGCGCGCGATCTATACGAACGCGACCGAAGGTGCGATCGCCGAGCATCTCAACGCCTGCCTTAACGAGTTTCCGCACCTGATGCTCGGGTCGTATCCGCGCATCGGCAACCCGGAGTACCGGGTCAAGCTCACGCTGGAGTCCAAGGACGCCGAATACCTGGACCGCGCCTTTAACCATCTGATGGAATTGCTACCCCACGACGCGATCGTGAAAATAGAGTAATATTGCAAACGCCGGGGGGAGGAGGATGAGATGATGAGGACAGGAAACCGGTTGATGATCGTGCTGCTGGCCGCGGCGCTTGCGATCCCAATAGGACCGCTCGCCGCCAATCTCGCGCTGGCGCAAACCGCGCAACCCGCTTCGACCGCTTCGCAGCCCGCCCAGGTTCCGCAGCCCGACTCGGGCGTGAACTGGCCGGGTGCGGGCTATGGAGCCGCCGCGCTGTTCGGCAACGTGCTCTACATTCCCGCCAAGCTGGTCTATGCGATCCTGGGCGGATTTGTCGGCGGCGGCACCTGGCTGCTGACCGGCGGCAACACGCAGGCCGCCGATACGGTGTGGCGCAGCTCCCTGGGCGGCGATTACGTGCTGACGCCGCAGATGGTCGCGGGCGAGCAGCCAATCAATTTCAGTGGACCGACGCAGACCGAGCCGGTCACGACTTCGGCGGCCGGCGCCGGGTCTCCGGCGATCACCGCCGCGGGCTCCGGAGTTTCGACGGTGCAGCCGATTACTCCGATTCCGCCCTCCGCTTCCGCATCGTCGGGCTCGGCCGCGTCCTCCACCAGCGGTGGCGCGCACCCGCTCGACTCCGGCAGCGGACCGGTCGGAGGCCGCGGCGCCTCGCCGATCGGCAACACCAGCATCGAGTAGCGCCCGGACGGAATCGCCCGGCGGCGCGGAGGCACGCTCATGAAGCAGGCGCGGCTCATCTGGAAGTCCACCTGAACGACCTGCCGCAACGCGAGAAGTTTCTTGCGCAGCGAGCTCAAGGTCGATCTCGACGAGCGTGACTACGCCCGCCGGCCGCTCGACGCCGCGGAATTACGCGCGATCTTCAAAGGCCGCGACCCGCGCGAGTTTCTCAATCCCAAAAGCCCCGCCTACAAGGCAAAGCGGCTCGCGGGCAGGACCATCAGCCCGGATGACGCGATTGGGCTGATGGTCGAGGAGCCCAATCTGCTCAAGCGGCCGCTGGTGCTCGCCCCGCGCGAGATCGTGGCCGGATTCGATCGCGAGCGCCTGCGCAAGCTCCTTGGCTGAAGCACGCGCGATCGCGCGCATGCTCCGCGGCCGCTGCCCCGCTTGCGCGCCGACGATCCCGCCGCGCGTGCAATGAAATCGTCGCGATGATAAGAGGGCACCACTACGAGGTGCCGCATGGCGTTTTCCAACGATCTCTTCTTTGCTCCCGCGAACAAGCTCGCCGCGATGCTGAAAGCGCGCGAGGTCTCCTCCACCGAACTGGTCGCAGAATACCTCGAGCGAATCGAATCCTCCAACCACAAGCTCAACGCCGTCGTCACGCTGGCCGAGGAGCGCGCCGCGCGCGAAGCCGAACAATCCGACCAGCGCCTTGCGCGCAAAGGACAGGCGCGTCCGCTCGAAGGCCTGCCCGTCACCATCAAGGACTCCGTCATCACCGAGGGCATCCGCTCGACCTGGGGCATGAAGGCGTTCGAGCATTTCGTCGCCGACTACGACGCCCCGGTCGTGGCGCGCCTGCGCGCGGCGGGCGCGATCGTGATAGCCAAGACCAACACGCCCGAGATGACGCTGGATTACGACTGCGACAATCCCGTCTTTGGCCGCACCAACAACCCCTGGAAGCTCGACCGCGTGCCCGGCGGATCCTCGGGCGGCGAGGCCGCGGCGCTGGCGGCCGGGATGTCGCCGCTGGGAATCGGCTCGGACTATCGCGGCTCGATTCGGGTCCCCGCCAACTTCTGCGGCGTGGTCGGGCTCAAGCCAAGCTGGGGCACGATTCCCGGCAGCGGCCACATGGCGCCCGGAGCCGCCGCGCCGCTGCCGATGGCCGCGATGGCGACCATCGGGCCGATGGCGCGGTACGTCGATGACCTCACGCTCGCCTACAACATCATCCGCGGACCTCATCCCAGCTCGCCCTACACGGTGCCGACCACCGAGGCTCATCCCGACAACGTGGACGTGCGCAAAGTCCGCTGCGCCATTTTCACCTCGGGATGCGACATTCCGGTCGCCCCCGACATCCGCGCCGCCATCGAGCGCGCGGGCCGCGCGCTCCAGAAGGCCGGCCTCATCGTCGAGGACGTGCATCCGCCCGTCGACCAGGGCGAGCAGCTGTGGTGGGATTTCAACGGCGCGGACGGGAACCAGATGATGTTCGAGCTGCTCGGCGAGGCGACGCGGCAATCGCGCCAGCGCCTGCGCGACTTCCTGAAACCCGGCGAATCCAAGTCCGCCACCGAGCTGCTCAAGATCGCCTTCGCGCGCGACGCATGGCGCGTGCAGCTCGCGGAGTTCATGGAGCGCTACCCGATCATCCTCGGCCCCGCCTTCTGCACCACCGCGTTCCCGCATGAGGCGACCGAGCTCGAAGTCGAGGGCAAGCGCTTTGCCCACTTCATGGGCGGATGGCCGGTGGCGTGGGGCAACTGCGCGGGGGTTCCGGGCGTCGTGGTGCCAGTCGGGCTTGACCGCGACGGACTGCCGATCGGGCTTCAGATAAACGGCCGCCCCTTCGACGAGGAGACCGTGCTGGCGATTGCGAAAGTCGTCGAGCGCGAGCTCGGCGGCTATCAGCGCCCCCCCGATGTGACCGCGAGTAGCCAGTCGCGCTGAGCGCCTTGGATGCGGCTGCCGCTATACCCGACTGAGTATTGCGATTCGGTTTGGTGCCGGCCCGCGGGCGCCTGCGGCGGCTTCACGTCAGGCCGAGGTGGCTTGCCTGCCGCCCACGGCGGGTTGGCGATGGCTTTGCGGGAGGGCCGGCCGGCGCGATACCGGCGATGATTATCCCCGTGGATACTGGTGATTCCCGCGCTGACGCATTGGCTTCGTTTATATACCGGGGCGGCGCTATTTTCCTCTCTCCCCGCGCCAAACGGATTGATAACCGCGTCGGCGAAGAGCAGGCGTAAGAGATATAGCGAGAGCTTGCTGTGGAAGTATCCGCAGGGGAGGATCGGACGGCGGGCGCCTTTGATAGCGTCATCCATCGCTTCACTCATTATACACACTCTGCGCAAAAATGAAAGTGTGTATTGTACTCCGCGCCGGAAGCGCAATGAACGCTGAGTAGTTTGTCATTCCACGCACTCCTTTGCGTGGAATCCCGATCCTGCACTCCCTCTGGTGTTCTCCCCCGGGTCAAACAACGGGGGCGAAACGGCCGCGAGGCGTGTCCGGGCGGCCGTCCTGAGCGGCCGCCCACGTCCTGTCCTGTGGCGGTGCGCGCATCCTGTCCTGAGCCGCCGCCCACGTCCTGTCCGTCATCTTGAGCGGAGCCCGCTGCGGGCGGAGTCGAAAGATCCCGGCTCCTGACGCCGGGAGAAAGAAAACCATCCGGGATCCCTCGACTTCGCTCGCGGACTCGCTGCGCTCGGGATGACGCAATTGGCGCCGCGCGTATCCCGTCCTGAGCCGCTGCCCGCATCCTGTCCTGTGGCGGGGCGGCGCGGGGCTGCGCGACAGAAAAAAAACGGCCGGATGCGAGCGCATCCGGCCGTTGTGCTCCTTCAATCAGCAGCGACGACTCAGGCCGTCTTCTCGATCTTCTCCGCCCCGTTGCTGCGCACGCCGTCATGCGCAGGCCGCTCCGCGCGCGGAACCTTGTCGGCGTGATTGCGCTCGCCGCCGCGCCCAATCTTGGGCAGCATGTTGCTCTGCGTGAGCGTGTCGATGAACTTGCGCACGGCGGGCGACAGCTCGCGGCCACGCTTGTAGATGATCGCGAGCGGGCGGGTGAAAGTCCCTTCCTGGAACTCGAGCACCCGCAGCGTTCCGCGTGCGACCTCGTTCTCCACCGTCATCCGCGGCACGATCGCGCATCCCAGCCCGATCTCGACGGCGCGCTTGATGGTCTCGATGTTGTCGAATTCCAGCACGTACTGCGCCTTTACGCCGTGATCGCGCAGGATTCGGTCGCTGGCCTTGCGGGTGGCGATATCGCGCTCGTAACCGACGAATTTCTGGCCCGAAAGCTGCGCGACCTGGATCTTGGTCTGCTTGGCAAAGGCGCTGTCGGGCGGAACGATCAGCACCAGCTCATCGTGCCGGAACGCGATCGAGACGATCTGGCTGCGCTTGGCCGGATAGGCGACCACGCCCAGGTCAATCTTGCCCTCGATGAGGTCCTCGTAGATCTTGTTGGAGCGCAGGTACTCCAGATGCACGTTTACGGCCGGATAATTGCGCAGAAACTCGGTCAGATACGGCGGAAGCTCGTGCAGCCCCACGCTGTAGACCGTGCCGACCCGGATCGAGCCGGCCACCACCGAGCCGATTTCGCGCAGCCGGTTCTCCAACTCGACGAAGCGGCGCACGATCTCCTTGCTGGCGGTGTAAAGAATCTGGCCGGCGGGAGTTGGTTTGACTCCAGCCCGCCCCCGTTCTATCAATCGGCAGTCGTATTTTTCCTCCAGGCTGCGGACCTGCTGGCTGACCGCCGACTGGGTGACAAAGTTTTGCGACGCGGCATAAGAAAAGCTCCCACTTTCGATTATGTCGCAGAAGACCTTTAGCGTTTCAATGTGCATAAAAATATACGGCTTGTATTAGGCTACGTGATGGCCGACGCTGAGGCAATCAGTAGCTTTGTTTAAGTGCATCACCCTATTTAACAGCGTGCGCGAGCGGCCGAAATGGGTCAAGGGGGGGTCACCAACACTGTGTCGAAACCCCGGAAAACGTCATTATTGTCGCTTGCGCGCGATTATGAACTGCGCCTCAACTCTGTCTCCTGCCGGAGTCTAAGATGTCGGAATTGTTAAGGGATTTGGATTTCTTCAACCTCGACGACCTGCTCACGAGCGAGGAACGAGCCACCCGCGACACCGTCAAGCGCTTCGTCCAGCGCGAGGTTCTACCGCACATAGAGCATCACTTCGCTAACGAAACATTCCCCAGAGAGCTGATACCGCAGATGGCCGAGCTGGGGATGTTCGGCGCCAATATCAAGGGCTACGGATGCGCCGGGATGAACAACGTCGCATACGGATTGATTATGCAGGAGCTGGAGGCCGGTGACTCCGGGTTACGCTCGTTCGCCTCCGTGCAGAGCGCCCTTTCCATGTACGCTATCTATGCCAACGGCACCGAGGAGCAGAAGAACCGCTACTTGCCCGAGATGGCCAAGGGCAAGCTTATCGGATGCTTCGGGCTGACCGAGCCCGACCACGGCTCCGACCCCGGCGGGATGGAAACCCGCGCGCGCCGCGACGGCGACGGATGGGTGCTCAACGGCACCAAGCGATGGATCACCAACGGCTCGATCGCCGACGTTGCGATCGTGTGGGCGCGGATCGACGAGGGCTTCACCGGCTTTTTGGTCGAAGGCGGGACGCCCGGATTTTCCACCCGCGATATCCACGGCAAGTTCTCGATGCGCGCGTCGATAACCTCGGAGCTGATTTTTGAGGACGTGCGCCTGACCAAGGGCGCTCTGCTGCCCGCCGCGCGCGGGCTCAAGGCTCCGCTGGGATGCCTTACGCAGGCGCGCTACGGGATCGCGTGGGGCGCTGTCGGCGCCGCGCGCAGCTGCTACAACTGCGCGCTCGATTACGTGAAGTCGCGCAAGCAGTTCGCGCGCCCGCTGGCCGGCTATCAGCTCGTGCAGGCCAAGCTGGTCCGGATGCTGACGGAGATCACCAAGGCGCAGATGGTCTGCCTGCGCCTTGGTCGTCTGAAGGACGAGGGCAAGATGCGCCCGGAGCAGGTCTCCTTTGCCAAGCGCAACAACGTGGGCGAGGCGCTCAAGATCACGCGCGAGGCGCGCGACATGCTCGGCGCCAACGGAATCGTCAACGAGTATCCGGTAATCCGGCACATGCTTAACCTCGAGACGGTCAACACCTACGAGGGCACCTTCGACGTCCATACCCTGATCCTGGGCCGCGACGTCACCGGCGAGAGCGCGTTCGACTGACCGCCGCGGTTGTCGCTTTCGCGCGCCGCCGTGCTAGATAGCGAACAGTCCGGAGGCGCTCATGGAACTCAAGGGCAAACGCGCAATCGTAACCGGCGCGGCGCGCGGAATCGGCCGCGGAATCGCGCTCAAGCTGGCCGAGGCGGGCGTCAACCTGGCCCTGGTCGATCTCGGAAATCCGGGCGACCCGGCGCTGACCTATAATCTCGCCGCGCAGACCGATCTCAATCGAACCGTCGAGGAAGTGAAGGCCCGCGGCGTCAAAGCCGCCGCGATTCTGGCCGACGTCACCAAGGCCGCCGACTGCGAGCGGATGGCGCGGGAAGCCGCCGCCGCGATGGGCGGAATCGATATCCTGTGCAACAACGCCGGCATTATCGCCGTCGGCCCGGTCGAGATGTTCGCCGAGGAAACCTGGGACCGGGTGATGGCGGTGAACGTCAAGGGCGTGTTCCTGTGCAGCAAGGCGGTCATCCCGTATCTGCGCAAGAACCCGGAGGGATCGATCGTCAATACCGCGTCGGTCGCGGGCAAGAGCGGACGCGGCGGAGTGGCCGCCTACTGCACCAGCAAATTCGCGGTGGTCGGATTCACCCAGTCGCTCGCCGAAGAGCTGGGACCCTCCAATATCCGCGTAAACGCGGTATGCCCCGGCTTTCTGCGCACCGCGATGTGGACCGACGTGCTCGACCCGGTGGTCGCCCCGTCGCTCGGGGTCAATCGCGAGGCGGCGTTCGATGAATTCGTGGCGCGCAACACGCCGCTGCGCCGCGAGCAGACCCCGGCCGATATCGGAGACGCGGTCGTGTACCTGTGCCGCGCGGACAACATAACCGGCGTCGCGCTCAACGTGGCGGGCGGCGCCGAGATGCATTGATCGCGTCCATAACAAAACGGGAGAAACGCTCATGCTCAAATTGCGAGGCTTCAACCATTGCGCGGTGCGCGTCAGCGACGCGGGCAAGTCGATCGAATTCTACGAACGCGTGCTCGGTCTCAAGAAGCTCCCGCGCCCCGACTTCGGCTTTCCGGGCGCATGGTACGGCGTCGGCGGCAACGCGATCCATCTGATCCAGAGCGAAGACCGCGGGCGCAAACCAGACCCGCTCGGGTTTCACATGGCGATCGATGTCGAGGATTTCGACCAGACCAAGCGCGAGCTGAAGGAAATGGGTATCGAGTTCCTGGAGGCGCCGGCCAACATGGGCGCCGGGCGCCAGCTCTGGATCACCGATCCCGACGGCAACACGATCGAGCTGCGCACCGACAAGTAGCCGCTCGCGCTTGCGCGCGCGCTAGCGCTTGCGCATCACGAACTGACTGCGGCGCTTGTAGATGCGTCGGCATCGCGCGGTGGTCATGAACTCGTCCACCGCGCGGGTGACGCCGTCGTTCCATTTACCCGCGTAGTGATAGTCGTCGCAGACGATATATCCGCCGCGCTTCACCTTGGGGAAGTACAGCTCCAGGTCCTTGCGGACGAATTCGTAGTTGTGATTGCCGTCGATATAGAGCCAGTCGAGCGACTCGGCGGCGAACTTTTCGCTCGCAGCCTCGGAAGTCGAATGAAGCACCTCGACCGCGCCCGCGCGGATCTCCTGGTCAAAGCGCGCACGCACCGACGCCTCCAGCTCCGGCCGGCTAATCCAGGGATCGATCAGGTAGAGACGGCGCGGGCGCGCGATCGCCAGGATGCTGGCCGAGAAATTTCCGTGCGACACGCCGATCTCGGCGCACACCCCGCCCCGCGGCATCCGGGCCAGAATGAAGTCGCGCAATTCCCCGCGCGACGGGCGGCGCCCGATGAAGCGCAGCTTCCATCCCAGACCCGCCAGCGGCCATAACGCCGACCGCATCCGATGCGCCGCTCCCTCTATACGCCGGCGAGCTTGCGCGCGTAGGCGGCGACCGTCTTGAAGTCGTATTCGCGATAGGCCTGCAGCTTTTCGGCCTCGAAGCCGCCCTCGGCGTGCACCGCGAGCACTTCCTGGTAGCCGCCGTAATCCGAGGAGGTCAGGTCGCTAACCAGGTTGAGCAGGCGCATCCGTTTTTCGGCGTCGAAACCCTTGGCGCCGCCCATGTACTTGAGCACGTAGGCGCGGGTCGCCTCGCTGGTGAAGTCCTCCTGCGCGGGCGCGGTGACCAGCAATCCGCCGGCGAGATCCTGAACGATCTGCACGGCCTGATGATAGTTGTGCGCGAAATGGTACTTCGCGACGTTGGTGAGCAGCGTGTTCGGCACCGCGATGCCGTCTTCAAGCGTGCAGGTGCGCGCGGCATGCTCGATAAGCCCCCGCACCGTGGTGTGGTAGGCGGCCAGATGGGTCAGCTTGTCGCGCACATGCCCGGCGCGCGCGATTCCGTTGGCCTCCGCGATCGCGTGGCCCGCACCCGCCATCAGCTCCAGCAGCGGCAACTTGTAGGAGACCGCGGTGAAGCGATGGAAGCGCACGAAGGTCAGCGCCAGCAGCCCGGCGAATTCGATCTCGCCGTTAAGGAAGATCCGCTCGTTGGGCACGAACACGTCGTCGAAGACCGTCAGCGTCTCCATCATCTTGTGCCGCGCGCTGATCGGATGCTCGAAGGCGTTCTTCTCCGAGGATCCGTGCGGGCTCGCGATCAGCTTCATCCCGGGCGTGTTGATGGGCAGCGCGAACGCGATCGCGTAGTCCTTGTCCTCGGCCCGCATCGCGCGCGTGGGCAGCACGATCACCTCGTTGGTGTTGGTCGAAACCGAGGTGTGGACCTTGGCGCCGCGCACCACCACCCCGTCGGGACGGCGCTCGACCACGCGGACGTAGTAGTCGGGATGCTCCTGCTGGGTGGGTCCGAGCGAGCGGTCGCCCTTGACGTCGGTCTGCGCGACGGCGACGGCGAGATCGTTGTCGCGGCAGTGGCGGTAGAACTTGTGGATGCGCTCGCGGTACTCGGGCTTGCCCGCCGCCGCCATCCGCTCGCCAATTATGTGGAGCGCCAGCAGCGCGTCGGTGCCGATCTCCTTGATCAGCACGACCAGGGTGGCCCCCTCGCGGGTGGAGGCGGCGATCAGCGCGCTGCGCCTCAGCAGATCCTCGCCGGTCCTGGGCAGATGGTAATAGCGGCTGTACTCGTCGCCGCCCTCCTTGATCACCGCGAGCTCGCGATACTGCGGGTCATCGGCCATCCGGTAGTCGAGCGCGGCGTGCTCGACCGCGATTCCGATTACCGGATGGGTCGTCACGTCGGCGACCTTTTCGCCGCGGAAAAACACCGCGCGACCGTCGCGCAGCGAAGCCTTGTACTGTTCAGCGCTCCGAAGTCCCATCGTGCTAGCTACCTCGTCTGTGATAGGCGCCACCCGATGCGCTCGACCGCGGCGGGGGCGATTCGCCAATATAGAAGCCGCTCGCGCCGCCTGTCCAATCGTTCAGCGTCGCGGGCGGACGACGCGGACACAACCGGGGAGGTTTCGATGACTGCGCAAAAGATGTTCGATCTGAGCGGAAGGGTCGCGGTTGTCACCGGAGGCAACGGCGGTATCGGACGCGCAATCGCGCTCGGGCTGGCCGGGGCCGGCGCCGCGGTCGCGATCCTGGCCCGCAACGAGGAGAAAAATCGCGCGACGCTGGCGGAACTCGAAAAGCTCGGCGTGCCCGCCTGCGCGATCAAGCTCGACGTTACCCATCGCGACGAGCTTGCGGGCGCGATGGCCGCGGCCGAAAAAAAGCTCGGACCCGTCGATATCCTGGTCAACAATGCCGGCGTCGCGATTCAACGCCCCTCGCTCAAGCTTGAGGCGCAGGAGTGGGACCGCGTGATCGAGACCAACCTCAACTCCTGCTTCTTCCTGTCGCAGATCGCGGCGCGCACGATGGTGTCGCGCAAGCGCGGCAAAATAATCAATATCGCCAGCGAGTACTCGCGCTTCGGCGGCGCCGGCCTGATCTCCTACGCGTCGGCCAAGGGCGGCCTGGTCCAGATGACGAAAACGCTCGCCGTCGAACTCGCGCGCCACAACGTGCAGGTCAACGCGATCGTGCCCGGATGGATCAAGACCGATATGACGGTGCCCGCGCAATCGGGGCCGTTTTACGACGAAATAATCCTGCGCACGCCGGCCGGGCGCTTCGGCGAGCCCGAAGAGATGGCGGGAACCGCGGTGTTCCTGGCCTCGCACGCCTCGGATTTCGTCACCGGGGCGATCGTTTACGTGGACGGCGGGTTCGCGATCCGATGAAATCGTGCCACGCCGCGGCGATTAACCCCCCCGCGCGTAATCCCGTATTATCGCCTCTGATGGCGACTCGAAAAACGCGGCGCGGCGGCGCGCCTGGACCGCATCCCGACGGGATCGCGCTGCCGCATCTGGCGCCCCTGCGGGTGCTGGTGGTCGGCGAGGTTATCCTCGACCGCTACCTGTGGGGCGACGTCTCGCGAATCTCGCCCGAGGCGCCAATCCCGATTCTGCGCGTGCAGCGGCGCGAGGAGAAACCGGGCAACGCCGGATTCGTGATGGCCAATCTGTGCGCGCTCGGCGCCCAGGCCTCCGCCGTCAGTATCGTGGGCGCCGACCGCGACGGCGAGATGCTGCGCGATATCCTGGGCGGACTCGGAATCCGCACCCGCGGGCTGCTGGTGGACCCCGACCGCCCCACGATCGTGAAGGAGCGGATGCTGGGGTCCGTGCAGGCGGCCCATCGCGCGACCCAGCAGCTTCTGCGCGTGGACGAAGAGGATCCGTCGCCGATCACGCCCGCGCGCGAGCGCGAACTGGTCGCGCGCCTGCGCGCGGAGTTGCCCAAGGCCGACGGCGTGCTGATCTCCGACATCAACAAGGGCCTGCTCACACCCTCTCTGGTGCGGACGGTGATCGGTGAAGCGCGGCGCAGAAAAATTCCGGTGATCGTCGATCCGCGAATCACCGAGGACTTCTCGATCTATCGCGGCGCCAACGCGATCACGCCCAATCGGTTCGAAACCGAGCAGGCCACCGGGCTCAAGCTGACCGACCGCGACGTGTGGCGGCGCGCCGCTGAGATGCTGGTGCGCAAGCTGGGACTCGACGCCTGCCTGATCACGCTGGACCGCGACGGGATGTACCTGGCCGAGCGCGGCGGCGCGGACAGTTATATCGCGACCGTTCCGCGTGCGGTTTACGACGTGACCGGCGCGGGCGACGTGGTGCTGAGCGTTTTCGGACTGCTGGCGATCGCGGGGCTGCATTACCCCGCCGCCGCGCAGATCGCCAACATCGCCGCCAGTATCGAGGTCAGCCGCCTGGGCACCGAGGTGGTCTCGCGCGAGGACCTGGCGCAGGCGCTGCGCCCGGAGCATACCAGCTACGAGCGCAAGATCATGGCGCTGGAGGAGCTTCTGCCGGCGCTCGAGCGCGAGCGCCGCGCGGGACACCGGATTGCGTTCACCAACGGATGCTTCGACCTGCTGCACGCAGGCCACGTACAGAGCCTGAATTTCTCGCGCGCGCAGGCCGACCGCCTGGTAGTGGGCCTCAACAGCGATCGCAGCGTGCGCGCGCTCAAGGGCAAGAACCGGCCCGTCTATCCGGCGCTGGAGCGCGCGCGAATCCTGGCCGCGCTCGAATGCGTCGATTACGTGGTGATCTTCGAGGAGACCCGCGCCGAGAAGATCATCCGCGCGGTCAAGCCCGAAGTGCTCGTCAAGGGCGACGACTGGCGCGGCCAAGTCGTCGACGGGCAGGAGTTCGTCGAGTCGCGCGGCGGACGGGTTGCGCTGGCGCCGCTGCTGCACGGGCACAGCACCACCGCGACGCTCAAGCGTCTTTCGGCGAAGTGATCCGCCGCCGGACCATCGCGATAAACCGGTCGAACTCCGGCATCCCGAGCATCCAGGCCGCGCCCAGGTAAATCGCGCCGTAAACCGGAATCACGATCATCCCTTGCGCGCGCGGACCGAAACCCGTGGTTTCGAGCTTGAGCGCATACGCCACCGCCGCGGCGCCCAGCGCTATCCCCCACAGCTTGCCGACATACGCGCGGCTGAGCCCGGTCCATCCGACCCTCTGATTGAGGCGCCATCGCAAGAGCGAAAACTCGATCCATCCCGACATCCCGGCCGTCGCCGTCAGTCCCGCCACGCCCCATCGGCGCGGAATTCCGAGCGCGGGCGGCAGCATGATCGCGGCCAGGTATCCGAGCACGATTGTCAGCGAGACGCGGACCAGCGCGAACTTGAGCGGGGTTTTGGTGTCCCACAGCGCGTAGAAGGCGGAGTTGTACAGCCGCCCCATCGTGACCGCGAGCAGCCCGATCGCCGAACCCGCCAGCACCGCCCACACGTAGATCGCGTCGGCGTGCGTGAACTCGCCCGACTGGAAGATCAGCGCGACGATCACGTCGCCCAGGAACAGGAAGGCGGCCGCCGAGGGAATCACCAGGAACGAAATCTGGCGCAGTCCCGCGTTGAGCCGCGTGCGCAGGATCGCGCCGATTTCCTCGTGCGAGCCCGCCGCCCGCGACATCGTGGGCAACTCGCTCGCCGCGACCGAGAATCCGAACAAGCTCACCGGCAGCATGTAGAGAATCTGTCCGTAATTGAGCGCCGCGACCGCGCCGATTGGCAGCAGGCTCGCCAGCAGGTTGTCCACGTATGCGCTTATCTGGCCCACGCCGCGCCCGGCGACGACCGGGCCCAGGTTGCGGAACACCGCGCGCAGCGGCTCTATCACGACGCTGAAGTTGAGCCCGATCTTTCTTAGCAGCCGGAGCGTCTGCGGTAGCTGGACCAGGATTTGCAGCCCCGCGCCAACGACCGACCCCCATGCGACGTCGATCGCGAGCGCATCCTGCGAGCGATGGGGCCCGTAGAAGAGCAGCGTCGCGATTATCGCCACGTTCCACGCCACCGGCGCGGAATACGACGCGAAGAACCGGTGATGGCTGTTCAGCACGCCGAGACACCACGCCGACATCACCAGCAACCCCGCGCCGGGGAACAGCACGCGCACGATGACGATGGTCAGCGCGCGGCGCTCGCCGGTGAAGCCGGGCGCGATCGCGTCGATCAGGTAGGGCGCCACGGCGACTCCGATCGCGACCATCGCGGCAGTCGCCAGCGCCAGGATCGCGCCGACGCTCCATGCGAGCACGTCGGCGGCCTCCTCCTCGCCGTCACCGAGCATCCGGCTGTACACCGGGATGAACGAGGCGGACAGCACGCCCTCGCCGAAGAGATTCTGGAGGATATTGGGGATCCGGAAGCCGGCCTTGAACGCGTCGGCGGCGGCGGAGTTGCCGAGGTAGTGCGCGAAGACGCTCTCGCGAACCAGTCCCGCCAGCCGGCTCAGCAGGATTCCCGATGCGACCACGCCCGCGCGGCTCGGGGTGGCGCCCGCCGCACGCGCTCGCGCGGCGCGATCGCTTGCGCCCTGCTGCTCCACCGCATCCACGTTTTTGATGCCCTCGGCCAACGGTTTCTGGAGTATAGCCGCCGCCTTGCGCGCCGGGTAAGTGGGCCTGCCGGACGCCGCGGCGCGCGAAGACGGCTGGCCGCGCGCGAGGCGCTTTGCCCGCGGGAATCGATCCCTGATAGATCGCGCTTGAGAACGACCGGCGCACGTGCCGGGTCAAACCGGTTCGCGCCCTTGCAGGAGCATCGCCGATGAATCAGAAGCCGGACTGGCTGCGCAGGATTTTTCCGTGGGAGCAGAAGGCGCTCAGGGTCAACGGCCGCACGATGGCCTATCTCGACGAAGGCGATCCGTCCGCGCGGCCCGTGCTCCTGCTGCACGGAAATCCGACCTGGGGATTTCTCTACCGCGACTTTATCGAGCCGCTTAAGGCGGCGGGCTATCGCGTGATCGTTCCCGATTGGATCGGCGCGGGCTACTCGGACCATCCGCGCCTGGACTCCGCGCTCACCCTGGCGCATCACATCGCCGACCTGGTCGCGCTCGTCGACGTGCTCGACCTCTGCGGCTTCGCGATCGTCGGTCAGGATTGGGGCGGGCCGCAGGGCGTCGGCGCCGCGCTCCAACGAATCGAGCGGCTCGACGCGATGGTGCTGATGAACACGTGGCTGTTCACCGACTACAAGGGCGAGTTCCATCAGTCGCCCCTGCCGTGGACGACGTGGCACGCGCCGATCATCGGGCAGCTCCTGATGAAGCGGTTCAAGGTGCTGTCGCACGCGGGACCCTCGGCAATCTCCAAACGCGGCATGAGCGACGACGAAAAGCGCGCCTACCATCACGTTTACGACGAGCCCGACTCGGACGCGGTCGTGATGACGTGGCCGCGTACGATCCCGATGCGCGAGGGCGATCGCGGATGGGCCGACATGGCGATGATCCAGCGGCGGCTCGGCGAACTTGCGAGCGTGCCGACGCTGCTGATGTGGGCACCCGAGGACAATGTGTTCCCGATCGAGTACTGCAACCGGATGAAGGAGCTGATTCCGCACGCCGAGGGGCCGATCCTGTTCGATCGCGCCGCGCACTTCCTGCAGGACGATCGCGGACCCGATATCGTCGCCGCGATTATCCCGTTTCTCGCCCGCGTCGCGGGAGGCCGGCCATGAACTTCATCGCGCCCACCGCCGAGGAGCTGTCTTACCTGCGCTCCGATCCGCTGCTCGTCGAGCAGGAACTCGACGCGCGCCCCGAGGTCGCCGAATCGATCGAGCGCGCCGCCGGCCGCCGCGCGGGCCGCCTGTATTGGCGCTCGCGCCATGACCATCTCTACGCGCTCGAGCTTGGCGACCTCGGGCGCGGGCGGCCCTCGATCGCGACGGTGTTCGGCATGTGGGATCGCTACGAGCCGCGGCCGCCCGAGCATGAGATCGATGCCGACCTGATCGACTTCGCGATGTGGGTCGCGGAGGTGAGCGAGGGGCTTGACCCCGCCAACCTCTCGCGCGTGCTGAGCTTCGGCGGTCATGCGCCGAAATGGCCGGCGGGATCGGTCCTGCGCACGCCCGACGAGCGCTTTCGCAACCTGCCCGATTTTCCGTACCAGCCGCGCTACCTCGAAATCGAGGGATTGCGGATGGCATACGTCGAGAGCGGCGCGGGCGATCCGATCCTGATGCTGCACGGCGAGCCGACCTGGAGCTTCCTCTATCGCCGGATGATCCCGCCGCTTGCGGCTGCGGGCCGCGTGATCGCTCCCGACCTGATAGGCTTCGGCCGCTCGGACAAGCCCGTCGCACCGAACGCGTACAGCTATCGCTCGCATGTCCGCTGGATGCGCCGGTTTATCGAGGCGCTCGATCTCGAGCGCATCACGCTGGTGTGCCAGGACTGGGGCGGGCTAATCGGGCTGCGCGTGCTGGCGCAGATGCCGGAGCGATTTGCGCGGGTGGTCGCGATGAATACGGCGATACCCGACGGCGGCGATCTGGGCGCCGGCTTCATGCAATGGAAGCGCGTGTCGCAGCGGATGCGCCCGATGAACCCGGGTGCGATGCTTCCGACGGCGCTTTCGCGGCGCAAGCTCACCGAAGCGGAATCCGGGGCCTACGCCGCGCCGTTCCCCGCGCCGGAATATCTGACCGCGGCAGTGGTCTTTCCGCGGCTGGTGCCGATCCGCCCCGACTATCCCGGCGCGTACGACAATCGCGTCGCGATCGAGCGGCTGCGCACGCTAGATATTCCGGCGCTGCTGATCTGGGGCGCAGGCGATCCCGTGCTGGGTCATCTGGAGCCCCGTCTGCGCGCGATTTTCCGCAACGTTGCGCCGCCGATCACGATTGCCGACGCGGGCCACTTTATCCAGGAAGACGCGGGCGAAGAGGTTGCCGCCCATATCGTGAAATGGATGCGCACCTGAGCGCCGGCCCCCGCCAGTAGCCCCGCCGGCGCGCCGCGCCGTACAATGAATGTCGCGTGAGCTTTTCGCTCTACATCCATATTCCGTGGTGCCAGTCCAAGTGCCCCTACTGCGACTTCAACTCGTACGCGGCGGCGGCATGGCCGGAAGCTGAGTACACGCGCGCGATTGTCGCCGAGATGCGCTCGCGCGCCGCCGACGCGCCGTTTCATGGTGCACCGCTTCGGACGATCTTCTTCGGCGGCGGAACGCCGTCGCTGTTCGCACCCGACTCGATCGCCGCGATTATCGACGCCGCTGCTGCGACCTTTGGAATCGAGCCGGGCGCCGAGATCACCCTGGAAGCGAATCCCGGCACCGTGGATGCCGCCAAGCTCGCCGGGATGCGCACTGCGGGCGTGAATCGGCTCAGCATGGGCGCGCAGTCATTCGACGACGAGGTGCTCAAATTCCTGGGCCGGATTCATCGCGCCGACGACACCCGCGCCGCCGCGCGCGCGGCCCGTCGCGCCGGATTCGAGCGGATGAACCTGGACCTGATATTCGCGGTGCCGGGCCAGACGCTGGGGGGCGTGATGCGCGATATCGGGGAAGCCGCGGCGCTGGAGCCCGATCACATCTCGGCCTACAACCTGACCTTCGAGGAAGGCACTGCGTTCTTCGCCGACTTGAGGCGCGGGCGAATCGCGGCGCTTGAGAGCGACGAGCAGGCCGCGATGTACGCGGCGGTGCGCGAGGAGGTGGCGCGCCGCGGCTACGCGATGTACGAAATTTCCAATTACGCGCGTCCCGGTGGCGAGGCGCGGCACAATCTCACCTACTGGCGCGCCCGCAGCTACCTGGGTCTCGGCGCGGGCGCGCACAGCTTCGCGCGCGGCGCGGGCGGCGCGCCGTCGGGCCGGCGATGGTGGAACGAGCGCACTCCGGCGCGGTACATCGAGCTGGTCTCGCGCACGTCGCGCGCGGAATCGGGTGCGGAGGAAATCGACGCGGCGACCGCCGCCAGCGAGTTCGTGTTCCTGAATCTGCGGCTGCGCGAGGGCTTTGCGCTGGACGATTTTCGCGCGCGCTTCGGCCGCGACTTCGACGAAGTATTCGGCGCGCGCGCGGCACGGATGGCCACCGACGGGTTGCTCGCGCGCGAGCACGGACGGGTCAGGCTCACCGAGCGCGGCCTGGAGCTGGCGGACTCGGTCTTCGCGGAGTTCGTTTAGGCTTCGCGGCCGACGGCGGCGTCGAGCAGCTCGATTATCCGCGCGGGCGTGGCGAGCCCGATGAACGCGCCCAGGCGCGGACCGCGCTCCTGTCCGAGCAGCGCGCGATAGAGCAGCGGGAAAATCTTGCCGGGCTTGTCGTAATTGGCGCGCCCGAGATCGTAGATCGCTTTCTCGATTTCCTCCGCCCCGGCCTCGCGATTGGACTCGAGCCATACCGCGAGATGCTTCAGTTGCTCGCGCTCGGCATCGTTGGGCGCATAGGGCTGCTTGGTCGGCTCGACGAAGTCCTTGTAGAAGTTCAGCGCGCATTCCATCAGCGCCCGACCCAGCGCCTCGGTCTCGGCATTGGCGGTCACCGCGGCGTCGTAGCGGGTGATGTAATTCCA
Source organism: uncultured delta proteobacterium (assembly GCA_963835905.1). Classification (GTDB taxonomy): domain Bacteria; phylum Desulfobacterota; class Binatia; order Binatales; family Binataceae; genus CAWIHG01. The sequence goes on from CAWIHG010000005.1 coordinate 2,098,684, forward strand.
GATGAAATCGCGATCGGAGCTTCCCAGCGCCGACACCAGGTTCATGACCATCGCGAAGCTCAGCGGCGAGTCGAACCGGCGCGGGCTTCCCCTCTGCAGCACGAAGTCGAGCGGAAGGTTCTGGCGCGCCTCGAAGTTGGGCGCCGCCGCGTACTCGCGCAGCGCGTCGAGATAATCGTCCACGTACTGCGGAATCGCCTCCAAAAACAGCTTGCGCGCGCGCCGCGGATTCAGCAGCAGGAAATACTTGAGCACTTCGATCGGGGCGTAGCGCTGCCACTGATCGACGCTGACGCCGCGTCCGACCGATTTGGAAACCTTGCGCCCCTCTTCGTCCAGGAACATCTCGAACGGAAACCCGAGCGGCGGGTGTCCGCCGAGCACGCGCTCGATCTGTCCCGACAGGTGCGCCGAATCGATCAGGTCCTTGCCGTAAAGCTCGTAATCGACCTTGAGCGCGAACCATCTGAGCGCCCAATCGACTTTCCATTGCGCCTTGACCTTGCCGCCCAGCACCGACTGCTCTCCGCTCCAGCCGCATCCGCGCGTTCCGCCCGCGCTCTTTTCGCAGGCGAACTCAACGGTGGCGCGCTCGGGATGGTAGGCGGTGACCTGGCGTTCGACGATCTGGCCGCATTCGGGGCACAGCGGCATGACTGGCGACCATCCGGCGCGATTTTCCTCTCGCAGGGTGGGCGCGACGATCGCGATTATCTCGCGATGCTTTTCGAGCACCAGCCGGAGTCCCTCGTCAAAGGCGCCGCCCCGGTACATCTCGGACGAGCGCATCAGCTTGTAATCAACTTCGACCGGCGCAAGAAATTCCTTGAGCAGCCCGATCATGTGATCGGCGAAGCTCACACAGCATCCGAACGGATCCGGGATGCGCGAGACGGGCTCGCCCAGATGGCGCGCGGTTTCGTCGCGCCGCGGCACGTTTTCGGGCACCTTGCGCAGCCCGTCCATGTCGTCGATGAAGACGATAAGCTCGGTCGCGCGCTGCGTCTCGAGCGCCTGGAACGCGTGGCGCACGTAAGACGGCCGCAGCACCTCGCACATGGTACCGAGATGCGGCAGGCCGGAGGGGCCGAAGCCACTTTCGAAGATCACCGGGCGCGCGGAGTCGTAATCGCGCACGCGCTCGGCAAGCCGCACGGCCTCTTCATGGGGCCAGAGGTCGGCGCTGGTGGGAGCATTTGCGGCTCGCTGGGGTCGGGAGGCGGGGGCCATCTGCGCTTACTCCTGGGGCTCTCGTTTGCCGCGAAGCACGCGCGCGACGGCGTCGTGGACCCACGGATCGATTTGCAGGTCGCGGTTTTTTTCCGAGGCAAGCCGCAGCTTAACCGCGCAGTTGGCGCAGATAAAGGCCTGCTGGCGGAAGCCTGAGGTATCTTCAACGGTCACGCGCAAAAGCCATTGCGGCGCGGGCCGGCGGCATAGCACGCACTTGTCGCTCTCGGGTGTGGACTGATCCATACGGCTTTACAATTGTATATCTTTATATCATTGATTCGGCGCTTCGCGCTGTGGTATTCCCGAAATTCCGATGGAATCCCCCATGGGCATTATCCGCCCCGGGCGCTCCGCTTCATTGGCCGCAAGCGATTTATTTGGACTTGATTGACCGGCCTGCGGCCGCTCCCCCGCACAAATGACGGGGGCGGTTCCTGTTCCGTGACCTGATGGATCATTCATACACCAAACAAAAGCTTCGCGAGTTGCGCGCGCTGGTCAGCGAAGGAGACAAGGTCGCGGTGGTGCTGCAGGACGACCCCGACCCCGACGCGATGTCGGCCGCGATGGCGCTGCGGACGCTGCTTGCGCGCAACAAGCAGACCACGCCGTTTTTCAGCTTCACGCCGGTCACCCGGCCCGAAAACCGCACCATGGTCCATCTGCTGCAAATCGAGGTCCTGCCCGCGACCACCGAGGCCCTGCGCGGCTTCAACAAGATCGCGGTGCTCGACGTGCAGCCGCCCTACTTCGAGGGCAAGCTGCCGCGCGCCGATATCGTGATCGACCATCATCCGGGCTATACCGCGGGCAACGCGGCGTTCGAGGACGTGCGCGTCAAGTACGGCGCCACCGCCTCGATCATGACCGAGTACCTGGTCTGCGCCGAGGAGCGGATCAGCGAGCGCCTTGCGACCGCCCTGCTCTACGGGATTCGCAGCGACACCCTGATGCTGTCGCGGCGGGTGACCGACGACGTGCTCGAGGCGATCGTGCATCTATATCCGCTGGCCAACTACAGCCTGCTGCGCCAGATCGATCGCCCCGAGCTGCCGGTGAACTTCGCGCGCGTGCTGGCGCGCGCGATGACCCGGATGCAGGTGACCGACGCGCTGATCGTGCTCAATCTGGGCCGCGTCGAGCGCGACGACCTGATCGTGCAGGTGGCCGACTTCTGCCTGCAGTTCGAGGGCGTGGAATGGGTCGCGATCGCGGGCAAGCTCGGCAACAATCTCTCGATCGCGGTGCGAAACTACGGCACCGGGCGCGACAACGCCGGCGAGACGGTCAAGAGCCTGTTCGGCGAAATCGGCAGCGCCGGCGGCCATCGCAACATGGCCAAGGCGGTCATCCCGCTGGCCGGATGGCGCAAGCGAGAGGGCATCACCCGCGACGGCTTTATCGAGACCCGCCTGCGCGAGCTGTTCAGCGCCGAAATTGCGCGCGCCCGCGCCCATTCCGAGAGCCCCCGTCCGGCGCTCGGGCGCAACGGCAACTGAGCGCGGTGAGCGCGCGCTCGTTTACCTGCGGCGCCGATGCCCGTATCTTGTACCGGGTGAGTGTGGCGGAGGCGACGGTAGCAATCAAAAATCGGCTGGGGCTTCATCTGCGCGCCGCCTCGACGCTGGCGCAGGCGGTGGCGAAATTTTCCTCTCAGGTCACTATCGCGCGCGGCAAGAACCAGGTCAGCGCCCGCAGCGTGACGGGTCTGATGATGCTAGGCGCCGGCCAGGGCTCCAAGCTGCGCGTACGCGCCGAGGGCGCCGACGCCAAGGAGGCGCTCAAGACCGTTCAAACCCTGTTCGAGCAGGGCTTCGGAGAGGAATAGCCGCGCCGCTCGCCTTGATTCACCGGTACTGGTTGGCTATACCATCGGCAATCCAAAGTGGTCCCTTGCGCCTCGTCGCGATGCGGCCGGGACGGACCGAGTGGGGCGCCGCAAAGCGCACCTGTTGAGAAGCCTAATTCGATTGAACTTATCGCGCCCCGCGCCGCCTCCGGGCCGGCGGAGGGGATGCAATTCGCCCAAGCCCCGTTTCCAAGGAGTCATCGCGCATGCCGCTTAAGGATTTTCTGTTCACTTCCGAATCGGTCTCCGAGGGCCATCCGGACAAGATGTGCGATCAGATCTCGGACGCAATCGTCGACGCGCTAATCGCCGAAGATCCCGACTCGCGGGTCGCGCTCGAATCGCTGGCCAAGACGGGGCTTATCGTGCTCGCCGGCGAGATAACCAGCCGCGGCCGCCCGGATTTCGTCAATATCGCGCGCACCGTCACGCTCGAGATCGGTTACGACGATATCGCCACCGGTTTCGACGGCCGCACCTGCGCGGTCCTGACCGCCATTGAGCCGCAGTCACCCGATATCGCGCAGGGCGTCGCGGAGGGCGAGGGGCTGTACAAGGAACAGGGCGCCGGCGACCAGGGCCTGATGTTCGGCTACGCGTGCGACGAAACGCCGGAGTTGATGCCGATGCCGATCGCGATGGCGCATCGGCTGATGGAAAACCTCGCCAAGCTGCGCAAGGAACAGACGCTTGATTGGCTGCGGCCCGACGCCAAGAGCCAGGTCACGGTGCGCTACGTTGACGGGCGCCCCGCGGAGGTCACCGCGGTGGTGGTCTCCACCCAGCATTCGCCCGCCGTCACGCACAAGCAGATCAGCGAGCAGATAATCGCCGAGCTGATCAAGAAGACCATCCCGGCCGAATACCTGACCAAGCAGACCGTTTACCACGTAAATCCCACCGGCAGCTTCGTCATCGGCGGACCGCATGGCGACTGCGGACTGACCGGGCGCAAGATTATCGTGGATACCTACGGCGGCTACGGCCGTCACGGCGGCGGCGCGTTCTCGGGCAAGGATCCCAGCAAGGTGGATCGCTCGGCCTGCTACATGGCGCGTTACGTCGCCAAGAACGTGGTGGCCGCGGGACTCGCGCGCCGCTGCGAGATCCAGGTCGCCTACGCGATCGGGGTGGCGGAGCCGGTCTCGCTACTGGTCGATACCTTCGATAGCGGCGCGGTGCCTGATGCGAAGCTGTCGTCCACGCTGCGCGAGCTGTTCGACTTTCGCCCCGCGGGAATTATCCGCACGCTCAATCTGAAGCGTCCCATCTATCAGCCAACCGCCGCCTACGGACATTTCGGCCGCCATCCCCACGACGGGCTGTTCCCGTGGGAGCGCACCGACATGGCCGAGCGCCTGCAGAGCGCCTTCGGCGTAACCGCGCGCCGCTAGCCGCGCGCGCGCCCGAATTTTCCCGGAGAGATTTACCGACATGGCAACACCTGTCGCGAAGAAGAAGCCCGCGCTCAAACCGCGCGCCGCCGCGGCGCCCCAGCCCGAGCACGACGTCCATGACCTCGGCCTTGCCGCGGCGGGCCACAAGCGAATCGAATGGGCGGACAAGCAGATGCCGGTGCTGCGGAAGATCCGCGAGCGGTTCTCACGCGAGCTGCCGCTCAAGGGCGAGCGCATGGGCGCCTGCCTGCACATCACCTGCGAGACCGCCAACCTGCTGCGCGCGCTCAAGGCGGGCGGGGCAGAGGTCTTCTGCTGCGCGTCCAATCCGCTCTCGACCCAGGACGACGTCGCCGCGGCGCTGGTCAAGGAATACGGGATTCCGACCTACGCGATTCACGACGAGGACCGCGACACCTACTACAGCCACCTGCGCTCGGTGCTGGAGCGCCGCCCCACCATCACGATGGATGACGGCGCCGACCTGGTCAGCCTGCTGCATACCGACTACCGCAATATCGCGGAGGAAGTGCGCGCCAGCATGGAGGAAACCACCACCGGAGTTATCCGGCTGCGCGCAATGGAAAAGGATCACGCGCTCAGAATCCCGGTGGTCGCGGTCAACGACGCGCAGACCAAGCATCTGTTCGACAACCGCTACGGCACCGGGCAATCCACGCTGGACGGAATCATCCGTTCAAGCGGGGTGCTGATCGCGGGCTCGGTGATAGTGGTGGGGGGCTACGGATGGTGCGGGCGCGGAATCGCGCTGCGCGCCCGCGGCCTGGGCGCCGACGTGATCGTCACCGAGATCAATCCGGTCCGCGCGCTGGAAGCCGCGATGGACGGGTTCCGCGTGATGAAGATGATCGACGCGGCGAAGGTCGGCGACGTGTTCGTCACCGCGACCGGCGACAAGCACGTCATCGCGTCCCAGCATCTCACCCAGATGAAGGACGGCGCGTTCGTCTGCAACTCCGGCCACTTCGACGTCGAGATCGACATGGCGTTTCTCAACGACGCGGCCAAGAAAATAGACCGCAACGTGACCAACCACGTGGACGGCTATCATCTCTCCAACGGGCGCGTGGTCTACGTGCTCGGGCAGGGACGCCTGGTGAATCTCGCCTGCGCCGAGGGCCATCCCGCGCAGGTCATGGACATGAGCTTCGCCACCCAGGCGCTCGCCTCGGAGTGGGTCGCCAAAAGCGAGCAGCTTCCGGTGCGCGTGCATCCGGTGCCCGAGGAGATCGAAGAGGACGTTGCGCAGGTAAAGCTGGCCGCGATGGGAATCAGGATCGACACGCTCACCGCCGACCAGCGCAAGTACCTGGAGAGCTGGGAGTCCGGCACCTGAGCGGACAAGAATCCGCAGACACCTACTCCGTCATCGCGAGTGAAGCCGAGAGGGCCTTGCGTCGGCTGCGCGACGGCGCCGAAGAATCGCCGCGAAGCGACGCATCCGTCATCCCGAGCGAAGTCGAGGGATCCCGGAGTCGGGATTTCTCGACTCCGCCCGCAGCGCGCTCCGCTCAAGATGACGCGGGGGAGCGCCGCAGCGCGCAGCTCTCGTATAGGTCGCGCGCTTATTGTGTCGTCGTGAGCCGAGTCTGCTAAGCGAAGGATCTCCGCGCGGCGATGAATTCCGCGCCATTGCCAGCGCATCGAGACGCGCAATCCGCGGATTCCGCCTCACTCAAGCCGATCAGAGGAATAGCGCCGCCACACCTCGCCGCCTCCCACCGACACCGCGATCAGCAGCAGCGCCAGGAAGAACTTCGGCGACAGCGGATGCCATAGCGCGTCGCCCAGGAACGCGAACAGGATCGTCCCCGGCACCAACCCGATTATGCTTGCCCAGAAGTAGTCGCGGAACGTGATCGGCGAGGCGCCCGCCAGCAGGTTCAGCGCGTTGTACGGAATCACCGGTACCACGCGCAGGTAGAAGATTATCTGGAAGCCGTGCTTGGCGATCTTCGCGAGCATCTCATGGAACCGGTCGCCGACCACGCGCTGCACGAACGACTTGCCCAGAAAGCGGCCCGCGCCGAAGGCGACCATCGCGCCCACGTCCGCACCGATCATCGAGTACACCGAGCCCCACAGCGTGCCGAATGCGAGTCCCCCCGCGATCGTCATCACCGCTCCCGGCACCAGGAACGACGGCCCCACCGCGTACAGCAGCATGAAGACCAGCGGTCCCCATACGCCGAAGCGCACGACCTCGACCTTGACCTGGGCGGGATTCTCGAACCATTCGGAGTGCGCCAGCAGCAGCCAGACCGAGCCGCCGACCAGCAGCGCGACGGCCGCTATCTTGACGATCGTCAGCCATAGCGGAATCGGGCCCGGGCGGGGGCCCGCGGAATTGCTGATGGGACTAACCGCAGCCATGTAAGCGGCCACTATGATAAGGGCCGATTCGGCGGCGAGACAAGCAGCGCCGACGCGCGCCGCGGCGGCGGGTTTGTCGCCGCGCGCCGATGTTACTAGAGTTGCGTGGTCGCGGCGATCCACGCCGCCCCAGCAGGGAAGATTCGCCCATGGATGAGCTCAAGGACAAGGTAGCGATAATCACCGGTGGCGGTTACGGGATCGGCAAGCAAATCGCGCTCGCCTATGCGCGCGCCGGCGCGAAGATAGCCGTCGCAGCGCGCTCGCTTAAGCCGATGGAAGAGACCGTAGCGGAGCTTAAGAAACTCGGCGCGCAGGCGATCCTGATCCAGACCGACGTATCGAAGGAAGCCGATTGCGCGCGGATGGCCGAGCAGACGCTCAAGGCGCTGGGCCGCATCGATATCCTGGTCAATAACGCCGGCATTTCGGGCCCCACCAAGCGGATGACCGAGATGTCGCTCGGCGAATGGCAGGAAGTCATCGACATCGATCTGACCGGCACCTGGCTGGCCTCGCGCGCGGTGCTGCCGGCGATGGACCAGCAGCACACCGGCGATATCCTCAACATCTCCTCGGGCGCGGGCCGGCGCGGCTATCCGTTGCGCTCGCCCTATGCCTCGGCCAAGTGGGCGATGATTGGGCTTACCCAGACGATCGCGGGCGAATGGGGACAGCGCGGCGTCCGATGCAACTGTATCTGCCCGGGCGCAATTGAGGGCGAACGTATCGAGCGCGTGATGCGCGCGCGCGCGGAGGCGATGAAGGCGCCCTACGAGCAGGTGCGCGAGGCGTTCGTGGCGGGCGCCGCGATGCGCCGGATGGCGACCGAAGAGGAAGTCGCGCGCGTGGCGCTGTTCTTGGTCTCGGCCGCGTCGGCCGGGATGACCGGGCAGACGCTCAACGTGGACGCCGGCTCGGCGATGAACTGAGCGCGGCGGGTTACGCCGAGTCCTCAGAGTCCTCGGAGTCCTGCGGGGTCTCGGGCGCCTTGGCCGGATCGATCAGCGCGCCGATAATTCCGCCCAGCAGAAAGCCCGCGACGCCGCCCCCGAAGCTCAGCGCGGTCACCGGCCAGTATGCCAGGTTCGGGTGCTCGGTCAGGTACCATGACGCGAGCAGGAAGGCCGAACAGACTCCGATCACCGAGCCGAAGCGGCATCCCTCAGAATTGCGGTACGTGTAATACGGTCTGAACATCGCGCGGCCGCAGCGAGTCTATCATCGCGGCGCGCAAATTCACTACCACGCGCCGCGGACGCGTTCAGTTGGCAATATGATGGTCGCGCAGCGCGACCTCATGCCCGCGGCCGCGCAGGCGCTCCGCGATTTCGCGCGCGAGCACGGGCGAGCGATGGCGTCCGCCGGTGCATCCCAGCCCGATCGTCAGATAGCTCTTGCCCTCGCGCTCGTACAGCGGGAGCAGGAACTCGAGCATCCGCAGCACCTCCGCCACGAAGCGCTGCGCCTCGGGCTGCGCCATCACGTAGTCGCGCACGCGCGAATCCGCGCCGTCGAGCGCGCGCAGCTCCGGAACGAAGAACGGGTTGGGGATGAAGCGCACGTCGAGCATGATGTCCATCCCGACCGGAGCGCCGTACTTGTATCCGAATGAAACCACCGACACCGCGATCCGCGAGCCCGTGCGCGCGCCCATCACGGCCGCCGTGATGATCTCGCGCAGCTCGTGCACCGTGGTGATGGTGGTGTCGATCACGCGGTCGGCGCGCTCGCGCATCTCGGCCAGCGTCAGCCGCTCGCGCCGGATGCTCTCGGCGACCGTGGAGCCGGTCTCCGCCATCGGATGCGGCCGGCGCGTCTCGGAGTAGCGGCGCGCCAGGATGTCGTCGGAGGCGTCAAGAAACAGCACCTCGGGCTTGATCCCGCCGCGCTCGAGCTCGACGAAGATTTGCGGCCATTGCGGAAAGAACAGGCGCTCGCGCGGATCGATGCCGAGCGCCACGCCCACCAGCGCGGGATCACTGCCCGCGGCCAGCCGCACGACCTCCGAGGCGAGCGCGACCGGCAGGTTGTCCACGCAGTAGAAGCCCAGATCTTCGAGCACGCGCATCGCGGTCGCCCGCCCCGACCCGGAGACCCCGGTCAGGATGATCAGCCGGGTGCCGGAGGCGGAGCTGTCGGCGCGATTGCTCATGGCGCGAATCGGGGCGGCGCGCACGGCTCGGTGCGCGCTCAGTACTTGGCGTCTTCTTCCTTGATAAGCCGGTAGATCTCGCCGGCGCCGTCCGCCGCAAGCAGGCGCGAGCGGAAGCCGTCGTCCTTGAGCAGGCGCGACACCCGCGCGAGCGCCTTCAGGTGCAGGCTGGCCGAATCCTCGGGCGCGACCAGCACGAAGAAGAGCTGGGTGGGATTACCGTCGAGCGACTCGAAGTCGACGCCCTTGATGTGCCGCCCGAAGGCGCCGACGATCTTCTGCACGCCCGAGATTTTGCCGTGCGGTATCGCGATACCGTCGCCGATCGCGGTCGAGCCGAGCCGCTCGCGCTCGCCCAGCACCGCAACCAGTTCGTCGAGTTTCACTTCCGGGAGCCTGGAAGCAAGTCCGCTTGCCAGCTCCTTGAGCACTTCGGCCTTGGAGGCGCCCTTGAGGTCCGGCAGGACCATCTCAGGATTGAGTAAATCGGTGATCTTCATTGAATGATGTTTGTGAGTTCGGATATCTCTGCGCGCCTGCCGTTGCAGCGTGCGATGCACGCACGTCGTCGCATTCTTCCCCCGCTCGTCAGATCGCGCGCCGTGGCGCGCGAGCGGCTAGGATTCCTCGACTGCGCTCAGGACCTCTCCGGTTGAAGGCGCGCGAGTTTTGCGCGCCTGGATTTTCTCTGCATTTCGCTTGAGCTGCCGTCCCACCTTGTCAGTCAGCAGATCGATGACCGAATACAGGTCTTTCGCCACTTCGGCGGCGGTGGCGGACAGGCGGCCCGACTTGACTGTAACTTCTCCACACTGGCGGTACTTGTCAACCGACAAGATCAAGTGCACCTGGCAGGCGCGGTTGTGGAACTTGCCGAGATGCGCAAGCTTGCGCTCCGCGTAGGTCCGGATCGCGTCGGTCGGATCGAGGTGGCGGAAGGTGACCGTCACGGTGGTCGCCGCGGCGCCCGCCAGACGCGCGGTGCGCCGCTGCTTGCGCGTCACCGCCCTGGTGCGCTTGCCCTTTCCATGCTTGCTGCTCATACTTCATCGCCTTTTGGCCGGGCTGGCTAGCCGACCTGCTTGCGGTTGGCCGACGGCAGGATGCCGAGCGCCTGCCGGTACTTGGCCACCGTGCGGCGCGCGATATTGATCTGTTTGGCGCGCAGCATCTCGGCGATAGCCTGGTCCGACAGCGGATTGTGCGGCGGCTCCGCCGTCACAAGGGCGCGAATCTTTTCCTTTACGGTCTCGGCGCTGACGTCCTCCCCGGTTGATGCCTTCACGCCCGAGGTGAAAAAAAACTTGAGCTCGAAAATGCCCTGCGGCGTATGCGCGTACTTGTTCGCGGTGGCGCGGCTGATGGTTGATTCGTGCATCCCGATATCCTCGGCCACGTCCTTGAGCACGAGCGGTCTCAAGTGGCTGATACCGTGGTCGAAGAACGCGCGCTGGAACTTCACGATCGAGTTGGCGACCTTGTAGATGGTCTGCTGGCGCTGGTAAATCGACTTGACCAGCCATCGCGCCGAGCGCAGCCGCTCCTGCAGGTACTCGCGCGTCTCGGGCGCCGAGTTCGCGTCGTTCATCACGCGCTGGTAGTAGCCCGCGATCCGCAGCCGCGGCACCGCCTCGCGGTTGAGCGTCACCAGGTAGTCTTCGCCGAGCTTCTGGATATAAACGTCGGGGACCACGTAGGTCGGCTCTTCGCCGCCGTAGTCGCGCCCCGGTTTCGGCTCCAAAAGTGCGATCACCTTGTGCGCCTGCCCCACCATCTCGACCGACACGCCGAGCTGCTTGGCGATCTCGCCGTAGCGATGCTTCTCGAGCAGGTCGAGATGGCTGCCCACCACGCGCGCGGCAAGCGAATTCTCCATCCCCAGATTCTCGAGCTGCAGCAGCAGGCACTCGCGCAAATCGCGCGCGCAGCATCCCGGCGGATCGAAGCGCTGCACGCGGCGCAGCACCCGCTCTACGTCCTCGACCCCCGCTTCGAGCTGCTCGGCGAGCAGAGCAAGCGGCGTCTCGAGGTAGCCGTCGTCGTTGAGGTTGTAGATTATCGTGGCGCCGATCCTCTGCTCGGTCTCGCTCAGGCTGGACATCCTGAGCTGCCAGATCAGATGATCTTCCAGCGAGCTGCGCTTGAGCGAGGTGTTTTCGAGCGCGCTGCGATGGTCGTCGTCGGAATCCTGCGGCGGCGCTTCCTGCCAGTTGTTGGAGTAGGTCTCCAGGTACTCGCGCCAGTCGAGCTTGTCCAGGCGGTCGAGCTCCTTGAACTCCATCGCGGCATCGTGCGCGTCGAGCTCCGAGGGCTTGGACGCCTCGGTCTCCGTGACTCCCGCACCCGGCTCCCAGTCATCGGCCGGCCCCTCCGGAGCAGCGGCCTCGGGCTCGCCCTTGAGCTGGTCCGAGTCGGGCGGTCCCGGCTCGTCATCGGGCATCGGGCTTTCCTGCGCGGCCTCGCTGGGGCTCTGATCGAGCGGCTCCAGCATCGGATTCTGCTCGAGCTCGGTCTGCACGATGGTTTCGAGCTCGGGGAGCGAGAGCTGCAGGATCTTGATCGCCTGCTGGAGCTGCGGCGTCATCACGAGCTGCTGACGCAGCCGCAGGTCCTGTCCGAGTTTTACCTCAAGCGCCATCAGCTAAACGCATCACTCAGGGTTTCGCGCCCGCCGGCGCTGCGCCACCCTCGCTGGCCTGTGCTCCCTTGGGAAAGATTATCGCGCGCGCGTGATCGACCACGCTGCGCCCGGTGTCCAGGTATACGGTAATCCGGTCGCCGGTGATTTCGTCGGGACCGTCGTGCACCACCGGGCTGCCGGTCAGCACCACCGTGTGCTGCTTCTGATTCATCACCGCGTGCTGCCCGGTAGCCCATCGCTCGCCCTGGCTGATGCGCACGTTGCCGGTCGCGATCATCTCGGTGACGTCGTGAAAATCCTTGCCGTAGTTGACGCGCAGCTCGTTGCTGGTGAGCTGTCCGGTCGCCTGATTGGCCCGCACATGGCCGGTGAACAGAACCGAATTGCCCTTGTAATCGAGCGACAGGCTGTCGGACTTGATATCGATCGGACTTTTGCCCGAGGAGAATTGCAAACCGGCGAACGGGCTTGCGCCCGCCGGCTCCGCCGACGCGACCTCGGTCTTGCCCGACGCCGCGCCACGCGACCCTTTCCGCTTCGCCTCCGTGGGCGGCGCCGCGCTCGCGGATGCGGCTGCTGGCGACGCTGGCACTACCGTCGTCTCCAGGGGTGGAGACTCCGCGGCGGGTGCGGGCAGCGTGCCCGGAACAGCCGCGGGTGCCGCGGCTGCGGGAGCGGCTCCGGATTCCGAGGGGACTGAGGCCGTCAGCGCGGGCGTCGCCGCCGGCGCCGGGGCCGCGGGAGCCGACGCCGCCTGCGAAACCGCAGCGGCGGGCGCCGGCGTGGCGATTTCGGCCGCCTGGCGCTCGGCGTCGCCAGCCGTTATCGGCGGGCTCGCGGATACCGGCGTGGATGCTTGCGCGGCGGCGGTCGGCAAGGCCGCCGCGGCGGGCGAAGCTTCGGCCGCCGCACCCGGCGCGCTGGCGCTCTCGCCGCCCGGGGCGGAGGCGGGAGCTGACGCGACCGGAGAAGGAGCTTCGGCTGGCGAAGCTTCGGCTGCGGCGCTCGGCGCCGGCGCCGTCTCGGCGGCGGGCGCGGATGCGGTCTCAGGTGCCGGCGCCGCGACCGGCGACTCCGCTGCCTGGGGCGCGGGGGGTTCCGCCGGCGGCGGCGCTTCGGCATTCCCCGGAGAGGCCGCCGGGCTTGCAGCGCCGCCGACGACACTCATGGTGTTGCCGCCGCTGTCGAAATCTCCCAGGTCGCCGCCGGCCGGTGCAGCCGCGCCAGCCGGTGAGCCTGCGCCCTGCGCGAATCCGGAGGCCGCGGGAAATCCAACTAACGCGAGCGCACCCGCCGCCACCAACGCCGCCGCAATCGGGCGGATCGCCGTCGAACGGATCCGGCGCGCGGCGCAATCAGCTTTTCTTCGACTTTGCACTGGTCTTCTTGGGAGTGAATTGGGTGCGCACCTGCTGCAACAACGTAAATACCTGGGTCTTGGGATTACCGGTCAAGCCGACCCCGGTCACCTTCACGCCTTCACCCTCGAGCGTCACCGCGCCCGGCGCTTCGACCTTGTCCTCGTCGGGCAAGAAGCTGGCCGCGTCGGTGGTGAGCACGAAGTTTCCGTACTTGATTATAGTGCCTCCGCTCAGATCGGCGCGATGGACATGATTGCCGTGAAGGAACAGCACCGCATGCGGCGCCGTAACGTTCACCTGCTTGCCGTCCTCCGAAACCATCGAGAGGGTCGCCTGGGTCAGCGTCATCGAGCTCTTGTCCGCCGCGTAGTAAGCGTCGCGCGCGCTCAGGACCCATTGACGCTGACCGGCCTTCATCTGCGTCCAGTGGAAATTGTGCGCGTGGAGCAGGGTTCCGGGGATGAGCCCCGCCACTTTGCGGATTGCAAAGCCGGTATCGCGGCTGTGGACGACCCAGATAGCGACCCCCAAAAGCGCGATCAGCGCAATCGCTCCAAACCCCGCCAGCGCCTTGGCGATCCGTCTCGGACTCATCCACCTTTCCCAAGCGACAAAGCTATCAAGGGGTATTTTTCAAGTAAACCGAGCGGGATTTTAGCCCCGCGCGCGAAGGCCTTTCGCGCACGCGAGCACGCACGCCGCGCGCCCATCGCTAGCGCGATGCCGCCTCGCGCGCGGCCTCATGGATGCGCCGCAGGTCGCCGAGCAGCGCCGCAAGCAGGGCTAGCGGATAGGAGTTGGGACCGTCGCTCAGCGCATGGTCGGGATCCTCGTGCACTTCCATGAACACGCCGTCTATTCCGACCGCCGCCGCCGCACGCGCCAGCGGCGCGACGAACTCGCGCTGTCCGCCGGAGCGCTCGCCGCCGGGTCCCGCGCCCGGAAGCTGCGCCGAGTGAGTCGCGTCGAACACGACCGGGTATCCAAACCCGCGCATGATCACCAGCGCGCGCGGATCGGTGACCAGGTTGTTGTAGCCGAAGCTCGCGCCGCGCTCGGTCAGGATTATGCGGCGGCTGCCCGCGGCCTCCGCCTTGCCGACCACCGAGCGCATGTCCCAGGGCGCCAGGAACTGCCCCTTCTTCAGATTCACCGCCGCCTTGGTCTGCGCCGCGGCGACCACCAGATCGGTCTGGCGCGAGAGCAGCGCCGGAATCTGGACCACGTCGGCGACCTCGGCGGCGGGACGCGCCTGCGCGGGCTCGTGGATATCGGTCAGGACCGCGGCGCCGGTCTCGCGCTTGACGCGCTCCAGGATGCGCAGTCCCTCCTCGAGGCCGGGTCCGCGGAACGACTTGATACTGGTGCGATTGGCCTTGTCGAAGGACGACTTGAAGACGTAGGGAAAGCCGGCCTTGCGCGCGATCTCGGAGATCCGCTCCGCGTGGCTCAGGCACGACTCCGCGCTTTCGATCACGCAGGGACCGGCTATGAGGACCAGCTGGTCGCCGCCAAAGACCACCTCGCCGACCTTGACCCGCGCAACCGTCACGATGCCGATCTCAGCTCGCGGACCTTGGCGCCCTTGTGCCCTTTCTCGGCGCGCCGCGCGACCGCCGCGCGAATCAGCCCGCGGAACAGCGGATGACAATCCAGCGGTCGCGACTTCAGCTCCGGATGGAACTGGCATCCGAGGAACCACGGATGGCCCTTGAGCTCCATGATCTCGACCAGGCTGGCGTCGGGCGAGATGCCGGTGGCGACCAGCCCCACTTTCTCCAGGTCGGCGCGATAGGCGTTGTTGACCTCGTAGCGATGGCGATGGCGCTCGGACACCTTGCTCTTGCGATACAGCGACGCCGCCAGCGAGCCCGGCTTGATCGTGCACGGCCACGCGCCCAGGCGCATCGTGCCACCCATCTTTGCGATATCCTTCTGCGACTCCATGATGTCGATGACGGGGTCGGGCGTGTCGGCCTGGATCTCGCGCGAGTTGGCGCGCCTGAGACCTAGCAGATCGCGCGCCGCCTCGATCACCATCATGTGCAGCCCGAAGCAGATGCCGAGGATGGGGACGCCATTTTCGCGCGCGTAGCGAATCGCCTTGATCTTGCCCTCGGTGCCGCGCGCGCCGAAGCCGCCGGGCACGATGATCGCGTGCGCCTGCGACAGGCGCTCCTCAACGTTCTGCTTCTCCAGCTCTTCGGAATCGACGTAGTCGGTGGTGACCTTCGCCTCGTTGGCGATCGCGCCGTGCGCAATCGCCTCGTGCAGGCTCTTGTACGAATCGACCAGGTTGACGTACTTGCCCACCACCGCGACGTTGACCGTCACCTTGGGGCTCTGGGCGGTCTTCACGATGCGCCGCCACTTGCTCAAGTTCGGCGCGCCGGTCCAGATGCCGAGCTTGTCGACCACGCGCTGGTCGAAGCCCTCGTCATGAAAGTGCAGCGGCACCTCGTAGATCGTCTCGACGTCGGGCGCCGCGATCACGCAGTCCTCCTCGACGTTGCAGAAGTGCGCGATCTTGGCCTTGACCTTTTTCTCCAGCGGGCGATCGCATCGGCACAGCAGGATGTCGGGCTGGATTCCAAGCCCCGTCAGCTCCTTGACGCTATGCTGGGTGGGCTTGGTCTTGACCTCGCCGGCGGTCGGGATAAACGGGACCAGGGTCAGATGCACATAGAGCACGTTCTCGCGCCCGAGGTCCCAGCGGAACTCGCGCACCGCTTCCAGGAACGGCAGGCTCTCGATATCGCCGACCGTGCCGCCGATCTCCACGATACAGACGTCGTGGCCTTCGGCGGCGGCCAGGATACGCGCCTTGATCTCGTCGGTGATATGGGGGATTACCTGCACGGTCGCGCCGAGGTAGTCGCCGCGGCGCTCTTTCTGAATCACGGTGTCGTAGATTTGGCCGGTGGTGCAGTTGTTGCGCCGGCTCATCGCGGTCTGCACGAAGCGCTCGTAATGCCCGAGATCGAGGTCGGTCTCCGCGCCGTCGTCGGTGACGTAGACCTCGCCATGCTGGGTCGGGCTCATCGTGCCCGGATCCACATTGATGTAGGGATCCATCTTGAGCATCGTGACCTTGAGCCCGCGCGCCTCGAGCAGCGCGCCCAGCGAAGAGGCGGCCAGCCCCTTGCCCAGGCCGGAGATCACGCCGCCGGTGACGAAAATGAACTTGGTTTTTCCGTGCTCCACGATTTCATCCTCCCCCATCACGTCGCCCGCGAGGATCGCGCCAGGGCGCGCGCCCGGGCCAGGTCCTCGGCGGTATCTACTTCAAGCGATGGCGCCGCGGAAGCGATCACCCGGATACGGCAGCCGTTTTCGAGCGCGCGAAGCTGCTCGAGCTTTTCGATTTCTTCCAGAATCCCCTGCGGCATCGACGCGAACCGCATCAGGAACTCGCGCCGGTAGGCGTACACCCCGATATGACGCTGCGCCACGCTCGGGATTTCGCCCGAGTCGCGCGCAAACGGAATCGGCGCGCGCGAGAAGTAGAGCGCGTCGCCGCTTTGCGCGCATACCACCTTGACCTTGGACGGATTCATCCATTCCGCCTCATCCACGATCGGCGTGGCGAGCGTGGCCATGTCGAGCGAGCGGTCCGCGCGCATCACCTCGGCCAGTGCGTCGAGATCCTGCGGCGCTACGAACGGCTGATCGCCCTGCACGCTCATGAAGACCTCGCCCGCGACCTTGCCCGCGACCTCCGCGATCCGATCGGTGCCGCTCGGATGATCGGGCGAGGTCATGATCGCCTCGCCGCCCGCCGCGCGCACCGCGCCCGCGATCCGCTCGTCGTCGGTGGCGACCAATGCTCGATCGATCAAGCGCGCACGCGCCGCCTGCCGCCAGACTCTGACCACCATCGGCACCCCATCGATTTCCGCCAGTGCTTTGGCGGGCAGGCGCGTGGAGGCATAGCGCGCCGGGACGACGGCGATCACCGACGATGATGCCAGGGGAATACCTCAGGTGTGTGGATAATCGATCGAAGGCGCACATCCATTGTTAACCGGCGCGCGCCACCCGTGTCAATTTCGTGCCCGCCCGTTGCCCACAGCGCTCCCCCGGGGCGACTCGGCGGCGGCGGTTCGCGATGGGTTGTCTTTAGGGTCGGCCGAGGAGATTTGCCCCGCCGATACTGGATTCCCGGTGGGTTTGATTAATTGGCGCCCGCGGCGCCGGTGCCTTTCCCCGCCCCCTGCCCGCCGCCGGGGGAAGTGGGGCCGCAGCCCGAGTCAGAACGCGCGCCGGCGCCGCGTTCGCCGGCCGCGAGGAGCGCGTGCGGCGTCCGGTTTGCAGTCGCGATGATGTGTGCGCGGCGTTCATCGATACCATCATTGCACGTCGGGCAAACCGGCATAAGGATGAACAGTTCATCCATGAACTAAATTGGCAAAAAACCTAACGGGCGTTAGGGAGATTTTGGGGGCCCGAATCCGCGGATTACGCTGATTTTACAGACACTTGGACGCATCCGCCCGATCCGCCGCCGCCCCGACACCCCCGATTTCGCCCGATCGGTTTTCGACCCCTTTCTGAACGCTTGTTCAGATATTCCTGTTCTCTCCCGGCTCGGGAGAGGGTCAGAGCCGAGCGAATTCTAAGAGCGAGGCGACCATAGTGAGGGTCCGAATTCAGCGCCGCATTTTTTGGCGGCGCGACTGTGATTCCCGTCTCTGCGCAAGCGACCCAATCACGCGAATCACAAAACCATATCCGCGCTCGCAATGAGCGCGGCGCGCGAAAGCGCCGGGATTCCCCGCGCGCGCCAGAGTGAGGCGGAGCGTCCAGCGAAACACGCGCGCGGGAATGACAAAGCACGGCTGCTCAATTCGGAATCGGAGAGGTCGGACGGCAAACTCCGCAGCGCCAGGAGGGCGAAATTGCCCGCGGACTTTGCGGTCAGCGCAGGGAATCGCGCGAGCGGAGCATCCGGACGCGCGGTTTTGCGGGGCTTGACCAATATCGCTACAGTTGTGTAGCGTAATCAAGCACCGGATTTCGTGGCCGTGCCTGCGCGCTCTTTCCCGCCACGATAGGAGTACCGCAATGGGCAAACTCGACAGCAAAGTCAGCCTGATCACGGGCGCGGCTTCCGGAATCGGCGCCGCCGCCGCGAAACTGCTTGCAAGCGAAGGCGCAACCGTCATCGTCGCCGACCTCGACGAGCCCAATGGCCGCCGGGTTGCCGGGGAAATCGGAGCCCCCGCCGTGTTCCGCAAAACCGATGTCGGCGAGCCTGGCGAAGTCGAGTCGATGATCAGGTTCGCGGTCGAGCGGTTCGGCCGGCTTGATATCCTGCACAACAACGTGGCCACCGCCGGCGCGGTCGCTCCCATCGGAGAGCTGCCGGTCGAAAGCTGGCAGCGGGCGATCGCGGTTTCTCTCTCCGGCGTCTTTTACGGGATGCGCTTTGCCCTGCCGCAGATGGTCGCGCAGGGCGGCGGGGTGATCGTCAACACCGCGTCGGTTTCAGGGATGGCGGCGGACTACATGCTGGGCGCCTACAATTCGGCCAAAGCGGGAGTGATCAATCTCACCCGCACCGCGGCGATTGAATATGCCCGCAAGCGGATCCGCGTGAATGCCGTATGTCCCGGAAGTATCGCCACCCCGCCGCTGCTGCGCGCCCTGGGCGATGGCGAGGGACGGCGGCTGCTTGAGGACCACCATCCAATGGGCCGTCTCGGGCTTCCGGAGGAGATCGCCCGCGTGGTCTTGTTTCTGGTCAGCGACGACTCCTCGTTCATGACGGGAAGCATCGTGGTCGCCGACGGGGGCATCAGCGCGCACACCGGGTTATTCGGCCGTCCGCTCTAGGAGCGGGATTCAGCGATGCGTAAGCCGGCTGAAACCGCCGCGATGAGAGGTCCGCGCAAAAGAGCGAACGGTCCCGGCCGGCCGCGCAGCGAAGCGGCCGACCGCGCCATTCTGCGCGCCGCCCTCCAGGTTTTTATCGAGCGCGGCATCGATGCGGCCAGTATCGAGGCGGTCGCCGCGAAGGCGGGAGTTGCGAGGACCACGCTCTATCGGCGCTGGTCCTCGAAGGAGGAACTTGTCGCGCAGGCGATCGCTGCGGCGCGCGGGAAACCCGAGCGCGGCGCGGCGGCAAATCGAGTCGCTCTGACCCGATTGCCGCGCCTGCTGGCCAGCGCGCTCGCCGAGATGCTCACGCGGCCCGATTACCTGAAGGTGGCTGCCCGGCTGATTGGCTCGGTTCCCAGCTGCCCGGAGCTGATGGCGACGTACTGGAACAACTACATGCTCCCGCGCCGCAAGCTGGTCCGCGGCCTGCTCGACCGTGCGCGCGACCAAGGGCTTATTCGCGAGGACTCCGACCCGGAACTCCTAATGGACCTGATCAGCGGCGCGATCATTCATCATGCCTTGCTGCGGCCGGGGCGCCGAACCGGCGCCGAGACGCGCGCGTATCTGCTTGCGGTGCTGCGAGAGCTCGGTTTGAGCGGCGAGCCGGAATCCCCCGCCTGAAAACGCAGCGAGCGCGATCCGGGATGAATCGATCATCGGTGGACAAGCTTGGCAAAAGGATTGGCCAGTATCAGCGCGAATTGGCAGAGCAGGATCCGCGGATTTCGCAGATTTTTCAGACACTGGGCGGAGCGCGACGAGTGACCGGACCGGGATTCTACGCAACAGAGTGCGTAGAATGACACATAGTCCTCATTGCCATTCCGCAAGTGGCGCGGGCGTCCCTGCCCGCGATTTGCGGCGGGCACGCGGTCCCTACTCGGACTGCGCATGCCCGCTCGGATATGATTCGGAACGCGGGGAATCAATGAGCGCTCAGATCAATGAAATCGTCTCGCTCGACGCGGTCGCGCTGTCCGGCGCGATCAAGTCGCGACAGGTCTCGTGCGTTGAGGTGATGCGCGCGTATCTCGATCACATCGATCGAATGAATCCGCGCGTCAACGCGATCGTCTCGCTAAAGCCGCACGAATCACTGCTAGCCCTGGCGGGCGAGCGCGACGCGCAACTCGCGCGGCGCGAATATCTCGGCTTTTTGCACGGCTTCCCGCATGCGGTGAAGGACCTGGAAGCGACCGCCGGTATCCGGACCACGATGGGCTCGCCGCTGTTCAGGGATTTTATCCCCAAGGCGGATTCGATCATGGTCGAGCGGATGCGACGCGCCGGCGCGATCATTATCGGCAAGACCAACGTCCCCGAATTCGGGATGGGCTCGCAGACCTACAACCCCGTCTTCGGCACCACGCTCAACGCTTACGACCAGAGCAAAACCGCGGGCGGAAGCAGCGGCGGCGCCGCCGTCGCGCTGGCGCTGCGGATGCTGCCGGTGGCCGACGGGAGCGACTTCGCCGGCTCGCTGCGCAATCCGGCCGCGTTCAACAACGTGTTCGGCTTCCGCACCTCGTTCGGCCGGGTGCCGTCGGAGTTGCCCGATCTCTTCAGCGCCGCGCTCTCCGTGCATGGCCCGATGGCGCGGACGGTGCCCGACCTCGCGATGCTGCTGTCGGTAATCGCGGGCTACGACGCGCGCGCGCCGCTTTCGCTTCATGAAGATCCCGCCGCCTTCGCCGCGCCGCTTAATCGCGATTTCACCGGCGTTCGCGTCGGATGGCTCGGCGACTATGGCGGCTACCTGCCGTTCGATCCGGGCGTGCTCGAGCTTTGCCAAGGCACTCTCGAAGTGTTCGCGGCGATGGGATGCGCCGTAGAGGACGCGCGGCCGGACTATTCGCTCGAGCGCCTATGGCAAAGCTGCACCACGCTGCGCTCATGGGGCGCGGCCGCGCGCTACCGCGAGTATCACGGCGACCCGGCCAAACGCGCGATGATCAAGCCCGAAGCGCAGTGGGAAATCGAGCGCGGGCTCAAAATCAGCGGCGCGGAAATCTCAGACGCGCTCGCCGCTCGCAGCGCGTGGTACCGGTGCGTGCGCGCGATGTTCGAGCGATACGATTTTCTGATCGCGCCGGCGGGACAGGTATTTCCCTTCGACGCGACGGTGCATTGGCCGGACCGAGTCGGCGGGCGAGCGATGGACACGTACCATCGATGGATGGAAGTGATGATCCCGATCACGATGTCGGGATGTCCGGCGCTGAGCGCGCCGGCGGGCTTCAATGAAGCCGGTCTGCCGATGGGGATCCAGATCGTCGCGCCGAACCATCGCGAGATCGATTGCCTGCAATTGGCGTATGCGTACGATCAGGCGACCGGCTGGGTTACCCGGCGCCCGCCGCCGTGCCTCGCGCAGTGATCGAACACGCCGCGCGAGAGTCCCGGATCCGGGATCCTTCGACTCCGCCCGCAGCGGGCTCCGCTCAGGATGACAGCGAGGATGGGCCGCAACGGGCAGAGCGTCTGACTACGTCCGGCAAGCGCTATGCCCGCCGATTTGTCGCAAAATTTCCCTGGCGATCTGTCCGCGGTTACTTGCCGCGGGCGCGCGACCGGCGCATCCGGCGCTTGCGCGACTTGGCCTGTACGGGGTCGGTGCGCCGCTTGCGCGCAAGCTTGCGGTTGCGGCGATTACGCTGCTTGGAAGCTGGTTTCATTGACTCTCCTGGAAACGCGGATACTGCTGATTGTACGCAGCAGCGCCGGGCGGATTCCACCCGTCGTCGGCGGGTTGCGGC
The DNA here is from genome assembly GCA_963835905.1 of uncultured delta proteobacterium. Classification (GTDB taxonomy): domain Bacteria; phylum Desulfobacterota; class Binatia; order Binatales; family Binataceae; genus CAWIHG01. The sequence continues at coordinate 2,120,353 of CAWIHG010000005.1, forward strand.
AGGTTGACTGAAACCGGGCTTACCGCCGCGATCCCGTCAAGAACCCCGGAGCCGTCGCGCGCGACCACGTTGCCCAACGCATCTCCCTTGCGAACCGGACCGCTGACGGTGTTGGGCAGGCGGTAATCAACCTTGAGCGAACTGACCTCGTCCCTCGGCACCACCACGCGCAACTCGGCGCCGGCCACCGGCTGGATGACCTTGCCGTGGTCGGCAGTGACCCGCACCGGCAGCGGTTGTCCCTGCTTGAGCAGCGAGACCGCCGTGTAATGGTTGAAGCCCCACTGCAGGAGCTTGGCGGCCTGGGCGAAGCGCTGCGGATTTGACGGCGCGCCCAGCACCACCGCGACCAGCCGCAGGTCGCCGCGCCTGGCGGTGGCGGTCAGGTTGAAGCCGGCCTGGTAGGTAAAGCCGGTCTTGAGCCCGTCGCATCCTTCGAAATGCCCGATCAAATGGTTGGTGTTGTGCAGCATGCAGACGCCGCCGTCGAACGGGGCCTGCTCGAGCGAGGACCATTTCAGCAGGTCGGTATGATAGATGAGCTGGCGCGCAACGGTGGCAAGATCGCGCGCGGAGGTGTGATCGACGTCGTGCCCCGGGCGCGGCGGCAACCCGTCCACGGTGTGGTACTCGGTATTGGTCATGCCCAGTCCGCGCGCGCGCGCATTCATCATCCGCACCGTGGCCTCGACGGAGCCGCCGATCTTTTCCGCCACCGCGACCGCGGCGTCATTGGCCGACTTGATAATCGCGGCCTTCATCAGCTCGCGCAGCGGATAGACTTTGCCCTCGACCAGCCCCACCCGCGAGCCCATCGTGTGCGAGGAGCGCTCGGAGATACGCACGGGGTCATCCAGATGCACGCGGCCGGCCTTGAGCTCGTCCTCGGCGACTAGCAGGAGCATCATCTTGGCCATCGAGGCGGGCGGCCATTGCATGTCGGCGTTGTCGGCGTAGAGCACCTTGCCGCTCTCGGCGTCCTCGAGCAGGGCGCCCTTGTAGGGCACCAGCGGAGCGCGCTTGATGTGTCTGGAGTGATGATGCGAGTGAACGCGGCGCCAATGCGCGGTGCTGGCGCCGGCGGCGCCGGCCCGCATCAGGAAAAGCCCCGCCGCAGCCGCGGCGAGCAGACTCACGCGAAAAAATTTCCACCACCCATCCAATTCCACCACCTGCCTCATCTCCACGGGTTGCTCCGCGAGGGCCGCCTACGGCTCCCGCGCGACGCGGCGGCGCGGCGAGGCCGCGCTGCCGGGCTGACTGTGTTCGGCGCGCTCCAGGATCGACAGGTTGGCGCGCGCGGGTGCGTAGCCGGGATTTTCCTGCACCAGGTCGGTCCACTCCTGGTGCGCGCGAGCGTAATCGCCTTCCTCGGCGTAGATTGCGCCCAGCGTATTCTGCGCGTCGATCTGATTGGGATCGATTTGCAGCGACAGCAGCACCTGCTGCTCGGCCTGCTCGAGCAGGCCCATCCGCTCGTAAGCCAGGCCCAGGTTGAAATGCGTTTCGGGCTGATCGGGACCCAGCAGGGTTGCGAGTCTCAGCACCTCGGTCGCATCGCGATTCTGGTGGTTCTCCAGGTAGAGCAGGCCCAGGTTGAGGAACAACTGCCAGTCGCTGAGGCCTAGGCCGATCGCTTTTTCATAGTCGGCCAGCTCGCGCTTGTGCTCGCCCATCAGGCCGTAGGCGAAGCCGAGATGATAGTAAGCCAGGGCGTTGTCGGGATGCGCCTTTACTACGGCGAGATGGCGCTTGATCGCTTCGGGATAATCTTCCATGCCGAGAAAATAATCCGCGAGCGGGTCGCAGATCTGGGCGTCTCCGGAGGACGCCATAGCGCTAGCCTGCGCACCGGCGGGCGTGAGGCACACAATCGCGGCCAGAAAAAGAGCTATAACGCCCGGCACACAGCGATTTGACAAATTCGTGGCAACCGCCCCTGACGCTTGCGGCTGCAAACGTGATGCTAGCAGGAAAGATACGCCAAAAAAAAGCGCGCCGCACAATTTGCGCGGCGCGCACGGGCAATACAGGCGCAGTGCTGACCGCCGCTCGTCATTTGCGGGCGGCGGCGGTCAGCCTGGCGCCGGAAACGGATTCTGGTCCGTCCCCCGGTCCCTTGCGGACCTCTACTTACTTCGCTTCCGTTTTCGCGGTTTCGGGCGCGGCTTTGGTCGTCTCGGCAGTCTTCTTCTTGGCGACGGTTCCGCGCTTCACCACGTGATGGTGATGATGATGGATCACGTGATGAGCCTTCGTGGGAGCCTTCTCCACCTTGGCGGCCGGGCTCGCCGCAGCGGCGGGCGCGGATTCAGCAGCGAAGGCGGGAAGGGCAATGGCGCCGGCAAACAGGGCGGCGGTCAGAATCGAAAAAGCGCGCTTCATAAACTTATGATCTCCTTGGAACCTCGCGGTCCTTAATTGGACCGCACTTTGGTAGGCATAATAGCGATAGCCGTGCCATCGCGTGTTTTTGAAAAGAGGGCCAAGAATCCTCAGGTTTGCGCTTGAGCCCCGCACCGCCTCTGAACGAATCGGTCTATGCGGTATCCGCTTTGGGGCGAGCCGCAGGTCGCGGCGCCGGAGCCCCGGCGGCGACCTGGGAGGTCCACTAATCGGAATGCCACAATCGGTCAGGCGCCGCGCGCGGTGCGCCGGCGCTCGGCCCGCAGGTCGCCATAGAGCGCGAATAGCTCCTTGAACGCGCGCGCGACGACGCGGAAGTTGGCCCCGGACTGCTCGCCCGCAAGGCGCGGCAGATGGGTAACCTCGACTTCCTTGATGCGCGCACCCCGGCCCCCGAGCCGCGCCATCAGCTCCGTCGAGATCATCGCGCCGCCCGCCTTGAGGTCCATCGAGTCCAGGAACTGGCGTTTGAAGAGTTTGAAGCCGCAATCGATGTCGCCGATGGTGATACCGAGCAGCGCGCGCACCAGCATCGTCCACGCCGCGCCGTTGAGCTTGCGGACCAGGTGGTCGGCGCGGCGAGCGCGGAAGCCGACTACGACGTCGTACTCGGGCATGAAGGCGGCGAGCCGGGCGACCTCGGCGGGATCGAACTGGCCGTCGCCGTCGGAGAGCAGCACATAGGGCATCCCGGCGGCGCGGATGCCGGAGATCACCGCGCCGCCGTAGCCGCGATTGACCTCATGATGGACGACGCGGACGTGCGGGTCGTCGGCCGCCATCCGGTCGGCGACCTGGCCGGTGCGGTCGCGGCTGCCGTCGTCAACGACGATGACCTCGAAGTCGTCGGCGATTTTCGGCATCTCGCGCACGTAGCCCGCCACCACGCGCTCGACGTTGGCTTCCTCGTTGTGGGAGGGAAGAAAGACGCTGATGCCCGGCAGGCTGGCGGATGTGCTCACGGCTGGTTAATCATCTGGGGGGGGGATTGGAATCGCGGCGCGATCGGAACGGGGCACTCCGGGCGCACGCGCGGGATATTCAGTCGCCGAGCTCGCGGTAACCTCCCCGGAAGAACAGCAACGGCTTGTGGTCGCGGGTCTCGGCTTCCTGGACCGCGCCGACATAAATCGTGTGATCGCCGCCGTCGTGGCGCGCCGTGATGCGGCATTCGATATGCCCCAGCGTGCCATCCAGGATCGGCGCGCCGTTGCCGCCGCAATGGTAGGCGGCGCCCTCGAACTTGTCGCCGCCGCTGACCGCGAATCGGCGCGAGAGCGCCTCCTGGTCGGCGGCGAGGATGTTGACGGTGAAGACGCCGACCTCGTCGAAGCACGGATAGCTCTCCGCCTTCTTGTCCACGCAGATGAGCAGCAGCGGAGGCTCCAGCGATACGGAGGTAAAGGCGTTGGCGGTCAGTCCGTGCAATTCGCCGGACTTGCGAAAGCTGGTGATGACGGTGACGCCGGTGGCGAAATGGCCCATCACGCGCCTGAGTTCGTTTTTGTCGATCGGCATCGGAATCTCCCGCGTCGCGCGATGCTAGCAGAGGGTTTCGCGGCCCGTCAATTTTGCGCGCAGCGAGCGATTGGCGGCCGCGCCGCCGCCGCTGATTCTCGCGCGTTACTCCCATCCCGTGCGGTCGCGCGCGATCACCTGCTTGCCGCCGACGTACACGTAATCAAGATCCTGCGACGTCAGCGGACGGTCCCCGGCGCCGATCCTGACGCCCATCACCTCCGCGACGCATATCGTATGGTCTCCCGCGACGGTGCGCCCCGTCACCCGCGCCTCGATCGCCACGGCGGCAAGCGCAAGCCACGGCACCCCAAGGCGCGGCGACGGCTCGCATTCGAACTCGTCTAGATTGTCCGGGCGCCGCGCGCGCGCCGAGTAGAAATAATCCTCGAGCGCCTTGCCGCGCCGCCCCACGATATTGAGTCCGAATGCTCCCGCACGCGCGATCATCGCGGCGGTAAAGTGCTGGTTGTCCACCGCCGCCATGATGAGCGGCGGTGCGCCCGAGACCTGCGTCACCCACGACGACGACATCCCGTGGCGCCGCTCGCCGTCGGCGACGGTGAGCACGTAGATTCCGGTGGTAAGCGCCGCCATCGCGTGCGCGATCGTATTGTTCATGACGACCCCCGAGTGCGCGCCGGCGCGTCAAAATCGCGCGGCGAGGTGATTTGGGCGGCTGCGCGCGAGTGCGGGCAATTGACGCGCCGCACGAGTATTCTCACAATAGCCTTCGGGGCAGGAACGATCATCGGATGAGCGGGAGGATTGCGATCGTATTTTTTGCCGGCGCGCTGGTGTCGGCGGTCGCGGTGCGTCCCGCGCATGCGGCCGGCCCCGCGCCGGCGCCCTCGCCCGCTCCCGCCGCCAGCCCCACGATCGACCCCGGATGGGCTCCGCAGCCGGGCACCCGCGCCTGGAGCGCCGCGCATCCCCGGCCCACGGCACAGGCGCAGGCGACGCCCGCCGCCACGCCGGGCACGCTCGAGCAATGGAGCGCGATGGATGACGGTATCGCCGACGGCTTCAGCGCGCGCGCCGAAGCGAAGCATCGCGACGAGCTGACGCCGGGCAAGCGCGCCTACGAAATCACCCGCGACAGCAGCTATCTCGATCCGCGCAGCTGGGTGGTGATGATCTACAAGGGGCGCTATGAGCTCGACGTCTATTTCAAGGGCCGCCTGTACCAGCGCCTTCACGCGGTGTTCGGCCGCAGCCTGGACCATGGAACCAAGCTGTGGGAGGGCGATCGGCGCACGCCCGAGGGCGTTTACATGATCGTCGGCAAGCATCCGAGCTACCGATGGCGATGGTTCCTGACGCTGAACTTCCCCAACATGGTCGATCGCCAGCGCTACGACGAGCTGCTCGAGGGGCGGGTGCTGCCGGTGCGTGACGGGCACCCGGTGGCCGAGGGCGGCCATATCGGGATTCACGGCACCGACGATCAGGCGCTCAATGATGGCGACGTCAACTGGACCACCGGGTGCATCTCGGTGGAGAATCGCGACATCAGCGAGCTTCGCCGAATCCTGCCGGTGGGCACCGTCGTGATAATTCAGCCGTAGATCGGGCCGCGCCGGCGCATCGGGCGCGGCGCCGTGGAGAGAAAGCATTGGATTCGACTTCAGGCGAATTCCGATTCATCCGGATTGAGAGCGTGATTTACGGCGCGGGCAAAGTTCACGCCCTCGCCCATGAGCTTGAGCGGCGCGAATGCCGCCGCGCGATGATCGTAACCGGCGCCTCGCTGGGCGGCTCCAAGCTGGTCGAGCGCGTGCGGGAGGCGGCCGGCGCCGCCTATGCCGGCATTTTCACCGGCGTGCGCCAGCACGTGCCGGCCAGCAACGTCGCGGCGCTGGAGGCCGAGGCGCGGCGCATCGGCGCGGACGCGATGGTGAGCTTCGGCGGCGGCAGCCCGATCGATTGCGCCAAGGCGGCCGCGATGCGGCTCATCGGCGAGCGCGAGTTGGTGCATATCGCGATTCCCACCACGCTGTCGGCGGCGGAGTACACGCCCTTTGGCGGAGTGACCGACGAGCCCACGCGCCACAAAGGCGGCGTCGGCGATCCGCGCCTGCAGCCAAAGGTGGTGATTCTCGATCCCGAGCTGACCGCGGCGACCCCGGCCTGGCTGTGGGCTTCGACCGGGATGCGCGCGCTCGACCATGCGGTGGAATGCTCATACTCCGCGCGCCATCAGCCGCTCAGCGACGTGCTGGCGGCGCGGGCGATCGCGATGCTGACGGAGCATCTCAAGCCCTCCCTGCAGGGCGGCGCCGACGAAACCGAGCATCGGATGCGCTGCCAGCTTGCTGCGTGGTTCTCGATCTTCGGCGCGATCAACACCCGCTCGGGAATCTCGCACGCGCTGGGCCATCAGATTGGCCCCTACTGGAACGTGCCGCACGGGGTGACGTCGTGCATCACGCTGCCGCACGTGATGCGCTTCATGGCGGGAGTCGCACCGGAGCGCTTCGGGCCGATCGCGGAGGGATTCGGGATTCGGTTCGAGGCGGGCAGCGCGCGCGCCGCGGCGCTGGAGTGCGCGGATCGCGCCGCGCGATTCATCGCGCAGTTCGAGGTGCCGACCCGCCTGCGCGACGCCGGGGTGCCGCGCGAGGAGATCGGGATGATCGCGCAGGCGGTGCTGAGCGAAGTCGAACGCGCCGGGGTGGCCGGAAAGAAAATCACGGCAGAGGATCTTAGCGCGCTGCTGGAAGCGGCATATTGAGGACGGGGGCTGATTGCGTGGGAAAGGGGCCACTATGACTGTGCGCCGCGCCGCGCTGGCGGCGATTGCGCTTGCGTGCGCCGGATGCTTTGCGGTCTCTGGCTCGCCGGGCACCAGGTTCGGCGAGCCGTACCAGATCGTCGTCAGCCAGATGTACGATCCCAATCAGCCCGACGCGCTGATGGTGTTCGCCGGCAATCAAGGCGCCGCGCCGTCCAGCGGCAAGATCGTCGGCAGGATCCACGGATGGCCGTTCCCGCACACCGATCCGAACGGCGACTTCGGCGAGAACCTGTTCACCTACGAAATCCAATTCACGGTAACCAAGGTAAAGCCCGGCAATCCGCCCGAGCCGATCGCGGGGCATGGCACCCGCCGGGTCTATTTCCATCCCGACCGCACGCCCGCCTCGCTCAGCGATATCGGGTCGTTCGACTCGGGCCAGCCGGTCATCGTGGACAGCGTCGATTTGAGCTTCAACTTCGGTCCCGCGCCGGGCCAGGTCGAGATCACCACTGCGCAGCGGCAGACCGATGCGATCCCGTTCGAGTTCGACGGCGAGAGCATCACGCCGCCCAACCGTCCCGCCATGACCGCGGCGCTGTCGGGTTCGTGGTCGGCCGAATACGGCGGCTACATCTTCCGCTGAGCGGTGACCTACGGGCCGATCGGCGTCGTGCCGTTTCCGTTGGGATCGATCCGCGAAGCACCCCAGGTCTCGGTGGGGGGAATCTGCGCGCCCGAACCAGGCGCGACGGGACCTTGCGCCTGAACCTGGCCGCCACCGGGAATCGCGACCGTGGCGGCGTCGCCAGGATCGTCAACCGCGCTCATCGGATCGGGCGGCTGGGCCTGCATTCCGGCGCCGGTGCCGTAAAGCGGAGCCGGCCCACCGGCCGCGGACGCATTGGGCATGGATGGCGCCGCCTGCTGTGCCCATAGCGCACCGGGCACGCCCGCGATCGCGATCGCGAGCGCCGCCGCTCCCGCAAGATGGCGGATCGCCGCAGCCCGGCGGCTCGACTCGATACCCATGCGATCAGTGTTCCACGCAAATCGGGCCAAGTCACGCGACCGCGCCGGCCCCGGCTGGGCAGGCACGCTCGGTTGGCATTTCCACCGTCCGGGGCGATACAACTTTGCTACCATGCAGACTGCGGAGGTCGCATCATCATGACCGCGGAAGAAAAAAAGGATCTCGTCACCCGCACCTGGGGCGCGTTCGGCAAGGGCGACATCAAGGGCGCATTCGCCAACATGTCCGACAGTGTGAGCTGGCTCGTTCCGGGCAACCTTCCCGGAGTCTCCGGGCTCAAGCGTGGCAAGGACGAGATTCTGAAGTTCATGTCGGGAGTCGGCGACACTTTCCCCGAAGGACTCCAGAGCGAAATCCGCAAAGTCCATTGCGACGGCGACACCGTGGTCGTCGAGCTGACCAACCGCGGCAAGGTTCGCAACGGCAAACAGTATGAAAACGAATACTGCTTCGTGTTCGAGCTCGAAGAGGGCAAGATCCGGCGGATTCGGGAATACGTCGATACGCAGAAGGCCCGGGAGATCCTGTTCAATTGAATCGCATCTGGCGCTCTACCGCGGTCCTTTGCGACAGCTCGCACCGCCTCCGTATTGACTTTGGCGCCCCCAGCAGTAGCTTTTTCTCATCCGGCGACGATGCGGACGACCGCTGTCAGCGTCGCGCGGATTTGCCAGCACGGTGACGGCGGATCGCCCCGGAGAATGTCCGGCGCGATCGGGCGCGCGGTTGCGATGAGGTGAAGGTGCAGGTGCTCTGATGTCCGTGTGCGGCCAGTGCGGAAAGGACAACCCCGAAGGCGTCAGCTACTGCGGCTCTTGCGGCGCGCCGCTCAATGCGGCTGCGCCGGGACGGCCGGATCCCTCCGCGGCGGGCGTGAAACCGCCGATGCCGGGGGGATTCCGCCCGGCGGTGGCTAATCTGTCCGAGCAGGAAAAGAAGGGCGGCATCGAATGGCTCCCATGGAGCGAGCTTTCAGGCGGTCAGAAAATCGGGCGCCTGCTGGTATCGATGCTGGTCCTGGCGCTGGGTATCGCCGTGATCCGGATTGCGCTGGACTTCGCGCTGACGCGCCGCGGCGCCTCGCGCCTGCCCGCTCCCAGCGCCGATGCCGGGCCGCTCAGCGCGAACGACCGCAGCGACGGCGTCCAGTCGCTGTGCAAGGTGTTTCAGATCTACGGGATGCCGCTGACGGCGAATGACGCCGCGGCGGCGGCAAAAAACGCGCAGGAGCTGTTCAAGCTGGCGGGCAACGAAACGCCCGGCCGCAGCGCTTTCATTCTGACCACACTCGCCAGCGAGTTCCGCACCGGTACGCTCAAGGCTGACGATTGCGCCGCGGCGGGAGAGCCCGTCTCGGCCTCGGCGGGCACCAGTGGCGCGGGCGGTCCCTAGCGCGCGGCGCGGCGGCGCACGGTGAGTGCATAGACCGGCAAGCCGGCCAGCACGATCGCCAGTCCCGACCAGCTGTTGCGCGGCTTCACGATCAGCAGATCGATCATGAGCAGGACCGCGGCCACGATATAGGCCGCTGGCACGATCGGGTATCCCCACGCCCGGTACGGGCGTGGCGCGTCCGGGCGCTTGCGCCGCAACAGGAACACGGCCGCGATCGTCAGCACATAGAACAGCAGCTGCGCGAAGATCACGTAGTCGAGCAGATCCGAATAGGTGCCGCTGAGCGCCAGCACGCAGGCCCACAGCGCCTGCGCGACCAGCGCAAAGGCGGGCACGTCGGCTTGGTTGAGCCGCTTGGCCGCCGAGAAGAAAACCCCGTCATGCGCCATCGCGTAGATCACGCGCGCGCCGGTCAGGATCATCCCGTTGGCGCATCCGAAGGTGGAGATCATCACCAGCACCGCGGTCAGAGCGGCGCCCGCGTGATGCCATACGACCTGCATCGCGGCCGCCGCGACCCGATCGCTGGTGGCGTGCGCGATTCCGCCGGCAAACGCCCCCGCCGCCTGCGCGGAGCCCTGCATCGGAAGCTGGCACAGGTAGCCGAGGTTGGTCAGCACGTACAGCAAGATCACCACGCCGGTGCCGAAGCTGAGCGCAAGCGGAAGGTCGCGGCGGGGGTTTCGGACCTCGGAGGCGGTGAAGGTGACGCACGCCCACGCATCGGCGGAGAACAGCCCACCCACCATCGCGGCTCCGAACGCGGCGAGAAACCCGGTCCGGGGAAGATCACCGGAGAAAAAATTCTGGAAGCTGCCGAAGTTGGCGTGCACCGCCGCCGCATTGGGGAACAGCACGCACGCCACCGCGATAATCAGAAGCAGCGACAGCACCTTGGCGACGGTGAATGAATTCTGGACCATCCGGCCCATGTTGAGCCCGCCCAGATTGGTCGCGGTCAGCACCGCGATAACGACGATCGCGCCGATTCGCTCGCCCGACAGCCCGATCCCATGGCCGCCGTAAAACAGGTTGGAGCCGAGCACCGGCCAGATGACGCCCAAAAAGCGCGCGAACGCGACGGCGACCGCGGCTATCGTGCCGGTCTGGATCACCAGCAGCAGAGTCCATCCGAACAGAAACGCGCAGACCTCGCCGTAGGCCTCGCGCAAATAGACATATTGCCCGCCCGCCTCCGGCATCATCGCGGCCAGCTCGCCATACGCGAGCGCTCCCGCGATCGTCATCAGGCCGCTGATGATCCATACCGCGAGCAGCGCCGCCGGCGAGCCGACCCGGCGCGCGATATCGGCGGAAACGATAAAGATGCCCGAGCCGATCATCGAGCCGGCGACGATCATCACCGAATCGAACAGGGTCAGTTCGGAACGCAGGCGGCGGGGCTGGCCGGAATTAGCAGGTGACGCGGCTTCCATGGGGTCGACATCCTAGCAGCACTCGATGAGCTGCGCGCGTCCGCGGGCCCCGGCGCCTGGCGCAGGAGTTAGCGCAGCGTGCGGTCGAGATTATCCGCAGCGAGGCCCGACCGGCGCCACCCTAATCGGCGCCCAAGCCGGATTTCGGCGTCGAGCCGGAAAAAGAAGAACCGACCTGTCGAGCCGCCAGCCAATGGCGGTTCGACAGGTCGGGGCAGTTTGCCGCTCGCGCAGCGGCCACAAACAGCCGCGTCCGGCAGCGAGGGCAGCCTTGCTCAGATCGCGACGCGGGCGCCGCGGATGGTCCGCGCGCCGGCCATGCGGCCGGCGCGCGGAGAAATGCCCAATAGGGAGTGGAACCTTACGGCGCGGCCGGGCTGGCTGCCGCAGCAGGGCTGGACTCGGCCGCAGGCGGTGCCGCCATGCTGGCCTCTGCCGCCGGGCTCGCCTCAGAGGCGGCGGACGCTTCAGGAGCGGCCGGAGCGGATTCCTCGGACTTGCTGCAGCCCGCGGCCCCCAGGAACATAGCAACTAGTGCCAGAAGCAGGACTTTGCGCATCGCTTCCTCCTTGATTCCTCGATGCTCACCAAAAAAAGAGCGCAAACAATGTAAGCCGCGCTAGAATACGATACGGGCATGGTAACATCAAGCGCGCGGGCGCGGAGGGGGCGGCGCGAAAGCCGCATCGCGACACATTTTTTTTCGCCCCGATTTTGACATCGCCGCGCGCGCCGGTATTATCAAATTCTGGCAGCGCCGATTTTTTTTGGGGAGGATGGGAAGTTGGAGGAGCGGCGTTTTTTTTCCGCCTATACGCACCAGGCCATGGCGCGCAATGGGCGCACGGTTGATCCCGAAATGGATATGAAGCGCGAGGGCATCCGCCCCGCCCCGTTGGCCTCGCGGCTGTCGCGAATCATGCGATGGCTGATGCCGGATTCGCGGCAAGTCACGCCGCCGATGCGCTCGGTGGCGCGGGAGCTTGAAGAGGCATTTCCTTCGGCCGATATCTGAGCGCGTTACTTCGCCCCGTTTCGGCGGGCGTCAAATCGGGAGGCTCTCCGATGGGGCAGCATCTAAAGCGCATGGCAAGCGGCGCGCCGTGGGAAGCGGTGGCCGGATACTCGCGCGCGGTGCGCGCCGGTGACTGGGTAGCGATTTCCGGCACCACCGCGACCGACGAGCGCGGCACCATCGTCGGCGTCGGCCAGATGTACGTGCAGGCGCGCCAGGCGCTGGACAATATCTCGCGCGCACTTGCGGCGGCCGGCCTCGCGCTCAGCGACGTGGTGCGCACGCGGATGTTCGTGACCGACATCGAGCGCTTTCACGACGCCGCCCGCGCGCATCGCGAGTTCTTCGGCGAGCATCCGCCGGCAGCCACGATGGTCGAGGTGCGCCGACTCGTGCATCCGCAGATGATGATCGAGATCGAAGTCGATGCGCTCGCGGCGCCGGCGCTACAATCCGCCGCGCCGGCATCCGCGCCCGCCGCGATGCGCGCGCCGAGCGCTCCGCCCAAGGGCGCGCCGCGACCTGCGGCGCCGACCGCGCCAGCACCCGCGCCAAAGCTCAAGGCGGCGCCAAAGCCGAAAGCGGCGGCAAAACCGAAAGCGCGCGTCGCCAAAAAGAAAACCGCGCCCAAGCCCAAGAAGCGCAGGTAGCAGCGCGCGGGCTACATCAAACCGAGCATTGCGGTCGAGATCAAGCCGACCGTTGCGGTCGAGCGCAAAGCACGGAAACGGGGAAGCGGGATTCGTCGCTCCGCGGACTTCGCTCAAAATGACCGCGAGCGAGCGGCGCTATCGCTAATCGTCGAAGGTGGTGGTGTGAATCCGGCCGCCGCTGAGCGCTGAGTGATACGCGTTGGAGGCCGCTTCCATGTAGGGCTGCGGATAGACGCCGACCAGCACGGTGGCGACCGCAGCCAGGCCGATCGCGGCGACCAGCGCGGGCCGCGCGGTCATCGATTCCACTTCGGGGCCGCCCTCGCGCATGTACATCGCGACCATCACATAAAAATAGTAGTAGGCGGACACCACGCTGTTGAGCACCGCGATAATCACCAGCCAGGTATATCCGTGCGAGAGCGCGGCGGAGAAGATGTAGAACTTGCCCATGAAGCCGGCCAGCGGCGGAACTCCGGTTAGCGAGAGCATGAAAATCGCCATCGCGGCCGCCAGCGCGGGCGCGCGGCGCCCCAGGCCGCGGTAGTCGGCGATCAGGTCGCTTCCGTAGCCGCGATGCTCCAGCGCGACGACCACGGCGAACGCGCCCAGGTTGGTGAACGCGTAGGCGAGCAGGTAGTAGAGCACCGCGGAGCCGGCGTCGGGGCCCGCCGCGGTCATCCCGACCAGGATATAGCCCGCGTGCGCGATCGCCGAGTACGCGAGCATCCGCTTGATATTGGTCTGCACCAGCGCGACCAGGTTGCCGGTGGTCATGGTGAGCGCCGCGATCATCCACAGCACCGCCGACCAGTGATCGCTTAACGGGCCGAGGTTGACCAGGAAGACGCGCAGGAAGCCGGCGAACGCGCCCAGCTTGACGCCCACCGCCATGAAGCCGGTGATCGGAGTTGGCGCGCCCTCGTAGACGTCGGGCGTCCACATGTGGAACGGCACCGCCGCGACCTTGAAAGCGAACCCGATCAGCATCATTCCGACGCCCCAGCAGCAGCATCGGATTGGTCGTCATGTGGCCCGAAATCGCGGCGTGGATGGCGGCCAGCTTGATAGTGCCGGTGGCGCCGTACACCAGCGCGATTCCGTAGAGCAGGAAACCGGTCGAGAACGCGCCGAGCAGGAAGTACTTGATGGCGGCTTCGTTGGAGCGCTCGTCGCCGCGCGCGATTCCGGCCAGCACATAGACCGCGATCGACATCGTCTCCAGGCCCAGGAAGATGATGATCAGGTCGCCCGCCGTCGCCATCAGCATCATCCCGAGCGCGCAGAACAGCAGCAGCGAGTAATATTCGGCGCCGGGGAGGCGATGCTTGCCGGCGTAGTCGAGCGAGATCAGCACGGTGAAGGCGGCGGCAATCAGGATGACGAGTTCGAAAGAAGGCGGAGAAGCCGTCAATCGCGATTGCGCCGGAAAACGCCATCCCGCTCTGCCCGACCAGTCCGAGCGCGAAGATGAAAGCGATACCGAGCGCCGCCAGGGTGAGCCATCCCAGCCCCTCGCTCTCCTCGTCGTCGACGCGGACGCCGGCCAGCAGCACGCCCATCGCGGCTATCGCCACGGTGATCATCGGCAGAATCGGCAGCCAGGCAAAATGGATAGCGGCGAGATTGAACTGGTTCATTTTGCGGCCACCGATGCGGAGGAGGCTTGGGCGTAGGCGCGGGTGGCCGGAATTTCGACGTTCGCCAGCGCGTGGTCGTGGCGGCTCTTCTCGATGCGGGCCTGCGCGATATGCACGCCCGCGAGCATCTTTTCGACCGACGGCTCCATGCGCGAGATCAGCGGCCGCGGGTACAGTCCCATGAAGAAGATCAGCGCGACCATCGGGACCATCACGGCGATCTCGCGCGGGCTCAGATCGGCGAGCGTCTCATTGACCGCCTTGGTGACGGGACCGAACATGACCCGCTCATAGGTCCACAGCATGTAGAGCGCGCCGAGCACGATTCCGCTGACGGCGAGCGCGGCGGCGGGCCAGGTGCGCAGATATGCGCCGAGCAGGATCAGGAACTCGCCGACAAAGCCGTTGAGCCCGGGCAGGCCGATCGACGACAGCATCACGACCATGAAGATCGCGGCGTAGATCGGGACGCTCTTCCACAGCCCGCCGAACTCTGAAATTTCGCGGGTATGACGGCGCAGGTAGATCATCCCGACCAGCAGGAACAGCGCGCCGGTCGAGACGCCATGATTGAGCATCTGGTAGATGGCGCCCTCGACGCCCTGCGGATTGAGCGCGAAGATCCCCAGCATCACGAAACCCAGGTGGCTGACCGAGGAATACGCGACCAGCCGCTTGAGATCGGGCTGCATCATCGCGACCAGCGCGCCGTAGATGATCCCGATGACCGCAAGCGGCGAGGAACAGCGGCACCGCCTCGACCGCGACGCCGGGGAACAGCGGAATCGCAAAGCGCAGGAAGCCGTAGGTGCCCATCTTGAGCATGACGCCGGCCAGGATCACCGAGCCGGCGGTGGGCGCCTCGGTGTGCGCGTCGGGCAGCCAGGTGTGCACCGGCCACATCGGCACCTTGATCGCAAAGGCGAGCGCAAAGGCCGCGAACAGCCAGCGTCCCTGGCTCACGGTCAGCGGCACCTGCGTAGAGCAGCGGCAGGTCGAAGCTCAGGCGATGGAACTGCTGCGCGCGCGGCGAGCACCAGGTAGATGATCGCGACCAGCATCAGGAGCGAGCCGACCATGGTGAAGAGCACGAACTTGATGGCGGCGTAAATCTTGCGCCCGTGTCCCCAGATGCCGATCAGGAAGTACATCGGGATCAGCATCACTTCCCAGAACACGTAGAACAGGAAGAGGTCGACCGCGAGCAGCGCGCCCAACAGCCCGGTCTCGAGCACCAGCATGAAGAAGCAGAACTCGCGCGGGCGCTCGGTGATATCGCCGCCGCCCGAATACAAAAGCGAAAGCGTGATCAGGATCGTGGTCAGCACCACCAGGAGCAGGCTGATGCCGTCAACGCCGATGTGATAGGTGATGCCGAACTGCGGAATCCACCGGTACTGCTCGACGAACTGGTAGTCGGCGCTGTGGGGATTGAACTGGTAGAAGAGGTAGAAGCTGAGCGCGAGCGGGAGCAGCGAAAAGATGAAGGCGCTGTTCCAGACCGCGCGATCCTCGCGCTGCATCAGCACGAACAGCGCGCCGAGCAGTGGCAGGAAAATGATCGCCGTCAGGAGTCCGCCGCCCATCAGTGAATCACCAGGTAGACGTAGTAGGCCACGATTCCAATTGCGCCGAGCAGGTACACCAGCGCGTAATGCTGGACGTTGCCGGTCTCGGTGCGGCGCATCACCTCGCCGCTGACCTCGACTCCGGTACCGGTGGCGGCCACGGTTCCCTCGATAAGCCCGCGATCGACGCCCTGGTTCAGCACCACGCCGGCAATGAAGAACAACGGGCGCGTGACGATGAGATTGTAAAGCTCGTCGACGTAATATTTCTCGAGCAGGAGCGTGTAGAGCGCTTTCGCGCGGTATTCGATCAGCATCGGCAATCCCGGCATCCGGATGTACAGCAGCCAGGCCAGGAAAATCCCGCTGAACCCGAACAGCGTCGCGATCAGCCGATAGCCCGAGCGCCGGAATTCGCGCCCTCGACCAGCGGCCGGTAGGTTCCGACCACCGGCGCGAGGAAGCGCGCGAACGCGTCGCCCCACAAAAATCCGTCGGGCAGCCCGACCCAGCCGCCGACCACCGCCAGCGATCGCCAGCACGACCAGCGGGATGGTCATCACCGGCGGCGACTCGTGCAGATGGTGCTCCTTGTCGGGCTCGACGCGCGGAGTCGCCGTGAAAGGTCAGGAACATCAGCCGGAACATGTAGAACGAGGTCAGCCCCGCCGTGATTACGCCGAGCAGCCACAGCCAGAAGTGCCCGGACTCGTAGGCGCCTTCCAGGATCAGGTCCTTGGAGAAGTAGCCGGAAAAGCCGGGAACCGCGCTGATCGCGAGCGACGCCGACCATCATGGTCCAGTAGGTGATCGGCAGCTTGTGCGCGCAGCCCGCCCATCTTGTTCATGTCCTGCTCGCCGCTCGAGCCGTGGATCACCGAGCCCGCGCACAGGAACAGCAGCCCCTTGAAGAAGGCGTGGGTCATCAGATGGAAGATACCCGCGGCGAACGCGCCCGACGCCGACGCCCAGGAACATGTAGCCGAGCTGGCTGACGGTCGAGTAGGCGAGCACGCGCTTGATGTCGGGCTGAACGAGCGCGATGGTGGCGGCGAAGAAGGCGGTCACGCGCGCCGATCAGTCGCGACCACCGTCCATCGCGTCGGGCGCCGAGCACGATAGCAGGAAGTTGAGCCGCGCGATCATGTACACGCCCGCCGTCACCATCGTGGCGGCGTGGATCAGCGCGCTGACCGGCGTCGGACCGACCATCGCGTCGGGCAGCCACACGTAGAGCGGGATCTGCGCCGACTTGCCGGTCGCGCCGACGAACAGCAGCAAGTCCGGCCACGGTTGCAGCGCCGCCGCAGCAGGCGCGGCGTGATGGTGCATCTCGACGAAGTTCAGCGTCCACACGCCGTGCTGCCAAGCGCTGCAGACGAGCGTGAGCATCCCGAGCATGAAGCCCGCGTCGCCGATGCGGTTGACGATGAACGCCTTGCGGCCGTTGTAGGCGAACTTCGGGTTGGTGTACCAGAAGCCGATCAGCAGGTAGGAGCACAGCCCGACGCCTTCCCAGCCGACGAACATCATGCAGCAGGTTGTCGGCCAGCACCAGCATCAGCATCGAGAACGTGAACAGGTTCAGGTAGGTGAAGTAGCGCGCGTAGTCGTCGTCGTGCGCCATGTAGCCGACCGAGTACAGGTGGATGAACGAGCCGACCCCGGTGACGATCAGCACCATCACCGCCGACAGCGCATCGACGCGCAGGCCGAAATCGACGTGAAAGCTGCCGGCCTGGATCCACGGCCACAGCGTGACGTGCGAGCGCGCTGCCGCGGCGGCATCGCGAGCAGCCGCGGCGAACGCCCATGCACGCCGATCGCAAACGCGCACGAACGATCACGCCCGGCCCGACCACGTTGACCGCGCTGCGGCCCATCCGCGCGCCCCAGAAAAGGTTGAACACCACCCCCAGCGCCGGGAACAGCAGGATCAGCGCGAGCGCGGGAAACTGCCACGTTCATCTGGTCACCAGCGCAGCAGCGTCAGGTCGTCGGCGTTGACGGTTTCGCGGTTGCGGAAGACGGAGATGATGATCGCAAGACCGACGGCCGCTTCGGCCGCCGCCACCGTCATCACGAAAAACACGATCACCTGGCCGTCCATCGCTGCCCAGCGCCGTGCCGAGCGCGACGAACGCCAGGTTGACCGCGTTGAGCATCAGCTCGATCGACATGAACATCACGATGACGTTGCGGCGGATGATGAACGCCGGCCACGCCGATCGCGAACAGGGCGGCGCTCAGCGCCATCGTGTAGGTCAGCGGCACCATGGTCAGGAAGCCTCTCTTGCGCGGCGCGCCGGCTTGCGGTGCCGGCCGGCGCCGCTCCGGAACCGACCGTGAGCGCGCGCCGGGCAAGCGCCACCGCGCCGATCACGCCGACCAGCAGCAGCATCGAGGTGACCTCGAAGGCGACCAGGTAATCGGTGAACAGCTTGGCGGCAAGCGCGTCGATGGAGCCGTAGCCCTGCCGGAATTCCGGCGAATTTCACTTGCAGATGAGCCGGCAGCGCGAACACCATCAGCTCCGCCACCAGCGCCGCCGCGCCCAGCGAGCCCAACAGCTTGAGCCCCAGATGGCCGGTCGGGCCGGTTTCCACCGGCAGGTTGAGCAGCCAGATCACGAACAGGAACAGAATCATGATCGCGCCGGCGTACACGATCGCCTGCAGGAACCCGACCACCACCGCGCCCATCCCGATGAACAGCACCGCGATGGTCAGCAGCGTCACCACCAGCGAGAGCAGGCAGTGCATCGGGTTGCGCTGCACCACGACGCCAAGCGCCGAGATGATCGCAAGCGCCGCAAGGAACCAGAACAGTCCGATCGGCATCAGTGCGCCCCTCCGGTCACCACCACCAGGAACGCGGTGACGAGCAGGTTGACCAGCCCGAGCGGCACCAGCCCCTTCCATCCCAGCCGCATCAACTGGTCGTAGCGGAAGCGCGGCAGTGTCCATCGGATCAGGATCTGGATCCAGCAGAAGATGACGGTCTTCAGCCAGGAACGCGACAACTCCCAGCGATCGACAACCACGATCGAGTTGATCGCGATAAAGGCGCCGCCGGGCAGATGGAAGCCGTCACGATACAGCCACGGCACCTGCCATCCGCCGAAGAAAAACGTCATGACCAGCACCGACACCAGCACGATCTCGGCGAAGTCGGTGAGCATAAAGGCGGCCTGCTTGCCGCCCGAGTATTCGGTGAAGTAGCCCGCGATCAGCTCGGACTCGCCCTCGGGCAGATCGAACGGCACGCGCTTGGACTCCGCCATCCCGGCCGTGAACAGCAGGATGAAGCCGACCGGCTGCACGAGGATGCCCCAGCGCGGCAGCCATCCGAACCACACCCCGCCCTGCGCGTGGCAGATCGCCTGCAGGTCGAGCGTGCCGAAGGTCATCACGACCGCGATGATCGCCAGTCCCATCGCGATCTCGTAGGAGATCATCTGCGCGGTCGCGCGGATGCCGCCGAGCAGCGCCCAGCGGTTGTTCGACGCCCATCCGCCGAGCGCGACGCCGTACACGCCGATCCCGATAGTCGCGAGCACATAGAGCGCGGCGGCATTGAGCGGCGCGGCCTGCAGGTTGATGGTGCGGCCCGCGATCGTAATCTGGTCGCCGAACGGCACCACCGCGAAAGTGATCAGGACCGGAAACAGCGCCAGGAACGGCGCCAGCATGTGCAGAAAGCGGTCGGCGCCTTCGGGCACGAAGTCTTCCTTGGTGAAGAGCTTGAGCGGATCGGCCATCAGCGTGTTCATGAAGCCGACGTTGGGAAGCCCCAGCCGTTTGCCCATGCCGATGATGGCGGCGCGATTGGCGCCGATCCGGTCCTGGATCAGCGCGCTGCCCTTGCGCTCGAACCACAGCAGGATCGCCGCGAGGTTGAGCAGCAGGAAAATGATTAGGACCGCCTTGGCGGCCCCGATTGCCATTTCAATCACCACGTGAGGCAAGCTCGTCGATAAGTTTGAGGGTGCTTTCCTCGGTCAGGTTCTCGAAGTAGCGCTCCTGGTTGAGCTGCAGCATCGGGGCCGTCCCGCACGAGGCCAGGCATTCGGCCGTGGCCAAGGTGAACTTGCCGTCGGGCGTGGTCTGACCAACCTCGATCTTGAGCCGGCGCCGGATGCAATCGACAACCTTGTCCGCGCCGCGCAGGCGGCAGGAGAGATTGGTGCACACATCGAGCAGGTACTTGCCCACGGGCTCGCGATGGAACATCGGGTAAAACGAAACCACCGCGCGCACGTGCGCCAGCGGCAATTCCATCAACTGCGCCACGTAGGCCTGCACTTGCTCGCCCACCCATCCGAACTCGCGCTGCGCGATCCACAGCGTCGGCAGCAGGGCGGCCTGCCGGGTCGGGTAATGAGTCAGGACTTCGTTGTATTCCCTGAGCGCCTGCTCAGAAAACTTGAGTTCGCGCGGCTCCGGCATGACGGTTCTATTACGAATCCTTACAAACTGCTGTGGTTCGGCGTCGGGAATCTTATGATGAGTAGCGGAAAATCCGCAACCCTTCCAGAGATACAAGTATGAAGGAGCGCGTCGCTCTCAACTTGCGGGTAAAGTCGTAACGGGTTATCTATCGGGCGCGACCGGCGGCATCGTCGCCGCCGATGGGCGCGCGATGCGGGTTATTGCGGGACAGGCGCACGGGCGCCGGCTCAAGGCGCCGCGGGGACTCTTCACGCGGCCGACCTCGGCCCGGGTGCGCGAGTCGATCTTCTCGCGCCTGCAGGTGCGCGCCACGCTGGAGGGCGCGCGCGTGCTCGACCTGTTCGCGGGCAGCGGCTCGCTGGGATGCGAGGCGCTCTCGCGCGGCGCGGCGGAGGCGGTGTTCGTGGATTCGTCGCGGCCCGCGATCGAGGCGATAGGCTCGAACCTGCGCGCGCTTGGGATGGAGCCGCGCGGACGGATAATCGCGGGCGACGTCTTTCGCGCGATCGACGACCTGGCCGCGGCGGGTGAGCGGTTCGATCTCGTGTTCATGGACGCGCCCTACAAGAACGATCTGAGCGCTCCGGCGCTGGCGCGGATAGCGGCGACGGGAATCATGGCCGAGGACGGATGGGTTATCGTCGGACAGGCGAAGCGGGCGCCCGCGGCCCCCGAGGCCCCGGCGGGACTGGACCGAATCACCGTGGCGATAATCGGCGATCACCGGATCGCATTTTACCGGCGGCCGCCCGAGGCGGCGCCCAGCGAAAAGTGATGGACTTGCGATGCCTACCAAAAGCAGCGGACCGGCTCACTCGATAGCGGTTTACACCGGCAGCTTCGACCCGATTCACAACGGCCACATCGACGTCATCCGGCGCAGCATCACGCTGTTCGAAGAAGTGATCGTCGCGGTCGCCTACAACCCGCACAAGGATGCGGCGCTGTTCAGCCCCGATGAGCGGGTGGAGATGATTCGCGAAGTGATCCGCGACCTCGAGCCGCGCGCGCGGGTCGACAAGTTCAGCGGGCTGTCGGTCGATTACGCCGAGCGCATCGGCGCCTGCGCGATCATCCGCAGCCTGCGCGCGGTCACCGACTTCGATTACGAGCTCCAGATGGCGCAGATGAACAAGCAGATGAAGCCGAACCTGGAGACCGTGTTCCTGACCGCCAACCCCAAGCTGTTCTTCACCGCCTCGCGCCTGATCAAGGAAGTGGCCGGCTACGGCAAGCGCCTGCCCGAGCTGGTGCCCGAAATGGTGATGAACCGGCTGCGCAAGAAGCTCGGCGTGGATTGATCCGGGCCGCCGCGCGGTGAAAACGGCGCGCGGGTTTTTTTCGCGATCGCGCCGCCGCTACAATGGTCGCGACCCGCGGGCGCCGGCGCCGCACCGCACCGCGGGGAAACTTATTTCAATATGATCAAGCTCAACCGCAGAATCGCAGCCCTTAAACCCTCGGCCACGATGGCCGCCGAAGCGCGCGCCACCGCTCTCAAGGAGGCCGGCGTCGACGTGATCTCGCTGGCCGCCGGCGAGCCCGACTTCGACACCCCCGAGCGGATCAAGGCCGCCGCCCGCAAGGCGCTGGCCGACGGCATGACCAAGTACACGCCGGTCAGCGGAATCACCGCGCTCAAGAAAGCGATCGCCGCCAAGCTCAAGCGCGACAACAAGCTCGACTACGATACCACCGAGATTCTGGCGTCGGCCGGATGCAA
Source organism: uncultured delta proteobacterium (assembly GCA_963835905.1). GTDB lineage: Bacteria > Desulfobacterota > Binatia > Binatales > Binataceae > CAWIHG01. Next base: position 2,141,928 of record CAWIHG010000005.1, read on the forward strand.
GCAGGCCGAGGCCAATGTGATCGCCGCGCTGTTCGACGAAGGCGACGAGGTGATAATCCCGACGCCGGCGTGGGTGAGCCTGGCCGCGATGGTCTCGCTGTCGGGCGCGACTCCGGTGCTGGTGCCGTGCCCCGAGAGCAACGGGTTTCTGCTCGACCCCGCGGCGCTCAGCAAAGCGATCACTGCGCGCACCCGCGGGATCATCTTCAATTCGCCCTCCAATCCGACCGGCGCGGTTTACGGCGCGAGCCATCTCGGCGAGATCGCGCGCGTCGTGCTCGACGCCGACATCTGGGTGCTCTCCGACGACGTATACGAGCACATCGTCTATGACGGCCTGCCCGCGCACATCCTGAGCCTGGAGCCGAGCCTCAAGCCGAAAGGGATCGTGTTCAATTCGCTGTCGAAGACCTATGCGATGACGGGATGGCGGATCGGATTCGCGGCCGGGCCCAAGGAAGCGATCGGCGCCGCCGCGCGCCTCCAGGGCCAGAACAGCGGCAACCCGAACTCGATCACGCAGTTCGCGGCAATCGAGGCGCTGACCGGCCCGCAGGACGACGTGGCCACGATGGTCGAGGAATTTCGCGCGCGCCGATCCCTGGTCGTCCAGCGCGTGCGCGCCCTGCCCGGCTTCGCGCTGCCCAACGTGCCGCAGGGCGCGTTCTACGCCTTCCCGAATATCTCGGCGCTCATCGGCAAGCGGATCGGCGACCGCAGGGTCGAAGACGGCAACACGATGGCGGACCTGATCCTCGACGAGGCAAAAGTCGCGGTGGTGGGCGGCAACGACTTCGGCGCGCCTGAGCACATCCGGCTGTCGTATGCGGCCTCGCGCGATAATCTGAATGCCGCGTTCAATCGAATCGCCGCGATGCTGAAGAAGCTCGGCTGAGCGGGATTCAGCATGATTTCGGCAGCGGTCGAATTTCCGACCCGCACGTCTCGTGATTGTCATTCCCGCGGCATCTTTTGCCGCAGGGAATCCCGCGCTGTTCCGTGGCGCGGGTCGCCGCGCACGGATGGAACTATTCCGGAGCGTAGCGGATAGGAGGCTGCGCGGACTTTTTCCGGTTCGCCCCCGTTCTTTGAGACTGGGGAGAAGGTAAGAGAGGGGGTGACCGCGCTCCCGACAGGGCAGGCCCAGCGACCAGTTCCATTCGACTTCCGAAGGCCCTTGTAACTTCAGAACGTCCGGCGTCGTTGCAAGAATAGACTCCAAAAAATCACCCTGTCCGGCCGCAGCAACGGTGCGTTCGTCGGACTCGGCGGTGACGGCGCCCACAGTCCCACCGGCCTACCGTTAGTGACGGTGGCCTTACCTCAGTAACTCTAAGGGCGGATTCAGAAGCAAGCGGCGTGATTGTTTGTCACGAGCAGAGAGTGACAAGCCAATCAGCGATGTGACAAACGCCGGGAGGTGAGGCGGACTGGTCGGCGGGTTTGCCTGACGATCGATGAGCCGGATGTGCGATCATTGCGTCACATTACAGCCCTCAATATTCTCTCATGAAGCAGGAAAGGGGCTACTAAGTTACATTGGGTTCGCACGACAAAACACAGCGTACTGAGCAAAGGCCCCGCTTCGGATCAATCGAAGGATTGAAAATTAGCGTCCGCGCTATGGCCGAGATGCTTGGCATTATTCAGGAGGTTCGGGTTGCCCTGTCGAAGAAAAGCGATTTCCTGAATTTGGCACTCATTGCTTTGTTGGGCGCTGCCATAGATTCGTCTCAGACGCTAGTTATTTTGACTGAACACCAACGGTCCCGCGATGCAATGGTAGTTGCAAGAACCGCATTCGAGAACATCGTCAACATTTGCTTCATGTGTGCCCAAGGGGAGCCGATTGCGGAGCAAGCGCTACGCCATGCTATGCAACGATCGTATCGAGAGCTCCTCAAGAGAGAAATCAAAATCAAAGGATTAACGGCGAGCGTACAATTCACGGGCAAGGCGGAACCGAGTGAAGGCTTAAAAGACGCGTTGGCTGAGTTCACGCGAAAGGACGGTAGAGAACGACGAAACTGGACCGACAAATCAATATCAGATCGGATCCAGATCATTCACGACAAATACGGCGGAACGATTGGCCAAACGCTGTTAATGACCCTTTTGGCCATTTATCGTGATGCCTCCGAAGTTGCTCACGGTACACTGTTCAGTGTCATGTGGGCCCTCGGCGTTACAGGATCGAACCTGCGTGAAGAACAGATTCAAAAGGCTGAACGCCGGATGGATCTCGAACTCGAAAGAAGTGGGTTCCTTCTGTTCCTCATCATCAACTGTTTGTGGGCGAGCACGAGGGTGCTTGCTCAAGAATTCGCTGCCTGCTCGGAGCTAGAGGAGAAAGCACACAAGATCTCGGAAGAATTCCGCGAGGGTCTTCGCTATGAAACAGGGGCTCGACGCAAAAATAATGGCGGCTTCAGCGCGAGAGTGAAGTAACCGCCGTCCCGACGATTCGTGAGCCCTGCGAACCAAAGCGGCGCAGCCGGTCAACTCCTATGTGCACCGGGGAAAGCCGGGTCGGGGCCGAACAGTTCACTACCTACGCGCTTGAATCGTTCGTGCATTGGTTCGCCTACGGTCGTGGGGGCAGGCTCGCCAACGGCCAGCGATCGCGCGACCCGGCCCCTACTGAAGCCGAATGATCAGCGCGCCGAATTCTAATTTCACCGTTCGATTCTGGTGCGACTCAATCCGACCTCCCTAGAGAGCAACTCCCGCTCATGCAGGCGAGATCCTTGTATCTGTGAAGGAAGATCGATGCACAACCGGGTGCAGGAGACCGGGAGATTCAGGGCTGGTAGAGGCCGTGTCGAAGCAAGGGTCGCCGCGCCCGTTACGCCGGGTCAAAACCCGAACAATCGCCGGGGCCGCCGCGGCTGTGCGAGCTTCAACTTCGCTCGAAGTTCCTTCGCCTCGCCCAACACGCCCGCTCGGTAACGCCTCACGGTCGACTCGCTGTGCTCAGGATGACAAAGAGGACAGGTCGCAAGCTTGGAGGACGAAATCGGGATGCGCGGCGCGGGACCTCTTACGGCTTGCGCCAGGGGGCGGGGAATTCGCCCCGGTCAAGGAAGCGCACGTAGTCGGCCAGAATCTCCGCGTGATCGAACGCGAGCGGCGACGGCGGATGGCGCGGGTCGAACAGCGCGAGGCTCTTCGCGTCGTCGGCCGCGACCGGTTGGCCGCGCCCGCGGCCCACGTACACGATCGTGATCGTCTGGCCGCGCGGATCGCGCTCGGGGCGCGAATAGACGCCGAGCAGCGCGCGCAACTCGACGTCGAGCGAGGTTTCCTCTTTCGCCTCGCGAATCGCGGCCTGCTCAACGGTTTCTCCAAAATCGACAAAGCCGCCCGGAATCGCCCATCCGAACGGGAAATTCTTGCGCTCGATCAGCACGATCCGGTCGCCGATCTCCGCGATCACGTCGGCCGCGATGGGCGGGCACACTGGCCGTGGCATGTCCCCGACCATAACATGGGAGCGTGACCGGCGCATGGCGCGGGCGAGGTCGTTGACAAGCCGCCGTCCCGGCCACAAAGTTCGTTACCATCATGCGCGTAGCCCGGCTTTATGATTTCGGCGATATCCGCGTCGAGGAAGCGGCCCGCCCCGAGGTGGGACCCGGCGACTTGCTGGTGCGAGCCAGCGCCTGCGGCATCTGCTCGGGCGATATCATGCCCTGGTACATCCGGCGCAAGGCGCCGCTGGTGCTCGGTCACGAGCCGGTCGGCGTGGTCGAGGAAGCGGGCGCCGACGTGCGCGACTTCCGTCCCGGCGACCGCGTGTTCGTGCATCATCACGCGCCCTGCTTCCAGTGCGCGGCCTGCCGGCGCGGCGAATACGTGCAGTGCCCGACCTGGCGCGCGACAAACCTGCGGCCGGGCGGGATGGCGGAGTATTTCCTGGTCGGCGCGGCCAACCTGCGCGACACCCTGATGCTGCCGGAGTCGGTGGCCGACGCCGACGGCGTGCTGGTCGAGCCGGCGGCATGCGTGGTCAAGTCGCTCCGGCGCTCGGGCCTGCGTGCGGGCGAATCGATCCTGATCATCGGGCTCGGCATCATGGGCATGATGCACGTGAAGCTGGCGCGCCATCTGGGCGCCGGCGCGATAATCGGCGCCGACCTGTTCGAGCGCCGCGCCAATCGCGCGCGCGAGCTGGGCGCCGACCGCGCAATCGTGGTCGAGGGCGACAACCTGGTCGAGCAGGTGCGCGAGGCCACCGCCGGCGCGATGGCCGACGTGGTGATCGTCGGCCCGGGCAGCGGCAAAGCAATCGCCACCGGCATCGCATGCGCCGGCAAGGGCGCGACCGTCGTGCAATTCACCGCGACCCCGCCCGACGAGGAGATGATCGTGCGGCCCCACGATCTCTACTTCAATGAAACCCGGCTCATCCCGAGCTACTCATGCGGACCGCAGGAAACGCGCGAGGCGCTCGGCCTGGTCGAGCGCGGCGTGATCAACGCGGCCGAGCTGGTGACGCATCGCTTCCCGCTGGTCGAGATAACCCAGGCATACGCGACGGCGCAGAAACCTGAATCGCTGAAAGTGATCGTGACGTTCGGAGCGTAGCCGCGCGGCTTATCGCGGCGGCGAGATCCACATCGTCTCGCCGCGGATCGATGAGTAGCGGCTGCGAAATGCGCGCGCGGAAAACGAAACGGGCGGCTGTTTTCACAGCCGCCCGCGTCAAACCAGAATCTAGACCGAGTTACGGCGTTGCCGGAGCGGGAGCCCCTGCATCGCCACCAGCCGCCGGCGCTGGCTCAGCCGCGGGTGAGGCCGCCGCGTGGTGATGATGAACGTGACGATGATAGTGACGCACGGGCTTCGCAGCCATCGTCTTGGCCGCGATCGCCTCGGCGCGATCCGCCGCCGCCTTCGCATCGCTGGCCGCCTGTTCTACACGACTGGCGGCCGCCTGAGCGGAAGCCGACGCCTGCTGAGCCTTCTGGCTGGCAGCTTCAGCGCGCGAGGCAGCCTGATCCGCACGATTGGCGGCGTTAACTGCGCGCTGGGCAGGATCGGGCTGGTTCGAACACCCAGCCAGCAACGAAAGGGCTAATATAGCCCCGGCGAGTCCTGCCAGTTTTGAAGATTTACTCACTAACCCTCTCATCTTTGCCTCCTAAAAATTGCGCGGCGGTATCCGAAACTCTTTCGTTCACTGGCCGCAGTACGACCTAAGTTCTCTCTCAAACCCGATACTATCATGCAAGCTTACACACCGCGCAATTCTACTGCAACGTGGGCCGACGCATAAGCCGGCGAGAAAATATCCGTGCTGATGAAGCACACTGATCTCAGCCCGATTGAGCTTGCGAACGCGGGACAAATGTCGACTCCGCGGGTCTAGAAATCGCCTCCGAAATCGTCCATGCCGCCCATGCCGCCCATGCCGCCCATGCCGCCCATTCCACCCATACCGCCCATGCCACCCATGCCTCCCATTCCACCCATCCCGTCCATGCCTCCGGGCGGCATCTGGGGAGCGGCAACTGGCTTCTTGGGTTTTTCGGCGATCGCGGCCTCAGTGGTGAGCAGCAGCGAGGCTGCGCTGGTCGCGTTTTCGAGCGCGACGCGGACCACTTTGGCCGGATCGATCACGCCGGCCTCTTCGAGGTTCTCGTACTCCTCGCTGCGCGCATTGAAACCAAAATCGCCCTTGCCTTCCTTGACCTGATTGAAGACCACGCTGGGCTCATGACCGGCGTTGAAAACAATCTGCCGCAGCGGTTCCGAGAGCGCGCTTGCAACCAGCCTCGCACCGGCCTTCTGCTCCTCGGGCAGGCGCATCGCCTCGAGCACGGGAATCGCGCGGACCAGCGCCACGCCACCGCCGGGAACGATACCCTCTTCCATCGCAGCGCGCAGCGCGCTAACCGCATCGTCCACGCGTCCTTTGCATTCCTTGAGCGCCACCTCGGTGGCGGCGCCGACCTTGATCACGGCGACTCCGCCCGAGAGCTTCGCCAGGCGTTCCTGGAGCTTCTCCTTGTCGTAATCGGAAGTGGTTTCCTCGATCTGGCGGCGAATGAGCGCGATGCGTCCTTCGAGATCCGCTTTCTTGCCGGCGCCGCCGATAATGGTCGTGTTGTCCTTGTCGATTTCGATCCTGCGGCATCGCCCGAGCATCTTGGGTTCCGCGTTTTCGAGCTTCATGCCGAGGTCTTCGGAGATGAGCGTGCCGCCGGTCAGGATCGCGATGTCCTGCATCATCTCCTTGCGGCGATCGCCGAAGCCGGGCGCCTTGACCGCGACGACTTTCAGGACGCCGCGCAGCTTGTTGACCACCAGCGTGGCGAGCGCCTCGCTCTCGACATCCTCCGCGATGATCACGAGCGGGCGTCCGCCCTGCGCGACGTGCTCAAGGACGGGCAGGATCTCGCGCAGGTTTGAAATTTTCTTTTCGAACAGCAGGATGAGCGGTTCCTCGAGCGCGCAGACGAGTTGCTGGGTGTTGGTGACGAAATAGGCGGACAGGTAGCCGCGATCGAAACGCATCCCCTCGTTGTGCTCGAGCGTGGTTTCCAGTCCGCGCGCTTCTTCGACGGTGATGACGCCTTCCTTGCCGACCTTTTCCATCGCGTCCGCGACGATTTTGCCGATCGTATCGTCGCCGTTGGCTGAAACCGTGGCGACCTGCAGCATCCGCTTGTGATCCTTGACCGGCTTGGCCATCTGCCTGATGACTTCGACCGCCTTGCGCGTCGCCGCATCCATCCCGCGTTTGAGCTCAATCGGCGCGAGCCCGGCCGCAAGCAGGCGGATTCCCTCGCGCACCATCGCGCCGGCCAGCACGGTCGCGGTGGTGGTGCCGTCGCCGGCCACGTCCGCGGTTTTCTGCGCGGCCTCGCGAATCAGCTTGGCGCCCATATTCTCGAAGTGATCTTCGAGTTCGATTTCCTTGACCACCGTGGCGCCGTCCTTGGTGATCGTGGGCGCGCCCCAGCTTTTCTGGATCATCACGTTGCGGCCCTTGGGCCCCAAGGTAACGCGCGCCGCTTCGGCGACCAGCGTGGCGCCGGCGACGATTCCGGTCCGCGCGTTTTCGTGCAGCTCAACCGTTTTGGCTGGCATAGAGATTCTTCTCCATCATTGTGCGTTCGTGATTCGGTTGGCGCCGACACACCAGCGCCCGGGTGGCGCCAGCACCGCTACCAAACTTAAGCACCGCGCCGAGCTTTGCAAGAGCGCCGGCCGATTTCCGCGGACGGGCTTTAAGCATCGCTTGCGGCGTGCAAGGATGGCTGGGTGAAGGAGCCTGGTAAACGTGAGTATCAATGAAACGACGCGCGCGCGCGCCGGGGTTGTGAAGACGGTCGCATTTCTGATCTGCGCCGCGGCGCTGGCCGCGGCCGTTCCCGGTCCTTCGGGCGCCGCGGCGGCGGCCGCACCGCGCACGTTGCGCAGCGATTCCCGCATCCAGCTCGCGCAATTCGACTCGGGCGAGGATCAGCCCGACGTCCCGACCGCCGACGTAGAGAAGTACGTCAGGGTGTACCGGGCGATGCAGGCCAATCATACCCTGACCGTGCAGCAGGCCTGCGCGCAGCAGGGGCTGACGGTGGACGGTTTTCGCACCCTTGAGAATCGCATCCAGCGCAACGACGCGCTGCGCATGCGGGTGCGAAAGGAGTTGCGCGCCAAGGCAACGCCCGCGGCGACGCCGGGCAAGTAGTCCACGGGCCAGCGAATCAAACCATCAAAATAAAGTGGCGGAAGGATTGTTCAATCCTTCCGCCACTTTTCGTAAGCGCGGTGTGGAATCCTACTTCGTGACCGAAGTGGAGAAGGCAGCCTCGAGACGCGATACTGCGTCATTGGCGCGGCGGACCGCATCTTCGGCACCGGAAGCCGCGTCTTCGGCCTTCTTGGCGGCAGCGTCAGCCTGATTCGCTGAAGCCTCGGCCGAGTTCGCCGCCGCTTCAGCGCGCGTCGCATCGGCCTCCGCCTTTTCGCTGGCCGTGTTGATAGTAGCCATGTTCGGGCCGCAAGCGGATAGCATTCCCGCCGTCGCCAGGATCCCGAGCGCAAAGGCCAACTTTTTCATTCGAACTTACCTCCTGTTCCGGTCAGACAGCCAGTACCAGTCGCAGCACAGTTGATGTTTACAAAATCGTGTCCGTAATCAGTGATCGTCGAAAGATTTGCACATCGATCTGTTCAAGGCAAGCTGGCCTGAGGGCGCGAGCGTCCTGGCGGCCGGTTGCACGCCGCTGCCAAAGGCGAGTTGACAGCAAAATCGGGGCGCCGATATCGTCAAAAGCGCAGCGCTACGGGCGACCCCGCAAGATATCCGGATGCGTATGGGCATCCGCCAAGGCCGGTCCACGATGGCAATTTTCATTCGCAACGCAACTCATCGCGACCTGCCACGGATCCTGGAAATCGAACGCCAGGCCTTTCCCGCCCCCTGGAGTCTGAGTTCGTTCCAGCGCGAATTGAGCCTGCCGTTCTCGCGCCTGATGCTGGCGGTGTCAGCCGAGGACCAGCAAGAGCCGCCACGCGGATTCCTGTGCCGATGGCTCGCGGCGGACGAATATCACATCCTCAATATCGCGATACATTCCGATTTTCGGCGCACGGGGTTAGGGTCCGAGCTGATGCGCCAGGCGGTCGCGGAGGCGAAAGAAAAGCGAGCAATACTCGTCACTCTTGAGGTCAGGCGCTCAAATTTGCCGGCACGCTGTCTATATCGCAAGTTTGAATTTGAGGAACGGCGTTTGAGGCGTCATTACTACGGGCCGGGTGAAGACGCCATCGTCATGGAACTCCGCTTGAAATGACGGGCACTTAACCAGGGCCGAGGCGGTTTTCGGAACGTCGTTTGTGAATCGCACCGCCTGATTTCAGGATTCCGCCGTAGGGTTACAAATTACACTAAATTGTGACATAATGGGTTTACGACACAGGCCTTATCAGTTGGTGACGAACCCCAGGGGTCGTCAACCGAACTGAAATCGAATGCTTGTGCTTCCGTGAAACTGTGCCCAGTTCGAAAGCAAATGCACATCTAACGTTCAAAAAGGGCGAGAAGGTAGTTTATCCCGCCCACGGCGTCGCCGTTATCGACGACATCCAGATTAGGGTGATCTCCGGCACGGAGCGCCGCTTCTATATGCTCCGCATCCTGGGCACCGAAAAGATGACGATCATGATTCCGACCGAGAACGTCGAACAGGTCGGTCTGCGGCGCGTCATCGGCAAGGATATGGTGGAAAAAATCTACCGCATCCTGCGCCAGCGCAAGGTCGAGGTCGATACCCAGACCTGGAACCGGCGCTACCGCGAATACACGGAGAAGATCAAGACCGGCTCGCCGCTGGAGATTGCGAAGGTGCTGCGCGACCTGCTGGTGCTCAAGAGCGACAAGGAATTGTCGTTTGGCGAACGCAAGATGCTCGACACGGCGCGAAGCTTGCTCGTAAAGGAACTCTCGATCGCCAAGGCTCATCCCGAGGAACAGATCATGGAGGAGCTGAGGACGATTTTCGCCAACTGAACGCGCGCGGCGCCGCGCAATCGTTGGGGAATCTCAGAGGGCCGGTGACAACCGGCCCTTTTTTTGTTTGGATGCGCGAGTACGGCGATGCAGGTGAGCGTCATAATCGTCGCCGCGGGCAGCGGAGTCCGCCTGGGCAGCAAACAGCCCAAGGCATTCGTGCCGCTGGGCGGGCGCGCGATGCTCGGGTGGTCGATTGAAACCGTCGCGCAGGTGTCCGGCGTCACCGAACTGATTGTCGCGGCGCCCGCCGGGATGGAAGCGGCGGCGCGGCGCGAAGTGGCGGCCGCGGGGACTGCAATTGCGGTCAAGATCGCGCCCGGCGGCGCCGAGCGTCAGGATTCCGTGCGGATAGCGCTTGCGCTCACGAGCGTCGAAAGTGAAATCGTGGTGGTGCATGACGCGGCGCGCCCGCTTGCGAGCGCCGCGCTGTTCACGCGATGCATCGAGGCGGCAGCGCGCCGCGGCGGCGCGATTGCGGCGGTGCCGGTTGCCGACACGCTCAAGCGCGTCGAGGGTGCGGAAATCCGGGCCACGGTGGCGCGCGCCGGACTCTGGCAGGCGCAGACGCCCCAGGCGTTTCGCCGCGCGCTGCTAACGCAAGCGCATCGCCATGCCGAGCGCGAGCACATCACCGCCACCGACGACGCCGACCTGCTCGAGCGCATCGGAGCCGCGGTCGAAGTGGTAGAGAGCCCGGAGCCGAATCTGAAAATTACCACCGCGACCGACCTTGCGGTCGCCGAAGCGATTATCGCCGCGCGCCGCTGACCACGCCCTCATTGAGCGAGCCCGAGCGGAAGCCGCGCAAATCGATCGTCACGAAGCGGAATCCGAGCTTGTGGAACTCGCGATCGACCACCTCGCGAATCTCGGGAGTGAATACGCGGGCAATCTCGGAGCTTTCGAGCTCAAGCCGCGCGACCTCGCCGTGATAGCGCACCCGCGCGACGCGAAAGCCGAGCGCATGCAAAAGCTGCTCTCCGGACTCGACCTTGTGCAGAGCCTCGGGCGTGATTTCGGTTCCGTACGGAAAGCGCGAGGACAGGCATGGCGAGGCGGGACGATCCCAGGTCTCAAGGCCGAACGCGCGCGACAGCTCGCGGATTTCCGCCTTGCTGAGTTCCGCCTCGACCAGCGGATGGCGCACGCGGCGCTCGGTCGCCGCTTTGATGCCGGGCCGGTAATCGCCCAGGTCGTCTAGATTGAGGCCGTCAACGATATGCGCGATGCCAAGCTCGGCGGCCCGTGCCTCGCAGACCGTGAAAAGGTTGGACTTGCACAGGTAGCATCGGTTGACCGGATTGGCCGCGTAGCCGGGAATCTCCAGCTCGTTGGATTCGATCACCAGGTGTCGCGCGCCGAGCTGCCGCGCCATCTCGAGTGCGGTGTCGCGATCCTGCTGCGGCATGGTGGGCGAAGTCGTGGTAAGCGCAAGCGCGCGATCGCCGAGCGTGTCGCAGGCGACCTTGAGCACGAAGGTGGAATCGACGCCGCCCGAGAACGCGACCATCACCCGGTCCATCGGGGCAAAGATCGCGCGCAGCTTTTCCAGCTTTGCGGCCAATTCGCGGCTGACTGGTTCCATTGCAGTATGACGTGGCCAACGCCCGTGGCGCGCAGCGGTCAGATTCCTTCGGCCTGAAAGAGATCGGTGGTCAGGTAGCGCTCGCCGGTGTCGCAGAACACCACCGCCACGACTTTGCCCTTGCCCAGCCGCTTTGCGATCTGGAGCGCGGCGCAACAGTTCGCGCCCGACGAGATGCCGACCAGGATGCCCTCCTCGCGCGCAAGGCGGCGCGCGAACTGGATCGCATCCTCGTCGCTGACCGTGATTATTTCATCGTAGGAGCGGGTGTCGAGATTCTTGGGGATGAACCCCGCGCCGATTCCCTGGATCTTGTGAAAGCCCGGCTCCCCGCCCGACAGCACCGGCGAATTTTTCGGCTCCACGGCGACCACCTGCACCTTGTTCTTGCAGTGCTCGTGCAGGTAGCGGCCCGCGCCGGAAATCGTGCCGCCGGTGCCGACGCCCGCCACGAACGCGTCGATGCGTTCGAGTTGCTCGACCAGCTCGGGCCCGGTGGTGCGGTAGTGCATCTCGGGATTGGCCGGGTTGGAGAATTGCTGTGGCATGTAGTAGCCGGGATTTTCGCCGACCAGTTCCTCGGCTTTTGCGATCGCGCCGTGCATCCCGCGCGTGTCGGGCGTAAGCACCAGCTTTGCGCCGTAGGCGACCAGCAGCGAGCGCCGCTCCTCGCTCATCGTGTCCGGCATCGTGAGGATCAGGTTATAGCCCTTGACCGCGGCGACCAGCGCCAAGCCGATTCCGGTGTTGCCGGAAGTCGGCTCGACCAAAGTGTCGCCGGGCTTGATGCGGCCGGACTTCTCGGCCGCCTCGACCATCGCCAGGCAGATGCGATCCTTGACGCTGCCGCCGGGATTGAAATTTTCCAGCTTCGCCCAGATTTCCGCGTCGTCCTTCCCCGCGATCCGGTTAAGACGCACCACGGGCGTGTGCCCGATTAGATCAAGCGGCGAATGAGCGACACTGACCGGCATGGCGGCAATTTAACCGGAAATCACTCCATTATGCGACCGGCGCCGAAGCGTCGGCGGCGAACCCGGTACAGGCCGTTGGCGGCGCCGATGATAGGCTGTGGGGTATGGGTTCGGCGCATCGACGCGAGCACACGGCTCGCACGCTGGTCATATTCCCGGGCGCACTGGGCGATCTGATATGCGCGGTGCCCGCAATTCGTGCGATCGCGCGGTGTTATCCCGATGCTAATCTCGAATTGATGGCGCGAGGAGAGCTTGCGCGTTTTGCGGTGGGGCGGATCGCCGCTGTCGCGCGCGGGCATTCGATCGATTCACGCCAGATGAGCGCGATATTCCGTCAGGGCGGCGGGCGCGACCAGGCGGCGCGCGCATTCTTCGGCGGATTCGGAGCCGTCCATTCGTTTTTCGCCTCCGCTGACGCGCACTATCGCGCGGCGCTCAGCGAGGCGGCGCGCGGCGCCGAGATTTCGTTTCATCCCTTCCGCCCCGAGCATCCCGGCCATGTCGCCGCCGCATATCTGCGCTCGGTCGGCGCTCCGAGCGAAGATTTGGATTCATCGATCAATCTGCTCGAACCGGATCTCGCCGGCGCCCGGCAGGTTCTCAGCCGCGCCAGCCTGGCGCCGACGCGCTACCTGATGATCCTGCCCGGCAGCGGCGCTGTGGCAAAGAACTGGCCGCCCGACAGATTCGTCGATCTCGCAAGGAGCCTTGCGCAATCGATGCGCTCGCTCGTGGTCCTCGGGCCGGCCGAAGACAGGCTGGCGGACAAATTCGCCAGGGAAAACCTGCCAGTCGAACGCGGCCTCGGACTTCCAACGGTCGCCGCGCTGGCGCGGATGTCGGCGGCGTTCGTGGGCAATGATTCCGGAGTGTCGCATCTTGCCGCGGCGGCGGGAGCGCCGGGCGTCGCGATTTTCGGTCCGACCGATCCGCGGCGATGGCGCCCGCTGGGAAAGGTCGCGGTGGTAAGCCATGACCCGGTTTCCGACCTCGCTTTGGATACGGTGGTATTGGAATTGCGTCAAATATTTGATGCAGTCCGCACCCGAGCCTGAAAGATGTGGGCTTGCGGGCCGCGTAATGCTTAAATTAGCGGTGAATCCCAGGGATCAGGAACCATATGAGCAGTTTCATCAAAACCACCTTCCTGCTCGGCGTGATGACCGGGCTGCTGATGCTGATCGGCGGGCTTTTGGGCGGACGCGGCGGAGTTGCGATAGCGTTCGTGTTCGCGGCCGTGATGAACTTCGCCAGCTACTGGTTCTCGGACAAGATGGTGCTGGCCGCGTACGGCGCCAAGGAACTCGACGCGCAGAGCGCGCCCGAGCTTTACTCGATCGTCAATGAGCTGGCCCACTCCGCGGGCATCCCGATGCCGCGGCTCTACATGATCGACACTGATACCCCGAACGCATTCGCGACCGGCCGCAATCCGCGCCACGCGGCCGTCGCGGTGACGCGCGGAATCATGCGCATCTGCGATCGCGAAGAGCTCAAGGGCGTCATCGGGCATGAGCTCTCACACGTGATAAACCGCGACATCCTGACCAGCTCGATCGCGGCGACGCTGGCCGGAGCGGTAATGATGATTGCGACGTTCGCGCGCTGGGGCGCGATCTTCGGCGGCTTCGGCGGGCGCGAAGATGACGAGCGCGGCGGCATCATCGGGCTCATCGCGATTGGAATCCTGGCGCCGATCGCGGCCACGATGATCCAGCTTGCGATCTCCCGCACGCGCGAGTTCCAGGCCGATGCGAGCGGGGCGCGCCTGACCCACAATCCGCTCCTGCTCGCCAATGCGCTGCGCAAGCTGGAGACCGCCAACGAGCGGATGCCGCTGGCCAGTGCGACGCCGGCGACCGCGCACCTGTTTATCGTCAACCCGCTGAGCACGCAGGGTTTCGCGCGCCTGTTCTCGACCCATCCGCCCATCGAGGAGCGCATTCAGCGCCTGGAGCGGATGGCCACCGGTCAGTCCGCTTGATGCAGGGGAGCCGAGGGATGGAAGAAGAGGAAGAGAAGAGCAAGGGATTCAAGGTTCAGGACCGGCGCCGCTTCTCAGCCGAAGGAGCGCCGCGCGCCGAGGCCGAGGATAGTTCCCCCGCCGACACCTCCGCGCCCTCCGGCCCCGCCGCGCAGGAGGCACCCTCGCAGATGGACCAGACCGCCGCGGCCAGCGCCCGTGCGCAATACGCCGGAGCGCAGCGCGCGTCGGAGGACGAGGCGATCAACTTCGCAAATTTCGTGGTCGGACTCTCGCTGGAAGCGCTCACCGCGCTGGGCGAGATTCCCGATCCTTCCAGCGGCCAGCGGCGATCCGATCTTCGCGCCGCGCAGCAGTTCATCGATATAATCGGGATGCTCCGGGAAAAAACCAGCGGAAATCTGGACCGCGACGAAGAAAACCTGATCGAAACGATTCTCTTCGATCTCAGGATGAAATACGTTGAATTGGCGAGACCGCCGGGCCGTTGAGCGGAACCGTCGCCCCCGTACCAAATGCCAAAAAATTTGTTTCGTACCGCGCTAACCGCCGCGGTAATCGTGGCGCTCGCATCCTTGCTTCCAATTCACGCCTTCGGCGCCAAAGAGGGCAAAGCCGACGGCCGCTTCTGGAGCGAACTCGGCCAGACCAGCGCCCACTTCCAGAAAGCTGAGTCGCTGCCCGACTTCATCGAGCTTGCGGCCAAACTGAGTCCGGCCGTCGTCAACATCTCGACCGAGGAAAAAGGCGAAGCTGAAGCGAGCCATGGCTCCAGCGCCCCGCCGCGGGGTGAGAGCGGACCATTCGTTCCGTTCGGGCCGCAGCGCACCAAGAGCCTGGGTTCCGGCTTCATCATCACGCGCGACGGCTACATTCTGACCAACGAACACGTGGTGGAGAATCCGGCCAAGGTCACCGTCACACTCAAGAACGGCAAGAACTACACGGCCCGGGTCGTCGGCCGCGACACCAAGACCGACATCGCGCTGCTCAAGATCGACGCCGGCGACGATCTGCCGGTCGCCCCGCTGGGCAACTCCGACGACGTGAAGGTCGGGCAGTGGGTGCTCGCGATCGGCAATCCGTTCGGCTTCGACCACTCCGTGACGGCGGGAATAATCAGCGCCAAGGGCCGCTACATTCCGGGCAATTTCGACCAGTACCTGCAGACCGACGCGTCGATCAATCCGGGTAATTCGGGCGGCCCGCTGATCGACCTGCGCGGCGCTGTGGTGGGCGTGAATTCCGCGATTTACACCCGCACCGGCTCTAACATGGGAATCGGCTTCGCGATCCCGATCAACCTGGTAAAGAACGAACTGCAGCAACTGCGCGAAAAGGGCAAAGTGACCCGCGGATGGCTCGGTGTTTACATCCAGCAGGTGACCCCCGAGCTCGCCGAGTCGCTCGGACTCAAGAGCGCCCAGGGCGCGCTGGTTGCCGAGGTGCTCAAGGATGGACCGGCCAAGGGCGCCGGTATCCAGCGCGGCGACGTGATTGTCGAGTTCGACGGCAAGCCGGTTAATTCCGCGCAGGAGCTGCCGCTGATGGTCGCGGAGACGCCGCTGGGCAAGGCGGTGACCGTCAAGGTGGTGCGCGAAAAGAAGCCTCTGGAGTTGAGCGCAACGATCACCGAATCGCACGAGGCGCAAATCGCCTCGGCCGAAAAGCCGCACCCGGGCGCTTCCGGCGCGCCCTCGGCTTTCGGCGTGCGGGTCAAAAACCTCAGCCCCGAACTCGCCCACCAGTTGGGCCTCGATACGACCACCGGCGTGGTGATCTCCTCGATCGATCCCGGCAGCCGCGCCGAGGAGGCGGGCTTGCGCGCGCGCGACGTGATCCTTGAAGTGAATCGCGCGGCGGTCAAGAACGTTGACGCCTACCTGCAGGCGATTAAATCCAAGTCCAAGGGCAAGGTCGTGCTGCTGCTGGTCAAGCGCGGCGACACCACCCTGTACTATGCGCTCAAGCCGCAGGGATAGCCCCCGCGCGGGCGCGCCCGAACCGCCGCATTGACCCGATGTCGTTCAGACGCTTCCTGAAATTCGCTTTTGTCGGTTTGGCGGTGGTGGCGCTGTTCTGCATTCCGCCGGCGCTTTACTACTTCTCGATCTACTACCACGCCCTCGAGCAGGAAGTGGTCACGCGCTTCTCCGGCAAGCGCTGGGATATCCCGTCGCGCATCTATTCGGACGCGACCATCGTGTACCCCGGACAGAAGCTCGCCGACCTCGGTTTTTTCCAGCGCCTGGCGCGGCTCAATTATCATCGCGTCGAGCCCGGCCAGGTGATGTCGCGCGGCGAATACAGCTACGACGAAAAGCAGGGCCAGCTGGAGATTTTCCTGCACAGCTTCTCCTACCCGTACCAGGAGTTTCCGGGCCAGATGGTCGCGATGCAGTTGTCGCGCGACGGCGTGATCCAGTGGATGCGCGACCCGAGCGCGAAGAAGCCCATTTACTCGATGGAGCTGGAGCCCGAGCTGATCAGCGGG
The DNA here is from genome assembly GCA_963835905.1 of uncultured delta proteobacterium. Classification (GTDB taxonomy): domain Bacteria; phylum Desulfobacterota; class Binatia; order Binatales; family Binataceae; genus CAWIHG01. Next base: position 2,158,491 of record CAWIHG010000005.1, read on the forward strand.
ATTTTCCAGGGGAGCTGGAATCAGCGCCGGCTGGTCCGCCTCTCGCAAATCCCGCCCGCGTTCATCGACGCGATACTCGCCGCCGAAGACCACCGCTTCTATGAGCATCACGGCGTCGACTTCGTCCGCATCGCCAAGGCCGCCGTGGTCGATCTCACCTCCGGCCACATCCGCCAGGGCGGATCGACGCTGACCCAGCAGCTCATGAAGAATTTCTTCCTCACCAACAAGCGCACCTGGAAGCGCAAGCTCAAGGAAGCGCTGATGGCGTATATCGCCGAGCAGAAATATTCCAAGGACGAGATTCTCGAGAACTACATCAACGACATCTACCTGGGGCAGCGCGGTTCGGAAGGAATCTACGGCATCTGGGAGGCTTCCGAATACTACTTCTCCAAGGACCCGCGCGATCTGACGATCGGCGAGATGGCGACGATCGCGGGGATGATTCGGACCCCCAACCGCCTCAACCCGCTGCGCCATCCCCAGCCTGCCCGCCAGCGCCGCAACGAGGTGCTGGCCGCGATGCTCCAGGACGGTTACATCAGCAAGGCTGCCTACGACGTCGCGGTGGCCGAGCCGCTTCATGCGCGCGAGGTTTACACTGAAAACAACGATGCGCCTTACTTCGTCGATTACGTGAAAAAAGAGCTCGCCGAGCGCTATCCGCCCGATGTGCTGACCCAGGAGGGCCTGCGCATCTTCACCACGCTCGACGTCCACGCCGAGAAACTCGGCGAGCGGGCGATCAAGAACAATCTGCTCGACCTCGAGACGAAGTATTCGCGGCTGCGCCGCAAGGCCCGCAAGCAGCAGCTGGAATCATGCCTGGTCGCGATCGAGCCGCAAAGCGGAAAGATTCGCGCGATGGTCGGTGGCCGCGACTACCAGGAGTCGCAGTTCAACCGGGTGATTCAATCCAAGCGCCAGCCGGGCTCGGTGTTCAAACCCGTCACCTACCTCGCCGCGCTCAAATCCACTCTGGACGGCGGCCCGGACAAATTTTTGCCCACCAGCTTCATCGACGACGCGCCGTTCACATGGCAGTACGGCGACAACATGAGCTGGACGCCGCGCAACTACAAGGACCGCTTCTTCGGACGCGTCACGCTGGATTTCGCGCTCCAGGAGTCGCTCAACTCGGCAACCTCGCGCGTGGCGTACGCGGTCGGCCTGGACCGGATTCGCGCGATGGCTAAGACGCTGGGCTTCGGCGACCTGCCGCCCTACCCGTCGATCGTTCTGGGCGGAATCGAGGTCTCGCCGATGCAGGTCGCGCAAGCCTACTCGATTATCGCCGACGACGGCCTGGCGGTGCATCCATACGCAATCACCGCGGTGGATGACGAAAACGGCAAGGTTATCGAGGGCCACGAGTTCCAGGCCGAACAGGTGCTCTCGCCCGATCTCGCCTACATGATGCAGTTCATGCTCCAGCAGGTGATCAATCACGGCACCGGCGAGGGCGCCCGCGCCCAGGGATTCACCCGCCCGGCGTGCGGCAAGACCGGCACCACCAACGACGCGAACGACGCCTGGTTCGCCGGATTTACTCCGAATCTGCTTGCCGTGGTGTGGACCGGATTCGATCAGAAGGAACAGCTGGGCCTGACCGGCGCGCAAGCCTCGCTGCCCGCCTGGACCACGTTCATGAAGGCGGCCACTGCGTCTCGCCCGGCGCTGGATTTTCCGATTCCGCCCGGGATCGTCCGCGAAACCATCGACCCGGCGACCGACTGCAAGGCTGGACCACTTTGCCCGGACGCGGTTGAAGGAGTATTTCCGAAGGCGATGGCTCCCACTCAGATGTGCCGGTGCGACAAATCCGCGGCCCCGCTCGCGGCCTCGGATCATCGAATGCCCGCCGCTCCCAACCCGCTGACCGATCCGAACGATTGATGAGCGCCGGCGCTTCCCTCTCGGCCCGCGCCGCGATCGGTGCGCTGATAATCGCGCTGCCATGCGCCGCCTTCGCCTCGCCGCTCGCCGGCCGGCGGCTCGCGCTCTTGCAGGAGGAGTCGATCGGATCGGCCGACCTGACCCCCAGCCCGACGCCATCGCCCGCGCCGGGCGCCGCCGCGGTCACGCCGAGCGAGACGCCGACTCCAGAGCCCTCGCCAGCCGGTGCCGAGGGCGAAATATTTCCCGCTCCGACGGCGATCCCGACCGCGACCGGCGAAGCCGAACCGCTCGGCATCGGCTCGCTGGTCCCGAGTCCGCAGGTCAGCGACCTGTCGCTCAATCCGATTATCGCGGCTACCGCCGATCCGGCTCGTGCGGCGTCGTTGCGCATCGTCGAGCGGGCGCGCGTCGTGCTGCTGGCCGGCAAGATCGACGACGCGATTCGCCAACTCGGCCGCGCGGTCTCCGTGGACTCGAACAACCCGTACGCATATTTCTACCTGGGCCGCGCGTACATATTGAAGAAGAACCTGGTGCAGGCGATCACGTTCCTCAAGCGCGCGGAAATCGGATTCGGACAAAATCCCCAATGGCTCGGCGAGACCCTCGCATTCGAGGGGCTGGCCTACGAGCAGGGCGGCCATCCCGACGCCGCCGCCGCCTCATATCAGCAGGCACTGCAGGTCGAGCCCGGAAACCTGATGGCGCGGGTCGGTTACACGCGCGTCGCACCCGATATAACGTCGCCCACCGCCACTCCCGCCGAAGGCGAACCTGAAGCGGGCGAAGCACCGGAGGCGCCGGAGGAACCGCAAGCGCCGCCAGCGCCTGCGGAGCCATCGCCCGGCCCCGCGCCGACCGACTGAGGGTTTGCGCGCCCGGTGCGAGCGGTTATGCTCGACCCGTGCGCTGCGGCATCGGACGCACGCGCGCGAGCGCCGCGCCAGAGTCGCGCACTCCGAACTGATTTCAATGCTGATTCGACTTCGATGCTGATTGGACTTCGATGCTAATCTTGGGAATCGAATCATCGTGCGACGATGCCGCGGCGGCGGTGCTGGAAACCGCGCGCGCGGGCACGGCGCGGGTGCTGTCCAGCACGGTTGCCAACCAGGACGATATCCATCGCGCTTACGGCGGGATCGTGCCCGAACTCGCCTCGCGCAATCACGTGGTCACCATTGTGCCCGTGATCGGCCGCGCACTTGAGACCGCGGGCGTATCGCTGGCACAGATCGACGCGATCGCCGTGACCCGCGGGCCGGGGCTGGTCGGCTCGCTGCTGGTCGGACTGATGTGCGCGAAGGGAATCGCCCAGGCGGCGGGCAAGCCGATGGTCGGGGTCAACCATATCGAAGGACACTTGCTGGCGCCGCTGCTGGAGCATCGGATCGCGATGCCGTATCTCGCGCTGGTGGTCTCGGGCGGGCATACCGCGCTGTTCGTGGTCGAAGATTTCGGCCGCTACCGCCGCATCGGCTCCACGCGTGACGACGCCGCCGGCGAAGCGTTCGACAAGGTCGCCAAGCTGATGGGTCTGGGCTATCCGGGCGGCAAGGTGATCGACGATCTGGCGCGGGCGGGAAATTCGCGCAGCGTCAAGATTCCGCGCGCGCGCGTTAAGGGCGCGCCGCGCGACTTCAGCTTCTCCGGCGTAAAGACCGCGGTCGCGACGCTGCTCGCCGCGCCCGGGGGCCGCGAAATCGCGCATGCCGATCTGGCGGCCAGCTTCCAGGAGGCGGTCGTCGATATGCTGGTGCGCCCCACCCTGGAGGCGGCGCGCGAGCTGGGAGTCGAGACGATCGCGCTGACGGGCGGCGTGGCCGCGAACTCACGGCTGCGCGCGCGACTTTCGGAGCTTGGAGCGGACGAGGGTCTTGCGGTCGCCGCACCCTCACTGAAGTACTGCACCGACAATGCCGCGATGATCGCGCTGGCGGGAAGTTGGCGCCTGCTGCGCGGCGAGCGCGACGAGCTGGATATTGATGCCGAGGCGAACCTCGCCCTCCAATAAAGCCCGCACCCGCGCGCCACGCGGCGCGCGCCGCGGCGCGCCGGCCGGCGCAACCGTCGCGCTGCGCACGGGAGTCCGGCCCCGCCGATCCCTCGGCCAGAACTTCCTGGTGCAGACCGCGGTGGCGGATAGAATCGTCGCGGCGGCGGCGCTCGAGCGCGACGACGCAGCGGTCGAAATCGGTCCCGGTCTCGGAATTCTGACCGAGCGAATCGCGGCGCATCCGATCGCGCGGCTGCACGCAATCGAGCTGGACGAGGGGCTCGCGGCGCACCTGGCAGAGCGGTTCGCGGGCGATCGCCGCGTATCAGTGGCGCACGCCGACTTCCTCGAGATCGACACGGCCGCGATGTTCGCGGGCGGGCGGGTTAAGGTCGTGGGCAACCTTCCCTTCAACGTCGCATCGGCAATCCTGCGCAAGCTCTGCGATCACAAGGATCGGATCGAGCGGATGGTCGTGATGTTTCAGCGCGAGGTCGCCGAGCGGATTCGCGCGCGGCCCGGAGCGCCTGGCTACTCCGCGCTCAGCGTCTTCAGCGCGCTGTACTTCGATATCGAGTCGCATTTCCGCGTGGGGGCGGGCAATTTCCATCCGCGGCCCAAGGTCGATGCGGAGGTGCTGGTGATGGTTCCGAGCGCTACGCCCGCATTCGCCCCGGGCGAGGAAGACGTGGTGCTGGAAACCGTACGCGCCGCCTTTTCCGCTCCGCGCAAGACGCTGCGCAACGCGCTGTCGCATTCACTGGGGGCGGACCCGGCGCAAATCGCCTCCGCGCTGGTCCGGGCGGGAATCGATCCCGCCTCGCGCGCCGAGGAGCATCCCCCGCCCGCCTTCGTAAAGCTTGCCCGCGTGCTGCACGGCGGCCCAATCGCGACCCGCAACGATGCCTGAACTTCCCGAAGTAGAATCGCTGCGGCAGATTCTCCGGCGCAGCGCGGTGGGGCGCACGATCGTGGATGCCGCGATCGGTGCGGCGCCGCTGCGCCGCCGCGCCACCGCCGACTTTGGCGGCGCGATCCGCGGCCGTCGAATCGAGCGAATCTCGCGCCGCGCGAAGTACCTGCTCATCGAACTCAGCGGCGACGGCGTGCTGCTGGTCCATCTCGGCATGAGCGGCAGCCTGACGCATCGCGGCCGCGGCTTCGACGACAGCGAGTTCAACCCGCGCCACGACCATATCGTGCTCACCCTGGACGACGGGAGCCGCCTGGTCTTCAACGATCCGCGCCGGTTCGGGATGGTGCGGCTGGTCGGGCGTGACGCGCTCAAGGAGGCCGACGAGCTGAGCGGTATCGGCCCCGAGCCGCTGTCGGCGCAGTTCGACGCCGCCTATCTGGCGGACCAGGCGCGCGGGCGGCGCGTCGCGATCAAGAACCTGCTGATGGACCAGCGGATCGTCGCCGGAATCGGGAATATTTACGCCGCCGAGATTCTGTTTCGCGCGGGTCTGCGGCCCACCCGCCGGGCGGGCCGGGTGACGCGCGCCGAGATCGAGAAGATCGTGCGCGAGACGCGCGCCGTCCTGCGCTCCGCGATCTCCAGCCGCGGCACCACCTTCCGCAGCTATCGCGACTCGCGCGGGCAGCCCGGGCGCTTCGCGCGCCGCCTGATGGTCTATGGGCGCGAGGGAGAGCCTTGCCATAGGTGCTCAACGCCGATACGCAACCTGATACTCGGGCAGCGTGCGAGCTTTTACTGCCCACATTGCCAGCGGTGAGCGCGCGCGCCGCGGCCGAGGGAGAGCTACCGCATGCGCAAGCTGGGGGGATGGATCGCTCTGGGTTTCCTGACGACGTGCGCGATCGCGCTTGGGGTCAACTCCGCCCACGCCGCCGGAGTCCAGGCCGCGCCGCAGACCGACTGGAACTCGCTCGACGCCGAAGCGCTCGGCTACTTCCGCCAGTACCTGCGCTTCGACACCACCGACCCGCCGGATAACACCGCGCAGGCCGTCGCGTACCTGAAGCAGATTCTCGACCGGGAAGGAATCGAAACCCAGACCTTTGAGAGCCGGCCCGGCGCGGTGACGCTGCTGGCGCGTCTGCCCGGACCGCCCGGCACCAAGCCGCTGCTCCTGCTCTCGCACTCCGACGTGGTGCCCGCGGTCGCCAGCGACTGGATGCATCCGCCGTTCGCCGCCGATCTCGATGACGATTTCGTATGGGGCCGCGGCGCGATCGATAACAAGGCGCACGGAATCATGGCGCTGATGACGCTCCTCGCGCTCAAGCGCGGCGGAATGCCGCTTCGGCGCGGCGTCGAGATGATGATCAATCCGGGCGAGGAGGCGGGCGGAACCGACGGCGCGCAGTGGATGGTCAAGGAGCATTGGGACGCCTTCGACCCTGCCTTCGCGGTCAACGAGGGAGGATTTGCAACCCCGGATCCCTTCGGCTCAGCAAGCGCCGTGTTTCCGGTCGCGGTGGCGGAGAAGCGCGTGATGTGGCTGCGGCTGACCGCCTACGGCCACTCCGGCCACGGCGCGATTCCGATCCCCGACAATCCCACTCAAATCCTGGTAACTGCCCTGGCGCGCGTGGTGAAACGCCAGCCGCCCGTGCGGGTGATACCGCTGATGTCACAGGCGCTGGACGATATTTCCCCGCTCGAGAAGTTCCCGCTTTCTTTCGAACTCGCGCACCTGGATTGGCCGTTCATGCTCCATTTTGCGCTGGATTGGCCGCGCAAGACCGACGTCCTGCTCGCCCTGCTGCGCGACACAATCGTCCCGACCACACTAAGTGGCAGCCTGCAAATCAACGTCATCCCGTCATCGGCGACCGCGGGTCTGGACTGTCGCCTGCTGCCCGCCACCGATCCCAACGCATTCCTGGACAAGATCAAGCGCCGCCTCCACGACCATCGAATCTCGATCGAGTTCCTCCAGAAGCCCGACAACGCGCCGCCCTCGCCCCAAAGCGGTCCGGCGTGGGAGGCGATCAAAGCGGTGGCCGCGAAGGATTTCGGTGGCGCGCCGGCGATTCCGTGGCTGATGTCGGGCGGGACCGACTCCCGCTTTCTGCGCGAGCGCGGCGTCCCGGCTTACGGCTTTGTTCCGGTCGTGCTGCCCCACTCCGAAGTCAAGCGCATTCACGGCGTGGACGAGCGCCTGTCGGTCGACAACCTGAATCTCGGCATCAAGGCGACCTACGATCTCGCGATAAAGCTGTGCGGGCCCAAGCATTGAGCGCGGCCGGCGCGACGAGCGCGCGCGCGATGTGGCGAAGATGCGCCGCGCCTAATAGACTCCTTTGCGATGGGCGAATTCACGATTCGGACGCCGGCGCGCGAGGCTCTCGTCGATATCGGACCCGAGGTCGCGCGCGAAGTCAGCCGTATCGGCGCGAGCGACGGGCTGTGCAATCTGTTCGTTCCGCACACGACCTGCGCCGTGATCGTCTCGGAAAACTGGGATCCCGACGTCACCACCGACCTGCTGGCGCATCTCGAGCGCATGGTTCCGCGCCAGGCGGGTTACCGCCATGGCGAAGGCAACTCGCAGGCGCATATTCTGTCGGTGATGCTCGGGACCTCGATCAGCATCCCGATGCGCGGCGGCAAGCTCGCGCTGGGACGGTGGCAGGGCGTGATGCTGGCGGAGTTCGACGGTCCGCGCCAGCGGACCGTGCGGGTGACAGTGGTGGACGCCGCCTAGCGGCGCGCAGGGGAGGGACGCGATGCAAATGCCTGACGGTCTCGGCGGCGCGCTCGCATTCATTATCGGCGCAATCACGGGAAGCTTCGCGACCACGGTCGCTTACCGTCTTCCGCGCGACTTGTCGATCGTAACGCCGCGCTCGTTCTGCGAAAGCTGCGAGCGCGCAATTCCAGTGTGGGCCAACGTCCCGATCCTCGCCTATATCGGGCTGCGCGGGCGCTGCCTGATGTGCGGTGCGACGATCCCGTTTCGCCACTTTTTGACCGAAGTCGGTCTCGCGGTACTCGGCCTGTATCTCTATCTCAACTTTCCCCTGGGCGACGCTATCGCGCGCTTCGTGCTGTGCACCGCGCTGTTTATCGTCGCGCTTATCGATTACGACTGGCGCCTGATACCGAATTTGATCACGTTTCCCGGGATGCTGGTCGGGTTTCTGGCGGCGACCTTTCTGATGCCCGAGGTCGGATGGCGCAGCGCGCTGCTCGGCGTCCTGATCGGCGGCGGCGTGCTGTTCGGCACCGGCTACCTGTACGAACTGGTGCGCGGACGCGAGGGTGTCGGGCTCGGTGACGTGTGGCTGCTGGGGATGGTGGGCGGATTCCTGGGATGGCAGGGCGTGGTGTTCACCCTGTTTTTCGGCTCGCTGCTGGGCGCGATCGGGGGGATTATCTTCGCGATCGTCGGCGGCGGCCAGGGACCCGAGCCGGTCGGCGATCCGTCCACCGAGCCGACCCAGGCCGACGTTTCGATCCTGCGCACCGAGGTTCCGTTCGGCCCCTTCCTGGCCCTGGCGGCGGGCATCTTCGCGCTCTTTCAGCCCGGACTCATGCGCTGGTATCTTGGCGGCTGATGCCGACCGGACTTTTCATCACGCTGGAAGGAGTCGAGGGCTCCGGCAAGACCACGCAGGCCGCGCGGCTCGCCGATGCGCTGCGCGCGCAGCAGCGCCGCGCGATGGTCACCCATGAGCCCGGCGGCACCCGCGCGGGCGAGGCGATTCGCTCGATCTTTCTCGACCCCGCGGTTTCGCTCGACGTCGCCGCCGAGCTGATGCTGGTCCTTGCCGATCGCGCGCAGCACGTGCGCGAAAAGCTGCGGCCCGCCGTGACCGCCGGCGATATCGTCATCTCCGATCGCTACTCGGACTCCACCGTCGCATACCAGGGCTACGGGCGCGGCTTCGATCTCAAGCTGCTCGCCGATCTCAACCGTCTTGCGAGTGACGGGATGAAGCCCGACATGACCATCGTGCTCGACATCGACGTGGAAACCGGACTCGAGCGCACCCGCGCACGCGCCAAGGGCGCCATCCGGGTGCCGGATCGCTTTGAGGGGCAGGATTACGAGTTTCACCGCCGCGTGCGCCAGGGATTTCTTGCGATCGCGCGCAGCGAACGCGATCGCGTGATCGTGATCGACGCGGCAAGACCGGTGGACGCGGTGGGCGCGGATATTCTGAGCGCGGTCTCCGCGCTGGTGGCGCGGCGATGCCTCTGAGCGGGATCCGCGGAAATCGCGAGGTCGCCGAGCGGCTGCTCGCGGAACTTTCGCGCCGCCCTTCGCACGCCTACCTGTTTTGCGGACCTGCCGGCGTCGGCAAGGCGACCATCGCGGCCGCGCTGGCGCATTCGATGCTCTGCGAGCGCGAACGCGGCGCGGGCTTCTGCTGCACTCCCGAAAATTGCGCGGTGCGCAATGCCGCCGCCCACAGCGGCGCGCGCGGTCGCCGCCGCGCCGGAGCGCCGGAGGCGCCGCGATGCGACTGCTGCGGCGCGTGCGTGCAGATCGCCTCCGGGGTGCATCCTGATTTCAACCGGATCGGACGCGCCGCGGGACGCACCGACGTGCTGATCGAGCAGGTGCGCGAACTGATCGGGGTGCTGGGAATCAAGCCCTCGCGCGCCGGCGTGCGCGTCGCGATAATCGACGACGCCGAGACGCTCAATCTTCCCGCCCAGAACGCGCTGCTCAAAACCCTGGAAGAACCGCCCGGCCACGCGATTATCTTCGTGATCACGTCGGCCGAGCGCGCCCTGCTGGATACGATGCGGTCGCGGATGCGGCCGGTGCGCTTCGGCGCGCTGCAGGTCGCGGACCTGGAGGCGATTGTGGCCGCACGCGGCGTGGCGGACGCGGCAAAACGCTCCGCCGCGGCACACCTTGCCCGCGGCAGCGCGGCCCGCGCGCTCGCGCTGGCCGAGGGCGACGAGCCGCCGATGAAGGAGATGCTCGAGGCGCTGGGGCGGGCGAAGTCGATGGATTTTCCGGCCGCCCAGCAGCTGGCCCAGCGCCATTTTCAGAATCGTGACGAGGCGGCGGACAACTTCGAGTTGATCGCGCGCCTGTTGGAAGAAATACTGTGCTTAAAGCTGCTCGGCGCGGATGAGGCTCCGGACAGCGGCGCGGCCGCCGCGGAACTGGCGCGATCGCTCGATACCGGCGCGATCGTCGCCTGCCTGGAAGGCGCCGTGAAGGCGCGCGGCGCCGTGGACGCGATGGCGAATCCGCGCATGCAGGCCGAGCAGTACTGGATGAACGCATCGCGCGCGATGCGGGGAGAGTAGTTTGGCCCCTGAGACGGATCCCTTCGAGGGCGCAAGCGACACGCCGAAGATCGTGGGCATCAGCCTGCGTCCGACCGGCCACATTTATTCCTATCTGGCCGGAAGCGGCGACCTGCGCCGCGGCCAGCGCGTGCTGGTGGACACCGAGGGCGGCACCCGCATCGGCACCGTGGAAGTCGAGCCTCATCCCGCCGCGCGCACGCTCGATCTGAATTCTCTGCGTCCGATCATAAGAGCGGCGCTCGAGAGCGACGAGAACGAAGAACACGAGAACCTGCTGCGCGAGGCGCGCGCGCGCCGCATGTGCCTGGAGCGGATTCGCGAGCGCGGCCTGCAGATGAAGCACGTCAACGTCGATTTCACGCTCGACGGACGCAAGGCGACGTTCTACTTCATCGCGGAGGGCCGCGTCGATTTTCGCGACCTGGTGCGCGACCTCGCCAACACCCTGCGCGTGCGCGTCGAGATGAAACAGATCGGGGCGCGCGACGAGAGCAAGGTCACCGGCGGCGTGGGACCGTGCGGGCGCGAGTTGTGCTGCTCGTCGTGGCTGCGCGACTTCGACGCGGTCACGGTCAAGATGGCGCGCGAGCAGGGCCTCGCGCTCAATCCCTCGCGGCTGGCCGGGATGTGCGGGCGGCTCAAGTGCTGCCTGCGCTACGAGTACGCGACCTACGTCGAGCTCAAGCGCGGATTGCCCGCGCAGGGCAAGCGCGTCCAGTCCGTCAAGGGCGATGGCAAGGTGCTGCGCCAGAACGTGCTCAAGCAGACCGTCACGATCCAGCTTGAATCCGACGGCAGCGTGATCGATGCGACGCTGGACGACCTGGTCGGCAACCGCCCGCCCGGGACCACGCCCGCGCCCCGACACTAGCGGCGCGGTCGAATCGGCGCCGCCGGCACGCTATCTTCGATCCCCTGATGGCCGGGCGCATCCATATCACCACCGCGATCACCTACAGCAACGGCCCGCCGCACGTCGGGCACGCCCTTGAGTATCTGGCGGCAGACACCTACGCGCGGCACTGGCGGCGCAAGCTCGGGCGCGAAAATGTGACCTTCGTCACCGGCACCGACGAGCACGGGCAGAAGAACCGCGACGCCGCGCTCGCCGACGGTCTTTCTCCCAAGGCGTTCGCGGACAAGATCAGCGCACTGTTCCGCAAGACGCACGAAGGTCTGAACATCAGCTACGACCACTTCGTGCGGACCACCGATCCGGAACACAAGCAGTTCGTGCAGCGGATGCTCGCGCGCACTTACGAGCGCGGCGATATTGTCTTCCAGGAATACGAAGGCCTCTACTGCGTCGGATGCGAGCGGTTCTACACCGAAAAGGAGCTTCTGCCGGGAAACGTTTGTCCCGATCACAAGCGCCCCGTGGAGCAGGTCAAGGAATCGAACTATTTCCTCAAGCTCGAGAAACATCGCGAGCGCCTGCGCGCCCACATCCGCGAGCACGCCGACTTCATCCGCCCCGAGCGCTATCGCAACGAGGCGCTGCGGATGCTCGACGAGCCGCTCGACGACCTGTGCATCTCGCGTCCGAAGTCGCGCCTGGATTGGGGAATCGATCTGCCCTTCGATGACAAGTTCGTCACCTACGTCTGGTACGATGCGTTCTGGGCTTACCTGAGCGAGCTACCCGACACCAGCATCGAGGCGCTCGCCGCGACGCTGCCGGTCACCGAGCATTTCATCGGCAAAGATATCCTGAAGACCCATGCAGTCTACTGGCCCGCGATGCTGTGGTCGCTCGACCTGCCGGTCTATCGATCTCTAAACGTGCACGGCTGGATGAATTACGGCGGCGCACGCTTCTCGAAGAGTTCCGGCAACATCCTCGATCCGCTCGAATACGAAAAAGCCTACGCGCCGGACGTGCTCCGATACTTCGTGCTGCGCGAGGCGGCGTATGGGCTTGACGTCGATTTTTCCGAAGAGCGGCTGGTCGAGCGCTACAATTCCGACCTCGCCAACGATCTCGGCAACCTCACCAGCCGCGTACTCTCGATGGCGGCGCGATATTTCAAGGGCGAAGTCACGGCCGCGGTAGCAACCACGGACGAGGAAGTGATGGCCTTCGGCTTCGCGGCAAAGCTATTCACCGAGCGGGTTGCCAAGGAAATCGAAGAGCTCAACTTCAAGGGCGCGCTGGAGCAAATATGGCTCGCGCTCGACCGGGCGAACAAATATATCGTTGCGACCTCGCCGTTCACGCTCGCCAAGGACCCGGCGCAGATGCCGCGCGTCGCACAGATCCTAGCTGAGCTACTCGAGCGTCTGCGCGTAATCGCCGACACGCTCGGACCGTTCATGCCGATGACCTCGAAACGGATGCTCGATCTCTTGAATTGCGACGAGCAAACCGCGCGCGCGCCGTTCGGCCAGGGCCTGAAGCCGGGGCATCGCGTGAATCCGCCGGTTGCGCTCTTCCCCCGTATCGAGAAGAAAAGCGCCTGAGCCGCCAGCGCTCGCGCGCGCACTCGCGATCATGCGGATCATCGACACGCACTGCCATCTCGCCGATCCGCGCCTGCGCGACGAAGTTGACGCAGTGCTCACGCGAGCCGAGGCGGCGGGCGTGACCACGATGCTCTCGGTCGGCGCAATCGGGCCAATCGAGAACGACCGGCTCACGGTCGAGATCGCGGAGCGGACGCCAAATGTGTTCGCCGCGGTCGGAGTTCATCCGCACGACGCGAAAGATTGCACCGGCGAGCGAATCGCGGCGCTTCTCGAGCTTGCGAAATCGCCGAAGGTCGTCGCGATCGGCGAGAGCGGACTCGATTTTCACTACATGCATTCTCCGCGCGAGGCGCAGGAATCCGCGCTCCGGCGTCATCTGGAGCTTGCCGGCGAGACGAACCTGCCAATCGTCATCCATTGCCGCGACGCCGAGGCGCCGATGCTGGAAATCGTGAGCGAAGCCGGCATGCCGGCGCGGGGCGGCGTGATCCACTGCTTCACCGGCGACCGCGCCGCCGCGGAGCGCTTTGTCGCGCTCGGCTTTCACATCTCGTTTTCCGGAATCCTGACCTTTCGCAACGCCGACGCGATTCGCGACGCCGCGCGGACGGTTCCCGCCGATCGGGTGATGGTCGAGACCGACGCGCCATACCTTGCGCCCGAGCCGTATCGCGGGAAACGCAACGAGCCCGCTTTCGTGGTTCGCACGCTCGAGGTGCTGGCGCAGGTTCGCGGCGCAGACGGCGCTGAACTGGCCGCGCAAATCGTCGCCAACGCGGCGCGGCTGTTCAGGCTGCCCGGCGGCGGTTAAGCCGCATCGCCGCACGGGCGTCATCCGAGCGGATTTCCCCCGAACAGAAACGGATGAACGATCACGATTGCGATTGTGAGCACCACGCCGATTGCGATCGCCGTCCACGGCGCGTCTGCGCGCGAGAATTTCTGTTTGCCTGAAATCAGCGCGGCGCACGGAACGAACGAGGTCGCCTCCAGGAACGACCGGTAGCCGGCGCCAAGCTCGCGCAGCTTGCGGCGGTCCTGATGGAGACCGCCGATGATCCCGAGGGCCGGGAAAGTTCCGAAGAAGACCAGGTCGCCGGTCCATCCGTTCATGATCATGTGCGCGACCCCGAATATCGCCAGCCCGACAAACGACGGATGCCGCGTGATCTTGAGTATCCCATGGGGTGCACTCGCCTCGGTGGGCATGGAATTTTGCGCCGGGCTGGGATTGATGAATCCGGCCACGATCAGGGTCAGCGCCAGCAGCATCAGCACCCACACCAGCCATCTAAGCGGCTCGTCGCCGCGCAAGTTCCAGAGCATCGCGCCCGCGTGCTTGTGCCAGGCAAATTCCAGCACCAGCGCAATGAAGGTGCCCAGCCCGATGAGAGAATACGCGCCGCGGTACGCGTCCGCGCCGAGCGCGGAGACCAGGCGCGGGCGGAGATATCCCGACGAAATGACCAGATGCGTGGCGAGAAACAAAATCGCCCACAGCGAGATCCATCCAACCGGACTCATCGCCAGCCTTCTCCTGTCAAAGGGGCGCCGGACCGCCGCGCGACGGACGCGGCCGGCGCCGGGAAACTGTCATCGCCGGACTCAAATCTGGCGAATCATCGCGAAGGGACGGGCCAATGGCAATCCCCGCGCGGCGCTTTAGCGGCGGTTTCACGCATCGCCACGCGCGGGGTTATACAGAGCATGATGGGGACTCGCGCGACGCTCAATCTGCCGCCGCCTTTCGACGACGCGATGAAATCGCTCGAGCGCGAGATCATGCGCTTCCTGTTGCGCTCGACCGGAGACCGCGAAGACAGCCTCGACCTGTTCCAGGAAACCTGGCTGCGGGCCTATCGGGCGTATCCCACCCTGCGATCGGGCGAGGGCCTGCGGCCGTGGGTGTTCAGGATCGCGACCAACCTGTGCCGCAACCGCGCGCGCGATCGCATGCGGCGGGCGCGCGTGCTCGCGCCTGACTGCGGCGCCGAGCTCGACGGCGCATCGAGCCCCTCGTACACCAACGGCCGCGCGCCCGAGACGCTGATGAATTTCAGGCAGGCAATCGCCCGGCTGCCGCCGCGCCAGGGCCGGGCGCTGGCGATGCGCAAGCTGGAGGGGTGCGAGTACTCCGAGATTGCCGCGGCGCTCGAGTGTTCGCCTGAGAGCGCGCGCGCGACGGTTTACCAGGCGCTCAGAAAGCTGAAGGAGGAGCGATGAAGACCGTGAGGACCGGAGCTTCGCGAACGGCGCGCAGTCTCGCCCGGGAATTCGACGACCATGCCGTCGACGACCTGATCGTGCGGGCGCGCCAGCGCATCGGAGGCGCGATGAAGTCGCTTCGGCGCCCCGACGCACGCGTCGGCATAATCGATTCGCCGGTGGGCGATCTGCTGGTCGCGGAAGGACCGCGCGGATTCGCGGCGATCCACTTTCTTTCGATCACCGACGGCGATCGCACCCTGGATGCGCTGCGGCGGCGCTTCGATTTGAGCGAGAACCCGGCATGGCGGCGCGACGTCGACCGCGAGCTGCAGCGCTACTTCGCGGGCGACTTCTCCGTGCTGCGCCATCGCGTGGACCTCTGCCTGGTCGAAAGCGACTTCCAGCGCCGCGCGCTGGAAGCGCTGCGCCGCGTCCCGCCGGGATCCGTGATTTCCTATCGCGGACTCGCCGCGGCGGTGGGCGAGCCGGACAGCCAGCGCGCGATCGGCAACACGATGGCATCCAACCCGGTGCCGATCTTCGTCCCCTGCCATCGCGTGATCAAATCCGACGGGTCGATCGGAAATTACGGCGGAGGCGTCGAGCGCAAGGTGCTGCTCCTCAAGCTGGAGGGATTCCGGATCGGGCGCGATCTCCGGATGCCGCCCGGCGCGGTGCTGGGACATCGCCACACCCGCATCTTCTGCCGGCCCGAGTGCGGCGCCGCGCGGCGGGCGCGCCCGACCAACTCGCTGGTGTTCGCCGACGCCAGGCATGCGCGGTCGGCCGGGATGCGCGCGTGCCGGCTGTGCAGGCCCGAATGAAAAAAGAAGAGACGCCGCGCTCTGGCGGCGTCTCTTTGAAATCGCGACCGATAGCCGCGCGCAGACCTATTCGGTTTCCTGCTGCTGCTTGAGCTGCTCGATCTGCTGGCGCTGCTGCTCGATTTGCTGCTGCTGCTGCTGAACTTGCGACTGCGTCTGCTGATTGGCGGTTTCCTGGTTCTGCATCTGGTTGCCGACCGCATAACCGGTCACGCCGCCAAGCGCTCCGCCGATAGCCGCGCCCGCTCCAGGAGAACCCACCGCTGCGCCGACGATCGCGCCCGCGCCGGCACCCACGGCGGCGCCGCCCAGGGTACCCTTCTCGCGGGTGGAAAGCGGTTGTCCGGAGCATGCGGAAAGAGCAAGGGCCGCGATCAGCGCGAACGCTGCGATGACTGAAGATCGTGCATTCATGATCTGACCTCCGGGTTGCGCCAGTCAGAGAGAGCCGCTACTCGGTCTCCTGCTGCTGCTTGAGCTGCTGAATCTGCTGGCGCTGCTGTTCGATCTGCTGTTGTTGCGAATTCAGCTGCGACTGCGTCTGCTGATTGGCGGTTTCCTGGTTCTGCATCTCGTTGCCGACCGCGTAGCCGGTCACGCCGCCGAGCGCGCCGCCGATGGCCGCACCCGCGCCGGGCGCTCCGACGGCTGCGCCGATGATGGCGCCAGCGCCGGCTCCGATCGCCGCACCGCCAAGGGTGCCTTTTTCACGGGTCGAGAGCGGCTGGCCGGAACATCCTGCCGCCAGAAAGAGTGCAGCCAACGCAAATGCCAGGGTTGCAATCGACTTGCTTCGCATCATCTTCGTCTCCCTCCGGGGCCCTACTCCGTCTCCTGTTGCTGCTTGAGCTGCTGAATTTGCTGCTGCTGCTGTTCGATTTGCCGCTGCTGCGTCTGAATCTGGGATTGGGTCTGCTTCTGCTGAACTTCCTGATTCTGCATCGAGTTGCCGACCGCAAACCCCGTCACTCCGCCGAGCGCGCCGCCGATGGCCGCGCCCGCGCCGGGTGCACCGACTGCGGCTCCGATGATGGCACCGGTCGCGGCGCCAAGTCCACCGCCGAGCAGCGTGCCCTTCTCGCGCGTCGACAGAGGCTGCCCGGAGCATCCGGTGGCAACCACCAGCGCCACCGCGGCAATCAAAACGCTAATCGTTCTTCCCGAGTTACGCCACACGGTTTTCCTCCCCCAGTTCCAGGGTCTTACTGGTCATCCTCCGGCCCGCGCGGGGCCGTCGGGACTCGACTTTCTCAAATCCAAGTTTTCTATCTTATCGGCAGCAGATCAACCCGCAACGCTGATAGCGATCGCGCATTTCGGACAAAAAGCTTCAGCTTTGAGACACAAAAACTGCGAATATGCCGATCAGGTGCGCTCAGGCGCCGGTTAACTCACCATCCGATTACCTGCGCCGGCATCACCGGTTGCGCCTGACCGCGCGGATCGCATCCGCCCGCCAGCAAGCCGCTGGTGCGATCGATCGAAACCGCGAGCACATGGCCTTCAGACCACGCAGGACGCACTTCGATTTGGTGTCCGCGTGCCGCGAGCGCCTGACGCGTTCTCAAATCGACGCGCTCCTCCACGCGCAGCACTCCCGGCATCGAGTTGTGCGGATAGAACGTGGAGGGAAAGTGCGGCGTGGAAAATTTTGGCGCCTCGATCGCCTCCTGCAGATTCATCCCGAACTCGACCACGTTCAGGAAGAACTGGAAAGTCCATTGATCCTGCTGATCGCCGCCCGGCGTGCCGAAGGCCAGGTACGGCTCTGCGCCGCGCATCGCGAGCGACGGCGTGAGCGTGGTGCGAGGGCGCTTTCCGGGCGCGAGCGCGTTGGGATGGTTCTCGTCGAGATAGAAGGTCTGCATCCGGGAGCCAAGCGGAAAGCCCAGCGCGTCGATTACGGGCGAGCTGGGAATCCATCCGCCGCTCGCCGTGATCGCGATCAGGTTGCCCTTGCGATCTGCCGCGGTGACGTGAACGGTGCCGCCGCCCCATGGACGCGAAGCCGGCGCCGCGCCTTCGAGCCGCGGCCGCATCGCGATCGGATCGCCGGGGCGAAGCTCCTGCGAGGCATGGCTTGGGTCAATCAGGGCGCGGCGCATCGCGGCATATTTGCCGGAGATCAATCCGTCGATTGGCACCCGCGTAAACTCAGGATCGGCGTACCATGCCTCGCGGTCGGCGAACGCGAGCTTGGCCGATTCGATGACGGTGTGGATGTAGTCGGGCGAGTTGTGCCCCATCGTGCGCAGGTCGAAGTCCTCGAGCATCCGCAATTGCTGCAGAAAGACCGGGCCCTGCGACCACGGACCGCACTTGAAGACCGTCACGCCGTGGTAATCGACCGAAAGCGGCTCTTCGATTCGCGTGCTGAAGCGCTCGAGGTCCTGCGCGCCGAGCAACCCGCCCTGCGCCTCTGACCACGCGACGATGTCGCGGGCGATATCGCCGCGATAAAAGCGGTCGCGCGCGGCTTCAAGGCCGGCTACGCGGCCGCCCGCCTTGGCGCGCGCCTCGGCATCAAGGAGGCGGCGGAAAAACTTCCCAAGCGCGGGATTCTTCAGAATCGCGCCCGGCGCCGGCACCTTTCCGTCTGGCAGATAAACGCGCCCGCTCGACGGCCATTTGGTGCGGAACCGGTCGGCATAGAATTTCAGCGCCGCACCCGCTCCCGCCTGGTGCGCCTCACCCTCGGAATCCGGCTCTCCGCACAGACCCACGTGAACCGGAAACCCGTCTTCGGCCAGCGCGAGCGCGGGCTCCAATACGTCCTGGAGCGAACGGGTACCGAATTCGGCGAGCGCGGTGATGAACGCGCCGAGCGCGGCCGGCACACCCGCGGCAAGCAATCCGCCCGGAGGAATCAGTTCGATGCCGAGCGAGCGGAAATGGGCGATGGTCGCGCGAGCGGGCGCCGTCATATTGCCATTGATCGCGACGACCTTTCCGGCCTCCGCCGCGTATATCAGCATCGGCGCCTCGCCACCGATGGTGTGCATGTGAGGATTGACCACGCCTTCGACGAACGCACCCGCGACGGCGGCATCGATTGCGTTGCCGCCGCGGGCGAATATTTGTGCGCCGGCGCTGGCGGAGAGGTAATGCTCAGTGGAAACAACCGCTTCGCGGCCCATCACGAGTGGATAAATTGTTGACATTTTTTCGCTCGCGCAGGTGCAGCAATCACCCTGCGGCCCGGACTGAAATAAGGCAGGGCTGCCAAAAGAATGGTCTAACTGGTGACCGGAAACGTGCAATAAAGCAAGCTGCGAAACTAAGTTGCGAAACTGAAACAAGCGTGGAAACCCATCGAAAAGGGCACAAAAACCTCGAAATCGCTAGGTTTCCACAGGTGTTAGCAGGCGAATCACAAAGGTCCCACAGGCATCTAAAAAACCGGCGCGAAGATTGCTAAAATAGAAACCGTGGATGGGGTTGAACCGGTAACCCCACTGGCAGGAAAGGCATGAGAAAATGATGGCCAGTACGAACATTGAGGCAGTGGTGGGGCGGCATTGTCGACTGCTGAGGCCGGTGCGCGATCACGAAGGTCGCAGTCGCTTCGAAGAACATCCTCGAATCATTCGCGAGATCGACAATCTGGATCGCCGGATGTATCTCGTGCGGTTTGATGATGGCGCAACCACCTTCCTGTTCCCGGACGAGGTCGTAGTCGTCTAAGTCCGGTGCACTCGGGCGCCGCGGACCGGGTAAATCCGGGACCGCGCCCGATTTCAGGATTTTGTTCCCAGTTGCTCGCGGTCTCCGCGAGACACAAGGGGATTGTGCGCCCTCGACCGGCGCGCCACTACGGTGGTCGCCCAGCCGCTATGGTGGTCGCCAAGCCCCTACGGCGTTCGCCAAGCCATCACCGTAAAGGCGCAGCCTGGCGCAGTGGCTCCGACCATGGTGCTGGTGCTTTCCTTGGTTCCTATGGCGCGGCTGGTTGCTATCTTCGAGTCCTAAGACGTGACTGGTTGCTTTCTTCGATCTCTACCGCGTGATAAGATTTTTTTGCTTTTAGTCACTCGGCGAGTGGGGGCTGAAACACAGGAGTTACAATGAAATTTCAATCGTCCTTATCGTCATTGTTGATGGCAGTCGCAGGAGCCACACTGCTTGCGATTGTGATCGCGCCGCCGGCCTTCGCCAAAAAGAACAAGAACTCGGGAAGTTATTCCGTCGGCTGTCTTACCAGCGACGCGGCTCTGGAAACTGCGCTTGGCATCGCGACCGACGGCTCCGTGGCGCCGGTGAGTGTGACGGTGTCGCCCGGTACCTTGTGGCCGCCGAATCACAAGATGCACGCGGAATCGTTTACCGTGAACCTGACCAGCCCGTTCGCATCGAACCCGTCTCCATACGCAAACGGCGCCGACATCCTGGTGTGGATCACCAACATTACCGACGACCAGCTCGACCTCGACGGACCGGGCGGTCACAGTTGCGGACAAAAGACTGCGAAGCAGGGTGCGGATTGGTCGCCCGCGGTCGATAGTGGAACCACCACGTCTTACCTCACGGGCAACACGACCGACCCGCTGACTGACACGACGTCCACGGCGCTCAACATCGCTGATGAGACCCCGGCCTCCGCAGAAGTAGACCTTCGCGGCGAGCGATGCGCACGCGAAGGCGCGCGAACCTACACGATCACTGTCGTGTGTTGCGATTTGGATTCCGTGGTGTGCGACGATCCATCGTACGAGGGCGTCGCTGCAACCAGTACGCCGTCCGCCGCGCCGACGGTCAGCGAGGATCTGAACGTCCAGGTGCCCAAGAGCCAGAGGCATCACGGCAAGCCGTAACGATCTTGCACCCGGTGGCATCGGCAGGGATGCGCGAACCCGAATCGCCTCCCGGCCAATGTCACTGTTTCACGGCCGCGGTTGACTCCCCCTCAGCCGCGGCCGTGAAACTTCTCTGACGATGAAGTCGCCGCAGTTGCCCTAGCGCAGGAAGTCACGCGCGCGATACAGGCCGACGATCGTCTTCGCATCCACGATCTCGCCCCGCTCGATCATCGCGAGCGCCTCCTTGAGCGGCATCCGCACACGCCGGATGACCTCGTCATGATCGAGCTCGCCCTCACCCGCCGACAGCTCGCGCGCAAGGTAGAGCTCGATACGCTCATCGCAGAAGCTCGGGATCGTCACGATGCCGCCCAGGTGGTCCCATCGCGCGGCCGCCAGCCCCGCTTCCTCGCCCAGCTCGCGCCGCGCGCATGCAATCGCGTCCTCGCCCGCGTTGCGGCATCCGGCCGGAATCTCCCACATCCATTGACCGATCGCATGGCGCCACTGGCTCACCATCGCGACCGCGCCGCCCTCGTCGATCGCGACGATCGCGGCGGCGCCCGGATGGCGGATCACCGCGAGGTCCACGGTGACGCCGCTGGGCAGGGTTGCGTGCTCGACGCCAAGATCCACCACGCCGAGCTTGAGAACGGGACGCCGATCTTCGCTCATGCGGACAGATTCGGACGCGCTTGCGCGGCGTGCAAGAGGCTGCGCGTTTGCGCCGGGCGCGTCTAACGGGACAATATCGATCGCGCGCCGGCGCGCGCCGCAACCGATGCCTCGCGTCGTAATCCCTATCTACTTCGACTACGCCTCGACCCTGTGCTACGTCGCATGGCGGATCGTGCGCGAGATCGAGGACGAGCTCGGTTTCGAAGCGCTGTGGAAAGGCGTTCCAATCGTGCTGCGCGACTTTCGCACCCGCGCCGGCCGTTCGCTCACCGAGCAGGAGCGCAACAAGGTGATGTCGGTGGCGGCGGAAACCGGCGTCCCCATCGTGCCGCCCGAGCATTGGCTCGACTCGCGCGACGCGCTCGAAGGAGCGGAGCTGGCGCGCGAAGCGGGCGTCTTCGCCCGCTACCACGAGGCGGTATTTCGCGGCGCATTCGAAGACCGCCGCGATATCGCCCGCGCTGAGGTGCTCGACGATATCGCCGAGCGGGCCGGGATGGATCCGCGGCGCTTTCGAAGCAATCTCGCAAGCCGCCGGATGGCTCACCGGCTCGAGCAGTGGCGGCGCGAAGCGGACCAGTTCTCCGCGCTCGGCTACCCCGCATTCATGCTTGGCGATTTCCCGATGGTGGGGATTCAGCCCGCCGACACGATGCGCTTGCTGCTGGGACGCTACATCCGCATGCGCCAGAGCGAGCCGCAGGCCTGAGCGCGGTCGCGGCCGGCCGCGCGCGGGTCAGCCCTTGCGGGCCGCCATCAGCAGAAACGGCGGGCGGCGGCGCTCGTCGAGCAGCTCCGGGCGCCCCCGCACGAACTCCGGTGTGCCCTCAGGCTCCAGCAGGCGGGCAATCGCGAGTCCCGAATCGAGCAGCGAGTTGACGTAGGTCTCGACGGTGCGATGGTACTTGATCACGTCGTCAACGAACCATCGCGTGTGCCGCACGCCCTCGTCGCGGTAGTGGTCAACCGCCCAATGGCGCCTGGTTCCCGCCGCGTCCAGGCACCATCCTTCGAGGTTGTCGGGATGCGCGGTCATGATCGGATGCTCGACCGACAGCACGAACATGCCCCCGGGCCTCAACCATCGCGCGACATTCCTGCAGACAAGGTCGAAGCGCTCGACGTAGTGGAGGGCAAGTGAGCTGGTCACCAAATCGAAGCTTTCGGGATCAAATGCCGCGTCCTCGATCGGACGGTTCAGATAGGTGATCCCGCCGAGCGCATTTTCCGCGCGCGCCCGCTCGAGCATCCGGGTCGAAATATCGATCCCGACGACCGACGCGGCGCCCTGCTCGCGCATCAGGCGCGACCATTTTCCGAATCCGCATCCGAGGTCGAGCACCGCAAGCCCCGCAAGCGGCGGCAGCAACGAATGTAGTGCCGGCCATTCCAGCGCCGCGTTGAGTCCGCCTTCATGCCGGCGCAGCGCCGCGTACCCCGCGAAGAAATCGGGGTTGTCGTAGATGTTCTGTTTCATCGATGAGGCGGGCGCGGCTCAGCGCGACAGGAACACCGGGCATGGCGCGTTGCGCAGCACGTATTCGGTCGTCGATCCCAGCACCATCTCGATTATGCGCGAATGGCCGTAGGCGCCGATGAACAGCAGGTCGGCGTCGCGCTCCCTCAGAAACTTGATGATCTCCTCATTGGCGTGGCCGGCCAGCAGATGGAACTCCGCGGCGGGAGTGTAGGGCTCGAAGTACTTGCGCGCTTCTTCGAGGGTGCGCTCGCCGAGCTTGGGGTCGCGCGCCACCGTGATCACCGTCATCGCGACGCCCAGGTTGCTGGCCAGCTCCGCTCCCGCGCGCATCGCGCGCGAGGCGCGCTCGCTGCCGTCGTAGGCGAGCACCGGGCGCCGAATCTCGCGAAATGCCATCGGGGAGATGAACAGCGGGCGCGGGCATTTGCGCGCCACCGCCTCCGCGGTCGAGCCGAGCAGGCCGCTGGAAAAGCGCTCGTTGACGCCGCGATGACCGATCATGACCAGGTCCGCGCTGCGGGCGCGCTCACAGACCTGGTTGGCGACGATCCCCATGTCCAGGATCGTCTCGGCGGCCAGGTTTTCGGCCTTGGCCGCCGCCGCGAATTCGTCCAGGACCTCGCGCCCGCGTTGGGTCAGCACCTCGCGCATCTTGGTCGAAAAATCCAGATATGGTTCAAGTCCGAGCGAACCTGATATATCATGGAAGAACGAACCTTCGATCGAAACGATATCAACCACATGCAGGCCAATCAGGGTCGCACCCAGGCGATGAGCGATGTGAAAGGCGTAAGCCTGCGCGTGACGCGAGTGCTCGGAGGTATCGATGCCGATAAGGATTTTTTTGATCATCGGCCGGACCCCGGTCCGGAGTATCGCGATACCATGCTACGGCGCTTTGCCTCAAGAGGCTTGAATATATGAGCGAGCAGAAAGAGTCACGCCTGCTCAGGCTGGTGGATGAACTCACGGAGGCCGCCGGACGCGTGGGCCTGGAGGTTCGCCGCGAGCGGATCATGCGGGAGGTCGGCTACCGCGTGCGCGGCGGCGCATGCCGCCTGCGTGAACAGGACCTCGTGATCATCGACCGCGAGCAGCCCGCCGCCGAGCAGCTCGAAATTCTGATCGAGGCGCTCAAATCCCACGACCTCGAATCGCTGTACCTGTCGCCCGCGGCGCGCCGCGTCATGCAGTCCGCGTCCGAACAGGTCTGAGGTGCCCGCGATGCCGCGACCCGGTGAGAACGAGCCGTCGGGCCGGACCGTGGTCGGCCGGCATGCGCATGTTACCACCGAGCAGCGGATGGCGGCGTTTCACTCGCGCATGCGCGAGCGCGGGCTCAAATCCACCGCGCAGCGCGACGACATCGCGCGGGTGTTTTTCGAGATGGGCCGGCACGTCAGCGCCGAGGAACTTTACGCCGAGGTCAAGAAAGTCAGCGCGCACATGGGCTACGCGACCATCTACCGCACGCTGCGGCTGTTGCGCGAATGCGATCTGCTCCAGGAGCGCCACTTCGACGAAGGCCAGGCGCGCTACGAGGCGGTTGACGAGCGTCATCACGATCACTTCATCTGCGAGCGCTGCGGCAAGATCATCGAGTTCGAAAACGAAAGCATCGAGCGCCTGCAGGAACTGGTCGCGCGCGAGCTTGGCGCTCGCCTGCGCCGGCACAAGATGGAGCTGTACGGAGTCTGCGGCGACTGCCTGACCCGCGACGGCCGCTGACGCCTTGGACATCGCGGGGCATCCCGCTCTAGGATAGCCGCTTGCAAGGCAGCCGCGCCCCGCGCGGCCTTCACGTGGAGACGACCCCGATGGAAAAGCGACCGCGGATGCTCGAGGGCTATCGCGTCCTGGATTTCACTCACTTCGTTGCCGGTCCCACCTGCACCCGAATCCTGGGTGAGATGGGCGCCGACGTGATCAAGGTCGAACGCTCGCCCGAAGGCGACCACGTCCGCGTGCTCGGAATCGTGCGCGACGGCATCAGCACCTACTACGTCCAGCACAATCACTCCAAGCGCAGCCTCGGCGTGGACCTGCGCAAGCCGCGCGGCCGCGAACTGCTGCTCAAGATGATCCCGAAGATCGACGTGGTGGTGGAGAATTTCGCGCCCGGCGTGATCGCCGAGATGGGCTTCGGCTACGAGGCGCTGCGCAAGATAAATCCGAGCATCATCATGTGCTCGGTCTCGGTCGCCGGCCAGACCGGCCCGCTCAGCTACAAGCCCGGCTATGATTACCTGGGCGCCTCGCTCGCCGGCATTATCGAGCAGCTCGGCGAGCCCGAACACACGCCGATCACGCCGCCGATGGCGATCGGCGACGTCTCCACCGGCGTGGCGGCCGCGATGGCGGTGGGATTTGCGCTGCTCAACCGCGAGCGCTCGGGCGAGGGCCAGTATATCGATGCGTCGCTGCTCGACACTTATTTCCACATGCACGAGCTGACGGTGCCGGTGATCTCGATGCGGCCGGGGCGATTCGTGCCCAAGCGCACGGGTTCGATGCATCCGACCGGCGCGCCATGCGGCGTTTTCAAGGCGGCTGACGGCTATGTCTTCCTGGTAATCCAGCAGCATGAAATCGCACGCCTGTGGCGCGCGATGAAACGGCCCGACCTTGCCGAGGATGCGCGCTTCAAAACCAATCGCGACCGGGTCAAGAACAACCAGGCTCTGCGCGAGATTCTCGAGCAGTGGCTGCAGAGCTTTCCCTCGCGCGACGACGCGATCAAACTCCTCGACGCCGAGCGGGTGCCGTGCGCGCCGGTGCTCAAGCTCGAGGACTCGATGGCGCATCCGCACATGCGCGGACGCAAGACGGTCCGGCGCATCAAGCACGACGCGATCGGAGAGTTCGACGTGCCCGGGATGCCGGTGAAATTCTCCGGATGGCCGGATCGGACCGAGGTGCGCGCCTCGCGGGTGGGAGCCGACAACGCCGACATCGTCAGCGAGCTTTTGGGGCTGTCGGCGGCCGAACTGGACGAGCTTCATCGCGAGCACGTGCTGATCACGGCGCCGCCGCCCGCGCCGCCAAAATCTTAAGCGGCTCCGAAAGCGAGCCTTCCGGCGCCTCGGTGCGATTGTGCGATCGAAAGTGACGCGATGAAGTCGCGATGAAGCACGCGGGGCCGGATGCGCTCGACCGTATCGAGCCGGTGCTGGCGCGACTGCGCAAGCTCGATGGGGTGCGCGAGAAATCGCGCGGTACCTTCTATCGCGGATCGTCCGCGTTCCTGCATTTTCACGAAGACCCGGCCGGGATGTTCGCGGACCTGAAAGTCGGCGGTGAGTTCGTGCGCTTGCGCGTTAACAGCGCCGCCGAAATCGAGGCGCTCATGCGCAAGGCCGCCGCCGCGCTGAAGCGCTGATCGCGTCAGCCGCTCAGCGGCGCGGGCGCGCGCGATGCGACGAACCACCGCTCCTGCCCGATGCGCGCGATTTTGACCACGTCATCAGCTTCGCGCCGGGGTCGCGCGTATCGCGATGGCGATATTCCATGTCATTGCCGCAATGCGGGCAGTTGACGTCCTTCCACTTGACGAATCGGCCGCACAACGGACAGCGGTAACGATGGCGCGAAACCCACCAAAACCCGAGCGCCGTCAGCGCCACCATCCCAAGCCCGATTATCACCTGGTACACGCGGTTAGCTCCGCTGCAATTTCAGAAAATTGACGGCCTTGAAACAAGCGGTTCCCGTGCTCGTCGCATTTTGAATTCCCGACAGAAGCACGCTCCGACGAAAGGCAGCGCCGCCAGATAGAACCCCGACCTCCGTAAAGCGGAGCCACTGAATTCAAAGGAGGTGCCAGCGCTTACCATCGTACCGAATCTCATCACGGCGCTTGAGAAATTGTTGCGCGTTCCGAACGTAATGTTTCCACTTCTTACCGAAGTGGACGCCATCGATAACGCGATCTTCGGAATCGTTACAGAGGTCAGGGTGAATCAGCTTGATTAGCGGGTGCAGCTCTTCAGTGGACATTGGCCGCTTAGCCAACAGTATTCGAATGGTGCCTGCAAAGATCGCGTGATTTGATTGCCCTCTCGCGCGCTGCCGAAGTAAACCCAGTTCGATCGACTCGAATTTTTGCTTGAAGGTCCTGCGCAAGCGATTTTGAGCAGACCGCTCGATGCGGACATAGAGCCTCCTCAGGTCTCTGACATCCGCCGCAAGTGTTCCGATCTCTGCGACGCTGACTTTCGCGCCCAGCGAGGAGTAACTTTCAAAATCATTGCTGACTTCCCTTACGATCGCCTCGTCTTTAAGCGCGACGCCATACTCTAGGTTTCCCCATAGCCCGGGTTCCGTCAGGTTTCCTGAGGTTACGACTGCCATGCGCTCGTCGGCGACGTATACCTTTGCATGGAGGCTCGGGAGATGCGTTACCTCGAAGTGAGGTACTCGACTTCCGATTTCAGTTACCGCGTCTAGGTCCATTCCTCCTCCAAGAACACTGTCCGGCCGCAAGTCCGTAAGGAGGGCGATACGGATCGAGCCAATGCGCCCCGAGTCCTCAAGTTGGCGCAGCATACGCCTTACCGCGCCTGTCTTGACAAACGGGCTGGCTATCAAAAGGCGTTCGTGAGCTAGCGAAATTAGGCGGTCAAACGCGGCCGACCAAGGACTTCGAATCAGGGTGGCGGAAGGAACATTGCTCATGACGCTGGAAACCATATAACTCGCCGCGATTTGTCATACGCACATCCTCCTCCTCGGAGTCGCGCGAACTCCAAGGCGGCGCACTCATCCGACCGGAACTCTTCGCAAGCGTCGCAGCGCTCAAGAACCCGCCGCCCAAGGCTGTCGGGCGGGCCAGCGAGGATTCCTCGGACGCCCGACCGAACGGTGCCGGCCTTCTCGCACCCGCAATGGATCATGCATACCCCCCTGCTCGGCAGATGAACTTTGCGCTCTCAATCCAATTCCAGGCACAATCACCGACAAACTGCGCGATCACGCAAGCCCGCGCCCCAGCGCCTCGTCGAGCGCCCCGATGTTCATGTGATGCCCCTGCGCCATCACGACCAGGAACGCGCGCAGCTCCGCATCGCCCACCGTTGCGACATTCTCATCGATCTTGCGGATGACCCAGCGCTGGCCCCGATTTAGCAGCTCGAGCTTCGGGCGCAAGCCCGTTACCGCGCGGACTTTCTCGACGAAGTCGCCGGTCGCCGTGGTCGGCACGCCGCCCAGCCGGCGCACGTGGCGCCCGAGCTCGCCGGCGTAGTATCCCTCGTCGTGGCCGACCTTGCGCAGCATCTCGCGCAACTCCAGCGACTGCGCGAGTTCCGTCAGCTCATGCAGCACGCGGCCGCCGGCGCGCTCCGCCTCGGCCAGCGTGTTGAGAAGTTCCTCGACCTTCGCTTCCATGCTCGATACCTCCGGTAGCGCGCGCGCGCGCACCTCGCTCACATCATCGGGATCACCGGGCAATACGCGGCGCCGAATCCGCCGTGCCCTTCGAGCGCAGCGCGCAGCAGGCGGTCGAGCGCGATAGCGCCGCGGACCGGGCCCGCGCCCAGCGCGCGCGCCTGGTTGATGCGGCCGGACAGGAGCTGCTGGACGATGCCGGGCTGCCGCGGCAACTCCTCGAGCTGGACGGTCTGGTCGGGCGGCAGACCCGCGAGCTTTTTTGCGGCGGCAAGCGCGTCGTCGAATCCACCGAGCGAATCCACCAGCTTTAACGGAAGCGCCTGCTTGCCGGTCCACACGCGTCCCTGCGCAATCTGATCGACCTGTTCGACCGTCATCTTCCTGCCCTGGGCGACGATTTTGAGAAACTCCTGGTAGGTATTGCCCAGGAGCTGATCCTTGAACATCGCGGCTTGCGCCGGCGTGAAGTCGGTGAACATGTCGAACATCTCGACGTTCGCGCCGCGCGTGATGGCGCCGGTGTTGAGATAGACCTTCTGCGTGGCGGCCGCGATGTTGAATTTGCCGCCGAGCACCCCGATTGAACCGGTGATGGTGCCGGGATCGGCGATAATCTTCGCGGCGGGTGTCGATACCCAGTAGCCGCCCGACGCTCCGTAGCCCGCCATGCTGACGACCAGCGGCTTCTTCTTCGCGGTCAGCTCGACCGCGCGCCGGATAAGCTCCGAGGCGATCACCGAGCCGCCGGGCGAATCGATCCGGAAGACCACCGCGCGCACCGAGTCATCCTCGCGCGCCCGCTTGAGCGCCTTGATGATGTCGTCCGAGCCCATCGCGCTGCCGCCGGGCGACAGCAGCGGATCGAATCCGCCCTGCCCGCGCTCGATCGCGCCGACCCCGTACACCACCGCGATCTTGTCGGACGAGCTCTCGAGGCTGCTCAGCAGGCCCGAGCGGGTGTAGTTCGCGTAGGAGACGATATGATGCTCGACACCGCCGTGATTCTTCACCCGGTGGTCGAACTGGTCTTCGTACTCGAGCCGATCGACCAGCTTCGCCTTGAGTCCCTGCGCGGCATCGATGGGCGACTGGTCCACGATCGCGCTCACGGCGGCGGGGTCGAGATGGCGCTCGGCGGCGATCTGGCCCACGATCTGATCGTAAAGGTCGCCTACCAGCGCGGTGTCCTCTTCGCGCTGTCCGGGCGTGAAATCCTTTTCGGTAAAGACGTTGGCGGCGCTCTTGTACTTTCCGATCGCCGCGAAGTCGGGGCGGATGCCGAGCCAATCCAGCGTCCCGCGCGCGAACATCTCGCGCACCCCGACTCCGACCAGGTTGAGCTCGCCCTGCGGCATTATCGAGACGTCGCCCGCCGCCGACGCGACCAGGATCGGCAGGTTGCCGG
Source organism: uncultured delta proteobacterium (assembly GCA_963835905.1). Lineage (GTDB taxonomy): Bacteria > Desulfobacterota > Binatia > Binatales > Binataceae > CAWIHG01. Next base: position 2,187,878 of record CAWIHG010000005.1, read on the forward strand.
GATCGAATTCGCCCGCGGTTTCCATATAGGCCGTGGTCCACTTGCCGCTCTTGCGAAAGCGCTGGATCATCGCGGCCAGTTCCTGCGCCTGCGCGAGGTTCATCTCCGGATCGATGATCTTGACCGCCATCCCGCTGATCCGCTTGTCGCGGATTGCGCGATCGATCGCGCTGCGCACGTAGTTGAGCGGCGTCTCATGCGTGTTGAGCAGGCCGAGCATGCCGTTGCTCCCACGCTCCGCCACCGGCCCGGTGAGCGTGACCACCAGAACCGAGTCCGAAGGGACGCGGTGCGAGACGTAGTCCGATGCAATCACGATCGCCGCGATCACTGCGAGCGTGAGTACGGTCCTGACGACCCATCGCACAAACCTCTTAATCATTGACGCCTCTCAATCGCGCTCCGTCCAACGCGCGGGCTGCGGGCGAGCGCCCTCCCTTGACAGCCGCGCACTATGCCGGTTAGCCAACCATACCTTCGGCGCGGGGGCCAGCATCGCAAATCGCAACCCGTCCCGGCGCCGCGCGCAATGGAGCACGATCGCGCACCGCTGATGTCCCAGGAGCCGGCCGGGCCGGTGCATCTCAGGATCGTTGCGCTGTGCTTCTTCGCCTGGATTTTCGACTTTTACGACCTCATCCTTTATTCGTTCCTGCTGGTTCCGATCGCGCGCGATCTGCATCTTACTCCCGCCGAGTCCTCGCTGGCGCTGGGGACGTCGTTCGCGATGACGGCGGCGGGGGGCGTGTTGTTCGGATTTCTGGGCGACCGCTTCGGGCGGCGCCCGGTCATCGCAGCAACGGTCGCGATCTACGGCGTCGGCACGCTTTTGTGCGCGGCCAGCAATTCACTGTTCGAGCTTATCCTGTTCCGCTCGATAACCGGACTCGGGATGGGCGGCGGATGGGCGCCCGGCCAGAGCCTGGTTGCGGAGAGCGCGCCGCCCGAGCGCCGCGCGCGCTACGCCGCATACGTGCAAACCGGTGCGCCGCTGGGCGTGCTGCTGGCGGCGGCGGCCAGCGCATATGTCACGCCGGCGGTCGGATGGCGCCTGACGTTCGTATTATCCTCGCTGCCTGCGATGGGTGTGGTCGTCGCCGTGCTCACGATGCTGCCGGAGAGCGACGTATGGCAGCGCGCCGGCGCCGGCGCGCGATTCGGACTCGGCGATCTGCGCGCGCTCGGTCCGCATCGCCGCGTGATCGCGCTCTTGTTCTTCATCCTGCTGCTCGACTCCGAGGCGTACTGGTTCACTTACAGCTGGATGCCGGGGTACCTGGAGCTCGCGCGCGGACTCAGCGCGACCGCGGCCGGACGGCTGATGATCGGGATGCAGGTCGGCGGCGTGGCCGGATACTTCGTGTTCGGTCTGCTTGCGGATCGCTACGGGCGGCGCCCGATGTTCTTCGTGTTCGGGCTCGTGATGGCGGCGGGCTTGCTGCCGCCAACGCTCCTGTGGCAGAGCGCCGCGACGGTTCCGGGCGCGATCGCGGTGGCCATGATGGTGGCCGGGTTCGGCACCGGAATCTGGAGCGGGATGGCGCCAATGATTAGCGAGCTTTTGCCCACGCGCTCGCGCAATACCGCGCTCGGCCTGCTGCTCAACGTCACCCGCGGCTTCCAGTTCTTCACGCCGATTTTCATCATCGCGATGAGCAGGCGGGCGGGCTTCGGCCCCACGCTCGCGCTGGGCGCCGTGTTTTCCGCCGTGGGCGCGCTGATGATCTGGACGCTTCCGGAAACGCGCGGCCGCGTGATCACGGCGCTCGACACGGTCTAGGGCGAGCTCCCGAGCGGCTTGCGCACCACGTCGGATCCGTCGAGATAAAAGCGGTCGCCAAGCCGCGTCATCCGCAACCGCGAGATCGCCTCGACCCCCTGCAGGACAAGGTCGGTGGTCAGGACGAACTGGTGGGCGACGCCGGCGAACGGCCGCTTCCCCGCCAGCGCCTCCGTCATCACGCGGCCCGCCGGGCGCGCGCCGTGCGGCCCGACATTCGGCATCACGCCGAGCACGGTCTCGATAGTGGGGGTCACATCGATATTGCCGGTCGGCGTCGTGTCGCGGAACACGTGCTTGAAGTCGGGGCCCGCCGCGGCGCAGAAGTTGTGGATCTCGCGGACTCCCGCCGACCCGTGCATCCCCATCCCGGTCGTCCATCCGTTCACCGCGCCGACGTCCGCATACACCAGGCCCTTGACGGGACGGACCAGCGGCTGCGATTTGTTCGGTACCGACTGCTGCCCCTTCACGCCCAGCGTGAACGCGGGCTCGGCCGGACCGGTGAAGGGCCGATTGTCCAGGTCCGGCACTTCCGCGAACGAAACAATCAGGTCGGGCGAGCGCGCCGGATCGAATGCGCCCACCACGCCCTGGGTAAACGTGCCATCGATCCATCCGAGGTACGGACCCGGAAGCGGCGGGTGGACCGCGCGGCGTCCTCTGCGCGAGAGATCCGCGGGCGCGGCCTCGCGCGAGAAAATCGGCCCGCACCATTCCTGCGCCTCGGCGAAATTCACGATCTTCTGCAGGCGGTCGCGCAGCGCGCCGGGGGTCTTGAAGATCGCGCGCGATAGGTAGACCAGATCGCTGCCGCCGTTGGCCGCGACGATCACGTCGCTGGAATCCATCGACTTCTTTAGCCCCGCCTCGACCAGCAGACCGGCGAGATTTACCCGGAGCCGTATGGTCGCGAAGCCGTGGTCGGACACCACCATCAGATCGGTCCGGTCCTCGATTCCGAGCTTGCGGATAGCGCTGCGAACGGCCGCGAGATTGAAGTCTGCGTCGTGCAGCGCCTGCAGCGCGGGCATCGTGCCCAGGCCGGCGAGATGCTGCGTGATGTCGGGATTATGCAGCCATAGCACGACCAGCGCCGGACGCCCCGCCAGTGCGGCGTCGCGCGCCCGCGGCAGCGCGCGCTCTATCGTCACCTTGGTGAAATAGTCGTCAACCTTCTCGTCGGCGACTCCGGTACGCGAAGCCGGGGGAAGTCCCGCGAAAAATTTTGCCGCCTCCGCGGGCGGCGCGGCGGCGTCGTCGGTCGCGAACATGAAGTCCGCGTGCGGATGCCCGCGCTGGTCCTTGCCGCGGGTGACCGTCAGCACGCGATCGTCGAACATGAAGGCGGGACCCTGCTTGCCGATCACCGCCGTATAACCGCCTTCCCGCCCGATTTCCTGCACCACGCTGTCGATTCCGAGCAGGTCGCCGTTGAAGGCGCCCTGGCCGTTGAGATCGCTCAGCCTGCGCGTATTCTCGAGCCGCATCGGCCGATTTGCGAGCGGCTCCAGCGCGGTGCCTGCGACACTCACTCCGTGCGCTTCCAGAGCCGGACCGAATTTCATCGTGTCGCCCAGTATTCCCGTAGTCGAAGGCGGCGCCCCGGTTGCCAGCGCCGCCGCATTCACCATCGTCACCGTCGGATACTGCGCGTGCTGGCGATCGAACAGCACACCCTCGCGCGACAGCGCGTAGAGCGCGGGCGTTTCGGACCGCGTGACGAAATCGGGACGCAGGCCGTCCCATACCATCAAAACGAATACCCTCCCGCGCCCGTGCGCCTGCGCCCCGGCCGCGACCGGCAACGCTACAGCGATGATGGCGGTGAGAAGGACGGCCGTGGACAAACGCAGCAACTTCATTCGGGCATTGATCAAACCTGTCCGATGGCCGCGCTGTCAATGCGGACCCGCCCGGATGTTCCTGCCGCGCGGCGCGGTCAGCGGCCCGCCGGGGTCCGGCGCTGCGATTTGAAGAAGCTCCAGATGACCTCGCAGGCGTTGATCGCATGCGACGGCGGTCCCACGATTCGCTCCGGCAGATGCGAGGTTCCACCCGGCCAGGCGTGACCCATGTCCGCGACCGTGTAGTACTCGACCGCGCCGCCGCGGGCGCAATGCGACCATACGGCTTCGGTCACGCCGGGCGCGATCCGCTCGGTTTTGGCGTCGCCGCCGCACCCCAGCATCGCGCGCCACGCCGCCAGCGTCTGCGCGACGGGCGGATGCTGCTGCGGGCGGCCCCACGGCAGCTTCACTTCGCCGCCGTCAATCGGATTGAGCGGATCCTTGCCGCCGATAATGAACAGCATCGGAACCGCCGCGCTCATCGCGCGCCCGTCGTATCGAAGCTCGCCCGATACTCCCGCAACGGCCGCGACCCGCTGCGCAAGCTCGACGCCCACCCGCAGCGCCATCGCGGAGCCGTTGGAGAATCCGGTCACGTAGATTCGCTCCGGATCAGCCGCGTAATTTTTCTCCAGGTAATCGATCAGCGCCGCGATGAACCCGACGTCGTCCACGTGGCGAGTTCCGAAGTCCGGTTTCTTGCGCCCGTCATTCCACAGCCGGGGGTTGCGCAGGAACGACGCGGGCTCGGCGGGATCCAACGGCTCGGCGTCGGGATAGACTACCAGGAACCCATCGGCATCCGCGGTGCGATTCCATCCGGTCTGCGAGATCGCGTTGCTGCCGCTCCCGCCCGCGCCGTGAAGCATGATTACCGTCGGTATTTTTTCGCCGGCCGCGCGCGCGAGCGGCGGAATGTGAACGATAAAGGTGCGATTTAAGCCGCCGAACTGGAGCGACCCGCCATGGTCGCCCGGCGCGCTCGCGGCGGGCGCGGCGTTCGCCACCGCCGGCGCAAGGGCGGTCACCAGCCATAGCGCCGCGCCCACGATCGCGCCGATCCACATCGCGGCACGTGTCGCCGCGTCGATTTGCCGGCAGGCTTGTGCCCAGCGGATTCTCATGATGGTGCCCCTCCTATGACGCCGCACGCGGCGCGCCGGTTTCACGCCCGACCCATCTTTTGGTAGCGTCGCCGCACAGTAGCGGAGGACAATCGGTTGCGAATCGCACTTCTCGGACAGGCCGCATTCGCGGAAAGAGCGCTCGAAGCGCTGGTCAAACACGGCGACGAAATCGTTCACGTCTTCGCTCCGCCCGACCCGCCCTCGGGACGCGCCGATCCGCTCAAGACCAAGGCGCTCGAGCTCGGGCTTGCGCTCTCGCAGCCCAAGTCGTTCAAGAACGACGCCGCCTTCGAGCATTTCAAGACGCTGGGCGCCGATCTCGCGATCCTCGCCTTCGTGACGATTATCGTCCCCGAGCGCATCCTGTACCTCCCGCGCTACAAGTCGATATGCTTTCATCCCTCGCTGCTGCCGCGCCATCGCGGCGCCAGCGGGATCAACTGGGCGATCATCGATGGAGACGCGGAGACCGGAGTCACCTGGTTCTGGCCCGACAAGGGCATCGACACGGGACCAATCCTGATCCAGAAGCGCGTTCCGATTCGCGATACCGACACCACCGGCTCAATCTATTTCAACACGCTCTTCCCGATGGGAATCGACGCGATGATCGAGGCGGTCGATCTCATCGCGGCGGGCAACGCGCCCGCGATCGTACAGGACGAGAGCAAGGCGACCTACGAGGCGCCCTGCCGCGACGAGCATGCGAAGCTCGATTTCGCGAAACCCGCGCGCGAGGTCCTGAACCTGGTGCGCGGATGCGATCCGCAGCCCGGCGCATACGCGCAGTTGGGTGAAAAGCGCGTGCGGCTGTACGATGCCGCGCTCGATAGCGCGGCGGCGGGCAAAGAGCCGGGAACGATCGTCGCGATCGATCCGGCCGCGATGAAAATTGCGCTCGGCGGTGGAACCCTGGTCGTCAAGCGCGCGCGAATCGATCCGAGTCCGAAGAAGCTCGCGCCCGCCGAGCTCGCCGCCGCGGGCGAGCTCAAGGTCGGCGCGCGCCTGAGCTGAGGCGGCACCGATCAGACACCCCCTCTTGTATTCTCCCCCGTGTCGAGCAACGGGGGCGAATCAGAATTTCCTCCCCCATTTTTTGACATGGGGGAGGATAAAGGAGGGGGTGCAGCCGCCGGGATTCTACGCAAAGGATTGCGTAGAATGACAAATCTCGGTCCTATCTCTCGCCTTTGTCACTCTCGCGGAGCCCGTTGCGGGCGCTGCCGGCACCCTCACCCGCGCTGCACGAGACTTGCGACAACCAACCGCAAGTCTCGCGCCGCGCCTCGACGCTTACCGGCTCGAGGTCCGCCGTCGCCATCCGGCCCGCAATCGCGGCGTTGTAGATCGCAACGATCGCGCAAAGGTCGTCTGCGGTCCCGTCGCGAATATCCACAGCCTTGCTCCTGCGCAAAGTCCCGATAATGTGCGACTTCCTTTTATTGCCGCCGCGATCGTGAGTCTATTTACCGCGCGCCCCGATGTGTCCGCCGCCGCTGCTTTGCGCTAGCATCGCGAGCAAGGGCAGGCGGACAGAGGAAGGGAGGTTTCATCATGCGGCTGTGCATCGGCACTTCCAAAGGCATCGTCATTCTCGATCCCGAACGCGGCGGAATTCCGCTGATGGTGCTGGCCGATCCCACCGCGGTCTGGTGCATGTCGCAGGATTGCGTCGACCCCGGCGTGATCTACGCCGGCGCCACCGAGCACGTGCGCGGCAAGGGCACGCTGGCGCGCTCGACCGACGGCGGACGGACCTGGACCGATATCTCGCCGTCCACCGCGCGCGAAGAGGAGGTCTGGGCCGTCGCCGCATCGCCGGCGGTCAAGGATCGGGTCTTCGCCGGCACCTCGCACGCGCGGCTGCTGCGCAGCGACGATCGCGGGCGCACCTTTCATGAATGCAAGAGCTTTCTCGCCATCCCGGGGCGCGAGCGATGGAGCTTTCCGCCGCCGCCGCATATTCCGCACGTCCGCTCAATCGCGTTCGATCCGCGCGACCCGGACGCGATGTACGTCGGGGTGGAGGAAGGCGGCGTGTTTCGCTCGCGCGACGGCGGCGCCAGCTTCGAGTCGCTCAACGACGGGCTTTATTCCGATGTCCATACCGTCGCGGTCGATCCGCGCGACTCGCGCCGGCTCTACGCGACCACCGGCCGCGGGTTTTATCTCTCGCAGGACGCCGGCCGCTCCTGGCACCACGTGCGCGACGGGATCACCCGCTCCTACACCGTGCCGCTGCTGGTCGGCGGCGACGACGCCGACACGATCTTCACCGCCGCCGCCGCGGGACCACCGCCGACCTGGTCCGGCAGCCGCGGCGGAGCGCATGCGATGCTGTTTCGGAGCGACGACCGCGGGTCGAGCTTCGCGCCGGTCGATGCCGTGCAGGCGTGGGGGCACGGAATGGTGATGAGGCTGCGGCGCGACCCGGAGGGCGGCGCATTCTTCGGCGTCACCAACGACGGCAACGTGATTCGCGCGACCGAACACGGCTCGGCCGCCGTATCGATTGCGGAAAAGCTGCCGCCCGCCTACGACCTGGCAATCATGGCGTAAGCGCGGATCGCGATTGCCGATAGTTCCGCTTCTCTGCTTGCGCGCTTGCGCTATCTGAGCTCGGGCGGAGTCGTTCCCTTGACCACCTGCCTGGCGATCGTCACCACTATCGAGCGCGGAGCAATCCGCACCGCATTCGCGCGCGCCCAGTTGAACCATCCCGAGATCACCGACGGCTTGCGCCCCAGCGCGTCGAAGGTGACCCGCACCACGTTCTCGGCCGGCTCGCCATGATTCGGGCCGACCGACTCGCCCGCCACCTGCTGGAACTCGGTTGCGGTCGCACCGGGCGAGAGCACGATCGCATCGACGCCGGTGCCGCGCAGCTCGCCCCATAGCGCCTCGCCCAGCAGCAAGTCGAAGCCCTTGGTCGCGCTGTACACCGCATGCAGCGGCAGCGGCTGGTAGCCCGCCGCCGACGCCACGATAATCACCGCGCCGCGCCGCCGCTCTACCATCTTGGGCAGAATCCGGCTGGTCAGAACCACCGGCACTTCGCAGTTGACCCGCACCATCGCGCGCAGCCGCTCGGTGTCGAGCTTGTCGAAGCGGCCCGCGTAGCCGAAGCCGGCGTTGTTGACGAGAATTGCGATCGGAAGATCGGCCACCGCCTGTGCGACGCGATCGGCGCCGTCGGCGGCGGCAAGATCCTCCGCGACGACGCGCGTTTCGACTTTGTATTTCTCGCGCAACTCGGCGGCGAGCGATTCGAGCCGGTCCTTGCGCCGGGCGCTCAGCGCGACCGAAACCCCTTCGCGCGCCAGCGCGCGCGCGAATTCGAGCCCGATTCCCGCCGACGCTCCGGTTACCAGCGCCCAATCGCCGTAGCGCTCGCGCAGCCGCCATCGCGTATCAGCCATCGCGAATATCCTCCAGCGCGCGGAATTCGCTTCTGAAACGTCCGGCGCTTGCACAGAATCTAGCAAGTACGCGCCCGAGAGGCTCACTCCGCCGCGGTCCGGAAGGGGTGCAAAGATTTTCGAAAATATTTCCGACTCCCAGCTGCCCCTTCGCTGTCATCCTGAGCCGACAGCCGCGAAGGCGAAGGATCTCGCCCGGTCTTCCGGGCGTGTGGCGCGGCGTGCGGCTTCGACGCGCGGCTTCGGCGCGCGGCTGCGACGCGCCGCGCGAGATCCTTCACTCCGGCAGCCTCCGTTCAGGATGACGGAAATTCGGTTGTACGATTTGCGATGCGGGCGTTCACTCGCGCCTCCGCCGCGATCGCGATAGTGCAGCGGCCTCAAGGGATTTCTGTCTGGCACTGCTGATGCACTCTCACTATCGGCAGGAGGCCCGCCATGAAATCTAAACGAATACTAATTCTGCCAGCGGCGATACTTCTGTGCGGGATGGTCGCGATGCAGGGATGCTTCGAGGAAGAAAGCTACGCGCCGCCGGCATACTATGGCGGCTACAGCGCGGCGCCGGTCTATTCGTATCCGACCTACGGCTACTATCGCGCGCCGACGTGGAATCAGCCGCGCATAGAGCATGAGGAGCATGAAGCGCACGAGTATCACGCGCCTGCGCAGCGCACCGATCACCAGGACCGTCATGACGCGGACCATCGCGATACCGACAACCGCTGACGCGGCGGCACTCTTGTGTCATCCCGAGCGCAGCCCGTCGCGGGCGCAGTCGAGGGACCCCGGCGCCTCCCGGGGGGTGCGTTTTGGCCCCGCAGGCCCTCGATCAGCTCATACACCGCGCACTGCGAAGGTTAGATCGCCTGAGTCCCAGGTTTCGTCGAATGCGATTGGGAGCGCGCGCAACGCAGCCCAAACCACATCCTTATGTTCGCCGCCGCTGTGTTCGGCCACGTACGCGCGATGCGTATGCCAGGCGATCAAGTCAGCAGCCTGCAAAGGCATGAAGTCGTCATCGTTTTCCGGTCGTGGTTCCCTGCACAGAAATTTCCGGTTTTCTGGCTGTATTGGCGACGCTAGTAGATCTCGATAACCCTGCACGAGCCTGGCGCGATGTTCCAAATTTTTATCGTAAATCACTTCCAGCCTTGCATCCGGTTGGTGTGCGCGCAGGGTCGCAAAGGTTTGAAACAGAAAGGCAAAGAAAGCAAAGAAATAGGGATTACTCAGTTTCCATCGCGCATCTGGTTGCAATTCGCCGTTGCTTATCCACTGCGGCAATTGCTGTGTGATAACCAAATCAAAATCGTCATGGGGAATTCGCAACTGCGCCCGCTTGATCCGGCTCCGCTCGATGGCTTCTACCAACCGGAGGATGTGGGGATTATCTTTGCTGCCTCGCTGGGATTTTAATCTCCTGGCAGTCCAATCACCCATGGCCAAAGTCCATAGGCGAGAAAAAGCACTCCACTCCGGGACGCTGCCGAGGAAGCCGGCGAAGACAAACGTCTCGGTTCGGCCGCGCTGACCGTAACCGCTTTCATCGATGACGAGCTGCGTATCGAATACCACGAAAAAGCGTTCCGGGGATTGCGGCTTGGCAATTCTTTGCGCGATCCGCTCCGCGGAAACCCGACCTGTTTACGCCACGCGCCAATTGCACGTCCTGTCCAATATATCCCCTTCCCTCCTCATCAGCCCCACAAGACGCGGATTCCCTTGACACGAAAGCGAAGAAAAAACGAAAATGAGAAATGCATTCAAACGAACCCGCCGAGGCGCTCAAGCCCCTCAAGGCGCCGCATTTCCTCCAGGCTCAGCCGCGTCCCGACGCCCTGCCCCTGCACGACGCGCCAGCCGCTCCCTTGGAGCCGGCCCGCGGCGTCGAGTTCGTCGAGATGCCGGTCCATCGGATTCTCAACCGATGCACCAGCGACCGGATGCCGTTTCGATGGACGATCAACCCGTATCGCGGATGCGAGTTCGGCTGCGTCTATTGCTACGCGCGCTATACGCACGACTTCCTGGAGCTGCGCGACCCGATGGACTTCGAGCGGAGGATCTTCGTCAAGCGGATGGCCGCCGAGGTGCTGTCTCGCACGCTCTCGCGCACGCCGATCGGCACCGACGCCATCGCAATCGGCACCGCGACCGATCCTTATCAGCCCGCCGAGCGCAAGTTTAAGCTCACGCGCTCGATGCTTGAGGTGATGGCGCAGCTCTCGGGCCTGCAGCTTTCGATCACGACCAAGTCCGCGCTTATCACGCGCGACCTCGACCTGCTGATGCGCATCAACCGGCGCTCGCGCCTGTCGGTCAACTTCTCCGTCATCACGCTTAACCGCCGCCTGCAGCGGATCCTCGAGCCGCGGGCTCCCCGTCCCGGCCTGCGGCTGCGCGCGCTGAGCGAGCTCGCGCGCGCGGGGATCCGCTGCAACGTCCTGATGATGCCGATGATACCGGGGCTCAACGACGAGCCCGCGGCGATCGAGAGCGTCGTCCGGATGGCGCGGCGCGCCGGCGCCGACGGCGTATGGTGGCGATCGCTGGAGCTGCGGCCGGCGGCGGCGCGGCGCTTCGTGCCGTTTATCGCCGCCAATTTCCCGCATCTGAAGGAGCGTATCGCGGACTATTACGATCGCTCGCGCTACGCGCCCGCCGCTTACGACGACCGGATGCGCTCGATCTTCGATCGCATCCGCCGCCGCCACGGGTTCGCCGTCACGCGCGAAGGCGACGGCGCGCTCGCCGCCGAGGCCGCCGCTCTTGCTCCCGCACAGATGAGCCTGGGCCTTAACTGACCCTGCCGCCGAATCTCCATCGCTTCGCATCGCGCTGATACTGCGTCTCATCGGCGAGGCACGGCGGTTGCTCTTAAGGGCGCCGCGGCGCGGCGTTACTTGAAGAGCGCGCGGAGTTTTGCCTTGGAGCACCAATCCACTGCCTTGGCGACGAGCACCGGACTGCCGATTTCGGCGGCATACCAGGCCCTCGAAGGTCTTTACGACGAGATGTTCTGCGCCGACGGCGCGGCGCGGCCCGGATGCCAGGCGGTGGTGTCGCGGCTGCTCGCGATGGACCCGGCCGCGCTGATCGAGCTGCGCGAGAAGGCGGAGCGGATGCTCTTGCGGATGGGGGTGACCTTCAACGTGTACGGCGAAAGCGCGGGCGCCGAGCGGATCTTCCCGTTTGATCCGGTGCCGCGGATTATCGACGCCGCCACCTGGCGCACGATCGAGTCGGGGCTTATCCAGCGCGTGCGCGCGCTCAACGCGTTTGTCGCCGACGTGTACGGCGAGGGTCATATCCTGAAAGACGGCCTGGTGCCGCGCGACCTCATCCTGGAGTCCTCGCAATACCGGCGCGGAGCGGTGGGAATCACACCGCCGCACGGCGTCTTTATCACGGTTGCGGGAATCGACCTGGTACGCGGTCCCGAGGGCCGCTTCCACGTGCTGGAGGACAACGTGCGCACGCCCTCGGGCGTCTCGTACGTGATCGAGAACCGGCTCGTGATGTCGCGGCTGTTGCCGGTGCTGGTGCGCGCGTGCCGGGTGCGCAGCGTGGAGAGCTATCCGGCCGACCTGCTGGCCTCGCTGCTGGAGCTGGCGCCCGCGGGAATCTCACGCCCGACCGTCGCGCTGTTGACGCCGGGGCCGTTTAACTCCGCGTTCTTCGAGCACGTCTTCCTGTCGCAGCAGATGGGCGTGGAGCTGGTCGAAGGGCGCGATCTGGTCTGCATGGATCACAAGCTCTGGATGAAGACCGTGCACGGGCTCAAGCAGATCCACGTGCTCTACCGCAGGATCGACGACGACTTTCTCGACCCGGTCGTGTTCCGCTCCGACTCGCTGCTCGGAGTGGCGGGGCTTACGGCCGTGATGCGCGCAGGATCGGTCGCGGTGGCCAACGGGATCGGCACCGGCGTCTCCGACGACAAGGCGGTGTTTGCCTACACGCCCGAGATGATCCGCTACTACCTGGGCGAGCAGCCGATCCTGCCGATCGTCGAGACCTTGCTGTTGCGCGACCCCGAGGCGCGCGCGGCCGTGCTGCGCGACCTCGACCAGTACGTTATCAAGCCCACCGGCGCATCGGGCGGCTACGGCGTCGTGATCGGGCCGCGCGCGAGCGATCGCGAGCTGGCCGAGACGCGCGAGCGGATCGAGCGCGACCCGGCGGGCTTTATCGCGCAGCCGATGGTCGCGCTGTCGGCGCATCCCACCCTGGTCGGCGCGGCGGGCGGCCCCGCGGCGCTCGCTCCGCGGCACATCGATCTGCGCCCGTTCGTGCTGCTGGGACAGCGCCCGCGCGTGCTGGCGGGAGGACTCACGCGGGTCGCGCTGCGCGAGGGATCGATGATCGTCAATTCGTCGCAGGGCGGCGGCAGCAAGGATACCTGGGTGCTCGACGAGGCGTGCTGAGAAGAATCGCAAGCCATCTTTACTGGGCGGCGCGCTACCTGGAGCGCGCGGAATGGCGCGCGCGGCTGGTGGACGTCAACTACCATCTGCTGGTCGAAAGCCCGCCCGGACCGCTGGGGCCGTGGACGCCGCTGCTCACGATCACGGGCGACCGCGACGACTTCTCCGCGCGCTACCAGAGCGAGGACGAGATCTCGGTGCTGGGCTTCTTTACGGTAGATGAGAAGAACCCGTCGTCAATCCGGAGCTGCATCGGGTTTGCGCGCGAGAACTGCCGCGCGCTGCGCCATCGGATTTCCTCCGAGCTGTGGCTGGAAGTGAACACGCTCTATCTCGACGCGCAAAGCTGGACGCCCGCGACCTTCGAGGCGGCCGGGGTGTACAATTTCTTCGCCGACTTGCGCGAGCGCTTCTACCGCATCGCGGGCGTGATCCAGAACACGATTCCGCGCGACATCGGCTACGACTTCCTGACCGTGGGCCGCTCGCTGGAATGCGCGGAGAACGTCACGCGGCTGCTCGACGTGAAATATCACTTCCTGCTGCCCAGCCCCGACGACGTCGGCTCGCCGCTGGATCTGTCTCAATGGGCGGCGCTGTTGCGCAGCGCTTCGGGGCTGGAGGCATATCGCAAGGCGTGGGGAAATCTGATCTCGACCCGGCGCGTGGTGGATATCCTGCTCTTCGACGCGACCTTTCCGCGCGCCGCGCGCTATTGCATCGACAGGCTCGAGGCGGCGCTGGGCCGGATCGCGGCGGGAGCAAACCAGGTGGGGCGGCCGGAACGGGTTCCGACCGCGCACGAACTCGGCGTGCGCCTGCGCGCAGGATCGCCGGCCACCGCGGTCACCAACGGGTTGCACGAGTACCTGCTCGGAATCCAGGATGACTGCGCCCGGATCGGCGACCAGGTGTTCGCCGAGTATCTGAAATTTGAGTGAGGGTGATGAGGTTTCGAATCAGGCATGTTACGCGGTTCGCTTACGACCTGCCCGCTTACGAATCGCACAACGAAGTCAGGCTCGCGCCGCGCCCGAGCCCCGGGCAGCGCACGCTCGGCTTCCGGCTCGAGGTGATACCGCGCGCCGCGGTTATCGAGTATCGCGACGCGTTCGGCAACACCGTGCACGCGCTCTCGGTCCACGAGCCGCATCGCGAGCTGGTGGTGGTGGCCGACTCGCTGGTCGATCGGGTAGCGCCGCGCGCCGCGGACGTGCGGTTGCCGTTCAGCGAGTTTCTCGCCGGCGACGCGATCCGCTCACAGCAGGAGTACGACTACCTGCATCAGAGCCGCTACGTGCCGTTCAGCGAGGCGCTCAAGAAGTTCTTCTGGCTGGCGCGCCCGCACATGAACGAACCGGTGGCGGATTACACCGCGCGGACGGTCGCATGGATTCGCGACCAGTTCTCCTACGAGCCCGGCGCCACCCACGTCCACTCCGACGTCGATCAGGTGCTGCGCGCCGGCGCGGGCGTATGCCAGGATTTCGCCCACCTGTGCATCGGGGTGCTCCGGCTGGCGGGAATTCCCGCCCGCTATGTCTCCGGCTATCTCGCGCCGCGGGTCGGCCCCAAGGTCGATCGCCCGCTCGGCGAGCAGGCCACCCACGCATGGGTCGAGGCGCATATCGCGGACACCGGATGGATCGGATACGACCCGACGCACGGCTGCATGACCACCGATCATCACATCCGCGTCGCGGTCGGCCGCGACTACGCCGACGTCACTCCGCTGCGCGGCGTGTATCGCAGCGGCGGCGAGCGCCAGACGATGCGCGTGTCGCTGGATATCGCCGAGAGCGATGACGCCACCGCGTCGGGACCCGACTTCGGCGGGCTGCAGCAGTAGCCGCACGCGTTGCGCCATCCGCCGCGCGATTGCCGCCCGCCGTCCGCATTGGCTATAAGCATCGCGGTCAGGTTCATTTCGTGTGGGCTCCATGAAGGTTGGCGAGGTGGCGGTGAAAGCGTTGTGCCGTGCGGCCCTGCGCGCGGCGCTGGTTACGGCGTCGTTTGCGGCGCTGTTCGCGGCTCCCGCGTGCACCTATCTGTGGCAGACCAGCGTCAATTCGCTTCCCGAGCGGATGCAGTTTTCCGAGTTCTCGTTCGAGCCGCCGCAGGGTTCGGGATGGTACTACCGCAACGTCAGCGATCCGCCCGAGGTTGCGCAGTTCACCAAGCACGGTTCCAGATCCGAAACGCAGATCCTGGTAACCGGCTACCAGCCGCCAGGGCGGGTGACCGATCTGGATGAGCTGATCGCGTTCAGCGAGAATCTGCCCGGCGGTGACAAGGTGGTTTCTCCCGCGCCGGGCCATGGCGCAACCTGCGTGCGCTATCACGCGCGCTCGCTGCTCTCGGTCAATTACGCGAACACCACCTCGAATCCATACACCGACGTGATGGTGACGGATGTGGACAGCCTCGACTGTATCGACCCGAGCTATCCGAACTACCTGGTCCGCTTCATCTTCAGCCAGCGCAGTCCCAAGGGCGGGACGCAGGAAGGCTCGCGCGAGGCCGACGCCTTTATCCGGAGCATCCGCTTCAGCTCGCGCAACTAGCGCGACGATATTCAAGTCAGGGATTCTGGTGCGCGGGGCGGGACTTGAACCCGCACGGTATTTCTACCACCAGCCCCTCAAACTGGCGTGTCTGCCGTTCCACCACCCGCGCAAGCGACCGAGGTCCGGACTCCCGAGGGGGGGGCGCGTGCGCCCGGACCGTTTTACCCGCCCGCTATTTCTTGACGGGAGCGGCCGGAGCGGTTGCTCCCGGTGGCGCGCTCGCGGGGCCGGATGCGTTGGGCGCCGGCGCCTTGGAGGTTGCCACCGCCGCCGGACGCGATAGGCCGCCCGAGAAGATGCTGCCCGTGGCGCGCTGCGCCGACGACATCGCCAGGAAGATCGAGGTCGCGAAGAAGGCAACTCCCAGCGCCCACGTTGTCCGCGTCATCGCGCTGCCCGAGCTGCTGCTGCCCATCATGGTCTGGCTCGAGCCGCCGAACACCGCGCCGACTTCGGCGCCCTTGCCCTGCTGCAACAGAATAATGATGCACAGCGCGAAGCATACGATCACGTGGAAGACGATTACGGTGGTTACCATCGGAGTCTCAACCGAGCCTTGCCCGTACGATTCGGACGAACGAGTCAGCCTTTAAGCTTGCCCCGCCGACCAGAGCCCCGTCAATATCTGGCCTCGACAGCAGTGAGTCAACATTATCGGGTGTGACGCTGCCGCCGTAAAGTATCCTGATTCCCCCCGCCGTCTGGGCGTCGTAGGCGTCGCGCAGCGCCTCCCGGATGGCGCTGTGGACTTCGTTTGCCTGCTCGGGGGTCGCAGTGCGGCCGGTCCCGATCGCCCATACCGGCTCGTACGCGACCACGATTGTGGCGGCCTGCGCCGGCTCGATTCCTTCCAGCCCCGCGTTCAGCTGGACCAGCACCGTCTCCAGCGTGCGGCCCGCGTCGCGCTGCTCGGCGGTCTCGCCGACGCACAGTATCGGCGTCATCGCATGGCGCACGGCCGCGCGCATCTTGAGATTGATGGTCTCGTCGGTCTCACCAAAGACGTGGCGGCGCTCCGAATGACCCAGGATCACGTATGTCACGCCGAATGGCTTGAGCATCGGGGCCGACACCTCTCCGGTGAACGCCCCGCTGTCGGCCTGATGCATGTTCTGCGCACCGAGCGCGATCGAAGATCCCTTGAGCGCCGCGGCAGTGTCGGGAATCAGCACCGCGGGCGGCGCGACCATAACCTCGCGATCGCGAGCGAGCGCGGCGCGCTCGGGATCGAGCGCCGCGCGGATCTCCTCGACGAGCCGGCGCGCGCGCACCGCGTCGAGATTCATCTTCCAGTTGCCGGCGATCAGCGTCTTTCGCATCTCGCTCCCCCTTGCGCCTACTCGTCGAGCGCCTTGACGCCGGGCAACTCGCGCCCTTCGAGATATTCCAGGGTCGCGCCGCCGCCGGTCGAAATATGCGTGAAGCGGCTCGCCCACGGCATATGCGCGACCGCCGCCGCGGTGTCGCCGCCGCCCAGGATTGAGGTGACGCCCTCCTGGTTGGCCAGCGCCTCACCCACGGCCAGCGTTCCGCGGGCGAACTGCGGCAGCTCGAAAAATCCCAGCGGTCCGTTCCAGACGACCGTCTTCGCGCGCGCAATCTCCTGTTTGAAGCGCTCCACGGTCGCGGGTCCGATATCCAGCCCCATCATGCCGGCCGGAATCTCGGTCACTATCTCCGCTTCGGCGGTCACCTCGGGCGCGGGCGCGACCGCATGATCGATGGGCAGCACAATCCGTACGCCCTTCTGCTCGGCCTCGGCCCGCAGCGCGCGGGCGGTCTCGAGCTTGTCGTCCTCGACCCGCGATTTTCCGATCGGGATTCCGTTGGCGCGCAGGAACGTGTACGCCATCGCGCCGCCGATCAGGATCGCGTCCATCCTGCCGAGCAGGTTCTTGATAACTCCGATTTTGTCGGAGACCTTCGCGCCGCCCAGGATTGCAATCGCGGGCCGCGCCGGGTTTTCGACCACCGCGCGCAACGCCTCCAGCTCCCTCATCATCAGGAAGCCCGCCGCGCGACTGGCGATAAAGCGCGTGACTCCCACGGTGGAGGCGTGCGCGCGATGCGCGGTGCCGAATGCGTCGTTGATATAGACCTGCTTGCCGCGCGCCAGCTCATGCGAGAAGTCGCGGTCGTTGGCCTCTTCCTCGCGATGAAAGCGCAGGTTCTCGAGCAGGATCGCGTCGCCGGGACCGAGCGCCGCGACCATCCGGCCGGTAATGTCGCCGATACAATCGGGCGCGAGCGCGACCTTCTTTTCCAGCACCTGGCTGAGATACTCGGCCACCGGCTTTAGGCTGAGCTCCGGGGTGCGCTCCTTGGGGCGGCCCAGATGAGAGCACAGCACGGCGGCGCCGCCGTGCGAGAGGATATAGCGAATCGTCTCGAGGCTCGCGTCGATCCGGCCGGTGTCGGTGATCTTGCCCTCATGCAGCGGCACGTTGAAGTCGCATCGGACCAGCGCCTTTTTGCCGGAGAGATCGAGCCGGGTGATCGGGACGAAACTCATTTCAATCTTTTCAATCTTTTCGCGATCGGAAGTGCCGGCGCCGCGTCGCCCTAGAGCCGCGCGGCCACCAGCGCCGAGAGATCCACCAGCCGGTTCGAATATCCCCATTCGTTGTCGTACCACGAGAAGATTTTCACCAGCCGCTTGTCGACCACCTTGGTCAGCGGAGCGTCGAAGATCGACGACGCCGGGTTGCCGTTGAGATCCACCGAAACCAGCGCCGCCTCGCTGTAGGCCAGGATGCCCTTGAGCGGACCCTCGGCCGCCGCCTTCATCGCGGCGTTGACCGCCTTGTCGTCGGTGTCGCGCTCGACCGTCGCGGTCAGATCGACCAGCGACACGTTCGGCGTCGGCACGCGCACCGCGATTCCGTCGAGCTTGCCCTTGAGCGCGGGCAGCACCAGGCCTATCGCGCGGGCCGCTCCGGTCGAGGTCGGCACCATCGAGAGCGCCGCCGAGCGCGCACGGCGCAGGTCCTTGTGCGGGCCGTCCTGCAGATTCTGATCGGCCGTGTAGGCGTGGATGGTCGTCATCAGGCCGTGCGCGATCCCGAAGCTCTCATGCAGCACCTTGGCGACCGGCGCCAGGCAGTTGGTCGTGCACGAGGCGTTGGAGATCACGTGATGCTTGGCGGGGTCGTAGTCGCGATCGTTGACCCCGATACATACGGTCACGTCGGCGCCGTCGGCGGGAGCGCTGATCACGACCTTTTTGGCTCCCGCCTCCAGGTGCATCGCGGCCGCTTCGCGCTTGGTGAACAGTCCCGTCGATTCGACCACCACCTGCACGCCCAGCCGCGTCCACGGCAGCTTCTTGGGATCCCGCTCGGCCAGCACTTCGATCTTGTGCGCACCCACCGCGAGCGCGTTCGCGCCCACCTTTACTTCCTGCTTGAGCGTGCCGTGCACGGAGTCGTGCTTGAGCAGATGGGCCAGCGTGGTGGCGTCGGTGATATCGTTGACGGCCACGACTTCGATTTGCGGGTTGTCCAGCGCCGCGCGCAGAAACATCCGCCCGATACGGCCGAAGCCGTTGATCCCTACTTTGGTTGCCAAGCTGTCTTCCTCCGGTCGGAGAGGGCACGCCTTTCCGTCGATGATCAGAACCTAGATAGGCGGCAGAAATGGTTCAAGGGCGCGCAGCCGCCGCCGGTGTCCGCGGCGTTGGCATCGAACCAGCCCGCCGCGCTTAAGGAACCGCAAACGCAACTGCCTCGTGACGGGAAATGACCGGCGGTCTCTACGGAGGAAGTACGCCGGAGTCGGCTGCGATTTCACCCTGGCGAAACGGTCAGTTCCGTTTTACTGTGCGCCTGTGAATCGGCCGGGTACCGCTCCCGCGTTGTCGGTCAGAAATCTGTCGAAGCGATTCGGTGACCGCGTCGCATTCAACGACGTCTCCTTCGAGATCGGCTACGGTGAGGTGTTTGGCTTCCTCGGGCCCAACGGCGCCGGTAAGACGACGACGGTGCGGACGCTCGGCACGCTGATTGCCCCGACCTCGGGCTCGGCGGCGGTTGCCGGCCTTGCGCTCACGCCTGAGAACGGCGTGGCGATCCGCAGACGGATTGCGATCATGCCCGAGTCACCCGGCCTCTTCTCGCGCCTGAGCGTCGTCGAGAACCTGGCTTGCTTCGCCGACCTCTACGAGGTGCCCGACGCGAACGATCGAATCGCCAGCTCACTGCAAGCGGTCAACCTGGCCGACCGCGGTCAGGATACCTGCGGCACCCTGTCCAAGGGCCTGCGCCAGCGGGTCGCCCTGGCCAGAGCGCTGCTCAGCGACCCTGAAGTGCTTTTCCTCGACGAGCCGACCTCCGGCCTCGACCCGGTCGCCGCTCGAGAGGTCCATGAACTTATAATTGGGCTCCGAAAGCGGGGCGTCACGATCTTCCTGACCACGCATCGCCTCGAGGAAGCCGAACGCCTCTGCGATCGCGTCGCGATCCTGAACACGACCCTGCGCACGATCGGCCGCCCCGACGAGCTCCGGGATCAACTCTTCGCCAGAACGCTCAAGATCCGGACCGGCGCTCCGCTCCAGGACCCCGACCGGGTGTTCCGCGGACTTCCGGCGGTCGTCGATTGGAGCTTGGACGGCGAGTCCGGATACGTTCTTACAGTCTCCGACCCGACGGTCGCCGCGCCGGCAGTAACCCGGGCGCTGGTGGCGGCCGGAGCCGACGTGCTGGCGATTAGCGAGTCCTATCACTCGCTTGAGGACGTGTACCTCGAGCTAATCGGCGAGGACGTGAAGCAGGATCCGAGGTCGGCGTGAGCAAGCGGCGAATCGGGGCAATCTTCCGCAAAGAGCTGCGCGAGTACCGGCGCAACCGCTCTCTGCTCGTTGCCTTGGCGATCTTCCCGCTCATCTTCCTGATTCAACCGATCGTGGTCGTGTTCATCGTGCCCGCATCGAAAGCGGCTCAACTGAGCCACGGGCATGTTCTGCTCTACATGCTCGCCCTCCCGGTGCTCACGCCCGCGATGCTCGCCGCTTACGCGGTTGCCGGCGAGCGCCAGCAGGGCACCCTTGAGCCGGTACTGACGACACCGATTCGTCGCGAAGAGTTCCTGCTGGGCAAGGCGCTCGCCGTCGTTGTTCCGTCGATAGGAATCGCGTACGCGGTGTTCGCAATCTTCCTTGCCTTCGTTGTGCTCTGCGCGGATCCCGCCGTCGGGTCGGCGATCCTTCAGGGTCCGGACATCGTCGCCCAGGTGCTCTTCACGCCGCTCCTCGCCGCCCTTTCGGTTTGGGTCGGCGTCGCGATCTCCACCCGATCGAGGGATGCCTGGGTAGCCCAGCAGCTCAGCCTCCTCGGCAGCCTGCCGGTGGCCGTGGCTACCTCGCTCATCGCATTCGACGTGATTCACGCGACGCTCGGCCTCGCGATCGGCCTTGCGATTCTGCTGCTGCTCGCCAACGCGATGGGTTGGCGAATCGTGGCCCCAATGTTCGACCGCGAGAGGCTATTAACCGGCACTACATGAGGGGCGGGGTGCGACGGTGAGTGACCTTGAGTGGCGCCGGCATGCGCGCCTCGCGTCCGCGTCCGTCTGTCGTGAGTGGCGCGGGCGTCCCTACCCGCGATTTGAGGTGGGCGCGTACAGCGGCGGATTGCAGTAGCGCGCGCGCATGAAGCAGAGCCCGGACGGAGTTCTGCTCGCGCTTCGCCCCCCCTCTGTCATCTTGAGCGGAGTCGAAAGATCCCGGATCCCTCCTCCGGAAAATGATCCGGGATCCCTCTGCTTCGCGCGAAGCGCGCTGCGCTCGGGATGAGAAGCAAGGCCGCCTTGTTGAGTCCTGCAACAGATAGTGACGGTGGCCGCCGCGACGCCCACGTCTTCTTATCATTCCCGCGCGCGCGTCCGGCGCTCTGCGGGGACTCTGCTGAACGGCACGTCGTATTGGAACTCTCTGGTCGCGCCACCCCACCGTCGATTACGGATCGTGGAACTATTACGGGTTTAACTTAATCATGGCGGCGCTCATAGGTTCGATCTCGGCGTTCAGAGTGAAGGTTGTTATGGGAGGCAATACCACGAATATCGCCTCCCCGTTCGCCGTGGTTCGCTGTCCGGGGTCGAAAAGCTGATTGTCTCAGTCTTCGCCGAGGGTGCAAGAAGTATAGTTTCGACGACCGGCAGCAGCGTCAACGCCGGGTAGCGTCCTAGTTGGCGATTATGTGGGGCTTGAAACCCATTGGCGCGGGCGTCAAGATCGGTCAACAACCTCAGCAAAGCGGGGGTTTCTTTGACGGGACTGGTGGACCGTCGAATGTCTCTAGGCCGCCAGTGGGAGGGGCCGGCGCCCCGCTCTCGCCTCTGGCAAGGCGGAATTTATGGGCGTCTCAGAGATACTCCTTGGTATGGCATTCCCGCTGCTTATCGGCTTGGGGTTGGCTCTAGCCGTGTTGGGCGATGCGAGTGCCGGGGAAGTTTGGTTCGCTCGCGGCTGCTTCATTTTAGCCGGAGCCGACCTTTTAGGTTTCGTCCTTTGGAAATTATATGCGAGCCAACTCGCCGATCCTTCGCGCGTAGCGTTAGCCGGCGTCGCTGGTCTAGTCATCGTGCCCTCGCTGCTCTATTCCCTCCTTTGGATCAATAATCGAGCGGCTCGAACACTCGCCAAAACACAGCCCGTCTCCGTTGTTACGCCGACTCCAACATCTGCACCAACATCGGCACCATCGACCATCATTACTAAACCGAGCCTAGTATTTGTGTTCGGTGCGCCTCTGGGCGATAACGACTCCGCTACATGGATAATGATGCTGAGGCATTATGGGCCGAGGACCGCGTACAACTGCGATATTATCTTTTCCGATAATGACCGTAAGAACATCGAACATGAATGGTTGGTAAAGCATCCCAACTCGCCTTATCCGCCACCCTGGTTAGCGGGCGAATCGCAACGGCGTATTCAAGTTCAAGAAGCCGGCCCGGAAGGATCAGTCGGCAGCTTTCAGTGGAATCCTATTAACCCGAACAGTCAGCACTATACTGTCGGAATAAATTGTCGTGATGGATATTTTGTAGAGAAATGGGAGATAGCGAGAGTCAACGGCATTCTTCGCTCCGCTATTGCGATTGAGCAGGGTGCTCAATGGGTTAAAGGGAATCCTGGCAAGGACCCGGTAGTATTCACGCATCAAGACCCGGAATTTGTCCGAAGTGCTCTTGCCACTGAGATACCAAAGGCGACCGTGGGAAAGGTCGTCCATCCCGGATGGAAGCCCAAATACACATTCGAGGTACCAGCAGCGATCATCGATCCGAACGGTAATGTTCAAGTGGTATCAGGTATTAAGCAACCAGATGGAAGCACATTAACAGACTTCGGGTCTTGGAATATCCTGACGAGGCATTACGGAGACTGACGCTTCCAATTAAGCCGATCAGTCCCGCTTTTTTCGTTTTTGGGCTTTTCGTTTTCTCGGCCTCGACTTGGCTTTCACAAGCGCCTTCAGCGCCTCGTGAAAAGTGAGCGGATGGAGCGAAACCGGCCTGGCTTTCGGCATTCTTCCTGTCTCCCGAACGGCAGCTGAAGCTGACCGCCTTTGTGCTGCACGAACCCGCCACTGGCCGAAGCAGCCCGCTGAGACAGCCGCCAGTGTGGCCGTCTCAGCATCCTGCTAGAACCTTACGGAAGATGTCAGGAGCGCGCCGGTTATTATACCGCCACTGAAACTCCGCAAGGTACATGGGAAGATATTTACCCGAACCCTTGTGACGGGTGCCGACGATTCCGCGCTTCAGCATCGACCAGAAATCATCGATGTTCTGAGTGTGGACGTTCCCGCGCAAGTATTCCTCGGCCTTGTGATCCACGATTTCATGCGGGTAGCCGATTTTGTTCAGACGCCGATAGAGGCCCGAATCGTCGGTAGCGACCAGAGCCGCCTTGTCTGAAACGGCTTCGCGCGCGAAGCGCGCTGCGCTCGGGATGACAAGAAAATCCGCCCTAGTTCGGCAGTTCTGAGGCGGGACCGCCGCGCCCGTTCACGAGCGCGATCGTACTGCCGAGCGCATCACGCAGCAACGCCACGCTCCCGGAGGCATCGGCGGCCCGGTCCGGAATCGAGAAGCAGGCTCGCATCAGCGCACCCCGGTCCTGAACAAGCGTTCAGAAAGGGCCCAAAAACGACCCCACCCTTGCGGCGGGATCGGATGCGGGAGACGGCCGGGGCGAATCGGCCAAATACCTGAAAAATCTGCGTAATCCGCGGATTCGGCTCCCTCCTATTTCCCTAACAAGCGTTAGGGTTTTTGCCAATTTAGTTCATGGATGAACTGTTCATCCTTACGCGCGCGAGCGCCGCGTGTAATGATCGCTTCGCGGGCGCGGAAAGCGCCCAGAGCTAGCGGCGGCAGAGATGAACAGGCAACAGTATCGGCGCATCTCCATGACGGCATCCGGACACCCGACCCGATCGCGCAAGGTCGGCGTTCGTGTGGACCCGGCGCATCGTGGGCTGCGCACCGCGAGCCTCGCGTCGCGCCGCCGCCACCGTGCTGCGAAGCCAGAATCGAATCAGACACGGCGCGTCATGGCACACGCTGGCGGCATCGGGCTTCACCGGTATCGCGAAGACGCATGCGATGCGTCGCCGGGCGCGATTTGAACGAAGCCATCGCGGCGCCCGCGGCCGCGCCTCCAGGCGTCGCAGCCGCTGATGAGCGGCGATCTCGATTCCTCAAGCGCGCGATCCAGCGATCGGCGCGGCCAACTGGAGTTGCCTCGCCGCTTACCCATATAATGTGAAGCTGAGGCGGTAGGGCGGTTTTATGCTCCATCAGGTGAGCCCGGCGGGGCAGTTGGGCGTGCTGCAACTGGTGTTGGGCACCGGCCCCGTGGTGGCGGCGGTGTTGTGGATTCTGGTCGGATTCTCGATCGGATGCTGGGGGATCAGCCTGTACAAGATGGTGCAGATATCGCGGGCCCGGCGGCAATCCGAGCGCTTCATCCAGATTTTCTGGGAATCCAAGAACCTCGCGACGATTCACACCGCCAGCGTCGGTCTGACGCATAGCCCGGTGGCGCAGGTGTTCCGGGCCGGCTACCAGGAGCTGCTCCATCTCACCCGCGCCAAGCGCCAGGCGGTCGGGGCGGAGAGCGGATTCTCGACCGACCTGGGCGGGATCGACAACGTGACGCGCGCGATGAAGCGGCAGGCCAACGTCGAGCTGACCAAGATGGAGTACGGGACCACGTTTCTGGCCACCACCAGCTCCGCGTGCCCGTTTATCGGGCTGTTCGGCACGGTGTGGGGAATCATGACCGCGTTTATCGGCCTGTCGGCGGCGCATTCGTCGAGCATCCAGGCGGTCGCGCCGGGAATCGCGGAGGCGCTGATCGCGACCGCGGTCGGGCTGGTCGCCGCGATACCGGCGGTGATGTTCTTACAACTACTTCACGGCGCGAATCCGGGTGCTGGCGACCGAGATGGAAAACTTCACCTCCGAATTCCTGAACATCGCAGAACGTCATTTTCTTTCGTAGCGCGGCGGAGTAGCGATGGCCTTCGAATCAGGACAGCGCGGACAGATGGTCTCGCAGATCAACGTCACCCCGCTGGTCGACGTGATGCTGGTGCTGCTGGTGATCTTCATGGTCACCGCGCCGATCATCCAGCAGGGCGTGCAGGTCAGCCTGCCCAAGGTCAAGGCCGAGGCGCTGCCGGGCAAGCACGAGCAGTTCGTGGTGTCGATAACGCGCAACGACGAGATCTATCTGAATGACACCAAGCTGAGCGCAGCCGACCTGACCGACAAGCTCGCGGCGATTTCGCGCGAGCGGCCGGACCGCGCAGGTTTTCATCCGCGCCGACGAGCAGGTGCCCTACGGCGAAGTGATCCGGACGATGGCGGCGATCAAGGCCGCGGGAATCGAGAACGTCGGGATGGTAACCGAGATGCCGGGCGGGGCTGCCGACGAATCCGGCGCGCACAAACGCGAGCGTGGAAAATCCGGGCCATAACGGCGAGGAACAGCCGCGCCTGGGCGGGTACATCTGGGCGATCCTGGTTGCGGCTTTTGCTCACGCCGGTTTGATAGCCTTCGCGGTGTTCATCGCGCCCGGATGGCTGCGCTCCGAGGATCAGACGCCGCCCTCGTACACGGTGAAAATCGTGGATACGCTGCCGGCCGGCGACCTGGGCACCCATCTGCCTCGCCTCGATGCGCCGAAACCGCACGAGCGCAAGCGCGCGGAGGAGCCCGCGCCCGAAGCGCCCAAGCCGCCGCCGCCGAAAATCACGCCGCCGGACAATGACAAGGAAGCGATCGCGCTCAACACCACGCGGCGCGAATCTCCCACCCCCACGCCGACTCCCGAGCCAACCCCGGAGCCGGAGCGCGAGAAGCCGACCGCGACGCCACGTCCGACGCATACGCCGCGCAAGCATCGCCCCACACCGACGCCCACGCCGTCAGCCAAGGCGCGAGAAAAGGCGCGCGAGAAGCAAAAGCAGCAGGAGCGGCTCGCCAGAGAAAAGGCCGATCGCGAGATCAAGGAGCGGTTGCAAAAGCTCAAGGAGCAGTTGCTTGCACAGCATCTCAAGCAGCAGGCGCGCAAGTCCGAGGAAGTGGCGGATCTGGGCGTCAAGCCGCTCAAGCCGGCGTCGGCAGGCGGCGGTCCGGTCGCGGCCGGCACGGCGTCGGAGGGCGCGGGCTATGGCGTAGGAGCGGGCACCGGCAGCGCGGGGATTCAACAGGACCTCGATTTTCTGCTCTACTATCGTACGGTGCAGGAGAAGATTAAGAAGGCATGGAGTTTCACCGGCGGGTCGAACGATCTGACCGCGACGGTGGACTTCTCGATCGCCGCCGACGGCACGCTGACCAGCGTGAAGATCGCGACCGGCTCGAACGACCCGTCGTTCGACGACTCGGTGCTTCGCGCGATCCGGCGAGCGGCGCCGTTTCCTCCTCCGCCGGAGAAATATCGTTCCGAGTTCAACCAGGGAATCGAAGCGCTCTTCAAACTGGGAGAGCTGAAAGCCCAATCTTGACGGACCCGATGGAGGCGAGGATGCGGCCGCGGTTAAGTGCCGGTCTCGGAATATTTCCGATCATGTCTAAAGTTCGTTTACTGGCGGCCGCTGCGGTGATCGCGCTCGTGACGATGGCGCCACCCGCCGCGCAGGCGCAGATCAAGATGAGCATCGTGGGCCCCGGCTCCCAGCTTTCGGCAATCGCGCTGTCCGGGCTCAAGAGTCTCGGCGGCGACGACGGTCACGGCGTCTCCGGCGTGTTCGTCAGCACGCTGACCCGCAATCTCAAGCTCTCGGGATACTTCCGCGTGCTCGATCCGCACGCCTATATCGAGGATCCGCAGCAGTCCGGATATCAGCTCGGGCAGTTCAATTTCGCCGACTGGAGATCGATCAACGCCGATTTTCTGGTCAAGGGCGCAGTGACCGTCAACGGCGGCCAGGTCCAGCTAACCGCCCTGCTGTTCGACGTCGCACAGCAGCGGCGCATGATGGGCAAGTCGTTCACCGGAAGCCCCAGCGACGTGGCGCGGATGGCGCGGCGGTTCGCCGACGCGGTGCTCAAGGCGACCACTAACACCGAGGGCCCCTTCGACGCCAAGCTCGCGTTCGTATCCACGCGCGGCGGACGCTTCAAGGAAGTGTATATCCAGTCGATCGACGGACAGGACTTGTACCGGCTGACCGACAATCCGACCATCAACCTGTTCCCGTGCTGGGATCGGAATGCCGACAAGCTGCTCTATATGTCGTACAAGACGATGTCGCCGGCGCTGTACCTTGCCGATCTGAAACGGCGGGTCGAGACTCATATCAGCTCCGCCCGCGGCCTCGTCATCGGCGGAGCGCTCTCGCCCGACGGGCAATCGGTAGCGGCCGCCATCGAGCGCAACGGCGTGACCAACCTGTTCCTGCTGGGCTCCGATGGAGCGATGATCAATCAGCTCACCGACACCCGTGGCATCAATGTGGGCCCCGCGTTCTCACCCGACGGAACGATGCTGGCGTTTACCTCCGATCGATCGGGCAGTCCGCAGATTTACGTCATGCCGGTGGGCGGGGGAGCGGCGCGACGCCTGACCTACCAGGGAAACTACAATACCACCCCGGCGTGGTCGCCCGACGGCAAACAGGTTGCCTACCAGGGCCGCACCGGCGGCCGCTTCAACATCTTTGTGATCCCGTCGGGCGGTGGCACGCCGCGCCAGCTTACCGAGGGCGGCGGCTCCAACGAGTCGCCCTCGTGGTCGCCGGACGGACGCTACCTCGCATTCAGCTCGACTAGGGGCGGAGGCTCGCGCATCTATATAATCATGGTCCAAACGGGCAAAGTAATTTCCGCACTGACGGAGGGTAACGGCAATGACACAAGTCCAGCGTGGTCGTGGTGGTTGGGCGAATAGCGGACGGCGAGCCGCTAGATGGGGAGCGCTAGCAGTACTGGGCCTCACGCTTGCGCTGGCCGGTTGTTCGTCCAAGAAGACCAAACCTGTCGGGGCCGAGAATGGCAGCGGATCAAATATCGGCGAATCGGGCCAGGGTGGCAGCTCGCTTACCAATTTGCAGAATGGCACCTTGGGCAGCGGAACCGGCGGACCGCTCAGCGACATTCATTTCGCCTACAACGCCTATACGATCGAGCCGCAGGACGGCTCGGTCCTGAAATCGAACGCAAGCTGGCTGGAGAAAAATCAGCAGACTCGCGTGCAGGTCGAGGGCCACTGTGACGAGCGCGGATCCGAGGAGTACAATATCGCGCTTGGCGCCAAGCGCGCCCAGGCGGCCAAGGATTACCTGGTGACGCTGGGGATTCCCGCCAGCCGCATCTCAACCATCAGCTACGGCAAGGAGCTTCCGCTTTGCACCGATCACGACGAATCCTGCTGGGCCCAGAATCGCCGCGACCACTTTGTGGTCTCACAATAGGAGCGCGCGTGACGACGCCGCGTCGCGCTGCCTCGCTGATCGCCGCTGCAGCCGTGCTCGCGATTTTCGCGGGCGCGGGCTGCTCGTCGCAGAACGACATCCAGCAGCTCAACCAGAATGAGTTCACGCTGCGCGGCATGATCGCCAACGACCGCCAGCAGATCGACGCGCTGCAGGGCCAGGTCCGCCAGCTCAAGGACGAGATCGTCCAGATGCAGCACAGCGGCGCGAGCGCCGCCGGAGCGGATCAGACCGCGGCGCTCAACGACCGGATCGGCAAGCTCGAGTCCGAAGTCAACGCCCTGCAGGCTGGTCTGGCCTCCGCGCCCGCGGCGGGGGCTGCGACAGTCGGCGCGGCGCCGGGAACCACGCCTGGCGGTATCGCGGCCGCACCCGCCGCCGCCGCGCCGGAACCGCAACCCACCTGGCCCGATGAACTCGACAAGGAGATCGCGGCGGCCGGGAGCTCCAGCGATCCGGGCGTGAAGGTCTATCGCGAGGGGTTGAAGGCGATGAAGGACGGCAAGTATCCGCTCGCGATCGTGAGATTCGCCAAGCTGCAGCACCTGTATCCCAAATCGCCGCTGACCGAGCCGGGCGAATATTTCGCCGCCAACGCGCTGTACGAATCGGGCAAATTTGACCGCGCGATCCTGCAGTTCAACGACCTGGTGATGCGCTTTCCCAAGGGGCGCTTCTCCGCCCAGTCGCTGCTGCGCGAATCTCAGGCGTTTCTGAAGATGAACGATCAGATCGACGCGCGCCTTACGCTGCAGAAGCTGATCTCCGATCATCCGGGAACCCCCGAAGCATCCGCGGCGGACACGATGCTGAAGAATCTCGCGAGCGACTGATCCCCGCCCGCCGCCGGGCGCCGCGCAGCCGCCGCGAAGCGAACGCAGGCTCGAGGATGGAGATATTCCGAGATCTCGATCGGCTCCCGCGCCGTCCCTATCCGGTGGTCGCATTCGGCAACTTCGACGGAGTCCACCTGGGGCATCGCGCGATCCTGCGCGCCGCGATGGATCGCGCGCGCGCCGCCGGCGGCACCGCGTTCGCGCTCACCTTCGAGCCCTCGCCCGGCAAGGTGCTCGCGCCCGGCCGCGCACCGGACCTCATCACCACGCCCGAGGACAAGCTCGACATGCTGCGGCTCTCAGGGCTCGACGGCGTGATCGTGATCGACTTCACCCGCGAGTTCAGCCTGGTCGAACCGCGCGAATTCGTCCGCGACTTTCTGGTCAGCCGGATCGGCGCGCGCGAGGTGGTGGTCGGCCACAGCGCGAGCTTCGGCCACAATCGCGCCGGCAATGCCGCCGTGATGGTCGAGCTGGGGCGCGAGTTCGGTTTCGATACCACCGTGGTGGGCCCCGTGAAGATCGGCGGAATCGAGGTCAGCTCGACCAAGGTGCGCGAGCTGCTCGCCGCCGCCGACATGCGCGGCGCCGCCAGGCTGCTCGGGCGCTTCCACTTCCTGCGCGGTCCGGTGGTGCACGGACGCGAGCGCGGCCGCACGATTGGTTTTCCCACCGCGAACATCGCGAGCGAAACCGAATGTGTTCCGCCCGACGGAGTCTATGCGACCCGCGTGGTGCTCGATGACGGCTCGTTCGGAGCGATCACGAATATCGGGATGAGGCCGACGTTCGCGGAGACCGCGCGCTCGATCGAGGCGCATGTCTTCGACTTCAACCGCGACATCTACGGCGTGCGGGTAAGGCTGGAAATGGTGGAGCGGATCCGCAGCGAGCGGAAGTTCGAGTCCGCCGAGGCGCTCAGCCGCCAGATCGCGCTGGACCTGGAGCGGGTGCGGGAAATCCTTTCCGCCGTCTGACCGGCCGCCGCGTTAGCCGGCCCGCGCGATTGGCGCGAGCCAGTCAGAGGCGAGCTTGTCGATCCACGCCGGAATCCGCGCCGCGTCGGCGGGCGGATTGCCGAGTATCACGACTTCGTCAACGCCCGCGTCGCGATAGCGCTTCATGTCGTCGGCGCCGACGCGCTTGGTGTACGGCGCCACGATCCGTTCCACGCTCTTCGGTTCGCGCCCGCGCTCACGCAGCATCGCTTCGAGCTTTGCGATCCCACGGCGTGCGTCGGCGGGATCGCAGTTGAATCCGAACCATCCGTCGCCGATATCGGCGACCCGGCGCAGCGCCGGATTGCTTTCGCCGCCGAAGATTACCGGCAGCTTCGCGCCGCGCGCCGGCTTGGGGAAGCTGCGCGCACCGTCGAAGTTCAAAAACTCGCCGTGAAAGCTGGTGACTTCCTCGCCCCACAGCTTGCGCATCGCGGCCACATACTCGCGCGTGCGCTGCGCGCGCCGCTCGAACGGAATTCCCAGCGCGGCGAACTCCTCGGCCGACCATCCGATGCCCACGCCGAACGCAAAGCGCCCGCCCGACACGCGATCGAGAGTGGCGATTTCCTTCGCGAGCACCAGCGGATTGTGCTCGGGCAGCAGGCAGATTCCGGTCGCGAGCCGGATTCGCCGCGTAACCGCCGCCGCGTAGGTGAGCGTGATGAACGGGTCGAGCCACTCGGCGTCGCCAGCCAGCGGAAAGCCGCCGTCGGACGAGTACGGGTACCGGGAGTCCTGGCGATCGAACAGCACCACATGCTCGCCGACCCACAACGTCGCGAAGCCCGCGCGCTCCGCATTCTCGGCGGTCGCACGGATGATTTCAGGATGCGCCGCCGCTCCGATTCCCAGCGAGAACAGGCCAGCCTTCATCTCGACTTCTCCGCTTGCGCCCGATCAACTCGGCTTTTCAAACTTCAGCATGAAGCGATCGGTCTGTCCGCGATGCTTGAAGACGAACCAGGTGCGGTCGTCCTTGGGATTGCGCAGCGCACTGGACTCCGCCACCAGCTTGAAGCCGGCGGCTTCGACCTGCTGCTTCACCAGCGCCTCGTCGATGCGATGAATCGTGGTGGTGTCGCGCGCGCCCGATCCGGCTTGCGCGCTGTGATCGATAATCCCATACACGCCACCCGGCTTGAGCGCCTTCATCACCTGCGAATTGATGAGCTTCATATCGAAACCGCGCCCGACCATATCGTGGTAGTTCATGTTGGTGATCACCGCGTCGAGCGAGCCGGGCGGCACCGGCAGCAGGTCGTGCGAATCGAACGGGCGGGAGATTTCGACTACATTGCCGAGCCCGGGTTCCTTGAGCCGCGCCTTCCACGCATCGCCGGCCTTCTTGAATTTTTCTAGAAACGCCGGCGGGTTCTGCGAGTACTCCTTGCCGGTGGGGCCGACGGTTCGCGCCAGCAGTTCGGAACTCCATCCGCCGCCGGCCCACAGGTCGGCGACCTTCATGCCGGGCTCGATTCCGAAGAACGCGAGCATCTGTTCCGGCTTGCGGCCCGCGTCGAGCGCCTTGTCGGCGGCGGGGCGCTCGGGAGAATCGACAGCGGCCTTGATGGAGGCGGGAATCTTCGACTCGGGCATCGGCGCGGTTTGCGCCACCGTCGCCGCAACCGGAGGCGTTTGCGCGCGGATAGCCGCCGCCACCAGGATCGAATCCGGCAAGCATGCACACGGAGGTAACCAGTGCTCGCAGCTTCATGACGATTCTCCTCGGGCGTGATTTCGCGCGATGGGCTCGCAGAGGCGACCAGCGCTCGTGGCCGATTGGTATCATGCGCCGCGCCTGCCCCGCAAAGTGCAAGGTGCGCATGCCGGTTCCTCCCGATCGCCCTATCTGCCCGCGGTCTTCTCGGGCGGCGCGCCGATATCGGGCTTGACGTCGGCCCAGGCCCACGCCTTCTTGAAGCTGGCCTGCACCGCATCGGCCTGCGCGCTCTTGCCGGTCGCGCGCAGGCTTCGCGCCAGTCCTGCCAGCGACCATCCGTTGTCGGGATTCCGCCGCAGGTCTTCGCGGAACACCGTTTCGGCCTGGTCCGCCTTTCCCTGCGCAAGAAACTCGTATCCGAGCGTCTCACGCACCGGGTAGTACCACGCGGGCGGCTCGCTGTAGTTGAGCGAATCCTCGATCGCAACCGCGCGACTGAGCTGCGCGACCGCGCGATCGCCGTCGCCCGCGCGCGAGGCGCGCGCTCCGCTGAGAGTCGCAGATGCGATCTCGAGCAGACTCTTCGCCGAGTTGGTGTCAAACATTCTGTCGGGCGGCGTCGCGGCGGCGATCGTGTCGAGCGCGCGCTGCTCCTGCGCGGCCGCATCGGCATGGCCCTGCGCCGCAAGCGCCATCCCGCGCGCGTAATGCCACATCCCGGTCGTATATGCGAACTCGGGCGAAGGCGCGGGCTCTTTCATCACGGCGTCCCATTGGGCGAATCTCACCTCGCCGAAATATCGAACCGGGAGCAGGAACTCGGCCTCCGGCATCGCTTTGACCTCCGCGGCCGGGACCGCCTTGGCAAGCTCGCGGGCTGCGCGCGTGGCGCCTCTGCGGTTTCCCTCCATGAGGTATGAGACCCACAGGAAATGGATATTGTGCGGATAATACATCATCGGGTAGACGCCGGACGGGTGGCGCTCCGCGATGTATGCGCGATCCGCTTTTATCGCCGCGAGATTCGCCTTCGCTGAATCGTGGTAGCGCCCGATGCGGATATAAATGTGCGCCGGCATGTGCACGAGATGACCTGCCGCGGGTGCAAGCTTGGACAGACGCTGCGCGCTCGCCAGCGCTTGGGCTGGATTCGGCGACGCCTCGACCGAATGAATCAGGTAATGATTCGCACCGGTGTGGTTGGGATGCTTTGCGAGCACCGCGCCAAGCGTCGCGACGATTTCGCCAGTGTCCGGTCCGGGCTTGCCCGCGGCCGACCAGTAGGCCCACGGATGGAGATCCATCAGGGACTCGGCGAACAGCGTGCCGGCGTCGGGATCCTCGGGATGCCGCGCCCACACCCCGCGCATCGCGGCCGCGTATGCGCGCTGCTGCGCGTCGCTCATCTCGCCGCTGGCAACGTATCGAGCAGACAGGGCTTCGATATAGTCGCGTTCGGCCGGGCTCGCGCCTGATTCGAGCGACTTGGCCTTGCTGATGGCTTGCCAGGCCTGCCTGCCCCGATCGGTGTCTTCGGGAAGATTGATATTGGGACCCAGCGCGAGCGCAATTCCCCAGTAGCCCATCGCAAGGTTCGGATCCTGCTGGACCGCTTCGCGAAACGACGCAGCGGCTTCGTCATGATTGAAGGCGTAGATGAAGCAGAGCCCCTGGTCGAAATAGCGCTGCGCCAGAAACGACTTGGTCGATACCGGATGATGCAGCTTGCCAATCCCGTCGAATAACGGTTCGCGGGGTTCCATCCCCGCGCCCCGTGCCACGCCGGGGCGACCAACGAATGTCAGCGCGAAGATCGCGACAACGATAAAGTGGGTGGCACAGATACGGATGCGGCGGCTCATGCACTCGGTCCTCCGCCGCACACTGGTATCACCACGCCGTCGTTACGGCGAGCCCGCTGCGAACCGGGCGGGTGGACTTGCGCTCAGCCGGCGCGGCAAGATGAGTATGACCGCAGGCTTCATCCGGATGGATCCGACTTCCGAGTCCCACGAGAACGATAATACGCCCGCGTTTGGAGGGCTGCGCGTCGTCGCGTTCGAAAGCCGCATGGCCGCCGAAGGGAAGGCGATGATCGAACGGCGCGGCGGCGTGGCGATCGTCGCGCCCGCGATGCGCGAGGTGCCGCTCGAGGACAACCCGGCGGCATTCGATTTTGCCGAGCGCCTGCTGGCCGGAACGATCGACGTAGCGATCTTCCTGACCGGCGTGGGCGTGCGCGCGCTCTGCCAGGTGATCGAGGCGCGCCACGACCGGCGCGCGATCGTCGCCGCGCTCGGCCGTATCGTGGTCGCGGTGCGCGGCCCCAAGCCGCTACACGCGCTGCGCGAACTGGGCGTGGAACCGGCAGTCACCGCGCCCGAGCCTAACACCTGGCGCGAACTGCTCGCGGCGCTGTGCGCCAGTATTGAATTGCGCGGCAAGCGAATCGCCGTGCAGGAGTATGGCGTCTCAAACCGCGAACTCATCGCGGCGCTTGACGCGCGCGGCGCCGTCGTCACAATCGTGCCGGTTTACCGATGGACGCTGCCGCAGGATCGCGCGCCACTGGTCGCCGCGCTGCGAGCGATCGCGGGCGGTGGCGCCGACGCCGCAATCTTCACCAGCTCGCACCAGGTGACCAACGTGATGCAGATGGCCGAGGCCCTGGGTATCGCCACCGAAGTTCGCCGCGGGCTTGCCGCGATGGCGGTAGGATCGATCGGTCCGGTCTGCACCGCCGAGTTGGGCGCGAATTCAATCGAGGTCGATTTTGAGCCGGAACATCCGCGCCTGGGCCATCTGGTCAAGGAAGCCGCAGCGCGCGCCGCGGGCGTCATCGCGCGCAAGAAGCGCGCGCCCGCGCGAATCGAAGTCGCCGCGCCCCCGCGCCGTCCCCCGCTTTCGGCCGGCGCGCCCCGGGCGCGCCTGTGGGATCATCCGATGCTCAGGGCCGCGCGCCGCGAAACCACGCCCTACACGCCTATCTGGCTGATGCGCCAGGCGGGGCGCTACATGCCGGAGTACCGGCGCGTGCGCGAACAGCACGAATTTCTCGATCTGTGCACGCGGCCCGAACTTGCCGCGGAGGTGACCGTCACCGCGGTCGAGCGACTGAAAGTGGATGCCGCGATCATCTTCGCGGATATCCTGCTGCCGCTGGTTCCGATGAAGGTTGGGCTGCACTACGACAAGGGCGAAGGGCCGGTCATCGATCGCCCGCTGCGCTGCGAAGACGACCTCGAGCGCCTTGCGCCCGTCGATGTCTCCGAATTGGGATTCGTCGGCGAAGCGATCAAGCTCGTGGATCGCGCGATCGGCGCGCACACGCCGACAATCGGATTTGCCGGAGCGCCGTTCACGCTCGCGTCCTATCTGATCGAGGGCGGCTCCTCGCGCCAGTACCAGGCGACCAAAACCCTGATGTACCAGCAGCCCGACACCTGGCACCGCTTGATGGAAATGCTCGCGCGGATCACGGCGGACTATCTGAACCTGCAGGTCGAGGCCGGCGCGAGCATGGTGCAGCTCTTCGATAGCTGGGTCGGCAGCCTGGGGCCCGACGATTATCGCCGCTTCGTGCTGCCGCATACCGCGTCCATTATCGCGCGGGTCAAACCCGGCGTCCCGGTAATCCACTTCGGGACCATCACCGGCAATCTGCTCGAACTGATGCGCGAGGCTGGCGGCGATGTGATCGGGCTTGATTGGCGCGTCGATCTGGCCCAGGCATGGTCGCGGCTCGGTTACGACGTCGCGGTACAGGGAAATCTCGATCCGATCGCGCTGTTTGCCGATATCCCGGAAATCCGGGCGCGTGCGCGTGCAATCCTCGACCTGGCCGCCGGCCGCCCCGGTCATATCTTCAATCTCGGCCACGGCATCCTGCCCGAGACGCCAGTCGATCACGTAATCGCGCTCGTCGATGCGGTTCACGAGATGAGCCGGAGATAGAGAGCGCCGTGACCGAGAGCGCATCGTGCGACGGAGTGCTGATTGTCGGCTTTGGCGGACCCACGCGCTCGGACGAAGTTCGCCCCTTTCTCGACAACGTGCTGCGCGGGCGCCCGGTTCCGCGCGAGCGCTACGAGGAAGTCGTGCATCATTACGAGCGGCTCGGCGGACGCTCACCGTACAACGATCTCACCCTCCGCCAGGCAGACGCTCTGCGAGCCGCGCTCGGGAGCGCCGGAATCAAGACTCCGGTCGCGGTCGGGATGCGCAACTGGAAGCCCTACCTCGACTCGGCACTCGCGGAATTGACCGGCGCGGGCGTGCACCGCGTATTCGCCTTCATCATGGCGGCCCACCGCAGCGAAGCGAGCTGGCAGCGCTACCAGGGCGCGGTGGCCAACGCGCTTGCGCAGTTAGGCACCCGCGCTCCGGAAGTCGAATACAACGAGCCATGGCATACTCATCCGCGCTTCATCGCCACCGCCGCGGCGCGAGCGCGCGAGTCTTACGCGCGCCTCAGCGCCGCCGAGCGCGAGCGCTCAAGACTGGTCTTCACCGCCCACAGCATCCCGGTTACGATGGCGCGCGAGTCCGGTTACGTGGAGCAGATCATGGAGACCTCGCGCCTGGTCGCGGCAAACCTGGGCGTTGGGGATTGGACGCTCGCATTCCAGAGCCGCAGCGGCAGCCCGCGCGAGCCGTGGCTCGAACCCGACATCGCCCACACCATCCGGATGTTCGGCCGCGGCGCGGTCGCGGTTGTGATGCCGATAGGATTTCTGTGCGACCACGTCGAGGTGCTTTACGACCTCGATATCGAGGCGCAGCAGATTGCGCGCGAGGCCGGCGTGCGGATGGAGCGCGCGCCCACGGTCAGTGACCATCCTGAATTCATCGCGATGCTGGCGGAAATCGTGAGCCGCCACGTCAGGCGAGGTTGAGTCGCGCGCGTCGGTGGCATCGGATTCGACATCGGTGCGGCGCGTGATTGTAATCGGCGCCGGAATCACGGGGCTCGCCGCCGCGCAGCATCTGGGCGAGCTGGCGGCCGCACGCGAGATGGCGCTGGAAGTCACGATCGTAGAGCGCGGCGATCGCGCGGGCGGTCCGCTCAAAACCATACGGCGCGACGGCTTCATCATGGAAGCCGGCGCGGATTCCATTCTGGCCGAAAAGCCATGGGCGTCCGACCTCGCGCGCAGAATAGGACTGGGCGGCGAGCTGATCCCGACGCGCGCGGAGTTTCGTCGTACATTAGTGGTGCGCGCGGGGCGCCTGGTCGAGATCCCCGAGGGCTTCTCGCTCCTCGCGCCCGCGCGGCTCGGCCCGGTCCTGAAAAGCCCACTGTTCTCGCCGCTCGGCAAGTTGCGCATCGTGCTCGAACCGTTCATCCCTGCGCGCCGCGACGAGCGCGACGAGAGTCTGGCCGCGTTCGTGACCCGCCGGCTCGGACGCGAGGTGCTCGATCGAGTCGCGCAACCGCTCGCCGGTGGAATCTACACCGCCGATCCCTCACGGCTCAGCGTTCACGCCACGATGCCGCGGTTCGTCGAGATGGAGCGCAAATTCGGAAGCCTGGTGCGCGGATTGCGCGCGGCGGAGCGGACGCGTGCCGCGCAGAGCGCCGGCACCAGCGGCGCGCGATGGAACCTGTTCGTCGGGCTGCGCAGCGGAATGGGCACGCTCGCCGAGACGCTCGCGGCGCGCCTGGCGCACTCGATTCGCTACGGTGCCGAGGCATCCGCGCTCACGCGCGTGGGAGCGAAATGGAAGGTCGAGCTCGCCGACGGTGCGGCGCTCGAGGCCGACGCCGTGATCTGCGCCGCGCCCGCCCCCGCCACGGCGCATCTGATAGCCCCGCACGATCAGCCGCTCTCCGAGCGGCTGCGCTCGATCGGATACGCGTCGGCCGCAGTGGTGAACCTTACCTATCGCGAGTCGGATTTTCCCGCACCACCGCGCACCTTCGGCTTCGTGGTGCCGATCGCGGAGCGGCGGAAGATTATCGCCGGCAGCTTTTCCAGCCTGAAGTACGAAGGACGCGCGCCCGCCGGATGGATTGTCGCGCGAGCGTTCGTGGGCGGCGTGCTGCAAGCCGACATGATGCAGCTAGCCGACGACCAGATGATCGCCGCCGCGCGCGACGAGCTGCGCCAGTTGCTCGGGGTCGCGGCCGCGCCCTCGATAGCAGAGGTGCAGCGCTGGCCGGACGCGATGCCGCAGTACGAGGTCGGGCATCTGGACCGGGTGGGTCAAATCGAACGGGCCGCCGCGCAGTTTCCCGCCCTGGTTCTCGCCGGCGCGGCCTATCGCGGGGTGGGAATTCCGGATTGCGTTCGCAGCGGCGAGGAGGCAGCGCGCGCGACGATCGAGCGTTTCACCGCCAATCCGTGACATAATCGACTTTCGTGAAATCCGCCCGGGAAGACCGGCCTGCCCGCTCATCGTGGCCGCAGGTTATCGCGCACGCCGACATGGACGCCTTCTACGCGTCGGTCGAGCAGCTCGACAACCCGGAGCTGCGCGGGCTTCCCGTAATCGTCGGCGGCCGCAGCGCGCGCGGCGTGGTCAGCTCGGCGTCCTACGAGGCGCGCAAGTTCGGCGTGCGCTCCGCGATGCCCACGGTGCAGGCACGCAAGCTCTGCCCCGATGGAGTCTTCGTCGCGGGCCGGATGAAACGGTACGTCGAGATGTCGCGGCAGGTGCGCGCAGTGTTCGACAGCTTCAGCCCGGTCGTCGAGCCGCTCTCACTCGATGAAGCGTTCCTCGATCTGACCGGAACCGAGCGCCTGCTCGGCTCGCCGCTCGAAGTTGCCCGAACGCTCAAGCGCAGCGTTTTGGAAAAAACCGGGCTGGTCGTCTCGGTCGGGGTCGCGCCGATCAAGATGGCGGCGAAGATTCTTTCCGACCTGTGCAAGCCCGACGGACTTTTGATGATCGGCCCCGAGTACCTGCGCGATTTTCTCGATCCGCTTCCCGTCGAACGGCTGTGGGGCGTCGGAAGCGTCACGCTGGAGCGGATGCATCGCCACGGCATCCGCACCATCGGCGACCTGGCGCGACGCGACGCGGCGGAACTGCGCGCGGAGTTCGGCCGGATGGGGCCGCATCTGCGCGAGCTTGCCTCGGGCGAGGACTCGCGCGCGGTCGCCGGCGACTGGCAGCGCAAGTCCTACGGTGAGGAAAATACCTTCGCGCACGACCTGCCGCTGGATTCCGACGAGCTCAGGCGCGTGCTGATCGCGCACGGCGACGCGATCGGACGGCGGCTGCGTGCCGACGGCGTGCGCGCCGCAACGGTGGTGCTGAAGCTCAAGCTCGCCCGTCCGCTGGGCGGCGGCCGCTACAAGCTCATCACGCGCAGCTTCACTCTGGAGAGTCCCACCGACGACGGCGCGCAGATTACCCGCGTCGCCACGCACCTGCTCGAGCGCGCTCCAGCGCGGGAACGAATCAGGCTGGCGGGGGTGCAGGTCCATGGCCTGGAGCGCACCGATCGCGCGCAGCTATCGCTGTTTGCAAGGAAGGAAGCCGAAGACAGCAAACGCTCGCGGCTCAATCGGGCGCTCGACGAAGTGACCCGGCGCTTCGGCGACGACGCGATTTCGCGCGGCCTGGCGCGCGCCGAGCGCGCGGCACCGACTCATCGGATCAAGTAGCGCACGGGCGGCTCACATGGTGTCGTTGCAGGTGCGCAGAAATCCGCACGCGAGACACCAGTACTTGCAGTGACCCATCGGCTTCATCGCCGCGCCGCACGCGTCGCATCGTGTTTCGGCCGAGAGCGCGCCACCGGTCGCGCAGACCTGCCGCTCGCCGCCTGGTGATTCGTTGGAAGTCTGGGAGTCCCGTGCCGATGCCATCGCCGCCCCTCCGCCGGGCTCAAATCTAGCGCAACTCGCGCCGCAGGGGGAGACGCGGTGGGCACGGTCAGCGGGCAATAATTTTGCCCGCTGTTTCAAGGAACGAAAGAAGAACGCGCGAGCGATTGTCGCGGTCATAGGCCAGAGCCATTTCGGTCATCGCGGCGCCGCCCGCAGTCGCGTGATAGGTGACGCGCTCGCGCTGCAGGTTGCGGACCGACGCCGGCACGATCGCGACGCCGAGGCCCGCGGACACCAGGCTGACGATGGTCGAAATTTCGGCGGCCTCCTGCGCGATCGTGGGCTCGAATCCTGCGCGCCGGCATAGTGCGACGATCTGATCGTGCAGTCCGCGCGCCGCGCTGCGCGCCACGATAATGAAGCGCTCCGCCCCGAGCGCCCGCAGCGCCACCGCGCGATGCTTGGCGAGGCGATGACCATGCGAGAGCGCCACGACCAGAGGCTCGCGTACGATGGTTCTCAGCGAAAGCGCGGGCGCGGGATTCACGATCGGCAGGCGGACGAAGCCGGCGTCGATTGCGCCCGCCGACAGCATCTCGATCTGCTCCTCGCTGCTGCGCTCCAAAAGATTGAGCGTGACCTCCGGTGCGCGCGCCAGGAACGCGCGCAGGATTGCCGGAACCATCGTGTAGAGCGCGGCGCTTGAAAACCCCAGCCGAAGCGAGCCGGCTTCGCCGCGGGCGGCGCGGCGCGCGATGTCAACGATGCGCCCGGCCTGCACCAGCGTGCGGCGCGCGTCGTCGAGCAGCGCGCGTCCCACGTCGGTCAGCTCGACGCGGCGATGGGTGCGGACGAACAACGTTACCCCGAGTTCGCGTTCGAGGCGCTGAATCTGCTGGCTCAGCGGGGGCTGCGCGATGCCGAGGCGCTCCGCGGCACGGCTGAAGTTGAGTTCTCCCGCGACCGCCACGAAGTATTTGAGATGGCGCAGCTCCATATCGAATTAATCTTAATCTATCCGAACTCGATATTGGACAGATATAGCACCGTGACCTATGATTCGCTCCATCATGGCGGCCAGCGACGATCCCGCGAATCCGGCCCGGAATCCGGGCAGCGAAACGCACCAGCGGGTGCAGGCGCAATTCGGCGCCGCCGCGCGCGCCTATACCACCAGCGCCGGGCATGGCGACCCCGCGATGCTCGCGCGGGTGGTTGAGTTGGCCCGCCCTCGCCCGGGGGATATTGCGCTTGATATTGCAACCGGCGCCGGGCACACGGCGCTCGCGCTCGCGCCGCACGTCGCCCGCGTCGTCGCCTACGACCTGACGCCGCAGATGCTCCAGGAGACGGAGCGCAACGCACGAGCGCGCGGCTTGCTTAACGTCGAGACGCGCCAGGGCGCCGCGGAAGATCTGCCGTTTGCCGACGCGAAC
This sequence comes from uncultured delta proteobacterium, assembly GCA_963835905.1. Classification (GTDB taxonomy): domain Bacteria; phylum Desulfobacterota; class Binatia; order Binatales; family Binataceae; genus CAWIHG01. Next base: position 2,228,716 of record CAWIHG010000005.1, read on the forward strand.
TTCGAGATCGTGACGGTTCGCCAGGCGCCTCATCACTTCGCCGACATTCGCCGCGCGGTGCGAGAGATGGCGCGCGTGGTCAAGCCGAGTGGCCGGCTCGTCGTGGTGGACAGCACCTCGCCCGAGGACGACGAGCTTGACCGCCAGTACAACCATATCGAGAAGCTGCGCGACCCGTCGCACGTGCGCAACTATCGCAGCAGCGAGTGGCGCGCGATGATGGAAGAGGCCGGGCTGCGCATCGAGAATCTGATTGCGGACTACTACCTGGAAAACGGGCGGCCGATGGATTTCGCGGCGTGGACGGCGCGGATGAAAACGCCGCCCGCCGCCGTCGAGGAGCTGGGCCGCCTGTTTCGCGCCGCGTCGTCCGAGCTTCGCGCCGCGCTCAAGATCGAGATTGCGGGCGACCAGATCGGGTTCTGCGTGCCGCAAATCACGATCGTTGCCGTACTACGCGGCTGATACCGCCGCGCTTTGCGCATCACCTGTCGATAATCGATAATCGAATTTCACCGACGACCGGAGGCCGCAATCAGATGGCGCCCAAGACGCTGTTCGAGAAAATCTGGGACGATCACGTGGTAGTCGAGAAGCCGGGCGAACCCGCCCTGCTCTATATCGATCTTCACCTGGTTCACGAAGTCACCTCGCCGCAGGCGTTCGAAGCGTTGCGCAACGCGGGTCGCAAGGTGCGCGACACCCGTCGCACCTTTGCCACGCTCGACCACAACGTGCCCACCGTCGATCAGCTGAAGCCGATCGCCGATCCCGACTCCGCGCTGCAGGTCGAAATGATGCGCAAGAACTGCCGCGACTTCGGCGTGCCGCTGTTCGACCTGGGCTCGATGGAACAGGGGATCGTCCACGTGATCGGCCCCGACCTGGGCCTTACCCAGCCCGGGATGACGATCGTGTGCGGCGACAGCCATACCTCGACTCACGGAGCGTTCGGCGCGCTTGCGTTCGGAATCGGCACCAGCGAAGTCGAGCACGTGCTCGCCACCCAGTGCCTGTGGCAGGTCAAGCCCCGGACCTTTGAGATTCGAGTGGACGGCACGCCGGGGCACGGCGTCACCGCCAAGGATTTGATTCTCGGGATCATCGGACGCATCGGAACCGCTGGCGCCACCGGATGCGCCGTTGAATATCGCGGCGAGGCGATCGAAGCGCTGTCGATGGACGAGCGGATGACGGTCTGCAACATGTCGATTGAAGCGGGCGCGCGGGCCGGGATGATCGCAGCCGACCGCAAGACCGTCGAATACCTGCGCGGACGGCGCTTCGTGCCGGAGGGTGCGGTGTTCGATGCGATGGCGCAGCGCTGGCTTGGGTTTCGCACCGACGAAGGCTCGCGCTTCGACCGCAGCCTGGTACTGGAGGCCAAATCATTCGCGCCGCAAGTCACCTGGGGAACCAACCCAGGGATGGTGACCGACGTTACGGGTAAGGTGCCCGACCCCGCGCAGATCGCCGACGCCGCCCAGCGCGAGTCGATCGCGCGGGCGCTCGAGTACATGGGACTCAAGCCCAATACGCCGATCCGCCAGATTCAGGTCGATCGCGTGTTCATCGGATCGTGCACCAATTCCAGGCTCACCGACCTGCGCGCCGCCGCCGCGGTCGTGAAGGGCAAGAAAGTAGCGGCGGGCGTGGGCGCGATGGTTGTGCCGGGGTCGGCGCGCATCAAGGTCGAAGCTGAGAAGGAAGGCTTGGATCGCGTCTTCCGCGAGGCCGGCTTCGAGTGGCGCGAGGCGGGCTGCTCGATGTGTCTGGGCATGAATCCCGACATCCTCAAGCCGGGCGAGCGATGCGCCAGCACCTCGAATCGCAATTTCGAAGGCCGGCAAGGCAAGGGCGGCCGGACCCATCTGGTGAGCCCGCAGATGGCGGCGGCGGCGGCGATCGCCGGACACTTTGTCGATACCCGCGAACTGGCGGCGAAGAATTAAGGGGCACAGATCATCATGGAGGCGTTCAAAAATTTCACCGGATTGGTCGCGCCGCTCGATCGCTCGAACGTCGATACCGACCAGATCATCCCCAAGCAGTTCCTGAAGGCGGTTGTGCGCAGCGGGCTCAAGAAGGGGCTCTTCTTTGATTGGCGCCGCCGCCCCGACGGCTCCGAGGATCCCGCCTTCGTGCTCAATCGTGCGCGCTACCGCGACGCGTCGATCCTGGCGGTGCGCGCCAACTTCGGCAGCGGCTCCTCGCGCGAGCATGCGGTATGGGCGCTCGACGACGCGGGAATCAAGGCGGTAATCGGCGAGTCGTTCGCCGATATATTCCACAACAACTGCTTCAAGAACGGACTGCTGCCGATCAGGCTCAAGCCCCAGGAAATCGATCACATTTTCGCCGCGAGCGCGGACTACGAGGCCTACCGGCTTTCAATCAATCTCGGCGAGCAGACCGTCAGCGACGACTTCGGGTGGCGCGCGCATTTCGACCTCGAGCCGTTCCAGAAGAAATGCCTGCTCGAAGGGCTCGACGAAATCGCGCTGACGCTGGTCCAGGAAAAGTCGATTGCGGACTATGAATCGAAACATCCGGTGCCCTATCGCCAAGTGTAGGTATGCGATGAACCGCTTCAGGAAGTTCGCCGCACGGGCAGCGTTGCTGGCCCTCGCATCAACCGCTGGCGCGACGCTGCCGGGCTGCTACTACAGTTCAATGCCGGCGGATAGCGCAGCCGGCGTCAACTGCCAGAAAACCACTTACGGCGTCGCGCTGCTGACGAGTTCGTCGAGCACGGCCTGCGATCAGAACGCGCCACCGCCATCGACGGACGAGCCCGCCAAGTCCAATCAGCAGTAATCCGTGCGGAGCGCGGGTGTACGTTCGCAGCGAGCGGGGCAATCATGATCCGATAGTGAAATCTGGTTCCATACGCACGATGATCGTCGAGCCTGCGCGCGCCGGGATGCGGCTCGACGTTTTCATCTCGTCCCAGCTCGCCCCCGAGTACTCGCGCTCGCAGGTCGGCCGGATGATCAAGGCCGGTCTCATCACGGTTGGCGGTGCTCCTGCGCGCGCGGCGGCGGCGATTCGCGCGGGCGACAAGATCGAGATCGCGCCGCCGCCCGCGCCGCTGCCCCATCAGTCAACCGGCCCGGCGCCCGATATCGAAGTCCTGTACGCCGACGACGAAATGATCGTCGTCAACAAGCCGGCGGGCATGACGGTGCATCCCGCGCCTGGCCATCCCGACGCGACGCTGGTGGATGCGCTGCTCGGGCGGTTTCCCGAGCTTGCCGCGATGGCGGAGCCCGACGGGGTGCTGCGGCCGGGAATCGTGCATCGGCTGGACAAGGAAACCTCGGGCGTGATGGTCGTCGCGCGGACGCCGTATGCGCGGATGGCGCTGGCGCGGCAGTTCAAGGATCGCGCGGTGCGCAAGACTTATCTCGCGATCGTGCGCGGCATCGTGGCTCGCGACCGGGTCACGATCGACCGCGCGATCGGGCGCCATCCGACCGAGCGCAAGCGGATGTCGGTGGCGTCGCACACCCCGCGCGAGGCGACCAGCCACGCACTCGTGCTGCATCGATTCGAATCCGCCGCAAGCGGCGAGATGGGTGCGACGCTGGTGCGCGTGCGACCCGAAACCGGCCGCACGCATCAGATTCGCGTTCATCTCGCATCGCTCGGCCATCCCTGCATTGCCGACTCGGTTTACGGCGGCGGTCGCGGAAATCAGGAGCGCGACCGCGCCGAGACCGGGTTCCAGCGCCAGGCGCTCCACGCGCTTGCGCTTTCAATCTCGCATCCACGCAGCGGCGCGGCGATGGAGTTCATTGCGCCGCTGCCGGAGGACTTCGCCGGGTTTCTGCGCGCCCACGGCCTGGAGCCTGGCGGCCAGTCGGTGCGCGACTGGATCGGCGCCGATCCTGCCGCCTGAGGAACCGGCTGGCAGGTACTGCGGCACCGACCTCGTTGACACGGTGGCGAGGCTTGGCTAGCGTAATTTCAAGCTTCCGCATTGTGGACGCTGAGGCGGGGTGGAGGGTGGCGCAACCCCCGGCTCCCGGCGGTCCGAAATTCCGAACTCACGCCGTTTCCGTTCCGAATCCCGACCGCGCGGGGCGAATTAGCTGCAAAGGTATTCCGCTGGAGCGGATCTTAAGTCCTGAAATTGTCGTTAGCCTGCGATGGCGGCTGAGGCCGGCGCGCAGCAATCTAAACCAAAAAGCGAGAGTGCAGTTTGCGGGGAAGGCATATGGCTAAGGGCAGACACGCTGCGCGGAGCGAGAGCCACGAACATCTGGATCAATCCGCTCCGCCGCCGCGTCAGGTGCAACAGACCTCCGTCACACCGCTGATCGTGATCAGCGAGGACGGAATTCTCAATCTCAAGGCCCTCAAGAGTTCCAAGATCACCGAGCTTGCCCAGATCGCGCGCGACTTCAACGTCGATGGCGCGACCAACATGCGCAAGCAGGAGATGATCTTCGCGATCCTGCAGGCGCAGGCCGCGCGCAACGGATCGATCCTGGGCGAAGGCGTCCTGGAGATACTGCCCGACGGCTTCGGGTTCCTGCGCGCGCCGGACTACAACTACCTGCCTGGCCCCGACGACATTTACATCTCGCCCAGCCAGATCCGTAAATTCAATCTGCGCACCGGCGATATCGTCTCCGGTCTGATCCGCCCGCCCAAGGAGCAAGAGCGCTACTTCGCGCTGCTCAAGGTCGAGTCGATCAACTACGAAGACCCGGAGAAGGCGCGCGACAAGATCCTGTTCGACAACCTGACCCCGCTATATCCGCAGGAGCGGCTCCAGCTCGAATACGATCCCGAGGACCTGACCACGCGCGTAATCGACCTGGTCGCGCCGATCGGCAAGGGCCAGCGCGGACTGATCGTCGCGGCGCCTTTCACCGGCAAGACCATGATGATGCAGGCGATCGCCAAGGCGATTGCCCACAACCATCCCGAGGTGATCCTGATCGTGCTGCTGGTCGATGAGCGGCCCGAGGAAGTCACCGACATGCTGCGCTCGGTGCAGGGCGAGGTCGTGAGCTCTACCTTCGACGAGCCCGCCACGCGCCACGTGCAGGTCGCCGAGATGGTTATCGAAAAAGCGCGCCGCCTGGTCGAGCACGGCCGCGACGTGGTGATCCTGCTCGATTCGATTACCCGTCTTGCGCGCGCCTACAACACGGTGGTCCCGCCCTCGGGCAAGATCCTGTCGGGCGGCGTCGATTCCAACGCGCTGCACAAGCCCAAGAAATTCTTCGGCGCCGCGCGCAACACCGAGGACGGCGGCAGCCTCACCATCATCGCAACCGCCCTGGTCGATACCGGCAGCCGCATGGACGAGGTCATCTTTGAGGAGTTCAAGGGCACCGGCAATCAGCAGGTCGGATTGGACCGCCGCCTGATGGAAAAGCGCATCTTCCCGACCATCGATATCCAGCGCTCCTCGACCCGCAAGGAAGAGCTGCTCCTGCAGCGCAGCACGCTCAACCGGGTGTTCATCCTGCGCCGCCTGCTGGCGCAGCTTAACGCGGTTGAGGCGATGGAATTCCTGATCGACAAGATGCAGGGGACCAAGACCAACGAAGAGTTCCTGGAGTCCATGAACGCATAGTCTCCCGCCCCCTGCGGAAGGGGCCGGATGCGCGGCTTTGACCGACGCATGCGGATTGATAATAGTGAAGGATTGCGCCCACGACGGGTGACGAGGATGCAACCGATATGACCGAAATCAGCATGAAGCAGCTCCTGGAGGCCGGCGTTCATTTCGGCCACCAGACCAGCCGCTGGAATCCGAAGATGAAGCCCTACATCTTCGGCGCCCGCAACGGAATCTACATCATCGACCTCCAGCAGACGGTCAAGATGTTCCGGAACACCTTTGATTTTGTCCGCGACCTGTCCGCGCAGGGCGGCACGATCATGTTCGTGGGAACCAAGAAGCAGGCCCAGGACATCGTGCGCGAAGAAGCTGAGCGCTGCGGGATGTTTTACGTGAACAATAGATGGCTGGGCGGCATGCTGACCAACTTCCAGACCATCCGCGCCTCCATCGATCGCCTCAAGAAGATCGAGGAGCTGCTGGGCGATGCGGAAATGCGCGACGCCCACACCAAGAAAGAGCTGCTCGACTACGAGCGCGAGCTCAAGAAGCTGATGGCCACGCTTGCGGGTATCAAGAACATGCGCAAGCTGCCCGATGCGCTGTGGGTCATCGATACCAAGAAGGAAGCAATCGCCGTCGCGGAAGCGAACCGGCTCGGCATCCCGGTCACGGCGGTGGTCGATACCAACTGCGACCCCGATTTGATTTCATATCGAATCCCCGGCAATGACGACGCGATTCGGGCGATCAAGCTGTTTACCGCCGCGGTCGCTGACGCGGTTCTCGAGGGCAAGCAACTGGCCGAAGAGCGCCAAAGGGGCCAGGAAGACGGGGGAGGCGCCGCAACCGACGGCGGTGGCGCGGCACCCGAGTCGCCCAGCGCCATCTAGCAACACGCGTTTCCGCGACCTTGACTGATCCGCCCGGCTGCGGCTGCGTGAGGGCATCAGTGAAGCCGCAAATCAAGTAACCACCCCGTCCAGGAAGTCAGATGACCTACGACGCAAAATTGGTAATGGAACTGCGCGAGAAATCCGGCGCAGGCGTGATGGATTGCAAGAAGGCGCTGGAGGAGACCTCCGGCAACCTCGAAAAGGCCGTGGTGTGGCTGCGCGAGAAAGGTATCGCCGCAGCCGCCAAGCGCGCCGGCCGCACCGCCTCCGAAGGCACCGTGGGCGCTTACATCCACGCCGGCGGCAAGCTCGGCGTGCTGGTCGAAGTCAATTGCGAAAGCGACTTCGTCGCCAAGACGCCGGAATTCCAGGGCCTGGTAAAGGAACTCGCGATGCAGATTGTCGCGCTCAATCCCCGCTGCGTCCGCCGCGAGGAGCTTAGCCCCGCGATCGTCGAGCAGGAGCGGCAAATCTACGCCCAGCAGGCGGCCGGATCCGGCAAGCCCGAAAATGTGATCGCTAAAATCGTCGAGGGCAAGCTCGAAAAGTTCTACAAAGAAGCCTGCCTGCTCGAGCAGAGCTGGGTGCGCGACCCCAACAAGACCGTCAATGAACTGGTGCTTGAAACCGGCGCCAAGCTGAAGGAAAAGGTTGACGTGCGCCGCTTCGTCCGATTTCAGCTCGGCGAAGGCGTCGAGCCCCAGGAAACGAACTGAGCACGGCGCTGGCGGTCCCAATGCCACGAGCGGGCAAGGAGAAACACGCCGATGGATGAGGCCGAAAGCGCATCGCAGAATCGGCCCCGCTTTTCCCGCGTGCTGCTCAAACTCTCCGGCGAAGCGCTGGCTGGCGAGCGACAGAGCGGCATCGATCCCGAGATTCTCGGCCACATCGCGCTCGAAATTAAAGAGGTCGCCGCGCTCGGAATTCAGCTCTCCGTCGTGATGGGCGCGGGCAACTATATCCGCGGCGCCGAGTACGAGGAGCGCGGGATGGACCGCTCGACCGCGGACCAGATGGGGATGCTCGCGACGGTCATCAATTCGCTCGCGCTGCAGAACGCACTCGAGCACGTCGGTGTCGCCACCCGGGTGCTGTCGGCGGTCGCGATGCAGGCGATGTGCGAGCCGTACATCCGCCGCCGCGCGGTGCGCCACCTGGAAAAGGGACGGGTGGTGATTTTCGCCGCCGGTACCGGCAATCCGTACTTCACCACCGACACCGCCTCGAGCCTGCGCGCGCTGGAGATCGGCGCGGAGGTGATTCTTAAGGGCAGCCACACGGTGGACGGGGTGTACGACCGCGATCCGGTCCGCGAGCCCAACGCCAAGCGCTTCGACCGCCTGACCTACCTGGATGTCCTGCAGCGCAACCTCAAGGTGATGGATTCGACCGCCATTTCCATGTGCATGGACAACCGGTTGCCGATTATCGTTTTCAATCTTCGAAAAGCGGGTAATATAAGAAGGGCGGTGATGGGCGAGGCAATCGGAACCCTGGTGGAGAGTGGTCCGACGCCATGACGGAAAGCGAAGAAACTATCGAACTGGCCCGCGGCGAGATGGCCAAGACGCTGGAGGCTTTCAAGCATGAGCTTGCGCGCGTGCGAACCGGACGTGCGTCAACCGCGCTGGTCGAAAACCTGCAGGTAAATTACTACGGCGCCAAGACCCCGCTGCGCCAGCTTGCGGGACTCGCGGCCCCTGAGCCGCGGCTCATCGTGATCACACCCTACGACAAGGGCGCGATGCACGAGATTGAAAAGGCGATTCAGACCTCCGACCTCGGGCTCATGCCGATGAACGACGGCAAGCTCATCCGGATTCCGATCCCCGAGCTCAACGAGGAGCGCCGCAAGGAGCTGGTCAAGCACGTTCGGAAGCTGGCCGAGGAATTCCGGGTCGGCGTGCGCAATCATCGCCGCGACGCCAACGACATGATCAAGGATCTGCACAAGGAGAAGAAGGTGACCGACGACGCGATGCGCGCCGCCGAGGCCAAGGTGCAGCAATTCACCACCGAGTTCATCGAGAAAATCGACAAGGTGCTCGCGGCCAAAGAAGCCGAAATCATGGAGGTCTGACGGCTCCAGCCGGCGCTTGTGCGCAAGTCTGCTCGCTGCAGTTCCACCCCAGTGGCAATCTCGCTCCCACTAAGTGAATTCCCCGAACTGTCGCTCGATCCGTCACGGATGCCGAGGCACGTGGCGATCGTGATGGACGGCAATGGCCGCTGGGCGCGCCGCCGCGGTCTCAGCCGCCACCAGGGCCATCGCACCGGCAAGGATTCGGTCCGCGCGGTGGTCGACGCGGCGCGCGAACTCGGCATCCCCTACCTGACCTTGTTCGCATTCTCGAGCGAGAACTGGCAGCGTCCCTCGACCGAAGTCGACTTCCTGATGCGGCTGTTCCATCGCTACCTCATCACGGAGACCAAGCGCCTGATGAAGCGCGACATTCGGGTGGTTGCGCTCGGAGACACCGAGCGGCTCCCGCCGCGGGTGCGCGAAGCACTGGCCGAGACCGTGGAGGCGACGCGCGCCAACCGCGCAATGACCGTAGCGCTCGCGCTTTCTTACGGGGGGCGGCAGGATATCGCGGCCGCGATGCGCAAGATCGCCGATGCGGTTCGTTCCGGGGAGCTCCTTCCAGACGAGATTGACGAAGCGATCGTCGGACGCGCGCTGACCACGGGCGGATTGCCCGACCCTGATCTTCTGATTCGCACCTCGGGTGAATTGCGGATCTCGAACTTCTTCCTCTTTCAGCTCGCCTACACGGAGCTCTACTTCACCGATACGCTTTGGCCCGACTTCCGCGAGCGCGAACTGCTCGGCGCGCTGGCGGCCTATCAGGCGCGGGAACGGCGCTTCGGGACCATCAGCCCGGGCTAGGAATCGCGGCGAAGTGCTGAGGACCCGAGTCCTGACCGCCGCGGTCGCACTGCCCACGGTGCTGGCGGTGATAATTTTTCCGCCTGACTGGTGCTTCTCGATCTTCATCGGCGTGCTCGGTGCGTGGGGACTCTACGAAGTCGCCGCGATGACGGCCGCGCGCGGCGTACTCGCGGTGCTGGTGATCGTCGTTGCAGGCGCGCTGCCGCTGGGCGGGATGCTCGCGATGGGGGATCGCGCGGGATGGATCGCTCCGGCGGCGGTGTTCGCGCTGATGATGCTGGCCGTGGTTGCGGTCGCCGCACGCGGCGGCGAGGGTGGCCCGAAGGGAATCATCCTGGTGCTTCTGGGAGCGCTGTGGGTGGGCGTGATGTTTCCCTATTTCGCGATTCTGCGAAATGCCGCGGGAGGAATTCCCGCGGTCATCACGATGCTGCTGCTCGTGATCGCCAGCGACACGGGCGCTTACTTCGGAGGCCGGGCGCTCGGACACTTCAAGCTCGCGCCGCGTGTGAGCCCGAACAAGACCGTGGAAGGCGCGATATCCGGGTTGGCGGCATCGATTGCCGCCGCGCTCATCCTGCGGACTCTGCTGATGCCGGACTGGTCGATGGGGGTAGCGGCGGAAATGGGCGCGGCGATAGCGATTTTGTCGCAAGTGGGCGATTTGTGCGGTTCAGCCTTCAAGCGATCGGCAGGAGTCAAGGACTCGGGATGGATCTTTCCGGGTCATGGCGGGCTTTTGGACCGTACGTGCTCCCTAGTGTTCGCAGCAGCCTTCGCCTATTATTGTCTCAAATGATACGCACAACTCGCCCTCATCCGGCGCACGCCGACCAGATCGAGACTCCCCCGACCAGCGTAAAATGCTGATATCGATTATCGCCGCGGTCATAATGCTCGGCCTGCTCATCGTTGTGCACGAGGCGGGCCACTTCATGATGGCGAAGCGGCTGGGCATCCGCGTCCTGCGCTTCTCGATCGGCTATCCGCCCAAAATCTGGGGCATCCGGCGAGGCGAAACCGAGTATGTGCTCGGCGCGACGCCGTTCGGTGGCTACGTCCGGATGCTGGGTGATGAGGTTGGGGAGGAACCGCGCGCCGAGGAGTTGAATACTTACCTCCGCGAGATTGGCTTCGACATAATCGGGGCGGCTGCCCACTCTGCCGCGCTTAAGCACAACGCCGAACCCACAATTGAACACCGAACAGACGCGGGTGACCCGCAGCCCGCCGCGATAGATCGTGTCAACGCATCCGCCGTCGCGGTCGACGAACCCGAAGCGCGGCTTCAGGCAATTGCGCATCGGCTCGGTGGCGAAGGACTCGACGTGGGCGAGAGAGCCGGGGCTGCAGAGATCCTCGGACGGGAGCTTCGGCCCGAGGAAAATATCCTGCTCGGCGCTATCGTCAGAACCGGCTCGGCTGAAAAGGCACGCGAGTTTTTGTGTGAAAATCCACCCGCAACGGTCGTTGAGTCGTTCCGCGCCCGCGCATTCCCGACCCAGCGTCTGGCAAAGCGGGTGGCGGTGGTGCTGGCGGGACCGCTTTCGAATCTGCTTTTCGCGCCGATCCTTTTGACTCTCGTCTTCATGTACGGCGTACCCACCCTGCTGCCGGTGGTCGGCAAGGTGGAGCCCGCGATGCCGGCGGCGGCCGCGGGCCTCAAGTCCGGCGATCGAATATTGGTCGTTAACGGAAAGCGGACAGGAACCTGGTCCGACTTTTCACTGGCGATCAAGGCGCAAAAGGGAGCGCCGGTCCATCTCGAAATCGACCGGTCTTCCACCGGGTATGCTCAGCGCCTCAATATGGTTATCCAGCCAAAGCTCGAGGCAGAGACGACCCCCTACGGAGCCTCGGTCAAGCAATGGATCATCGGGGTGATGCCGCGCGGCGACGAAACCACCACGCGCTTCAATCCCTTCACGGCGGCGTACAAAGCCGTCGAAACTTCAATCTCGATGACTCATGATCTAATCGCCGGAATCGCCAGCATCGTTTCCGGCGCCGTCCCGGTGCGCGAAGCATTGGGCGGTCCGATCATGATCGCGCAGATGGCGGGACGCGAAGCCCACGAGGGGCTCGCGAACATGGCGATGTTTACGGTGATGCTTAGTCTCGAACTCGGAATTATTAACCTGCTGCCCGTGCCGCTGCTCGACGGCGGACACCTGCTCTTCTTTGCATTCGAAGGGGTGCGGGGCAAGCCGCTGGACCTGCGCCATCGCGAACTCGCCCTGCAGGTGGGATTGTTCCTGCTGGTGGCGCTGATGGCCTTTGTCATCTTCAATGACATCTCGCGTATTGTTCAAGGCTGAGCGGCTGCTGTCGGAGGCGATTTCCGCAAAACCCGTCCTGGGGCTCGATACCGGCGCATCGATTGCGAGCCTGGCGCTGGCCGCCGGAGGACGGATCGTCGGCGAGATGCACCGTCCGGTGACTTCCCATGGCGCCGAGCTGCCGGCGGCGGCGGGCGAGATGATGGCGGCGGCAGGAATTGCGCCCTCGGATCTGGGCGCCATCGCGGTAGGGATCGGTCCCGGATCGTTCACTGGGCTACGAATAGGACTCAGTTACGCCAAGGGGATAGCTTTTGCGACCGGGTGCGGGTTGGCGGGCGTCAGCAGTCTGGACGCCCTTGCGATGGATGCCGCCCAGGCAGCGGAGCCTCCCGCAGGGACTCTCATCTGCCCGATAGTGGACGCTCGAAAAGGGGAGGTTTACACTTCTCTTTACGGAGCCGTTGCAGATGGGTTAGAGAAAGTGGCGCAAGATGCGGTTATGCCACTTGCCCAACTCGTCGCACGGCTTGATAAGGGCGCGATCCTGGTGGGCGATTTCAAAGCCAACGAGGCGGCGGCGATGCTCGCCGCAAACGGCGTCGAGGTGAGGGTTCTGAACGGGAATTCGATGAACAGGCGCGCGCGATATATCGCGGCGGTCGGTGCCGCGCGCGTGGCCAGTTCGAATCTCGATCGGGTGGAATCCCTCGAGCCGCTTTATGTCCGGCCGCCCGAGGCCGCGAGCAGCACGCGCGCGCGGAGCCGGGCCGCCATCACGGAGGGCGTATGGAGCACAGAGAGGAAGAACTTATTCGGCAGCATCTAGTCCACGACGACGAGCTGAGGTCGCTGTACGAGGAACACCAGACGCTCAAGGCCAGACTTCTGGAATACCGAAGCAAACCCTATCTGACCAACGACGAGGAGCTCGAGGAGAAGCGGATTCAGAAGCGCAAACTCGCCTCAAAGGATCGGATGATGGCCATCCTGGGCCGTTATCTGACTGAGGCCCGATAAGCCTACGGGTTGGCCGATGTCCGCGCGCTCGCCGATAGCATGCCCAGTCACACCATATCTGTCCTGGTCGAAAACGAGTTCGGAGTACTGGCCCGCGTGGCGGGCCTGTTTTCGAGCCGCGGCTTCAATATCGAATCGCTGACGGTCAATGAGGATCCGATGGATCCGACCGTCTCGAGGATCGTGCTCGTCACCTCGGGCGACGAACAGGTCTTGGAGCAAATCAACAAGCAGCTCAACAAGCTCGTCTCGGTAATCAAGGTAACCGACTTTCACGACGTCGAAATCGTCGATCGCGAGATGGTGATCGTCAAGGTCGCGGTCGAAGAGCGCACGCGCTCGGAACTCGACTCGATCGTGCAGGCCTTCCGCGCACACGTGGTCGATATCGGGCCGCATGCCTCGGCAATCGAGCTGACCGGCGACTCCGAGAAGATCATGGCGTTCATCGCGCTGGTGCGTCCGCTCGGAATCAAGGAAGTCGTGCGGTCGGGCAAGGTCGCGATCGCGCGCTCGGCTCAACTCAACGCCCACACTCACCGTCATCATCGTTAGCCCATCGGGAGAAACCTAAAATGAAAATCTTCTACGACCGCGACGCGGATCTGAACGCGCTGCGCAACCGGAAAATCGCCGTGATCGGATTCGGCAGCCAGGGACACGCGCACGCGCTCAACCTGCGCGACAGCGGAATGGACGTCCGGGTCGGGCTCGATCCCAAAAGCTCCTCGCGCGAAAAGGCGATCAAGCAGGGACTCCCGGTGTTCGACACCGCCGAGGCCGCGCGCCAGGCTGACGTGATAATGATTCTGGTGCCGGACGAGGCCGGCTCGGACATTTATGCGAAGGAGATCGCGCCCGCGCTGACCGGGGGCAAGTACCTCGCCTTCGGCCACGGCTTCAACATCCATTTCGGCTTCATCAAGCCGCCTCCTGACGTCAACGTGTTCATGATCGCGCCCAAGGGCCCCGGCCATCTGGTACGCTCCGAGTACACCAAGGGCCGCGGCGTGCCGTGCCTGCTCGCGATCCAGCAGGACCCCTCGGGCGACACGCGCAACGTGGCGCTCGCGTGGGGCAGCGGTATCGGCGGTGGCCGCGCCGCGGTCATCGAAACTTCGTTCAAGGAAGAAACCGAGACCGATCTCTTCGGCGAGCAATCGGTCCTGTGCGGCGGACTGACTGAACTTATTCGCGCCGGCTACGAGACGCTGGTGGCCGCCGGTTACGCGCCCGAGATGGCCTACTTCGAGTGCGTGCACGAAGTGAAGCTGATCGTCGACCTGATCTACGAGGGCGGCATCTCGAACATGCGCTACTCGATCAGCAACACCGCCGAGTACGGCGACATGACGCGCGGCAATCGCGTAGTCGGCAAGGAAACGCGGGCCGCGATGAAGAAGATTCTCGCCGATATCCAGTCGGGCGATTTTGCCAACGAATGGATCGCGGACTACCGCGCGGGGCTGCCCCGCTTTCGCGAACTGCGCAAGGAGGCCGCGCAGCATCCGATCGAGGAGGTCGGACGCAAGCTGCGCGCCTTCATGCCGTGGCTGGCGAGCGATCGCCTGGTCGACCGCTCCAAAAACTGACCCGCTTGAGCACCGACTTCGACGATATCCGCGGCCGGTCCGGCGCCGCGGTTGCCCGCCTTGGCGCCGCCGCCGGAATCGCGCCCGAAGGCGTGGCGCTGGCGCTCGCCTTCGTGATTGCAGGCGCAGTCCTTATCGTGGCCGGACTTCGGGTACCGGGCGCGATCGTGGTGCTCGGCGGGTTCGCCGTGGGCGCGTTTTTCCGCGACCCCGATCGATTCCCGCCGCGTACCGAGGGCGTAATCCTGTCCGGTGCCGACGGCAAGGTCACCGACATCGCCGAAGCGCCGATTCCCGGCGTCCAGGAGCCGCGGTTCCATCGCGTATCGGTCTTCATGTCGCCGCTAAATGTGCACGTCAATCGCGCCCCGGCGGGAGGCCGCGTCACGCGCGTGGAACATACGGCTGGCGAGTTCCGCGCTGCCTTCCGCGACGATGCGAGCGAGCACAATGAGCGAAACCTCATCGTTTTTTCCGATCCCGCCGGGCGCCGAATCGGCATGATGCAGGTGGCGGGATACCTGGCCCGCCGGATCGTGTGTCGGGTTCGCGCCCGTGATATGATCCAACCGGCCCAGAGAGTGGGCCTGATAATGTTCGGTAGCCGTGTGGACCACTTCCTCCCTCCCGAATACCGGGTCACCGTCGCCGCGGGCGACCGTGTCCGCGCCGGCGAAACCGTCATCGGAGAAATTCAGAAATGAGTGATAGAGCGCGGCGTTCGCGCGAAGATCGCGCGCGTATGCGCCTCATCGGCGGGCGCATCCGCCAGCAGCGCCAAAAGGTCTCAGGCCCCCTGCGCCGCGGCGTGTTCCTGGTGCCCGCGACCATCACCTCGATAGGCCTGCTGGCGGGTTTCTACTCCGCCGTCTCCTCGATGGCGGGGCATTTCGAGCTCGCCGCGGTCATGATCATGGTCGCCTTCATCTGTGACGGCCTTGACGGGCGCGTCGCGCGGCTGTCTCGCACCTCGACCCAGTTCGGCGTCGAGTACGACAGCCTGGCGGACGTGGTGGCGTTCGGGATGGCGCCCGCGATGCTGGCGTACAACTGGGCGCTGCAGCCGATCGGCACGCTGGGCGTGGCAGTCAGCGGATTGTTCGTGGTCTGCGCGGCACTGCGGCTTGCGCGCTTCAACGTCCAGACCGCGAGCCTCGACAAGCGCCGCTTCGTCGGACTGCCGGTGCCGGGCGCCGCCGCGATGATCGCGGGGCTGGCGCTTGCCTACAGCTATTTCGATTTCAGCTCGCCGCGGGCGTTGTGCACGGCGATGGTCCCGATCACGCTTGCGCTGGGCGGACTGATGATCTCGCGGGTGCCTTATCCGAGCTTCAAGGGAATCGACTTCCGCAAGCGAGCGCCGCTGGGACTGATGATCGGAGTGCTGATGGTAGCGGCGCTGCTGTTCGCGATGCCGCAGGTTACCGCTTTCGCGCTGGCGACGTGTTATGTCCTCTCCGGTCCGGTCCTGATGGCCGGGGGCGAGCGCATGACGGCGAAGGTGCCGGTGCTGCGGCCGGTGCCCAATGAGCGCCATCACGAACCGACCAGGACGGCGGGCGGCGGTGAACCATCGCGACGAACCACCAAGCTGGTGGAAAACCGCGAACCGTCGGAGCGCGCTTGACTGGCCGCCAAGCGGCCGCCTAGAATCCGACTGTTATGATGTGCGCAACGCTTCCCGGACTGCTGCTTAGCCTGGCCCTTACAGGGGCCCACGCCGGGTGCGTCGCGGACGAGGCTTAAGCGCCTTAATCAAATCCGAGACGAACGCCCCGGGCGGTGGGCCGAGGAAGCCGCCCGGGGCGTTTTCTATTTGCGCCAGCGGAGCGGATCGGCACCACACGGGGTTGGAGGGAGAAAACAGATGGCCAACCAGGATTCCGGTACTAACGCCGCCGACTACGTGCGCATCTTCGACACCACCCTGCGCGACGGCGAGCAATCGCCCGGCTGCACGATGAATGTCGACGAGAAGATCGCGATCGCGCGCCAGCTCGAGCGCCTGAACGTCGATATTATCGAGGCCGGCTTCGCGGCATCGTCGCCCGGCGATTTCGAATCCGTCGCGCGGGTTGCCGACACGTTGCGCGGGCCCGTGGTGCTGAGCCTTTCGCGCACCCGCGAAGAGGACGTGGACTCGGCGCTGCGCGCGGTGGACAAGGCCTCGCGCCCCGGAATCCATATCTTCATCGCCACCTCCGATATCCATCTCAGGTACAAGCTCAACATGACGCGCGAGGACGTGCTCGACGCCGCGACCTGGGCGGTCACCCGCGCCAAGAAGCATCTCGACTATATCGAGTTTTCTTGCGAAGACGCATCGCGTTCGGACTGGGATTACATGGTCAAGGTCTGCACCGAGGTGATCAGGGCTGGCGCGGGCATTATCAACCTGCCCGACACCACCGGCCATGCGCTGCCGGAGGAGTTCGGACGGATGTTCGCCTACATGCGCGAGCACGTTCCCGGCGCCGACCAGGTCATCTGGAGTACCCACTGCCACAACGACCTCGGCCTGGCGGTTGCCAACTCGCTGGCCGCGGTCAAGAACGGGGCGCGCCAGATCGAATGCACCATCAACGGAATCGGCGAGCGCGCGGGCAACTGCTCGATGGAAGAAGTCGTGATGGCGATGAAGACGCGGCACGATCTGATGGGCGTGCAGAGCCGAATCAACACGCGCCAGATCTACCCCGCCTCGCGGCTGCTGTCACAAGTAATTGGACAGCCGGTGCCCGCCAACAAGCCGATCGTTGGCGACAACGCGTTCGCCCATGAGGCCGGAATCCATCAGGACGGCGTTCTCAAGTACAAGCTGACCTACGAAATCATGAAGCCCGAGGACATCGGGATTCCCTCCAACAAGCTGGTGCTCGGAAAGCATTCCGGGCGCCACGCCTTCGTGCAGCGGCTCAAGGACCTGGGCGTTGATTGCGAGAGCGTCGACACCAACCGCGCTTTCGCTGAGTTCAAGGCGCTGTGCGACAAAAAAAAGGTCGTCTATGACGACGACATCCTGGCCCTGGTGACCGAGGAAGCGCGCCGCACCGTCGATCACTTCGAGCTGGTCGATCTGCGCGTGGCATCATCGGCGAAATCCGCGCCGCACGCGGAAGTCACGATGCGCGTAGAGGGCGTGGAGAAGATCGACGAATCCGATGGCGACGGGATGGTCGATGCGTGCTTCAAGGCGATCTACAAGATCGCCGGATTCCATCCTGAGCTCGAGCGCTACTCCGTAAAGGCGATCACCGGCGGCACCGACGCGCTCGGCGAGGTCAGCTGCCTGGTGCGCGAAAACGGGATGACGGTGGCCGGCGCGGGCGCGCACAGCGATATCGTGATGGCTAGCGCCCTGGCGCTGGTAAACGCACTCAATCGCCTCAAGGGCCGCAAGCACGCGCCGCTCAAGCCGACCACCGACGTGCGCTAGCGCGCACCTCGCGGTTGCGGGGGCTTGCCGCAATATCCCAGTTCGGCTAAGTGCTAGGGAACATCGAAGGAAAGAGGAATTCGCTTCTCTCCCCGGCCGATGCCACGCTGCTTGAATTTCCAAGTGAGACACACCGCCTGATCCAAAGCGGCGGACGCAGGACTGGAAATTCCCGGCGGGATACCCGCAAACTCTCAGGTGGCCCAACCGCTTCGCGCTCGTAATGGCTTACAAGATTCTAGTCCTAAGAGGTGACGGCGTCGGCCCCGAAGTCGTCGGTGAGGCTCTGCAGGTTCTCAAGGTCATCGCGCGCCGCTCCGCCGTTGACATGGAGTTCAAGGAAGCGCTGATCGGTGGGCATGCGCTCGACGCGCACGGAGTCCCCCTGCCCGACGAAACGCTGGCGCTCGCGCGGGACAGCGACGCGATCCTGCTCGGCGCGGTCGGCGGTCCCAAGTGGGACAACCCCAGCGCCGACAAGCGTCCCGAGCAGGCGCTGCTCGGCCTGCGCAAGGAGCTGGGACTGTTCGCCAACCTGCGACCGGTCCGCACCGTCAAGGAACTCATCGCCGCGTCGCCGCTCAGGCCGGAAATCATAACCGGCGTCGATCTGGTCGTCATCCGCGAGCTCACCGGCGGCATCTACTACGGTCAGCCGAGCGAAAGGCGCAAGGGCAAAGAGGGGCGTGAGGCGGTCGATACCTGCTTCTACACCGAGCAGGAGATCGAACGCGTGGTGCGATTCGGCTTCGAACTCGCCCGCGATCGCCGCAAGAAGCTGACTTCCGTGGACAAGGCCAACGTGCTGGCGTCCTCCCGGCTGTGGCGCGAGATCGCCACCGAGCTGAGCGCTCAGTTCAAGGACGTTGCCTTCGAGAGCCAGCTCGTGGACTCGATGGCGATGCATCTGCTGCGCCGCCCGCGCGATTTCGACGTAGTCGTCACCGAGAACATGTTCGGCGATATTCTCACCGACGAGGCTTCGGTGCTCGCGGGCTCGATGGGCCTGTTGCCGTCCGCCTCTTTAGGCGAAGATCTCAACAGCGCCGGCTTCAGAGTCGGACTGTACGAGCCGATTCATGGCAGCGCTCCGGATATCGCCGGACGCGACGAAGCTAATCCGCTGGCCGCAATCCTGTCGGCCGCCATGCTGCTGGAGCATTCGCTCGGCATGCACGCCGACGCCGAGCTGATCACCAGCGCCGTCGAGGGCGTGGTAAAGGACGGTTTTCGCACTCGCGATCTCGGCAGCGGCGGTTCGACCAAGACCGTGGGGTGCAAGGCGATGGGCCGCCTGGTGCGGGAGAAAATCGAAGGTTTCGAGGCCTGATGGGATCGGACCGGCAGCCGAAAGTGGCCGTCGTCGGAGCCACCGGCGCGGTTGGCGGTCAGATCATAGAGCTAATCGCCGAGCGCGGCTTTCCGGCTGAAGACCTGAAGCTGTTCGCAACGCCCAGGGGCGCCGCCGGCACCGTTCAATCGGCTGGCGAAGAGCTGCTGGTCGAGGAATTTAGCGGGCCGCCGGCGCTCGCCGGGTTCGACGTGGCTTTTCTGGCCGTTCCTCATGAGGTCGCGCGTGAAGTCACGGACGCCGCGCCCGGCTCGCTGCTGATTGATCTCAGCGCCGCAACACGGCTGCCCTCCGCCGCCGCGCCGATGCTTTCGCCGGGGCTGGTCTCGCGCGAGCGTATCGCTCAACTGCGGGCAAATCGCCGATTCGAAATTCCTCATCCCGCTGCGCACGCGCTTGCGATTTGCGCCGCCGCGCTCGGCACGGGCTCCCTGGCGGCGACCGCGATGCTCGGCGCGTCGGCGAGCGGCCAGCACATGATCGCGCGCCTGGTCAAGCAAACCACTGACCTCCTGGGCGCGCGGCTTGACCTCGGAGAAGACGAATCGCAGCGCGCGTTCAACGTCACGATGCGCGAAAACGAGCGTGCGATCGCCGACGTGATTGCCGGGCAGGCCGCCGCGATTCTGGCGCGAGGCCCCGAGACTCTGAGCGTGCAGGCGGTCGCGATTCCGGTGCTGCACGGCTCGGCGCTCTCAATTCAGGGCGCGGTGAAGCTCGAGGCGTCGGACCAGGACTGGATCGAACGCCTGCGCGCGGCTCCGGGCGTGCTGCTGCGCGAAGAGGACGAGCCGCTGTCGAACATCGATGCCGCCGGGCAGGAAGCGATCATAGTGCGCGCGGAACGCGTCGCCTCGGGCGCGGCGCTGTGGTGCGTGTTCGACAACACGCGGCTCGCGGCGTTGATCGCGCTATGGATCGCGGAGACCTTCGCAATCGATCTTCCTACCGGCAACTAATCGCCGGAGCATCGCGCGATGCTCGTGAAGCTCATCCTGGAGTACGACGGTACGAACTACTTCGGCTGGCAGTTGCAGTCCGGGCAGGACTCAATCCAGGCGCGGCTGGAGGGCGCGCTCGAGCGCATTTTCTCCCCACAGGTGCGCGTGTTCGGCTCCGGGCGGACCGATGCCGGGGTGCACGCACGCGGCCAGGTCGCGTCGGCGCGCCTGCCGCGCGAATTCGATACCGCTGAACTGCGGCGCGCACTGAACGCAATGCTGCCGGCGGATATCGTCGTGCTGAGCGCCGCGCCGGCGCCCGACGATTTCGATCCGCGTCGCGACGCACGGTCGCGCGTGTACGAATATCGCGTGTTGAATCGCACGGTGGCGTCGGCCTTCGAGCATCGCTACGCGTGGCTCGTGCGCGACGCGCTCGATATCGCGGCGATGAACGAGGCGGCGCAGGTGTTCGTCGGCGAGCACGATTTTGCCGCCTTCCGCACACTCGGTTCCAAGGAGCGGACGACGATGCGCCGGGTGATCGCAAGCCACTGGCAGTGCGACGGCGAGGTGCTCACCTACCGCGTCGAGGCGACCAGCTTCCTGCGCCACATGGTGCGCACGATGGTCGCCGCGATGGTCGATGCGGGCCGCGGACGAACCGACGTGCGCGCGGTGGCAGAGATGCTCGCGTCGCGCGACCGCGCGATCGCCCCCGCCACCGCTCCCGCCACGGGTCTGTTCCTGGTAGAGGTGCGCTACTGAGGGCGCTCGTTGCCCGCGTGGGCTCACAAAACCCCGCGCCGGGCAAGGCTGGGCGCGCCGCACGGTGCAAAACCCCGCTCCTGCGTGTGGAAAACGTACCCACCTGTTCAAAACCGTGCACGGTTTCTAGAAAAAACGCGGTGATCGCGCCCGTTTCCGCTTGAAAAAGCCCTGCTTCTCGTTCACCCTCGATTGCAGCCCGATTATCGGGCCTCCAAGGAGGAGGATGATGACGCAGTCGCAAGTTTCCGCTCATCTCGCCGACAAGGTCGGCATTACCAAGAAGCAGGCAAAGTCGTCGATCGAAGAATTGACCGCTCTCGTGGTGCGCGAACTGAAGAAGACTGGTTCGCTGCGCCTGGCCGGGCTGGGAATTTTTCGCAAGCGTCAATCCAAGGCTCGCATGGGACGCAATCCGGCGACGGGCGAGGCGATCAAGATTCCTGCGCGCACGCGGCTACGCTTTACGCCCGCCAAGGCGCTCAAGGACTCGGTGCTCGGCGCGAGGAAGAAGTGATTTTCGGCGCGCGCGGATAGCGCGTGCTCGCGGAGTTTTGCGAACCGCAGGGCTGGGAACGCCTTGCGGTTCGTGCTTTCGCCTGCCTCAGGGTTTGCGATCCTTTGAATCGCCAGGCGCTGCGGCGCGCCTATGGCGTGCGGTCCTGACCCGCTCGAGATAGTCGCGAATCCTGGCCTCGTAGCCGCGATCCGAAGGATGGTAATAGACGCGCCCGCGCAGCTCGTCGGGCAGATATTCCTGCGCCACCAGCGCGCCTTCGTAATCGTGCGGATACTGATAATCCTTGCCGTAGCCAAGCCCTTTCATCAGCCCCGTCGGCGCATTGCGCAGATGGAGGGGAACCGGAAACGCACCGTGCGCGGTGTCCTCGCGCGCCGCCAGCATCGCGCGGTATGACGCGTTCGACTTGGGCGCTCCGGCAAGATAGGTCACGCCCTGCGCGAGCGGGATCACTCCTTCGGGCAACCCCACGAAATCGACCGCGTCCTTGACGGCTACCGCGACCTGGAGCGCACGCGGATCGGCATTACCGATATCCTCGGCCGCGAAAATCACCATCCGGCGCGCGATGAAGAGCGGGTCCTCGCCCGCCTCCACCATCCGCATCATCCAGTAGATTGCCGCGTCGGGGTCGCTACCGCGCATGCTCTTGATGAACGCGGAAATGACGTTGTAGTGCTCTTCGCCGGCGCGGTCGTAGAGCAGCGCCTTGTGTTGAGCGGCCTCGCGCACCAGGTCGGCCGGTACAGTCTTGAGGCCCACGTTCTGCGCAAGCTCAGCCGCGATCTCCAGTGTGTTGAGCGCGCGGCGAGCGTCCGCGCCCGCCAGCCGCACCAGTTCGTCGAGCGCTTCAGCCTCCAGCGCAAGCCCAGTCGCGCCCAGCCCGTGCTCGGCATCGGCGAGCGCGCGCTCGATGATCGTGCGGATAGCGTCGTCGGAGAGCGGATTGAGTACGATCACGCGCGCGCGAGAGAGCAGCGGCGATATCACCTCGAACGAGGGATTCTCGGTCGTCGCGCCGATCAGCGTGATCAGCCCGCTTTCGACGTGCGGTAAAAAAGCGTCCTGCTGCGCGCGGTTCCACCGATGGATCTCGTCAATGAACAGCACCGTGCGCTGACTCGCGTCGAGGTCGTGGCGCGCCTGCTCGACCGCCGCGCGCAAGTCGGCGATGCCCGAAGTTACCGCCGACATCTGGCGAAAAATCGCGCCCGATTGCCGCGCGAGCAGAATCGCCAGCGTGGTCTTGCCGGTTCCAGGGGGCCCCCACAGAACCATCGAATGCAGCCGCCCCGCCGCTACCATCCGGCTGAGTAGCTTGCCGGGGCCGAGCAGATGCTCCTGGCCGACCACGTCCTCGAGCCGCGCCGGGCGCATCCGGTCCGCAAGCGGCTGGTCGATAGGGGTGCGGGGCGGAAACAGCTCCCCTGACGGCGCTGGTTTTCGGCGGGCCATCGCGTGGAACCTAGCATAGCGCCCCGCATGCGCTAAGGCGCGGGTTTGTTGCGCCCACGCCTTCGCTGATCTAGCTTGGCAGGCGGGCCGGACAGGAGCCGGCACCACGTATGATTGTCGGTATCGATATCGGCGGTTCCACCACCGACGCCGTGGTCCTCGAAAACGGCGACCTCCACGTAGTCACAATCGAGGCGAACGATCCCGTCGCGGCCGCGGCCGGCGCGCTGGGCAAACTCGTCACCGAGTTCGACATCCCTCTCGACGCGATCGAGCGCGTAGCCGCCACCGGCGCGGGCGCCCGTGTGCTGCCCGACGCGCTGCTGGGCCGCCCAGTCGTCAAGGTCAATGAATTCATGGCGATCGGAATCGGCGGCACTTCGCTGGCGGCCAAGGAGCAGGCGCTGGTGGTGTCGCTGGGCACGGGCACCGCGATCGTTTCGGTCACCAAGGAGCGCATCCAGCATTTCAGCGGCACCGGCGTGGGCGGCGGAACCCTGCTCGGGCTGGCCAAGCACATGCTGGGCGTGGTCACGATTGAGCGGCTGGAAGAGCTGGCGCGCAAGGGCAACCTCTCGCGCGTCGATCTGACCGTGCGCGACATCGCCGGCGGACCGATCGGCGACCTACCGCCGAATACCACGGCCGCGAACTTCGGCAAAATCGGCGCCGACGCGACCTCCGAGGACAAGGCGCTGGCGATCATGAACATGATCGTCGAGTCGATCGGAGTGCTGAGCCTGGCCAGCGCGCGCGCCTGCGGGCAGGAGAATATCGTGCTGACCGGCAAGCTCTCGCGGCTGTTCCGGTTCATGCAGGAGATGAAACGGCTCGATTTTCCGTTCGGGCGCCGTTTCATCATTCCCGAGCACGCGGACTACGCCACCGCGATCGGCGCCGCCCGCACCGCCCAGCAAGGCTGATCCGGCCAGCTCCGTTCGCGTTTCCAACCGCGGCTCGGAAAGCGATAAAATGCGCGGACTTGCGCCGGCAGGCCGCGCAATCTCGCGCGGTCCGCGGCCAGTCAGATCGCATCACAGGATATTGCCCCGATGGCTTCAGAGCTGCTCAAAGGCTTCCGAATGCTCGACCTTACCGACGAGAAGGGTGCGCTGTGCGGCAAGATCTTTGCCGACCTGGGTGCCGAGGTGATCAAGGTCGAGCCACCCGGCGGATGTCCGACGCGGTCGATCCCGCCCTTCCTCGAAGACAAGCCGGGCCCCGATCGCAGCCTGTACGCGATCGCGTACCACGCGGGCAAAAAATCGGTAACCGCAAATCTTGAATCGGCCGGCGGCCGCGCGATTGTCGCCGATCTCGCTGCCAAGGCCGACTTTTTGGTCGAGTCGTACCCGCTCGGATACCTGGACTCGATTGACCTCGGGTACGATAAGCTCGCGGCGGCGAACCCGCGCCTCATCTACACGTCGATCACACCATTCGGCGACAAGGGCCCCGGCCGCAATTACCAGTGGGCCGACATCATCACCTGGGCCGCCGGCGGCGCGATGTACATGATGGGCGAGGAAGGCAAGCCGCCGCTCGAGATGAGCCTGCCGCAGGCTGGCCTGCACGCCGGCGGCGAGGCGGCGGTGTCGTCGCTGATCGCGCACTGGCCGCGCCAAGTTGACGGACAGGGCCAGCGCATCGTCGTCGATATGCAGGCCTGCATCGTATGGACCCTGATGAACGAGCAGGCGATGCCGATCCTGCATGGCGATCACATCCGGCGCACGGGCGTTTACACCGGCTCGAAAGATACCCGGCGCAAGATGGTCTATCAGTGCAAGGACGGGCACATCTCGTCACTGATCGCGGGCGGCACGCTGGGCGGCGCATCGACCAAGGCGCTGGTAACCTGGATGGCGGAGAAGGGATTTGCCACCGACTGGATGATCGAAAAGGACTGGACCGCGTGGGTGCCCGGGATGTTCATGGCGCTCACCGATCGCGACAAGTTCGAAATCGCCGACCTCGAGGATCGCATCCAGCGCTTCTTCATGACCATGACCAAGAAGGAAATCTACGAGCAGACGCTCAAGCGGCGAATCCTGCTCGGCCCGGTAGCAACCGTCGCCGATATCGCGCAAGACCCGCAGCTCAAGGCGCGGGAGTACTTCGTCGAAGTCGAGCACGATACGCTCGGACGCAAACTCACGATGCCGGGGGCGTTTGCGAAGCTGTCGGTCACGCCGATCGGAGCGCCTTCGCGCGCGCCCCGGATTGGCGAGAATAACGACGAGATTTATCGGGGGCTGCTCGGGATGAGCGCCGAACGAATCGCGGAGCTGCGCGCGGCGGGCGCGGTGTAGGAGACGCATCGATCATGGGCCGTTTCGCACTGGAAGGCATCAAGATTCTCGACTTCGCATGGGTCGGGGTCGGACCGATCACTACCAAGTATTTCGCCGACAATGGCGCCGAGGTGATTCGCGTCGAGTCCGCCGCGCGGCTCGACGTTCTGCGCATTGCGCCCCCTTGGAAGGACGCGCGCCCGGGAGTCAATTCGAGCCAGTTCTTCGCCAGCTACAACACCTCCAAGAAGGGCATCACGCTCGACCTCGGCAAGCCAGCCGCGCGCGAGATCGTAAAGAAGCTGGTGCCGTGGGCCGATATCGTGGTGGAGAGCTTCACGCCCAAGGCGATGCGCAACTGGGGGCTGGATTTCGACCATCTGCGCGAATTGCGCCCCGACCTGATCATGCTCTCTACCTGCATGCAGGGTCAGACCGGGCCCAATGCGCTTTACCCGGGCTTCGGGCAGTTGATGGCGGCGCTGTCGGGCTTCTATTACATCTCGGGCTACAACGAGAGCTCGCCCTGCCCGCCATACGGCGCATACAGCGATTTTGTCGCACCCCGCTTTTCCACCTCCGCGCTTCTGGCCGCGCTCGATTACCGCCGCCGCACCGGTAAGGGTCAGTACGTCGACATGTCGCAGTACGAGGCGTCGCTTCACAATCTTGCTCCTGCGCTGATCGATTATTTCGCGACTGGCCGCGTGCTCGGGCCGCGCGGTAACGGATCGGATCGCTACGCGCCGCACGGGACCTACCGATGCGCCGACGAGGACGGCAACGAGCGCTGGATCGCGATCGCGGTGCGCAACGACGGCGAGTGGAACGCGATGCTCGCGGCGCTGGGCGCAAAATCCGCTGATTCGCGCTTCGCGACCGCGCCCGGCAGAATCAGAAATCGCGCACCGCTCGATGAGTTCGTCGGCTCGCTGGCGCGCTCGCGCAAGGCGCACGATCTTACCGAGCTTTTGCAGCGCGCCGGAGTGGCTGCCTATCCGGTGCAGAACTGCATGGATATTCATCAGGACGAAAACCTCGAAGCGTTCGACTTCTGGCACTGGCTCGAGCACAAGGAAATGGGCCCCTCGCTTTACGAGGGCCTGCAGCATCGGATGAGCCGCACGCCCGGCGAGCTTCGCCGCGCCGCGCCGATTCTCGGGCAGGACAACGACGAGGTGTTCGGCAAGATGCTCGGGATGAAGGCGGAAGAAATCGAACGGCTCCAGAAGGAAAACGTGATATTCTGAGGCGCAAGCCGCCCACGCCGGCTGCTCGCATCCGCGTTTTCATCCGATCGTGCGCTACGAACTGAAAATCGCACTCCGCTATCTCCGCGCCCGCCGCAAGCAGGCCTTCATCTCGGTTACCACCGTTTTCACGGCGGTCGGCGTGATGATTGGCGTGGCCGCGCTGACGATCACGCTCGCCGTGATGGGCGGATTCGAGCAGAGCCTCAAGAACCGGGTGCTGAGCCTGAGCCCGCAGGTGCAGATCCTCAGCACCCAGGGATCGATCACCGACTACCAGGCGCTTCAGAAGCGCGCGAATTCGGTGCGCGGTGTCGGCGGATCCGACGCGTTCATCGTGGGCCAGGGGATGCTCAGTTCCGGACGCGGAATCGGCGGCGTGATCGTGCGCGGAATCGAACCCTCCAACCGCGTGGTCGATGAGGAATGGGCCAAATATGTAGTCGCGGGGAGCCTTCAAGATCTGGCCAAAGTGCAGCCTGTGCGGGATCCGGCGAGCCACCAGGACACTCGGGCGGGCGGGATCGCGATCGGCTCCGACCTCGCGCAAAAGCTCAAGGTCAAGCTCGGCGACCCGGTGCGGATGGTCGCACCGATTATCGCGGCGACCGAGAGCGGCGACCTGTCCACCCGCTCGGGCGATTACCGCGTCGCCGCGATCTTCGAGTCCGGCATGACCTTCATGGACAGCCAGATGACATTCGTCGATCTGGCGCAGGCGCAACAATTCTTCGGGCGCCCCAGCCGGGTGGATGGAATCGACGTCCATCTCGTGAACCTCGGCGAAACCACCGCGGTTACGGCCGCACTGCGCAAGCTCTTGAAAGAGCCCTACGTCGTGCGCAACTGGATCGAGTACAACCAATCTGCGGCGGCGGGCTTCGAAATCCTCAAGCGGGTTTATTCGCTGGTCCTCGTGCTGCTGATTGGCGTGGCGGCATTCAACCTGGTCGCGACCCTGATCATGGTCGTAATGGAAAAGCGCAAGGACATCGCGGTACTGCTCGCGATGGGTGCGACGCGGCGCGACGTATGGCGAATCTTCGTGTTCAAGGGGCTGGTGGTAGGCGGCGCGGGGACAGCGGCGGGGCTGCTATTGGGCGCCAGCGGATGCTTTGCGCTGGCGCGCTACCAATTTATCCATATCCCGAAGCAAATCTACGGGATCTCCACCGTGCCGATCGCCGTGGATCCGGTCAATTTTGTGCTGGTTGCGCTCGCCTCGCTGACGCTGTGCCTGCTCGCGACTTTCTATCCAGCTGCGCGGGCTGCGCGCGCGATGCCGGTCGAGGTCTTCCGCTCCTAGCCCATCCTCCCCACTTCCACGGCCGGTTCACCTCGAACCGCGGAATGACAGATTATTCAGACGCTGAAGGGTTCGTAGGCGGCTTCTGCACGAGCTTCGGCTTACGAACCACTAGCGTCTCGTGCCCGCGCACCTTGATGGTGCGAGCAGGTTCGGAGTGATTTTGCGCCGGCGCGTGGGGACGGCTGGGGCGCGTTGAACTCCGGCGCTGCCTCCAGTTGCTCAGCTCCTGGGAGAGCTTGGAGGCAACGGAATCGTTTTCGCGAGACTCGTCGCCGTCGGCGTCGAGCGGTTTTACGGCTTCCTCACGCATATCGTTTTCAGACATAAGGTTTTTCTCTTGCTGTGACGTGGATTTTTCCTCCCGCCTTAGTTTCAAAATGTGGAACGGAATTTTTCGATCAATTTATGCAGATCGAACACTGGCATCCGGTTTCCCGGCGGCCATCGATTGAGTTACCCCGAGTGTTCGTGCGATCCGTGCTGAACCTGAAACCGTACGCGGATATTCGGTTTGGCTAGCGCCTGGTGACGTGAATTCTTGGCGGTTGCTCTGCGCCGGGCCCATCGCGGGGCCCGGCGCCGATCGAAATTTTCAGCTATGCGCTCATGCGCGATTTGCTATTGGAAAAGGCTCTGCATCCGCAGCGCAAGGCCCATGTCGCCCGCGATTTTCAGCTTGCCGGTCATGAACGCCATCTGACCATTGAGCTTGCCGGAAATCATGTCGAGATAATCTTGCGCCGTCATCGAGATCGT
The DNA here is from genome assembly GCA_963835905.1 of uncultured delta proteobacterium. Taxonomy (GTDB): domain Bacteria; phylum Desulfobacterota; class Binatia; order Binatales; family Binataceae; genus CAWIHG01. The sequence continues at coordinate 2,257,060 of CAWIHG010000005.1, forward strand.
GATGCTCGGGGAGGCATGCGGGCCTTCCTTCACCTCGCAGGCGTCGTTGTTAATGATCACGTGCCACTTTCCGCCGCCATCACCGGAAAGGTCGAATTGATATATCGCATTGAGGCCCTTCGCCGCTTCCTTGTTGAAACGGCTCGGCATTTCGGCGAAGACCTGCTTACAGGACGTAGCTGCATCAGCCATGGAAACGAATTCCTCCTGGTGGGAGCGGCCGTGGCCGCGTTCTCTAAATTATCTAAGCCCTCATATCACGCGATGTCAACAGCAGCATAAGGGTGTCTTCGCACGACGCGTATCACGTTCACTCGATCTTAATCATCCGCTGAACTTGAGCCAATTGAGACACGCAGTGAGGTGACCCGCCGATTCTATCCTTCGCAATTCGCCCGCCGCGGCGCAAAATTGCCTCCCCGTCCGGCGCGCGCGGTCTATCAGGCCTCTCAAAACCCGAACATATTGCCCGGCACGACCCTAATCAGATTCTCGCGCACCACCACCGGAGCCGCGCCCTGGGCGATAGTGACAGCGCGCTGCTTTTCCAGATCAGTCTTCACCTCTCCATTGAGAAACGCGTCCTTGCCGATGACCTTGACGGTTACCTTGTCGAGTCCCGCGTTCGCGAGCTGCTGCTGAATCTTCGCTTGCTGCTGCGCCCACATACCGGTGTCGGTCGTGAGAGTGTCGACCACGCTGGTAACGCCGGAGACGCGCCTTACGGTTCGCTCCGCCAGCATCTTGTCGTTGTCGTCGAACACCCGCCCGACCAGCGTGACGGAGCCGCTCGGATTCGTGTACGCCTTTACCCGGCGCAGCTTCGGACTGCCCTTGAGAGCATCCGAAACGCGGTCGTACAGCGATGGCGTCGGGCGCGGGCGGGCAACCTCGCGCGGCGGGCGCCGATGCGGTCGCGGTGAGGCTAACGCGGCCGGCGGTACGGGCGCCGGCTTTTCCACGACCGCCGGTGTGGGAGGTGCAGCAGGCGAGGCCGCATATTCCGGCGACTCGGTGGGCGACAGCGCCGCAACCTTGGCTTTAAGATCGCCTTCGACCGCGGCCTGCTCGGCCGGATTGCGGGAGAAGACCACGGGGTAATCGACCTCGACCTGGGTGCCGCTGAAAGCCGCGAACTTCCATCCCGACACGTCCTTGACCACATCCGCATCGAGACCGGGATTGGGCGCCGTGGACGTGACTACAGAGGCTCCCGCGACCGAGCCGTCCGGCAGCACCCGCAATCGCAACAACATCCCGTCCTTCGTCGACGCGTCGCCGGCGAGAGCCTGATTGTACGCGTCGAGCAGCGCACTCTTATTGCCGTCAAAAGTACCGGTGGCGGCCACCACGCTTCGCTCCGGCGCTGAAGCGGACTCACCGGTCACCTGCACGGCGAGCGTAGTCGCCAGGGCGACGGCGGGAACCGCCGCAACCGAGGCTGCAGGCGACGCGGCCGCGGCGGGCGAAACCATCGCCGTCGGCGAGGCTTTGGCCTGCTCGGTCGCAGCCTTGTGCGAGCTGAGATGAATCGCGAGCCACGCGCCGCCGCCGAGCGCGGCCAGCGCCGCCACGACATATGCGATCGTGGTCAGGAATCCGCCGCCCGCGTCTTCCTCGTCGGGCTGCTCGGACCCCATCCGCCCGGTGAATCGAACGGATGTACGCGCCGGCGGTTCGGATGTGACCCGGGTGCCTGCCTGCCCCATGCTCGGCTCCTGGGGCGGAAGGGCGGGTTGAGATGAGCCTTCCGGCGCCAGCCGCGTACCACAGAAATTGCAGATTACTTCGCCCGGCTCCGCTCTGCCGCCGCAAGTCGGGCATTCGATTGTCCCTGCGGGTGCGCCCGCGCCGGGATCGGATCGAGCACCGGCGCCCTCGACGAAGGCGGGCCCTCCCGCAACGAGCGCGGTTCCGTCGGCGTCGCAGAACTTTTCGCTATCAGGGTACGTGCGGTCGCATCGCGGGCATCTGTTCATCGCGTGGGCAGCCCTCCCATAGGTGTGCGCCGGATTTGTCGATGATATCCGTGGGCGTGCGCCCAGGCCAAGCGCAAATCCTGGCGCGCGCGCAGCGGTTCCGGAGCCCGGCTCCGCCTACAGCTTATCCATCACCTCGGCGCGAAACCGCTCCATCGCGGCGATCTGATCTCGGGTCGCGGGACCGGCGCCGAGCAGGATGCGCGACACGCCCATCGCGGCGAATTGCCTGACGTGTTCGACCGTAAGTGGCTCGCCAAGGCGCGGGCTGATGGTGATATCCAGCGGCGTGGCGCGGTCCATCGCGCGCTCGTGACCGCGCAGCCGCTCGATCACGCCGCCAATCTCCACAACGCTCTCCGCGATGCCATACCATCCGTCGCCCAAGCGCGCGGCCCGCTTGAGCGAAGGTTCGGTGTGTCCACCGAAGACAAACGGCGGATGCGGCTTCTGGACCGGCTTGGGCATGAATCTGAAGCCCTCGATCGAAACGCTCTTGCCGCGGTACACGGGATCGTCGCGGGTGAACAACTCTTTCATCAGCGCAACGTATTCGCGCGTGCGCATCGCGCGGTCCTTGAAATTCATTCCGACCGCGCTGAACTCCTCTTCGAGCCATCCGATGCCAACGCCGAGAATAAAGCGGCCGCCCGACAGTACGTCGAGACTGGCGACCGCTTTCGCGGTGGTGAACGGGTTTCGAATCGGCAGCACGTAGATCCCGGTGGCGAGCTTGACCTTGGTGGTGATTCCCGCAACGAACGCAAGCGCCAACATCGGGTCGTGCAGGGGCGTCTCTGGCGGCGCGGGCATCCTGCCGCTGGACGAGTACGGATACGGCGACCGGTATTTGACCGGCAGGATGATATGCTCGGGGATCCAGAGCGAATCGAATTCCAGCTCTTCGGCTTTGCGCGCGACCGCGGCAAGGCTGGAGGGTTGGGTTTGAAACAGGAACGTACCGAATCTCATCGCAACCTCCATGCAGCGGCCGCACGCAATCGCGCGGCCGGCTCGAATACGGGTTTGCCCGCTGCCGGCAGCGCGGCTGGGCTGATTCGCGGCGGTGAGCTGCCTCAAATCACGCCGCGGGACCTCCCTCAAGCCGAAACCCGATTCGCACTTCGACCTGGAACTGCGGCGCACCGGCTTTAGTCACCGAACCCCGGATGTTGGTGACCTCGAACCAGTCGATGTTGCGAATCGTCTGGCTGGCCTTGCTGAGCGCGTTTCGCACGGCCTGCTGGATGCTCTCTTCGGATACGCCCACCACCTCGATGATCTTGTAGGTCTTGTCCGGCATGACGGCCTCCCTCCCGCAACGCTGCGCGCGGGTTGTTCAGGTGAATCTGTAGCCTCGGATTCCGTGTTTGGCAAACCGCGATCGGCAGCTACTCGCGATCGAGCTTCACCGCGAAAACGGCCGGGTCCTCAATGGTGCGCATGTCGAGTTGGAACGCGTCGGCAGTGATGCGGCCGATGATTCCCGCGCGCCGGAAAATCCGCGCGATGGCCTGCGCCGACTTGCGCGGATGCGTCACACGCACCGCCACCGACTCCAGACGCTCCGCAGGCAGCGAGCCTGAACCGATTTCGGATTCGGCGTCGATCGCGTCGACCGCGAATTCCGCTCCGAGCCGCTCCGCCAGAATTTCCCGCACCCGCTCAGCGACGATCCGAAGCTCGGCCGGACGCCGGCGCATCAGGCGGAGCGTTGGCAATTCGCGCGCGGGATCTTCCGCCCGCAGGTAGATTCTCAACGTCGCTTCGAGCGCGGCAAGCGTCAGCTTGTCGCACCTGAGCGCGCGCTTAAGCGGGTGCGCCTTCAGCTTTTCAATCAATTCCCGGCGCCCAACGATCAGACCGGCCTGTGGACCGCCCAGCAGCTTGTCGCCGGAAAATGTCACCAGCGAGGCGCCGGCCGCGATCCGGTCCGCAACCACCGGCTCATGCGGCAGGCCGAATGCGCTAAGATCGACGAGCGCTCCGGCACCCAGATCCTCGATCACGTCGATCCCATGCTCGCGGCCAATCCCGACCAGCTCCTGCAGTGAGACTTCGCTGGTGAAGCCGACCACGCGGTAGTTGGACGGTTGCACCTTCATCAAAAGCGCCGTGTCGGGCCCGATCGCCACGGCATAGTCGCGGGGATGGGTGCGATTGGTGGTGCCGACCTCGCGCAGGCGCGCGCCGCTGGCCGCCATCACGTCCGGCATCCGGAACGAGCCGCCGATTTCGATCAATTCTCCGCGCGAGACGATCACTTCGCGCGCCGCGGCCAGCGCGGTCAGCGCAAGCAGCACCGCCGCCGCATTGTTATTGACCACGGTCGCGGCCTCCGCTCCGGTCAGCGCGCACAACTCGCGCTCGACGATCGCGTCGCGATCGCCGCGCTCGCCGCGCTCAAGATCGAATTCGATATTGACCGCCGAGCGCGCCGCGCGCTCTAGCGCCTCCACTGCAGGCTTCGCCAGAATCGCGCGGCCGAGGTTGGTATGCAGAATCACGCCGGTCGCGTTGACGACGGGCCGCAGTGCCGGCCGGTCGGCGGCAACTTCATGCTCGACGCGGCGTGCGATCTCATCGATCATCGCTGCGCGGTCGGGCCGCAAATCGTGACGCCCCGCCGCGATCTGTTCGCGCAGAATCTCCTGCGCGCGCTGCACCATAAGCTTGAGATACGCGTGCCCAAGGCCGGTCAGCGACTCGCGCCCGCCCAGTGCGCGCAGGCATTCGTCCACCGCAGGCATCGCGCGCAACACGTCGCCGGATGCGCCGGAAGGCGCCGCTGAGCGCCGCTGCTTTCGCGTGGTGGAGGCCACAGGCGGATTATCAGTGAGCGCGCCGCGCCAACGCAAGCTTGAAGGTTCCGGCGCGGTTCGCGATTGTCCACCAGTCACCCGCGGGGTTCGGGCGCCTCAGGCGGGCGATTGCACGCCGGCAAGTTCTTCCTGCGCGCGCGCGATCAGCCCGAGCCGGCTCAGCAGGACGATTCCGCAGGCGAGCGAGGCAAGCGAGCAGATTACGACCGCGGCGCGCGGGCTCAGGTGCTCACCGACGAAGCCGACCTCGAGGCTCCCGAGCGGCGCGGTGCCGATGAACGACAGCGTGTAGATGCTCATGACGCGGCCGCGCAGATCGTCGCTGACGAACATCTGCAGCATCGTGTTGGTTGTCACCATGTGATTCATCAGGCCAGCGCCGATGAACATCTGCGCCACCAGCGACAGCACGAACCATCGCGAGAGCCCGAACACACCGATCGCGACCGCGGTACAGAAAACACCGAACACGAGATTTTGCCGCAGCGCGCGTGGCTCGCCCGAGCGCGAGTTCATTACGATCGCGGCGGTAACCGCTCCCACGCCCTGCGCCGCCATCAGGAAGCCGTAGCCGCGCGCACCAGAGTGCAGGATGTCGCGCGCGAACATCGGTATCAGCACCGTATATTGCATCCCGAATCCGCTGTTAATCGCGACCACCAGCAGCAGGTAGAAGCTCGGCCGATGCGTCCACACGTAGGCGAGACCCTTGCGCACCTGCTGAAGCATCACGGCGCCGAATCTGCGCCGCACGCGCCGCGGAAGATCCATCTCGAGCAGGCTCCAGATGACGGCGAGGTAGCTGACACCGTTTAGGAAGAAGCATCCCGCGATGCCGATGACCGCGATCAGCAGCCCGGCGATCGCCGGGCCCGTCATCCGCGCGGTGTTGAAGATCATGGAGTTCATCGCGATCGCGTTGGGGAGATCCTCCCGCCCCACCATCTCGACCACGAACGCCTGACGGCCCGGCATATCGAAGGAACTGACCAGCCCGTTGAACGCCGCAAAGAGCAGGACATACTCCACGCGCACCGCGCCGGCCCACGTGAGCGCGGAGAGCGCCAGCGCGCTCAGCATCAACAGCGTCTGCGATGCGATGATGAGACGGCGCCGATCGACGTGATCCACCACCACTCCAGCGAAAAGCCCCACCAGCACGATCGGCACATATCCGGCAAACGCCACCAGTCCCAACGCCATCGAGGAGTTCGTGAGCTTGAGGACCAGCCAGGCCTGCGCGACCGACTGCATCCATGTCCCGATCAGCGATACGAGCTGCCCGGCGAAGAACAGACGGAAGTTGCGATGACGCAGGGCGCGGAACGCCGCCAGCCGCGATTCTCCCGCGGGCGCTAAGGAAGCGGCTTCGCCGGGTTCGCCGGCCTCGGCCGCCTCGACTTCCGGAACATTGTCGATGAGACCGTCTCCTTGAGCGAAAGCGCCGTTAGTTTGCCAGACCGGCGGAAGTCGATCGAGCGGGTTGCCGCGCCGGAAACGGTTTGCAACGCTGGAGGCGTGAACCTGACCCGAATGGAAATCGAATTTCGCGATCCCTCGGGCGCGCGACAGGTCCTCGCAGCGTCGCATCCCGCCGGCGCCGCAGAGATATCGGCAAGCAGACAGGGGCTCTCGCTCTGGGCGCGATTCCAATACGCCGAGCGCGGGATGGTGGTGCGCACGACTGTAACGAACCGCGGCGCCGAATCGGTGCGCCTGGATGCCGCGCGGTTTCAGATCGTAACCGGCTTCAGCCGGACCGCGCCCGCCCGATTCTTCAAGCACGGCTACCAATCGTGGAGCGCATCCGGCGCAAGGCCGATCGGTGACGGCCGCAGCCATCCGCTCGATACCGCCCACGCGATCGTCAGAATCAACCATCGCAGCGAAACCGTGCGTTCAGCGGAGGCTCCCGAGGCGGCGAGCTCGGAACTGTTCACGATCGTCGAAACCCAAGCGCGCGATGGCCGCGCGTTTGCGGGATTCATCGGAGCCGCCTCAGCGCTTACCACCATTACGGTGCGAACGCCGGATCGGATCACGGCGCGGGCGATCCTCGACGGCGTCGAGCTCGGGCCCGGCGCGTCGCGAGAGATCGAACCGCTCTATTACACCCGCGGACGCGAAAGCGCGGGCCGCATCGCGGCGCGATGGGCGGGGATTCTAGGCCGGAACATGCAGGCGCGGACGCGGGCGCCTTTCCAGCGCGGATGGTGCTCCTGGTACCACTATTTTCACGACATCACGGAAGAGGCGATGCTCGCGAACCTGCGCACGCTGGTGCGGATGCGAGAGGAATTTCCTCTCGAGGTCGTTCAGCTCGACGACGGGTTTCAATCCGCGCTCGGCGACTGGGACACGACCAATTCGAAATTCCCCTCCGGCCTTAAATTCCTCGCCGATAAAATCCGCAAGGCGGGTTTCGCCGCGGGAATATGGACCGCGCCGTTTCTGGCGGCGCGCGATGCCCGCCTGATGCGCGAGCATCCGCAGTGGCTCATCCGCCATGAAAGTGGCGAGCCGCTGCGCGCCGGTTTCAATCCCAAGTGGACGCACAGCGACGATCCGTGCGCCTATGCGCTCGACCCGAGCCATCCCGCTTTCCGCGAATATCTCGAGCGCCTGTTCCGCAAGCTCACCGCGGAGTTCGGCTATTCGTATCTGAAACTCGATTTTCTGTATGCCGCCGCCGCCCAGGGCGCCCGCCACGATCCCAACCTCACGCGCGCCGAAACGCTGCGCCGTGGTCTGGAGGCGATTCGCGCGGGAGCCGGCGACCAGACGTTCGTGCTCGGATGCGGATGTCCGCTCGGCGCCGCGGTCGGTATCGTTGACGGGATGCGCATCGGACCCGACGTCTCGCCGTATTGGGGAGGGGAAGGCGCGGGCGATCCCTCCACGGTTCACGCCCTGGACGCGATTATCGCGCGCAGCTTCATGCATCGCCGGCTGTGGCTTAACGATCCCGATTGCCTGATGCTGCGGGCGCGCGAAACCAGTCTGACCGCCGAGGAGCGCGGCGCACTGGCCGCCGTGATCGCGGCGTCGGGTGGGATGCTGCTGGTGTCCGACGATATGGCACTGCTCGACAGCGATGCGTCGGCGCTGTTCAAGGCGGTGTGCAAGTTCGGGGCGCAGGCCGATCGCGATGCGGCCCGTGAACCGATATTGCCGCTCGACTTGATGGGGCAGGATCCGGTACGCGGCCTGGTGCGGAGCACCGAGCGAGGAGCGGTAGCGATGGTGCTGAATCGCGGCGATGCTGCCCAGCGGGTGTCGCTGTCCGCGCTCGGCCTGCGGCGCGCCGGGGCTACAGTCCAGCCCATTGGCGCACCCTCACGCGCCGTAAAGGGCGAGATCGAGCTTCCGGCTCATTCGGCTCGGATCGTGAGAACCAGGTCGTCGTGAGAACGGCTCAGACGGCGGCAAGGTCCAGCGTCGCGGCGCCCGCGGCCGCATGCAGCACTGCGCGGGCCCCTTCCGGTTCGATGCCCAGAGGGGCGTAATATTCGCGGTCGAGCGATTCGATCACTCGCGCGGCGCCGTCGGAGCGGCACAGCGCGACGATCGATCCGCCGAAGCCCGCACCGGTGAGCCGCGCGCCCAGCGCTCCACCCAGCCGCGCGACCTCGACCATGCGATCGAGCCTCGCGGTAGAGCACTCGAAATCCGAGCGTAAGCTTTCGTGCGACGCGTTCATCAGTGCGCCCATATCGGCCAGGCGTCCCGCGCGCAGAGCGTCGGCAGCCGCGTACACGCGTGCGGCTTCGCCCAGGACGTGGCGCGCTCGGCTCAGCACCTGCAGCGGACGGGCGGGATCGAGCGCGATATTCCCCGTGCCGAACAAATCGTGCGTCAGTTCGGAGCGGCTCGTTCCGAGCAGGCGCGCCGCGTCGTCGAGATCGGGATCGAGATGCGCGGGAGCGACCGCCGCCAGCACCGCGACCATATCCGATGCGCTCCTTGTACCGCCCTGACGCACGACATCACCGAGCATTCGCGCGTCTCGAATTCCAAACGCGCGGCCCAAAATCCGCGCGGCAAGCGAGCACTCGGCCACCCGGCGGTTGTATTCGGGGCGGACCTTGCCCGACTTGTCCGCGATCTCGCGGCTGTCAGCGACCACCAGCGCCGCATCGGACGGCATCCGCACCGCAACGACACGGAGCGGATAGAACTCGATCAGCATTGCGTGATCGCTCCGCCCCATCAGCGATGCGGCCTGATCCATCCCGCCCGCCATAGTGCCGACGTACCATTCGCTGCGCGCGACCATCGTCGCAGTCTCTATCGGCGGCTGCTCGAGATCGTTCACGGCCATGAACGCGAGCGCGGAAGACACGGTAAGCGCGGCGGACGACGACAGCCCGGCGGCTGGGGGCACACGACCTTCGATCGCTAAAATGGCGCCGCGCAGCCGATCGAGCGCCATACCGCGCGCCGTAAAGTGATCGATCACGCCCTGCACCGCGGCCTTGACGTAATTCGCCCAGTCGCCGGAGGGGTATGGTGCAATCGTGCGCTCGAGTCGATAGCTGCGCGGCGGATATGCGCGTTCGGAGTTGCGGAGCACGATTTCGCCCGTCGAGCGAGGTGCGGCGACGACGATCGTCGACCGATCTATCGCCACCGGCAGGACCGGCAAACCACTGTAATCCGTATGCTCGCCGATCAGGTTGACGCGGCCGGGCGCGCGCACGGCGACCAGGCGCGCATCCGCTCCGGCGGCTGCGCGCACCTCGCGCGCAAGGCGCGCCGCGCGCTCAAGCTCGCCGCGAACCCATCCGTCGCCTGATTGGTCGTGTCCCGACGTCATCGTGGATTCGTCCTCGGCTTGAAGCGTCTGCGCGCGACTTCGAGATCGTGGGGCGTGCCGATATCGCTCCAGAAGCCCCGGATGTCGAGCGCGCGGACCACTCGGCCGTCGCCGATCATTGCCGCGATCGCCTGGGGAAGCTCCAGTTCGCCGCGGGCCGACGGCCTCAGCCGCTCTGCGTAGTCGAATATAATCTGGCCGCTCGCGAACAAACCCGCGTTGTTCCACTGGGTGGTCGAGGCGCCCTCGGCCGGCTTCTCCACCAGGCGCTCGACCCGCATATCGTCCGAGAGATAGACGGCCGCGCCGCGCCACGGATCTTTCATCCGGTTTACCGCGAGCAGGAGTTCAAAATCGTCCTGAGCCGCGCACGCGACGAAGCGCCCGTAACTCGCCCGGTCCATCAGCACGTCACCCCATCCGAAGATGAATCGCGTCTCACCCGCAACCGTATCGCGCGCCGCGAGCATCGCGCCCGCCGTGCCATTGATTTCGCGCTGGGAAACGGTGGTGATGGTCAGCGTGGGAAATTCGCGGGCGTAGCGCGCGCACCAGTCTGCGATCTGATCGCCGAGGTAACCCGTCACGATCGTGAAGTTGAGTACTCCCGCCTCGGCGAGCGCTCCAATCAGATGAGCAAGCAGCGGCCCACCCGCGATCTCGAGCATCGGCTTGGGAGTGCGCGCGGTAAGCTCGCCCAGCCTGGTGCCGCGTCCGGCTGCGAGCAGGACCGCCTTTCGGATGGAAACCGGCACGCGCGCAGGATAGCATCCGGACCCGCCGCGAATGGAGTCCGGGCTGATTGCCCGCAACCCGCGCCGGCAGCAGAGTTACCGTGATGCGCTGGCGCGCTCGCATTCACGTCCGGCGCTCCCGCGGCGCTGATTTTGCTGCTGGGGATGCCCCTGACGCTGCACGCGAGCAAGTGACCAGGCCGGAGCGCGGCTGGCAATCCGTCGGGGGCTGGTTTTGGACCGATTCCCCCGCGCTTTACCGCCGGTATAGAATGGAGATAGGTATCGGTTCGCTACCTTGCCGGCAACGAGAGCGTCCCGCGATGTTTGGTGAAATCAATCCGCGCCAAAAGGCCAAAGCGCCCTTCATCTCGATCGAAGAGGCGCTCGAGGAAACCCGCCGCGGCCACATGGTCATCCTCATGGATGACGAGCAGCGCGAGAACGAGGGCGACCTCTCGATGGCGGCGGAAAAGGTAACGCCCGAGGCCGTCAACTTCATGGCTAAGTTCGCGCGCGGCCTGATCTGCCTGCCGATGGCGGCCGAGCGGATCGATCGGCTCGGGCTTTCGATGATGGTCGGCGATAACCGAGCGCCGCTCGGAACCGCGTTCACCACTTCGATCACGGCCAAGCGATGCGCGGGCAAGGGAATCTCGGCGCAGGACCGTGCCATGACGATTCTGCAGGCCGTGCGCGAGGACGCCAGCGGCAATGAATTTCTGACCCCCGGCTACGTGTATCCGTTGCGCGCGCGCGAAGGCGGCGTGCTGGTGCGTACCGGGCAGACCGAGGGTTCAGTCGATCTGGCGCGGCTTGCGGGACTCAAGCCCGCCGGTGTCATCTGTGAGATTCTCAAGGACGACGGCACCATGGCGCGGCGCGACGACCTGGTCGAGTTCGCGAAAGTGCACGGTCTCAAAATTGTCACGGTCGCCGACATCATCGAGTATCGGCTGCGCAACGAGACGATGGTGCAGAAGATCGCCGAGGCGCGGCTACCCACCCAGTACGGCGAGTTCAAGGCAATCGTGTACCGCAACCTGGTCGATTACACCGAACATCTCGTGCTGGTGATGGGCCGGCTCGATCCCGCCAAGCCGGTCATGGTGCGCGCGCATCGCGAGTACCTGCCCGGCGACGTGTTTGCCTATGCGCGGCGCAACACGCGTGACCTGCTGCGCGCCGCGATGGAACAAATCGCGGCTAAGGGCGAAGGAGTAATCCTGTATCTCAAGCGCGAGTCCAACGCGATTGCGGCCGAACTGGGCAACGGCAATGGCCGCGGGGTACGCCTTCCCAGCACCCGCTATGGCACCACCGAATCCGACTTCCGCGACTACGGCATCGGCGCGCAAATTCTGCGTGATGTCGGCGTGCGCAAGATGTTAATCATGTCTGATACCGCGCCACGGCTGGCGAACCTGCCAGGCTACGGCCTTGAGATCGAAGGCTCCGTTCCGCTAATCGGTGGAAACGGCAAGCAGGCCCGCCACAGCTAAATTCCACGGCGGCGCGCGCGCCCGTCGCGGATTCGATCAGCCCATGGACGGCAGATCTTCACCTAATGCCCCGCCGCGGGCGGCCGGTGCATCAATCCCCGCGATCTTCGCCGCGGCGCTATGGATGCTCGCGGCGGCGGCAGACGCGCATGCGGCCTCGGCGAGCGCCGCGCAGGGGCCTGGCGGCGCGCTGGCGGGCATCTTTGCGCATCATGGGTCGCTGCTCGGCTTCCTCGCCGTATTGCTGGGCGGATTGGCGCTCAACCTGACGCCGTGCGTCTATCCGCTCATCGGCGTGACGATTGCCTACTTCGGCAACCAGGGTGGCGGCCCGCGCCGTGTGTTTGTGCTCGCGATCCTGTACGTCCTTGGGATCGCGCTGATGTTCTCGGCGGTGGGCGTGGCGGTCGCGCTTTCCGGTGGACTGTTCGGCGCCGCGATGCAGAGCCCCTATGTGCTCGGCGCGCTGGCCGCAGTGCTCCTGGTCCTGGCGCTGTCGAGCTTCGGGGTGTTCTCACTGCAGCCGCCGCAGTGGATGCTGCAGAGGGCGGGGACCGCGCGGCCGGGATACCTCGGCGCGGTGTTGATGGGGCTTGGGATGGGCGTGGTCGCGGCGCCCTGCATCGGGCCAATCGTGCTCGGGCTGCTGCTGATGGTCGAGCGCAGAGGCAGCGCGCTGTTCGGCTTCGCGCTGTTCTTCACGCTCGCGGTCGGACTGGGCCTGCCATACATCGTGCTGGCGCTGGCGGCAGGCAACATCCGGCGGCTACCGCGTTCGGGCGAATGGCTGGCGTGGGTGGAGCAACTGTTCGGGTTCATCCTGGCTGGCCTCGCGCTCTACTTTCTCGATCCGGTCGTTCCAAACCATCTGATTTCGCGCCTGCTTCCCTGGTACGCGGTCGCCGCGGGCCTTTGGCTCGGATTTGTCACGCGGGCGGGCCGCGCATGGCGTCCTTTCCTGCTTTTCCGCTCAGTCGTGGGTATCGCCGCGGCCGGCGCATTGATCTATCTGGCGATACCCCGCAGTCCCGAGCAGCAACTGACCTTCAGGCCCTTCGACTCCGCGGCGCTCCAGATGGCCGAGGCCAGTCGCAAGCCGGTACTTATCGACTTCAGGGCCGACTGGTGCATTCCATGCCGCGAGATGGATCGCTCGACGTTCGTCAACCCGGCGGTCGTAAGGGCGGCGTCGCGATTCGTGCGGCTGCGCGCCGATCTCACGCAGCAGGACGGCAAGAACCAGGCGATTATCAGCAAATTCGGCATCCAGGGCGTGCCGACCACGCTGCTAATCGATTCCGCGGGACGTATTGAGGTTCGCAAGGTAGGGTACATCGGGCCCGACGAGATGCTGACCGCGCTGCACCGTGTGGACTAGCCGCGCCCGCTTCCCATTGCGCCGAGTCGGTTGTAGCTTTCGTTTTGCGCCGCCGCAGCGCGGCATATCGAGTCCCTTGCGAGGTGCGTGATGCAGACCGGGAGCGAAAACTTCGTGCGCGAACTGTTCTCGATGGTCCATGAGCGGCGGTCGTTCGGACGCCATCCAATCTGGCTCAAGATTGCGGACGGAAAAGTGTCGAAGGCCGGGATGCGCACGTTTGCGACGCAGTTCTTCCTGCAGGTGCGTGAGTTTCCCCGCGCCGTCAGCGCGCTGCATTCGCGATGCTACGATCCGGGCGAGCGCCTCAAGCTCGCCGAAAGCCTCTACGAGGAGGAAACCGGCAAGATTTCCGGCAGTGCGCCACACCCGGAGCTGTTCATCCGAATCGGGACCGGACTCGGCATGAAGCGCAACGAAATCACCGAGGCGCGCCCGCTCCCCTCCACCGCCGCACTGATCGACTGGTTTGAGCTGTCAACCAAGAACCGCTCGTTTGCGGAAGGGATCGGCGCGATCAACGTGGCCGCCGAGGGGCAGGTGCCGGGCAATTTCGGTTCGTTCGCGCGCGCCCTCGAGAAGCATTACGGGCTCAGCAACGAACAGGTTGCGTTCTTCGACGTCCACGAAATCGCCGATCGCGATCACAGCGACGTCGGCGACAATATTTTGAGCCACATGACTCTCGGCGACGACGAGCGTGCGAAAATCCGTGCGGCGGTCGAGCGCTCGCTCGATCTCTGGTGGCAGTTCTTCGACGGCATCGAGCGCGCCTGCCCATAGATCCGCAGTGCGGCAGCGGCGGGTAAGTGCGCCCTGGCGCGGGTGAGTGTCCAGCGGCATGCAGTTCATCCGGTTTTTCTAAAAATTAGTTCTATTATGACCGTCCACCAACCCTCTGCATTGGTTGCGACTTTGCCATCCTCAAGGAGCTAAAAATTCGCCATATTCGTAAGCTTTATGGTCGGTTTGATTTGACCGCGAACGAGGTTTGATTTTCCAATCGACCGGCTCCGAACTTTCTTTACTTTCGACCCTTTAGCGGGTACAATTTTTGGTGGGTGAGGAGACGCGGAGAGGACAACCAACCGCTCGTTTTTATGGCACAAAAGCAGGGTTCCGAAGGCTACGGCGCCGAGTCGATCAAGGTTCTCGAGGGGCTGCAGGCGGTTCGCAAACGCCCCGGCATGTATATCGGCGACACCGCCGAGCGCGGATTGCATCACCTCGTCAACGAGATCGTGGACAACTCCGTCGATGAGGCGCTGGCCGGTCACTGTACCGAGATCACCGTCGTCATTCTGGGTGATGAGCGCGTGTCGGTCGAAGACAACGGACGTGGCATCCCGGTCGATATGCATCCGACCGAGAAGCGCTCCGCCCTTGAGGTCGTGCATACCGTCCTGCACGCGGGCGGCAAGTTCGAACGCAGCGCGTACAAGGTCTCCGGCGGATTGCATGGCGTCGGCGCGTCGGTGGTCAACGCGCTGAGCGAAAATTTTGAGGTTGAAGTCCGCCGCCAGGGCAAGATTTTCTTTCAGCGTTACGAGCGCGGCGCGCCGAAGACCAAGGTCGAGGATCGCGGTGCTTCGAAGACGACCGGGACCAAGACCACCTTCTCTCCGGACCCGGAAATTTTCAAAGAGATCAAGTTCAAGTACGAGATTATCGCACGCTACCTGCGCGAACTCGCTTACCTGAACGCGGGGCTAAAGATCACGCTCAAGGATGAGCGCACCGGCAAGCAGGAAAAGTTTCACTACGAAGGCGGTATCGCGGAATTCGTCGAGTCGCTCGCCGAGGGCAACCAGTCCCTGCACGAAGTAATCTTCTTCAAGGGCAACCGCGACGGTGTGGACGTGGAAGTCGCGCTGCAATGGACCGACGCGATCCACGAAGCGATTTTCTCTTACGCCAACAACATCCACACGATGGAAGGCGGAACCCATCTCTCGGGTCTCAAGGCCGCTCTTACCCGCACGCTCAATTTTTACGGATCCAAGAACAACCTGTTCAAGAACAAGGACACGCGCCTGGATGGCGACGACACGCGCGAGGGCCTGGTCGCCGTCATAAGCATCAAGATTGGCGAGCCCCAATTCGAAGGCCAGACCAAGACCAAGCTGGGCAACTCGGAGGTCGAGGGAATCGTCGCCGCGCTGGTCAATGAAAACCTGGGCGAGTATCTGGAGAAAAAACCTGGCAGCGCAAAAAAGATCATCGGACGCGCGCTCGAAGCGCTCGCCGCCCGCGAGGCGGCCCGCAAGGCCAAGGACTTGGTCCGGCGCAAGGGCGCGCTCGACTCGGGTTCGCTGCCCGGCAAGCTCGCCGACTGCTCAGAGAAGGATCCCGCGCTCAGCGAGCTATTCATCGTCGAGGGCGACTCAGCCGGCGGCTCGGCCAAGGACGCTCGTGACCGGCGCACGCAGGCTATCCTGCCGCTGTTCGGCAAGGTGCTGAACGTCGAGCGGGTGCGAATCGACAAGGTGCTGACTTCGGACAAGCTGCGAATCCTGATCTCGGCGCTCGGGATGGGCGTGCACAACGAGAAGGACATCGCGAAGTTGCGCTACCACAAGATCATCATCATGACCGACGCGGACGTTGACGGCTCGCATATCCGCGCCTTGTGGCTGACGTTTTTCTTCCGCCAGTTCATCGAGATCATCGAAAACGGCTACCTGTACGTCGCGCAGCCGCCGCTGTTCCGCGCCAAGAAGGGAAAGAGCGAGCGCTACCTCAAGGACGAAGCCGCGCTCGAAGATTACCTGAGCGACCTTGGCGCCGAGGCGGTCACCCTGGAGACCGGCAAGGGCAAGGACGCGCGCGAGTTCAAGGGCGCCGCGCTCAAAACCCTGGTCCGCAAGGCGCTTTACTACGACCGCATGTTCGAGGCGCTGGAGCGCCGCTCCAAGGAGCGCCCGGTGGTCGCCGCCGCGGCCACGCTCGCCGCCGCGAAGACGATCACGGACGACAGCTTCGCCTCCGAGAAAGCGGCCAAGGCGATGGGCGAGGCGATCCGCAAGGAAGCAAAGAACGACAACCTGACGTTCACGGTGCAGCCCGACGGTGAATCACGATGGCGCGTGGTGTTCGGTCACACCCAGAACGGCGCCACCCCGCCGACTACCGTTGATCTGACGTTGTTCCACTCCGGTGAGATGCGCGAGATCCGCCGCCTGATGCCCGATCTCGACGCGGTAACCGCCCCATACAAAATTAAGCACGCCGATGAGGAGCAGACGGTCGAGACACCCAAGGCGGTCGCCGATGCGGTGCTCGCGGCGGGTCAGAAAGGGGTCGAGATTCAGCGCTACAAAGGTCTGGGCGAGATGAACGGCGGACAGCTCTGGGACACGACCATGAACCCCGAAACGCGCTCTCTGCTCAAGATTCAGATCGGTTCGCTGGAGGCGGCGGAGGAGATTTTCACCAAGCTGATGGGCGATCAGGTCGAGCCGCGCCGCCAGTTTATCGAGGAAAACGCGCTCAACGTCCGCAACCTGGATATCTGAGTAGTCGCGGTTTTCCGCAATGGAACCGAAGGAGTCGTTGCTCAGCGAAATCCGGGCAATGGCGCTGGAGTGTGCGGTATGCGAGCAGGACGCTCGCGATGCCGAGCTTGCCATGCACGCAAGTCTTGCGCTCGAAGGCGTTGCGCATCCCGAGGACGCCTTCGCATACGACCTGATGCCGCATCGGCGCGAGCGGCATCGCGATCGCCTGCTTAAGAAGATCGAGCTGTGGGCCTCGATGCGCCAGGATTGCCGCTGACCGCGTTCGCATTCGCGAGCCGATGAAACTCGCAGGAGCATCCTCATTAAATGGCTGAAACCAACGGCAACGAGCCGACCCGCAACGAACCTTCGCTGCTGAACATCGAAGACGACATGCGGCAGTCCTACCTGGACTACGCGATGTCGGTGAATATCGGACGCGCGCTCCCGATCATCGCCGACGGGCTCAAGCCGGTCCATCGCCGCATTCTGTTCGCGATGTTCCGTGACGGGCTGCTCTCCAACCGCCGCTACAAGAAATGCGCGGCGGTGGTCGGCGAGGTGCTCGGCAAGTTCCATCCCCATGGCGAGTTCTCGGTTTACGACGCGCTGGTGCGGATGGCGCAGCCCTTCAGCCTGCGCTATCCGCTGGTGGACGGTCAGGGCAATTTCGGCTCCGTCGACGGCGACCCGCCCGCTGCCATGCGCTACACGGAGTGCAAGCTCACCCGGCTGGCCGAGCGGATGCTCACCGACATCGACAAGGAGACCGTCGATTTCATCCCGAACTACGACGGCTCGCAGAAGGAGCCTGAGGTCCTGCCCGCGATGGTGCCGAACCTGCTCATCAACGGTTCGGACGGAATCGCGGTTGGGATGGCGACCAATATCCCGCCGCACAACCTTACCGAGGTCTGCGACGCGCTGCTGGCGCTGATCAAGAATCCGGACCTCGCTCTCGAAAAAATTCTCGACATCATTCCAGGCCCCGATTTTCCGACCGGCGGCCAGTTGCTGGGCCGCGCCGCAATTCGCCAGGCCTACTTGACCGGCCGCGGGACATTGACCATGCGGGCGCTGGCCGCGATCGAGACCGACAAGCGCTCCGGGCGAGCATCGATTATCGTGCGCGAGATTCCGTACCAGGTGAACAAGGCGCGCCTTATCGAACGGATGGCCGATCTCGTCAACGAAAAGCGCCTCGACGGGATCAGCGACCTGCGAGACGAATCCGATCGCGACGGCATGCGCATCGTCATCGAGCTCAAGCGCGACGCCGAGCCGCGCATCGTGCTCAACCAGCTTTACAAGCTGACCCAGATGCAGCAGGGCTACGGGATCATCATGCTCGGCATCCACGAGGGCCGCCCGCGCGAGATGAACTTGCGCGAGATGCTGGCCGCCTTCATCGACCATCGCCGGATCGTTCTGACCCGGCGCACCCGGTTCGAGCTGCGCGAGGCCGAGGCGCGCCTCCATATCCTCGAAGGATTGCTGATCGCGCTCGCCAATCTCGACGCGGTGATCAAGCTGATCCGCAACTCCAAGGATGCGGAGGCGGCGCGCAGCGGCCTGATGCGCCAGTTCAAGCTTACGCACGTTCAGGCTCAGGCAATCCTGGACCTCACGCTGCGCCGGCTGACTTCGCTCGAGCGCGAGAAGATCGAGACCGAGCACAAGGAGACCCAGGCGGCGATCGCGCGCTACAAGAAAATTCTCGGCGACGAAAAGGAGCTGATGAAGCTGGTCGCGGCCGACGTCGAGGACATCAAGAAGGAATTCGGCGACGCGCGCCGCACCCAGATTATCGAGGCCGAGGGCGAGTTCTCGGTCGAGGATCTGATCGTCGAGGAAGACGTGCTGGTGACCGTCACTCACGGCGGCTATATCAAGCGCACCCCGCTGTCGCTTTATCGCACGCAGAAGCGCGGCGGGCGCGGCAAAATCGGCGCGACCACCACTGAAGAGGACTTTGTCGAGCACCTGGAGCGCGTCTCCACCCATGACCGCCTGATGTTCTTCACCAGCGTCGGCAAAGTCTTCCAGCTGAAGGCCTACGAGCTGCCCGAAGGCGGACGCGCCGCCAAGGGCCGGTCGATCGCCAACCTGCTGAATCTCGGCACGGATGAAACGCTGCAGGCCTTCATGCCGGTGCCGCGCGAGATCAAGGACAAGTTCGTGTTCTTCGCGACCCGGCGCGGCCGCGTCAAGAAGACGCCGCTGGAGGAATACGAGAACATCCGCTCCAACGGCATCATCGCGATCAATCTCGAAGATGGCGACTCACTGGTCGACGTGCGCATCACGGACGGCCAGCAGCAAATCGTGCTCTCCACCCGCGAGGGCCAGGCCATCCGGTTCAAGGAAGAGGAAGCGCGACCGATGGGCCGCGCGACCTCGGGCGTGCTCGGGATGGAGCTCGAATCGCACGCTGAAAAGGAAGGCAAGACCACCGTGCTGGTCGAGGACGAGGTGGTCTCGATGGCAACGGTGCGCGAAGACGAAACCCTGCTCACCGTCAGCGAGCTGGGTTTCGGCAAGCGCACTCCAGCGAGCGAGTACCGGCTTACGCATCGCGGTGGCAAGGGCGTCATCACGATGAACATCACCGATCGCACCGGCAAGGTAATTAACGTGCGCCAGGTCGGCATCGACGACCAGGTGATGCTCATAACCGACGGCGGCAAGGTGATTCGCCTGAACGTCAAGGGCGTGAGAATCACCGGACGCAACGCGCAGGGAGTGCACCTGGTCCGCCTCGAGGAAAGCGAAAAAGTGCGCGCCGTCGCGGGACTCGCCGAGAAGGACGAAGACGACACCAACGGGAACGGCAACGGCGCCGATTCCGGCGACGAGGAGTAGCCGCCGCGGAAGCATGCTAATTGATCCAAACAAAGTGACGGCAGAACTCATCGACCTTGAGCTGAGGAACACGCTTCGAGCGCTACCGGCTCATTGCCGGCGGGTATTCGCTGTCATTCGGGACTTGCCGGCTGATGTCCATGCCTTCCGGGTCGCCTTAAGACGGGGGAAAGCGTTGAAGCGGTTCGCGGCGCTCAAGGGCCGCACCGCTGATGAGGAAGCCAGAGCTATGGGGTACCGGGATGCGAGAGATTATCGTTCGCAGTCCTACCGCATCGAGAAGTTTGCACTTGCCAATCCCTCACTAGGATTGGACTGACGGAGCCGTTTCCCATCCCTCGCCCTCTTCGCGGATGAGGGCGAATCGGTTAGCCCGTCCTACGCGTCTTCCATTCAACCCCCGTACGCGGCGTCCGCCGCCGTAAGCGCCCTGCCTCGCGGCACTTCGTAACCCATCGCGCCGAGGATCTGCTCGAGCGCCGCCAGCGCCAGCATCACGTTCTCGCGCCGCGAGCTCTCGCCCATCAGGCCAATCCGCCAGACCTTGCCCTTGAGCGGTCCGAGCCCCGCCGCGATTTCGATATTGAACTTCCGCAGCATCTCGCCGCGCACCTTCGCCTCGTCGATACCGTCGGGCACCCCGACGGTCGTCAGCTGCGGCAGGCGATGACCCTGCTGCGCGACGAGCCTGAGTCCCATCGCTTCGAGTCCCGCGTGCAGCGCGGCAGCGTTGCGCCGATGGCGCTCCCATCGTGGCTCCAAACCCTCTTCGAGCACGACGCGCAGCGCCTCGTACAGCGCGTAGTTCATAGTGATGGGGGCGGTATGGTGATAGACGCGGTCGGAGCCCCAGTAGTTCGCGATCATCGCAAGGTCGAGGTACCACGACTTGCATTTTGATTTGCGCGCCCGAATCGTCTCCATCGCGCGCGGGCTGAAGGTCACCGGCGCGAGCCCCGGCGGAGCGCTAAGCCCCTTCTGCGTGCAGGAATAGCATGCGTCGATTTGCCACTGGTCGATCTCGACCGGCACGCACCCGAGCGATGTCACCGCATCGACGACCATCAGCGCGCCGTAGCGGCGGGCCAGCGCGGAAATTTCCTCGAGCGGCTGATGAGCGCCGGTCGAGGTTTCGGCGTGCACTATAGCGACCAGCTTCGGCTTGCGCGCGGCCTTGAGCGCCGCCTCGACCGCGGCGGGTTCGACGATCCTTCCCCACTCCGCCTCGGCCTTGTGGACCTTGGCGCCCTGCCGCTCGGCGCAATCGGCAAGGCGCCCTCCGAACACGCCGTTGACTCCGACCACGATCTCATCGCCATCCTCGACCAGGTTCGCGATGATCATTTCCATCCCGGCGGAGCCGGTACCCGAAGCCGGGAAAGTCAGATCGTTTTCGGTGCGGAACACCGCGCGCATCAGCCGCTTGAGGTCCTCCATTACCTGCACGAATTCGGGATCGAGATGGCCGACCACCGGCGTCATCATCGCCTTCATCACGCGCGCGTGAACGTTGGAGGGGCCCGGACCGAGAAGAATCCGTGTGGTCGGTTTGAGTTCGGGAAGTGATTGGGCCAATGCTGTTTCCCCTTGCGGAAATACGCGGGCCGCGCCCGCATCGACGCCGCTATTATTGCCCGCCGCGCACGCTGCGCGAAATGCCTTGGTCCGGCGGCCGTATGCTAGAGTGCTCCGCGTGGACGCAAGCCGCAATCATGCGCCCGATGCCGCCCTCGTCGCGGAGTTGCGGCAGATCGCCGGAGCTGACGGTGTCGTGTCGCGCGCCTCGGAGCTCAAGGTTTACGAGTGCGACGGCTGGACGCTCGAGAAGAGCGCTCCCGACGTGTTGGTGCTGCCGCGCACGACCGAAGAGGTGAGCGAAATCCTGCGCGCGCTGTGGCGGCGCCAAATCGCGTTCGTTCCGCGCGGTGCTGGCACCGGTCTCTCCGGCGGCGCGCTGCCGGTGGGGGCGCCCGTGATGATCTGCACGTCGCGGATGAACCGGATTGTCTCGATCGATCTCCAAAGCCGCCGCGTCGAGGTTGAAAGCGGTGTTGTCAATCTCAACGTCACCAACGCGGTGCGCAAGGACGGTTTCTTCTACGCGCCCGACCCGTCTTCGCAACAGGCATGCACGATCGGTGGCAACATCGCGGAGAACTCCGGCGGTCCGCACACCCTCAAGTACGGTGTCACGACCAATCACGTGCTCGGGCTGACGCTCGTGCTCAGCGACGGTGATGTCGTCGAGCTGGGCGGTCCCGCCGAGGAGCGCTGCGGTTACGATCTGGTCGGCGCCGTAGTGGGCGCGGAAGGCACCGCCGGTATCGTCACGCGCGCTACGCTTCGGCTGCTGCGCGAACCGGAGACTCGTCGCACGATGCTGGCGGTATTTGCCGGTGTCGAGGCTGCGACCCGCGCGGTCTCGGCGATAATCGCGGCGGGAATCGTGCCGGGCGCAATCGAAATGATGGACCAGCTCATTATTCGCGCCGTCGAGGATGCGTTTCACGTCGGACTGCCCGCCGATGCCGGCGCGGTTTTGATCATCGAGCTCGACGGGCTGCACGCCGGCCTCGACGATGATGCCGCGAGCGTCACCGCGATCGCACGCGCCTCGGGCGCGACCGAGGTGCGAATTGCGCGCGACGAGACCGAGCGCGCGGCGCTATGGAAGGCGCGCAAACGCGCTTTCGGTGCGGTCGGGCGGCTGGCGCCCAACTATGCGACCCAGGATGGCGTGGTACCACGCACGCGCCTGCCCGACATCCTGCGTGAAATCACGGCGATCAGCGCGAAGTACAATCTCGCGATCGGCAACGTCTTTCACGCGGGCGACGGCAACATCCATCCAATCGTGCTCTACGACGAACGCGAGCCTGCGCAGGTCGAGTGTGCGATCCGGGCCGGCCGCGAGATCCTGGCCGCGTGCGTGGCGATGGGTGGAAGCCTGACCGGAGAGCACGGAATAGGGGTCGAAAAACAGGGCGAGATGCCGCTGCTGTTCTCGCCCGACGATTTGCT
The DNA here is from genome assembly GCA_963835905.1 of uncultured delta proteobacterium. GTDB lineage: Bacteria > Desulfobacterota > Binatia > Binatales > Binataceae > CAWIHG01. The sequence continues at coordinate 2,279,671 of CAWIHG010000005.1, forward strand.
CGCGATGACGGAGTTGCGGCGCGTGTTCGATCCACAAGAGCGCTCCAATCCCAACAAGGTAATCCCGCGCCCCGGCGCGTGCGTTGAAGTCGCCACGCCGCATCGCCAGGTTCCCGTCTGATTGGTGACGGCCGACGCATCAGAGATGACTGCTCCTTCCTCCGATCAAGTCGCGCAGGAAATCGCCGCGTTGTTCGGCACGGCTCGCGTCCGCGAACCGTCGCCGCGCGAAGCAGGCGCCGCCGGCGTAGTCGTCGAACCCGAGAGCGTCGAGGAAATCGCCGAACTGGTCCGCGTATGCGAGCGCAACTCCGTCTCGCTGGCGCCGGTCGGCGCGGCGCGCACGCTGTCCAGAATCCGTCGCGAGCCGGTCGTAGTCGGCATATCGCTCGCCCGGATGGCGCGCGTCGTGGCATATGAGCCGGACGACATGACCGTCGTCGTGGAAGCGGGAATCTCTCTGTCCGAAATCGCGCGCGTTATGGCGCCGTCTCATCAGCGAATACCCGCCGATTCGCGTGCGCCGGGCGATACCACCGCCGGGGCGCTCATCGCGGCGCATCATGCGGGGCCGCTACGCCTGTCGGAAGGGACCGTGCGCGATATTCTGATCGGCGTCAGGTACGTCGGTCACGACGGGAAAGCCGTTCACGCCGGCGGCCGTGTGGTGAAGAACGTGGCCGGCTACGACCTGATGAAGGTGATGACGGGATCGTTCGGCACCCTCGGCATAATCACGGAGGCGACATTCAAGGTGCGTCCCACACCGGCGCATCATGCGGCCGCGACGCGCCGCTTCGACTCCGGCGCCGCGGCCTTCCACACCGCTCGACGGTTGAATGATCTGCTACCGCTTGCGTACCTCGAACTGCTGAGTCCCGCCGCGAGCCAGCGCGCGGGACTGGCGCCGGCATTCAACCTCGTGGCGGGATGCAGCGGCTCGCTGCCCGAGATCGAATCTATGACCCGCCGGATTCGCGAGCAGGGCGACACCGTTGTGCGCGTCGAGATTGTCGAAGCCGACGGCGCGGTCGCTCTTTACGAGCGTCTGCGCGATCTCGAATTCGCCGATGCTGCGCTGGTCGCGCAGATCGCCGTGATTCCGGCGCAGCTCGCCGAAACCCTGGCCGGTTGCGGCGCAGAATATCGCGCACACGCCGGCTCCGGCGTGGCGCAGCTGTTCCTTCCCGGTACGGCGGACTCGAATGAAGTCCATCGGTTGCTCTCGCGATGGCGCGCGCTCGCGCACGAAGCGCGCGGGCACGCGCGCGTGCTGCATGCCGCGCGTGAGTTCCGCGACAAACTCGACTTCTTCGACAGTCCAAAACCCGGCGCGCTCGCTTTGATGCGCCGGATGAAAGCGGCATTCGACCCGGCGGGAGTTTTCAACCCCGGATGCTTCGTCGGGGGACTGTGATGGCGGCGAATCCCTCGGCGAAACCCGGACCGGTTCATGACGTCGTCGAGTACGAGCTGCTGTTCGATTGCGTGCATTGCGGGCTTTGCTTGGAGGCGTGCCCGACCTATCTGGCCACTCGTGTCGAGATGGATTCGCCGCGCGGCCGCGTCTATCTGATGAAGGCGCTCGCGCAGGGCAAGCTCGAGCTCGACGCCGACGCGACGCGCCATCTCGATCTGTGTCTCGGATGCCGCGGATGCGAAACCGCGTGCCCGTCGGGAGTCCATTATGGGCGGCTGATCGAGGACGCGCGCGCGTATGTCGAGCGCAACTACCGGCGCGGTTTCGGCGATCGCATGCGACGCGCTCTGGTCAGCGCGATCTTCCCCTACCCTTCGCGTCTGCGCGCCGCGCTCGCGCCGATTAGGTTTATCGACGCGCTGGGGCTGCGCCGACCGCTCCTCGCTCTGCTGCCGAGGGCGATGCGCCGATGGGTGGAGCTGCTGCCGCCGCTCGGAGCATCGAGCAAGTTGTCACCGCTGCCGCTTCCGTCGCCGCCTCTCCCCGATGCGAAATCGGTCGTCGTCCATCACGGATGCGTGGCGCGCGTGCTGGCCGACTCCGAGAATCTGAACTCGGAGCGCGTGCTGGCTGCCGCGGGCTACCGGGTTTTGCGCATCGACGGCGCGCCGTGCTGCGGCGCGCTCGATCTTCATGCCGGCAAGCGCGAACGCGCGCTCGAATTCGCCCGGGCCAACGTGCGCGCTCTCGAGGCGTCGGGCGCCGGCGCGATCATCTCGGCGGCCTCGGGATGCTCGACCGCAATCGCGGAATACGGACTGCTGCTGAAAGACGATCCCGAGCTGGCGCAATCGGCGCGCGACGTGGCCGCGAAGGTGACCGACTTGAGCGCCCTTGCGCTCGAAGGCACACCGCTGCACCAGCGTGAATTCCGATGCACCGTCACCTATCACGACGCATGCCACCTGGTGCACGGGATGGGCGTGCGCGAGGCGCCGCGCAAGCTGCTGAAGTCGATTCCCGGCGTCACGCTGGTCGAGATGGACGAGTCCGACCTGTGCTGCGGCTCGGCGGGCAGCTACAACTTGACCGAGCCCGCGATGTCGCTCGAGTTGGCGCGGCGCAAGGCCGACCATATCGTGGCGACCGGCGCCGACTACGTGGTGCTCGCCAATCCGGGATGCGAGTTTCAAATCGCCGCCGAACTGCGCCGCCGCGGCTCGGCGATCCGCGTCATGCATCTGGCCGATTTTCTCGCGCTGGCGGCGGCGCGCTAACCGGGTCCGGCGGGCATTTCTCACTCGCGCGCGGCGCGAGTAAGTATTAGGCAGAGGTGCCGCCATGATCGATTATCGCAAGTTCGAAAGCGCCATCGGCCTCAATTGGTACGATGTCGATCCGAATCTGCAGCAGATCGCGCATCGGATGATCAATCCCGTCGACCTGGAATGGTGTGAGCCGGAACTCAGAAAAGCCGGCGCGCTGGTCGGTACTCATATCGCGGCGCGCGCCGAATCCACCGACAAAAATCCACCTCAACTGGTCAAGTACGATCGCTGGGGCGAGCGCACCGACGAGATCGTGCATCACCCGGGCGCTATCGCGAGCAAGCGCGACGCCTGGATTGCAGGAATCAGCGGCCCGCGGCTGCGCAACGAGGCCGCTCGTCACGGACGACACTATCCGGAAGTCATGGCGACCGCGATGAACTACCTGCTCTCGCAGGCCGAGACCGGGATGCTGTGCGCAATCGGCATGACCAGCGGCGTTGTGGCGCTGGTTCGCCGTTACGCTCCCGCCGCGCTGCGTGACGAGATGCTCGCGCATCTCACCGCCGAAGATTTCGACGACGCGTGGGACGGCGCGATGTTCATGACCGAGAAGACCGGCGGCTCCGACCTTGCGACACTGACTACGGTCGCGAGGCAGGAGGGAGACCACTGGATCCTCAACGGGTCGAAGTGGTTCTGCTCCAACGTCGATGCGGGCGTGATCGTCACGCTGGCCCGCCCCGACGGCGCACCCGACGGGCTAAAGGGTATCGCGCTGTTTTTGGTTCCACGCCGCCGCCTGGACGGCCGGCGCAACGGGATCGAAATCCGGCGCCTCAAGGACAAGCTCGGCACCCGCGCGGTTCCGACCGCTGAAGTGGATTTCGTTGACGCGGAGGCATACCTGATGGCGGGCGAAAGCGCGGACGCCGGTGCGGCGCGTGACGGCCGCGGAATCAACCGCATGATGGAGATGGTGAACAGCTCGCGTCACGGCGTCGCGGTGATGGGACTCGGAATCATGCGCCGCGCGTTTTTGGAAGCCGCGATCTTCGCCAGCCATCGCACCGCGTTCGGAAGCACACTGCGCGACCTGCCGATGATGCGCGAGACACTTGTCGGGATGGTCGTGGAAGTGGAAGCCGCAGCCGCCCTGGTGTTCGCTTCCGCGGCCGACGACAGCGCGATCACGCGGCTGCTGGTGCCACTGGCCAAGCTGCGCGCCACGCGCCGCGGTGTCGAGCTGGCCTCCCAGGCCGTCGAGGTGCATGGCGGAAACGGGTACATCGAGAACTGGCCCGTCGCCCGTCAGTTTCGCGACGCGCAATGCCATACCATCTGGGAAGGTACCGAAAACATCATCTGCCTCGACGTTCTGCGCGCCTTGCGCAGCGAGCAGGTCGTTGAAGCCGCGTTCGCATCGCTGGAGCACCGGATGAGCGCGGCGCCGCGGATGCTCGAGCAAGCGCGCGAGCCGCTCGCCCGCGCCTTCGGCGAAGTGCGGCAGGCGCTGGAATTTCTGTCGCGCGCCGAGCGCGACCTCGCGCAGCTTCGGGCGCGGACCTTCGCCAATTACCTGGCCGACGTGGCGCAGGCCGCCCTGCTCTTCGAGGAGGCCGCGTGGGAACTGGAAAGTGTCGGCAGCGCGCGCAAGGCCGTCATTGCAAGCCTGTTCGTCCGCGCGCATCTCACCGCGCCCGCGGCACGTGGCACGATGTCGCGCGATCGCACGACGCTGGACCTGTTCGACGCGCTCACGGGTTACGGCGCAATCGCTCCGGACCGCGCGGAGTCGGCGCTGCGCGGCGCGTGAGCCGGCGATCCGATGGCGGCGCATCCGGATCTCTTCGAGGTCAAGCTCTACTTCGCCTACACGAGCCCGTACTCGTACCTGGCGTGGTGGCCGGCCCACTCGCTCGCGAAGTCCCATCAGGTCCGCGTCCGGTACATTCCGTATGGCGTCAATATCCGGCGCACCTACGGCAATCTCGACAACGCCGGCGCCGATCGCCGCAAGGTCCGTTATCTGTATCTCGACGCGCGCCGAATCGCGCGCGAGCGCGGGCTGGTAATTTTCCCACCCAAAAGGATCTTCAGTTGCCGCCAGGCATTTTACGGCGGGCTCTTTGCGCAGCGGCACGGGTGCTTCGACGATTATTCCGATCGCGTGTTCGAGCGCTTCTGGCGCCGCGATCTCGACGTTGAAGATCAAGCCGCGATTGGCGCCGTTGTGGCCGAAGTCGGCCTCGAGCCCGCGGACTTCGAGCGCTATGCGGAAGTTGACGCGCGGCGCAACCTCGATTCGTGCTTCGCCGAGGCCGATCGCGACCGGGTGTTCGGCGTTCCGACCTTTATCGTCGCGGGCGAACCGTTCTGGGGCGAGGACCGGATCGAGTGGGTCATCCGCAGGCTCGACGCGATGGGCCTGCGGCGCTGAGCGCGTTCAACCCTGCGTGATCGGGATGTGCTCCGGCTGCGCACTCACGCGACCGAGCCAGGCGCGAATTGCCGGGTACCTCGACAAGTCGTAACCGCCCTCCTCGGCGACGTGCGTGTACGCGTACAGCGCGATATCGACGATCGAGTAGCGGCCGCCCTGGAACCACTGGCGCGTCTTGAGATGACCTTCCATCACGACAAGCGCGTCATGTCCCAGCCGCAGCATCCGAGCCATCAGGGCTCGCCGCTCATCCTGCACCTGCGGATGTATCACCAGGAACCGGCGGCTCGCGATGTTCGGCTCATGGTTGTACTGCTCGAAGAAGAGCCACTGGAGCGCGCGGGCGCGCGCGAATCGGTCCTCCGGAAGAAACCGGGTGCCGTCCGCGAAGTACCAGAGGATCGCGTTCGACTCGAACAGAAGACGGCCGTCTTCGAACTCGACTGCCGGAATCCGCCCGTTGGGATACTTCGCCAGGAACTCGGGCGTGCGCGTCTCACCCTTTACGATATCGAGCTCGATTCGCTCGAACGCGATGCCAAGTTGCGTAAGCAGCAGTCGGACCTTGTAGCCGTTGCCGGAGGGCTGATAGTCGTAGAGCCGGATCATCGCCGATCCTCCATGACTCGCGGTGGCTCCACGAGCGCCTCCGCGTCGATTAGAGCTCGGGGCTTGCGGGCAGGAACGTCTCGCCCATCAGGTACGCGTCGCATGCGCGGGCGCATTCGCGCCCTTCCCAGATCGCCCACACCACCAGCGACTGGCCGCGCCGCGCATCGCCCGCGGCAAACACTCCCGGCGCGCTCGCCGCGTAGTTGTCGGTGGCGATATTGCTGCGGGGATCGAGCTTGAGGCCGAGCTCGGTGATGATTCCCTCAGGCTCGGGGCCCAGGAAACCGAGCGCCAGCAGCACCAGGTCGCAGTCGAGTTCAAAGTCGCTACCGGGAATTTCCTCCATCACCATCCGCCCGCCGTCGCGCTTCCAGTTGAGCCTGATGCCGTGGAGCTTCTTCACCTGACCATGGTCGCCGGTGAAGCGCCTGGTGTTGATGCTCCAGTCGCGCATGACGCCTTCCTCGTGCGAGCTCGACGTGCGCAGGATCATCGGCCAGTCCGGCCACGGCATTTCGGCGGTCCGGTGATCGGGTGGCATCGGCAACAGCTCGAACTGATGAACGCTCGCGGCGCCCTGCCGATTCGAGGTGCCGAGACAGTCCGAGCCGGTGTCGCCACCGCCGAGAATGACTACGCGCTTTCCCGCCGCGGTAATCGACGCGCCGGAATCGACGGTGTCGCCGAAGTTGCGCTTGTTCTGCTGCGGCAGGAACTCCATCGCGAAATGGATACCGCCGAGCTCGCGGCCGGGAATCGGAAGATCGCGCGGCTTGGTTGCACCCATGGTCAGGCAGATTGCATCGAACTTGGCACGCATCTGGTCCGCGTGGACGTCGATTCCCACCCGGCATCCGGTGACCAACTCGACGCCCTCCGCGCGCATCTGCTCGACCCGCCGCATCACGTAATGCTTCTCGAGCTTGAAGTCGGGGATGCCGTAGGTCAGCAATCCGCCAGGACGATCAGAGCGCTCGTAAAGTGTGACCGCATGGCCGGCGCGCGCGAGCTGCTGCGCGCACGCGAGCCCCGCCGGTCCCGATCCGACCACCGCGACTTTTTTGCCGGTGCGGCGCTCGGGCGGCTGCGGCGCGACCCATCCCTCGGTCCAAGCGTGATCGATAATCGTCTTTTCGATCAGCTTGATGGTGACAGGATCGTTGTTGATGTTGAGGACGCAGGCCTCTTCGCACGGCGCCGGACACACCCGCCCAGTGAACTCGGGAAAGTTGTTGGTCGAGTGAAGGCGATCGATCGCGTCGCGCCAGCGCCCCCGATAAACGAGATCATTCCAGTCGGGGATGATGTTGCCGAGCGGGCAGCCCTTGTGGCAGAAGGGGATGCCGCAGTCCATGCATCGCGCGCCCTGCTCCTTGAGCTTCTCGTCGGGCAGCTTGAGATCGAATTCGCGCCAGTCTTTCAGGCGTTCGGCGACGGGACGCCGCGACGGCGTCTCCCGCTTGATCTCCATGAAGCCCGTGATCTTGCCCATCGGGAACGGTTCTCCCTTTTCGCGCCTTGCCTGATTCGGATCGCGGCGCTCAGACCGCCGCCAGCCGCGCCATGTCGTTTTCGTTGCCGAGATGTTGCCGTTCGAGCACGCGCCGGTACTCCGTCGGCAATACCTTGAGAAATTTTCTCGCGCTCGCGTCCCAATCCCTCAGCAGCCGCTCGGCGACCGTGCTGCCGGTGTACTGGCGGTGGCGTGCGATCAGCGCGTGAAGCTGCTTGAGGTCGTCGGGATCGGCAACTGGCCCCAACTCGACCATCCCCTGGTTGCACTTGGAGGCGAAGTCGCCGCTCTCGTCCAGCACGTAGGCAACGCCGCCCGACATTCCTGCGGCGAAGTTGCGCCCGGTGCCGCCCAGCACGACCACCAGACCGCGGGTCATGTACTCGCAGCCATGATCGCCCACGCCCTCGACCACCGCGTGCGCGCCGCTGTTGCGCACCGCGAATCGTTCACCCGCGACGCCGCGAAAGAACGCCTCGCCGCCGGTTGCGCCGTAGAGTGCGACGTTGCCGATCAGAATGTTTTCCTCGGCTTTGAAAGTAGCCTCCTGCGGCGGGCGCACGACCATAAAGCCGCCCGAGAGTCCCTTGCCGCAGTAATCGTTCGCGTCGCCTTCGAGATAGAGCGCAACTCCCGGTGCGAGCCATGCACCGAAGCTCTGTCCGGCCGAGCCCTTGAGATGAATCTGAACCGTGTATGGCGGCAGGCCCTCGGCGCCGAACCGGCGCGACACCTCCGCCGACAGCATTGTTGCGACGGTGCGATTTACGTTGCGGATCGTCAACCGGATCTCGACCGGCTTGCGCTCCTCGAGCGCGGGCCGCGCGAGTTCGAGGATCTGGTTGTCGAGCGCCTTGTCCAGGCCGTGATCCTGTTTTTCAACCGCGTGCAGCGGCTCGTCGGGGCCCGCTTCGGGGCGGTGCAGGATGCTGGTGAGATCGACGTTGCGCGCCTTCCAGTGCGCGATCGCGTCGTTCATGTCCAGGCACTCGACATGCCCGACCATCTCGTCCACGGTGCGAAAACCCAGCTCCGCCATGTACTCGCGCAGCTCGTCCGCGATGAACATCATCATGTTCACGACGTGCTCGGGTTTGCCCTCGAACTTCTTGCGCAGCCCGGGATCCTGCGTGGCGATCCCGACCGGGCAGGTGTTGAGATGGCACACGCGCATCATGATGCAGCCCGAGGCCACCAGCGCCGAGCTGGCGAATCCGAACTCCTCCGCCCCGAGCAGCGCGGCAACCGCCACGTCGCGTCCGGTCTTGAGCTGTCCGTCGGTTTCGACGCGGATTCGCCCGCGCAACCCGTTCATCACGAGCACCTGCTGCGTCTCGGCAAGTCCGAGCTCCCACGGGATTCCCGCGTGCTTGATCGACTGCAGGGGCGACGCTCCGGTGCCGCCGTCATGACCGCTGATCAGGACCAGATCGGCTTTGGCCTTCGCCACCCCCGCGGCAATCGTGCCCACGCCGACCTCCGCGACCAGCTTCACGCTGATGCGCGCGCGATTGTTCGCGTTCTTCAGATCGTGGATCAGCTGGGCGAGATCCTCGATCGAGTAGATGTCGTGATGTGGGGGCGGCGAGATGAGTCCGACCCCCGGCACCGAGTAGCGGATCTTGGCGATAAACTCGTCGACCTTGTGGCCGGGGAGCTGGCCGCCCTCGCCGGGCTTCGCGCCCTGCGCCATCTTGATCTGCAGTTCGTCTGAGTTGACGAGATAATGGCTGGTCACGCCGAAGCGCGCCGATGCGACCTGCTTGATCGCGCTGCGGCGCCAGTCGCCGTTGGGGTCGCGCTCGAAGCGGGCGGGATCCTCGCCGCCTTCGCCGGTGTTGCTCTTGCCGCCGATGCGGTTCATCGCGATCGCCAGGTTTTCGTGCGCTTCCTTGCTGATCGATCCGAACGACATCGCGCCGGTCTTGAAGCGCCTGACGATCTGGGCGGCTGGCTCGACTTCGTCGATCGGCACCGGCGGCCGCGTCTTTTTGAACTTGAGCAGGCTGCGCAGGGTCGCGAGATGGCGGCTCTGCTCGTCGATCAGCCGCGTGTACTCCTTGAAGATCCGGTAGTTGCCGGAGCGCGCCGAATGCTGCAGCTTCGCGATCGAGTTCGGGTTGTACATGTGGTACTCGCCGCGGCGGCGCCACTGGTACTGCCCGCCGGCGTCGAGTTCGCCGTCGAGATTCGGCTGCACGTGGAACGCGTAATGATGACGCGAGAGGGTTTCCTTCGCGATCGTTTCCAGCCCGACGCCGCCCACACGAGAAGCCGTCCAGGTGAAGTAGCGATCGACGACCTCGCGGCTGAGCCCGATCGCCTCGAAGATCTGCGCGCCGCGATAACTCTGCAGCGTCGAGATCCCCATCTTGGAGGCGACCTTGATCATGCTCTTGGTGGCGGCCTTGATGAAATTGTGCACCGCCTCATCCTCGTCGATCCCCCTCAGGCGCCCGTCCTCGATCATTCCGGCCAGCGTCGCGAACGCGAGGTACGGATTGATCGCGCCCGCGCCGTACCCGGCGAGCAGACACAGATGCATCGCCTCGCGCGGCTCGCCCGACTCGACCACCAGGCCGCATCGCGTGCGCGTGCCCTCGCGGATCAGATGATGATGCACGGCGGCGGTGGCCAGCAGCGCCGGTATCGGCGCCATCTCAGCGTTGACCCCGCGATCGGACAGCACGATGATCGTGAATCCGTCCGCTATCGCCTTTGACGCCGCCGCGCACAGCGCGTCGAGCGCGGAGCGCAGCCCCGCTTCGCCGTCTGCCGCGCGGAACAGCGTCGAGAGGGTTACCGTGCGCAGCCCGGGCGCCCCCAGCCGCTTGATCTTCTCGAGGTCGGCGTTGGTGATGACCGGTTGCGTCAAATGAAGCTGGCGGCAGTGTTCGGGCGATTCCTCGAACAGGTTCTGCTCCGAGCCGATGGTGGTTTCCGCCGCAGTAACCATCTCCTCGCGAATCGGATCGATCGGCGGATTGGTCACCTGGGCGAACAATTGCTTGAAGTAGTTGAACAGCGGCGGCGCCTTGTCCGACAGCACCGCCAGCGGCGTGTCGGTCCCCATCGAGCCCACCGGCTCCTGCCCGTTCACCGCCATCGGCGCGAGCAGCAGCTTCAGATCCTCGACGGTGTAGCCGAACGCCTGCTGCTGCTTGAGCAGGTCGTGTCCTTCAAACCCGGAGACGGTGGGCGCGCTGGGCGGCTGGGGCAGCTTGTCGATGCGGACCAGATTCTGATCGAGCCACTCGCGATACGGCTTGCGCTCGGCAAACCCGCGCTTGATTTCCGCGTCCTGCACGATACGGCCCAGCGAGGTGTCCACCAGGAACATCCGGCCCGGCTGCAAGCGCCCCTTGTGCTCGACCTGCTCGGGCGGAATATCGAGCACGCCCGCCTCCGAAGCCATCACCACCAACCCGTCCTTGGTGACCAGATAGCGCGATGGACGCAGCCCGTTGCGGTCGAGCACGGCGCCGATCCTGACGCCGTCGGTGAACGCGATCGAGGCGGGGCCGTCCCACGGCTCCATCATGCACGAATGAAATTCGTAGAACGCCCGCTTGGCCGGATCCATTCGCGCGTCGTTCTGCCACGCCTCCGGGATCATCATCATCACCGCGTGCGGCAGTGAACGTCCGGTGCGGACCAACAGTTCGAGCACGTTGTCGAACTTGCCGGAGTCGGTCTGGGTAGGCTCGACGATCGGCACGAGCTTGCGGATGTCCTCGCCGAACAGCGGCGAGGAAAACATCATCTGCCGCGCGTGCATCCAGTTCTCGTTGCCGCGCAGCGTATTGATCTCGCCGTTATGCGCCAGGAAACGGAACGGATGCGCCCGGTCCCAGCTCGGAAACGTGTTGGTCGAGAACCGCTGATGCACCATCGCCAGTGCCGTCACCACGTCCGGGTCGAGCAGGTCGGGAAAGAACCGCGGAATCTGGTGCGAGATGAGCTGGCCCTTGTAAACGATCGTGGTGGCCGAAAGGCTGCAGAAGTAGAACAGCTCCTCGCCCACGAGACCCATTTTCTGCGCCTCGTTGTACGCGCGCTTGCGGATCACGTAGAGCTTGCGCTCGAGCTGTTCTTGCTCGCTCACCTCGGCGCCGCGCGCGATGAATACCTGCCGAATTTCCGGCAAACCGCGCCGCGCGATCTCGCCGCAAGCGGTCTCGACAATCGGCACCGTGCGCCATCCGAGGACACGCTGGCCCTCCTCGCGCACGATTCGCTCGAAGGCGGCCTCGCAGGCCGCGCGCTTGTCAACGTCGAGTGGCAGGAAGACCTGCCCCACGCCGTATTCGCCCGGCGCGGGGAGATCGAAGCCGCGCTTTTGCGCCTCGCGTTTGAAGAACTCGTGCGGAATCTGGAGCGTCACGCCGGCGCCGTCGCCCGTATTCGGATCGCATCCGCATGCGCCGCGATGGGTCAGGTTGTCGAGCACTTCCAGCGCCTTCTTGAGAATGTCGTGCGAGCGCTCGCCCCTGATGTTGACGACGAAGCCAACCCCGCACGCTTCATGCTCTTGCGCGGGATCGTAGAGCCCCTGCGGTCCGGGAATCGTGCTGTACTTGTGCATGGTCACGCGCGCCTTGCGTCGGGGAGCGCGGCCTTCGCGGTGCCGTGGCGATGGCGCCGGCCGTGGCCGTTGCTCGGCTCGGCTGGCTCGTCGGCCGGACGCACCGCGATCTGGTTGCGCTCGATGTGAGTCGAAAGCACCACCATCGTCTCCGTCCTCGCCACCCCCTCGATGGAGCGGATCGTGCTGATGAGCCGCTCGAGCGACGAGGTGTTGTCGGTTTTGACTTTGAGGATAGCGGTGTGCTGACCGGTGACGTGATGGCATTCGAGTACGTCATCGAGCAGGTCAACGGTCTCTTCAAACAGACCGATCGTCTTCGGATGCGCGATCGAAACCCCGATGAATGCGGTGACGTCTTTGCCCAGGCGGCGTGCGTCGACGGTGGCGTGATAGCTGGTGATGATTCCGCCGTCCTCGAGCTTCTTGACGCGCTCGATCACCGAGGGTGCGGAAAGACCGACCTGCTCGGCTAGCTTGACGTGCGGAATTCGACCATTGACCTGCAGGATGCTGAGAATCTGGAGGTCGATGGCGTCGAGCTCCGGGATGTCGCCGCCTAATTTCATAAGGAGAACCTCTAGTGTGTTCGCTGAAGATAATGGGGAACACGCAATCGGTCAAGAGTTGTTTAGGGCAATCGTAAATATAACGAAATTTTATATCAGTTGAGAGGGCGGCCGAACCCGCTAGCCTCGGCCGTTTGCCGGCTATGACCTTTGCTTCTTAGGTGTTCAGGCGGGCTCAGCCGGTGTCCCGCCGAGGCCCTACGCCGTGGACCTTACAATCCGCAGCCACATTCTGAGCTCAAGATCCCGGATCAAGAATTTATCGGAGCCATCGCGAGTCCTGGCTGACATCCACGAACTCGTCCCAGGCTCGGGCTGGCGCCCGGCTCAAATCGCGACGCGGCACCGACTCCGTATGCAACTTCACGCCAGTGCGATTTCATGTGGTATAGGTCGAGACGGGTTCCCGCGAACATGGCTGGTGTAACTGACGGCGCGCTGCGGGAGCGACGACGAGCGACTGAGGAGATAGCGATGATCACGCTGCCAGACCGGTGCGAGTTTCTGTCCGACGCATGGCTCGACGAAGCAGGAAAATTCCTGGAGCGCGAATGCAGGATTCGTAAGGAGCGCTTCGGCGGACGCGTCTTCTCAGTGAGTGAGCGCTTCGCTGACGCGCCGCCGCATCTCAAATTTACCGACAACGTCGCGGCCTGGAGCATGCGCTACGACGGCGACAAGGTCAGCGTCTCGCGCGATTTCAACGAAAAAGCCGACCTGGTGGTCGAGGGTGATTACCAGGCAGCGCTGACGGCCGCGCAATTCGTCGGCGTGCTTGCGCCAGGAGCCCGGGCCGCGATGGGGCGAGAGGTGGTAACGATCTTCGGCAGGCAAGCGCTGCGCGTGAAGGGCGCGCTCATGGACGAGCAGGCCGGCGAGATTATGGCGCTGATGCACGATCACATGGGCCGCCGCACGGTCGAGAATCCCGACCTTGCGCATCGCGCGCAGCGCCAGGGGCTGACGGGCAAGATCCGCGAGATGGAGGAGCAGGGCTACACGGTAATCGAACACGCAATCTCGCCCAAATTCGCCGACGCGGTTCGTAGCGCGACGCTGCGCGCGCTGCTGCCGCATCAGACGTTCTCGATGAACTGGATGCTCTATCACGGGCGTGAATTCGAGCAGCTAATCCAGAATCCGCTGATGATGACGCTGGTGGATGCGTCGCTGGGGCGCGGCGCCGTGATCGCGTCGTTCAGTTGCATCAAAAAGGGACCGGGACCTGGCGTAATCCCGATGCATACCGACTATGCGCACGTGCCGGAGCCCTATCCCGAGTTCTCGCTGACCGGCGTGGGCGTGTGGGCGCTCGAGGATTGGCGCGTGGATTCCGGCCCGACCTGGATCGTTCCCGGCAGCCACAAGCTGCGCCGTCCGCCGCGGGCCGCCGAGAGCCGCGAGGGCGGAGTGCCGATCGAGATGCCCAAGGGCTCGGTCGTATTCTTCACGCACGGCGTATGGCACTGGCAAGGCGATCGCAAGGAGCCGGGCGATCGCGTGACGCTACACGCGCATTTCAACCGCGGAATCCTGCGCAGCCTGGAGCCGAAGAAAACTGACGTCCAGATGCTGCATCGCAATTCGCCGCGCCTGGGCGAAATGCTGGGCGAGGACGACTGGTTCGACAAGATGTCCGCAGCGGGACGCGATCATGTGCGCTTCGAGTACATGCTGCGGCTGCATGCCTTCACCGACAAGCAGAAGCGCGCGATCCTGGCGGGCGCACAGAGCGACAAGCAGCCCCGGAACTGATCCAACCGCGGCGCCGGGCCGCTCAGTGGGAGCCCATCGCGTCGGCGATGGCACGGTAAGCCGCTAACGTCTCTGCCTCCAATTCGTCGTTCCAGAAATCGCTGTACGCACTCGTCTTCACGATCACCATCTCATGCGCGGGATCGACGTAGATGAACTGGAAGAAAACGCCCTCCGCAGAATACGAATGATCCACGCCGCCCGGCATCAACCACCATTGGTATCCGTAGCCGATCGGGTAGTTAGCAGTGAGATGGCCATACTGCACCTGGCGGCTCTGCGGATTGGTCGCCTGCTCGACCCAACTCGCCGGCATGATTTGTTCCCCGTTCCATTTTCCCTTGTCCAGGAACAGCAGGCCGAAGCGGCCGTAGTCGCGAAGCGTCGCATTGATGCAGCAGTAACCGGCTTCCAGGCTGTCCTGCCCGGGTCGATCGGTAAGCCAGGTGGCGTCGTGCTCCATCCCGAGCTTCTTCCAGATCCGGTTGGAGAGCATGCTTGCGAGCGTATCGCCGGTCGCTCGCTTGACGAGCATCCCGAGCACGCCGGTATCGATGCTGCGGTAGACGAATTTGGTGCCGGGCTTCTCGGCGCGGTCGAGCGATCGAGCGTAATCTGCGATCGTCTCCGATTCGTCGACCATCGTCTTGTTCCACATTATGTTCACGTCGGAAGTGCCATTGGCATATTCCTCGGTGAACCTGACGCCGGAGGACATCTGCAGGATGTCTTTGATCGGCACGTCGTCGTAGCCGGAGCCTTTCAGCTCGGGGAGGTACTTCGTCACGGGATCATCAAGGCTCTTGATTGTGCCGTCGCTCAGCGCCAGGCCGACCAGTGTAGAGGTGAACGACTTGCCGACCGACCACGAGGTGAATTTCGAAGTATCGGTCGCGCCGCCGAAGTAGCGCTCATAGACGATCTTGCCGTTCTTGATCACAAGCAAGCCCTGCGTATCGGTGCGCTTCAGCAGATCCGCGAGCGTGTGCCGCTTGCCCTTCCAGACATAGCTCACGTCGAGCGCGCGCTCGGCACGCGGCAGTTTGAAGACCGGGCCGCTTCCCCGCGAGATCACGTGATACGGAAAAACCGTATCCATGCTGCGGAACGCGATCGCGCGCCTGCCCGGCGCAAGCATCGCGCGCCGCGCCGCAACGGCTGAACTGTCCGCGGCAAGTGCTTTCGTGCGCGGCGCGAGCGCCGCAACGAACAGCAAAGCCGCGAGTGCGGCGACGATGCTGATGAGCGATCCGCGGTGGTTGCCCCGCCGCAAGCACCTGGTTCGCACGCGCCGCCCGCCTAGCGCGCTCATTCGCCCTTGAAGTGGGCGGCGCGCTTCTCCACGAACGACTTCGCGCCCTCGAGATGGTCCTGCGAGGTCAGCATCATGCGCTGTCCGTGGCGCTGATAGTCGAAGAAGAACGGCAGATTGAGATTGAGCCCGACGCGCAGGGCTTCCTTGGCAAGGCGCTGGGCGAGCGGCGCCTGCGAGGCAATCTTGTTCGCGAATGCCGCGGTCGCCTCCGCGAGCTGTTCGTGCGGAACCACTTTGTTGACCATCCCGATTCGCTCGGCCTCCTTCGCGTCGATAATGTCGCCGCTCAGGATCAGCTCATACGCGCGCGCCAGTCCGACCAGCCGCGGCAGCACCAGCAGACCGCCAGCTTCCGGAATCAGTCCCCGGCGGATGAACACCTCGCCGAAACGGGCCTGGTCGGAGCAGATGCGCATGTCGCACATCAGCGCGATATCGCATCCGTAGCCGACCGCGGCGCCGTTGACCGACGCGATGGTCGGCTTTGGATAGGTGATGAGAAAATCAAGCGCGACCGGATGATGGGTGCGCCATTCCTCTACTTCGGAGCGCTTGGAGGGCTTGGCGTCGCGGAATTCGGGGTTGAGGAAAATTTCTTTGACGTCGTCGCCCGCACAAAACGCGCGCCCCGCGCCAGTGATCACTACCACGCGGACCGAATCGTCGTGCTCGGCTTCGGCAAACGCCTGGCCGATTTCGCCCCAGGTCCGGATGGTACCGGCGTTCATCGCGTGCGGGCGATTGATCGTGATCGTCGCGACGGCGTCGCGCTTGTCGTAGAGAATTTCACTGTAAGCCATTTGAACCTCCGCGCCCTGCTGTGACGTGAGATGGTGAAATTGCTATCGCAGATGGGCGAAACGGGCGTCAAGCGGGCGCGAGCCCGGTCCACGCCGGCGCAGCGCTCAGTGCAGGTTTTTCGCGAAGATCGCGGGCCACAGACGATCCATCTGCACGTCGAGCAGCGCGATAATCGCGCCGCGCGCGTTGGCGTTTCCGGTTGGATTGATACCCACCTGCGCGCCGACCGTAAGCTGGTAGGTGTCGTTGCCCCAGCCCATCGCCGGCGTGATGCGCCAGTCCGGCGGCGTGCTGTAGCGCTTGCCGACACCGACCTGCTGGTAGTCGAATTCCACGAACGGCACGACTCCGCGCAGCACCGCGGGAATCGGCAGCGGAACGCCTTCATCGGTCAGGTAATAGAACTGGTAGCCAAGGCAGGCGTCGGCAAAGAACAGTCCGCTCTGCGGTCCGCTCCAGGTCGGCAGATAGCCGCCGTCGGCCTGCAGCGAGAACGGACGCAGATAACTCCACCATCCGCGCTCGGGCAAATCGCCGGCGCCCTTCGCGAACATCAGCATCGGCCCCGCCCGCGTATGGCTGTCGGCACCCGCGTCGATTTCGCCGGTGGAGGGAAATATCTCGCCGCCCAGCGCCAGCCGCATCTCGTGCTCCACCGAGGTATAGAACGCCCACTTGGGGAGAATCTGAAGGTTGCTCATGCCGCTGACCGGCTCCGCTTGCCGAGCCGAGTACCGATTTACGGCGTCGCCAACCTCTACGCTGAAGTTCTCGGTCAGGGTTTTCTCCAGCGAGAAGGCGAACTGGAAGTTGCTGCCGCCGGCCGCCTGGCTCCATTCGAGCTGTAATTCGAGCTCGTTGGAGGGGTTCGGATCTTCGGTGACGATCGGTTCCAGGAAATTGCGCTTGCCGACCTGCGCGTGCGCCGAATACGCGGACATCACGGCCGCGACGACTGCCGCCATCGCCACCATCGCCCTCCACCTGGCGCCGTCGGTCGTATCCATCGCGGCGAATTTGCGCGACTTTGGCGGCGGTTTCAACTGCGGATGGAGGCGGGAACCGCCGCGCTCCTACTTCTCCGACACGCGCGGCTGCGTGGCGCGCTGGCCCGGCGCTGGATAGCGGTTCGCCACCCAGGTAATCAGGACCAGCAGCGCGCCCACGACAAGGAAGAAGGCGGCGACTCCTCCCGCGCGATGCATCCGGCGCATCCGGCGGCCGTGATCGCCGAGTCGGCGCGCGCGGTTGCGGGTCCCGATCGCCTGCGGGGCGCACAGATCGTGCCGCAATGCATCGCCGTTCGCGTAGCGAAGTCGCGGCAGCCGCTCGATAGCGTGAAGGACGATCTCCTCGATGGCCGGGTCAAGACCGGGTGCGAGCTTGCGGGGCGTGATTGGATCATCGCTGGTCTTCGCGCGAATCACATCGTAGGGGTTCTCGCCCACAAATGGCATGCTGCCGGTGAGCATCTCGAACAGGATCACTCCCAGCGCGTACACGTCGCTGCGGGCGTCGCCGCGTCCTCCGGCAACCTGTTCGGGCGCCATGTAGTCGGGCGTGCCCAGGCCGGAGGAGAGCCCCGACCAGGTGAGCCTCCGCGCGTGCAGGTCGAGCGTTATGCCAAAATCGATGAGCTTGGGCGCGCCTTCCGGCGAAATCAGGATATTCTCGGGTTTGAGATCGCGATGGACGACGCCGTTTCGATGCATATAGGCGAGCGCGTCGCAGACCTGGCGCGCGCAGGAAAGCGCCTGGTCGGCGGCCATCGGCGTGTGCTCGCGCATCATCGTGCGCAGCGTCGGTCCCTCGACGAATTCCATCGCGATATAGGTCTGGCTTTTGTGCCGCGGCGTTACCGCACGGACGATGTTCGGGTGATGCAGCCGGCGCAGCACTTCCTCCTCACGCTGGAAGCGCTGATGAAATATCACGTCGCTCTCGAACTGCTGATAGGGAACCTTGATCGCGACCGGCGCGCCGGTGAGCGTGTCCACTCCCTTGAAGATGGTGGCAAACCCGCTGTGGGCAATTACCTCGTCGAGGTGGAACTGGTCGAGGTCATCACCGGCGCTCAGCTCGGACATCGGCGCGCCCTTCCATGAGAAGGAGGGATTGGCGCAACGCTAACATCCGTTACCAGCGGCGCGCAATGCGGGGTTCAGGCCGACGCACGGATCAGCGAGCGACGCGCGAGTGGCGCTGCGCGGCCAGCGCGGCCGCCCCCCTAGTGCATCATCAGGAGCACCAGGAAACACAGGGCCATCAGCGGGATGCCGGTAATCAGACCGACGCGCGCCCATTCGCTGCTCGAGATTCCCAGGCGCCCGGCCGCGACGATGTTGGGGATATTGCCGGGGATCAGCATCCCTCCGCTGATCAGCAGTCCCATAAGGATAGCGCGCTGCTGCGTATGCGACAGCGCCGGGCCGATTTCAGCGGCGGTCAGGGTCGCGTTGTCCACCACCGCCGAGATCGAATTGAGCCAGAACAGCACGGAACCAGGAATGCGGGTGATGTACATTTCGACCAGCGGGCGCATCCCCCACGACAATCCCACCAGTCCAGCGACGAACATGTAAACTCGAGCGCCGCGCAGAACGACGTCGGTCCAGGTGTCCTCTGGACGCACCGCGTGCAGTGAGGCGCCGCGGCTCGCGGGCAGGATAAGGCTGAGCGCGCCGACGATCACAATTCCGGCGACTACCAGCGGTCCCAGCAGGCGCACCAGGTACCAGAAGTCGACCCGCAGCGCCGCGATCGCGATCGTGCCCAGCGGCTCGCCCACCGGCGTCAGCGCGGCGCCCAGGCCAATCGCGAAGCAGGCGAACACCACCGCGGTAACTTCGCTGCCGCGGTCGAGTCCCAGTAGCGCGATCGCCTCAACCAGCAGCAGCGCCGCAACGACCGCCGTGATGATGCTGGAGAGCAGGCCCAGCGTGACGATCAGGGCGAAATAGATCCATCGAGGCGAAACCGTCTGCAGCAATCGCTCGACGCCGCGGTCGAGCCACGGCCGCGCAAGGCGCGCCGCGGCGCCAAAGACCAGCACGGCGATCGTGAGCGCCACCGGCTCTGAGGCCGCAGCACGAATCAAGGGCCAACCGACCTGGCCGCCGACGATCGCCGCGAGGATACCGGCCACCAGAAAGAACAGCTCGATATTCCGCTCGACGACGGTCACAAACAGCGGCGCGACCAGTACGGCCAGCAGGATGAGACACAAACCTACCGCCATCACAAATCACAATCTCAATGCTGTGCGGAATCAGACCGCGGAATCGCCTCGCTCCGAAGTACGGATCCGGACCACGTCCTTGAGATCGGTGATGTAGATCTTGCCATCGCCGATTCGTCCGGTCCGCGCCTTGCGGATGATCGCCTCGACCACGGAATCCACCTGGTCGTCGCGCACAACAACCTCAAGCTTGAGCTTGGGCAGGAAATCGACCACGTACTCGGAGCCGCGGTACATCTCGGTGTGGCCCTTCTGGCGCCCGAAGCCTTTGACCTCGTACGCGGTAAGGCCGGTGATGCCGGCGCGTCCGAGTTCTTCCTTGACGGCGTCGATGGTGAAGGGCTTTATGATTGCTTCGATTTTCTTCATCGAACCTGTGGTTCCTTTTCCACTCGATCGTCCCGCGCTCACCCGCGCCGCGCGCTAGTGAACAGGATGATCGTCACGGCTCCCACGACCCCCAGCGCCACCGGCAAAGGGGGTGCCTGGAAGAAGATGACCATGAGGGTGGCGGCGGTAACCGCCGCCCCCACGGTCAGTGCTGCGTTTCGTGTCATTGTCATCGGCCAGGCTTCCGGCGGCGACCCAGGGACATGAAGTCGGGCCGCCAGATACGCTTGGAGCTGCGGGCGTCTTCGAGGCTAAGCAGCTTGCGGACCAGCTTGCGTTCTTCGGCGGTCTTGCTCAGGTCCATCGCGACTCGCAGTTCCTCACGCGCCCGGGTCGGCACGCCTATCCGCATATAGCATTCGCCGAGTCGGAACCGCGGATAGAACGAATCGGGGGCGAGTGTCACGGCGGATTCCAGAACGCTCAGCGCCTGCTGCATCTCCATGCCGCGCATCAGCGCGATGCCGAGCACCAGCATGACCTCGGGCGATTCGGGAGCAAGTTCCGCCGCCTGCCGCAGCACACCCATCGCTTCGTCGATCCGGTCGTACTCAACCGCCTCGATTCCTCGCCGCAGCAGGGCATCGGCGTCGCGCACGATCGGCGTGGGTCGCTTCGAGTGATCCATCGCCTGTTGTTCTGTCTCCACCGCGATCATCTCAGTTCCCCTCACCTGGTGCTAATCGAAGATGCTCTTGCCGGGTTTGACCATCTGCCAGAGGACGAACACCACGAGCATCACAATTCCAAATGCAATTTGTCCTGCCATTGAACAATCCCCTCCTGTGCCTTAGTCGGCCGCGACTTCGACCGAACGGCCGAGCCCCGGAGTTACCAGCTGAAATTCCGGATATCCAAGCGCGCCCATCTCGGGCAAATCCAGGCCCTCGAGTTCGCTCGCCGCGGAGACGCGCTGACCAACCACGATATCCACGATCCAGTTGAAGATGTACGAGAGCGAAAACACGATTCCGAGCAGAGTCGCGCACCCGATAAGCTGCGCAACCAGCTGGCTGGAATCGCCGTAGAACAGGCCAGTCACGTTGCCATTGACCCCGTTCCAGCTCCCGCCGTAGTTACTGGTCCCGTCGGCAAAGAGCCCGACGCTGAGCACGCCCCACAGACCGCAGGCGCCGTGAACCGAGATGGCGCCGACGGGATCGTCGACCTTGAGCACACGCTCGACAAATTCCACCGACAGGCAAACCAGCATCCCGGCAAGGAAGCCGATGATTGCGGCGCCCACCGTGTTCACGAAGCCCGACGGCGCGGTGATCGCCACCAGGCCGGCCAGCAGACCGTTGCCCGCCATCGACGCGTCCGGCTTGCCGAACCGGATCCACATGTAGAGCACCGAGGCGAACGACCCCGTGCATCCCGCGAGCATCGTGTCGACCGCAATCGTGCCGATACGCAGGTTGCCGTTGCCCGAAGCGCCCAACGTGCTGCCCGGATTAAACCCGAACCATCCGAAGGCCAGGATGAAACATCCGATGAGGACCAGCGTGATGTCGTGCCCCGGCATCGGATTGGGTTTGCCGTCCTTGTTGTACTTGCCGATTCGCGGTCCGACTATCATACCGACCGCAAGCCCGGTGAGACCGCCGACCGCATGCACGACGCCGGATCCGGCGAAGTCGCAGTAGCCGTGGCCGAGCTTATAGTTGGTACCGAGCGCCGACATCCAGCCGCCACCCCACGCCCAGTTGCCGTAGAGCGGATACGTGATCGCGCCGAGGAAGAGAGTGGAGATCGCGAACGCCGCAAACTTCCAGCGCTCGGCGGCGGCGCCCGTCACGATCGTGGTCGCGGTGTCCATGAACACCATCTCGAACAGGAAGATCACCATGACGCCGACGTCATAGGTGTGACCGCTCAGGAAAAAGCCCTGGGTGCCAAAGAGTCCCCACGGCTTTCCGCCCAGGAACGGGATCGCAAACTCACCATTTAGCGATTGCAGTCCGCCCAGGTTGCCGTTGCCGGCCGCACCACCCATCTGGAGGGCGAAACCCATGACCCAGAAGGCGAACAGGCCCAACCCGTACACCATGAAGTTCATCATCATGGTGTGGTTGGCATTCTTGGCGCGGCACAAACCGGTTTCAACCGCGGCGAATCCGGCCTGCATGAACATGACCAGAAACCCGGTAACCAGCGTCCATACGAAGTTGATTGCGATGCGGTTCTGGCCGACGTTGTTGACCAGGTCGTCGATCGTCAGCCCTTTCTTACTGTCGCTGACAACCACGTCATTGGCGGAACCCGTAAGCGTGCCGCCCGGATCGCCCTTGGCGAGGTCCGCGGTTGACGGACCCTTGATCCCCGCAATTTGAGCGTCGGTAATCGCCGTCGCGGGCGCTGCCGCCGCGCTGGGCGCTGCCGCCGGTGCGGCCGGGCTGGCCGCGGCTGCCGGGGGCGGAGTCTGCGCAAAGGCGGGCTCGGCACCGCCCGGCACCACCAGCGGTACAATCAGTCCGACGAGCCACACAATGGTGATCGCCAGAGAAACTTTTCTTCGAAGCCTGTTCATCGATGCGAGCATTTCAATGCCTCTCCCTGGAGCCTTGGTCTCCCGGCTATCTATTGCTTCCAGATCGCGTTCTTCAGGTGCGCCTGATTGAGAATTCCCATGATCCCCACGAGGATGATGCCCAGGCCAAGCAGCGTGACGACCAATTGCAGGCCCGTGGACCCTACCTCGACGCTGCTAACGGCGATCAGCCACCCGACCAAAATCACCACGATTCCCAGTATCTTCATCGGTCCGACTCCTTTCCCCGAAGCCTAGCGCTTCGCCGCTTCCTGGTTCGGTATGATGTGTTCCAGTGGTTTGATCTGAATGAAGCCGATCACCGAAACGACCAGGCAGGCCAACCCGAACAGCGTGAACAGCGGTCCGAGATAGACCAGTCCTGCCGGCAAAAACGTGAAGCCCAGCAGGAAGATGAAGAGATACCAGCCCTGTTTACTGTTTGCGCCCATCAGCGCGACCCTCCCTCTGGTCCGCTCGAACAGCGTCCCTGCTCTCTAAAGATTTTGTGTGACATTCGTTCTCCCCGCAGGACGCAGTCCCGCAAAGTTCTCGTGCCCTTACGCAAGAGCGATGCCGCCGTGGGAATACATTTCTTATGGTTTTCAATGCGCTTGCGTGCCTGTTGCACTGGCATTCGCTGCTTTGATGACCACCAGACCGGCACTCCGCGCTCGATAATCAGGTGCTCTCGCGATGAAAACCGAGCCCCCCCGCGGCGGGCCGCAGGTACACCCGCTCGGATATGTCCCGATTGGCTGGCAGCCGCCGCGGCTAGATAGCCGCGTCGCCATGCTCGTGGGTGCGAATTCGAACCGCTTCCAGGACCGGCGAAACGAAAATCTTGCCGTCGCCGATCCGGCCGGTTCGCGCCTTGCGCTGGATCGCATCGATCACCGCATCGGCCTGGTCGTCGCGGACTACGATCTCGAGCTTGATCTTCGGTTTGAAATCGATGACGTACTCGGAGCCCCGGTAGAGCTCGGTGCGGCCGCGCTGGCGCCCGAAGCCTTTCACCTCAAAAATGGTCAGTCCGGAAATTCCTACGCGCTCCAGTTCTGCTCTGACTCCATCGATTGTGAATGGCTTGATGATCGCTTCGATCTTCCTCATCGCACCCCTGGATTCGCATCCCCCGGATCCGGTGAAATTATACGGGCCGCCGATCGGTCTCGACTCGCGATCGCGGCACGCGATGGACCGCGCCCCCGACGTCGCAATTCGGATGCCAGCAGATTGCAATTGAAATGGAGCGACTCCGCTGCGCGAATGCTTACGCAGAGGGCATCGGCTCACCCCGGAGTCATCAGCGCCGCGGCTCGATTCGCAGACGCGGCTCGATTCGCGGACGCGGCTCGAGCGCGCTCAGGATTCAGTGCGGCGCTTGGGAACGCCGATCGCGACCATCAGGATGGGGCTCTTTCCGGCCGCGTGCGGCGCAAAGAACTTCGTGGTGTCGTCGTCATAGAACGTAAGCCCCGTCGCGCCGCGTCCGAGCGCATATGAAGCAAGATAGGCACGGCCGCCGAGGATGCCGGCCTCGAGATGGACGTCGCGATAGCCCCGATTGCCCAGCGCCGTGAGGGCGCGCTCGAGATCGGCCATGTAGACGAGCAGCACCGAACAATCCATCCCCAGCGTCTGCTCCAGGCAAAGATAGCCCGCCTCGGCCCGAAAATCGCCCGGCCTGATCAGCTCGAAGCCGGCGGCCTCGCGATCGTAGTAGTAAGCGCCCGACTCCATTTCATCGACCGCATTAACAATGAGGTAGGGTTCGATTAGCCGCGGAAAGTCGGCGCGTGGATGGCGGCTCGATGCGCCCATAATCGTCGCAAGCTCCTCGGCCCCGATTGCCTCGCGCGCGAACACGCGCGTCGAGCCCCGCGCCAGGATAGTTTCGCCCAGGCCCATCGCCTCTTGAGGCGCGATTGTCTCCGGACGCGCAATCGCGCCGCCGCGCGGCCGGTCCGCGGCTTCGAGCCGGACTGAGGCGACCGCACGCGCCTGCTCGGCGGCCTCAAGACGTGACTCGGAGTGGATCTTGACCAGGTCGGGATAGGCGACCTCACGCGGCGACAGCGCGATGGAATCGATCTCCAGCGGCCCGGGAGGCGGCGGTTCTATACCCGCGGCGGCATCGTCGCCCAACGCAACCATCGCGGTGACCCCCTCGCGCTCGCCGTCGATTCCGAGCAGCTTTTCCAGTTCCGAATCGACGAACGCGGTGATCACCTCGGCGGACAGATCCTCCGTAGCCGCGGCTGCAAGCAGATTGGCCGCGATCGTCCCGGTGTCCCAGAAACAGTAGCGGTAGCCGCGCGCACGATATTTCCAGGTGCTGCGCCAGAAAATTGAAGTCATGATCACAACCGCGCGCGCCTGCTCGATCGACGGGCGCATCGCGGCCGCCCGCGCGAGGTAAGCGCGCCAGTCGCCGCGCCGCAATCCGCGCAGCTTCAGATCGGCGGGTGAAAAGTGATACAGCCCCGGCTCGATCCCGTCGCATCGCGCCGCGGCAACGTAGAGTTCGACCGGGTACAGCGCGCCCGCCGACGCTGCCGCGCGAAAGTGATAATCCTCGCCGCCGACCTTTCGCGCGCGCGTAAGCCCGTCGGCGCAGAACAGAATGCGCGTCAGGCTCTCGACTCCGACCGGCGCTCCGGCGCGCCCGCGCCCGTCCTCCGCTATCGCGGCCAACGCCGGCGTGCGAGCAAGCGCCAGGTCCCTCGGCAGCGCAAGGGCGCCCGCGGCCGGGTAGATCTTGTAGGGCATCGGCTTGATGTCCCAGTCGAGATGATGCGGCGCGGAACGGACACTGGTGTACGAGTGTTTGGTCAGCTCGTGAAAGACGCGCGACGCCTCGAGGTATTCGTTGCCCACGGAATTCCGCTCCGGATTGTGCGGCAGAGCATGCCGAACATACCGATCGTTAAGTTACCGCCTCGCTGCGGCTCTGTGCTATACGGACGCTCTGAGCAATTCCAGGGAGACACTACCATGGCATCACGGCTCAAGTCTTCGGAAGTCAAGGCGCTGTTCGACAAGCTCAGCAATTGGGGACGCTGGGGCAAGGAAGACCAGCGCGGCGCGCTGAATTTCATCACGCCGGAGCGGCGCGCGGCGGCGGCAAAACTTGTCAAGACAGGCGAGGCGATTTCGCTTGCGCTGCCGCTCGCGACGATTGCCGCGGCCGACAATCCCACTCCGGTCACGCACCTGATGGTGCAGGCGGGATTCGACTCTCATGACATGGACCTGCCGTACGCCGGCGACTACTTCGCAATCGCGCCGCACGGGATGGCCAACACGCATATCGACGCGCTCTGCCATGTCTTCTGGCACGGCAAGATGTACAACGGCTTCGACGCGGCCGAAGTGGGCAGCCACGGCGCGCGCAAGTGCGCGATCGACGTGGCGCGCACCGGCATCATCAGCCGCGGCGTCCTGCTCGACATCCCCAAGATCAGGAAGGTCGAATGGCTCGAGCCCGGCGAGCGGATACTTCCAGAGGAACTCGAGGCCGCCGAGCGCGACCATGGCGTCCGGGTCGGGGAAGGCGATGTGCTGCTGATCCGCACCGGCCGCGCCGCGATGCGCAAGGCCAAGGGCGGATGGGATCCGATGCGGGTCGGCCTGCCGGGACTCGACGCGGCGTGCCTGCCGTGGCTCCACGAGCGCAAGATCGCGGTGCTCGGCTCCGACAGCGTGAGCGACGTGGTGCCGAGCGGACTTGACGACGTTCCGCTGCCGATTCATGTCGGGACGCTGGTGGTGATGGGAATTCACCTGATCGACAACGCGGACTTCGACGCGCTCGCGTCGGCATGCGGGGCGCTCGGACGCTACGAATTTTTGTTCACGATGGGTCCGCTCATACTGCTGCGCGGCACCGCGTCGCCGGTAAATCCAATCGCGATTCTGTAGGCAACCGCGCGGCGCCCGCCAATTCTTCTGGAGCAAATGCGATGTCGAGCGAGACACTGGTAATCGATTGCGACGGCCATATCCTCGAGCCTCCCGACCTCTGGGACAAATACATCGATCCGAAGTACCGTGACCGCGCGATGCGGATTCGCACCGGCGAGGACGGCTTCGAATTCCTGGAGATCGATCGCAGGCGCGCCCAGATGACGCGGCCCGGACTGCTCGGAGCGCTGGGCGGGATGGGCAAGCGCGTGGCGGAAACCAACCGCCTGCGCGAGCGCACGATGCGCGGGGAAGTGAAGCCCGAAGAATTCGCCGCGCTGCAGCCGCGGCCCGAAGATACCTACCTGAAGGGCGCCGCCTTCGGCACCATGGATATGAAGGAGCGCGTGCAACTGCTCGATCGCGAGGGAATGCAGAAGTCGATTCTCTATCCGACGATCGGGCTGCTTTGGGAGGCCGAGTTGTTCGACCCCGAGTTGAGCGCCGCTTACTGCCGGGCTTACAACCGCTGGATTGCCGACTTCTGCCGCGACTCGGGCGGCCGCCTGATTCCGATCGCGCATCTGTCGCTAGGAGACCCCGCCGAAGCCGCTCGCGAACTGGAACGCGCGGTCAAGGACGGATGCAAGGGTGCGTTTGTCTGTCCCTTCACAATCACCCGCGTGCCGCACGGCGACCCCGCCCATGACGTGGTCTTCGCGGCGGCACAGGACCTCGACGTTCCGCTCGCGATTCATCCGACCTTCGAGCCCGCAAGCTTCGGCATCCACCATCGCTACGACAATTTCCAGTGGGCCGCATGGTATTTCGATCTGTTCGCTGGCCAGGGCGTGCAGCACGCCTTCGGGACGCTGTTCCAGTACGGTGTGTTCGAGCGCTTTCCAAAGCTGCGCGTGATTGTGCTGGAATCGCAGGCCGGATGGATCGGCTACTTTCTGGATCGCGCGGACGCGATCTTCAACGGCACCACGCTCGGGATGACGGTGAGGCTCAAGGAAAAGCCGTCCTTCTACTTCCGCCGCCAGTGCTGGATTTCGGCCGATCCCGACGAGCGCACGATCGCTGCGATGATGGGTATCGTCGGTGAGGACAAGTTCTTCTGGGCCAGCGACTACCCGCACCCCGACCATCCCGGCAACTACCTTGAGGAGCTCAAGGGGCTGGTCGCGCCGATGCGCGAGTCGGGCAAGCGCGCGATCCTGGGTGAGAACGTCGCGCGCGTTTACCGGATCTGATCTGGCGCATCGCGCGGCGCCGGTGCGTCAATGCACGCAGGCCGCGCCAGCGATGCTAGCGTGCGGCGGCGACCGTGACCGGCACCTCGAATTTCAGCGCCTGCGGCATCTTGCAGATCAGATCGTTGCACTCCTGGTATTTGAACTCGCCGCCGATCCCGTAGCTGCCCGGCTTTAGTCCGTCTTTCAGCACGATCGTTCCGGTGGCCTTGACGTTGCCCTGGTACACCGGAAGTGTCTCGCCGAGTCCCTGGAATTTGACCGGCGTTGCTTTAGGCAACTCTATCGATTGGCTCACCACGAGCGCCTTGTCGAAGCTGAGCGTGGTGGGGACGTAGTTCTCCGGCAGTGGCTGGCCGTAGATGTGCCAGCCGGGAGCGATCTTGATGTTCACGGTGACACCGAGGCGCTTTCCCGGCGCGGCTTTCGCGGGAGTCACCGCAATCGTCGCCTGAACGTCCTCTCCCTGGACGATAGCGACGCCCGGGCGCTGTGGTTCAGCAAATCCTGCCGGCGCGGCAAGACAGATTGAAGCTATGAATGGTAGAGCGAGTACTATCCGAATTTTGCGCGTATTCATGGCGATTGCATATCAGACTACCGCACTAGAGGTTCGATTTCATCGCCTGTCCGCCCTCGCGCAAAGCCGCAAAACAAAAGGGGCCGCCAATCACGGGCGGCCCCTTCCGATCTCGTCATCAAGTGACGGATGAACGCTACGGCAGCATCCCTGCCTGAATCACGGTCGATTCCGCCTTGGGCACCGCCGGCTCCTTCTTGCGCTTCATCACCTTCTCGACAATCGGCGCCATTCGCTCGGCCTTGTCGCGCACGCGCTTTTCCTCACGGTCTTTGAATTCGGGCAGCACCTTCTCGGCGAACAGGTTGAGCGAGGAGCAGATGTCCTCGTGCTTGTTGTTGCCCGCCTGCGAGATGAACACGACCTGGTCAACCCCTGCCTCTTCGTATTCTCGCAGGCGCTTGCGAATCAGGTCGGGCGTGCCGACGCATGCGTTCTCGCCGCCGGCGCCGGGCATGTTGATGGGGCTCTGCTTGTAATTGCGCCAGATGTCGGTTTTGCCGGGCTCGTGCTTGCCGAAGACGTAGTGATGGCCAAGCGCGTAGGAAAAGAACTTGAGCCCCTCCTCACCCATCTGCACCGCGCGCTCCTGGTTGGGGTCGCACATGAAGCCGGTGACGATGGCGATGTTCGCGTTGACGGCGTAGCCAATTGGCTCGCACTCGTTCTCCAGGGTCGTGTAGTAGTCATTGACCCACTGGCGCGCCTCGTCCGGAGAGACAAACGCGAAAGTAAGCGCTCCGATTCCGAGCTTGGCGGCCAGGTGAATCGTCTCGCGCCGCGAGCAGGCAACCCACAGCGGCGGATGCGGCTTCTGCACCGGCTTGGGCACCACGTTGCGCACCGGCATCTTGAAGTACTTGCCCTCGTGGCCCAAAAACGGGTTTTCGACAAACATCCGGGCAATCGCACCGAGCGACTCCTGCCACATCGCGCGCTTGTCCTCACGCGGAATCAGGAATCCGCCAAGCTCGGCTTCCGCCGACGACTCGCCGGTCCCAAACTCGACGCGGCCGTTGCTCACCAGGTCGAGCGTCGCGATGCGCTCGGCGACGCGTGCGGGATGGTTGTAGGCGGGCGGCAGCAGCACGATCCCGTGCCCCAGCCTGATCCGCTTGGTACGCTGGCTGCACGCCGCGAGGAAAATCTCAGGCGCCGAGGAGTGCGCGTATTCCTCGAGAAAGTGATGCTCGACCTCCCACATGTGATCGATGCCGACGCGGTCGGCCAGTTCGACCTGGTCAAGTGCGTCCTGGAACAACTTGAGTTCCGCGCCCGGCGTCCACGGGCGGGGAAGCTGATGCTCATAAAAGGTTCCGAATTTCATGCGGCTCGACGTCTCCTTGGAAATTGAATGTACGGCAGAATCGCGCGGTCAGGATTTTCCGCCACGCGTCACGAACAGTGTGCGCTCGACCATGTCAATCACCTCGCGCTTGCGGCGTTCGACGAGCGACTTCTCGAGCCAGTTGATGTTCCACAGCCGCCGCACCGCCGCGGCGGTCGCCAGGTAGCCCATCGTGAGCGAATGCAGGCTCTGGATGAAGTTGAAAGGATCGATCTCGGCCCGGAATTCGCCGGCCCGCTGCCCCTGGAAAATGAAGTTGACCTCGATCGCGCTGAGCGGCGGAATCCGCCGCTTGACCAGGTGCCGCGCCATCCCGCTCTCGTCCGACCACTCCTTCCACAAAAGGCGCATCTGCTCGGGATGCTCCACGATGAAGTCGATTGAATCCGAGATCGCCTGACGTAATCTGTCCTGCGCGCTTGCCTTGCCGACCAGCAGTCTCCCCGCCGCTTCCTCCATTCCCTGGAAGATGCGATCGAGCACCGCGATGTAGAGTTGCTGCTTGGAGGGAAAATGATGCAGCAGCGAAGGCGCCTTGATTCCGATCCGTCCCGCGATGTCGCGCAGGCTGGTGCCCCGATAGCCGTGCTCGGCAAACAGAGTTTGCGCGACCTGCAGCACACGCTCGCGCGTGTCGAGGCCGCGATGGATCGGAACCACTTTCGCGCGCGAGCGGCGCGCCGGCTCCCGCGATGATGGCTTCAGATGTCTCATGCTGCGCCAATAACCTATCTAACAGTTGTTAGGCAGTCAAATCCGCCGCTCCGGGCGCCGGGTTTCCGCCGCGTTTCCATTCGCCGCCCAAACCGTAGTAGAAATCGCTCCGGAAACGCTACCGGTTTGCGCGGAGGTCGCCATGGCCGATCTGAATTGGAAACCCGCTTACGAACTCGCCGCGATGATCAAGCGGCGCGAACTCAAGCCCAGCGAGCTGATGGACGCCACCCTGCGCCGCATCGAGACCGTCAACCCAAAGCTCAACGCGATCGTCGCGATGCACGCCGATCAGGCGATGGACGAAGCGCGCGCGCTGGATGACAAAATAGCGCGCCGCGAGGATCTCGGGCCACTGGCCGGCCTTCCGCTCGGCGTCAAGGACCTCGAGGACGCGGCGGGCCTGCCTACCACCTTCGGCTCCAAACCGTTCAAAGATCACATGCCCGCGCGCGACTCCGTGCAGGTAGGGCGGCTGCGCGCGGCCGGCGCGATCGTGCTCGGCAAGACCAACGCGCCCGAGTTCGGTTACACCGGATTTACCAAGAACCTGCTGTTCGGCGTCACGCGCAACCCGTGGAACCTCGAGCGCACGCCCGGCGGCTCGTCGGGCGGAAGCTCGGCGGCGATCGCCGGCGGCCTGCTCCCGCTCGCAACCGGCTCCGACGGCGGGGGTTCGGTGCGGATTCCCGCCTGCTACGTGGGATGCTTTGGGCTCAAGCCCAGCAAGGGGCGCATCCCGCTGGAGTCGTCACTCGGGATGCTCGGGTGGAACGATACTTCCGTCCTGGGACCGCTGACCCGCACAGTGCGCGACGCCGCAATCTACATGGACGCGGTCGTCGGCTACCATCCCGCGGATCCCGACTCGCTCCCTCATCCCGGAATCTCGTATGCGGCGATGCTGGACCGGATACCCAAGCGGCTCCGGATCGCGTTTCATCCCGACTTCGGAGAGCTGGTGCAGTCCGACGTGGCGCGCGAGGTCGCAAAAGCGGCCGAGGCGTTCAAGGACCTGGGCCACGAGGTTACGGTCATTGATGATCCGATTCCCGACGTCGCGCGGGATTGGCAGCGCCTGGGCGCGACCCAGGCATATGCGATGCTGCACGAGATGATGGACAAGCGGCGCGAGGATTTCGGCCGCGCGTTCTTTTCCGGAACCGAGTCCGCCGCGCGGATCACCTGGAAACACTATGGCGACGCGTACCGCCACCGCTTTCTGCTCAACGAATGGTGCCGTGGGATTTTCGAGCGATACGACCTGCTGCTGACTCCTACCCTGCCGACCGAGGCGTTCGCTGCCGGCGGTCCTCCCCCCAGCGAAATCAACGGCAAGCCGCTGCGCGACGTCATGTGCGCCGTCGCGTTCACGTTCCCATTCAACATGAGCGGGCATCCGGCGGCGTCGGTACGCGCCGGTCTGAGCGACGCCGGTCTGCCGTGCGGACTTCAGATTGTCGCCGAGCGCCATCGCGAGGACCTGGTCCTGCAGGCGTCGTATGCGTACGAACAGGCGCGCCCGTGGAATGGCAAGTGGCCGGAGCTCTGAGTCACCAGCGCAGAGGTTGGACCCAAAAAAGATGGGGCGGGCGTGATATCGCGCCCGCCCCGTTCGTTTTCACTCAAGAGAGCCGTTCGGCGCTCAGGCCGAAAATTGCTTGCGCACCGTCTCGAATGCCTCTGCGGTCACTTCAAGAGTCCGGTTGATATCGTCCTCGGTGTGTGCGGCCGACAGGAACCAGTTGTGACGCGGATGCAGGTACACGCCGCGGCGCGCGCATTCGCCGGCGAACACCTTGATCCGATCATGACGGCCCCGGTCGTCCTTGAATGTCATGTACGGCATCGCCGGCGGTCCCGAGTAGGTGACCTCCTGGCGGGCGGCACGTGCCTGCGCAAGCATCCCGTCGCGCAGTTTCTCACCGAGCATTCTCATCCGATCGATTCCGCCGATCGCGGCAAGCTCGCGCAGGCAGGCAAGGCTGGCGGCCATCGGCACGCCGCTGGTGAAGTACGAGCCGGTGATGAAGACCTCCTGGGCGGGCTGTTTAAGGCTTTCGCGCCCCAGGCACGCCGAGATCGGATAGCCGTTGCCCATCGCCTTACAATAGGTTGCCAGGTCGGGGCGCACGCCAAACAATTCACCCGAACCGCCCATGTGGAGACGGTATCCCGCGCGCACGTCGTCGAGGATGAACACGATTCCGTTGCGGTCGCAAATTTCGCGCACGCCGCCCAGGAAGCCCTCGACCGGAAGCTCGTTGTCGTGCCCTGCGTCGTGGCGGAAGGGCGAGAGGATAACCGCGGCAACCTCGCCTTCGTTATCGCCGACCACGTCGCGCAGACTCTGAATATCGTTGTAACGGAAGTACACGACATTGGCGCGATCCTCGGGCGTGATTCCGCCGGGCAGCGGAGTGCACCACGCATGCGCGCCGTGATACGCCCCGGTGCACATCGCGATCTTCTTGCGCCCAGTCGCATGGCGCGCGACTTCGGTAGCCCAGGTGCAGACGTCCGAACCGTTTTTTGCAAATACCGTCCAGTCGGCGAACGGCGTAATCGATACCATGTGCTCCGCAAGCTCGACCCACAGCGGCGTGGGCGCATTAAAGCAGTTGCCCAACTCCGACTGGCGGCGCACCGCTTCCTCGACCTTGGGATTGCGATGGCCGAGCACGATCGGGCCGTACGAGCAGATGTAATCGATAAATTCGTTGCCATCGACGTCCCAGACGTGCGAGCCCTCGCCGCGCGCGAAGAACGACGGATAGCAGTCCCGCGTCAGCAGCATCGGGTTCTGATGTCCATAAATGCCGCCCGGAATCACTTTGCGCGCGCGCTCCATCAGCGCAGCGCTCTTTTCGTATGTGTAGGGTTTCACGCGTACTCCCGCCCGGCGCTGGTTGCGCCTCGACAAGAGCGAGAATCCTACTTGACCCAGCACGCGGTCAAGTGGGCGCAATCGCAGAGATACAATCAGTGACGGTAGCTGGTCTGTACGATTGTGCCGGGAACCGCCGGAATGGCGCCGACGCGGGTCAGTTCCTCGCGCAGTTTGGCGCGAGACAGCGGCTTGGACAGGACCGCGGAGGCGCCCAACTGGTAGCTCTCCACGATGTCGCGATCATAGAGCGAACTGGTTACGACGAACAGGGGAACTCGCGAGCAGACGTCGCTCTGGCGAACCGCGGTCAGCACCGAGAAACCGCCGTTGTTCGGCAGGCGGAGGTCGACCAGGAAGAGATCAGGTCGATCGTACTCGGTAAACTGGGTGAGCATATCCAGCGCCTCTTCGGCGTTCTGCGCATGCAACATCTCGATCGCGTCACCCAAGACCTGGCGCATCACGGTCAGCGCGATGAAAACGTGGTCGGGATTGTCCTCGACGAGGAAAATCCGGACGCATCCCCCGGACAGATCCTCGTCTCTTTCTTCCTGTTCCATGCTAGCCTCTACACCACTGACAGCCGGACTGACTCGCCGACGCTCCCCCTGCGGACTTGCTGCCCTGAAACAGGGCTTCAATTCGCTCGGGAGATATCCAATTGCCGTGCCATTCGGCCCGAGCTAGATTCGGTTTGATGACAATTGCTGAACTGTTGCGTCTAGCTGTCACTAGTAGATTTGACGACAATCGTGACGCTGGATCATCATCCAATGGCGCGCTAGGGACTTACGCCTGATTCGGAGTCGGCAACGTAGCGATTGCTTTGACCGATGCATTCAAAACCGAACATGAGCAGGTGTGGCACAGGTGCTACAATCGTTGAGCCGACTGTGTCAGGTCGGCACAGCACCGAGCTGACAGCTCCAGGATTCGCCGCGCCGGCATCCTGTGCCGGAGAATAGAGAACCGAGGTGGGGATCCGTTCACGCATCAAACAGTCCCGATTGCTACAGCATCCCCTGGTAGGCAAAATCGCGTCGCTGGTGAGCGAGGATCTCATCGCGACATTTTCGCGCGACATCAAGAAGTGGCTGATCGTCGCGCCGATTATCGGCCTCATCACGGGACCGGTAATCGCGGGGCTCAGCTACGTGATCCTGGGTGTGCTCTGGAACTATCTTCTTCCCGCCTACCTTGCCCATCATTGGCTCATCGTGCCGAGCATGACGGTTGGCTTTCTGCTTACCGGCTTGATCATGCGGTATCTCACGCCCGACCCTAACGAGCATTCGACCGAGGAGATAATCAACTCTTACCACGAGCACGGAGGCGATATCGACGTCAAGTCGTTCTGGTGGAAACTGCTCGCTTCAGTGACAACGGTTGGTAGCGGCGGAAGCGCCGGGCTCGAAGGCCCCGGCATTTACGCCGGCGGCGCGATCGGGTCGTGGCTATGGGCCAGGCTGCGCCGCTTCGGGCTGGAGCCGCGCGACCGGCGGATCATGCTGATCGCAGGCGCTGCGGCCGGGATGGGCGCGGTGTTTCGCGCGCCCCTGACAGGCATGATGTTCTCCATCGAGATGCCGTACAAGGACGATCTCGCGCACGAGGCGGTGATGCCGTCGCTGATATCCTCTGTGGTCGCGTACGCCGTGATGGTCGCGTTTATCGGCGCGCAGCCGCTTTTCAATTTCGTCGGCAGCACCTCGTTCAGCGCCACCGACTTGCTGTGGTCCGCTCTGCTCGGCGTCGGGATCGGGCTGATCGCGCTGGTTTACGACATCACGTTCCGGCGGGTGCGTTCGTTCGCGATCGCAAGCCGTCTGCCGCACGCGCTTAAACTGGCGATCGGCGGATTCGGCACCGGACTTTGCGGCCTGATTTTCGTGACGATCTATCCGGGGAATCTGATTCCGATTGGCCCCAACTATGAGGCGGTCAACTACGTGCTCCGCACGCCGTATCCGCCCTCGATGCTGATGACCTTCGCGGGACTGAAAATGGTCGCGACCATCTTTACTCTCGGCACGGGCGGAGTGAGCGCGATGTTCGTGCCGCTGCTGCTCACCGGTGGCTCGCTCGGCAGCGCCTTCGCGCAATCTGTCGTCCACGCTCGGACCGTCGATCTGTTCGTCGCGGTGGGAATGGCCGCTTTTATCGCGGCCGGATACAAGACCACGCTCACCGCGGTCGTGTTCGTCGCAGAAACCACCGGCGGGAACTCCTTCATCATTCCGAGCCTGATCAGCGCGGCACTCGCCTACGCGGTCTCGGGATCGGCCTCGGTCTCCGCGGACCAACGCATGCTCGAATCCGCGCGCATCGCCGGCCTCTCCGCCATCAAAGTGAGTGAGGTGATGCAGCGCGATGTGATCAAGGTGCCGTCCGACATGACGCTGGCGCGCTTCATGAGCGAGGTTGTCGCCCACTGCCGGCACACCGCCTTCCCGGTGTGTGAGGGCGACGAACCGGTCGGAATTTTATCGCTAAACCAGCTCGGCGGCGTTCCCACCGAAAATTGGGGGACCGAAACCGTCGGCAAGTACGCCGGGCGTGACGCCCCGCCGGTGGACGCGGACTGCGATCTGATGGAAGCGCTGCGGATGCTTACCAGGCAGCACGCTCATCAAATGCTCATCGTGAAGTCCAGCAGCGGTAAATTCGCGGGAGTCGTCACCAAAACCGACATCCTGCGCGCCTTCGGCAACGGCGAGCGCAACCAGCCGCCCACCCTCAATCACCTCGTGACGTAAGCCGCAATCGCGCCGGTCAGAACTCGCCGCTGTAATCGTCGATATTCTGAAATGCGTAGGGCAGGAACTTCGCCGCCGCAACCGTGCCGATTCGCCGGGCGCGCGCGTAAACGTCGCCCTCCATGTATACCGCGCCTCGATACTCGAGGATCTCGAGATCGGTCAACGGATCATGATGCGACGGCTTGAAGATCACCTTGCCCTCGCCCCGCAATCGCCGAACAACGCCGGCTCAGGTATCAGGGATATCCACTGCGGCCGTGCGCAGTGCGGAGAACCAGAAACACCGGCAGGCGCTCAAACCCCTGGCGCTGCCAGAAGCCGAAGCTGTTATCTCCCACCGTTGCCGAAACGCCGGTTGCCCCGCGCGTCTTCAACTCGTTCCAGACCGCATCAATGAGCGCCTCGCCAAGGCCGGATTGCTGAAACTCCGGACGAATCGACAAGAGATGAATCATGGCGCGCGAGCCATCGTAAACTGCGCGGATCATCCCGCGAGCGGCCCCGTCGACAACCGCGACCAGAAATACGGCCGCGTCGCAGCGCGCCACGCGTTTCATAGCCTCGGGGCCTTCGACTTCGGGGTAATCGTACTGGCCGTTGATGCGCAGAATTTCGACCAGTGCGCTGCAATCCTCGTCGCGAAACGGACGTATGTCGATTGGCATCGGCTCGTGTCCTCGCTGAGGCGGAGGTTCGAGGTACTGAGTTACTTGAAGCGCGGCATCACGCGTTCGGCGAACAGGCGCATCGCGTCGAGCACGTTGCGATGGCCCGAAAGGCCGCCGGTCTCGAACCAGCACACCAACCGCGTAAACCCGAACCTTTCTTTAAGCGCCGCGATCTTGTCGGCGATATATTCCGGCTCTCCGAACGCGCCCATCAGCTCATCGACTTGCTCGTATTTGATTCCGAGCAGCCGCGCGCGCGCCTTGTCGAATTCGGCGCGATGCTCCGGCGCGAGTGTCTCTGGTTCGATTATCTCGGCGACCGAATTGAAATAGTTGCGCAGGCTCGGCTCCAGGATCGCTCGGACCGACGCGCGGTCCTTGCCGGGAAACACCATCAGGAGTCCCGCGAACCAGTCCGCCGGACGCGGTCGGCCCGAGTCCTTGAGCGCGCGCTCATATATCGCCAGCCGATCGGCGAGCACCGGAAACGGATTAACCGGCCCGCCGGCGAAAATCGGATAGCCGTGCTCGCCCGCATAGACGAAGGTCTCGCCGCTGTTGGCGGCAAGGCGGATCGGCGGATGAGGCCGCTGGACGGGCTTGGGCACGACGTTGATGCCGTCGGCGCTGAAGTGCTTGCCGTGAAACGTGACGCGCTCCTGCGTCCACGCCGCGCGCACGAATTCGACAGCTTCCTCGAAATAGGTGCGGCTCTCGGCCATCGGCACGCCGTAGCCCCGATAGTTGAGCGGAAATGCGCCCCGCCCGGCGCCGAAATCGACGCGGCCGCCCGAAATTGCGTCGAGCATCGCGGTTTCCTCCGCCAGACGCATCGGATGATGCAGCGGCAGCAGATTCACCGCCAACCCGAGCCGGATGCGCCGGGTGCGCTCCGCGATCGCGGCGTGCAGCATCATCGGCGCCGGCATCACTGAAAAATGCGGCGCAAAATGGACCTCGGCGAGCCAGACGGTCGCAAAGCCGAGCTTGTCGGCTTCGACTGCTTCGTCGATTAGCTCGCGATATCGCGCGGGCGAATTCTGAGAGTCCGCCTGCGGCAACTGGTAGAAGATGTCGAATTCCACGTCTGCGTTCCGCCGCCCGGCTCAGTAGCCGCCCAGTTGCGCCACGCGCTCGCGATGATACGCGGGCGATCCGAAAAAAGATTCGTTGAAGCGTGCGCGCTTGAACCACAGGTGCATGTCGTGCTCCCAGGTGAACCCGATTCCGCCGTGCATCAGCACCGCGCGATCGGTCGAGCGGCTGTATATTTCAGACAGCCGCGCCTTGGCCATCGCGGCCGCGCGCGGCGCCTGCGTGGGCAGCACGTCCTGCGCGTATGCGGCGAACCACAAAAGCGCGCGGGCGGGCTCAAGGTCGGCAACGATTTCCGCCGCGGCATGCTTGAGCGCCTGGAAGGAGCCGATCGGCTTGCCGAACTGCTCGCGCACTTTCGAGTAATCGACCGCCATGTCGAGTGCGCGCTCGGTCCCGCCCAGCGAGTCCGCGGCGATCGCCACCGCGCCGACGTCGAGCAGGCGAGCGTAGAGCGCCTCGCCGCCGCCCAGAGGGGTCGCGGGTGCGGAGTCGAATTCGACAATCGCGACGCGGCGGGTCAGGTCGAGACCCTTGAGCATCTCCACCTTCACGCCCTTCGCGCCGGTCTCGACCAGGTACAGGCTGGCGGCCTGCGATCCGCCGCGCGCGGCCACCACGATGAAGTCCGCGAGATTCGCATACGGCACGAACAGCTTCGCGCCGCTGATGCGCGCCGCGGCGCCGGCGGTCGTCGCGACGGTGCCAAAATCTGCGGAAGAAAGACTGTCGTTCGCCTCCATGATCGCGACGGTTCCGATCGCGCGGCCGTCGGCGAGCGCGGGCAGCCATTTTTGCTTCAATTCCTCGGAGGCCGAGCGCCCGAGCGCCTCCGCCACCAGCGCGGAGGAGAACAGGAACGGCCCCGGCATCGCGGCGTAGCCCTGCTCCTCCAGCAGCACCGCCATATCGAGCACGCCGAGTCCCGCGCCGCCGTACTTCTCCGGCACGATGAGCCCGGTCCATCCGAGCTTCGCGATTTCCGCGTAAAGTTCGGGGATGGTGCCGTTGTCGGAGGTCATTGCCTTGCGCACCGCGGTTGTCGAGCATTCGCCGACCAGCAGTTCACGCGCGCTGCTTTTGAGCGCTTGTTGTTCTTCGCTGAGTCCGAAATCCATTTTGGTTACGCTCCGCGCGCGCCGGGTCAGCGCGACTTCGGCATCTTGAGCCCGCGCTCCGCGATAATGTTCTTCTGGATGTGCGAGGTGCCGCCGCCGATCACCAGCCCGAGCGAGAACATCCACTCATACGGCCAGTAACCGTTGTCCAGCGCCATCTCCTCGTCGCGCGAGAGCATCGAGTAATCTCCCATCACTTCCATCGCTGCGGTCGCGAGATCGTGATTGAGCTCGGTTCCGACCAGCTTGTTGATCATCGCCTCGATTCCCGGATTGCGACCGTGAATCTGGTCGGTCAACTGGCGCATCGCGTGATAGCGCATCGCGTGGACCCTGATTTCGAGATCGACCAGCCGATTGCGGATCGCCGGATCCTGGGTCAGGGGACGCCCGTTGCGCTTCATCGAGCTGGCCAGCGCGAGCAGGCGGTTGAAGCGCTGCTCCGATCCGCTGGCCGAGCCGAGCATGTTGCGCTCGTGGAACAGGGTCGCGTTGGCGACGATCCATCCCTCGTTGAGCTTGCCGACCAGGTTCTTGCGCGGCACGCGCACGCTGTCGAAGAAGACCTCGTTGAAGCCGCGGTCGCCGGTCATCTGGACCAGCGGACGCACGGTGATCCCCGCGGAGTGCATGTCGATAAGGATGTAGGAGATGCCGCGATGCTTGGGCGCCTCGGGGTCGGTGCGCACCAGGCAGAACATCCAGTCCGAGTATTGCGCGCCCGAGGTCCAGACCTTCTGCCCATTGACCACGAACTCGTCACCCTCTATTTCCGCCCGCGTGCGCAGCGAAGCGAGGTCCGAACCAGAGCCCGGTTCAGAATATCCCTGGCACCAGATTTCCTCGGCGGTAAGGATTTTCGGCAGGTGCTGCTGCTTCTGCTCCTCGGTGCCCCACGAAATCAGCGTCGGTCCCAGCATCCCGAGCCCCGAGCCGCCGACCATGTATGGCGCCCTGGCCCGCACCATCTCGTCGTTCACGATCGTCTGGCGCACCGGCTCCATCGCCTGCCCGCCGTATTCCTTGGGCCACGCGAGCGCGACGTAACCGGCCTCGTGGAGCTTGCGCTGCCACGCCTTGGAGCGCTCGAGCCAGCCCTTGTCCTCGCGGCCTTCACGGCCCGCGAGTCCGGAGCGAGGCAGATTGTCTTCGAGGAACGAGCGGACTTTGAGGCGAAATTCTTCCTCTTCGGAGGTGAAGTTCAAATCCATTGCAGACTCCTGCGGTCCCTGGGTACCGTGGCGTTGCCGCCAGCATAGTCAAAACCCGCGCAAGTCGAAAAGCCGCGAGATCCAGGCCTGGCGGGGACGATCGTCCGCGGCGCGGCAGTGAGCCCGGAATAGACGCCGCCGGTCAGCTTTCCTGCGCGATCTTGTAGCCACTGCGGGCCAGGCGATCGCGAATCTGGGCGATATGCTCTGGGCCACGCGTCTCCAGCTCCAGCATCACGCGCGTTCCGCCAATCGCGATATCGCGCCGCGTGCGGTCGTGATCGATCGCGCGAACATTGGCGCCGGTCTCGCCCACCGACGCCAGCAGCTTGCCCAGCTGCCCCGGGCGATCGTGCAAATCGATCGACAGCCGCACCAGCCGTCCCATCTTCACCAACCCGTGAGCGATAATGCGGTCGAGCAGGTTGATGTCGATATTGCCGCCGCTCACGACCACGACCACGCGCTTGCCGCGCAGCTCCTGGCGTATCTGAAGAGCGCCGGCAAGGGCGGCGGCGCCCGCGCCCTCGGCCAGCAGCTTCATCCGCTCCAGCAACAGCAGCACCGCCGCACCGATTTCGAAATCGTCCACGGTGACGGCGCGCCTGACGTGAGCGGAGATTACCTCCCACGGGATTTTGCCGATCCGTCCGGTTGCGAGGCCGTCCGCGATCGTATCGACCGGGCGCGCTATCGCGACCGGCTCCCCCGCCGCAAGGCTTGCGCTGAGCTGCGCGGAGCCCGCCGCCTCGACCCCGATCACTTCTGTGGCGGGAGACTGTGCGGCGAGCGCCGCGGCAATTCCGGCGATCAGACCGCCGCCGCCGACCTGGACCAACACCACGTCGGGCTTCATCTCCTCGGCAATCTCAGCTCCGATAGTGCCCTGCCCCGCGACTACGAGCGCATCGTCGTACGCGTCGACGAACAGCGCGCCGGACTCCGCGCAGATCCGCTCGGCGGCGCGATGCGCCGCCTGGTAGTCGACTCCTTCCAGCACCACGGTCTGCCCGTAGCTGCGGGTGGCGGCCACCTTGGCGATAGCCGCGCTCGCGGGCATCACGATCGTCGCCTTCACGCCCGCGCGCGAGGCCGCATGGGCGAGCGCCTGCCCGTGATTTCCGGCCGACGCGGCGATCACGCCGCGTTTGCGCTCCTGCTCCGTCAGCGCCGCGATTCGGTTGTACGCGCCGCGAATCTTGAACGCGCCGGTCTTCTGAAGATTCTCGGGCTTGATAAAGACCTCGGCCTCGAGCATCCGGCTGAGCGTATCGCTGCGCTCAAGCGGCGTTGATCTCGCGACTCCCACCAGGCGCCGGCGCGCCAGCATTATGTCGTCGATCGCAACGGTCATCGGCCTGCGGCGTGCGGCGAGGAGAACTGGTGCGGGGCGGCGGCGCCGAGCGCGTCGCCTTCGAACTCAACCCGGATGCACTTGCCGGAGGCATAATCGAGATCGAGCAGGAGATTGCGTACCGCCCGGGGCTTGACGAGCGTGATCAACTGCGCGATTCCAGCGCGGTCGCCCGTCGCGATCGACGCGATCTCCTCGGCCTCCAGATTACTCTGGCGCAGGAACTCGCGGGCGCGCGACTCGCTGGAGAATGCGAGCACGCCGGCCCACGACGCCTCCTTTTCCTGAAACACGATCAGCGCGCCGGCGCGATCCAGCAGAAAGTGCAGCTCGGTTGGCAGCCCGGTGTTCAAGCGTCCACGACCCGCAGCCGGCCGGCGCGAATCGCCTCCGCGCGTTCCCTGACCAGGGCCGGGTAGCTGTAGTAGTGCTCGCCCGAAAGCCTTAGGAACGAATCGACATCAACCTCTTCGAGCTCAAGCCGCGCGATCCGCTCTTCGGCCGAGCGGCGGTCCGATGCGCCCGCGATTGCGTCGTAGATCTCGCGGCCCTGTTCGGACTGGAAGTCCTCGCGCGGGGCGCTCTCCGCGCTTTCGTGGCCCACATGAAAGTGCTCGAGCATGAAGCGCAGCGCCTTGAGCTCATGGCGCAGAATGTCAATTCTTTTGAGGCTTTCCCGCGCGGGCATCGCAAATCGAGCTTATCGCCGCGCCTTCGATGGATACAACTCGGCGGCCGCTGTGCGGACGCTTGGGCTACTCGCCCTTGATCAGGCGATGCAGGGCGCTCAGATGCTTCTGCGCCTCACGCTTGCGGCCCA
Organism: uncultured delta proteobacterium; assembly: GCA_963835905.1. Taxonomy (GTDB): domain Bacteria; phylum Desulfobacterota; class Binatia; order Binatales; family Binataceae; genus CAWIHG01. The sequence continues at coordinate 2,321,829 of CAWIHG010000005.1, forward strand.
TCGCGTCATAGATCTCTGCGAGGTTGCGATGCACCTCGACCGCGGTCGGGTCGCACTCCAGCGCGCGGCTAAGGCTCATCAGCGCCAGATGCTGTTCGCCGCGCCGGCGGTAAAGGAGCCCGAGCCGCAGATGCACCTCGGAGCTGGCCGGCACGATCGCGGCGGCGCCCAGCAGATGGCGCAGCGCGCCGGTCACGTCGCCCTCGCGCTCGAGCAGAGTGGCAAGGCGCATGTGCGCCTCGAAGTTGCCGGGCTCGCGGCCCACCAGCTCGCTGTAGATGGTGAGCGCGCGCAGGGGATCCTCTTCGGCCACCCGGCGCGCCTCTTCGAAGCGTTCGCGCACGCGGGCCGGACCGAACCGGTCGTCGATCTTTCCCGCCGGGCGCTCGCGCCGGAAGTCGAGCATCAACTGGCCCGAGTCGGCCTCGATCAGCATGCCGCCCTCGCTGACCACGATTCGGCCCTCGTCGTTGAGCATCTTGAGCGAGGTGAGCGGGCGCTCGGGCGCGATGAACTCGCGCGCGCGCTGGAAGCATCGCTGGATCGATTCCAGCTGGCGGCGCTCGGAGAGCAGTTCCTTGGCCAGCCGCATCACGAGCAGATCGTTGAAGGCGAAGCGGTACTTGTGTCCGAGCCGAGCGGTCGGATTGATCAGCCGCCGTTTGACCCAGTACCGAATCCGGTCGGGAGAAACCGCAAGGATGCGCGCAGCCGCACGCGTGGAGAAAGTGCTGACCCGTTCCACCGCCTCTTCCATCTTCACCGCCAACCGAAGCGAGTATAGGAACTGGCTCGGGCCGTCACAACGCCGCGCGACGTGGTTTCTTAACAACCCCGCGGCGACCGCGGGTTACTCATCGATCTCGGCCAGCAGCTTGTGCATCCGCACCACCGCGTCGACCGCGTTCTTCGCATTGTCCAGTCGCGCCATCGCCTGCTCGTGGGTCATTCCGGGTCCGATGATCCCCAGGCCTACCGGCTTGTCGTACTTGATCGCGAGCCGCGCGGCGTTTTGCGCGGTCGCGTGCGTGATCACTTCGTCGTGAAGCGTCTCACCCTTGATGACCGCGCCGAGGATCACGACGGCGTCGATGTCCTTGCGCCGCAGCAGCTTCTTGACCGCGGGCCCCATGTCGAAAACGCCCGGCACGTGAACCACCTGCGCGATCTGCGCGCCAAGATGATTTGCTTGATGGTGCGCGCGCTCAAGCATCTGCGCGGTCACGTCATAGTTAAAATCGGAGACAACGATCGCGATTCGCATGGCTGGTTTCCCTCAGAGCGACACCGCGTCGCGAACTTCGACGCCGGCCTGCCTGAGATAGCGTTTGAGCTCGGGAATCGGATACTCGCCGTAGTGAACGATCGACGCCACGATCGCCGCATCCGCCATCCCGTCCGTGAACGCGTCGCGCAGATGCGCCGGCCCTCCCGCGCCGCCCGAAGCGACCACCGGCACCGGGACCGATTCGCTGATGGTTCGGGTGATCTCGAGGTCGTAGCCGCTCTTGGTGCCGTCGCGATCGATCGAGTTGATCACCAGCTCTCCCGCGCCGAGGCTTACGCCCTCGTGCGCCCACGCGACCGCGTCGCGCCCGGTCATGACACGCCCGCCGTCGATGACGACCTCGTAGCCCGATTTCAACTCCGGCCTCACCCCGGTGTGCTTCACCTGCATCGAGAGCACGATGCACTGGCTGCCGAACGCGCGCGCGCCCTCCGTGATGATCTGGGGATTGCGCACGGCGCCCGAATCGATCGAGACCTTTTCCGCGCCCGCCAGCAGCACCGCGCGCATGTCCGCGAGCGTGCGCAATCCGCCGCCGACGCTGAACGGAATGAAAATCTCGCGAGCGACCGCGCGCACGACCTCAAGCATGATGCCGCGGCGCTCGTTGGACGCGGTGATGTCATAGAAGACGATCTCGTCGGCGCCCTGCTCGTAGTAGTACCGCGCCATCGCGACCGGATCGCCGACGTCGGCGTTTTCCAGAAAACGCACGCCCTTGGTGACCTTGCCGTCGCGAACGTCCAGGCACGGGATGATCCGCTTGGCCAGCATCGCGCGCGCCTCAGGCAGCCATGCGGCAGAAGTTGTCGAGCATCTTGAGGCCGGCCGCGCCGCTCTTTTCGAGGTGAAATTGCGTTGCGATCACATTGGCCCGCGCGATCGCGGCGGTAAACTGCACGCCGTAGTCGCATTGAGCCAGCGCGACGCGCGGATCGTCGGGCACCGGATAGTAGGAATTGACGAAATAGAAATGGGTGTCTTCGGGCACGCCCAGAAAAATCGGATGCGGCCGCAGCTGATGCACCCGGTTCCATCCGATCTGCGGCACCTTGAGCGGGCGCCCGTCCAGAGTGGACGGATAACGCTGGACACGGCCCGGGATAATCCCGAGACAGGTGGCGCAGTCCTCATCGCTGCGATCCATCAGGACCTGGATCCCGATGCAGATGCCGAGAAATGGCTTGCCCGCCGCGGCAACCTCGTCCCGCAGTACCTCGACGAGCCCCAGCGCCCGCAGATTCTCCATGGTCGCGCCGGCGGCGCCGACGCCGGGCAAGATCACCCGCTTGGCGGCGCGGATGCGATCCGCGCGGTCGGTGATCTCGCAGGGATGGCCCAGGAACTCGAGCGCGCGTGCGACGCTGGCCAGATTTCCCGCCCGGTAATCGACTATTGCGATCATGGGAGCTTCCGGACCATCGATAATATCGGCATTGGCGGCGTCAACAAAGCCGCCCTCGCATCGGTGCGCAACGGTATGTTCCCCCAGACGGAAAGAGCCCGGCGCGCCCCGGGGGAACGCGCCGGGCCGGGCAAACGACGAAATTACATACCGTGCTTTTCAGTCTTCTTGAGTCCCGCTTCCATCCGCGCCCGATTCTGGACGCAATTTCCCAGGCTGACCAGCGGACCCGGCCAGTCGCGCTTCACGCAATGCGGCAGCACGTCCATCTCCATCTGCGTGTACCCGCGCCCCTCCAGGAACTTCTGCATGCAGTCGGCGTGGCCCTTATTGCTGCCGGCCACGCGCGCGGCGTCGTCCGCCGCTTCCGTGATCAGCGCGTCGCGCAGTTCGACCTGCACCTCGGGATCGCTGCTATGACCAAGCGCCCCGGCAATCACGCTCGACGGCCCGCAGGCTCCGACCGCGTCGGTGAATGCCTCCTCGAGTCCGGTCGTACCGAGCGGACCCTTGGCAAAAGCCGCGCTGGTCATCCCGGCCAGAACTGCCCCTGCAATCAATGCTACGAAAAAACTCTTCATCTTCGCGTCCTCCTCGCTTCGCTACAGCCCTCCGATGCGCAAGAGTGCCGGCCCCTCCGGTTCCCCCGCACGTCGGTTAACGGTTACATGAAGTAACGCGCAACCATACGACTCGTCCAGCGTTCAGTACACATCACACATCGCTTTTGGCTGCTCCCGACGCCACGATGGGCTTGACGACGAGTGCGTGCGGATGAAAATGTCGCATCTCCGACGATAAGGGAGCACACCACATGGCGAAGATCGCGCTCGCATTCTCCAACCTGTCCGACTCACCTCCAGCCGCGCTCATCGAGTGGGCCAAGGCCGCCGAGGATGCCGGATTCGCGGGCGTATTCATGACCGAGGCCGGCAACGACGCGCTGGCATGTTCGCTCGCGCTCGGTCTGCATACCCATCGCATCATGCTCGGAACCGCGATCAGCAATATCTACCTGCGCCATCCAGCACTGCTCGCCAATGAAGCCGCGGCCGTTCAGGAGTTCACCGGCGGCCGCTTTATCCTCGGTCTCGGCACCGGACATCGCGAGATGAACACCATCCTTAAGATCGACATGGGCGATCCGATGGTGCGAATGAAGGAAACGGTCGGCGCGCTGCGCAAATCGCTCGACGGCGGCTCGACCGGACCGCGCGTGACAAAGAAGCTGCCGATTTATCTGGCGGGCGTGTCAAAGCCGATGGTGAAGCTGGCGGGCGAAATCGCCGACGGAGTCATCTTCAACTTCTTTCCACCCGCACGCGTCAAGCAGGCGCTCGGCGAGCTGGCCGAAGGGGCCAAGGCCGCCGGACGCGACGCGAGCGCAATCGAGGCGACGCTGTTCGCCACCGCGTTCATCTCCGAGGACCTGGAGGCGGCCCGCCGTCCGGCGCGCAAGCTGCTCTCGCGTTATGGAGCGCTGCGGTTTTACGGCAACATGATGGCGCGGTCCGGATTCGAGCGCGAAATCAACGCGATTCGCGCGGCCGGTCGCGACGCCGACGCCGCAATCAAAGCCGTCAGCGACGAGCTGATCGACGCGACCCTGCTGGTCGGTCCGGAAGCGCGCGTGCGCGATCGGCTGAACGAACTGACCGCGCCGGGAATCGGCACCGCGATCGTCTTCACCAACCCGGTGAACGAGGATCGTCCCAGCGCGATCCGCCGGACGATTCGCGCGCTGCGCAGCCTGTAAGAACTGCCGAGGCTCAGGCGCCGGGCGGTGGGAACTGATCCCGCACCCGGTCCAGAAATGTCTCGATTCGGTGGTAGTTCACGCCGAAATCGCCCACGCCGTCGCGCGACTTCGAGCGCATTTCGACCAGGCTGCCGCCGGAGTCCGCCTGCCTTACCTGGATCACGAAGTCGTCGCGGAAGCGGAACAGCTTGGAGGTCGCCACACCCTCGACCGTCATCGTCTTGGGATCATCGTAGCTGATACGCCAGCCCGGGGTATTGGCGGCGATTTTCTCCACCCGAGCGAATACGTCGGCGGGGGCGGGAGAAACAACAAGCGGCGCGAGATTCGGATATCCCTTCTTTGCCGGCGCCATATATTTCGCCGCGTCGTACTTCATGTCGCGCCCGCGGTTGGCCGGAAGCTCCTGCGCGTGGGTGAACTCGGGCGGATTCTGATAATCGGTCGTGATGTCGTTGATGGGCGGGAACTTCATCCCGGATAGCACGATCACCAGCACCGGCACCGCGACCACCAGGCACAGGACGGTGCCGGTCCACGCCCGCGAGTGCACCGCGGCGCGCCCCGGATCGCGAGTCAGCAGAATTCCGACGATGCCGAGCACGAATCCGAGCAGGCTCAGCAGCCATCCGACCGCAAACATCTGGAATCCGACGAACGGACGCACGATCGAGAAGTGCGCCGTCAGCATCCCGAGCGCCGCAAGCGCAATCGCAAGCAATCCGTCCGCGAACGCGAGCCAGGCAAGAATCATGGTCCCTCCGATGGCGCGGACGCCGCCGCGCCGGTGCGCCTAAGCCTTGATGCCGCGGACCAGGAACTGCGGCAACACAAACATGAATCGTCTCCGCTCGATCGCGGCGCTGATCGCGCCGAGCCATTGATCAACGTCGCCGGCCGCCACGCGCCCGGAGTCGCGCGCGTAGCGCGACAGGCTTGACCGCAGCATCGGCAGCGACCGGCCCATCACGTCCGCGCCCGCCGCGATTTCGACCGTTACGTCGCGCAGTCCCGCCGCCTGAAACAGACCGAACAGCATCCGTCCGATGCGCGGCTCCTTGATCGCGATCGACTTGGCCGCCGCGAGCACGCGGTCGGTAAGCTCGCGGGCCTCGGGGCCGAGGTCGAGCGCGATCATGTCCCAATCGCTGTCGATCGCGAGCACGATTGCGCCCGGCGCCGCCACCCGCGCCATCTCGGCGACGGTATCGGCCGCGGAATCGACGTACTCGAGCACGTTCTTGCAGAACACCCGGTCGAACGACGCGTCCGGAAATGGCAGCGGCGGAAACCCGCTGTGGACAAACTTCAGGGGAAGCTTCTGCTCGCGCACCCGCGCCGCGGCGCGCTCGACGAACTCCGCGTTGATATCGACGCCCGTAACCGTGCCCGAAGGCGCGACCCGACGCGCCAACTCGACCGTCGTATGCGCCGGACCCGAGCCGACGTCGAGCACGCGCAGGCCGGGCGCAAGCTCAAGCGGCTTGATCAGCGGCTCCATCGCGGGATGAAAGCCGAGAATCTGGTCGTACGCGGCGTGGCGGTCGGAGTCGATCTCGACCCAATGCTGCTTGTAGTAGGGCTCTGCCATGGTGGGCCTCTCCGCCCCGTTGGTTAGCGCAATTTGGCGCAGAGCACCAACCGCGCCAAGAGCCCCTATTCAGCCGCGCAGCAGGTCGGCGAGGCCTTCCTCAATCGAGATGCGCGGGCGCCATTTGAGCAAGCGCTCGGCTTCGCGGCGGTCGGCAAGGGTGTCGCGCATGTCACCCGTGCGCCCGGGCTTGCGCACCGTCGGGCCGCCAAAAATCGCCGCGATACGGTTGATACTGATGTTCTTGCCGTAGCCGATATTGATCGGGCGGCCGTCGGCCACCTCCGCGTCCATCGCAAGCAGGTTGGCCTCCACCACGTCGCGCACGTGGGTGAAGTCGCGAGTCTGCTCGCCAGATCCGTGGATTTCGAGCGGGCGCCCTTCGCGTCGGGCGCGCAGGAACGCCGCTATCGCCAGCATGTAGGACCCCTCCTGCGGCATTCGCGGTCCATACACGGCGAAGTAACGCAGCACCACCGCGCCGGTGCCGTACAGGCGGTGGAACATCCGGGCGTACTCCTCGGCCACGAATTTTTGCAGCGCGTAGGGGCTTGCGGGATGGGGCGTCATCGTCTCGACCAGCGGCATGCGGTCCTGAGCGCCGTAAACCGAAGAGGAGCCGGAGTACACGAAGCGGCGGATATTCAAGTCGCGCACCGCGATGAGGACGTTCAGAGTGCCGACGACATTGGTGAGATGCGTCTGGAGCGGCTCGGCTATCGACAGCGGTATGCGCGGCAGCGCCGCGGTGTGGAAAACGCAATCGACGCCCCCGCCTAACGCGGAGGCGACCGCGCCGGCGTCGCGGATGTCGGCCTCGACCAGCTCCGCGCGCGGATTCAGATGAGCGCGGGCGCCGGTGGCGAAATTGTCGAGCACCCGCACGCGCATCCCGCGCGCGACCAGCTCATCGACCAGGTTGGAACCGATGAAGCCCGCGCCGCCGGTCACCACGACCAGCCGCCCGTCTGGGGTCGCTGCGGGACTCATCTGGAGCACACTCCGGAGAGCGCAGCCGGAAATCGACGAGGCGCCGGGCAAAATTGAATGGGGATCATGGCTGGGATAGTGTTGAGGGTCACCAGTTCGCTTCCGGCAATAATGTAAAGCATGGCCACTGACGCCGACAGGATCAAGCTGCTCACAAGGCTCATCTCCGAGCGCATCATGGTGCTCGACGGCGCCTTCGGCACGTTCATCCTCGATCACAATCTCTCGGCCGAGGACTACGGCGGCCATCTCTACGAGGGCTGCAACGAGAATATCGTCCGCACCCGCCCCGGCTTGATCCACGAGATGCACGCGGGCTTCCTGGCGGTCGGCGCCGATATCATCGAGACCGCCAGCTTCCAGGCGAGCCCCATCGTGCTGGCCGAGTATGGGCTCCAGGCGCACACGCGCGAGATCAACCGGCTGGCCGCCACCATCGCGCGCGAGGAGGCGGACCGATTCAGCACCCCCGACAAGCCGCGCTTCGTTGCGGGCTCGATGGGCCCGACCACCAAAAGCATTTCGGTCACCGGCGGCGTGACGTTCGACCAGATGGCCGCGTCGTACGAGGAGCAGGCGCTCGGGCTGATCGAGGGCGGCGTCGATGTGCTGCTGCTGGAGACCGTCAACGATACGCTCAACTGCAAGGCCGGACTGACCGGAATCGACCGCGCTCGCGACAAGACCGGGGTGCCGGTTGCGACCGCCGTGTCGGGGACGATCGAGACGATGGGCACGCTGCTGGCCGGGCAGGATATCGAAGCGCTCTACACCTCCCTGGCCCATCGCGATCTGCTCTGGATGGGGCTCAACTGCGCGACCGGCCCGGACTTCATGACCGACCATCTGCGCACGCTCGCCGAAGTCGCGCGCTTCAACGTCGCCTGCGTGCCCAATGCGGGACTCCCCGACGAGGAAGGGCGCTACAACGAGTCGGCGGAGATGATGGCCCGGAAGGTCGGGCGGTTTGCGCACAACGGATGGGTGAACCTGGTGGGCGGATGCTGCGGCACCACGCCCGAGCATATCGCGCTGCTGGTCCGCGCGGTCGCGGGGCTGCCGGCGCGCAAGCCGTCGGAGGTCAGGCGCTCGGTGGTGTCGGGAATCGAAACCCTGGTGATCGATGAGAACACCCGACCCGTAATCGTGGGCGAGCGGACCAACGTGCTGGGCAGCCGCAAGTTCAAGCGGCTCATCGCCCAGGACAAATTCGAAGAAGCCTCCGAGGTTGGCCGCACCCAGGTGCGCCGCGGCGCGCACGTGATCGACGTCAACTTGCAGGATCCCGACCGCGACGAGATGGCCGACCTGACCCGGTTCCTCGAGATCCTTATCAAGAAGATCAAGGCGCCGGTGATGATCGACTCAACCGATCATCGCGTGATCGAAGAGGCGCTCAAGCGCACGCCCGGCAAGTCCCTGATCAATTCGATCAACCTCGAAGACGGCGAGGAGCGCTTCCAGCGCGTGGTCCCGCTCGCGCGACGCTACGGCGCGGCGCTGGTGGTCGGATGCATCGACGACGACAAGCAGCAGGCGCAGGCGGTCACCCACGAGCGCAAGCTCGCGGTCGCGGAGCGCTCCTACAAGCTGCTCACTGAAAAATACGGCGTCGAGCCCGAAGACATCATCTTCGACCCGCTGGTGTTCCCGGTCGGCACCGGCGACAGGAACTATATCGGCTCCGCGGTCGAAACCATCGAGGGCATCCGGCTGATCAAGCAGGCGCTGCCACGCACCAAAACCGTGCTGGGCATCTCGAACGTATCCTTCGGACTGCCCGAGGCGGGGCGCGAGGTGCTGAACTCGGTGATGCTCTATCACTGCGTGCAGGCCGGGCTGGACCTCGCGATCGTCAACTCGGAGAAGCTCGAGCGCTATCCGTCGATTCCGGAGGAGGAGCGCCGCCTCGCCGAAGATCTGATCTGGTGGCGTGGCGACGACCCGATCGCCGCATTTGCCGCCCACTTCCGCTCGCGCACGGGACGCGCGGTCGCCGACGATCGCAAGTCGCTTCCGCTGATGGAGCGGCTGCCGCGTTACATCCTGGAGGGTTCCAAGGACGGACTGACCCAGGACCTCGACGAAGTGCTCCAGACCATGGCGCCGCTGGAGATCATCAACGGCCCGCTCATGAAGGGGATGGACGAGGTCGGACGCCTGTTCAATCAGAACCAGATGATCGTCGCCGAGGTGCTGCAGTCGGCCGAAGCGATGAAGGCCGCGGTCTCGCACCTCGAACCGCACATGGAGAAGTCCGAGAGCGCCACCAAGGGCAAGATCCTGCTGGCGACCGTCAAGGGCGACGTCCACGACATCGGCAAGAACCTGGTCGAGATCATCCTGTCCAACAACGGCTTCCGCGTGATCAACCTCGGCATCAAGGTGCCGCCCGAGGAACTGATCAGGGCCTGGAAGGAGCATCATCCCGACGCGATCGGGCTGTCGGGACTGCTGGTCAAGTCGGCGCAGATGATGGTCGCGACCGCGCAGGACTTGAAGACCGCGGGAATCGACTGCCCCATCCTGGTCGGCGGCGCCGCGCTGTCCAAGCGCTTCACGAGGATCAAGATCGCGCCGGAGTACGGCGGGCTGGTCGCCTACGCGAACGACGCGATGGAAGGGCTCGACCTGGCCAACCAGCTGGCCGATTACGAGCGGCGCGAGACGCTTGAGCGCACGCTTAAGCTTGAGACCGAGCGGATGCTGGCGGCGGCGCCCGCGGCGCGCAACGGCGCGGCGGCCGAGCCCGCGGCGCGATCCTCGGTCAGCCGCGAGATCGAGGTTCCCGTCCCGCCCGATCTCAAGACGCACGTGCTGCGCGAATACGACCTCGGCGAAATCTTCGAGTACATCAATCCCGCGATGCTGTATTCGAGGCATCTGGGGCTCCGAAACGCGGAGCAGGCGCTTGCGGCGCGCGATCCCAAGGCGATGGAGCTGCGCGCGGCGATCGAGGCGGTGCAGGAGCTGATGCTGGCGCGCGATGACATCAAGGCCAACGCGGTCTATCGGTTTTTCCGCGCCCAATCGGACGGCGACCGCACGGTGAGTTTCTACTCGCCCGACGGAAAGTCGGAGCTGTGCCGCTTGCGCTTCGGCCGCCAGAGCGAGCCGCCGCATCTGTGCCTGGCCGACTACGTGGCGGCGGCGGACTCCGGGCGCGCCGACTACCTGGGCGCGTTCATCGTGACCATCGGGACCGGCGTGCGCGCGCTCGCCGAGGACTGGAAGAACCGGGGCGATTACCTTCGCTCACACATCCTGCAGGTGCTTGCGGTGGAGGGCGCGGAGGCGTTCGCCGAGCTGCTGCACCGGAAGATCCGCGCGATGTGGGGAATCGCCGATCCGGCCGGGCTCTCCATGAAGGACCTCTACCAGTCGCGCTACCGGGGCAAACGCTACTCGTTCGGCTACGGCGCATGCCCGCGCCTGGAGGACCAGACGCTTCTGTTCCATCTCCTGGAAAGCGACCGCAACGACATTGGAGTCCGCCTGACCGAGGGCTACATGATGGACCCGGAGAGCTCCGTCAGCGCGCTCGCGTTCCACCATCCCGAGTGCAAGTACTTCAACCTGTCGGCCGCCGACGTGCAGCGTCTCGAAGACGAGCTGCGCTCCTGACGCCCGCGCTGCCTTACGCGCCGCTCGATCAATTCGCGATCGCGCGCAGTCTTGAGCTTGCGCGCCGCGTGAGCAAATCCAGCTACTGCCCCTGACCTCGCAACTCGCGGCGTGCAAGCTCGAGGTCCGCATCAGTCATCATTGCTATCAGCTCGTTGAATTTCACCGTGGGCGCCCAGCCGAGCGCCGCGCGCGCTTTGCTGAAATCGCCGATCAGCGCATCGACTTCGGCGGGCCGGAAGTGGCGGGCATCGGTTTCGACGTGTTCTTTCGGATCGAGGCCCAGCCGCGCGAACACGGCGTCGAGGAATTCGCGCACCGAATGAGTCTCGCCAGTTGCGATCACGTAGTCGTCAGGATGGTCCTGCTGCAGCATCATCCACATCGCCTGCACGTAATCGCCCGCGAATCCCCAATCGCGCCGCGCGTCCAGGTTGCCTAGCGCGAGCTTCTTCTGCAGCCCGACCTTGATACGGCCCGCGCTGCGCGTGATCTTGCGGGTCACGAAATTCTCGCCGCGCCTCGGCGACTCGTGATTGAACAGAATCCCGTTGCAGGCGAACAATTCGTACGCCTCGCGATAGTTGACGGTCTGCATGTGCGCGTACACCTTGGCGCACGCGTAGGGGCTGCGGGGATGAAACCGCGTGGTCTCGCGCTGCGGAGTGTCGTCGACCTTGCCGAACATCTCCGACGATCCCGCCTGGTACAGCCGCACCTCGCGGCCGTGACGCTTGATGTGATCGCGGACACCCTCCAGCAGTCGCAGTGTTCCGAGCCCGACCACGTCGGCGGTGTACTCGGGCTGATCGAAGGAGATTCGCACGTGCGATTGCGCGGCGAGATTGTAGACCTCGTCGGGGCGGACCTGTTCGATTATTCGCCTGAGCCCGGTGCCGTCACCCAGGTCGCCATAATGGAGCTGAAACGATTCGTTGCGGGCGCCAAAGCCGTGTCGAAGATGGTCGATGCGCCCGGTCGCGAAGCTCGAGCTGCGGCGCACGACGCCGTGCACCTGGTAGCCCTTGGCGAGCAGGAACTCGGCCAGATAGGAGCCGTCCTGGCCGTTTATGCCCGTAATCAGCGCGACCCGGTCCATCGAAGTCCCTCTATGCCCTCCGCAGATGCGCCAGCGGATTCGCTCAGTCGCCGCGCACCAGCCGATGCGAATCGGTATCGAAGTGCTGGGTCGAGAACTCGAACAGCTCAGAGTCCTCGAGCGCTTCCATCTGATGCACCAGGCCGATCGGCACATCCATGCATTCGCCGGCCACGAGCTCGAACTCCTCCATCACTTCCGAATCCGCCGATTCCTTGACGCGGACAATCAGGCGGCCCGCGCGCAGGAAGAAGGTTTCGGTCTTGATCTTATGATAGTGCAGCGAGCATCGCTTGCCCTTGCGAATCTCCAGGATCTTGCCGCAGTACCTGTCGTTGTTCGCGATCCAGACTTCGCGGCCCCATCCCTTTGGCTCGATGTGGACCGGCTTGCGTGCTCTGCTCATGGGGCTCTCCTACACGGGCGACGCGGTCTTCCCGCGCCGATTATGCCATCGCGCACCCGGTCGGTCACCATCGCCGCGGCCGCGCTCCGGCGGCTTTCGCGACCGGCGCCGAGGGCGGCGCTATTGCCGGGTCATCGCGGCGCGCACCTGCGCCGCCATTTCTCCGTTGCGCACCGCCGCCGGAAGCTCGAACTTCACGCTGTGTATCTGTCCCGGATAGGCAAACGGCGCAGCGTACTCGGCGTTGACCGGCGACATGCTGCGGCCCAGGTCCATCCCGGTGCTCGAGATTATCCGCAGCAAGGTCGGAATCTCTGCCTCGGCAACGGTTGCGCCGTCCACGGAGAGCATGAGATGCGCGCCGGACTTGTCGCGGCGCGAAACCTCGACCGCGATCGTGTGACGCCCCGGAGCAAGCGCGGCACGCGCCGCCGCCATGATGTGATCGTGAAAGCAGTTGTAGTCGAACTTGACGCGCCCGTCCTTGACGTACAGCACGAATCCGCTGTTGGCGCTGCCGCGCGCGACAATCGCGCCGTCGCACGCGCCCGCCGGATGCTCCAGGTCGACGGTCGTGGTCCATCCGCGCGCGGTGGACGGGCATGCGTCGGCCACGATGTGCGAGAGCGGCGGGTAGTAGACGAAGTTTAGCCGCGAGGTCGGCAGTCCCGGCCGCTGCGCCGCGCGAAACAGCATCGCCGCACCGCGATCGTCGAGCGGCAGCACGCCGTTGCGCTCGGCCTCCGCCCACCACATCTCGACCATCTCGCGCAGGCGCGCCGGCTCTTTGTCGGCCAGATCGACGCACTCGGAGAAATCCTCGTCGAGGTTGTAAAGCTCCCAGCGGTCGTCCTCGAACGGCTTGCCGGACTGGTGATGGGTGACGGCTTTCCATCCGCGATGCCAGAGTCCGCGATGCCCCAGCATCTCGAAGTACTGCGTCGCGCGCGAAGTCGCCGCGCTCGGGTCGCTGAGCGCGGGGGCAAGGCTGGTGCCGTGAATCGGCATCTGCGGCACTCCCGCGACGACCGCCGGCGCCGCGATGCCTACCAGGTCGAGAATCGTCGGGCTGACGTCGATCGCGTGGCAGAACTGGCGGCGGATTTCACCCGGCGCGCCAATCCGCGCGGGCCAGTGAATGATCAGCGGATCGCGCACGCCGCCGCCATGAGTATTCTGCTTGTACCACTTGAGCGGCGTGTTCCCGGCCTGCGCCCATCCCCACGGGAAATTGCAGTGGCTGTTCGGACCGCCGATATCGTCCAGGCGCGCGACCGCGGCGTCGAGGTCCTCACGCATCCCGTTGAAGTAGCGCATCTCGTCGAGCACGCCGATCGGCCCGCCCTCCTGGCTCGCGCCATTGTCCGACATCACGACCAGCAGCGTATCGTCGAGCAGGTTCATCGCGCGCAGGAACTCGACCATGCGCCCGATCTGCTCGTCGGTGTGGTCGAGCATCGCGGCATACGCCTCCTGCAGGCGCGCGGCGAACGCGCGCTCCTTGTCCGAGAGATCGGTCCACGGACGCACGCCCGGATTGTGCGGGGCAAGCCGTGTCGCCGCCGGGATTATCCCCATCTCCTTCTGCCGCGCGAACCACTGCTCGCGCGCGGCGTCCCATCCCGAGTCGAAGCGGCCGCGGTACTTCTCAAGAAACCTGCGCGGCGACTGATGCGGCGAGTGCGTGGCGCCGAAGGCGAGATAGAGGAAGAACGGGCGCTCGGGCACCAGCGATTTGGCGTCGCGGATAAATCCGATCGAGCGGTCCACGATATCCTCGGACACGTGGTAGCCGTCGGCGGGCGTGCCGGGCGGATCGATGAAGTGATTGTCGCTCGTCAGCTCGGGATAGAACTGGTCCGTCTCGCCCTGCAGAAAGCCGTAGTAGCGGTCGAAGCCGCGCTGCAGCGGCCAGTTGAGAAACGGGCCCGCCGCCGTGCACTCGGCCATCGGCGCCAGATGCCACTTGCCGGTCGCGAAGGTCGCGAAGCCCTGGTCGCGCAGGATCTCCGCCAGCGTCGCCGCCGAGCGCGGAATCGCGCCGCGCATGTTCGGGAAGCCGGTGTCCATGTTGGAGATCGCGCGCATCCCGACCGCGTGATGATTGCGGCCGGTCAGCAGGCAGGCGCGCGACGGAGAGCAGAGCGCGGTGGTGTGGAAGTTGATGAAGCGCAGGCCGCCCCCGGCCAGCCGATCCACGTTCGGCGTCTCGATCGTCGAGCCATAGCATCCGAAGTGCGCGAACCCGGTGTCATCGAGGACGATCACCACCACGTTGGGCGCACCCTTGGGGATTTTCGGATCGGGCCACCACGGTTTGGACTCCTGCACGGTCTTGCCGATAACGCCGCCGAACTCTTCTCCCGATGGATGCTTGTACGACATCTGGTCAACTTCCCGTGGCGAGCGGATTTGCCGCGCGGCGCCGGACGCGCGCGCGTCCCCCTGAATCAGCCGGGACTATAGCACCACTCGCGCGCGACGTGAGTATTGCGCAGGTGGGTTCGGCGCAGGCGATTTCGGCGGAGAAGCGGCGGCGAAGGGGCGCGACGACGCTCGATCTTTTTGCCGCCGCGCGATGGCTCCGATTAATTTTTTTCCGGGCGCGCACTCCCCTTCTCCCCGGGCCCGCTTGCGCGACGCCGCCATGCCAGTGGCAACCTCCGTTTCCGGTGATCCTGAGCCGCCGCTGCAACGGCAACCTCCGTTTCTTGTCATCCTGAGCGAGCGTTGCGCGAGTCGAAGGATCCCGGGGCGGGTCGGCTGATAGGTGATCGGTATCGCCGCGCCGCGATGATATTCTCGCGCCCGCAAATCGCGCCTGCCACATCTGAATTTTGCCCGCGGGATCCATCGCCGAGACGATCTTTGCATAGCGTGGCCGCGAGCATAAGGATGAACAGTTCAGCCATGAACTAAATTGGCAAAAACCCTAACACTCGTTAGGGAAAACAGAAGAGGCGGAATCCGTGGATTGTGCTGATTTATCAGGCACTTGGCGCGATCCGCCCGTGCCGGCGCGCGGCGCGATCCCGCCGTAGAGGGGGGGTCGTTTTTGAGCCCTTTCTGAACGAGCGTTCAGCTTTGCGCAGGCTCCGCGCGATAGAGAGCGATCGCATTTCCCGTCTGTCATTCTGAAGGTGCAGGCCAGCGCCTGCGCTGGCTTGCAACTGCTGAATAAATCCAAGAGCGATGAGGATCGAAACGAGCAAGCGTCGCCGCACGCGCGCCACGGGTGCACCGTTAGACCGTGTTGCTGCCGGTGCAAAACTGACCCAGGG
>CAWIHG010000006.1:0-222784 GCA_963835905.1 uncultured delta proteobacterium
CCCTATCCTCTCCCCGCCATGGTCGACAAGCTCCACCTCACCGAAGACGAGTGGCGCGCGCGCCTCACCCCCGAGCAGTTCGACGTCCTGCGCCACCACGGCACCGAGCGCGCCGGCACCGGCTGCTTCGTCGGCACGCACGAGCCCGGCACCTACGTCTGCGCCGCCTGCCACAACCCCCTCTTCCCGTCGGGCGAGAAGTTCGAGTCCGGGCACCGGCTGGCCCTCGTTCACCCGGCCCGTGTCGCCCGACGCGGTCGTCGACATCGAGGACCGCGCCTACGGCATGGCCCGCACCGAGGTGCGCTGCGCGCGCTGCGACGGCCACCTCGGCCACGTCTTCCCCGACGGCCCGCCGCCGACCGGGCTGCGCTACTGCATGAACTCGGCGGCGATGGTCCACGTCCCCGCGGGCGAGACGCTCCAGCTCGTGACAAGGGCTGAAGAGATTTCAACGCAAAGCAGCAGGGACGCAGGACGCAAAAAAGCAAAGAGAACGATGCTTTGCTTTTTTGCGTCCCTGCGCCTTCGCGCCTCTGCGTCGAAATTCTACCCTCTCGCGACCGCGCTGGCGATCCGCGGCTGCCGGATGCGCCGACGCGCGGCGCCCGCCCCTCGACCTCCCGCCCGCGCTCCCGGCGCCCTCCGCGGCGACGCCCGCGCCGAAGCCGCGCGCCCCGGAGGCCACGCCCGCGCGCTGGTTCGATTGCCGTGGCAGGAACCTGTGGGGCCCCACGATTGGCCGCTCCACCCTGGTCCTGCTCGGCGGGCGCCGCGCGCTGGTGGACCCCGACGGCCTGCGCTTCGAGGCCGTGCAGGCGCCCGACCTGCTCGTCGATTTCACCGTCGTCCCGGTCGCGGGCGGCGCGCTCCGCGTCGTCGGGGTCGGCGAGCGCGGGGTGTACCGCTTCGACGATCCGCTCGGCCCGGCCGTGCCCGTCGCCCGCGGGACGAAGACGAGGAGGATCGGCGGCGTCGACGCGTACCCCGGCGTCGCGGCGGTCTGGACCGACCAGGGCGAGGAGAGCAATTTCGTCGACGTCGAGGCCGGGCGCTGGGCGCCGGTCCCCCGCGGCCTCCCCGCGGCGCGGCCGCTCGGGTTCGTCTTCCGGAACGAGCGCGAGGGCGTCGCCTTCCTGGCGGGCGTCGGGTTGGCCGCGACCACGGACGGCGGCGTGTCGTGGCGCCTCGTGCGCGAGACGGGCACGGGCGACGGCGCCCGCGTCCAGGGCATTCGGTTCCGGGATGGGGAGGTCGAGGCGCGGGACGCGGACCACCGGCCGGCGATCGTCGACGTCGCCGCCGCGACGCTCGGGCCCTTCCGCGGCGGGACGCGCGTGCTGGACGACGACCCGGGGCTTGGGTCCCGCCGCCGCGCGGCGACGAGCTGCCGCTCGAGTACTGGATGCGCGCGTCGGAGCAGAACCCGTTCGTGCTCGCGGTGGACGACGGCGGCGAGGCCCCCCACGGCATGGTGCGCGTCGGCGCGGACGGGCCGTGGCGCTCGTGGACGTCGGGCGCGCGCGCCTCGCCGACGTCGCGAGCGGCGACAACAACTGGTCGAGCGAGGCCACCCGCCGCCCGTCGCCGGGCGATTACCCCATGACCACCCTGGCCGGGGGGAGGCAGGCCACCGTGCAGGGCATCTGGGACGACGGGGGGGAGCCGCACGTCGAGGTCTACCAGCGGAGCGGCACGGTCAAGGACCCGCCCGTCCGCTTCCCCGGCGCGCACGGCAAGATCTCGCTGTAGCCCCATCGAGGAGGACAAGGACCACGCGCTCCACTTCGTGCTCGGCGACGAGAACGGCGCGTACGTGGTCATCCAGCGCTCCGCGGCCGTGCCCGCCGCCGCGACCGCAATCCCCGGCGCCCGGTACGCGATGCTGCACGGCGCGCACGGGATCGCCGTCGGGCCGGGGCGCGCGCTCGTGAGCGCCGACGGCGGCGCCACGTGGTCCGACATCCCACCGCCGCGCGGGCTCGACGAGGAGGTCGCCGCGCTGGCGGCGAGCCCGGGGACCGACATGGTGGTAGCGCGCGCGGCGCGCGGGTCGGTAACCTCGTCCGCGTCGGCTGGGGCCCCGCCGAGCCGCCGCCGCCGGAGGGCGCGCCCGCGAGCGTGGTCCCGGTGCCGGACGGCGCGCCGGAGGACACGGCGCCGGTGCTCGTCTGCGCGACGGCAGGCCCGACGAAGCGCGCGCCGCCGAAGGCCAAGCCCGCGGCCGACCTCCTCACGGCCGCCGTCGGCGCCGCGCTGAAGGCGCTCGGCGCGCGCGGGGACGTGTCGATCACCGCCGCCCCACCCGGCAGCTTCGTCACCTCGATCGCCTTCGCCCACGACGACGACGCGCACGTCTGGGCGGCGGGCTGGCTCGACGGCTTCGACATCGGCGCCGTGCCCCACACCTGGAGCGCCGCCGCGCCCCCGTGGGCGACCGAATCGGCCTCGCTCTCCACGCTCGCGTCCACGGGCGGCAAGGCCCTCCTGGCGATCGGCTCGGGGGACCGGACGATGCTCGTCCGGGTCGAGCCGGACGGGGCGTACGAGACGGCGGAGGTCCCCACGTTCTCGATGCAGGGCCAGCTCGGCATCGCCGCCGCGCGGCGCGGCCCCTTCGCCTGGATCGACGGATCCGACCTCGTGCTCTGGCGCTGGGGGGAGGGCCCACACCGCGTGCTCACCTTCGCCGGCGCCGCCGCGAACCTCTCCGCCGAGGACCCGGTGCCCGGCGGCCTCGTAATCCGCGCGCTCGACCCGAGCCTCGGCGTCTACCGCATCCTCCCCTACCCGGCCCCCGGCGAGCGCCTCCCCCCGCTCGGGCTCGACGGATGGACCCGCTTCGACGCCGCCTCCGAGCGCCCGGACCGCCTCCCGGCCTGCGGGAAGAAGCCCTTCGACGCGACCGTGAACGTGGCGGGCCGGCCGCTCCGCGCGCGGATCGACGGAGCGGACCGCCGCACGGCCGGCGCCGCGGTGTACCGGCTGCGCATGACGGGCAAGGACGCGTGCGTCGCGGCCGTCTGGGCGCACTTCGGCGAGGGGACCGCGAGCTTCGCGCTCCGCGCCGACCTGGTCGCTGGCAGGGCCGAGGGCGGCGTCGGGGCGCCGCAGCGCCTCTCGTGCGCCTGGCGCCGCTAGCGCTCGGCCGCCCAGTGGTTACGAAGGGAACCCAACGACCGGGACCGGACGGAGTGACCGAGCGGGACCCGGCCCCGCTTGCTATAGTGCGACACCCGATGGCCAGCGACCCGCGCGAGAAGGAAAATCACGAGGGCGACCTCGCGACCAAGCGCAGCGCCAAGCTCGAGAAGGCGCGCCGCTTCAAGGTCGTGCTCCACAACGACGACTACACGACCATGGAGTTCGTCGTGCTGATTCTGATGAAGTTCTTCCACAAGTCGGAGACGGAGGCGACGCACATCATGCTCAGCGTCCACCACAGGGGTCATGGCGTCGCGGGCGTCTACACCAAGGACGTGGCCGAGACGAAGGTCGCGCAAGTCCAGGATTACGCCAAGGAGCACGGGATGCCCCTTCGGCTCACGGTGGAGCCCGAGTAACCATGCGCGTCAGCCCGGAAGTCGAGATTGCCTTCGCCCTCGCCCAGCGCGAGGCGGCGCGGCGCCGGCACGAGTTCGTCACGGTCGAGCACCTGCTCTACGCGCTCCTCTTCGACGAGGAGACGGCGCGGCATCCTCCGCCACGCGGGCGGCGACCCGGCCGCGCTGAAGAAGCGGCTCGAGAGTTCCTCGACGACGAGGTGCAGCCCTTGCCGGAGGAGGCGGAGACGCCAGTTCCCCTCGCTCTCGCTCGGCTTCAACCGCGCCGTGCAGCGCGCGGCCATGCACGTGCAGAGCTCGGGGAAGAAGGAGCTCAAGGGCGCGAACGTGCTCGTCGCCCTCTTCGCCGAGCGCGACTGCCCGGCGGTCTCCATGCTCGGCGAGCAGGGCGTCACCCGCTTCGACGTGGTGAACTACATCTCCCACGGCGTCTCCAAGACCGGCCAGGACGACGTCGCGCGCGACGACCCGGGCGGCGCGCCGGCCCCAGGCCAGGACGGCGAGGCGGCCCCACGCCCGTCAAGGACCCGCTCGCCGCCTTCACGACGAACCTCAACAGCGAGGCCGCCGAGGGGCGCATCGACCCGCTCGTCGGCCGCGAGAACGAGGTCTCCCGCGCCATCCACGTCCTCGCCCGCCGGCGCAAGAACAACCCGCTCCTCATCGGCGACGCGGGCGTCGGCAAGACGGCGATCGTCGAGGGCCTGGCGCAGAAGATCCACAAGGGCGAGGTGCCGAAGCCGCTCGCAGGGCGCGATGGTCTACGCGCTCGACATGGGCGCGCTGCTCGCGGGCACCAAGTTCCGCGGCGACTTCGAGAACCGGCTCAAGGCCGTCATCAAGGCGCTGGAGAAGCAGCCGGGCAGCGATCCTCTTCATCGACGAGATCCACACCATCATCGGCGCCGGCGCCACCAGCGGCGGCACCATGGACGCGTCGAACCTCCTCAAGCCCGCGCTCGCCTCGGGCCGGCTGCGCTGCATCGGCGCGACCACCTTCCAGGAGTACCGCGGCCACCTCGAGCGCGACAGCGCCCTCGCCCGGCGCTTCCAGCGCATCGAGGTGGGCGAGCCGAGCGAGTCGACGAGACGGCGCAGATCCTCCAGGGCCTGCGAAGCAGTACGAGGAGTTCCACACCGTCACGTACGCAGCCCGAGGCGGTCGAGGCCGCGGCCAAGCTCGCCGGCCGCTACCTCCAGGACCGGCGCCTCCCCGACAAGGCCATCGATCTGCTCGACGAGGCGGGCGCCGCGGCCCGCCTCGCCCACGGCGAGGGCTACGTGGTCACGGTCCACGACGTCGAGCAGGTGGTCGCCAAGATGGCGCAGATCCCGCCGCGCCAGGTCTCGGCCTCGGACAAGGAGCAGCTCCGCGACCTCGACAAGTCGCTCCAGGGCGTGATCTTCGGCCAGGACGAGGCGGTGAGCCAGCTCGCGGCGGCCATCAAGCTCTCGCGCGCGGGGCTCCGCGCGCCCGAGAAGCCCATCGGCTCCTTCCTCTTCAGCGGCCCGACGGGCGTCGGCAAGACGGAGCTGGCCAAGCAGCTCGCCAAGGTGCTCGGGCGTCGAGCTTCCTGCGCTTCGACATGAGCGAGTACCAGGAGCGGCACACCGTCTCGCGCCTCATCGGCGCGCCCCCCGGCTACGTCGGCTTCGACCGCGGCGGCCTGCTCACCGAGGCCATCGCCAAGACGCCGCACGCCGTGCTCCTGCTCGACGAGATCGAGAAGGCGCACCCGGACGTGTTCAGCGTCCTGCTCCAGGTGATGGACCACGGCACGCTGACGGACAACAACGGCAAGAAGAGCGATTTCCGCCACGTGGTCCTCATCATGACCAGCAACGTCGGCGCGCGGGATCTCGCGCAGGCGCGCGTCGGCTTCGGCGAGCGCGGCACGGCGGGCGAGGACGACAAGGCGTACAAGAACCTCTTCAGCCCCGAGTTCCGGAACCGCCTCGACGCGCGCATCATGTTCAAGGCGCTCGACCCGGCGGTGATGGGCAGCATCGTCGACAAGTTCGTCAGCGAGCTCGGCGCCATGCTCGCCGACAAGGGGGTGACGATCTCCGTGACCCCGCGCGCCCAGAAGTACCTGGCCGAGAAGGGCTACGACCCGGCCAACGGCGCGCGCCCCCTCGCCCGCGTGATCGATAGCGAGGTGAAGAAGCCGCTCGGCGACGAGCTGCTCTTCGGCAAGCTGGAGAACGGCGGGCACGTCGAGGTGGACTACGTGGACGGGAAGGTGACGTTCGCGTTCAGCCCCGCGCTGGTCCCGGAGGAGGCGATCGAGGCCTGAGCTCGTGGAGGCTGCCGGCTCTCGCGACGCTACGCGAGCGCCGGCGGCCCCCGCCTACCGCGCGTGCCCCCGCACGATCCGGATGAGCTCCCCGCGAGGTCCGATCGCCCGGCGAGGGCGGCATTGGTACGCGCCGCGAGCGCGTCGGTTTCTGGATCGCGGGTGCACGTGATGATCCCCGCGTGCGCGATGCCGCGCCGGTGCAGCGCGTGGAAGTCGGCGCGGTTGAAGGTGACGAGCGCCCGGCCTTCCGCGCTTGCATGGGCGAGCTGGTCCTCGTCGCTCAGGCCTCGCCTGCCGGCGTCCATCACGGTGACGACGTCGTGACCGAGCGCGCGCAGCCTGGCGACCACGCGGTGGTCGAAGTCCTCGTCCGCATAAAGGATCATTCGCCGGCTTCGTTCTCGGCGATGTCGTGCGCGATCTCGTCGGCGTTTTCGTCCGCGTACCGGAGGGCTGCCGAGAGCTGCTGCGCGGTGAGCGACGGCACGGCGCCCAGGATCGCGCGCTCGTCCAGCCCGAGCGTCCGGTAAGCAACCAGACCCCACACGGTGATCCGGGTCCCGGCGATGCAGGCTCGCCCGCCGCAGACGCCGGGGGTCTTCGTGACGAGCGGGGGGTCGGGACTCTCCGCAACGACGCGGGCGCGGCTGCCCTCCGGTAGGCTGACCGGCTGCACCGGCCGGAACACGCCGTCCTGGTAGACGACGTCGATGGAGAGCGAACCCATGGGAACGGTGTACCCCTCATCAGGCTCGCGGGCAACGCAGTGAGCCTCGCCCGAGGAGAGGGCATCCCGGCCGACGAGGTGTTGCGCCTGCTGGACGCCGACGGGTGAGCGTCCCCGTCCACTTCTCGCGTCAGGCGGTCATCCGGGGAGCCACTCCCGCAGCGCGGCCCCCGCCTCCGTCACCTCCACGTACGTCCGCACCTGGACCCGCGGCACGTCCCCGGCCTCCAGCGCGTCGATGAACGCCTTCACCGCCGCGTCGTCCCCGAGCGCGGGCAGTTGCATCAGAATCCATCCACGTCCCGCAGCTCAGGTAGACCCCGGTCTTCCGGTCGAGCGCTTTCTTGAGCGGGTTCAGGATTCTCCAGCACGAGGCGCGATCCGGGCGGGAGGGTGAGGGCCGGGGCGCCGGTCTCGACGGCGCGGAGCACGGCCTCGGGGTCGACGTCGTTCCAGGGGTCGAGGTTGCGGTGGCCGTGGAGGACGCGCACGGGGAGGTGGCCGACGACGGTGGTCCAGGGGGCGTCGTCGGTGTGGACGGTGAGGTCGCGGTGGCCGGGGAGCCCGAGGGCTTCGAGGAGGACGTCGCGGGTGTGGGGGTGGTGGATCTCGGGGGGATGTCGAGCGGCACGCGGGGGCTCACGAGCCGGAAGCGCTACTCGCGACGCCGGGCCCTTCTCCTTCGCGCGAGCAGCCCGCCGAGGAGCAGCGGCAAGAGCGCCGCCTCCCTCGCGGGCGCGTCCGCACCCGCCGTGCGGCACCCGCACCCGCCCTTCGCCCCCGCGCTCGGCATCCCCGAGCTGCTCCCACCGCCGCCCGCGCCCGACCCTCCACCGACCCCGCTCCCGCTCCCGCTGCTCGTACCGGCGCTGCTCGTCTCCGTCGTGCTCCCGCCGGCGCTGCTCGTGCCGGCGCTGCTCGTGGTCGTACCGCTCGTGCCGGTGCTGCTCGCGGCCGTGCCCCCGCCGGTGCTGCCGCTCCCGCTGCCGCCGGTGCCGCTGCCGCCCGTGCCCGTCACGGGGTCGGAGCAGACGCCGTTTTCGCAGTTGCCGGTCTTGCACTCGGCGTTGGTGGCGCAGGAGTGGCCGAGGGCCTTCGCGGTGACGACGTTCGCCTCGATGCGGAGGGCCTCGACGCCGGGCGTGGGGTCGCCGAAGACGTAGGCGAGGAGCGTGTGGTCGCCGTCGCCTGGGCCGGCGACGGCGGGGGAGTAGATCACGCTGGTCGTCGAGCTGCAGGAGCGTGCTCGGCGAGAGGACGGCGCCGGCCGGGGTGACGCCCCGGGAGCGAGGCTCGTGGCGGGCGACGGCGCGGCGGCGGGATGCTCGGCGATCTTGAGATCGCCGAGGATCTCGCCGGCGTTGGCCGACGGATCGACGTTGGGATAGACCTTCAGGATTTTTCCCTCGGGACCGATCACGTAGGTGATGCGGCGGTCCAGGCCGAGGATTGGAATTCCGTTCGCGGCGCCATATTCGGTCGCGATCTTCTTGTCCGGGTCGAGCAGCAGCGGAAACGGGAGATGGTACTTCGCGATAAACGCGCGATGCGAATTGGCGTCCTGCACCGAGCATCCCAGCACCACCACTCCCGCCGCCTGGAAGCGCGCGAAGCCGTCGCGGAACGCGCACGCCTCCTTGGTGCATCCGGGCGTGTCGTCCTTGGGATAAAAATAGAGGATTACGGTCTTGCCGGAGAGATCGGCCAGCGAGACCGGCGTGACCTGGTCGCCCTCGACCATCTGGGTGGAGAACGGCGGCGCGATCTGTCCTTCGTGGAGCAGCGCCGCACGCGCCGCGCGCGGGCCTATCGCGACAATCGCGGCGACCACGACGGCGATAATTACGATCGTTGCGGGCAGCATCTTCATCGATCGGACTCCGCGGCGGACCGGCCGGCGCGCCGCCATCGGCCGCTCAGACGTAGGACAGCCAGTCGCGATAGCGCTGCTCGCGTCCATGGAGGGCGGCCTTGAAGGTTTCCTGCACCTTGCGGCTGATTGGTCCCGGCATGCCGCTCCCAATCCTGCGGTCGTCAAGCTCGACCACCGGCGTCACCTCGGCGGCGGTGCCGGTCATGAACGCCTCATCGGCGACGTAAACCGCGTCGCGCGCGAACATCTCCTCGCGCACCTCGACGCCGGCGTCGCGCAGAATCCGGATCGCGGAGTCGCGCGTGATGCCGGGCAGAATCGAGCTCAGCGGGGGCGTGCGCACGATTGAGTCGCGCACGACGAAGAAGTTCTCGCCGCTGCCCTCGGCGACGAAGCCCTCGGTGTCGAGCAGCAGCGCTTCGTCATAGCCGCCGCGGCGCGCCTCGTAGCCGGCCAGGATGGAGTTGACGTAATGGCCGGAGACCTTCGCCGCCGGCATCATCGAGTTGTGATGGAAGCGCACGAACGATGAAGTCTTGAGCCGCACGCCCTTGTTGACGCTGTCTTGTCCCAGGTAGGCGCCCCACGGCCAGGCGGCGATCGCGACGTGGGTCTTGTTGCCGCGCGCCGCCAGCCCCATCTCGCCCTCGCCATAAAACGCGATCGGGCGCAGGTAGCATTCGGCGAGCTTGTTGACGCGGATCACGTCGGCGCACCCCTTGAGCAACTCCTCGTTGCCGTACGGCACCGGCATCTCGACGATGTGCGCGGAGTCGAGCAGGCGGCGGATATGCTCGGGGGCGCGAAACATCGCCGAGCGCCCGTCGTCGCACTTGTAGCAGCGCATCCCCTCGAACACGGCGAGGCCGTAGTGCAGCGAATGGGTCAGTACGTGGACGCGCGCCTCATCGTACGGAACCATCGCGCCATCCATCCAGATTTTGTCCGTGCGAAGACTGCTCGCCGCCACGTCGTAACCTCACCGGAAAGAATCGGCGCATCGCGCGCAACGCCCGCCTCAAGCGCCATTCCGAGAGGCAAAGTTAATCCATGGGGATAAGCCGAACAAGGCGCGCCGGGCGCCGGCGCCGGGCGATTCAGTCGCGCCGGCCCGGTTCCGCGTGAGCCGGCGGGGATGGCGGCGCGTCGGCCGGGGCCGCATCGCGCGGCGCCGGAGCGCCGGAATTCGGACTGCCGTTGGACGCGATCTCCGACGGCGAACGCGGTGCGTGCCGCTGGCGCCCGCGGCGGCGTCTGCGCCGATGCCGTCGGTGGCCATCGGGCGCCGCCGGCTCCGCGGCATTGGCCCGCGTCGCCCCGCGCGCAAGATAGCCCTCGGGGTCGGCAAGAAACCGCTTCAGGACCATAAGGTCGATCCCGTAGGTCGGCGCCATCATCTCGAAGAATCGCCGCGCGTCGGCGAAGTACGGCCGGCGCATCAGGCGGCGCGTGCGCCGCGACGGAGCGGCCAGATGCGCAAACGCCTCTATCAGCAGCCGCATCCGCTCCGTATCTCCGCGTGCGAACCCGCGCGCCCGCAGCTCACCGAGCAAGTCGAAGCGCTCGAGCGAGCTCTGCGGCTGGCACGCGAAGTCCAGGAACATCGCGGCCAGCACGATTGCATGATCGGGCCCCAGCCCGCCGTAGAGGGCGCGCCCCAGCGCCGCCATGTTTCGAGCGGTGGGCGATTCCTGGTCCGGCCCCGCGTGCAAGCGCAGATGAGCGGACAGGAATGGCAGCAGCAGCTCGAGCAATCCGAGCTGCTCCATCAATACGATCGCGCGCGCGGCCTCGGGTTGTCCCAGGGTGCGAAAAGTCTCTTCAACCAGGCGCGGCACCGAGGATTTCGCCAGGTCGCCGCGATGACGCTCGATTGCGGCGCGCGTGGCGGGCTCGATCTCGAAACCGAGCTTGGCGGCGAACCTGACCGCGCGCATCATCCGCACCGGGTCCTCGCGCATTCGGAGCTCGGGATCGCCGATGGTGCGGATCACGCGGGAGTGCAGATCGCTGACGCCGGCGGGATAGTCAATCACGCGGAAGATCTGGGGATCGTAAAAGAGCGCGTTGACGGTGAAGTCGCGCCGGAATGCGTCTTCCTCGGGCGTGCCGAAAGTATTGTCGGCGCGGATCAGCAGGTCGTCGGGGCCGGCGAATTCCTCGCTCTGGCGGCGGAAGGTTGCGACCTCGATATTCTGCGGGCCGAAAAAGACGTGGACCAGGCGGAAGCGCCGCCCGATCAGACGCGAGTTGCGGAACAGATCGCGGACCTGCTGGGGATGCGCCGAGGTGGCGACGTCGAAGTCCTTGGGCCGCCGCGACAGCATCAGGTCGCGCACTCCGCCGCCCACCAGGTAGGCGATATGTCCCGCCCCGATCAGGCGATAGAGCACCTTGAGGACGTTGGGGTCGATGTCGCGGCGCGAGATCGGATGATCGGCGCGCTCGATGATGCGCGGTTCCAAATGCGGTTAGGCAAGGGTCGGCCGTCCGCGGCCCATCTGCTCTCCTCCCGGAGTTACGCCCGAAAACCTAGCACGATATGGCGAACTCTTCACGGGGCCTGCAAGGGGCGGCCGGAGGATGCGCCGGCGGCGTAGCGGCTATGCACGTAAAGCCGCATTCGCGGTACGATGGAGACCGCCGAAAGGAGCATGTCATGAGCCAGTTCGAAACCGATATCAAGAAAATCCGCGAGCGCGCCCGCAAGAACATGCAGGAAGGCGCCGTCACCAGCGGCTACAAGGCCAACCGCAAGGCGGTCGTCAAGGTGCTCAATGAAGTACTCGCCACCGAGATCGTCTGCGTCCTGCGCTACAAGCGCCACTATTACACCGCCCAGGGGATGAACGCGGACGCGGCGCGCGCCGAGTTCCTTCAGCATGCGGGCGAAGAGCAGCAGCATGCGGACTGGGTCGCCGAGCGGATCACGCAGCTGGGCGGCGAGCCGAACTACAATCCCCAGGGACTGGCCGAGCGGGCGCATTCGGAATACGACGCCAGCAAGAACCTGACCGACATGATCAAGGAGGACCTGGTCGCCGAGCGCATCGCGATCGAGTCGTACTCGGAGGTCATCCGATGGCTCGGCAACGACGATTCCACCACCCGCGTGATGATCGAGCAGATTCTCAAGATGGAAGAAGAGCACGCCGACGACCTGGCCAACCTGCTGGTCAAGATAAAGTAACGCGCGCCCCAGGCGAGATGCGCGTCCGGATGAGGTGCCGCGATGGATGAGAATCGCACGAAGCCGAATCTCAATGGCATCGCGCCGCAGTTCCTGGTCGCCGACGTGCGCGCGGCCGCGGAATATTACCGCGACCGGCTCGGGTTCAAGATCAACGAATACCTGGAGGATCCGCCCGTGTTCGTTATCGTGGAGCGCGACGGACAGCGGATCATGCTGAGCCGGGTGGAAGGTGGGCGCGGCGGTCCCAATCGCGCGGATAAGCGCATCGCGATCGACGCCTACATCTGGGCGCGAGACGTCGATCGCCTGCACGCGGAATTCGCCGCGCGGGGAGCGAGATCGCTCACTGAGCCATGCGATCAGTTCTACGGGCTGCGCGAAATCGAGGTTCTCGACCTCGACGGTTACGTGATCTGCTTCGGCTCGCCGGTTTCGCAGCGCTGAGATCGATTATCGCGCGCGGTAGCCGAGCGCGCGCTCGACGATCGCGGCGACATAGAACGCGGCGATAAGCGGCGCGGTCGCGGTGAGAGTCGCCCGCAATGCGGATTGCGGCGGCGTCACCGCCAGCGCGATCGCAAGCGCGTAGTTGACGACGCCGCCCCAGTGCCCCAGCCGGCTGCGGATCGGACCGCGCCCGGGCGCGATCAGAACCGAGTCGATCGCGTACTGGCTGAACGAAACCGCGATCAGAGTCGGGATATACACCGGAATCGCGCCCGTCGCGGCGAAGCATCCCAGCGCCGACAGCACAAACACGACGTCGGCCGCCGAATCCAGCCATCGCCCGGCTGCGCTGGCCACGCCCAGGCGCCGCGCGATACGGCCGTCGATGAAATCGGTGGCCGCAGCCGCAATCGCGATTGCAACCCCGAGCGCGCCGCCGCCCGGATCGCGCGCGGCGTAGAGCCAGATCCATCCGCCCGCCATCGCAAGCCGCGACAGCGTGAGCGCGTTGGCGACCTGCGCGACCGGTCCGGTGCTGGGAGCGTGCCGGTCGCCCGCCGACTGCGGATCATCTAGAATAGTTCTCTTATGCCCGAGCAATCCGCGCGCACTATCCAGATCATCAGCCACGGGCCTTCATGCCTCGACGGGGTGATGGCCGCGGCGGCGGTCGCGCGGTTCTACGAAGGCGACCGCGTGCTGACGGCACTGGCCGGCAACAGCGACAGCGATCGGGCGATCCAGGGGCTCAATCCGCGCAACCGATCGGGCGCCGACGATATCTGGATTACCGACCTTTCCTGGACCCAGACCTCGACCGCCGAGCATCTCAATGAGCTGGTCAGCCAGGGCGCGCGCATTTTCTGGATCGACCACCATCGCACCGCAGTCTCACGCGCGGAGGCGCCCGAGTTCAAGGTGCAGTTCACGGCCAAGGTCCTGTCCGAGCAGTACTCGGCCGCACGCCTGGCCTTCAATTACCTGCGCAAGCTGGCGCGCAAGAAGCTGCCCGGCCAGCGCGCACAGGACTACGAGGAATTCGCTCCGTTCGCCGCGATCGCCGACGACCACGACCGCTGGATTCATCGGATCCCGGAGTCGTCCGATTGGGCGCTCGCCGTGCAGACGCTGGGCGGGATGGCGTCGTACCGGGAAATCCTCAAGCTGCGCGAGCCGCGCATGACCCGCAAGCTCAAGAACGCGCTCGAGATAGGCCGGGACGGCATGCGCCGCAGCGTGGAGTTGGCCAAAGCCACCCTGACCGATCGGATGCTCCCGAGCGGCATCAAGGTGCGCGCGGCGTGCTGCTTCGGCTATAGCAGCGAGGTAGCCTCGCATCTCTACTACGGGCAGCAGCGGACGGTCGTCGCGCTGTTCGACCTGCGCAGCCAAGGCGTCAGCCTGCGCCGGAGCATCGACTGCGAAGTCGATCTTTCGGTGCTCGCCGAGGGCTTCGGCGGCGGCGGTCATGCGGCCGCCTCGGGGTTCGCGCTGCCCGAGCTGCGCCGGCTCCCGGCCGAGAAACTGGTCGAGCTGCTCGGCGATCGCCTGCGTGATGAGCCTGTTCGATTGGGCTGAAACCGCTCGCTTATTGGGCCGTTTCTCTCCCCGGAACGCCCCATAGCGACTCTTGCCTCATATTCTGCACGGTGCCTAGACTGAACATACGTTCATTTGACTGAACGCTCAGTACAGGCCGTGACAAAGGAAGAAGTCCTCAAAGAATTCCGCGCCCGCGAGATCCTGGAAGCGGCGCGACGCGTGGTCGGACGCTTCGGCTTCGAGGGCACGACTATCGACCGTGTCGCGGAAGAGGCCAAGGTCGCCAAGGGCACCATCTACCTATATTTCCGCAACAAGAACGTGCTGCTCCACGCCGCAATCCTTGAGGGACTGCGCGCGATGATCGCCGAGACCGAGGCGGGCGACATTCCCGACGCGCCGCCGCTGGAACGGATCACTGCGCTGATCCACAGCCAGTTCCGCATCCAGGCCTCGAACCAGGATTTCCTCAAGGCGTTCTTCCTGGAGAGCAGCTTCGTCAACTTCGAGCCGGGCGACGAACGCGGCGAGGAGCTGCGCGCGGTTTATATCGATCATCTGAACTACGTGGCCTCGATTCTGAAGGCCGCGATGGACTCGGGCGCGCTGCGCCGTATCGATCCGGACTTCGCCGCGTTCATGCTGACCGAGATCATGACCGGATGCCTGCGCCGCCGGCTGATTGGCCTTACCAGCACGCCGGTCGAAGAGGACGCTGGCGAGGTGCTGGAACTCTTCCTGCGCGGAGTGATCGCACGGTGATGGTTATGAAGCCGGCGTATCGCAACTGGATAGTTCCGTTCGCGCTGCTGGCGCTGGTCGCGGCCGGCGGATGCCGCGAGACCGCCGCCGGCGCGGTCAGCGAGCCCGCGCTCGCGCCGGCGCTGACCGTCGCGGTGGCTCCCGCGGGTGAGCGCACGCTGACCCGCACCGCGCAGGTGCAGGGCGCGATGTTTCCGCGCGAGCAGACCACGCTTGCCTCCGAGGTCGAGGGCTCGGTCGTCGCGGTGCTCGCGGACTTCGGCGATCCGGTCAAGCAGGGGCAGATCCTGATGCGGATCGATCCGCGCGAGTATCAGCTGCACGCCGATTCGGCGCATGCGACGCTGGACCAGGCGCGCGCGCGATTGGCCAATTCGCAGGCGGATTTCGAGCGCCTCAACGAACTCAAGCGCCAGGGGCTCATCTCGCCCCAGCAGTTCGACAAGACCTCCGCGACCGTGCAGGTCGACCAGGCCGACGTCGAATCGGCCGAGAAGACGCTGGCGCTGGCGCGCAAGAAGCTCGGCGACACCGCGATTCGTGCTCCCTTCGCGGGTGCGGTGCAGAAGCGGATGGCGTCGGTCGGCGAGTACGTGGTGCCGGGCAAGCAGCTCTACCAGATTATCGCGACCGACCCGATCAAGGTTCACTGCCCGATTCCCGAGCGCTTCGTGCCGATGACGAAGGTCGGGATGCCGGTGAAGGTGGTGATCGACGCGCGCCCCGGCATCACCTACACGGGCCGGATCACACGAATCGCGCCCGCGCTTGACGAATCGAGCCGCACCCTGCTGGTCGAGGCGGAAGTGCCGAACCCCGACGGCACGCTCAAGCCGGGATATTTCGCCCACGTGTCGATCGATCTGGGTGAGGCCCGCGCGCTGTTCGTGCCGAGCAGCGCGATTCTGCGCTACGCCGGCGTGGCGCGCGTGTTCGTGGTCAAGGACGGAGTGGCACGCGCGCGCGAGGTCGAGACCGGCGCAACCGAGGGCGACTTTATCGAGATAACCAAGGGGCTCGCGCCAGGCGAGCGTGTGATCACGACCGACGTCGATCGGATGGCCGACGGGGTCAAGGTCGTCGCCAGGGAGGCGAAAGCGCGGTCATGATTCTCGCCGACCTGTGCGTGCGCCGGCCGGTCTTCGCCACGATGTTCATCGGCGTGCTGGTCGTGCTCGGGATTTTCTCCTACGAGCGCTTGGGCGTCGATCTGTTCCCCAAGGTCGATATCCCGACCGTGATGGTCACGACCTTTCTGCCCGGCGCCGCGCCCGAGGAGACCGAAGCGCGCGTCACCAAGCCGCTCGAGGAGGCGATCAACACCGTCAGCGGAATCGACGAGATGCGCTCGAATACGCTGGAGGGCGTGTCGCGGATCATGGTCGCGTTCAAGCTCGATCGCGAACTCGACCCCGCCGTGCAGGACGTGCGCGACAAGATCTCCAGCGTGCTCGACCAGTTGCCCGACGGCACCAAGCCGCCGCTGGTCCAGAAATTCGACCTCGACGCGGTGCCGATTCTCACCATGACGGTGACCGGTTACCAGAGCATGAAGGAGCTGACCGAGATCGCGCGGCGCAAGCTCAAGGAGCCGCTGGAGTCGGTTGACGGGGTGGGCGCGATCGATATCGTCGGCGGCCGCGAGCGCGAAATTCACGTCCTGGTTGACGCGGCCAAGCTCCATTCGACCGGGCTATCGATCGAGCAGGTCGGCTCCGCGCTGGCGCACCAGAATGTCGAGTATCCCGGGGGGCGGGTCATGCAGGGGATGTCCGAGGAGATGCTGCGCACGCTCGGCCGCATCACCAAGGTCCCCGACTTCGCCAAGGTGATCGTCAGCGAGAAGGACGGGCGCGCGGTCACGATCGGCGACGTGGCGACGGTGGTCGACGGGGTCAAGGAACCGCGCTCGCTGTCGCGCTGGGACGATCACAACGCGGTCTCGCTGGTGATCCGCAAGCAGTCGGGACAGAACACCATCCAGGTCGTGGACAACGTGCGCGAGCGCTACGAGGGACTCAAGGGCACCCTGCCGGCGGGCGTCCACGTGATCTTCTCGCGCGACTCCTCGACCTTTATCCGCGAGGCGGTCAACACCGTCCAGGAGCATCTGATCCTGGGCGGAATCTGCGCCGCGATCGTGGTGTTCTTCTTCCTGGGCTCGATCCGCTCGACCCTGATCGCCGCGGTCGCGATCCCGGTTTCGATCATCTCGACCTATACGTTGCTTCTGTGGATGGGCTTCACGCTCAACCGGATGACGCTGCTCGCGCTGACCCTTGCGGTCGGAATCGTGATCGACGACGCGATCGTCGTGCTCGAGAACATCTACCGCTTCATCGAAGAAAAGGGCATGAGCCCGATGGCGGCGGCCAAGGCGGCGACCGCGGAGGTCGGACTCGCGGTCAGCGCGACCACGCTGTCGCTGGTGGTGATCTTCGTGCCGGTCGCGTTCATCAAGGGCGTGATGGGCCGGTTCCTCAATTCGTTCGGGCTCACCATGGCGTTCGCCATCATCGTGTCGCTGCTGGTGGCGTTCACGTTGACGCCGATGCTGTGCTCGCGCTTTCTGCCGCGGCCGGGCGAAATCAAAAAGAAGAAATCGCGCGAGTCGCGGTTCTTCAAATATATCCAGTGGCGCTACGAGCAGTCGCTCAAGTGGGCGCTGGACCATCGCTGGATCATCGTCGCGGTCTCGATCGCGCTGGTTGCCGCGATTCCGGTGCTGGGCAAGGCGGTCGGCGCCACCTTTATGCCCGACGACGACTCCAGCGAATTCGCGGTCAATATCCGCACGCCGCCGGGCTACTCGCTGTCGCACACCGACGCGGTCGTCCACGATATCGAAGCGCAGCTGCGCCGGATTCCGGAGGTCCGTCACCTCTTCACCACCGTCGGCGATACCAACGGCGACGGCCGCGTGACGATCGCGCAGATATTGGTGAAGCTCGCGCCGCTGGATCAGCGCCACCGCTCGCAGGAGCAGGTCATGGCGACGGCGCGCAAGCTGATGCAGGGCTTCCCGGCAATCCGGATCAGCGTCGATGCGATCAAGCCCTGGGAGCAGGGCGGATACCGCGACGTCGATGTCGAATACGATTTGCGCGGCCCCGACCTGGAGATGCTGCGCACGTCGGCGGACCGGCTGCGCGCCGAGCTGGAAAAAGTCCCCGGCATCGTCGATATCGATTCGACTTACGAGGGCGGCCTGCCCGAGCTGCAAGTGCAGATCGATCGGCAGAAGAGTGGCGACCTGGGCGTCTCGGTCGGCGATATTGCGCAGACCATGCGCACCATGGTGCAGGGCGACATCGTCACGCGATACCGCGAGGGTCAGGACACCTATGACGTTCGCCTGCAGCTTGCCGACAAGGACCGCGACAATCCCACCGTGATCGGCGGGCTCACGGTCCCGTCGGCAAGCGGCGCACAGGTCCGTTTGGACAACGTGGCAAGCCTGGTGCGCGGCACCGGTCCGGTCCAGATCGACCGCGAAGACCGCCAGCGCCAGATCGGGCTGATGTTCAACCTGGCGCCGGGCGCCGCGATGAACAAGGTCATCGACAAGGTGAAGCTCGCCTCGGCGCGCCTCCACATGCCGGCGGGTTACACCACCGCGTTCGGCGGCTCGAGCAAGATTTACGGCGAGATGGTCGAGGGCTTTGTGATCGCGTTTGGGCTGTCGATCATCTTCATGTACATGGTGCTCGCGGCGCAGTTCGAGAGCTTCGTGCATCCGATCACGATCATGCTGTCGCTGCCGCTGGCGGTGCCGTTCGCGCTGATTTCGCTGCTCGTGTTTCGCGAGCACCTGATGCTGTTCTCGACCCTGGGCATCCTGCTGCTGTTCGGAATCGTGAAAAAGAATTCGATCCTGCAAATCGATCAGACCCTCAACCTGGTGCGCAGCGGCATACCGCGCCGCCAGGCGATTCTGCTCGCCAACCGCCAGCGCCTGCGCCCCATCCTGATGACCACGGCGGCGCTGGTCGCCGGCATGATCCCGGTCGCGCTCGGGCAGGGCGCGGGCGACAGCTCGGTGCGCGCCATCGCGCTGGTCGTGATCGGCGGGCAGACGCTTTGCCTTGCGATCACGCTGCTGATCACGCCGGTTGCGTACTCGCTGTTCGACGATCTGGAGAACTGGTGGCGCAGGTGGACCAAGCGCGCGCCGGAGCTGAAAATCGTCGAGCCCCAATATCCGCACGGCGGCCACGCGGTGGACTGAGCGGGGCGCCGCCGCCCGTGCCGCCCGCTTCAATCTGACGCGTCCCCTCTGCTACGCTCGCGCATCCCGACAAATCCGCAGGCGCTCGCCGCGGGAAATGGAAAATCGTCGCAGATGCTTGACTATACGATTGTACTGGTAATCGGACTTGCCGCTGGCATACTGAGCGGTTTCTTCGGCGTTGGCGGAGGCGTGCTGATCGTCCCCGCGCTGATCATGCTGCTCGCGCTGCCGATGCAGAACGCGGTCGGCACCTCGCTCGGCGCGCTGCTGCCGCCGGTGGGACTGCTGGGCGCGTACGAGTATTACAAGGTCGGCAAGATCGATATCGGATTCGCCGCGCTGATCGCGCTGGGGCTGTTCCTGGGCGGTTACGTCGGCGGCAAAATCGCGATCGGCACCGCGCCGGCCCTGGTGCGCCACGTCTTCGCCGTCTTCCTGATCCTCGTCGCGGTGCGCCTGTTCTTCAAATGACGGCGCGGGGGCGTCCCGATTGGCGGAAAACCAGCCAGAAGAGATTCCCGCGCGCGAGCGCGAAATCCTGCGCCGCATAAGCCGGCTGCACCAGGTCTTCTGGCTGCTGGTCGCCGGCGCTCTGGTCGCGCCGCTGCCGGTCGCGATCGTGATGCCGGCCGGGACGGCGGCTTACCTGGGCATGGTTCTCGCCCTCAGCGCGCTGTTCTGCGCGGTGGCGGCCTCACGCGCGACGTGCCCACGATGCGGCAGCCTGTTTCACTCGCGCGGCACCGGCCTTGCCGAATTCCGCAGCGGGCGATGCCAGAACTGCAGGACGAGCTGCCGCAATCCCGACGAATCGCCGCGCTGACGCGCCGGCACCGGCGCGCATCCGGCTTGCGCCATCGCGCCGCCACCGACTAGATTCGCGGCGTGGACCCGCGCCTTGAGAAGGCTCTCAACCTGCTGCTCGAATCCGAGCGCGCGGGTGCGGTCGCGCTTGAAGAACTCGCGGGCGAAGTCGAGCAGCGAGAACTGCGGCGCTTTCTGGAGGCCTCTCGCGACGAGGAGCGGCGCAACGTCGGCGGGCTCGAAGCGCTGATTCGCGCGCACGGCGGCGCTCCGTCGGACAGGACCGGCCCCTTC
Source organism: uncultured delta proteobacterium (assembly GCA_963835905.1). Classification (GTDB taxonomy): domain Bacteria; phylum Desulfobacterota; class Binatia; order Binatales; family Binataceae; genus CAWIHG01. The sequence continues at coordinate 19,737 of CAWIHG010000006.1, forward strand.
GCGGGAAAGGTCGCCGTGCTCGACTCGCTTCGCGACCGCCTCAACCTGATGTCGCGCGGGCAGGAATGGGTGGCGCGCAAGACCGAAGAGGCGCTCGCGCTCGCGCCCGAGACCGGAGCGATCCACGACTATCTGACCGCGATGGCGAATCGGCATCGCGCGGAAGTCGAATGGGGCCGCGCGGAAGTGATCCGGCTGATGAACGCCGGCTGACGCGCGCCGCGCATCGAACAGTCACGCCGCGAGGCGGGGCCACTTCGGCCACTACCTCAATTCAGTTGATATATCAGTGTCGAGATCTGCGCCTCGTCCTGAATCACACCGATGACGTCGGCGATGCTGGTAAACTGGCCGGCATCGTTTACGTATAGCGCGTATGCCAATCGCCGGCCGCTGTGCGCATCGATGTAACCGGCCAGAACCTGCGCCTTGATCGTGCCGTTGGCGAGGTATGTCCCTGTCTTGGCGTGGACCTTTCCCTTGGCCGGGCTGTCCGTTCCCATCTCAGCGAGAGAGCCGTCCACTCCCAGAATCGGAAGGGAATTGAAGTATGGGAGAAAGGTCGCCTGACTGGCCATGTAAGTCAGCAACCTGGTCGTGGTCTCCGGCGTGGCGCGGCTATCGGGGCTGCCGCTGCCATTGGTTGGAAAATCAAATCCGTTACTACCAAGTCCCACCTGGCCAACCAATGCGGTTCGCTCGGCGCCTAGTGCGCCCTTGATGGTTCTCACACCGTCGCCGAGCCCAAAGAGCATCAGACTCAAATTGGCGCCGAGATTGTGACTGACCTTCAGAATGAGTTTTGAATACTGCGCATACGGCGCCGAGACCAACTCGGCGACCCGGGTGCTGGCGGGATAGGAGTGCGGCGCAGGAAGCCTGGCCGAGGAATTTGGACCGACCAGCGGCGCGGTAACCGTGACCCCGGCCCTCGCCAGCGCCTCGATAAAAGCTGTACGGGCAAATGCGGCAGGGTCTTCGGCAGCATCGGGGTTCTCAACCCTGAAAGTCTGCACCAGCGTCTTTACGCCGGGCAGCGGTGGGGTAAAGCCCACCGCGATCTGTCCACTCACTTTTCCCGCGCCCGGACCCATCGGAGTGAGCTTGACGGCGGTGTCGCCTCCCGGTGCGACGGTCATTACATCGGCGGTGACTTTGAATGCAGCCGTATGGGGGCGCCATTCAACGATAGCCTTCTGGCCGGGTTTCGTCGGTAGAATCGTCACGTCGATACGATTGTCGTTCACGATGATGGGAGTGATGAGCAAAAGCTGGTTGGGAACCCTGAATTGATCGAAGAGGCGGGCGTCGATGATGACGTCGCCGGAAACTTTGGAGATGCCGGAGGCAGCGACCTGCGCGGCCAGTTTGTCGAGACCTGCGAGCGGATCCGGCCTGGTAAGGATCGCGCTGCCCAGATTGTCGGCGTCACAGTGGTCGAAGTCGGTGTAGGCAACGCTACCATCACCGCTATCCCGACCGCCCATCGTCAGGTCGCCCTTTGCCACCAGAACCAGATTGCCAGTCAGCGTTCCGGAGGGATCGACCTTTCCGATGCGAAATACCGGAGTTCTGAATCGATAGCCGGCGCCGAGTTTGTTGAGCGCCATACCGACTGAGAAAAGCTTTCGCACCGATCCGGTTAACAGCAGGGCGCTGGAGTTGAGATCGTAAATCACCGCTCCCGATTTGAGATCAACCACACGCAGTCCCCAGGTCGCGTGGGAATATTGCGGCTTTTTCATGATGGCCAGGATTGCGGGCGGTATTCGTGACGTGCCGGACCGCTCACTGGCGCTGCCGCTCCCGATAAGCCCAAAAAGCAGAAAGAGCGCGACCATGACGCCCGGGCGTCGCAAGAAGGACATACTGATTATTGACAATTTCCTACTCTGTATTTCAGAAATTATCACGATCAGTTGTCGCGCCAGATCATCGCCGCTATCCTGCCCTGATCCTGAAATACCTGAAGCATGTCGCTTAAGCCGCCGAGCTTGACGTTATTCACAACCAGTTCGAAAACCAGCTGCTTTCCACTCTTTGCGTTGATATATCCACCGAGCCCCCGGCCCTTGAGCATGAGTCCCGACTCCGAACCCAGGGCATAGGTGCCGGTCTTCGCATGCACGCGGCTGGCCGCGCCGGCAAGGGTCGGGTCTGACTCGAAGGCGGTTACGAAGGACAGTGAGCCGTCCACGCCGAGTATCGGCAAGGCATTGTAGAAAACCGAAAAGGCCGGCTTGCTGATCATTTCGCTCAGAAATTTCGTCACGGCCGAATTGGTCGCCGTGCTGGGTCCGCCGCCGCTTCCATCGACGAAGTTATACTCAGTCGAGGGAACTCCATAGTGAGCGGCAAGGTTGGTCTTTTCCGCCGCGAGCGCGGCGCTCATGTTGTCGGCTCCCTGGGTGAGGCCATACAGTACCAGGCTCGTATCCGCGCCGATGTTGTAGCTCACCTTGAGTATAAACTTCGCATCTTCGGAGTACGGCAGCCCCTTGAGCTCGGCAATCTTTGCCGCGGCAAGATAAGCGCCCCTGGCCGGCAGGAGCCTGACCGTATTTGCGCCAACCGCGGGCGCGTCAACCGTTACCCCCGCCGCCTTGAGCTGCTCGATCAGTACCGTGCGCGCATAATTCGCCGGCTGCACGATCCTGAACGTCTGCACGAGCGGAAGCGCGTTAGTCAGTGGCGGACGGTACTTCACCGGCAGGCTTCCGGTGATCTTTGCGGTGCATCCGCGCGTGCCGATGCAACCGGGAAATTCCGGCTCGCGATGGAGCGTGTAGTCCGAGCCGGCAGCGCCGGTAACCAGCGTGCTGACGACGCTGAGCGCCGCTGATTGCGGCCGCCAGGTCAGTGATGCGGGATTGCCCGGGCTGGTCGGGTTGATCGTCAGGTCAACCACGTCGTCGTTGACGAAGATGGGTCTCACATCGAACTCGCGCCTGAAGTTGAACGGCTGAAAGAGGCGATCGTCGATCACGACGTCGCCGGCGACCCTCTTGATGCCGGCGCTGGCGATCTGCCGGGCGATCGCGGCGTAGCCCGCCAGCGGATTCGGCGCGGTGAGCACCGCATTGCCCAGCGAATCGGCTTCATTATGGTCGTAGTTGCTGAGTGCGATACTTCCGTCCGGATTGGTCCTGCCGCCCATCGTGAGGTCGCCGGAGGCGACCAGGATCAGATTGCCGTGCAGAACGCCCGAGGCGTCGATCGTCCCGCTGTGGTAGACGGGAGTGTTGTATCGATAGTCCGGGCCAACCTGATTGAGCAATTCGCTGACCGAGAAAACCTTGCGTACCGAGCCGATGAAGAAGTGGTAATTGGAATTCAGATCGATCAGCACTTTCCCGCTGGCGGGATCGATCACCCGCAGTCCCCATTGCGCGCCGTTGTAAAACGGCTCTTTGAATACGCGCTGGATATCGGCGGGCACGGCGGTTGATTTGATGGCAGCAGCGCCGGCACTGTCGCCACCGCCTCCCCCAATAGTCAAAGCCGCGGCTACAAGTAAAACTGTTAATACTAAATGCGTCCGTCTATTCATCACTGGTCCTTCGCCCACGCGATCAGGCAGAACTTTCGCTTCGCCGGGCTCCTTCGCTCGCGTTGCTCGCTCAGGACGACCGCTCGGTCACGCCTCGCTGTCGGCTCGGACACGCTTCGCGCCCACCTCGCGGCTACTTCTTCGGCGCGGGCGCGGGAATCTCCTTCATTCGCGCGGTCGTGTCGCCATCGAATTCCAGGTGCAGCGCGCGCACGATCATCCCGTGCATCCGCCACAGCGCGATCACGTAGAACAGCTCCATTATCTGCTCGTCGCTCAGATGCTGCTTGAGCGCGGCGAAGGTCTCGTCCTCGACCAGGTTGCGTCCCACCAGCTCGTCAGTCGCAGCCATCACGGCGCGCTCGGCGGGCGAGAATTGGTCGGAGGTCGCCCACGACTTGATCGCGGCGAGCTTGTCTTCGGTCACGCCCACCATCCGCGCGACCTTCAGATGCTGCGAGTACTCGAAGCGTGAGTCGCCGACTATTCCGGTGCGGATGATCGCGAGCTCGCGCAGCTTGGCCGGCAGTTTGCGCCCCGGCTGCAAGAGCATCCCGAGGCTTTCGCGCGCATTTTTCAGCAGGTCGGGCACCAGCGCGAAGGTGGTCCAGTAATCGCCCGGGGTGCCGGTGGCGGTGCCAGGCTCTTTGACCGGATCGCGGTCACCGAAAAACTGCTTGTATAGTTCTTTGATTTCCGGAGATGCCTCGGCGAGGCTTACCTGGCGAAGTCGTGCGCCCATCGTGATTCCTCCTGCGTCGCGAGCGCGGCGCGCCCGCGTGCGCGCAACTTTCGCGCAGGGCCGCGCCTCAGGTCAAATAGAACGCGGAGTCGTCGGGACGGTACACGCGCGCAAGCCACAACGGACGGCGCAGATTGCCGGTGGCCGGCCGCGCCATCGCAAGCCATCGCAGATACACTTCGTGCGACCGCCTGGTGTCCACCACGATATCGCCGTAGCGATCGCCCGGCGCGGGACGCTCGACGCGCACCTTCTGATGCCAGCAGTGCTGACCGCTTACCGGATCGGGCTGCACGGGGAAGATCAGATTCTGATGGACGCCCGCGTCCTGCCACCATACGCGCTCCGAGTCCGGGTCGTCGCTCTTGAACGGGCGCACGCCGTGCACCTGCCGCATCATCCATTTGCCCGGCTCGATCTGCTTGAGATCGACCAGCGCCGAGGACCATCTTTCGCCGCCCGCAAGCTCCGCCAGCCGCCATCTGCCGAGATGATGCGAGCAGGCGATCACGCCGGGACGGATTCCCTCGGTCACCCAGACCTTGTCGATGAAATATCCGATGTCGGTCTGAATCTTCAGCAGGTCGCCGGTGCCGACGCCGAACTTCGCGGCGTCGCGCGGATGAAGCCAGATCGGGTTGCGATGCGAGATCTCGTAGAGCCACTTCGCGTTGCCCGAGCGCGTATGGATCAGCGTCGGCAGGCGGAAGGTCGGCAGCAGCAGCATCTCGCCGAGCTCGGCGTCGATATTGGACCAGTGCACGTGGCTTTTGATGTAACCGGGGATGGCGTGCTCGGGCCATCCCCATTCCTTGAGCGTGTGCGAGTAGAACTCGAGCTTGCGCGACGGAGTGGGGAAACCGACGTGCGCGGCGCCGTCGATTTCGACACCGACCGGCCGCCCGTCCCTCCGAATCACTCGGGTTTCGGAATCGACCTCGGCGCCGTCAAGATTTGCGGGCGCAGTTTCATGCTGGCGATAGCCGGTGCCCTCGACCTGGAACGCGCCGAACTTGCGCATGTACTCAAGCGCCGTCAGCCCGAGCTTCGCGGCGGCGGCGGGCAGGCCGGGCACGCTGTTCTCGAAAATCCAGCGGTAGTAGTCGTCAACGGTGAGCTTCTCGCCCGCGCGATAAGGCGACTCGAAGTACTTGCGGATTCCGAGCGAGCCGTCGGGATCGACCCGCCAGGACAGCTCGATCCAGAACTCGTCCTCTTCCCAGACCTCGCCGAGCCCGGCCTCGCGATGGGCCTCCCAGGTGGTCGCGAATTTCCGCCCGCGCTGCTCGAGCGCGACGCGCAAGACCGGCTGGCGAAACCCGATCCATCGCGCGGCGTGAGTCTCCTGGCTCATCAGGTCGTGCCGCTCGGAGGCGAGTCCCATCGGCAGAACGTAATCGGCGAACCACGCGGTCTCGCTCCACATCGGCGTCAGGCAGGCGTGGCGCTCGACCTTCGCTTCGTCGCTGAGCGCTTCGATCCAGCTCATCCCGTCCGGGTTGGTCCAGACCGGGTTGTAAACGCGCGTGAAGTACATCGCGAGCTTGCCGCGCCCCTGCTTGAGGAAGTGCGGAAGCAGGAAGCTCATCTCGAAGAACGCGATCGGATACTCGCGCGGCCACATCATCTCGTTCCACGCTTTGGGCGCGGGCGGCATCATCGGGGGCGCGGGAACGAACTTGTTGAACGCGCTGGGCGCGGTGCCGCCCGGGGTGGCGACGGCGCCGGTGAGTACGACCAGGAACTCCAGCGCGCGCGCCACCTGCCATCCGCCGAGATTTCCCGCCGCCGCGTTGCGCCATACGTGGGTGGAGAGCGCCGCGCCGGCGCGGGCGGCCTCGCGCGCCACCTCGACGATCGTCGCGGCGCTGGCGCCCGATTCGCGCTCGGCGAACTCGGGCGTGAACTCGGCGTAGATTTCCTTGAGCGCCGCGACAAAGGTGTCGAAGTCGCAGGGGCGGGCCGGATACTCCGCGCGCAGGAACTCCTCCCAGTTGACCCAGCGGCGCACGAAGTCGCGATCGAACAGATCCTCGCGCAGCATCACGTTCGCCATCGCGAGCAGCACCGCCGCCTCGGTGCCCGGCCACGTGGACATCCAGTAGTCGGCCTTGGCCGCGGTGTTCGACAGACGGGTGTCGATTACGCACACGCGCGCGCCGCGCGCCTTGCCGTCGATAATCCGCTGCGCGTGCGGATTGAAATAGTGTCCGGCCTCCAGGTGCGAGCTGAGCAGCAGGATGAAGCGCGCGTTGTCATGGTCGGGCGACGGGCGATCGTAGCCGTGCCAGAACGCGTAGCCGGCGCGCGCACCCGCCGAGCATACGTTGGTGTGGCTGTTGTGGCCGTCGATTCCCCACGCGTGCAGGATGCGCTGGTTGTAGATCAGCTCATGGCCTGGGCGGCCGACGTGGTAGAGGATTTCGTTGCGCCGCCCCTCGACGAGAGCGCTGCGGATACGCGCGGCGATATCGTCGAGCGCGGCGTCCCACGTCACGCGCTCCCACTTGCCCTCGCCGCGCTTTCCCACGCGGCGCATCGGAAACAGGATTCGCTCGGGGTCGGTGACCTGGTTGAGCGTGGCGGGACCCTTGGCGCAGTTGCGCCCGCGGCTGCCCGGATGCTCGGGATTGCCTTCGAACTTGCGGATCGCGAGGGTTTCCTTGTCGATGTACGCGAGCAAGCCGCATCCCGCCTCGCAATTGAAGCAGATGGTCGGCACCAGCGAGTAATGGCGCTCGACCTTGCGCGGCCATGCAGCGGGATCGTACTCGGTCCAGTCGTTCCATCGCTCGACCGGCGGATAGTTGGCGAGTCCACCGCTTGCGGGCGGCAGGTCGCGCGCGGCGGGATTGAGCGGCTGCGGAATTTCTTTCATCGTCAGCGTCCCTAGCTGAGCGGAACCGCCTGCCCGGCGCGCACCCAGAGCGACTCGAAGATCCAAACGCCGCCGAGCGCGAGCATCGCCGCCAGCACCATCAGCGGCCCGGCGCCACGGCTTGCGAGCGCGAGCAGGATCGGCGCGGCGATTCCCGCGCCCAGCGCGCCGCCCCAGAACTGCGCCGCCATCGTGCCGCGCTTGAGCATCGCGGTGGCGCGGCTGACGTCCTCGCTGGCGGGCGGCAGGAACACCTCGCCCAGGATCATCGCGGCGCTGAGACACATCCCGGCGATCATCGTGACCGCCAGCGCGTGGAGCGTGGGCAGACCCGCATGCGCGCGAATCGCCGCGAGCGCGAGCACGGCGGCTCCGGCCACGATCGCCTGGACCAGCAGATGCCAGGTGAACAGCGGGCTCTGCCACAGATCGCGGCCGCGCGCCTGCGCGAACAGAAATCCCGTGTAGCAGGCGGCGCCGATCGCGAGTAGCGCGGCGGCGCCGACGACGGCGGGCGGCGCCGGAGCGCTCGAGGCGATCGCGCACAGGAACCATAGCGCCGCCAGTCCGCCGTACCCGAGCAGAATCCATGCGCCGATCACGACGAACGAGCGCGGATTGGGCCTGGTGAACAGGAAATAGAAGCGGTCGGGACGCTTGAGGTCGGCAATCAGCAGCACTCCGGTCAGCCCCGCAAACACGATTGCGATTATCGGCGCGGAGAGATCGAACACCGCCCCTTCCGCGCGATAGCCGAGCAGCGCCATCAGCGCCGCGACCATCAGCGCCCCCGCCGCGATCGATTTCGTGAACAGGTACGCCCCGATCATCCATCCCCACGGCGCCGGATGCGCCGCGTTGTAAACCACGCGCGGGGCGCCCGGATGCTCGAAGCGCCGGTAGCCCGCGGGAACCTCGGCCGCAGCGTCGGCGGGCTGACGCTCAGCCCAGAGGTGCGCGGCCTCCTGCGCAGGTGCGGCGGGATTAATCAGGTCGCCGTCGATCCCGACGTAGAACAGCTTCGGATTGGTGCCCTTCTCGGGCTTGCGGCTGGTGACCTTCTGGGTGGCGACGATCCGGCTGATCGGCGCGGCGGAATCGTCCAGGTCACCCGCGATAATCGCCTGCGTCGGGCAGACGATCACGCACGCGGGCGCAATCCCGACGTCGGTGCGATGCGCGCAGTAGTTGCACTTGGCGGCGGTGTGCGAGTTCGGATCGATATAGAGCGCGTCGTAGGGGCAGGCCTGCATGCAGGATTTGCACCCGATGCATCGCGACGAGTCGAAATCGACGATCCCGTCGTCGCGACGGAAAAGAGCCACGGTCGGGCAGATCTCCACGCACGGCGCGTCGTCGCAATGGTTGCATCGCAGCACGCCGAAGTGCCGGCTCGCGTTGGGGAATCCGCCCTTCTCAATATACTTGACCCAAGTGCGGAACACGCCGACTGGGACGTTGTGCTCTTCCTTGCAGGCGACCGTGCAGGCGTGGCATCCGATGCAGCGGTCCTGGTCGATTACGAATCCGTAGCGCACGGCTCACCGACTCCGCGGGGCGGGTCGCAAGGATAGTCGCCCGCGGCGCGGTCGCGCGCAAGGTCCGGACGCGAGGGCGGCGGCGGTCCGATTGCTTGACAATGGCGGGACGAACATGGCGGTTGGCGCTCGCGCGGCGCGTCTTGTCAGAGCACGCGGCGGGCGCGATAATCCGTTCTCCCGGTGGACGCATAGCTCAGCTCGGTTAGAGCACATGCCTCACATGCATGGGGTCGCAGGTTCAAATCCTGCTGCGTCCACCATCCACACTCACCCCGAGAGCATCGGCGCAATCCGATCCGGAATCCGACCGTGCGGACTACGCGCGGCGGGCGGTCTCGTTCATCTGCCGCATCATCGCCTGTGTCGCGGCGGTGTCATTAAGCCGCGGGAACGGCTCGTTCGGGACGGGGACGTCGAGAAACCGGCACAGCGGCTCCCATCCTTGCTTTGCCTCAAACTCCAGCAGGCGCGCGGGATCGATCGCCGCGCGAACCTCGGCGATGTGGCGCTTGAACACTTCGAGCGCATAGCCGGGTTCCTCGAAGCGGTTGTCGAAGGTGTCCGCCAGAATCGCCTTGCGCGCCATCGCGTTGAGCATCCTGAACTGCTCGGGCGCGTCGTCGGGCGCGGGCGATTTCATCGCCTGATATATCGTATCGGTCATGCTCTTGTACCAGCCTTCGGGCGGGCGAACCGAGAGCAGCACTTTGGCATTGGGAAAGTGATCGGCGATTTCGCGCCACCATCGCGCCGCCGGCCAATCCACTGTCGCCTGGAAATCACGAAACACCAGGTCCCAGTCCATCGCGCCGCCAAAAGCGAGCGTATGCCACATCTTCATGTGCTCGGGGCGCGGGAACACCTCCGCCATATGGTAGCAGGGACCGAAGCCGAGTCTTTCGAGAGCCGCTTTCAGCGAGAGCGTGCCGGTTCTTCCGAATCCGGCGCCAACGACTTTCAATGCCATGTGTGATTTCCCTTTCGAATGCGATTAGCTGCTCCTGCGGCTCTGACCGCGCTGCAGCCACGCAAGCCGCTCAATCTCGCACCAGAAGGCGGGCATAATGCAAGCGCACCGTACTGCGGCGGCGCCGGACCGATTGAGTCATCCGCCGATCGCCAATGGCGGGAACCAGATACTGGCCGTCAGCGGGAGGAGCGGCTAGCGACCCGCTGACTAACCGCGACCCACTAGATCTCCAAAACGGGTATTCAGTAATTCCTTCATTCCTTCCTGCACTTGCGGAAAGCTGCTCAAGACCGAAGAGAGATCTGCCGGGTTGATCCTGTACACCACCGCGTCGGTCACGGCGGTCACAGTGAGGCTATAAGTCTGGTTTGCAACCGCCGCATGCAAGCCGAAACAATCTCCAGGACCAAGCTCCCTGGTAAAGTGTTCTTTGCCGTCATATCCCTCGCCGCGGAGCTTTCCCGCTTTGACTGAATATATGTAGTCGGCGTGGGTGCCCTCGTGTATGACGGCCGTTCCGGCGCTGAAACTTTCGGTCAATAGCGTCTTCTCGCTAAACAAAGCGGCGACCACGAACAGGATTATCGCGACGATTAGCAACGGCTCGAGAAAGAGAAAAGTCAGTATGAAAACGGGCACCAGGGTTGCCCATGCCGCGATCCCCGTTATAGCAACGATCCCGGCGAGGATTTGGGCAACCGTGATGGCTTTGGCGGGCCAATCGCCCGACTCCGCTTTCCGAATCACTTCACCTTCAACTGTTGCAGTACTCATTGCTCAGATGCTCCGATCATGTGACCCGACGGATGACACATCTCACATGAGATAGTACCGTTCAGCATCAGCGGCGAGACATTTCCCTGCTTATCCATGTGAATGCGCTGCGAGCGGAAAATGCTCGACGCGATATGGCATTTGAGGCACAGCTTGTTTGAAAACGGCTCTCGCAACTTGATCGGCTCGGTATAGAAGCCGGTCAAATAGCGGTAGGCATCGCTCAGCCCCTGCATCTTTGCGATCATCGTTCCGTGAACCCCATAGGTCGCGTGGCAGGAATAGCACGCGGTTCCGGGCTGCGTCGGCGTGAAGTGTACCTGGTAGTGCAGCGCGGCCAACGACTTGCCTTTGGGATTCACCAAATCGTGCACATAGGGTTGCATTGCGAGATGGCAAGAGCCGCAAAAGTTAATCTGCTTGGCGTATTCGAAAGTGGTAAAGGTCGCAAACGGCAGCAGCATGATCGGCAGCACCACCAGCGCAATTGCATTCAGGAGCAGCGCTCGGCTGCGAGTGACGCGGCCCGGAAAGAAAATCCGCCCGCACACGATCAGCACCAGGATCGCCACGCTCAGCACGAGCGACGTGACGATCCCCCAATCCACCCAGCTTCCCCATCCTTCGCCCAAAATATGGCCGGCGTGGATGAAGGCGAGCACACCGGGATGAGTGGCCCATTTTTCGTAGGACGGTCCCGAGAATCCGTGCATCGTAACCCCCCGGACGAGCGGCTGCCTTAAGCCTACTTCGAGAGCGAACGGACGTATGCTGCTACATTCTCGATCTGCTTGGGCGTGAGCTGGTTTCCGAAATCGGGCATCAGCGACGATTCATTGATCGCCTTGCCGCCCTTCGTGATCACGTCGGTGATCTGTTGATCCGTGAACCGGGCCATCCCGGCCTTGTCGGTCCACGATACCGGCGGCTTGGGCGCTCCGAGCGTGGCCAACAGCGGACCGTTGCCGGCTCCGGTTTCGCCGTGGCAGCCTGCACACTTGCGTTTGGCCACGCGCTTTCCGGCGACCAGGTTGGCGGCGAAGGCAGGCGCCGGCAGCAACATCGCGATCATTGCTACGACCATCAGACGTTTCATCAGATTTCTCCTTGTTCCGATCCGTTTCAACTCAGAATTGATAAATGAACTCGAGATTGCTTCCATAGTCGAACCGTTCTCCGGCCAAGTGGGTATTTTCATTCCGGATTACATTGACCGTCCATTTGAGCAACGCGCCATACAGCAGGCCGCGGCGCTTGAGATCGCCCAGAGTATTGCCGGGAATTATCAGGCTGGCCAGATCGATCTGAGTAAGCATCGCCAGCCCGACCTGGTCGTTCGAGGTGGAAAGGTTGTCGATCAGCCAACCGAACTCGGGCGTGAACGTGACGTGGCCGCGTGGGTTGAGGATATCGCCAACCGTTCCGCCCACCGTCCCGTAGGCGCGAGGGTTAAGCTGTGGCGTGGCGACCAGACGGTCGAAGGTGTAGAGGATGCCCTCGCGATTGAGCGGCGAGCCTTGAACCGACGGCGCCTTCCAGTTTTTCGTCGCGCCGAAGATATTGCTGTAGAGCTGCGTGCCGAGCACTCCGCGCTGCGCCTCGAGGACGAACAGCTCACCATCGCCGGCAGTGGAATTGGCCGTGCTACCCATCGCTCGCAGCGAGACTCCGGCGTCGTAGCTGAAGCTTCGCGTGACTGAAACCGCCCAGAAGTTGCGGTTGAGATTCTGGCGGTCGCTCGGCACCCGATCGTTGTCGTAGCTCATCGCCCAGCTGGCCTCGACGAAGTAATCACTAAAGTCCAGATTGAAGTCGAGACCCATGACGTGCTTATCGGCCTCGCGCCGACTCGCGGTATCCAGGGTCAGCCCGGGCTGAGTCTGCCCGAGTGTCAGAAAGTACATGATATTGAGATTTGACAGATTACCGAGCTGGATATTGTTCTTCGAAAGGGCGAATCCGTCGAAGAAATTGTTAAACCATAGCCCGTTGTGCAAGACCATCGGCACCCGCCCGACCGTCAGATTCAAGTCGAGCGGAAGCCGATCGCTGGGGCTGAGCCAGTTGAACGGCTCTCCTTCATAGAAGAGCGCTTGTGGCGTCGCGTCAAAGCTCCCGGTCCAGCCATGATTGTTCCCGAACTTGAAATAGGTCGGTTCGCGGTCCCCATATTCCAGCGGGCGGACCAGCGCGTACACGCGCTGGGTGGCGGTGAGCTGAAGATTGGCCTGCAGGTCCACCTGCGGGACCATCACGTTCTGGCCCGCGTTGTCGAGCTGCGCATCCAGAAACTGGTAACGCAACAGGCCATCAACGTCGAGCCGGGGCGACGCTTCCTCGCCAAATATCGAGAATCCCGGATCCCAGATCTTTCCGGGCGAAAGGTAATTCGAGCCGAACAAAGTAACCGCCAACCCCTGGCTCGGCCACGACATCACGAGCGCAGCGAGCGCAACCAGCCACGCGCCGCTCAGTCCGCGTGCGAAATGGTATGCCGTTTTCGGCTGCGTGGTAGCGCGCATCACGTGGCCTATTGGACGATCTGAATATCCCCTTGGTAAGTCTTCATGTCCACGACCTTGAGCTTGGAGATGTATTTCGCAAGTCCCAGGTCGCGCAGAAAATGCCCCGGAAAGTTACGGTAGCGCAGCCGCACGCTGAGCTTCAGCGGTCCGGAGACGTTCTGCGGTACGGCAATATCATAATTGGCGACCTTGGTCTTCAGCGGCGGGATTCCTTCCTTGAATACCCGGCCGGCAGATGCAAAGCCCTGCAGGTAGGTCGGATTGGGGGGCGGCGCGAGGAACGGCGCCGGACCGAGCAACCGGTTGGTCGTGCTGATGCCGTACGACTGAGTACCGAGAAAGTTGGTCAGTACGAAGTCGGCCTCGAGATTAAACAAATCATGATCCACCGGCGCGATCCCCTGCTTCACCGCTTTGCTCTCGTAATCGCGCAGGTCGCGATACTGATCGAAATTTCCGGATGCGTAAATCTGGCGGCCCTGCGCGTCCGTTACAATCACCTCGAGCCACAGTTGTCGCTCGGAGGCGAACCCGGTAGGCATGTTGTGTCCGGCTCCCGAGTTGGTTACCGCAACCGACACCTCCATCTTTGAACCCGGGCGAACATCATCTGGATGAGTGACCTTGATCGTCGCCGCATTGTGCAAGAGCGTCTCGCGTTCCTCATCGAGGTGCTGTTCGAGCCGGGCGAATCCCTTCTTGCCAAGCCCGAGATCCTCTTTCCCGAAATCCGGAATCAACGAATAGTCAGGACCGGTGAAAGAATGGTTGGATATGTGCCGCTTGGGGGCTTTCGGAAAGATTCCGTTATCCACTATATAGCCCATCGGCAATTCTGAGTGCGGGGTCGGCTTTCCGGGCACCGGCCCCATGTGGCAATTTTCACACACGATTCCGCGCCGCGAGTACGGCCCGTTTTTCCATTCGCTATATGCTTCTTCCAGGCGGAAGCCGTCGGGGGTAATAACGTCGTGGCAGGCGGCGCACAACCTTGCCGACGTGAACAGCGGCGAGTATCGCGATTTGTGCGGCGCCTTGATCAGTCTCACCGACGGATCGTTCGGTGCGCCGGGTTCGTCGTACCCGTAATAGGGACCGTATACGGTGGGCTCGGGATCCCCCGGCACCGGCAGCGGAATCTGGCCGGTCGCCTCCGCAAAATTTCCGTGCTGCGAATGGCAGGTCATGCAGGTCACGCTTTCCATCGCGACAGAAGAGCGCTTGCTGTTGGGCTCGATCGCGCTCTCACCCGATGAAATTCCAATCCCGGTGTGGCAGCGCTCGCAGAAAACTCCCAGGCTGCCGCCGGTGGCGGTCAGTACGTACGCGTTAAAAGCGATGAAAGCGGGACTATGCTGCGCATAGGCATGCATCGCTGTTCGCCATTGCGAGTATTGCGCCGGATGACAAGTCTGGCATGTGCTCGCGGGCAGGAAGACGGTCTGCTTGATGTGCTTGGGTGGCGGAATCGAGGACAGTCTCGTCACGCCCGGCGTAGTTCCGCATGAACCCGCCGCAAACGCCATCGTGAGAACGACGAGAAGCGCGACCAGGCTTCCCCTGTGGCACCAAACACTCAGCCTTTTCCGGTGCACAGTCCGAATGGAAATTCCCCCCTCGCCTTCGAACGACGTCGCTGTGGTCGCAGGCTCCCGCGCGCGATGGAAAATCACGGAAGCAATCGACGTCGACGGCTGATTTTCCGGTACGCGGCGAATTTACAGAGGTCGAACATTGTTTTCAACCGCGCGCGCCGATGCATGAACCGCGCGATGCTGGCTGAGCTTACGGGTTCGATTCATCCGCCGATCGCGAGCGTGACCGCGACCCCAATGGCAAATGCCTAGAACGAGACGGCGGTCGCCGGCACCATCGGCGGCGGCGCCGCGCGTGACGGACTATCGCGGGCAACGCGCCGCGCCGCGCCCGCGGCGCCGAAGCCTCCGATTGGCTATCTCCGGCCGCCTACGCGCAGCGTCCGCACGGTCCGGATGCGCTTATCGCGCGCCCGCCTAATGCCCGTGCTGGCCGGAGAGCTCGCGGACGAGCGCGCCCACGAAATTCTTCGCGTCGCCGAACAGCATCAACGTCTTATCCATGTAGTAGAGATCGTTGTCGATTCCCGCAAAACCCGGGCTGAGGCTCCGCTTGATCACCATCACAGTGCGCGCCCTTTCGACCTCGATAATCGGCATCCCGAAGATGGGGCTGCCCTTGTCGGTGCGCGCGGCGGGATTGGTGACGTCGTTGGCGCCGATGATCAGCGCCACATCGACCTGCGGCATTTCGCTGTTCGCGTCGTCCATCTCGATCAGCTTGTCATAGGGAATGTCGGCCTCGGCCAGCAGCACGTTCATATGCCCGGGCATCCGCCCCGCCACCGGATGGATCGCGAAGCGGACGTTGATCCCGCGCTTGCTGAGCGTGTCGAACAGCTCGCGCACCTTGTGCTGCGCCTGCGCCACCGCCATCCCGTAGCCCGGCACGATCATCACGTATTGCGCGGATTCGAGAATCGCGGCCGCTTCCTCGGCCGACGCGTTGCGGACCGTGCGCTCTTCGTGCACGCCGACGGCGGCGACCTGGAGCTGGCCGAACGCCCCGAACATCACGTTGGTGAACGACCGGTTCATCGCGCGGCACATGATCACCGACAGAATAAAGCCCGAGGCGCCGTCCAGCGCGCCGGCCACCACCAGCACCTTGGTATTGAGCACGAAGCCCAAAAGCGCCGCGGTGAAACCGACGTAGGAGTTGAGCAGCGAAATGACGGTCGGCATGTCGGCCCCGCCGATCGGCATGACCAGCAGAAAGCCGAAGACCAGCGAGACGACGACCATGATCGGGAAGTAGAGGGTGAGGCCCGGATTGAAGATCAGAATCAGCGCCAGCACGATCGCCGCACCCAGCACCGAGAGGCTGACGTAATTCTGTCCGCGGTAAACGATCGGGCGCTGCGGCAGGACCTCCTGCAGCTTTCCGGCCGCGATCAGGCTGCCGGTGAAGCTCAGCGAGCCGATAATCACCTCGAGCGCGATTTCCGTCATCTCGAACTTGTTGAGGTTCGGAGCGCGCAGGTAATACTCGGAGATTCCGATCAGCGCCGCGGCCAGCGCGCCGAATGCGTGGCTCATCGCGGTCCGCTGCGGCACCGCCGTCATCGGCACCATCCCGAGCGGGATCCCGATTGCGGCGCCGCCCGCCAGCGCGATGATGATCCACTTGAACTGCACCAGCTCGGGATTGAAGAACGTGGTGATGACGGCGAGCGCGGCGCCGATCTCGCCGGCCAGCACGCCGCGCCGCGCGGTGGCGGGCGAGCTGAGCCATCTGAGCGACAGGATGAACAGCGCGATCGAGACGATATAAGCGAAGTCCGGCAGGTATTGCACGGTGCTCACGCCTTCGGCCTTTCGCGTCGGCTCAGCTTGAACATCCGCACCATCCGGTCGGTGATCAGAAAGCCGCCGACCATGTTGCTGAACGCGGCGGCGACCGCGATTGCGCCGAGCGTTGCCGACAACGCGGTTCCCTGGCGCCCGGCGATGATAATCGCGGCGATCACCACGATCGCGTCGAGCGCGTTGGTCAGCGCCATCAATGGAGTGTGCAGCAGCGGCGAGACCCGGCGGATTACTTCAAATCCGACGAAGCCCGCCAGCACGAATACGTACAGGTTGCTGATGAAACCGGCTGGCACGGATCGCTCCTTTGGCTATGCGTTCGATTATGCGAACGGCGGGATCAGCTTGTTCGAGATGCCGCCCGCCGCGCAAGGTTTTACTGGCTCTCTTTCGGCGCGGGTGTGGTCAGCGCCTCGCGGACCAGCTTGTGCGCCACCTCACCGTCCCGCGTCACCAGGGTGTCGCGCGTTATCTGATCGTCCGGATCGAGGTGCAGGTTTCCGTCCTTGAGCAGATGCGGAATGAAGGCCGCCATGTTGCGGGCGTACATCTGGCTGGCATGAAACGGCACCGTTTCGGCCAGGTTGAACAACCCCATGATCGTGACACCGTGCTCGACGACCACCTGGTTGGGATGGGTCAGCTCGCAATTGCCGCCGCGCTCGGCCGCCAGATCTACGATCACCGATCCCGGCTGCATCGCCTTGACCATCTCGCCCGTCACCAGCATCGGAGCGCGCCGTCCGGGAACCACCGCGGTCAGGATTACGACGTCGCTCTCCGCGACCACCTTGCTCAGCATCTCGCGCTGGCGGCGGTAAAACGATTCGTCCTGCGCCTGCGCGTAGCCGCGCGTGTCCTCGGCGTGCTCGGTCTCGATTGGAAGCTCGACCGCGCGCCCGCCGACGCTCAGGATCTGTTCCTTGGCGGCGGCGCGCACGTCGTAGGCCGAGACGATCGCGCCCAGCCGCCGCGCGGTGGAGATCGCCTGCAGGCCCGCGACCCCAGCGCCCAGCACGAACACGCGCGCCGGCGCGATCGTGCCGGCCGCCGTGGTCAGCATCGGAAACAGCCGCGGCAGCGCGTCGGCGGCCATGATCACCGCCTTGTAGCCGCATATCGTCGCCATCGCGGAGAGCGCGTCCATGCTCTGGCTACGCGTGATGCGCGGCATCAGCTCGATCGCAAACGCGATCGCGCCGGTCTTGGCGATCTCGGCGACCGTCTCGGGCGATCCGAGCGGGCGCAGAAATCCGACCAGCACCTGCCCGGGGCGCAGCAGCGGCAAATCCTCGCGCCCGGTCTTGTCGTTGGCGCCGTAGCAGAGAATCTGGACGATAATGCCGGCCTTGGCGAAAATTTCAGCGCGCGACTCGACGATCTTCGCGCCCTTGTCCACGTAGGCGCTGTCGGGAAAGCCGGCCAGCACGCCCGCGCCCTTCTCGACCAACACCTCGCATCCGGCTTTGACGAGCGCCGGGATTGCCGCGGGCACCATCGCGACGCGCCGCTCCTCGGGATATGTCTCCCTGGGAACGCCTACGATCATGATGTAGCTTCCTCCCTTCTCCTCATGGTTCGGGGCAGATCCAGTTTAGGTTGCGCTGCGCGGCCGAGCTGAGTGCTGCCCGGTCGCCCTGCGCGAGGGGGCCGCCGCAGAAAGTATTATTTTCTTCCTACCTCGACGTGTGAACCTCTGCCAGTATTCCGCGCGGATTCGATCACAGTCTCGTCTCATCGTGGGGCGAAGTCGAGATTTTCTGTGGATAGCGCGACGGAACCGCGCGATGCGTGTGCTCGCCGCGCGCAAACCGCGACGCGATCGAGCGCGTGCGGTGAGGACCGAGTCGCCGGGAGATCCGCGCGACGCACCAGTTCGATGCTCGATCCGCTCGCGATGGCGGACAGCTCAACCGGCGTTGGTACCGGGGGAGCGGCGCGCGCCTGCGGCGCGTCGCTCGCGTGGACACGGCGCGCTCGCGCGCTGACGCTCACGCGATCGGAGGCGACCGCATGAGTTCAGCTTGAGCCTGACCGCCTGCAAAGAGTCGTAAAGACTCGCGCCGCAGCGCTGAGCCGCCGAGCAGCGCCAGTGTATCCGGTCGCGCCTGTTTTTCCCCAGATGGTTCGCGTGGCGCCAATGTCTCGCGATTTGCGAGTCCGTATTTCATCCATTAGCATCAAATAGCACCCAAAACCGCTAAAGACAGGGTACGGCAGCACTTTTGCTACCGTCTCAAAGAAAATGAGTTAGAGAGGCAACTATGTATCCAAATGCCCACCATCAGGTTCTTATCCTCGGCGGAGGCACCGCCGGAATCACCGTCGCCGCGCGCCTGCGCCGCGCGGCAGTCAGCGATATCGCGATAATCGAGCCGTCCGAAACCCACTATTACCAGCCGCTGTGGACGCTGGTCGGAGCAGGGTCGGCCACGGCGAGATCGACCGCGCGCCGCGAGCAGGACTTCGTTCCGGCGGGGGTGACGTGGATCAAGGATGCAGCGGCGGAGATCGATCCCGAGTCGCGATCGGTCACCACGGCGTCGGGCGCGCGCATCTCGTACGACTTCCTGGTGGTTGCAACCGGAGTCGCATTTGATTGGGACGCGATCGCGGGCCTGCGCGAAGCCGTCGCGTCGCCGAGCGTCTCGACCAACTACACTTACGAGCTGGCGCCGAAGACGTGGGAGATGATCCGCAACTTCCGCGGCGGCACGGCGTTGTTCCACATGCCGGGGACGCCAATTAAATGCCCCGGCGCGCCGCAGAAGATCATGTATCTGGCCGCCGACCATTTCCGGCGCAATCGAGTCAGCGCGAAGGTCATCTACGGTTCGGCGACCCCCTCGATTTACGGGGTGAAGGAATACGCGGCGGTGCTCAATCAGGTAGTCGCGCGCTACGGAATCGACGCGCGGTACAACCATGAACTGGTGGAAATCCGCCCGCAATCACGCGAGGCCGTATTCGTGAAGAAGAACGGCGCCGACGGCGATCGCGTGGTGATTCCCTACGACCTCCTGCACGCGGTTCCGCCGCAGATCGCGCCCGAGTTCGTCCGCGAGAGCGCGCTCGCGGTGTCGGCTCCAGCCGGATGGGTGGACGTCGATCAGTACACGCTGCAGCACAAACGCTACTCGAACGTGTTTGCGCTGGGCGACGTAGCGGGATCTCCCAACGCAAAGACCGGCGCGGCAGTGATGAAGCAGGCTCCGGCGGTGGTCGCCAATCTGCGCGCGGCGATCGCCCAGCGCGAGCCCGCCGCGCGCTATGACGGGTACGTCGCATGCCCCATCACGACCGCGTACGGCAAGCTGCTGCTGTGCGAGTTCGACTACACCGGCAAGCCGACGCCGACGGTCCCGATCATCAATACGATGGCGGAGCGGTACGATACCTGGCTGCTCAAGCGCTATGGGCTGCCGTGGTTGTACTGGAATGTGATGCTCAAGGGAGGCGAGGTGCCGTTCCTGAAATTGCCGATCCAGGAGTCCACGGCGCCGGCCGGGCCGCGCGAGCCGCGCTACGCGGCGCGCTAGTCTCACGCGCCGCGCAGGCAGCCCGACGAAGCTCCTCGCCGTGTCCCCCGGGAAATATCGTTAAGAGTCGAGCCTGAGCCAGCGCAGAACCGCGGTCGGATCGACCTGGGCCGCCAGCGCGGCGGTCGTTGCCTGCATTCTGCTCTCCTCGTCACTCGTGATGACGGGGCGGTCGAAGTCAGGATCGAAAAGCAACGGCTCATCGGCTTCGGGATCGCGCCCGAAGCGTTGACGGAACCGTTCGAACCTCAGCCGCAGCACCTCGAGCAAGGCGGAGGCGGTTTCCGCATCGAACTCCTCGTCTCCCACTATCATGTCGTCTTTGAATCCCACTGTCCCAGCACTCCCTGTCTCGGCCCGCCCTTGATGGGCAACCGGACGTGCCTCCCGTGTCCCTCGGCAGGCCTGACAGACGAAGGAGCACTGCTCGTGCCAATCCGCCGTGCAGTGGATTAACGAAAGGAGTCCGCGATTTTGTTGGAGAATTCGAAGGACGTGCGATCGGTCAGGATGCGAACCTGCAAACCAGCATTAGCACCATGTCGCACGGCCGCCACGCGATGCTAACTGTTGTTAGCGCAACCCGTATTCTTTCATTTTCTTTTGCAGGCTGACCCGCGACACCCCGAGCATCCGCGCCGCCTTCGATACATTCCCGTCGCATCGGGAAAGCGCGCTCTTCAGATGCTCCGCCTCGAAACGCGCGCGCGCCTCGCGCAGGGGAGTTATCGGGTCGCTGCCCGCGCCAGCGTCCGCGTTCGCGGGCGGCATCACCATGGGCTTAAGCGGCGGAGTCTGATTTGCGGGAGCGCCGGCGCCAAAAGGCGGCGCGTCGGCGTTTTCACTGGCGCCGCCCATCCACGGCAAGAGCTCGGCGAGCGTGATCATCTGCCCGTCGAGCGAAATCGCGACCGCGCGTTCCATGGCATGTAGCAATTCGCGCACGTTGCCGGGCCAGTCGTAGCTTACCAGCGCGTTCATGGCGGCCGCGTCGATACCGCGAATGCCGCGGGCGTCGCGCTCGGCGGCGGCGGACATGAAGCGGCTTGCCAGCGGCGCAATATCCTCGCGCCGGTCGCGCAGGGGCGGCAGCGTGATCGGAAATGCGGCGACGCGGTAGTAAAGGTCCTCGCGGAAATTGCGCCGCGCAACTTCCTCGCGCAGCTCGCGGTTGGTCGCGCACAGCACGCGCACGTCGGTGCGATGCGCGCGCGCCTCGCCGACCGGAATCACCTCGCCGTTCTCAAGAAAGCGCAACAGCTTGGCCTGCATGGTGAGCGGCATGTCGCCGATCTCGTCCAGGAACACGACCCCGCCGTCGGCCGCGCGCAATAGTCCGATCTGATCGCGCACCGCGCCGGTGAACGATCCGCGGCGATGGCCGAACAGCTCGCTCTCGAGCAGGGTTTCCGGCACCGCGGCGCAGTTGATGACCATGAAGGGGCGGTCGCTGCGCGCACTGGCCCGGTGCACTCCGCGCGCGACCAGTTCCTTGCCGGTCCCGGTCTCGCCCTGGATGAGCACCGTCATGTCGGAGGCCGCCGCGGCCTCCATCAGGCGGAACACGCGCTCCATCGCCTGACCGGTGCCGATCATCTCGGCGCGAATCCGGTCGCGCTCGATATCGCTTCGCAGCGCGGCGACCTGGGTGCGCAGGCGCGCCTCGGATTCCTTGATTTGTCCGTGCAGGCGCGCGTTTTCCAGCGCAACCGCGATTCCGCCGGCCAGCGTCTCCAGGAAGTTCAGGTCGTCGGCCGTGAACGCCGCGCCGGAACTCGCATTGATCGCTTCGATCACTCCGACCGAGCCGCGGCTGGACACCAGCGGCACCGCCAGCAGGCTGCGCGTCATCACGCCCGTGTGCCGATCAACCTCGCGATAGAGACGGGGATCGTTCTGCGCGTCGTCGACCTTGACCGCCTTGCCGGTGGTAAGCGCCTCGCCCGCGATTCCGCGCTCGGCGGGAAAGCGCATCGCGCTCAGCCGCTCGGCGACCTCGCGATCGTCCTGCGAGACGTAGGGGAAGTAGAGC
The DNA here is from genome assembly GCA_963835905.1 of uncultured delta proteobacterium. GTDB lineage: Bacteria > Desulfobacterota > Binatia > Binatales > Binataceae > CAWIHG01. The sequence goes on from CAWIHG010000006.1 coordinate 41,692, forward strand.
TCGTTGCGCTCGCGGTCGAGCATCATGACGGAGATTCCTTGCGCGCCGAGCGCCTGCCGGCACTTCTCGACGACCAGCGGAATCAGCTCGTCGAGCTCGATTCGCTCCGCGAACGCGCATCCAAGCTGGTAGAGCAGCTTGAGCCGGCCGGGATCTCCCGCCTCAGACATGGCAATCCGAATAATACGTCGGCGTCATTCGCATCGGGACAGCGCCGCGAGGCTGTTGCGCGGCGCGCGTCAGTCGATCGCAAGGCTCGCAAAGGACACGCACGATTCGGTCTGCGGCTCCATCGCGATGCCGTATTTCAAAAGCCGCGCCGGGCGTCCGCGCAAAATTTCCAGTTGCGTGTACATCGGCGCAAGCCCGCAGATCTTGCGCGCGTCGCGATCCTTCGCGATGTCGGCGAAGAAGCCCGCCGCGTCGCCGCGCTTGATATTCTCGATCAGCGCGAAATCCTCGCTCCTGACGCGCGCGGCCACCGTCTCGTCGGCGGCAAACGAGTCTCCGAACTTCTTGCCCACGTGCGCAAAGTCCACCCCCGCGAGCACCAGCACGCTGCGCTTCTCCGCCGCCAGCAGCCCGCCCAGCGCGTCCAGGAACGAGCGCACGCGCGGGTCGTCCGCGGGCGTCGTGCCGCTTGCGACCATCTCGTGAAACGAGCTGACCAGGATCGGCACGACGCTGAATCCGTGAATCCCCAGCGCGTAGGAAAGGAACAGCGCCTGGAACTCGATTGAATGCTCGGCGCGATGGAGCAGCTCGTCGGCGAACAAGTCGCCGCCGGTGTAGCGCTCGGAGAGCCGATCGATGAATTCGCCATCGGTCCTGAGCGCGCCCAGCGGGGTCAGGTAATTTTTGCGCGTCGCGGTGAACAACTCGGGACCCGCGCCGTAGTGCGATGTGCCCAGGATCACCACCAGCTCCGGCGGCTCATGCGCCATCAGCTCCGCGTACGCGTGCGCGTATGCGGCGGCGCCGCGGCGCGGATCGATGTGCGGCGCGATCAGTCCGGCCAGCCGCTTGTCCGGGTTGCGCCGGGGCGTGCGGCCGGGTCCTTCGGGCGGATCGAAAAACGCCGCCAGCTCGTTGCGCAGCGCTGCCGGGTTGGTCGCGTAGCACATCCCGGCCAGCGCGGCGGGCCGGTCCTCGCGCGCGAGAAATTCCTCGCGCACCTGGCGGTCGCGTTCGCGAAACGCGGGCGAATCGAGATAGTAGCCGCCGTCCAGCGCCGCGATCAGCTCCTGCAGCCGCTCCAACGGCAGCATCTCGCCGAACCGGCTTGCGAACGCGGCCTGGATTTCGCGCAGATCGTGGCTGCCGTCGAACATCGTGATCAAGAAATACGCTCCCATCCCGATCACGATCGGATCGGGCGCCAGCCCGGTCGGATCGCGCAGGCCAATCATGGTCTGCCCGTCCTGCTCGACCGGAAATGCCTCGACGGAACGGATTCTAGGTTTGTCCATCTGATGCGAAGGTTGCGGATGCGCACGGCGCGCGCATACAGATGCTATGGACTTGAGGAGCCGGGGGCAAGAATCGAGTCCGGAAGAGCGGATGCAATGAAAACTGAAGTGGAGCGCCGGGCGTGAGAATGAATCCCGATCTCATCTCCGCTACACTGCCCCTAATCCGCCGAGCCGCCCATGCCTGATCGCCGCCGTATCCGCGCCCCGCTCACCCGCTCGCGCCCGAGCAAGCCGTCAGCCCCGCGGCGGGCGCGCTATCGCGTCGCGCGCACCTCCGATCTGCGCGCCGGAGAGTCGCTCAAGTTCATGCTGCCGATCCGCGGCATCGACGAGGAATGCTTCCTGGTCAACTACGCCGGCGGCTATTTCGCGTACGTCAATCGATGCCGCCACGTGCCGATGGCGATGGATTGGGTGGACAATCAGTTCTTCGCCGAACAGGGGCGCTACCTGATGTGCCAGACCCACAACGCGTATTACGAGCCGGACACCGGCGAATGTATCGCGGGGCCTCCCACCGCGTGCGGAAAATATCTCTACGCGGTGCCGCTGGAAATAAGTGACGGGGTGATCTACGCGCGGGCGCCGGAGCGGGAATTCGACGACGGATGAGCTGTGGCGCCGGTGCCGCGCCGGCCGGAAGGCCGCCGCGCGCAAGGGTTATTCGTACTCGTCGCCGAAGTGGGCGCGCACGATTCGTGCCTTCAAATACTCAAGCGTGCCAAGGTCTTCGACGATATCGCCGCCGGTGTCGTAGAAAAACAGCTCTCCATTCTTGGTCCGGCCCACGGCGATGATCCACTCGAGGTCGTCCCGGTCTTCAAGGAGGTAGTTGATGGTCTGGGCGACGCCGCGTCCCGGGATAATCGTAATCTTCGGGCGGGCGACCTTTTCCTTTTCCTGCTTGGGCATGTGCCTGATTTACCCTCTGGCGGGAAGGTACCGGAGCGGACTCACCTAACTTAAGGACGGCCCGCGATCTAAGTCAATACCAAGCAAGTCAGGATCTCGGCGTGATGCGTGTTCGGAAAGAAATCGAACGCATTGACGCGCTCGACCGAGTACCCGTGCGCGCAAAGCACGCGCAAATCGCGCGCCAGCGTCGTCACGTCGCACGAAACATAGATCACGCGCGCTGGCTTTAGCCGCGCAACCGGCTCCATCAGCGCCGCCGCGCCGGTGCGCGGAGGATCCAGGATCACCGTGTCGGGATGCGATCCCGCCCGAGAGAGAAACGCCGCCATCTCATGCGCCTTCATCGCGACGAACTGCGTGTCGCCAAGGCCCAGCCGCGCCGCATTGCGCGCCGCCGCCGCCACCGCGAGCGCGTCGGAATCGACCGCGATGACCCGCGCGCCGCGGCGCGCCGCGGGCAGGCTCAGGTTGCCGGCGCCGCAGAACAGATCCAGCAGCGCGATACCGGCGGCCGGCCGCGCCATCTCGATCGCGCGCGCGACCAGCTTCAGATTCTGCGCGCGATTTACCTGGCTGAAGAGATCGGCGTCCACCCGCATCGCAAGACCGGGCTCAACTTCGACCTCCACCTCGATCGCGCCGAGCGTTTCGCGCCCGCCCGCCCATCTGAGCACCACGCCGGCGATCGCGTGATCAGTTTCCATCACGCGCCGCGCGCGATCGATCTGCTGGCGCGCCGCGGGCCGCCTGAGATAGCCGACCAGCACCGCGCGCCCGCCGCCGGCGGCGACCGCCTCGATCTCGTCGAGGTCGCGCGCGAGCGCACCCGCCAGCGCCGACGGCATCGCCAGTCCGTGCTCGGCGAGCATGCAGGCCTCTACCTCGACGAGCTGATTGGTGCCGGCCGCGTGAAATCCCAGCGCGCCGCCGCGTCCGACCTTGAGCCGCACCCGCGCGCGGTAACCGAACTCGGCGGGCGCGGGCTCGACTATCGCCGCCGGATCGAGCGTGATTCCGAGCGCGCGGCCGAGTTCACGCGCGATCACTTCGCCTTTGAGCCGGGTCTGATCGTGGTACGCGATCTGCTGCCAGTCGCATCCGCCGCATCGCGGCAGATACGGGCAGGGCGGGTCGCGCCGTGCGGCGCCGCGCGCGACGACTTGCCGGATCTCGGCGATCGCGTAGTCGCGCCGCTCGGCGACGATCGCGACCTCCAGCACGTCGCCCGGCGCCGCGTTCGGCACCATCACGGTGCGCCCGTCGGCGCGTCCGATTCCGAACGGCCCGAACGTCATGGCGTCAATTTCGACCTGCGGCATCGCGCGCGACCCTCACCGAGCCAGTGTATTGCGCCGTGGCGGCGGACTCCACGCGATTTTCGCCGCGCAACGCGGGTAGCGGAATTCCGCCGCGCGCCGCCGTATAATCAAAGCGCGGCCGCCCGCGGCCACCATCGCACTTCGAAAGGATGTCCCCAGCTTGGCAATCGCAGCCGACCTCTCCGCCCTGATTGACCGCAGCCTTCCGCGCGACGAGGCGGAGCAGCTCAAGCTTTTTGCGGGGCGCCTGTTCGCGCGCGAGTCGCGCGAGCGCCTGGAAAGCATCACCCCCCAGCACCGCCTTGCGCTGGCGCGCTCCGCGTTCGACTTCTTCGCGCTGCGCACCGATCTTGTCGCGGTGCGCGTCTCCCCCGACTCCGACGACGAGGGCATCACTATCGTCGAGACCGTCACGCCCGATTGCCCGTTCATCGTGGACAGCCTGCTCGAATATTTCCATCACCTGGGCGCGCCGATGCGCTCGATGATGCATCCGGTGCTGAAAGTCGCGCGCGACGCGTCGGGCCTCGCGGTTTCGATCGAGCGGGCCTCGGGCGCCGAGCGCGGCGAGTCGATGGTGCATGCGGAGCTCGAGCTTGAAGCCTCGGCGGAGCTCGCCGTTCGAATCGCGCGCGAAGTGCGGATGGTGCTGACCGAGGTTCACCAGGCGACCGCCGACTTCGAGCCGATGACCGCGCGCGCGCTCCAGATCTGCGAGGAAACCGCCGCCGAGCGCGAGCTGATCGAGGTGCGCGACTTTCTGCGCTGGCTGGTGCAGGGCGGCTTCGTGTTCCTGGGTTACCGCCGCTACCGCGTCAGCGGCGCCGCGCGCGGCGCGACCTTCGCCGTGGTGGAGGGCTCCGAGCTCGGCATCATGCGCGATCACGACGACTCGCGCTTTCGCACCGCCGGCTCACTGGATGAAATATCGCCCGCGCGCCGCAAGCTGTTCTTCGAGGGACCGCCGCTGGTGATCGGCAAGGCGCGCGCCGAATCGCTGGTGCATCGCCGCGCCCCGATGGACAGCGCGACCATCCGGCGCACCGGCGCGGCGGGCCGGGTCGAGGGCTTCGATCACTTCGTCGGCCTGTTCACCTCCAAGGCCTACGCCGAAGAGGCGCAGCATATCCCGGTACTGCGCGCGAAGCTGCGCGAGGTGCTCCAGGCCGAGGGCGCGGAGCCGGGCTCGCACGACTGGAAGGAAATCGTCACCGCCTTCAACACCTTTCCCAAGGACGAGCTGTTCCGCGCTCCCATCGACGAATTGCGCGAGCAGCTCCGCATCGTGCTCGACCTCAAAAGCGAAGCGGCGGTGCGGCTCAATATCCTGCCCGACGTGCATCGCGACAGCGTGATCGCGCTGGTCGTGATGCCGCGGGAGGCGTTCTCCGCCGAGGTGCGGGTGAAGATCCAGAATGCGCTCGCGCGCGGGCTCGCCGGAACGCTGGTGTACTACTACCTTGCGCTCGGCGAGGGCTACACCGCGCGGCTGCACTTCTGCTTCACCGCTGAACCGCCCCGCCCGCAGAAGATCAAGGAGCTCGAAGCCGAGGTCACCCGCCTGGCCCATCGATGGGAAGATCGCCTCTCCGAGCACCTGGTCGAAAAATTCGGCGCCGCGCGCGGCCGCGCGCTCGCCACGCGATGGTCGGGCGCGTTCCCGCCCGAGTACAAGGCGGCCACCGCCGCCACACGTGCGGTGGCGGATATCGCATGCGTCGAGCAGTTGATTCGCACCGGGCGCGCGTTTGCGGTGGAGGCGGTGCGCGAGGGCCAGGCCGATACCAGCGAGCTTCGGATAATCGGCGTCGGCGATGCGCCCCCGATGCTGTCGGAGCTGATGCCGACGCTGCAGAACTTCGCCGTCCGCGTGCTCTCCGAGGAATTTCACGTGCTCAAGCCCGCGCACCAGGGACGCGTCGGCGCCGGTTATGTGCAGGCTTTTTCGGTTAAGGGGCCCGACCGGGAGCCGCTTTCCAAATCGCCCGGCGCCGGCCTTGTTGCGCAGGCGATAAGCGCGGTGCGCGACGGGCTTGCCGACGATGATCCGCTCAATGCCCTGGTGCTCAGCGCCGGGCTCAACTGGCGCGAAGTCGCGCTCTTGCGCGCGTACCTGGCCGCGGCATTCCAGATGCGCCTGGCCCCCGCGCGTCCGGCGCTGCGCCGCGTCCTGCTGGCGCATCCGGAGCTCGCGCGCGCGCTGTTCGAAATCTTCAACGCACGGATGAATCCCGAGCGCGAGACGCCGGCGGATGAAATCGCGGGCCTGCGCGCGGCGTACCTGGAGAAGCTTTCCGCGGTCGAAAATATCACCGACGATCGCGTCGCGCGCACGCTGCTCGCGATGGTCGAGGCGACCGTGCGGACCAACTATTTCTAGCGAGATGCCGGCGCCCGACCCGTATATCGCGCTCAAGTTCGAAAGCGCCAAGATCGCGAACCTGGCCGACACCCCGCCGCTCTACGAGATTCACGTCAGCAGTCCGCGGATGGAGGGATGCCATCTGCGCGCTGGCCGCGTCGCGCGCGGCGGAATCCGCTTCAGCGATCGCCCCGACGATTTCCGCACCGAGATCCTCGACCTGATGAAAACCCAGACCGTCAAGAACGCGATCATCGTGCCGGTCGGCTCCAAGGGCGGCTTCGTCGTCAAACGCCCCGCGCCGTCCGGGCCACCCGGCGTCGAGGCCTACAAGACCCTGATCCGCGCGATGCTGGATCTGACCGACAACCTGACCGCCGCCGGCACGGTGCATCCGCCGCGGGTCAAGGTGCTCGACACCGACGGCCCCTACCTGGTCGTCGCGGCCGACAAGGGCACGGCCGCGTTTTCCGATATCGCCAACGCGATCGCGCTCGAGCGCGGCTTCTGGCTGGGTGACGCGTTCGCCTCGGGCGGGGAGCACGGCTTCGATCACAAGGCGATGGGGATCACGGCGCGCGGCGCATGGGAATCGGCGCGGCGCCATCTGCGCGAGATGGAGCGCGACCTCGACCACGGCGCGCCGGTCACCATGGTCGGAATCGGCGACATGTCGGGCGACGTGTTCGGCAACGGCATGCTGCTGTCACACAACCTCAAGCTGGTCGCCGCCTTTGACCATCGCCACATCTTTATCGATCCCGACCCCGATCCCGCCGCCAGCTTCGCCGAGCGCAAGCGCCTGTTCGAAATGCCGCACTCGAGCTGGTGCGATTACGAGCGCCGGCTCATCAGCGCGGGCGGCGGGGTCTATCGCCGCGGCGAGAAGCGAATTGAATTGAGCCCGCAGGCGCGCGCGGTGCTCGGATGCGAGGCCGCCGCGCTCGACGGCGAGAGCCTGGTCGCCGCGATTCTGCGCGCGCCGGTGGACCTGCTCTACAACGGCGGCATCGGCACTTACGTCCGCGCCGGCGACGAAACCGACGAGCAGGTCGGCGATCACGCCAACGACGCCTGCCGGATCGCGGCCCATGAGCTGCGCGCGCAGCGTGGTGGTCGAAGGCGGCAACCTGGGCTTCACCCAGCAGGCGCGGATCGAGTACGCGCTCGCGCGGCGGGCGCATCAACACCGACGCGATCGATAATTCCGCCGGCGTCGATACCTCCGACCACGAGGTCAACCTCAAGATCCTGCTCGAGCCCGCGGTCGCCTCGGGCTCGCTAAAATTCGACGAGCGCAACCGGACGCTGGCCGCGGCGCGCGACGAAGTCGCCCACAGCGTACTGCGCGACAATCGCGACCAGGTGCTGTCGCTGTCGCTCGAGCAGGTCCGCAGTCGCGCGGCAATCTCGGCGCGTTCCGCGACCATCTGCAGGCAATCGAGGAGCGCGGGCTGTTGCGCCGCCACGAGGAGGCGCTTCCCTCGCGCGAGGCGCTCAGCGAGCGGCGCGCGCGCTTACGCCGGGCTGACTCGGCCGGAGCTGGCGCTGGTCACGGCGTACACGAAGATCGACCTGGTGGGGCGCCTGGAGGACTCGCCCATCGTGGACGACGAATACCTGGTCGGGCGCTTCCTGGTGCCGTATTTTCCCGCCTCGATCGCCGCGCGTTTCGCCGCCGCGATTCCCGCCCATCGCCTGCGCCGCGAGCTGATCGCGACCCGGCTGGTCAACCAAGCGGTGGATGCGGTCGGCTCGACGTTCATCTTCTCGATGGTGCGCGATCACGGCGTCGAGGCCGACTCGGCGGTGCGCGCGTGGCTGATAGCCTCCGACGTCATCGCCCTGCCCGAACGCGCCGAGCGCATCAAGCGCGGCGAACCCGCCCTGGCGGCCGACGCGGAGTTGCACGCGTTCCTGGCGCTCGAGCGCGCCGCGCGCAGCGCGACGGCGTGGGCGCTGCGCAATTGCGAGCCCGCGCTCGCCATCGGCGCCGCCGCCGACCGCTTCCGCCCAGGCTTTGCCGCGCTGAGCGGAAATTTCCAGGAGCATCTGGCCGCCGGCGAGCGCGACCGATTCGAGTCGTCTTACCGCGACCTGCGCGCCGCGGTGGCCGACGGCGAGCTGGCCGATTCACTGGCGCGCCTGGGCTTCGCCGATCACCTGCTGAGCGTGCTGAGCCTGGCGCAGGCGCGCGGAATCGAAGTCGCGCGCGTTGCCGCGGCGTACTTCGGGATGGCCGCGCAGTTCGATTTCGAGCGCCTGGAAACCGCGCTTGCCTCCGCCAACGTGGAAGACCGCTGGGAGCGGCGCGCGGCGCAGGAACTGGGCGACGAACTGCGGGAGGCGCGGATTGCGCTATGCTGCGCGGCGCTCGCCGACGGCGGTGCCGCCGCGGCGCTGGAGCGGATCGCCCGGGACCATCCCCGGCTTCACGCCGACCTCGAGCGCCTGTTCGCCGAGCTGGCCGCGATGCCCGCGGTGGCGCTGCCCGCCGTGCACGTCGCGGTGCGCGCGCTCTCGCGCCTGGCGCACGCGGCCTGACGCACTCGGGCGCGCCGGTCACGCGCCGGCGGCGTTTAACTCTACGGTCGGGTTCTGCGGTGGAACTTCAACGGGAGCCGAGCGGCTTTCGGCCTGGATCGCGCCCAAGTCCTTGTAAAGCCGCACGCCGGCCGCGATGAAATAGGCCGTCGTGGTGAAGCTGACGCTCAGCCAGATCACATTGAGCAGGGTCACCGTGGTCCAGATGAATCCGGTCAGCGCGACCATCGGCGAGAGCAACACGCTGACGATTATCGACGCGCCGATTGCCCACGAGTTGTAGCCCGACCATACCGCGCCGAACACCACGATTCGCACCGCAACGCTGAAGAACCGCTTGCGCATCAGGTCGCGGCTGTGGAGCAGCGCATGGAAGCTGTGCTGACCGTCAAAAATCAGCGCGTACGGCGCAAAGTACAGCCACAGGTACACCAGCCCCGCAAATATGAGCATCGCGAAGACCAGTATCGAAAGTATCAAGGAAACCACCGGGTTGGCGCCCGAGAGGTTGAGCTGCAGCAGCAGGTACACCACCACCGGCACCGCGAACTGCAGGATCGTCACCCACAGGAACGCGGGCGCCAGCTGGATCGAGCGCCGGTACACCGCGATCGCTTCGCCGATCACGCTCGAGGCGCGCGTCCCTTCCTCGATCCTTCTCAGCTGGCACAACACCACCAGGCTCGCGACCACCGTCACCAGCAGAAACGCCGCGCGCAGAATCTGGATGCTCCATTCCGGAAACGGGTCGGGCGTGGCCGGCGCGCCCGCATCGGAGTGATAGGGCAGCTGAATCTGGTGAAAGGCGACCGAGTGCACGCCGGTCCCGAAACTGCCGGCCAGGCGATGCTGCAGGTTGAGCGCCTCGGGCAGCATGCACAGCGCGGCTATCAGGAGCAGCGGCGCCAGGGCCGCGGCCAATCCCATCCAGTTGCCGCGCAGATCGTTGACCGCGTTGGCAAGGTAGATGAAGCTGCTCTTGAGGCGCGTCTGCGGCACAGTGCTGGAAAGGTTGGCATCGCTTGGCCACTGAAACAAGCCCGCCCCCCCGCGGGCCATTTGGCGCGCTCGCGCGATTTTGGCTAGCGTGGGAGTCGATTTTCGCCGCCCGGGCGCGCGCGCCGCGGCAACGCCGAAAGGAGCATGATCATGGCCGACGACGATCGCAAGGCCGCTCTGGAAATGGAAGACAAGATGCTGCGGCGGCTGCGCTTCCTGGTCGAGCTGACCTTTGCCACCCTCGCGCAAGACAATGACCTGACGCTCGACGACGCATGGGAGCATGTCCGCGCGCTCAAGGGCGCCGCGATCGCGATGTTCCCCGGCAAAGAGGAGACCTTCGACCTCATCTATCTGCCGCGCTTTTCGCGCCTGCTGCGCGAGCGATGGGGCGCCAACTAGGCGCGCACGCCCGCGATGCGAACGCTCAGCGGTGAGATCGCGCGCGCCGACGGCACGCTGACGCGCGGGCAAATCACGTTTAACGACCGAATCGTCGAGATTCACGCCGCGCCGATAAAGGGCGACGACTATATCCTGCCCGGTTTCATCGACCTGCAGGTAAACGGCAGCCACGGGGTCGACGTGATGGCGGCGGCGCCGGGTGCGCTCGCGGTGCTGGCGCGTCATCTCGCCAAAGAGGGCACCACCGCATGGCTGCCGACCGCGGTGACCGCGCCGCTGGAGCGAATCGAGCGCGTGCATGGCGCCGTCGCAGATGCGATGGCGGCGCAGGCCTCCGACCCAAAGGCGTCCGAGGGCGCGGCGCGGATGCTCGGGATGCATCTGGAGGGCCCCTTCATCTCGCCCCATCGCCTCGGCGCGCATCCGCCGCTTAACCTCGAGCCGCACGGCGAGGCGCTCGATCGGGCCGCGGCGCTCGCCGAGCTAAGGCTGCTGACGCTCGCGCCGGAACTGCCGGGCGCGCTCGACGCGATCGGCCGGCTCGTCTCGCGCGGTGTCGCGGTCTCGATGGGCCATACCGACGCGACGCTCGAGCAGGCGCGCGCCGGAATCGACGCCGGGGCGCGGATGTTCACCCATCTGTACAACGCGATGCGCCCGCTGGGGCATCGCGACCCCGGCGTGATCGCCGCGGCGCTGGCGCCGTCGCCCGCGCGCCCCGCAATTATTCCCGACGGCGTGCATGTGCATCCCGAGATGCTGCGGCTCGCCTATCGGGCGCGCGGCGTGGCCGGGCTCATCCTGACCACGGACAAAGTCGTGCTGGCCGGAACCGATCCGCGTGCGGAACTCGCGGTCGGGCGCGCGCGCGCGAAAATCGATCGCGGCGCCGCACGCCTGCTCGACGGCACGCTCGCCGGCAGCATCATCTCGATGCTCGACGGCGTGCGCCTGATGGTGAACGAAGTGGGTGTGCCGGTGGGAGAGGCCGCGGTGATGGCGGCGGGAAATCCGGCGGCAATCCTCGGTCTCGACGATCGCGGACGGCTCGAGCTTCGCACGCGGGCGGATTTGATCGTGCTCAGCCGAGGATTAGAGTTGAAAGCGGTTTTTCTGGCCGGGCGCGAGCTCGCCTGATTTCGGACCGCCGCGGCGCACCCTTTCCGAACCCGGAGTACCATCGATGCCTCTGAACAAAGCGTGCACGGGAAAGGAGTATCCGCCCGCCACGACCGACGTCACCGCTGAAGCTACGCAGAAATACGCGCACGCATACAATGACGACAACCCCGCGTACTTCGACGCCGGGCGGCCCGGCGGTGTGGTCGCGCCGCCGATGTACGGCGTGGTGGTCACCTGGCAGTCGGTGCTGGCGGCCGTGATGGATCCGGAGGTCCAGGCCGACGTGCTGCGCCTGGTGCACGGCGAGCAGGACATGGAGTTTGGCGCGCCGATTCATCCCGGCGATCGGATCATCTCCACCGCGAAGATCGAATCGATCGAAACCAAAGCGTCCGGCGAAACGATGGACGTGCGCCTGGAGGCGAAAAACCAGCGCGGCGAGCCGGTGGTGCGCGCAACCTTCAGCGTCTTCATCCGCTTCGGCGGCCGACGCGGCGCGCCTGCCGAGGCGCCCGAGCCCGCGCCCCAGAGCGACGCGCCGATGCTGGAGGCCGCACAGCAAATCGACGCCGACCAGACCGCGCGCTACGCCGACGCGTCGGGCGATCGCAATCCGATCCACGTCGATGAGAACGTGGCGAAGATGGCGGGGCTGCCGGGAATTATCGTGCATGGGCTGTGCACGATGGCATTCACGTCGAAGCTGATTATCGACCGGCTGTGCGACGGCGACCCGGCCCGCCTGCGCCGACTGCACGTGCGGTTTTCGCGCCCGGTCCGCCCCGGCCAGGTTATCACCACCCGCGTGTGGCCCGCCGCCGGGCGCGACGGACGCCGCGTGTTCGCGTACGAGACGCTAAATCCCGAAGGTCAGGCGGTCATCAAAGACGGTATCGCGGAAGTTGACGCGTAGATTTCCCGCGGCCGGCGCTGAGCGCGCGCGCCGCACGGACGCCCACTGGTGAAGCTCACGATCGGTCTCTCGCTCTCGCTCTCCGGCGCGTATGCGCCGATGGGGCGGCAGGCCGAAGCGGCGCTGCGGATGTTCGCCGCGGATGCGAACGCGGCGGGCGGTATCGCGCTCGGCGGCGATCGCGCCGAGGTCGCGCTCGATTGTCACGACGATCGCAGCGACGCCGCACGATGCGCCGAAATCTATCGCGCGCTGTGCGCCGAGCACGGCGCGGATCTAATCTTCGGTCCTTACTCCAGTGGGCTTGCCACGGTGGCCGCGGAGATCGCGGAGCGCGCCGGTCGCGTATTCATCAATCACGGCGGCGCCGCCGATCATCTGCACGAACGCGGCGGCCGCATGATCGTCTCGGTGCTGAGCCCCGCCGGCGATTATATGACCGGCTTTGTGCGGCTGCTCGCTTCGCTCAAATTCTGGCGCAAGCGGCTTGCGATCGTCGCCGCGCCGACGCCGTTTGCGCGCGCCGTTGCGGCCGGCGTGGAGCGGGCGGCCTCCGATCGCGCGGCGCGCCGCCACGGCGTGCGGGTGCGGGTGAAATGGAACGGCGCGTTCGACCCGGACGCCACGCCCGCCGTGTTGTTTCCGGCGCTGCGGCGAAATCGTGTCAACGCGCTGGTCAGCGCGGGCAGCTTCGAGCACGATCTCGCCGTGATCCGCGCCGCCGCCCAGTCCCATCTGAGCCTCCCAGTGCTCGCCTGCGTGGCCGCCGGAGTGGCGCGCTTTCGCGACGACCTGGGCGATCTGGCCGAAGGAGTCGTCGGTCCCAGCCAGTGGGAAATCGACAGCAAGGTGAAGGCGGAGCTGGGGCCCTCTGCGCGCGAGTTTGCGCGCCGGATGCGCGGCGAGGCGCGAATCGACGATCCGGATTACGTCGGCGCGCAGGCCTACGCGGCCGGATTGCTCGCCGCCGCGGCGCTCGATGCAGCCGGCGGACTCCAGCAGGATCGCATCCGCGCCGCATTCTCCGACCTGCGAACCGCAACCCTGTTCGGCAACTTCGCGATCGATCCGCGCACCGGCCGCCAGGTCGGCCATCAGATGACGCTGGTGCAATGGCACGGCGGCCGCAAAATCATTATCGAGCCCGAACCCACCGAGGACGCCGGCTCGCTGGAATTTCCCGCCGGATGGCGCATCCTGCTGGCCGGCCTCGACATGCTCAAGCTCAACCGCAACCCCGACGACGACGATGAGCGGCGTGACGATCTCCCTTGAGCGCGGTCCGGTCCGCGCGATCGGCCTGATGTCGGGAACCTCGCATGACGGCGTCAGCGCCGCGGTGGTGGAAATCGACGAACGCCGCCGCCCGCCCGCGCGCACGCTCGCCTTGCGCACCTGGCGCTACCCCAAAGAACTGCGCGCGCGCCTGCTCGCAGCCGCCGCCGACCAGCCGATCGGCGCGGGCGCACTGTCGGCGCTCAACTTCGCACTCGGCGCCGCATTCGCGAAGGCCGCGCTGGCGGCGGCACGCACCGCCGCGGTTCCGATCGCGAAGATCGCGCTCATCGGCTCCCACGGCCATACCTTTTTTCATCTGCCGCCCCGGCGCGCGCGCCGCGGCGAGACCGCCTCGACGTTGCAGCTCGGTGAATCGGCCGTGATCGCCGCGGCGACCGGTGTACCCGTGGTGGCGGATTTCCGCCCGATGGATATCGCGGTGGGCGGCGAGGGCGCTCCGCTGGCGCCGCTGGCGCATCTGTGGATGTTCGCGGACGCGCGGCGCGGCCGCGTGATTCAGAATATCGGCGGAATCGGCAACGCGACCTTCATTCCGGCCGGCGCGCGCCTCGGAAATCCCGATTTGATCGCATTCGACACCGGCCCCGGCACGATGATGATCGACGCGGCGGCGGATCGGCTCTCGCGCGGGCGGATGCGCATGGATCGCGGCGGCATTCGCGCGCGCCGCGGGCGGGTGAATGGCGCGATGCTCGCCGAGTTGCTGCGCCATCCGTTTTTCACCCGGCGTCCGCCCAAATCCAGCGGCCGCGAGGAGTTCGGCGAGCAGTACTTCGAGCGCGTGACGCGGATCGCGCGGCGGCACGGCGTGCGCGGCGACGACCTGATCGCTACGTTGACGGCGCTGACGGCGCATTCGATCGCCGACGCCGTCCGCCGCTTCATCATGCCGCGCGGCCGCGTCGATCAGCTAATCGCCACCGGCGGCGGCGCGCGCAATCGGACTCTGATTGCGATGCTCGCGGCGGAGCTGCCCGAGCTCGAGGTGACCATCGCGAAGAGCGTCGGCGTGGATGGCGACGCGCTCGAAGCGGTGGCGTTCGCGATTCTGGGCTACCGGATGCTGCGCGGAGAGCAGGGCAATATTCCGTCGGTGACGGGCGCGCGGAGGCCCGCGGTGCTGGGCAAGCTCACGATGCCGCCGTCCCCGCGTGCCATCGGGCGCTGAACGCTGAACGGGGCGGACGTCCATCACGCCTCGACGTATTCACACATCGCAGCGGGTGACGGAACCGGCAGGCCATCTTCGCGAAGTCCGTCAACATGAAAGCGAATCGCCTTGCGGATCTCGCGTTCGACTTGCCGAACGGTCCTTCCGGTCGCCACGCATCCGGGCAAATCCGGTACGTAGGCAGAGTAATTCGCCTTCGCCTTTTCGATTACGACGCCGTAACGCACTTCGTCGAATCTAAGGGCGATCGGCAAATTGGACGGCGAGGCAGCCTTCCACCGCCTCGTAGAGATTCTTGAGCAATTCCTCGAACGTCTCACCCTGCGTGGCGCATCCCGGAATCGACGGAACCTCGGCCCAATAGCCTCCTTCTTCCGCCTCATGTACCACGACCTTGATTTTCATCGTGCGTGCTCCTGATTCCTGCCACCGAGCGTTCAATCGCAGCGCAGATTATTTGCTCCGGACGCGCGAGACCACAATCGCGAGCGCGATCACTCCTCGCGATGCAGCTCGCCGACGTGGCGGATTTTTTCGTGCTCGACCCAATGATAGCGGCCGTGCTGATCGATAAGCGCGCCTTCGATTCCCGCCGCGCGCGCGCCCAGCATATCGATCGAGTAGATATCCCCGGCGTAGCGCACCTCGTCGGCGCCGACGCTTAGGCGCTCCAGCGCGATTTGAAAGATGCGCGGGTCGGGCTTCGCCACGCCCACGATATGCGAGTCGATGATCGTGTCGAAGAACGGCGCCAGTCCGAAGCGCCGCGCGTCGCTTTCCACCTGCCCCTCGGCGTTCGAGACGATCGCCAGCTTGAGCCCGCGCGCGCGCAGCCGCTCCAGCGCGTCCAGGGTGCCGGGCCGGACCACGCGCCACAGCGTCGCCTCGCGATGGATATCGCGGAAGCGCTCGCCATGCTCGCGGATTTCCTCCTCGGGAATTCCGGCGGCGCCCAGCCATGCGCCGAAAAATTCCTCGTAGCCTTTGTTGACGTCGCGATGCTGCCCGCTCATCAGCACCCGATCGATCATCGCGCGCCCCTCGTACTCGGCGAACTCCAGCGCCAGAGGATCGATCGGGCGGCCGGGGCGGCTGAACTCGCGCGCGAGCAGGTCGTAATCCAGAAAGGCGAGTGTGCCGCCAAAATCGAACAGCAGCGCCTTGAGCGGTTTGCGGCGCGGCAGATGACGGCGCGAT
Organism: uncultured delta proteobacterium; assembly: GCA_963835905.1. Lineage (GTDB taxonomy): Bacteria > Desulfobacterota > Binatia > Binatales > Binataceae > CAWIHG01. The sequence goes on from CAWIHG010000006.1 coordinate 57,410, forward strand.
ACGTCTTTGCGGCGGGAGGGTTTTCGCTGCGCGGTCATCGTGAGCCAATCTTAAGCGAGTCGGCCTCGGTCGGCTATCGGGGTCCCAAAATCGCCTGAATCGCTCATTGCGGCCGCGTGCTCCCGGCAGGATCAAGCGAGGCGAATCTTTTACGAATCTCCGCGGATAGGCATCCTACCCGCTGCTCGCATCTATTCGAACTCCAGAATAGTTGCATAAGCAGGTCCAAAAAAGTAAGATTTTTCTGGATTTTTGTCCAGTCCCCAACCGCTTTCGCCGAGGTTAGAAAAACCAGTGTTCACAGGAATTATCGAGGACCTCGGCGCGGTCGATTCCGTCCATCGCTCCCGCCAGGGCGCCCTGCTGACCGTCAAGACGGCCCTGCCCACTGCGAAGTTCAGGATCGGCGATTCGATCGCGATAAACGGCTCCTGCATGACGGTGGTCGCCAAGTCGCGCGGCAAATTCGCCGTTGACGTCTCGGCGGAAACCCTGCGCCGAACCACGCTGGGCGACCTTGCCCGCGGCGAGCGCGTCAACCTGGAGCGATGCCTTACGCTGGACAAGCTGGTCGGCGGCCACTTGGTCGCCTGCCACGTGGACGGGGTGGGCAGAATCGTCTCGATCAAGCCCGAAGGCGACTCGCGCCTTTATACCTTCGAGGCGCCGGCCACTGAGGCCCGATACCTTATCGAGAAGGGCTCGGCCGCGATTGACGGAATCAGCCTGACCGTGTTCGGGATTCGCGGGCGCCAGTTCTCGGTCGCGGTGATACCGCATACGCTCAAGTCCACCACGCTGGGGCTCAAGGGTCCGGGCGACAAGGTCAATTTCGAAAGCGACATGCTGGTGAAGTACGTCGCGCGGATGCTCGGTGAGCGCGGGCTGGCCCGCGCCGCCGCGGCCGGAGCATAACGCTCGCGCATGCGGCAACCCGCAACCGCGCAGGGAGAACGATCATGAGCCTGATGCAGATACCGCGGAAGATCGAGTACGCGCTGAGGGCCATGATCTACATGGCCGACCGCCCGGCGGGAATCGCGCGCGGCACCGAGATTGCCACCCACGAGCAGATTCCCAAGTACTACCTCGAAAAGGTGATTCGCGACCTGATGCGCCGCGGGCTGGTCCACGCGCGGCGCGGTCCGGGCGGCGGCTACCAGCTTGCGCGCGCGCCCGAGTCGATTTCCTTCCGCGACATTATCGAGGCCGTCGAAGGCCCGATCACGCTGAATGTCTGCACCGACGGCTCGAGCTCCTGCGCGCTGCAGCCGACGTGCCGGATGTACCGGGTCTGGGAAAAGGGGCAGCGGGTGCTGCTGGAAGTCTTCTCGGAGACCACGCTGTCCGAGATTGCGGCCTCGCACACGGCGGTGCCGAGCTTCCACATGCCCATCGCTGACGCGCCCGCGGCCGTAGCCAAGCCCTGACGCCTTGCTCGATTCGATGATCGCTCGGCGCTGCGCACTTCCCGGTCAGACCTCGAACCGCGCCACGAATCCGCGGCGCGCCGGTATAGCTTGCGGCCCGGAATCCCGGCGGTGAGCGACGGCGCAGCTCCAGTCGCGGGTCCGCTAGCGGAGCAGACGCGCCCGGGCGCGCCCGCGTTTTCCGAGAAGTCCTTCTACCTGGAGGAGTTCTACGGCAAGAGCCTGCTGTTCGCGATGATCCCGCCGGCGGGCCAGCGCGTCAGCGATTACGACTCGCTGGTGCGCACCCTGCGCGAGTTGCGCCGCAATCAGACCCGCTGCATCGTGATTGCCTCTCCCGCCGCGGTGCCGAAACTGCTGCGCCGGATGGGCCGGATGGCGCCGGCGCGTGAGGTGCCGATCTTCGACCCCTCGCTCGGATTGCGCACCCGCCCGTATCCGCCCGACTCGGCGGTGACGCAAATCTGGGAGGGGCTGCGCGCGGGCACGATCGTGATCGCCTCCACCAACGACGACGAACCCGGCGACCTGATCGTCTTCGCGCAGGAACTCGCCAGCCGCCTGCGCGTCTTCAAGCTGATCTTCCTGGATCGCAATGACGGGCTGACCGACCGCAACGGCGAGCGGCTCTCCTTCGTCGAGATGACGCGGATTCGCAAGACCCTGCGCGGCGTCGCCACCCGCGAGCGCCGCGCGATCATCCGCGCCACCGACCGCGCGCTCAAGGACGGCGTCGGCTCGGTCAACCTGGTGAGCCCGCGCGAGGTTTACGACGAGCTGTTCAGCTTTATCGGCGCCGGCACCCTGTTCACCGAGATGCAGTACGGGCGCGTGCTGCCCATTTCGATTGACGATTTCGAGGAAGTCGAGGCGCTGATCCTGCGCGGACAACATGAGGGCTACCTGCTCGAGCGCTCGCCCGAGCAGATCGCACGCATCCTGCCCTCATGCTTCGGCTACCGGATCGGCGACGAGCATCTGGCCGGCATCTGCTCGCTGCTGACCGATCCATACCGGCGCGAGCGCGCCGGCGAGATCACCGCGCTCTATACGCTGACCCGCTTCCAGGGTGAAGGCGTCGCCGTCGAGCTGGTCAAGGAAGTCGTCAAGGAGGCGCAGGCGCGCGCGCTCAGGTACGTGTTCGCCTGCACCAGCGAGGAGCGCGCCGCGCGCTTCTTCTCGCGCCTGGGCTTTCGCCGGGTCCGCTCCGACGCGCTGCCGGTGGCGAAATGGCGCGGCTACGAGGTCGCGCGAATCGCGCGGCTGACAATCTTCCGGTATGAACTCGATTAGCGGGGTGTTGATCGACGCAGATTCCCGCGCCGCAACCCGACGCGCCTGACCCCGATGAGCCTCACCGAGATTCCCCGCCGCAGCGCCCTTATCATCGGGGCGATCGTGCTTGCCGCCGCGATCCTGCTGTTCAACCGCCTCGGCACGGCCGATATCTGCACCGGCAATGAGGCGGTCGAAGCCGTGTTCGTGCAGCAGATGGTCGAGCAGGGGCATCTGCTGTTCCCGCTCGAGAACGGCAGGCAGCCGATGTACAAGCCGCCGCTGTTCCATTGGTCGGCGACCGCGCTGGACCGGCTGACCGGACAGCATCGCGTGACCGCCGGCAATCTGCGCGCGGCGGCCGCGATGTACGCGCTGGGCGGAATCGTGATGACGATGGCGTTCGCGATGTGGCTGCTCGGCATCGACGCCGCTATCCTGGCGGGTCTCATCCTCGCCGCCTCGTATCAGTACATCGACCAGGGCCGCTTTGGCCGCGTGGATATGACGCTGTGCTTCTTCGAGGCGGCCGCGCTATTCGCCTTCGTATGGTGGATGCCGCCGCGGCGCGACGCGGGACGCGCATGGGCGTTGGAAAATCGCAACCGCCTGTACCTGCTGGCGCTCGCGATGGGGCTGGCGGTGCTCGCCAAGGGACCGGTCGGCGCGATTTTGCCGGGCGCCGCGATGCTGCTGTTACTCGCCGTCGAGCGGCGATGGGGCCAGATGCTCGCGGTGCTGGAGCCGGGGCCGCTGATCATGGGCGGCGCGATCGCGGCGAGCTGGTATGCGGCCTGCTATATCGGCGGGCACTTCGGCTTTCTCGATCGCCAGCTCCAAAGCGAGAACGTGGGGCGATTCTTCGGTGCGCTGGGCGCGATGGCGCCGTGGTACTACCTCAAGCCGCTGCTGCTCAACTCCGCACCGATGAGCCTGTTCGTGCCGGTTGCGGTGGTGATGGCGCTGCGGGAGCGGGCGCCCGCCGGCGGCGAGAATCGCGACGAGTCCGCCCCGCGGGTGACGGCCGCGATGCATCTGTTCGCGATCTTCTGGATCGTGACCGTGCTCTTCTTCTCCATCGCCGCGTACAAGCGCCGCTCGTATCTGCTTCCGCTATGGCCGCCCGCCGCGATCATGCTCGCATGGTGGATCAGCACGCTGCGCCGCTACGAATGGGGCGCGTGGGCATGGCGGGGGACGGCGGCAGTCTGCTGCGCGCTGATGGTCTTCAACCTCATCTACATTCCGCAGCGCGAAGTGCGCGATTGCGCGGACTCGAGCTTTCGACCGGCGGCGCAGGAAATTTCGCGCGTGGTCGGTCCCAAGGATGCGCTCTACACTTACGGCTTCGATGAGGAACTGGCGCCGCTGCTGTTTTACCTCGACCGCAGCGCCCCAAAAATAAAGGGACGGCTGGGCGACGCGCCGCCTGGATACGTTATCGTGCCGGCGCGCATCTGGCGCGAGGCCAAGGGCAGCGCGCTCGATCTGAGTCCGGTGCTCACCAGCCGCCACGGCCGCCGCAATCTTATCCTGCTGCGCCGCGGCAAAACCTACGCCTCCGCCCCGCCCGCGCGTTAATCGGTGAGTTCACGATAGCGGAAGCAATCCAGCAGGTGATCGTTGGCCATCCCGGTCGCCTGCATCAGCGCGTAGCAGATCGTCGAGCCGACGAACTTGAATCCGCGCCGCGCCAGGTCCTTGCTCATCGCGTCGGACTGCGGCGTGCGCGCCGGCACGCCCGCCATGGTGCGGCGCTTGCCGATCCGCGGGCGGCCGCCGACAAAACCCCACAGGTAGCGGTCCAGCGTGCCGAACTCCCTGGTCACGGCGAGAACTGCGCGCGCATTTCCGATCGCCGCCTCGATCTTGAGGCGATTGCGGACGATTCCGGCGTCACCCATCAGCGCCGCGGTCTTGCGCTTTCCGTAGCGCGAGATCGCGTGCGGGTCGAAGTAGTCGAACGCGATGCGGTAGTTCTCACGCTTGCGAAGGATGGTGTCCCAACTCAGCCCGGCCTGCGCGCCTTCGAGCAGCAGAAACTCGAACAGCGTGCGGTCGTCATGCTGCGGTACACCCCACTCGGTGTCGTGATACGCGATAGCGAGTTCGCCCCGCGCCCACGCGCATCGCTTGCGCCCGTCGTCCGCGGCTGCATTAACCAAAGCTGCTCGCGGCATAATCTATATTATTGGTTCAAGCGCGAGCGCGCGCCACTTCCTCGTGCCGCGCCTCGCGGTTTCCCGCCTCCTCGTAACATCGGCGGCGCAACTCGGCAAATGCCTCGTCCACGAACGCGCGCATCAGGGCGACGTCGGGCATCATCCGCGGTTCCGCCATCAGGCCGAAGTATAGATACTGATTGTAGCTCAGGATCGCGACGCCATATCCCAGCGCGGCGCCCAGCGGCACCAGCGGAATCATGTCCAGGCACAGATGCCCGCACAGATACTGCGGCACCATCACGCCCGGCACGTTGGTCGCGATAAAATTGATCCCCGCCGCGGGCAGTCCGAATCCCCCCGGGCGCGGCGTCCATCCGCTGCTCCGCGTCAACGCCGCGGCCGCATCCAGAGCCATCGTGGCCGCGCGCGAGGTCGCCGCGATCATCGCGGGCGGAAGCGCGTCGCTAAACCGCATCAAGACCTCCAGCGATTGTGCGCTGCCGCTCTCCTTGATGCGCTCGGTCTCGCCGTTGATTAGCCTGAGCCGCTCGACCACGTCCATCGGCTCGGCCGGCACCGCCGGAAACATCATCGAGACCCGATTTCCCAGCGCGGTGCGCTCGTCGCGATGACGCACGTTGACCGGGCATCCGATGCACAGCACGCGCTCGTGATTTTCGTAGCCATGATGGCGCAGGTAGCGCGCCGCGCCCTCGGTCAGGATTGTCAGCACGACGTCGTTGACCGAGCCGCCGAATGCGGTGCGGATCGCGCGGAAGTCGGCGAAGGATTGCCGCGTCCATGAAACCTGCCGGCTCTGCGTCACCACGCCCGCGTTCCACGGCGTGGTGGCAAGGCGCCGGCTCGCCAGCGCGCCCATCGTGCTCGCCGCCGAGGCCATGCTCCTGGCGGTTTTGGCGGCGGAGTCGTTGCCGTTGAGCAGCTCGCGCGTGCTGTCGCGCAGCCCGTTCATCGCCGAGCGCATCAGGTCGCGCGCCGCATCCAGCACCCGCTCGATCGGCTTGGAGCCCGGCTGCGGCACCCACGCCTCCTCGGGCGGCTCGACCGGATCGGGATCGCGCTTGAAATCGTACATCACCTTCAGCAGCTCGACGCCCGATACTCCATCGACCAGGCAATGATGCACCTTCCACATGACCGCGGTGCGCCCGCCCTCAAGTCCGTTGTACAGATGCATCTCCCACAGCGGCTTGGCGCGCGCGAGCGGCTTCTCGAAGGTGAGCATCATCTCGTCCAGCGCCTGCACCTCGCTGAGTCCGGGGGCGAGCTCGTGATGGAAGACGTGATTCTCGACGCTGAAGTTGGGGTCGTCCTCCATCATCGCGTGCGCGAGATTGAGCGGAACCGTCACCAGGCGCTGCCGATAGCGCGGGACCAGATGAATCCGGTCCTCGATATGCCGCAGCAACTCGTCGAATCCGACTTCACCCTCGAACAGGCCAATCGAGCCGATATGCAGGGGGCCGCTGTCGGACTCGGCGTAGATAAACGTCGCGTCCTGGGTCGACAGGCGGTAGCTGGATCGTTCACCGACGATCTCCGGAGCCATGACGACACCTCCCGGTGAAAATCGAACACGGCTGCGCGCCCGATTCACGCTCAAATCGGGTCCGCGCGGCCGAATCTGTTTCAGTCACCGGTCAAGCTTGGCAGGCATAAGGCCCGTGCTGCAAGCCAAAGCCCACCTGCCGCGTGCTTGCCGCGTCGATGGCGATGCTGCAAGGATAGCGCTGGATTCATCCTCGGGCATCGACGCGGCCCCCGCCGGCCGCAGTGGGAGGCACCATGGCTAGCACCAACTCAGGTTCATACCCGATCACGGTGAAGCTGCGCGACGGACGGGAGGCGACGATCCGGATAATGGAGCCGTCGGATCGCGACGCGATTCTGAAATTCGCGGCCAAGCTGCCCGGCGACGATCTCCTCTTCCTGCGCACCGATATCACCGACAAGGAAGTCATCAAGGGATGGGTCGATAACCTCAAAAGCGGCAATACCGTCACCCTGCTCGCCGAAGTTGACGGCCAGCTTGTCGCCTACGCCAGCGTGCACGTCGATTCGGCGCGATGGACCCGGCGAGTCGGCGAAATCCGCGTCCTGGCCTCGCCGCGAGCGCGCGGGCTCGGACTTGGCCGGCGGCTTACGAGCGAAATCTTTCAGGTCGCGAAGTCGCTGGGGCTCAAAAAGCTGACCGCCCAGATGACGCCGGACCAGACCTCGGCGCGCTCCGCGTTCGAGCGCCTGGGCTTCCAGGTCGAGGCTATCCTGACCGATTGGGTGGAGGACCGCGCCGGTAATCCGCGCGATCTGCTGATCATGACGCACGACGTGACCGGTTTCTCCGATCAGATCCACGCCTGAGCATCGCGCCGCGGCGAGAAGCCGGCCGGTCTGAATCGCGACCGGGAATGATCGCGCCGGAACGAATTGCCCCGCCAATCTGGGCCTGCTGTCTGCGGGCCGCTCCTTTTTGTTATAGGGAGGTCATGACTCGCCGCAAACGACCGCCCTTCATCGTGGCTGCCGGTTCGGTTCCCGCATACCGCCATCGCTACCCTGACAGCGACGAATGCCACGGCTACTCGAAGCCCCTCGGCAGAGCTGCCGGTCTGCGCAAGATCGGCGTCAACCTGATGCGATTGCCGCCGGGCGAGCGAAGCTCATGGCCTCACGCCGAAGAGAAAGAAGAGGAGTTCGTGTACGTGCTCGCCGGCGAGGTTGACGTCTGGATCAACGGAACCGTTCACGCGATGCAGCCCGGGGACCTGGCGGCGTTCCCCGCCGGAACCGGCATCAGCCATTGCTTCATTAACAACACCTCGGATGAGGCCCTGTTATTGGTCGGAGGCGAGGCTTCAAGGCCTGACAATCGGATTTATTACCCGATGCATCCGCACCGCCGCGATCAGTTGCCGCCGAGCGAATGGTGGGAGAACGTACCGCGACAACCGCTCGGACGGCATGACGGGAAGCCCGACGCTCTTGGAAAGCGCTCCCGAGCGCCCTCGAAGAGCCCACGCCTCAAGCGAAAGAAGTGATCGGCACCGCCGCGGCGCTTGCCGATTTGTCCGCGCGGCTAGGCGTGGGCGGCGGCGGGACGCATCGCCACCGCCAGCGCGGCGGCCAGCACCGTCAGATCATTGTCGTCGTAATACTCGATCTCGATTCGCCCGGGCTTGCGCCCGCGCCGCCGCATGATCCTATCCCTGCGCTCATAGCCGGGAAGCCAGGATATCGCCCGCGCGATCGGCGATTGCCATGATCGTTCCAACCGGATGCCCCGGTACGATGGTCGGAATCAGGGAGGCGTCCACCACCGCGACGTTGGTGGTGCCACGCACGATCAGCGTCGCCGGATCGACTCCGCCGCCAGCGTCGGCCAGGGGCGCCGTGCCGCCGAAGTGATTAATCAGCAGCCGGTTGAAGTACACTCCGTCCACCGGCGAAGGTCCGGTGACGTAGGTTCGAACGTCGTTGATATTGTTGGGATCGAGACTGGGATGGCTGAGCCCGCCCGGCCCGAAGATGATTTTCAGTCCCGGATCCTGCTCGAAGAGCTGGATCATGTTGTAAACCGCCTGGGTCATGACTTCGATGTCCGCCGCGCCATCGGGAGTATCCGGCAGATAGATGTTCGGATACTTAACGTTTCCCGTCGCGTCGAGCTGAATAATGCCGCGCGCTTTCGGATCCAGCATCATCAGGTACGCAGCGATCGCCCTGGGACCGTAATACGGGCCGCCCGGCGTGCCGACGCCGTTCGGATTGAGAAAGATTTCGATATTACGCAGACTGCTGTTGAGCGCGTAATTCAGAATCGATACCGGCTGGTATTGCGCGTACGGTCCCCGGCCCGCGGCAAGATAATTGTCCAGGTCGGCCGCGTTTCCCGCATAGTCGCCGTAATTGTAGACGGTGTACGGGACCAGCCCGCTGTAGTCGTACCCGATCAAGGTCATCACGTGATCGAACAGGTTGATGCCGACAAGCTGGTTATCGATCGCGAATTTTCCGGTTGAACCCGGCGGCGGACCGTCCGGGAAAATCTCGTCCTCGCGCCCCTTGGGTCCCAACCCGCTGAGCAGGAGGATTCGCGGCGTGATCAGAGCGCCCGCGGACATCACCAGCAGCCCGCCGGATCGCAAGCGCGCGGTTCCCCGCACCCCCGGCTGGGACTGATCCAGGCTGGAGCGCTGGAGATATTCGACGCCGAGCGCCTCGCCGCGCCGGCTGAAGTGAATTTTGTCCGCCTTGCTGAAAGCCAGGATTTCGAGATTCGAGACCGGCACGCCGCCGGGATCGATCGAAGAAAAGTATCCGCTGATCGGTCCCGCCCGATGCCCATCGACCGCCGCTACATACGGACGGCTGTAGATTCCGTTGCCGACATACGGGCGGCTGGTGTCGCCCTCCACCCATCCCTGTGAGGCGTAAAGTGGATTAACTATCTGCGCGGGACCCGTGTTCTGTGCAACGCTGTCCGTCGACGGGGTGTTGGTGACCGGAACCCGCTGGCGCACGCGCTCGAAGTAGGGTTCCACGTCGGACCAGTGCCATCCGGTCGGCCAGCTCGCGTCGAAGACTTCGGGCGGATTGGTCTGAAACAGCATTCCGTTGAACATCGAATTGCCGCCCAGCCCGATTCCCTGGTAGGTGAACATCGTCTCGGTGAGCTGATAGGGCTGGCCGAAAGGCATGAACGCGATCTGGGAGTACTCGCCCGGCACGTCAAAGATCGTCAAGTCGCTGCGATCGGGCGGAAGCCACGGCGGGAAATCCGTTCCGCCGATCGCCGCGCTGGTCGGGCCGCCCGCCTCAACGATCAGGATGCGTTTTCTGCCGCCGCTGGCCAGGCGAAGCTTGGTGGCCAGAATCGCGCCGGCTGCGCCGCCTCCGACGATGATCACATCGTAGCTGCCGGAGGCATACGAGACCGAGCTGCCGCCCCCGCATCCCGCGAGCGCGCCCAATTGCAACCCAAGCCCGGCGGCGATCCCGGCCTTTGCGGCGCCGCGGAGAAATTGACGACGGGTGATTATTGGCACTGATTCCCCCCCTCCAAGGGTCACTACCTTAAAGCGGATGCTTGTCCCGCCCGCAATCCGGCGGCGCGGCTATGCGTGGGCGGCGGCGGGACGCATCGCGACCGCCAGTGCGGCGGCCAGCACCGTCAGATCATTGTCGTCGTAATACTCGATCTCGATTCGCCCGGGCTTGCGCCCGCGCCGGCGCATGACCCTGACCTTGCGCTTGAGCGCGCGCTGAAGCCCCTCGACCAGCGCAATCAGATTCGGGTCGCTGCTCGCGCGCGCGTATGATCCGCTGCGCTGGCGCCGATGAGCGCTGGCGATCTCCTCCGCGCCGCGCGCGGAGATTCCGTGCTCAACGATCTTCAGCGCCGCCGCGATCCGCGCCTGCGGCGTGCCCAGCGCGAGCAGCGGACGCGCCTGTCCGGCGCTGAGCGCTCCGCTCGCGATCATCTCGAGCACTTGCTCGGGCAGGTCGAGCAGGCGGATGGCGTTGCTGACGTAGGGGCGGCTCTTGCCGATCCGCGCCGCAATCTCGTCGTGGCTGAGCGAGAACTCCTTGCTGAGACGCGCAAACGCGCGTCCTTCCTCGACCGCGTTCAGCTCCTCGCGCGCCAGATTCTCGACCAGCGACATCTCGAGCGCGCCGCGATCGTCGAGCTCGCGCACGATTACCGGGACCGCATCGAGGCCCGCGGCTTTTGCCGCGCGCAGCCGCCGCTCGCCCGCGATCAGCTCGTATTGCGCCCCGGCGCCGTCTTCCGATTGAGCAAACGGCCGCACCACCAGCGGCTCGATCACGCCCTGGCTCGTGATCGCGCGCACCAGCTCCTGGAGCCGCTCAGCATCGAAGTGAAGGCGCGGCTGAAAGGGATTCGGGCGGATATTCCCGACCGGCGCCATCACGATCTGCGCCCCGCCCGCGCCGGCCGCCGTCTCGGCCGTGGTGTTGTCGATAAGCGCGTCCAGGCCGCGTCCCAATGGTCGCCGAATCATCCGCGTCTTCCTCCCGTATGCTCCAGTTCGGAATCGGTAAATCGCCGCGCGCGGGCGGGATTGCGACTCAATGCCGCAATGCTCATGGCGCGGATTGCGCCGCCGCGTCGCGCTCGAGAATCTCCATCGCAAGGCTCCGGTAACCCTCGGCGCCGGCCGATTTGGCCTCGTACTCGAACACCGAAAGCCCGTGGCTGGGGCTTTCCGACAGACGCACGTTGCGCGGGATCACGCTCTTGAAGACCTTGCCCGCAAAATGCTGCTGGACTTCGCGCGAAATCTCGTGGCTCAGCCGGTTGCGCGAATCGAACATCGTGAGCACCAGCCCCTCCAGCTCCAGCGACGGTTTGAGCGCGCTCTTGACCTTCTTGATCGTCGCCAGCAGCGAGCTCAGCCCCTCCAGCGCGTAGTACTCGCACTGCATCGGGACCAGCACGGTGTCGGCGGCGACCAGGGCATTGAGGGTAAGAAGACCGAGCGAGGGCGGCGTATCTATTAGAACGTAGTTATATTCTTGTTCGTGGCCTCGCAACAGCCCGCGCAGCCGCTGCTCCCGCCCTTCCATCGTGGCCAACTCGATCTCCGCTCCCACCAGGTCGCCGCCCGAGGGCGCCAGGAACAGATTCGGCCGCACCTCGCGGATTACGTCGGCAAGCGGGATTCCGACCACCAGGGCTTCGTAGATAGTCTTGCGGGCGGTCGCAGGCGGGACGGGTGCGGTGGGCGGCGTGACGCCGGAGGTGGCGTTACCCTGTGGGTCGAGATCGACGAGCAGGATTCGGCTTCCCGCATAAGCCAGCGCCACGGCAAGGTTAATCGCCGTCGTGGTCTTACCTACCCCGCCTTTCTGATTGGCAATTGCGATGACCCGCCCCACGGCCAACCCCACAACCCTGTCCGGAGAGAGTTCGCGGTTTCACGTGAAACCGCTTCGACACAGATTGTGCGCCGCGCGCGGATCAAAATCAAAGGGCGCGCGCGAGCGCGCCGCAAGCACCTGAATTTTCGAGAAATTATGCGACCGAAACGGTCAGGAGCGCTTGCGCAAAATAGTCAGCGAGTGCGCAACGCGCTCTGCGCCGCGACTCAAATGGTAGGGCGCTTCTCGATCGAGCGAGAGACCCGCGCGCTCGGCCCGAGCCATATCGAGCGACTTCCCGGCGCCGACGTAGAATATTGCGAGCCCGCCGGCTCGCAACAGGCGCGCGGCATGCTCCAGGGATCCCCGCGATTCGCCGAACGCCCGCGCGGTGACGATATCGAAGCGTTGGTCCATATCACTGGACTCCGCGCGCGCCCATCGGACACTCACATTGCCAAGTTGTATCTCGGCGGCAGCGACGGTCAGAAAGCTCGCGCGCTTGCGCCGCGACTCTACGAGCGTAAATTCGGCCTCGGTGGCGGCGGCCAAGACCAATCCGGGGAAGCCGGCCCCGCTTCCCATGTCGGCGACCCGCGTTGCTTGCCGCAGAGATAATTTTTCGAACCCATCGCCGGAGCCGCCCGACGCGTCGCGAGCCGCCCACAGTGGCGCGAGGCTATCGACAATATGGAAGGCAATTTCCTTGGCGGATTGGGGTGAAGCAGTCAGATTCGAGCGCGCACCCCATACGGACAGGATCGCCGCGAACGGCTCCATCCGGGAAAAGAAGGCCTCTGGCAAAGCCATCACGCGGAGCTCGGGCGCCGCTCGGAGCAGGCTGGCTACCTCGGATGCGACCGTATCCGGCGCGGGCGCGGAGGCCTGCGGGCGGGAGCGTTTCACGTGAAACGGATTCGCCTAGCCGGCCCGATCGGCACGGCGGCTCTTGATATGGATCGCCAGCAGCGACACGGCCGCCGGCGTGACCCCGGGCATCCGCGCCGCCTGCCCGAGCGAGATTGGGCGTCCGGCGCTCAGCCGCTCGCGAACCTCGGTCGAGAGGCCGGGAACCGCGCTGAAATCGACCCATTGTGGAATCCGGGCGTCTTCCAGGTGGCGGAAGCGCTCGACTGCCTCGCTTTGGCGCTTGACGTAACCGTCGTACTTCACGTCCACCTCAACCTCGGCGGCCTGGTCGGCCGACAGCATCGGCTCGAGCGCCGCCATCCGCAGGACCATCGCGTAGGATAGTTCGGGCCGCTTGAGCAGCTCTATCGCCCGGATACCCTGCGCGATCGGCGCGGAGCCGGCCGCTGCCAGAAGCTCGATAACGGCGCTGGTCGCGGGCACTACCGTCGCGCGGATTCGCTCGAGCTCGGCGGCGACGCTGCGGCTCTTTTCCCGCACGCGCTCGCCGGCATGAGAGTCGAGCAGCCCCAATCGCTCACCGAGTCCGCCCAGGCGGCGGTCGGCATTGTCCTCGCGCAGGAGCAGGCGATACTCGGCGCGCGACGTGAACATCCGGTACGGCTCGCCGCCGATTCCGCGCGTCACCAGGTCGTCTATCATGACGCCGATATAGGCCTCGTCGCGCCGCAGCACGACCGGGTCCTGGCCTCGGACGCGGCGCGTGGCGTTGATGCCGGCAATTAGTCCCTGGCCCGCGGCTTCTTCATAGCCGGTGGTGCCGTTTAGCTGTCCAGCGAAGAAAAGTCCTGCAATTTCACGGGTTTCCAAGCTCGGACGGAGCTGCGTGGGATCGGAGAAGTCGTATTCGATAGCGTAGCCCGGGCGCATTATCTCGGCACGCTCGAGGCCTTTTATCGACCGCACCATCTCGATCTGCACGTCCAGCGGCAGGCTGGTCGATAGCCCGTTGGGATAGACCTCGACCGTGTCGCGGCCCTCCGGCTCAAGGAAGACCTGGTGGCGCTCCTTGTCGGCAAACCGCATCACCTTGTCCTCGACCGACGGGCAGTAGCGCGGACCGCGGCTCTTGATAGCGCCCGAGTACATCGGGGAGCGGTCAATCGCGCCGCGGATAATCTCGTGCGTGCGGGCGTTCGTATAGGTCAGGTGACAGGGGATCTGCGTCTGCGCAATCCGGTCGGTGCGGAATGAGAACGGCGGCGGCGGATCGTCACCGGGCTGGATTTCCAGCGCGTCGTAATCGATGGTGCGGCCGTCGATGCGGGGACAGGTTCCCGTCTTCAGCCGGCCGATTCGGAAGCCGAGTGCGGCCAGGTGCTCGCTCAGGCCCATCGCGGCGAAATCGCCGGCGCGTCCGGCGTGGTAGTTGCGCGCCCCGATATGCACCAGCCCCTTCAGGAAGGTCCCGGTGGTCAGGATTACGGCGGGAGCTTCAAAGACCTCGCCGATTTGAGTCTCGACGCCGCGCACCGCGCCGCCCGCGACGACCAGCCGCTCCACGCTGGCCTGGCGCACCTGCAGGTTGGGCGCGCTTTCGACCACCCGCTTGCTGCGCGCGCGATAGGCGGCCTTGTCGGCCTGGGCGCGGCGCGCTCGAACGGCGGGGCCTTTGCGGGTGTTAAGGATGCGGAACTGGATGCCGGTGGCGTCAATTGCCAGAGCCATCTCGCCGCCGAGCGCGTCGATCTCGCGCACCAGGTGCCCCTTGCCGATTCCACCGATCGCCGGATTACACGACATCTGGCCGATATGGTCGAGGTTGAGCGTCAGCATCAGGGTGCGGGCGCCCATGCGCGCAGACGCCAGCGCCGCCTCGATTCCGGCATGGCCGGCGCCGACCACGATTACGTCATAGTTCATGGGAGTCAGCGATTATTACTCGCCGCGGGCGGGCACGCCAATAGCGGCCGCGCACGCGGAGAGGGCGCCGGCGCATCGTGGACGATTCACCAGACGGGTCACTATTTCCCGATGCAGAACTCCCTGAAGATAGCGTCCAGCACGTCCTCCGTGCTCACCTCGCCGGTAATCCGCGCCATCGCGTCGGCGGCTGCGGTCACATCAACGGCGACGATCTCCGGCGGCATCGCGGCGGCCGCACTCGTGCGCGCCTGCTTGAGCGACTCGATCGCCACAGCCAGCGCGACCCGGTGACGCTCGCGCGAGATGGCAACGTCGCCATCCGCCGGCGCCCCGGCGATCGCCTTGACCGCACCCGCCAGCACATCGCGGAGCGCGGCGAGTCCGTCGCCCCTGAGCGCGGAAACCGCAACGACGGGCGCGCGGAGACCGGCGGCCTCGAGGTCGGATGGGGCAAGGACCTGCGGCAAGTCGCACTTATTCAGGACCGCGACAGCATGCCGATTCCGGCATATATCGACCACTTTGGCATCATCCGAGTCGAGATTGCGCGAGCCATCGAATACCGCCAGCACCAGGTCAGCGTCTGCGGCCGCGCGGCGGGCCCGCTCGATTCCGTAGGTCTCGATCTCGTCGCCGCTCTCGCGCAGTCCAGCGGTATCGGCAACCGTAAGCGCGTACGACCCGACCTGGATCGAGTCCTCAATGACGTCCCGCGTGGTGCCCGGAGTGGCGCTCACGATGACGCGATCGCTGCCCAGGAGCAGGTTCAGCAGGCTCGACTTGCCTGCGTTGGGCTTTCCGAGAATGGCAGCGCGTACGCCGTCGTGCGCGATCTTGCCCCGTCTAAAAGTGTCGTGCAGTAACGCAACATCGGCGATCGCGCTGTCGATGGCGCTCGTGATCTCGCTCATCGGCGTCATCCGGATATCCTCGTCCGAGAAATCGATCAGGGCCTCGAGATGGGCGCGGATCGCCACGATCGCCCCTCGAATCTGCTCGATTCGCTTGAACAGCGCACCCGATAGCTGGCCCAATGCCTGCGCGAGCGCCGCATCGCTGCGCGCCGACACCAGGTCGTCGATCGCCTCGGCCTCGGTCAGATCGATCCGGCCGTTGAGGAACGCGCGACGCGTGAACTCGCCAGGCTCGGCGAACCGCGCTCCGTGCGCCATCGCAACAGATATGATCCGTCGGACCAAAAGCGGACCGCCATGACAGTGCAATTCGGCAACGTCCTCACCGGTGAAGCTGTGCGGCGCGGGAAAGATGGCCGCCATCGCCCGGTCCAGCGTAATCCCGCGCTCAGGGTCTATGACCTCGCCGAGCACAAGGCGCCGGGCTTTCGGGGCCAAGCGGCCCGTCGGTTTCCAGATGGCGGCCAGAATATCGAGCGCTCGCGGTCCGGACAGCCTAACGATCGCGACGGCGCCGCGGCCGGGGGCGGAGGCGGGAGCAACGATCGTGTCAGGCACGTACACGGGGCTGCACCGAATGAGAGGGGAGTATCACCGCGAATCTCACGCGCCACACCCGGCGCGCAGGCGGCGCGGCAACAATACCGCGTATTCGGCTCGCCTGGTGCGGCAGATCGCATCGGAAGACTTGCCCAAGGTCCGCGGGTATGGTTCGATGGCGTGTTCGGGGTTCATCTAAATCACCGGGACGCGAGACTTCCTCTACCACGGCACTCGAAGAGATCAACCTGTCAGGCGCGTGCCTGACATGAACTGGATTCAACTCTAAGCAATGAAAAGGACGTACCAACCACACAATCGGCGCCGCATGCGGACGCATGGATTTCTGGCACGGATGGCGACGCCCGGCGGACGCAAGATACTCAAACGCCGCCGCACCAAAGGGCGCAAGCGCCTCACGCCCACGATTCCTCGCAAGCAGCCTGGCTAGGGTCACGGCGGACGCGATGAGCTTCGGCGCCGCCGACCGGCTGCATCGAAGCGCCGAATTCATTCGGCTTCAGCGCAAAGGCGCGCGCGTCCAGACGGGTCACTTTGTGCTCTATGCGGGAGTTATCGGCGGCGCGGAAGAGCGGCACCGGCTCGGGGTTACCGTCTCGCGCCGAATCGGCTCCGCAGTGGTGAGAAATCGAGTGAAGCGGCGAGTTCGCGAATGCTTCAGATTGAGCCTGCGGGAGCATCTTCCCGGCGGTGTCTCGATGGTGGTCATCGCGCTCGGGGGCGCGGGTGAAATGCGCAGCCCGGCTATCAATGCGGAGCTGCTGACTGGTACGGTGAGCCTGGTGAGCAAGCTCGGGAGCAAGCGGCGATGAAGGCGGCACGCAGCATCGCCGCCGCGGCGGGCGAGCTTGGGGGAGTTGCCGCCCGCGCCGCGATCCGCGCCTACCAGATTTTGCTTTCACCGGTACTGGTGGCGATGTTCGGGCGAGCCTGCCGTTTTGAACCGCGCTGCTCGGCATATGCCCTCGAAGCAATCGAAAATCACGGTCTTATCCGGGGCAGCACGATGGCGGCGCGCCGCCTGCTCCGATGCCATCCGCTCGGCGGTCACGGTTTCGATCCGGTGCCGGTGCGAACCGCAGGCAAACAGTAGGGACTACCTTCTTGGACACCACGCGCGTTCTGATCGCCGTCATCCTCTCGCTCGGACTGATCTTCGCTTACCAGGAACTGGTGCTAAAGCGGATGTATCCGCCGCAGGCCGAGCAGGCGCGCGCCAAGCCGACCGCGCTGGCGACGGCCGCGTCGGCGCCCTCGGCGCCATCGGCGGTTGCGTCGGCGGCCGCGACTGCGTCCGCCGCGGCCGCACCGGCAGCCTCGGCCACTGCCGCGGCTCAGGTGGCTGTGGCGATGGAGTCACTTCAGCCCGCCGGACCCGCAGCCGCGGCGCGCGACATCACCGTCGAGGCGCCGCTCTATACCGCGGTGGTGAGCACACGCGGCGGGCGTATCACGAGCTACCTGCTCAGCAAATACAAGGAGACTGCGGCGCGTGACAGCCCGCAGTACCAGATGATTTCGCTCGCGACGCCGCAGAATCTGCCGATGGAGCTGCTCGTCGAGCATGGCGGAGCGGTCGCCAACGACGCGCGGCTGGATTACTCGACCAGCGCCCCCGACCGGATCGTGGTGCCGGCCGGCGGCGAGAGCAAGTTGGAGCTTGTCGCCAAGGCCGAAGACGGAACGACGATCGTCAAAACCGTCACGTTCAAGGCCGACTCCTACGCGCTCGCGATGAACGCGGCCGTCAGCGGCGGACCGGCGCCGTCGGCGCTGGGAGTTGCGCTCAGCCAGCCGCTGACCGCGCACGAGGGCTATCGCGACCTGCCCGAGTTGCAGGCCGACGTGTCGAGCAAGGTACTGACCGAAGAGGAGAAGGGACTCAAAAAGGGAGTCGCGCCCGTCACCGGGCCGATCACGTACGCCGGCTTCGGCGATCGATACTTCCTGACCGCCTACCTGCCCGCGAAGCCGAGGTCGGGGACTCTTTCGATGTCATATGTGGGCGACCAGGCGCTGGCGCGAATGATGTTCGAGGGCAGCTCGACACTGACCACGCGCATCTACCTGGGCCCCAAGCTGCTCGACTCGCTGGAGTCGGTGGAGCCGACGCTCAACAAGGCGATCAACTTCGGATGGTCGGGAATCCTTGCGCTTCCGTTTCTGCGGGTTTTAAAGCTATTCCATTACGTATCGCCCAACTACGGCTGGGACATCATTCTGCTGACGATTCTCGTGCG
The DNA here is from genome assembly GCA_963835905.1 of uncultured delta proteobacterium. Classification (GTDB taxonomy): domain Bacteria; phylum Desulfobacterota; class Binatia; order Binatales; family Binataceae; genus CAWIHG01. The sequence goes on from CAWIHG010000006.1 coordinate 75,694, forward strand.
ACTACTTTCCCTGCCACTTTCCATCAAGAGCCAGCGCTCGATGATGCGCATGCAGCGCCTGCAGCCGCAGATGGAAAAGATCCGCGAGAAGTTCAAGGACGACAACGAGCGGCTGCAGCGCGAGATGGTGGACCTGTACAAGCGCAATCACGTCAACCCGCTAGGCGGATGCCTTCCGATGGCGGTGCAATTCCCGATTTTCATCGGCTTGTACGAGGCGCTGCTCAACGCGGTCGAGCTGCGCCATGCGCCGTTCATCTGGTGGATCCGCGACCTCTCGGCGCCGGACTGCTACAAGCTTTCCTGGATGCCGCGGCTGCCGTACATGGACTGCCACGGGCTTCCGATCCTGGTCATCGTGATGGGCGTCAGCACGTTCTTCCAGCAGAAGATGACGCCGACATCGCCCGACCCGAATCAGCAGCGGATGATGATGCTGATGCCGATTTTCTTCACCGTGCTGTTCGTGAATTTCCCGGCCGGATTGACGCTGTATTATTTCGCCTCCAACGTGCTGGGCATCGTCCAGCAGATTTTCCTCAACCGCGAATTCAAAGCGTACACACCAAGCGCATGAGCACTACCGATACGATCGAAGTATCCGCCGCCACCGTCGAACAGGCGATCAAGGACGCGCTCGAACAGTTGGGCGCGCGCGAAGAAGACGTGGTGATCGAAGTTCTCTCCACGCCGCGCAGCGGCGTGCTGGGACTGGGCTCCAGGCAGGCAAAAATTCGCGCCACTCGCCGCCCGCAGCTTGCGGCGACCAGCGGCGTGCAATCGCCTCCGCCCGCGCCGCCCGCCCGGCCCTCGAGTCCCCCGTCGCGCTCGGAGACGGCGGCAACCGCCGCGGCGCCACCGCGCCCGGAACCCCGTCAGGCAACCAGCGCACCCGCGCAGCGCGCCGCGCCACCTCAGGCGCCCTCCGCGCCGGCGCCGCCCGCACGCAAGCGAGCCGCCGGCGACGATGAGGCGCGGGACGCGGACGAGGGACCGCGCAAGACCGCCGATCTTGCCGGGCAGGGTAAAGAGGCGATCGAAGTCCTAACCCAGATCCTCGACCTGATGGGAGAGAAGGCTGGCGCCCAGGAACTGTCGGCCAGCCAGGAATCGATCGAAATAGAAATCAAAGGCGACGGCTCCGGGATCCTGATCGGCCGTCACGGACAGACCTTGGACGCCCTCGAGTACCTGGTCAACCGCGTGATCGCGCGGCGCATCCGCGACGCCGTGCCGGTGGTGCTGGAGACCGAGTCCTATCGTGCGCGCCGACGCGACCAGCTTCATCGCATGGCGCTCGCGATGGGAGAGAAGGCCAAGCGCCAGCATCAGGCGGTCCGGCTCGATCCGATGCCGCCGCGCGACCGGCGCATCATCCATCTCGCCCTCAAGGACGATCCTCTGATCAGCACGCGATCGTCGGGCGAGGGCTTCATGCGCGCGGTGGAGATCGTGCCCGCGCAGTCGCAGCGCGAAGGCCGCGGCGGACGCCGGCGCGACCGCGAACGCCCGAACACCGAGGCGGTCGGAGAGCAGGGCGGGTTCAAGCGCGGGCAGAAGCGTATCGTGTAGCCGCCTCGCGCGATCAGCGCGCGGCCGGCCGCGGGCCGGGCGCAAAAAGAAACGGGCGCAGCCTTTCGGCCGCGCCCGTTGTGCTTAAGCTCCGCGCCGCGCCAGCTTAGAAAGCCGCCGCGCGCACCATTGCGTCGGTGGTGAAGAACTGCCGGTCCACCGCGCCCATGTTGATGTACCAGCACTCGTGCTCGGGCGTTTCGTGCCCGGGCAGGTAGCACATCGTCGCCAGTCCCGACTGCACGTCAGTCGAAACCGCGCCGACCACGAAGCTGCGCTTGAACGGATAGATCGCAACCTTCGCATCGGGCACCGGACGATCGCGCGTGGCCAGCCAGTAGATGTGATTGCGGAAGAGCCGGCCCTGACGGTCGTAGGTGTCGATGTAGGGCTCGAACCACATCTCGCCGTCCAGATAGATGATCGTGCGCGCGTCAAGTGCGTTGACCTCGTGGCGATTCGGCACCGCCTGTACAACGTACAGATGACGCATCTCCCACGCCTCTGGGCAGGCGCTGGTGCCACCGTCGGTCGGGCAGCGCTGCTCGGGCGAGTGGATGGCGTGAATGGTTCCGAGCATGTTCTTCTCGCCCAGGAACTTGTAGAAGTACTCCTCGGTCTTCGGATTAAACCCTGAGTAGTGGTCCGGATCCCACGCGTGGGCGGAGGTTCCGCCGGTGGTGGTGGACGAGCTCATGATCGACTCGTCAACCCGGCGCACGCGCCGTGAGCCGGCGCCGAGGCTCCAGATGTCGTCGCCGCGCTTGGGATCGGCGTAGCGCCAGCGGATGAAGCCGGTGCCATGGATCTCGTTGGGCGCGAGCAGAGGATACAGCGCGAACAGCCAGTAGCGGCCGGTCTTCTTGAAATCCGGATCGATCGGCAGCGGTTCGACCTCGGTGCGTCCGACCAGGTCGTAGCCCGCGTAGTGGCCGATCTGGAAGTACTCGATCTGGCGCTCCTGCGGACCCCGGCGCTCATAGCTCGAGTCGCAGTCGTAGTAGCGCAGGTCGTAGTCGTCCGTGGTGATCGGGCGAAACACGTTGTTCCAGACGATCTTGTTGGCGACGTACGGATCGTTGGGATCGATCAGCGGGAACGGCTGCCCCGCGACATATCCGACCAGACTCTTGTGATCGCTGGTAAGGCGCACCTGAGCTGAATACTTCTCGGTGGCGTCCTTGTACGGTGGCGGCCAGTCCACGCGCTCGGTCGGCGTGATCTTCATCGTCATCCCGTGCTCGACTTTGTAGTAGACGCCCGGCGAGACAAGGTTTTTCACCTTAGTGGCGTTTTCCGGCGTGATGAAATCACCCGGCTTGACCTGCGCGTATCCGAGCTGACTGAACGCGCCGATCGCGAACAGCGTCAGAGCCGCGACAGTCGTCTTACCCCATGACGACTTTCCCTTCTCCATTCGCATACTCGGCCTCCAAAATATTGGCGGCAACATGCCGCAGATTGAGTGCGGACATTAGGATGGAAGAGTGATTGGTGTCAATAATTTTTTTTGCGAAATGAGTTCGCCGCCTAAACAGCTTATTTGAGAAAACGATATTGCTAATGCATCGTCGAAAATTGAGCCCGCAGAGGGGAGAGAATTTGCGAGCGTGAGTCATTCTGGGGCGCATCTGGTTTTAGTTCTCAATTTGGAAAATTCTGCGGCGCGCAAGGACCGTAATATTAGAGATCCGAGGCTTTCGATTCAGCGCTGCAGCCCAACCAGGTGCGCCGCGCGTGCTCCAGAAAAAAAAGAGGCGCAGCCGGATACGGCTGCGCCTCTCTGAGTACGCGTGCTTCGCGATGCGCCGAATCTAGAACTGCGCTGAGCGCACCATCGCGTCGGTGGTGAAGAACTGCCGGTCCACCGCGCCCATGTTGATGTACCAGCACTCGTGCTCGGGCGTTTCGTGCCCGGGCAGGTAGCACATCGTCGCCAGTCCCGACTGCACGTCAGTCGAAACCGCGCCGACCACGAAGCTGCGCTTGAACGGATAGATCGCAACCTTCGCATCGGGTACCGGACGATCGCGCGTCGCGAGCCAGTAGATGTGGCTGCGGAACAGCCGGCCGCTGCGATCGTAGGTGTCGATGTAGGGCTCGAACCACATCTCGCTGTCCATGTAGATGATGGTCTTCGCGTCCAGCGCGCGGGTCCGCGAGCGATCCGGCATCGCCTGCACGACGTAGAGATGACGCATCTCCCACGCCTCGGGGCAGGCGCTGGTGCCGCCGTCGGTTTCGCAGCGCTTCTCGGGCGAGTAGAGCGCGTGGATGGTCGCGAGCATGTTCTTCTCGCCCAGGAATTTGTAGAAGTACTCCTCGGTCTTCGGATTGAATCCCGAGTAGTGGTCCGGATCCCACGAGTGCGCCGAGGTTCCGTTGGTGGTGGTGGACGAGCTCATGATGGTCTCGTCGATGCGGCGCACGCGGCGCGAACCGCCCGCAACGTCCCAGATGTCGTCGCCGCGCTTCGGATCGGCGTAGCGCCAGCGGATGAAGCCGGTGCCGCGAATCTCGCTGGGCGAAAGGATCGGATACAGACCGAACAGCCAGTAGCGGCCGGTCTTGCGAAAGTCCGGATCGATCGGGAGCGGCTCGACCTCGGTGCGTCCGACCAGGTCGTAGCCCGCGTAGTGGCCGATCTGGAAGTACTCGATCTGCCGGGTCTGAGGTCCCTTCTGCTCATAGCTCGAGTCGCAGTCGTAGTAGCGCAAGTCGTAGTCGTCGGTGGTGATCGGGCGGAACACGTTGTTCCAGACAATCTTCTCGGCGACTTCCGGATCGTTGGCGTCAATCAGCGGGAAGGGCTGCCCCGCGACGTAGCCGACGATACTGCGGCGGTCTTTCGACAGGCGAACCTGCGCCGAGTACTTCTCGGTCGCGTCCTTGTACGGCGGCGGCCAGTCCACACGCTGGCTTGGGACGATCTTCATCGTCATCCCGTTCTGAACCTTGTAGAAGACGCCCGGCGAAACCAGGTCCCTGACCTTCGTGGCATTGGTGGGCGTGATGAAGTCGCCCGGTCTCACTTGAGCATAGCCGGTGGTGGAGATCGCGCCGAGGGCGAGAATCGCCAGTGCTGCAACGGTCGTCCTGGCCCAGGACGCGTTGGCATTTTCCGTTTGCATAAAAGATTTGGCCTCCAAAAAAGGGTGGGTCGGCGGCTTGTCGCCGCGGAACTCGGGCGCGTTAAAATTATTGCCTCGCAGGTGGCGAGTCAATGCGATTTCCGCTTATTTTGCAGGCACTTGGAGCGTTTCTAATGCGCGGGAAGCGTGGCGCTAATCGCGCCGCGAAAATAGCGCACGCCCCCGCTCGATTTCGTCCGCAAACGCCCCCGCGAAGGCCAGAAAAAGAAAATTTTTCGCGCCGCACTCGTGTGCCGAACTGCGGAGCACGATGAGCGGGAAAAAAAGAGGACGCCCGCTTGTGCGCGGCGTCCCCAATACGGTCGGACGGATGCTCGCAGAGCGTCAGGCGTTGGGATCCAGTCCCCACTTGGTCTTGTTGGCGGCCACCTGCTCGGGAGTCGGATGCTCGATCTGCACGAAGGCCTTGACCTTGAAGTTGTCCATCTCCTCGAGCATCGCGTGATTCAAATCGATGTCGGCCTTGAGCACCTCGGGCACCGCGGGCTCTTCGAAAATCGCCTGCCAGGGGCATTCGGGCTCGCAGGCGCCGCAGTCGATGCACTCATCGGGATTGATATAGAGCTGGTTAGGAAACTTTTCTTTGTCCGAACCGGTGTATTCGTAGATGCAGTCAACCGGGCATACGCTCACGCATCCGGTATCCACACAATCGCGGCACAGACGGGTAATGGTCCACGGCATGGCAGCTAGTCCATCTCCTATTGAGAAGCGTCAAGCCCCTAAACTATATCGACTAGGCGCGGCTGAAAAGCCCGCCGATGTGCGCTCGGGCGCCGGGAATTCCGTTCGGCTCTCCGCTTCGCGCGCATTACAATCTGCGATGGGGGCGCGCTGAGCGCGTCCGAACCCAAAGGATCGGACAAAAGCATGAGCACCAAGCACGAAGACCATCACGCTGCGACACGCAAGGAAACCGACTCGATGGGCGCGATCGAGGTGCGCGCGGACCGCTACTGGGGCGCGCAGACCGAGCGCTCGCTGCTGCATTTTGCGATCGGCAACGATCGCATGCCGCGCGCGAGTGATCCGCGCCTTCGGACTGCTCAAGAAGGCCGCCGCCGAGGTCAACCGCGATCTCGGCAAGCTCTCCCCCGACAAGTCCCGCCTCATCATCGAGGCCGCCGACGAAGTGATCGCCGGCAAGCTCGACGAGCACTTCCCGCTGCGCATCTGGCAGACCGGCAGCGGCACCCAGACCAACATGAACGCCAACGAAGTGATCTCGAACCGCGCCATCGAGCTGGCCGGCGGCGAGCTGGGCAGCAAGAAGCCGGTTCATCCCAACGACGACGTCAACCTGTCGCAGTCCTCCAACGACACCTTTCCGACCGCGATGCATATCGCGGCGGCCGAAGAGGTTGTGCATCTGCTGGTTCCGTCGCTGAAGCAGCTTCGCGACGCGATCGACGCGAAAGCGCGCGAGTTCGCCGATATCGTGAAGATCGGCCGCACACATCTGATGGACGCCGTGCCGCTGACGCTCGGCCAGGAATTTTCCGGCTACGTCGCGCAGCTCGACGCCGATCTCAGGCGCATCGACGCGATGCTGCCCGATATCTACGAACTCGCGATCGGCGGCACCGCGGTCGGCACCGGGCTTAACACCCATCCCGAGTTCGCCCAGCGCGTGGCGGAGAAGCTCGCCGGATACACGCGGGCTGCCGTTCACCTCGGCGCCCAACAAGTTCGCCGCGCTCGCCGCGCACGACGCGCTGGTCGCCGGCCTCGGGCACCCTGCGCACGCTGGCTTGCTCGCTGATGAAGATCGCCAACGACATCCGCTGGATGGGCTCGGGACCGCGCTGCGGGCTGGGCGAGCTGATACTGCCCGAGAACGAACCCGGGTCGTCGATCATGCCGGGCAAGGTGAATCCGACCCAGAGCGAGGCGATGACGATGGTGTGCCTGCAGGTGATCGGCAACGACACTGCAATCGCGGCAGCCGGCACGCAGGGCAATTTCGAGCTCAACGTTTTCAAGCCGCTCATCATCCATAACTTCATACACTCGACCAGACTGCTCGCGCACTCGTGCTCGGCGTTCACGAAGTATTGCGTGGAGGGAATCCAGGCCAACCGCGAACAGCTCGCGCGCAACGTGTCGAACTCCCTGATGCTGGTGACCGCGCTCAGCCCGCATATCGGGTACGACAACGCCGCCAAGGTCGCCAAGAAGGCGCATCACGACGGCACCACGCTGCGCGAGGCGTGCATCGCGCTGGGATTGCTCGAGGGTAAGGACTTCGACCGCCTGGTCCGCCCCGAAAAAATGCTCGCCCCGCAGGGGTGAGCCGCCGCGCGCCGCGGCTACATCCGGAACACCCCGAACGGCAGACCCTCGGCGATTGGCGCGTTGAGCGACGCCGCGATTCCCAGCGCCAGCGCCGCGCGCGTATCCACCGGGTCGAGCACGCCGTCGTCCCACAGCCGCGCCGACGAGTAGTAGCAGCTCGACTCGCGCTCGTATTTCTCAAGCGTGGGGCGGGTGAATGCGCGCTGCTCGTCCGCGGGCATCGTGCGGCCCTCACGCCCAAGCTGATCGAGCTTGACGGTCAGCAGCGTGTTGGCGGCCTGCTCTCCGCCCATCACCGAGATTCGCGCGTTGGGCCACATGAACAGCAGGCGCGGGCCGTATGCGCGCCCGCACATCCCGTAGTTGCCCGCGCCATTGGACGCGCCGATGACAACCGTGAACTTGGGCACCTGCGCGTTGGCGACCGCGTTTACCATCTTGGCGCCGTCCTTGGCGATTCCGCCCTGCTCGTAGCGCTTGCCGACGATGAACCCGGTGATGTTCTGCAGGAACAACAGCGGAATGCGCCGGGCGCAGCACAGCTCGATAAAGTGGGTCGCCTTGAGCGCCGATTCGCTGAACAGTACGCCGCTGTTGGCGATGATGCCGACCGGGTAGCCGTAGATCCGTGCAAACCCGGTGACCACGGTCGTCGCGTAGCGCGGCTTGAACTCGTGCATCCGCGAGCCGTCCACGATTCGCGCGATCACCTCGCGCACGTCGTAGGGCTTGCGGGTATCGGTGGGGATAATGCCGTAGAGTTCCTGCGCGTCGTAGTACGGATCCTCGGGGGTCTCCTGCGCGACCGCATCGACAGGTTTGCGCGCGCCCAGGTTCTCGAAGATCGAGCGCGCGATCCGGAGCGCATCGTCGTCGTCCTCGGCAAGATGATCGCTGACCCCCGAAAGCCGGGTATGCACGTCGCCGCCGCCCAGTTCCTCGGCCGAGACTTCCTCGCCGGTGGCGGCGCGCACCAGCGGCGGTCCGGCTAGGAAGATGGTTCCCTGGTTGCGCACGATGATGCTTTCGTCGCACATCGCGGGCACGTAGGCGCCGCCCGCGGTGCACGAACCCATCACCACCGCCACCTGCGCGATCCCCATCGCGGACATCCGCGCCTGGTTGTAGAAGATGCGCCCGAAGTGGTCGCGGTCGGGAAACACCTCGGCCTGCAGCGGCAGGAACGCGCCGCCAGAATCGACCAGGTAAACGCAGGGCAGATGGTTCTGCATCGCGATTTCCTGCGCGCGCAGATGCTTCTTCACGGTTATGGGATAATAGGTTCCGCCCTTGACCGTCGCGTCGTTGGCAACGATCACCGTCTCGCGCCCCTGGATGCGCCCGATGCCGGTCACGATTCCGGCCGCCGGCGCGTCGCCCTCGTACATCCCGTGGGCGGCCAGCGGCGACAGTTCCAGGAACGGGCTCGCAGGGTCGAGCAGCTTGTGCACCCGATCGCGCGCGAGCAACTTGCCGCGCTCGACGTGGCGTTTGCGCGAATGCTCGGGACCGCCCATCCGAACCCGCTCGATTTCCCCGCGCAACTCACGCACCTGGGACAGGGCCGCCTCGCGATTGTGCTTGAATTCGTCGGAAGCCGGGTTGACGCGCGATTCGATTCGTTCCATGCCGTGATCCTCGTGATGCCTGATTGCCGCGATTCGGCTAGATATTAGCCCTAAGCCGCGGCGAATGCGCATCGCGCCGCCGCCGGTTTGCCATGCGCGATCGCGACCTCAGAGCTCTCGAATTCGACAAGGTGCTCCACCTTGTCACCGCTCACGCCGCCTCCGATCCCGGTCGCGAGGCCGTCGCGGCGCTGCGCCCCTCCAACGATCCGGCCGAGGTGCGCGACCGATTGCGCGCGACCGCGGAGATGGTGGAGCTGCGCGCGCATGCGGGCTCCTTCCCGATGCGCGAGTTCACCGACCAGCGCGGACTGCTGCTGCGCGCCTCGCGCACGGGCGCGATGCTAGACGGCGGCTCGCTGGTCGAGGTCCGGGACTTCGTGCTCGCTTCGCGCACCGTTGCGGCCTTCATGCGCTCGCGCGTGGAGCGTCTGCCGCATCTCGGAGTGCTCAACCAGAATCTGCTCGCGCCCAAGGAGCTCGCCGACGCGCTGTTGTCCTCGCTCGCCGACGACGGCGAGGTGCTCGACGACGCCAGCCCCGAGCTCAAACGCCTGCGCACGCGGCTCCGCACGGAGCGCAGCGAGCTGGAGGCGCGGCTTTTGCGCTCGCTGAGCGCGGGTGGGATGGAACCGTTCGTATCCGATCACGTGGTCACGGTGCGCAACGGCCGCTTCGTGCTGCCGCTCAAGCTCAACTTTGTCGAGCGCCTGGAAGGAATCGTTCAGGACCGCTCGGTATCGGGCGAGACGCTGTTCGTGGAACCGATGTGGGCCGTGGAGCTGAACAACCGCGTGATGATGCTGGAGCGCGAGGCGGAGGCCGAAGTGCGCCGAATCCTTGCGCAGCTCACCGCGATGGTCGGCGGCTACGCGCAGGAGCTGGGCCTGACCTTTGCCGCGATGGTCGAGCTCGACGCGCTCAACGCACGCGCGATCACGGGCGAGCGCTTCGGATGTATCGAGCCTGAAATCACTGAGGCGGGGCTCGAGCTTGCCGATGCGCGCCATCCGCTGCTGCTGACCAGCGGGCGCGAAGTGGTGCCAATCGACCTGCGGATCGCACCGGGCCAGCGCGGAATCGTAATCTCGGGTCCCAACACCGGCGGCAAGACGGTCGCGCTCAAGACGATCGGATTGCTCACCCTGATGGCGCAGGCCGGGCTTCTGATTCCGGCGCGTGCCGGCAGCCGGGTCTCGGTGTTTCGCAGCGTGTTCGCCGATATCGGCGACGACCAGTCGATCGAAGCGAACCTGTCGAGCTTCTCCGGCCATATCGCCAACCTCTCGACCATCATGCGCGAACTCGCCGAGCCGGCGCTCGTAATCCTGGACGAGCCGGGCGCCGGGACCGACCCGGCCGAGGGCGCCGCGCTGGCGATCGGCGTGATGACGCATCTCGGGCGCCGTCGATGCCTGCTCGCGATCGCGACTCACTCAACCGCCGTCAAGCTGCACGCCTATTCACAGGCGGGCTATGAAGCCGCGGCAGTGGATTTCGACGCCGAGCATCTGACCCCGCTCTATCGGCTCAAGCCGCACACGATCGGCCAGAGCTACGGGCTCGCCGTCGCCGAGCGCTTGGGCTTGCCCGAGGAAATTATCGACGCCGCGCGGGCCGCGATGGGCGCGGGAAGCGCGGAGCTGGAGCAGGCGCTTACGCGGCTGGAATCTGAGCGCGCACGGCTGGAGGCGGAAACTGGGCGCCTGCGCGAGCAGACCGCGGACCGTGAGCGCGAAACCGCCGCCGCACGCGCCGCGGCAGAGGGCGCCCGCACCACGGCGGAGACCGATCGCGCGCGAGTCCGCACTGAAGTTGCCGGACTGATTGAGGATTTCAAGCGCGAGAGCGCCGAGCTGATGCGCGAGATGCGCGCGGAGCGGAAATCGCGCGCCGAACTCGGTGCATTCGCCGCGCGGGCAGCGGCGCGGCTCGAGGCGATTGCGCCACAGCCAGCTGCCGAGCCGGCACCGGAGGCCACCGAGCCGCTCAAGCCGGGCGACGCGGTCGAATTGGGCGAGATTCGCGGCGAGCTGCTCTCGATCGAACCTGGCCGCGCCGTCATCGCGCGCGGCACGCTGAGAATCGAGGTCGCCCCCGAACGCCTGCGGCGCGCCTCGCGCCTGCGCGATTCCGATGAAATCCGCAAGATGCCCGCCGTCACCGTCAGCGCGGAGCCATCCGAGCAGGCCGAGCTCAACCTGATCGGGATGCGCTCGGGCGACGCGCTGCGCAAACTCGAGGAGTTCCTGGACCAGGCCTTTCTGACCAACAAGCGCGAGGTGCGCATCGTCCACGGCATCGGATCGGGGGCGCTGCGCAAGGCGGTGCAGGAATATCTCGGAACCTCGCCGTATTGCGCGTCGTTCCGGCAGGCCGACCCGCATCATGGCGGCGCTGGCGCCACAATTGTGGAGATGAGCCTGTAGCGGAGGTGCATCCGCAATGAATTCATTCACCCTGAGAGCAATCGGCGGGATGGTATTCCTGCTGAGCGTGATGGCGCTGCTGACGTTCCTGCCAGCAGGCACGATCCATTTCTGGCAGGGATGGCTGTTCCTCGCGGTCTTTGGGGCGTCGGTGGTCGCAATCAGCTCCTACCTGCTGATTCGCGATCCCGCGCTGGTCGAGCGGCGGATGCACGCGGGTCCGGTCGCCGAGAGCCGCCCCATCCAGAAAGTCATTCAGTCGATTACGGGAATCTGCTTTGTCGGGATGCTGGTGGTCGGGGGACTCGACCATCGCTTCGGATGGTCGCACGTTCCGGCGGCAGTCGCGGTGCTGGCAAGCGCGATAGTGCCGGTCTCGTTCTGGATCATCTACCGGGTATTCCGCGAAAACAGCTTCGCGGGCTCGACCATCGAGGTCGCCGAACAGCAGCGGGTCATAACGACCGGACTGTATGCGCACGTACGCCATCCGATGTACGCGGGCGCGCTGCCGATGCTGGTTGCGATGCCGGTGGCGCTGGGCTCGTGGTGGGGGATGCTGCTGGTGGTTCCGCTGCTCGGGGGCCTTATCGAGCGAATCCTCGACGAGGAGCGATTTCTGGCGACCGAGCTGTCCGGTTACGACGCTTATCGCCGCTCAGTCCCCTGGCGCCTCATCCCGATGGTGTGGTGATCCGCGGGAGCTAGAAAAACTTCTTCAACTGGTCCAGCGGGTTCTTCGACGGGGGCGGGTTGCCCGAGCCGCCTGATCCGCCCGACCCGCCGCCCAGGTACTTGCCAATCCCCTTGTTGCCCAGGAACTTGCCCAGCGCTTCCTGACCCTTCTGCTCGATCGCGCGCTGGCCGGCGCGCTGCGCTATCTCCGACACGTCCGGCACCACGGTGGGCTTGGGCAACTGGCCTGTGATCTTGAGCGGGATATCGACCTGCTTGTCCCGGTTCGTCACGAAGACGACGGCCTGTTTCTGCTCGACGATCTCGCGGGTCAATTGCTTGGTCAGCAGGATACGGGCGTTCATGTCGATGTTCTTGTCCATGTCGAACCATCCGTCGCCCGCGAGCGAGTAGTCCGCAGTCTTGACGATCAGATCGTGCGAGGTGATCCGCGGCCCGGCGATCTTGAAGCTCAGGCTCGCAAGCTCGATGTCGGTGTTGGGATTCTTGAACATCTCGGGATGGTTATTGACCACCGAGTCGGGAATCAGCTTGCCGATGCCGGGGACCTTGTCCACCTTCTTGAGCCCGGTCGCGGCCACGTTGATGCCGACGAGCTGGCCCTGCGTGAGCGTGAGTTTGCCGCCGCCGGCGAAGCTCTGCTTCATCTCGTCAAACTTGCCGGTCTTGCCCGACAATTCGGCGCGGCCGCTGAGAATCCCTTTCACCATGTTCGCCGCCTTGAGCTTCTGCGACTCGAGCGCCTGCTGCACGTTGACGTTCGCCAGGCTGACCGAGGTCGTGAACGCCGCCTGCGGCGCGATCTGTGTCTCGGCGGTCGCCGCCACGGTGCCGCCGAACGCCTGCACGCGCAGGTCCGTAACGCGCAGCCGCTTGCCCTGGAGCACCGTCGCCAGGCTCAGGTTCTGGTAGCTGACGTTGTTGAGAGTGCCCGACGGCGAGGTGAGCTTGTTCTCGATATCCGGGCCCGCCGACTTCATCGCGACGTTCCCGCTCGCGCTCACGCGGTTGAGCACCTCGTCGGCGGGGCGGGCCTTAACGAAATCCGCGGTGCGGAACGAATCGGCGGTGAATTGGTAGCTGAGATTCAGCGGATAGATCGGCTCGGCATGGCCCTTGAGCGTGGCGCGGCCGCTGCCGAGCTGAAAACTCAGCGGACCGATATCGGCGGCGGCGCCGCGAAGCCTGATATCGCCCGACAGTCCGCTCACCGCGACGCCCTGGCCGCCCGGCCGCGGCACGGTGACATTGGCGAGCGTGACGGTTCCGTTCGCGGCGGGTTGGCTGCCGGTGGAATATCGAACGTTGGTATGGATCTCGGCCATACCGGTCACGCCAAGCTTTGCCGCGGCGGGCGAAAGTTTTGCCACCTGCGCGATGTCGAACCGATTGGTGTCGATCCGCCCGCTGAATTCACCCCCGCCGAAGGTGATCTTCGTCGCCTTGAGCTTGAGAGCGCCAAGCGTCACGTTCGCAAACGACACTCCAACCGCCGATCCGTTTCGCGCCGCCTCGGCGGAAACCTTGAGCGGCATGCCCGCCGGCTTCTGGAATGAATCGCCGAACGCGACGCTATTTGAGGTCAGGTCGGTCGCGACATCGATCTTGAGCGCGTCAAGCGTGCCTGTGACGGTGCCATCCAGGCTGACCGCGTCCGAAACCTGCAGCTTGGGCGGAATCGACTTCGCCAGCATCGGCAGCGTGCGCAGCTTGTCGAGCGAGAACGGTCCCGCGCTGAGCTTGAGACTGAGCGCGAGAGCGCCGACGTCGATCGCACCTGCGGTCATGACCGGGCCGACATCGCCGCTGACTTTGAGATTCTGATTTTCGCTGCCCGGCGCGGCCATCGCGACCACAACCTGAAACGGCGAACCGAAGGTGAAATTCTGCACGTCCACATCGATGGAATTGACCTTGATCGCGGGTGAGCCTGCCTGCCGGTAAACGATCTCGCCATCCTGGATCTGGAAGTTCCTGACATGGACGTCGCTCAGGATATGGGTGCGAGTAGCCTTCTGCGGGGCCTCCCCCATCGGCGAGGTCTCAGGCGCTCCGTTCTTGCCTCGGCGTTTCGGTGGCGCGGCCTGCTCGGGCGCCTCGGCTTTCTTTTTTCCGTGGCCGATGGTCGAGACGTTGAGAATCCCCTGATCGTTGCGGATGATCCTGATTTCGGGCTTGTTGAAAATCACGCTGGTGACGCGGATTTGCCGGGTCAGCAGCGGCATCAGGTCAAGCTTGGCGAATATGTCGCTGGCACGGACGAAGGGCTTGGAGGAAAAATTCGGATCGTCGGAGATCGAGACGCCGGAGAGATCCGCCATCACGCCCCATCCGATCTGCGCCTTTATTTCCTGCGCCTCGACCTTGCGGCCGATCGCATCGCTGGCTTTGGCCAGCACGCGGTCGCGGTTATGCGCTATGATCGAATTGAGGTTCGCGGCCGCGTAGAGCAGCACCGCGGCGGCGACGACGACGATCGCACCAACGATGCCGCCGAGGATGATGAGAACTTTACGCATCGGATACCTCGCAAATTATCAAGCCGATCGTTCGCGTGCCGTCGAGTCTAGTGGATGGCGCAATCGAGCGCACGTCTCGCCACCGTCCCAAACGCGCCCGTCCGCTGTGGATTAGCGCGCCAGCGCGCGTAGCGCGAACGTTTCCCGGCTGCCGCGCCGGCGGCATAATTGCAATGCGGCCGCTGCTTGCTCCTTCAGATGGCAAAGAAGAAGAAATCGCGCCCGGCCGAACCGGCCCCCGCAGGCAATCGCCCGGTCGCATTCAATCCCTTCAAAGATCTGAAGAAGTTGATCGCGGGGCGGGTCGCGGAGCGCCCGCCAGAAATCCCCAAGCCGGCTCCGAAGCCTCCCGCCGCCGCACCAGTTGCGATTGCCACCGCTGCTCCCGAGGACGAGGAGAAGCTGTTGCGCGAGGCGATGGCGGGTGTCAGGCCGATTGCGGCAGGGCGCAGGGCGCGGATGCCGGTCGACCCGCCGCAAAATCATACGCAAAATCATACGATTGTCAGCGAGGACGACGAGGTGATCGCGCAGCTATCGGACCTGGTCTCCGGCCATGCCCCGTTCGATATCACGGAAACCGAGGAATACGTGGAAGGGATGCGGGTGGGGCTCGATCCTCGCCTGGTCACGCGGCTTCGACGCGGCGAGTTCGCGGTCCAGCAGCACATCGATTTGCACGGGATGACCCAGCCGGCCGCCAAGGAGGCGCTGACCGCGTTCATCCTGGAGTCGGTCCACAAGGGACTGCGCGCCGTGCTCGTCGTGCATGGGCGCGGGCTGGGGTCGCCCGGAGGCCGGCCGGTGCTCAAGCATGGAGCGGCGAACTGGCTCTCCCACGGAACCATCGGCGGTCATGTGCTCGCGTTCGCCACCGCGCGGCCTCATGACGGCGGGGCGGGCGCGACCTATGTGCTGCTCAGGCGCGACCGGCGACGCGCTCCGTTCGAGATTCTACACGGCGCCAAGCGCCGCGACTGAGCTGCGCGTGCAGAACGCGAAAGCGGGACCCCATATGAGGTCCCGCTTTCGGTTTCGACATCCGCGATCGCGGAATATCTGTGTTTGATCCCTAGATCTTCGCCTGCAGCAGGAACGAGATCACAAGCGCATACAGGGTGAGCGACTCGATGAAGGCGAGCACGATGATCATCGGGACAAAGACGTTGTTCGCGCTGTTGGGATTACGCCCGATCGACTCTAGCGCGGCTGCACCGGCGCGGCCCTGACCGACTCCGCATCCCATCGCAGCGATTCCGAGACCGATGGCGGCTCCGATGCCGATCAGACCGCCGGTCATCGAGTGTCCCGCGCCTGCCGCGCCCTCCTGTGCCATCGCCATCAGGGGCGAGGCGAGTAGCGCGGCGGCGACAGCGCCGGCAATCATTGTGATACGACGAATCATTTTCCTGAGTATCCTCCTTGTCTTCACGCGATCCGGGCCGAGCCGCGGCCTCTCCTCTTATCTTTCTCCACCACCATTTGCGGACAGGCGGCCGTCGTCGCGGAAAAACCAAATGAACTTGTGGCCTTTAGTGATGTTCCTCGATTGCCATCTTGACGTACGCGAGAGGAAGGATCAGAAAGACCAGCGCCTGAACGACGCATACAAGCGCGCCGAGGCTGTAAAAGGCGACCGGAACCACCAGCTTGGACAGATTGGTCGCGATTCCCAGTACCGTGTGATCGGCAAACATGTTCGCGTAAAGACGGATGCCGAGCGAGAAAGGCCGCATCAAATTGTCGAAGACCTCGATAATGAACAGAGGAAAAATCAAAGGCAGATATGGACCCAGAAAGCTCCGTAGATATCCAAGGCCCCGCGCGCGAAAGCCCTCCACGAGGAAATATACGAACACCAGGAGCGCCAACCCCCAGGTCAGGTCCGTGTCGTTGGTAGGCGGCTCCATTCCCGGTATCAGGCCGAAGAAATTGCACGCGAGGATGTAGAAAAAGAGCGTACCGAAAAACGGCACCATCCGGCGGTAATCTTCGCACTCGAGGATGTCGCGGACGAAGCTATCGAGCCATTCCACCATGGCTTCGCAGATAGAGATCAGCCCAACCCCTTCGGGAGGGATCAATGGATCTTCGATACGGCTAAGCGCCGCCCGCGCCAGCAACCCGAACACCAGCAGCAGACCCATCACGATCCACGCTCCCACCATTACCGGCGGGATTTTCCCACCGCTCACGGCTGAGCTGATCAAATCAAGGAAGTTAATCGGCTTCGACAAGCGACTTCTCCGCGAAATCTGGCCGCGGCCTCAGCGAGGCACGCCCGGTTTCAATAATAATGGCCACGAACTGAGTCAAGACTCCGAGTGCAAACCCCAGCCCATCCACGTGCACATTGGAGAAAACCAGGTACAGCAGCCCGACCATGATCATCAGCTTGAGCGGAATCGCGACGTGACCCAGCCGGGTTGCCAACGTCGAGCCGCCGGTCACCGCCGAGATTACGACCCGTCCGATGACGGCCAGAAGGTACAGGTTGGCGATTACGACCGAACCGCCGAGCAGACATCCGAGCGCGGAGTGCGTGTGGCCTAGCCACGCCAGTGTCAGCACGGCGACCGCCACAAGTATAACGTTGGTGCGCTGGATAGCACCGATTGTCGGGATGCCAAAGGTCATGGGACTCGCTTCATCGCGGGCGGAGTTCCCGGACCATCCGAACCAGGTAAAGCGCGCTCACTGCGACCCCCGCGAGGGTCATAATGATCGCAAGGAGCGGATCGGTATGGAAGTAGTTGTCGAGCAGGTGCCCGACGATTGCGCCGGCCAAAGGTGAAGTCGCGATCTGCGTCCCGTAGGCGAGATACTTGGCATACTTTCCTAGCGTGCTCGCCATCGGACCGCCTTCAGCCCGTGTTCAGGTCCGCGCCACACTGGCCAGCGCGCCGCGCGCGGCCGCAATCGTTTCATTCAGATCCGCATCGCTATGCGCCAGCGAGATGAACATCGCCTCGAACTGCGACGGGGCAAGATTGATCCCGCGCTCGAGCATCGCGTGGAAATAACTCGCGTAGGCCGCGGTGTTGCAGCGGCGCGCCTCGGCGGCATTGTGAACTTGCGAGGGCCCCAGGAACATCGTGAGCATCGATCCGATCCTGTTCACGCACCCCGCCGTTCCAGTCGCGGACATCGCCTCGAGCAACCCGCGTTGCACAAGCGCACCGGCAGCCTCCAGCCGGGCGTAGGTACCCTCGCGCTTGAGAACCTTCAGCGTCTCGATTCCGGCGCGGACCGACAGCGGATTACCCGACAGCGTGCCAGCCTGGTACACCGGGCCCGCGGGCGCGAGCAGGTCCATCAACTCGGCGCGGCCGGCCACCGCTCCCACCGGCAATCCGCCGCCGATGATCTTGCCGAGCATCAGCAAGTCAGGTTCGACGCCGAGCGCCTCACTCGCGGCGCCGAATCCGAGACGAAATCCCGTTATAACTTCGTCGCAGATGAGGAGCGCGCCGTTGCGACGTGCGAGTTCGGAGAGTTGCTTAAGGAAGCCGGGCTGTGGAACGACGACGCCCATGTTCGCCGCGATCGGTTCGACGATCACGGCGGCGATCCGATCGCGATGCTGTCTAAAAATATCGGCAACGCTTTCGGCATCGTTATATGAAGCTATCAATGTCAGCGCGGCGAGCTCATCCGGGACGCCCGCGCTGTCCGGAACCCCGAGCGTCATCCCGCCGGACCCGGCACGCACCAGCAGTGAATCGCTGTGACCGTGATAGCATCCGTCAAACTTGATTATAGCCGGGCGACGAGTCGCCGCGCGGGCGATTCGCAGAGCGGTCATTCCGGCCTCGGTTCCGGAGCTGACCAGGCGAACCTTTTTTGCCGCCGAAATCGCGGCCGAGATCATTTCAGCAAGTTCGACCTCAAGCTCGGTGGGCGCTCCGTAGCCGAGACCGCGTGCGGCCTGCTCGGCAAGTGCACGGGTGACCGCGGGATGCGCGTGGCCGAGAATCGCAGGGCCATAGGAGCAGACGTAATCGATAAAACGGTTGCCGTCGGCGTCAAAGAGGAACGCGCCCTCGGCATGATCGACGAAGAGCGGACTTCCGCCGACCGCGTTCCACGCGCGAACCGGAGAATTTACCGCGCCGGGAATTCTGGCGCGCGCGCGTGCGAGGAGTTCTCGAGACTTTCGGTCCGATATCATTGATCTCTTCCGTCATCCGCTCGCTAACATCGCCGGCAAGACCAGTCAAACAACTGGTAGAGCGCGCTGCGCGCGCGTAATCGCGAGAAATCGCGATCGTGCGCTATGGCTTCCAGAGCGATCGTGCGCGATCGCACGATCGCGTGCTCAATCGCGTGATTTGCGCGAGTGATCGCGCGATCGCATTTTCTCTTTTCAATTCACCGCAATACGCGCCTGTCACGACACGCGCTTGTCACCTGCGTGAAAAGAGTTTATCACGTTGCCTTGGCCGCGAGTCTTCCGAAACCGATCATTCCATTTCGTCACGGGGGAATTCGCAAGCGCCGCGTTGGCAGATGCTCCGAAAGCGCGCGCAAATCGCCGTTGCAGTTCGTCATAAGTTGGAGGTACCAGACTCGGATGCGCGCCTTCAGGGTTGATAGGCCTGCGTCGTGCGATGTGCATTCGCTTTCGGATCCGAGAGAAAAATGGCTTATCCACAGGTGTGGATAAGCTTGTGTGTAATTAATCGCTGGCTGATTGCCGCGTCCTCACTCCGGTCCGTGGTGGGCGGTCCGGAATTGTGGGAGGGGGTCTCGAATGAACGGCTTTTGGCAGAGGGCCGCTGACCGTATTCGCGATGAATTAGGGCAAGTTGGTTATGAGACCTGGATCGGACCGCTGAACTTCATCGCATTGCAGGGGAAAACCGCAACCATCGAAGCACCCAATCGATTCTTTCGCGATTGGGTCAACGATCGTTACCTTGGTCTGCTCCAGAAGTCGCTGTCCGCTGAAGCCGGAGCGCAAGTCGACGTCCGTCTCACGCACAATGAGAACGGAGCCGCACCGGCGCCAGCGCGAGCGACCAACGGCGCGCACTCAAATCACGCTGCACATAGCGGCCGCGTGATGAATGGGACCAACGGAAAGACGGTCGCTCCGCCGCCGCAGAGTGTCGCCGCGACCGCCGCGCGCAATGGACGTCATCCGCAACTTAACGCGCGCTATACGTTTGCCGAGTTCGTGATCGGCTCGGGCAATCAATTTGCCCATGCGGCCGCACAAGCGGTGGCGAACCAGCCCGGCGAGAAGTACAACCCGCTGTTCATCTATGGCGGGGTCGGCCTGGGAAAGACGCACCTGGTTACGGCCATCGGCCATCACATCTACGGCTCGGGCGAGCGACCGCGCAAGGTGCTCTTCATGCCGGCGGAAATATTCATGAACGAGCTCATCAGCTCGCTGCGGCGGGACCGGATGGGCGAGTTCAAGGAAAAATTCCGCCGCGTCGATGCGCTCATCCTGGACGACGTGCAGTTCCTGGCTGGTAGAGAGCGCACCCAGGAAGAGTTTTTTCACACTTTCAACTCGCTTCACGCCGACCGCCATCAGATTATCCTTACCTCGGACAAAATTCCGCGCGAGATCCCCGGACTCGAGGAGCGGCTTCGCAATCGCTTCGAGTCAGGCCTGATCGCGGACATCTCACCGCCGGACCTGGAGACGCGCGTGGCGATCGTGCAGAAGAAGGCGGCCTTGGAGAACCTGCGCCTGGCTTCCGACGTGGCCCTCTTCATCGCGCAGAGCGTCCAGTCCAACGTGCGCGAGATCGAGGGATGCATGACGCGGCTGGCTGCGCTGGCGTCGCTCAACAAATCGGCCATCACGCTGGATTTCGCAAGACAGGCGCTTCACGACCTGATTCGCAACCATGATATGAAGCCTGACGTGGACATGATCCAGAAGACGGTTTCAGATTTTTTCCATATCCGGCTGGCTGACCTGAAGTCCAAGAAGCGCACCCAGCACATCGCGTTCTGTCGGCAGGTGGCGATGTACCTGTGCCGCAAGCTGACCGCCAGCTCATTCCCGGTAATTGGCGAGGCTTTCGGCCGCGATCACTCGACCGTAATCCACGCCTTCAACCTGATCGCCAGGCGGGTCGCAAACGATTCGGCATTCCGGCTGTCGATCGAGAAGATCGAGCGCGAGCTGAAGATCATCCGCGCCAATGCCGCATGATGTGCAAAGTTCTGTCCATAGCTTGTTTAAAAATGGACTGACAACCATGCCGATAGCGCAGTCGCGGGGATCTGTGGGATTACGGCGTGATTTTTCCGACAGCTTATGCGCAGCAAATTTTCCCGCTGATTCACGTACTTGCGGGCTTGGTCAACAAATCAACAGGCGCTACTGTTACTCCTGAAGATCATTTAAAGAGATCCAGATCAGGATCAGAGCGGGTGGACGGATAATTCATGGGATTGGTCATCGAACGCGCATCCTTGATGAACGCCCTCGGACTGGTCCAGGGAATAGTTGAACGGCGGACTACGGTTCCGATCCTTGGGCACGTGCTGCTCGAGCCGGGCAGCGGATCGCTGACCGTCAGCGCCACCGACCTGGAGGTTGGCATCAGGACCGAGGTCGCATGCGGGGCGGGCAAGGAGAAGAGCCTCACTCTCAACGCGCGCAAGTTGTTCGAAATCGTGCGCGAAGCCGCGGGAGATGAGGTGAAGCTGGACTCGCTCGACAATGATTGGGTCGAACTCAAGTGCGGGCGCGCCAAATTCAAAATGATGGGGCTCGATCCGCGCAGCTTTCCCGCCATGCCCAGCCAGGCAGCCGCCAAGTCCGAAGGCGCCGCGGCAAAAAAAGGCGTTAAGGCCGAACTTGCCATCGGCGCGGCCGTGCTGGGCCTGATGATCGACAAGACAATCTTCTCGGTAAGCCCCGACGAAGCGCGCTACAACCTGAGCGGCGTCTATGTCGAATCACCGGTGGAAGGAAAAGCCCGGATGGTCGCCACGGATGGGCACCGGCTCTCGATGATCGAGCGCGAGGTGGACAGATTCAAGCTCGAGGGTGGCGCAATTATCCCGCGCAAAGGTCTGCAGGAGTTGCGCAGGTTGCTCGACCAGCCAGGTGAAGAGCAGGTGAAGCTGAGTCTGGACGGACAGCTTGCCTATCTCAAGCGCGGCAAGACCGAGGTCTCGATGCGCCTGGTCGAGGGCGAGTTTCCCGACTACCGCGGTGTGATTCCCAAGCAATCGCGCCACCAGGTGCGGATTGCCCGAGACGATCTGCTGGCCTCGATCAAGCGCGCCGCGATCTTTTCAAACGAACGCTATCATGGCGTCAAGTTCGCGCTCTCGGCAGCTACCCTGACCGTGTCATCGACCAGTCCCGAGATGGGCGAAGCCAGTGAGACGCTCGACGTGGACTTTAAGGGCGAAGAATTTTCGATCGGCTTCAATGCCAATTATGTGCGCGAAGTTCTGGCCGTTATTCCCAGCGGCGAGGATGTGATGCTGGGACTTAGCGACGACGTGAGCCCGGGCGTGCTTACGACGCCATCGGACTCGATGTTCACGTACGTCGTGATGCCGATGCGGCTGTAGTACGGGGCTTGCGAATCCGGATCATCCCGCCGCGGGCGGCGCTCCGATTCTGATCAGCACAACCTTGTTGCGGTAGCTATCCGCGTTTTCCCACGGGAACGACGCCTCTTGCAGTTCAATCTTCTCCGGCAGGTCGAGCTCGGGGATGTCTCTGCGGCGGACGATGAGCCATTGGATATTGCCCCCGGCGACCGCGGCTTTGAGCTTTTTGAGGTGCTTGAACTCCGGCAGAAACTCTTGCGGTGCGAGATAGAAGAGCGGCCCCGGCGTGCGGTACAGCGCGAGGTGCGACATGTCGCCATGCAGCAGCTTGAGCGTCGCAATGGCGAACGGCTTCTCACCGCGATACGGTTCCGCACCCGGCATCGCGACCAGGTAGACGTAGCTCATCAGGCAATAGGCGATGAGCCCCATGGAAATCGCGATCCGCTGCGCGTTTAATTTGCGGATGGCGTACACGATACCGCAGAAGCTCGCCAGCCACAGCACAAGAAAAATCAGCCGATGCGGTGCGGCGGGCAGCGTCGCAAGCTTGCCGGGCAGGATCCACGCCGGCGGCAGCATCACCACGATTCCGCCGATCGCGGCGGCGGCGGTGAGCCAGTAACCGATCGATCTCATCCGGCGCGCGAGAATCGACTTGAGTTCGTCAGTGGCCAGCGCTCGCGCAACCAGGATCGCTGCGGCGGGGAACAACGGCAGGATGTAATAGCTGCGCCGCGATCCCGATAGCGTGAAGAAAGCGAAAGTCCCCCAGAAAAATACCAGCGCGAACCTGTCGCTGCGGACCGGCTGCTCATCGACGCGGCGCCGTTTGTGCGCCTCGACCAGCGCCGCCGGCAGCAGCATCGCCCACGGCATCATCAGGGCGAAGATCACATAGACGTACAGATAGACGGGGCCGCGATGGTCGAACGGATGGAAGAAGCGGACCACGTTCTCCCGCCATACCATGTGCAGTCCCTTGACCTTGCCGTTGAGATGCTCCGAGATCGCGAACGGCGCGGAGTACAAGGCGAAGCCGAGCGCGATTGCTATCAGTGATTTGCGGTTGAACAGCCATCGGTTCCGTTCCGTCAGCCATCTCCATCGCTTCGCAAGCGAGCCGTGCAGAAGCTCCCGGCCAAGCTCGCGCCATCCGTTCGACAGCGTGCAGTAAAGCCCGATCACCAACAGCGGCAGCACGAAGCCCAGCAGACCCTTCATCTGCGAGGTGACCGCCATGATGATCCACAGCCATACGACCCACCAACCGTCCTGCTTATCCTCGTTGTAGAGGAACAGCAGCAGCGCCGCGAGTTCGCCAGTGACCGTCTCTACGTCGGCGGAAGCGTTGCGCGAAAAGAACACGAAGCTGAAGCTCGTCGCCAGTATGAACCCGGACAGCAGCGCGGAGCGCGCGTCGTAAAGCCGTCGGGTTATCAGCATCATCAGCGCGACGCCCAGCAATCCGGCTGCGGCGCACGGCAGCCGTGCGGCGACTTCATTGATCCCGCCCGTCAGGTAGCTCGAGAGCACGACCAGCCAATAGGTGCCGAGCGGCTTGTCGTAATAGACCGCGCCGTTGATGGTCGGCCAGAAGTAGTTCGAGGTCACGTGCATCTCTCGCGCGATTTCGGCCCATCGAAACTCCGACGACCACAGCGCCCGCGAGCCCATCCGCGCGAAGAACAGCACCGCCGTCACGCCCAGCACTGCCCAGAAGTACCAGCGCCAGTTCACGGCGAGCGGGTCGGGAGTCGTTGACCCGGGCGGGTGCCCCCCCGATGACGGTGCGGAACTCATTGCGCTGAAATTCTAGCCGCCGCAATCCAGTGCGATCCATACATGGGCCGGGAGATCGGCATGGAAGCGCTTGCCATCGCATGCTACCGTTTCCACATCGGGCCTCCCGACGACTTTGACCGCATTCTTGCGGTGCGGGATATTTCCTTTCAGCCCACTTCTCACAGGTCTTGAGGTCGATGAGCCAAGAGCACGGTTCACAGCATCGCGAGGGCCGCCCGCCCAACCGACTCATCCACGAGCAGAGCCCCTATCTGCGCCAGCATGCCCACAATCCGGTGGACTGGTATCCGTGGGGCGAGGAGGCGCTTGCGCGCGCGCGCGCCGAGAACAAGCCTATCCTGCTCTCGATCGGGTACTCGGCCTGTCATTGGTGCCACGTGATGGAGCGGGAGTCGTTCGAGAACGAAGCGATCGCCAAGCTGATGAACGACAATTTCGTCTCCATCAAGGTGGATCGCGAAGAGCGTCCCGATCTCGATCAAATCTATATGGACGCGGTGCAGATGATTACGCGGCGCGGCGGATGGCCGCTGACCGTGTTCCTCACCCCGGACGGACGTCCGTTCTTCGGCGGCACCTATTTCCCACCCGAGGATCGCTACGGCGTGCCGGGCTTCCCGCGCGTGCTCACCTCGATCGCGAACGCATACCAGAGCGGGGCGCATGAGATCGCCCACAACACCGAGAAGATCACCGAAGCGCTGCAAGCCATGGCGGCGGCGGGATCCGCGAGCGGCGATCTGCGCCCCGACCTCGCGGCGGCGGCGTCGCGCGCGCTGGCCGGCGCGTACGACAGCGTGCACGGCGGACTCGGAGGGGCGCCCAAGTTTCCCAACGCCTTTGTGCTTTCGCTGTTTCTGCGCGCGTTCTCCGGCGCGGGCGACGAGTCGATGGCCGACATGGTGCGGCACTCGCTGAAGAAGATGGCGCGCGGCGGCATCTACGATCAGCTCGGAGGCGGTTTCCATCGCTACAGTGTCGATGAGCGATGGCTGGTGCCGCACTTCGAGAAGATGCTCTATGACAACGCGCTGCTCGCCCGCCTGTACGCCGACGCCGGACGCGCGCTCAATGAGGCCGAATTTCTGGAGGTCTCGCGCGAAATCCTCGATTACGTGCTGCGCGAGATGACCGGTCCCGAGGGCGGTTTCTATTCGAGCCAGGATGCCGACAGCGAGGGTGAGGAAGGCCGGTTCTTCGTCTGGACGCCCGCGGAATTCCAGACCGTGCTCGGTCCCGAGCTGGCCGAAATCGCCGAGCGGTACTTCGACGTGACGGAAGAGGGGAACTTCGAGACCGGCAATATCCCGCATCGCACGATTGAAATCGCCGACGCCGCGCGGATGTTTCATAAGAGCGAAGAGGAGATGGAGTCCGCGCTTCGCTCCGCCCGCGAAAAACTTCTCGCGGCGCGCGAGACCCGGGTTCATCCCGGCCGCGACGACAAGATTCTCGCCGCGTGGAACGCGATGATGATCGCCGCGATGGCCGCCGGATACCGCGCTCATCACGATCCCCGCTATCTCGACGCCGCCGTGCGCGCGGCCGGCTTTATCATGGAAAAGATGTGGGATGGGCGCGCGCTCAAGCGTTCGTACAAGGACGGCGACGCGCGCTTCAACGCCTATCTCGAGGATTACGGATTGCTCGCCGGAGCGATGATCGATCTCTACGAAGCTTCGCTCGACTCGCGCTACCTTGCCCACGCGCGCATGCTCGCCGACGTGGTGCTGGATCGGTTTCTCGACCGCGACTCCGGGGGATTCTTCTTCACCTCCGATGACCACGAACGGCTCATCGCGCGCACCAAGCCCGCCTTCGACGGCTCAACGCCCTCGGGCAACAGCGTAACCGTGATGGCGCTGCTGCGCCTGGGCGAGTACACCGGCGACCAGCGCTACCGCACCGAGGCCGAGCGCGCGCTGCGCTTGTTTCGCGAACCGATGGAGCAGCAGCCGTTCGGGTTCGCGCATATGCTTGAGGCCGCCGACCTCTATCAGCGCGGGCCAACCGAAGTCGTCGTCGCGGGTGAATCCAAGTCCCCCGAGTTTCGTCAGTGGGTGGAACGGATGGGCCTGCTCTATGTTCCCAACCTCGCGCTGTTTGCCGCGGGTCCGGAGCCTGCCGGTGACGGCCTTACGATGCCGGAGCAGGTACGCGGTAAGCACGCCATCGACGGACGTGTCACCGCGTACGTATGCCGGGAGCGCGTCTGCTCGGCACCGATCATGGATTTCAAGGAGCTCGAATCCGAGCTGAACTGATTCCGGGGGGCGCGATGAATACCGGCGCTGCCGCATCCGGCGAATCCCGTACCGAGCCGATCGAGCCTCCGTTCGCACCGATCGTGCACAATCGGGACCCGCGTCCGCACCGCGACGGGCCCTTGCGCGTCGTGCTGTTCAACGCGGCGGGTGGAACCCGGCTTGGCGGAATCGCGTCATGTCTGGCTCGATTTCCGCTCAACCGGGCATCGATTATTCTCCTTTGCGAGTCCGACTGGCGCACCGCGCGCAGCGGAAATCGCGAAGTTGCGGCCGAGCTTGCCGCGCTGCTCGGCATGAGCTTCGCCTACGTGCCGGAGTTCGGGCTGGGCAAACCGGGCGCCGAGATCAATGCGTTTCTGGGCAACGCGATCTTGAGTGCGAATCCCTTCGACGACGTGCGTGCGGTCGGTCTGCCGCAGCCGTCCGGGTTATCGACCGGCTACTGGCGGCGCCGGCGCGTCGGCGCGCCGGCCGGCCTGGTGGCCCACGCGACGTATTCAGGAATCCGGATCGCGATTGGCGTTGCCCATCTTTCCAGCAGATGTGACCCGGCCGGACGCGAGCGTCAGATGCGAGCGTACCTTGCCGACTTTCCCCGGCAGGGCCCGGCGATTTTCGGTGGCGACCTCAATACCACGACCACGCAGCTTGCGAGCCGGGGAGCGCTCGTGCGGGTAGCCGCGCAGATGCTCGTGAATCGGAATCGGTTTCGCCAACCCCAGCGCTATGAGCCGCTGTTCGAGCGGCTGGCCGAACACGCGCTCGAAATTCACGGCGCAAACCTGATGCGGCGCCCGACTTTTACCTTCTCTCGCGCCGTCCCCCGAGCCTTTCGCCCCAAGCTCGACTGGTTGGCGACGCGCGAGCTTACCCCGGTGCGCAAATCGGCCGCGGTGATTCCGGCGCGCCCGTCGATTTTATCTTCGCGGGTGTCCGACCACGACTTCGTGATGGTCGATATCCAGCTCTGAGCTCCCACAACGCCTTGAGCCTTCCGCGACGCGCCCCGCTTCGCCTACAATCGCGCGCGGAGGACGCATCGCGATGTCATCGTTCAACGGCCTGGGCACCCATCTCGGCAATCTCTCGTGGCTCTCCGACGCCGAGTCGCGATCGATCAGTCCTGAAAATCCGACCGGCGAAAAGGGCAAGGGCGCGATGGCGATGCCCGATCCGCAGAAAAGTCCCGCACGCCGGCTCGGCCAGGGATGGAAAGTTTCGCCCTATATCGTCATCGGCCCCGGTGAAACCGCCACGCTCGCCGATATCGCCGGGTCCGGCGCGATCCAGCAAATCTGGATGACGCCGACCGGCGTCTGGCGAAACTCGATTCTGCGGATTTACTGGGACGGCGCGGAGGCGCCCGCGGTCGAATGCCCGGTTGGTGATTTCTTTGCCTGCGGATGGAATCGCTACGCGCAGGTCTCGTCGCTTGCCGTGTGCGTGAACCCCGGCAGCGCATTCAACTGCTACTGGGAGATGCCGTTTCGCAAGCGCGCGCGGATCACGATGTCCAATACGGCGGAAACCGCGATGATCCTGTACTACCAGATAAATTACGCGCTCACCGAGGTGCCCGCAGCCGCGGCGTGCTTCCATGCGCAGTTCCGCCGGGTGAATCCGCTGCCCTACAAGCAGGTCTATACGATCCTCGACGGCGTGCGCGGCCAGGGCCATTACGTCGGCACCTATCTGGCCTGGGGCGTGAACAACACCGGATGGTGGGGCGAGGGCGAGATCAAATTCTACCTGGATGGCGACGGCGAATTCCCCACGATTTGCGGCACCGGCACCGAGGACTACTTCTGCGGTTCATACAACTTCGACGTCGGGCGGGACAACGGCGGCTATCGCGAGTTCACCACGCCCTATGCTGGGCTTGCGCAGGTGATCCGCCCCGACGGGCTCTATCAGTCGCAAACGCGGTTCGGGATGTACCGCTGGCACATCACCGACCCCATCCGCTTCAAGCGCGACCTGCGGGTGACGATCCAGGCGCTCGGATGGCGCGGCGATCCGCGCCGCGGCGCCGAGTTTCTGCCGCTGCAGGACGATATTGCGTCGGTCGCGTACTGGTACCAGACCACTCCAGCGGCGCCGTTTCCGCCGCTCCCCGACCGCGACTATCTGCAGGTTATCTAGCGCGGCGCGCCGAGCAGATAGGACAAGAATCAACAGGGGGCGTCACGCGACGCGACGCCGAAGTGCCCGGAGCGCGGCCTTAGGCTCATGCGCAAGGATGCGCATGAGCGCGATGCTTGCGGGTTCCATCACCACTCGGTTCTGTTCCCAGTTCCGCAAGGTCGCGACAGGGATCCCCAGCGCTTTGGCGAACTGCTGCTGAGACATGCCCAACCGCTTGCGGATATACCAGGGCGAGATGATGTCTTTCTCACGCAGTTCCGCGTCCGGATTCTCGCCGTCCTCGATCATGTGCCGGCGGATGTCCTCTTCGGAGGTAGCCTTGATCCTGGCGCGGTCGCGTTTCGAATGGCGCGCCTTGATTTCTTCGAGCGTCATTCGCGTGATAGCCATGCCTTACTTTCCTTTCGACTGGCGCGGCGCACCGAGATGATTCGTACCCTGTCGCCGCGCCAGGTGAACACGACGTGGAGAATGTCGTCCTCGCTTT
Organism: uncultured delta proteobacterium; assembly: GCA_963835905.1. GTDB lineage: Bacteria > Desulfobacterota > Binatia > Binatales > Binataceae > CAWIHG01. Next base: position 104,229 of record CAWIHG010000006.1, read on the forward strand.
TGCCGACGGCTCGAAAGCGGTCCTCTCCACAGTTGCCGCGGGCGTCCTGCCAAATTATGACCGGTCCCTCGAAGATTCGCGCGCCGTCGTCGAAGCCGATGCCGCGTTCGCGCAGGGTTCTGGCGTGCTTGGCCTCATCCCACTCGAACTCCACTTGAAGATAGTACGCTTAAAGCGTACCTCACACAAATCAGGAAAAGCGGTGCGCGCCGCTCACAGGGCGGGTGGGGCGGGCATTGCGCCGCGGGCGCGCTCGTACGCCGCGCCTACCTGCAGGACCGTCGCCTCGTCGAACGGCCGCCCGATTATCTGCATCCCGACCGGTAGCCCGTCGGCCGCAAGCCCGGTCGGGACTGCGAGCGCCGGTTGTCCGGTCACGTCGAACGGCTGAGTGAAGCGCAGAATCGTCGCGACCACGTCCACACCCTCGCCCGCCGCGTCGAGCACGCGGCTCTCTCCAATTCGCGGCGCTGGAATTGCCGCACCCGGCGCGACCAGCACCTGATGCGAATCCAGCGGACGCATCGCGTCGGCCAGCACCAGCGCCCGCGCCCGCTGCGCGCGGATATAGGCCGACGCCGTCGTCATCATCCCGATTTCCAGCAGGCGGCGGACGTCGTTGCCGTAGTCCTGCCGCCGCTCGAGCATCCATTTCTCGTGATATTCGATCGCCTCGGCCCAGGTGATCACGCCATTTACGATTCCTGATAACGGCACCGACGAGATCGACACCTCCTCCACCGATGCGCCCAGTGAGCGCATCTGATCGAGCGCGGCATTGAACGAATGCTGCACGTCGGGCGCGAGCCCGTCGGTCAGCTCGCGAATCACTCCGATTCGCATCCCGCCCACGCCGGTGTCGAGCTTCGCCGTGTAATCGGGCACGCGCTCGCGCGACGAGGTCGAGTCGTTGCGATCCGCTCCCGCGATCACGTGCAGCATCAGCGCGGCGTCGCGCACGGTGCGCGTGATCGGCCCCACGTGGTCGAGCGTGTAGGAAAGCGGGATCACGCCGTAGCGGCTGACCCGGCTCCAGGTCGGCTTCAGCCCAACGCATCCGCACAGCGTGGCCGGTATGCGAATGGAGCCGCCGGTGTCGGTGCCGATCGTCGCGGCCGCGCTGCGCGCGACGATCGCGGCGGCCGATCCCCCGCTCGATCCGCCGGGAATCCGGTCGGTTCCATACGGATTACGCACGAAGCCCCAATGCGGATTCGAAGATGTGATGCCGTAGGCGAATTCGTGCAGGTTGAGCTTGCCGAGCAGCACCGCGCCGGCGCGCGCGAGCCGGGTCCATACGGTCGAGTCATGCGCGGGCTCGAAGTCGGCGAGGATCTTCGAGCCGCCGGTGGTGCGGATGCCCCTGGTGTAGCAGAGGTCCTTGAGCGCGATCGGGACGCCGTGAAACGGCCCGCGCCACTTGCCCTTCATGATCTCGGTCTCGGCTTTGCGCGCCGCCTTGCGCGCGACGGTATCGGTCACCGTGATGTAGGCGCGAAGTGTCTGGTCGGTGCGCGCGATACGTTCCAGGTATGCCTCGGTCAGCTCGACGGGCGAGATTTCGCGCTCGCGCAGCATCGCGCCGAGCGTAGCGACGTCGAACGAGAGCAGCTCTTCATGCGAATGCGCCATCGTCACTTCTCCTGCGCAATCCGCGCCGCCTCGGCGAGCAGGGTGGGGTATCCGAACGGCGGCTCGATACCACCCAGGCCCAGTGCGCCGAACTGCCGCGCCATCGTGAGCATCGCGCCCGCTCCATTGGCAATCGCGCGCGCTTCGTCGTCGCTTATTTCGTAGCCGTAGAGGTCGTGGAGGACCTGCCTGACGGTTTCTCCGGTTAGGATCGGCATCGGGTACGCTCCGTGGTGCGCAATTCGGCGGGAGAATCGGGATTTCGCCGCCGGATCGATAAATCGCGCAGTCGCACCACGGAGCGCAAGCTGGCCGCGAGGCGTGGCCGAGCGGCCATCCTGAGCGAAGCGAAGGACCTTGGCGCGCACGGGTACCGGAGGGGGCGCCGCCCGCGATTACTCGCGGGGCGCCGCCCCTCCGCAGCATCCGCTGGATGCCGCCGCAGGCTTGTTGGCGGCCGGCGCAGCTTCGACTTTAGGAGCGCAGCAGCCTGGCTCGGCCTCGCCCTTGGGCGCACAGCAGGCGGTCGCTTCGGGCCGCGGATCGCTCATGAGCACGTCACTCTCGCCGAAGGTATAGAAGCTCTCCCACTTGATGCCGCTGGGATCGGTCACCCATTCCTTGTCGCTCAGCGCATAGCAGCAGGCGTTGGCCTTCTGCTCGAGCATCTGCGCGCCCGAGGCGGTGAGCCGCGTGGCGACTTCGGCAAGCTCCGCATCGGAGTCCGTCTGGATTCCGAGATGACTCAGACCGGATGCGCCTTCCCCGGTCGAGATTGCGAAGTTCACGCGCGGGTCCTCGAGCATCCACTTGGCGTAATCGTTCTTTCGCACCGTCGGCTCGGCGGCGAACATCGTCGAGTAAAAGCGGACGGAATTGTCGAGATCAGAGACGTGCACGTGAACGTGAAGCCTTTTCATTGACGATTCTCCTTGCGGGCTTGTTTGGTTCAGGCGCGCAGCACGGCGCCTGGGATTCGCGGCAGCAATTTTCGGTCAGATAGGCGACCAGCGCCGCCATCGCGGCGTAGTCGGCGGAATAGAGGATCGAGCGGCCCTCTCGGCGGCATCGCGCAACTCCGGCGAGCTTTAGCTCTTTCAGGTGGAAAGAGAGTGTGGCCCACGGCAGGCCGAGCCGTTCGCCGATGGTTCCGGCGGCCAGCCCCGCGGGACCGGCCTGGACCAGCAGGCGGAAGATCGCAAGTCGCGACTGCTGGGCGAGTGCGCTCATCGCGTTGACGGCTTGCGTACCTTCCATATTTCCAAGATTATCGAAATCCTGGCAAAGAGTCAAACGAACCCAGGCGCGGCCGCGCGCCTCATCGGGAGGGCCGACCGGAACGCGCCCGGCATCGGGCCGAATCCGAGTCCGTCGTCGAGACGGCGGCTACTTGATGATTCCGGCGCGGCGCAGCGTCGCGATCCGGTCGGCATCGTAACCCAGGAATTCGCGCAGAACCTCGTCGGTGTGCTCGCCCAGGCGCGGCGCGGCGCGCTCGACGGGCGGCTGGTCGGAGGGGAATTGAATCAGGCTGCCGGTCTGCCAGACCTTGCCCCAGTCCGGATGATCGAGCTGGGCGATGAGTTCGTTGTCGCGCACCTGCGGGTCGTCGAAGAGATCTTTCAGATGGCTCACAGGGAGCGCGGGTACGTCGGCGGCATGCAGCGCGGTAATCGCTTCGCCGCGCGAGCGGCGGCCGAATTCATCTTCGAGCGCCGAGGCAAGTCGGCCGTCATTGGGCTCGGCGCGCGCGGCACTCCAGTCGAACGCGGGCAGCGTGGGAATCGCGGCGCGGATGCTCTCCCACTGGCGCGCGGTTTCGAGCGAGATGAAAATCCATTCGCCTTCGCGGCATTGATACGCCCGTGAGAGCGCAGCCCTTCCGCGATACTCGGCGTGGCCGTTCTCCAGGTCGGGGCGTCCGCGATAGAAGATGAACTCGCCGGCCTGCATCGTCATCGCGGCCTGCAGCAGCGAGGTCTCGCAGAACTGGCCGCGCCCGGTTACTTCGCGCGCGCGCAGCGCCATCACGCATCCCATCGCGGACAGCATCGCAGCGCCGTAGTCGCAGATCGCGCAGGTCAGGTAGACCGGATGGCCGTGCGGGCCGCCCTGCGCCGCCATCACGCCCGAGCGCGCCTGCAACAGAGGGTCGAATCCAGGCTGATTGTGTTCGGGTCCGCGATTTCCGAACCCGTTGACGGACATATAGATGAGGCGCGGATTGAGCCGCGCGAGCGACTCGTGGTCAAGGCCGAACCGGCGCATCCGGCCCGGCCGCAGATTTTCCACCACGATATCAGCCTTGCGCGCCAGGCCGCGGATTATTTCCAGCCCCTCGGGCGAGCCGAGGTTGAGCGCCATCCCGCGCTTGCCCTGGTTCCACCCCAGAAAGCCGAAACCGAAATGGCGAAACGAGTCGCCTTCCAGGCTTTCGATCTTGATCACCTGCGCGCCCAGTTGCGCGAGGATCATGGGGCCGTACGACCCGGCGATGTAGCCGGCGAAGTCGAGCACCACGACTCCTGCCAGCGGACCGCCGGTGAGCGGGGCGGCCGCCGCCTCGGGAGTGGCCGGCGCCGGTCTCGGCGTGCCGAGCCATTCGAGCGCGCCGCGGTCGTCGCCGCGCGCGGGCGCCGCGCTGGCGATCGCTCCGGGGGTGTCGTTCAGGAAGACGGGCAATCCCATCTGAACCGTCGGACCAAGCGTGGGGTCGTCGATTTCCGCGCGCATCGCGAGCGCGCGGGTCTGCTCCCAGTCGATAAATTCCTGCCGCGTCATCACCGGAGCGCTGGGTACGTCGGCCTCGCGCAGGATCCTGAGCCATTCATCGCGGGGGCGGGTGCGGATGATCGGCTCGATGATGTCCTTCAGCTCCTGCCAGTGGGCGCTGGGGACTCCCCACGGCGCGTTTTCGAATCGCTCGTCGGCCACGAGATCGGGGCGCTCGATTGCGATCGCGAACTTTCCCCAGAAGGTCGTGTTGCCGCACGCCGCGAAAAGGTAGCCGCCGTCGCTCGCCTGGAACAGGCGATAGACGGGAATCGGTCCGAGCGGATCCTGAGGGCCGTGGTAGAGCGTGGTCATCTTCTCGTGCCGGATGATCCCGCCGGTCTGCAGCGAGAACGCGCCCGCCAGCAGCGAGACTTCGGCGGCGCGGCCCGCGCCGCCCCGATCGCGCGCGTAAAGCGCCGCGACGGCCGCGGTCGCCGCCATCACGCCAGCGGAATAGCTGGCGGCGGGAAACACCAGGGCGACCGGCTCTCCGCTGCGCGCCCACTGATTGCCGGTGATTCCGCCAAGCGCGGCGACCAGGTCGTCGTTCGCATCGAAGTTGGCCAGCGGTCCGCGGCTGCCCAGCGGCGGCACGTTGACCGCGATCGCATCGCGGTTGTGGGCGCGAATCGATTTGTAATCGAGACCCGATTCGGCCAGGCGTGCAGGCGTGAATCCAGTGATGACGATATCGGCCCATCGCAGCAGATCTGCCAGGCGCCGGCGCCCCGCCGCCGACGCGCGATCGAAGAACATCGCGCGCTTGGAGCGGTTGAGCGCGTGGAAGTGCGCAGTGCCACGTGCCGGCGAGCCGTCGGCCGGCTCAAGCTTGATTACGCGGGCGCCCTGCTCGGCAAGAATCCAGGCGGCGCATTCGCTGCCCAGGTTCGAGCTGATTTCGACGACATTGATGTGCTCAAGTGCAGTAGTCATTGCTCATCGTTACGGGATTGGACGCTCGATAGCATCGCTTGCGACGCGACGCGGAGTTCCGCGACCAAAGTCCCGTCCGGAGCGCAATTCTCATCGAGGGCGGACCAGGAATGCAACCGCACGGTCGCAACCGGCCCGATTCACCATCAGGCGTGGGATTCTGGCCGTGAATTCAAGCGAAGGAAATGGCGGATTAATTGCGCCGTAACCTTCTCGACCTAAGTTACTCGCGCCACGCGCCGAAGCGCGCGGTCTAACCGATCTCGGAGGGGAAACATTCCGATGGGAAAACGAACGTTTCAGGTAGCGCTGATTACGCTGGCAATGGTGCTCGGATGCTCTCAGTTTGGCCGCGCTGACATGCTGATCAACGGCGCCGGAGCAACCTTTCCGTACCCGATCTATTCCAAGTGGTTTGACGTGTATGCGAAGGAGAATCCGGGAATCCACTTCAACTACCAGTCGATCGGATCGGGCGGCGGCATCCGGATGTTTGGCGCCAGGACGGTGGACTTTGGCGCCAGCGATGCTCCGCTGACCGACGAGCAAATCAAGGATCTGCACGGCAAAGTTTTTCACTTTCCCACCGTGATGGGCGCCGACGTGATCGCCTACAACATCCCCGGCTTCAAGGGGACGTTGCGACTCACGGGCCCGGTCATCGCCGACATCTTCATGGGCAAGATCACGAAATGGAATGATCCGCAGATCACGGCGCTCAATCCGGGTGTCAGCATTCCCGACAAGGATATCGTGGTCTGCCATCGCTCCGACGGAAGCGGCACGACTTACATCTTTGCCGACTATCTGAGCAAGGCCAGTCCGGCGTGGGCGAAGTACATGGGCAAGTCGACTTCGCTCAAGTGGCGGGTGGGCCTGGGCGGCAAGGGCAACGAAGGAGTCACCGCACTGGTCGAGCAGACTCCGGGCGCGATCGGGTACATCGAGCTGATCTACGCGCTCAGCAATCACATCCCGTTCGCGGAGCTCAAAAATCGCGACGGCAAGTGGCTGATGGCGAGCCTAAAGGGTGTGACTGCGGCGGCGGCGGGCGCGGCGGCCAATATGCCCAAGGACTTCCGCGTCTCGATCACGAATGCACCCGGAGCGGACGCCTATCCGATCTCGTCGTTCACCTACCTGCTCATCTATCCGAAGTACGCCGACAAGGGGAAGGGCGCGCAAATCAAGAAGTTCATCAATTGGGAACTGCACGAAGGTCAGAAATATGCGCCGGAGCTGAACTACGCCGCGCTCCCACCCCAAGTGATCAAGCTCGAGGAAAAGCAGCTCAAGCAGGTCGTGGTCGAAGGCGAATAGCTCTGTGGCCAAGCACAGACTTGCAGGGAGGAATTCTGTGAAACGCAGAGAGAGAAAACTGGCAATCGCGGTGCTGTCGGTGGCCGGGCTCGTGGCCCTGGGCTCCGCCCCGGGCGCTGCTCATGCTCAGCACGTCTCGACTTTGAGCACGTCGCCGAGCGGCACAGTCTCCTCGGAGACCATGCGCAACGTGCCGATGCTGAAATTGTATGAGGACTCGAAGGGGCAGGTGTTCACAACTCCGGCGCGCGGCCGCCGGTTTCTCGCCGAGATTCCGGCTACCGCGCTGGCGCCGCAGGAAATCGAGCAGCGTGTGGAGCAGAAGACCCAGGCGCAGCTACTGGAGAATAAGGCGGAGATCTCAAAGGTCGCTCAGCAGAATGCCGAACTTTCAAAGCAGAATCAGGACCTGACCCATCAGGTCGCCGAGATGAAACCTGCATGGGAAGATTTCGACAAAACCTGGCGCGACAAGATTCACGTCGGCACGCTGGTCTATGGCGACTATCGGTTCATGTCGCACACCGGATATGGACCTCAGTTCCTGACCCAAATGCAATGGCCCGGACCGGGCAACAACGGGTACAACGCATTCGACATCACGCGCGCCTATCTTGATTTCAAGTTCACGCCCAACAAGGATTTTCTGCTCCGCGTGACGCCGAACATCTACGCCACCACTAACGGCTCGACTGGTTCCAAGACGGTGGGGCAAAGCACTGCCTGGGGCAACACCACGGATGGCAATCTCAACTACCGTCTGAAGTACGCGTATGTTGACTACCGGACGTTCTTCCAGAAGGTCCTGCAGGTCGACGCGATGAAGGACGACACGTTCACCTTCGGACAGCAGCAGAATCCGCTGGTTGACTGGGAAGAAAACCTTTACGGGTACCGCTACGTCAACCTGACGCCGTGGAACTATTTGAGCCTGAGTTCAACGCAACTCGGATTTTCGATGAAGGGGCCGATCAAGTTTCACGAGATGCAGTACGTCGACTACGATATCGGTGTGTACAACAATGCGAGCTTCCACGCCTACGAGCAGTCGAACACAAAGCAAATCATGGGGCGCGTGACGTTCAACCCGCTGGGCGCGAAGTCGCGCTACGACTCGCTCGGGCTGACCGCATTCGTGGACTACGGCTGGGGCAACAACCCGCCCGACGTCTCCAGCGCGGGCGGCGGAACCCAGAACTGGCGCAATGCTTTTCTGGTCCACTACACGGCCAAGCATTGGGCGATAGCCGGAGAATATGACATCGGCAAGAACGCGCTGAGCTCCGGGCAGCTCTTCTCGGGCTCCGGACCATGCACCAGCACTAGCGGCGGATGCACGGGCGGGTTCGCCAAGTGGAACACGATGGTGGTTGATATCCTGAATAATCAGGCGACGCAGCAGGGCTTCGACTTCTTCGGCCACGTGGATATTCCGCGGAGCAAGTTCACGGTGTTCGGATTCTTCGAGGAATTCCTGCCCAACACCAAGGTGGACAAGAATCCGCTCGACTTCCAGCGCTGGATCGTCGGGGTGCAGTACAAGATCAACAAGAACTTCCGCATCGCCGCGGATTCTCAGAACATCACGTACTACCACGATCAATTCACGCTGCCGGCGACGACGCTGGGTTCCATCGACGTGCCGATGACTCCCTACTCAGTCGCGCGTGATACGCACGCCTTCATGCTGAACATGCAGTTCAGCTACTAGGTACAAGGAGCAGTCCGTAATCCATGCGAGGCGGCGCGGATCATTACGATCCGCGCCGCTTTATTTTGCACCGGCCGGAAGGTGGCGCGCGGCGCGGCGCGGCGCGCGCAAGCAGATGCGCTAGCGTCCCGGCAGCGACTGCGCGGTCGCACGACGCAGCGCCGCGGTGTCCACGGAATACAGGTAAAGCGCATCAACGTATGAGGCGTCGTCCTGGCTGTAGAAGCGCTCGGCGTCGGTGAGCTCGATGATGCTGCCCAGGCCGGCGTTGTAGCGCTTCTCCGCGAGTTCGAGCTGGCCGGCGGATGCGGCCAGGGTGGCCTCGGATTCATGGATGCGCTGCAGCGAAGTCTGGAGGTCGAGGTAGGCGCTTTTCACCTGAAGATCGATCTGAAGATCGAGGTCCCTGACCGCTTCTTCGGTCGCCCGCCGCCGCAGGCGTGCCTCCTCGACCTCGTGCTCGGTCTGGAAGCCATTGAAGATGGGCCAGGTGATCATTATACCCGCGTCGAAATTGTTGGCCGCGGGCAGACCGGTGCCCATCGCGTTGTATCCGGCGGTCGCCGAGACGGTGGGAAAGTAGTCGCTGCGCGCCTGCACGATCTGCGCGCCCGCCGCGCGCACCTCGGCTTCGAGCATCTGAAGGTCCGGGCGCAGCTCGATTGCCGCGCTCAAGAGCGAACTTTCCGGCACGTTGATCGGCTGGTACGACAGGACGTCGGCCAGCTCATAGCGCGGCGCCTGCGGGCCGAGCGCCATGATCTCGTCTAGTCCAACGCGCGCGGTCGCCGCCTGGTTGTACGCATCGAGCAGCTCGGTGCGCGCGCGCGCCAGCGCGGCCTGCGCGGTCAGCACGTCGATCTGCGAGGTCAGACCGGCCTTGGCCTTGACGTCGGCGGCATGGAGCTGCTCGGTGCGTTGCTCAACCGCCTTCTTGTACACGGAGATCTTCTGCTGCGCGGCGAGCAGCGCGAAGTAGCGCTTGGTCGCCGTGAACACGAGGTCGAGCTGCTCCAGCCGGAAGCGGGCCTCCGCGGCGCGCGCCTCTTCCTTTCGCTGGGTGACGAAACCGCGCACCCGGCCGAAGTCGAACAGAAACTGCTGGATCGCAACTCCGCCCAGGTAGTTGTCGGTGGTGTCCAGCGAGAAGCTCTGGGCCGCCGACGGCGGTTCGCCGTGGAGCGTGCCGGTGATGCGCGGGACGAAGCCGGGATTCAGATAGGTGGTGTTGCCGATCGGATTGTCGGTCGAGCGCAGGTACTCGCTGGCGCCGTACACCTGGGGCAGCAGCAGCGCGCTGGCTTCTCCCACCCGCTGCTGCGCGGCGTCCGCCTCGGCCCGCATCTCGAGGCCGCGCGGATGGTTGCGCAGGGTGATTTCGATCGCGCGGCTCAGCGTCAGGTGCTCGCCCGGTTTCACGGTTTCCAGCGCGCGCGCCCGCGCCGGAATCAGCAGGGGGATGCAGAGGGCGGCGGCGGTTGCGAGCCGCCGGCAAGTTTTCGGGATCATCGGTGCTCCTTGCGGCTAGTGATTATTCGCGGCTACTCGCGTCGGTTTGAACGTGAGCGGCGGCGCGGTTACCGCGACCACCCGCTCGCCGGGGCTCAGTGCGGGATTCACGCTGGCCACGACTTGCTCGGCGCCGGTCAGCCCGCTGGTGATCTCGACGTAGTGGCCGTCGTTGATCCCGGTGTCGACCGGTACTTTTGCCAGCACTCCATCGCGAACCACCAGCACGTAGGTGTGGTTCTTCGCGCCGGACACCGCCGAGGTCGGAAGCTTGATCGCATTGGGATGCCGCTGGAGCTGAAGTGTCACGTTCGCGTACATCCCGGGGTAAAGTTCGTGATGCGGATTCGGGATATCGATTTCCGTCAGCATCGTGCGCGTCGAAAGATCCAGCGACGACGCAAAACGCGTGACCGCTCCCGAGTACGATCTGCCGGTGCCGTCGCGCAGCGTGAGCGTGGCCGGCATCCCGCGCTTGATCAGTCCCACCACACCCTGCGGCGCGTACACGTAAATGCGCATGAGGTCGATTCGGGCGATGCTCAGGACAGGTGTGGCGGTGCCGCCCGGATGCGACGAACCCTCGGCCGGTCCCGCGGCGCTCTGCGTGCCGCCCGCCTTGATCAAAGCGCCGGGATCGACGAAGCGGCCCGTAATCACCCCGCTGTATGGCGCGACGATTCGCGTGTAGCCGACCAGCGAGCGCAGCTCATCGACCTGCGCCTTGCCCGCGAGGTATTTGCCCTGCGCGATGTCCACGTCTTCGCGCGCGACCAGGCGCGGATCGCTCTTCCAGACCTGATCGAGACGCTGATAGGTCAGACGCTGCACCTGGAGGTCGGCTTGGGCGCGCTCGTAGCGCTGCTGGAGTTCCGGAACCTCGATTTGCGCGAGCACCTGTCCCTGTTTCACCCAATCGCCTTTGTCAACGGAAATTGTGTTCAGGTATCCGGTGACCTTTGAGAACAGCGTCGATTCGTAGAGCCCGACCAGGTCGCCGGGAAGCGTGATGCCGCGAATCGCGGCGCCGCGCTGCGCAATGACGACGGGGACGATCGGGCGATGGTCAACGCGGGTTGCAACGGCGCGGCGGCCGCATCCGGCCACGACCGCAATTGCCACCATGCAGCAGACAGTCTTGAAAAGACGATTCATCGGGTCACCTTCCCGCGGCTGTAAATCAGTTCGTAGACCGCAGGTACCAGAAACAGGGTTAAGACAGTGGAGACGGCCAGTCCGCCGGCGGCGGCGCGCGCCAGCGGTGCGGAAGCTTCCGAGCCAGCGCCGAGCTTCAGCGCCATCGGGATCAGCCCGACGACGGTCGCCAGCGCGGTAATCAGGATCGGGCGCATCCTGATGCGCGAGGATTCAACCACCGCGCGGCGCAGGTCCTGTCCCTCGCGGCGGCGCTGATTGGCAAAATCGACCAGCAGGATCGCGTTGGACACCACGATTCCCGCCATCGCGATAATTCCCATGAACGATTCGATGTTGAGCGTGGTGCCGGTCAGGAACAGCGTCCACACCACGCCGATCAACCCCATCGGGACCGCGAACATGATGATGAAGGGATCGATGAAGGAGGCGAACTGCGCGACCATCACCAGGTACAGCAGCACCACCGCCATCAGCAGCCCCACGCCGAAGCTGGCGAAGGATTTCTCCATCGATTCCACCGAGCCGCGGTAGGCCACGTACACACCTTGGGGCAGCGTGACGCCCGCGACCACCCGCTGCACGGCGGTGAGGGTGCCGCCCAGGTCGTCGGTGCTGGGCGCGACGAGGACGTCAACGACGCGCTGGATATTGTAGTGGTCGGCCTCGGAGGGATGGGATTCGCGGGTTATGGTCGCGACGTTGCGCAGCAGCAGCGCGTCGGCGTGCGAGCGAGCGCCGTCGGCGCTGCGCACGGGAATGTCGCGCAGGGTTTCGATCGAGTCGATCTTTTTTTCGTAGTACTGCGCGGTGAGGAAATAGTCGTTGCCGGACTTGGGATCGATCCAGATCGAAGGCGCGATCATCTGGTTCGAGGTAAGCGCGGTGATGACGTTGGAGACCACGTCGCGCTGGGTAAGTCCCAGCCGCGCGGCCCTGATCCGGTCGACGTTGATCCTGAGGGTCGGGTAATCGGACTCCTCCGGGATGTAAACCTGGCTGACCTGGGGCACGCCGCGGAGATTGCGCGCGATCTTGCGGGCGATCGGGAAAATATCGCTGTAGCGCTGTCCGCTTACCTGCACATCGATCGGCGCCGCCAGACCGAAGTTGAGCACCGAGTCGATAATGCTGCCGGAGGAGAAGAAGGTGTGCAGCTGCGGAATCTTGCGCGGCAGGATCCCCTTGAGCTCCGCCACGTAGTGCCAGGTCGAGACCTTATGGCCAGGCTTGAGCGCCACCATCACGAAGCCCGAGTCCGACGACGAGTTGGGCGAGTAGATCGATGAGAAACCCGCCGCCAGCCCGATGTTGGATACCACCGTGGACAACTCCGACTTCGGGATTACGCTGCGGATGGTATCCTCGAGCTGCTCGGTGAGTTGCTCGGTCAGCTCGATTCGCATCCCGACCGGGGCGCGGTAGTGGATGATGAACTGGCCGGAGTCGGTGGTCGGAAACAGCTCGGTGCCGAGCATCGGGAATACCAGCAGGCTCACCGCGAACAGGCCGGTGGCGGTCCCGATCACCGCGAGCTTGTGATCGAGCGCCATCTCCAGCCACCCTTCGTACCGCGCGGCGAAGCGCTCGTACGCGGCCATGAAGCGGCCGAAGATCCCGGTCGCCGCGCCGTGTTCGGTGGCCTCGGCCTCGGCCGCGGTGAGAAAGCGCGCGCAGTAGATTGGCACCACCGTCATCGCGACCACGTACGACGCCGCCATCGACAGCACCACCGCGAGCGACAGCGCGCTGAACAGCGATCTTGCGACTCCGAACAGGTACATCACGGGCGAGAACACAATGATGGTCGTGATGGTCGAGGCGAGCACCGGCATCGCGACTTCCTCTGCGCCCTCGCGCGCCGCGACGGCGGGAGCCTTGCCCGAGAGCAGATGGCGATCGATGTTCTCGAGCACCACGGTGGAGTTGTCCACCAATCGCCCGATCGCGAGCGCGAAGCCGCCCAGCGTCATGATGTTGATGGTCGAGCCGCACACCATCAGGCCGAACACGCCGGCCAGAATGGACAACGGAATCGACAGGAAGATCGCGATGGTGGAGCGGAAGCTGCCCAGGAAGATCAGGATCATCAGCGAGGCGAGCACCGCCGCCGCGACCGCCTCATGCTCGAGGCTCTCGATCGCTTCGCGGATATAGGTGTCCTGGCCGAATATCGCCTTGAGGTGCATCCCGGGCGGAAGGCCGACGATCTTTGGCAGAGTCGCTTTCACGCCCTCGACGACCTTGATCGTGTTTGCGCCGCCCTGCTTGAGCACCGGGATATACACCGAGCGCTGGCCGTTGATGCGCACGATGTTCTGCTGGATCTGCGCCGAGTCTTCCACGTGGCCGACGTCGCTCAGGAAGACCGGCGCCTGATTGGGGCCCACCTTGACCGGCACGTTGTTGATGTCGGCCGGGTGCTTGATCATGCTGTTGGTGTAAATGAAGTAGTCGGTCGAGCCGATCTTCGCGTCGCCCGCGGGGATGATCAGGTTGGCGTTGTTGAGCTTCCCGACCACGTCCATCAGGGTCAGCCCACGCGCCTGAAGCGCATCGCGATTTACGTAGGCCATGATCTGCCGGTACTTGCCGCCGAACGGCGGGGGCACCGATGAACCCGCAACCGTCGCCAGCCAGTTGCGGATGTTGTACTGCGCCTGGTCGCGCAGTTGCGCCTGGCTGAGTCCTCTGCCCGACACTGTCACCAGCGTCACCGGCAGCGACGACGCTCCCGAGGGCAGGATCAACGGCGGCAGAGTGCCGGGCGGCAGATGGCGCAGGTCGGCCATCGCCAAGTCACCCAGCGAAGCCGCCGCGGCGCTCAGGTTGGTACCCGGATGAAAGAAGACCTTGATGATGCTGACGCCGGGCAGCGAGCGCGACTCCATGTGTTCGATGCCGCTGCCCAGGGTGAAAAACCGCTCGAAGCGGGTGGTGATGTCGCGCTCCATCTCGAGCGGCGGCATCCCGGGGTAAAAGGTCGCGACGATCACGACCGGTATGTCGAGCTTGGGAAACACGTCCACGGGCATGCGCAGAAATGCGCTTACCCCCATGATCGCGGTGATCAGCGCCCCCACTATCACCATGAACGGATTGCGAAGTGAAAAACCCGGCACTTCAGAACACCTCGTCGAGCGCGCAGTCCAGCCGGCGCGCGCCCGAATCAAGAAGCCGATACAGCGGCGGTGGAAAATATCTCCACCGCGAATCGTTACGAGCGCGTTACGAGATGTCTCAGGCGATCAGCGGATCGGGAGGAGAAGAACGCGAGCCACCGGGTCTCAGGTGGCGGAACATGAAGATGGGAATGCGCACAGCCGCCTTCAGCACGGCGATCGCAAGCAAGGCAGCACTATGACTGCCGTCTTCGACCGCTAGGGGGACTGAAAGGGGATTGACCGCGGCGGCGTCAATCTGAACCTCGTTCCCTGAATCCTCGAAGTCGAGGAAACTGTGACGAACCGCCGTCTGGCGGACTTCGATTGGCTTGTAGAGCTGTCCGAAGTGATGGGTACGGAGCGCGGGCAATACAATTGCGACCCCAAGCGCCAGAAGGGAGCCGACAATCCTTATCAGAAGCGTCGCCGAGACGCTGCTGCCACGCCGAGGGTGCATCGTACGGTACTCTCAATACCTTATTTGCATGGCCGCCAACTCTCAAGCGGGTGTCGACCGGGACTCGCGATGCACCGGTGCGCCGCAGCGCAGGCGGATCGTCAGGAATGACCACCCCCGGCGCGCGCGTGATAGACTTTGCGGCGTCGTGGCGGACAAGGTCATCTATCTGCGTGAAGCGCGGCAGGCGGTCGACGAGCGCAACTTCAAGATCAAGTACGCCGAGCTACTCAACCCCGCTCAGCTCGAGGCCGTGGTGCATCGCGACGGCCCGCTGCTGGTGATCGCGGGCGCGGGCTCCGGCAAGACTCGCACGCTTATCTATCGTGTCGCCCGGCTGATCGAGAGCGGCGTGCCGCCGGGCGCGATCCTGCTGCTCACGTTCACGCGCCGCGCGGCGCAGGAGATGCTCGCGCGGGCGGAGCGGCTGGTCGGCGAGCGCTCGCGCGGCGTCGCGGGCGGCACCTTCCACTCGTTTGCGAACCTGGTGCTGCGCCGCAGCGGCGCGCCGATTGGACTCAAGCCGAATTTCACCATCCTGGATCGCGCGGACATGGAGGACGTCGTCAACCTGCTGCGCACCCGGATGGGACTGGCGTCGCGCGAGCGGCGGTTTCCGAAGAAGAGCACCATCGCGGAAGTGATCAGCATGGCGCGCAACAAGCGCCGTCCGCTCGATGAGGAAATCGATATCGACTTCGCCCACCTGCTCGAGCATTCCAGCGAAATCGTCGAGCTCGCCAAGCGCTACGAGGCCTACAAGCGCGAGCGCGGGCTGCTCGACTACGATGACCTGCTCTACCGGCTCGCCGAGCTGCTCGAAAATCACGAGGCGGTGCGCCGCCGGCTCTCGGACACTTACCGCTACATCATGATCGACGAGTACCAGGACACCAACCTGATCCAGGCCGAGCTGGTCCGCGCGCTGGCCGCCACGCACAACAACGTGATGGCGGTGGGCGACGACGCGCAGTCGATCTATTCGTTCCGCGGCGCCAACTTCCGCAACATCATGGATTTCCCCGCGAGGTTCGAGGGCGCGAAAATCGTCAAGCTCGAGGAAAACTACCGCTCGCTGCAGGGAATCCTCGACCTGGCCAACGACATGATTTCGCGCGCGCCGGAAAAGTACACCAAGGTGCTGTTCACGACGCGCCGCGGAGAGTTCCGCCCGTTGCTGGTGCGCTCGCAGGACGAGCACATGCAGTCGCGCTTCGTCGCCCAGCGGATCCTCGAGCTGCGCGAAGAGGGCGTCGAGCTTTCCGAGATCGCGGTGCTGTTCCGCTCCAGCTTTCACTCCTTCGATCTCGAACTCGAGCTCCAGCGCCGCGACATCCCGTTCGTCAAGCGCGGCGGCTTCAAGTTCATCGAGACCGCGCACATCAAGGACGTCCTCGCCCATACCCGCGTGATTCAGAATCCCGCCGACGCGGTTTCGTGGCTGCGCGTGCTGACCATCGTTCCCGGCGTGGGCCATCGCACCGCCGAGCGAACCATTGATTCGCTGGTGAGCGCACCCGAGCCGGAAAAAGAACTCGCCCGGATGACTGCCGGCGCACGCGGCAAGGCGGATGCCGGCCTGGCGCGATTGGCCGCTCTGATGGCCGGGCTGCGCGGCGAAGGCAAGCGCCCGCCCGAGCAGATCGCGTCGGTGCTTGAATACTATCTGCCGCTGATGCGCGACGCGTATCCCGACGACTATCCCAAACGCGAGCGCGACCTCGAGCACTTCCAGAACATCACCGAGCGCTACCGCAGCCTGGACCAGATGCTCGCAGACATGGCGCTGGAGCCGCCGAGCGATTCGCTGGGCGGTGTGCTCGCCACCGACCCCGAGGAAGGGTACGTCACGCTCAGCACCATCCATTCGGCCAAGGGGCTGGAGTGGCGGGTGGTCTTTCTGATCTGGGCGGCCGACGGCCGGTTCCCGGGACCGATGAGCGTCGGGGTGGAGGAACTGGAGGAAGAGCGGCGCCTGATGTACGTAGCGATAACGCGCGCTCGCGACGAGCTTTATCTTAGCTATCCGATCTACATGTTCGATCGCGCCAACGGTTACACGATGGGGCGTGCGTCGCGCTTCCTGGAGGACCTGCCGCCCGAAATCCTGCCCACCGCAACGCTGCAGGAGTCGAGTGACGCGGAGGATCAGACCAAGTGATTCCGATCAGAGCAATGTGGTTTTGCCCAGCGCGAAGGTGGGAAATTTAAGCTGCGGCAGAAGTTCCGCGCGCATCCGTCGCGTGTCGCAGCAGTGGTCAACGCGCCCCAGGCGAACGAAATCAAGCGTTAGCGGCGACATCGTTCCGAACGCCGTGGCAAATGTCTCGCACGCCGCGGCCGCCGTCAGAATCATCCACCACGGCATCCGCCATGGCCGCGAACAGCCCCAGAGGCTGGCCGCCTCATCGAGGAACTCCTGGATGGTGATCGGCGCCTCATCGCCCAGGTGATAGATCCCGTTGATTGCTGGCTTCAACAGGGATGCCGTGACCGCGTCGAGAAAATCTTCGGTCTGAATAAAGTGGTAGCAAGTCGGCTTGCGCCAGACCGCGAGCAGATGATGCAGAGCCAACCATCGCGCGGCTTCGACCATCAGGATCCCGCGCCCATACACTGTCGCCGAGCGCAGTACGATCGGGGAAGTGGGTGTTCCGCGCGTCCTTTCGAACAGCAGGCGTTCTTCTTCGAGTCGCGTGCGCGCATGCGTCGAGATTGGCGAACCGTCGAGCCGTCCGGTGGCGCGATGCGCGGGAGTAGTCGGGCCCTCAACCTGCGGAAACGAAATCAGCACTACTCGCTCGACGCTGGCGGCAAGCGCAGCGTCGACCAGATTGCCGAACCAACGCGTGTTGGTTTCCGGCAGGAACGTGGCGGGTCGAGGTCGGAAGAGAACACCTGCGAAATGCACCGCGCAGTCAACGCCCTCCAGCGCTGCGGCTAGCGTCTCCGGCTGTGACAGGTCGGCGTGAACGATCTCGATATGGTCAGCGCTAATTGCGGCGAGCCCGGCTGGAAGCGGCGTGCGATGGACCATGAGGCGCTGCTTGACGGGTTCGGACACAAGGCGGCGGGCCAGGCGGCTGCCCAGATTGCCGGCGGCGCCCGTAATTAGAATGGTACGCAAGTACTCCTCCGGTCTGGCCGCTCGGTCGCCGCTCGATTCTGAGGGGTCATGAATTCGCGAGCCGATCGCACCCCGGTCAAGGATGCGTATTCGTTACCTCGAACTTCGCGTAGCCGGGTTCCGGCTTGTCCACGTGCATCGGCAGCGAAACTTCGCGCAGGACCGGCACCTTCTCGGTGATTGTGCCGGTCGCGGGAGCGTCCCTGGGCACGGTGATAATGCGGGTGCCAACAAATCGCACCACTGTCGGCAGCATCTTGCCGCTATCCAGATAGCGAGTGTGCTTGGCTTCGAAGACCGTGTCGCTCTTGAACAGCTTGGAGCCGGCGCGGATCAGATAGCTGTTGCCGCCCAGCGGACGCACCTGGTCCGATTCGCTCATCACGTAGAGGTGCCCGACCGTGGGGCGCAGAAACCCGGGATAGAGCGGATTTACGCCCAGCCAGAACGGCATCACCACGTGATAGCCCGGCTTCCAGTCCGACAGCCGCACCTCGGCCTGCCGATCGTTGTCACCCAGAGAAAAATCGCGTCCGTCGAAGTCATGGAGAATCTGGCGGGACAGCTTGTCGGTGGGCGGCGTGCTGATTTCGCCGACCGGACCGAAATCCATCGCGCGGTCCGGAGAGCATCCGCCCAAAGCCGCAACCGTCAGCGCGATCCCGAGCGCCGCCGCTATCCTGACGAACCTGCCCTTCATTGGAGCCTGTAATGCGCGTAACCGGGCGGGATACTTCCCTTGAGCGTCCACTTCATCGGAAGCGAAACTTCGCGCAGCACCGGTAATTCGACCTTCTTGCCGTCACCGCGCACGAACGTGCGATTGCCGGTGTATTGCACGATCGTCGGCAGCATCTTGCCGCTTTCCTTGTAACGCGTGCGAGTTTCGACGAAGACCGTCTCCTGCTTCACAAGTTGGCTCCCGGCCTCAATTATCCATTCGCCGGGAGTATCGAGCGGCTTCTGCAGCTTGGCTTCGCTGACCACATAATAGGCGCCCTCGCGCGGGGCCTGAACTCCCGGCGCCAGAACGTTGATGCCCAGCCAGTAGGGAAGCTCCATCCACCGATCATTCGGCCAATCGGGCGGGCGGACCTTTGCAATGCTGTCGCTGTCGCCGAGGACGAAAGTCTTGTCCAGGAAATTCAGCTCGACCTGCTCAGCGCTAGCATAGCGCTGGCGCGGGAATTTCATGGCGGATGGCGGAGAGCATCCTGCTGCCAGCATGATGACACCGAGCACGACGCCGACGCGGCGCCGTTCCACTCGCTCACGCCGCACGCGCATACTGCGAGGCGATCTCACGTCCGATCAGTTCGATTTGATTTGGCCAGTCGCGCGGATTGGCGATTGGCCACAGCACGAACTTGTCGAGGCCGTGGGCGATATACTCCTGCAGGCGGTCCGCGACTTCCTCGGCCGAGCCGAACACACTTCGCTCGAGGAACTGCTCGGCGCCCCGTCCCATCGCGGCCAGCATCGGCTGCATCTCCTCCAGCGCTTTCTGGCGCGAGGCCGCGATTCGGCACAGGAGAATCAGACCGGATTCGATGTGCGCATTGGCGCGGCCGAATTGCTCGGCGTAACCGCGAATCTTCGCCATCCCGGCGCCGAACTCCGCCGGCGTCTGGAATGAGGCGAAGTAGCCGTCGGCAAGCCGCCCGGTGCGCTTGAGCGCGGCGTCGGAGCGGCCGCCGACCCAGATGTCCATCGTGCCGAAGTCATTGTTGGTCCGCGGCTGCGGCCGCGGCGCGATGCTCACGTTGTCGAAATTGAAGAAGCGGCCGTGATAGCTGGCCTTGTCATTCTTCCACACCGTGCGCAGCACCTCGATTCCCTCGTCCAGGCGCTTGCCGCGCGACTCCGGGGGGATTCCGCAGGCCGCATAGTCGGCCAGGTTGGCGCCCGTCCCGACCGCCATCACCATGCGCCCGCCCGAGAGATAGTCCAGCGATGCGAACGCCTTGGCGACCAGCAGCGGATGACGCAGGTTGAGCAACAGCACGCTGGGGCCGAGCTTCATGCGCGTGGTGCGCGAGGCGATCAGTGAGAGCGTCGCAACCACGTCGAGCTCGGGCGAGGGGGCGAGCAGATGGTCCGAGAGCCAGAAAGAGTCGATCCCCCATTCCTCGGCGCGTTCGGCGACACGCGCGATAGTCTCTGCCGGTGGCATCCCGAGCCGCCACAAGCCGAAACCTGCCCCGATTTTGACTTGCTTCATGCCATTGCTCCAAGGTTTACCTGTAGGCTCGGATGATATTAGCATGAGCCCCGCTTCAATGGACGCCAACAACTCGCTATCTCGCTCAAAACCCGTCAGCATAACCATGCTTGGCACCGGCGACGCATTCGCCAGCGGCGGCCGCGCTCAGGCCGGCTACTTCGTCGAGGCCGATGGCGTGCGCGTCATGATGGAAGCGGGGCCGGAGCTGCTTGGTTCGATGAAGCGCGCGGGTCTTCGCCCCGGCGATATCGATGTCGTCCTGATCAGCCATCTGCACGGCGACCACTTCGGCGGGATTCCGTTCCTGATGCTCGAGTACCTGTGGGAGACCAGGCTCGACCACAAGGTCGTGATTGCGGGACCGCGAAATCTGGAGCCGCGATGCTGGCGGCTGATGAACACGCTGTTCCCGGGCTTCGACCTTGCGCGGATCAAGCGCAAGATCAAGTTCGTCGAGCTTGCGCCTGGCAAGACCGCGAAAATCGGCAAGCTGAAGATAGCGTCGATCCGCAGTCCGCACACCGCGCCGGACATTTCGCTCTCGTTTCGCATCGAGGCGGCGGGACGGACGATCGCATTTTCAGGCGATACCGGATGGAACGACGAGCTGGTCAGCCTGGTTGACGGCGCCGACCTCTTCATCTGCGAATGCACCTACTACGAAAGCAGTCACCTGAAATTCCATCTCAACTATCCCGACCTCGCCGCCAATCGGGGCCTCTTCAACGTGGGCCGGATGGTGCTGACGCACATCGGACGCGAAGTCCTGAGGCACAAGGCGGAGGTCGAGGTTGAAATGGCATTCGATGGGATGCGAATAGAGATCTGAGCGGGCCGCGCGCCCGCCCGGGCGGAGACACCCTGCGATGGGAATAGCAGACGGCAAACGCGCGCTGGTGGTGGGCGTCGCGAATGACAAGAGCCTTGCCTGGTCGATCGCGCAGGAACTTCATGCGCAGGGCGCCGAACTCGCGCTCACCTACCAGGGCGAGGTGCTGGAGAAGCGGGTGCGCCCGCTGGCCGCGCAGATCGAAGCCGACGTGATCGGCGAGCTCGACGTCACCAACGACTCCCAGATCGCGGCGGTCTTCGACGCCCTGCGCAAACGATGGGGCGGCCTCGACATGCTGGTCCACGCAGTCGCGTTCGCCGAGCGCGAGGACCTGCGCGGCCGGTTTCTGGGCGTAAGCCGCGCGAATTTTGCGCGCTCACTCGAAATTAGCGCTTACTCGCTGGTCGCGCTCGCGCGCGCCGCCGAGCCGCTGATGGAGACGCGCGGGGGCGGCTCGATCGTCACCCTCAGCTATATTGGCGCGGTGCGCGCGGTTCCCAATTACAACGTGATGGGAGTGGCGAAGGCTGCCCTGGAAGCCTGCGTGCGCTATCTCGCGCTGGATCTGGGCGAGAAGGGAATCCGCGTCAATGCGCTCAGCGCCGGGCCGGCGCGAACGCTCTCGTCCTCGGCGATCAGCGGCTATCACACCATGGCGCACGAGGTGGAAGGCCGCTCACCGCTGCGCCGCGCGATGGATACCGGTGAGGTCGGCCGGATGGCGGCCGCGCTGCTCAGCGATCTTTCCAGCGGCGTGACCGGGCAGACGATCTACGTCGATGTCGGCTACAGCATCGTCGGCTTCTGATTCGCGGATGCGCCCGCTGCATTCAGGGAGGTTGCGATGGCAATTCTCATAGTTCCCCAGCTCTCCGACAATTTCGCCTACCTGGTGGTTGACGATGCAAGCAAGCAGTGCGGCGTGGTGGACTGCGCCGAGGCGGACAAGGTAATCGCCGCCGCGCGCGAGCATGGCGTGAAAATCGTCGCGGTGCTCACTACCCACTGGCACCCGGATCACAGCGGCGGCAATGAGGATATTGCGAGCAAGATTCCGGGGCTGCGAATCTATGGCGCGCGCGCCGAGGGCGGCAGAATTCCGGCGCTGACCGATCCCATCGACGACGGCGACGTTGTGCGGATCGGCGCGCTCCAGGCGCGCGTGATGGGAATTCCCGCCCACACCAACGGCCACGTCGCCTATCATTTTCAGTCCCTCGGCGCCGTATTCACGGGGGACACGATGTTCATCGGAGGATGCGGACGCGTGTTCGAGGGCAACGCCGCTACCATGGTCGAGTCGCTTCGCCGCCTCGCCGCGCTGCCCGACGATACGCGGGTATATTGCGGGCACGAGTACACCGAAAAGAACCTGCGCTTTGCGCTGACGCTGGAGCCGAACAACCAGGCGCTCAAGGCGCGGCACGAATGGGCGCTCAAGACGCGCGCGGCGGGCAAGTGGACGGTGCCTTCCACGATCGCCGACGAAAAACGCACCAATCCGTTTCTCCGCACCGGCAGCACCGAGCTGCGCGCGACGCTGAACCAGCTTGCTCCCGGGGTCGGTGACGATCCGGTCGCGCTTTTCGCCAAGGCGCGCGAGCTGAAGGATCGCTACTAGCGCGCGCGGCGCTCAGAACGGTTTCATCACCGCCAGCACCAGGATCGCGAACGCGAGCAGGCTCACCACGCCGTGCACCACCCGGAATTCATGGGCGGACGATTCGCTGGGATGGTCTTCGAGAAATCTGATCCGGCGATAGAAGCGTACGTGATAGAACAGGATCACCGCGACCAGCAGCAGTTTCGCGTGCAGCCATCCCTGGCGCAGCACCTCGGGCTGCATGATGGCCAGGACGATCCCGAGCGCGATCGTGATCGCCGCGCCCGCGCTCACCACGACTTCGAACAGCCTCCGGATAGTGCCGAGCAGCCGCTCCTTGGACACGCCTACTTCGTCGGGCACACGCGCCAGCAGGCTCGTCAGCATCAGCAGGCCGCCGATCCAGAAGATCACGGCGAACAGATGGAGCGCCAGGACGAATCCGAACAGGTGCTTCAATGCCGTCCCTCCCGGGGCGCCTACACGCCGCCCACGTCTATTCCCCCGCTGAGCGCCAGCGCGGCCAGCGCGACAATCGCGCCGCCCACATATGGTGCCGCGGGCCCAATCAATTGGTAGACCACGCCTCCCGCCAGCGGACCGCAAATCCGCGCCATCGACATCGCGGATTGATTGACCCCCAGCACCTGGCCCTGCTCATGACTGGCCGAGCGCCGGGAGATCAGGCTTGCGACTGAAGGGCTCGCAAGCCCGTATCCGATCGAGATCAGCGCGAGCATCAGGAAGAGCGCCCGGTGCGATCGCCAGCTTCCCAACGGCAGCATCCCGACCGCAAGCGCCAGCAGCCCGAGCCTTATCAGAAGCGTCTCTCCGGTGCGCTCGACGATTCGTCCCAGCAGCCAGCCCTGCGTGAGCGCTTGCGTGAAGCCCGCGTACGCGAGCATCAGTCCAACCCCGAGCGCACCGTAGCCATACACCGCCGGCAGCATCAGCGCGAAAGTCGCCTCGAGCCCGGCCAGCGCAAGAGTCAGCAAGAACGCGATGCCGAACAGGCGGGCCGCGCGATGGCCGCGGAGTTCGCGCGGCAGCGCGAGCAGCGGCGCCACCGCAGCCGCGAGCCCGATCCGCGCGCCGGGCTCCGGGCGATGCGATTCGGGCAGCCGGATCGCGGCGAACAGGAAATTCGCCATCGTAAGGGCGGCCGCAAAGAACACCGGCACGCGCAGACCCGAATGCCCCAGCACCCCGCCGATCGCGGGTCCCAGCACGAAGCCGAGTCCGAACGCAGCGCCGATCATTCCCATCCCGCGCGCGCGATCGCGCTCGGTCGTGGTGTCCGCGATATACGCCTGCGCGGTCGGCACCGTGGCGGCGCACGCGCCATGGACCAGGCGCGAGATCAGCAGCACCACAAACGAGCCGGCGAAACCGTAGATCACATATCCTGCCGACGATCCGATCAGCCCCAGCATGATTACCGGGCGGCGCCCCACCCGATCCGATATGCGGCCCAGCACCGGCGCGCATCCGAGCTGCGCGATCGAGTACGCGGCCAGGATCAAGCCGATCCCGGCGGCCCCGATACCCAGGTCGTGCGCAAACATCGGCAGGAACGGAATCACGATGCCGAAGCCCAGCAGATCGATGAAGACAGTCAAAAACAGGATCATCCGCGCGGCGTGCGTGGGCGGCGCGCTGCCGGGTGCTTGCGTGGCTGATTCGATCATTGGCATTGATGAGACTGTGATTGGCGCCGCGATGAAACAAATCCCAAGCGGTTCGCGCAGTCAAGCAAAGCATCCGCAGTGCGAGGTGATCAATGGCTGAATCATACGCCGCGCAGCTCAAGCGCAAGCGCGTCAGCGCCGAACAGGCGGCCGCCGCCGTCAAGCCGGGCAATTGGGTCGAATACGGATTCGGGCTCGGACAGCCGGCACGCTTCGATCTAGCGCTCGCCGCGCGCGTGCGCGAGCTCGAAAACGTACGCGTGCGAGGATGCCTCGCGATGGCGCCGCGCGCAGTGGTCGAAGCCGACCCGGAGGGCCGCCACCTGCGCTACTTCTCGTGGTATTTCTCCGGGCTCGAGCGCAGGATGCACGACCGCGAGCTGTGCAGCCATATCCCGATGAACTTCGGCGAGGCGCCCGACTACTACCGCCGCTTCGTCGAGGTTGACGTCGCGGTGCTGCGATGCGCGCCGATGGACGCGCACGGCTACTTCAACTTCGGCCCCTCGGTCACCTATCACAAGGCGATCACCGAGCGCGCCAAACACCTGATCGTTGAAATCGACGAGAACATTCCCTACGTGTTCGGCCTCGAATCCGGGGTGCATATCGACGCCGTCGACCAGGTGATCGAGGGCGGCGCGGGCGAGCTTCCGGAGTTGAAGAATCCAGCGCCCGGCCCCGTCGAGCGCAAGGTCGCCGAGCTGATCGCGCCCGAGATCAAGAGCGGCGCGTGCCTCCAGATCGGTATCGGCGCGATGCCCAACGCGGTGGCGGAACTGCTCGCCGACTCGCCGGTGCGCGAGCTCGGTGTGCACACCGAGATGTTCGTGGACTCGCTGGTCTCGCTCTACGAAGCCGGCAAGGTGACGGGCGAGCACAAGGCTACCAACCGCTACCAGATGACATACACGTTCGCTGCGGGCTCCTCGCGCCTGTACCAGTTTCTCGATCGCAACCCGGCCTGCTTCGCGGGTCCGGTCGATTACACCAACCTGCCCCATCACATCATGGCCAATGACAACGCGGTCGCGATCTGCAACGCCGCGCAAATCGATCTCACCGGGCAGGCCTGCTCGGAAACCGCCGGTCCGCGCCAGATCAGCGGGACCGGTGGCCAGCTTCAGTTCATCCGCGGCGCATACGCCTCGCGCGGGGGTAAGGCGATTCTGTGCCTTTCCTCGACCTACGAACGCGGCGAGCGCCGCCAGAGCCGTATCGTCGCGCGTATCGACGATTTCAACGTGGTCACCACGCCGCGCACCGACGTGATGTACGTGGTGACGGAGTACGGGATCGTCAACCTCAAGGGCAAGTCGGTGCCGGAGCGGGCGCGCGCACTGATCGCAATCGCGCATCCCGACTTCCGCGAAGAACTCGAGCGTGCCGCGCGCGACTGCCGGCTCCTGCCTCGATCGAGCTTCTAGCCCGCGCCGCGGGGCTCAGCGCGGGGCCGGCGCGTCGGCGAACTTGTATACGATCTCGTCGGGGCGGGTGTAGCCGAGTTCGCGGCGGATCAGATGCACGAGGTAGGGACGATCTGAACGAAGCTTCTGAACGATCGTTTCGAGTAGTTCATTGTGCTCCGCCAGCGCGCTGCGTTCGGCTTCCAGAGCGCGGCGATGACGGCGAAGAACGAGCAAATCCCGTGGCCCCAGCGGCCCGTACATCAGGCTTAAGCAAAATGCGATCAGCACCGAGCCCAAAATCAGGCTCAGCCACTCCCGGCGCACAACCATGCTTAAGCGCGTCATCGGGTCCATGGTAAAGCAGCGGTCGGGGCGAGTTCAAGCACGTCCATCTCTGAACGGCATTCTAAAGTCCCGAAAGTTACGCGATGACGGGCGCTCTTACGGCTTTAAAATTTCTTTATAAATTCCTCCGCAGGCTCTTGCAAATGCGAGAACAGTTTTCTATAATTGCGCCCGTCGGGTGGGGAATATCGGACCACCTATAAGTTTGGGTGCTAATTCAGCAGCGGCCAAATGAGAGGAGGTATCTATGCCAGTTAAGAAAAAGGCTCCCAAAAGGGCAGCCAAATCCAAGTCAAAGCTTAAGAGCGGTATGAAGAAAAAGGCCGGCAAAAAGAAGAAGAAGTAGTCGAAAGACTAAAATCTCCATCCCCCGGGTGATGAGCCCGGGGGCTGGCAATCGGATGCCAGGTCTGCTGCTGAATTGAGCCGGAGCGACTAAGCTCCGCGAACCAAGAGAGCCCCGCCTAACGGGGCTCTCTCTTTTTTCGCCTTGCCCCACCTGCGCGCGTTCCCCATTATGATGCCGCGCGCTTATTTTGTTGGACGCTTGGCGTTCACTGGACGCCTGGCGTTGCGCCGCTGCCGATGAACCAGTTACCTGACTCCTACGACGCGATCATCGTCGGCGCACGCGTGGCCGGCAGCGCCGCTGCGATCCTGCTGGCGCGCTCCCGGCTGCGGGTTCTGCTGCTCGACAAGAGCGGGTTCCCTTCCGACACGCTCTCGACTCATATCGTCCTTGCCGGCGGCGCGCGCGTGCTCACACGCATGGGAGTCATGGACCTGCTCGAGCGCACCGGCGGAGTGCGCTTCACGCGGATGCGCACCGCGGGCCCCGGCTTCGAATATTCCTCCGCACTTGACGCCGCCGGCGCCGACCTGCGCGGACTCTGCCTCAGGCGATCGAAAATGGACAACGCGATGATCGAAGTCGCGCGCAGCCACGAGAACGTAGCGCTGCGGGAGCGGATGCGCCTGACCGATCTCCTAATCGACGGCGGCGATATCGTGGGCGTGCGCGCCGAGGACGCCGGCGGCATCCACACTTTTCACGCGCCGCTCGTGATCGGTGCCGACGGGATGCGCAGCGCGGTCGCGCGGATCGCGGCGGCGCGCACCAGCGCGTTCGCGCGCGAGGAGGTGCCCTGCGCGCGCGCCTATTACTACGGCTACTTCAGCGGTGCGCGCAGCGGTCAGTTCGGCGACGATCTGCTGACCGAGTTCGAAGCCTCCGAGGGCGCAGCCAACCTGGTCTGCCGATGCGACGACGGGCTGGTGGTCGCGGCGGCGGCGTTCAACGCGCGCGAGATGCGATCGTTCCGCACCAATCTTGCCGAGAATCTCTGTGCGCATATGCGCGAGTCGCTGACCGTCAGCGCAATCCTGCGCGACGCCTCGCTGGAGAGCAAAGTCCTGTCTTCCGGGCTGCTTGTGAACACCTACCGCGATCCGGTGGCCAACGGCGCGCTGCTGCTCGGCGACGCGGCGCTTCATGTCGATCCGCTCTTCGGCCAGGGTCATTCGCTGGCCCTGATGAGCGCGGAAATCTTGGGCGAGCTTGCGCCGCGATGGTTCAGCGCGCGCGGCGGACGCGCGCTAAGCGCCGCGGCGATGGCCGAGTTTCGCGAGGCTCGAGATCGCGCGCTGATGCCGTATTACCGCCCCACCGTGCGCGCCTCCGCCGACCTCTCGCTTGATCGCACCACCCGCCTGGCGCATCGCGTGGCCAGCCGCGAGCCGTGGGCGGCCGACGAGATGGTGCGGTATGCGCAGATGGCGTCGGCGGGAACCTTTCCCTCATTTCGCCTGGCCCGCGCGATAGCGCTGGAAGCCAAATCCGCCGCTTGAGCCCGCGCCGGGCGCGCCGATACCTGGCTTGCGGACCGGACTTGCTTTCTGCCGCCATCGCGGCAACGCTCAAAGTGGAAATTCCGGAGATCGCCGCAAAGGCCGGCAAGGAGTGACAGATGTCGCGATTCGGCTGGTTCCTGTTCGGCGTCATTGCCACCTGTGTGGTGCTGGCGTCAGGAGCTTTCCTCTATGTGAAAAATGGCGGCGTGCAGATGGCGGTTAACGCACCGCTGCAACCCTTCGAAGCTACGGTCGCGAAAATGGCGCTGCACGCCAGCTTTGCCGGCGCGCTGAATCTGACCAGTCCCGTGCCGCTCAATGACGACACGCTGGTGGCCGGAGCACAGCTCTACGCAAATCACTGCTCAGGATGCCACGGCCGACCCGGCAAGAGTTCCGGGATGGCGAAACGGATGTTCCCGCCGCCGCCGCAGCTTTTCGAGCCCGATGAGATGGTCACCGACGATCCAGTCGGCGAGCCGTTCTGGAAAATAACCAACGGCATTCGCCTGACCGGCATGCCCGAATTCAAATCCGCATTGTCCGACACCGAGCGCTGGCAGGTTACGCTGCTATTGAAGCATGCCGACAAACTGCCGCCCGCGGCGCTGGCCGCTTTGAGCGCGCACTAGCCCGCCAGCGAACGGCCGATCCAGCTCACCGCCAGTCCCACGAACAGCGCGACCAGCGGCCACATCCGCTGAGTGTTTTCACGCCGGAGCTGCGGGAGCACGTCGGAGGTCGCCACCGCAAGGAACGTCCCCGCCGACAGCGCGATTGCGCCGCCGATAACCGCGTCGCTGGTATGTATCAGCGCGAACCAGGTGATCAACGCGCCGACCGGTGTCGACAGCGCGAATATCGTCATCCATCCCACGATCGATCGCGGCGACCATCGGTCGAGCAGGAGCAGGCTGGTCAGCGCGAACGAGTCGGGAATCTTGTGGAAGATCACCGCCAACAGGACCACGCCGCCCAGCTCGGGCCGATTGTAGGTCGAGCTGATTGCAAGTCCGTCGAGCAGACTGTGAAACGAAAGTCCCGCGTACGCGGTGAGACCGAGATGGAGATGATGCTCGTGGCCGTGCGCGCCGGGATGCTCGGGATACGGATGGACCAGCACGTAGCGCTCAAGCACGAAGATGGACAGAAAGCCCGCCACCAGCGGCCATCCGAGCCACTGCCCCAGCATCGGCGCGGCCTCCGGAATCATGTCGAAGAACGCGGCGCCGAGCAGGATTCCTCCGGAAAACGCGACCGGGACCAGCAGGCTGTGCCGCGACCATCTCCCCCAGAGCGGAGCAAGGCCGCCGACAAATGAGCCGATCGCGATGATGGCAAGGTAGGCAAGAAAACCGGGGCTCATCGATGTAAGTCTCGCGGATGTGTCTCGCTAACATACGCCGCCGCTCGAGCCAAGCAGAGACGGCGCGATTGCCCGCGCGCGCGCCGGGCGTCTAGATTCGGATCGGAAGCGAACCCAGGGAGGTAGACGCGATGGCCGAGCGTAATCTGTCGATCGAGCGGGAAGCGGGTCTGGTTACGATCACGATGAACCGGCCCGAGCGGCGCAACGCGCTTTCAACCGCGATGATGGCGGAGCTGATCGCGGCGCTGCGCGAGGCGGGCACCAGCGGTGAGGTTCGCGCGGTAATCCTGGCCGGCGCGGGACCGGCGTTCAGCGCCGGGCACGATCTCGGCGAGCTGCGTGGCCGCGACCTCGCGTTTTATCGCCATGAGTTCGACCTGTGCGCCGAGCTGATGCTTACGGTGCAATCGATCCCGCAACCGGTGCTCGCGCGGGTGCATGGAATTGCGACCGCGGCGGGATGCCAGCTCGCCGCGACGTGCGACCTGGCGGTCGCGGGGGAGAGCGCGAGCTTCGCAACACCCGGAGTGAAGATCGGGCTGTTCTGCTCGACCCCGATGGTGGCGCTGACGCGCGCGATCGGGCGCAAACGCGCGATGGAGATGCTGCTGAGTGGGGTTCCCATCGACGCGCGCACGGCGGCCGAGTGGGGGCTCGTCAACCGCGTGGTCGCCGACGCAAAGCTGGTCGAGGAGACCCGCGCGCTCGCGATGCAGATTGCCGAGGCGAGTGCGCTCACGGTCGGAATCGGCAAGCAGGCGTTCTACGCGCAAATCGATCTCGATCAGGGCAAGGCCTACGACTACACAAAAGAGGTGATGAGCCTGAACGCGATGGCCTCCGACGCGCAGGAAGGAATCTGCGCATTTTTGGAAAAGCGCGATCCAGTGTGGTCCGGCAGGTAGGCGCCGGCCAGCGGAATCTGATACGACCGCACCAACAAGGGAGGGACCGCGATGTGGTCGGACGTTATTCTTTCGGCGGTGCTTGAGCGTGGATACTCGGCGGAATGGCCCAAGCGGATGCGCAAGGCTTTCGAGGGTCTGTTCGGCTCGTCTGGCGGTCGCTATCCCGCGAGTGCGCAAAAGGTGGTTAAGATTCGGGCGCCCGAGATGCCTGAATCCGAAGACGGAACAAACGTTCCCTTTGCGGCGCTCATCAATCCTGAAAACCCGGATTCAGGCGCGTACGGCGGAATGTCGCTCGTATTTTTTCCCGGCGCAGATGACGCGCCGAGCCTGATCGCATTTGTGGTTGGAACAAACGGCCTCGCTCCCGACGAGTACATTCTCGGCCGACCGGGGCACGCGCGAAAAATCCGAGCGCTGTGCGCGTGGCTCAACCAGAAACACGGCAAGGGTCGGTTGGTCGCATGGGCGAAGCAGGAGCCGCCGCGAATCGACATTCCCGTTCCAACAAATGTCGCAGCAGAGTTCGTAGAATATAGTCCAGCGTTCCGAAGATATGGCGGTGTGCTCTATGGAATCTACGCGCCCCGTGGGAGCGAATCAGAGACACTTGAAGCGTTGACCGCGTTCCTCGACTTGATGTTCGAAGAGCGCGGAGAGTTCCCGCTCAAGCAGTTTCAGAGCGAACGCGAAAACCTCAGAAACCAATGGCTCATGCATCTGATGCCTGATCTCTCCGAAGACCAGGTAGTGCAGCTACTCGCCGAGCGTCGATACGTCATTCTTGAAGGTCCGCCGGGAACCGGAAAGACGCTGATGGCACAGCAGCTGATCCGCGACCGCTACTCTAACCGCGGACGCACAGTCCAGTTTCACGCCAACACCACGTACGAAAATTTCGTCGGCGGGCTCGCGCCGGAGCATGCCCAAGACACGCTCGGTCTCAGGTTCTCGCCACAAAAGGGATTTTTGATGGAAGCTGCGCAGGAAGCGCGGCGCGTCGCCAAGCCCTATCTGCTGCACATAGATGAGATCAATCGAGCAGACCTTTCCAAGGTGCTTGGCGAAGCCATCTATCTGCTCGAAGCGGATGCGAAGATCCCGCGTGAGATCGGTTTGCCGTTCGATTTCGGGCCTGGTTTTGGGAGGAATCTGTCGCTTCCCGACAATCTGCACATCATCGGCACCATGAACACTGCCGACCGAAGTCTTGCGGTAGTTGACGTGGCAATCCGCC
Organism: uncultured delta proteobacterium; assembly: GCA_963835905.1. Taxonomy (GTDB): domain Bacteria; phylum Desulfobacterota; class Binatia; order Binatales; family Binataceae; genus CAWIHG01. Next base: position 135,478 of record CAWIHG010000006.1, read on the forward strand.
GGCGTTTCGCATTTGCAAAGCTCTGGCCGCAGATGCGCGTCGTTGAGCAGGGCGGATGCGAGTTCATGCGCACGGCCTTTGCCAGTCTCGTCAATATCTTTGTCGAGCATGCAAGCGACGAGGCCTTTGATCTGCTTCCGGGGCATTCCTACTTTCTCGAAAATGAGGAGGCGACCGCGCGCCGTCGGCTGAGGGTCACGCTCGTGCCGCTGATCGAGGAATATCTCGCGCAGGGCTACGTCGCGTCCTTCTCGGAGCCGCTGCGATCGTATCTGCAATGGATCGAGACCAGTGAGTCCGGCGCGTCGTAACACGGTTCGCCGAAAAGCAGCCGCTGGTGCCACGGCGTTCGAATGGCGCGAACGATCGATCCGCAATTTCCACGAGGCGACCGACTCGAGCGAACGCGACATCGAAGCCGATTTTCTTCTCCAAGGCCAAACTTTGCGAGATCCTGCGGCCCAGGTAGCGCGACTCGCTGACCAGTTCGTCCGCCAGAATCGGGATCGGTTGGCTGCGCTGGAAGTGACGGTTGAACCCCGCTTTGATGGCAATCGAGTGCGGCTCCGAATCCGTACCGCCGCTCGGGTCGGAGCGATTTCCCTGCGCTCTCCGACCACGGGCAAATCAGATTACGGCCTGATTGTGAAGCCGCGTCACGGATGGACTGGTATCGGCGCGATATTGGCCGCAACCGGCTGGCGCGTGCTGCCATCAGTGTTGCCGCAACCGATGCTGCCTCGGTCGGATCGCAAAATTCCGCCATGGGTCCTCTCAACGATAATTCTGTTTCGCATTCAGGCGCTTCTCGATCGGCTGGAGCGGAGGTTTGAGTTGACGACGCAAACGCGAACGGCTCCGCGCGGTCGAGTAGATTGGACCGAATACGCGCGCCGTCAGATAAGTCGCGCCCAGTTCCTCAGTGTCCCCTGCACGTTTCCAGATCTCCGCGACGACCGGAGTCTGAAATCCGCCATTCGATTCACTCTGGAAGTCCAACTCAAGAGCTTGGAATCGCAACGATCCGGAGGCACATTCGTCCTTGCGCTGGTCGAACTTTGCCAGCGAATGCTTGACCGTGTCCGCGACGTCGCTCCGCGTGAGCCGATGCCCTCGAGGATTCAGTCGTGGCTCGGTGGGCGGCTGCGCACTGACGTCTTGCGACACGGCGTCGAAGCGATTGAGTGGACCGCGCAGGAACGCGGACTCGCGGGGCTAAGCGATCTCCGCGGGCTTCCATGGGCGTTGCCGATGGATCAGTTCTTCGAGTCATGGGCGGAAACGATCATGGCCCGCGTGGCGATGCGCTGCGGAGGAATTCTCAGGACCGGGCGTAAGCGCGAAACGGTCGTTCCGCTCAGTTGGTCTCCTCCATATCTGGGCTCGCAAAAGTCACTCATCCCGGATCTGGTGCTCGAACGTGAGGACCGGACCGTGATCGTTGACGCGAAATACAAGGACCATTGGGAAGAGATGCAGACCCGACGATGGTCGACGCTGGAAGAAGAGATCAGGGAAAGGCATCGTGAGGACCTGCTGCAGGTCCTCGCTTATTCGTCGATCGCACGAACCCGCGACGTGATGGTGTGTCTCGTGTATCCATGCCGAGAAGAGACCTGGAACTCTCTTCAAAAAAGAGGGCTACTGTTCCATCGCGCGTCCGTGCCTGGCGCAGGTCGTCGCCTGGAGGTGATGCTGACCGCGTTTCCACTGTCAACGCGTGCGCTGGACGACGCAGCCTCGGCGATGGCCCACGAGGTGTCGCGTTTCAGTACGCCGATGTGACGAACGAGACGGAGGGCTGAGATGCCTGACAAGACTGCCGGAGATTTCGCTGACGTCGACGCCGTTGCGGAATACGTCGAAAAGCTGGTGGACGGGTGGGCGTCGGTGATCCGATGCAAGGCTGCGGACTATGGCGGAGCGCGCTGCGACCGCGTCTTCATGGTGGTCTTTCGCGATTTCTATGAGCCGCCGCCTGAAAATCGCTACGAGGTATGGGATTCCTCGCAGCCGATGCTTTGCGAGGATTGCGCGTTGGAGCAACGCGTGCTCGAGCACGGCCGCTGACTGTTCGCATTCCTACGCACTCCGCCAACTTCCGTCATGCTGAGCCGACGGCTGCGACGGCGAAGCATCTCGACCGCCGTCCGGCGGCGGGAGCGAGCGCGTCGGCAAAAAAAACTTGCCGTACCGAACCAGCAGGGTCCGCGTGCGGCAGGAATTGCGGATCGCTCAGCACCGTTGCCTGACGCGCCGACACGGTCCCCCGTTGATTGCGCCGCTTGGGTCTGATACTTACAGATATGGCGCTACTTAAACGCAAACACGCGCTTCAATCCGAACAATCGGGTACAGGCCCGCGGGAATCCCGCGGGCTTTTTGCTTAAGGAGGTCCCGCGATGTCACCATCGGAACTTCGTGAAGGTCTAACTTTCGACGACGTTCTCCTGCTCCCGCAGTACTCCGACCTCCTGCCCACCAGCTGCGACGTCTCCACCTATCTGACTCCGCGCATCCGGCTGCGAATCCCGCTGGTTTCGAGCCCGATGGATACGGTCACCGAGTCGCGCAGCGCGATCGCGATCGCACAGCTCGGCGGACTCGGCTTTATCCATCGCAACCTCCCCATCGAGCAGCAAGCCGCCGAGGTCGAGAGCGTAAAAAAGTACGAGAGCGGCATGATCACCGACCCGGTGACGGTTCATCCCGAGCAGCGGATCGGTGACGCGCTGGCGACCATGAACCGCCATCGAATCTCCGGACTGCCGGTGGTGTCCGACGGCCGCCTGGTCGGAATTCTCACCAATCGCGACTTGCGCTTCGAGCGCCGCCTGGACAAGCCCGTGCGCGACGTGATGACGAAGAAGGTGATCACCGCGCGGCCCGGAATCACGCTCGACGAGGCGAAGGAAATCCTGCAGGCCAACCGGATTGAGAAACTGCCTCTGGTCGACGAGCACGACCGCCTGCGCGGCCTGATTACGGTCAAGGACATGGACAAGGCCACGCGCCATCCGCATTCGAGCAAGGACGTGATGGGCCGCCTGCGCGTGGGCGCCGCGATCGGCGTCGGTCCCGAGCGCGCCGAGCGCGCCGCGATGCTCAAGCGGGCGGGCGTGGACGTGTTGTGTATCGACACCGCGCACGGCCATACCCGCAACGTGATCGAGGCAATCAAGGATACGCGCCGCGAATGCCCGGAGACCGAAATCGTCGCCGGCAATATCGCGACCGCCGAGGGCGCCAAGGCGCTGATCGAGGCCGGCGCCGACGCGCTGCGGGTCGGGATGGGTCCCGGCTCGATTTGCACCACCCGCGTGGTCTCGGGCGTGGGCGTGCCGCAGATCACCGCGATTCGTGAGACGGTCGCGGTGGCGGCGCCCAAGGGAATCCCGGTGATTGCGGACGGCGGAATCCGGTTCTCCGGCGATATCACCAAGGCGATCGCGGCGGGCGCGAACACGGTGATGATCGGGTCGCTGTTCGCAGGCACCGAGGAAAGCCCCGGCGAGACCATCCTTTACCAGGGCCGCACCTACAAGCTGTATCGCGGGATGGGTTCGCTTGGCGCGATGACCGAGCGCACGCGCGACCGCTACGGATTGCAGGAAGCCGAAGACGGCAAGCATGTGCCCGAGGGAATCGAGGGCCGCGTACCGCATCGCGGCTCGCTCGCCTCGAACATCGAGCAGCTGGTCGGCGGCTTGCAGTCGGGGATGGGCTATACCGGAGCGGCGAATCTGGAGGAGCTGCGCTCGCGCGCGAAATTCATCCGGGTATCCGACGCGTCGCAGCGTGAAAGCCACGTTCACGACGTGTTCATCACCAAGGAAGCTCCCAACTACCGCCAGTAATTCAAAAATATCCGCGCCCCGAAAACATACTCGAACCCACGCGCGGGGCGTGCCAGAATCGGCAGTGGCCGCGCGCCGGTGGGGAATTAGTCGCGCGGCTGTGCTGGGGATGGCCGGAAAAAACAAGATCAGGGTTGGTGTGCTGTTCGGAGGACGCTCCGGAGAGCATGAGATTTCGCTGCGCTCCGCGCTGACGGTGATGTCCGCGATGGATCCGAAGCGGTACGATATCGTGCCGATCGGAATCGATCGCGACGGGCGCTGGTATCTCGAGCGCGACGCACTCAAGGTGCTTGCCGAGGCAACGCCTCATCTGGCGGCGCTGGCCGCCGGCGATACGCCCGTCACCCTGCTGCCTCATCCGGACAGCCGGACGCTGGTCGCGGCGCCGCGTGCGGGCGATCGCGCGCCCGCGGCCGGAAGGCAGCCGCTTAGCCGCTCACTCGACGTGATCTTCCCCGTGCTGCACGGAACCTACGGCGAGGACGGCACCGTGCAAGGGCTGCTCGAGCTGGCCGGAGTCGCGTACGTGGGCGCGGGCGTGCTCGGCTCGGCGGTCGGGATGGACAAGGACATGCAGAAGCGCGTCCTGCGCGACGCCGGTGTGCCGGTGGTGCGCTACTGCGCGGTCACGCGCGCCGACTGGCGCGAGCATCCCGGGCGCGTCCGCCGTGCCGCGCGCGAGATCGGCTACCCGGTGTTCGTGAAACCGAACGCGCTCGGTTCCTCGATCGGAATCAACAAGGTGAACCGGCCGGGCGAGCTCGGGCCCGCACTCGAAGACGCGTTCCAGTACGATCGCAAGGCGCTCGTAGAGGAGTCGTGCCAGGGGCGCGAAATCGAATGCGCGGTGCTCGGCAACGATCGTCCCGAGGCGTCGGTGCCGGGCGAAATCCTGGTCAAGGGCCGCCACGACTTTTACAGCTACGAGTCCAAGTACGTCGATCCCGAGGGCTCGGAGGTGAAGATTCCCGCCGCGGTGCCGCGCGCCGTCAGCAAGCGGATTCGCGCGCTCGCGGTGCGCGCGTTCACGGCGCTGGGGCTGCGCGGGATGGCGCGGGTGGATTTTCTGGGCAGCCGCGATCTGCGGCGCATCTACGTCAACGAGGTCAACACTATTCCCGGCTTCACCTCGATCAGCATGTACCCGAAGTTGTGGGAAGCGAGCGGCCTTGCGCTGCCGAAGCTGATCGACCGGCTCGTCGACCTTGCGCTCGAGGAGCATATCGAACGCGCCGCGCTGAAGTACACCTACAATCCGCGCGAATGACCTCGCGCGCGAGCCGATGAAGCAAATCCTGGTCGCGAGCACGAATCCCGCCAAGCTCGCGGAGTACCGCCTGCTGCTGCGCGAGTTCGCGCTCGAGGTGGTATCGCTCGCCGAGGCCGGCCTGAGGGAGACTCCCGAAGAAACCGGCGCCACCTTCGCCGACAACGCGCTGCTCAAGGCACGCTTTTATTTCGAGCGCGCCGCGACGGCCGTAATCGCGGACGACGGCGGGCTCGAAATCGATGCGCTCGGCGGAGAGCCCGGCGTCCGGTCGCATCGATGGCTGGGCGGCGGCGAGAACTCCGACGCGGCGCTGGTCACGGAGGTTATCCGCCGGATGGAGGGAGTCCAGGACGCCCGCCGCACCGCGCGGATCCGCGCCGCGGCGGCGCTCATCTGGCGCGAGGGCGGCGGCGTCCGCGAACGCGTCGCCGAGGCCGCGATCGAGGGCGTGATCGCGCGCCGTGCATCGCCGCAAGTGCGGCCCGGCTTTCCCTATCGCGCGGTTCTCTATCTGCCTGAGCGGCGATGCTATCTGGGCGAGCTGGGCGATGAAGAAGAGGCGCGTATCAGCCAGCGCCGCAAGGCGATCGTTGCGCTGGCATCTGAGCTGCGGCGAATCGCGGCGGCGCCGTGAGCGCGCCACCTGTTCAGAAACGCGCTCGCGCGATAGGATTTCGGCAACCAAGGTGAAGCGCAAACGCAGGGGGAGGATCGTTATTCTGCATCTGGCGGCGAGGCAGCCGTTCGCCGGCGTGATCTGGCAGCTGCTTCATCATCTGGTCGGGTTCCGCAATCTCGGCCTCGACGTGTACTACATCGAGGACCATTTAGCCTGGTGCTACGACCCGATCGCGCAGGAGCCGACTCCGGATTCATCGCGCAACGTTCGCGCGCTGCACGGGGTGCTGGAGCGATTCGGGTTCGGCGACCGGTGGGCGTTTTTCGACAGCGAATCCGAGCGCTACGTTGGAATGTCGCGGGAGCGATGCGCGCAACTGATGCGTGAGGCCGACGCGGTAATCAATCTGTGCGGTGCCACCAGGCCGCGCGAAGAGCATCGCGCGCTGCGATGCCTGGTGTACCTGCAAACCGATCCGGGAGTCTTCCAGGTGAGCCTTGCAACCGGGGATCCGGAGAGCGCGAAGGCAGCTTCCGCACACAAGATATTCTTCACCTACGCCGGCAATCTCGGGGCGCCGGACTGCGTGCTGCCGACCGCCGGATTGCAGTGGCGTCCGACTCGCCCGCCGGTGCTGCTCGACCAGTGGCGTCCGGGCGTGGGCCCCTCATCTCCCGCCGTGTTCACGACGGTCGGTACCTGGCGCAATGTGGGCGCGGATGTGGAGTTCGGAGGGGATACCTACTACTGGTCCAAGCACGTAAACTTCCGCAAGGTTCTCGATGTGGCACGCCGTGCCGATCAGGTTATCGAACTTGCGACCGACCTTGATTCGGGCGCCGACTACGATGCGGGCGTCGCGGGTGGATTCAGGATTGTGCCGGTGATTCCGATGTCGCTCGACATAGACGCGTACCGCAGCTACATAAGCTCATCACGCGGCGAGTTCACGGTCGCCAAGGACGTTGTCGCTCGCACGCGCTCGGGATGGTTCAGCGATCGGACGGCATGTTACCTGGCTGCGGGGCGCCCAGTGGTCACGCAGCGAACCGGCTTCGAGAAATACGTGCCTGAGGGCGAGGGGCTGCTTGGTTTCGATACTCCGGACGAGGCGGTGGAAGCCATCGGCAGGGTCAATTCCGACTATCCGCGTCACGCGCGCGCGGCGCGCCGGATAGCTCTGGAGTATTTCGGCGCTGACGCGCTGCTCGATGAGATCGCGCAGACGATTGGGTTGTAAGCGATGGCGACGACGCCACTGGAAACGCTGACCGGCTTTGCGCAACTGCGCTCGGATTTGCGCCTGACCGCCGAGTGGCTCGCGCTGCTGGTTACGCTGGGACTGGCGGTCGCGCTGCGCAGGCGGCGGTTTGCATTCAGCGCCACAACTTTCGTGCTCGCCGCGGCGGGCCTGATGCTCGACATCGGCGCCAGCTACCTTTCGAATCCGAAGTTCGCCCAGAAGATCGCCGCTGCCGGCGTGGTGCTGTTCCTGTTCGGCGCTATTCGCCTGGTGCTCGAGGCGACCGATGCTGTCACGCGGCGCGGCCGCGCCCACTTCTCCACCATCTTCAAAGACCTCATGATGTTCCTGCTGTGGGGCGTGGTGGTCGGAGTGGTGCTGTACACCGATTTCGGCTTCCAGCCGCTGTCAATTCTGACCACCACCACCGCGCTGGGAGTGATCGTCGGCTTGGCCGCGCAGGAATCGCTCGGCCAGATCTTCAACGGCCTGATGCTGCAGATGAGCAGCCCATTCAAGCCGGGCGACTGGGTCAAGTCCGGCGACTACATCGGTCGGGTGCGGGGCATCGGATGGCGCTCAACCTCCATCACCACCCGCCACAATGAGCATGTTGAGGTTCCCAACACTACGATCGGCAAGGACGTGCTGGTCAACTTTGCCGAGCGCTCGGTTGCGGACGAAGTTTCGGTCGGGCTCAGTTACGACGTCCCGCCCAACCGCGCGCGCGAGGTGATCCGCCGCGTGCTGCACGGGATCCCCAATGTGCTTCGCGAACCGGCTCCCGAAATCATGCCCTGGGAGTACCAGGATTTCTCGATCAAATACCGGATCAAATACTGGATGGTTGACTATACCGAGCAGGAGCACCTGCACGCCGAAGTAATCACCAGTCTGTGGTATGCGCTGCGGCGCAACGGGATGGAAATTCCGTTCCCGATCCGAACGCTCCAGATGCGCCGCCGTCCCATCACGGCTGGCCAGGGCGATTACGAGCAGGAGATCATGCGCGAGCTGCGCAAGATCGACTTTCTGCGCGGTCTCGACGACAGCGAGTTGCGCGTGATCGTGCCCACCGTCCGCAGCCACCAGTTCGGCGCGGGTGAGGTCCTGATGCGCGACGGCGAGCACGGCGAGTCGCTGTTCATCATCAGGCAGGGAACCGTCGAGGTGCTGGTGCCCGGCGCGGACGGAACCGAACGCCGCGTAAACACGCTCCAGAGCCCGGCGTTTATCGGCGAGATCTCGCTGATGACCGGCGCGGCGCGCAACGCGACCATCCGCGCGCTCGATGACGTGGAAGTGCTGGAAATGAACCGCGATGGATTCACCCGCCTGTTCAAGGAGCGGCCCGACGCCGCCAGAGCGATGAGCGAGATTATCGCGGTGCGCATCTCGGAGAATCAGGCGATCCGCGCGATGGGCGCGCCGGGGGACGGCAAGGCCGGCCGCAGCGTCTGGCTGCTCAACAAGATGCGCGAGATTTTCGACTTCTGATTCCGCTCACTTCACGCCGCGCGGGCGAGAGCGCGCTCGAGTTCATGCAGGTTGCGCGCGGCGTGAAGCTCCGTCACCACGCGCGCGTACTGGCCTATCGCGCTGTCGCCCGTGTTCCAGCGCGCCGGTTCTTCGGGGTTGAGCCACACCACCGCCCTCGCCGCGCGCGCGATCTCGCGCAGCAGCTCGGCGCGGGCGGTACGGCGATTGTTGCGCGCGTCGCCGATTATCACGACCAGGGTCCGCCGATTGATATATTCGCCGCGCCGCTCCCACAGCTCGGCGAGCACGCGGCCGAAATCCGAGCGCGCATAAAAGTCGATCGCGCCCGTGGTCACCAGATGTCCCTGCTCGAAATCCGCCTCGGCCAGATGGTCGATATAGACGAAGCTGCTCACGCGCCGGAAGCAATCGCGCGCGCCGGCGGCCAGCGCCAGCGTCAGCTCGGCCGCATAGCGGACCGAGCCGGAGATGTCGGCCAGTATCAGCAGGTCGACGTGGCGCGGGCGCCGCGCGCGGAAGCGCAAATCGGCCAGTGCGCCGCCGCGCTGGATCGCCGCCCGTATCGTGCGCCGGATATCGATTCGCCCCGCGCTCGCCAGGCGCAGGCGGCGTCCCAGGCGCGCGCGGAATCGCCGCTTCAGCAGGGCGAGCGCGTCGCGCGCCTCCTCAAACGTGAGATCGGTGTACGCCTCGAAGGGGGTCCGCTCGATCTCGCGCATACGCGCGAGCCGCCCCGCTTCGGTACCGGCGTCTTCGCCGGCGGCCTGCTTGCCAGGGGTTGGCGCGCTCGCGCCGCGATCCTCCGCGCGCCTGGGTGTCTCAGCTTTCCTGCTCGTCGCGGATTCGCGTGGACGCGACGCTGCGCGCTCGTTATCGTCCTTGCGCTGAATTTCCGGCGGGGGCTTCGAAGCAACTGCCCCGCGCGGCGGCGCGGCGTGGGGCGCCACGCGCGGCTGCGGAGTTTCGCCCGGCCTGCCCTTGCCGCTGGCGGCGGACTCCATCTGGCCGCGATGCTCCGGATGGCGCCGGCCTTTGGCGTCGCCCGGCGGCGCGGCGAAGAAGCGCCCGAATACCTCATCAAACGCAACGCGATCAGCTTCGTCCTTGACCAGCGCCGCGGCCAGCGCCTCGCGCATCCGGAGGTGCTCGAGCCCGGCGGCGGCGACCGCGTTCATCGCGTCGATGGACTCCGCCACCGAAACCCTGATTCCAGCGCCGCGAAGCTCGGTCACGAACCGGATCAACTGTTCGCGCAGCGGGATCATCGGGGGCGTGCAGCGAGCGCCGAGGCTTTGCCCTCGACCTTGACGCGATCGTCCTCGTGCTTGACGAGCACGCCCAGCGCCCCGCGAATCGCGGCGGTGTCCAGTTCCTTGACGCCGATTCGCACCAGCGCGCGCACCCAATCCAGGGTCTCGGCAATCGATGGCGGCTTGCGGAGACCGAGCTTGCGCACTGCGCTGACGAAGCGCGCCGCCTCCGCGGCCAGGCGCTCGTCGATATCGGGGACCTTGAGCTCGATTATGCGGCGCTCCTGCTCGATGCCGGGGAAGTCGATGAACAGATGCAGGCATCGGCGGCGCAGCGCCTCTGACAGCTCGCGCGCGCGATTCGAAGTCAGCACCACGACCGGGCGCTCGTGTGCGCGCAGGGTGCCGAGCTCGGGGACCGTGATCTGGAAATCGGACAGCAGTTCGAGCAGGAAGGCCTCAAACTCCTCGTCAGCCTTGTCGATCTCATCGATCAGCAGCACGATCCGTCGCGGCGCGGTGATCGCCTTCAGCAGCGGACGTTCGAGCAGGTACTCGCGCGAGAAGATGTGCTCGGAGACATCCTCCCATCGCGCGCCCTGCGTCTCGTCCGCCTGTAGGCGCAAGAGCTGCTTCTGATAATTCCATTCGTAGAGCGCGCGCGCCTCGTCCAATCCCTCGTAGCATTGCAATCGCACAAGCTCGGTCGAGAGCATCTCGGCCAGCACCTTTGCAACTTCGGTCTTGCCGGAGCCGGCGGGGCCTTCGATCAGAAGCGGCTTGTCGAGCGCGAGCGCGAGGAAAATCGACGTCTCGACGCGCTCATTGGTGATGTAATGCGCGCGCTTTAAGCCCGCGGCGACGAATTCCGGCGTGACGTCCATCAGGGATGCCCTCGGCTCAGCGATTCAGGATAGCACCGATTCCGACACGGCGCTGACCGTGCGCGCCAGGCGGCGGAAGTCGCGCAGGTACGAAGCGGGCGGGTAGGCGCCGCGATTAACGTACGCGGGATGATACATCGGGAACAGCGTCGCGCGCCCGAATCGGCGCGGAGCCGGGCTCTGCGGATCGAACTCAACGCCCCGTCCCGCGAGCTCGCGCCATACGATTCTTCCCAGGCACGCGATGACACGCGGACGCACGATCGCGAGTTCGCTTGCCAGGTGATCGCGGCAGTTGGCGATTTCGGAGGCATCGGGATCGCGATTGCGGCCGCCGGCGTCACGCGGATTGCATCGGACCAGATTGGTGATGAAGACGCGGGCGAGTCCCGCGCGCTCGATCATCGCGCGCAGCAGCACGCCGGAGCGATCGCCGGAAAACGGGATTCCGGTGCGATCGCCGCCCAGCCGTCCCGGCGCAATTCCCACGAAAGCCACGCGCGCGGGCGCGGGTCCGTGGCCCGGCACCACCCGCGAGCGGCATCGCACCAGCGCGTCGCATCGCTCGCACCGATGGAGAGTGCGCTGAAGCTCGCGCAGGGCGGATGCGGGCGCGCTCATGCGGCTACTTGCGGCGCCTGATAGTTGGCGCGCGGCGGCGCTCCACGAAAATACGCGCGCGATGCTTCAGGCCGTCGCGCTCCTGGCGCGGCGCGGCGCGCACCTCGGCGGTAAATGCGTCAACTTCGGCAAACAGCCGCTCGATATCGATTCCGCCCCGCTCGGGCTTGAGATCGTCCAGCGACATCAGCGCCTGCGAGAGCAGGTTGATCGATCCCTGGCGGGCGCCGCGCTCGAACCGCAGATGCATCGCGGCGGCGATCCGGTTGAGCGCCGCGACCAGGTCCTTGAGATCGGCATCGACGGCGCTGAGCGACTGCTCGAACGTCTCGGCGGCGTCGAAGTACTCGCCACGGTTGAAGGCGTCGATTCCGCGGGCGAGATCGGGGTAGTCGCTGAGGACGGGCATCACGACAATTGAACGACATGCGTCGCCGCCCGCGCAACCTCGTGCCGGCTGCCTCTACTGTGCCCTCCTCCCCCCGTCAGGGGGAGGTTTGGAGAGGGTCCTTGCGCGCTCGCTGCGAGCGCGAGGGTGAATTCCGTGGTTGGCGGCGACCGGTTGCGACGGGGCGCAAATTCATAATCGCGCCGCCAGAGAATGCGGCGCTGACAATCGACCCTCAGCTTGCTCGCATCGCTCGCATCCTGTCCCTAACAGGGAGGGGGGAGACGACGTCCGCGCTAAAGCAGTTCCTTGTCCTCGACGGCTTTGTACTCGGCCTCGCCGAGAGCCTCGGATTTGCGCGCGCCAAACTTCTCGTACATCTCGAACAGCGCCGACTTGTGCGGACGTACCTTCCCGAGCGGGCATTTCTGCCAGTCCTCGAGCGATTCGTCGCAGTATCCCATGCGGTTCTCGCCGCACTTGGGCTGCAGGAAGACCGCTATTTCGGGCAGCACGCGCTTGATCTCCGCCCGCATCATCGCGACCATCCGCCGGATCTCCCACTGCGCGCGCACGCATAGGCGCAGATCGCAGATGTGGAGCATCTCGGCGAAATTCACCATCACGTGGAAATTGGTGGGCGCGGCGTTGGGCAGCACAAAGCGCGCGTCCTCGGCGGGAACTCCCGCCTTGAGCGCGCGCGCGTAAAGCTCGGAGGTGCGGGCGAGATGCTCGCGGAACTCGTCGTCAAGCTCGGCGCGCTCCCACGACTGCGGCATTACGTAGGCGAGCCGGTCTTCCTTGAATTTCACGTAGCGCTGGCTCTGCTGCTCGAAGCTGATTCCGATCCGATGGCGGACGAACTGATGCGACAGCGAGCGCGAAACGCCCGAGATGCCGAACCAGAACACGATCTGCTCGAGCGGGGAGGCGTGGCCGGTCTTGAGACGCTCGCCGATAAAGCTGCGGATTTTTTCGTGGCTGATTTTCTCGGTCTCGATCTTTTCCCAGATCTCGATCGGCGACTCGGACGAGTAGCAGGTGCGGAACGCGGCGTAGAGTTTTTCGAGCGGCGCTTTCGCGAAGTCGACGAGCTTCACCTGCATCGTGGCCCTGCTGTTAACCGCGCTCATTTACCCCTCCGATCCGCATCCGGCATTCCCAACTTTTCGCAGGGCTTCATCATATGTCACCCGCCCGCGCTATGGCATCAGGCGCCGCCCACGGTTATCCCCATCACGGGCGATTGCGCGGCGTGCGCGGTGCTGCAAGATTGCCGTTTCGGCGCCAATGCGGATGATAACCGGTCTTTACAGCCTTGCGCGGCCGATGCTGTTTCAGCTCGATGCCGAGACAGCGCATCGGATGACGCTCGCGATGCTCTCGACGTGGCCCGTGCTTGCGCCCCGCGCCGATCCGCCCGAGCTACGGGTGCGGCTGTGGGACGTCGATTTTCCGAATCCGGTGGGGCTGGCGGCCGGGATGGACAAGGACGCAATCGCCGCCGGCGCATGGCAAACGCTCGGATTCGGCTTCGCCGAGATGGGTACGATCACGCCACGCGCGCAGCCCGGCAATCCGCGCCCGCGCATCTTCCGGATTCCGGAGCAGCGTGCACTGATTAACCGCTTGGGGTTTCCGAGCGAAGGGATGGACGCGGTCGCGGGGCGCATCGAAGCCCTCAGAGGCCGCGGCCTCGCGATCAAGCTCGGGCTCAATTTCGGGCCGAACAAGGAGACCGCGGTCGAGGGCGCGGAGGCGGATTGCGCGGCGCTGATGACGCGGATGGGGCGGCTCGGCGACTTCGTGGTGATCAATGTCAGCTCGCCCAACACTCCCGGATTGCGCAATTGGCAATCGCCGGTGCGGATACGCGCGATCGTCGAGGCGATCGCGGGCGCCGCAGCGCCGGATGCGCGCCGCCCGCCGCTGCTGCTCAAGGTCGCGCCGGACCTCGAAGCCGCTGACCTCGATCGCATCTGCGGCGCCGTGCTCGACCTCGGCCTGGCCGGAATCGTGGCGACCAACACCACCTTGGCGCGCGAGCAGGTGGGAGTTTCGTCGCGCGAGGCGGGCGGACTCAGCGGGCGTCCGCTTTTGGAGCGCTCGCGCGAGGTAATCCGCGCGATTCGTGTCCGCACCCAGGGACGGATACCGATTATCGGGGTCGGCGGAATCGCCAGCGCCGACGACGCGTGGGAGCATATCCGCGCCGGCGCCAGCCTGGTCGAAATTTACACCGGGCTCGTCTATGAAGGACCGGGGCTGGCGGAATCGATCAAGGCGGGAATCGTGCGCCTGATGCGGCGGGACGGATTTCGATCTATTACCGAAGCGGTGGGTACGGCGGCGCAAAAGCCTTAGCGCCAACGCGAATGCCCGACCGGATTGGAGACGGCAAAATGGCCTCGAAGAGTGGACCTGCAAAGCAAATCGTGGACGCGCGCTGGATACGGGCGCATCGCGGCGATCCCAAGGTGGTATTGATCGACACGCGCTCGGCGCAGGATTATTGGTCGGGCCATCTGCGCGGCGCGCGCCACTTCGATCCCTTCCCCTTCCATTACTACGACAGCACCGAGCGCGGCCAAGCGGAATTCCGCGGGCAGCTCGAATGGATCTTCTCGACGCTCGGAATAACGGGCAAGGAGACGGTGGTATTCTACGAGCAGGACTCCGGGATGCGCGCGGCGCGGGGCTTATGGGCGCTCGAATGGATCGGGCATCCTCGCGTGAAAATGCTTGACGGCGGACTTTCGGCACTCGGCACGCAGTCTCTGAGCACCGCGCCGCCGTCGATCAAGCCGTCGCATTTCCGCGGCACCCCGCGCGACGACAATGCGGCGTCGTACCCTTACCTGATCGATCGGCTGGGGCGGCCGGACGTGCAAATATTCGACGTCCGCAGCGACGGCGAATATTTCAGCGAGCGGGTGCGCGCAAAGCGCGGCGGCGCGATTCCCGGCGCGATCCATCGCGACTGGACCGCGGCCAATGCGGCCGACGGCCGCTTCAAGGAGCCGAAGCTGATGCGCGCGGAGTTCGAGGCGCTGGGCCTGCGTCCCGACGCCGAGATCGTGACCTACTGCCAGGGCGGATATCGCGCGGCGCACACCTACGTCGCGCTCAAGCGTGCCGGCTTCGAGCGGGTGCGCAACTACTGGGGCTCGTGGGCAGAATGGGGCAATCGCGACGACGTTCCGATCGAGCATCCGGTGCGCAAAGGCTGATCGAGGGGAAATCCGTCGATGCCGTCGATTTTTCTGCTCACCGGGTTCCAGCCGTTTCGCGGCGAGCGGATCAATCCGTCATGGGAAATCGCGCGCCGGCTCGACACCGATGTGATCGGCGGGATGCGGATAAAGTCAGTGCGGGTTCCGGTCGGATGCGGCAAGGCGCGGCGGCGAATCACTGCTGCGATCGTGCGCTATCGGCCGCGCGCG
Source organism: uncultured delta proteobacterium (assembly GCA_963835905.1). Lineage (GTDB taxonomy): Bacteria > Desulfobacterota > Binatia > Binatales > Binataceae > CAWIHG01. The sequence continues at coordinate 150,556 of CAWIHG010000006.1, forward strand.
GTGCTGGGCCTGGGCGAAGCGGGCGGCCGCACGGCGGTTACGATTGAAAAGATCGCGATCAACTTTGCCGACGAGCGCGCAGGCACCGATCTCAAGTTCGGCATCAGTGCGGCCCCGATTTTTCCCGACGGCCCTGACGCCTACTTCACGCGGCTTCCGACCGGCGCGATCGTCCGCGAGATGCGCAAGCTCGAGGTCCCGGTACAAATGTCGCTGAGCGCGGGAGCCTACGCGTGCAACGCCCTGATGTACACGAGCCTGCACCTGATGCGCCGGCGGCGGTCGCTGCCGGTCGGCTTTATCCATCTGCCCTACGACTCGCGCCAGACCGCGCGCCATCCCGACAAGCCGAGCATGTCGGCCGATGAGATGGAGCGCGCGATTCGCGCGGCGGTCGCAGCGATCGCCCGGGGCGCGGCTACCTGATCGCGACTGCGTTGGGCGGCGTTGCGATACCGCCCTCCAGATGCATCGGGACCGACACCAGCATGAACTCGTACGACTTGTCCGCCGCGCAATCCGAGGCCAGGTCGTCGAGCACGAATTGCTCGCCGAGCGGCAGCCCCAGCATCGAGAGCGTCCGGTAGTGGAGCGCGCCTTCGTCCTTGAAGTCCCAGGGCCACGGCTCGACGGCGGGGCAATCGGTGCCGATCGCGGCGACGCGGCTGTCCCACAACCATTCGACGGTCGCGCTGGAGGGCTCAATGCCGCATGACTTGAGCGCCTCGAGCGGCGCCATCGCCTTCTTCTGTTCCTGGGAGGCGCCGATATACGCGCCCAGCCATCCGGTGCGCACCAGGAGAATCGACCCGGGCTTGATCGCGCCGGCCTGCGCCGCGAGCGCGTCCTTGAGATCCTTGAGCGAGTAAATCGCGTTGGTCAGCGGATCGATCGCGCGGCCCTGGTCCTGGGTAAACTTGCGCACGTCGATCAGCACGCCGTGGCCGACGAAGCGGTTGGCCCACTTATGGATGCCGAGCTTGCCGCCGGTGCCGTCCTGGATCTCGCTCTCCTTCACGCCGTTATAGTAGGCGCGATGGCGCACGTGGCCGACGTGGGCCAGCCCGTCCCACTGGCTGCCTTCCTGGGTGTTGTAGTTGTCGAGCGAGTCGTCGTGGCCGAGCAGCCCGTATTGCTCGAAGCTCAGGATGTTGTGTTTCGCCGGCTGGCGATTGAACAGCGGCGGCTTTGCGTAATTGATCGGTGTGTCGAGCCGGAACACCTTGCCCTTGCGCACCAGGCGGGCGCCTTCGACCACGCCCTCGGGCGTCAGCAGGTTGAGGCATCCGAGTTCGTCGTTGTCGCCGAACACGCCCCATGCGGACTCCGGCGGGGCGCCCTTTTTCACTGGCAGGTCTTTGAAGCGCGGGAGCTTGCTGAAATCGATCGTTGCCATCGCGTGTCCTCCTCGACCAGGAATGATGGTGTCAGCGCGCTTGCGGCGAGGCGGCCCGGGCGGGGCTCCATTCGTAGAGCACGTCGGGGGCACGTTCCTCGTTGCGCGAGCCGTCGTTGAAATCGACTGCGGAAAATCCGCGCGCCTCATAGAAGCGGCGCGCGGGCGTGTTGCTGACAAAAGTGAACAGGCGCAGGCGGGCGGGGCTCAGCACCTTGGCCAGCTTGAGCATCGTCGTGCCCACCCCGCGCCCCTGGCGGCCAGGTAGAACGAAAAGCCAGTGCAGCAGATCCCCCTCCAGCGCCATCATAGCAATCGCCTTGCGACCCGCCACCGCGATCCATACGTCCCAGCTATTCATCAAATGATCCGCAACCCAGGCGCGGATTTCGTCGTCTGTATGAATCGCCGGCGGGACAAACCCGGCCTTCTCAGCGGCGCGGCGGGATCGGATATGAACCTCCGCGACCTCGTCGGCCTCATGCGGGCGGGCCCGCCGGATCGTGACATCATCCGCCGCCATACGCACCGTGTCCGACGGAAGCGGGGCAAAAGTCAAGCACCTGAGAGATGCCGAATCGAGGAGTTTGAGGTCCGTCCCGGCCCCGGCTGTGCCAGACTGGCATTTGGCCACCGGTAAAGGCTTCAGTATAAACTGGCGTGCCGGAGCGCGCGCGGCTGAGCCCGCGGAATCGCAGGAGGGACGGGTGCACAATCAATCACATTGGTACAGGCTGATTGCGTTCGTGCCCGCCGTGATGCTGCTCGCGATGGTGGTGGCAGCGGCCTCCTGCGGCAAATCGCTTTACTCCAGCTCCGGTGGCGGCTCGTCCAGTTCGGCGACTAATACGCCGGTTCCCGGCCAGGGAAACTTCGCCTACGTGACGAATTACAACGCGGGGATAGTTTCCGAGTTCAGCCGCAACACCGGGACCGGGGTGCTGAAGCAGATTGGAACGATCTCTGCCGGAGCGAAAAAGGGGCCGGCGGGAATCGCGGTCGATCCCAGCAACAAGTACGTCTATGCGGCCAACGCCGCCGACGGGAACCTCTACGCGTACTCGATCGGATCCAAGGGTGTGCTGTCCTCGCTAGGGTCGTTCAGCGACGGCTCCAAGAGCCAGCCGCAACAGGTGGTTGTCAGCCCGACGAGCAACTTCCTTTGGGTGTCCGACTTCAACGCAAGTCAGATCACGATCTGGACCCTGACCTCGGGCGTGCCTACCGCATCGACGACCTTCAGCGGCGGCGGACTCAGTGGACCGTTCGGGATGGCGGTGAACTCGGCGGGAACGGTCTTGTATGTCGCCGACCTGAACCAGGGCGTGATCTTCTGGTTCAGCGTCGATACCAGCACGGGCAAGCTCACGTTCGCCGGGTCGATCCCGAGCCAGAACCCCGCCCTTGGAGCGCCTGCGCAACTGGAGATCGATCCAAGCGGGCTGTATCTCGTGGACGGCGAGCAGGTAAGTCCCGTCGTGTCGTTGTTCACGATCAATAGTGCGACCGGTGCGCTGACCTTCGGCGGTTTCTATGCAACCGCCAGCCCGCAGCCGTTCGGGATGGCGTGGGCGACAATCGCGGCATTCACGTACCTGTTCACGGCCAACCAGGATACGTCCAGTCCGTCAATGGGATCGATCGGGGCATTCGTTCAATTGAACACCGGGGCGCTCAGCGCGACCACCGGCGTCAACAGCGTCAACGGACCGACTGATGTGATCGTCGATCCGCAAAACACATTTGCCTATTCGACAAACCAGGGCGACGGCACGATCTGGCAATACACGCTCAACGGCTCGTGCGGGCAGGTGATCTGCTTCACGGCTTCGCAAAATTCGATCAAGAACTACAGCGGAAATCCGGCGCCGTACTGGATCGCGCTGACGCACTGAGCGAGCCCGCTCACATCGCGAGACAGGCCTCCGCCGCGAGCGTGAACAGGCGCTCGCGCCAAGGCGTGGAGCGACGGCTCTGCCCTGTGCAGGCGCGTCGGGATCGCGATGCGCAGATTGTCTAGCGCCTTGACAATTCTTTGCGGGGGGGTATTCAGAGCGTGAACACCGAGCGAATCGAATCGACACACAGTGAACAGAAGGCCGGTTGGCCCGGATCGATGCGCGGGGGGACGACAATGAGAATTGGGGCTGTCGCGTTCGCCGGTCTGGCGATGCTGTGGGTCCCCTCTGCACCCCTCGCACGCGCACAGAGCAATTCGGCCACACCGAGGGCCACGCCGTCGCTTATAAACGGCGGGAACCGCCCGCCGTTCTACGGCGAACTTGTGATTGGGGCCCATTCTGTCAAGTTCGACAGCCCGGAATGTGGAGAGGCCATTCAGGTCGCCATTCGAGAGGGTCACCCGGATCCGCGAATGTCGGTGCCAACGGCGTTCTGTCAGAAGGAACTCAACGAGGCGATGGCGTATCTCAAGGAGTTGCCTGCGGAGACGCCTGCGCCGGAGACTCCTGCCGCCCGCTACACGCCGGGTCCCCCGAGCCAATGAGGACCCTGCCGCCCGGGCCGCTGCTCAGGATGCCCATGCTCGACTGAATCTCAACCGGGAATTTGGGGGGAACCATGAGGGGGCGATCAATAATCATTTCGGCACTCGGGATATGGCTTTTGCTCGGCGCGGCAGCCTACGCACAAGGCATTTCGTCCCCGCCCGCCACCTATTGGGGGGACGGAATTTCATACAATTCCACGACTAACGACGTTATACCTGGCGATGAGCACGGTGCGATCGGGCGCACCTACATCGTGCTGCATTCGAACGACGAGTTTGCGTTTATCGAAAGGAGCTCGCTGGTCAGCGGCCAAAACCCCACGCCGACTCCGATTGACGACTCGACTTTTTGGGGCGATACGTGCCCGCGTCTTCTGTGATTCGCATCGGGGCAACCTCCCCGGTGCCCTCTGGAAACGTGGCCGTTGTCCCGATAGCCGACGGTAGGGTTTACTACGACCCATATAGCCCCTGCGGCGATGGCAAGGGGAGGTGGATCGCCGTCGAGCTCGCGCAGCTCGAGTATTCTGACGGCAGTTGGGGCACCGGCGTGCTCGTCGGCGTGTCAACCAGCGAGGATCCCACTGGCGCGTGGACGAAGTTCATCGTCGCGACTCCCCTCGATAGCTCGACGCCGCCGAGTTGGAGCGGCCAGGACAACGGCGGCCCGGATTGGCCGCAGGCCGGATTCAATACGAATTGGATTGTAGTAACCGCCCAAGACTTTTTTCCGGATACGAGCGGGGATTACACAATTCCCCTGCTTTTCGCTTTTCAGCGTCAAAATACGGAGTGCGATGCCACCATCCCGAACGCTCCGGCTGTGATGGCAACGCAGGGCGCAGGCAGCGGGCTTTGCACCAAAGAGGGATCCACTAACTCGGGGACACCCAACTCCTGGTATTGTAACGACGGCGGAGCGAAACTCGCCTGCCCGGCAGAGACCTACCACACTTACGGGCAGGACTTGGACGGTTCGAATCTTTATCTGATTAGGTCGAATAGCGCGGTAAATAGCGGACAGGTGCAGATGCTTGAGGTGACAGGAGCCGGGGACGCGCCGACCTATCAGGGCGTCGTCGCTGCGCCGAACATTCTGAACGCTCCCGATCCGCCGGCCAGCGCGACGGCTTGGGATAGCCCCCTTGTACCTATGACTTCGTCCGGAACGACCATAAATCCGGGGCCGGGGGACGATCGTTTTACGAGCTGCGTGGTTCGCAACTACGGTGTTTGGGCCGCTCAAACGGTTGCGCTGCCGCAGACGATTCCCGGTGTGCAAAACGCCAGCACAAACGCGGTGCAGTGGTGGAACATCGGTGTGGATAGCTATCTTGGCACCATTTACGATTTCGAAAGAATCGGCGGAAAAGCCACCGGATACACCTACGATGACTTGCCTACCGACGCGCTGGACGGAGCCTTGGCCGTCAATTCCTCGAGCGACGTTCTTGTCGGATTCACGCAAAACGACGGAGGCACCCTGGACGCCGGATGGGTGAACAAGAATCACTCGGACTGCACCGAACTCCCCGCAAACGGACAGCTTAGCAGCGACGGCCCCTACTTTACTTCCGGTGGACCCGGCCGCACCGGCGATTACGGTCACACCGCGGTCGATCCGCTGGACGACCAAACATTCTTCGTTACGCAGGGCACCTCGGCCGCGCCAATCTCGCAGGGGAACTACGGCTGGGAACAGCTCTGGGCGATCGTGCCCTCAATCGGGCCCACGCGCGGTGTTTTCAAATCGTGGAATGCCGTGGAAAATGAATGCTCCACGCATCCGGCGAATTGCACGGTCACTATCAGCGCCCCTGCAGGGGCGCAAGCAGGAGATCTGCTCCTTGCGCGCGTCGAGGCCGGAGTCACGAAGACGTTGAGCTCATATCCTAATGGCTGTACGATCTTTCCCGTGGAGAACCTTTCGAACTCCCCTTATGTCCACGTCAACTCCGGCTGCGGGTGGGGCGACACTGCGTGGCTGCTCGGGCATTTTTATACCGGCTCGAGCGATCCCGGAACGTACTCGTTCAGCGTCCAGACCGGGAAGGTGACAAATACGTGCGACCCGAGCAAGACCAATTATACAGAGAATTCAGTGAACCTCTACCAATACAGAAACACGTGCCAGTCGTTTGTTGGTCCAGCCGGCTTGAATTACTACCACCTCGATGGGTACACGGCCAATTCGAAGACAATCACCGTGGGGCCCATCTCCCCGCCCAGCGACGCGATGACGCTGGTCGCGTTGTTTGGGAGCGACCAGGAATCCGATGAAAACAACCTCTGCCCGGGCTTCTCCTCAGTCTCAGGTTCGCCAGCCCTGACGCTTGAGACGCCGCTTTCACCCTCCAACTGCCCCGATATTGTGTACTCGCTGGACGGCGATTATTACCCGGCGGGTTCAGGAAGCTACGGACCTTACTCGGCTACGGACGCGAAGAATAGTGTGAAGATCGGTCAAATCCTACTCGTACCGCCTTGGTGAGCCATAGCCTGTCTCGCAGAGAACTGCGCCGGTTTGCGCGAGCGGAGGCGCTGCCCTATTGAGCAACGGCGCTCACAGCGCGAGGCAGGCTTCCGCCGCCAGCGTGAACAGTCCCGCGCGTCCCTGGTGGCGCATCCAGCCTCGATCGTCCCATTTGCCGACGACCTTGTCCCCAGCGTAGAGCAGTTGGCCGAATCGCACCCGGCGGAATTTGGCGACGGCGAAGAACGCCGCCGCTTCCATCTCGACGGTCAGGCATCCCTCCGCGCGCCGCGCGCGGACCTTGGCCGGCGTCTCGCGGTAGAGACCGTCGGTGGTCCAGGTCTTGGCCGTGATGTATTCAATCCGGTTGCGCTGGAGCGTCCGTTCGATCGCGGCGAGCGCGTGCTTGTCCATCGCGACCTCGCGCGCGGGCGGCAGGTAGTGATACGAGGTGCCCTCGTCGCGCACCGCGGCGGTTGGAACAATCACGTGGCCGACGGCGACGCGGTGGTCGAGCACGCCCGCGCCGCCGCATGCGATGAACTTCCGCGCGCCGAGCGCAATCAGGTACTCGAGCATCGAGGCCGCCATCGGCGCTCCGACGCGGGGATGCGCGACGGCGAGGCGGTGGCTGCCAATTTCGATCTCGTACACGGGATGAGGTCCGCCCTCGCTCTGATAGCTGGCGATCTCGGTCGCGCCGGCGCGAACCAGATCGTCGATTACGTCCTGGAAGAAGCACAGCACGCAGTGGCGGGGAAAATTCGCGCGCGGGCGGCGCGCGGTCGAGACAGAGAAAATCTGGCGCGGCTCGATTATCGCGCGGCGTGCGGGGTCGTGCTCGAGGATCGGAAACGGCTGTGCGCGCGCGCGCCGCCGGCTGTGCGCCTTCGATTTTGGTGTGCGTGGCGCCGGCACCGCGGGTTACGGAGCGGGCTTGGCGCCATGCATCGCGGCCTGCTGTGCAGCCTTTGCCTTCTGGCGCACCTGGATCAGGGTCTGGCGCAGCTTGGACGGATTGATGGGCTTCTTGAACAGCGAGCCCTCCAGGCCACGCAGGCGCGCGCGCTTCATGATGTGATCCTTGTCGTAGTAGTACGCGGTCATCAGGATTACCGGCAGGTCGGGGCGCTCGCGCTTGACCGTCAGGTAAACCTCGTAGCCGTCCATCTCCGGCATTACGACGTCAGAGATGATCGCGTCGAGCTTCACGTTGCGCAGGATTCCGAACGCGGAGGAGGGAAGCGCGGCGCAGTAGACGACGCATCGCTCAGCGCGCAGCAGATCGGCAAGCGAGTTGACGACCGAGAGATCGTCGTCGAGCACCAGGATCGACATCCCTTCAAGCGGCCAGTCGTAGCCATTGCCGAAGGTTTCGCGGGTCTCGCTCTTGCCGTCGGTTTCGCGCGGGGCGAGATCGGCCATCCGCTTGCCGGCTAGGTAATCGCGGGTTTCGTACACGCCCTTGCGGGTCATCTCGTCGAGGCGGCGGATGATCTTTTGCACGCGCTCGATACTGTTGCGGATCGAATCGACGCGTTCGTTCTCGACCACCTTCTCGGCCTCTGACAGATGGGTGTCGAAGCATCGCGAGACCAAATCAAGATTGTTGAGAATCGATTCGAGCGGATTGTTGATCTCGTGCGCGAGGCTGACCGCGATCTCGCCCGCCGTGGCGAGCTGCTCGCGGTGGCGCATCCGGCGAATGTCGCGGGCGAAGCCGATCGAGCCGACTTCGTTGCCCTCGTCGTCGTGGATCAGAGAGCCGGAGATCGCAACTGGGATCGTATCGCCCGACTTGCTGCGGAACGCGGTCTCGAAGCTGGATACGCGCATTTGGTCGGGCGATTCGCGCATCGCCTTCATCACGCGGCGCGCCTCGTCGATGGACGGGTAGATACGGTCGCAGCGCTGGCCGATGACCTCGGCGGGCGAGAAGCCGAGGTTCTGACGGGCGCCGTCGTTGTAGTAAATGATCATGCCCTGGCGGTCGACCGCGATGATTATGTCGGGCGAGCTTTCGACCAGCCGTTGAATGAATTTGGTATCGAGCGAAAACATCTGAATTGCTCGTTGATTTCCTTGAGAGATTCTTGACGCGACTTGCGACGGGTCGCGCGCGCGGAAGGCGGGCTCAGGCGGAAGCGCGCGGACGGAACTTCGGCAGCATCACTTCGTCGCTCACCTTTTCGAAGGTCACCTCCACCGGCATCCCGATTCGGATCTCGCGCGGGTTCACGCCGACGAGATTCGAGACCACCTTGGGCCCCTCCGCCAGTTTCACCACCACCACCGCGTACGGCACCTCCGCCGCGAAGCCCGGATGATAGACCTGATGCATCACGTTGTAGCTGTAAATTTCTCCGCGGCCGCTGACCGCCACCCATGACGAGCGCGTCGAGAGGCAGTTCGAGCAGATCTCATGTGCGGGAAAGGCAAGCTCGCCGCAGCCGTCGCACTTCTGGACCATCAACTGGCCCCGGCGGGCGCCCTCGAAGAATTGCGCCATCTCGGGAGTAATCGCGGGGACGGGTTTGCTCACAGATGCCATCGGGTTACCGGTTTGGATTCAAATTGGAAATGGCGATCCGCGACGCCGCGCCGGCGTCCCGGACGGATCGCGTCTGGATCAGGGCTGCGCTCCCAAAACTAGGGTTGAGTGCGTGGAAAGGATTCCGCCGTTGCCGGAGACCAGGCCGACGTCATGCTTGGGTACCTGGCGGCGGCCGCCCTCGCCCCGCATCTGCACAATCGCCTCTCCCACCGGCGTCATTCCCCACATGTAGAAGGAACTCAGCTGTCCGCCGCCCGTGTTGATCGGCAGCGATCCATTGGGGCCAATCCGGCCGCCCTCGACGTATGGACCACCCTCACCCTTCTTGCAAAACCCGTAGTCCTCGAGTGTCACCAGAACGGTGAAGGTGTAGCAGTCGTAGAGTTCGGCGAAGTCGACGTCTTTGAGGCTGATTCCAGCCATCTTGAAGGCGGTTTCCTTGGCCAGTGGAGCGCCGGAGGTCAGCGTGTCCATCGGATCGCCGCCCGGATGCCCCTGACCCATGCCTAATATATAGACGGGCGGATGCTTCAAATTCTTCGCGCGCTCGGCCGAGGTGACAATCACCGCCAGGCCGCCGTTGGAAACCAGGCAGCAATCGTACAGATGAAACGGCTCCACCACCCATCGCGAGGCGTGGTAGTCGGCCATCGACATCGGGGTGTCATGGAACTGGGCGTCGGGATTGAGATTGGCCCACGCACGCTCGGCGACTGCGACCTCGCCCAGATGGTCCTGCGTGGTGCCGTAAAGCGCCATATGGCGACGGGCCACAAACGCATACTGGGCGTTGACGCCGAACTGCCCATAAGCCGCATCGAGACCGCGCGCGAATCCGTAGGCGGCGCCCGAGCCGCCGCCCTTGCCCTTGTCGGGCGAAGGCGGACGCAGGGGAGAGTCGGAGAAGACGCAGGCCACCACCTCGGCCATGCCGGCCGCCACCGATTGCGCCGCATGCATGACCATCGCGGCCGCCGTCGCGCCGCCCACGCCCATCGTGGCGCTCAGGCGCAGGTCGCGCAGACCCATGGCCTGCTGCACGGTGAACGAGGCCATCCCGTTGCCCATCCAGGTGACGCCGGGATTTACCAGCAGGCCGTCCAAGTCGGTTCGCTTGAGCCCGGCGTCCTTGAGGGCGAGGTCAACGGCCTCGACCGCAAAGCCGACCGCGTTGGAATGGTCGAAGTTCTTGCCCATGCGGGTTTGGCCCAATCCCGCGATAGCACATCTGGCGCGAAGGTCGCTGGTCATCGTTCAGGTCCCCGTAAGCCGTCCTTAAGTTTGACGGCATGAGATAAAAGCATAGCTCAACCGACACATCGTCCAAAACGGTCGTTCAGGAAGGTTCACTGACGCCGTAGCGTCTATAAACGCCAAATCTTTCGGATGAGCAAGTCCGCGGGGACGGCGCCCGTCCTCAGAGGTTGAAGCGGTCAACGCGTGCGTGAATCGGTTTCACCCGCGATTTGCGGCGCCGCGCCGGTCGATCGATGGCCTCAGCAGTTGCGATAGCCTCAAACGCCGTACTTTCATAATCTATTTGGTTAGTTGCCAACGCCCAAAGGATGCACCTACAATGGCGCCGGGAGATCTAACAGATGGCCGGACCGCTTAGCTTCGAGGCGCTCGGGAGCAGCCAATACGTGCTCTCCAGCGCGGAAAACTTCGTCCTCTACGTGCTACTCGAGGCAGTGGCCCGTGGTGTGGGAGGCGGCGGGAGACTTCCGCTCAACCTCTCGGTCGTGATCGACCGCTCGGGCTCGATGTACGACGAGCAGCGGCTGGAATTCGTGGTCGAGGCGGTCAAGTTCCTGGCCGACAACCTTGCCCCCGACGACAAGGTCTCCATCGTCGCCTTTGCGGACAAGGCGCAGGTAATCCTTACGCCCGATCATGGGCACGATAGCAGCCAGGTAAAGCGCGCCATCGACGACATCGACCTGCTCGATATCGGCGGCGGCACCAAGATGGCGCTCGGGATGAGCGCGGCGATCGGGGAAGTGAAGAAGAATCTCGAATCCTCGCGCCTTAACCGCGTGCTGGTGCTCACCGACGGACAGACCTACGAGGAAACCGCGTGCGTCGATCTGGCGCAGCAGAATCGCGACGGGATCTCGTTCTCGACCATGGGCGTGGGCGTTGAATTCAACGAGAAGCTGCTCCAGCGCATCGCGCAGGATTCCAACGGCAAGTATCACTTCATCGGCAACCCGTCCGAATTTCCCGGGATCTTCGAAGACGAGCTCCAGGGATTGCGCGCAATCAGCCTGCGCAACGGCAGAATCGAGGTCACGCTGTCGCAGGGCGTGCAGGTGCGCGAGTCGTTTCGCGCCTCGCCGGAAATCTACGCGATGGGCACGCCGATCGTGGGCGAGGATCGCAGGATCAGTTACGAGATCGGCGATCTCGAATCCGGGGTTCCCGGCTCGGTCCTGATGACGCTGGTGCTTCCGCCGCGCAAGCCGGGCACCGTGCGTGTTCTGCAGAGCACATTCAACTACGAGGTTCCCGGCAGCGGTGAGTCGCAGGCCAACTGCGACATGACCGTCGAGTACACGCTCGATCGCACGCTCACCAGCAAGCGCAACGCGCGCGTGATGAACCTGGTTGACCAGGTTTCGATCGCAAAGCTGCAGGCCAAGGCCGAAGAGGAGCTCAAGGCCGGCAACGTCGATCGCGCAACCCGCCTGCTCAGCAATGCGATCCAGGGAACCCAGCGGATGGGCAATTCCAAGGCGACCCAGGCGCTCGCCGGTCTGCTCGACCAGGTCAAGAAGACCCAAACCCTGCAGACCAAGGCGGCCAAGACCACGCTCCTGCAGGCGCAGGCCGTGGTGCGCAAGACCCAAATGCTCGATCCCGATGCGTTGAAGGAATTCGGCAAACCGGAGTAAGGCTACCGGCTAATTCAGGGGACCGGCGCGAGCGTAAAACGCGGCGGGCCGACGGACGAAGGACAGAAGAACATGATCAAGTGCAGCGAGTGCGGCTACGAAAACATGGACGGTCTCGACTATTGCGACGGATGCGGCGCCAAACTGGGCGACGCCGGCGCACAGGCCGCGCCCACGTCCGAGGCTCCCACGGCTGAAGCTCCCGCCCAAGAGGCTGCGGCACCCGCCGAAGCCGCGCCCGCGGCGGAAGAACCCAAACCGTCCGAGGCTCCGACCGGCGAGATCACGCCGGCCGCCGCCGCTGAGGCGCCGGCGGAAGCCGCCCCCGCGGCGGAAGCCGCTGCGGCAATTGCGGCGTTCAAGGCGCGGCTCAAGATCGTGCGCGGCGGCCGCAAGGACCAGGAGTTTGCGCTCGAGGACGGCAACAACCTGGTCGGCAGATGGGATCCCGACACCGAGGCGTTTCCGGAGGTCGATCTCGACGCCGACGATCCCGAGGCCAAAATCTCGCGCAAGCATGCGCTAATCCGGATCGCCGACGGCAAGATTACGATCGAGGATATCGGCAGCCTCAACGGAACTTACGTCAATCGCGGAAAGCGCCTGCAACCGGGAAGTCCAGTCGACCTCAAGGCGGGCGACGAGGTCATCATCGGCAAGACATTCCTAAAGCTGCTGGTCGATCCGATCTCCTGAGAGCCGCGCGCACAGGCGCGGAGCGCGTCCGCGGCTCGGGCGTGAGCCGGGGCTGGCTGCCACAAGCGTGCAATGAATCCGGGTGAGTCGCTGCCGGAGGGTCATCTTCTGGACGGCCGCTACCGCGTCAGAAAAGTCCTCGGCGTGGGCGGAATGGGCAGGGTTTACCTGGCCAACGATACCCGTCTGGCCAATCGGCCGGTCGCCGCCAAGGAAATGGTCCTCGGCGACGGGATCGCCGAAAAAAAAGCCATCGAGGATTTCACGCGCGAGGCCACCGTGCTCGCGCGTCTGTCGCATCAGGGCATCCCCACCCTGATTGATCACTTCGCCGAGGGCGGACGTCATTACCTGGTGATGGAGTTCGTCGCCGGCGGCGACCTCGACAAGGTTGTTCAGGAAGCAGGCGGCAAGCTGCCCGAGGAGCGCGTGCTCAGGTGGGCGCGCCAGATATTGTCGGTGCTCGACTTTCTGCACAATCAGACTCCGCCGATCATCTACCGCGATCTCAAGCCCGGCAACATCATGATCGACAAGGACGGGCGCGCGATGTTGATCGATTTCGGGATCGCGCGCTTTTTGCCCAAGGGCGGCAAGGCCACCATGATCGGCTCGCCCGGCTACGCGCCGCCCGAGCAGTACGTCGGCCGCGTCGAGGTGCGCTCGGATCTCTACTCGCTCGCCGCCTCGATGCATCACCTTCTGACCGGGCGCGATCCCACCTTGGAGCCGCCGTTCAGCTTTCCCCCGGTGCGCGACCTGGCGCCCGAGGTCTCGATCGGCACGGCCGCCGCCGTGGACAAGGCGCTCAGCCACGATTTCGAGCATCGGTTCAGCTCGGCGCGCGCGATGATGCAGGCGCTGCCCGACCCCGGACCCGAGTCGCGGATTGCGCCGGGCGCGAGCGCCGGATTGCGCGCGAACAGCGGCTCGATGGGCTCGATGGCGACCGAGGTGCTCAACCGAGGCGCGCCGCACGCATCCGCGCCCACGCCGCGGCGGCTGAGCCCGGCTCCCACGCCGCCGTCCTCGATCACCAACATGCCGACGGTGGTGCTCAACCGCCCGATTTCCGCTCCGGGCGCACCGCCACCTGCCGCGGCGCCGGGGCCGGGTTCGAAGCCGCTGCGCCCGCCGGTTAAACGCGCGATCGAGTTGGGCGTCAAGGCTCGCGCGCTCATCGAGCGCGGGCTCAAGTCGAAGCTGGTCGCCTCGGTGATTGCGCCGGAGGCGTCGCCGGTCTCATCGACGGCCAAGACGCAGGATCTGAAACGGCCCGGCGTGAGCGCTGCGCGGCCGGTGCGGTCCGGATCGACGGGCGACGCACCGCCCGCGCGCACCGGGTCGCGGTCGAGCGTATCGCAGCGTCCGCGCGCGTCCACCGATTCGACTCCGCCGCTGTTTCCGCCGGCGCGAGAGGAGATAGCGGCGGGACCGGCGGCGCGGCTGGTAGCGCGCGGAGAGAATGTTGAGTTTGCGCTGAAATTCGCACGAACAGTGCTGGGCCGCTCGCAGGATTCCGGCGCGGCGCCCGATATCGATCTTGCCGCGCTCGCGCGCGGGGCGGAACGCGTATCGCGGCGGCATGCTGAAATAATCCGGCGCGGCTCGGATTTCTTCATCCGCGATCTCGGCAGCCTCAACGGCACGTTTATCGCCGGCCAGGGCCGCCTGGGACGCGACCAGCTTTACAAATTGAAGGACCGCGACCAGGTAATTCTCGGCGGTGCTATATTGCAGTTTCGAAGAGGGTAGCGACGCATGATCACGTGTCCTCAATGCGGTGAGCATGCCCAGGATGGCGCAAAGTTCTGCGACCGCTGCGGCCAGGGACTCGCCGACACGCCGAGCGTCGAGGCGCCCGCGTCCGCGCGTCCCCGGCCGCTGGCGGTCGGCACTCAGCTCAAGGGCGGTTTCGAAATCACAGCCCTTCTCGATCCTATCTCGATCGAAAATCGCTATCGCGCGCGGCGGTCCACCGCCGGCAAGGACGAGTTTTTCGTCCTGCGCGAGCGATTCGGCCCTCCGCCGTCGAGCGAAGAGGCTGAAATGCCGCCTGCCCGGGAATCCGTTGCGCCCGCCCCCGCCGCCGAGGATCCCAACGGACCGCGCGCGAAAACCGCCGAGCTGAAACCGCCCCCGCCGGCCGATGACGCGGTATCGATGGCGGCCGAGGGTTCCGCCGATGCGCCGGCCGAGGCCGCAGTAGCAGAGGCCACCGCGACCGAGCGGCCTGCCGTCGATGGCTCGGAGCCCTCCGCTGGCGCGCCGACAGCAGAGCTTGCCGAGGCAGTCGCCGATGCTGCTGGCGCATCCGATGAAGCGGTCGCGTCGTCAAATGGTGCGGCGTCTGGCGAACCGCCCTCGCAGGACGACCTGGGCGAGATATTCGGCCGCGTGCATGCACTCTCGATGACGCTTAATCATCCGGCCTTAGAGCGGGCGCTCGAGGGTTTCGCCGAAGGCGGCCGCGTTTACCTGGTATATCGCGAGGAGAAGCTGTCGCCGGTCAAAGCCGCGGGCCGCGGTCTTTCTGAGC
This sequence comes from uncultured delta proteobacterium, assembly GCA_963835905.1. Lineage (GTDB taxonomy): Bacteria > Desulfobacterota > Binatia > Binatales > Binataceae > CAWIHG01. The sequence continues at coordinate 165,617 of CAWIHG010000006.1, forward strand.
CCGAAGCAATTTCCGCGATGATCCAGGTGTGCCAGGCGATCTCGTTCGTCCATCGGCGCGGACTGCGCCATAACGATATCTGCCCCGAATCGGTGAAGGTCGATGCGAGCGGGCGGATCCGCGTGGTCGGTCTGGACTACGTGAGCAATGACAACGAGCAACAGCCCGACCCATACTTTAACGAGGGTTACACGGCGCCCGAGATTTATCGCGCGCGCCGGGTGGACAAGCGCGCCGACGTCTTCTCGGCCGGAGCGCTGCTGTACACCTGGCTGACGGGCGAGCGGCTGGAAACCGAAAGCTGGCGCGAAGAGGCCGGTCCGGTTCGTTTCTACCCGCCGCACGTGGTTTCGCCCGAGCTCGAGCAGGCGATCTTGCGGGCGGTCCTGTTCGATCCCAAGGATCGCTGGGCGACGATCGACGATTTCAAGAACGAGCTGACCCGGCTGCTCGGACGGGTGCGCCTGCGCGCCGCCGGATTGACCGACGTCGGGATGGTACGCGACCACAACGAAGATGCGGTCATGATCGTCGATTATTATAGAGACTCGCTGGTGGATTCGGCGCAAAATGGCCTGTACGTGGTTTGCGACGGGATGGGGGGCGCCGAGGCGGGGGAAGTCGCGGCCGCGATTGCCGTCTCCACGATCCGTGACTACGTTGAGCACAGACTCGGCGCGGCGGAGGCGAGCGATCCGGGAAAGCTGATGATCGCGGCGCTGGAAGAAGCCAACTCGAAGATAATCGCCTACCAGGGCGAGCACCCCGAGTCGCGCGGGATGGGCTCGACCGGCGTCGGCGCGCTGATCCTGCCGCCTCAGGCGGCCGTGGGATGGTGCGGCGACAGCCGCGCCTACCTGCTCGAGTCGGGGCGCCTGCGCCAGGTCACGCGCGATCATTCCCTGGTCGCAGCGGCTAATCGAGATAGGCCAGATCAGTCCCGAGGAAGCGCGCCATCACGAGCACAAAAACGTGATCACGCGCTCGCTCGGTGCGCGCCAGAGCGGAGCGGCCGGCGCTGAGGCGGTGGCGCTCAGGCTTAAGCGCGGAGACCGGATGCTGCTGTGCAGCGATGGTCTGACCGCTCACGTCGAGGACAGTGAAATCGCCGAAATTCTGCGCCGCCACGCGGATCCGTACGCCGCGGCGCGCGAACTGATCGCGGCGGCCAACGCCGGCGGAGGCACCGACAATATTTCCGTGATCGTTTTGTTCGCGAGCTGAACCGACGATGGCCAACTCCTCCAACCTATCCGGACCGGTCACGGGCCCGCTCTCCCCCGGGACCAGCCTTCAGAACCGCTATCGTGTCGAGCGTCTGCTCGGCGGCGGCGGGATGGGGATGGTCTATCTGGCGCGCGACCAGCGCCTTGCCAACCGCTCCTGCGCGATCAAGGAGATGGTCGATCACTTCATCGACCAGGCGCAGCGAATCGAGGCCAACGAGTACTTCGCGCGCGAGGCGGACACGCTCGCCCAGCTCAAGCATCAGGCGATTCCCGCCATCACCGACCGCTTCGACGATCAGAATCGCCACTACCTGGTGATGGAGTACGTCGAAGGGCGCAACCTCGAGGAAGAGATGGCGTCGCGCGGCGACGTGCTGCCCGAAGGGCTGGTGATTGACGTCGCGCGCCAGCTCTGCGACGTGCTCGCCTACCTGCACGAGCACGACCCGCCGATCATCTATCGCGACATGAAGCCGTCCAACGTGATGCTGACGCCGCGCGGTCGCGTGGTGCTGATCGACTTCGGCATCGCGCGCCTGTTTAAGGCCGCCAGTAAGGGTACGATGATCGGGACGCTCGGCTTCGCACCGCCCGAGCAGTACCAGGGCAACGTCGATCCGCGCAGCGACATCTACTCGCTCGGCGCCACTCTCCATTACGTCCTGACCGGGCGCGACCCCGAGAAATTTCCGCCGTTCAGCTTTCCGCCGGTGCGCGAGGTCAAGCCAGGCGTGTCGGTGAACCTCGCCGGCGCGATCGACGCGGCGCTCGCCTATGACGTCGGCCGCCGCCCGGCTGACGTTGCCGCCTTCCGCGACATGATGCTGTACGGGCGCGGGCTCCCGCAGACCGGCGGGCTGGCCGTGAGTCCGCGCAGCGGGACCGACGATCTGACGCGGTATGCGGCCGAGCTGCCGCCCGACGTGATCCTGCGCGCGCGCAAACCGCGCTCGCGGGCGCGGCGGGCGATCGCGATGGCGGTGTTCACGCTGTTTCTGGGCGGCGTCGCCTTCGGCGCGACCTATATCTATTCCGATCCGCAGTTGCAGCGCCTGCTCGGCGTCAAGGGATTCGTTGACAGCCTGCCGTGGAAGCACGAGGAGCTGCTGGCCAAGGCCAAAGAGCATCCGCTCGATCTCAAGCAGCTCACGCTCGCGCTTTCCACGCGCGAAGGCACCGCGCTGGGACCGCCGCAGGCGACGTTTACCGACACCGATCTGACCAACGCGCGTTACCTGAAATGGGACGCGACATTCAACAACGCGCTCGCGGGCCTGGAGGGGCGCTCAGAAAAGATCGACGCGAAGTTCTTTGACCCCAACGGCCTCCAGATCGCCTCCAGCACCTCGCAGATGTATGTTGGGCCCTCACAGACGATGGCCGACTTCTCCGGCGTTGCGCTGCTTCCCGCGATGACCGACAAGCCGCCCGGCCAGTACAAGATCGCGCTCTACCTGGGCGACGTAATGCTGGGCGAGAACGCGTTCAGCGTCAGCCAGGACATGTCCGCCCGCAAGAAGGCTGCTGAGCAGGCCGCCGCCGCCGCAGCCGCCACCAAAGCCGAGGAGACCAAGCGCAAGGACGAAGCTCGCCGGCTCGCGATGCTCGAGGATCGCCGCCGCAAGCCGCTCGCGCTGCGCGATGTCGAGTTTCTCAACACCACCAAGACAGGCACCGCGCTGTCGGGACCGACCGCCACGTTCAATGTCGCCAAGGTGTTGTTCGTCGGATGGAAGGTGGTGTTCGACAACCGGCTCTACGGATTCGAACCGAACCAGTACCGCGTCGATGCGGCCTATATTGCGCCCGACGGCCGCACCCTGGGCAGCGTCAACGACTGGCAGAACGTATCCTCCAGCCAGAAGACCGCAACCTTCAGCGGACGAGTCGGAAATTCACGCGGGGGCGCGTTCCTGCCCGGCACCTACACGGTCAACTTCTATCTGAACGGGCAATACTTCGCGCAAAAGAAATTCCAGGTCGCCGGCGGTGCGGGCGCTCCTTACGCCGGCTCCTCGGGCGGAGGGTCCGCGCTTTCCGGCGGGCTTGCTTCCGCGGGACCCTCGGGCTCGATGCTCGGACCCACGGTCGCCGTCGGCCACGTGAGCGGGTTGCCCGGCGGCGGGAAACCGACGATGGAGTTGCGGCTGCGCCCGCGCGCCAACGGCTTTCTCAACGGTGAGCTCGAGATTCGCCGCTCCGGCTACGGGCTGACTTCGATCTCGGGCTACGTCCGCGGCGACCATCTGCAATTCTCGGTTTCCTACGGCGCCGACGCCTACTACTTCGAGGGCACGCGTTCGTCCGACTCGATGAGCGGCACCTTCGAGTCGCCGACATCGGGCGCAAGCGGCACCTGGAACGCGCGTACCAACTGAGCGCGCCGACTCCCTCCGCATCAAGTTCACAATTTTCACTTCCCGGGCATTTTCGCGCCGGAGTCGAGTTTCGGGGCCAGAGGGCCGCGCGCCATTTCCTCTGCGAGAGTGACGCGCCATCTAGTCTAATAATCCGTCAAATAGTACAGTCCAGTAATGGAGGGTACATCGATGAATGGCGGGGAGACCAAGCTCGATTCGTCCGCGCTGGCCGCTCTGGCCGGCCTGCGGCGTAAACAGCGCCTGGCGGCGACGTATACGATTTCATTTTTGGCGATTGTGGCCGCGATGGCGATTGCGTCGGCGCGCGGCTTCAGCGTTGAACTGGGAAGGGCTTTTGCGCCGCTGATTGCCGCGGTGGTTCTGACCTGGGCGGGTGCGATGATCTTCATGCTGCGCTCATTCGGCTCGGCCTGCCCGCGCTGCGGCGAAAAATTTTTCGTCAAGGCGACCTTTCCGCGCTGGCACAACAACCTGGCCCAGCGCTGCATGAATTGTGGTCTGCCGCTTAATGCGTCCGGAACCGCGGAGGTTCATGCCGGCGCCGCCGCGCAGTCCTGAACGAGGCGTACAGGTCGGAGCGGCTATCACCACTATTGGTTGAAGCCGCCACACAATCCGTTTGCGCAATCGGTATCGGCTGATCGATGATCAGGTAACGATGGACGTTGGTCCCGCTGAGCCAAATGATTCGCCGCTGACGCGCGAGGAGTGGCGCGCGCTCCGCCGCATCCGGCGCCTGCACCTGATTCGGCTGTGGTCGTGGGTCACTTTTGCTCTCTGGTTGGCGTCTTTCCTGCCCCTTCTGCAACTCGAGCTCGTTCCACACAAGCCGATCACCTGGCAGACGGCAAAATTCCAGTTCGAACTCACGCTGGTCGGGGTCATGATTGCTACCGCGGCGACCGCATGCGAGGGATTTGTCGGCGTGGTCCTGGAACACTCGAGGTGTCCGCGATGCCATCACGAATTTTATGACCCGCACCGTTCACGGCGCCGTGCCCTTGCGAACGAACGCGAATACGAAATCGAAGCGCCACGCATCGCAGATAGTGAGCGCGCTCAGCGCTGCCGGAACTGCGGATTGAGCCTCGGGCTGGCCGCTCTGCCCGAGCCGCCGGCGCACCCCGCATCACAGAGCTGAACCTTAGTGTAACATCCGGCGCTTGAACCCGCGCGGCGGGCAAGCCATGCTTGGCATGGTCCGCGATGGCATCAAGTCTATCCCGCGAAAAGCTCCTGTTTTACGCCGCCGCCGGCGGCCTTGGCGGTTTCGCCGCGTGGGGCGCCGCCGAGCCGTTTCTGGGTATCCGCAACGTCTATGCGCGTGACCTGCTGTTCGGCGCGCTGATCGGGCTCTTTATCACCGCGTTCCTCGCCTCGATCGAGGCGATGAGCGTGGGCCAATGGCGGCAAGCCTTCCGGGGAATCCGCAGCGGCGGAATTATCGGGATGGCGGGCGGCGCGCTGGGTCTGCTGGTGGCGGAATTCGCCTTCGACATCTTGCGCGGAATCGTGGGACGGGTCTTCGGATGGACCGTGCTCGGCGTCGCGGTAGGTCTCGGGGTCGGATGGGCCACCGGCTCGACCGCGCGGCGGCGCAACGGCGCGCTGGGCGGAATCGTCGGCGGCGCGCTGGGCGGATTCTTTTATCAGAGCCTGACCGCGACCTTTCCGCAGGCGTTCGGCAGAGCGATCGCGATTATTGTGCTCGGGGCGCTGATTGGATTTTTCATCGGTCTGGTGGGCGAACTGCTCAAGCGCGGATGGCTGATGGTGGTGCGCAGTCAGAGCCGCAACGCGCGCGAGGGTCACGAATATCCGCTCGCCAAGCAGGTCACGATTATCGGCCGGGCCGAGGAATGCGATATCGGCCTGTTCGGCGACAAGACCGTGCAGAGCCATCACGCGATAATTCGCCAGGAAGGCCGTAACTACTTCATCAGTCCCACCGGCGGCGGCGCGGTGATGGTTAATCGCCAGCCGCTCCAGGGGCGGGTCGCGCTTAGGAGCGGGGACCGCGTGGAGGTGGGCGGTACGCTGTTCCTGTTCCGCGAGCGCTCTCAGGTCGCGCAAAAATAGGTTGCGATGGGGCGGCGCCGCGCACAGCTTATGCTCGTCGCCGTGGCGGCGTTCGCAGTTGCGATCGCCGGTTGCGCGACGGTCGGACTGCAAAGCGGTCCGCCGCTGGAAGCGGTTTCGATTCAGAAGCTCGAGTACTACCCCTACCAGGTCAAGGGCTATCAGGGCAGCTATCCGCAGCGCACCGTGGTGGTGTTGCGGCCGGTTGAGGCGCGCGAGTTTCTGGACAGCGGCACCAACGATCACGCTCCCCACGGCGAAGACCCCGCAATCGGAATCACCCGCAATCAAACCGGCAAAGTGGTCCAGCGGCTCTACAGCGACCCGCTCGTACCAATCGTGCAGAACGCGCTTGCGGGCTCGCTGGAAGAAGCCGGGATGACGCCGCAGCTGTCCACCAGCAATGAGTACCAGCCTAAGAAGCTCGTCAGCGCGGACTACGTGATGGCGAGCAAGATTACGCGATGCTGGGTGGTAAAGCGGCGCGGAGCCTCCGGCGGCTACGGACCCATCTGGGCGACCTCCGCCGATTTCGCGATCGACGTGACCATCTACAAGCCACCCTTCAGCGTGCCTTTCTGGCGCGGTACTTCGCAATCGACCTACAACGACCCTCCCATCGGCAGCTTCGGCCTTGGACCCGAGGACGAGGCCGGAATCTACGACCAGCCGGGAGAGGTGCTCTCGGTCGCCCTGACCCGCGCGGTGGCGGGAATCTTCCAGCGCCCGGACCTGCGCACGCTCGTGATGCAGGATCAAATCCGGCCGCGATAAGAGAACGCGCGCGCCTGCACCAGAATTCCTCACTCTTCACGGGCTTTTAACAAACCGTCCGGTTGATTAGGTTAGCGGTCGCATGGGGAACCATTGCGGGGAGGGCCGTCAATGGCTGGACATATCGTGACGCTGACGCGGCACGTGCTCTCAAAGAAGGGCGGTTCCGTGCCATCGGGGGAGATGGCGCTGATCCTGGAGCGCATCCAGGTGGCAGCCAAGCGAATCGCCGTCGAGCTCGGGCGCGCGTCGCTCGAGGACCGGCTCGGCTACAGCGGCGAAACCAATGTGCAGGGCGAGGAGCAGAAGAAGCTCGACGACTGGACCAATCGGACCTTCATCGAGGTCTTCGAGCGCGGCGGGTTCCCGGTCTGCAGTCTGGTTTCCGAGGAGATGGACCTGGCGCTCCATCTTCCCGACAACTGCGGCAGCCCCAGCTACGCGGTGCTGTACGATCCGCTCGACGGATCGTCCAACACCGACGTTAACGGATCGCTCGGTACGATCTTCTCGGTGCGCAAGCGCACGCCGGGCCACGGCGACTCGATCGACGATCTGCTCAAGCCCGGCACCGAGCAGGTCGCCAGCGGTTACGTCATATACGGTCCCGGTACCCAGCTGGTTTACACCGCTGGCGCGGGCGTCGATATCTACACGCTCGATCGCGAGACCGGCGAATTCATGCTCTGGCGCGAGGGAATCAGGATGCCGCGGCGCGGCAGCGCCTACGCGGTCAACCAGGGCAACGCGGTGAAGTGGCATCCTGGCGCGCGCAAGTTCATCGAATATCTGACCAGCCGCAAGGACAAGTCCACCAGCTATTCGCTGCGCTACACCGGTGCGTTCGTGGCGGACTTTCACCGCGTCCTGCTCGAAGGAGGACTCTATCTTTACCCGGGCGAAGTAGCCGCCGGCGGCAAGTCCAAGGGCAAGCTGCGCCTGATGTACGAGCTTGCGCCGCTGGCGATGATCGCCGAGCAGGCCGGCGGCAAAGCTTCCACCGGCAAGGCGCGCGTGCTCGACGTGGTTCCGACCGATCTGCACGATCGGCGGCCGGTCTATATCGGCAGCGCCGAGGAGATCGAGCTGGCCGAGCGCATGCACGTCGAGGGCTAACGCGCCGCGGGCGTCTCGGTCATGGCGGCTCGTCTCATCCTTGCCGCGGACGTCGGCGCCACCAAGACGCTGCTGGGGCTGTTCCGCGCGGCCCCAGACGGTCTCACCGCCGTCCGTGTGCATCGCTATCCGACCTCCGAATATCCGAGCCTGGAAGCGGTGTGCGCCGACTTCGCGGCCGGCGAGCGGATCGGAGCGGCCTGCTTGGGCGTCCCCGGTGTGGTGGCTGGCGGAGCGGCCGAGGCGAGCAATCTTGCGTGGAAGATGAACGAGCGCGCGGTTGGTGGCGCGCTGGGCGGCGCGCCGGTGCGCCTGCTCAACGACCTCAGCGCAACCGCGTTCGGCCTGGTGCATCTGGGCGCGTCAGACTACCGCGTGATCAATCGCGGAGCGCCGCCGACCGGGCGCGGCAATATCGCCGCGATCGCGGCCGGCACCGGACTGGGCGAAGCCGCGCTCGTCTGGGACGGGGAGCGCTATCACGCGGTCGCCTCCGAGGGCGGGCACTCGAGCTTCGCGCCGCAGGGCGACGAGCAGGTCGAGCTGCTGAAATTTCTCGCGCGCGAGTTCGGCCACGTAAGCTGGGAGCGCGTGCTCTCGGGTCCGGGGCTTATAAATATCTACCGATTCGCGCGCGCCATGAGCGCCGAGCCCGAACCCGCGTGGATGGCGCAGGCGCTGGCCGCCGACGATCCGGCCGCCGCGATCAGCGCGGCCGCGATTGAAGGACGCGATGCCGCTTGCGCTCGTGCTCTGACGATGTTTTGCGCTATGTACGGATCAGAGGCTGGCAACCTGGCGCTCAAGGTGCTCGCCACGGGCGGGGTGTACCTGTGCGGTGGAATCGCGCCCAGGATCCTGCCATGGCTTGAGCGAGGCGGCTTCATGCGGTCGTTTCAGGACAAGGGCAGGCTCGGTGGGATCCTCGCGCGGATCGAGGTGCGGGTGGTCACCCGCGCCGACACCGCGCTGCTCGGCGCGGCGCACTGCGCGCGCGCGATGCTCGACTAAGTTCGCGACTAACTGACGGTCCCGTGCGGATCGGAGGAACAAACCAATGACGAAGCGAGTCAGAGAGATTCTTAGTTGGTACGACTCGGAAAATGCAGGCGTGCGCAGCAATCTTGCCCGCATGCTCAATCACGGCAAGCTTGCCGGCACCGGCAAGTTCGTGATCCTGCCCGTCGATCAGGGCTTCGAGCACGGACCGGCGCGCAGCTTCGCGGTTAATCCGCCCGCTTACGATCCGCGCTACCACTTCCAGCTCGCGCTGGATGCGGGATGCAACGCGTACGCGGCGCCGCTGGGGTTTATCGCGGCCGGCGCGCCTGAATACGCCGGCGAGATCCCGCTCATCCTCAAGCTCAACAATCATGACGTGCTCAACGACGAGAAGGATCCCGCGCCCGCCGTGACCGGCAGCGTGCACGACGCCCTGCGGCTCGGATGCGCCGCGGTCGGCTTCACGATCTATCCGGCTTCCTCGAAGGCGAAGTCGATGTACCAGGAGTTGCGCGCGATTGCCGAAGAGGCCAAAGCGCACGGCCTGGCAGTGGTGGTATGGTCCTATCCGCGGGGCTCTTCGATCTCGAAAGAGGGTGAGACCGCGCTCGACGTGGTCGCGTATGCCGCGCAAATCGCCGCGCAGCTCGGCGCTAACATCATCAAGGTCAAGCCGCCCACCTCGCACATCGAGTTGGCCGACGCCAAGAAGGCGTACGACGCCGCCAAGGTGCCGCTGGAGCCGCTCTCCGAGCGCATCCGCCACGTCGTGCAGTCGGCGTTCGACGGGCGGCGCATCGTGATCTTCTCCGGCGGCGCCAAGGAAACCGACGAGCAGCTTCTCAATACCGTGCGCGGAATTCACGCGGGCGGCGGCTTCGGCTCGATCATCGGACGCAATTCGTTCCAGCGACCCAAGGAACAGGCGGTCAAGCTGCTCGGCCAGGTAATCGAAATTTACAAGAGCTAATCGCTCACCCGCATATGTGAGCTGATCGAGTCGGTCCCGGCTTCCGGTGCGACGTGATTCTGAGCCCGTCCCGTACGCGACTGCCGACACTCCTCGGGATTTCTCCCGTGGGTGGAAATGACGAATCATGGCCGGGGGCCAGAATCGTCGCGTCGGCAAGCCCACCGCTCGTCCCGTCAGAGCACACCCCGCGCTCGGCGATTATCAATATGCGATTCGAGCAGATGTCTAGTTAGTATTACCAGCGAACCAGATCCATTGCCCACTGCGTCTGTCCTCCGTCCGCGATGATCCGTTCGCGAACAATCGCGGCATATCGACATTTTGTCTCGCGCGCTCATGGCCTGCGGCTACCGCCCGATGAACCGGTTGCCGGCCGAAATTGCTTCGCTGGAGGCCCCACGGCGGGTTGCGCAGAGCGGTTTATCGAGGTACGGCGGCGTGCGGCCCAGAAAAAATTTCCCACCACCGAATAAGCGACGTTGAGCTATCTTGCGCAGCCTGTTCTCCGAAGAACATATGCTGGTCTGCTTCAGGCGTCAGAAATATATTCCCTGGAATACTAATTTAGGTTCGCGAGGTCGAGATCGGTTGCGACCCAAATGATCGTGTGGGTAAGATCGTACGTCCCATTAGGTTTCGGGCCGGTCAACTAACGGTCCGATGGTTGACGCACAAGGGGGGTCGCCATGTCATCACGAGAGCCGCGCGCGCGGTTGCGGAGATACACAGTTAACACGACGTGGAGTTTGGTCGTACTACTGGCGTGTACATTTGCACTGGCGGGGTGCGACGAGGGCGGTAGTTCGAGGTCCTATGTGACTCACACCAAAACCGCAACCGCTACCCCGACGGCGACTGGTACTCCGGGACCTACCCCGACTGCGACAGCCACCGACACGGCAACAGCTACCGCGACGGCGACCGACACCCCGACTGCGACAGCCACCGACACGGCAACAGCTACCCCAACGGCGACCGACACGCCGACAGCCACCGCGACGGCGACAGCGACCGACACGCCGACAGCTACCGCGACGGCGACTGCCACCCCAACGGCGACCGACACCCCAACGGCGACTGCGACCGACACGCCGACTCCCACCGCCACGCCGACTCCCGTGGTGCCGGTCGTGGTTTCGGTGCTCCCGCCGATCTCCGGCTGCGGAGGCCAGGGAGTGCCGATCAATCGGAAAATCATGGTGAGCTTCAATCAGCCGATGGATCCTGCAACCATCAGGGATCCTATCACCATGATTAGTACAACGTTTACGGTGATGGGGCCCGGACCGACTCCGATAGCGGGAACCGTGGCCTACGACTCGACGAACAATATCGCGATCTTTACGCCGACCAGCCCGCTCCCGGTCAGCACCACATTCACGGGAACGATTACCACCGGAGTTGAGAGCGCCAACGCAGTTCCGCTGGCAAGTGATTTTGTGTGGACCTTCACAACCAGCGCGAGCTCAGACATCACTGATCCAACTGTCATCTCGACAAATCCCGCTGATACTGCCGTCAGCATCGCTACTAATCAGAAAATCATCGCAACCTTCAGCGAACCGATGGACTCTACGACCATCACAGGCTTGACTTTCACAGTCACCGGGCCGGGCCCAACTTCGATCGTCGGAGCGGTGACCTACTCGATGATTGGCGCGACTGCGACGTTTACGCCGGCCAGCGCGCTGACGGCCAGCACTCCGTATACCGTGACGATTACCACCGGGGCCACGGATCTCGCAGGCAATCCGCTGGCGGCCGATTTTGTATGGACCTTTACCACCGGGCCCGGAACGGACTCCACCGCACCCACGGTAACTTCGATGAGTCCTGCGAGCGCGGCCACCGCGGTGCCTACCAACGCCGGGATCAACGCAACATTCAGCAAGGCGATGGATCCAGCAACTGTGACGCCGGCGACGTTTACGCTCAGTGGGCCCGGCCCGACTGCTGTAGCGGGGAAAGTCACCTATGATGTAGCCGACCAGATCGCGACGTTTACTCCGACCAGCGCGCTCGCAACGAGCACGCTATATACGGCCACAGTCACGACGGGGGCCCAAGACCTGGCAGGCAATGCCATAGCCAGCGATGTTACATGGAGTTTTACCACCGGTTCGACGGCGGGTCTTTCGTCGATAAGTCTTGGAGCCGGATCTGGTTTCGAGATTTTCGCTGAAGCTGCGGTCACCAACACCGGCAGCAACGTGATCAACGGGGATCTTGGTTTGACGCCAAATCTCCTCACTTCGATAACTGGATTCCCGCCCGGGATAGTAAACGGGGCGATTTATGTCGACAGTGATCCGGAGGTAATCGCGGCTTTATTCGCGCTGAGCGGCGCGTATCTAAACGCCAGCCCTGCCACGCTGCCGGGGGCAACGGTTATCGCCGAAAACCTGGCCGGACTTACTGTGTATCCGGGTCTCTATACATCACTCGCGACCACATTTGAGATAACCGGAGGCAATCTCACTCTAGACGCCCAGGGTGACGCGAATGCTGTCTGGATCTTCCAGATGCCCTCGACCGGGACCGGCCTGACCCTGACCAACCCCAACTGCAACGTTATCCTGTCCAACGGCGCCCAGGCTGCCAACGTATTTTGGTGGACTCCCGGTTCAGTGACGATCGGAGGTGGCTGCGCGATGGAGGGAAATATACTGGCTGGCACGTCGATCACGTTTGCCTCGACCGGCGCGACGCTCAACGGCAGAGCGCTGGCGGGGTTGGGCGGCCCCGTTCCACTTACTGGCGCGGTCACCATAGCGGGCACACTAGGGGGCGCCGTTGGCATACCCTCGGCCTGTGCTCAGTAGATGTCAGCCGTGAACAGAGGCACCCGGACTCTCCTACGGGGTCGTGAAGGCCTGACCGTTGGTCGGCTGTGCATGTCCGGATTGAAACCGGGTTGCCACAAGGACAGGGAAATCATGAGAAGAAAATCCGTGACCTGCATAATTGCGGTGGCGATTTTGTCGCTGCTGGCGGGATGCTCGATGACGCCCGAGCAGCAGAAATACACTGCGATAGGCGCTGGCAGCGGTGCGCTGGTCGGCGGCGGCATCGGATGCGGAATCGCCGCCTCCATCGATGATGACGATCCGACGAGCTACGCCATCGGATGCCCTGTCGGTATCGGAGCCGGTGCACTCATCGGCGGCGTGATCGGCTATGCAATGACGCCCGCTCCTCCTCCTCCTCCGCCTCCCCCGCCGCCTCCCCCTCCGCCGCCGCCACCGCCACCACCTCCTCCAGTCAAGCAGAAGTTAATCCTGCGCGGGGTGCATTTCGACTTTAACAAGTCCAACATCCGTCCCGCCGACGCTGCCGTCTTGAATGAAGCCGCGGCTACATTGAAGGCGAATCCCAATACGCGGATCGACGTCAATGGCTACACCGACGCAATCGGCTCCGAGGAATACAACCTAAAGTTGTCGCAGCGCCGCGCCGCCTCGGCTGCCAGTTATCTTGAACAACAAGGTATCCCGGCGAGCCAACTCGTTCCGCAGGGTTATGGTAAGACGAACTTCGTCGCCACCAACTCCACCGCCGAAGGGCGCGCCCAGAACCGGCGGGTGGAACTGATCCCCGAGGAGTGACGCGAAAGCAATAATAGGACGGCAGGACCGCCCGCAGATCCCAGCACGGCCGCAGACCCTTAATGGGCCTGCGGCCGTTACTTTTCTCACGCGCCAGTGCTGCGTCGTGCGGGTGTTCTCAGGCGTACGATAATGCGCTAAAGCGGTTAATTATGGCGACGACGGATTACAGCACCTATCAGCACTTGCTTTTCGAGCGCAAGGATGACGGCATCCTGCTCATCACGATCAATCGGCCCGAAGTCCTGAATGCGACCAACAAGCGGCTGCACTGGGAGCTCAGCCGCATCTGGCTCGACATCGCGGACGATCGCGAGACGCGAGTGGTGGTGGTGACCGGCGCGGGCCGCGCGTTTTCCGCCGGCGGTGACCTGGAAATGATCGAGGCGATGGCGGGGAATCCCGCCAATATCGCGCAGGCATGGAAGGAAGCCGGCGATATCGTTTACAACATGATCAATTGCGACACCCCGATCATTTCCGCGATCAACGGCGTCGCGGTCGGCGCGGGACTCGCGGTCGCGATCATGGCCGACATCAGCATCGCCTCCGAAGCGATGCGCATCACCGACGGCCATCTGCGCCTTGGCGTCGCGGCGGGCGATCACGCGGTCGCAATCTGGCCGCTGTTGTGCGGGATGGCGAAGGCGAAGTACTACCTGATGACCGCGGACTTTATCGATGGCCGCGAGGCCGAGCGGATAGGCTTGGTGAGCCTGTGCGTTCCCCCGGCCGAGCTGATGCCCAAGGCGATGGAAGTGGCGCAGAAGCTGGCGCGCGGTCCCCAGCAGGCGCTGCGCTTCACCAAGCGCTCGCTCAACAACTGGTTGCGCGTGGCGGGGCCGGCTTTCGACGCGTCGCTCGCGATGGAAATGATCAATTTCTTTGGCGCCGACGTCCGCGAGGGCGCGCGCGCGGTCAAGGAAAAGCGTCAGCCGAAATTCCGCGGTGACGAGTAACGCGCGCGCTCGCGCGCCGGGCGGGGTTCCATGAAAGCTTGCGTGTTCCAGGCGGCCAACGCACCGCTCGAGGTTGTCGAAGTTCCTGACCCGGTTGCCGGGCCAGGCGAAATCGTGGTCCGCGTGCGCAATTGCGGCGTCTGCGGCTCCGATCTCCACGCCGCCCGCTACGGCTTCCGGATGACGCCGGGCACCATCATGGGGCACGAGTTCTCCGCCGTGGTCGATCACGTGGGTTCCGGCGTCACCGGCTACCATAGCGGCGATCCGGTCGTCGTGATGTCCTATCTCGCCTGCGGCGAATGCGACCCGTGCCGGGCCGGCAACGGCTCGCGATGCGCCCGGATGAGGCTGGTCGGATTTGGTGACGTGCCGGGCGCGTATGCGGAGAAAATGAAGACTCGCCCCGGCAGCGTGTTCAAGATGCCGCCCGGGATGAGCCACCGCCTGGGTGCGACGGTCGAGCCGCTGGTCGTCGGCCTGCACGGAGTGCATCGCGCGGGACTGCGCGCCGGCGAGACCTGCGTGATAATGGGCGCTGGTCCGATCGGACTCGTTACGCTGCAATGGGCGAAGTTCGCGGGCGCCAAAGCGGTTGTAGTATCGGAAATGGCGGAGGGACGGCGCGAAGTCGCGCTCGCGATGGGCGCGGACGCCGCGGTCGATCCGCGGCTCCAGAACCCCAACTCGGCGCTGGCGAAGATAACCGGCGTCGATAGCGGTCCCGACGTCGTGTTCGAATGTATCGGCTCGGCCGGCACTCTTGCGGAGGCCGTCAACTACGCCCGCCGCGGCGGCCGCGTGGTCGTGATCGGCGTGTGCATGGAAGAAGACCACTGGGGACCGATCGCGGCGATGAACAAGGAACTCGACCTGCGCTTCAGCCTGGGGCTGGAGCCGGGAGAGATCGAAACCACGATCGCGATGCTGGGGGCGGGGCGAATCGCCACCGAGCCGATGATCACCGACGTGATTTCGCTGGGGGATTTGCCCGATACGTTCGCCGCGCTGTCTCATCCGGGCCGCCAGACCAAGGTGATGGTCGAGTTTACCGACTGACCGCCACGATTCGGGTCTGTTGATCTTGTAAGCGTTTCTGGAATACTTGCGGCTCGGATCAATCGAGATCCACCCAACTACGGAGGGGACAGTAATGAAGAAAATCGGGATTGCGGCGGCGTCTCTTATGCTGGGACTCGCTTTCGCACTGTCGGTCGCGGTGCCCAGGACATGGGCAGCCAAGGTCGATTGCGCGGCGGTGATGAGCAGTCTCAGTTCAGGCAAGACGGTCAAGGAGGTCGCGGCGGATCAGAAGATCTCGCGCTCCAGCGTCTATCGATGCAAAAGGCACGCAAAGCAGGAGGCCAAGGCCGAGACCAAGACCCACGCGATGACGTCCAAGATGGAAGGCGCCAAGAGCATGGGCGCGATGCCGCCGGCGGCAGCGTCTCCTGCGGCGGCAACCTCAGGGGCTGAAAAGAAATAACTTCGCGAACCACGGCTCCGCGGGCGCAATCGCGCTCGCGGAGCGCCGTTTCCCGCAGCCCGCGCCCTTCGGATGGCGGCCGCACAACGGGAGTTCGATGGCCAAGTGTGATTTGTGCGAGCTGCGCGAATACACGCAGCACTACTGCCGGTTCGTCCATCCGTTCAAATTCGCGATTCTTGATTGCGATTCGTGCGACACCCCGATGGCTGTGCTCGGGGAGCATCGCGCGAACGCCACCGACCAGGAGCGCGCGCTCATGATCGATGCATTGTCGCTGGTCGCGCGCCACAAATACGGCGAGGATCGATTCGTTATCGACGGCGTGATGCGGCAGATTCCCGACCATTGCCACATCCACGCGCGTCCGATCATGCGCTGGCGCGATTAGCGGGCGCTGGCTTCCGAAGCGAGCGGAACGGGTGCATCCGGATTTTGCAAATCACTTTCATTCGCTCCGCTGACCGCCTCGTCTCTCTGCCGATGACGAGGGCCGGTCGGCGGACGGGCGTGATTGGTGTCCCGATTCGACACACTTCGAGCGGTTTTGACGCGTTCATTCGGAATAACCCGATCCGATCAATTTCCTGGCTCCGCTGATTTTGCCCCCGCTTCGGGTACTTGGTGCTGCGGCTTCCATGTGCTATATGCCGCCCGTACGCTGCGCTTTCTGGGGAGAGGCGCACTTCCCGGGTGTCCCCTAATCTGGCCCGGGAGGTTTTGTTAGGAGGTACGGGGGAGATGCCTACCGGTACTGTTAAGTGGTTCAGTCCGAAAAAGGGCTACGGGTTCATCACGATGGAGGACGGCCAGGAAGTCTTCGTCCACTATAGCGCCATCGATGGCTCCGGCTTCCGCTCGCTTGAGCAAGGCGAGCGCGTCCAGTTCGAGGTCAATCAGGGCCCCAAGGGCCTGCAGGCCTCGGCCGTAAGCCGGACGTAGATCGGCCCGGGTACCCTCGCGAGAGGGTGAAAATTACGGGGTCATCGCCCGGGGGTCGCCTGTAGCGCGGCCAACCGGCGAACGCGTGTGCGCCTCGCGGTAGCACCGCTAGGCCCTTCCCTGTCGCCGGGCGACCACGCAAACTACCTGCTCAGGGAGAGGCGGAGTTGTGAACTCTTATCTTCGCCGCGGGTAGCCGACGATGCTGCTCGGATTGCTCTCCGTCGCGCTGGCCCTGCTGGTAGCGGCTTTCGTTTTTAATTCGACTCTTCTTGGGGTGCTCGCCGGAGCCGCGATACTGCTCCTGATAGCATTTCTCACGATGACGTGGTGGATGCCCCGGACGTGGTATCGGGCGATCTTCTATCCCGGCGGCAGACCCAGGCGCATGACGCGGTTCATCAATTCGGAAGGCGCATGGTTGTCCTCGCGCGGAATCCTGCCGGAGTTCATGGTGATGTTCGAGGTGCGAGGCCGCCGCTCCGGCAGGACTCTTCGGATTCCGCTGGTGGTCGCGACGCTCGACGGCAATCGCTATCTGGTCTCGATGCTGGGTGAAAACGTCGATTGGGTGCGGAACGTCCGCGCAGCCAATGGCGATGCCGTCCTCCGCTATGGCCGGGTTGAAGCAGTCAGTCTGCGCGAAATACCTGTCGCCGAGCGCGCCCCGATTCTAAAGGCATATCTGGCGCGGGCACCCGGCGGGCGTCCGCATTTCGATATCGATTGGAATGCCCCGCTCAGCGAATTCGAGCGCGTTGCCCCGCGCTACCCGGTTTTCCAGGTCCAGCCGCGCCGCCAAAGCGCCTAATCCTCCGCACCACGGTTACTCGGCCGCTGTTTTGATCTTCCGCGTCGATCCGCGCTATCGCTATCGATGACCGTGCGGCCCGAGCGCGTGAAGAGTTTGACTCATGCGCGGGTGATAACTCGCCTGATCATCATGGCTCGCAGATCAATAAATCCTGGCTCCCGCGATGACCCTTGGTATCTACGCGCACGGTCGCCATTCGCAGGCCCGCGCGACATTCCCAGGCGTGAAGAATGGGTCAATACACGGCCGCCGTACCTGTCGCCAAGCGGTGCTGAACAAAAGATACTCGAGCTAAACGCCTACCGGACACTGATTGGCGGCGATCCTGGCTGCGATGTTCTCCTGACAGGCTCTGGAGTGCCAGCGCGATGCGCACAGATAATCCAGCGCGGTTTCGACCGTTACTTCCTGACGGTGCTCGGTTCCCCACCGCGTATCTTTGTCAACGGACGGCCGGTCAATAGGAGCGTCCGGATCCGGCACGGCGATCGAATCGCGTTTGGCAGCGAAGAACTTGTCTTCCACGACACTTGTGCGCAGTACCGCATGCCCAGGCGGTCGGTCGCAGTGTATTACTTCATCGCGATCGCCGGATTCATCGCCACCGTCATGTACTGCTATCTGGGTCTGAAGCTCCTCCACCCGTAAGTTTTCTAGTCGCATTCTAGTATCGTTTTGCTTTCCATCCCATCCGCGCTATCGATGACCGTGCGGCCCGCAGTGGGCCGCAACCCAATGGAAAGAAGGCCATGCCATGAGTGACGTTCTGCCCCTGCGGGAGAAACCCAGGTTCGGCGTGATGGCGAGTGTGTCTGACCCAGCGCAGGCACGCCGCTCGCTCGACGCGCTGGCCGCGTGGGGCTACGAGGTGATCTGGACCGGCGACCATGTCGCGTTCACCGGGCCGATCAACGACCCGCTCGTCCAGCTCACCTACATGGCCGCACTCCATCCCGAACTGACTTACGGCACCAGCATCTACCTCCTGCCGCTGCGCCATCCGACGCCGGTCGCCAAGATGGTCGCGACGGTGGATCGAATGATGGGTCCGGGGCATTTCATTTTCGGCGTGGGGGTGGGCGGCGAATTCCCGCCCGAGTACGAGGCCTGCGGCGTTCCGGTCAAGCAGCGCGGCGGTCGTGCCAGCGAGTCAATCCAGGTAATCAAGCGCCTGTGGACGGAGCCAAGCGTCGAGCATCGCGGCAAGTACTTCAGTTTCGGAAAAGTCGCGATGGAGCCGAAGCCGGTTACGCCCGGCGGCCCGCCGATTTACGTCGGCGGCAGATCTGAAGCCGCGCTGCGGCGCGCGGCGCGCTACGGCGACGGGTGGATGCCATACGTCGTTACGCCCGAGCGCTATGCTGAGGGCCTCACCTTCATCGCGCGGGAAGCCGCTCAGTCCGGCCGCAGGTTGGAACGCTTCGGCAGCTCGATTCATCTGTTCGGCACGCTCGGCAAGAGCTATGAGCAGGCGCTCGATACCGCCACCGAGCAGCTTAGCAAGCGCTACGCGATGGATTTCCGCAGCGCGGCCAAACGCTATGCGGCGCTCGGCACGCCGACCGAGATGGCCGAGCGGATCGCCGGGTTCATCAAGGCCGGCACGCGCGATATCGGGCTCGACCTGGTATGCCATCCGCGCGAGCGCGACGCTCAGCTCGAGCAGTACGCGAAGGAAGTGATTCCGCTGCTGCGCGGATGACGGGTGCGGCGGCGCGGGGCGGTTTCCTTGCAACTGCGGAAGGCGCGGCGGTAGGATGACTAGGGAAACCTCGGGTTCCCGCGGTTTTTTCGACGAAAGGTAAAACCTCTTCACTAATCTCCGGGCGCTCGCGGCAAACCGCCAATCCACGCCGCATCACACCGGAGAAAAGGACGGTATCACGACATGGCTTTTGAACTACCCAAGCTCCCCTATGCGATGGATGCGCTGAAGCCTTACATCTCCGCCGAAACGCTGGAATTTCATCACGGCAAGCATCACGCCGCCTACGTCAACAATCTCAACAACCTGGTCAAGGGCACGCCCAACGAGGGCAAATCGGTCGAGGAGATCGTCAAGAGCGCTCCCGCCGGTGGACTGTTCAACAACGCGGCCCAGCACTTCAATCACAGCTTTTACTGGAAGAGCCTGGCGCCCAAGGCCGGCGGCGAGCCCAGCGGCGCCGTCGCCGACGCGATCAAGAAGGCGTTCGGCACCTTCGATGAGTTCAAGGGCAAGTTCAGCACCGCCGCGACGACCCACTTCGGCAGCGGATGGGCGTGGCTGGTGAAGAAGAGCGACGGCTCGCTCGCAATCGAGGCGACGCACGACGCGGGATGCCCGATCACGGCGGGCGCCACGCCGATCATCACCTGCGACGTGTGGGAGCACGCCTATTACATCGACTATCGCAACGCGCGGCCCAAGTACGTCGAGGCGTTCTGGAACCTGGTCAACTGGGAATTCGCCAACCAGAACCTGAAGTAGGCCGCCGGCTGACCAGTCCGCGGGCCGCGCGGAACTTGTGAATCCAGACGGCCACCAAGGCATCAAGACACCAAAGCGGGGCGCGCAGGATGCGGCGCGCCCCGCTTTATTTCATCGCTCGACCTGCCGCCAGCATATCTCGAGCAAGCGGCGCATCGGCGCACCGCGCGCGATGTCGATTTCGTTGCGCTTCAAACGACTAATGCATGATGGGACCAAATCCAGCGGTTTCTGCGAGGAAGCAAGCGATGAAGTTTATATGCCTGGTTTATTTCGAGCCCGACGCGATGGCCGCGCTTTCACCCGGCGAAAAGGCAACTTTGGACCGCGACTCGATGGCCTATGACAAGGAGCTCGAGCGACGCGGCAACTACATCGTTGCCGAAGCGCTGCAATCCGTCAGCACGGCGCGCACGATTCGAGTCCGGCGCGGCAAAGCGTCGGCGGTCGATGGACCGTTTGCCGAAACCAAGGAACATCTGGGCGGCTTCATCTACATCGATGCGAAAGATATGAACGAGGCCGTCGAAATCGCGGCGGGAATCCCGATGGCCCGGCTCGGCAGCATCGAGGTGCGCCCGGTGATGAATTTCGGCCCGGACGCGACCGATTGAGGTCGCGCAAACTCTTTGCTCACGCGCGGACTGTCGCGAGGAATTATGGCGATTAAGCTTTACGGCATTCCCCAATCGCGCGCCGCCCGATCTCTCTGGATGCTTGAAGAGTTGGGCCTGCCGTACCAGAACGTGCCGGTGCACTTCGTGGGCGATGCGCAGAAGCCCGAGTACTTGAAAATCAACCCGAACGGACGCATCCCCGCGCTCGATGACAACGGGCTGGTGCTGTTCGAGTCGCTCGCGATCAACCTGCATCTGGCGCGCAAGTACGGCGCTGAAAAGGACCTGTGGCCCGAGTCCCCGGATGATCAATCGCGCGCAATTCAGTGGTCGATCTGGGCGATGACCGAAGTCGAACCATTGATTGTGAAGCTGCTCATGAACCGCTTGTTCCTGCCCGAGGCGGAGCGCGTCGAAGCGCAAGCCGTCCAGTCCGAGCGGGCAAGGCAAAAGGCGGTCGCGGTGCTGGAAGTCATGTTGCGTGGCCGTCCGTTTCTAGCCGGCGAGGATTTCAGCGTTGCCGACCTGAACGTGTACGCCGTGATCGGCTCGGATCATCCTGCCTTGCGCACACCGTCACTTGACGGTCTCGATGCGCGCGAGCTGGACAGGATAGCCACGCTGAGATTTGACGGGATGCCCAATGTGGCGAGCTGGGCCAGACGATGCGGCGAGCGCCCGGCGCTCGCGCGCGTGCTCGCGATGCGCTGAGCGCGTGCGGCTGCAACTTCCTTCATTTCTCCACCTGCCGCAGGCGCCTCTCCAAAAAGCCGCGCTCCGGCTCGCTGCGCACGACTTCGAGCGCGCGACGATACGCGGTGCCCGCGTCCGCGAACCTGCCCAGCCGCCGCAGCAAATCGGCCTTCGCCGACCACATGAACTGGTAATCCGACAGCTCTCCTGACGCCTCGATGCGCTCGATGAGCTCGAGGCCGCGCTCGGGTCCGTGGGCCATCGCGACCGCGACGGCGTGATTCAGTTCGACAACCGGGTTCTGCTGAATTGCGAGCAGAGCGGCGTAAAGTTCAGCGATCCGCGTCCAGTTGGTGTCGGCGGGGCGCATCGCACGGGCTTGCTCGGCGGCGATCGCGGCCTGAAGCGCGTAGAACCCGCGCGGAGCGATCGCGTCGGCCAGCGCAAGGCCTTCCGCGATTTCCGCGCGGTTCCATCGGCTCCGATCCTGGTCCTCCAGCAGGATTATCTCGCCGCTGGCATCCAGGCGCGCCTCCCGCCGCGACCCCTGGAGCAGCATCAGCGCCACCAGCGCGCGCGGCTCCGTCTCAGCCGGCATCAGGGTCGTCACGATCCGTCCGAGCCGCAGCGCCTCGGAGCAGAGTTCGCGCCGGATCAGCTCGTCGCCGGCGCTCGCGCTGTACCCTTCGGTGAAGACCAGGTAGATGACGCTCAGAACGGAGTCGAGACGCGCTGCAAGCGCCTCTCGGGCGGGGACTTCATACGGGATTGCGGCCGCGCGGATCTTCCGCTGCGCACGAACCAGCCGCTGCGCCATCGTCGCCGCCGGCACCAGGAAGGCGCGCGCGATCTCGTCGGTGGTGAGTCCGCACAGGGTCCGCAGCGCCAGCGCGACCTGCGCCTCGCGGCCGATCGCCGGATGACAGCAGGTGAAGATGAGGCGCAGCCTCTCGTCGGCAACCGCGGCCGGGGAGTCTTCGGATGAGTCGGCCATGTCGAGTTCGATCCGGCGCTGGATTTCGTCGCGCCGCTCGGCCAGCGCGTCCTCGGCAAGCTCGAAGTCGCGCAGGACGCGAATCAAGCCGGCAAGGATGCGCCCGTAGTCCTGGCGATAGACGCGCTCCAGGTCGGCGGCTCCCATGACTGCGCGCGAGCCTAGCGCGCCGTGGGAGAGTAGGGCCAGCCTCCGGACTACCGCCGCGTCAATCGAGATAGTTCCAGAAGAAACCGGCGGCAGGATGGACCTCGATTGCGGCTATTCCCGAAGTCAGCAGCTTCGCGGCGCAATCCGTCGCCTCCTCGACTGACCTGAACGCGATCAGCAGCAGGTGCCTGAGCGCATTACTGCCCTTGAGCTCAGGGGCGCCAGCCTCGGCTGTCCGGCCGGTCGCGATCCGCAGCACTGCTGATGGTGCCGGAGCGAAGCGCGCGCCGCACCACGCGACCATCTGATCGCCGACGGTGGCGCGCTGCTGCAAGTACTCAGCACCGACTCGCGCAACGTGCGCGGTGACGCTCTCCGCGCCGCCCGGATCGATTCCCCGCGCGAAGATTGACAGGGCAAAAAACTGCTGGTCGTCAGCGGGCCGGAACCCGCGATTGAAATCCGCCGCGGTGTGGGCGCGAAAGCGGTTGATCCACCACATCCGCTCGATTCGCCGCACCACCATCAGGTGATCGGCGTCGCGCACATGCTCATTGCGTGCGAACTCGATCGCCTCGGCGTCTGACGCGAAATCGATCAGGTCGAATCCGGCCAGCAGCTCTTTGGTCTCGGCAAAAGGACCGTCGGTGAGGGTGTGACGCTCCGCGCCGTTCCTGATCGTTACGGTTTCGGCGGGCGGCCCCATCCCGACCGACACGAGCACGAAGTTGCCGCTGCCTTCAGCCGCCCGCTTCGCAAATACGCGATTGAGCGCCTCGATATGGTGGCCGGCTCGCCTCAAGTGCTCGGGCGACCCGATGAAGCGGGCGAATTCGTCCTCCGGCAGGCGCGCCAGGTGCGACTCGACGATAAACTTCATCGCTACTCTCCTTCATTCGCTCGCGGCCTACCCATGCGAGCGCGCGGATCTTCGCGACACCGCTCTTTGCTTGCGTCTTCGGGATGAGACGCTCTCAGCTCTGTATTTCGGAATCATACAGCAGCATTCACAGCACAATTATTTCCACCTGTATTGAGCCGTCATTCTATGGTCGAACGGCGCGCGCCCAAATCGACAGCGGTCTGGAGGAGCGCTGGGGTTTTGCGGTAACGTGTCGCGAGCCTATCCGCCAATGGCGGCCCGCTCAGATTGCACATCGGCGGCATTACGCCCAATCTCTTCATCGGCATCCCAATGGCGAGCAGACCCTCATGACGGCCTCCACCGCGACCCTCGAGCAGATCGCTTCCGGCATCCACGCATGGCTTCAGCCGACCACCGGATGGAGCCGCAACAACGCGGGTCTCATTACCGGCGGCGCCGCGACGATGATCGTGGACACGCTGTTCGATCTGCCAAACACGCGCGCGATGCTGGCGGCGTTCGCGGCGACCAATCCTCCGGCGGTGCGCTATCTGGTTAATACCCATTCCAACGCGGATCACGTGCACGGAAATCAGCTGGTCGAGAGCGCCGAGATAATCGCGCATCGCAAGTGCCGCGACGAGATGCTGCGGGCGGGCGATCCCTCGGGATTCGAGCGGATGGTTCGCGAAGGCATTCCCGGCCGCGATCTCAAGTACGTTCAGGATGCGTTCGGGATGTTCGACTTTCGCGCAATCCGCAACTGCCCGCCCACCGTTACCTTCGACCATCGGATGACGGTGCATCTGGGTGAGCGCGCCGTCGAGCTGATTCATTACGGCCCCGCGCACACGATGGGCGATATCGTGGCGTGGATTCCCGACGCGCGGGTGCTGTTCGCGGGCGACCTGCTCTTCTATACCGATACGCCCGTGGTGTGGCAGGGATCGATCAGCGGATGGCTCGGCGCGCTGGACGCGATGGCGGCGCTCGGCGCCGACATCGTCGTGCCGGGGCACGGGCCGCTGTGCGGCGTCGAGGGCCTGCGCGAATTGCGCGACTATTTCATTACTGTGCGCGAGCAGGCGGCGGTGATGTTCCAGCAGGGAGTTGGTGAAGACGACGCGGCGCTGCGGATCGATCTCGGTCGGTTCCGAAAGTGGACGCTGCCCGAGCGCCTGGTCGCAATCGTTGACAAATGCTACCGCGACTTGCGCGGAGAGCCGGACGACGCACCGGTGGACGCGCTCGGGATGCTCGCGCGAATGGGCAAGCTGCGCGAGGCATGGCGCCGCCGCGCCAGCGCGTAAGCCCAATCATACCGCATCGCAAGGGGCCTCATGGAAAAGCTGGAAGATCGAGTTGCAATCGTAACCGGCGGCACCGGAGCGCTCGGGCGCGCGGTGGTTGAAAATTTCCTGGTCGCGGGCGCGCGCGTCGCGGTGCCGTGGGTGGTGCAGGACGAAGTCCCGATCCTCCGCCAGCATCTCGGCGCGCGTTTTCCCGATACGCAGCTGATGCTTGCGCGCGCCGACGTCGGCGAGGAGTCGCAAATCGGCAAGTTCGTCGAGGCGGCGCTCGCGCGCTTCGGCAAGATCGATATCCTGGTGAACCTCGTGGGCGGATTCTGGGGCGGAAAACCGATCAGCGAGACCACCACCGCGGAGTGGGACTCGATGTTCGCGCTCAATCTGCGCACCGCGTTCCTGTGCTGCCGCGCCGTGGTGCCGATCATGCAGAAGAACCGCTACGGGCGAGTCGTGTCGGTCACCTCGCGCAGCGGGCTCAGCGGCGCCGGCGACTTTGCGGCCTACGCGGTCGCCAAGGGAGCCATCGCGACGCTCACCGCGTCGCTCGCAGAGGAAGTGCTCTCCGACGGGTTGATCGTCAACGCGGTCGCGCCGAGCACGATCGATACCGAGGCAAATCGCAAGGCGATGCCCAAGGCGAAGCACGAGAATTGGGTCAAGCCGGCCGATATAGCGGCAACGATCGCGTACCTGTGCTCGGAGGATTGCCGGGTCACGTCGGGCGCGGTGGTTCCGGTTTACGGCCGCGCGTGATCGCGCGTGCGGTGCCGTCAGGGCTGCGCCACGCCGGCGGATACCTCAGCGAAGCGCTCGGGCGCCGCGAGCAGCAGGCGGTCGGCGATCACCTTGTACACCTCGGCGTTTATCGCCATCCCGACGTGGCTGCACATTACTTCCACATTCTCGACCAGGGGTGAGCCGCTGTCGTCGAAGCAACTCTCCCAATGGACGATCCCGTCGGTGCGCGAGTAGATGACGGTGACCGGAACGCCGGGCGGCGGCTCCGCCGACATCGTAAGCCCGCACGCGACGCAATTTTCGCTGAGGCATCCCTCGCCCTCGCCGCGAATTCGCGCGATCGAATTTGCGACCGCCTGCACGGCCAGGTTCGCGGCGTGGCGCGGACGCCGGATCGGAGAGCCCATCGTGATCACGCGCTCGACGTAATCCGGGAAGCGGCGCGCGACCTCGCGCGCGTACACGCCGCCGAGGCTGTGCCCGATTATCACCATCGGGCTGCCGTGGCGCTCCGCCACGCGCTCGATGCGGGCGCTCAGCAGGTCGAGCATTTTGCGCGGGCAATCGGAGTTCGACCAGATTCCAGACGCCGCGGGCTTGTGCCCCAGCATCCGCAGAAAATTCGCCATCGGCGCAAGCGTGATATCGCCAGCCATGAAGCCCGGAATCAGCATCACGGTCTTGGCGCGCCCGGCGCCGGCGCGCGGCCACGGATAGGTCCACGCATGCAGCCAGAGAATCGTAGCTTCCAGGGGAACGCGCAGCTCGCCGAGCGCGTCGAGCATCGAGGGACGGCGGACTCCACTGCCGTCCGGAGCACGGTCACCGCCCGCGCGATCTCTCATCGCAGCCCCCACACGAACGTGGCGAGAATCTTCCTCATATTCGGGGGCTGTGGTTTCCGCACATCACCACCCAACCCACACCCACTACGCCCACTGTATTAGACGGAATGGAACAAATGTTCAATCAACCGAAATAGGCCCGAAATATGGGCGGCGCGGGGGATTCCGCCGCGCGCGGCAGGCGCGGCTCAGATGCTGTAGGAAAGAGCGGACTTTCGCTTGTCGGCGAGCGATTGGAGGGTGGCCGCGCGCAAAATCCCGTTGACCGCGTCACGCACCTCGCGCCATACGTCGCGCATCGCACACGGCTCTCCGCGAGGACATACGGAAGTGCCAGCGTCTTCAAGGCATTCCACCGGGCAGTAGCCGCCCTCGATAATATCCACCACGTCGGCCATCGAGATTCGCGCCGGGCTGCGCGCCAGCAAATAGCCGCCGCTGGGACCTTTCTGGCTGGCTACCAAACCGCCACGCTTGAGTTCTATCAGCAGCCGCCGCAGATAGTTCTCCGGAATCCCCTGGGTTTGAGCGATCTCCTCGACGCGCGTCGGCTCCGCCACGGGAAAGCGGTCCGCCAGCATCAGGAGTGCCTTGAGCGAGTAATCTACACCGACGCCGAATTTCATGGTTCTGCTACGGGAATTCTAGCATGGAGCTGTAATTCCGGAAATAGAAGACCATCTTTGTCATATAATTAGTTGACTAAGTTTGTCATCTTAGTTAGCTTTTCGTTCTCGACTGGAGATCAGGGCAGTGCCGAAACGCGAACCGCCATCCCGGGAACTCATCCTCAAGCGCAATTCCGTGGAGCGCCTGAAGCACGAGCTTTTCCCCACCGAGCTTGCCAACCAATGGCAACGGCTGGTCGATACTCCGTACGAGAAACTTCCCGAAGAGGACATCGTGCGCCTCCAGTGGTTCGGGATGTACCACGACAAGCCGAAGGTCGGCACCTTCATGATGAGGGTCAAGATTCCGAGCGGAATCCTGTCGCCCGCGGGACTCGACGCAATCGGCGAGATTTCCGAACGCTACGGGCGCGACCAGGGTGAGCTGACCACGCGCCAGAATATCCAGCTTCATTACATCACGCTGGAGAAGGCGCCCGAGATTTTCGAGCGGCTCAAGTCGGCCGGGCTTACCACGATGGGCGGATGCGGCGACGTGGTCCGCAATATCACCGGATGCCCGGTTGCAGGCGTCGATCGGGACGAGTTGTTCGACGTGACGGACCTGGTCGCGGAGGCGGCCGGCTTCTTTTACGGCAATCGCGAGTACTCCGACCTCCCGCGCAAGCACAAGATCACCATCTCGTCGTGCCACTACCAGTGCAACGCGCCCGAGATCAATTGCATCGCCCTGGTCGCGACGCGCAAGGACGGGCGCGACGGATTCGCGGTGCGCGTGGGCGGCGGACTCTCGTCCACGCCGCGCATCTCGCGCCACTTGGGCGTGTTCATCACGCGCGAGCAGGCGATGCCGGTGATGCGCGCGATTATCGACGCGTGGCGCTCGACCACCGAGTACCGCCTCTCGCGGGTCAAGGCGCGGCTCAAGTTCATGATCGATGACTATGGCGCCGACGGATTCCGCGCGCTGGTCGAGCAGCGGCTCGGCTGCCAGCTCGAGGACCTGGCCGAGTTGCCGCTGGCCGACGCCGAAAGCGATCACATGGGAATCCACGAGCAGAAGCAGTCCGGCTTCCACTACGTTGGCTTCCCCGTCTATCTCGGACTTGCGACGGGCAGGCAGATGCGCGCGCTCGCGGCGATCGCCGCGGAGGTTGGCGGAGATATCCGGCTCACGCGGCGCCAGAATTTCATCCTGACCGGTATCCCCGCGGCGCGGCTTGACGAAACAATCGCGCGCGTGGCGGAGGCCGGCTTCCCGCTGGATGCCAACGGGCTTTACGGGTCGTCGATCGGATGTATCGGCGATCCGCATTGCAACTACGCCGTCACGCCCACCAAGACCAAGCTCGCGACGATTATCGAGCGCCTGGTTGCCGACTTCGGGCGCGAGGTCGCGGGGCTCAAGCTTAATCTCGACGGATGCCCCCATGCGTGCGCGCAGCACTGGACCGGGGATATCGGGCTGCAGGGCACCACCGCGCGCGGACCGGCGGGCGAGCCGCTGGAGGCTTTCGACATCATCCTGCGCGGTGGGCTGGGGCGCGACGCGGCGATCGGCAAGCCGCTCTTGCGCCGGGTGCCATCGGCGCAGGTCGAGGATCACGTGGCGCGCCTGGTGGCCGCATATTTGGTGGGGCGCGCGACCGATGAATCGTTCACGCGCTTCTGCGTGCGCACGCCCGATAACGAACTGATCGCGATCGCGCAGGGACGCGAAGCGCAATCTGGCGCCCCTTCGACGGACCTCAGGGCAGGCTCCGCCGTCGCATAGGTACGCATCGAAAGGCAGGCACAGCCGTGGAACACGATCTCGTAAATCACCTTCAGGGCCTAATGATGGACGAACTCGAGGCCGGCGAGGTCGCCGTCGAACTCGACGACCAGGAGCCGCAGGAGGTCCTGGCCTGGGCGATCGAGCGCTTCGGCCGCGAGCTTGCGATCTGCTCGAGCTTCCAGGCCGAGGGATGCGCCTTGATCGACATGGCGCATCGCATCGACCCGAACATCCGGGTGTTCACGATCGACACCGGGCGCACGCCGCAGGAAACCCACGACCTGATCGACGCGATCCGCCATCGCTACGGGATCAAGATCGAGGTCTTCATGCCCGACACCAGCGTCGTGCAGCAGCTGGTGACCAAGCACGGCAATAACCTGTTCTACCGCGACGTCAACCTGCGCCTGCTTTGCTGCCAGGTGCGCAAGGTGCTGCCGCTGCGCCGCGCGCTGATGAATTACAGCGCGTGGGTGACCGGGCTGCGCCGCGACCAGTGGGCGACCCGCTCCAATATCTGCAAGCTTGAAATCGACCACGACCACGGCGGGATCGTTAAGCTCGCGCCGATGGCCGAATGGACCGAGGACGAGGTTTGGGATTACATCCGCGCCAACGACGTCCCCTACAACGCGCTCTACGACAAGGGCTTCAAGTCGATCGGATGCGCCCCCTGCACGCGCGCGGTCGGCGCCGGCCAGGACGCCCGCGGCGGCCGATGGTGGTGGGAAACGGGCGCGCCCAAGGAATGCGGGATGCACTGCTCGATCGAAACCGGCGGCTTTGAGCACGAGCTTGCCGCGCTGCTCGGCACCGGCGGCTCGCACGAGGCCCACGCGATGGCGGCGGAGCGCAGCGCGGAGGCCGCGGCCGCCGGCGGCAAGTAGCCCCGGGGTGGGTGACATCTCGTGACCGCGCGTGACGACAATCCCACCGCCGCGCTCGCGCTCGACCAGCTCCAGCGCGACGTCCTGCTCCCGCAAATCCAGGCATTCGTAGAGGCGACCACCGACCCCGCCGCGCGCGAGGTTTACGGAGCGCTCAAGGACGCGGTCGAGCGCGGCGAAGTTCCCGCCCCGCTCCAGGCGCGGCTCGGCGCGATCGTCGAGATAGCGCTCTCAAGCGGACGGGTGCGCAAGCTGTTCGGCCCCGCCGCCGAGCTTGCGCTGAACGCGCTCTACCAGAAGACGCCGCGCGGGCGCGAGCTTGCGCAATCGATCCGCGAGGTGAACGGCGCGCTTGCCCGGCTGGCCGGCCAGCCGATCGAGGAGGTCGCCGCCTCGCTCAAAAGCCCCGGCTCCTACGCGCTGACGCTTAGGACCAGCGGATACCAGGTCGTGGTGCGCTTCGAGCAGACCGGCATTCGCGTCGAGAGCATCGAGGTCGCCCTCGGTTAATTACTCCGCGCGCCACTTGATCGCGCAGGTCACATCGACCCGCGTGCTGAATCCAACTTCACCCGCCCACGCAGGGACCGCAGCGAAGAGAGCCATCAGCCGAGCAATTGGCGCCGATACTTGCCGATCCGGCGGCGCCGCGCGCAATCGCCGCGCCTTAGTGGCTGGAAATCTCGCCCGCGATCTGATCGACGATGTTGGAAAGCTCGGGGATTCGGTAGCGCTCGCCCATGTACGCCTTGTACATCAGGAACAGCCAGTAGATCGCGAGCGCAAGCGCGACCAGCGTCCACACGAACCAGATTACCGCCTTGAGCGCGAGCGGAAGGATCGCGATGAACACGCTGGCCACCACCCATAGCGCGAAGCACGCGACCGAGAAACCAATCGACTGGCGCGCGTGGAAGCGGACGAATTCATCCTGATTGTACGGCTCCAGGTACAGGAAGATTATCCCGGTAACGAAGCCGAGCAGGTAAGTGAGCGCGGCAATTGGCTTGGTCTGAGGCCTGGTTGTTTCACCGTTCATCGCCGATTCCTCCCTCTCACCATGACCCGAACGTCATCGGGTTGCCGCTTAGACAAATATCTGTAACCGAACCTCAACGCGGAGCGCAATCGGGTGGCGCAGCCGCGCGATTGCACCCGCGGCCAGGTTCGTGCGAGGGATCGGATCAAATTCGCATTCGAGGCCCGACCACGATGGCAATAGAAGTGACGTACGATCCGAAGGTCTGCATTCACTCCGGCAATTGCGTAAAGACGCTGCCACAGGTTTTCAGAGTCGAAAACAAAAAGTTCGTGATCGATCCGTCGGCGGCGGATGAAGAGAAGGTGCGCGCGACCGTTGCCGCATGCCCCTCGCGCGCGCTCAAGATCCGCGCGTGACCGCGCCGCGCGCGCTACTTCTTGCTGGTGCCGTCGAAGCGATTCAGCGTAGCGGCGGTGTGACGTCCGGTCGCGAGCGCCTCGAGCTGCGCGCGAATCCGGCTTGCGAGCTGGCGGCGGAAGACCGGCTTGGCCAGAAAATCGCTGACCCCGAGCCGCATCCCCTCCGCGCGCGCATCCAGATCGTCGCGCGCGGTGATCATTATCACCGGAATCTCCGCGGTGTCCGGACTGTTCTTGAGCGCCCTGCAGACCTGGAAACCGTCCATCCCGGGCATCATGAGGTCGAGCAGGATAACGTCCACTTCCTTTTCCTGCACCACTTTGAGGCATTCCTCGCCGGAGGTGGCTTCAATCGGGACAAATCCCTCGCGCTGCAAATGACGGGAGAGAATCGAGACCGTGTCGGGATCGTCATCGACCACCATAATCTGGGGGGGCCGGGTCGCTTCATCCATAACTCTCTTTAACTCCGTCATCGGTCTTCTCTTCCGTCAGACCCAGCGGAAGCAATCACCCCGCACCGCCTGAGCTTGGCCGAAAACGTGGTCCTCTTCAGTCCCAACAGCTTGGCCGCAGCCTGTTTGTTACCACCGGTTTGCTTCAACGCCTCGTTGATCAGTCTTCCCTCCAAGTCCCGTACCAACGCGTTGAGGTTCACGCCCTGGGTGCCCAGCGTCTCCGGAATCAGCGGCAACGCGGGCCGCGGCGCGCCGCGCATCGATGGCGGCAGGAGGTCCGGCGTGATATCGCTGCCCTCGCACAGGATCGCCATCCGTTCGATCAGATTCTCCAGCTCGCGGACATTGCCCGGCCAATCGTAGGACCACAGATGGACCATCGCCTCGCGGCTGATTGTGAGCGCGCGCGCGCCGTTGCCGCGATCCGACATCCGCGTCAAAAAATGCTCCACCAGCAGCGGCACGTCCGAGCGCCGTTCGCGCAGCGGCGGAATCAAAATCGGCACCACCTGCAAACGATAGAACAGGTCCTCGCGAAATAGTCCCTTCTTGACCGCCGACGCAAGGTCTCGGTTGCTGGCCGCGATCACTCGCACGTCCACGTGCACCCAGCGATCCGATCCGACCGGCCGCACCAGTCCGTCCTCGAGCACTCGCAGCAGCTTGGCCTGAAGACCAAGCGGCATTTCGCCGATCTCGTCCAGGAACATCGTGCCGCCGTCGGCCGTGGCAAGCAGACCATTGCGCGGCCCGGAGGCTCCGGTGAAGGCGCCGCGCTCATGGCCGAACATCTCGGATTCGAGCAGGTCGTGCGGAATGGCGGCGCAGTTGACCGGCACGAACGCGCGCTGCCGCCGCGGCGACATATTGTGAGTCGCGTTGGCGACCACTTCCTTGCCGGTGCCGCTTTCGCCCGTAATGAGCACGGTAACATCGGCCGACGCTACGCGTTCGACGAGCGCACGAAGCTTTGCGATTGTCGGATGCTGTCCAATCAGGACTTCATCAATCGCCAAGCGTTCTACGGTCCTCTGAGCTTTGCTTTCGAGTCCCACCCTTTGTGACACGCTGAGCGTCGACGGCGTGTACCCCCCTCATCTTCCATTCTTAGCGCAGTTTGAGGCTGTGACAAGCTGTCAGATTCGCGCGACATCGAGGTACAGCCATGCGTGCGCATCGAGAAGTCCGAAATTGCCGATATTTCCTAAGAGATGACGAAGATTGCGAATCGAAGAAGCAGTCGATCCGAGCGCGAAAAAAATCCTCGTCGCCACCTTGCCGTGGCGGGACCAGGCTCACTGATAGACGCAGAAAAATCTGATGCTCATCGGCGGCAATCCCGCAAGCAGCCGCCACGCCTTGTCCCACGCGGCCGCGCCGAGCGCACCGCGACGATCGATCGCGAGCGCCGCACGGTACTGGGCGACGGCATTTTCGCGCGCGCTGGCCGCCTCAGGCGCGTACTTCGCGGGAACGAAGAATTCGTTTTGCGGCGCATCCGCCAGCCCGACAACCGCTGCGTAAGCGTCGCCGACCAGCAGATGCACGCGCAGGGCGATGTCGGCGGCGGGCTTGCCTGCCAAAAGCGGGGTGGCCTGGCCGATCACGCTGCGGAACTGCTCGGGCCCCTGCTCGCAGGTGGATGAGGTATCAAACCCGCGCTCCGCCATCGCAAGGTAGCCCAGGCCTCCGGCGCGGCCGTCGGGGTCAAGCTCGCGCGCGCGCTGTGCAAAGGTCATCGCGTAGTACCACTTGCCGGCGCGCTTGCTGTAAGCGAACTTCGCGCCGAGCCGCTCCAGGCGCTTCACGTTGATAGGCTTGCCCGGCGCCTTGCTGGCGGGCCCGATGGCGGCCTCGTTGAGGATTCCGGTCTGCTCGCCGATCGCGATCACGCGGTCGCACGCGACCATCGCGGCCGCCCGCCGCGGCGCGGGCCATCGCGATGACTCGCGCAGCAGGCGGGCCGCGGCGCGCACCACGTCCTCGCCCGGCGGCTCGCGCGAGGGTTGCGGCGGCGCTCCGGCGCCCACGCTGGAGGCCAGCGCCTGGAATGCGTCGAAGCGCTGCGCCAGCCCTTCGCCCGGCTGTGCGATCTTGAGCGCCTGGTCGAGGATCCATTTCTCCTCAGGGTAATCCGGTCCAAGGTAGATCTGCGCCCTGGCCGCGGCGATCGATGCCTGAAATTCGGGCGTGGAGGCGATCACGTCGTCGTGCGACGGGTAGCGCTCGATCGCGATCGCGGTGCGTCCCTTGTGCCATCGCGCCAACCCCATCAGGTCGGTGCGCGAGGGTTCCGGCACGATGGTGCGCTTGCGCCCGAGATAGCCGGAAAGCTGCAGCTCGACAGCCTGCGAAACCGCGGATGCCGAGGCCGGGTTGAGTCCGCCGATCTCAAGCCGCATCATCTGCGCCCTGCACGCCTGGCGCGCCGGTCGGTCGCCGCTGGACGCGCTGAGTGCGGGCAGCGCCCCGTCGGCCGGCATCGGCGGAGGATAGAAATAAATTTTTCGAACCGTCGTCGGCGCGCCGGCTCCTGACAGCACCACGCGCTGGGTTCTGAAGCACCAGTCGCCGCGCTCGGGGTGCGCATCGGCGTCGTACGGCAGCGGCTCGCGCACGATCAGCTTTTCGCCCGGGTTCGATTTGAGCCAGTCGGCCGCCGAGACGCCCGCGTTGAACGCATTCACCTCGCGCGCGACGGCCTGCGCGATCACGGCCAGGCTGGACGCGTCGGAGGGCGCGGGTGTGGGTGCGACGCCCGCCGTGCCTCGCGCGGCGTAAGCCGGCGCGCAGGCGCACAGCAGCAACAACACCGCGGCGGCGCATCCCGGAGTAAGCTTCACGCGGGCGCGATTTCCTTGCGATAGGCCGCGAGTTGTCCCGGCCCCTCGGCGACCGTGACCTCGAGCGCGGTGACCTCGCCCAGCGCGCCGCGCGTGGCCAGCGCCCCGGTGAGTTCGTCCCAGATATAGCGGGCCAGTTCCTCGGCAGAGCTGTGCACGATCGGCGCGAGAAATACGTCGGCGGCCGGAAACAGGAACTCGTCGTTCTCGTAACGGACGCGAATCTGGTTGGCGGGCAGCTTCTCGATGCGCAGGCAATCGCTGCGCTCGGGAATGATGGTGTGCTCGTCGAGCCGATCGACGATCTCACGGGTCAGCTTCTTGATGAGACCGAAGTCGATCACGTAGCCGGTGCCGGCCAGGTTGCCCTCCACGCGCACACCGACCTGGTAGTTGTGGCCGTGAAGCGGCTCGCGGAAGCCGGGGTAGGCGATAAAGTGCGCCGCCGAGAACTTGAGATTCTCCTTGGCCACGTGAATCGAAAACTGCGTTGGCACAGACAGATCCTCAGCGTTTGCAGATCGATCCTTAGCCGAGCCGCGCAAGCGTGAGAAGCGGCGCCAGCGCCGGGTCCGGCCGCCCGGCGGCAAATCGGCTCCGGTAGC
Source organism: uncultured delta proteobacterium (assembly GCA_963835905.1). Taxonomy (GTDB): domain Bacteria; phylum Desulfobacterota; class Binatia; order Binatales; family Binataceae; genus CAWIHG01. The sequence goes on from CAWIHG010000006.1 coordinate 200,259, forward strand.
CCGCGCGATCGAGCGAAGTCGCCTCGATGAAGCGTTCGGTCTCGCGCTCGGCCGCGCGCGCAAGGGCCAAGGCCAGCTCACGCGCCCATCCGCTTTCGGGATCGAAATCGCCAAGCAGGTCGCCGACCGCGAGCCCGTGCATCGCGCCGAGCAGGCATTCGGCGAAGTAGCCGATTTGCCCCGCGCGATCGATCGGCAGCGCGGAGATCGCGAGCGCGGAGGGCAGCGTATGAAGACTCGCCATCCCGCATTCGCGCCGCCGCGAGATCACCGCGTCATCGCCGCTGCCTTCGAATCCCGATCCAATCGCGATAATCGCGACCCGCCCGTCCTGGAGCTCGACGGGATGAAAGATATAGCCGGGCGAGGTGTAGCCGAGCCTTGCGCGCAGCGCACGCCGGTACTCGAGCAGGTCGAAATTCGCGCCGCGCGCGATCTCGAGCAGGAATTCGCCGAGCGATGCTCCCGCGCGATCGGCCATCTCGAGCAGGCGCACGAAATGCTCCGGCGAGTATTCCTCGCGCCGCGCGATCAGCGGCGCGGCGTCGCGCTCGAACTCGAGCAGCAGCGCGCCGATTCCACCGCCCGCCGCGCTGGTGGCGTGGGCCGTGATTGGAGTGGTGCGGTCGCGCGGCTCGATATCCATCGCGAGGTAATTTCCATGGCTGGACGGCTTGGCGAGCCCGCGTCGCGCGTTGCGCAGCACGACGGGCTCTGCCCCGCGCGCGACCAGCCGGCTCTTGCCGCCGCGCCGCTCGGCCAGCAGCCCGTAGCCCGAGAGCAGCGAGCCGTAGCCGATTACCAGGAGCGTCGGGTTGGGAGATTTTCGAGCCGCCACTGCGTCTATGCGATCCGCCGCGCCTAAATATCCTCGACCGGCGGGTAAAACTTCTTCGCGCCGAGCGCCTGCACCGCGTCCCAGAACTCGGGGCCTGAAGCGCTGAGCGGATTGGTCGGGTCCCGAAGCGAGAGCGCCTGACGCGTGTAAATCCAGCTCTCCGGGCGCAGGCGCCGCGCCTCGGCGAAATATTTCTGCGCGGCCTCTTGATGCCCGCGTTCGTAGAGGAACTCGCCCAGGCGGAAGTTCGCCGCCGCGCGCGCCTGCGTGTCGTCGGGCGTATGCATCCGGCGCAGCACCTCGGCCTCGCTCAGCGCGAACTTGCTCTGCGCGCCCTTGGCGACCCAGTCGCGGATCGCGTTCTGATAGGCCTGCCGCTTCGACTGCATCTCGCTTATCGCCTCGGGCGGCATCGTGAACGTCTTGCGATCCATGGTGCGAAACGAATCCGTCGCACCGGCGGACTCGCTCGGACGCACGATATGCCCGCGCTCGTCGATCCACACCGCGGTCGGCACGTTCACCATGTCATAGAGTTCCGCGACGATATGGCGCGTGTCGATTAGCGACGGATAGGTTGATTTCGCCGCGGTGATCCACGGCTCGACCGCGATTTTGCCCGCGCTGTCGAATGCGACCGTTATCGGCACGAATCCCTTCGGCCCCAGCTCCTCGTACATCGCCTGCCACACGGGCAGGTCCATCCGGCACCCTCACCACGACGCCCATGAGACCAGCAGCACCTTCTTGCCGCGATGCTCCGAGAGCGAATGCATCCGGCCCGCAAGGTCGGGCAGGGTGAAGTCCGGCGCCTCCAACGAGCGCAGCTTGCGCGCGCGCTCGGTCGCGGCCTCGCCGAAGCACCACGCGTGATGCTCCTGGTCGGCGACGGCGGGCTGTCCGAGCAGGTCCGCGAGCGCGGCGAGGTTGAAGCGTCCGTCGCCCGCAAACTCATCCTTGCGCGCGGGAGGAACCGGAATACAAATCTCGTCCTTGCAGAAGCCCTCCGGCTTCAGCACCCATCCGCTCGTGCGCTCCAGGTCGGCGGCGCTGAGCCACAGATCCTCGTCGCGCGTGTCGGCCTCAACTCCGCGCGTCGCGCGATCGCCGTAGATTATGTCAACGCGTTCGGTCGCCATCGTCAGACCCTCCGCTGGGCGGTTTGCGCCGCCAACTTCGCTGCCCCGGTATCGTATCGCGCCGGGCGCCCAAGCGAAACGGAGCATCGCGATCCCGCTGACCTGGGGGGCGGCGCGCTCAGACCCAGAGAATCACGCCCTCGGCCGGGCGGCCGGTCGCATCGGCCAGGCCGCGCAGATAGAGCCCGATCTGCGCCCGGTACTCCTCCCGACGCGGCGCAAGGTCGAGGTCGGTTTTGAAATCGACTACGACCCATCGCGCGTCCGCTTCCGAGCCAGCAAGATAGACCAGGTCGGCGATTCCATCGACCGAGGTGTCGTCGTCGAGTCGCGTGACGATCGGAAATTCGCGATGGACGGTGCCCGATTGCGCGGCGGCGCGAATCACCTGCGCCCCCAGCGCGCTCATCACCGCATCGACGGCCGCGGCGGCCTCTTTGCCGCTGGCCCCAATTAAGCGCGCGAACCCCGCCGCCAGCTGCGCCACCCGCTCGCGCGGCGCCCCGAGCTGGGTACGCAGGATCGTCTCATGCACCAGCGTGCCGAAGCGCCGGCTGTGCGGCCGTCCCGCGGGGCGCGTTGTCTGTTCGATCCGAATCGCGCCCGCCGGCGGCTGCAGGGTCTGCGCTTGCACGCGGGCCAGGGCGGTCGCGGTCGCCACCCGGAAGCTGGGCGCGGCGCCCTGCGCAATCGCCGCGTCATGCCGCTCGCGCCACTGCGCGTGCATCGCTTCGCCCGCGCTGGAGGCGGAGGCGCTCTGGTCGGATTCGAGCAACTTGCTCTGCCGCAGCCCCATCGCTTCGCCGACGTCGAGTATCAGCCGCGACGGATCCCACCATACGACGCGATGCTCTCCGCGGGCGGGCGCATGCATTCCGGGCGCGACCGACTTGCTTGGGCCGGGCGCACGCTGCGGTCGCACCAGCACGGAATCCTGGCCGAACTCGGGGCATCCGGGCGGACTGCTGGACAGCGGCGTGCGCCGGTTGGCCGGCGCCGGATAAATCGCGGGTGCAAGCCGCGCGAGCCATCCGGGCTGCTCCGCGTCACCCACCGCGGGCACCACCAGCAAGTCGCGCGCGCGCGTGGTCGCGACGTAGAGCAGGCGAATCGCCTCTTCCTCGTCGCGTCGGCGCTCCTCGTCCAGATGGTCCAGCAGCTCGCGCGGCGCGCATCCCGCCACCCGCAGCGCGCACAGGCGGTTTTTCGGATCGACGTAGCGCGTCGGCTCGGCCGCGGTTTCCTTGCACGTGATATCGGCCAGAATGACGACCGGGAACTCAAGCCCCTTGGCGCGATGCACCGTCATGATGCGGACGCCCTCGGTCCCTTCCTCGACCAGCGGCGTTTCGCTGGCCACGTCGCGCTCGGCGCGCTCTTCGAGTTCGTCCACGAAGCCGCGGAACGAGGTCGCGGTGGAGCGCGTCTCGTAGCGCCGCGCCTGGTCCATCAGGCGCATGATATTGGCGAGCGCCTGGTCGCCGGTGGGCCAGATCGCGATTCCGGCGTGCGCGCGGGTGCGGGCCAGGGCGTCGGAGATGGTCTCGGCGATCGGACGGTAGTTGCGCCGGCGATGAAGCTCCAGCAGCATCGCGCGCGCCGCCGCAACCTCGCTCAGCCGCTCTGGAAGCGGCTCCGGTGGCGGACGGAACAGGTTCATGGCGCCGCACGCTTCGCGGTATTCGAGCAGCAGGTCGTCGCCGAGCGCGAACAGCGGACCGCGCAGCGTCGCGAACACCACCAGTTCGTCGTCGGGCCGCTCGACCGCGCCCAGCAGGTTGCGAATCGCCTCAACTTCCTCGCGCTCGTTGAACGAGCCGCCCTTGACCAGCACATGCGGCAGATGGCGCGCCTCCAAAGCACGCAGGTACGGGCGCGTAACGTCGCGCCCGAACGAGTTGAGGCGGCGGAACAGGATGCAGATATGCCGCGCGCGCACTGCGACGCGCACATCGGGCGACTCGCGCTCGGTCACCGTCCATCCGCTCTCCGCGACGATCCATTTCGCGAACGCCGCGATCGCGTCGGGCAGCGATTGATCGATCGAGTACTCCGTCACCCGCCCAAAGTCGCTGTACGGCGCCGGAACCGGCAGCGCGACAACCGCCGGCTGCGCGGCGCAGTCGGGACGCAGCGGAGACAGCGGCGCGTATGCCGGATGGGTCGGCGCGTCGCGCTCCATCAGCGGCGCGAACGCCGCGTTGACCATCTGCTGCAGCGCGGGCGTGGCCCGAAAGCTCACCGACAGATATTCGAGCGCGGCGCCGCACTTAACCAGGCGCGCCTTGACGCTCTGATACAGCGCCACGTCGGCGCGCCGGAAGCGGTAGATCGATTGCTTGGGATCGCCGACGATGAAGAGCTTACCTGGCACCGGGCGGACCTTGCTCCAGTCGGACTCGTCGGCGTCGTCGGCGGCCAGCAGCATCAGGATCTCCGCCTGCAGGGGATCGGTGTCCTGGAATTCATCGACGAAGATATGAGTGAAGCGGCGCTGCAGCTCCGCGCGCACGTCGGGATGGTCGCGGACCAGATCGCGCGCGACCAGCAGTAGGTCCAGGAAGTCGAGCTCTCCGGCGCGGCGCTTGGCGTCTTCGTAATAATCGACCAGCGAGAGAAGCTCCTCGCGCAGAAGCGGCGCCAGGTTGGCGCCGGCTTGCTCGCGAAACCGCTCCATCCGCTCGCGCAGCGCGGCGCGGCGGCGAAAGACCTCGTCGCGCTCGACTCCGCCCAGCGCTCCGCCGAATCCCTTCCAGTCCCATCGGCGCCCGCGCGTGAGCGTGAGCAGCACGGCCTCGAGCGCGTCGTAGTCGCGGCCGCGCACGCTCTCGAGCCGGATCGCTTCGGCGACCGGGCGCGCAATATCGGCGATTCCGCGCCCAAGCCAGTCGTCGGGAGCGGATTTTTGCGCCAGCTCGCCGAGCGCGATCGTCTCTTCCACCAGCTCATCGATCTCGTGGTTGCGATCGAACGGAGAGCGCTGCCACGCGGCGTCGAAATCGCGCCAGTCCAGCAACGCCTCGGCGGCGCCGCGCACGATCGCGCGCGGCCCCTGGCGATCGATCACGTCGCGCCGTCGCAGCAGCCGCCGCATCGCCTCGCCCGGATTTGCCAGCACCTCCTCGAACCAGCGCTCGAAGACCGCCTCGAAGCGCGCGCCGGCGGCGTCCTCGGGCGCGACCTGGAAGGCGGGATCGACTCGCGCCTGCACCGGCCGCTCGCGCAGGAGGTCGGCGCAGAACGAGTGGATCGTGCCGATCCGCGCCTCTTCGAGTTGCGGCAGCGCGGCGTCCAGGCGCGCGCGCCAGGCGGCGTCCAGCGTGTCGTCATTGCGCGCGCGTTCGATCTCGGTGCGCAGCCGCAGCTTGAGCTCGCCGGCGGCTTTTTCGGTGAACGTCACCGCGACGATATTGGCCAGCTCGCCGCGTCCCGCCGCAATCACCGCGACGATCCGGCTGACCAGCGCGGTGGTTTTGCCGGTCCCGGCCGCCGCCTCGACCACCATGGTGGCGCCGAGATCGGTGCGGATGCGCTCGCGCGCGGCGGCGTCGGCAAGCTTCATCGCCGCGTCCTCATTTCATCTCCCGTAGCTTGCGCAGCGCCGCTATCCGCGCCGCCGGCTTGATCGCGGTGCGGCGCTCCTCGTAGGGACCGCACACGCGGCGGTAGTCGCACCATCGGCATTCGCCCTCGGCGGGCGCGGCGGGAAGAAAACCGGAGGCGAGCGCCTGGTCCAGCGTCGCCGCGAACGAGGCGGCCGCGGCGCGCGCGGCGGGGCCGATCTGCGTCACGCGCTCCTCGTATCCTCCCGCGGCGGTGCAGTAGTACAGGCGTCCGGCGCTGACCGTATGCTCCAGGATTTGTTCGGCGGCCAGCGCGTACAGCACCGGCTGCAGGATTTTGCCGCCGCCGATCACGAAACCGTCGTCGGCGCGGACCTTGCCGGTCTTGTGATCGGTGACGCGCAGAGCGCCACCGTCGATACTCTCGACCAGATCGATCGAGCCGCGCAGTCTCAGGCGTTGCGCAACCACGACCGCGTCGGGCGAGCTTGCGGGATCGGACTGCTCGCGCCCGGGCAGTCCGAAGGCGAGTTCGAAGCGGTCCGGAATCCATCCGCCGGATTCGGTGACCGCGCGCCGCAGCCATTCGCGCAAGTCGGCGCGGATCCCCTCGATTCCGTCCTGCCACACGCGTTCGATCGCAGGCGCCAGCTCCTCGCGCCAGCGGGCCGCGACCGCGTCGAGCGTGGGTTCCAGAATTTCGTGCGCGGCGCCCAGATTGGCCTCGGTCACGGGCAATAGCGCGCGCGCGCGCAGCGCGCTCAGCACCTCGAACTGCACCTCGTGGAAAAGTCCGCCGCGGGTCAGCGGATCGATCACCTCGATCGCCTCGGGCTCCTCGCGCGGCTCCAGCCGATGAATCGCCTGGAGCAGAAAGCGGTACGGGCAGGCGGCATAATGCTGCAGCGCGGTGGGCGAGTAGGGCCGCGCGGAAAGCTGATGGCGTCCGAGCGCGGCCAGCGCTTGCGGCGCCGGATCTACCAGCCCGTCGGCGGGAGTCCATCGCCTGAGCCACCTTCGCGCGCGCGCGCGCAGCGCGCGGCCCAGGTTCGGGTTCGCGCCGAGCAGGTAGTGCGCGGCGCCGCGCGTGGTCTCAGGATCGGAATCGACCAGCCGATCGAGAATCGCGAGATCGAATTCCGCCTCGTCGATCGCCGCCGCCGCATCGCCCGGCGCCGGCCATCCCAGCCGCGCCGCCTGCTCGCACGCCGCGCGCCGCGCCAGCTCGTCGAAGCCGGGCAGGCGGCCTTCCGCCGCGCGCAGCACTTCAAGCGCGTAGAAAGACGGCACCCGCGGACGGCCCTGGTCGAGATCGACGCGCGGATAGGAAAACATCACGCGCTTGCGCGCAGCGCCAGCCGCGATCCGCAGCGCCATCCGCTCCGCCTCGACCCGATCCTCGTTGCGCGCCATTTCGGGCGCCACCCGCTCGCGCATCGCGTCGGGCAGCAGTGGATCCTCGGTGAACTTGCGCGGAAAGACGCGCTCGGCGAGACCGGGAACGATCACGACTTCGAACGACATCCCGCGCGCGCGCACCGGCGAGCCGACGTACACCATCCCGTATCCGCGCGCACCGCGCACCGCCTCCAGGCTGCCAAGCCTGCGCGCCAGCACCATCCGCACCTCGTCAAGACCGACCGGCCCGACCGGCGCCATCGGCTCCAGGTCGCCGAGCACGGCGAGCACCGGCTCAGAGTCGCGGATCGCGGTGGTGGCAAGCGTGCGCAGATGGCCGAGCCATTCGCCCCAGGTGGCCTCCTTCGGCAACGCCGCGAGCATTTCAATTTGCGGCAAGGCGGTCGCGCGCAGATGCTCGAGGTTGCGGATGCGGCGGTCGGTCTGCGCCAGGCGCGCGTCGTCTTCGGCGAGCTCGACGCGCTGGCGCGCGAATTCCGCCTCGAGCCCGTCGAGTCTGCGCCGCCATCTCTCGGCGCTTCCGATCACCGCCGCCTCGACCAGCAGCTTTTCCCACCGCCACGGCGTGCGCGCGGCGTCAGAGCCGGGCGGCGCGGCCTCCTGCTCGTCGCCGTCGGCGGGACCCGCATCGAGATCGGCGGACAGCGCGCTGGGGACCAGCTCGTCGCGCGGCTGCGGCGCCGACTGCTCCGCGAGCGGATGCTCGTCGGGAACCTGCGCGAGCGACAGATATTCGGCGTAGCGGCGCGCGGACAGGTTCTCGGCCGCGCACGCCAGCAGCGCGAGCATCGCGCGGCCCTCCGGCCGCGGGCGGCGCGTCCCGCGCGCAAACCAGGCCGGGATGCGCGCGCGCGCCAGCGCCTCGTGCAAATAGGGGACGTAGCGCTCGGGGTCATGCAGCAGCACCGCGATCTGATCGAAGCGCACGCCGCGGCGCGCTTCGGCGACGATTCGGCGCGCGACTTCGACGCACTCGTGCATCTCGCCCGGCGCCGAGCTGACGGTGACCGTTTCATCGACCTCGTGTGGCTCGGGCGCGGTGTGCGCGAACAGATGGGTCTGCAGGCGCGCCAGTGAGGTCGCGCCGTCGCCGCGCGAGCCGCCGCCGGGAAGGTCAACCGGATCCACGCCCATCGCCGCCGAGAGCATCGTGGCGCTGCGCGCGTCGCCGGCGGGGACGGTCGCCAGCACCCGCGGCGCGCGGGCGCAAAGCGCGGCGATAAGTTCGCGCTCGCGGCGGCTGGTGACGCTGAGGTCGAGCATCAGGATTGGAATTCCGACCAGCCGCTCGGCGTCCGATTCGCGCGCGGCGGCTTCAGCGGCCATCGCGAGCATCCCGGCGCGGTCGATCAGATTTGCGTCGGCAAGCTCCGCCTCGAACTGCTCGAGCATCGCGGCCAGCGCCGCTCCGCTTGCGCCCGCTCGCGCGAGGTCGGACGGGCGGGCGCCGTCGAGCCTCAACTCCGCGATGGTCCGCGCGAGCGCCTGTGCGAATCCGGGACGATCGATCACCGGCACGAAGTGAGCGAGACGACCGTCCTTTGCGAGCCGAAACACGGTGCGCGCGGCGAGCGCCTGATGCGCGATACCGGCGGCGGGCGCAAGCCCGCGCTCGGCCATCGCGGTCGCGGCCAGCAATCCGGCCAGGCGGTTAAGCGTTAGGCGATGGATTCCCACCAGCGCGCCGCGAATGGCGGCGAGCGCGCGCACCAGGTCGTCGGCGGCCTCGCGCGCGTCGGCCAGGACCAGCACTTCGGCTCCCGGCGCCTGCAGAGCGAGCCAATCGAGCGCGCGCCCCAGGCGCGCGTGCGCATGCGCACAGCGGATTATTTCGCGTGACTCGGCCATCGCGACGGTACTTCGCGGCACACGCGGATCGTCCGCCGCGCGCGGCGGCTTCCGCAAGAGGAAGTTACGCGCGAATCAACAACCGCTGACGCGCGCCGGAAGTTTCACTCGTCGAGAAAAACCGGATCGCCAATCCGCACGATTCCCTCGGCGCCGACCGCGGCGAAGACCCCGACGTTCGCGCGATGATGCCGGGCGGCGGTGCGCAGCACGCCGTAGTCGCGCGGGAGATCGTCCTGCGGATGCGTCGTCATCACGCAGCGCAGCGCCGGACGCATCGAGACGATCCTGACCGCGTCGCCGACCACAAGCGCGCCGCGCTCCCATCCGTCCTCGACGAACCCGTCGTCGGCGCCGCCGGTATCGACGTAAATATTGGGGCGGAAGCGATGCGGATCGAATATCGATTTTGCGCCGGCGAGCCTGGTCAGATGGCGCAGCGTGGAGCTTGCCAGCACATGAATCGGCGCGCTGTCGAAGAAAGTTCCCCGCGCAAGGCCGTAGCTGTCGGGCAGGGTCTCGGCGGTGAACTCGGGCCTGATCGTGCCCACCGGCACGTCGCCGAAAACGGTGCGCGGATCGACGCCCGCGCGCTCGGACTGCGCTGGGTTGGACTTCTCGAGAATGATCTTGCGGCCGAGCGCGGCGGCGATCGCGTTGGAGGCGCCGGCATCGTCGGCGTGGATGATCTCGCCGCCGGGAAGACGGACGAGTACGCGCGGCAGATGAACTGCGGAGGGTTCTTCCTCGTATGCGGCGCGGAAGCCGAACAGGCCCGGGTATTTCTTGGCGCTCGCGATCTGGCGCGTCGCGATTTCGCGCAGCGCCCAGGCGCGATCGCCCGCCGCGCCGCGCGCGGTGATCTCGAGCGCAGCGACCTGCTCGCCGAGCATAGATTTGACCGGGTATCGCCACAGGGCGGCGACCCGCCCGACTTCGCGCCGCGGCATAACGATTACACTCTAGCCGCGCGCGGGCATGGTTGCACGGCTCTCGTAGAGTAAAGCATCAGGCACCCCCTCCTTAATCCTCCCCCATGTCGAAAAATGGGGGAGGAAATCAAAAAACGGTACGCCGCGCCAGATCAGGAAATCCGTTTCTCCCCCGTTCATTGACACGGGGAAGAGTACCAGGGCCGGTGACTGTGCTCCGGCCGCGAGCGCTCGCCGCGCGCTACTTGTCGCGCGGATGAGTCGCGTTGTAGTCGCGAATCGCCTTTAGGATCGCGCCGCTCGCCTTGTCCATCAGCTCTTTCTTCGATGCGCTCACGCGATCGGCCGACGCCTGGATCGGCGCGATCAGCCCCTGGCATCGCGGCATCACGTAGCGCGCGATCAGCTCGTAACTGCGCAGCGCCTGCTCGCGTGTGGTCCAGTCATGCGCGAAGCAGAGGATGGTGCCGAAGCCGCCGGAGAGCTTCTGCAGCCGTTCGATTCCCGCCAGCGCGTCGTCGGGGGTGCCCAGGATCGCGCCGCCATACTCCGCCATCCGCTTCGCCGCCTCGTAACCGTCCTCCATCGGCGAGCGCATCGGAGTGCCGAGAATCCCCACGATATAATCGTTCTGCCATCGCTTGAGCCCGTGCGCGACTTCGCGCAGCGCCTGCTCTTTGGAATCCGCAAGATGGAACGGCACCACGATTCGCCAGTCGCGGCGATCGATCTTCTGGCCGTGCTCCTTGGCCGAGGTCTCGCCGAAATTCCATTGGGTGGGCAGCGCGGCGAGTCCCTCCTCGGAGTACGACGCCACCGACAGCACGCCGGCGCCATACTTGCCGGCGGTTTTCATGCCCGACGGCGAGATGGTCGAGGCGACCGCGATTGGAATCCGCTCCTGGAGCGGAAGAATCTGCAGAGCCGCGTTGTTTAGCTCGAACCATGAACCCTTGACGCTGAACGGCGCCTCGCCGTTGAGCAATCGCAAAATTACGCCCAGCCCTTCATCCATCCGCTCGCGCTGCGTCATCGGATCGATCCCGAGCGTGATCGCGTCCGACGGTAGCGCGCCGGGCCCGACCCCCAGCATCGCGCGGCCGTGACTCAGATGGTCGAGCATCACGATGCGCTGCGCGACGTTGAACGGATGATGGTACGGGATCGAGACCACGCCGGTGCCGAGCCGGATGCGATTGGTGCGCTCGGCGGCCGCGACCAGGAACATCTCGGGCGACGCGATCGTCTCCCATCCGGCCGAGTGATGCTCGCCGACCCAGAACTCGTCGTAGTGAAGCTGGTCGAGCCACCCCGCCAGTTCCAGATCGCGCTGGAACTGCAGCGTGGGATGCTCGCCGATGGGATGATGGGGGGCGAGAAACGCGCCAAAGCCAAGCCGCTGCTGCGTCATCGAGGTCTCCTTGCGATCAAATTGCCGGTGCGTGGGCGGCGCGGCGCGCTAGCCCCGCAATGCGGCGGTCTGTGCGGAATCCAGGTACTCGTCGAGCCGCGTGATACGGCCGCCCTTGACCGTGCACACGATGCAGGCCGCAAGCGCTATCTCGCGCCCGCTCTGTTTCATCCGCCCGCGCATCACGTGCTGCTGCACGAAACCCGTCGCGGTCGGTGAGCGGCGCACCTCGGTGTAGGCGACCTCCGCGATGTTCTTGATCACCCAGGCGAGCACCGCGAGGTTTTCCTCGGCGCTCTGCTCTACGCCGTCGAAGTTGTGCCAGATTTTCACGTCGGGCGCATAGACGGCGCGAATAGCGTCCACGTCGCCGCGCTCGATCGCGCTGAACAGGCGCTCCGCCGCGTCCATCGCCTCGCGGGCCTGGGCGGTCAGCTCCATCGCATCTCCTCCGATGCCGCGCTCAGAGCGACGCTCCGGTCGGCTTGGCCGCGGGCGAGGGGCGCGGCGACTCCTCGGGCTTGCCGCTCTCCTTCGCCTCGGGTGAGGCCGCGGGCGACGCCTCGGCAGAAGCGGCCGGCGGCATCGAAACCGGCGTCGCTGTCGGGGTCGCGGTCGGCACGGTCACGGTTGGAATCGCGCCGGGACTTGCCTGCGCGCCCGGCTCTGCCGGCGTTGGCGTGGCGGTCGCATGCACCAGCTGGGTGCCGACTCCATAATGATAGACAAGCTCGCCGCCGATGCTTCCCTGGTAGCCGAGCACTACGACGGCGATGATGGCAACAATCATGTAGAGCCAGCGGGTTCCCGCCATGAAGCTGAGGCTCTCGATCAGGATTCTCCAGACCGCGATCACGCCGAACACGTACATCAGCACCTCGCCAAGCTCGGCGTGGCGATGCATCAGCGCCTTGGCGGCGGGCGGAATCGTCTTGAAGACCCACTCCGGCTGCAGTTCTCCGCCGGTGGCCCACGACGCCGCCGCCGCGAGCGCACCCATCACCATCAGGGTCAACGCCGTGTAACGCAGCCAGGCCCGCGTCGGCAGCAGGCTCGCGATCACGTCGATGAACACGGCGACGATCAGCAGCGCGATCGTGAAGTGATCGGCGATCGGATGAAGCTGCATTCCCCTTATCAGTTCGAGGACATTTGCCATTGGCTCTCCTGGGTAAGGCGATGCGCGCGAGAAGACGCGAGCTTGTCCCGATTCTTATCGCAGAGCGAGACCGTTCAGGCAATAAAATCCCACGCTTTGCCCGGGCGCGACCGAAACAAAGGCGAATCGCGCGGCCCGCCCGCCGCCCTATCTATATTGGCATCGGCGATGCGCTCGGAATTGGCGCCGGCTTCGACACGCGAGTCGGCGTCGGCGTTGGGGCCGGGGTTGAGGACGACGACGATGACGGCGTCGGCGAGGCATGTGGCGTCGGCGAAGATGGCGCCACGGTGGCGGCGGCCGCCGGTGCGCGCGGTGTTGACATCGTCGTCGGCGCGGGCGTGGGCGAAGGCGAAGTAGTGGGCGACGCCGTGGCTGAGGGCGTCGCGGACGCAGCCGCGCTCGGCGGCGCGCTCGGCTGGGCACCCGCCGATGGCGCCGGCTTCTCAGGCGCCTTCACCGTCAGCGCAATCTCACGCCCGTTAACCGCCGTCCATGCGCGCCCGGACAGGAAGTAGCGCAGGGCGTCGCGCGCCGTCATCGCCCGCATCGAGGGCGACCATTGCTGCTCCAGCACGAACTGCGAGCTCTCGGCGCTGCCGGACTCGGACGCCGGGTCGGGCGCGGGCGCATTCACTGCAATTGTCGCCGCGGCGCCTGCCACCGCCGGACTGATCGCGCGCAGATACCATCGGACTGCCGGCGCGTCGATACCGGGTGCGAACGCAATCGTACCGCCGCGCGCGGCTTTGGCGGCGCTCGCGCATGCGGCGCGCGCCTGCCAGGTCGTCGCGGGTTCGCTCCAGTAAAGCAGCGCGTGGCGGGCCCACGGCGCCTCGCTCGCGTCGGGGGCGGGAAAGATCGCGCTGGTCAGCGCCTGCGAATAGATCGCCCCGGCCGCGATCACCGCCAGCACGTATCCCATCACGCTCCACGCCGCGCTGCGGAAAATCCAGTCGATCCCGACCGCGCCGAGCATCGCGGCCGGAACGATCATACCGAGCGCGAAATCCGGGCGGTGTCCCGGCGCGGCCGCGTAAGCCGCGACGCTGAGGACCGTCCAGAGCGCCAGCCACGATGCGAACGTCGAGCGCACCCGCACCGTGACGACCGCGGCCAGACCGGCGAGCGCCGCGAGCACGATTGCGAATTCATAGAAGATGAAGATCGGCGCATAGAAGCCAAGGCCGTGGAGGAAGTCGAACCCCGCCGGGCCCGAGAACATCGCCGCCGCCTGAGCGCCGAGCGCGGCGCCGAGACTCGCGCTGAAAAACGCGGTGACGAAGCTCGCCCATACGATCACGCCCACGACGGCGGCCGCGATCACGATCGCCTCGCGGCGCGTCCACCACACCCGGATGCGCAGGATCGCGTCGCCGCCGGCGATCGCGTCATAGATGCCGACCACGATCGCCGCCAGCGCCGCGGTGGCCGCCGCGACCACGCCGACCGCCCCGGCGGAGATCGCCAGCGCCGCCGCCATGCCCATCCCGACCGCGCGGCTCATCGTGGGCCGCCGCGTCGACGCCATCAGCAGCGCCACCGCGACGGTCGCGAACGCCGCGGCGGCAATCGCGCCGCCGTCCGCGCGCGAATACCACAGCGCCGTCGGCGAGATGGCCAGCATCGCGCCCATCGCGAGCGCCCCCGCGCGTCCCAGGTACGGGCGCATCGCTAGCGCCGCCGCGACCAGCAGGATCCCGCATCCCGCGCAAAACAGCCGCGCGCTGAAATCCGAGGCGCCGAGCGTCCCGAACAAACCCGCCTGCATCAGCACCACCCACGAGAGCGCGTGCGTCATCGCGGTACCGTGATGCGCCAGCGCCAGCGCCGCCAGCGCACCGCGCGCCTCGGCCGGCGTCATCGGGCGCGCGCCCAGCGCCGCAAGCCGCGTGAAGATCGCGTACGCCGCGATCAAAATCCATCCCAGATGCTCGGCCGTGAGCACGTAGAGCGGGCGCTCCAGGCGCGCCGCCGAAAGATCGGGGCCGGCCGGATGCTCCGGCTGCGGGGCGCCGCGATGCGCCGCGTGCTCGGCGAGTTCGATGCCGAGCCGCCACTCCTCGGAGCCGGGTGGGTCGCCATTCTCCATTGAAGGTCACGGCTATTGGTCCCGGCGGCGGATGTCAACGCGTGGGCGCCCGCGCCGGCGGCGGATTAAAAGCGCGTGATGCGCTTGAGCCGCGCATCCGCATGACTATGCTGGATCGATTGCGGTGCGGGTTGCGCGATGAATCGTAATCAATCAAAAGCGGGACGGCGGCTGCTGGGTGCGACGGTGTCGTTCCTGATGCTCGCGGCGATCATCGCGCTGTTCTTCGCCTACCGCGAGCGCGCCGTCCTGCTCGAGCATCCGCCGCGCTTCCACGTCAGCTTTGCGCATCTGCCCTACTACGCGTGGTGCTCGTTTTACCGGATGCTGGCGGCCTACGCGCTGGCGCTCGCGTTCTCGATTCCGTACGGGATGCTGGCGGCGCGCTCGCGTTTCTGGGAGCGGATCCTGATTCCCGCCGTCGATGTCGCGCAGTCGGTGCCGGTGATCGGATTCTTTCCCGCCGCGATCTACTTCTTCGTCGCGCTGGCCCATGGCAGCCGCGTTGGCGTCGAGATGGCGGCCGTGTTCCTGATCTTCACCAGCCAGGCCTGGAACATGGTGCTGGGCGTGTACGAAGCGGTGAAGACGATTCCCGCCGACTCGATGGAAGCGCTCGACGCCTTCGGACTGTCGGGATGGCTCAAGTTCAAGCGCCTGCTGATGCCCGCCTGCGTGCCCAAGCTCGTTTACAACTCCATCCTGTCCTGGGTGGCGGGATGGTACTTCCTGATCGCGTGCGAGATCATCACCGTCGGCCCGACCTCCTACCGGCTGCCCGGGCTGGGCAGCTTCCTGATGGAGGCGGCCGACCGCGGCCAATGGGTATCTCTGGCGCTGGGGCTGCTGACGCTGCTGGCCGTGATCGTCGCGATGGACATCATCGTGTGGCAGCCGCTGACGGCGTGGTCCGAGAAGTTCCGCTACGAGTTCGCCGCCGCGCCCGCGCCGGCGGCGTCGGTCGGCACGATGGCGGCGCTGGGCGCGATCGGTCCGGGCATCACGCGCTCGCTGCGCGCAATCTTTCGCCCGATTGGCCGCGCGATCGGCGCTGCGATCGCGATGATTCCGTCGCCGCGCCTGTCCGACAGTCGCGTCGCCCGGCGCACGGGGCGGATGCTGCGGATATTCCTGGGCGCCTCATTCGCGATCTTTATCGCCTATGCGATCGGCGCGGGGCTGGTTGCGCTGGGCCGCGCGCTCCTGCGCCCGTGGCCGACCCAGGCGCGCGAGATTCCGCTCGCCACGCTGGCCTCGACCCTGCGGATGGTCGCGGCGTACGTGATCTCGCTGGCGTGGACGGTGCCCTGCGCGCTGGCCGCCAGCGAAAGCCCGCGCTTCAGCCGGATTCTCAATCCGATCGCCGAGATCGTGGGCTCGATTCCCGCCACCGCCCTTTTCCCGCTGATCGTGGTGTTCGTGATCCGGCTCACGGGCGGGATGAACCTCGCCTCAATCCTGCTGATCCTGACCGGGATGCAATGGTATCTGCTGTTCAACCTGCTGGCCGGGGTGAGCCAGGTGCCCGAGGACCTGAAGGAAGCGGCGCGCGGCTTCGGGCTCTCCCGCGTCGCCACCTGGCGCAAGCTCGTCCTTCCGGCGGTCGCCCCCTCGCTTATCACGGGCAGCCTGACCGCATGGGGCGGCGGATGGAACGCGCTGATTCTGTCGGAATATTTCAAGTACCAGGGCCATATTTACAAGGTCACCGGATTGGGCGCGCTGCTCGACGAGGCCACCTATCAGACCGGCAACAGCGTGATGATCCTGCTGAGCCTGCTTTCTATGGTGCTGGTAGTGCTAGTGTTAAATCGGCTGGTTTGGCGCCGGCTTTACGAATTTGCCATCGAACGCTACCGGCTGGACTATTAGCCGCCGCAACCCTATGAACGACCCCGACGCTCCCGAACCATGCCGCTGCTCGAGCTCAAGAACGTCTCCAAGCGTTTCGATCACCCCAAGGGCTCGCTCCACGTGCTCGACGATATCTCGTTCACCCTCGAGGAAGGCGAGTTCGTCGCGCTGGTCGGGCCGTCGGGATGCGGCAAATCCACCTTGCTCCGGATCATCAACGGCCTGGTCCCACTCACCAGCGGCCAGGTGCTTTATCGGGGGCGGCAAGTCGATGGAATCAATCTCGAATGCGCGCTGGTCTTCCAGTCATTCGCGCTGATGCCGTGGATGTCGGTCAAGGCCAACGTCGAGATGGGACTGGAGGCGCGCGGCGTCAGCCTCGAGGAGCGCGAGAAGCGCGCCAGCCTTTATATCGACAAGGTCGGCCTCGACGGCTTCGAGGAAGCCTACCCGCGCGAGCTGTCGGGCGGCATGAAGCAGCGCGTCGGCTTCGCGCGCGCGCTGGCCGTCGAGCCCCATCTGCTCCTGATGGACGAGCCGTTCTCCGCGCTCGACGCCCTGACCGCGATTGGCCTGCGCGAGGAATTGCTCGATATCTGGCACGAACCTGACATGTCGGTGCATACGATCGTGATGGTCACTCACATCATCGAGGAGGCGGTCGAGCTCGCCGACCGCATTATCGTGCTCTCCTCGCATCCGGGCCGCGTGGTCGGCGATCTCAAGATCGATCTGCCGCGCCCGCGCGACCGCCGCGCCGAAGGTTTCAACGCATACACGGACAAGGTCTTCTCGATGATCGAGGAGCGCGGCTGAAATGCCTCCGGCCCAGATCAACCCGATTCCCGATTGTCAGCTCACCTGGCTGTGGGGCCTGATGGAGCTGCTCGACGATCGCGGCGGGCGCGAGGACGGCTACAAGATCGCGCGCGAGCTGCAGTTCGATTTCGGCAACCTGCTCAAGGTGATGAAGGCGGGCGAAATCCTGAGCTTCCTGTCCACTCCCGCCGGCGACGTGGTGCTGGAACCGCTCGGCAAGCAGTTCCTCGAAAAAAACGTCAACGAGCGCAAACTGATGGTCCGCGAGCAGATCAAGAAGCTGAGCCTCTTCAGCTACCTGGTTCGCCTGCTGCACGGCCAGGAGGATCGCTCGCTCTCCAAGGAAGTCGTGCTCGAGCATCTCGCGATGCTCCTGCCGAGCGAAAAGCCGGAGCGGATGTTCTCGACCGTGGTGAACTGGGGGCGCTTCGCCGAGCTTTTCGGCTATAACAAGGACGAAGACCGGTTTTATCTCGACCAGGAATGAAAACCCCCGGCACACGGAGGATTGAGCGATGGCTGAAACCAGTTACCAGGTGGTCGAACGCTTCTGCAAAGTGTGGGCGACCCGCGATCTCGACCAGATCATGGCGTTTTTCACCGACGACGCCGAGTACCAGAACATCCCGGCCGGCCCCGGCGCCAAGGGCAAGGCCGCCATCAAGGAAGTGATCAACACCTTCTTGCCGATGGCCAAGGGGCTCGAGTTCAAGGTGCTGCGCGCGGCCGCAAACGGCAACACGGTGCTCAACGAGCGCGTGGACATTTTCGATCTCGGCGGCGGCAAGAAAATCGAGCTGCCGGTCGCCGGCGTGTTCGAGGTGCGCGACGGCAAGATCGCGCTGTGGCGCGACTACTTCGACCTCGCGATGTACACCAAGCAGATGAGCTGACCCGCTCGCGCGGCGCGCCTCCTGCGGGACGGAGCCGCTTGTTTGAGTGGCGGCGGTGTTCCGTGACAGCCGTGCCTGTCATTGCGCACAATTCCTTGGGAGCAATCCCGCCACCCGCCGCCCCGCCGTGTCATCCTGAGCCGTAGGCGAAGGATCTCGCGGCCGCCGCGTTTGCGGCCGCGTCCACGTCGCAATTGACGCGCGCAGGAGCGCGCGAGATCCTTCGCTTCGATCAGGATGACGGGATCGGCCGGTGCGCCATGACTCGGGCGTGCGGCTTAAGACCGACAATTCCTTCATATCGCTCGACGCCGGGATCCTTGCCTGCGCGCACGTCAGCGGTTGTGCGATAAACTGCGCTCCGGTGTAGAGTCGCCCCCAGATGGCGCCGCAAGTCACCCACGCGATCATCGGCACCGCCGGGCATATCGATCACGGCAAGACCGCGCTCATCCGCGCGCTCACCGGCCAGGAAACCGACCGCCTGCGCGAAGAGCAGGAACGCGGCATATCGATCGACCTCGGCTTTGCCTACTTCACCCTGCCCGACGGCACCCGCGCCGGCGTCGTTGACGTGCCCGGCCATGAGCGCTTCATCCGCAATATGCTGGCCGGCGCGCACGGGATCGATCTCGTGCTCTTCACCGTCGCCTCCGACGACGGGGTCATGCCGCAGAGCGAGGAGCATCTCGACATCCTGCATCTGCTCGGCACCCGCCGCGGGATTTTTCTGGTCACCAAGAGCGATCTCGCCGATGCGGCCCGGCTTGCCGAAGTCCGCGACGAGATCGCACTGCTGGCCGAGGGCACCAGCCTTGAAGGCGCGCCGACCCTGGCGGTTTCCTCGCTAAGCGGCGCCGGCCTGGACGAGCTGCGCGCCGAGATCGTCCGCCAGCTTGAAGGCTTTGAGGCGCGCCGCCCCACCGGGCTTTTCCGCCTCCCACTGGACCGCGCCTTCGTGATCAAGGGTCACGGCACCGTGGTGACGGGCACCGCGATGGGCTCGGACGTGCGCGTCGGGCAGAAGCTGCGCGTGCTGCCGGGCGGCGATGAGGTCCGCGTCCGCGCGATCCAGGTCCATGGCGAGCAGCTCGAAGCCGCCGGACTCTGCCAGCGCGTCGCGCTCAACCTGACCGGCGCGGAGCGGCTAGAGCTTGGGCGCGGCCACATGCTCGCCGACGACGCGCTGGAAATCGCGACCACCCGCTTCGACGCATGGCTCGAGGTCCGCCCCGCCGCCAGGCGCCCGCTCAAGAACAACTCGCGACTGCGCGTGTTTATCGGAACGGCTGAGACCATGGCGCGCGTGATTATCCTGGAAGACACGCTCGCGCTTGCGCCCAAGTCACGCGCCCTGGTGCAAATCGTCACCGACGATCCGGTTGTCGCGCTGGCGGGCGATCGCTTCGTGGTGCGCGACGAGACCAACGTCCGCACGCTGGGCGGCGGAGTCGTGCTCAATCCGCTGGGCCGCCGCTCGCGCCGCCCGCTGGAGGCCTATCGCCGCAACCTGGTCGCGCTGCGCGACTCGGCGGGACCCGACGCTATCGAGGCGTTGATCAATCTCCAGGAAACGCTCGCGCTCAGCGCCTCGCGCACCGCGCAGCTCTTAAATCAGCCCCGCGCCGACGTGCAGCGCGCGCTTGCCGACGCCCGCTTCATCAAGCTCTCCGTCGGCGACGAAGAAGGCTTCACCACCCGCTCCAAGTGGGACGACTTGAAGCGCATTGCCACCGCCGCCCTCACGGCGCATCACACGGCCGAGCCGCTGTCGCCCGGGATGGAGATGGAAGCGATGCGCTCGCGGCTGCCGCATGAGGTTGCGCCGCGCGCGTTCCGCGCGCTTATCGACCGGCTCGGGCGCGAGACCGAGATTGTGCGCGAGGAAAGCGTGCTGCGGCTCAAGTCTCATCAGGTCAAGCTCGGCGGCGACGCCGGCAAGCTCTCGGCGCAGGTCGAGCAGGCGCTCGGGCGCGCGATGTTCCAGCCGCCGGAGCTGAAGCAGCTTGCCGAGGAAGTCGGGCTCGCGCCCTCCGGCGTGGGAAAATTGCGCACCGTGCTGGCCGCGATGGAGCGCGAAGGCCGCGTCGCCAAAATCGCGACCGATCTCTATTTCAGCCGCGCCGCCTACGACGCCGCCCGCGCCAGGCTGCTCGATCATCTCGCGAAAAATCCCGAGATCACCGCCGCTGGCTATCGCGACCTGCTCGGCGCCTCGCGCAAATTCGCGATCGCCCTGCTCGACCATTTCGACCACGCCGGCGTCACCACCCGGGTCGGCGACGCGCGGCGGCTCCGCGCCAAAGCCGGCTGACTTCCCCGCGCCAATCGGCGACAATGGGGCCATGTCCGAACCGAAGGACAATAATCCCTCGCGCGGCGAGCTGATTCGTCTGACCGCGCGATGCAAGGCCGCGGGTTGAGCCGGTAAGCTCGGTCCGGCGGACCTCGCGGCGATACTGGATCGGCTCGAGCTCCCGAGCCATCCCGATTTGCTCGTCGGAATCAACACCGGCGACGACGCCGGAGTGTTGCGTCTGCGCGACGACCTGGCGATCGTCAGCACGGTCGATTTTTTCACCCCGGTGGTCGATGACCCGTTCACCTACGGACAGATCTCGGCGGCCAACGCGCTGTCGGACGTCTACGCGATGGGCGGGCGGCCGGTAAGCGCGCTCAATATCGTGTGCTGGCCGCAATCGGGACTGCCCGCCGAGATGCTGCGTGAAATTCTGCGCGGCGGCGCCGAGAAGGCGCGCGAGGCCGGCGTGCTGATAGTCGGCGGGCACACGGTCGCCGACGACGAAGTGAAATTCGGGATGGCGGTGACCGGCGTGATCGACCCGCGCCGCGTGGTCCGCAACGTCGGCGTCAAAGTCGGCGACGCGCTCCTGCTCGCCAAGCCGCTCGGCACCGGATTGGCCATGACCGCGTTCAAGCGCGACGCGCTTGCCCCCGAGCATTACACGCCCGCCGTCGCCGCGATGACGCAGCTCAACGCGGGCGCGGCCGCGTGCATGCTGCGCTTCGACGTTCACGCCGCCACCGACGTCACCGGCTTCGGTCTGCTCGGCCATGCGCATCGGATGGCCGAGGGCAGCGGCGTGACGCTGGTCTTCGAGGAATCCGATTTGCCGCTGCTGCCGGGAGCGCTCGAGCTTGCGCGCGCGGGGATGATTCCGGGCGGCGGCGAGCGCAACCGCGAGTACTTTGCGCCCTTTGTGAAAATCCCCGACGAGATCGCCGACGAGATGGTGACGCTCGCGTTCGATCCGCAGACCTCCGGCGGGCTTCTGATCGCGGTTCCCGACTCGCAGGCGATTGCGCTGCTCGCCGATCTGCAGGCCGCGGGCTATGCCGACGCCGCG
Organism: uncultured delta proteobacterium; assembly: GCA_963835905.1. Lineage (GTDB taxonomy): Bacteria > Desulfobacterota > Binatia > Binatales > Binataceae > CAWIHG01. The sequence continues at coordinate 221,594 of CAWIHG010000006.1, forward strand.
ATCGTCGGGCGCGCCGAGCCCCGCGGCGACCGCCCGCTCGAGATGGTCTAGCCCGCACATCGTGCCGGCAACGATGGCTCTGCACTGAAGGCCCGCTGCTGTTGTCATCCTGAGAGTTTGTGAACCTCTGGCCATGGACCACCGGGTCAGGCCCGGTGGTGACGGAAAAAAACAGCAGTCGTCATGGCCGGGCCAGGACCCGGCCATCCACGTTCGGAAAAATTCACTGGCTCGGAGCAGAGGCTGCGGGAGCGAAGAATCCCGAGGCGCGCGCGATTTTGCGATCCGTGCCAGAGGGCGCTAGGATTCCCGCCGTCTAACCGGGCGGGGCGCCGACCCCCGCGCGAATCGATCGCGCAAGCATCATGGATTTCTTCGAAGTCGCAACCAGCACTCCCACCGTGCGCAAGTTTTCCGATCGCGCCATTGCGCAAGGCGACCTCGAGCGCGTACTGGAAACCGCCAACATGGCGCCGTCGGGCTCCAACGCGCAGCCGTGGGAATTAGTCGTCGTGCGCGAGGCCGCGGCGCGCCGCGAAATCCAGCACCTCTACGAGCTGGCCTGGATACCCTACAAGGACACCGCGATTATCCGCGGCCGCACCACGCTCTCGGCGCGCGCGCAAAAGGCGCTCGCCGTGGGCGACGGCTTTGCCGCCGCGCTCGCGATAGTGCCGGTGCATGTCGTGATCTTTCTCGATCGGCCCAAGATGCGCGTGGAGCGTGGCAGCGCCGAGGACCTGACCAACTTCGGCGCGACCTATGGATCGATCTTCCCGGCAATCGAGCTGATGATGCTCTCGGCGCGGGCGCTCGGAATCGGCACCGCGATGACCACGATGCTGTCGCCGCACGAGGCCGAGACCAAGCAACTGCTCGGCGTGCCCGACGAGTACCAACTGATCGCGCTGGTGCCGATGGGCTATCCCGACGGCGGCTTCAAGCGCCCCTATCGCAAGCCGGTCTGGCCGCGCCTCCACGACGGCAGGTGGGATCGCGTTTGGCAGAAATCGGGTTGATTCCCGATCGCTCGTATCCGGCTCGCTTCAGACAAACAAGTATCGAGGACACAGGCATCAGCCTGCGAATTTCCGGGTGGCACAGGCTTTAGCCTGTGATTTTCCTGACAAACAGCCATCGGTAATCTTCCGGTGTCAACGCCGATTGAAAGCTGACCCACCTTTGCGGAAG
>CAWIHG010000007.1:0-74713 GCA_963835905.1 uncultured delta proteobacterium
CCTGTCGGCATTCATCAAGGTCGGGACCATTCTCGCGCTCGCCGCCGGAATCGTCGCGATTCATCCGACGGCGCTGATGCCGCCGTTGACGCGCTTTACCGACGGCAACGGTCCGGTCTTCGGCGGCAAGGTATTCCCCTTCGCGTTCATCACGGTGGCGTGCGGCGCAATCTCGGGGTTCCATTCGCTGATTGCGTCGGGCACCACGCCCAAGATGCTCCAGCGTGAGACCGACGCGCGGCTCATGGGATACGGCGGCATGCTGATGGAGTCGTTCGTCGCGATCATGGCGATGATCGCGGCGGTCATGTTGCAGCCCGGGGTCTACTTCGCGATCAACAGCCCGGCCGGAATCGTCGGGCATGCCGAGGCGGCTTGCGAAGAGATCACCGGATGGGGCTTTCCGGTCACCGACAGCGAGATGAAACAACTCGCCGAGGAAGTGGGCGAGGAAACCCTCTACGCGCGCACGGGAGGCGCGCCGTCGCTGGCGGTGGGGATGGCGCACATCTTCGCCAACTCGCTGGGCGGACGCTCGGTGATGGCGCTCTGGTACCATTTTGCGATCATGTTCGAGGCGATGTTCATTCTGACCACGCTCGATGCGGGCACGCGAGTGGCCAGGTTCATGCTCCAGGATTTGTTGGGGCATCTGTGGGAGCCGCTCGGCCGCAGCGAGTCCTACCTGGCGATCGTCACGACCTCGATTCTGATCGTCTGCGCGTGGGGGTACTTCCTCTACTTCGGCACCATCGATCCGTTCGGCGGCATCAACTCGTTGTGGCCGTTGTTCGGAATCGCCAACCAGATGCTCGCGACGATCGCGCTCTGCGTGGCAACGAGCGCGATGGTTCGCGGCGGCAAGGGACGCTACGCGTGGGTGACCGTGACCCCGCTCTGCTGGCTGGTGGCGGTGACGATGACCGCGGGCTACGAGAAAATCATGAGCCCGGCGGCCAACATCGGATTCCTCGCGCACGCGGCCAAGCTGCAGGCAGAGCTGCGCGCGCCGGAAATTCTGGCTTCGCGGGTCGAGGAAATCGGGCGGCTGGTATGGAACGACCGTATCGACGCGATGCTGACGGCCTTCTTCATGGCGGTGGTGGTAATCATCATCGGCGACTCGATCCGCGCGTGGCTCAGCGCCGCGACCAACGGCAGGATGGCGCCGGCGGAGGCCGCATGAGACGAAGCTGGCAGTCGCTGATGAACGAGCTGCGCCGGCTGAACAACGCGCGGCTCGGAAGAAACGCGCTGGCAAAGCTGCCACGACGGGAGCGAAGCAAGGCGGTCAAGGCGGCGCTCGAGGCGCATCATCAGACCCCCAACCGCTGCTGTTGAATAGCGACCGGGTACGTCACCACAAGGGCAGCCACGAAGTCAGGACACGGATGTTGCGTCTTGGTGTCTTGGTGGTGAATCCGCGGAATCTGCGGATTTCTGATTCTTATCGGTAGTGACGCATCAGCCCCACGACCACGCCACGAATCGCGAGGTCGTTGGGATCGACGATGATCGGTTGCATCAATGCGTTGGCGGGCTGGAGACGCACGCGGCCGTCGGCTTCGCGGAAGAACTTCTTGACGGTGGCCTCGCTGCCGCCGACCAGCGCAATCACGGTCTCGCCGTTCTCCGCGAATTCGCGCGACTCCACGATGATATAGTCGCCGTCGCGGATGCCGTCATCGATCATCGACTCGCCCTTGACGCGTAGGCAGAAGGTCTCATCGCGCCGGATGAACTCTTCCGGCACGCTAATGCTCTCGCTGGTCTCGATCGCCTCGATGGGAACGCCGGCGGCCACGGTGCCGTGCAGTTGGATCTCGCGGACACCGTCCTGTTTGGCGCGCGGCAGCTCCAGCGCACGGCTATGATTGTGCTGCCGGCGAATCGCACCACGCTGCTCCAGATTCTTCAGGTGCTTGTGCACGGTGGCGAGCGACGAAAGACCGAAGTATTCGCCAATCTCGGCCAAGGTCGGAGCGTACCCGTGCTCGCCGATATAGTGCTCAAGGAAGTCGACCATCTGCTTCTGGCGCTTGGTAAGTGTTGCCATCGTCGTGCCCCCACGTAATTTGCTGCCAGTATGATGGCGAAAATACGGCGAATCTGCAAGTCCGTCTTTTTTCGGCTTACGATCGTCACTCCGAGGGGCCGGTGACGGCGCCAATGGAAAGAAGAATCGACCTGAAGCCCGATGCGCCCATTTCGCCGAGCGCCTTTCTCGCCGGTCCGCGACCGATAAGTTGGAAGACCTAACCAGAGCGATGGCGAAGCTAGAGTAATTTTCGAGAACGGCTCACCCGGAGCAGGTTATCGAATTCGACCCGGCCAAGGCGCCGTTCCATCACGACGGACGGCCCGGATCGATCCTCCATATCCTGCTCGGTCATCAAGTATTCATCTCGAACACGCGTGCGGCGGCAATTGCGCATGCACGACCTGCCACTTGATCGTGAAGCAGGGCTGGTAAAAGAGCTCTAGCGAATCGACCGAGGAGGAAGAGGACATGCTCGACAAAGCGCCGGGCCTGACCCCGACCTCGCGGCTGGGATGCCAGGCGGTGGTCGAGGATCCCTACGCGGAGATCACGGTGGTGATTCCGCGGTCTCACCATCAACCTCTGCGAGCGAATCGGCTGAAGAATGAAGAGCAGAAATTCGCAGATTCCGCAGATTTTACAGATGGAAGCGTTCTTAGCTCTCGATGACTGATTTGCCGAATCGTCCGGCCGGCTCGCGGCCCACGCGCCCAGCTGTGGTTGAGCGAATCATCGATCACAACGATGACACACGGTCGGTGTTTCTGGGGCCGGTTGATGGGGGCAGGGTTCGGTTCGTGCCGGGACAGTTCATCTCGATCGCGATTCCGCTTCCGGATGAGACTCGCACGCGGCCCTATACGATCGCGTCGCCGGTCGATCGGGGAACTCCCATCGAAATCTGCTTCAATCGCGTGCCCGACGGGCGCGGGGCCGCCTGGCTGTTCGAGCGCAGGGTCGGCGACGTACTGGACTTCACGGGTCCGTACGGGACGTTCACGATGGACTCGGCTCCGGCCGCCGAAACGATCTTCATCGCAGAGTCGACCGCGATCGCACCGATCCGCCCGATGATCCATCGAGCGATCGCATCGCGAGCACATGCTCCGATGACACTGGTGTACGCCGCGCCGGCGCCGGACCATATCCTCTATAGAGAGGAATTCGAATCGATTCGCTTCGCGCGATGCTGGCTTCAGTTTTGAAACCATGATCGCTCCCGAATCCGAAGCGTGGATCGCCTTCGCGCAGAGGCCGAGCGGCGATGGGTGATCGGCGACAGCGATCGCAGCCGGCAGTTCTATTTGTGCGGCGTGGGCAAGGGCGTTATCACGCTGCGCAACCTGCTGCGGGGAGCGGGCTACGAGCGGCGGGCGGTCCACTACGAGCAGTGGTGAAGACAGTACGGAAATCCGGATCTATTGGCTGAACACTTTGCGCAGGGCTTCTGACGCCTGTTCTACCGCTTTCTTTCCCTGGTCCAATACACCGGTCATCGTGAAGAAGCCGTGGATCATGCCGTCGTAGCGGGTGACCGTTACCGGAACACCGGCGGCGCGCAGCTTCTCGCCGTAAGCCTCGCCTTCGTCACGCAGCGGATCGAACTCCGCCGTGATGATCAATGCCGGCGGCAGGCCGGCGTGGCTTTTGGCCAGCGCGGGTGACGCGATCGGATCCTTCCTGTCGGCTTCGCCGCGAACGTAGTGGCTCCAGAAGTACTGCACCGCCTTGTCGGTCAGAAAATAGTCCTTGAAGGTTTGATGCGAGTAGGTATCGAGCGCGCCGTCGGTGGCGGGATAGATCAGGAGCTGAAACTTGATCGCCGGCTTGCCTTTGTCGCGCGCCATGATCGAGACGACCGCCGAAAGATTCCCGCCCGCGCTGTCGCCGCCGACCGCGAGCCGTGAGGGGTCGGCGCCGAGTTCGCGCGCGTGATCGGCGGCCCACACCGTGGCTGCGTAGCAATCCTCGGCGGCAGCAGGAAATTTGTTTTCCGGGGCGAGTCGGTAGTCGACCGCGACGGTAACGCATCGCGCACGATTCGTGAGCTGGCGGCAGGCGCTGTCATGGCTGTTCAGATCGCCGATCACCCATCCGCCGCCGTGATAGAAGACCAGCAGTGGGAAAGGCCCGCTGCCGGCGGGGGTATAAATCCTCACCGGAATCTCACCGGCAGGTCCGGGGATCTTGCGGTTCTCCATCTTGCCGACCTCCTCCGCGGACCCGGCCAGCATCCCAAAGGTCGTCGAGGTGAGCGCGCGCGCATCGGCGGGCGATAGGGTCTCAAGCGCGGGACCGGCTGCAGCAGCCATCTGTTTGATCAGGGCATCGGCCTGCGGATCGAGCGGCATGGCAGTAACCTCCAACGGTTGCAGCTTCGCAGATCGGCATAGCGGATTTCCAGCAGGCAGGAATCCGCCGATTGCGCAGATTTCGAGGATTCATTCCTATGCGCGGTTCTGATGGCGTGTCGAAGCGCGCCTTGAATCACGGGCGAGACGCCCGTGCTACCTTTTGTTCGCTTGCTCTCTTCGAGGAATGAGAAATCGATGGAATCTGTGGATTTCTTATTCCAGTCCGGTGCCCCAGTTGATTGCGTTTTGGAGGAGTAGGTTGAATTGCGGGGTTTCCCAGGAGCCGCGGAAGGTTAACGGGGTTTTGCCTGTGGGATCTATCGTGGCGTCCACAAAGGGTTGGACGTTGTTGGTTGGGTTGTGGCAGTGGCCCAAGGCTACATACGTTACCGCGCCTTTGCCGATCTGGTGGGTGTAGCCCAGGACTCTGGTCTTGCCGTCGGGTTGCAATGACGTGTCGCGCTCGTAGGTGAAGCCGAAGCCGCGCGGGGATGGGTCGGTGGGGAGTTCGGTGGTCAGCAGGATTTTGGTCGATTCCGGATGTAGGAGTTCGATTAGGTACAGCTCGTCGGCTACTTCGAATGACGCCGGTAGGCCTTTGGTGATCGGATTGGCCCCGTCGATCACGTTCACGCGGAATTTTCTTACCGGGGGATGGTTCAGGAAGAAGCAGCCCAGGGTGTCGTGATAGGGGCCTTTGACCATCTGGCGGCGATGCTCTCCGACTCGCGCAGCCTTGCCGCCGCTGGTGCCGTGCAGCGCGACCCATCGGCCGCCCGCTTGGAGCCATTCGAGGAGCGCCGCGTTCTGCGCGTCGTCGGGGTACGGGCCCGCGACATAGGTGATAAGCAGGCGCGATTCGGGAAGCCATCGCGGGAGGTCGCTGTAGTCGTTGGATACTGTCGCGTAGATCGCGGGGTTCTCCTGGAGAATCGTGAGCAGGCGGAGGCGGGCGTAGTTCATGTCGTGGCCCGCGGGCGACCCCGAAGGGAAGCCGCCCGCGATCAGATGGATTCGAAATGTGGTCGATCTCGGCATGATTTCCTCATAGTGGAAAGACGGGGAAAACAGAAATCCGCGGATTTCGCCGATTTCGCGGATTCGGACATGAAATGCTGAGGGCGCCGTGCCTCGCCGGCGATCTCCCTACCCGCACCGGTCCGGAATCGAAGCGGGAATCCCAGCCCATCTTTGCGGCGAAACGAACTTCTAATATAAGCACATACACGCGCTGCCACGCGGTCAAGGGAGCGATTCATCAGCAATGTTTCGCAAAGCAACTTCTTTCAGACTTGCATGGCCGATGTTATTGCTGCTGGCCGTAATCTCGGGATGCGGTGGATCCAGCGGTTCCGGCTCGGGCTCGAACGCCTCCTGCGCGGTGAACTATTGGGTCTCTACCAGCGGTAGCGATGATTCCAAGACCGGCAGCGCCTCCGATCCGTTTTTGACTCTAACCCGGGCCCAGCAGGCGGTGCGGTCAAACAAACAACGCGGACAATGCACTATCAACGTGAACGTCGAGTCGGGCACCTATGCGCTGACCGCGCCGTTGGCCTTCGATTCGTCCGATTCGGGCTCCCGCAAAGCGAAAGTGGTCTATCGCGCTGCTCCCGGGAACAGCGCGCCCGCGATTATCTCCGGCGGAGTTCCGGTGAGCGATTTCACCTGCGACGGTTCCAACCTCTGCACGAGCAGCGTAACCGGCCTGCCTGCGGGAGAAATGCCGCGGCAGTTTTACGTGAACGGGCAACGGGCGGTGCGGGCGCGCTCGAATACCGGCCAGGCAATCAATCTCAACTACATTCGAGTGGCGAACGGCTATACCCAGATAATTCCGGAAACCTTCGCCCATCCTGAATTGATGGAGGCGGTCTCGGTAACGCAGTGGAAAATGCTGCGCTGTCCGATAGCGAGTCTTTCGGGTACGACTCTGGTCACGCAGCAACCATGTTGGGACAATGCGAACTCCTACACGAGTCCGGTGAATTTCCAGATTCTGAGCTGGCTGGAGAACGCTCCGGAATTCGTGACCGTGCCCAACATGTGGTTTCTCGATCCGTACACGCAGCAGATTACCTATTACAATACCGGCAGCGGGACTCCCGAGGGCGCCGTCCTGCCGGTGCTGGAAAACCTGGTTGAGATTGTGGGAACGCCGGCGAGCCCGGTGGAAAACATGACGTTTCAGGGGCTGCAGTTCTCATATGCAACCTGGCTGGAACCCAATACCAACAACGGATATGTAACCGACCAGAGCAGCTACATTTTGATGGGCACGGGGTATCAGATAAATACCATCGGCCATCAGCAGGTTACCTACAAGACGCTCGGCAACGTAACTCTTCAGTACGCCCATAACATCACGTTCGACAGCAATACCTTCAGCCATCTGGGGGGCGTCGGTCTGGATCTCGATACCGGCAGCCAGAACAATCAAGTAATCAACAATACCTTTACCGACATTTCTTCGAGCGCCCTCCAGGTGGGCGGGCTGTATCCGCAAGACGCGCGGCCGGACGGCACGCAGGTTACCAGCGGAAACCTGGTTCAGAACAACACGGTGACCTATACCGGGCAGGATTACTACGACAGCGCGGGCGTGTTCGTGGGATTCACGACCCATACCCTCGTCACCCACAACACTATCATGCATACGCCGTGGAGCAGCCTGGCCATCGGATGGGGATGGGGCCTGCTGGACGATCCGAGTTTTCCCGGAGTGCCGACCGCGACTCCCGGAATGTGGGGCACGTATGACACGCCCACGGTGGTGAGCGACAACGAGATCAGCAGCAACAAGTTCACGAACTTCCTGGAACAGCTTTGGGACGGCGGAGCCATCTACACCAACGGCTCGCAGGGGCCGGACTTCGAACATGGCCTGCTAATCAAGTTGAATGTCGCGGAAGACAAGCGCCCCCTTGGCGGTGGAAATATCTACTACACCGATGGCGGCAGCCAGTATGTGACGCTGGAACAGAACGTGTCACTCAACGATCCGGTCGGGATCGTCGACTACGGTCCGTGCTTCACCGGATCATCGATTCCGGTCTATTGCCTGGCGACCGGACTTCCGTACGGGGGCGACTTTGGCGGATGCCTGCCGGTAGGCAATTTGAATTACCAGCAAAACTACTTCCTGGATCCGGTCGGGTTTTACGAACCAATCGTATGTGCGAACCCGGGTATCCCTCCCTTTCCGGTCAACGTAACGATCAATAACATCGGTCCGGTTACATCGCCGGATCAGGTGCCGAGCGAGATATTGGACCAGGCCGGTGCTCACTAGACGCCAAGGACGGCGCCGTCGGGCAGAAGCTCGAGCAGCAGGCTTATGTGGCCGGGGTAGTTCTCGATCTTTAGCCCGCGTTTGATTCTGCGCTCGCGTTCGAGGCGACGGGTTGCGGAGGTTACGAGGTCCTGCGGGATGGCCAGTACGCGGGCTATGGTTTTTTCGTTGGCGTAGCCGGCGATCTCGAAGTAGCGCCGCACGATTCGATAGGCGGCCTCGCCCGGAGTCAGGCGGCGCGCTTCGCGGAGCGCTTCGGCCCAGCGATGGTCCATCGTGTCCCACACATAGGTGAACGGTTCGTAGCGCTCCTCGACTTTCAGGGCCAGGAATTTTTCCTGCAGCTCCTTCATCGCGCGGTCGAAGTCGGCGCGATGCTTCGGCTGCGAGTAGCCGGAACTCGAAGTTTGAGCGCGCGGGTTTCGGCGGCGCCCCGCCGCGAGCGCATCCATCACCAGCTTCGCGCATTGAGACAGCTCGCCGCGCACGTAAAGCTTGCGATAGCCGCCAGGCGCAACCCGCAGGCGCAGGAACGCCGGCAGCAGGTCGAGCGCGATAAAGCCCGGGCGTCCGCCGATCACCTTGCCGTAATAGGCCGCTCGGCGCGGCGGCAGAAGTGTCCTTAAGCTGCCAGGTCATGCCGATCGCGTAATCGTGCTGGATATGCTCGGGCAGCGCGGGTTCGCGCTGCGCCGACGATCGCCTCGCGCAGGCACGGCACGCCGAGCCCCGCGGTAAAGGCTGCGCAGAAGCCGACCTCGTTGATGAAGGCCAGGGCGGCCTCTGCTCATCGGTCATGCGCCGCGTGCGCAGGCGGCGGAAATGATGGTCGCGATGCGCCTCGAGCCGATCGAGCAACGGTGCGCTACCGGAGACCGTGGCGGTGCGAAGCGTGCCTTGTCACCTGAATTCGCACGGGCAGCTTAACTCCGCTGCTCTCAACAGCCGCTTCGGCGTGTTCTGACGCACTCGCGGAACATGCGGCGGTAGTTGGTCTTTACGGCGAGGTCGCTTCATGATTCCTTCGAGGCCGATCAGCGCGCGCATCAGGAACACGCTGTGCGCGGGCGATTTGTAGAGCTTGTGCTCGAACGCGATCTCGCCGACCGTGGTCGCCTTGCCGACGGTCGTAGTTCGTCGGGATCGAAGCCCGATCGACCAGCACCGGCTCGAACAGGATATCCGGATGATCTCGACCATCGGCGCCGGGTCCTGCGCCCGATCGAGATAGCCCAGCTTCTGACCATCGCCGCGGCCATCGCGTGGTCGTCGCCGGCGATGATCGCACGCGCGAGCTTCAGATTGCCTTGCGCATCGGCTCGCGGAAGTGGCGAATCGATCCGAAATCGAGAATGCCCAGCCGCGGATGATAGGTGACCAGATAGTTGCCGGGATGCGGATCGGTATGCAGCACGCCGAACTCCAGGATTTGGCGCCACACGAGGCGTAGTATTTGCGCGCCACCCAGCGACGAGTTCGGGGTCGACCGCGGGCGCGAACACGTCCGTCAGCGGATAGCCCTCGAGGTAGGTCATCGTCAGCACGCGGCGCGAACTGAGTTCCTTGATAACCGCGGGAATCATCGACTTCCGTGATCGTCGGCGCAACAGACGGGCGAACTCGCCGATGTTGCGCGCCTCGTTGACGTAGTCGAGTTCCTCGCGCAGCCGCTCCTCCAGCTCGCGTAAAGACGTGCGGTGTCGATCTTCTGCCGCATCAGGTCGCTGCGCGATCGCCTGCAGCGTGCGCAGCAACAGCTTCATGATTCTGAGGTCCTGCTCGACCGTCTGCTCCACGCCCGGATACTGGATCTTGACCGCGACCTGCTCGCCGCTCTTGAGGCGCGCGCGATGAACCTGGCCCAGCGAGGCGGCGGCGAAGGCCTCGCGCTCGAAGCTCGCGAAACAACTGCTCGGGCGTCTTGCCGAATTCGCGCCGGATCTGATCGGCGATAGTCGCGATAGTCCATCGGCGGCACGCTGGATTGGGTCGCCTCAGGATGTCGAGCGCCTCGGCCGGCAGCAGGTCCTCGCGCATGGAGAGCATCTGGATCAGCTTCATGAAGGCGCCGCGCAATTGCTTGGAGCTTTCGACGATCCGGCGGGCGTTCTGATGATGAGTTTCGAGCAGCTCGCTGTTCGTGGGCGGCGGCGCTCAGAAACGGGCTGCGCAGCGAGGTCCACAGGTAGCTCGAGCCGACCTGCGAGGCGAGGCCGCCAATCTTGATCGCGCGGCGCGCGCGGCCACTGGTCAGGCGCTTGCGCTCGGCCATCAGTCGCCGTCTCGCGATCGAACCCCACCCGGTTGATCAGCGTCGCAGCCAGCGCCGCGCCGAAACCATTGTCGATGTTGACCACGCGTCACCCCGCTGGCGCAGGCTGTTGAGCATCCCCAGCAGCGCGGCAATCCCGCCGAACGCCAGCGCCATAGCCGACGCTGGTCGGCACCGCGACCACGGGCTTGTCGATGAGTCCGGCGACCACCGACGGCAAGGCGCCCTCCATCCCGGCGACCACGATCAGCACGCTCGCGCCGCTGCAAGTGTCGAGGTTATCGGTCAGCCGATGCAGGCCGGCGACGCCTACGTCGTAGAGCGCGTGCGACCCGGTTGCCGAACAACTCGGCGCATATCGCCGCCTCTTCGGCCACCGGCATATCGGAGGTGCCCGCGCTCACTACCATCACGGCGCCATGACCGCGAGCGGAGCGGCTCGTCGGATACAGCGCCGATTTGGCGCCTCCGCATGGTATATCGAGTGCCTTGAGCTCCGCGTTTGAGCGGCGCGCGCCTTGTCGGCGTCCAGCCGCGTGACAATCAGGTTCTGTCCGGCTGCAGTCACGCGCTCGCCGATCGCGGCGATCTGATCGCGGCGCTCTTGCCCTCACCGAACACCACCTCCGGGATTCCGCGCCGCAGCGTGCGATGGTGATCGAGCTTGGCGAAGCCGAGGTCCTCAAACGGCAGATGGCGCAGGCGCGCATGCGCCTTGGAGCGACTCGATGCGCCGCCGGCCGCGACCAGGTCGCAAAATTTCGCGGATGGCTGTCTCGGTCATGGCCGCCGCGACATCGCCCGCAGCGAGTCGGGCGCTCAAGCATGATCATCACCTCGCGCACCGCGCGCGCGTCGCTGCGCGTCACCCGTGATAGTAACGTCGCCCGACCTTAAGCTGTTCGCCGGGTTTGGGAATATGGCCGAGTCGCTCGACCACCAAGCCGCCGATCGGTAGCATACTCGTCGCCCTCGGGCAGCCGCAGACCGAAGCGTTCGTTGAGTTCCGCAATGCGGCGCGCGCGCCGAGCACCGCCAGCGTGCGCGGATCGACGACGCGCGCGAGTTCTTCGCGCACGTCGTACTCGTCCTCGATTTCGCCGACCACTTCCTCGAGCAGGTCCTCGATCGTGATAATCCCGGCGGCGCCGCCATATTCGTCAACCACCACCGCCAGGTTTTCGCCCGGTGCGCTGCAAGGCGACCAGGATTTCATCGAGCGGCGTCGATTCGGAGAAGTAACTGACCGGCCGCATCACTTCGCTCACCGGCGCGGCTCAGATCGGGCGCTTCCAGCAGGTCGAAGACATGGACCACGCCGACGATATTGAAAATGTGCTCATGGAACACCGGCAGGCGGCTGAAGCCCTCGCGCCGCACCACTTCGACGCGCTCGGCCAGCGAGGTCGTTCCCGGCACCGCCTCGACCCGCACCAGCGGCACCATCGCCTTGCGCGCCTCTGAACGGGTGAAGCGGAAGATGCGGCTGATCATCTGCTGCTCGGCCGGCAGAATCGCGTCGGCGTCGGCGCGGCCGCAGGTCGCTTCGTCGGGCGCGCCGCAGCAGCAGTCGCCAAGTCCTCGCGGCTCAGGAACACGCTCTCCGCTTCCGGCGACGACGCCGGCGATGCCGCGCAGCCAGCGGCTCAGCAGCGGTCTCGACCGCGAGCAAGAGCGGCGCCAGGATCGCTGCCAGCGACTCAGCGGGCGCGCGGCGAAGCGCGCGAAGCCCAGCGGCGATCGCAGCGCGAGCAGCTTCGGCAGCGACTCGCCGAGCACCAGCGTTATCGGCGCGAGGATGAACGGCGCCCAGTACGAGATGCGCGGGTCCAGGTCGTGCAGAAAGCTGGTCAGCACCGCGGCGGCAATCACGGTCGCGAGGTTGTTGCTGGTCAGCATCAGCGCGAGCAGCCGGTCGCGGCGTTCGCAGCAGCCGCTCAGAGCGCGCGATGCACGCGCACTGCCCCGCTCGCGCTTCGGCGCGGACCTTGAGTTCGTCGGCGGCGACCAGCGCGATTTCGCTGGCGGCGAAGAACGCCTGCAACATCACGCATGCGGCGACCACCGCGATCAGCGCGAGCTAGACTCCATCGCTTGAGCCTCACCAGCTCGACGCTGGCGCCGCGCACACGTTCGACGGTGGCCTCGAAGTCGCCCAGCCGGAAGCTATTCGCCGGCGCGCGGCACGCGTCCGAGCCGGCGCAGCACCAGGCTGCTCGAGCGTGCGGCGCCAGCCGGCACCTCGAGCGATTTTCCGTGGCCGAGCGCTGCCGCGCAGCTGACGCGACGTCGATCGCGCCCGAGACCAGCCATTCGCCGGCCGGACTCTACTCGAGGTCCGGGCCTTCGACATCGAATTCGTCGCGCAATCTCGCCGAACAACTCCTCGAGCAGATCCTCGAGCGAGATCAGTCCCAGCAGCTGTCCGTATTCGTTGACCACCAGCGCGAGCTGGAAGCGGCCGCGCCGCATCTCGTCGAACAATTCCCCAGCGGCTTGCGCCGGCGGCACGAAGTAGGCCGGGCGAATCAGGCGCTCGAGGCGCGGCGGCGTCGGTTCCAGCCGCCGCACGACCAGGTCCTTGGCGTGCAGAATGTCCGACGATGTTGTCCGGGTTGCCGCGGTAGATCGGGATGCGCGAGAAGTGGCCGTGCGCCACCTCGGCGATCAATTGCGTCGGGCGGAGTCGCGATATCGAGCGAGAAAATCCGTTCGCGCGGCGTCATCACCTCGGACACGCGACGGCTCGCCGAAGTCGAAGACCTGATGGATCAGCGCGCGCTCGGCGGGCTCGACCTCGCCCTGATGCTCGCTCGACTCGGAGCAGCGCCTTGAACTCGGTCTCGGAGACCGGTTCCGGGCGCGGGCGCCGATCGCCGGGGGCGAACAGGCTGCGCGACCGGATGAACGAACGCGGCGAGCGCCGCCAGCGGCCGCGCCGTCAGCCGCGGCGACGACCGGTGGGAAGCCCAGCGCAAAGGTCTTGGGCGTGATGTCGCAGAAGATCAGCACGATCACCAGCATCACCGGCGCCGACGATATGCGCCGACCTCGCCGCCGAGCCAGAAGAGCAGGAAGGTGGTCGCCAGGCATTCGGCGAAGACGTTGGCGGCCTCGTTCATACCGATGACGACCATCAGCGATTCGAGCGGACGGCCATCAGGCGATCGAGAGCGACCCGGACCGGCTGGGTCATGCGCTCGCGCACCTCCTCCATCCGCGCCATGGTGAAGATCGCGGTTTCCGAGGCGGCAAGGCAGGCGCTGACGATTATCAAGACACCGACCAGAATGGGGAGGAGGATCATCACGGCGAGTCGACTATCCTTTGGCCCATGGTTGATTGTGGGCTCTGTGGGTCAGTTCCTCGCCTGTTCTTGTGCCGTATTTCCGCAGTAGCTGCTTGCGTACCCGCCGACGCGCAGCATCGCCTTGAAAACACAACCGGACACTGGCGACAAACACGCATCTGTGACCGTTGGTCCCCCTCATCCGGCGCGAGGACGCGCCACCTTCTACCCAGACTAAGGGAGAAGGCCCCTTCATTGTTTCTGCCACTCTTTGCGGTGGTGTTGGTGTACGATTCGTCCGAAAAAGCAGATCGCGGTATTGAGGAACAATTCCTTAGTCGCGCCCGGGAAGATGGGCGCTGAAGAGGGTCCCTCACCCGGCGCAGAAATGATGGCGCCGGCCGCTCCCCTCCTTGGAGAGATTCAGATTCGTTGGCTGCGGCTGAGCTTCGGACGTAGCTCATGAGTTCAGACGGAGCCTCGCGCGCGAAGCTGATCCCATCCGAGGATTCGTGGGCGCTTGCCGCCCGTCAGGCGCACTCCGTGGCCGCGGATTATGTGGCCGATTTGATGAACGGGAATGCGCAGGCGGCGTGACAGTTCGCGCTCGGAGTGGCCTGGGCGCAGGCAGAACAGGAGCTCGTAGTCTTCGCCGCCGCCCATCGCGAGGGAAAGGTCCGGTCCCATTACCGCATTGTACGCCTTTGAGACGGGAATCGATTCGGGATCGATTTCGGCGCCGACGCCGCTACGTTCGAGGATGTGGCCCAGGTCCTGAAGAAGGCCGTCGCTGATATCAACCGCGGCGGGCGCGGGGCGCAGTTCCGCAAGGCGGCGTCCCACTGCAAGCCGCGCGGTGGGATCCAGAGAGCGGGCAAGGAGATGGCTTCGCGCGGCGCCTCGAGCGCGGATCTTTCCAGCCAGGATGCGCCATCCGACAGCGGCATCGCCGAGCGTACCGGTCACGAATATCTCGTCACCCGTGCGCGCGGTGTCACGGCGCATCGGCGTGGCGGGCGCGTCACCGAGCAGCGCGATTGTGATCGAGAATTGACGCGCGGAAGTGATGTTACCCCCGACCACGTCGACTCCGGCGGCGCGGGCAGCGCGGCGCAGGCCGGCATAGAGCCGCTCGAAAAAGCGCATGGGCAGTCCGGGCCGGATTGCGAGGTTGACGACGCAGGCGGTGGGGATTCCCCCATCGCGGCGATGTCGCTCAGGTTCACGGTCAGCGCGCGCGCGCCGAGCTGCTCCGGGGTACCCCACGCGAGGTTGCAATGGACGCCCTCGACCATCGAGTCGATCGTCACGAGGGTTTGCACGTCCCGCGCGCGAGAATGGCGCAATCGTCGCCCGGGCCTAGAACAGTCCGGCGGCCGCGGGGCAACTTGCTCACGAGGCGCGCGATCAGCTCGAACTCGCCGGGCGAAGCGCCGCCAGGCCGCGCGCGATCGCGGGTTACTTTGCCTAGCGATTTGCGGGTAGCAGGGGACAAATCGTCAGAGTTGGTTGCGGAGACGAGCGGCGGCATGACACACGCCGGCCGGGTTAATCGATAAGGGGACGCTAATCGATCGCGGATCGGCGGGCAACAGGCGCCGGATCAGGCTGCCCGAATCGCTGTAGACGGACGCGACTCCGTGCTCGGGATTTCCGCGCACAAATAGAGGCCCTCGGGTTCGGAACGGCGGGCGGTCAGGGTGCCACCGGCCGCTTCCGTCATCGCGCGCGCCAGGAACAGGCCGATTCTGCCGGCGCTGGGGGGACGGTCGCTGTTCCTGGGATTCGCCATCATCTGCTCGAGGTCGGCGGCGGAGATCTGCGCGGCGGGTGCTTCCACTTCAATCGCGATCCGGTTTTCCCTGACCGAGGTCGTAAGGGAGACGCGGCTGCCGCGCGTCGCCATCAGCGGGACCGCCGCGAGGTTGCGCACGATACGCTCGAGGTGGGCGCTGTCGACACGCGTGCGCGGCAGGGACGCGAGCGCACATTCCCACTCGGTTCCCATGCGGCGCGCCTGCCCGGCGCAGTCCTCGGCGACATCGGCGATGACCGGATTCGGGTCGGCATCGGCCTGCTCGAGATTGAAGCGGCCGTCCTCCTCCATACGGTAAAGATCGAGCGCGTTGCACACCACCAGGTTGGTATTCCACGCGGTCGCTCCGATGCGCGCGATCATGCGATCGCGATCGGCCGCGTTGGTGGACGGTTCCTCCAGCAGCTCGACATAGCCGGCCAGGGCGGAGACCGGGTTGCGGATGTCATGGGCCATGGTGGCGATTTCGCGTTCGCGGAAGTGGGCGGCGGTTTCCAGTGCGACGAGCTGGCCGCGAATTCGCGTGCGGTACTGCGCGATAAAGACGGCGGTGCTCTGAGCAATCGCGATCGCGGCAAGGACACTGAGCCAGCGATAGACGTTGAAGTCGTCGTTAATCGGAACCAGCGTCTGCGCCAGGACGAACAGGAGGAGCGCGGCGGCGCTCATCGCCAGCTGCCAACGCGGGCTCCAGTTCACGAATGACGCGGTCGCGAACGGACACAGGATTATCGCGGCGTCGCGCGACACGGGATCGCCGGTGAACGCGCTGATCGCGATAAACATCGTCATGATGAAGACGCAGAAGGAGAAGGCCCAGGCGCGAAAGAACCGCCGGAAAATGCCGGTCCAGGCAGAGGCGAGGAACACGGCGGAACCGGCGATCAGAAACAGATGCAGCCCGAGGCTGGTGGCGCTGTGAATCCGGAGATCGACGACGAAGTAGAGCAGCAGAAAAAGGATGCCGATCGAGACGACGAGGCGGAACAGTCCGAGGGACTCTTCGTCGCCGGCGGCCCCGAGCTGCGGCGCCAGAAATGAGTCAGACCAACTTCGCCCCCCGCGACCTCTATGCGACTGATCCGTCACGCTTCGTGAACCTTAGGCACGATCGATTCGGGCGCGCGTCTCCTCCATCGCATCACGCATCGCCGCCACCGAAAAGTCAATCTCACTGCGCGTTACAGACAACGGCGGCGCCAGCCGAACGACCGTATCGGCATTCAACGTCCAATTGATAACCACGCCGCGGTGGATCGTGGAAGAGACAAATTGATGCGCGAAAGCGGGCGAATGAAAATCGATGCCCACCAACAAACCGATACCGCGGACATCGGCGATTTCAGGCATTGAAAATGCGCTCAACTGCTCGTGCAGATAGCCGCCCATCTCGGCGGCCCGGGCGCTCAGGTTCTCCCCAACGATGACCTCGAGCGCGGCGAGGCCCGCGGCGCAGCAAACCGGATGCCCGCCGAAAGTGGTGATATGCGCCAGCGGCGGATCGTGTGACAGCGTCTGCATGATTGCAGCGTGGCCGACGAAGGCGCCGAGCGGCATGCCGCCGCCCAGTGCTTTGGCCAACACCAGGATATCGGGGACGATGTTCCGAAATGCTCGCACGCAAACAGCTTGCCGGTGCGGCCGAAGCCCGGTGAGCACTTCGTCGGAGATCAGCAACGCGCCAACGCTCACTCGCAGCGCCGGCGGATGCTGGCAAGAAGCCGTCGCCCGGGATACGCACGCCGCCTTCGGCTTGCACCGGCTCGATGACACGGCGGCCACCGAGTCGAATCGATGCGTGGCAGCGCCGCCACATCGTCGAAGGGCAGGATCGACGACCGGGCGAGCAGCGGCTCGAAGGGCGCGCCGATAGATCGGGATTGCCGCCGACGGACAGCGCCCCGAAGGTGTCGCCGTGAAAGGCGCCGTCGAAGGCGGCGAGGCGTGAACGGCCGGTGGATTTCCGCGCGCGTCTTCAGCGCGCCTTCCACCGCCTCGGCGCCGCTGTTGGTGAAGTAGACGCGCGAGAGGGGCGCGGGCAGCAGTCCGGCGAGTCGGGCGGCAAGGCGAGTCTGCGCCTCGACAACGTATTCGCCGTACACCATCACGTGCAGATGACGGCGCATTTGACTTTCGATGGCGGCGATGACGGCGGGATGCCCATGGCCCAGCGCGCACACCCCGATCCGGCAATGATATCGAGGTAGCGGCGGCCGTCAGCGGTATAGAGCCACGAGCCTTCGGCGCGAACGATCTCGAGTCCGATAGGAGCGTCGGAGTCTGCGCGAGATGGCGGCTGAAGAGATTGCGGAGATCGCTCATCTATAGGTGGTCATCCGATCCAGAAAGATTCCGCTACCGTGGCGCCACGTCAGGGAAGGAGACTGCATCGCGCCGGCCTCGGCGAGGTATGAAACGCCCACATCGAGGAGAATGTTCCGCGCCTCGGACCTATCGCCTTCCTGATCCGCTACCGCGAAAGCCTCGATTCGTCCCCGCGCGGGCGCGAGGCGCCTCCGCAGATCGGCGCAATCGCGCACCGGCGTGACATAGACGCATCGTAGTCCCGGCGAGGGCGTGAATGGCGCATCGCGATCGAAAATCACCGACCAGGACAGGTCGGGACCTTCGATGAGCCGGACGGGATCGCCGGCGATCGAACGCCAGCGCGCATTCTCGCGGACCGAGCGCAGCGCGGCGGCATCTTCCAGCTCGAGCCGCGGCGGCGATAGAAGACCAGCGAGATCGCGCATCGCATCCGCCAATCGCTCCGCGAATAACTCGGCTTCGGGCGGATGTTCGCATTCGACAAAAATGTGGTGGGGAGACAGGCAGCCCAACTGCTCGAACAGCGTAACGTCGCGCGCGAGACGGCGGGCCAGATCGTCACGATGGCGAAGCGCGGCGCGCGTCACGAAGGCGCCGCTGACCTTACTGCCGAAGCCGAGTATCTGGGCGCCCTGCCCCAACGCCGCTATCGTGGCATCGTCGCCATAAGCGACGAGCAGATCGGCTTCGCGCCGGAGCGTATCGGTGAGATCGCCGCGCGCGCGGTCCCAATTCAGCACAGACATCTTGCCGCCGATGGCGGGCGCTTCATCGGTCAGCGTGCGCGCAAACGCATCGAAAAAGAAGGGCTCGCGGGTGGCGGTCTTGATGATCAAATCCGGATCCCGCCATCAGCGCGATAGCGATTTCATGCATCCCCGAAGCGGCCACGTTGCCGGCCATCACGAAGCCGAGCACCTCCCGGCGCGGGACTATGGAGGAGGCGAATTCCGAGAGCGCCGCGCGCGAGAACGGCGCCAGGAGCGCATCGAGGGACTCCTCGAGGAGTGCGATGCTGAATCCGAGGCGATCGGAGATTCGCGAGATGGTTTCACGCCGCGGGGAAAAATCCCGAGCGTGCCACTGGTCGAGAACCGCGGCGAGGACCTCCGCGACGTGACCGGGGGCGATCGGTTTTTCAGCGGCGGCCCGCACTTGCTGTACGTGCTTGACAATTTCGGCGGATGAGTCCGGAGCCGGCACGACCTAGAACCCCGGTTGCGCCGCGGTCCGCGATGCAGCCGCGAACTCCGCGATAGAGAGCGCGCAGCCGCGCGCGCCGCCGGCAATCGCGCGGCCGAGAATTCGCACGCGATTTCCGTGGACCACGCCGAAATCTTCGGTGAGAACGGCCGACACCGAATTTACATTGGCTAGATCAATGAACCCGAGCATACCGGTCGCGCCGTCCGGAAGGCGGCACAGTGTGACCGGATCGATCGCCGCGGGCATCATCCATGGCGGTGCGATTTTGACCCGGGGGCCGGCGCCGGCGCAGTTCAATCGAGTCGCGTCGTAGAGCTGCGAGCAGAGCTCGGTCATGCCGTATTCATTGATCACATAGTCGGGCTCGATACCGAGGCAGGCGCCGGCGAGATCGACGACCTCGGTCGCCGACCGCGGAATCACCTGGCCCTTGGCGCCGCCGGTGTCCATCAGTCGGGAGCCGCGGGGCAGGTGGAGCATCTTTCCCGTCGACTGCAGCGCGGAGAAAATCGCGGCCGAGGCAGCGGTCGTGCCGAGGATGCAGACGGGGGCGCGGTCGCGCTCGGCGGCGGCGAGAAAATCGACCGCCGCTTCCACCTCGAGTCCGGCACGACCGGCGGCGCATAGGGAGGGCCCGGCGCCGAACTCCTCGATGCACCAGGAGATCATCGTCGAGAGCGACGACTCCGGCATCCGGTCGGCAGTGGGATGAACCGCCAGCATCCGCATCCGTGTGCCGCCGGGAAACATCATCGCGCGCAGATGGGCGATGGCGGAGGCGCGATAGACGGCGGGCTGCGCGACGACGTGGCGCCCGCGGCGGTCGCGGCCAACGGTCGTTCCACTGGTGAGAAAGGTCAGTGCCTCGGGCAGCCGGTCAGCTCCGGACGGAAAAAGTTCGGCATGCTTGAACGCGATGGTGCTGACCATCGGGACCTCGTCGAGGGACGAAACGCCGACGGGATCGACTTCGAGAGCCTCGCAATACCGTTTGTATGCTGGGACTGAAACGAATTGATGGCGGAAAACGTCTATTGCGAGTGAGACGAACAGGTTTGGATCGGGGCTGTGGATAAAAGAGCAGACTTTTTCTTCGATTGTCATCGAGAAACGCGCCTCGGGAGCGGCGTCGCTCTCCGAATCCGAGGTTCCATGATCATGTCGTGGCAGGGCGAATGGTTCAATCCCGCGAAGTAGGGGCTGGCGACGAGGGAAAAAGACCATATTTACCAAGGGGTTAGGATCGTGTAGGTTTCAGGTGGGGAGGATGTGGTGGAGGCGGTGTCTCGCCGGTTCCGAGGTGCGGGCCGGGCGAGAGTTCCACAGGGCCATTAAGAAACACCATAAAGCGGTATAAAGGTGGCTAAATTAGCTCTTTTAAGAGCGCGGGGATTTTTGCAACAGGTCCGTAATTTTGGTAAAACCGGCGCAGTGCGGAAGCCGGAGGGGCTTCGGTAGATGAAAAAGTTCATCGCTGGCGTAGTATTTGGCTTTATTGCGAGTTGCGGCATGACGTTCGCCGCATCAGGTCTGGGCCATAATGGCCTGTTCTGGAACAAGCTCAGCGACTCGGCCAAGGACGGTTACATCAACGGCTATTCGGACGCGATGAAGGTCAGCATCGGGCAGCTCGACAACCTGACCATCGCCGCCGACATGTTTCACTGGAAGGGTGCCCGCAAGATCATCGGGCAGATCACGCGCGAACTCTCGATGGCGGATCTGAGTCCCAACACCGCGGTGAAGCATCTCGACCAGCTATACTCGAATCAGAAGTACAGCGAACTCGACCTCGGCGAGGCGCTGCAGATGCTGACGATTCGGGTCAACGAAACCGCGATCCCGCATCAGGCCGCGCCCGCAAAGAAGTAGACGCGAACATATTCCGAAGCATGCGAGGCGGCTCTAAACAGAGCCGCCTCTTTTTTTCACCCAGGTCAATCCCAAACCGGCTTGAAAGCGAGGCGACGCGGCCCTAGCCTTGATGCCGGGAGTTGAACGTTTGAACGCGCCGATAAGCCTGCTGCAAAAAACCTTGCGCGCGACCGTGGGAGTGCATTCCCATATTCCCGCCGCCCATGTCTCGACGGCGATCGGCCTCGGAACCGACCGCCGCGGTACAGGAACCATCGTGAGCCCCGAGGGTTTGATCCTGACCGTGCACTACCTGTTGCTGGGCGCGAAGAACGTAATCGTCACGCTGCCGGGCGGAGATCAATGCGAGGCGAAGGTAGTAGGCAAGGACTACGGGACCGGGCTCGGTCTGCTCAAAATCGACGCGATTGATTTACCGTGGATGAAGGTTGGATCGTCGGAAAACTGCGTGGCCGGCGAGGAAGCATTCAGCGTCGCGAGTCTGGGCGGCGAGAAGCGATGCGCCGACGCCGGGATCATCACCTACCTGGGCCCGTTCGACGCGGTATGGGAGTTCGTGCTACCGCGATGCGTCTGCGTGACGGCCCCCTCGCTCAGCATCGGCTTGAGCGGTGGCGCGATCGTGAACCGGCACGGCGAGGTCATCGGAATTTCGTATCTGAACTTTGCCGACCTGGGCCGCCCGATTCTCGGCATTCCCGGCGAATACTTTCTGTCGGTGCGCGATGAGTTGTTGCAGCACGGCAAGCGCGTCACCGCGGCGCCGCGCGCATGGCTGGGTATACTATCATACACGCTGCGCGAGCATGTCGTGATCGCCGGCGTGATGCCCGGAGGGCCGGGAGAGAAGGCCGGACTGCAGCAAGGCGACCTGGTGCTGGCGGTTGACGGATGTGACATCAACGAGCGGCGGGTGCTTTACGACACGCTGGGAAATCGCCAGCCGGGTGAGCACATCAATCTCAAGGTGTTGCGGAATAATCGCATCTACCAGGTGGACGTTCCCGCGATCAGGGCTGAGGATTACTTCGCCTGATCGTCAATTCGAGATTTTCGTGTCCTCCCGAAACGAAGTGTGCGGAGCGAGCAATCCCGGATCCACTGCCGTTCGCATTCCCGCATCCGCACTCGGTACCGGCGCCGCTAGTCATCATTTCGGAGCATCGGAATTCCTTTGTCGCGCGCGGAGAGCTGCGCGCTGAATGCGGACCCCTTCCTTCCACGCAAAAGATGCGCGGCGTCCTCTCCCGGTCCGGGAGAGGTTTTTGGAAAAACCCGCCGGCGGGAGGCCGGCGGCACTTCAGACTGGATACCTGAGATGAACCAGAGCAGAGCGCGGTTGCGCGAGATGCTGGCAGAGCCGGGGATGATCGTTGCGCCTTTTGTGTTCGATTGCCTGCAGGCGCGGCTGGCGGAAGAAGCAGGATTCGAGGCGGTCTACATGACCGGGTTCGGGACGGCGGCGGCGCGCGGGTATCCGGACCTGGGGCTGCTGACGATGTCGGAGATGGTCGCGAATGTGCGCGCCATCGCCAACGCGGTCGCGGTTCCGCTCATCTGCGACGCGGACACCGGTTATGGAAATCCCGTGAACGTGTGGCGGACCATTCGCGAATATGAAGACGCGGGCGCCGCGGCGCTGCATCTCGAAGATCAGGTGTGGCCCAAGCGATGCGGCTTCCTGGCGGGCAAGCAGGTCATCGCGATGGAAGACATGGTGCCCAAGGTGCGCGCCGCCTGCGATGCGCGGCGCGACGCGAATTTGGTCATTATCGCGCGGACGGATGCGCTGCAGCCGCACGGATGGGACGAGGTCGAACGGAGGGCGCGCGCATATCGCGCGGCGGGGGCGGACCTGATTTTCGTCGACGGCATCAAGACGATGGATGATCTGAAGACGTATGCGGAACGGATCGGAGACTTGCCGCTGATCTACAATGGCGATCTGCTACCACTGGATGAACTCGCGAAGTATCCGTTCAAGGTCACCATCCACATCGGCACGTTGCTGGCCGCGTATCAGATGACGCGCGACACGATGCGTGAGTTGAAGCGCAGCGGCAAGCTCGCGATCGGTACCGGGAGCCAGGTGTTCGGCGACTTCGTGCGAACGATGCGCGTGCCGGAGTATCAGGCGCTGGAAGAGAAGTACAAGAAGTAAGCGTCGCTGGCACGACCAATTTGGCGCCGGCAGAGAATGCCGTTGAGAAGCCGGCATCCGTGAACTGTCGGCCTCCTCATCCGGCGCGCAGCGCGCCACCTTCTCCTCTTTCAAGGGAGAAGGTCTTTTCAATCCGCTTGTCTACATTCTGTTATC
This sequence comes from uncultured delta proteobacterium, assembly GCA_963835905.1. GTDB lineage: Bacteria > Desulfobacterota > Binatia > Binatales > Binataceae > CAWIHG01. The sequence goes on from CAWIHG010000007.1 coordinate 22,791, forward strand.
CTTCGCCGTTGGCTCTGGATGACATGAATTGGCTTTGGCGTTGGAAACAGAAATTAACCCAGGCTGACTTCCGCCCCTAGCCCGCCTGGTTGCGGGAGAGAGTGCTGTTCCGCTCTCGGCGCCCCTCAATGGAAATCGTGCGAGGCCGGCATTGCGCCGGGCGGGCGGAGGGCACGGAAGCGGCGGGCTTTGATTGCGGTTACGCCGTCCACCGTCTGCAATACGCCCTCCGCGTGGAGAATCTTCGCGGTGCGCAGCAGGGTGCGATTGGCCTGGAACAGGTCCGGCAGCACGATCAAATTGGAGATGCCGGTTTCGTCTTCCAGCGTGACGAAGACGAAACCCTTGGCCGTGCCGGGCCGCTGGCGCACGATCACCACGCCCGCGGTTTTGACCCATGAGCCGTGCTTCGCGCGCGGCAAGCTCCACGGCGCTCAGCACGCCCCGCGCCTTGAGGCTCGCGCGCAGATAGCGCCATCAGATGCGGCCGGTGGTCACGCCGGTCGCGGCATAATCGGCGGCGGTCTCTTCGATCGGCGACATCGCGGGAAGCCGGCTGCCGGCGTGGCGCGCGGCGCGACGCCGGCCAGCAGGCTGCGCGGATCGCGCTCGACCGCGGCCGCCTGCCACAGCGCTTCGCGCCGCGTCATCCCGAACGACGCGAACGCGCCCGCATAGGCGAGCGATCGAGCTCGCGGCGTTGGGCGCGACCCGGGCGGCGAAGTTCGCCAGATCGACTCGAAGCGACTGCTGCGCGCGCTCGCGCTCGATGCGCCGGCCGGTCTCTTCGCGCAGGCCGCTGACGTATCTGAGTCCGAGCCGCAGCGCGCCGTGCTCGATGCGTGCAATGCCAGTCCGACTGCGCGACGTCGATCGGCCGGATCGTGACGCCGTGGCGCTCGCGCGTCCTTGACCAGGGTCGCCGGATGATAGAAGCCGAGCGGATAGCAGTTGAGCATCGCGGCGAAAAACGCCGCCGGGATGATGGCATTTCAGATAGGCCGAAGCATAGGCGATCAGCGCGAAGCTGGCGGCGTGCGATTCGGGAAACCCATAGAGCGCGAACGAGGTGATCGACTTGCACGATCTGATCGGCGGCCGCGCCGGTAATGCCGTTGCGCGCCATCCCGTCGCGCAGCCGCTGCTCGATTTTCTCCATCCGCTCGGCCGAGCGCTTGAAGCCCATCGCGCGGCGCAACTCCTCGGCCTCGCCGCCGCTGAAACCCGCCACCGTCATCGCCATCCGCAGCAACTGCTCCTGGAACAGCGGCACGCCCAGCGTGCGTCGCAGGATCGGCTCGAGCGACGGGATGCGCGTAGCGGACCGGCTCGCGCCCGTTGCGCCGATTCGAGATACGGATGGACCATCTGGCCGACGATCGGGCCGGGACGGATGATCGCGACCTCGACCACCAGGTCGTAAAACGTGCGCGGCTTCATCCGCGGCAGCGTCGCCATCTGCGCGCGGCTCTCGACCTGGAACACGCCGACCGTGTCGGCCTGCTGCAGCATCGCATAGACCGCCGGGATCGTCGGGCGGCAGATGCGCGAGATCGACGCGACGCCGTCGTGCTCGCGCGACCAGCGGAATCGCTTCTTCGAGCACCGCCAGCATGCCGAGCCCGAGCAGGTCGATCTTGATGATCCCGAGGTCGGCGCAATCGTCCTTGTCCCATTGCACGACGACCCGTCCGGGCATCGTGGCCGGCTCCAGCGGCACGATCTCGTCGAGCGGGCCCGCCGCGATCACCATGCCGCCGCTATGCTGGCCGAGATGGCGCGGCAGGTCCTGCGAGCTGGCGCACCAGCTCGACCAGCATGCTTGATGCGCGGCGCGTCCGGCATCGACGCCGCCGCTGCTTGAGCAGCGCGGCCAGGTCGTCGTGATGGTCGCGGAACTCGTAGACGCTGATTCAGCCTGCGCCAGGCGATCGACCTGGTCGGGCGAGAAGCCCAGCACCTTGCCGACCTCGCGCACCGCGCTGCGCGTCGCGATAGGTGATCACGTTGGCGGTCATCGCCGCGCCGCGCTCGCCATAGCGCCGATAGACGTACTGGATGACGCGCTCGCGCTGATCGCCGCTCGGCAGGTCGAGATCGATATCCGGCCACTCGCCGCGCTCCTCGGAGAGGAAGCGCTCGAACAGCAGCTCCATCCTGACCGCGTCGACCGCGGTGATTCCGAGCGCGTAGCAGACCGCGCTGTTGGCCGCCGAACCGCGCCCCTGCGCCATGATCCGATGCTCGCGGCAGAACTGGACGATGTCCCAGACGATCAGGAAGTAGCCGGCGAGCTTGAGCTTCGCGATGATGCCAGCTCGTGTTCGAGCTGGCGGCGCATGCGATCGTCGAGCGCTGCCCCAGCGCTCGCGCGCGCCGCGCATAGGTCAGCATGCGCAGGTAGCTGTCGGCGTCTCGCCCGGCGGCAGCGGATAATCGGGAAACCGGTAGCCGAGGTCCGCCAGCGTGAATTCGCAGCGCGCGGCGATCGCGCGCGTGGCGGCGATCGCGCGCGGCAGGTCGCGAAACAGCGCCGCCATCTCCGCGGGCGGCTTCAGATGGCGCTCGGCTGTTCGCCCACAGCGCCGCGCCCGGCGGCTTCCAGAGTGTCGTGTGCAGCCGGATGCAGGTGAGCACGTCGAGCAGCGCGCGATCGGGGCCGGCGTGGCAGACGTCGTTGGTCGCGACGATCGGCACGCGCGCATGCCTCGGCCAACGCGAGCAGCTTGCGGTTGAGCCGCTCCTCGTCCGGATCGAGATGGCGCTGCAGGTCGATATAGAGATTGCCGCGACCGAAGATCGCGCCCAGCCGATCGCAGAGCGGCGCGCGGGTCTTCGCCGCGTACCAGCCTGCCGCGCCAGCGGACTCGTCGCGCCGCCGGCCAGGCAGATCAGGCCGGCGCCGAAGCGTTCCAGATCGTCGAGCGTGATCCGCGCTCTCGCCCTTGGCCGGATATTTGGCGGCGCTACCGTCCGGCACTTGCGCGCCGAGTCAGCGCGCAGCTTGGAGGCGGTGATCATGCGGCACAGATTGCGGTAGCGTTCGCGATCGGGCACCAGCACATAGAGCCGGCTTCGTCATCGAGCGTCAGCTCCGCGCCGACCATCGCGCGCATGCCCGCCGCGACTTGCGCCCTGGATAAAAGCGCGGTGCGCCGTAAACACCGTCGCGATCGCCCAGCGCGATCGCGGGATAGCCGAGCGCCGCCGCACGCTCCGCCAGATCCTCGGGCGCGGTGGCGCCTTCCAGAAAACTGAAGGCGCTGCGCGCGCGCAGCTCGATATAGTCAGCGTCGTTCATTAAAAACCCGGAAATCCACAGATTGCACAGATTTCACAGATTCGATTTCTGAATCCGCGGAATTTGTGCAATCTGCGGATCTCAGCGGCCTCAGTCATAAACGCCGTCGACGAACCATCGATCGGAGCGCGGATCGCGGAATGCGCGATAGACGCAGCCGTCAGCGAGCTGCAATCGTAGTAGTCGCGGCAGAACGCGGCGGCCTGCGATGGCGCACCGTCGCCGTTGCGCCACCATTCGCCTTCGCGCCGCCACGGTCCCGCGATCGATACCACGCGCGCACCCAGCTTCGGTCCGCGCACGAACTCCGGCATGCCGCGCACGCACATCACCTCGACCTCCATCGCGGGGCGAATCGCGCGAATGACCAGCCGCGTGATGTTGTCGGCGGGCGTTATGCGCGGCGCGGCGCGGATTCGGCGGCGGCGGCGCGAACGCGTCGAGCCGCACCGCTTCCGGGCGATGCGAATTGTCGGCGGCGAGCATCCCGACCCGGTCCGGCCCGCACAGCGCAGCCAGGCGCGCGATCGTGGTTTCGAGCCGGTCGGGCGCGGGCGCGGGCGGCAGGAACATGTCGGCCTGCGCGGGCCGCGGATGCCGCGGCGTTACCTCGATTCGAATCGATTCCGCGGGCGCATCCGGCGGCGCCGCTTCGAGACTCAGATTGATCAGGGTCAGAATCGCGCGGACGTCGATGGTCGGCGCCGCGATAGTGACCCGGCGCGCATTGATGCGCTTATCGGCGAGACCCAGTGTCAACAGCAAGTCACCGGCAACCAGTCCACGCAGCTCCATCCGCTCGAGCAGCCGGTCGAGAATCGCGCGCATCACGAAGTCGAGCGGCTCCAGCGTCTCGATGCCGTATTCCAGCTCGACCGCTTCGATGAAAACCTCGGCGCGGCGGCGCGGATGGAGCGGACGCGGGCTTTCGCCGCGCGCCAGCCGCACCAGCTCGATACCGCGGCGCCCCAGGCGGTTCCCGAGCGCATCGGAGTCGAGCCGCGCGAGGTCGCCCAGCCGCTTGAGGCCCCATCGCGCGAGAGTAGCTTCCAGCTCCTCGCCGCCATCGCGCGCGGGCAGATTCAGCGCATCGAGCGGCAGCCAATCGATAAACTCGCGCTCGCGCCGCGGCGGGATGACGCGAATACCGCCGCATCCGGCGGCTAATCGCGCGATCTCGCGGTTGGCAGCGATGCCCACCGCCGCATCCATCCCGACGCGCTGCACCCGGCGCATCAGGTCGGAGGCAAGCGCCTCTTCCGATTCGTAAAACCGGCCCAGCCCGGAGAGGTCGAGCCACGCGCAGCCGTCCTCGCCCGGCTCGATCACCGGCGAAACCGATTCGGCCGCGTCCGCCAGCGCTTCAGCCGCGGACCGCTCCGCCGCCGGCGAGCGCGTCATCGCGGCCAACTGCGCGGTCATCGCACGCGCCTGTGCCAGCGTCATCCCGGGGCGCACCCCGTGCTTGAGCGCGAGATCGGAGACGAAAAGAATCTCGGCATGCGCGGCGGGGTTCTCGCTGATCGCGAGCGGGACCGCGGCCAGGGCAGAGTCGGAACGGATCAGAGCCGCGATCGGAAAATTGGCCACCATGATGCATGCAATGCGCGACATGGCGAGCGTCACTCATTCACGGCCTTGAGCCGCAGCGGCGCGGCGGTGCGAGGTTCGCGGCGGCGGGAGCGCGCGAACGAGGGCGCCAGAGGATCGATCGCGCCGCAAATTATCGCGCTGCCGCCGGTGCGCCCCAGCTTGTTGCGCACGGTCGTGGCCTCAATTATCGAGCCGTCGAACAGCGCGGGCGATGCGGGCGCGAGGCGGCTGAACGCGGTTTCGACGCGCGCGAGCTTGAGGCTCAGCGCGGCGAACGTACCGCAGATTCGCCAGGGAGCGACCACCAGCACGGCCGCGCCGCTGCGCTCGGCCTCGCGCGCGAGACGCAGGGCGATACTTTGCGGCAACGGCGTCGCGTGCGCGCCGATATCGATCACGACCAGCCCGAATCCTCCCGCCTTGAGAACCATCTCGGCGGCTTTGAAGACCGAGGAAAACCGGTAGCGGCGGAATCTGCCGGAAAAATCCAGGGAGAGCTGGCGGCTGTCGTCGACCGAGGCCCACAGGACCCGGTCGAGGTCCGCATCGCCGGCGGCGACGTCGCCGGGGGCGAATCCGCCCGAGTTTTCGACCCATGCGACGACTTCGCCGGCGCGCGTGGCGGCGAATACGAAGCGGGCGGCGACTGTGGTGCGGCCGGAGCCGACGGGGCCAACGATTTCGCTGACGCGGCCGCGGACGATGCCGCCGTCGATGATCGAATCGAGCGCGGCAAGGCCGGAGCCGAGGCGCCGATGCTTCAAGGTCAGCTCGTGACCGCGGAAGACCGCGGCAGCAGCAGGGACCTGTGACGCCTGCGAATCCGACTTTCGTAGATCGACAACGGCCACGAAAGTATTTTCGCTTTTATTTCGCTTTTATGTCCAAATGAGACGGCAAGAAATTCCTAAATAGCTGATTTTCAAGGGTTTTGATTTACTCTTTTGAAAGGAAAAGGGGGATCGGGAAGCAAGATGGGTGGGGTCCTCGGGTGAAGGTTTCGAGAAACCATTTTGTACGGCGCGTAGCGCGCCATCTTTTCCGACGGGGAGAAAAACTTTTCTCGCACCGAACCCCGACAGAAGTCATCCTGAGCCAGAATGACAAATTGTGCATATTGGTGCACAAGTCGCTCAACGCTCAGAGGAGCAGGATGACAGGGAAGGGCTACGACGCTTTTGAGTACTGGCGGGGGGAGGTGCCGATTACGCCTGCGGCTTCCAGCTCGGCGATTTCCGCTTCGGTCATGCCCAGGAGGCGGCGGAAGATTTCGGCGTTGTGCTCGCCGAGCAGGGGGGCGGGAACGTCGGCTTGCAGGGGCGTCCCGGAGAAGCGCGCGACCGCGCCCGGATATAGATACGTTCCCACCACCGCGCGATCGATCGCGACGAAATATCCGCGATCCGAGATTTGCGGATCGCCGAGCACTGCGGCCGCTGAATTGACTGGCGCCGCGTGGACGCCCGCCGCCTGCAGACGAGCCAGGGCTTCGTCGATGGACATGGCAGAGAGCGCGCGGGTCAGTTCCGCATCAAGTGCGTCCTCATTTTGTTTACGCCGAGCGATATCCGAGAAGCGTGCGTCATTGGCCAGATTTCCGATGCCCAATGCGGCGGTGAGGGCGCGCCATTGGTCGTCGGTCGCCGCGGCGAGCGCGAGCCAGGCGCCGTCGCCGGCGCATCGATAGATGCCGTGCGGGGCGTAGTCGCGATTGCGATTTCCGATCGGGCGCGGGACTTCGCCGGTCAGTTGATACTCGATGATCGGGCCGGCCATTAACTGAATTGCGCCTTCGACCTGCCCCAGCTCGACCCACTGCCCTTTGCCGGTGCGCTCGCGCTCGTGCAGCGCCGTGAGCACGCCGAAGATTCCGGTCAGTCCTCCCACCGGGTCGCCGAGCGCATTGGAGAGCGTGTAGGGCTGTTCCGCGTCGTGGTAGCGCGTAAGACCGGTGACGCCGGCCATCGCCTCGACCGTGTTTCCATAGCCGCGCGCGTTGGCTTCGGGACCGTCGGAGCCGAACGACGGCATCGAGATCATGATCAACCGCGGATTGAGCGGCTGCAGCACTTCCCAATCGAGGCCGAACCGCTTCATCACGCCGGGGCTGTAGTTCTCGACCAGGATGTCGGCGGTGGCGACGAGCCGTTTTACCAGCTCGATGCCGCGCGGGTTGTTCAGATCGAGCGTGACGCCCAGCTTGCCGCGATTGGCGGTGTTGTAGGTCGAGGCGCGTTCGATCGGCTGCATCTCCGGCGGACCCATCGAGAGCGATCCGCGCCACCAGTCGAAGAACTGCGTGTCTTCGATCTTGATGACCTCCGCGCCCATCTCCGCGAGCATCTGGCCCAGCAACGGCCCCGCCCATCCCATCGACAGGTCGAGCACCCGGATTTTGCGTTCGAGAATCGTGCTCATGAGGTCCTCGCTTCCGCCGCCGCGTGCATCCCGAGCCGCGCGCCGAGGATTTCGCGATTGTGCTCGCCCAGGCGCGGCGCGGGCCGCGAAGGTTCGGGGCGATGGGACGTCAGGCGCAAGGGCGCGCCGGGAATGCGAATCGAACCCAGTACGGGATCGTCAACTGTTTCGAAGAAGCCGCGCGCCCTGGTCTGTTCCCATTCGAGCACCTCGGCGACGCTGGGGATCGGCACCAGCGGAATCGCGCAGCCCTGCCCCTCGCGATAAAGCCAGGCGCGATCGTGCTCGAGAAAGAACTGCGCGACGATTTCGAGCAGTGCGTCATTATTGACCATCCGCTGCAAGGCGGTGCGAAAGCGCGCATCGCGCGCGAGTTCGGGCTGGCCCATGAGGCCGCACAGGGCCTCGAACTGCTTGTCGGTAACGCATTGCAGGCCTGCGTAGCCGTCGCGGCATTTGAGCGTGACGATCAGAAACGGCCCCACCGCGAAGCGCCGGCCGGCGCGCTCGCGGACCACGCCCGCGTACTGGAAGGTAACGGTCTCGTAGATCATGGTGGCGACGGCGGCTTCGAGCAGCGAGATATCGACGTGTTGGCCGGCGCGATGGTTCAGATTGCGCGCAAGCACGGACTGCATCGCGGCGATCGCGCCGTAGAGTCCGCCGACATATTGCGCGAGCGATCCGGGCGGGGTGAGCGGCTCGCGATCCTTTTCGCCGACCGGATAGGTCCATCCGCCGCGCGCGTACAGGGTGAGGTCGTTGAGGAGCGAATCGCGGTCGAGGCCGTCCTGGCCGAAGTTGGAAATCGAGATGATCGAGAGCTTCGGAAATTTCGCGAGAAGGTCACCGGGGGCCAAGTCGAGTTGCGCAAGGGTGCCGGGCGCGAAATTCTCGACCAGCAGGTCCGCATCGGCTAGCAGCCGCAGGATCGCGTCGCGGCCGGCCTGATCTTTCAGGTTGAGCGTGACACCGAGCTTGTTGGTATTGAGGAACGCGAACAGTCCGCCGCGATCGCCGGCGGGAACTCCGTCGGCGCGGAAGGGGCCGAGCTTGCGGCCGCCCTCGCCCCATGGGGGCTCGATCTTGATTACTTCGGCGCCGTAGTCGGCGAGCAGCTTGGTCGCGTATGGACCTGCGATGAAGTGCGTCAGGTCGACGACGCGAATATCACTGAGTGCGCTGTAGCGCATGTCCCCAATCCCCGGGGGCATTCGAGCGCAGCGATGCCGAGGATGTCAAATGGTGGAGGGCGGTCGATCGAAAAATCAGAACCCTCACCCGACCCTCTCCCGCAACCGCGCGGGAGAGGGAGACAACCGCTGCCAGAGATCTGAGAATTGGTGCGGTTAGACTTGAGGAACGGCCATGCCCTTTTGGACCGCGGGGCGGGCGGCGATTGCGTCGATCCAGCGCTGGACGTTGGTGCCTTCGCCCACCGCATCGGACGCCGCCTGGCGGATCAGGGGGAAGGCGGCGGAAACCCAGGGGTAGTTGGCGATGTCGGCGATCGAGTAGTCGCCGGCCAGGTATTCCGCGCGGGCGAGCTGCGAATCCATGACCTTGAACAGGCGGGCGCATTCGGTGACGTAGCGATTGATCGCGTAGGGAAGCTTTTCGGGGGCGACGTTCAGGAAGTGATTGGCCTGACCGAGCATCGGGCCGATATTCGCCATCTGCCACATCAGCCATTCCATCACCTTGGCGCGCGGGGCCGCCGCCTTGGGCAGGAACTTGCCGGTTTTCTCGCCGAGATGGATCAGGATGGCGCCCGATTCGAAGATCGACAGATTGTTCTCGTCGCGATCGACGATCGCGGGGATCTTGCTGTTGGGGCAAATTGCGACGAACTCCGGCTTGAACTGCTCGCCCTCGCGGATATTCACGGGATGCACCGCGTAGGCGAGTCCGCACTCCTCGAGCATCACGGAGATTTTGCGGCCGTTGGGCGTCGTCCAGGTGTAGAGATCGATCATCGCCGGTACTTCCTTTCCCTTATCGATTTGCGAGCAGGTTGACTTATAGGCGTATGTGAGCGGCGATCGCGGAGCAAGTAGCAATTTGCAACCGGGTCTCCGGCGCGCGCGCAGGCAGTAAGTCGAACCACTCGTTCGAATGACGTGACTGCTTCACCACTGACGTCGGCGCAGGGAAGTCAGTCAGGCAGACGAACCAGGATTGCAGAGGGCAGAAGAGTCGGGGTTTGCGACAGTCGCGCCGCCGCCAAGCCGGGAAAGCAGGCGTAGATGAAATACCAGCTCATCGCGAAGACCAGGATCGACATCAGCAAGACGGACGCGATGCCATCGGCGTTGAAGGACACGCGGAGATCGCCGATTCCTCCCGGCGGAAGGCGAAGCCTGGTTGCGCGATCAACTACGAAAACGCTCACGGGCGTCAGCGTGTGCGCGAGGAATGTAGCGTAGACCGAATAGGTTTCGGCGACGATCAATGCCATCAACCCGCTTAGGCGCAAGCGCCAACTCGACGACCCCTGCTGAATCGTAACCCCGGCAAACCTGTTGCTGGCGCTCATTGCTGACCTCAGTGTCCCGCGAATTCCGCGAAACCGCGGGACTCTTCAAGTCTTACAATTGGAGAAATCTGGATTGGTCTAGCGGAAGGTGGTCAAAGACTGGCGGAAGGGCCACCCTGGGGCTGGATCAGACCGGGACGGATACCTGTCTCCGTCTCGAACCTCTCACAGCTTATGCTCTCGCCGGCGGATAAACCAGCGCCATATTGTAGATGGTGTTCTGTGCGGCACATGAAGCACCAGTATCGGGGTTTCGTTCTCCGCAGGACAAAAGGGATCACCATAGCGATGGTCTCCGCCGCACATACCACGTAATGTCGACAGATGAGGAATTGGCAGGTGAATCGAATCCGAACCTGTTCCAATTCGGATTGATAGTTCAGTGAAATCGACCCGCCGCCGCGGCTACCTTTGGCGAGAGTCGACGACGAAAACACGTGGATTAACTCGTCACGTGAAGTCTGACCTGCCAGTCCGCACCGAATTTTCCAGTGTCGACCATCTCACTCCTCAGTCGATCGGCTCGCCGAGGCAACCCGTATGCGTTTTTTCACCGTAAGACACTCCACCGTGTACCGGTATTCGGAGCCGGTTGAATTGGGCGAGCATCGCATGATGTTCCTGCCGCGAGCGAGCCACGATCTGCGGCTGATCAGGAGCAGACTCGCGATCATCCCGAAACCGATGGACCTTCACTGGATTCACGATGTCTTCGACAACTCGGTCGCGGTCGCCGCATTTGCCGGAGAGACCACCGAGCTTCGATTCGAGAGCGTCGTCAGGCTCGCGCACATCGAATCGGTAAGTCCGGAATACCGGCTCGAACCCGAGGCAAGAAGCTACCCGTTTGCGTATTCGAGCGAGGAGCGCGCGGATCTCGCACGCGGCATGGAGCGACGCTGCCCAACCGAAGATGTGCAGCAATGGGCGGCCAGTTTTCTGGACTCGTCCGGATCGATGGACACGATGGCGCTGCTGCGGGCCATGACCGAGGGAATCAGCGAACAATTCGACTACCGGCGTCGCGTGGAGCGCGGCGTGCAGACCCCAAGCGAAACCCTCCAGAACGGATACGGTACCTGCCGCGATTTTGCGGTCCTGATGATTGAAGGGGTCCGATCCCTTGGGTTGGCCGCACGGTTTGTCAGCGGCTACATCTTCGTGCCCGACTCAGCACCGATGCTGGCGTTTGGAGGTGGAGCGACGCATGCCTGGCTGCAGGTGTACCTGCCGGGAGCGGGATGGGTTGATTTCGACCCGACCAACAAGATTGTCGGTAACCGCAATCTCATCCGTGTGGCGGTGGCATGGGACCATGCGCAGGTCCTGCCGCTTTGGGGGACGTTCATCGGCAAGCCGTCATCGTTCCTGGGCATGGAGGTTGCCGTGAGCGTTCTGGACGAGACTGGTTCGTCCACCGAACCGTCGGTTAGTGAGCAGGGGTTTTAGAAGTTTTCTGCCGGCCATCGAGGTCCCCGGTGCCGCGGCAGCGGAGAGGAATTGAGCATGTTAATCCGAGTCGGTTACGAGCTGATCTACGATTTTCCGCAGCCCACACCGATGATTCTCAACTTGAACATTCACTACACGCGCGCGTCCGACATCGTCATTCCCGATTTCATGACGACCGACCCGCGCGCGCCGATTACCGCCTATCGCGACGGCTTCGGGAACTGGTGCAACAGGATTCTGGCGCCGATGGGACGAATTCGAATAGCCAGCACCGGCGTGGTTCGGGACACCGGCGAGCCGGACGAAATCTGCCCTTCAGCCGCTCAGCACCCGGTCCAGGACCTGCCGGAGGAGACCCTGGTGTTTCTGCTGGGCAGCCGATATTGCGAGACCGATCATTGTCCCAGGTCGCATGGGAGCTTGTTCGGCCGCATCAGCCCGGCTGGGCGCGAGTTCAGGCGATCTGCGATTTCGTCCACAATCATATCGCCTTCGACTATCAGCAGGCCGCCCGACCAAGACGGCCTAGGAGGTGTTCGGGAGCGGCGAGGCGTGTGCCGCGACTATCGCCCATCTTGCCATTAGCCTTCTGCCGTTGCATGAACATTCCGGCGCGCTATTGCGCCGGCTATCTCGGCGACATCGGCGATCCCGCCGCCGTATGGCCCGATGGATTTCGCCGGCTTGGTTCGAGGCCTATCTTGGCGGGCGATGGTACACGTTCGATGCGCGCAACAACGTTCCGCGCATCGGGCGAGTGCTGATCGCTCGCGGCCGCGATGCGACCGATGTCGCCATCATCGGCACCTTCGGTCCCAATACGCTGGTAAGCTTCAAAGTTTTCACGGACGAAGTCACCGGGACTGATTGAGCAGTGCGACCAAGCTCGACGTAAGGAGTTCCTGTGCATCGGAGCAATTGCATGTAAGATGCGCGGTCGAGGATGAAGCTTCGTCACATCGCCGCACTCGCGCTTGCGGGCTGGTATCTGTTGATTCCGATGTTCGATCCGAAATCGGGCAAGGTGGTTTCGCTACCGCTTTCGGAATGGAACGAAGAGGGGATTTTCGATACCGCGGCCGACTGCGCGGCCGCCAAGCGCAATCTGGTGGAGGAGTACCGCAAGCACGGCGCCAGCCGGCGGGTGCAGGATATCGTGAGCAAAGAGGCCGAGTGCGTGGCCAGCGACGACTCGCGGCTGAAGGGCAAGGCGCCGTTCAGTCTGGCGCCGCCGGTTCAAACCAGGTAGCGGAAGCAGAAATCCTCAGATTGCGCGGATTCGACGGATTGTGATTAGCCTTGAATCTCTGCGCGCCGCGCTCGTGTCGCTTGCCGGCGTCTTGCGGCGCGCGCTAAGCAGGCATCAGGACCAGTCAATTCGAACATCCGGGCATTCGTGAATGAAGCCCGAGGAGGAATCTCCGATGCAGAGCGTCGCCGAAATTGAAGCCAGTGCGGAAGTCCAGGAGCTGCGCAAGCGCGTCTTCGGATTTCTGGAGGAATTCATCTATCCGAACGAGCCCGCGCTGCTGAAGCATGACGAGGAAGCGGGCCGCACGATGCGCGCGATTCAGGCGAAGGCCAAGGAGCAGGGCCTGTGGGCGCTGGGCCTGCCCAAGGAAATCGGCGGCGGCGGTCTGGGCTTCATGCCCTACGTGTTCGTCAACGAAATCGTCGGGCGTAGTGAGTTCGCGATGGCAGGGCTGGGGACGCATTCGGCGCAGGACGCGACCATGCTCTACCTGTACGGCAGCCCGGAGCAGAAGAAGCGCTGGATGCTGCCGCTGGTGAACGGCGACATCTACCCGTGCTTTTCGATGACGGAGCCCGAGGTTTCCGGCGCGGACCCGACGGGATTGCGCACCCGCGCCGTCAAGGACGGCGACGAATGGGTGATCAACGGTCACAAATGGTTTTCAAGCGGCGCAAATCACGCGGCTTACACGACCGTGATGGCGGTGACCGATCCCGAGGCGCCGACCTACGAGCGGTTCAGCATGATCATGGTGCCGACCGACACCCCGGGCTTCGAGATCGTCCGCGTGGTTCCGGTGATGGGCGAGACCGCCGGTGGGCACTGCGAACTCAAATTCAATGACGTGCGCGTGCCGCTGACGAACCTGCTGGGCCCGCGCGGGCAGGCATTCAAGATCGCGCAGCGCCGCCTGGGTCCGGGGCGCATCTACCATTGCATGCGATGGCTGGGGCAGGCGCAGCGCGCGTTCGAGCTGATGGTGAAGCGGGCGATTAACCGGCAATCCTTCGGCAGCGCGCTGGCCGACAAGCAGACGATTCAGAACTGGATCGCCGATTCCGCCGCCGAGATTCAGGCGGCGCGGCTGCTCACGCTCAATGCGGCGGCAAAGATCGATTCCGGGGACGAGGCGCGGGTCGAGATCGCGCTAATCAAGTTCTTCGGCGCCAAAGTGCTGCACGACGTGATCGATCGCGCAATCCAGGTGCATGGCGCGATGGGCGTGTCGGAAGATACTCCGCTGGCGCGGATGTACCGGCATGCGCGCTTTGCGCGAATTTACGACGGGCCTGACGAAGTGCATCGGATGACGGTGTCGCGCCGTATCGTCAACGAGTTCAAGAAGGGCCGCGGGTGGGACTTTGGCCGCGGCGTCAGAGACGGCGCGGGCTTCAGATAGGAGCGACAGAAATCCGCGGATTGCGCGGATTCCAGCAGATTTCAGGATGGCTGAATCTGTGGAAATCTGCGCAATCTGCTGATTCTTCTGTCCGCGACTTAGAGCGCGTTGCTGCCGCGTTCGCCGGTGCGGATGCGCACGACTTCTTCCATCGGCATCACGAAAATCTTGCCGTCGCCGATGCGACCGGTGCGCGCGGCGCGCTCGATGGTTTCGACCACCTGGCTGGCGAGTTCGTCGGAGACAATGATTTCAAGCTTCACCTTGGGCAGAAAATCAACCACGTACTCCGCGCCGCGATAAAGCTCGGTATGACCCTTCTGACGGCCGAATCCTTTGACTTCACTAACGGTAAGGCCTTGCACACCGATGCTCGAGAGCGCCTCTTTGACCTCATCGAGCTTGAACGGTTTGATGATTGCCTCGACCTTTTTCATAGCATCCTCTTCGACCCTTCACCGGACGGCATCGCGGTTCCTGCCTTGCAACAGCCCTGCTTAACCTTGGCCCCTTTGGCGGTTCCTGCGCAAGTACCCCGGCCTGATTTCGGCTCTCAGAGGAACCTGGCGGATTCGCGGCTGCGTAGATACGCAAGCGGGGTGCCATTTAGATCGGGGCTGACGGCCATGAGAGGACGCTTTGAGCGGGGGGTTATGCCCGGATCGTGGGCGAACGACCAAGGAACGGGCACCGCGAGGTGACGGTCAGGCTTGTTGCGCGGTCTGTCCGTCGCGCTTACTTGCACCAAGCTTCGATTCCTCGCCCCGGAGCACGCGGCTGATATTCGCACGATGGCGCAGGATGGCGAGCGCGCTGACCGCGATGGCGAGGAGTTCATAGGAATGAGGCACTCCGATCAGAGCGGTCGCGACGGGAATCACGATCGCCGCCGTGATCGAGGCCACCGAGAACATACGCGTGATCGCGAGCATCGTTCCGAATGCGGCCAATGCGATCAGCGCCGCGAGCGGAGCCAGGACAAGCCATATTCCGAGGCCGGCCGATATACCCTTGCCGCCACTGAAGCGGAGAAAAATCGAACAGATCGATCCCACAAATGCCGCCAACGCGACCCAGGCCACGGCGGCCGGGACAAACCCGATGGCCACTGCGACCAGCACCGGAATCGCAGCTTTCAGCACATCGCCGACAAACGTTATCGCCGCCGCGGAAATGCCGCCGGCGCGCACTACATTGGTCATCCCGATGTTACCGGAGCCGACCGCGCGCGGGTCAAACCCGCGCAGGCGGCCTACGATCACTCCGAAGGGAATCGAGCCGACCAGGTACGCGGCGGCCATCATGATCGCAAAGACAAACATGTGGTTTCGAATTTCCTCTGGAAGCGGTTAGCTCGGCGAACGTTCGTCCCGGCAGGAAAGATGGTCGGGGTGACTGGATTTGAACCAGCGACTCCTGCGTCCCGAACGCAGTGCTCTAGCCATGCTGAGCTACACCCCGATTGGGTTCTGTATCGACGGGAAAGTGCAGACGAATCTTATAGCATCAGGCGAGAACGCAGGCGAACAGCCCTAAACCCCGGATTACTGCTGAAATCGCAGGTCGGCCACGCCGGGGCGGGGACGTTCGAGAGCTTCGGGAAAGGGCTTGCTCTTGAGATATCGATCAAAAAAGGCGCGGCTGTATTCGACGATGAGCGCATGCTTGGCGGATGCGCGCGAGTCGATCCAGGCGAAGCGGCCGGCGCGGTCGAATTCAACCAGATACTTGGGCGCGGGCGTCTGTTCGTAGGCACCGCCATGCTGTTCCAACAAGGCGGTGACTCCCGGATCGCGGCTACCGCTTTGGTACATGACCGGCACATCGATACCGCGCAAGGTGCCCTGCGAAACAAAGGGCTCGGTAAAAGGAGACAGCGCCAGCACCGCCTTGATACGCGGGTCTTTCCATCGCGGCCACGCCCCCGCCAATTCGAGGACGGTATAGCCGCCGAGCGAGTGCCCGATAAGTCCAACCTGGCTCGCATCGAACGGAGGTGAATGGTAGCGCGGATCGCGTTGGAGAGCGTCCAGCAGATTCTCGATTTCCAGCGCGCGATCGGAGTAGGTCGCGTCATTCCAGTTTTCGGGGCTCAGCAGCGGAAGGCCGGGAGGCTTCAGCCATGACGCCAGGGTTCCGCATGCGGCATCGCTATGGTTGGGCGCAAAGACGGCGTAGCCCGTATCAGCCAGAGATTTCATAAGAAACGAAGAATGGGTACCGCAGCCCTGCAGTCCGTGCGAGAACACCAGTATCGGCCACGGCGCCGGCGTGTCGGGCGGCGGCATCCAGGAATTCACCTCCAGGCCCGCAATTTGTCCAGGCCCGGGAGTGGCTGCGTCTTGCGCCGGGAGGTTGGGCGGCGTCATCAGGAGGTACACCGCGCAACATAATGTTCCGACGACTGCCCGATTTGCTTTGCTGCACATCAGCGCGGCTCTCTTCCTACTCATAGTAGCGAGCCCGGGGGTCGGCATCTTCAAATTTTTTGTGCGGTTGAGCCCGATAGGAGTCCGTTGAAACCTACCTGGAAAAAAGACGACGCTATGGTCCGGGACCGCTGCAGCCACTGGGTCATTCAGATGAAGGAAGTCGCGGCTCTGGCTGTCCGCGGTGGATGCGACGGTCGCTGACGCGGGAGCGTTAATTCTTCACGCTGCTCAGGCTTTTATCGGGGTGCGGGCAACCAGATCGCGCATGTCGTGCATGATGGCGTTGTAGTCGGGATGGCCGAAGATTCCCGAGCCCGACACGAAGACGTTGGCGCCGGCAGCTTTGACCTCGGCGATATTGTCGAGCTTCACGCCGCCGTCGATTTCGATATCGAGCTTGAGTCCGCGCCGATCCAGCTCGCGCCTGACGATGCGCAGTTTCTCGAACGCCTCGGGAATGAAGCCCTGGCCGCCGAAACCCGGATGCACGCTCATGATCAGAATCATATCCAGATGCTCGGCGAACGGCAGCACGAGTTGCACGTCGGTCTCGGGATTGATCCCGATCGAGGCGCGCGCGCCGAGGTCGTGCAGCCGCTTTGCCATCGCGGGAATGTCCTTGCATACCTCCGCATGAACCGACACCGAGTTGGCCCCCGCCTTGACGAAGGCCTCGACGTACTTCTCCGGATTCTCGATCATCAGATGGGCATCCAGCGGCAGCCGCGTCACTTTGCGCAGCGATTCCATCACCGGGATGCCGATCGACAGGTTGGGCACGAAATGCCCGTCCATCACGTCGAAATGAATCATGTCGGCCCCGGCGCGCTCCACGCGCGCGACCTCGTCCCCGAGGCGGGCGAAGTCCGCGGACAGGATGGACGGGGCGATCTTGTCCTCGCGATGCATGGGCACAGGATAGCGTCAGGCGCGAACCGCCGCGAGAGTCGTCACTGCTTGCCGCCGCCCTCAAGCATCTTGAGCAGCTCCTGATAATGCTTTGGCATCGTCACGGTGCCGCGCATCGCCACCGGAATCGGATAGCGGACGCCGCCCTTGTGCGTCCCGTCGAGTCCTTTCAGGAGCTCATCGACAAACCCCCACGGGCACGCGAACACCATCTCGGTATCCTGCGCCATCCCGAACACACGATCGCCGTTGCAGGGGATAATCACCTTGGGGGCTTTGGTGGTCATGGTCTGGATGACGATTTCGGCGCAATCGAGACGGCCGCCGGTGGTGCTTTCGATTCTGCCGCCGCGCGTATAGAGCGCGGCGTTGACCAGGCGCATGACCTGGGCGCTGTTGGCGTAGACCGCGACAATGTGCGGCTCGAAGGTCGCGCGAGAGAGAGGCGCAACGCACACGTGTGAGTAGGTACCAGGCTCGAAGCGCCAGGTATCGGCCTCCAGCCGGGTGGCGGCCGCTTCATTCTCGCAGTACATCCCGGTCGACGCGTAACCATGGAAGTACTCGTCGTTGGGAGCGCGAAAGCCGAACGCGATCGCGGAGAGCGGGCAGATGACGTCTTCCTTGCCGACCGCGATGCCCCATCCGTAGCGGCGCGCCACTCCGATCGACTGGCAGACGATCCAGTGCTCGCCCATGCTCCGGCTGGGAATGCGTAAACCGTCGGGGACAGGCTCGCCCGGCTTGAGCATTCGGACTCCCAGCGGGAAGGTGTCGGGCCTGACGTGGCGGTTGATCGCCTCGTCGAGGGCTTTCAGTTTTTGCGCAATGCTGTCTTCCATAGCGGCAACCTCAACGGACGTAACCCTAGTCGGAAAATGATCGATGAGCGAGCGCCGGATTGTTTTTACCAATCCCCCTTGTCCTTGTCGTCCCTCGCCTTGTCCACGGGGAGGTTAGGTGGAGTGCGATCGTCGCGGCTCACAAAGAAATCTAATGAGCGGCGGATATTGTCGTAACGCTCGTCGTGAGAAGGCATCCGCGATCGGGAAAGAATGCGAGCGCGTTCGTGGTGAAAAGAAAGTGAGACGTATGGTTGCTGCACCACCGTCGCACCCAACCCTTACCCTCCCCTTGTCGGACAAGGGGAGGGGATCGGAAAAGAAAGCGGACACTGAAAGTTACTCTGTGGCGGTTTCTGTGCGAGGGGCGGATTCGGGGGTTATGGGTGCGGGAGTCGCCTTCGCCTTGGGCGTGGCGGGGACAACTTCGACGTGGACGACGCCCTTATGCGTGATGCCCAGCTTCTGAGCGGCGCGCCTGGAGAGATCCATCGTGCGGCCGCGCCTGTGGGGGCCGCGGTCGTTGATGCGGACCTCGACCGATTTTCCGTTCTCCGGATTGATTACTTTCACCCGCGAGCCGATGGGGAGGGTCTTCGAGGCCGCCGTCAGCGCATTTTCGTTGTAGCGCTCGCCGGTGCTGGTCAGGTGCCCGTCGAATCCCGGACCGTACCACGACGCTATCTCGTGCCGCGGGCGCGGGGCCGGAGCCGGTGTGGGCTCCGGCCGAGCAACGATAGCGGGCGGGAGCGGCGGGGTTTCCGGTACTGACCGCTGATAGGTCACGCATCCGCCGAAGACGATGAGCAGCGCCGGCGCGATGCAGGCAGTAATCAGCCTGAGGGGTCGCGGCCACCCCGGAATTCTCATACCGGTCATGCAGTGATTTCCGGCTACCTCTCTCCAGGTAGCCGCCCTTTGCCTTAAAAGCTAAAGGAGTCCGGGGGCCTTCGCAAAACTTTTCTAGTCCGCGGGACGACGGAGCATCGCCATGAAATCAGTCACCCCGGGATCGCGGCCGAGCTGCGCCAGGAGAGTGGTGATTTGGCCGCGATGGTGTGTCTGATGATTGAAAAAATGCGTCACCGCGAAGTGTAGCGGCACCAGAAACTCTCCGCCAGCAGACATCGCACGATAGCGCATCGTGCCGTCGAGAAACTCTTCGGTAAGCTCGCGCTGCGTCCATTCCTCGATCAGAGCGTCGGTGCGTTCCCGCTCGCGCCTCAGATCGGAGAAGTTTTCGTAAAGCTGCTGGTCGAGCGAACGGATCGGAATCTCATTTCCGTTGGAGTCCATCGAGCGGACGCGGTCGTTGCCGATGAACCGGCCGAGCTGCACCCGATCGGTGAGCAGCAGATGATTCAGCGTCCGGTGGATGGAGCCGAAGAAGGCGCGCAGATTGCGCTTCCGCTCCTCGTCGCTCAGCTCCGCGCAGACCGCGTAGATTTTATGATTCATCCAGGTGTTGTAGCGGGCGAGTTCCCGATACTGGCCGATCGTGTCCATCACTCCGCTCTCCTTACCAGGCGCGCCGCGAAGAATCCGTCCATGCCGCCCAGATCGGGGCGCGTGCGCATCATTCCGTCGGCGTCGAGCAGATTCCTGATCGGATCGTAGTTCGGCGGCCGTGAGTCCGAACTAAATTCCTGGTTGGCGTCGAGAAATCCTCGCACCACGCCCTCGCCTTCTTCAGGAGCAAGACTGCAAACCGAGTAGACGATTGCACCTCCGCGCCGTACCAGCGCGCCCGTGTTAGCAAGCATGCTCGCCTGCAATACGGCCATTCGCGCCGGATCGCCGGGCTGAAGGCGCCATCGAATCTCCGGATGCTCTCGCAGCGTGCCAAGCCCTGTGCACGGTGCATCGAGCAACACATAGTCGAAGCCGCCTTCACGAAAGGGCAGCGCGCGTGTGGCGTCGGCGCGAACAAAATCGACATTGCTGTGCCGCAATTGCCCGCATAGTCCGCGTGCGTTCCTGAGTCCCGCGAGGTTCAGGTCAAGCGCGACTACGCGACTGTCGGGACCGGCAAGCTCCGCGAGATGGGCTGACTTGCCGCCGGGAGCCGCGGCGCAATCCACGATCGTGGCGCCAGGAGAGGGGGCGAGCATTCGTGCGACAAGCTGCGAGGCTTCGGACTGAGCTTGAAACAGGCCCTGGCGGTATGAAGCAGCATCGAACCGCGGCGCCGCGCCGAGAATGATGGTTTCGGGAAAGCGTCCGGGGGGCTCGACCACCATACCGTCGGCCTGGATACGTTCGATGATTTGTTCGCGCGATGCACGCGCCAGATTGAGCCGCAAAACGTTGGGCGCGGCCTCATTGTTCGCAGCCATCAGGCGCTCCGCGCTCTCGCGACCGAACCATTCGACGAACCGCTCGACCATCCAGCGGGGATGCGAATAGGCGATCGCCATCCAGCCGATCTCGTCGCCCTCGCGATCCGGCAGCGGAATTTTTTCGCGCGCGGCCCGGCGCATCACGGCGTTCACGAACCCCGCGGCCACCTTCGCGCCGCGGCTGCGCTTGGCCAACTCGACCGAGGTCGACACGGCAGCGTGCGGCGGGATGCGATCAAGAAACCGCAACTGCATCAGGCCCATCCGCATGATCGCGACCGCTTCCGGCTGAATTCCGCCGAGGTCGCGGGCGCAGAACCGCTCCAGCTCATAGTCGAGCCGCGCCCGCCACGCGATAGTCCCGAGGACCAGACGGGTCGTAAGGCGGCGGTCGGCGGGAGACAGATCGGGCAGGCGCGTACCCAGCATGGCGTCCGCGTAGCCGCCTCGATGCTCGACCGCCATCAGGATTTCGACCGCTATCTGCCGGGCGCGAAGACCCTCGGAGGAGTCGCCGGCGGGCGCGCGGGGATTGCGGGCAGGCTTCACGAGCCCAGGCGCGCGCCTGCGCCGATGCGCCGGCCGTTAAAGAAATCGCTCGCCTTCATCCGCTTACGCCCTGCCGCCTGCACCTCAAGAAGCGCGAGCCGGCCCACGCCGCATTGCACGACCGGAACCGGTTTCAATTCGACGAGAGTGCCGGCCCATTCGGCGCCCAGGTTGCCCGCGTCGACTTGCGCGCGCCAGATCATCAGCGGCCGGCCGTCGAGCGTGGTGCGCGCGACCGGCCACGGATCGTATGCGCGCGTCATCCGCTCGATAGCAGCGGCCTCGCCGCTCCAGTCGATAAACGCGTCTTCCTTGATGATCTGTTTAGTGTAGGTCGCGGCCGTCTCATCCTGCGGCGTTTCGGTCGCGGTACCGTTCGCGATCAAATCGAGCGTTTCCAACAGCGCCGCGGCGCCGAGTTCCGCCAGCTTGTCCTTGAGGGTGGCCTGGGTGTCATCGGGAGTGATCGGAGTCGTGCGCCGGAGCAGCATCGGACCCGCATCCAACGCCTCGACCATCCGCATGATGGTAACCCCGGTTTCGGCATCGCCGGCCAGAATCGCGCCCTCGATCGGAGCGGCGCCGCGATGACGCGGCAGCAACGATGCATGCATGTTCAGCGGCATGAGGCGCGGCGCATCGAGAATCGCTTGCGGCAAGATGCGCCCGTAGGCGGCGACGACCAGCAAATCCGGCTCGAAGGCCTTGAGCGCGCTGAGAAATTCGGAGGTCTTGATGCGCGTCGGCTTGAGGGTGGCGATGCCGCGACGGGACGCGACAGCGCCGACCTCGCTGGGCGTCATCGTCAGGCCGCGGCCCCGTGGTTCGTCGGGCCGGGTCACCACGGCAGTCACGCGAAAGCGCGGGTCGGCAGCCTCCGCCAGCCGGTCGAGAATATGGGCGGCCAGAGCCGGCGTACCCATAAACACGATGTTGAGTGGAGTGACGGCCTTAGATTCGGACTGCGGAGGGACGCTCGTCGGCCTTGCCCTCCTTGATCATTTTCTTGAGCTTGCGCCGGTACAGCTCGCGCTTGATGCGGCTGATGCGGTCGATGAACAGTTTGCCGTCGAGATGGTCGATCTCATGCTGCAACGCCACCGCGAGCAGATCGTCAGCCTCGATCTCGATCTCTTTCTGGTCGGGAGTCCATGCACGCACCAGCACCTTCGCTGCGCGCTCGACCTCGGCGGAGTAGTCGATAACGGAAAGGCATCCTTCTTCCCAGATGACCTTGCCCTCGGTCTGGACTACGCGGGGGTTGATGAGCTTGAGCAGGTGCTTGCCCGGTTCGTCGTGGTCGGTATCCAGCACGACAATGCGCTTTGACTCGCCGATCTGCGGCGCGGCGAGGCCGACTCCGGGAGCGGCGTACATGGTCTGGGCCATGCTGTCGATCAACGAATTGAGGTCACCGTTGATGTTTTCGACCGGCTTGGCGCGCTGCTTGAGCACGTCGTCCGGAAATTTGCGTATGCGTAGTAAAGCCATCGAAAACCGACCCTGGAATTCCAAATTTATCAGACACCCGGATCCCTCGGAAGGTATCCTGCTCTCCGCGCTCCGACCAGGGCAGGGAATCAGTGGCGGGGATCTGAACGCGCGCTAGAAGACCGAGCCGGGTTTGACCCAGATCATATTGTTGATGTGCAGTTTCGAGACTGACGCGACTACGGTGGCGGCGCGCTGTTTTTCGCCCTCGCCGACGACCTGGCCCGAGAGATAGACGTCGGGACCGACTACTCGCACCTGCACATCGTCGAAGCCGTTCATCTGGAGTTGGGTGTTGATGCGCTCCTCTTCCTGGAACCATTTGCCGGTCTTGGTCCGCAGGCTGTCGACGACCTGGGTTACGCCCGGGACTCCGCGCACGATGCGCTCAGCCAGGGAACGATCCTTGTCGTCGAAGACCGTGCCATAGAGGACCACGACTCCCGGCGCCGCCGTGTACGCTTTGGCTCCGTTGAGCCGATCGTTGGTGCGCAGGGTCGCTTTCACCTGGTTCATTAGCGCCACTTCGTCTTCGGTCCTTGCGCTGCGCGCGCCGGCGGCGATACTCCCGACCAAGATCGCAATTGCGAGGATCGTCCCTGCGCCCTGGCGCGCCCTCTTCACTGATTTGTGCGAGAATTCCATTTCATGCTCCAATTCAAATCCATCGGATAATCCTTGCGGGCCTCCACCGCAATAGGCTGTTTCACCTCAGGCAACCCATGAGCCCCGTCGAGCAAATCGCGTTCGTGCTCTGCCGCCCCATGCAGGCGGGGAATGTCGGATCGGCCGCTCGCGCGCTGAAAAACATGGGCTTCGCGGATTTGCGGCTGGTAGCGCCGGTGGCATCGACTCGTGACCGAGCGGCGACCTCGATGGCGGTGCACGCGGACGACCTGCTGGCGAGGGCGGCGATTCACGACGACCTCGACGCGGCGCTCGCGGATCGAACAATCACGATCGGGACCACCTGCAGGCCAGGGCCCTACCGCAGCGGCGCATCGACGCTGCGCGAGGCCGCGCGCGAGCTGATCGCGGAGGCGGCTTCGAATCGAATCGCGATCATGTTCGGCTCCGAGGATCACGGACTCACCAACGACGAGCTGAAACGGTGCCATCGGCTGATAACCATCCCGACGGCGGTCGAATATCCGTCACTCAACCTGGCGCAGGCGGTGATGGTGGTCGCGTATGAGCTGAGACTCGCGGCCGCGTCGGGCCGCGCAGAAACAGTATCGACGCCGGAGTTCGCGCCGGCCGGTGAGGTTGAGGCGATGCTCGCGCGGATGGCTGATGCGCTGGTCGCGATTGGATTTCTTCCCGCTGACAATCCCGATCACATCATGTTTGCCCTCCGTGCGATCTTCGGTCGTAGCGGTCTGACCGCGCGCGAACTCGACATCTTGAACGGCATCGCCCGCCAGACCAGGTGGACCGCCGAAGGGGGTGCGCTCACGCTGGCGGATAAGCGCGCGAGCGGCAGAAAACTACGATAAGCGGACCCACCCTGCAAAAAAGGCGGCGGCCGCGCCGTGTGGGGCGACGCGGCCGCCTATTTGGGGGAATTTGCCTGCCCACGTTTTGCGGGACGGGGTCGTGAGCGGCCTCGGTTCAGCCCCTTCCGAAGGGAGCGCGGGGAGGGCTCGCGTTTGCTCCATCCGGACCGCATCTTGGTTCTTCGCTACTCTGCCGTGCGTACACTAGCCCTGTGGGCATTCCGTCATCATCAACACGAGATTAGCTGCGCGTTAAATCAGCCGCGGTCATCCACAAGTTTCTGTTACGTCTGTGTGTCGAGGGCTCTTAGGCTGGTGACACGCGGTGTCCGTTGCAGAATCGTCGATGCGGAAACAGACCTGCCCCCGACTCTCTCCCGCGACTGAGCGAGAGAGGGGCGTCGGGTTGCAAGAGCGAGGAGAACTCGCGCGATGGTATTTGCAACGCTTTGGTTCAGACGGGAGGATTACGGGCATGGAATATGACGTGATTGTGCGGGGCGGGACCGTGATCGATGGGTCGGGTGCGCCGCGCTTTCAGGCTGACGTTGCGATCGCCGGGGGGCGGGTTGCGGCGGTAATCGAGCCACAGGGCGGGGCGGCTCAGGCGCCGCGCGAAATCGATGCGCGCGGACTTGTCGTAGCGCCGGGATTTATCGACCTGCATTCGCATTCCGACTGGGTTGCGCCGATTCCGGAGCACGCGGCGATTTTGAAACCGTTTCTGATGCAGGGGGTAACGACCTTTGTGGGCGGCAACTGCGGATTTTCGGTGGCGCCGATTCGCCGCAGCCGCGGCCGGATGCTCGATGAATCGGGGCAGATGCTGTCCGAGCGTAAGTTCGACTGGGAGTGGCAGGAGGTTTCCGAGTTCAAGGCGCATCTGCAGCGCCAGGGGATGGCGCTGAACGTCGCGCATCTGGCGGGCCACGGCAGTATGCGGCTGTGCGTGATGGGGGCGGATGCCGGAGAGCCTTCGGCGGAGCAGTTGCGCGAGATGCAGGCGATGCTCGAGCGCGCGATGGCGGACGGCGCGGTCGGTCTCTCGACCGGACTGGGCTACTTTCCCGGGATGATCGCGAAGCCGGACGAGCTGGCCGCGCTGGCGCGGGTGTCCGGTGCGGCAGGCGGCGTACTCACATCGCATCTGCGCGCGTATTCGACCCGATCGCTCTTTTTTCAGAGCGAGACGCCGCACAATCTGCTCGCGGTGCGCGAGATGGTCGAGGTGGCGCGCCAGGCGCGGGTGCCGCTGCAGATCTCGCATCTGATTTTCGTGGGACGGCGCACCTGGCCGACCGTCAAGGAAATCCTGGCCGATATCGAACACGCGAAGAATGACGGCATCGACGTCGCCTTCGACACTTTTCCCTACACCTGCGGCAACACCACGATCCGGGTGATTTTCCCGTCGTGGTCGCAGAACCATCTGGAGGAGCTGCTGGACAGCACCGACGGGTGGGCGCGGCTGCGCGACGGTTTTCAGCCGCTGCGCGCGTTTATCGCGCAGGGAGTACAGCTCATGTGGGCGGTCAAACCGGAGCTGGCGCAGTTGGAAGGAAAATTCTTCGGCGAGATAGCCGACGAGATGAAGCTCGATCCGGTCGAGGCCTACCTGACGATCGCGCGCGAGAGCGGGACTCGCGCGCGGGTGCTCAATCATCTGTACAGCGGCGACGAGCGCGATGAAGAAGCGCTGCGCGCCGCGATGAGCCATCGGCTGAACGCCTTCGAGATGGACACCATCCTGACCTCGCACGGCCATCACAACCCCGCCAGTTTCGGCACCTATCCGCGCATCCTGGGTTACTACGTGCGCGAGCTGGGGCTGCTCACGCTGGAGGAGGCGATCTACAAGATGACCGGGATGGCGGCGGAACGGATGCATCTCAAGGGGCGGGGATTGGTGCGCGAGGGATGCGCCGCGGATCTGTGTTTGTTCGATGCGGAAAAGATTGGTTGCGCCGCTGACTCGCGGATCCCCCGGCAGGACCCGGCAGGGGTGGAATACGTGCTGGTGAATGGGCGTGCGGTGATCGAGAAAGGCGAGTGGGTTGGCAATGGAGTGCTGGCGGGCGAATGGTTGAGCCGCGGCTAACTCGGCAGGTTCGGCCCTGCCGGAGCAACAGTCAGTCATTCCGAGCGTAGCCTGGGAATCTCCTTCGCCGGCATCGCGCCGATCTTGCAACGAGACTTTGACAGCGATCGCTACGACCTGCGTTTTTTGGCGGGCTCTTCCGGAAACGAGCGGAAGCGGAATTCCTCTGTCACGCAAAAAATGCGCGCTGAACCAGAACCCTCAGCCAAGCTCTCCCCTTCAGGACGAGGGATCAGCGGTCCATTTCCTGGATCTTCTGGTCGACTTCGCGGAGTTTCGCGAGCTTTTGATCGGTCGGGGTCGGTCCGGACGGCTTCTTCTTCGCCGCAATCATCTGGCTGTGCTCGGTCGGCAGCTCGCCGTCGACCTTCTGGAGGGCTTCCTTGGACAACCGCCGCACCATCGGACTCGGATCCTCGTCCGCGCATTTGATCAGGATGGGCGTAGCCTTGTCGTTGCCGATTTCGCCGAGCGCGAACACCGCGGTGCCGCGCGCCTGGTCATCGGTTTCGCCCTCCAGGTACTGGATGATCGGAAGCGCGCCGTGCGAATCGCCGATTCTGCCCAGCGCCGCGACGGCGTGCAGGCGGACCGCAGGCTCGGTGGAGCGCAGGAACAGCAACTGGGAGAGCGGCTCGACCGCGCTGTTGGTCTCGCGATAGCCGAGGATATCGATCGCCTTATTTTGACGCGGATGTCGCGATCGGACAGGGACTCGATAAGGATGTTGTCGGCATCGGGATCGGGAATGTCGCGCAGCTTGTTGAGCTCGCCGACGCGGACGTTGGGGTCGGCGTCCTTCATACCGAGCTTGACGTCCTTGACGATTTTGAAGACGGATTCCTTATTGGCGCGGGCGGTGATGTCGTCGATGCCCGCCTTGGTCATGCCCTGATGCATCATAGGGCTGTTGGCCAGCGCGCTACCGAGGCCCTG
The DNA here is from genome assembly GCA_963835905.1 of uncultured delta proteobacterium. GTDB lineage: Bacteria > Desulfobacterota > Binatia > Binatales > Binataceae > CAWIHG01. The sequence continues at coordinate 49,837 of CAWIHG010000007.1, forward strand.
ACCGCCGTAAGACTGCGCGCGCGCAATAGAAGAGAGCGCCAAGGCAAACGCGCAGGCCGCCACCCCGAAAACAATTCGGCTCTTCAACATTTCCCGGCCCTCCGCGATAGGTCAAAATTATTGGTGATCATGCCTGTGATTGCAAGCAAGCGGCTCTGCAGGATCGTGCGAAAATCCCGTGATATCGCGCTCCTTTTGGCTATGGTCGTCGCGGTTGTCGCAAGCCCGGTTGCGCGAGTCGCGGCAGACGAGGCCTCAGAGGTTCCCACGTCCGGCAAGAAACATCACCGGAACAAACATGCCGAGCCCGAAACGCCGTTGCCGCTGCCCGCCGAGGTGAAAGTACCGACGTACGCTCCGCAGTCTTTTCCTTTTCATGACGGGGAGCGGCTGGTTTACCAGGCGTCGTGGCTGGGAATACCGGCGGCGCGGGGATGGTTCGAGCTGCATCGCAACAAGAAGGACCCGGCGCTGTGGAATGTCGAGGCCTGGATCGAAACCAATCAGCTCGTCGATCTGGTCTTTCGCATGCGCGATTACATGCGCGAGAAGGTGACGGTCGGATCGCTCAAGACCCAGGACATCTACCAGCGCCAGCACGAAAACCAGCGATCGAACGAGTACACGATTACCTTCAACGAGCGCACCCATCTGGTGGTGTCGACCAAGAAGAACCACAAAGGCAGCGAGAGCAAACAGTTCATCGCCACCGAACCGTTCGGTCCGATTTCGGGCGCGATGATGGCATTGAGCCAGGACCTGACGCCGGGAGACCGGCTGCTGTTCGACGTCTTTTCCGGCACCAACCGCTACGTGTTCGACTTCAACGTGAAGGACAAGGAGAAGGTGCAGGTGCCGGTCGGGACGTTCGACGCGCTCAAGGTGTCCCCGGGCATCGTCTACCTCAGCAACGGCAAGCTGCGCAGCCAGGCGCGTGAGACTACGATATGGATCAGCGCCGACAAACAGCATCTGCCGCTGCGGATGGAAGCGGCAACGTTTATCGGGGTGGTGCGAGCGGACCTGGTACAAATCGACGGGCCGCCGGTGAAGCAGGAATAGTTTCCGCCCGGCAACCTGATAGCGTTTGATTTTCCGGAAGCCTTGAGGTCTTGGTGGTGAGGTCCGATTCCGCCGAGACCGGAGAAGCTGCGATGGGGAAGAAACTGGAATTTTTCTACGACTGTTCGAGCCCGTGGACCTACCTGGCGTTCACCAAAATCGAAGAGGTTGCGCACCGCCATAGCGCGAATCTGATCTGGCGGCCGTTCCTGGTCGGCGGGGTGTTCAATACCGTCAATCCCAGCGTGTATGAAACCCGGACCAATCCGGTGAAGCCGAAGGCCAGATATTACGGCAAGGACCTGCAGGACTGGGCGCATTTCTACGGGCTCAAAATCGGGAACCCCAGCGTGTTTCCGGTGAACTCGGTCAAGGCGATGCGCGGCGCGTTCGTGGCCGAGGAACACGGCAAGATTTCGCCCTACTCGCGCCGGGTGTTTGAAAGCTACTGGGGCGACAATCGCGACATCAGCCAGGACGCGGTACTGCGCGACATCGTGCATGAAGTCGGGCTGGACGAAAAAGAATACTTCGAGAAGATCAACGCGGCCGAGTACAAGGCGAAGCTGCGGACCAATACCGAAGAGCTGATCGAGCGGGGCGGCTTCGGATCGCCTTCGATTTTTGTGGACGGGGTGATGTTCTTCGGCAACGATCGCCTGCCGCTGGTCGAGTGGGAACTGGACAAGTAGGCAGTATCTCGCCCCTCGTGGCGCAGTGGCCGATGCAGTCGCTTCCGCCGAAGATTCGCGCGTTTGTCGCGGTGCGAGTGAGCGCGGAAGTGGAAACGGCGCTAGCGGAATTCATCGCGGAGCTTCGCGGGCCGCGCGACGGTATCGCGTGGTCTGGCCGCGACAAGCTGCACGTTACGCTGAAATTCCTGGGCGCCGCGGTCGATTCGGCGAAGCTCGCGCCGTTGGCTGACGCGCTGGCTCGAATCGCTTCGGAGACGGCGACGCTGGAGGTTCGGACCCGGGGAGTGGGTGGATTTCCCAACCTGACACGGCCGCGCGTCCTATGGGCGGGGCTCGAATGCGAGGGGCTGGCGACTCTTGCCGCGAGGGTGGAACGCGCGGCGGTTGACGCGGGCTTCGAAGCGTCCGACCGGCCATGGGCGCCTCATCTCACGCTTGGACGAGTTCGCGACCCGCGCGGGAGCAGGCAGGCACTCGGGTTGGTGCGGGCGGCGGCGGAGCGCGACTTCGGCAGTTCGCGCGTCGGAGAGATGACGCTATATCGAAGTCAGTTGCTGCCCGAGGGATCGAAGCACGAAGGGCTGGCTTCGTTTCGGTTTCCGGGTGGGTCTTCTGTCCCTCTCGTGTGATGATTGGGGGAGGTCGGTGAGGACTCCCCACCCTTGGTCAAGAGGTTCATGCGACGTTCTGGGAGGGCGGAGAGGTGTTAGGGCGAGGGGTTTGGTCGGGGTCATAAAGAGTGCGGTGAGTGAGCATGGCGATGAGGACTCGCAGGAGGCGGTCGCCCAGGGCGCGCAGGGCACGAGCATAGGAATGGCCGCGGCGGCGTAGCGCGGTGTAGTAAGCCTTGCTGGGCGGATTGTAGATCGCCGCGACCCGGGCCCCATGATAGAGCGCGTTGCGCAGGCGGTGGTTGCAGGCGTAGCGCATGAGCACCACCCGGCGCTTGCCGCTCTGTTGGGTGACGGGCGCGATCCCTGCGTGCGCGCGCAGGGCGTGGTAGTCTCGCTCGGCAAGGGCCGCGGAGGCCTCGGCGAGCACCGTGGCGGCTACGACTCTTCCCACTCCTGGCAGGGACCGGAGGATTTCGACGTCGCGGTGCTCGCGTTGTTTAGGGTCGTCGGTGGCTTCCACTGTGATCTGGTCGAGCAGCGCCTCGAGGCGCTGGCCGCAGTGGTGACGTTGGCTGTGCACCAGGCGCAGGCGCGGGAGCAGGAGGCGGATATGCTCGGTAGCGGCCTCGACCACGCCTGGCGCGACCGGCAGCGCGGGCGCCTTGAGCGCGGCCAGCACCTGCTCGGTGTTCACCCGGCGAATCCGGTGTTTCTTGAGCAGCTGCGCCACGGTGTTACTGCGCAGCTGGCGGGCGGCGGCGGGCGCCGGCGCCCGTTCCAGCAGCTCCCACCACCACGGCTCGTCGACGGCGGGACACAGCGTAAGCGCTTGCACGTAGAAGCGCCGCAGCTGCTCGCGCAGGCGATTGGCGAGCTGATTGCCTTCGCGGGCGAGTTCCTCGTCCATCCGCGAGACTTCGCGCAACTGGATTATCAGCGGGTCGTCCAGCTGCACCCGGCGAAAGCGTCCGCGATCGGTGCGCAAGGAGTCTCCCAGCACCAACGCGTCGCGCCGGTCATCCTTGGCCCCGGCCATGCTGTGGCGGTCGCGAAAGCGATCGAGTTGCTTGGGGTTGATCGCGTAGACATGAAAGCCCTGTTCGACCAGGCTCTCAACTACCGCCCCGCGCGGCACCTCGATGGCGACCGCCACCTGCCCCGGGTCACCGCCGGCCAACTCGTGGAGCCAGTGCCCCAAGGCTCCCAACCCCTCACCGCTATGCGCGAAGCTGCGCTGGGTTACCGTGTCGCGGCCCCGGTCCAGCACACACACCTGATGGATCGCGCTGGCCCAGTCGATCCCGACGTAAATCCGATACTCCGTTTCCACACCATTCCACCTCCTTGCGCTTGGCCACCGCTGACGCTTTCATCACCCCTGTACTGGCGCTCCTGGCGCGACTCCCCACTGGAGATGCATCAACGACCGCCTTGCCGGGGCGCGGGTCCTCACACGGCGCTTGTTGCGCAGGGTCCGAAAGGCGCTCCCGGCAAGGTGGCCAAGTCGTTGTCGCAGCTTGTGCCGTCTGGCACTGCATGGAAAGGAGGCGTTGCCCACAGGGTCCACAGGCTCTGGGATCTCTCGAAAATCCCGCCTGTGGACTTGTGGACAACGCATCTCCTTTAATCTTTTCCAGACTCACTATGCACTGTCTGAAAAAGGTACAGGGTCCTTGTTTTCTGAATTCTCAGGGACCGTGTCATCTCGGGAGCTTCATCAAGAACGCAGTCCGTGTCGTGCGGATTTTCTGCTTCCGGGAAAGGAAATCCGGAAGCCAGGATGCTGAATATGTTTCAGATCGACGAGCCGATGCCGGCGGTAGTTGGATCAGACATCTTTTGATCCTCACACATTCGTCGCCTGCGACTCCTCAGTGCGTGCTCTAACCTCTCCCGAACACGGGAGAGGGATCAGGCGGTTGGATGGATTGTTTGGGATGAGCGATAATCGGGTTGATGGCGGAGATCATCGATCTTGCCGAGGTGCGGGCGGAGCGGCGGCGTAGTGCCGCGCCCGCGCATGAGGATCTCGTCCGTGCGGTCGAGGTTCTGAAGGCGAGCCTTGCGGTTACGGCGCAAGCGCTCGCTGACGCGCCGCGCGAGGAAGAGGCCGAGCTGCTCACGCGGGTGGAGCGGCTGGCGGCGATGATTCGCTTCGGGCTGCGGATGCTCGGGGATTCTTCCGACCCCGGGCTGGATGGTCCGCGACTCGGGCAGTCGCGCTGACACGGAGCGGCCGGGGTGAGCGAGCATATCGATCTCAAGATCCTCGGCGTCGACGCCGAGGACGAAGTTGCCGGCGCCCGCAAACTGATTATTCGCACGACACGCGGACCTATCCCGATGATCTTTCACGCCGCCGCCGAGCCGGGGCGGGCCGCGCTCTGCGTGAGCGGCGCTATCGGCGGGCTCGACGGACCCTCGAAGTTGTACCCGCGGCTGGGAAGCGAGTTGCCGCAGCAGGGAATCGCGATTGCGCGAGTCGACTACCGCGCGCCGAACGAGTTCGGCGAGTGCCTGCTCGACGCGCTGGCGGGAATATCGTTCCTGCGCGCGATGCGCTATCAGCGCGCGGCGCTGATCGGACATTCGTTCGGCGGCGCGGTCGCCATAAACGCCGGCACGCTTGCTCCCGCAATCACCACGGTAGTTGCGCTGTCGAGTCAGCTCGCGGGCGCGCATGTCGTCGCCGACCTGGCTCCGCGCCCGCTTCTGCTGGTGCACGGAACGGCGGACACGATCCTGTCGCATCAATCGTCAGAGGCGATCTACGAGCGTGCGCAGGAGCCCAGGACACTAAAGCTGATGCCCGGCGGGGACCATCGCTTCAGCGGCCTGGGCGACGAGCTGTACCAGACCGTGTCGGAGTGGCTGATCGAAAAGGTGTGATCCGGACTTATTGCGAATCTGGACCGGGGATCGCGACACCTATACGCTCTGGCGATACACGAGTGCCGCCGGCACGTAAGCGGCGGCCGCAGTTGAATCAGGCAGATGGCTAGCGGACAACGAATCGCAGTGGTGGGAGCAACCGGGGCGGTCGGGCAGACGACGCTCAGGCTCCTGCATGAACGCAACTTTCCGGTGCGCAGCCTGCGCGCCCTTGCCTCCGCGCGATCGGCGGGCAAGAAGGTTACCTTCGCCGGTGACGAGATCACCGTCGAGACGTTGACCGCGGATTCGTTCAAGGGAATCGACGTGGCGCTGTTCTCGGCCGGCTCCGAACAATCGCGCGAATTCGCTCCGGCGGCGGTGAAGGCGGGCGCGATTGTGATCGACAAATCCAACGCCTTCCGCATGAACCCCGACGTTCCGCTGGTGGTGCCGGAAATCAACCCGGCGAGCGCGCGGGGGCACAAGGGAATTCTGTCCTGTCCCAACTGCACCACGATTGTCACCGTGATGCCGCTCAAGCCGTTGCACGACGCGGGCAAGCTGAAACGGGTAATCGCCACCAGCTTCCAGGCCGTGTCGGGGGCGGGGGTCAACGGGGTCGATGAGCTGCGCAAGCAGACGCTGGCGTGGGCCAAGGGCGAGCCGATCAAGCCCGAGTTCTTCCCGCATCAGATTGCGTTCAATCTGATCCCGCATATCGACAAGTTCGTGGAAGGCGGCTACACGGGCGAGGAAATCAAGCTGGTGAACGAGGTGCGCAAGATCCTCGATGCGCCGGAGCTGCTGATTTCTCCGACCACGGTGCGGGTGCCGGTGTTCACGGCCCATTCGATTTCGGTGAATGCCGAGACCGAAACCAAGATCAGCGCATCGAGAGCGCGCGAGGTGTTCTCGAGCTTTCCGGGACTGCGGGTGGTGGACGACCCGGCGCAGAATCGCTATCCGATGCCGATTGTTGCCGAGGGCCAGGACGACTGTCTGGTGGGGCGTATTCGCGAAGACCTGAGCAATCCCAACGGGCTCAACTTCTGGGTGTCGGGCGATCAGCTTCGCAAGGGCGCGGCGCTGAACGGTATCCAGATCGCCGAGCTGCTGATTAGCTAGCGATCCCGTTTCCCGGGTTCCTTCCGATCGAAGAGACGCTCCGCGTCAGCGGGCGAGACGTCCGCCGCGGGAAGTGCTCTCTGGCTCCGCCGAGTTTGCGGGACTTCGATTCGCCTGACGGCCGAACCCGATCTCATCCTCCGCCGCCGCAGGATACCGCGCCTTCGGACTCCGGCGGCAACGCGAAGAAGACAACGCCGTTGTTGTTGTTGCATCCGAGCGTGGTCTGCGTGCCCGCGCACTGTCCGGTCGGCAAGGCGGTTGGAATCAGGGTCGGATTAGTCTGGAAGGCCGCCAGATCGACCTGGACCAGGAAGGTCGCACCATTACTCGCCGTATTCGCCGCGTAGCCGAGGTTGTGAACCGTATCGACGGCTACCGCGTAGGGATCTCCCTGGGTTGCCCAAGTGCATCCGTTCGGGTCGTCGGGCACCGAGGAGATAACGGTGGACAGCGCGCTCTCCATTATCTGCGTGACGGGAGTAGACGGCATCGAGATCAGGCTGATGCCGGGAGAATCGTCCTCGATCAGAAAAGCCTGATGAGTGTCGGAATTCACGGCGGAACCGGCGGTCAGGTCCGGAAGCCCGGTAAGCAGGACCGAGTTCGGATTGGTTCCACCTTCGGTGACGGTGCAATCCGCGCCCTGCCCTGAGAGCATCGAACCGTTCAGATTGAGAACGGTGGCGGTTCCGTCTTCGTTGCTGATGACGACCAGGTTGGTGGTGACATCGAAAGACGCGCCGTCCTGATCATCGCCCAAGTTGATGTCGGAGAGCGAGCAGGTTCTGGTACCCATCAAGTCGACTACCTGGGTCATTCCCCCGCTGTTGTCATCCGATGCGTTGAGAATCTGTTGCGTGTTTCCGTTGAAGGCGAACGTCTCCGCATAGTTGGCCGAGACCAGAGAACCGAAAGTCTGGGCCACCGGATCGAAGGTCAGAAATCCGGTGCACGAAGTCTGGCATCCTGTCCCATCGGTCACGTTCAGCACCGCAACCCCACGGTCGCCATCAAACAGGACCTGCCCGGTTTGTCCGGGCTGACTGTTCCCCGGTATGGTAATTGGGGTCGGCGTCAACAGCGCGTCGGTGTTCTCATCGATCAGATCCACGTATCCGATGCCGCTATCGCTGCTGACGACGATAACCAGCGAGTCTTTGGCGTCGAGTGCGGTTCCGGTCGGGGTACCCGTATGCCCCAGGACCACGGTGGCCTTGCGAGGATCGGTGGTGTTCGGATTGACGCTCAGATCGAGGACCGCGACCCGCGCATTGCGGCTTTCAGGGTCGGGCGAGAAGAGGAGCGGTACGAATGCCAGTTGCTTGGTGGCATCGAGCGCGAAAAGGCCCGATCCACTCGCACTGGCGACAGGCGTTGGAGTGGCGGTCGGGCTTGCCGTGGTCGTGGGCGTGGCATGTCCGCCACACGATGGACACGGATCACACGCCGCAGCAAGAAAAAGCCCCACCAATGCAAGCGTGAAACGAGCCAGCAGGCTCCAGCTTCGCGATGCCATTTTTACTCCTCCCGACGGTCAGCGACTGCCCCTCACCGCCGCAAGCTACAGTAGAAGCGGGCAACGTTGCAATTGTTGGCATAGACCCGGTTCTCTTTTCATACCAGAGGACAGAGCAGCGAGGGATGTGCTTCGCTCCGAAAATACGTCCCCCGGAGTCAATCCGGATTTGATCGTTTCGCGGCGGGGGCTGACCGCGTGGTCGGTCGATTGACACCCGCCCCTTCCTCGGCTAACTGTGATCGCACCATAGTGTAGAGCCTTATCGAGAGCGGCGGAGGGACTGGCCCGATGATGCCGCAGCAACCGGCCCGAATGGGTGCTGGTGCTAACTCCTGCGGGATCTCCGATCAAAGGAAGATCCTGGAAGATAGGGCGAGAGTTGAAGAACCCTCGTCCTCGATCGCAGGAAGAGGGTTTTTTGATCGCCCTGCCTCTCTCGAAAGCCTCGAAACGGGAATGCAGCGGAACGCGAACATACTGGTCGCAGGTGTGGGCGGACTTGGGGTGCCGGCCGCGCTGGCGCTTGCCCGCGCGGGCGGGTGTTCCCTGACGCTGATCGATCCCGATCCGGTGGAGCTTTCGAACCTCGCGCGGCAGGTGATTTATCGTCAAGCGGACCTGGGCAAGCCCAAGGCGGAATGCGCCGCCCGTCATCTGCGCGAACGCTTCGAAGGAATCATCGTCGAGGCGCGCGTCGAATCGTTCGAGGCGCGCAACGCGATCGCGCTTACGCCGCGCACGACGTCGTGATCGATGCGACCGATAGTCCCCTCGCCAAGTTTCTGATCAACGACACGGCTATAGAAGCTGGACGTCCCTTCGTCTATGGCGGCGTGCTCGGGATGGCGGGTCAGGCGATGACGGTGATTCCGGGGCGCACGGGTGTCTGCGATGCCTGTTCGAGGAGCCGCCCGACGAAAACGAAATCGCGACCTGCCGCGACGCCGGCATAGTCGGCCCGGTGGCGGGGTCATCGGAGAGATACAGGCGAACGAAGCAATCGCCCTGATGACGCGGCGCGATGCCCCGGCTGGCGGGGCGAATGCTTACTTATGATGCGACCAGCGCAGCGCGATTCAAAACGACCGAAGTGCCGGCTCGATCCGGATGTCGATGCGGAGCGTGGCGGGGCAAGTCAGCCGCCGCGATGCTCCATCAATAGAGGACCACGATGAGCTACATCACCAATCTGAAGTGCAAGCGAATGCGGGCAGGAATATCCGATTGCGCCGCTGCACGTCTGCGAGACGTGTTTCGGGCCGCTGGAGGTCAACTACGACTATGCGAAAATCCGCGCCGCCATATCGCGATCGAAGATCGAGGCGCGCCCCCACAATCTGTGGCGCTATCGCGAATTGCTGCCGGTCGACAGCGAGCCCGAGGCCGGACCGCATTCGGGCTTCACCCCGCTGGTTAGTTGCAAGCGCCTGGGCGCGGAGCTGGGCCTGAAGCATCTGTACATCAAGGACGACACCGTCAACCATCCGACGCTCTCGTACAAGGATCGGGTGGTATCGGTGGCGATCACCAAGGCGCGCGAGTTCGGCTTCACCACCGTTTCATGCGCCTCGACCGGCAACCTGGCCACGGCGGTTGCGGCGCACGCGGCGCGCGCGGGACTCAAGTGCTACATCTTCATGCCCGAAGGAGTGGAAGCCGGGAAAATCGTCGGCTCCACCATCTATGGCGCCCAGGTCATCACGATTCGCGGCAATTACGACGACGTGAACCGGCTGTGCAGCGAAATCGCCGACAAGTACGGATGGGCCTTCGTCAATATCAATCTGCGCCCCTACTACACGGAGGGCGCGAAGACGTTCGGGTTCGAGGTCGCGGAGCAGCTCGGATGGAAGCTGCCGGATCACATCGTGGTTCCGACCGCCGGCGGCACGATCCTGCCGAAGGTTGCCAAGGCGTTCAAAGAGCTGAAGGAAGTCGGCCTGGTCAAAGGTTCGCGAGTTCAAGATTTTTTCAGCGCAGGCGACCGGATCGGCGCCGGTAATTCACGCGCTGCACAAGGGCGTGGACCTGATAACTCCGGTCAAGCCCGACACGATCGCGAAGTCGATCGCCATCGGGAATCCGGCCGATGGCTACTACGTGCTGAGGTCGGTGCGCGAGTCGGGCGGCTGGGGCGAGTTCGCGACCGACCCGGAAATCATCGACGCGATCAAGCTGCTGGCCCGCACCGAGGGGATATTTGCCGAGCCCGCCGGCGGCACCACGCTCGCGGTGACGCTCAAGCTCATCAAGCAGGGCCGCATCAAACCCGACGAAACGACGGTGGTTTCGATTACCGGGAACGGCTACAAGACGCTGGAAGCGGTGGCGAGCGCGATCGAAAAACCGTTCGTCATTGACGCGCGCCTGAAAGAGTTCGACGCGTTGTTCGAGCGCCTGGGCGACAGCAAGCGCGTGGCGCCGGCGGCATAGCCGCCCGCGCTTGTTTGCGCTGCCGCTCAGGAATAAGCATCAAGATCCGCTTGACGGAGGTATAGTTTACCCATGGCAGTCCGAGTCCGAGTCCCTACTCCACTACGCAGATTCACCGGCGGCGAGGGCGAAGTACCCGCCGACGGTTCGTCGATTCGCCAGGTTATCGAGGATCTCGAGCAGCGCCACGCGGGCATCCGCGAGCGCCTGCTCGACGACAAGGGCGAGATTCGCCGCTTCGTGAACATCTATCTCAACGGCGACGACATCCGTTTTCTCGATTCGCTCAACTCCAAGGTCAAGGATGGCGACGACGTGTCGATCGTCCCGGCCATCGCGGGCGGAATCGCTAGCCGCACGAGCGGCCCTTCGTTCCGGCCGCGCGCGCCGGCAGCGTGCTCGAGCTGATTGGCCACACGCCGCTGCTCGAAATCACGCGGCTCACGCGCGGTCTGCTGCGGCCGGGCGTGCGCATCTTCGCCAAGCTCGAGGGCTTCAACCCGGGGGGATCGGTCAAGGACCGTCCCGCGCGCAAGATGCTCGAAGTGGGACTGCAGACGGGCGAACTGCGAGCGGGCAAAACCATCATCGACTCCACTTCGGGCAACACCGGAATCGCGCTGGCGATGGTCGGTGCGGTGCTGGGATACCCGGTCGAGCTGGTGATGGCGGCCAACGTCAGCCGCGAGCGCAAGAAGATCATCGAGGCGTACGGGGCGCGGCCGATTTACTCGGACCCGATGAAAAGCTCCGACGGCGCGATCGAGCGCTGCCGCGAGATCATCGAGGAAAACCCCGACAAGTATTTCAAACCCGATCAATACAACAACGAGGCGAACTCGCTGGCGCATTTCGAAACCACCGGCCCCGAAATCTGGCGGCAGACGCGAGGACAGGTGACCCACTTCATCGCGGGCATCGGGACCAGCGGCACCGTGATGGGCACCGGGCGCTATCTCAAGTCGAAGAACAAGGACATCCAGGTGATCGCGGTCGAGCCCGACGACGAGCTGCACGGACTCGAAGGCCTCAAGCACATGGCCACCGCGATCGTGCCGAGCATCTACCATGAGGCGGAGCTGGACCGCAAAATTCCGATCGGCACCGAGGAAGCCTACGAGATGGTCTATGCGCTCGGGCAGACCGAGGGGGTGCTGGTCGGGCAATCCTCCGGCGCCGCGATGATCGCGGCGTTGAAGGTGGCGCGCGAGGTGCGCCAGGGCTGCATCGTGATCGTCTTTCCGGATTTCGGCGACAAGTACCTTTCGACCAATTTGTGGATCGGATGGCAGGAGTGGCGCCGCGAACGTCTCGCGCAGGTTCTCAACAAATGGAACGCATCCACGAACGCTACTACCTGAGCTACCCGCGCGCGCTGATCAAGGAGCCGATTCTTTATCACCTGGTAAAGAAGTTCGACCTCGTGTTCAACATCCGCGGCGCCAGCGTGTCCGAGGAAATGGGCCTGGTCGCGGTCGAATTCGAGGGCACCCGCGATCAAATCGAGCGGGCGCTGGTCTGGCTCCGGTCTTCCGGAGTGACGGTGGAGCCGATCGAAAAGAACGTCATCGAATAGCGAACACCGGCTAAAGCCTGTGCCACCGAAAATCGGCTATCCTGTGGGTGGTACAGCCTTCAGCTCATTGGAATTGCCCGATGGCTTTGACCGCTCAGCAGATAGAACGCTACAGCCGGCAAATAATCGTGCCGTTGATGGGCGGGCGCGGGCAGGAGCGACTGCTCGCGGCGCGGATGCTGATAGCAGGCGATGCGCGAGAGGTGGAGCCGGTACTTTCTTATCTGGTCGGAGGTGGAGTCGGCCGCATCGATCTGGCAGTAGAGCCCGGAAGGGTGGAGCGACTCGAATCCTCGATGGGTACCCTGAATCCTGACGTAACGGTGGCGCCGCGCGATTGCGTGTCGGCGGCTCCCGACCTTGGTTTCGCGATCATCGGCAGCCAGGCCGCACTCGAACGCACCGCGGACGCGATCGCGCGGTTCCCTGAAATCGGATGGGTGATCGCGCGGCTGGACGATCCCGCGCGCATCGCGGTGCTGCCCTCGCCGTCGCCCTGCCCGCGATGCGCGGGCCCGGAACTGCTTTCCCGGTTCGGCACGGTATCGGCGAGCGCGGGTGTGGTTGCGCATGCAGCGACGGTGGAGGCACTAAAGCTGCTGGCTGGCTACGCCGATGATCCGCAGCCTGCCATCATCGAGTTGGACGATTATCGGTCTCAATCGCACCCTGTCGCAGCCGACTCGGAGTGCGATTGCGGCCGCAGAGGAGCCTGATTCCACGTGCCTTCCGCATCGCTATGGCTGTTTGATTTCGACAATACCCTGGCCCGCCTGGAGCCCGAGGTGGATTGGGCGGCGAGCCGCCGCGAACTGGAGCCGATGCTGCGCAGCGCCGGCGCCCCGGAACCGCTCTTCACTAAATTCCCCAAGGGAAACCTGGTGCTCTACGATGCGTACCGGGCGCACCTGGGAGAGTTGGTGCACAGCGACGGCGGCGCGCACGCCGCGATATTGCGCGATGCGTCGGCGGTGATCGAAAAATTCGAGCTGGCGGGGGTCGACCGCGCAGCTCCGCTCGACGGTGCGATTGAGCTGATCCGTTTCCTCGAGCAGCGCCGGACCCGGATCGGGGTGGTTACCTCCAATTCGTCGCGAATCGTGAAGCTATGGATCCAAAAGCATGGTCTCGCCGCGGCGATCGAGTTGATTGTCGGCCGCGACAGCCTGCTTCCGCTGAAACCGGCGCCCGACATGATTCTGGATGCATTGAAAACCGCGAACATCGACGCGACCCAGGCGGTCTACGTCGGCGACAGTCTCGCGGATTGTGCTGCCGCAGGATCGGCTTCCGTGGCATTTTACGGGGTCGCCTCCTCCCAGGATGCGCGGGAAGCGCTGGTTGGGGCGGGGGCGGAGCAGGTCTTCACCTCGATGGCGGAACTGGCGTCCTGTCTCGAACTGGATCAGCCGCCGTCCGGCAGTTAGCCCTTTCAGGTCCCGGAGTGCGACAGTTTTGCCCTTCTTGTGCGGGGAATCCCGATTAAGTAACTTGGATAGCTCGATAAGTAATCTATTATCTCCAGGGAGACGCATTCGATACAAATGAGCGAGGGATTTACTCTTTGGTTCACCGGACTTTCCGGGGCCGGCAAGTCCACACTTGCCAATCTGGTCGCCGAGGAGCTGCGCCGCCGCAGCCATCGGGTTGAGATTCTGGATGGCGACGAGGTGCGCACCAACCTGTCCAAGGGCCTTGGATTTTCCAAGGAAGACCGCGACATCAACATCCGGCGTATCGGCTACGTCTGTAATCTGCTGGCGCGTAACGGGGTGATCGCGATTTCGGCGGCGATTTCGCCCTACCGCGCCGTTCGCGACGAAGTCCGCGGCCACCATCAGCGGTTTTTCGAGGTCTTCATGCGATGCTCGATCGAAAAGCTGAGCGAGCGTGACGTGAAAGGCCTCTACAAGAAGGCGCTGGCCGGCGAAATCAAGAACTTCACGGGCGTCTCCGACCCCTACGAGGAGCCGCTCAATCCGGAGCTGGTGCTCGACAGCGGCGCCGAGAAGGTCGAGGAAAGCCTGCAGAAGCTGCTCGCGACGCTGGAAGCCAAAAACTACATCACGAAGGGAGCGCGCTGATGAGTGTTCGCGACGACGCAATCACGGCACACGGCGGCGGCGAGTTAATCGACGCCAAGGCACCCGCCCCCGAACGTCCTTCACTCAAGAAGCATGCGGCATCGCTACCACCAGTGACCCTGAGCGCTCGCGACCTGGCCGATCTCGAGATGATCGCGTCGGGCGCCTTCTCGCCCCTGACCGGCTTCATGAACGAGGGCGACTACGTATCGAGCCGCGACGAGATGCGGCTTGAAGGGGGCGTGCCGTGGTCGATTCCGATTACCCTGGGCGTCGACGAAGCGACCGCGCGCTCGCTCAAGACCGGCACCGACATCGCGCTGGCGAAGGAGAGCGGCGAGCGGCTGGCGATCCTGAAGCTGGCGGAAATCTACCGGGTCGATCGGCAACGCGAAGCGGAGGCGGTTTTCGGAACCGCCGAGGATGCGCATCCGGGCGCGAAGAACGTGACCTCGACACCGCCATTCTGTCTCGGTGGCAAGGTAACTCTGCTCGACGAAATTCCGGGGCGCACCTTTCTGGAGTACCGGCTGGAGCCGCGCCAGACGCGTGCCGCGTTCCGCGAACGTGGATGGAAAAAAATCGTCGCGTTCCAGACCCGCAACCCAACGCATCGCGCGCACGAGTATATCCAGAAGGCCGCGCTGGAGATCTGCGACGGCCTGCTGCTGCATCCCCTGGTCGGCGAGACCAAGGGCGACGACGTGCCCGCGTCGATCCGGATGGAGACCTACAAGGTCCTGCTGGACCTGTACTATCCGAAAAACCGCGCGATGCTCTCGGTCATGCCGGCGCATATGCGTTACGGCGGCCCGCGCGAGGCGATCCTGCACGCGATTATCCGGCGCAACTACGGATGCACGCATTTTATCGTCGGGCGCGACCACGCCGGTGTGGGCAGCTACTACGGGACCTACGACGCGCAGAAGATGTTCGATCGGTTCGATGCGGAAGAGATGGGAATCACGCCGCTGATGTTCGAGAATACCTTCTGGTGCAGCAAGTGCCTCTCGATGGCGTCGTTCAAGACCTGCCCGCACACCGACGCCGACCGGCTGCTGCTGTCGGGCACCAAGGTGCGCGAGATGCTGCGCGCGGGACAGGCGCCGCCGCCGGAGTTCACGCGGCCGGAACTGGCAGCGATCCTGGTCCGAGCGATGCGCGAGGCGAAGTAGACGGAAACCCGAGATTGAGCGGATTCGCACAGAGTCAGAATCCGCAATCGGCGAAGTCTGCGTAATCTGCGGATTCTCTTATGCCCGGGCGCCGCGCTCTTGGGCGGCGCGGCGGGCGCGGTCGGGGTCCCCCGACCAGGTCCAGGCTACTTCGGTGCGGCTTACGCCCACCAGGACGCCGAGGAACTGGCTTGGATGGATGAACATTTCGGCGGCGCCCGCTTCGTCGCGGCGCCAGACGTTGGCTTTCGATCCCGTCGACTCGATTCGCTGCGCGATCGCGGTCACGTCCTCGGTTTCGACAAAGAACACGTACAACGAATCTCCGCGCTTGCGATGGAACCGGCCCATCGCGAGATCGCCGTTGGTGATCTCCGCTATCTCGATGCGGTCGAGCCGCGCCGGCGAATCGAACATCGTGAGCGTACCGGTGTAGCCGAAGTCCTTGCTCTCGATCGGCACGAACTTCGGCGAATCGAGGGAAAACAACTTCGCGTAGCGGTCAGAAGCGGCCCGCCAATCGGCGACCACGTTGGTGACTTCATAGGTCCATTTAATGAGCCCGACCGGCGCGCGTTCGTGCTTGAGGCTGATCACCACGCGCATTCCGAAAGTGGATGAGGGATCGACGAAAAGCTGACCCGCCGAGGAAACAAACTTCGCGCCCTGCTTCTCGAGATGTCGCGCCGCGGCGTCGAGGTCGTCGACCGAAAACCCGGCGGCGAACAGTCCCTGCCCCCATCGATCGAGGAAGTCGCGCACCGGTCCCGCGCCATTCGGCTGGACCAGCTCGATCAGACTGGCGCCGGCCTGCATGGTCGAGCGCATCGCGCCGATCGGCGCCGCCTCATCGCGCCGCATCGGCTCGGCGCCAAACACGTTGGCTACCACTTTCTCGGCCGCATCGAGATTCGCAACCGCAATCTGCACCCGATCAACGCGTTTCAGCATGGCTATGGCTCCATCAGGTTGTGAAAGATTCAGGCCCCTACTGCAGGGGCGGTTCGTCGTCGTCGGGCTGCAGGATCGGAGAACCGTGATGCAGGATCATGAGCCATTTCTCGCCGACGCGTTCGAAGACGTTGGTGGTCAGCACCTGCGAGCGCGAGATCCCGTCGTAGCCGCGCTGGGTCAGGTTCTCTTCCAGAATCACCACCGCCAGGTCGCCGCTGATCACGACATCCATCTCGCCCAGCTCGAACTTCATCTCGAAGGCGCCATCGAAAATGCGCTCCCAGCTCGTCATGATCGGCCCCCATCCGAGCAGCTTGCGCCATCCGGGATGGATGCACACGATGCGCTGATCCTGGAGCCAGACCGCCTCCATGCGATTGATGTCGAGGCTCTCGAACGCCTCGTAAAACGCCTGATTCGCGGCCACTACTGCATCGCGATCGTCCATTAGTACACCGACAGGAAAGCCTATTGGTTGGCGCAAATCGTCGCCAGAGGGGCGGGATCAGGCGCCGCGGGAAGCGAGCAGCGCGGACAGCGCCGCTCCCGACGCCCGATTTTCAATCGCGTCAGCCACGAGCTGCGCGATTTTGCCCGCCGCCGCCGGAATGCGCAGGCCGCCCGGATGGATATTCGAGATAACGGTGCGGTCGGGCTCGGCCGATTCAAGGCGCGGACGCCAGATGACATACGCGCTCAGACTCTCGGCGGTGACCAAGCCGGGACGCTCGCCGATGATCATCACGATGACGTCGGGCTGCACGATCTCGCCGATATGATCCTGGATGCGCATGCGCGCGTTGCGGATGAAGAGCGGCGGAGCGAGCACCCGATAGCGTTTGCCGAAGCGGCGCACCAGCGCTTTCATGAGCGCCGGCGCGTGCGCATCGACGGCGGCGCATGACAGTCCGTCACCGACACAAAGCATCAGGGTGGGCAGCTTGCGCTTGCCGCTCACGCGCAGTCGCTTGAGCCGCGCGGCGTCGGCGGGCGCGAGCCGCCGCCCCAGTTCGGGCCGCAGCAGATACGCCTCGCGCGTATCGGCCTGGCTGTGTACCTCGAGCAGCCCGTGGCGCTTCGCCCATCCCGCCGGCAATTCGTTGCGGACGGCATCGACGGCGCGCGCATGGTCGGCGCGAAACGCGAGCATCGAGGCCGTGGTGTAGCGCGGCCCCGCGCGCCCGACGCCGAGCCGCGCGGGGGTGGCGCGCCTCATCCGCGTGAATGCATCTTCCAGGGGCTTCATGTGGAACTGCGAGCCCTTACGCGCTTTCCCGATCGAGCAGCAGCCTCGCGTCGCCCGCGCGGGCGGTGAGACTGCCGCGGAACAGGATACCGCGCTGCTCGCACCAGCGCTCGAATTCGGGCGCGGGCCGCAGATGCAGCACCGTGCGCAGCGCCGCGGCGTCGTGATAGCTGGTGCACTGATACGACAACATCACGTCATCGCCCATCGGCACCGCCATGAAGTAGTTGCATCCGGCGGCAGCGAGCAGGACCGCCAGGTTCTCGCAATCGTTCTGGTCCGCGCGCGCGTGATTGGTGTAGCACGCATCGGCGCCGTGCGGCACGCCGAGCAGCTTGCCCATCATGTGGTCTTCCAGACCCGCGCGGGTAATCTGTTTCGCGTCATAAAGGTATTCGGGTCCGATAAAGCCCACCACCGTGTTAACCAACAGTGGAGCGTAGCGACGGGCCAGCCCGTAGCATCGCGCTTCCAGCGTTACCTGGTCGGCGCCCTCATGCGCGTTCGCCGAAAGCTCGGAGGCCCTGCCCGGTCTCGAAGTACATCAGGTTGGGCGCCTTGAGCGCGCCGCGATCGCGAATCGCCGCCGCGCCCTCATCAAGCATCGAGACCGTGATACCGAAACCCGCGTTGCCCTTCTCGGTGCCCGCCAGGCTCTGAAACAAAATGTCGATGGGCGCGCCGGCTTCGAGCGCGCGCAACTGGGTGTGATATGGCCGAGCACGCAGTTCTGCGTCGGCACGCCGGTGCGCGCGATGATGTCGGCGGTCAGATCGAGCATCCGCCGCAGATTATCGGGCTCGTCGATGCACGGGTTGATTCCGATGAGCGCGTCGCCGCATCCGTAGGCGAGGCCTTCGTAAGTCGCGGCGGCGATGCCGTCGAGGTCGTCACGTGGATGGTTGGGTTGCAGCCGGGTGGCGAGCCGCCCGGCGCAAGCCAATCGTCGTGCGCGCCTTGCGTGACGACGCGGACCTTCGAAGCAATCGTTATCAGATCCAGGTTGGAGCCGAGTTTGGCGACCGCCGCTGCCATTCGGCGGTGAACCCCCCGGGCGGCGATTTTTTCGCCGGTGGTGGCGTCGTCGAGCAGCCATTCGCGGAACTCGCCGATGCTTCGGTTACTTAAGCCGCGCAAACTCGGCGCGGTCGATGCCGTCATCGATCACGCGGGTGACTTGGTCGCGTTCGTAGGGCACGACCGGGTTGTTGCGCAGATCGTTGATGGTCAGTCCCGCCAGAACCATTTTGGCGGCGATACGCTCGCGTTCGGTGCGCGCCGCGAGGCCGGCGAGTTCGTCGCCCGAGCGCGCCTCGTTGGCGCGCGCGAGCACCTCGCGCACGGAGCGGAAGCGATAAGATTTGCCGAACAGACGTGTGGTCAGCTTCATCGGCGGATCAGAAATGAAAAACCCGGCAGGCGCTGACCAGGCCATCCGAGCGCCACTCAAGTAGTTCGAGGACATGTGAAGGATTTTCACCGTCGACGTCCGAATGACGGAAGTACTCGACCGCGGCGCGGTTGGCCGATTCGGTGACTGTCAGCAGGTCGAAGCGAAGCCAGGCGAAACGGGTGAACGCGACGCGGGCATACTCGCTTAGCTCCGCGTGACCGCGCAGCTCGGAACGGCCCAGTTCGGGACGCAGCGCGCTTACTTTGGCGCTGGCGTGAGTGCCGTCCGGCGCGTACAGCGCGACGACGAGCGCGGGGTCACGGCTTTCCCACGCGGTTTTCCATGCGAGCACTCGTTTGCTGGCGGCGACTTCGGGCATGTTCCCGAGTTTGCGACATTTGGCGTCTGCGAGGGAAGGGACAGGCGGTGCCGCGTTGCGAGAGTGATCCGGCGCCCTCACCTGCCTCGCTGCGCTCGGCATCCTCTCCCGTATACCTAACGGGAGAGGATTTCGGACGTGCTTCGCACCGCCGGGCGGCGGCCGCCACTTCAGGATTAGCGAACGCCGTCAGCGGCGGACTGGCGCGATCGGCAGCGTCAGATGCGAGGCGAAGCTGCGTCATGCATCACCGTCTGCAGCGCGGGATGCGTCTCGGCGTCGGTGAACAGGTCGTGCCCGGTATTCGGATTGCGGTCGAAGCGCGGGAAGTTGCTCGAGCTGACCTCCAGCCTGATCCGATGGCCCGCCTTGAACACGATTCGAGGTTGGCCACATGTCGATGTTGAACTCATAGACTTGCCCGGGCTTGAGCAGCGCCGGCTGCGACTGCGATTCGCGCTAGCGCGCGCGGATGATTCCGTCGGTCAGGTTGCGCGCATAGCCGCACGGGCTCCACGTCCACCAGCTTCGCGGTGAAGTCGGTGTCGGGCGCCGACGAGGACGCATACAGCGTCAGCTTGATCGGGCCGGTTACTTCGAGATCCTCGCTCAGCGGCTCGGTCGAATAGACCAGCACGTCGGCGCGATGCTCGACCGCGCGCCTGATCGAAAGCGCCGCCCGGGAATCGCGCTCGGATAGCAGCAGAGGCCGCCGCCGCAGGGTCGGCGCCGGGTCGAGCGGATTATAGAGAAAGGAGTCCGGCGGCTCGGCTCCCGGCGCCTCGGTCGAGAGCGCGCCGTCGCCGTACGGCGCTGTTGGCGCGGCCGCGGCTGTGCAGGTAGTAGCGGCGCCAATCGGTGCCGCGGCAGCGGCCATTCCTTTTCCTCGCGCCATCGCTTGGGGCCCATCACGAAGATATTGCACCGGCGCGCTGTCGGCCGCGCTGTTCTGCTTGCCCTTCAGCCAGTATCGAAGAAGTCGAGCTGCGTGCCGTCATGGTCGGCCGACAACCGCGCCGCGCGAAAGCCGAAATCGACCTCGCCGACCATGTTCGGCAGCGGCAGCGCATGGTTCCACGGGCCGACCATCAGGCGCTGGCCGCGCGCGCCGCGGCGTCGCGCCCGCGCGCCTCATGCCGAGATAGTTGCGCAGCGTTCCGCCCTGAAAGATGTCGTACCATCCGCCGATATTGAACGCCGGCACGTTGATCTTCGCGTGATGGCTCCTCGATACGAGCTTGCGCCAGTAGTCGTCGTAGCTCGGATGCTCGAGCCAATCGAAGAAGTAGGGCGCGCCGATCTGGAAAAGCGGGAATTCCTTGAGCGGCAGGAGATCCATCCGCTCGCGCATCTGTCGATCGATGCCGCGATCACCGGCCCAGTTCATTGGCGACGGCGTCCGGATTTCTGCCGCGCTCGCGCATCAGCGCGGTCAGGCGCCAGCGCGATCATCGGTCCAGCTGACGTTGAAGAACAGCGAGAACGCGCCGCCCTGATAGGTCCATCCGTCATGGTAGTCGCTCGCGGTGATACGACGGCGCCATCGCTTTCAGGCTCGGCGGCGTCTGCGTCGCCGCCAGCCATTGCGTGGCGCCCATGTAGGACGCCCCGAAGGTGCCGACCTTGCCGTCGGCCCACGGCTGGCGCGCGGCCTATTCGATGGTGTCGTAGCCGTCCTGCGCCTCGCTCGTGAAGCAGTCGAAGGTGCCCTCCGAGGCGAAGCGTGCCGCGGCAATCACTGAAGATCACGTTGTAGCCGCGCTGCGCCGCGCGGATCGGCGTCGAGCGTCAGCGCCGAGATCATCGGAAAGGATTTGTCGTAGGGAGTGCGGTTGAGCAGGACCGGAAATTTTTCCGGACCGTCGGGCCGATAGAGGTCGCCACGCAGCACCGTCCCATCGCGCATCGGGATGTCGATATTCTTCTCGATAATGATTTTTGCCATCGGTGCGGCACCTCGCAATTGCGCTTGTAACACAAAAGATCAGAAATCCGCAGATTTCGCTGATTCGGGGAAAAGGAGGGTGCGTTTTTCAAGTCTCCGTAATCTGCGTAATCTGCGGATGATGTCTCTCCGGACGGTTCTCGTGGTCGTGGCAATATTGGCGCTCGCTTCGTCCGCTGGAGCGGCTCAGAACGGGACCCTCAAGCTCGATGTGTTGGGCGAGATAGGAGATGGCGCGCAGAACGCGGCGCAGATTATCGGGCGCGAGGGCAAGCCCGTGGGCGAGGTGCGGCCGGGCGGGTCGATCGCGCTGGCGCCCGGCGACTATAAGCTGGTGCTGCCGATCGTGGGCGGCAAAATCGTCAAAGACAACGTCACTATCGAACCCGGGCGGCTGCATACCGTCATGATCGACAGCGCGGCCGCCCTGCAGGTCAACGCCAAAGACCGCAATGGCAAGGATCCAGGCTTCGGCGTCACGGTCACCTCGGCGGCGCCGCCGCACGACAAGATCCTCAGCTTCACCACCGGCGAGAAATTCCTGTTCGCGCCGATGCTGGTCGACGTCCATGTCGATGCTCCGCCGCAGGGCTATGACTGGAGCGGGGTGGCGCTGAAGCCCGGACAGCGCGAGCGGCTGTCGCTGGGAGAGGTGGTTCCGGCGGAACTGGACGTGCAGACTGTCCTGCACCATACGTCGCTAAACGACGCCACTCGTGTCATCGTGTTCCGGGCCGGCACGCAGAGTCAGGCGGCCGACAGCCCGCCCGGGGCCGCGCACCATTTCAAACTTGACCCGGGCGACTATGATGTCTATGTCGAAAACGGATCGGGCAAGGGACGTCCGACCGTAAGCGTGCCGGGCATTCATCTTGAAGGCGGCGCCAGGGTCGAGAAAACCGTCCCGATGGATTGAGGAGAAAAAGGACTAATCGATGGCAAGCGAACGGCAGCGCGAAATCAAACGGCGGCGCAAGCGCCGCGAGAAACGCATCAAGTCGAAGATCCGCGAGGCGCGCAAGACCAAGAAGAAACGCGCCTGACGCCCGGCCTGCAATGACATCCGCGAGTCCGGTAGACCCTCCGGGATCGCAAAGGAGAATTCCCATGGCCTATGAAACTCTTTTGTACGAGGTCGCCGACGAGATCGCGACCATAACCCTGAATCGCCCGGCGAAGATGAACGCGTACACCGCGCAGATGGGCCATGAGATTGCCAGTGCGATGCTGCAGGCGGACCGCGACCCCAACGCCCGCGTCATTGTGATGACCGGCGCCGGCGAGCGCGCCTTCTGCGCGGGCGCCGACATGAGCATGTTCGCCTCCAACATCAAGTCACGCGAGCACAACGAAAGCGTTGAAGAAGGACGTGGCGGCGGCGTGTCGCTGCCGTTCATCATGCGCAATCTGTCCAAACCGACGATTGCGGCGATCAACGGCTATGCGCTCGGCGTCGGATGCACGATGACGTTGCTGTTCGATGTGCGGATCGCGGCGGACAACGCGAAGATGGGCGTGATCTTCCCGCGCGTCGGCCTGATGAGCGAATTGGGATCGAGCTACCTGATGCCCCGGCTTATCGGCCTGTCGAAGACCGCCGAGATGATGCTTACCGGGCGCCAGTACAGCGCGCAGGACTGCCTGCAGATGGGACTGGTCAGCTCGGTCGTCCCCGGCCCGATGCTCAAGGGCGAGACCCGGGAGCTTGCGGGCGATATGCTCCAGTGCTCACCCTTCTCGCTCGCGCTGACACGCAAGGCCCTATACCAGGGACTCGATGGAACGCTGGAGACGGCGATGCAGTTCGAGGGTTTTGCGCTCGAGAAGTGCTACGTGTCGCCGGAGCATAAAGAGTACGTGACGGCGTTCCTGGAAAAGCGCAAGCCCGATTTCGGCAAACTGAAGAAGTAAACGGAGCGGCCGATCGGAGCGCGCTTGACCCGTATCGAACGCACCGGTAGATCAATTTATTACTTAGTTTGTCTCTTTTATCATAAATGTCCACGCGGCCGAGGTTGAACAAACCGGGCCGCGTGCTCAAATTGAGAAACGAACTCTGAAAATCAGCCGGCCCAGGACACAAAGTCGGGCGCGGCGGCAAATTTCGAAAGGCAGGTAACACTACGATGGCACTTCATATCGGCAGCGTCGCTCCGGATTTCGCCCAGGAGTCGACCGAAGGAACGATTAAGTTTCACGACTGGATCGGCGGCGGATGGGCGTCCTGTTCTCGCATCCGAAGGACTTCACGCCGGTATGCACCACCGAGCTGGGCCGCGTGGCGAAGCTGAAGCCAGAGTTCGAGAAGCGCGGCATCAAGGCCATCGGCGTCAGCGTCGACAACGTCGAGTCGCACAAGAAGTGGATCAGGCGACATCGAAGAGACCCAGCACGTGAAGATGAACTTCCCGATCCTGGGCGACGCCGACAAGAAGGTGTCCAAGCTGTACGACATGATCCATCCGGAGTGGAACGACACGCTGACGGTGCGTTCGGTCTTCGTGATCGATCACAACAAGAAGGTGCGCCTGATCATCACCTACCCCGCCAGCACGGGCCGCAACTTCGACGAGATTCTGCGTGCGATCGACTCGCTGCAGCTCACCGACAAATATTCGGTGGCGACCCCGGTCGACTGGAAGCACGGCGACGACTGCATCATCGTGCCCTCGCTGACCGATCCCAAGGTGCTGAAGGAGAAGTTCCCGAAGGGTTACCAGGAAGTGAAGCCCTACCTGCGGCTGACGCCGGATCCTTCGAAGTAAGCGCCCTCCTTCGATTGAGAATCAAAAACCCCGGCTCGACTGAATCGAGCCGGGGTTTTCTTTTTCGATGGAGTATTTGCGCCTTTCGATTGATGCGTTCCGGAGACCGAGAAAATGAGAAGCGGCTATTGCGCGAGCAGCGGCGCGATGATGCCGATGTCGGGGGTGCCCCATCCGGTCGCGCGGTCATAGCCGACTTTGGCGCGGAACCCTTTCACGCCGTGCAGACTGTTCCTGCCCTTCGTGATGTCGTGCAATCCCGATTCGGAGGTATTGCCCAAGGGGCCCAGTTTATAGAGCTTCTGATTGATATTGCCGAGGCGTCCTCCGCCGGCCAATTGCTCCGCCAGCGCGGTAATTCCGGCCCAATACGGAGCGCTCAGGCTGGTGCCTCCTATGCAGCACTTGATCTGATCATCGTTGGCCAAAAAGAATCCCGGGTCCTTGGGCGACGCGGCGAATGCGATGTCGGGCACGTTGCGGTTCCGGCTCTGCGGAAACACCCCCAACTGATACAGCGGCTTGGGATAGATCCTGCTGATCCCGCCACCACCGGCACCTACGGTCTTGTGCTCTTGCGGGTAGCGCCACACGGATTCGGTCGTATAGCCGCTCGCGAGGTTATCGGGACCGTAGACCGGGGTGAACTGCGTTCCGCCAACCGAGGTAACGAAAGGGTGCGCCGACAGTTCGTTGACGTGCCGACTGGTCGCCGTGATGCAGCGCAGGCCATTGGAGATTCTGCCCGGAGCGCCTTCATCGCCCGCCGACACGAACACCGCCTGTCCTTGTGAAGCGGCCTGGTTAAACAGCGCGTAGATGGTTCCTCGGTAGAAGGACTTCGGCTCGCCGCAAAATCCGAAGCTGATGCTGATGATACCGCATCGGTTGTCCTGCACCGCGGCGGCTATCGCATCGATTAGCGAGTTATCGCCCTTGCCAATGTACGCGACGATGTTCGTGCCCGGCGCCGCGGCGTGGGCATACTCCACGTCCAGTAATGCTTCAGTGAGGTTGTCGTGCCGCCGCATCGTT
>CAWIHG010000008.1:0-518688 GCA_963835905.1 uncultured delta proteobacterium
GTCAGCTGCTCTACCAACTGAGCTAACGGCCCACCGTGAAGGATGGATTCGTAGCAGGATGTCTGGGGTGAGTGAAGGGATTTGAACCCTCGACCACTGGAGCCACAATCCAGGGCTCTGCCAAGCTGAGCTACACTCACCACCCCGTATCACTGGCGCGGCACCATCCATGTGCCGCGCGCAAATTCCGCGTGGCGCGCCAGAAGGGATTCGAACCCCTGACCCGCGGCTTAGAAGGCCGCTGCTCTTTCCACCTGAGCTACTGGCGCTATCGGGGCGAGCCGATTCGAACGGCCGACCCCCTGCTCCCAAGGCAGGTGCGCTACCAGGCTGCGCCACGCCCCGAGTTTCTAGGGATTAACACACGCACCGGCGCCTCTCAACGGCCGCCCGAAAATCGACGCCGTTTCGAGCATTCGCGGCCCACATTCTTTCCCCCCTCGCAAGCCCGCGGCAGCGCTCCGCTTACCACGCCCGCGCATCGCACGCGGCGCGCGGACCGAGGAAATCATCGAGACATTCCATCTACGAGCCTGCTTCGAGCGACGGCTGATTCGAAGGCGAACGGGTGCCGCAGGTGAAAACGCGCCTCGCCGAGAGTGCGCGAGTATCGATCCTGCACCCAGTACGGCCACCCGCTCGCGATTGGGATGACACTGGCATCGCGAGTGCGGACCTTCGCCGCATCGCGAGCGGGTGCCTGAGGCTTCCTGCGCGATGCATCCGGTTCGCTGCGCAACGACGATCTGTCGAGACAAAATTCGCGAATAGTCGTGAAACAGGGTAACCAAAGCTGCAACTTGCGAAAGGCTCGATTTTTCAAAGATCTACGGCTATGTGCAAAGCCATATCCCAGCCTGGAATCGCAAGGTGCGAAACGAATCTTGATCGTGATCCTCGTTTTCGCTGGATATTGTTCGCGGCACGTCCTTTGCATTTACTTAGCTCAGCGCTGCTTATCTCCTCCCCCGAGAACTACAGCGCCTGTCCCCAAGCACGGCCGGGCTACGCACCGCAGGCCCCCCACCCGCGGTCCCCATCGTAGCCCGGCCTATTTCTTTGCACAGGGTTCATCGACGAGGCGTTGTTCTACGGACTTCTGATGTCCGGCGGTCGAGCTCGACGAGTTCGTAGCCGAGTTCGTCTCGGCGGTGCAGGAGGAAATTCCCGGCTGTGCTGTATCCAGTTCGAGGACTGGGCGTGGGCTTTGCGGGAGCCGATCGGGCGAGACACAGCGGCGCCGGTGGATAGATCCGCCGGCGCCGCTGCTTTGAAATTCCGCGTCAGTGGCTCTTCGCGGGCTTGTTCTTGTCGAAATGGAGCGTCAAAGCTGCGACGCCGGCAGCGACGTTGAGTCCGTTCTGCCCCTCGATCGAAATCGGCTGCAGAGCGATTGAATGGTGGAATCCGCCGACCAGTACGTTGGCGCCGGCACCAACACCAGCCGCAACGCTCGCGGTCGCACCGGCATAAGTGCCCGCCAGCGCTCCCTGGCCCAGATTGTTGGTCGGAGCGACCACCGCCCACAGCATCACGGCCGACTGCAGGTATCCGATATCGGCGCCGAACTTCGTGATCGAGCCCGTGTAGTATTCAGTGTATCCCGGCTGCATCGCGTATGCGCACTTTACGTTGCGCGAGGAGCCAATGATGAATCCCCATCCGGACGCGACGTGGCAATTCAGGTAGCCGGCGCGCACGGTCACCTTCTGTTCTTCGGCGTGCGCTTTGGGAGCGATTCCCGCCAGCGCCACGGCCACGGCGGCCGCCAGGACCAGACTGCGAACTCTGATTTTCATCCAATTTCCTCCCCTGCTTCCAGGTTGGTTACCTCTTAGCCTTGTTTCACATCTATTGCAAAAGCCCGGTCCATGCTCGCGCAGCTACACCGCATCGCACCGAGCCAGAACGAAGCGGCCCGTCGCGCTGCGGTGTAGCTGCGCGACCTCCCTCTTTAGCGACGGATCGCCCGACACAAATAGTCAATTGCTCGTGAAGCTGTAATGGCGGTCCATGATTACCAGTCGTGTCTGAGAATTCGCCGACTCGCCGGATGGCAATCACTCGCGCGCTGCTTAGCCATCACCCGGCGGATCCGGTTCGCTGTCCGGCAAACCTCTCCGCGCCGGCGTCCACAGCGTCGCGCCATCGTCGCCGGCTTGTCGGACGTCCGGTCTGCGTGTTATCGAACGCGCGTGTAGGCAGCGCGCGCAGTGGGCGGCAGGCTCCGGTCAGAGACGGAAGTCAATCGGTGCGGACTTGGGCACTGGCAAAAATGTAAAGTTATGCTACAGTTAGTTGCAGGTTCGCAGGCGTGATTTGACCGCGGACGACTTCGGCTCTCGTCCCGCCGTCACCCGGATTGATTGGAACCGGCCACGCACGTGCGGTTGTTGAAGTGAATTGGGGATGAAGCGGTGTCTGTTTCCGCGTAAGTCTGGGGGACATGGGATGGAGCTGGGTCATATCGATCTCACCAATCTTGATCTGTTCGCGACCGGCGATCCGCATCAGGCGTTTCGTACGCTGAGGCGTGAAGCGCCCGTCTATTGGCATTCCAAGGGACCCGGCGGCGGCTTCTGGACGATCACTCGCTATGCCGACGCACGGCGCATATTCGACGATTCCGCCGCGTTCAGTTCCGAGCGCGGCGTGGCGCTCAACATGTCGGCGGTCCTCAGTGAGGCGACCGCCGGGTTCGGACAGATGATGCTGCTGACCGATCCACCGCGTCACGGACAGCTCCGCGCGCTGATCAATCGCAAGCTCACCCCGCGCGCGGTCGCCAGTCACGAGCCGAGGGTTCGCGAGATCGCCGCCGAGATCATCGACTCGGTGCTGGAGCGCGAGCAATGCGATTTCGCCGCGGACATCGCCGCGATGCTGCCGACCGCGGTTATCTGCGAGCTGATGGGGGTGCCTCGGGGCGATTGGGACCGCATGATGGGATTCGCGCGGCTCTCGATCGGCACCCAGGACCCTGAGTACCGCAGCGACGCGACCGCGATGGAAACCGGCACCTTCGTCGCCGCGGAAACCTTCAGCTACTTCTCTTCGCTTATCAAGGAGCGAATCCGCAAACCGGGCGACGACCTGGTAAGTGCGCTGCTCCATGGTCAGGCGGGCGACGCGCAACTCAGCGAAATGGAGGTGCTGTTCAACTGCTTTTTGCTGATCATGGGCGGCCAGACGACGACCAGCAATGCCATCGCCGGCGGCTTTCTCGCCGCAATCGAAAACCCCGAGCAGATGATGCGGCTCGAGGAAGATCCCGCCGTGGTGCCGCTTGCCGTCGAGGAATTCGCGCGATGGACCAGCCCCGTGATTCACATCATGCGGACCGCGGCACGCGATTACGACCTGCGTGGACACCTGATCCGCATGGGCGATCGCGTGGTGGTCTGGACCAGCGCGGCAAACCGCGACGAGGAGGAATTTCCCGACGCCGAGTGCTTCATCGTCGACCGCACGCCCAACGACCACATCGCGTTCGGTCACGGCGAACACTACTGCATCGGGGCAAACCTGGCGCGCCTTGAGATGCGCGTGATGATCGAAGAGGTGCTGGACGCGATGCGCGAGCTCGAGCTCGCAGGTCCCGTCGAGCGCCTGCGCTCGAGCCTGGTGGGGGGCATCAAACATATGCCAGTGAGGTTCAAGCGGCGCCGACCGCGCGGACGCGTGGCGGCGTAATTAGGTATGGGAGAGAGGATCGATCGGGTCAAGCTATTGTCGGTCAAGTGGCGCTCCGAGCCCGGGGAGCTGACGCAGCAACAACGCCATCTGATTGAATTCCGGCTGCAGGGTCTCGGCTTCGCGGATATCGCGAAACGGCTGAATATCAGTGCCGATCAGGTCCGCGAGCTCGAGGGGGAACTGCTCGCGCGCGTGCCGCCATCGGCGTAATCCGCCTCGCAGCCGGCGCACAATCGCAGGCGTCCGAGACCTCCCCTGCCGCGCGATAACCCGAGCGCTCCGCGCTTGACCAGGGCCGGATGAGCGTGGTTTGGTCAGCCTGGATCGCGAATCGCGCGCGTATCCGGGGTGAAACGTGATCGAGACGCTTGCCTTCGGCAAAACCGGCCACCACAGCACCCGCGTGATCTTTGGCGCGGCGGCGCTGGGCGGCATGAAGCAGAACCGGGCCGACCGCGTGCTCGAAACCCTGCTCCAATACGGCATCAACCATATCGATACCGCCGCATCCTACGGCGAGTCGGAATTGAGAATCGGCCCCTGGATGCGCGAGCATCGCGCGCGCTTCTTCCTTGCCACCAAGACGGGCGACCGCACCTACGACGGTGCGCGCGCAAGCCTGCACCGTTCGCTCGAACGCCTGCGGGTTGACCGCGTCGATCTCATCCAGATGCACAACCTCGTCGATGAAAGCGAATGGCAAACCGCGATGGGGCCGCGCGGCGCGCTCGAGGCGCTCGCCGAAGCTCGCGAGCAGGGCCTTTGCAGGTTCATCGGCGTGACCGGCCATGGAACTCGGGTCGCCGCGATGCATCGGCGCAGCCTCGAACGCTTCGCGTTGGACTCCGTGCTGTTCCCGTACAACTTCACGATGATGAACATCCCGGCATACGCCGCCGACGTCGAGGCGCTGCTGCAGACCTGCCGCGAGCGGGGCGTCGCGACCCAGACCATCAAGTCGGCGGCGCGGCGGCGATGGCAGAGCGACGACGTACGAAAGTACAGCTGGTACGAGCCGCTGCGCGAGCGCGACGCGCTGCGCCGCGCGGTGCACTTTGTGCTCAGCCGGCCCGGGCTGTTCCTGAACTCGTCGAGCGACGCGACAATCCTGGGCGAGATTCTGGACGCCGCCAGCGCACCGGCGGCCGCGCCCGCGCGCGCGGACATGGAAGCCGACGTCGCGCGCTACGAGATGCAGCCGCTGTTTATCCCCGGGGTATCGGACTCGATCTGAGTCGGCCGGTGCGGCATCGCGTCACCGGTTAGCGCGGTCGGCGCCGCTCGCCGAGCAGGACCTTTCGCGCGCCCGCGAGTTCCTTCATCTTTGCCGCGCTGACTTTCGGGTAGCCAAGATTGAGCGACCGCATCGCGTCGATCGCGGCGGCGGCCACGATCAGGCGCGTGTACCATTTTTTGTCCGCCGGGACGACGTACCATGGCGCCGCTTCGGACGCGGTGTTCTGGATCATCGTCTCGTACGCCGCCATGTACTGGTTCCAATGCTCGCGCTCGCGGACGTCGGCGGACGAAAATTTCCAGTGCTTCTCCGGATTGTCGAGACGCTCCAGGAACCTGCGCCGCTGCTCGCCGTACGATACGTTGAGGAAGAACTTACGGATCACGAATCCGTTGCGCGAGAGATAGTCCTCGAATCCGCGAATTTGGGCGCAGCGCTGGTCCCAGATTTTCTTTCCCATCAGTTCGCGCGGAATTCGCTGGCGCTCCAGCAGCTCGCGATGAACGCGGACCACAAGCACTTCTTCGTAGTAAGAGCGGTTGAAAATTCCGATTCGCCCGCGCTCCGGAAGGTTCCGGTAGCATCGCCACATGAAGTCGTGATCCAGCTCCTCTTCCGAGGGCGACTTGAACGAGAACACCTGGCATCCCTGCGGATTGATCCCCGACATCACGTGCTTGATCGCGCTGTCCTTGCCGGCCGCATCCATGGCTTGAAAGATCAGCAGCAGCCCCCACCGATTGCCCGCGTAGAGCATCTGCTGCAGATCGGCCAGCGCCTGCACGCCCGTGCGCAGCGCGGTCTGGGCGTCCGCTTTTGACTCGTCGGTGAGCCGGCCGGTGTCGGCGGGATCGAATTTTTTGAGGCGGAATTTGCGCCCGTCGCTGACGCGGTAGCGTTCCGCAAATTCGTGAGCGACCCTCAGCACCCGCTTGAGCGGGACGCTGCGGACCTCCTCAACGCGGTTTACCTCGATTCGCTTTTTCACCCGGGAAGATTCCGCACCGTCGAGGCTGCGCCCGCACTTCGCGATCGGTCAGGGGCGTGGCTTGCCGCCTTCGACCGGACCGCCGGCCGCCTTCCATCCGTTGAAGCCGCCCCCCATGTGGCACACCGGTTCGAGGCCCATCCGCTGCAGGGTCTGCGCTGCCAGCGCAGATCGTCCTCCGCCCGCTCAGAAGAAGAGAAATTTCTTCCCCGATCCAAAGACCTCGCGGTAGTAGGGGCTCTCGGGATCGATCCAGAACTCCAGCATCCCGCGCGGCGCGTGCAGCGCGCCCGGGATACGGCCATCGCGCTCGAGCTCGCGGACGTCACGAATATCCACGAACAGGACCCCGGGATCGTCCTTGAGCTTGAGCGCGTCCGGTGCGCTAACCGTCTCGATCTCGGCGTTGGCCTCCGCCAGCATCTGCTTGACGGTCTTCTTGAGCTTGAGCGGCACGGCACGCGACCCCCTGTCGGCAATTGCTTCACCCGATAACAAACACACCGTGGCGGCGGAGCGCAACCGCGCATGCGGCGGCGCGCGGCACCACTGGTGGCGGCGCGCTTGATCCCAAGGCACCCATCGCGCGAGTATCGCGCTGACCCCCGGCGGCTCGTTGCCGCGCCGCGCGTGGTCGGCGGTGCAGAATGGCTGTGTCAGAATCGAATGTGGAATACGAGCTTCAGGATTCGACCGCGATCGTACGGCTTAACCGGCCGGCCAGGCTCAACGCCTTCACCTTCCAGATGATCGCCGAGATCCGCGCCGCGGTGGACCGCGCCGCAAGCGACGATCGCGCGATCGGAATCGTCATCACCGGCACTGGACGCGCCTTCAGCGCGGGGCTCGACACCGGCGACCTCGCGCGCTCCGCCTCGGGAGAAGCTCCCCGCGCCGAGCCCGGTCCCGACGAACTTCCGGCGCTGTTCGGCTACCTGCTCAGGATTCCGAAGCCCGTCGTCGCGGCGATAAACGGCGTCGCCGCGGGCGGCGGCTTTGTGCTCGCGATGATGTGCGATCTGCGCTTCGCCTCCAGCGAGGCGACCTTTACCACCGCATTCTCAAAGCGCGGGCTGATCGCCGAGCACGGCACCAGCTGGCTGCTCCCGCGAATCGTCGGTAACAGCCGCGCGCTCGATTTGCTGTGGAGCTCGCGCCGCTTCGACGCGGCCGAGGCGCTGCGAATCGGGTTCGTCGATCGTGTTGCGGAGCCGGCGCAACTGATGGAGGCGGCGTGCGCGTATCTTCGTGATCTCGCGGCCAGCGTTTCGCCGCGGTCGCTCGCGGTGATCAAGTCGCAGATCTATCGGCACTGGTCACTGGGTCTGGAGCCCGCCCTGCGCGACGCCGACACGCTGATGAATGAGGCGCTCGAGCATCCCGACGCGACCGAGGGAGTTGCGTCGTTCGTCGAGCGCCGTCCGCCCCGCTTCGCCCGGCTCCGTGGAGGCAAGCCATGAGCACCCGCCATTTCGAAACGATCAAGTACGAGAAGAGCGGTCCGATCGCCACGCTCACGATCAACCGCCCCGATCGGATGAACGGAATGACGAACGTGATGCTGATCGAGACCGGCCAGGCGCTCGCGATCGCGGCGGAAGACCGGGATTTGCGCGTGCTGGTGCTGACCGGCGCGGGCAAGGCGTTCTGCCCCGGCGCCGACTTGCAGGGAGTCGCGTCGCGGGCGGAAGAAGTTGCGCTGCGGCCGGCGGATTTTCGCGTCCCAGTGCAGCTTCACAATCTTCACGCGGTGACGATCGCGGCGGTCAACGGCGCATGCGCGGGCGCGGGGATGGGATGGGCGCTGGCGTGCGATTTCCGCTATGCGGCGGCGTCGGCCAGATTCAACACCGCGTTCCTCGAGGTCGGCGTGGCGGGCGACATGGGCGGGCCGTGGACGCTGGCGCGAATCGTCGGACCGGCCAAGGCGCGCGAGCTGTATTTCTTTCCCGACAAGTTCGACGCGCAGGAAGCGGCGAGAATCGGGATGGTGTCGCGCGTGTTTCCCGACGAACGCTTCCGCGACGAGGTCGGCGCAATCGCCGCGCGCCTGGCCGAGGCCGCGCCGATCGCGCTGCGGACGCTCAAGGCCAACTTTGTCGATTCGGAACGGATGGATCTCGCCGGATATGTTGCGCTCGAGAGCGAACGGCACATGCAGATGTTTCTGACCGAAGACACGCGCGAAGCATTTGCGGCCAAGGTCGCCAAACGCAAACCCAAATTCACCGGACGCTGACTGGAGGTTCGATTATGTGGCTCAAAATGCGGCAGATAGCCCTGGTTGCAAATAAACTCGCCCCGATCGTCGAGGACATGCACGAGGTGCTCGGGCTGGAGGTCGGCTTTCGCGATCCGGGCGTGAAAGTCTTCGGCCTTGAGAATGCGCTGTTCCCGGTCGGCAACCAGTTCATCGAGGTCGTCGCTCCCATCCAGGAAAATACCGCCGGCGGACGCTACCTCGAGCGGCGCAAGGGCGACGGCGGCTACATGGTGATCCTGCAATGCGACGATCACGCGCCGCGCAAGCGCCGAGTGGCAGAGCTGGGAATTCGCAAGGCTCTCGATCACGACTCCGCCGAGTTCCGAAATATGCAGCTCCATCCGCGCGACACCGGCGGCAGCTTCCTTGAAATCGACCAGCAGGTCGATTGGACCGCGGAGCAGGATCCCTGGAGTCCGGCCGGGAAGAACTGGAAGCCCGCCGTCCGCACCGACGTCGTCAAGGCGATCGCGGCGGCGGAGATCCAGTCGCCGGAGCCCGCGAAACTGGCCGAGCGCTGGGGCCAGATCCTCGAGCTCCCGGTCAAGCCCGACGCATCGGGCAACGCCAGCATCGCGCCCCAGAACGCGACCATCCGCTTCGTCAAGGACGCCGACGGACGCGGCGAAGGCCTGGGCGGAATTGATCTGGTCGCAACCGATCCCGCCCGCGCGCTCGCCGCGGCGCGCAAGCACGGCCGTGTCGGCGCCGGAGAGGCAATATCGATCTGCGGCATGCGGATCCGGCTGGTCTGAAGCGGGACAATCACGGGCGGTTCTACATCCAATATGAGCAACGCAGTGCAGTTCGATTTCAGCGGCAAGGTCGTCGCGATCACCGGCGGGAGCCGCGGACTCGGCCATGCGATGGCGCTGGGATTCGCCGCGGCGGGCGCCAACGTCGCGATCGCAAGCCGCAAGCTCGATTCGTGCGAGGCGACAGTCAAGGAAGTTCGCGCGCTCGGGCGCGACGGCTCCGCGCACGCGATCCACGTCGGCAAATGGCAGGACTGCGACCGGATGGCGCAGGAGGTTTATGCGCGATGGGGCCGTTGCGACGTGCTGATCAACAACGCCGGGATGTCACCGCTGTATCCTTCGCTCGCCGACCACGCCGAGGACCTCTTCGACAAGGTAATCGGAGTTAACCTGAAGGGGCCATTTCGGCTCTCCGCGCTGTTCGGGTCGCGGATGGCGGCGGGCGACGGCGGCGCGATAATCAATATTTCTTCGATCGGGGCGATTCGCCCGTCGGCCACGACCGCACCATATTCGGCGGCGAAAGCCGGGCTCAACGCGCTGACGATTTCATTCGCCAACGAGTACGGCCCCAAGGTCCGCGTCAACTGCATCATGGCCGGCCCCTTTCATACCGACGTGAGCAAGGGATGGTCGCGGACCGAGGAGTTCACGCGCCGCGCGAAGCAGCACTACGCGATGGGCCGCGCGGGCGAGCCCGACGAAATCGTGGGCGCCGCGCTTTATCTCGCAAGTCCGTCGGCGAGCTTCACGACCGGATGCGTCATGACGGTGGACGGCGGGCAATCCAATCCGAAAGCGCTTTAGCAATCACGTTCATATCCCGGAGAGATTGATGAATAAGTGGAAAATCGGTGACGTCACGATTACCAGGCTGGTCGAGATCGAGACCGCACAGAAGGGCACCTGGCTGATTCCCAACGCCACCCTCGACAACGTAAAGAAGGAGGCCGACTGGTTATTTCCGACTTTCGCGGATGAGACCGGACGGCTCCGAATGAGTATTCACGCGCTGATCGTCGAGTCGCAGGGCAAGCGCATCATCGTGGATACCTGCATCGGCAATGACAAGGTTCGCTCCAACCCGGCATGGAACAAGCTCCAGCTTCCGTTCCTGGGCGACCTCGAAAAGCTCGGCTTCGGACGCGAGTCCATCGATTACGTCGTGCATACCCATCTGCACGTCGATCACGTGGGGTGGGACACGACGCTTCGCGACGGGAAATGGACGATCACGTTTCCCCGCGCGAAGCATCTCATCGGCGGCACCGAGTGGGACTTTTTCTCACACACCGAAGACGCCTTCCTCAAGGATCCAGTCGAGGACTCCGTGCGGCCGGTGATGGCCGAAGGGCTTGGACACCTGGTGGATGACAAGCACAAAGTAACCGACGAGGTATGGCTGGAATCGACGCCGGGCCACACGCCCGGGCACTTCGCGGTTCGCATTTCGTCCAACGGCGCCGACGCCGTCATCACCGGCGACCTGGTTCATCATCCGATCCTGTGCCGCTATCCCGAATGGGACGACACCGCCGATGCGCAACCCAAAAAGGCCAAGGAAACCCGCCGCGCGTTCTTCGACCGCTACGCGGATTCGAACGTGCTCGTGTTCGGCACCCACTTCGCCACTCCGTCGGCGGGAAAGATCGTGCGCAAGGACGATGCGTACCGGTTTGTACTCGCGTGAGCCGCGCCGGTCGCGGCCGGCGCGAGTGACCGCTGCGGATTACGGCACCCCAACATTGATTGGAATCGATCGGACAGAGTATTCAACGCCATGAGTTTCGCCAGGCTGCTGATCGCCAATCGCGGCGAGATTGCAATCCGCATAATGCGCGCCGCGGGCGAACTGGGTATCCGCACGGTCGCGATTTTCTCCGAAGATGACGCGCGCTCGCTCCATACGCGCAAGGCCGATCGCGCGCACGCCCTGCGCGGCACGGGCGCGGCCGCGTACCTTGACCTCGAACAGATCGTCGAAGCCGCAAAGTCGTTGGACTGCGACGCGATTCATCCCGGATACGGCTTTCTGAGCGAGAACTCCGCGTTTGCGCGCCGCTGCCAGGAACAAGGAATCACCTTCGTCGGCCCGCCCGCCCCGATCCTCGAACTCTTCGGCGACAAGACTCGCGCGCGCGCCCTCGCCGCGCGATGCGGTGTGCCGGTGCTGCGCGGAACCGACGGGCCCACGAGCCTCGAAGATGCGATCCGGTTTTTCGACTCTCTGCGCGGCCATCCGATGATGGTGAAGGCGGTCGCCGGCGGAGGTGGCCGCGGGATGCGCGCGGTGCACAAGCGCGACGAGATCGAGGAAGCCTACAAACGATGCCAGTCCGAGTCGCGCGCGGCATTCGGCCACGGCGAGGTTTACGTGGAGCGACTGGTGGAGCGGGCGCGCCACGTCGAGGTGCAGATCGCGGGTGATAGCGCCGGCGCGATTACTCACTTGTGGGATCGCGAGTGCAGCATACAGCGGCGCAATCAGAAGATCGTCGAGATTGCGCCCGCTCCGGGACTCTCGCGTGACTTGCGGGACCGGCTGATCGCCGCCGCTCTCACAATCGCGAAGCAGACGCACTATCGCAATCTCGGCACCTTCGAGTTCCTGGTGGACAGCGCAGCCGGCGCCGAGGATCAGTTTGCATTTATCGAGGCGAATCCGCGCCTGCAGGTCGAGCACACCGTCACCGAGGAAGTCACCGGGGTTGACCTGGTGACGCTGCAGCTCGAACTCGCCGCCGGCAAATCGCTCGCGGAATGCGGTCTCAATGCCGAGAGCCCGCCAGCGCCACGCGGCTACGCGATCCAGCTGCGCATCAACATGGAATCGATGGCGCCGGACGGAACGACCAGACCGTCGGGCGGCACGATCGTGTCGTTCGAGGCGCCGTCGGGACGCGGGCTGCGCGTCGATACGTTCGCCTATTCGGGCTACACGACCAATCCGAACTTCGACTCCCTGCTGGCCAAGCTGATCGCGCACGCCTACTCCGCCGACTTTGGCGAACTCGCGCGCAAGGCGTATCGGGCGCTGTGCGAGTTCAGGATCGACGGCGTTGCGACCAATATCGGCTTTCTGCAGAACCTGCTGCGGCATCCCGACTTCATCGAGCATCGCGTACACACGCGCTTCGTCGAGGAAAAACTCGCCGAACTGGTCGGCGGCCCCGCCGCCCCGGCTCATCAGCGTCTGTTCTTCGACGAGCAAGCCGCGCCCCGGCGAATTGCAGGCGCGAAAATCGACTCGACCGATCCACTCGCGGTGCTCACCCATGGCAAGGCCGCCGCTGAGCCTCACAACTCCGGCTCCGGCGACACGACCTACGAGATGTCCGCGGGCGACGGGACGGTTGCGGTGCGTGCGCCGATGCAGGGGACGATCGTCGCGATCGACGTGAGCGAGGGCGACACCGTACGCCCCGGCGATCAGCTCATGGTGATGGAAGCGATGAAGATGGAGCACGAGATTCGCGCGATCGCGGGCGGGATCGTGCGTCGGATTTCGGTGGGCCGCGGCGACACCGTATTCGAGGGTCATCCGCTCGTGTTCATCGAGCCCGCCGCCGTCGAAGCCGCCGCGTCCAGAGCCAGCGAACAGGTGGATCTAGAATACATCCGGCCCGATCTGGCCGAAGTGATGCAGCGGCATGAAATTCTGCTCGACGCGGCGCGGCCGGCGGCGGTGGCGCGGCGGCGCAAGACCAACCAGCGCACCGCGCGCGAAAATGTCGAGGATCTTTGCGACCCGGGCTCGTTCGTCGAGTACGGCGGACTGGCGGTCGCGGCGCAGCGGCGCCGCCGCTCGATGGAGGATCTGATTCAGAACACGCCCGCCGACGGGATGGTCGTCGGGCACGCGACGATCAACCGCGACTTGTTCGGCCCCGAGCGCGCGCATTGCGTGGTGATGTCCTACGACTTCACGGTGCTGGCCGGCACCCAGGGCCATCGCAACCATCGCAAGAAAGATCGCCTGTTCCGGATCGCGCACGAGATGCGGCTCCCGCTGGTGCTGTTCGCCGAAGGCGGCGGCGGCCGCCCC
This sequence comes from uncultured delta proteobacterium, assembly GCA_963835905.1. Taxonomy (GTDB): domain Bacteria; phylum Desulfobacterota; class Binatia; order Binatales; family Binataceae; genus CAWIHG01. The sequence goes on from CAWIHG010000008.1 coordinate 12,988, forward strand.
GGCGACACCGACGGCGACTTCAGCAGCAGCACGTTCCACGATTTCGCAAAACTGAGCGGCCTGGTGCCGCTGGTGGGAGTCGTGTCGGGACGATGCTTCGCCGGCAACGCTTCGCTGCTCGGATGCTGCGACGTGATTATCGCGGCGCGCAACTCGAACATCGGGATGGGTGGCCCCGCGATGATCGAAGCCGGCGGTCTCGGGGTATACCGCCCCGACGAGATCGGCCCGATGAGCGTGCAGGTGCCCAGCGGCGTGGTCGATATCGCGGTCGCCGACGAGCGCGAGGCGGTGCAGGCCGCGCGCAAATACCTCGCCTATTTTCAGGGCTCGCTCGCGCACTGGGATTGCGCCGATCAGCGCCTGCTGCGCAGGAGTATCCCGGAGAACCGGTTGCGGGTGTACGACCTTCGCGCGCTGGTCGAGACGCTTGCAGACAGCGGTTCAGTGCTGGAGTTGCGCCGCTATTACGGGCGCACGACTGTCACCGCGCTGGCGCGTATCGAGGGCCGCGCGATCGGAATCGTCGCCAACGATCCGATGCATCTGGCGGGCGCGATCGATACCGACGGATCCGACAAGGCCGCGCGCTTCATCAAGCTGTGCGACGCGTTCGATATCCCGCTGCTCTACCTGTGCGACACCCCGGGCATCATGGTCGGCCCCGAGATCGAAAAGACCGCGCTGGTCAGGCACTCGTCGCGGATGTTCCTGGCTGGGGCGAACGTCACGGTGCCGTTCCTCACTATCGTGCTGCGCAAGGCCTACGGACTGGGAGCGATCGCGATGTCCGGCGGCGCGCACGACGCCGCCGCGTTCACCGTGGCGTGGCCCACGGGAGAATTCGGCCCGATGGCGCTGGAGGGGGCGGTCAAGCTCGGCTACCGTCACGACCTTGAGGCGATCGCGGATCCCGAGGAGCGCAGAAAACGCTTCGAGGAGATGCTCGCGGTGATGTACCAGCGGGGCAAAGCGCTCAACAGTGCTACCCACTTCGGAATCGATGACGTGATCGATCCGGCGGACTCGCGCCGATGGATCGCCTCCGCCCTGCACTCGACGCCCGAACCGGCGCGGCGCGCGACAAAGAAGCATCCGTTCGTCGACAGTTGGTGATGTCAGGCGCGCGCGCGTTTTGATCACTTCCTCGCATACGGTGCGATCTCACTGCGCCACTTCGAGCCGAACGCGAGCATCAGGACTTCACGCGACACGCGATCGTCACCTGCGAGGCTTCTCATCTCCCCGCCCCCGGCGCGCGATATCGCTACGTATGCGTCGCGCGTCTGCTGATAGAAGGCGGGCAGCGGCGAAACTGCCGGCGGAGGCCGGTTGTGCACTTTTATGTAGAACGCGAGTTCGAAGCGCTCATGCTCCTGCGCGCTCACGTCCACCGCGTTCAGGGTGCCGTCGCGCGAACGAAACTCAGCCGCGAGCTGCATCACAGATGCGAACTTCCCGGGCTTTGGCGGCGAGTCGCCAACCAGCACGATTACCTTCTTCGCGTATGGCTTCCAATCCATCCGCTTGACCGCGCTCTCGAGCGCGCCGTCGACGTTCTCCTGCCATTGATCGCCCCCCTTGGGCTTGATCGAAGCGAGAAACGCCGCGGCCTTGTCGGGTGAGAGCGTGAGCGGCAGGAGGTCGATCGGATCGGCGTCGCCCCCGTACACAACGATCCCGATTCGCGCAGTTGGTACGAGGTTGTGGATTGCGGCGATTAGCTGGCTCATCCGCGCCTTCACTTCGCCCATGATCATCGACATCGAATCGGTACCGTCGATTATCAGCACCACGTCGAGCCCCTTCCTGCGCAGATTCAGGATGTAGCCGGAAAATCCCGAGCCTATCCCGGCGCCGACACCCGAACCCAGTCCGCCTCCCCGTCCGATTCCGATTCCACCACCGCTGAGGTCGCGCACGTAGTTGCTGGCGAGTCCCACTGCCTGCGAAGTATCCACCGCCTCGGGCTGATCCATCTGCTCGGGCTGCTCGGGCATGGGAAGTTCGGGCATGTCGAGATTCTGCATCTCGTCTCCGCTTCCCCCACCGCCGCCGGCTTCGAGATTGACCAATAGCAAGTCGCGCCCCCGACTCTCATGCACGGTGATAATCAGGAACAGAAGCACGGCCACGTGCAATGCGATCGACAGCGGGAACGGCCCACCCGCAAAACCGATCGCACGTCTCAGCAATCCGGCCTGGTCCGCCCGGCCGACTCGCCCATGATTTATCGCCATCGCGACAATGACAATCGAGCCGAGCGCCGCCACCGTGAGCAGTAATACGCGCATCGCCGCACCTCCTGCGTGACATTCGGAAGACGAGCCGCCCCGCGTCCGACATCCGCCGGCGCCGTCGCACGGGCGCTCAGGCCCTCCTGTACTTAAGATCGCGGCAGAGGCGATTTCCTTGCAGCCTTTCGCGGGATTGCGCGCGGCTGGGCTGCGGCGCGACCGCAGAACCAATCAGGCCTCGCGCCGATCTGCACGGGCTCCGGAGGTATTTGTGGCGATTGTCGTCAGTGGCCGGGCGACGCGATCCCCCGGCCGAAGGCGGCGACCTGGTTTTGCCACTGGTCGCCGAAGGCGAGGATTAGCACCTGCTGGTTGATATGCACGTCGTGGGTGAGGCTCTTCATCGAGCCGCCGCCCGCGTTGGCAAGCACCTTATAGGCCGCTCGCGTCTGCTGGTAGAACTCCGGCAGCGGCGAAATCTTGGGCGGCTCCTCGCGATGCACCTTGAGCCAGAATTCGCGCTCAAACCGCTCGTGCTCCTCGGCCGCGACGTCCACCGTGTTGAAGGTGCCGTTCTCGCCCTTGAACTTGTGGATCAACGCTATCAGCGGCCCGAAGTCGTCCTTGTGCGGCGGCGAGTCGCCGACCAGCACCACCACCTTCTTGGCGTACGGCTTCCAGTCCATCCGGTTGATCGCGTACTGGCAGGCGCCGAAGGTGTCTTCTTCCCATTCGCCGCCGCCCTTGGCCTTGATGTTGTCGAGGAAGCTCTTGAGCTTCTGTGGCGAAAGCGTCAGCGCCTGGATCTCCATCTTCTCGCCCTTGCCGCCGAACACCACGATCCCGACGCGCGCGATCGGCACCAGGCGATGGATGGCCTGGATCAACTGCACCATCTTGGCCTTGACGTCGTCGATGATCAGTTTCATCGAGCCGGTGCCGTCGATTACCAGCACCACGTCCAGGCCCTTGCGCCTGAGCTCGCCGATGAACCCGCCGAAGCCCGCGCCGATGCCGTGGCCGTAGCCCGAGCCCATGCCGCCGCCCCGACCGATTCCGATTCCGCCGCCGCCCGCCGCGCGCACGTAATCGTTGGCCAGCCCGACCGCCTGCGAGGTATCCACCGCCTGCGGCTGGTTCATCTGCTGCGCCTGGTCGGGCATCGGCACTTCCGGCATGTCGAGATCCTGCATCTCGTTCTGGTTGCCGCCGCCGCCGCCGGCCTCGAGGTTGACCATGATCAGTTCGCGCCCGCGCTGCTCGTGCACCGTGATGATCAGGAACAGCAGCACCAGCACGTGGATCGCCACCGACAGCGGGAACGGTCCGATCGAGAAGCGGAATGCGCGGCGGACGACCGACAGAACGCCTTCGTCTTCGCCATGCGGTCCCGCATCTTCGTCCTCCGCGACGGATGCCGCCTGAGATGGCGCTTGCTCGTCGAGCGGATGCGCACGAACCAGCGCGGCGACCTGGCGCTGGCACAGCGCACACTCCGCGACGTGGCGCTCGACGGCCTGGTGCTCGGACTGCCCGAGGGTGCGCTCGAAGAACGCCGCGATCACGCCGGCGTCGGGGCAATCGCGTCCGGAATAATCGAGACCCTCTGCGAGCTTGGCGCTCAGCAGGGCTTCGAGGGATTCATCTTTGCCGCGCCCGCCAGCCATCATCTTCCCTGCGCCAGCACCTTGGCCAAGTCGAATGGCCAATCGCCGAGCGCGTAGTCAAAACATACCTCGATCTGATCATCGCTTAGCCCATGTTCCCGGCGTAGCGAGCGTTCGATCTCACGCCTGATCCCGATCCGAACGCGCGCCAGGTTCCTGGAAACCGTCGATTCATGCTCTCCCAGCAAGACCGCAACCTCCGCCAGCGATAGTCGTTGTACGTAGTACGCGGAGAGTCGCAAACGGTCACGCGCGTCAAGCTGGCCGATCACGGCCGCCAACGCGGTTCCCAGAATTTCGAGATAGCGGTGGCGCTCGGGATCCTCGGGCTCGTGCACTCCGTTACTCGAAACGGCGGCTTCTCGGGCGGCGCTTTCGATCAAGGATTGCGCGCGGCGCTGGGTCCGCCACAGATCGACTTCGCGCCGTGCCACCACCGCGCGCAACCATGCCGCGAGCGAGCTCCGACCGTAGTACTGATCGAGGGGCGACCTTGCGTCTGCGCCAGCTCGGGCCGTAGCGAACAGATCGCCCCATAACGAGTCCACCAACTCCTGCGCGCGTACGCTGTCGCGCACCGTCGCCATCGCGAAGCGCTCGACGGCTGCCCGGTGGCCGGCTTCCAGCGCGCGCCAGGCGTCCTCACGCGCGGCGATACAGCCAAGCGCCAGCGCCAGGTCGCGCACGTGAAGGGAGCCGAGATAAGCCTCGATCACGTCGGACTTCGGCGCGATCTCGTCGTCGGGAAATCTGCGTGCGCAACTGCGATATAACGCCGCCGCGAACTCGCCGCGCGCGATACTCCAGCGCGCCGCGCCTGACTCTGCGTAAAGCCGGTCAAGCGCCGGTTCATGCTCTCGGAGAAACTCGGAGAGCGGCTGCATCTAAGCGTAATTACCCCTTTGGCGCCGCAAGCGCGAACCACCCCCGCCGTCAGCGCGCGGCTAGCGGTTCGCCTCTGCGAATGCCGAGTAGACCAGCGTCCGGAGTTGGCGGCGAATCGGATAGGCGGCCGACGGCAGTAGCTGCGTCATGAAGATCACGATCAGTTCCTCGCGCGGGTCGATCCAGAAGTACGTTGACGCGGCACCGCCCCACGAGAAGTCCCCCGCGCTGCCCGGGATCATCGTGCGCGCGATATCGAGCGTGATTGCGAAGCCCAAGCCGAATCCGACGCCGTTGTAGGTCACCTCGCTGAACAGCGACCGCGACATCTCGGGCAAATCCTTGCCGCCCGGCAGATGGTTCCGCGTCATCAGCTCGATGGTCTTGGGACTCAGAATCTGAACGCCGTCCAGCGTGCCGCCCCCGAGCAGCATCCGGCAGAACCGCAGGTAATCCGCCGCGGTCGAGACCATCCCGCCGCCACCAGAAAACAGGCTGGGGGCCCTTAGGTACGCGCTCTTTTCCGGATCGTCCGTCAGCATCATTGCGCCCTTCGGCGTCGCCGCGTAGCACGACGCCAAACGCGATTCCTTGCCGGGATGCACATGGAAATCGGTGTCGCTCATTGCGAGCGGTTCGAAAATCCGCTTGCGCAGGAACTGGTCGAACCGCTCACCGGAAATTTTGCCGACCAGGTATCCGAGCACGTCGGTCGAGACCGAGTAATTCCAGGCTGTGCCGGGCGAAAACTCGAGCGGCACCGTCGCGAGCTGCGCGATCATTTCATCCAGCGTCGATTCCGCCAGCCGGTCTCCGATCTTCAGCTTGCGGTACGCGGCATCGACGTTGGTACTCTGCTGAAAGCCGTAGGTCAGACCCGAGGTGTGGCGCAGCAGATCGACCATCAGCATCGGGCGCTCCGGAGGGGCGGTGCGGACCGTTTCCATGAACCCGCCCTGAAATACGCCGAGCTCTTTCCATTCGGGAATCACGCTATGCACCGGATCGTCCAGCGCGACGAGCCCCTGCTCCACGAGCATCATGAATGCGACCGAGGTGATCGGCTTGGACATCGAGTAGATGCGGAAGATGGTGTCCTCGCGCACCGGCTTTTTGCGTTCCACGTCGGCGAAGCCGAGCGCGCTTGTGTGAACCACCTCGCCGCGGCGCGCTATCGTAATCAGCGCGCCCGGAATCCTGCCGGCGTCGATATAGCGGCTCTGGATGAAGCGGTCGATTATCTCAAGGCGCGATTTGGAAATGCCTGCCGCACTCTTCGCCATGAAAGCCCCCGAAATTTGGATAGACCCGATGTTTCTAGCATGCGCGGTGGCGCAATACCGCACGATCCGAAACCGCGAACGCGGCTGCGCATCGGCTCTCCGCGCGTATTCCCGAAGCGCTATAATGATGGTATCGAATGCGGTGGGCGCGCGGTCAAATCAGCGCGCGCGCAGCAGGGAGCATAGCCGGTGCCTCAGGGACAGGAGACCACGGAAGTCCGCGCCAATCATCGCTTCGAGGAGGCGCGGCTGGAACAATTTCTTGCGGAGCGGATGCCGGGATTTCGCGCGCCGCTCAGCGTGCGCCAGTTTCTCGGCGGGCAGTCGAATCCAACCTTCATGCTGGAGACGTCGGCCGGGCGCTTCGTGATGCGCAAGAAGCCGCCCGGCGCGCTGCTGCAGTCGGCCCACCAGGTCGAGCGCGAATACAAAATCATCACCGCGCTCAAGGACACCGACGTTCCCGTCCCGCGCACTTACCTGCTGTGCGAAGACCCCGAGGTGATCGGCACGCCGTTTTTCGTGATGGATTACGTTGAGGGACGCGTCTTCCTGGATCCGTTGCTGCCCGACTTTTCGCCCGCCGAGCGCACCGCGATTTACGATTCGATGAACGACACGATGGCGCGGCTGCACAAGGTCGATTTCCGCGCGGTCGGGCTCGGCGATTTCGGACGCCCCCAGGCTTACGTCGAGCGGCAAATCGCGCGATGGACCAAGCAGTACCGCGCGGCCGAGATGGAACCGATTCCCGCGATGGACCGGCTCATCGAATGGCTGCCGCAGCACGTTCCGCCCGGCGACCAGACTACGATCGCACACGGCGACTTTCGCCTGGGCAACCTGATTTACCATCCGACCGAGCCGCGCGTGATCGCGGTGCTCGACTGGGAACTTTCCACGCTGGGGCATCCGCTCGGCGATCTGGCGTGGAACTGCCTAGGCTATCACTATCCGCCCGGACCCGACTATCCGACGACACTGGCGGGCCGAGACTACAAGGCGATCGGGATTCCCGCGGAAAAGGAATACATCGCGGCCTATTGTCGGCGCACAGGGCGGCGCGACGCGGGCGACTTCAACTTCTTCGTCGCGTTCGCGTTCTTCCGCTCGGCGTCGATTCTGCAGGGAATCGCGATGCGCGCGAAGCTGGGCAATGCCAGCGGTCCCGATGCCGCCGAGCATGGCCGCCGCACGGGAGTCAGCGCGGAGTTGGGATGGGCGGTGGCGCAGCGGCACTGAGCGCGCGCACCCGGGCTCAGAAGCGCCGCAGCTTCTTCGCGGACAGCACACCCGCTCGCGCGCAAGCTCGAGCGCGGCCCGACGCGGCGTAACGCCGCGCCGGCGGCGGTTCTAGAGCAGCGCGCGGCGCATGTCGGCCATGATCGACGACAGGTAGGTGATGAAGCGCGCCGCCACCGCGCCGTCGATCACGCGATGGTCGTAGGCAAGCGAGAGCGGCAGGATGAGCCGCGGCACGAACGCGCTGTCGCGCCATACCGGCTTGCGCGCGATCCGCGACAGCCCCAAAATCGCCACCTCTGGCGCATTGATGATCGGCGTGAACGCGGTGCCGCCGATTCCGCCCAGGCTCGACACCGTGATGCATCCGCCCTGGATCTGCAGCGGCGCGAGCTTGCCCTCGCGCGCGGCGGCGGCCAGCCGCGCGGTCTCGCGCGCGATCTCGACCACGCCCTTGCGATCGACGTCGCGAATGACCGGCACCACCAATCCGTCGGGCGTGTCGGCGGCAAAGCCAAAATGGAAATACTTCTTGAGGACCAGGTTGTCGCCGTCGAGCGATGAATTGAACTCGGGAAACTGCTTGAGCGCCGCGACCAGCGCCTTCAGCACGAACGACAGGATCGTAACGCGCGCGTCCGCGTTGGCGGGATCGGCATTCAGCTCGCGGCGCATCGCCTCCAGCTCGGTCACGTCGGCCTCGTCGAATTGCGTGACGTGCGGGATCATCGCCCAGTTGCGGGCGAGATTGGACTTCGAGGCGCGCCGGATGCGGGAGAGCGGGACGGTCGCGACTTCGCCATACTTCGCGAAGTCGACCTTCGGCCACGGCGCCAGATCGAGCTGCGCACCGGCGCGCGCCGCCGTGCTGCCGCCCGCCATCGCGGTCTTCACGAACTTCTCGACGTCGGCGCGGAAGATCCGCCCGTGCATCCCGGTGCCGCTGAGGTGGCTGAGATCGACGCCAAGCTCGCGCGCGAACTTGCGCACCGAGGGGCTCGCGTGCGGGCGCGGACCGGAGGACTGCACCGCGGCGGTCAGCTGAATCACGGTTGCGGTCGGCTGCGGGGCTGACGGCGGCGCGGCCGCGGGTTGCGGCCGCTCGGTACGCTGCGGCGGCGCGGGCGCCTCGCGCGCGGGCTTGGGCGCCTCGACCAGCTTCGGCGCCGGACGCGGCTTGCGCTCGGCCGGCGGCGCGGCGGCGCTCTCGTCTTTTGAGGCGGCCGCTTCTTCCAGCACCACGATCGGCGATCCTTCGGAGACCTTGTCGCCGACCTTGACCTTCACTTCCTTGATTACACCGGCCTGCGGCGACGGCACTTCCATCGAGGCCTTGTCGGATTCGATCGTGATAAGCGAATCCTCGGCGCTCACCCGATCGCCCGCCTTTACCATCACTTCGACAACTTCGACGTCGGTGAAGTCGCCGATGTCGGGGACCTTGATATCGACCAGCGCGCCCATCGCGTTACACCGTCACCGGGTTGGGCTTCTCTGGATCGATGCCGTACTTCTTGATCGCCGCCTGCACGCGCGAGGCCGGAAGCTGCTCCTCGTCGGCGAGCGCCTTGAGCGCCGCCAGCGTCACGTAATGGCGATCGACTTCGAAGAAGCTGCGCAGCCGCTGGCGCGTGTCGCTGCGGCCGAAACCGTCGGTCCCGAGCACCTTGTAGCGGCGCGGGACGTAGGGGCGGATCTGGTCGGCGAACGCGCGCATGTAGTCGGTCGCCGCCACCACCGGCCCCGGATGATCGGCAAGGCAGTTCTCGACGTGGCTGCGCCGGTCGGACTTGCCCGGATGAAGCATGTTCCAGCGCTCGGTCTCGATTCCGTCGCGCCGCAGCTGCGTGAAGCTCGGCACGCTCCAGACGTCGGCGGCGACGTCCCAATCCGACGCGAGCAACTCGGAGGCGGCGATCGCCTCGCGCAGGATCGTTCCCGAGCCGAGCAGTTGCACGCGCGGACGTTTGCCGTTGCCGCCGCCCGAGAGCAGGTACATCCCGCGCAGGATCGCATCCTGCGCGCCCTCGGGCATCGCGGGATGATGATAGTTCTCGTTCGAGAGCGTGATGTAGTAGAAGACGTCCTCCTGCTCCTTGAGCATCCGGCGCAACCCGTCGTGGATTATCACCGCCAGCTCGTAGGCGTAGGTCGGATCGTAGGAGACGCAGTTGGGAATCGTGGAGGACAGCAGATGGCTGTGGCCGTCGGCATGCTGCAGGCCTTCACCGTTTAGCGTGGTGCGTCCCGAAGTCCCGCCGAGCAGAAACCCGCGGCATCGCGAGTCGCCCGCCGCCCACGCCAGATCGCCCACCCGCTGGAACCCGAACATCGAGTAGAAGATGTAGAACGGGATGGTCGGCAGGTTGTGCGTGCTGTAGGAAGTCGCCGCCGCGATCCACGACGACATCGCGCCCGCCTCGCAGATGCCCTCCTGAAGAATCTGGCCCTTCTGATGCTCGCGATAAAACATCAGCTGCCCCGCGTCCTCGGGCTTGTAGAGCTGCCCGACCTGCGAGAAGATCCCGAGCTGCCGGAACATCCCTTCCATCCCGAAGGTGCGCGATTCGTCGGGCACAATCGGCACCATCCGCGCGCCTATTTCCTTGTGCCGTACCAGCTCGGAGATGATCCGCACGAACGCCATCGTGGTCGAGATCTCGCGATCCTCGCTGCTCTTGAGCTGCAGCTCGAACGCCGCGAGCGGCGGCACCTCCAGCGACTCGGACTTGCGCCGGCGCTGCGGGATACTGCCGCCGAGCGCGGCGCGCCGCTCGCGCAGGTACTTCAACTCGACGCTGTCCTCGGGCGGACGATAGTAGGGGACGTTGCCAATCTCCGCGTCCGGGATCGGGATATTAAAGCGGTCGCGGAACGCCTTGAGCTCGTCGAGCCCCATCTTCTTCTGCTGATGGGTGATCATCATCCCCTCGCCGGCCGCACCCATGCCGTATCCCTTGATGGTCTTGGCCAGGATCACGGTGGGCTGTCCGCGATGCGCGACCGCGGCGCAGTAGGCGGAGTACACCTTGAGGGGGTCGTGGCCGCCGCGGCGCAACTGCCAGAGCTCCTGGTCGGTCATGCCGGCCACCAACTCGAGAAGCTCGGGATATTTGGCGAAGAACTCCTTGCGCACGTAGGCGCCGTCGCGCGCCTTGAACGCCTGGTACTCCCCGTCCACGCACTCTTCCATCCGCTTGCGCAAAAACCCGAGCTTGTCGCGCTCCAGCAGCGAGTCCCAGTTGCTGCCCCAGATGACCTTGATCACGTTCCAGCCCGCGCCGCGGAAGCCGGCCTCGAGCTCCTGGATGATCTTGCCGTTGCCGCGCACCGGACCGTCCAGGCGCTGCAGGTTACAGTTGACCACGAAGATCAGATTATCGAGCTTCTCGCGCGCGGCCAGCGAGATCGCGCCGAGCGACTCGGGCTCGTCCATCTCGCCGTCGCCCATGAACGCCCACACCTTGCGATCGCCCGGATCGGCCAGTCCGCGCCCCTCGAGATACTTCATGAAGCGGGCCTGGTAGATAGCCATGATCGGCCCGAGCCCCATCGAGACGGTGGGGAACTGCCAGAACTGCGGCATCAGCCACGGATGCGGATACGACGCGAGCCCGTGGCCATCGACCTCGCGCCGGAAGTTGTCGAGGTGGTCGGCGCTGAGGCGACCCTCCACGAAGGCGCGCGCATAAATCCCCGGCGAGGAATGCCCCTGGATATAGATCACGTCGCCGGCGAAGTCGTCGCTCGGCGCGCGCCAGAAATGCCCGAACCCGATATCGTACAGCGTCGCGGCGGATTGAAATGTCGCGATATGACCGCCCAGGCTCAGATGCTCCTGGTTGGCCCGCACCACCATCGCGACCGTGTTCCACCGGATCGCGGAGCTGATGCGCCGCTCGATCTCGCGGTCGCCCGGATAGTGCGGCTGTCGCTCGACCGGGATCGTGTTGAGGTACGGCGTGTTCGCGTTGTAGGGCAGCACGACGCCGCGCGAGCGCGCCCGATCGATCAGATTCTGGAGCAGGAAATGTACGCGCTCGACGCCCTCGTTATCGACCACCGCCTCCAGCGCTTCGAGCCATTCGCCGGTCTCTTCGGGATCGAGGTCGCGCGCCGTCTCTGTTGTCCGACCGTCTTTGATCATCGCGCTTCGGATTACCTCCCGAGCCGCAACACGGCCTACCTCCACAATGCCACTGTTGAGCGGCGTTACATAGATGGCGCCGCGATTGGATCGGTCAATTGTGAACCTTTGCCGCGCTGGCGCTTGACGGCGGCGCGGCGCTGCTGCGAATTTGCGGGAGAACCGCGATGAAACACAAAGCCGCATTCCGCCGCGCCGCCAGGATGCCGACGATCGCGATGGCGCTGCTGATACTCGCCGCGCTCGGCGCCGCAGCGCCCGCCCCCACGTCGTATCCATGGCAGCGAATTCCACCCACGCCCGCGCTGCCCATACCCGAGCGCAGCGGCGTCGCGCCGGTCAATGGCGTCAGCATCTGGTACGCGATCTTCGGCCACGGCGCGCCGGTGATCATGCTGCACGGCGGCCTTGCCAACTCCAACTACTGGGGCTTGCAGGTTGCGGCGCTCGCCGCGCATTACCAGGTGATCGTGATGGACAGCCGCGGCCACGGCCGCAGCACGCGCACCGCCGCGCCGATCACGTACGACGCGATGGCGTCCGACGTGATCGCGCTGATGGACTTCCTGCACATCCGCCGCGCCGCGATCGTCGGATGGAGTGACGGCGCGATCATCGGACTCGACCTCGCGATCCATCATCCCGATCGTGTGACGCGCCTGTTCGCGTTCGCGGCGAACTCCGATCCCTCCGGCGTCAAGGACGTGAGCAAAAGCCCCGTGTTCTCGGCGTTCGAGGTGCGTGCCCAGCGCGAGTACCGCGCGCTTTCGCCGACGCCCGACGGATTCAAGGCGTTCGTGGCCAACATCACCCAAATGTGGGCGACCGAGCCGCACTTCACCGACGCGGAGCTCCGCTCGATCACGACACCCACCTGGATCGCGGACGGCGATCACGACGAGGCGATCAAGCGCTCCAACACGGATCACATGGCCGCCACCATCCCCGGCGCGGGCGAGCTCATCCTGCCCGAGGTCAGTCACTTCGCGATGCTGCAGTATCCGGCCATGTTCAACTCGGCGCTCGAGCACTTCCTGGCCGGGCGTTAGCGACCGGCCGATAGCGACGGGCAGCCGAGCGCCACCACGCGGTGGGTCGGTTTAAACAATCCCCCGGTGGCTTAATCTTAGAACATCGTTTTATATTAAGTATCCGATATGGGGTGCGAGTGCCGCATATCGGGCTGCTAAATTTCTGAATTGCCCAGTGTTTTCAAGGCCTTGTCATGGCATCAGCATTGCCTCTCTTGGACCCTTACATGCCAGTTGGAAAGATTTGCAAAGTCGTCGGATCCGCCCTGGTGGTGGGATTGTCGGTGGCCGGATGCCAGTCGCCGGCCTCGCTTAGCACCGCCGCTGTGCGCGGTCCGGCCAAGGTTGGAAAGGTCGGACGCGAGCACGACGTCGTGACCGCTTCATGGTACGGGCCGCGCTTTCATGGTCGTCGGACCAGCAGCGGCGAGGTCTTCAATCAAAACCGGCTCACGGCCGCCTCGCTCACGCTCCCGATGGAATCGATGGTGCGGGTGACCAATCTCGCCAACGGCAAATCAGTCGTGGTGAGAATCAACGATCGCGGTCCCTATGTCGGCGGGCGCACGATCGATCTGTCGCGCGCCGCGGCGCGCCGGATCGGACTCACGCGCAAGGGTATCGGTGCGGTCAGGATCGCTCTGCTGCGCCGCGGCAAACACATCTCACACGAACTATTGTCCTCGCTCTGAATCTCACCTGCGTCTGGCGGACGCGCGGCCGGCGCTCACGGATTCGCAGGCAGGATGTTGCTTGACGCTCATCTCCGCGCGGCGCGCTTCGTCCAGAATGACGAGGAAAATTCCGCCGCCGTTATGTTGAGTGGCGAACCCCTCTTAATGTCATCCTGAGCGGCGCCCGCAGCGGGCGGCAGCTTGTGCGGCTGATCGGCGAGCCCATTTTTGTGTCATCCAGAGCCCATCGCCCTGGATAGGAGACAGAGCTATGGCGCGCTATCGATGAAGCGTCTCGTGCGAGGTTTCTAATCTGTAGCCGACTCGCCTCACGGGCATTGATAGGCGCGGCCGGTGCCGACGTAACCGTTGGAGCTTCCGTTGGTGCTCGCGATACTTTTTATGCCGTCGATAACGAGATAATTCCCGCCCATCTCGGCGGTCTTGTTTCTCATCGAGTTCTTTACCGAGGTCATGTCGTACATCGAGACGAGCGATCCGACCGACACTTCGCCGATTTCCTTGCATTCGGCCGGAGCTTCGGTCTTGGTGGCGTACTTAACGTTCTGGCCCGACTCGTTGAGGCTCACGCACGACCCGACACATACGCAAGCGGCGACCAGAGCAGCGAATGCTATCGATCGATTTTTCAATTTGACCTGCCTTTACGGTTTCGTCCCCGCGGCATGATGCACCAATCGCATGGCGCTGCGCTATCCTCACTTGCGGGGGCGGCGCGCGGCGCAGGGCGTCGTATGAACGCGACGCAGGGCGTCGTATGAACGCGACGCAGGGCGTCGTATGAAAATGTGGGGAACGCAAGGGAGCGGTCGAAAGATCGATCCAGGCAATCAGGCGCGGGCGCGGGCCCAGGCCTGCAATTCCTTGATTCGCGCGTATCCGCCGCTGCCCTCCACGACGCCCTGCTTGCGCGCGTCGTGAATGCAATCCACCGGGCACAGCGGCACGCAGAAGCCGCAATCGATGCACTCCTCGATCACGATTGCGAAGCGGCCCAGGAAATCGTCTTCGACCCGGTAGATCGCGTCGACCTTGCCCGGGCAGGCGTGGTCGCACGCGCCGCATCCGATGCAGGTCTCGTCGATATAGAAATGTCCCGATCGCGCCGCCACGGCCGCTACTCCGCGAACACCGTGCGTATCGCGGCCGACGCGTTGACGAACTCCTGCAGGCTCTGGTTGTAGCGGAAGAAGAGATCCTTGCGCAGCGGATCGTCGGACCACACCCGAATCGGCGTGCCGGTGTGGCTCAGATAGTTGAGCGTGTGGGTCAGGTCGGGGCGGCCCTTGCCGCGCGCGATACTCTCGATCATCTCGCGCCAGGTATTAAGGCTCGCCTCGAGCGTGAAGTCCACCGCCGGGTCGTCGCCGGGCGCGGCCTCGCGGACGTCGGTTGCCTCGAACTCCTCGAACGTAATCGTCACGCTGTAGGGATTTCGGGCCAGGCCGCCGTCGGTGATCGTAAAGCGGGCGACGCAATCGATGAAACCGAGATGCTCATGCAGGGCGCGACTCGCGCGCATCTGGCGCGCGAGCTCGCGGAACCATTCCAGCGACGGAAACGCGATCGTGCGGGGCGCTTCCTCGGGCGAGGCTTGCGCCTCCATCAGCCCTGTCCCCACGGCGAGTCGAGCGGGATCGTGCATCGTTCGCGCCGGTTGAAGCCGGCCCGATCGCATCGCTGCAGATACTCTTCCATCGACATCCGCCAGAGCTTGCCCTGCCCTTCCATCCCCTGGTCGATCTTGTCGAGCCCGCCGCCGAGCAGGATCGCGACCGGCTCGACCAGCGCCGCCTCGGTGAACGAGGTCAGGATGACCTGCTCGCCGACGTCGGCGAACCGATGCATCTCCTCGACGGCCTTTTCGCGATCGGGCGCGTGGTCGAGATAGTTCTTCAGCTCCATCACGCCGTAGGAGACGTGGCGCGCCTCGTCCTGCAGGCAGCGGCGGAAAATCTCCTTGTCCACGTGCGTCTTCGCGATCATCTCGCCCGAGCGGAAGATCGAAAGCACCAGCCCCTCGCCGAGCAGGTTGAGCAGGAAGGTGCCCATCGTATGGGTCGGCGCGTCGATAATCGCTTTCAGCGCCCATTCGAATCCGGGCGAGGCATGGAGCAGACCGCCGCCGGCGATCGCGCGCTTGCGGAAGACCTCCTGGTGGCGCGCCTCATCCATCATCTGGGTCGTGATGAAGCTTTTAACTTCGAGGAAGTCCTGCGGGATTTTGTAGATCCACTTGGCCGGAAAATCGCCCGCCACGAATTCCACTTCGGTAAGAAAGGTGCACAACTGGCAGGTCGCCTTCTCGAGATCGTCGGGCAGGCGCTCCAGTTCGCTCCACGGGATATCGCGGGTGGCGTTCCACTGGCGCGCCTTGGCTTCCTCGTACAGCGTAACCACGTTGTCGGCCCACGACTCGTCGCGATCGACCAGCGTGTAGTCGTCCACCATCGGCATCTCGTCCGCGTAACGATCGCGAATAGCGCCGCGCGGAGCGAAGTTCATCCAGGTCGCCTTCTCGGGGATATCGCCGTAGCCGGGAACATTATTGATGTCGGTGTAAGTGAGTCCGCGCGATGACGGCTTGGCGCGCTTGCCCCACGACGCACCGTCGGTGTTCATCCAGTGCAGCGAGTACGAGCCCTTCTTCATCCGCTCGCCGTTGCGCTCCAGGATTTCCGCCCAGCGCGTGGCGTGCTCCTTGAACTCGGTTTCGTAGCGCGCGACCTGCTCTTCGGAGAGCGAATCGGATGCGGGCAACGGGCGAAGCGATTCGAGCTTGGACGAGATCGACATGTGCGGACCTCCGCGACTTAATCGGGGCGATTGGATAGGAAAAATTTCTAGTGCTTATTGATAGAATTGTCAATAGCGCGTATCCTGTTGCGCCGATGCCTTCCGCAAGCCGCAAAACCCGCCCCCGCGCACGCCGCCGCGATCCGGCCGAGCGGCGCGCCGAGTTGCTCGCCTGCGCGACGGCGGTGTTCGCGCGGCGCGGGCTGTTGGGCGCGCGTCACGCCGAGATCGCGCGCGAGGCGGGCGTCTCGGTGCCGGCAGTGTTCTTCTACTTCCCGACGCGTGCGGCCCTGGTGAAGGCGGTGCTGGAGGAAGTCGCGCGCTATCTGACCGCGATGGCCGAGCGGATCCACGCAGGCAACCGGCCCGCGCCCGAGATCGTGCTCGAGCACGCGCGCGCATTCGCCGATTCCGTGGCGACGCATCCCGACTACGCGCGCGTGTTCCTGGACTGGAGCACCGCGATGCGCGAGGAGGTATGGCCGCTGTACCTGGAGTTCCAGGAACGGATGGTCGCGATAATTGCGCGCACGATTCGGCGCTGGCGTATCGAGACACGACGCGGCGGCGCCGCCGACGCCGAAGACGACGCGCGGTTAATCGTCGGCTCGGCGCACATGGTGGCGCAGATGAAATTCACCCGCGTCGCGCCCGACAAGCTCGATCGGTTTTTGCAGACGATGGTCCGCGACGCACTCGGCGCGCAGTAGAATCGGGCGTTGCGCTCGCGATACCGATGCGGGTGATCCGTACCGGTGAGACAGTTGCTATCATAACCCTGCGATGCGCCAACTTGCGCAATTCGGACCGGAAATCTGGACTGCCGAAGGACCGGTCGTGTCCTTCATGAGCTTCCCGTACCCGACCCGGATGGCGTTGATCCGGCTGTCCGGCGGCGCACTGTTCGTGTGGTCACCGATTCCTCTGGATGACGCCGTGCGCGCAGAGGTGGACGCGCTCGGCGCGGTCGCGCATCTCGTCACACCCAACCTGCTGCACCATTTCTGGCTCGGCGACTGGAAGAAGACCTACCCGGAGGCTCGGCTTTACGCGGCGCCGGGACTCCTGCGGCGGCGGCGCGACTTGAAGTTCGACGCGATACTCAGTGACCGGCCGGAGCCGGCCTGGGAGAACCAGATCGATCAGGTGGCGATGCGGGGGAACGTTGTGCTGACAGAAATTGTGTTCCTGCATCGCGCGAGCCGTACCGCGATTTTCGGCGATTCGCTCCAGAATTTTCCGCCGGATTGGTTCAAGGGATGGCGCGGAGTCCTCGCGCGATGGGACGGCCTGGTGAACCCCGATTACGGCGCGCCGCGCGAGCTGCGGGTGACGTTCTGGCGGCGCGGCCTGGCGCGGCGGTCGCTGCGGCGGATACTCGACTTCGCACCCGAGCGAGTACTCATTGCGCATGGCGAGATGGCGCGCGAGAACGGCACCGAATTTATCCGCAAGGGTTTTCGATGGCTGTTAGGCTAAGGCTGGTGGCCGCCGCGCGATGACGGGTCATCTGCCGCCGCGATTGTGCAGTGCGGCGAGAGTCGTGGCGCGGCGAGCGCGTCGACTTTGAGTTTTCAACCCTCCCGGATACGATCGGCGGCCCGCCTTAATGGGTCAGATTGAACCTCGATGCGTTGCGCCGTCGCCGAAAGTGGATAGAAACGCCGCGATGTCGCGACTGTTGGCTAATCTACAGACCGGCACGTCCGGCCCGTGCGAAATCCTGGCCCTCTCAATTAGTGGGCGGTTGACCCGATTAAATCTCCAGATGAACGCCAGCACTTTGGTGATCCTGCCAATCCGATGCGGCTCGCCGGGATTGAACACGCGCGTAATCGCGCGCCAGGCGCAATAGAGTCTCGATCGTTCCAGCCAAATCACCTGAGTGGCGCGCGATAACCGGATGTCGAATGTCGCCACCGCAAAGTTGCCATCGCTAATCCACGCGTCACCTGCGTGCGCCTTCTCTATGAGGATTCGGAAAGCGGGCACGTCCTTCCTATCCCAATGAGGCTGCCAGATGTCATCCAGGCAGATAACCGGCGCGCCCGTGCGTTCGCCAAGCTGGCGCGCCAGGGTAGTCTTTCCGCTGCCGGCACATCCCAGGATGACGATTCGCGCCATGTGTGTTGGCTTTCGCAGGACTTCTCATTTTACCTGTTGATCGATCGCTTCGGCGAGCCTTTCAGCGCTCCAGCCTTCGAGCCCTCCGGGATGCGATCGGCGGTCCATCCGCGGTTTGAAACGCCAACTTTAGCGTCCCCGTCCCCATAAAATCGCCCGCCAGCCACATCCGATGCTCGCGCGTGGTTGCGGATCGCGCCATTTCGAAACGCGCGCAGCGGAACCGCGCATTAGTCACTGCTGTTCAGCGAAATGTATGTTTCGGCTAAACCGGGATTATTCAATCAGCGGGTAGATCGCATCTCGCTCGCGCGCGATTCTCGATGACAGCGGGCGGAATACCGTTCGTGCCGGGACCGGCTTTCGGAGGAGGCGTACGCGTGCTGAATCTCGACATGGGAAATCGACTGCGCGCCGCGGCAGATCTGATTGCGGAAGCGACGCTCGCGCATGATTATGCCGAGCGCCCGGCCCTGCTGGAGCGCTACGGCGAGACGGGCCGTACAAAATACCGGCAGGACGTTCTGTATAACGTGGCGGCGCTTGCCGGCGCGCTCGATGCGGGCGACTGCGCGATCTTCCTGCGCTACGTCGCGTGGTTGAAAACCGTGCTGGTCACTCGCGGCGTCGCGCTGGAGGACGTCGGGCTGAGCCTGCGATACATGACCGCGGCGCTCGGCGAGCACTTGGGCGGGGATAATTCGATCGCCGTGTCATTTCTGAGCCAGGCGGTGGAGCGGCTGGACTCGATGCCGACCTCGGTGGCGAGCTCACTTGAAACCTCGAACGCGGAAACCGCCGTCGCGCAGCGCGTCCTGGAAGCTCTGCTGCGGCTCGATTCATTCGCCGCGCGCGAGACCCTTAAGCAGGCGGTCGCGGAGGGGATGACGCTGGTGCGGATATACTCCGGAGTGCTACCGCCGCTGATGCGCGAAATCGGGCGGCTGTGGCAGATCAACAGCATCAGTGTCGCGCACGAGCACTATTGCAGCGCGGCGGTACAATCGATCCTGGCCGGCTTCTATGGCTCGATGTTCGCCGCGGCGCCGCCCGCGCAACGCTCGCTGCTGGTCACCTGCGTGGAAGGCGAGCAGCACGAACTGGGCGCGCGCACCGTTGCCGATGTCTTCCAGCTTAACGGATGGAACACGACCTTCCTGGGCGCCAACCTGCCGCCGCGCGACCTGACCGCGATGATTCAGCAGGCGCATCATGAGCCGGACCTGATTGCGTTGTGCGCCACGATGCCGGACCGCGTCGCACAGACCGACACGGCTATCGAGGCGATCCGCGGTTGCGCGAAAATCCCGATCCTGGTGGGCGGCTATCTGTTTTATGGTAATCCCCGCCTGGCGGAACAACTGGGCGCGGACGGATATGCTCCGGATGCGGAGTCGGCGCTGAAAATTGCGGACCGGCTGGCGCCGCGAGCCCGGTGATCGCGTGAGCGCTCCCGACCCGATCGCGGTGGCGATTTCGCGCTTCACGGTTTCGCGCGCCGCCGCCGCGGATATCGAGGCGCGATTTGCGCTGCGCCCGCGGCTGGTCGATCGGCATCCGGGTTTTCTCGGCTGCGAGGTTCTGAAGACGGGGAGAGATCCGGTGACCTTCGTGCTGATCACGCGATGGGAGAACCGGGCGCGCCTTAAAGCCTACCTGCAGTCACAAGACTTTCGAGCGGTGCACGCCGGCAACGGGGAGTCCGGCGCCGACTTCAAGGTATACGACCTGGTCGCGCGATAATTGATTCATCGGGCCGCAGGCGCGGCGGCGGCGGGCGGCGCGGCGGCGGGCGGCGCGGCGGCGGGCAGCGTCACAAAAAATGTAGTGCCCCGGCCCGGCTCGCTTTCGACCCGGATTCGGCCGCCGTGGGCCTGCACGATTCGATGCGCGATCGCAAGTCCCAGCCCGGCGCTCTTTTCGCCGCCGGTGCTCCTGGTGCGGGTGGACGAGAACGGCTTGAACAGCTTGCCGAGCTCGTCGGACGCGATGCCCTGCCCCTGGTCGGCGACTTCGATCGTCACCTCCGCGGGGCCCGCGCGCATCGTGACCGTGACGGTGGTGCCGCTGTGCGAAAATTTCAGCGCGTTGCTGATCAGGTTGTCGATCACCTGCTGGACGCGCCGGGAGTCGAGGTTTATCAGCGGGGGTGGCGCTCCCGCGATTTGCAGGCGCAGGTTAATTCCCTTCTTGCCGGCAAGCAGCGAATTGAAGGCCACATTCTCGCGCAGCACGCTCGCGAGATCGACCGGAGCCAGTTGCAGTTCGAGCCGTCCCGCCTCGACCTTCGAGTAGTCGAGCAGGTCGTTGATGAGCGCGAGCATAGACTCGGCCGACCTCATCAGGCCGGACAGCAACTCGCGATTTTCTTGGCTGAGCGATGCGGCCAGCTCTTCGCTCAGCAACTCCGCGACTCCAACGATTACGCCGAGCGGATTGCGCAGATCGTGCGCCGCCATCCCGAGCAACTGATTCTTTTCACGAACCGCGGCGTCCAGTTCCGCGTTGCGGCGCACCAGCGATCGCTGCGCGTCGGTCAGCTCGCTGTTCAGCGCCGCGAGCGCCTTGACGACCCGGACGTCGTCGAACGACGGCGAGCCGGCGCCCTCGGGTGACTCGGAGTTTTTGTCCGGCAGCGGTGCTCCGGATTTGGCAGGTGGTTGCTTGCTGTCCAAAGTGCCCCCCACTCGAACTTCACGCGGCCGCGAGACCGCCTCGAACCCGCCGCGCGGCGAGTATCCCGCCTTTGACGGCGAGCGCGCCTTATTATTGATAGCGCGGAGGCGCCGGATCGATCCAACCGCATCAATCGTGCGGACCACTGACGGCGGATCTGCACGCCGCGCGGCGATTCGAAATGAGCCTCCGCAGGGCGCGCGCTAGAGGTTATATCGCGATGCTGCTAGCGTCGAAGGGGTCACCGCTGGAGGATTATGATGCCGACTTTTGTGGTTCTGGTCCGTTACACTCATCAGGGTGTCGAGCACGTGAAGGCCTCACCCGACCGTCTGGCCGCCGTGAAGAAGGGTTTTCACAGCAAAGGCGCGGAAGTGAAAGCCTTCTACACTTTGATGGGAGAATACGACAGCCTGCTGATCGTCGAGGCGCCCTCGGATGAGCTGATGGCGCAGCTCGCGCTGGGAGTGGAAAGCAAGGGGAACGTGCGGACCGAGACGCTGCGCGCGTTCACCGAAGATGAGTTCCGCAAGATCGTGGCGGGCGTCTCTTAGCAGTATTTTGACCGCGAAATTCAGCCCGCTTCGCGGGGATCGGTCTGGCGCAACCCCCCGCGAGGCGGGTTAGCCCTTTCTGATCTGATCGGCGGGCGCGGGGCCGTTGGGGCCGGCTTCGGCGGTCGGCCGCGGCCCCAATATCTTGCACAACTGGTTGTAGCCGATCGTCTCTTCGCGCAACAGCGCATCGACCAAGAGGTCCAGCCGCTCGCGCGAGGCGGTCAGCTGCGCGCGCACCTGCTGATGCGCCTCCTCAATCAGGCTCTGAACCTCGTGATCGATTCGCGCCGCGGTGGCCTCGCTGTAGTCGCGTCCCTGCGAAATTTCGTAGCCCAGAAACGGCTGCTGCTCATCGGTCTTGAACGCCACCAGCCCGAGCTTGCTCATCCCCCACCGCGTGACCATCCGGCGCGCCAGCCGCGTCGCTTCAACCAGGTCGTTCTCCGCACCGGTGGAGACCTCGCCGATCACGAGCTCTTCGGCGCTGCGTCCGCCCAGCATCACGGCGAGCCGTGCGTTGAGGTAGGAGAGCGAAAGGTTGTGGCGCTCCATGCCGGGAACCTGCTGGGTGAGCCCGAGCGACCGTCCGTGCGGAACGATGGTGACTTTCTGCACGGGATCGGCGTTCGGCATCATCCAGGCCACCACCGCGTGACCCGATTCATGGTAGGCGACCACGCGGCGCTCGGAGGGATCGATTAGCTGGGGCTGCGCGGCGCCCAGGCGCATCTTGTCCTCGGCTTCGTCGAAATCCGCCATCGTGACGGCCTCATGATTGTGGCGCGCGGCGGTGAGCGCGGATTCGTTGCAGAGGTTGGCAAGATCGGCGCCGCTCATCCCGATGGTGCCGCGCGCGAGCACCGCCATATCGATGTCGGCCGCCAGGCGCAGCTTGCGGGTGTGAATCTTTAGAATGCCTTCGCGCCCGTTCTTGTCCGGCAGGCCGATCACCACCTGGCGGTCGAAGCGGCCGGGGCGCAGCAGCGCGGGGTCGAGCACATCGGGCCGGTTGGTCGCGGCCAGGATGATCACCTCGGCGCGCGGATCGAATCCGTCCAGCTCGCCGAGGAGCTGATTTAGGGTCTGCTCGCGCTCGTCGTTGACGGCGCCCAGTCCTGCGCCGCGGCGGCGCCCGACCGCGTCGAGCTCGTCGATGAAGACGATCGCGGGGGCGGCCGCGCGCGCCTGCTCGAACAGGCTGCGCACCCGGCTGGCGCCCACGCCCACGAACATCTCGACGAACTCGCTGGCATTGATGCTGAAGAACGGAACGCCCGCTTCTCCGGCGACCGCGCGCGCCAGCAGCGTCTTTCCGGTTCCGGGCGGTCCGACCAGCAGCACGCCCTGCGGGATGGTCGCGCCGATATCGTGGTACTTCTGCGGATGCTTCAGGAAATCGACTTCCTCGAGCAGGTCGGCCTTGGCTTCATCGGCGCCGGCGACATCGTCGAAGGTAACGCCCGGCTTCTCGTTGATGTAACGGCGCACCTTGGTCTTGCCGAGCCCGAACAGGCGCGACTGGCTGCGCCCCGCACGCGCCATCAGCCACCAGAAAGCTCCGAACACCAGAATCATCGGCAGCCATTCGACTAGCGCCTGGAGCAACCACGGGGTGGTGACCGGCGATACATCGACCTGCACGTTTTTCGACTCCAGCAGCGGCAGCAACTGCGGATCGCCGACCGCGGCGGGAAAGGTGGTGTGAAATTCGGGGTACCTGGTGGGCGGCGGCGGTTTAGCGCGCTTGGCCTCCGGCGACGGCTTGGCCTGCGGCGACGCCTTAGCCTGCGGTGATTCCTTCGCCGCGGGTGACGGCTGCGCCGCGGCCTTTGCCGGAGGCCATAGCAGCGGCTTCACGAGCACGCCGCTGATTCCGTCGCCGACGATATGAACCTTGGTGACGTTGCCGGAGCTAATCTGATCGAGAAAGGTGGAATATGGGATATCGACGCTCTGGGTCTCATGCGGCCAGAGCGTGAAGACGTTCCATATCAGCAGCGCGGTCAGCAGGAACCACCAGAACCAGAGATTCTGCGGCATCCATGGTTGCTGCCCTTGGGGTCCCTTGCCGGGCATCTGGGGCTTGTCGGGCATCTGGGGCTTGTCGGGCTTCTGGGGCATCGTGGCGCGGCGCGACTCCCGCGCCATTCAAGCAGCATTACGCGGACGGGGCGGTAATGGAATACGGTCCGGCGGGCCCGCCGCGGCGCCGCGCCGATGCTATCTTGACCTGCCTTGCTGGCGGGTGCTGAATGACCACAGGGGCCGCTTCAGCGCGCCGTCGCCAAAGCGAAAAATCGTGGCGCGACGAGCCACCGGTCTCCGGGGGGAGCCATGGCCTATAACATCCGACCACTGTCGTTCGCGGAAGTCCTGGATCGCTCGTTCCAGGTGCTGCGAGACAACTTCGTCGTGCTGGTGGGAATCTCGCTGGTCGTATGGATTCCATACGGCTTGCTGACGGAATTCGTGTCGCCGCGCTCGTTCTCGATCATGATCTTGCCGATCCTGTTCCTCTGGATAGTCGTGCCGCTGGGAACCGGCGCGGCGTCCTTTGCGATCGCCGATTTATATCTGGGGCAACGGACGACGATTGCGGGCGCGTATCAATCTTTGGGGTCAATCTTCGTGCCGTTCATCGGCACCGGATTGCTGGCGGGCTTGCTGGCGACGCTGGCATTCATCGCGCTGGTCGTGCCGGGCGTCTATTTCGTGGTGTGCTGGTACTTCGTGGTTCCGGTCATGATCATCGAGCGCCGCTTCGGCATGAATGCGCTCGGACGCAGCCGCGCGCTGGTGCGCGGCAACTGGTGGCCGACGTTCGGGATGATGCTGGCGGCCGGCCTGATCGCGGAGATTCCCAGCTACGGCGTCAACCTGATTTGGGCGTACCTGCCGGTCCTGGGACCGCTGCTTGGCGCCGCTACCCAGGGCCTGTTCGCGACCTATCCGGTAATCGTCGCGGTGGTCTATTACATCGACCGGCGTTGCCGGCTGGAGGACTTCGACCTCCGGCTGCTGGCCGAGCAGATTCGCGCGGAGGGCGCGCCCGGCGCGGCGGCCGCCGCGCCGGCTTCGACCATTGGCTGATCTCTCGGCGCCGGCGGTCCGCAAGCTCGCGGCTGAGATTCTCTCGCGCCGCGAGTTCGACGCCGCCAAACCGTCGAGCGTCCAGACCACGTTCCAGAAGTGGCTCGACTGGTTCGTCTCCCTGATCCAGCGCCTGCAGTACATCCATGACACCGCGCCGGTGCTGTACTGGACGATCATGGCGGCGATGATGCTGCTGGTGGCCGCGATCGTGACGCATATCGTACTCACGATCCGCGTCGCGATGCGCGTGGCAGAGCCGCCCGCGAAAGTCTCCCCGCACGAGGCGCCGCCCGATCTCGCCGCGCGCGCCGAGTCGCTGGCCGCGGCGGGGCGCCACCTGGAAGCCGCGCACTGGCTGATGATCGCGAGCTTCCGCGCGCTCGCCGAGCGCTCGGTGATCGAGCTTAGACCCGACCGCTCGAACGCGTGGATTCGCGCCGCGCTGGTCGAATCGAAACTGCCGGGCGTGCTCGCCGCTGAGATCGCGGGGCTGGTCGCGCGGACCGAACGGCGATGGTTCGGCGAGCGCGCCGACGATCCCGAAATATATTCGCAGTGGCAATCCGCGTACCAACGCCTGCGCGCGGCCGGAATCTGACGCGATGAAGAATCGCGGGCTTCTGTTCTCGGCGGGAGCGCTGGCGCTGTTGCTGTTCGGGACCAGCCTGTGGCTCGCGCCGAATCCTTACTTGCAGCGCTCGTCGACCACGTTTGGCGTCGCGCGCGGCGGATACAAGGCGGCCTACGAACTGCTGGGTGAGCTTGGCTTCCAGGTCTCGCGCTCGTTCCAGGGCCCGGCCGGGCGCGCCTCGCGCGGGACGCTATGGTTCATGTCGCCGCGCTTTCTCGATTCCAGCCACGAGAAGTACAAGGACGCCGCCGGCCGGGTGATGGACTGGATTCGCGCGGGCGGCGTCGCGGTGGTGTTCGGCGATGAGCACAGCGACTGGAAGCGGCTCGGACTTAAGATCGATACGGACGCGGGCGGCGCGCAGTCGGTCGTCGCCGGACAATATGCGCGGGCGCCGCGCGACATTCCAATCGCCAAGCTGATGCGCTTTAAGAGCGCGCCCAAAGGCGCCGCGACTGGGCTCCTCGCCGATGGCGCTCCATTCGCGATCGAGCGCAAGCTCGGCAAGGGACGGCTGGTCGCGATCGCCGACGGCCGCTTCATGCACAACGCCAACCTCGACCTGGGCGATTGCGGCGTGCTGCTGGTCGATCTCGTACGCGCGCTCGGCACGCCGGTCTTCGACGAATGGTGCCATGGGATCGCGCCGCCGGCGTCGATCGTTGAGGCAGTCGCGGGTTCGCGCGCGATGCTCCCGATACTGGTTGGGTTGCTGGCGGCGCTCGCCTGGGTGCTGGAGCATCGCTCGTGGCCGCGGCGCACGCTTGGCGACGAGCGCGAGGGACCCGCGCCGACGATCGCGACGTTCGTGGAGTCGCTCGGAGCGCTGTACTCGACGACCGGCGATCCCGCCGCCGTGTTCCGCGCCTATCGCTCGGGATTCCTGCGCAGGATGCGCCGGAAGATTTCGCCGCACGCGGAAATTTCGGAGGCCTCGCTCCTGGAGCGCATCGCGCGCGACGGCGCGCTGGAGGCCGGGGTGCGGCGATGGCTGGTCGAGGGCGACGCCCCCGCCAACAGCGACGAGCTTGTAATCGCGGTCCGCGCCATAGAATCCTATCCCAGGGCGGGATCATGAACGGTGACCAGAATAAAGATTCGGCGTGGGTCGCGGAAATCTACGCGGCGCTGCGCGCCGCGATCGGCGCGGCGATTATCGGACAGGACGAGGCGGTGCGGCTGTCCTTTGTGACGCTGCTCTGCTCCGGGCACAGCCTTTACGAGGGCGTGCCCGGCGTGGCCAAGACGATGCTGGTGCGCACGCTCGCCTCCACGCTCGGAGTCCGCTTCGGGCGAATTCAGTGCACGCCGGACCTGATGCCGAGCGACATTATCGGCACGCCCATCCTGCGTCCCAGCGAGGCGGAGTTTCAGTTCCGCCCGGGACCGCTGTTCACCGACCTGCTGCTGGTCGATGAGATTAACCGCGCGCCGGCCAAGACCCAGGCCGCGCTGCTGGAGGCGATGCAGGAGCGGTCGGCAACCGTTGACGGCATCGCGTATCCGCTGGGGCCGTGGTTCACCGTGATGGCGACGCAGAATCCGATCGAGCAGGAGGGAACCTATCCGCTGCCGGAGGCCGAGCTCGACCGCTTCCTGTTCAAGATTCGTATCGGCTACCCGAGCGCGGAGGAGGAAGTGCGCGTGCTCGCGACACATCATGCGAACCCGTTCGCCACGCGCTCCGAGCCGCCGATAATCGCGGCGGCGGAACTGGGGCGCGCCCGCGCAATCGCCGACGCAATCCTCGCGCGCGACGAAATTCTCGGCTACGCGGTGGCCGTCGTGCGCGCCACCCGCGAGCATCCCGCGATCGCCGTCGGCGCATCGCCGCGCGCGGCGCTCTGGATGCTGCGGGCGGCCAAGGCGCTCGCGGCGATCGAGGGGCGCGGCTTCGTGCTGCCCGAGGATGTGCAGTCGGTGGTGATGCCCGCGCTGCGCCATCGGATTGTGCTGGAACCCGCCGCCGAAGTGGAAGGGATGAGCGCCGACGACGCGCTGGGCGAAGTCGTGCGCGCGGTCCCGGTCCCGCACTGAGCGGCGCTCCGCTCTGCGAACATGGCCAACCCGATTCGTCCCGCGCCCCGGCTGGTCCGGATGCTCACGGCGGGCGCGGTACTTTCAGCGGTCGCGGTTGCGATCCCGATTCTGATCGCGCCCACGCTCGGGTACCTTGCGATCGTCCTCGCGCTGGCGGCGCTCGACTGGATTTCCTGCCGTTCCGATCCCGAGCCGGGGCTGGAGCGCGAGATGCCCGAGCGGATGGTCAAGGGGCAGCCAGCAACGATCAAGTACCGCATTTCGCGGCCGTCGGGCGGCGCAACGATCGTCTCGGTACTGGACGAAATGCCCGCGGTGATGGGCGGCGACGTGCGGATCGACGGGGTGCGCGTCGGCCGCGGGCGGAGCGTCGAGATCGCGCGCGAGATCATGCCGGCGCGGCGCGGGATTTTCGCGAGCGGACCGGTGATGATCCTGTGGCGCTCGCGCTCGGGGCTGTTCCGATCGCGCGCGACCAAAATCGATGCGGCGACGATCAGGATTCTTCCGCCCGCTGCACCCGCGCATCGCCATTCGGGACTCACCCATCGCACGCTGCGCGAAGAGCTGGGGCTCAGGCCGCGCCCGGCGCGCGGCGAGGGGCGGGAATTCGAATCGCTGCGCGAGTACGTTGCGGGCGACGATCCACGCCATGTCGATTGGCGCGCCAGCGCGCGCCGGGGACGGCTGATCGTGCGCCAGTATCAGACCGAGCGGCGCCATACCGTGATGATCGCGGTCGACACGGGGCGCCTGATGGCGGCGCGCGTGGGCGACTCCTCCAAGCTCGACCACGCGCTCAACTGCGCAACCGCGCTGGCCCGCGGCTCGCGCGAGTTCGCCGACCGAGTCGGATTCCTGGCCTTCGATCGCGAGCTGCGCGCATTCGTGCGGCCGCGGTCGGGACCCGCGGCGATCGGCGCGATCGTGGAGGCGGCAGTCGGGCTCAGCACGGCGCCGGTCGAGCCCGACTACCGGGTGCTGGTGCAGACGCTCGCGCGCCATCAGCGCAAGCGCGCGCTGGTCGTGGTGCTAACCGATTTCGTGGAGGGAAGCGCCTCACGCGAGCTGGCCGCCTATCTCGCGGTGCTCGCGCGGCGCCATGCGGTGCTGCTGGTCGCGATGCGCGATCGGATTCTGGGCGAACTCGACGAGGGCCAGCCCACCATCAGCCGCGCGGGACTGTACCGGCGGCTTGCGCTGCAGGACCTGGGCGTCGAGCGCGAGGAAGCGATTGCCGACATCGCGCGGATGGGGGCGCAGACGCTCGATCTCGACGCCGCGCGGATCACCGCGCCGGTGCTGAATCGATACCTTGCAATCCGTCAGGCCGGGCTCCTGTAACCAGCCATCCCAGCTCCGGCTTGCGTGCGCGCCGCCCGAGCCATCGCACGTAGAGCGCGTACGCAACGACCGCCGCCGCATTTATCGACGCGACGCCGAGCCGCGCGCCGGTGGAGAGCGTCGACTGGCGCAGGAAACTCTCGATTCCGGCGGCGAAGAAAAACAGCGGCAGCGCCGCCAACAGCATCTGGAGCGCCGGGCGCGCGGCTGCGCGCAATGCGGCGCCGGCACCCTCGCGCCCTGGCGCGACGACCGCGCGCGCGATCACCAGTCCGCCGGTGCTGCACAGCGTGACGGCCAAAAGCTCGGGAATCGCATGCGGCAGCATCCAGGCCAGGTACAGCGGCCACTGACCGCCGCGCCAGAAGATCCACGTGAAGCCGCCAAGCATCAGGCCGCTGTAGAAGTCTAGGAGCAGCGTCGGCACTCCGGCTAGAATGCCGGAAGCAAACGCGAGCATCCCAACCTGCATGTTGTGGACGAACAGCCCCGCCGAAAATACCGACTTGATGCCGAAGCCGGGAACCACGTGAGTCAGAAAGCGCACGCGCTCGGCGGCGGAACTGATCAGGCGCTGCACCTTGTCGGGCTGATACTCCGACGGCAGCAGAGCGTACAACACGGTGGGATTGGCCGCCGTGATCGCGCTGCCGGCGATCGTCCCCGCCAACATCACCAGCGCGCTCAGCGCCTGCAGCCAGGCGGTCTCGGCAAGCGTCGCCGGGAAGCTCGCAAGAAAAAATGCGCCCGGCTCGATGCGCCGCGGAGCGGGCACCTGCAGATGGGTATACGCGCGCACGCACAGCGCATTGAGGTATCGAATCCGGTCGGGATCGGCGCGCTGCGAGCGCTCGACCGCAAGCCGCGCTCCGCACAGGCGGTACAGGCGCGCGAGTTCGCGCAGCTCGTCGAACCCGAGCCGCCCGCGCATCCGCTCCGCGCGCTCGAGCAACTCCTCGAGCCGTGCGGGCGCCTGGTCTTCGCGCGCGCTCATCGGGAGCGGCCCCGATGAGTGCCGAAACCGGCGACCTCGAGACGCGCCGTCATGCGCTGCTCTCTCCGGAGGGGGTGCGGCTCGACTTCGCGGTGGCGGGTCCGGCGCCGCGGATCTTCGCGTATGCCATCGATTTCGTGATCGTCATGGTGCTGCTGGCGCTGCTGTTTATTTTCGTCATCACCAGCTTGCCCATCGGTCGAGCGGTCGGGCAAGCGATCGGGCGGTGGCTGACCACGCACGGGCACCAGTTGCAACGCGAAGCGCGCGCCGCGCATCCCAACGGCCGCACTATCGGCGCCGTCGAGGGTGTGATGCTCGCGGCAGTGATGCTCGCTCAGTTCGTAGTCGAGTTCGGCTACTTCACGTTCTGGGAGATGGTGACGAACGGACGATCGCCTGGCAAGGCGGCGGTGGGGCTGCGGGTGGTGCGCCGCAACGGCTATCCGATCGATCTGCGCAGCTCGCTGGTGCGCAACGTGATGCGCATCGTGGACATGCTGCCCGCCTACTACCTCGTCGGCCTGATATCGATCGTGCTCTCGCCGACCTCCGAGCGGCTGGGCGATCACGTGGCCGGAACGATCGTGATGCGGCTGGATCGCCCCACGGCCGCCGCCGAGATCGATAGCGCAGACGAGCCGGCGGCGCTTGCGCTGACGCGTGAGCAGCTCGCGCGGATCGGGCCGCGCGAGCTGCAACTGATCCGGGCGACGCTCCGGCGGGTCGAGGATCTGCCGGGCGAGCGCAGCCAGGCGCTGCTGGGCGAGGTTGCCGAAACCATGCGCGCGCGGCTTGCGATTGCCGAGCTGCCCAATCATGACCCGCGCGCCTTCCTGCGCGACGTGCTGGTACTCGCCGAGCGCTACGCGCGCAATCATCCTCAATAGCTGCCGTCGCGGGCGGCCGGGCGCCGGTTGGTCATCGTGCGCGGCAGATCGTAAGATACGCTTGCTGCCGCAAGCGCCCCTCGGTGCGTGCGTATCGACAGGAGGACGGGCAAATGGCGTCGATTCCGGTTTTGTCTTCCACCCAGCCCCCGGAGAAGGTGACGGCCGCGCTGGAGCGCGACGGATGCGTTGTGGTGACCGGCGTGATCGACGAGTCGATTCGCCGCGCCGTCGCGGACGAGCTCGAGCCTCATCTCCAGCGCGCCGACCAGAACGCCGCCACTGATCGCAAGAGCAAGTATTACGTCGATACGGCGGGCTTCTATTCGGGCCATACCAAGCGGGTCACCGCGCTGCTCGGAAAATCGCAAACCGTTGGCCAGCTCGCGCTCAATCCGATCGTGCTCAGCGCGTGCGATGCGACCCTGGGACCGAACTGCGCGCAATATCATCTTCACGTCGGATCCGCGCTGGCGGTCGGCCCGGGCGCGACCACGCAGGTGCTTCATCGGGAAGACGACCTGTTCCCGTTCTTCAAGCTGCCGCGTCCAAACCTGGTGCTGGCCTCGATGTGGGCGATCACCGATTTTACCGCGGCCAACGGCGCGACCAACCTGGTGCCGGGCAGCCACCTGTGGCCCCAGGGCCGCACGGCCGAGCCCGGCGAGATTGCGGCGGGCGAGATGCCGGCGGGATCGGTGCTGATGTGGATGGGCGGGACGCTGCACGGCGCGGGTGCGAACACCTCTGACCAGTGGCGGTTCGGCATATTCCTGTCGTACTCGCTGGGATGGCTGCGGCAGGAGGAAAACCAGTTTCTCGACGTGCCGCCCTCGCTGGCGCGCACGCTGCCAAAAGAGCTGCGCGACCTGGTCGGCTACAAGATGCATCACGGACTGGGATTCGCCGAGATCGCTGACGAGCGTGTCGCGTGAGGGAGCCGCTCTGAGCCAAAGCCCCGGTGCGCGATGCGGGAAAGCGATTCTAAACAGATCGGGCGCAGGTACGACGGGGGCGCGCCCTTCGTCGTCAGCGCGGAGAAGATCGCGGCGTACTGCGACGCGGTCGGCGATCTCAATCCGCTCTACGTCGATGCCGGCGCGGCGCAGGCGGGGCCGTACGGCGGCATAATCGCGCCGCCGGCGTTCGTGGCGTCGTTCCGTTACGCCGACAACGTGTTCGACCGGATTCCCGCGTTTAGCCGCGGCGGCCTGATGGGCGGAATCGACTTCGAAATCTTCGCGCCAATTCGCGCCGGCGACTCGATCCGGGTGACGTCGGAGGTCAAGGAAATCTACGAGAAGACCGGCCGGTCGGGAACGATGATCTTCGCGGTGGTGCGGTCCCGGCTGATCAATCAACGGGGCGAGGTCGTGGCGCACGTCGACCATCGCATGATGAACCGCCCGTAGGCCGGCGCGACCGCCTCCAGCAGGATAAGGCAATCGCAATTCGCGTGCTTGCGCTAAGATCTGCACGCGGGCTATTGGGACTAAGGGCCGCGGCATCGGTTAGGGAATCCGCGCTCAGGGGAATTTCCCAGCGGGCAGCACCGCCGCGGAGATGATCGCTCGCTCGACTATCCGCGTTCATGGAACCTAAAACCAAGTACGCCAGGAGTGGCGATGTTTACCTCGCGTACCGGGTCTTCGGCGACGGACCGCGAGACCTGATCCTGGTGCCCGGGACGGTTTCGCATGTGGAACTGTACTGGGAACTGCCTGCCAACGAGTACTTGCTGAAAAGATTGACCTCGTTCGCACGGGTCATCGTTTTCGACAAGCGCGGCCAGGGGCTCTCCGATCGGGTCGCCGCACAATCCATTGAAGAGCGCGTCCATGATGTCCGCGCGGTGATGGACGCGGCGGGATCGGAGCGCGCGACGATCTACGGATGGTCCGAAGGCGGCCCGATGTCGCTGAGGTTTGCCGCGGACCACCCCGAGCGAACCGCGGGCCTGGTGCTGTACGGCAGCTACCCTTCGATTAAATCGGAACCGTGGAGCGTGCCGCCCGAGCAATATGAAATACTCCTGTCCTCGCTGGCGAAGCATTGGGGCGAGGGTATTTTGCTGAAAATCAATGCGCCCAGCCGAATCAACGATGAAGGTTTCGTCCGGTGGTTCGGCCGGCTGGAGCGAGCCGTGGCGAGCCCCGGCGCGATTCTCGCCCTGATGCGCGCGAACTACGAGCTCGACGTAAGCCCCTTGCTGAGTTCCATCCGAGTGCCATCCCTGATCCTGCACCGGGAAGGCGATGCGCTGATTCCGGTCAAGGCCGGTCGATACCTGGCGTGGCGGATTCCCGGAGCCCGCTACTTCGAGCTTCCCGGCAACGACCATATGCTGCAGGCCCTGGACCTGGATGTGCTCGATATGCTCATCGACCGGATCGAGGAATTTGTAACTGGCCTGCGTCCTCATCGCAGCAGCCAGGAGATTCTTGGGCGACAGGTTACGCCGGAATCGTCGAATCCGAGCTGCGGTGCTCCAGCGGATCGCGTTGATACTGACGCCGAATCGCTGGCCGAGACGATTGCGGAACTCGAAAGGTGCCGCGAGACGATCGCGTCGGGCGGGGACGCGGGCGATATCGAAGGACTGGTGGCGCGCGCGCAGGCGCTGGCCGCTTCGGCTTCAGGTTCCTGGCAGGACTCAGAATCCCAATTCGTCAGGGCGGTCTCAAATTTCCGGCGCCACAAGATGGCGTGGCAGGAAGCGCGTACGTTTCAAGTCTGGGAACGCAGCCTGGCCGCGGGCGTCGATCGACGCGGACTCATCGAAAAACTCGACTCTGCGATCGAGACTTACCGGGGCCGGCATGCTCGCAACGGGCGCGAAAATGGCGCCAATGGAATCGAAGTCCGGACTCAAGCAGCGGCGCAGGCGGCGGTCTTTCGGCGGGACGGCGACTATTGGACCATTTCGTTTCAGCACGATCTCGTCCGACTCAAGGATGCCAAGGGCTTCCATTACATCAACTACCTGCTGGCTAATACCGGGCGCCAGGTGCCTGCCTGTGAGCTCGCCGCGGTTGGAAAATCGGCGCCGGCGGGACGATCGGCGCTCGAATCCGTACGCGCGGCGACGAGCCTTGGCGACGCCGGCGCCATGCTGGACGCGAAGGCGCGCCAAGACTACCAGCGCCGAATCGCGGAACTGCGCGAGGAACTGACGCAGGCCGATCAGCATCACGATACCGGGCGCGCGACTGGTCTGCGTTGGGAACTCGAGTATCTTGGCGATCAGATCGCCGCCGCCGTGGGGCTGCGAGGGCGTGCGCGCACCACCGCTTCGCATCGTGAACGGGCGCGCCTGATGGTGACCAAGGCGATCAAGGCGGCGATCGCGAAGGTCCGCGCCAGCAACTCCGCACTGGGCCATCACTTGGCCACCTGCATCAAGACCGGCAATTTCTGCACGTACGATCCCGGACCCCAGCACGTCGCGTGGCGCTTGTAGCGGCCGCGCGCTGACCGGAACCGGATCAAATTCTGAATTTGTCCTCTCCATCGGCACGTCGTGCCGTGGATAGTCACGCCATATGGGTGAGGCTGATCCTCTCCGAACGAGCCGGGCGTTGAATCCGGGGAGCGCAGCCGGGGAGGCATACTCGATGCGTAGGATTTCGACACTGGTCGTTCTGGCGATAGCTGCGACTTTGGTCGCAGCAACATCGGCGAAGGCGCAGGGTAACTGGCCCGACCTGGTGGAAGTTGTGGCGCTGGACGAATGCGATCCAGCCACTTTCAACGCTGCGCTGGGCATTAACGGGGTGCCATTCTGCCTGAACGTTGCGCTCGGCTATACGACCACGCTCAGTGACTTGTTCACCGAGGCGACGGGACCCGGGGTCGGCGATGCCGCATGGGACTTCGAGCCCGACAAGATCGTCATGAAGAAGGGAACCGTCCTCGAAGTCGTCGACCAGGGCGGCGAGCCTCACACCTTCACCGAGGTGAAGAAGTTCGGCGGCGGTTTCCTTGACGGGCTCAACGGCGGAGAAGCGGAGGCGCCCGAATGCCAGGGAGGTTTCAAGACTCTCGCGGTCGCCCGCACCCGAATTCTCCAGGGCAGCCACCTGCTCATAACCGGACTGGCCAAGGGAACCCATTACTTCCAATGCTGCATCCATCCCTGGATGCGCATGGAAGTGGATGTGAAGTAAAGGGAAATATGCGAGCGGACCGGGCACCTGGAATTCGGGTGCCCGGGGCCGATCATCTTCGCGGCGCCACGATTGTGGGCATGCGCCTGCGCGTCGGTTGTGCCGGACCGCCGTGCGATACTATTAGATATTCGCATGGCCAACCGTGTCATCAATCGCGCCGACCGCGTGATCCGCACGCGCCTGCGCGAAGCCGTTCGCTTCCAGACCCTGACCGAGAACCGGACCATCCGGCTGTCCTCGGTGCTGGAATACACCGGGCGCTCGCACTTCGCGCCGTGGCATCGGATTCTGTCCGGCACCCACGACTTCACCAACCCGGCCGGCATCTTTACGCCGCTGGTATTCGTCGAGATCGAAACCACTGAACTCGCCTGCGATCCGAATTTTCGGGTCGAGGTTCGCGGCGAGTCATGGCTCGGATATTCGCGCGACGAGGACGGCGCGGTGCGCAGTATCGTGCGCGAGGGGCGCCATACGGTCGCCAATCCCGACGGCGAGGTGCTGGCGCGCGCGCGGATGCTCAACGTGTTCACGCGCTACGATGCCGATCCGGCGCGCCGCCGTGTGACCGAGCTTCCGGCGGAGTTGGGGCTGGGAGCGCTGCCGAGCCGCGTGATCGAGGTTCCCGCAATCGAGTCGCTGATCGATCCGGCGCGCAAGCCCGATTTCGCCGACGCGCATCCGCACGTCTGGCGTTACGGACAGACCGATCCCAATCGGCACATCAACGGCACCGCGTACCTGCGCGCGATGGAAGAGTTCGTTGCCGACTCGCTGTACGGCGCCGGCCATGACCTGCGGCGCCTGTACGCGGCGCGTGCGCGGATCATTTATCGCAAGCCCAGCTTTCGCGGCGAGGGTTACCGGCGGGTCGCATGGTTTCGCAGCGAGGCGCCGCTGGTGCTCGCCGGCGCGTTCTACAACGAGAAGCAGCCGGTGGACGCGCAGCCCGCGGTCGCAATAGAGCTGACGCTGCTTCAGCACGGCGAGCAATCGCGCTCGAAGAGTTGACGCGATGGCCACCGAATCGATTCCCGTCGTCGAACTTCGCGGCGCCCCGCGCGAGCGCGGGCGCGCGCACGGCGAGGCGCTGCGCGATCAGATCGCGGCGGTGCGCGAGCAATGGCGCGAAAGCCTGACCGCGCGCTTCGGCATCGACCCCGCCGCTTTCATCGAGACCTTCCTCGCCGAAACGCGCTTCGTCGATGCGATGCGGCGATGGACGCCAACGCTGTTACAGGAAATCGAAGGAATCGCGGAAGGCAGCGGGCGCGCTCGCGAGGAAACGCTCGCGTTTCAGTTCATGGACGAGGAATGGTGGTTCGGCGCGACGCGCTTGCGGCGCGCGGGCGCGGCAGCGAATCGATGCAGTATCGTGGCGACGCGCGGACGCGGCGGGCATCCGCCGATCCTCGCGCAGAACATGGACCTGCACGGATTCCTCGACGGCGGACAGGCGGTGATTCGGGTGCGTGGGACCGACGGCGAGCCCGACGCGACGATTCTGACCATCTGCGGGATGATCGCATTGTGCGGCGCGAACGACGCGGGCCTCGGCGTCGCGGTGAATACGCTGTGGCAACTGCCGAGCGCGGTGGACGGGCTGCCGGTTGCCTGCGTGGCGCGAACGATATTATCCAGGCGCAATCTCGCCGACGCGCGCGACTGGATTGCGTCGGTGCGGCACGCATCGGGACAGCATTACCTGATCGGCGACCCGGACGGATTCGCGAGCTTCGAGGCGTCGGGCGCCCGGGTGACCGAAGTGCCGTGGAGCGCGTCGTCGCCGGCCTACGTGCACACCAATCATCCGCTGGCCGGAAGCAAGGACGCGCCGGGAAATCCCGCCGAGGACAATTCGCGCGGGCGTTACGCCACGCTGTGCGGGATCGTCGCGGGCAAAGCTCTGTCGGCCGGCGAGGTAAAGACGGCGCTGGCGGATCGGACCGGATCGCATCCGATCTCGGTGCGGCGGAACCCGGAAAATCCGGGTGCGACGATGACGTTTGCTTCGATCGTGATGGAACTAAAGCGGCCGCCCGCGATTCAGATCGCGGGCGGTCCACCGTGTTCGTATCCCTGGCGCTCGATCGACGGGTCGATTTGACGCTCAGCCGCGGCCGCCGCGCAGGAGCTTGCCCGGCGTCGCGCCGGTGCATCGCCCGTCCTCCCACGTCATCTCGCCATTGACCAGGATCGCGCGGTAGCCCTGCGCGTGCTGCACGCGGCGCCATTCGCCGCCCGGAAAATCGTGCGCGACCTCGCCGACCCAATCGGGCTCGACGGCGAGCCGCTTGAGATCGTAAACGACCACGTCGGCCGCGGCGCCTTCACGCAGAAGGCCGCGGTTGCGGAAGCCCGCCGCGTGCGCGGGCAGCGCGGAGAGGCGATAGTGCGCTTCCTCGAGCGTGACGCGCTGCTCGTCGCGCACCAGCCATCCGAGAAAGTCGGTGGTGTAGGCTCCGCCAGTGAAGAACTTGGTATGCGCACCGCCGTCGGATACGCCGGGAATCGTGTAGGGCGAGTCGTTGATCATCTCGGCGTAAAAGTCGGGGTTGAATCCGCGGTTGGGACCCAGGAACTCGA
Organism: uncultured delta proteobacterium; assembly: GCA_963835905.1. Lineage (GTDB taxonomy): Bacteria > Desulfobacterota > Binatia > Binatales > Binataceae > CAWIHG01. The sequence continues at coordinate 50,075 of CAWIHG010000008.1, forward strand.
CCTTCAGCCCGCCCACGATCGACAGATCCAGCATCACGTCGATCTCGTGCTTTTTCTGTTCCGCGGCGATCTGGCCGACGGTCTTGCCCACGTATTTTTCGAGTTCGGGGTTGTCATTGACCCACTGCACGATCAAATGGCGGATCGGGCCGCCGACACCCTTCTGGATCACCTCGAGCTTCTTGTTTGCCTCGTCGTGCTCGCGCTTGACCGCGGCGCGCAGCGCCGGATCCTTCATCTTGGCGATCTTCTCTTCGTTGGTGCCAGTGGTGACGGCGCGCCACGCGGGGCTGGCGTCGTAAAGGTTCCAGTGCTCGAGCGTGAACGCGAACCCGGTGCGCAGCGTCGCGGTCTGGCCGAAGATCGGCAGCCCCTTCTCCCGGCATCGCTTGAGCCATGCGAGGCTGCGCTGATGCACCTTCGGATCGCGCCGTGCGGGCGCGATTGCGTTGTGCAGGATGGGACGATTGGTCTCGGCGGCCAGGCGCTCCAGGAAGGCGAGGTCATCCTTGATGTGTCCGGTGGCCTGGGTGATCTGGATGAAGCCTTCGTCGCGCTCGCGCAGCACGCGGGCAAGATTCAGGATGTCCTCGTCGCACATCAGGTCGGTGACCATCGGCGAGCCGTCGAAGTCGGCCTGGGTGGAATCGGGGCCGAGGCGCTGGATGGAAAACCCGCACAATCCTGCGTCCATCCCTTCGGCGAGCAGCCGGCGCATCTCGGCGCGCTCCGTTTCGGTCGCGGGGCGCGACTTCGCGTCTTCCAGCCCCATCACGTAGGTCAGCAGCGACGAGGTCGGCAGGTACTGGATCACGTTGACGCCCTTGGGCGAGCGGTCCAGTGAATCCATGTATTCCGGGATAGTCTCCCAGTCCCACTTCATCCCGGCCTTCATCGACTGGTACGGAATCGCCTCGGTCCGCGTCATCGTCAGCATCGAGCGCTCGCGGAACTCCGGCTTGACCGGAAAAAAGCCGAAGCCGCAATTGCCGAGCACCACCGAGGTGACGCCGTGCCATCCCGAGATCGTGCAATACGGATCCCAGCGGATTTGCGCGTCGTAATGCGTGTGCAGATCGACGAAGCCGGGGGCGACGATAAGTCCGTCGGCGTCGATGACTTTTTTGGCGAAGCCCGGAGCGCGACCGCCGATTTGCGCGACCTTGCCGTCTTTGATCCAGACGTCGGCGCGGTAGCGCGGCACGCGAGTTCCATCGACAACGGTTCCGCCTTTGATTTGGATGTCGAGGTCAGCCATCGGATGCTTTCTCCCCGGGTTGGTGGGCCCGATCCGCGCCTGCGGGGGCGCGCCGTCAGTGGTCAATAGCCTGATGCGTTATTACAGCAACCCTAATCTTGCTTGCAAGCGGAATTGAACGGTCGGTATGGTGACGGGTGGCGCGCGGGCTGGCGCATCGCCGCCCGACGGCATTAAGATCCCTTTGCGGCGCGCGCGGTGCAGAGACAGAAGCCGTCTTTCCCGCCGCAGGTCCGCCTGAAACACGACAGCGAGGGTTCGCGAGATGAAATTTCACTGGTTTGCCGAGGTCACTTATCCGCACCTGCCGCCCGACTTCCGCGAGCGCTACCCGTCGGCGTGGGTGACCCCGCCGTCGCATCTGATCGATCCGAAAAAGATGGGCGAGATGTACCGGATGTTCATCCGGCTGATGACCATTGCCGACGAAGTCGGCTTCGACGGCCTGACCGTGAACGAGCACCATCAGACGCCGCTGGCGGTGACGCCCTCGCCCAACCTGCTGGCGGCAAGCCTCGCCACGGTGACGAAGAACGCGGCGATCACGATCGTCGGCAATTCGCTGGCGCTCTATAATCCGCCCACCCGCATCGCCGAGGAGTACGCCTACCTCGATTGCCTGTCGGGCGGACGGCTCACGGCGGGATTCGTGCTCGGCACCCCGATGGACTCCGTGTTCGCGTATGGGATGACGCCGGTCGAGGTGCGCGAGCGGTTCGAAGAGGCGCGCCAGCTGATCCTGCGCGCATGGAGCGAGCCGGAACCGTTCGCGTTCAATGGAAAGTACACGCAGCTGCGCTACGTAAATATCTGGCCGCGACCGATCCAGAAGCGCCCACCCATCTGGGTGCCCGGCGGCGGCGGCAGCGTCGAGACCTGGGACATGGTGATCGAGCACGACTACTGTTACGGACACCTGTCGTTCTCGGGGCTGTACTCGTCCAAGCCGCTGGTCGATCAGTTCTGGAACTACGTCAACGAGCGCGGCGGCTCCACCAATCCGCATCGGATGGCCTTCACTCAGGTGGTATGCGTGGCGAACACCGACGCGGAGGCGGAAAAGCTCTACTACGACGCGGTGCGCTACTTCCATCGCAATGCCACCCCCGCGGCCGGCTTTCTCAATCCGCCCGGCTACACGACCGTGCGCTCGATGAAGGCGATGGCGAACTACGCGAAGACCGGCCAGAGCAAGCTCACGCCGCAGGATCGGGTGCGTGCGGCCAAGGGCGAGATGAGCTTCTGGGAGTACGACGAAAAGGGCTACATCATCGCCGGCACTCCCGAGCGCGTGCGCCAGCGCTTGCGCGAATTGATCACCGACCTGCGCATCGGGCAGCTAATCGCGACGCCGCACGTCGGCAATCTGCCCGAGAAAGTCGGCGCCGAGAATACCCGTTTGTTCGGCCGCGAAGTGGCGCCCTACCTGCGCGACCTGTGGGCCGACCAGCCCGACTACTGGACGCCCGAGATAAGCCAGGCGCTGGTCAAGGCGAACGCGCCGAAAGTCGGCGGCGCCGCGAAGAGCGGCGGGCAGGCGGGCGAGATGCGCGCCGCGAAGTGACGCGGCGCGGGCGCGATCACCAGTCCGGTCCCGCGCCGGCAACGCTCGGAATTCCCGTGTGCGCCGTCAGCCCGCCGTCGGCCACGATGCAGGTGCCGCTTACGTAGGACGCCTCGTCGGAGGCGAGGAACAGCACCACGTTGGCAATCTCGGCCGGCTCTCCGTAGCGGCCCATCGGGATTGCCGCCTCGGTCCGCGCGGCAAGCTCCGGTTGCGCGCGGCGCGACTTCAGGATGGGCGGCGTGGCGATCGCCCCGGGGCATACCGCGTTGCATCGAATACCCTTGCGCGCATATTCGATCGCGGTCGCGCGGGTGAGATTGATCACTCCCGCCTTGATCGCGTTATACGCGCCCAGGCCGTAATCGGCGGCCAGCCCCGACACCGAGCCGGTGTTGACGATGACTCCCCTGCCCTGCGGCACCATCACCTCAAGCGCGCATCGCGTAGCGTACCAGTACGCGGTCATTCCGAGATCGACCTGCTTTCGCCAGTTCTCGAGCGTCATCTCGCCGACGCGGCCGGTGTAAAGACGAATCGCGTTGTTGTGCAGGATGTCGAGTTGGCCGAATTTGCCCGTGGCGAAGCGAATCATGTTTTCAATTTCGGGCGGATTGCCGACGTTGGCGTGCAAAGCTTCGGCGCGTCCGCCCGCCGCGCGGATTTCACCGGCAACCCGCGTCGCACCCTCCTGATTCCAATCGACCACGACCACGGCGGCGCCTTCGGCCGCAAGCCGCTTCGCGGTCGCCTCGCCGATTCCCGAGCCCGAGCCTGTAATCAGTGCAACCCTGTCCTTCAGTCTCATCGCGACACCTTCGTCGATTTCATTGGTGAGCTGTCCGGCCCGCGTGTGCGGCCTTGAAATTCGGCGCGACTATAACGCCGAATGAGCGCGCGCGGCAAAGCGCCCTGCTCAGGGCGCTCGCGCTCCCACGGCTTGGCGATCCGCGGAGCGGATTGATAAGAGAAACAGCCATGGAATTCGAACGCGTCAAACTCGACCTCGACGGCAACGTCGGCATCCTGACCCTCAACCATCCCGAAGTGATGAATGCGGTATCAAGCGAGATGCTGGGCGGTCTGATGAAGGCGTTCGACGAAATTCAGAATCCCCGCAGCGGAATCAGATGCGTCGTCATGACGGGCGCGGGGCGCGGCTTCTGCGCGGGCGCAAATCTGCAGCCCAGCTCCAGCGGCGGATCGCGCGACGCCGGATCGATCCTCGAGACCGCCTACCATCCGTTGCTGCGCCGCATCCGCGAGCTTGCGATCCCGCTGGTGACAGCGGTTAACGGCGCCGCGGCGGGAGTCGGAATGAGCTTCGCGCTGATGGGCGACCTGGTGCTGTGCGCGCGCTCGGCGTATTTCCTGCAAGCATTCCGCCGCATCGGGCTTATCCCCGACGGCGGCTCGACCTGGATTCTGCCGCGCCTGCTCGGCAAGGCGCGCGCGATCGAGCTCTCGCTGCTGGGCGAGCGGCTTGCGGCCGAGAAGGCGCTCGAATGGGGTCTCATCAACCGCGTGTTCGAGGACGGCGAACTGCTCGACAAGGCGCGCAGCCTCGGGCACGAGCTGGCCGACGGTCCGACCGTGGCGCTCGGCCTCATCAGGAAGCTGTACTGGGAGAGCCTCGAAAACTCATACGAGCAGCAGCTCAACCTGGAGCGCCAGATGCAGCGGATCGCGGGCAGCTCGGCCGACTTCCAGGAGGGCGTGCGCGCGTTTCTGGAAAAGCGCCCCGCGAAATTCAAAGGCGAGTGATCGCCGCCGCGTGGCCGCACTGACCCGCCAGCGCAAGCTGACCTGGCTCAGCTACGCATGCCTGCTGATGGTCGGCGTTAACTCGGGTTGGATCGGGCCGTTGCTGCCGGAAATATCGCGGGTCGCAATTCTTCCGCTCGACCGCGCCGGATTGATCGTGAGCGCGTCGGCGGCGGGATATTTTATCTCGGTGCTGATCGCCGGCGAGATCAACCAGCGCTGGAGCGCGCAGGCGATTCTCGTCGGCGCGATGATCCTGTTCACTGCCGGGCTGTTCGGCCTGGGCGCCGCGCGCGGGCTGTTGGGGATGCTCGGCGCCGGATTCGTGATTGGGCTCGCCAACGGCGGAATCGACGTCGGCGCGAACGCGCTGATCGTGGAGCTCAATCGCGAGCGGATGGCCAGCGCGCTCAACTACCTGCACGTGCTGTTCGGCGTGGGCGCGCTTTTGGGACCGATGATCGTCGCGATCGCGCTTTGGGGCGCGATTCCCTATTCGTGGATTTTCGCCGGCGGTGCCATCGCATGCGCAGCGATCGCGATTGCTCTGATCGCGACTCCCGCACTGGAAATCCTGGTCGGGCAGGAGAGTCCCGGCGGACTGGTCTCGATGCTCGCGCGACCACTTATCTGGGTGGTCAGCGGCGTGATGCTGCTGTACGTGGGCGCGGAGGTTGGAATCGGCGCGTGGCTGTTCGTCTATCTGCGCCGCGCCGGCGCTCTGTCCGCCACCTTTGCGTCGTCGGGCGTTTCGCTCTATTGGTTCGGCCTGGTGGCCGGGCGAATGCTGGGAGGCCGGCTCGCGCATCGGTTCGCGATCCCGCGATTCACCGTGATGTCGTGCGCGCTGTCGGCGCTGGCGCTGGCGGGGCTCGTCGCGGCGCCGTCGAACCACGCCCTGGCGGGCGCGATGGTGGTCTTGATCGGGCTTGGCTACGGACCGGTCTTCCCGAACATGATCGCAACCGGGGCGGCGCGATTTCCCTCCGAGGTCGGCCGCATGACCTCGGTAGTGGTGGCCGCAGGCGCGATCGGCGGGACAATCGTGCCGTGGGTAATGGGCTATGCGATCGCGGCCTACGATGTGCGCGTCAGCATGATCTTCGCGCTGGGCGTGACGGCCGCGATGGCGATGCTCGCGATGGCGCTGGGCGGATTCGAGGCGGCGCAACCCGGGTGACCGCGCCGCCTCGCGCGAGCCGTCGCGGCCGGACTTGCGATTCGCCGCCGTCGCGATAGTGTTGGCAAATCGCGCGCGGCCCGCGCGGCCCCATCCGCGCCACGCGCCGTGGAGGCGTCGCCATGTCGGGAAAACTCAGCTCCAAAGCGATCCGCAAGCAGCTTGGCTATCCGGTCGTCGATGCCGACGGGCATTGGCTCGAATTCGGCCCTTCGATTTCCGACTACTTCAAGGAAGTCGCGGGGCCCGAGTCGCTACAATGGTTCCGGCGCCGCCACGACTACGTGCAGCGATCTTTGACCATGACGCCCGAGGAGCGCGCGAAAACCCGCCGCGCGCAGGAAGCGTTCTGGGGCGTGCCCGCCAAGAACACCTTTGATCGCGCGACCGCGATGCTCCCGCGGCTGCTCTACGAGCGGCTGGACGAGTTCGGTTTCGACTTCACGGTGCTCTATCCCACGGTGGGACTGTCGGTCGGCTATTTCGGGGAGGACGAGATACGCCGCTCGAGCTGCCGCGCATTCAACATGTACGCCGCGCATCAGTTCGGCGAGTTCAGCGACCGCATGACGCCGGCGGCGGTGATCCCGATGCATACGCCGCAGGAGGCGATCGCGGAGCTCGAGTATTCGGTCAAGGAACTCGGTCTCAAGGTGATCCTGATGACGGGGCTGGTGCCGCGCCCGCTCGACGCGGTCAACAACGTCCCGCCTGAAGCGCGCCGGATTGCATATTGGGGCGACGTGTTCGGAATCGACAGTCCCTACGACTACGATCCGGTCTGGGCCAAGTGCGTGGAGTTGGGCGTGATGCCGACCTTCCACGCGGGCACGCGCGGCGCCGGATATCGCACCTCGCCGACCAACTTCGTTTACAACCATATCGGGCACTTCGCGGTGGCGGGTGAGGCGATCGCGAAGGCGCTGTTCCTGGGCGGAGTGACGCGCCGGTTCCCGACGCTCAAGTTCGCGTTCCTGGAAGGCGGAGTCGGATGGGCCTGCAACCTGTACTCGGATCTGATCGGGCACTGGAAGAAGCGCAACCGCCGCGCGCTCGACGAGGTTGATCCGAAGAACCTCGATCGCAAGCTGCTGCGCGAGCTGTTCGAACGCTACGGCGGCAAGCATCTGGCCGAGCAACTCGAGCGCAGCTCGATCTACGAGGGCCACGGCGATACCGCGACCGGCAACGTGAAGGACCTCGACGACTTCGCCGCGTGCGGAATCGAGCACGCCGAAGATATCCGCGAGCTGTTCACGCGCAATTTCTATTTCGGATGCGAGGCCGACGACCCGATGAACGCGTGGGCGTTCAACTCGAAGGTCAATCCCTACGGCGCGCGCATGAAGACGCTGCTCGGCTCGGATATCGGCCACTTCGACGTGGTCAATATGAACCAGGTGCTGGAGGAAGCTTACGAACTGGTCGACGACGGAATCATCACGCAGGACGACTTCCGCGAGTTCGTCTTCACCAACCCGGTGCGCTTCTGGGGTGAGGCGAATCCGGACTTCTTCAAGGGCACCGCGGTCGAGAGCGCCGTCCCTGAAGCATTGGCTACTTCCGGAAGCGGCGGGTCAGCCAGTCGTTAATAAGCTTGTTGACCGCGTCGGGATATTCCTGCTGGACCCAGTGACCCGCGCGCTCGACGTTGTGCATCTCCAGGTCCGAGCATACCGCCGGCATCCCGGCCGCCATCTCCGGCCTGAGCGCCACATCCCACGCCGCCGTGATCATCAGGCATGGAAGGCCGAGCTTGGTAACGCCGATCTGCGGATGCTCGCGCGCGTTGCGATCGATATTGCGGTACCAGTTGATCCCGCCGCGAAAGCCGCTCTTCTCGTACGCCTTGACGTACACGTCGAGTTCCTCGGCGCTCAGGACGAGCGGAGTGTCGGGGGTGAGCTCGTCGATGCGCCGGAACGGATTCATGTCGAACTCGCCGCCCGACTGCATCCGTTTTGCCGCCTCGGCGGGATCGACCGGCGCGCGCATCAGGCGGTCGAAGATCGTGCGCGCCTTCGGATCCATCACGGCCTCGGCGCGGCCGGGCTCCTGGAACCACAGGATGTAGAATCGCTCGTCTTTGCCATTGACGAGCCGGCGCATCGCCGCGGTCTGCGGCATCGCGATGTACGGAGTACACACGCCGATAACTCCCGCGGTGCGCTCCGGATAGAGCACCGGCATCGCCCACGCGACGAAGCCGCCCCAATCGTGACCGACGAAGATCGCGCGATCGATCTTCATTGCGTCGAGCAGCCCGACCAGGTCGCCGGTCAATTCGGTGAGCCCGTAGTCGGTGACTGCGGCGGGCGCGCTGGAATCGCCGTAGCCGCGCTGGTCGGGCGCGATCGCACGGAAGCCGGCCTCGGCGATCGCGGGAAGCTGGAAGCGCCACGAGTACGCGAGTTCGGGGAATCCGTGGCACAGCACGACCGCCGGTCCCGCGCCCTGTTCGTGGACGACCAGGCGCATCGCCGGCTGATTTCCACGCGGCGCGACTTCGATAGCTTTTCCCTGCGGCCAGTTCGGTGCGGACATTCAACTCTCCTTGTGATCGTCGTCAGTTCTTCTGCTTGGCGGCCTGCTCGGCGAAATGCCGCTGCACGTACTCGGTCGCCGCCGACATCGCCTTGCCCATCAGCTCACCGCCATGCTCGCGCGTCCAGTCGAGCGACGCCGCGCGCGCGACGTTGGAGCCGTTGAAGCGCGGCAGCACGTGGCGCGCGAAAAGTTCGTAGGATCGTTTGGTCGCGTCGAAGTTCGCCCAGTTGTGCGCCAGCATCAGGACGCATCCGAAGCCGCCGGACTGCTGCTCCAGCCGCTCGAGCATTTCCACCGCGTCATCCGGCGTGCCGATCACGGCGCGGCCCGACTCCACCATCGCCTTGCCCGGATCGTCGGCGCTGAGATCGTCGCCGGCGGCGGTCGGATTGATCGCGGTGAAGTAGTCGAGCCATTTGGTGAGCCCGAAGGTGACGTCGCGGCGTGCCTGCTCGCGCGTCTCCGCGATATGCATCGGGGCGACCAGCCGCAGCACGGAACGATCCATCTCGCGGCCCTGCTCGCGCGCGCCTTCACACGCGACCTGCCAGTTGGTGCCAAGCACGTCGTAGCCCGCCTGCTGCGAGGCGGCCACGCACAGCATCCCGACGCCGTAGCGTCCGGCCAGCTTTCCGCCCGATGGCGTGAAGGTGCTGGCGACGGCGAACTCGGGGCGTGGGCGGGTGTAGGGCAAAAGCTGGCAGCGAGCTTCCTTGAGCGTGTACCAGTCGGACTTCTCGGTCACGACTTCGCCGCTGACCAGGCGCAGAATCACGTCGAGCGACTCGGCCATCCGGTCGCGCTGCTTGGAGACCGGCACGCCCAGCATCTCCGCGTCCGACGGCAGCAGGCCCGGACCCACACCGAACATCGCGCGCCCGCGCGTCATGTGATCGAGCTGGATAATCCGGTTCGCGACCATCAGCGGATGATGATACGGCAGCGAGATGACGCCGGTGCCGATCCGGATGCGCTGGGTGCGCTCGGCGGCGGCGGCGATCATCAGTTCGGGCGACGCGATAATCTCGTAACCGGCCGAGTGATGCTCGCCAATCCAGGCCTCGTCGAAACCGATGCGGTCGAGATGCTCGATCAATTCGATATCGCGCCGCAGCGCGAGCGTGGGATCCTCGTCCACGGGATGAAACGGCGCGAGAAAGATTCCGGCGCGCAGGCGATTGGGTCTGATCATCGTGGTCATTCGTGACTCCTCGGTTGGCGATTGTGGCGCGCGGTTATGCACGCCGCGTGTTCCGCGCTACGGCCGCATCGGGCCGATGCGCTCATTTATCACGGCCCCAATGACGTGCCAAAGGCTTGAATTCCATTGCCGCGCGCGCCGGCGGGCGCCCCGTCCGATCGCGGAGCGGTCTCATGATCGCGCGAGCTTCGGCAGATCGGCGAACTCGCCCGCGCGCTTCTCGCGATTCGCGGTGATCGCTTCCATCACCTCATCGGGCTGCAGCATGCTCGCGTTCCAGAGGCTCACGTAGTCCAGTCCGTCGGCGGTGATATGGTCACGCGCGTAATTGATCATCCGCTTGCATCCGTACACGGCCAGCGGCGCCTTGCTGGCGATCTCGCGCGCGATTGCCGTCACACCTTCGAGCATCGTCTTCTGATCCGCGAACACGCGATTCACCAGCCCGCAAGCCTGCGCCTCACGCGCCGGCATCCGGCGGCCGGTGTAGGCAAGCTCGCGCACGATTCCCTCCGGGATCAGCTTGACCAGGCGCGGAAAGGTACCGACGTCGGCGGTCAGCCCGATATTGGTTTCGAAGATGGTCAGGAATGCGTCCTCGGTCGCATAGCGGATGTCGCACGCGGTGACGAGATCGACGCCGCCGCCGATACATCCACCCTGGATCGCCGCCAGAATCGGGACGCGGCATTTCTCGAGCGCCGAAAACGACTCCTGCATCCGCGAGACATTGCTGTAGAACGCCGCGCCGCGCTGGCGGCGCTCACGCCGCTGCTGCATCACGTCGCCGCCAGCACCGTTTGCGCCGGCGGAAAACGCGCTGATGTCCAGGCCCGCGCTGAAGTGCGGCCCGGTCGCTGAAATCACGATCGCGCGGGCGCGCGCGTTGTCATCGAGGTCGCGGATGATGTGCGGCAACTCCTCCCAGAAATCCGGGATCATGCTGTTGCGCTTTTCTGGCCGATTCATCACCACGTGCGCGATCCGCTCATCGATCGTCACGTCGAAGCACTTATAGTTCACTTTCCATCCTCCAGGTTTCGCCTCGGCGGGCGGCAGTCAGGATTGATTCTGCCCGGGCGGTCCAAACGGGCGGTTAAGCGGCGGCCGCGGCGGATCAGCATAGTCGGGAATCTCTCCCGCCTGATCTTTGTAATCGGCATAGTATCTCAGAATTCCGGCGCGATGCAGCACCGCGTCGAGCGCGTCGCATCGCAGCCGCGCGTAGCGCGCGAGCAGCGTCGCGCGCGCGTCGCGCAGAAACGGCGTCGCCGCGATCGCGATGCGCTGGCCGCTCGCAGACTTCACTTCCGCGGCGCCGTCGGCCGCCGCGCGACTGACCCACGGCAGGTAAATCCGGCCGAGATCGGCGAGCACCGCGATAAGCGTCGCGGGAACATCGCCGGGCTGCAACCAATCGCCGAACTGCTGATCTTCGGGCTCGAGCAGACGATGGGTATGCTTCACGAGTGCGGGGCCTTCCGCGTCCATCCATCGGCGGCATCGCGGATCGTTGGTAAAGTGCGCCGCGTCGGCGCCAAACAGCGCAAAATCGGCGAGCGACGGCCGCGCGCCCAGGAAATAGGGATTCGCGGCCAGATGCGCTCCCGCGACGCGCAGCCACGGCTTCAGTACCTCGTCGATCCAGCTGTCTAAATTCTCCGCGGTGACGCCGAACGGCGCGCAGGTGCCGGTGACGTACTCCTTTACCATCGCGAATGCCTGATCGCCCGAGACCGGCGCTTCGTGAGTCGCGTCGCGGGCCAGCTCCCATCCGCCGACACGATAGTTCTCCTCGATGAACCATCGCGAGCCCACCGCGGGCCGGTAAAACCATTCGTCGAGCGCATCTTCGAGCGCGTAGCAGATGAATGCCTGCACGGGATCGGCGGGCAGCACCGCGCGTTCGGGAAAGCGCAGCTCCAGGTGATGAATCATCGCGGTGGTGTCCCGCATGAAGGCGCCCTCCGGCGCCATCACCACCGGCATAGCGCCCGGCCATCCGGCCGCGCGCGCGGCGGGATTGACGCCGGCGAACCGGCGCATCAGGTAGGGAATGCGCTTATAGTCGAGATAGCCAGTCAACTTGCGCGTGAAGTACGACTGACTCATTCCGTACACTCGATACATACTGGACGGCGCAGTGCGATTATCCATTATGTAACGGGCGATTCAGGCAGCGTCGCATCTGACGCGCCATCATCCGCGCAGACCCGCAAGACATCCGGCGCGTTCGAGAATCGGATCGATCGCGCGCTTGTCCGGGAGCGCGGCGTATTTTCCGCGCAGCACGGCGAGCGACTTGGCGTGGTACTTCTGCGGCTTCTGAGTCCAGGGATGGCCGGCCAGCTCGACGGTGAAGTCCTCGCGGCCCGCTGCAATCGCTGCGGCATTCGCCACCGTCCACGGCATGAATATCCGCCCGACCTGCCCCTCCAGCAGCGGCATCAGGGTGGGCTCGAGCGCCGCCCAAGTTTCGAACTCGCCCTCGGCGCGCGGCCACAGCATCCGATGCACCCACGCGAGCAGGTTGGGAGCGCGGCCTTCGATGAGCGCGCCGGGAGTCGGATCGGTCCACAAGTTATAGATCTGCCCCCACATCGCGAAGTCGCCGAACGCGGGACGCCCGCCGAACAGGTAGGCGCGGCGTGCCAGATGCGCTTCGAGCAGCGCGAGCGTGTCGCAGAACGATCGCTCGATTTGGGGCGCGGTCTGCGGACTCGAACCGACGAACCAGACCCGCCCCACCATCCGCTGCCGCACCTGCGCGACCACCGCGGCGAACTGATCCTCGGGCGCGTCGGGCATCATCATTCGCGCGATCCGGCCGGCGGAGGCGAGCTGATCGACCTCGCGCGCCCAGCGGTAATGGAACATCCACTTGTTGCCCCACTCGTCGCCGAATTCCTCGAGCAACACGGAGACGAACGCGGCGGCGGGATCGGCGGGATGAATCGACGGTTCCGGGAAGACCGGCTCGAACCGCTCGATGATCGGGGTCGAGTCCTGGATACCTTCGGCGTCGGGGGTCACGACCAGCGGAACGATCGGGAGCTTGGCGTACTTCTGATACTCGGCCTGGTTCGCGGGGTTGCGGATGATCCACTGATGCGGAATTCCCTTGTAGCGGAACCAGGAACGAACTTTCACCGAGTAGGGCGACAACTCTGCGCCGAAAATGCGGTATGCCTGTGCCATCGCTGAATCCTCGCTGGAACTTCAGGCGCGTCAGCGCCAGCCGCGACGCTCCCATATAGGCACAATAACTGTCAATACAGCGCGAGCCACGCGCGCGGCCGCTAGCCGCGCTCAAGGAGCGCGGCCGTCGCGCTTTCCAGCGTGCGCGCACCCATCGAGGAGAGCACCCGCTCGCGCGACGCGAGCACCGCGGCCAGCAGGCGCTGGCCGTGCTCGGAGGCAACCTGGATGGCGGCGGGATCGATATCGACCCGATCCAGCGACTGAACGCAGAGCAAATCGCCGGGCTGCATCGCGGGAAAAATCGACGCGAAGCTGAACCCGAGCTCCTCGGTCGCGCGGCCGAAATGCGCGGTGAGCGGATCGAGCAGCGGCATCTCGAGCCGAATCACGTTCACGTGATGACGGTGCAGATCGCCGACCAGGTGGAAAATCTCGGTTAGAAAGTCGCGCCCGTACGAGGCCGCGCGGATGCGGGCGAAGCGTGCCCCTTCGAGCACCGCGACGTTCAGCGCGCTGTGCTCGGGCAACTGGCCGGGGTCAAAGGCCGCGGGCTCGGCCAGATCACGCGCGAGTTCGCACTCGCGATAAATCTGCCCGGCAATCTCGCGATAGACGCCGGGCGAATAAACGCTCCGGCGGTTCTGCGCGCCGAGCCGCGTGAAAAACGGAACGATCGAGTGACGCTCGTGGCGCGTGTCGGCCGCGATCCCGCGCATCGCGATCCGATCCTCCTGCGCGGCAAGCAGCACGCCGACCTCGCGGCCACCCTCGCGCCGGCTGGTCCTCTGGCTCGCGGTATGCACGGTCACCGCCATCCCGAGCATCCCATGCATGCCGGCGCGCATCCCGCGCTCGCGCTTGCGATCGCTGAGCGCGTCGGCGATTCCATGGCCCCGAAATTCGGGATCCACCACCAGGAAACCGCTGACGCCGATCGGATCGTCGGGATGCTCGCGGCTGACGGCGATATGGCCTACGAGTCGGCCGTCGGAGAGCGCCGCCACGGTTCCGAGATGAAGCCCGTCGCGCACCATCGCCGCGAACTTGTCCGGATGATAGACGACTTCATCGGCGACCGGCGCGGTGAATCCGTAGGTGCGATAGAAGCAGGTCGCAACCGCGTGCGCGTCCTCGGGAGTCATGTCGCGATAGCTGATCGCAACCGGCGCGGCGGCGGCCGAGGGCTTGGCCGGCGCAACGTCGGCCTCAACTTCCGAGCGCGTGGCGGAGCCACCTACCGCGCTGTCCTGGAGCCGCGATTTGAACGCCTTGTCGAGGAACTTCGCGATCTCGCAGCGGTTGCCCTCGCGCCCTTCGAAACTGGCGTGCAGCCGATCGGCGAATCCGCGACTCAGCAGCTGCGCAATCCATCCCTTTGCGCCGGCGGCGGCTTCGGTCGCTCCAATCGGGCTGCCGGTGTCGCTGATCGTCACGACGAACTCGCCCGGGCGCTGCTCCAGAACGATTTTCGCCTCGGCCTGCTCGCCGGAGCCAAACGCATGCGCCAGGCGTTCGCTGCAGAGCTCCTCGACCGCGAAGCGAAAGCGGGTTGCCTCCAAAGTCTGAAGGCCGTGGCCGATCGCCAATCGCTCGATCGCAACGCCGGCGGCAACCACGCCGTCAACGCTGCGCACGCGGGCGCGGAACAGTTCGTCTCGATCTGTCTTTTCTTCCACTTCCGTGTCTTTCAAAAAGCCCCGCGCGGTAGAATATAGGTTCCCACGGTTCAGGGCGAACAGCTTGGAACCGGTGCGCTCGTGAGGGTGGGTCGCTATTTGATTCGGGCGCGCAGATAGTCAATCGCGCCTGCGAGCGTTACCATTTTCGGATAATCGGCTTCGGGAATATCGATTCCAGTGCGTTCATGGATCGCAATCGCGAGATTGAGAATATCCATCGAATCGAGGTCGATTTGCTCGCGCAAATCGGTGTCGGGATCGATCTGATCAAGTTCCGCTTCGGGAGCTATCTTGCGAATCTCCTTCAGCACCATTGCCTTGATTTCATCATCGGTCATAGCTTGTCCGGCTCCTGCAGCAGGCGATCGATAGCGGCCAGGAACAGCGCTCCGCGATGCCCGTCGCTGGCGCGATGGTCGGCGGCAAGTGTCGCGCGGATGATGGGGTGCGCGCCGATCATACCGTCCTTCGCCCACGGCCGCTCCACGACTTTGCCGAACCCGACCAGCGCGACCTGCGGCGGGTAGATAATTCCGAAGACGGTTTCGACGCCTTCTTCGCCGAGGCTCGTCACGGTGATGGTCGCGTCCGCAATTTCGGAGCTGCGCAGCACGCCCGCGCGGACCCGCTGCACCAGATCGCGAAGGTTCTTCATGATTTCGTCGAGGCTCTTCTTCTCGACGTCGTGAATTGCGGGCGCGATAAGTCCGCCGCCGCGCATCGAGATCGCCACGCCCACGTGGATATCATCGCTGCGGCGCGGCGCTCCGTCGATCCAGAATCCGTTTATCTCGGGCACGCGCTTGACCCCGACCGCCGTCGCTTTCAGCAACATCACGGAATACAACAGCCGTTCGCTAACGGGCCGCTTCAGATTTACCTCGCGCAGCCATGCCATCGCGGTGCTCATGTCTATTTCCGTGCCGAGATAGTAGTGCGGAATCTCGCGTTTGCTGCGGCTCATCGCGGCCGCGATCACCTTGCGCATCGCGGCGATTCGCTCCGCCGGCGCCATCGCGGTTACCTTGCGCTCGGCAGGCTGCGGAGGCGCGGCTTGCGGGGCGGCCGGCGCGGACGTCGGCTTTGACGGCACGGGAGCGGGTGGCGCCTTCGCGGCGCGCTCGACGTCTGACCGGGTAATCGCGCCTTCGATACCGGTTCCCGCAACTCTTGATATATCGACGCCGAGTTTCAGCGCCACCCGCATCGCGAGCGGCGAGATGCGCATGCGATGCTCACTGCTCGGCGGCGCCGCTCCTTCGACTTTTGCCGGCTGCACCGCCGCCTTGGCGGCAGGCGCCGCGGCCGGCGCAAGAGTGGGCGCGAGCCTGGGCGGAGCCGCGGCGGCTGGTTTCGGCGCAGGCGCTGCCGCGGCGGTCACCGCGGGAGCCTCGCCCTCCTCTCGAATCATCGCGAGCACGGTGCCGACGGGCACCTTTTCACCTTCAGGCACGACGATCTTGTCGACGACGCCGGTCTGAAAGATCTCAACTTCGATGGTGGCCTTCTCGGTATCCACGACCGCGACGATGTCGCCCCGCTTGACCGGGTCGCCGGGCTTCACCAGCCATTGCAGGACGGTGCCCTCCTCCATGTCGGCACCGAGCGAGGGCATCCGGAACTCAGCCACGATCGCCCACCATCCGGCGCACCGCATCGACGATCGTGGGGACCTGGGGAAGCGCGGCGTCTTCGAGATGTTTGGCGTAGGGAATCGGCGCCTCGACGCTGCACACACGCGCGACCGGCGCGTCGAGTTCGTAGAATGCACCTTCCATGATGCGCGCGCTGATCTCGGCCGAGATGCCGCCGCTGCGCCATCCTTCATCCACGATCACCGCGCGATGCGTCCGGGTAACGGAATCAACGATGGCGGCACCGTCGAGCGGCCGCAGCGTGCGCAGGTCCAGGACCTCCGCATTGATGCCCGCGCCCGCAAGCTCGTCGGCCGCCTGCATCGCCTTGTGCAGCGTGCCGCCGTACGCGATCAGGCTGACGTCCGTGCCTGTGCGGCGAACAGCGGCTTTGTCGATTTCGACCGCGCCCGCGCCGGGCGGAAGCTCGCCTTCCATCGCGTACAGCGCGTTGTGCTCGAAAATCAGCACCGGGTCGGGATCGTCGAGCGCGGTTGCGAGCATCCCGCGCGCGTCTTCCACGGTCGCCGGCGCCAGCACCTTGATTCCCGGAATGTGCGCGTACCATCCCTCCAGGCTGTGAGAGTGTTGCGCGGCAAGCTGGCGGCCCGCGCCGGTCGTCATGCGAATGACCAAGGGAATATTGAACTGCCCGCCGGACATATGAAGCATCGTCGCCGCGTTGTTAACGATCTGATCGAGCGCGAGCAGCGAAAAGTTGACCGTCATGATCTCAACAATCGGGCGCATCCCGCCGAGCGCGGCGCCGATGCCCGCGCCGACGAATGCCGACTCGGACAGCGGAGTATCGCGGATGCGCTCGGGACCGAACTCCTCGAGCAGGCCCTTGGTAACCGCGTAGCATCCGCCGTAGCGGCCCACGTCCTCACCCATCACGAAGACCCGCGGATCGCGGAGCATCGCTTCGCGAATCGCCTCCCGGATCGCATCGCGGTAGGTGGTGCGGGTCGGTTTGGTCTGCGCGTTCATGGTCGCGGCTTCTCCGAGTACACAAACCGGGTCAGCTCCTCGACCGGCTCCCAGGTGCCGGCCTCGGCATACTGGACCGCGGCGGAGATCTCGGCGGCGACGTCATCCTCGATACGCTTCAGGTCGGCGTCCGCGAGCATCTTCGCCGCACGCATCCGATCCTCAAACATGGCGATCGGATCGCGATGCTTCCATTGCTCGACTTCGGCCTTGTCGCGATAGAGCTGCGGATCGAACATCGAGTGCGCGCGGAAGCGATAAGTGCGGAACTCGACGAAACAGGGACCCTCGCCGCCGCGCACCGCCAGCGCAGCGCGCCGCGCCGCATTCTCACACGCGACTACGTCCATGCCGTCAACCGGCCACGCGGGAATCTCGTAGCTCGAAGCCTTGAGGCACAGATCGGTCTCCGACTCCGAGCGCGCAAGCGCCGTGCCCATCGCGTAGAGATTGTTCTCGCAGCAAAAAAGCACCGGCAGCTTCCACAGCGCCGCCAGATTCATCGATTCGTGGAATTCGCCCTCGGCCACCGCGCCCTCGCCGAAGAAGCACGCGGTAACCCGCGTGCGCCCCAGCATCTTGTCGGCGAGCGCAAGGCCGACGGCCACCGGCAGCCCGCCGCCGACGATCGCGTTGCCGCCGTAAAAGCGCGCCGCCGCGCTGAACAGATGCATCGAGCCGCCGCGCCCGCGGCAGCATCCCTCCTGCTTGCCGTACATCTCGGCAAGGATCGATTTGGCGGGAACCCCGCGCAGCAGCGCATGGGCGTGCTCGCGGTAGGTCGCGACGACGGCGTCGTCGGCCTCGAGCGCCGAGAGCGCACCGACGGCGACCGCCTCCTCGCCGACATATAGATGAAGGAAGCCGCGGATCTTGGTGGCGCTGTAAAGCTCGGCGCACTTCTCCTCCATACGCCGCACCCGCAGCATCTTGTGGAGCAACGCGAGCGAATGTTCGCGCGGTGGCAGGCCGTCGGAAGTTACGACTTCGGGAGCCATCACGCGTTCTCCAGGGTCGAGGTGTCGCCCTCGGGCAATCCAAGCTCGCGGGCCTTGAGCAGACGCCGCATGATCTTGCCGCTGCGGGTCTTCGGCACGCTCGCGACGAAGTCAATTTCCTTCGGCGCGATGGCGGCGCCCAAGCGCTTGCGCACGAATCCGAGCAGCTCGCTGCGCAGGTCTTCGCCGGCCGCGAAGCCGGGCTTGAGCTCGACGAACGCCTTGACGATTTGGCCGGCCACAGGATCGGGCTTGCCAATCACCCCGGCTTCGGCGACCGCGGGATGCTCGAGCAGTGCGCTTTCGACCTCGAACGGACCGATGAGATGTCCGAGCGACTTGATCACGTCGTCGGCGCGGCCGACGAACCAGAAGTATCCGTCGCCGTCGCGGCGGGCGAGATCATTGGTCAGATACCATCCGCCCGCAAAGCACTTGCGGTAGCGCTGTTCCTCGTTGAGATAGCCGCGGAACATCGAGGGCCATCCGGGACGCAGCGCAAGCTCACCCTCGACGTCGGGCTCGGTCACCGCCTCGACTCCCCCATCGGCGCCACGCCGCACGATCGCCGCCTCGATGCCGGGCAGCGGCCGGCCCATCGAGCCCGGCCGGATATCCATCGCGGCGTAATTGGCGATCATGATTCCGCCGGTTTCGGTCTGCCACCAGTTGTCGTGAATCGGCATCCCGAACGCCTTTTGCCCCCATACCACCGCTTCGGGATTAAGCGGCTCACCGACGCTGGCGATGAACCGCAACGCGCGCAAATCGAATTTGTCGATCACCTCGGTGCCGATCTTCATCATCATCCGTACTGCGGTCGGCGCGGTGTACCAGACCGTGACTTTCTGGCGCTGGAGGATTCCGTACCAGCGCTCGGCATCGAAATCGGCTTCGTCGATGATGCTCGTGATGCCATTGGTCAGCGGCGCGATTATCCCGTACGAAGTGCCGGTAACCCACCCGGGATCGGCCGTACACCAGAATACGTCCTCCGGATGGAAGTCGAGCGCGAAACGTCCGGTCATGTGATGCGCGACGACGGCCTGATGCACATGCATCGCACCCTTGGGTCGTCCGGTCGTTCCGCTGGTGAAGTGGAGCAGCGCAAGGTCCTCGGGATCGGTCGGCGCGATTTCGAAGCGGTCGTCCGCCTCGCGCATCAGCTGATGAAAATCCAGGGTGCCCGGATTCGCGCGAACTTCATCCGGCGTGCCGACCAATAAGACATGCTTGAGTCCCGGCAGCGCGTCACGCTGCGCGGCGATCTTTCGCCTGTAGAGCGCGGGCGTGGTGACGAGCACGCGGCCGTCGCCGAGCGTCAGGCGCTGATGAATCGGCTCGGGACCGAACGCCGAGAACAGCGGGCAGAAGACGTTCTGATTCTTAAGCGTGCCCAGCGCGCTCAGGTAGAGCTCCGGAATGCGCCCGGCGAGCAGAAAGACCCGCTGGCCCTTGCCGAGACCGAGCCGCCGCAGCACATTCGCAAAGCGGCTGGTTTCGCGCGCCAACTCGGCGTAGGTGAAATCTCGAACCTCGCCACGCCTGCCGAGCCATCTCAGCGCCAGATGCGATGAGCGCGGACCTGTCGCATGCCGATCGACGGCTTCATGCGCGATATTGAGACCGCGTCCGCCGGGCAAGCCGTCGAGTTCGGCGCGCGCCGCGTTCCAGGAGAATTCGCGGCGGGTACGGTCATAGTCGAGCAGGTTGGGCGCAAGAGCCCATTTGCCACGCGGCTTCTCGATCGTTTTCCACGCCATTTGATGATCGAGAAGCGAGGACCATGCCAGACCCTGCGGCCGAATATCCCAGCCCGGACCAGATTCCGATGTGGCAATGCGCCCATTGGATTCCAGCGCCTGTATCCGATCGCGACATCCATGGCGCGCCGCTCACGCGCGATACAGCCGATCCGAGCCCGCGGAGCGGGCCATAAGCGCCGTCCCATAACGATCGTCGAAGCGTGCCGTGCGAGCGGCGGCTCCGGAGAGCTGTGTCATCTCACCTCTGCGCGGAGGGATTCGTGGCGAGTTGATTATGAAAATGGTCCGGAATTGGATTCGTCATAGCGCGCAACCACGTAATCCACTCGTCGATTCCCTCACCCGTCGTCGCCGACGTAAGTATCACTTTCGGCGACGGCATCACGCGCGCGATGGCATCCTGAAATCCGGACAGGCACACCTGCGGCAGATGCGGCAGCAGGTCGGCCTTGGTGAGCACCACCAGGTCGGCCTTGCGAAACATCACCGGGTACTTGAGCGGTTTGTCTTCGCCTTCGGTCACCGCGAGCGTGACCACATTGGCGTTCTGGCCAAGATCGTAAACCGCCGGGCAGACGAGGTTGCCGACGTTCTCGATGAATAGCAGGTTGCGATCATGCCATTGGTGGCTGTGCATCGCGCGATGCACCATCGCGGCGTCAAGGTGGCATGCCGAACCGGTGGTGATCGTGGCGGCGGGAATTCCGGCGGCGCGCAGGCGCGCCCCGTCATAATCGGTGGCGAGGTCGCCGCTCAGCGCGGCAAGCCTGAAGTCACGCGCCCCCGATGCGCGTGCAGTGGCCTCAAGCAGCGCGGTTTTTCCGGACCCGGGCGAACCCATCAGGTTTATCGCCAGCATCGCATGCGCGGCGAAATGTTCGCGATTGTGTCGCGCGCCGTCGTCGTTGGCGGCCAGGATCCGCTCATGGAGGTCCACCGATACGACCCGCTCGTCACCGCAGCCGCAGGTGTCACACATCACTCCACCTCCATTTCGATTTGCTGCAGTATGATTTCGTCACCCTGCACGAGGTTGGCAGTCCCGCCGCAGCTTCGGCATCGCAAGTAACCATCCGACACCCCGGCTTCTCCGCACACGGCGCATTGCCATCGCGCCTGCACCCGCTCGATTGACAACTCCGCGCCCTCGCACACCGAGCGTTCGCGGACGATCGAATACGCCGAGGCAAGCAAGTCGGGATCGACCCCGGAAAGCTCGCCGATGCGGACCCGAACCCGGCGGACGGCTACCGCATTGCGATCGCGGGCCTCGGTCTCTATTCGCGCGATCATGGCTCCCACTATCGAGTACTCATGCAATGCGGTCGCTCTCACTCGCCGCGGAATTTGGGCGGTTGCTTGGCCAGGAATGCCGTCAGACCGTCGGCGAAATCCGCTCCATTGGCGATGCGACTGAGCGTCTCAGCTTCGCGGTCCAGATGTGATTCGATCGCGTCCATGCCGCAGGCTTGATTGATGAGCGCCTTGGCCTCGGCCCACGCGCGCGTCGGTCCCGCAGCCAGGCGCTCCGCCAGCGCCGCCGTCTGCGCTTCGAATTCGTCCGCTCCAAAGACCAGGTTGATTAGACCCATCTCCAGCGCGCGGCGCGCGTCGATACGCGGGCTCAAGAAGACCAGTTCCATCGCGCGCCGCAAGCCGAGCAGGCGCGGGAGCAGAAAGGTCGAGCTCTCCGCACCGGTGAGTCCGGTGCGGCCGTAAGCCCATTCGAAGCTCGCCCGCTCGGAGGCGACGACCAGATCGCACGCCATCGCGAGGCCGAACCCTCCCGCCGCGGCAACTCCATCGACCGCGGCGACCACGGGTTTCGGCGCCCGGCGGAATTCGGAAATCGTGCTGTGGATGTACTCGACGATCTGCTTGAGGACTTCGCCCAAGCCGTCGGCCGCGCCACCCGTTTCGGGCCGCAGGTAATCAAGCTCTCCGCGATTCCCGCCCGCGCGTACGTACTTGAGATCGGCGCCGCTGCAGAATACCCCGGCCGTGCCGCGAAGGATCACAACCCGCACCGAATCGTCGCGCGCCATCTGCAGTCCGGCGCGCCGCAGATCCTGCGCGGTTACGACATCGAGCGAATTGAAGTGGCGCGGGCGATCGATCGTAATCGTTCCCACCCCGGCGACAGTGGTACACGCGATGTGCGGCGACCGGTGATTTGATTTCCGCGCTTCCATGGCTCAGCAAATCCGCGGCAAAGGTTCGCCGTCGGGTTCCGAAAGCAGCCGGCGGCCGAAGCCGGTATCCAGCACCACGCGGCCCGGGCGCTCCGCGGTGCAGCGCGCAACGATCGCGGCGTCGCGGCCGAGCGGATGCTCCCTCAGCGCGTGCAGCACCCGCTCGGCGGCGCTGGCACGAACTCCGATCAGTGCCTTACCCTCGTTGGCGACGATTAACGGGTCGATTCCGAGCAGTTCGCCGGCGGCACGCACGCCATCGCTGACGGGCACGCTGGGACCGTCGAGCACGATCCCGACGCCCGCCTTCTGCGCCATCTCGCACAACGCGCTGACCACGCCGCCTCGGGTGGGATCCTTCATCGCGACCACGTCCTCTCCGCCGGCGGCGAGCGCATGACGGACGAGGCCGCCCAGCGGCGCGACGTCGGAACGCAGCTCGCCCTCCAGCGCGAGTTCGTGGCGGCATGCCATTACGGCAAGCCCGTGATCGCCCGCCGTTCCGGTCAGGATGACCGCGTCGCCGGGAGAGAGTCCCGCGTCCGAAACGACGCGCCGCGTGATGGCCACTCCGGTCGTGTTGAGAACCAGCCCGTCGATCTCGCCGCGGCCCATCACCTTGGTATCGCCGGTGAGTATGTGTGCGCCCGCCTCGCGGCACGCGGTATCGATCGAATCGCGCACGCGCTCGAGGTCTGCGCACGCGAAACCCTCTTCGACAATCATCGCGAAGGTGAGTGCGAGCACCTCGGTCGCACCCATCATCGCCAAATCGTTGACGGTGCCGGACACGGCGAGCCGCCCGATGTCGCCGCCGGGAAAAAAGATCGGGCTTATCACGTGCGAGTCCGTCGTCACGACGAGCCACTGGTCGCCGAGCGGGATTGCCGCGCCGTCGTCCATCGCGCCCAGCCCGATGCCGGGACCGGGCTGATGATTGAGGCGGTCAACGAACATCTCCTTGATAAGCGTGCGCATCGCGCGTCCGCCCGCTCCATGGCGGAGCTCGATCTTCGGGTCGGCTGCCATCGTCACGCGTTCACCTCATGCCCGTAGATCGGGCCTGCCTCCATATTCCATCCAGATCCGGCAACTGCCCTCGCTGCTCACCATGCACGCGCCGACCGGCTGGTCGGGGACGCATTGTTTGCCGAACAGGCGGCAATCGGAGGGCTTGGCGATTCCCGCCATGATATCGCCGCAGATGCAGTGCGCGGCGAGACCGGGCGGAGCGTACGCCCACAGCGCGGAGGGATCGATCTTGAAGCGGCGGCGCGCGTCGAAATGGGCCCACTCGTCGCGCAGGCGCAGGTTGCCGTTGGGCACGTGCGCGATACCGCGCCATCGTCCGCCGATCAGGCGGAACACGCGCCACAACGCCTGCTGAGCGTTGCGATTTCCCTCGCGCGTGACGCATCGTGGAAACGCATTGACGACCTCGGCGCGGCGGTCGCGGACGAGTTCCAGCAGACGCGCAAGCCCCGCCAGGATATCGAGCGGCTCGAAGCCCGCGACCACCACCGGAATCCCGTGCCGCTCGACGAAGCGTTCGAATACGCCCCAGCCCGTAATCGCGGCAGCGTGTCCCGCGGCGAGGAATCCTTCCACCCGCGTCTGCGGCATCTCGGCCACGATTTCCATGACTGGCGGAATATACTTGTGCGCCGACAGGACCGAGAAATTCTCCGGCGGATCTGCGAGCAGCACCGCCGCGGTCGCGACGGCGGTCGTCTCGAAGCCGCTGGCAAAGAACACGAGCGGCTCCGAGCCGCGCCGCGCCATCTCGGCCGCTTGCGCCACGCTGTACACCACCTCGACGCGCGCGCCCTCGGCCCTGGCATCGGCGAGCGACTTGGCGGTTCCCGGCACCCGCAGCATGTCGCCGTAAGTGGCTATTCGTACGCCGGACAGCGCCAGCGCCACGGCTTCATCCACCTCTGGCATGTCGGTCACGCACACGGGACATCCGGGGCCCATGATCACGTCGAGTTCGCGCGGAAAGCTCGCGCGCAATCCGAACCGCGCGATCGCCTGCTCGTGACTCCCGCACACGTGCATCACGGAGATCGGCGCGCGGCCGATCTCGGCGCACAGCCTGCCGAGTAGAGCGCTGAGTTCGCGTCCGCGCGCAGGGTCGCGGAACTCCAGCTCGCGTGGCCGCTTGCGGACGTCAGTCATCCCGGTCCTTTTCGCCCGCCGCTATCTCACCGCGGACGTCGGCCGCCATCAGGTCTTCCCGCTCGGCCTCACGCAGCAACTCGTCGTACAAGGCAAGGGTCGCATCGACTTCGGCGGCGGGAATTTTCCGGATCGCGTAACCCACGTGGTTGAGTATGTAATCGCCGGCCGCGACAGGCTCATCGACAATGTCCAGCCGCACTGCGCGACGCACGCCGAAGAAGTCAACCGTCGCGGTCATCCCGTCGATCTCGATCACTTTTCCCGGAACTCCCAGACACATTGCCGTCACTCAGTCGCAGGACCTGCTCTCTATCTCGACGAGACCGCCTTCTGCGCGGCTTCGTATTCCTCCACCGCGATCCGGTAATGTCCGATTTTAAGCGCGGCGTCGCCCTGGTCCTTGTGTTTCTGGGCGGCGGCAACATCAGTGCCCGCGGCTTTGGCTTTTTCAATCTCTTGAGCCACTTGCGTTTGCAGCGCCTGCGCCTTGGCGCCCATCCGCGTGGGCCGCGAATGCGTTCGCGGCGGCGGCAGCGGCGTCGACTGAGCCCACGAGAATACCGGGACGCAAAGCGCAAGCGCCGCCGTGACCACGAGCACACTTAAGGCATTTCGTTTCATGAGATATCTCCGGCTTTATAAGATCATCTAAAGGCTTCCACTCGCGCGGCGAGCACCTTTGCGACCATCGCCTGTCCGAG
This sequence comes from uncultured delta proteobacterium, assembly GCA_963835905.1. Taxonomy (GTDB): domain Bacteria; phylum Desulfobacterota; class Binatia; order Binatales; family Binataceae; genus CAWIHG01. Next base: position 74,931 of record CAWIHG010000008.1, read on the forward strand.
CGCGATTCCGCCATCACCCGGCGGCACGGTCCGATTAAGATGCACGGTCGTTACGCCGCGCAGCGCGGCCGCGATTCCCGCGGCCAGCCGCGGATTCTGAAAGCATCCGCCGCTCACCACGACCGGAACCGGCCCGCGCTCGGCGAGCGCGGCGCGCACCATCGTGGCCGCGCCTTCGATGAGCGTGTTGTGAAAGCGCGCCGCGATACGCCCGCCCGGCTCGCCCGCGATCACTTCCTGAACGATGCGCCGGACCATCGGGCGCAGATCGAGCCGCCAGGGCCGCCCGGTACGCTCGAGGGCGAATTCGTAGGCACCGGTCTCTCGCGAGTCGGCGAAATTATCGAGCATCACCGCGACCTGACCCTCAAAGGCGGCGCGCTCGCACGCGAAGACCAGGGCGCCAACCGCGTCGAAGTAGCGGCCCGCGCCGTGCGCGTTTACGCAATTGAGTCCGCTCGCGATCATTCGCCGTACGACGGGCACCGCGCCCGAATCGACCAATTTGAACAGAGCGATACGGTCCAGCGCGTCGAACCCTGCGCCGAACGCATCATCGATCAAAGCCAGCGCAAGCCGCCAGACCTCGCGCACCGCCTGATCGCCTCCGGCCAGCGCGATCGGGCGCAGCGTCCCGATCCGCTCGAAGCCGCTGAAATCGCCGAGCAGCAGTTCCCCACCCCACATCGTGCCGTCGCTGCCAAGGCCCGCGCCGTCGAAGACGACGCCGAGCGCCGGACCCGCAACTCCGTGCTCAGCCATCGCGCTGGCCAGATGCGCATGATGATGCTGGACGGGCACGCGGAGGCGGAACGCCCGGGCGCGCGCATAGCGCGTGGACTGGTAATCGGGATGCAGATCATGGGCGACGACTTGCGGCGCCACGCCGACAAACCGCTCCATCCGCTCGATCGCCGCTTCGAAGGCCTCGACGTTCTCGAGGTTATCGAGGTCGCCGACATGCGGTCCAAACCACGCCGCGTCTCCGGCTCCGAGGCAAAACGCGTTCTTGAGATGACCGCCGACCGCCAGGATTGGTTCGTCGAACGGATGCGCGACCGGTACCGGCCGCGGCACGTAGCCGCGCGAGCGCCGGATTATCATCGGAGCTCCGTCGATCACGCGGGCCACCGAATCGTCGCAGGGGGCGGCGATCTCGCGATCGTGAAGGAGGAACAGGTCGGCGATCTTCCCGAGCCGGTCCGTCGACTCGCGGTTTCGATATGCGATCGGCTCTTCGGAGAGATTGCCCGACGTCATCACCAGTGGACGCTCCACCGCCTCAAGCAGCAGGTGATGGAGCGGAGTGTAAGCGAGCATCAGGCCGACGAGCCGACTTTGCGGCGCGACTTCCACAGTAAGCTCCGAGCGCGCGGCACGGCGCACCAGCACGATCGGACGCTCGGGTGAAGCGAGCAGCACACGCTCAGCATCGGTCAGCTCGGCAAGCCGTCCGGCATCATCCAGATCTCTGACCATCACCGCGAACGGTCTCTGGTCGCGGCGTTTGCGCTGGCGGAGCAGCGCGACCGCGTCGCGCGAAGTCGCGTCGCACGCGAGATGAAATCCACCCAGGCCTTTCACCGCGACGATCGAGCCGGCGCGCAGCGCGACTGCGGCCGCCTCGATCGGATCGCGCGCCTGGATGCGGTTGCCTTCCGTGTCGGCATGCCACAGGCGCGGACCGCACGCGGGGCACGCGATCGGCTGCGCATGAAAGCGGCGGTCGCGCGGGTCTTCATACTCGCGCCGGCAGTCGCGGCACATCGCAAACCGCGCCATCGTCGTCGCGCCGCGATCGTAAGGAAGGTCCAGCGCGATCGTAAATCGCGGGCCGCAATTGGTGCAGTTGATGAATGGATAACGGAAGCGTCGATCGCGGGGATCGGAAAGCTCAGCCAGGCACTCGGCACAGGTGGCGATATCGGCCGGGATCGACACCCGGCGCGCGCCTTTCGGCTCGCTCATTTCGATTTCAAACGACTCGCAGGCTTCCAGCCCAATCGGGCTCCATCCCACGGCGGTCAATCGTGCCGCCGGAGGCTGTTTGAGCACCAGTTGCTGGCAAAATTGCTCCAGCGAGTCGCGCTCCCCGAAAATTTCGATCGTCGCGCCTTCGCAGTGGTTGCGCACCCGCCCGGTGATTCGACTTGCCGTGGCGAGCCGATGAACAAAGGGCCGAAAGCCGACGCCCTGGACAATGCCTTTGACCGTGATCCTGCGCCCTTCCAGAAGCGGCCGCTGGAGGCGAGAGGTGGTTTGATCGGTGTCGCTGCTCATCGCACTTTGCCGCGAATCATAGTCAGGAGGTCATCGACTGTTCAGCGAATGAACGTACGCGACTAGCTTCCAGTTCTGAGCGTTGTCAAGCAACTTCCACGACGGCCAGTTGGCGCCCGAGTTCCACCTCACTTCGGGGCAATTCTGAAAGGTCGCGGGCCCCTTGCATCCCATCTTGCACAGGCAGGCGCCGTGCCGATGAGCCTCGTCGCGCCAGGCTTCAACCTACTCGCCCGCGTCGAAGGCCGCGCGCCGCTCGCAAATGTCGTAGCTAAACTTTCCGTCGGCGAACAGATGCCGGCGGTAGTGATCGGGCGGCGGTCATTGCGCAGGTCAATGACGTTTGCTGCGCCTTCGCGACCGCGCCGGCCGCGGTCTGCTGGAACGACTGATTCCGACCAGCCGGCGCGGAAGCCTGCGCTCAGTCATCGAAACGAGTTGCGCGCGCAGCTTTTCAGCGTCGATGTCGAACGTAATGCACAGTGTCTCGAAGGAGAACGGGCCGACGTCGCGTCGATCTTCGATCCACGCTTTGGCTTCCTCAAACCTTTGGCGGCGCGCCGGGCGAGCCGCGTTCATGTTGGACAGATAGCAGCGGATGCCGTCCTCCAGAACCGCAAACATCAATGTGCGCGGCCCGCTGGACGGACGGGCAGCGCCGACGCTTTCGTAGTACTGATGGCTGAGGATATCGCCATAAGTGTCGAATCGATCGACTGTCTGAACAGAGCCGTTCATAAGCGCCTCCAGATGCGGTGGACGCACTATCCGTGCCACGCACCCCGGCTCAGATCGACAATGGCGATCTCGCCGCCGACAAGAGATGGCGTGACAGGCGCTCGCCTCATCGAGGGAGAAAGGTGGCCCGGATCAGGTAACTTTGCTCTTCACGGGCGGAGGATCCGCCAGGGCGACGCTCCCAGGTGGCTCGCGCAGCGGAAGTGAGGCGGTCGGGAATTGGCGCGAATGGTATCAATGATGAGCGCGCAGGGGTGCGAAACGAGTCATTCCCAATTCCCGCCGCCGGCCTTCGACGCGCCTTGCGCCGGTTGAATCGAATCACGGCAAATTCCGCGTGCCTTCCGGCGGACCTAAAGGCGCCTGCTCTCGCAAGGCTCGAACGGTTCCCGCACAATAGCGAGCGCGCGCGTGGCTGGTCCCGAGCGCGGCGACGTCACGGTCACGAATATGCTCACGTCTCTACAAGCAGCACTGCTGGGGCTTCTTCAGGGAATCTCGGAACTCTTTCCCATCTCCAGCCTCGGCCACAGCATCATATTGCCGGGGCTGCTCGGATGGTCGATCGATCGGAATGCGAATTACTTTCTGACCTTCCTGGTGGCTACCCACTTCGCGACGGCGCTGGTTTTGTTCTTGTTTTATCTCGACGATTGGGTCCGCATTATCGGCGGCATGCTGCGATCGATCGGGACCCTGAGCCTCCAGGGGAATCCTGACGCGCGGCTGGGATGGCTGCTGGTGGTCGGCACGGTCCCAACCGGGATGCTGGGGCTCCTGTTTGAGAAGCGTCTGCAACACCTGTTCGTTTCGCCGTCATATGTGGCGGGATTCCTGCTGCTGAACGGCGTGCTGCTGTATGGGGCAGAAATTCTGCGCAAGCGCTCCGTCGCCGCGCAGCCCGCACGCGACCCCGACCGGCGTATCGCGGTCGAAATCTCGTGGTGGCAATCGGCAAAAGTGGGCGTGATGCAGGTGCTCGCGCTGCTGCCGGGCTTTTCGCGCACCGGATCGACGCTTGCGGGAGGGCTGATGGTCGGGCTGGCGCATGAGGATGCGCTGCGATTTTCCTTCCTGCTGGCGACCCCGATAATCGCCGCCGCCGCCGTGCTGAAGCTGCCGGCGCTGTTCGCCTCGACGGATCGGGCGGCGATCGACGCGGCGCTGCTGGGCGCCGGATGCGCCGCGGTTACCGCGTACTTTTCGGTGAAATTCCTGACCCGCTATTTCAAGACCCGAACGCTAACGCCGTTCGCGATCTATTGCCTGCTGGCCGGATTCTTTAGCCTGATCCTCTTGCGGCGCTGAGCACGAGGCGGTAATGGCACCCCGCGCTCGCAGATGGCGTGCGCATCGGGAAGCTCGTGAACCGCTTTGCGAGCGGAATTGCCTGCCAGGCTGTCTCAGGGCAGCAAAATCGCCACGTGCAGTCCGCGCGCCGCCTTCAAATTGCCGGTCTTCGTAAAAGTGCCGCCAGTCGGGTTAAACAGCTCCGCTTCCTTCAGCTCCTTCGCCTTGCTGTTGGGCTTCTTGGCCCCCAGCCCCCCGGCGATCAGCACCTGGCCGGCCAGCGGACCGCCGGTGAACAGCGTCGCGCTATGCCCGCCGCGCCCCAGCTTCATGGCGGCGCTGCACACGCCGCCGCCAGTACCGTCGGTCCCACCCACGCAGCTGAACGTCGAGGTGGTATGGTCGAAGATCTCGGCGCTGCTCAGGTTCGATCCGAACAGCCCGGCCATGGTTCCGTTGGCGCCATTGAAGGTGGCGCCGAAGAAGTTGCTGAATCCTCCGGTTATCAGGACGTCGCCGTTACTGAGCAAGGTGGCAGTGTGAAACGCGCGCGCATCATTCATCGCGCCCAGGAAATTAAAGGTCTTTCCGATCGGGTCGTAGGATTCGGCGGTGTATGAGGAAGCAAGACCGGCACTGCTGCCAGCCGCACCGCCGGCAATCAGCACCTGGCCCGCCAGCGGCCCATCGGTCAGCAGGACCGCGGAATGTGCCCCGCGCCCGCTGGTCATCGTGCCCGTGGATGAGAACATATCGGTCGTGGGATCATAGATGTCGGCGGTGGCGGTTAGATCTCCGATATTGTCGATGCCTCCGCCGGCCACCAGCACGGTGCCATCGCTCAGCAGCGTCGCGGAGTGAAATGCGCGCGGGGAGCTCATGTTGTTCCCGGTCGCGCTCGTCGTTCCGGCCACCGGATCGTAAAGCTCGGCAGTGTCGGTGGGGGTGCCGTTGGCGCTTGCACCGCCCGCGATCAGCACTTTGCCGTTGCCCAGCGTGGTCGCGCTGGCGCCAAATCGAGCCGTCATCAAGGTCGAATTGGCCGCCGTGAATGAACCGCTTCCGGAGTCCAGCGTTTGCAGGTTGTTGGTCGCGGAGCCGGTAATGGTCTGGCCGACGGACTTCTTAATAAATTTCGATTTGCCCCCAAAACCGCCTGCCACCAGGATGTCGGCCGAATCCAGCAGCGCGCCCGAGGGCATCCCCGCCTTCACCGCCAACGAGCCGGTGCGCGTAAACTTTCCCTTGGCCGGGTCGTAAAATTCGGCGGCTGCGGTCGCCTTGTTGCCCTTGCCCCATCCTCCGATCAAGACCACGGCGCCGGAAACAGGCGCCTTCCCGCCCTTCGCCGCCGCCCGACCGACTCCCGCGCCAACCTCTTGGGCTGCGCTGACCGTATCAGCCGTGGAACCTTGCTGCGTCAAATCGCGAGGAGGATCGCACGCCATTATGAAGGCGATGCCCAATCCGGCGATGAGGTAGCGCGTCGCTGAGAACCACTTCCGGTGGCCACCCACTATAAGCATTCCTCCTTTCGCAATTCAGATTTCGCTCGAGCCCCACTTGGATACTTAAGCTTCACACTTATGGCAATTGGCAACTCCGCGGCGGCACTAGCTAAACCGCCGCCGACTTCGCCTTTAGCACCGTTCAAACAAAACCGCGGTCGGCCTGGATCCCCTCATCCGGGGGAGGAAGGCGCGGAGGCATTCGTGATTTTGAACCTCCTGCTGCCAGCTCACGGCCGGATGAACCCAGTTTTCTTTGAGTTTTCGTCGAATTCTGAGGGCAAACCGAGGTGGGGATTGCCGGGCCGGAGTTCGAACCGAATTTCAGCCGACGCGCGCGGCTAAACCGCCGCACTTTCGCTCGGGGCCGAGTCTCGATGCGGTTGCATGGAAGCCGGCCCATGTCCGCGTCACATATCAGCGGTGGACTCTCTGGCGAGGGTTGACGGCCTCCGCTTGACCGCATCAGTCGACCAAAGCGTCCTCCAAGCAGGAGCTAACTAGCGCTTTATGATGTTTCCTCCGGGGTAGCGGCGCGCGGTCCCTCGCGGAAAGGCCGTTGACATTCGGCTGTCCAGCCAATATTAGTTTAGCGCTGCATAGCTTGGAGTGTCATAAGAGTTATCACGCACGGATAATATTAATCTGATGGTGAAACACAAAATTATCCTGCTTGTGGTGGCTCAACATCGGGTGTGCTTAGATTTGCACACTTCGATCTTTACGGCCGGCCAGCGCAGGATAGTCGTGCAGGCACCTTGGGTCGGCGCACCGGTGGCGATCGGCCCGTGAGCTGAGACTGGATTCGAGCCGCGCTTGTGCGCGGCGAGCAGTTTTAACGTTTGCTGTTGGGAGGCTTGGAGGCAAGAAAAACGCCGCGTCGTTAGCCGGTTGATGGCTTTCAGAAGCGGCCGCAACACGAATCGGGGAGATCGTGAAGCACTCGGAAGCGGCTCTCGTTGGTCGACAACGGGAAATCGAAGAGCTGCTGGGGGGTGTGGAGGAGGTTAGAGAGGGTCACGGCAGCCTTTGCTTGATTGCGGGCGAGCCAGGTATTGGCAAAACCCGAATTGCGGAAGAAGTTGCCGCGCATGGGCGCCGGCGCGGGGCATTGGTTCTTTGGAGCCGGTGCTGGAATCCGGCGGGTGCGCCCGCATACTGGCCCTGGATTCAGCTGATCAAAGCCTGCCTGGCTCGCAGGATCGCCGCAAACTCGCACACCGAGATCGAGCTGGCAGTCACCGAAATCTCGCGTATCCTCCCGTCCGCGGGCGGGAGCGCCCAGCAGCGGAAACTCACACCGCTGCCCGAAGATCCTGAGGAAAATCGTTTTCGGCTTTTCGAGGCGGTGCTGGCGCTGCTGAAAGCCGCTTCGACCAGCGCGCCGATGGTCGTGGTAATGGACGATCTTGGCGCGGCCGATCTGCCCTCACTGCTGCTGCTCAAATATCTCGCCCACGAATTGCACGATTCGCGGGTCTTTCTGCTCGCGACCTATCGTGACTCGGACATGCGCGCTTCACCGGTTCTCGCCCAGGCGCTCGGGGAGCTCTCGCGTGAGGCGAAAATCATCGCGCTGCGCGGTCTTGACCGCGACGAAGTCGCCGATCTGGTGCGCGGCCAGGTTCCACTGACTGCTGAGATGGCGGATATGCTGACTCGCGCCAGTGGGGGAAACCCATTTTTCGTACAGTCGATCCTGAAGCTCGGTGCGCCGGGCCTCCTGCTGCGCGACGGGCAGGCGCTCGGGCACGGCAGGATCAAGTTCACGATGGGATTGAGCGCCGCGATTGAAGGCCATCTGGCCCCGCTTTCACCCGCGGCGCGCAAGGTGCTTGAGGTCGCCTCGGTGATCGGGCGGGAATTCGACGCCAACCTGCTGGGAGCATTGCGCGTGCCGCGCGACCAGTTGCTGGAGCATCTTGCGCAAGCCGAGGATTGCGGGCTTATCGCCCACGCCTTTGAGTTGGGAGCATGGCATTACCGCTTTGTGCATTCGCTCATCGCCGACGGTCTTTACGAGGGAATTCCCGCGGTCCAGCGCCAGCGGATCCACAACCAGATCGCGCGGAAGATCGAAGAGCTTTACGCCGAAGACATCGAGCCGCACCTTGGGATGCTCGCTCAGCACTACTTCGAGGGCGCGCGCCTGGGCGAGTCCGGACCCGCGCGCGAGTACGCCGAGCGCGCCGCGGCGCGTGCAAACGAACTGGTGGCGTTCGAAGAGGCGACGCGATTCTACCAGATGGCGCTGGCCGCGATGGGCACCGCGCGGCGCTCGGACCGGCGCCATCGTTGCGAGCTACTGCTCGCGATGGGCGAGGCCCAGCATCGCAGCGCCGATTACGACGGCGCGCGTGAATCGTTCAGCCGCGCCTCCGAACTCGCCGCGCAGATCGGCGACAGTACTCTGCTCGCGCATGCCGCGTTGGGATATCCGGGCCTGTCGCCCGGGGTGGCATCACCGCTGCCCGACGAGGCGATTCGGCTTCTGGAGCGCGCGCTGAAAGCGCTCCCGAAGCGCGACGATCCTTGGCGCGCGATGGTCATGGCGCGGCTCGCCTCCGAGTTGCCCTGCGATCACACCGCCTCGGCGCGGCGGCGAGAATTGGTCGAGACGGCGGTGGCGATGGCGCGTCGTACCGGCGACCAGTCGGCGGTGCTGACAGTCCTCGAATACCGCGACCTGACGCTGACAGGCCCGGCCCTGCTCGAAGAACGGTTCAAAAACGCCGATACGATGACGCAAGTGGCCGAACGTATTGGCAATCATTTCGGCGTCTACCTGGGCTCGCTGGCGCGCGTCTACTGTTTGCGCCAGAGCGGTGAAATTTCCAGGGCACAGGCCGAGGTTGACGCGATGATGATGCTCGAGAGGATCAGCCGCCTGTCGGTATGCGGATGGGGCGCGCAATGCTTCAACGCCTACCGGGCTCTGCTGGCCGGCCGCTTCCAGGACGGGCAGCAGCAGGCGCGCGAGGCTCTGGAATTTGCCGAGCAGATGCGCGGCGCGCCGGCAACGCATATTTTCTGGCCGGCGATGATGGTGCCGCTTCGCGAGCAAAACCGGCTTGAGGAGATCGAACCGCTCGCCATTGAAAGCCTGCGCCGGCGGCCGACCTCGGCGGTTTACCGTGCGCTGCTCGCCACCGTCAATCTGCATCTGAACCGCACCTCGCTTGCGCGCGCCGAATATGAAGCGATCGCGGCCGATGGGTTCGCGAAAATACCCGCCGACGGCGGGTTCCTCGCCTGCTTTGCAGCGCTGGCCGAACTGTGCGCGAGCTTCGGCGACACCAGCCGCGCGAACGAACTACTGCGGATTTTGGAGCCATACGCCCGATTGAACGCCGTCTTCGGCCCCTTGGCCGGTTACGGCTCGGTTGCGCGGTACCTGGGATTGCTGGCGGCGACCGCGTCGCGCTTTGCCGAAGCCGCGCAATATTTCGAGCAGGCGCTGGCGATGAACTATCAGATCGACGCGCGAACCTTCGCCGCATACACCAGGGCCGATTACGCCTCCATGCTGCTGAAGCGCGGAACGCGTGCCGATCTCACCAAGGCGTCGCGGCTGCTGGCAGGATTGCAGGAATATGCCGAAGCGATCGGAATGACGGCCTTGAGCAGGCGGTCCGCTGCCCTCGGCGAACAAGTTCGCAAAGATCGCCAGGCCGAAAAGCCCGCGGGCGCGGGGGACGTCCTTGACGTTGAGACCGACCGGCCCCAACTCGCGGCGCCGGCCCTGAGCGCACCCCGGACGATCTCGTCCCCAGCTACGGAACTCGAGCCGCAAGCGAGCGGCGACCACGCCGGTTCAACGTCCGTCGCCGATCGCGCGTTCGAGATGCTGCTCCACGCCCCGGAAAATACTTCCCTCGCGGCTGCCACTGCGCTGAGCCGCGAGGGCGACTACTGGACCATCGATTACAACGGCCAGCGCATGAGGCTTAAGCACGTCAAGGGGCTCGCCTGCCTGGCAGTCCTGCTCGCGCATCCCGACACCGAAGTTCACTCGATGAATCTCGCGATGGCTACGGAGCGCGAGGTGACCGAGCCCGGCGCCACCGCGATCGCTGCGACCGGAGCCGCGCGCGCCACGCTCGGCGACGCGGGCCCGATGCTCGACGCGCGCGCGAAGGCCGAATACAAACGGCGCTTGACCGAACTGCGCGCGGAGCTCGACGAGGCTCGCGAGTCCGGCGACGCCCGCCGCATCGCTCGCGCGGAAGAGGAGATCGATTTCCTGGCCGCTGAAGTCTCGCGCGCGGTCGGACTCGGCGGGCGCGACCGGGTCGCGGTTTCGGCTACCGAACGGGCGCGCCTGAGCGTGACCAAATCGATCAAGTCCGCGGTCGCGAAGATCGCGCATCAGAACCGCGAGCTCGGCGCGTATCTGGCGGCGACGGTCCGAACCGGCACGTTTTGCAGCTACCGGCCCGATCCGGAACTGCCGATGCCGGGTCGATTCGCATAGTAAGTAAGCTGCCGCAGCGACGCCCGCGCGACCTGCGCGATCTCTCGCGCGGCGCCTGGGATGCCATGCCGGACTGCTCCCCGGCTATACCCACCAAATAACTCGAAATTTCCGCTGCGTAGCGCCGCCACGCGGCGCGAGCACATTTAATCCCGAAAATCCTTCGGCAATCGATTCTCCGGCTCGACCCGGCTCGGGACCGGTCTCGCCAAACGATACCCCCGCGACGGTGCGTTGTGCCGCTGCACGATCACTCCTGATTGTGCAGCGATGACTGCACAGCCCGTGCACAAAGGCGGCACAGCGCTGTCACGCCTTAATGGTGAAAGACAGGCGCTATTGGGGTGTCTGTCAAATTTTTCGGCGCAGAAGGAGAAAACGCCATGGTACGAGTCAAAGGGATACTGACCAGATTGTATGTGCGGCTCTCGGAACAGCCGCGCGGACAGGCGATGCCGGAATATGCGGTTATCGCCGCTGCAATCATCGTTGCGGCATACATCACGTTCCAGACGGTCGGCACCGACGTCAATTCCACGATGAACAGCGTCATCGACGCCCTTAAGTAGTGCGCGCGGGTAGTTGAGCGCATGCGAAGCGACTGCCGAATTCGTCCAGGATGGATCGGCACTCTAATCGAGACTGAGTATGCCCAATGAAATCTCACATCCTACACCTGTATGAACTGCTCCGGTCGCAGCGCGGTCAGGCAATGCCCGAGTATGCGGTGATCGCCGGGGCAATCATCGTCGCGGCTTACGCGGTGTTCCGGACCGTGGGTACCGACGTCAATGCATTGGTGCAGAGCATTCTCGTCGCCCTCTGAAGCATGCGTGGCGAAAGCTGAGGCGCCAGGCGATGCGGACCTTGTTCGCGCGCGCCTGTCGTACTCCGCACCGCAGCAGCAGATGGAGAATCTGGAAGGGTCAGCCGATGAAGCCTTGTTCCGATAATGCTTCGGGCACCGCCGATATTCGGCCGTCGAGCAGCATTTCGACCTGGCCGATCGGCGCGCCGGATGCCGGACTAGCGGTGAAGGCCCCGGCTGACAAGCATCCTGGGGCTGACCTCCATCGGGAGGTCAGCCAGTTTTTCTCCGCGGGTCAGGCGATGGTCGAATTCGCGTTCGTCGCCGGGCTGCTGGTGCTGATCGCGCTGGTCGGTATCCAGTTCGCAATAATCGGCAATGCCGCACTCGCGGTTAATCAGTGCGCGTATTCAGTCGCGCGATATGCGTCGGTGAATTACCTGGATTCGAATCTTTCCGATCCCGGCAGCGACGCGCAGGTCATGGCTCTGATTCCGCCGACCATTGGGGGAACCGGCTCAAGCGGTACCTCGCTGGCGACGATCTCAGTGACTCCGTGCGCGGCTCCGCCGAATAACTTTGGATCCGTCACGACGGTGACAGTCACTTACGATCTGGTGGGCGGAAAAAAAATCTTTCTACCTAATCCATTTTCCATTGTCTCGACGGTGTTGAACGCGAACGTCGCATTTCCGACCACTGTATCCGCGACGCAGACGGCATTTTGCGAATGAACGCTCCAGAATCGATCTGCTCGCCGACAGAGATCTCGGCTCGAGAGTAGTGGAGGCACGAAGATGAGACGGCCACTCGGTTTCTTTATGCTGTCGGGCATCGCCGCAATGCTGGCCGCACTGGTGGTGTATTCGGCGCTCAAACAGCGCGAAATCGCCATCCAGCGCGCAACGGCGCAAACGGTGGACATTGTAGTGGCGGCCCGCGCTCTTCCGCTCGGCACCAAAGTTGACGCGCGCGCCGTCAAGGTCGTGCGATGGTCGCGCGATTCGGTGCCGCCCGGTTCTTACACCGATCCGGCGGCGATCACCGGCGCATACGTCAAGGATTCGTTTGTCGAAAACGAGCCTCTGGTCGCCTCCAAGTTGTTCATGGGGCAGAAGAGCGCCGGCGTGATGCCGCTTCTGATTCCGGCCGGAATGCGTGCGATGTCGGTGCCGGTCGACAAGGTCAGCGACGTGGCCGGATTCGTACAGCCGCGCACGCGGGTGGACGTGTTGGTCGCGATGTCGAACTCCGGTGCATCCGGCGAGAAGCCGTTTTCAAAGACGGTCCTGGAAAACGTCGAAGTGCTGGCCGTCAACCAGGAGATCCAGGGCGACCCGGCCAAGGCCCAGGTAGTCGAGGTGGTGACCCTGCTGGTCACTCCGGAAGAAGCCGAGCGGCTGGCGCTGGCCAGCCGCCAGGGCGGAAACCTGCGCCTTGCGATTCGCAGCTACGACGATTCCAAAGTTGTACTGACCAGGGGCGCCGATCTGGAAGATCTGCGCCACGTGTACAGCCCCGCCGCGCCGCCGGTCCTGGAGTCCCAGAACATCGCGCACCATCGGGTGGCGGCGGCGCCTCGGCCAACCGTCGGGGTGGAGATATATCGCGACGGCAAGACTTCGGAATCGGTCTCATTCATCGAAGCGTCAGGCCAGCCAGTCGCGGCTCGCGCTCACAAAGCGCGCCGGGGGCCCATCACCGTTTCATCTGAAGCGCGCGACACCGAGCGCCCGCGCCGAGCCGCCGCGACTCACGCGATCGCCGACCGCGCATCGTCCGAGTCGAGTTCCCTGGTCGGCGCAGCGCCGATGCTCGGCGCGGCCGAGGATCGCGGCGCCGTCGGCGCGCCGGTATCCAGCGATTCGTCATCGGCAACCGCGGGTAGCGTCGCGACCCCGAAAACCCTCGATATCCCCTAAGGGTGGCAGCCATGGAATCACAAACCCTGACAGCGAGATTGTTCACACGATCAATTTCATTTTTCGCCGCGCTGGCGATCGCCGCGCAGTTTTTCGCCGCGAGCGCGGCTCGTGCCGCGACCACCGAGACGATCACCCTCAACGCGGGCGAAACCCGCGTCATCAAGGACCTGAATCCGGACGCGGTTCCCGGCGTCATCGTGGTCAGCAATCCGCACGCAATGTTTTTGCACAACGAGGTTCCGGGCCAGCTGGTCATTCTGGGTGCTGAAAAGGGCCGCTGGAACATCTCGGTCAAGCGCAAGGACGGCCAGGATGTCACCTACGCGGTGACCGTGCACTCGATTAAGGAATGGAGCGGCGACCCGAAATCCGGGCTCGCGCCTGCCAGCTCGAAGGCGGAGGAAACCCACGCGTCGGCTGGGGCGAGCACCGCGTTAACTGAAACGTCCCTGCCCTCCGCGGCGGCGCCGGCGGGCTCCGCGTCAACTGAAATAACTGAGCACTCCGTGCCCGCTTCGCCGGCTCCGTCCACTTCGGTCGCGCTGTCGGCATCGAGCGCGCCTGGGTCCGCGGTCGCGCCTGACACGGCGGTTACGACGCCAAGCCAGAGGCAACTGTTCCGCGCCGATCCGTCGATCGCGACTAACGGGACCGGTTACTCGGCCGAGGGTGTCGCGAGCACCTCCGGCTCGCACTTTTTGCCCGCCGACGGAATCTCGCTGATGACCGGCACTTCGCGCGTGTTCGATTTCGCCGACCGCCTGCGTCGCGTGTCGATCAGCGCGACCCAAATCGCGGACATCCAGGTGATAAACCCGTACCAACTCAATCTGATCGCGCACAAGCCGGGATTTGCGACTCTCACCGTGTGGACCCGGCAGGGACATTACGAGGAGCGTCAGGTCCGCGTCGATCCGGGTGGCAAGCAGCAGGTGATGCTCAGTTGCGTGGTCGCCGAACTCGATCGGAGCAAGACTGAGGCACAAGGCGTCAACCTGTCGCTGGCTCTGCAGAACGCGGGATTATCGCTGGTTGGATTGCCCGGGGCTGTCGCGACTCCGTACAGCGCCACAATTCCGATTACCTCCCAGACGGTGTTCGGCCCGGTCAGCGCCAACCAGACGGCGACGATGGTTCCCGGGGGAGCCCTGATGCCGATGCTGCTGTCGCAGAACATGACCTACGGATTGTCGACCAGCAATGGGCAATGGAACACGCAGACGTTCTTCCAGATGCTGGAGAACCATAACCTCGCCAAGATTCTCGCGCGCCCGAATCTGCTCGCGAACTCCGGCGAACAAGCAAACTTCCTTTCCGGCGGCGAGATTCCAATCGTGGTCGCGCAGGCGCTCAATACCTCGATCCAATGGAAGACATATGGAACCAGGGTCGAATTCCTGCCGACCGTAGTGGGACTCAATAATATCGAGTTGCTGGTCGCGCCGGAGGTTTCGCAACTCGACTACACGCACGCGGTGCAGCTCTTTGGCTTCACCATCCCGGCCATTCTCGCGCGCCGCGCTCGTACGATGGTTCACCTGAAGGACGGCCAGACCCTGATCATCGCGGGCCTCAACATGACTGAGAAGCACGAGGTGATTCAGAAGGTTCCGTATCTGGGCGACGTTCCGTATCTGGGCGGGCTGTTCCGCAATACCAACTACGTGAACAACTCGACCGATCTGGTGATGACCGTAACGCCGCGGATCGTGCAGCCGCTGCCGAGCGGCGCCGCGCCCTATCTGCCGCCGCTCAGCCGCGGTGGGCTCACGGCGTCGGATATCCGAACCGTACGTACCGCAACCCCGGACGTAGCGCGTCCGCGATTCTAGGAATCTGGAGAGGTTTTTACTGTGTCATCGTTGCACACCAAGCCTGAGATGCGCCGGGCGGCGCTGAAGCTCTCAGTCATCGGCGACTCGGCTCAAGCGCGGGCGGAGGTGATCGCCATTCTGAACTCGATTGCCGAGCCGAAGCTTGATATCGCGGAAATGAAGGTTCCCGAATCAGGCGTCAACGGTAACGGCCCGCGCAACGGCAACGGCAACGGCTCCACGCCGCCCGACGCCGTAATGATCCTGCTGACTGAGAACGACGAAGCGCCCTTCAACTACTTGCAGCGGCTGGCGGCAAACTCGACGCGCCCGCCGCTCATCGCGCTGCTGCCCGAGCAGGCGTCGACCGCGACCCTGCGCCGCGCGGTGCGCTCGGGCGCCCAGGAAGTCCTGGTTCTGCCGCTCGGCAAAAATGACCTGACCCGCGCGCTGATCAAGATAGTCGAGGCCAAGCATATCGCGCGGCGCCGCAACGGAGCCCTGGTCTGCTCGGTGACCAGCCTCAGCGGTGGAATCGGCGTCTCCAGCATGAGCATCAACCTGGCGCTCGCGATGCAGCGCGCGCTCGGGAGCAGGGTCGCACTGGTCGATCTCGATTTGCAGAAGGGAACCCTGGCGGCCAACTTGAACGTCGCGCCCGACCACTCGATCCTGTCGCTGGTCGAAGGCTCGCGGGATCCGGATTCGCTCAAGCTGGAAGCCGCCCTGACCAGGCACAGCTCCGGCCTCTATCTGCTCGCCGCGCCGCGGCGCATCGAGGACAGCGAACTCATCTCCGACGCCGCGGTCGCGATGACGCTCGAGGTGATGCGCGCGATGTTCGACGTGGTGATAGTCGACACCGGAAATCATTTCGCCGAGCAGACCGTCGTCGCGTGGGAAGCTTCGGACCAGCTCTACTATCTGCTCGACCAATCGATCGCGAGCACTCAGCGGGCGGTCCGCTTCAACGATCTTTTCCTGCGCCTGGAGTTGGGCTCGCTCTCCCAGCGCTTCATCCTCAACCGTTATTCGCCCGCCTATCCGGTGACCGACGAACAAATCGCGCATGCGCTCGCGCGTCCGATTCATTGGAAACTTCCGCGCGACGACAAAACCATGGAGCGCGTGGAATTGAGTGGCAAGGACCTCTGGCAGGTCGCGCCGGTCTCGCCGCTGGCCAGGAGCCTGGAGGACCTGGCGCGCTCGATTGGCGAGCCCGCGGCCGCGCCGTCGCGATCGACGACCGCGGTTTCACGGATGCTCTCGGCGCTGATGTCGCGCAGGCGAGGAGTTGGCGATGAAGCTCACTGACAGGCTTTCGCAGGGCAACAACGGAACTTCGCAGCGCGCGCACTCGTTCGGCGCTCCAGTCGCGCGGCGCCCCAAGGGTGAGCTAGCCGACACCTATCAGCAGTTCAAACACAAGGTCCACAATCGGCTGTTTGAGACCCTGGACGTCACCCGGCTCGAGAATCTGGACGCCGACGTGGCGCGGACCAAGGTCGCCGGCGCGATCTCCGACGCTTGCAACGAGGAAGCACGGCTCGTCACCGACGCCGACCGCGAGCGCCTGATCGACGAGATCACCAACGAACTGCTCGGGCTGGGACCGCTCGAACCGCTGCTGTGGGACGATTCGATCACCGACATCCTGGTCAACGGGCCCAGCCATGTTTACATCGAGCGCGAAGGCAAGCTGCACTCGACCGGGATCACGTTCCAGGACGACCAGCATCTGATGTTGATCATCGATCGGGTGGTCTCGCGCGTGCACCGGCGCATCGACGAGGCGTCACCGATGGTTGATGCGCGGCTTCCCGACGGCTCGCGAATCAACGCGATCATTCCGCCGCTCGCGCTCGACGGCCCCTCGCTCTCCATCCGCAGATTCGGCAACCATCGCCTCGGCATCGCGGAACTCGTCAACCGGGGGACCCTCAACGAGGCCGCGGTCGAGTTCATCCAGGCGCTGATCCGCGCCCGGCTCAACATCATGATCGTGGGCGGCACCGGTTCGGGCAAAACCACGCTGCTCAACTGCATGTCCGCGTTCATTCCCGAAAATGAGCGCGTCGTCACTATCGAGGATTCCGCCGAACTGATGCTCCAGCAGCCGCACGTGGTCAGGCTGGAAACCCGACCCGCGAATATCGAAGGTCACGGCGAGGTGACGCAGCGCGATCTGGTCAAGAACTCGCTGCGCATGCGGCCCGACCGCATCATCGTCGGCGAAGCGCGCGGCGCCGAGGTCTACGACATGCTCCAGGCGATGTCCACGGGACACGACGGCTCGCTTACGACGCTCCACGCCAACAGCGCGCGCGACAGCCTGGGGCGGCTCGAGATGATGATGCTGCTGTGGGGTCACTCGATGCCGGAGCGGGCGATGCGCCAGCAGATTTCCGCCGCGCTCAACATCGTGGTGCACGTAAGCCGGCTCTCCGACGGATCGCGCAAGGTGATGAAAATTTCGGAGATTACCGGAATGGAGGGCGACGTGGTGATGATGCAGGACTTGTGGGAGTTCGTGCGCAGCGGCTCCGGCGCCAATGGCAGAATCCTGGGCAACCTGCGCGCGACCGGGATCCGCTCGGTCTTTCTGGAGCGCCTCGAAGGCACCGGCTATCGCATGGACCGCGAGTTGGCCCGCAGCGTTGGTGCGTGAACATGGATATCATTTTTGCAGCCGCGGTTTTCGCGATGGTCTTCGTCACGATGGCGGTCGCGCTGTCGCTCGTGCGTGAAGCCGCGCGGGAGCGACACTCGCGCGAGAGCCGGCTCAGTTCCGGCTCAGGTCCGAGTATCGACAACTCGATCCTCCGCAGGCGCGCACTGATGCTGTCGGCGTCGCACTGGGCAAGCGGGCTTTGGGTGTTGCGCAAGCTCGAGGAAAACCTCCTCCAGGCGGGACTCTACCTCGGGGTGATCCAGTTCCTGCTCGTGAGCGCGATCTTTGCGGCTGGCGGACTCGCCGTCGGGATGCTGGCGTGGCGCGATGCCGCGTATGCCGCAGTGGTCGCGCTTGGAACGGGGTTGCTGCCGTTTGCCTACGTACGGATACGCAGGCGGCGGCGAACCGATGCGTTCATCAAGCAACTGCCGCTCGCGCTCGACGTGATCAAGTCCTCGCTCGAGGCGGGGCATATGCTGCAGCGCGCGCTCCAGGTGCTGGTCGGCGAATTCGAAGCGCCGCTTGGCACCGAGTTTCGGCTGGTGCTCGAACAGACCCGGATTGGCGTTCCGATCGCCAAGGCGCTCGCGGACCTCGCCGATCGCATCCCGCAAAATGATTTTCGGCTGCTGGTGGTGGCGGTCCGAATCCAGAGCGACGTGGGGACCAGCCTGGTGCCGATCATCGGCCGGCTGGCCGAACTGCTGCGCGCGCGGGAGCTGCTGCGCCACCAGGTCAATGCGTTCTCCGCGCAATTGCGCATGGGCGGATTCGTAGTCGCACTGCTACCGGTGATCGTGCTGACGATCTTCGGCATCAGCGAGCCGGGCTACACCAAGATGCTGTTCCATGACCCCGCGGGCGTGATGCTCCTGAAGATCGCAATCGCCTGCGACGTGGCCGCGTTCTTCATCGTGCGTCAGATGATGAAGCTGAAGTACTGAGAGGTACCCCGATGACCGCCTTTGTCGCCAGCTTCTGCTTCTTTTTGCTGATCTATGCTTCGGCCGCCGCGCTCTACAACGTGCGCTCCAGGACCAATCAGACCATCGCGAACCGGTTCGCCGATCTGGCCGGTGAAAGGCGCGGAACGCCGTTCGCGCCCGCCGACCGGGCCCGCAACCTGATATCGCGACTCTCGCGAGCGATAATTAACGCACTGCCGAAACCCGGCCTGAACACCCCGCGCGCGATCAAACTCAACAAAGCGCTCGCACAGGCCGGCTATCGCAAGGGCGAATCGTACTACCGCGTACATTTTCTAACCGTCGCACTCGCGATCGCCGGCGGTCTCGCGGGATTTGGAGTGACCGCATTCGCGTTTCCAGAAAGCACCAAACCGGTGATGGTGGGCCTGCTCTGCGGGGCCGCGGGTTTCCTGCTTCCGACTTACTACGTCCGCTACAAGGCCAGGGCGCGGCGTATTGCGATCATGGGTCAGCTGGCGGACGCGCTCGACCTGCTCGTGGTTTCGGTGGAAGCCGGGCTTGGCGTTTCCGAGGCGATCAAGGTCGTGGGCGAAGAATCCGAGCGTCAGAAGCAGGAAATCGGCAGGGAATTTTCGCTGGTTGCGGCCGACATGTCCGCCGGCGCGACGATGGGCGAGGCGCTTCGCGCCCTCTCGCTGCGCACCGGCGTTGACGACATGAAGCCGCTGGCCGCGACGCTGATCCAGAGCGAGCAGCTCGGCTCGCGTATCGGTCCCGCGCTCAGGGCCAGTTCCGATGCCCTGCGCGAACGCCGCCGGCTGCGCGCGGAGGAAGCGGCGCACAAGATGACTATCAAGATGGTATTCCCACTGGGTCTGCTGGTTCTGCCCGCGATGATCATGCTCAGTGCCGGACCAGCCCTGATCCAGGTATTCCGGGTGCTCGGGCACTGAGAAATCTGCAGGAGACGAAGGCATGAAGAACCATACGCATCGCCGCTCAGGCCGGGGTCAGGTTCTGGTGTTCGTTGCCATCGCGATTGTCGCACTGCTCGGTATATTGGCGCTCGCTACCGACGTCGCAATTTTCTACTTCAACTGGGCGCAACTCAGGAAAGAAGTCGATGCGGCCGCGCTGGCCGGAGCGAGCTACCTCCCCGTCAATCCCACCACCGCGACCTCGACCGCCGCGACCTGGGTCGGAAAGAACGGGCTCGCAAGCGACCAGATAGTCGAAAACTCGATCGGATCGCTCGGCGTCAACAACCTGCCCAACAGTTCGATTACGGTCTCGGTCAAGCGGATCGTTCCATACTATTTCGCCAGAGTAGTTGGACTGACCTCTGCGCCCATCACGGTCACGGCGACCGCCGGCGCGGAGCCGATTTCTGGGGCGTTAGGATGGCTTCCGATCGCAATGCCCTGTAAGGGGCCGTCTTGCTACAACGGCAGTTCGTGCGTGCCGAATAGCGATGGTACGGGATGCTATACGTGCGGAGGCAAGGCGACCCTTAACACTCAGCAGCTGGTTCCCGGTGACTGGGGTCCGGTTGCCTGTCCCTCGGTTGACCCGGGCGATAATGGCTATGTGCAAGCGCTCACGGACGGATGCTCGTCAAATATCCAGGTCGGCGACATGTTATATTCGAAACCTGGAAATCCGGTGCATACTCAACAAGGAATTGACGCCCGTCTTAGTTTGTGCGGCAGTTCCTGCGATAGCAATCCACTGTCGGAACCGTGCGGCAGTAACCCAACTCTCAGCCCCGGTAACCCTCGCATGGTCCTGCTGCCGTTGGTGGATACCAGTCAATGGCAGGCAGGGCGAAGTTCACCCGGTCCGGTATACGGCTTTGTCGTCGCCTGGATCCTCAGTGCGCAAGGAAACACGGTTACCGTCCAATTCCTCTCGAGCAGTATCAGTACAAAAGCAACTCCCAACCCGACCGGCCCCTTGACCGGCGCTTACTCCCCGGTTCTGCTTAAGTAGCCGATTCCCGAGCCCCCGGCCGGCTCGATCGGGCGATGCAGAGGACGGGGGCCGCACCCGCTTATCACCGATCGGGCAGGTGCCCCTGGAGAAAGGAAATGACCCACATGCTATGCATGACGCATAGTTATCCTGGTTGCGAACAACGATGATTCCCGAGTGAGCGAAGGCTTCCTCAACGGGAGGGCAGTTTTTCAGAAAGTATCTGGCCTGCTCTTCGGTACAAAAGCCCATCGCCCGCTCGACCGATGCGCGATTGTACCAGCTCCGGTCGAACAGGACGATTTCCCTCGGCCGGAAGATTCGCGAGGTACCGATGAATATAGAGCTGAGACTTTTCGCGTTCGGTCGGCGCAGGCAGCGCGACGACTCTGAAAGCGCGGGGGGCCGACTCGCTGCGTGATGCGTTTGATCACGCCGCCCTTTCCCGCCGCGTCGCGTCCTTCGAACAATATGACAATTTTCGCGCCGATATGATTGACCCGCTCCTGGAACTTCACCAATTCGATGTGCCGCTTCCTGAGCTTTTTTTCAAATTGCGGTCGCGTAAGCTTCGTGTTCTTTGAAGAACCAGAAGCTCGCTTCTCCCCGTGGCCGCGATTCGTCCCTGCGTGATGAGCCATTGGTCTAATATCCTCACGCCCGCTAGATCGGTACAACGAAAACGTGCTGTGCCCCGGACCTACGAACTTAAGAAGACGCAGGTCAACTGGCTCTCGAATCATATGGGCACAGCTATTGCTCCCAGAATGAGCCGACCCGCAGTGCGCCAGCAAGTGAACAGTGACAACCGAGGTCGAAGCAATGCGGTACTTATGCCGGTGAATCTGGCGAAAGCCGTCGAGTGCAATTTTGAATTCGCAATCCAGCCAGGCGGCCTGACCCATCGCGACCCGGTCTGTGCGATCGCTCGGTCCTTGCGCCGCCGCGCGCCAGAAATTGCCCCGGCGGCCGATATAATAAACCACTGATGGAACCCGCGCAGAACGCACAAAGACAGCCGCACCTGTCGACCCGCAGGGGACCCGACTCGACTCTCGTGGTCGAACTCAGGGGCGCGTGGCGGCTCGACGGTAGCGCGCCCACCTTCGATTCGCTTGCGCCCACGCTGGTGGCGGAGCGCGGTCTGCGCGGCGTCGCATTCGACGCGACGGGACTCGAGGACTGGGATAGCTCGGTCGTCTCGTTTCTGGTGCAGGCCTCCGAGGCTCTGCGCAGCCGCGGCTTGACCGAGGATCGCGCGGGTCTTCCCTCGGGTCTGGCGCGCCTGGTCGCGCTGGCCGAGGCGGTTCCGGAGCGGGCGGGTGCCAAGCGCAGCGACGAGCAGGTTGGACTGCTCGCCCGAATCGGCATCGCGGGCACGGCGGCGGCTTCGACCGCGCTGGACTACGTCAACTTCATGGGGCAGTGCGCGATCGCGTTCTCGAAGCTGGCGGTCGGGCGCGCGCGTTACCGGCGCAGCGACTTCGTCGAAGTGCTGCAGCAATGCGGCTTCCAGGCGCTCGGAATCGTCTCCCTGATCGCGTTCCTGTTCGGCGCGATTCTGGCGTTCATGGGCGCGGTTCAACTCCAGCAGTTCGGGGCGTCGATTTACGTCGCGGACCTGGTGGCGATCGGGATGGCACGCGAAATGGGCGCGATCGTCACCGCCATCATCATGTCCGGCCGCACCGGCGCCGCGTTTGCCGCGCAGCTCGGCTCGATGAAGGTGACCCAGGAGACCGACGCGCTCACCACCATGGGCATCTCGCCGATCGAGTTCCTGGTGCTGCCGCGGATGATGGCGCTGGTCCTGATGATGCCGCTGCTCTGCGCGTTCGCCGACGTGCTCGGGATGCTCGGTGGCGCGGCGGTGGGGGTGGGGATGCTCGATGTGCCCTTCATGTCCTACTACCGCGAGACGATTCAAGCGGTATCGCTGACCAATTTTTTCCTGGGGCTGTTCAAGAGCGGGATATACGGCGGGCTGATCGCGATGGCCGGATGTTTCAACGGCTTCAGGTCTGGCTCCAGCTCTTCGGCGGTCGGAGACGCGGCCACCCGCGCCGTGGTCGCCAGCATCGTTATGATCGTGGTTGCCTGCGGGCTGTTCGCGGTGCTCACCAACGTCCTGGGTATCTGAGGAACGCACTTGGCAAGTCAACTGGAACTGCGCGGCAAGCCGCATATCACGGTGCGTAACCTGACGATGGCGTTTGGCAGCTTCGTGCTGATGCGCGATCTCAATTTCGTGGTCAATCACGCCGACGTGTTCGTCATCATGGGCGGCAGCGGATGCGGAAAGAGCACGCTGCTGCGGCATCTGGTCGGCCTGATTGAGCCGGCCAAAGGCGACATCCTCTACGACGGCGTCAATTTCACCGCCGCCGATCCCGACCAGCGCGAACGGATGGTGCGGCGCTTCGGAATCCTGTACCAGAGCGGCGCCCTGTTCAGCTCGCTGACTCTGGCCGAGAACGTGTCGCTGCCGCTCGGCGAATTCACCGCGCTGCCGCCCAAACAGATTCGCGAGATAGCGGAGCTGAAGCTCGCGCTGGTAGGACTCAAGGGCTTCGAGGAATATTACCCAAACGAGATCAGCGGGGGCATGCAGAAACGGGCGGGTCTGGCGCGCGCGATGGCGTTGGATCCCGAGATCCTTTTCTTCGACG
The DNA here is from genome assembly GCA_963835905.1 of uncultured delta proteobacterium. Taxonomy (GTDB): domain Bacteria; phylum Desulfobacterota; class Binatia; order Binatales; family Binataceae; genus CAWIHG01. The sequence goes on from CAWIHG010000008.1 coordinate 98,011, forward strand.
AGCCGTCGGCGGGCCTCGACCCGATAAGCTCGCGCCTGCTTGACGATCTGATTCTCGAGCTGCGCGAAAGCCTCGGCGCCACCATCGTGGTCGTCACGCACGAGCTCTCGAGCATATTCACGATCGGCAATAACAGCGTCTTCCTGGACACCGACACGCGCACGATGATCGCGCAGGGCGATCCCAAAGAACTCAGGGATCACTGCCCCGACATCAAGGTGAGACGATTCCTCACCCGCGGCGCCGAGGGAGCGAACTCGATGGAGCAACATGGCTAAGCGGGCAAGTCCGACTGCGGTCGGCGGATTTATCGTGAGCGCGATGGTGCTGATCATCGCGGCGGTGCTGATGTTCGGCTCCGGGAAATTCTTCCATAAGTCGCATCCCTTCGTGTGCCTTTTCCGGGGCAACGTCAACGGGCTCAAGATTGGCGCGCCGGTCAAGTTCCGCGGCGTGCAGATCGGTACGGTCACGGGAATCCGCCTGCGCCTTCCCGGCCAGCCCACGATAGTGTCTCAGGAGACCAACGAAGTCGCGCTGCCGGTGTTCTTCGAGCTCGATGAGCAGCAAGTGCAGGGTCTCGGTGGGGTAGGCGCAAACCTCGGCAAGAGGATGTTCCTGAACGCCTTAATCAAGCGCGGATTGCGTGCGCAGTTGGCGACCGAGAGCCTGCTGACCGGCCTGCTCTATATCGACCTCGATTTCCGTCCCGGTATTCCAGCGAACCTGATGCTGCCGCCAAATTCCGGATACCGTGAGATCCCGACGGTTCCGACCTCGATGGAGCAGATTCAGGATGCCGCGCTGCGCGCGCTCGCGCGGCTGGACAAGATCGATTTCGCGGCGCTGATCAATGCGCTGACCCAGGCCGCGACCGCCGCACACGACTTCGTCGGCTCGCAGAACCTCAAGCAAGCGATCATCCAGCTCAAGGATACCGCACAGCAGATGAAGATTACCCTGGCGACCTTCAACCAATCAGGGCAACAGATGAAACCGCTCATCGCCAACCTGACCAGGACTTCGGAGCAGGCGACGCTGACGCTGCAGCAGGTGCGGGGCACGCTGTCCGAGGTTAACGGCGTGTTCGATCCCGACTCCCCGGTCGCCTACCACCTGATCCAGACCCTAAAGGGCGTCGATGAGGCCTCGCGCGCGATGACCTCGCTGGCCGACTATCTGCAGCGCAACCCCGCCGCGCTGGTGCGCGGGAAAGCTGAATCTTCGAAAAAATGACAAACAAGACAAACCAGATGATACCTCGAAAAATCGGACTGGCCGCCCTGGCGCTGATGCTGCTGCTTGGCGGATGCACCGTGCTTGCGCCGCAGAAGGACGATACCCGCTTCTTTGTCCTGATGCCGGTGCAGGACGGCGCTACGCCCGCCGCCGGCAAGGCGTCGCATCCGCTCACGATCGGACTGGGACCGATTACCATTCCCGCCTACGTGAATCGCTCCGAGGTCGTGACCCGCATGAGCGACAGCGAGCTCAAGGTGTCGGACACGGACCGCTGGGGCGAGCATCTGGACACCAATGTCTCGCACGTGCTGGCGAGCGATCTCGCCGGACAGCTTGGCACCCAGCAGATCGTTAGCTATCCGTGGCCGGTCAAGAACCCGGTTGACTACGCAGTCTCAGTCGCGTTCCAGCGCTTCGAGCGCACCGCCGATGACCACGTCGTTATCGAGGCCAACTGGACGATCAGGGATGGCAAGGACGAAAAGATCATCCAGAGCGGAACAACTTCGATAAACGATCCGTCCGGCCCCGACAACGCCTCCGCCGCTCAGGCACTGAGCCGCGGACTTGCCCAGGTAAGCCGGCAGATCGCGCAGGTCATCGCCAGCCGACCGGCGCCCCATCATCCGGCCGCCGGACCTATGTAGGTACTTACCAAGCTGCCGGTCTGCCACTTTCTTGCAACCTGGTATAGACACGGTCGCCGCCATTGCCATCGGTGGACTGTTCAGCGGACCGGGTTCAACCCTTCAAATCCCTCTTCCGCGTCAAATGCATCCGCGACCAACCACCACGCCCCGCCGATGCTGGGAAGAGGCAGTCAGCCGAATGCGCTCCGCGGAGGAACCCGCGGAGCGGCACCTGGTCCAGTCGGCGTTCGCATACTTTCGGGGCACGGCTCTGATACAAGCGCACAACCTTAAAAGTACACCGGCAAGCGGGACAATTGTTCATTTTTGCGGCGACTGTTGTCTGATGCATCTCGGCGGCTTCGCTACGCCTGGACGAAATAGGACGGAGAACACCGTTCGGTGGCCGTTTACTGCCTGAACCAGATTCGCGGAAACCCCAATGAACAGCAGGAAGATAGCATCGCAACGGACCGGCTACCGGAGACATACTAGCGCGGATGCCCATTCTCCGAGAGCTCAGGCGTCTCGATGGGCAGTGCTCGTGTTTCTCTGGATGGTGGTCTTTGGTGGCGGAGTTGCTCTCGCTCAAACGACACTTTCTCCCGTGGAGCAGCTGGAGCAGGACTTCACCAATCCGCTGACGACGCTGCCACAGCTACTGCTCCGGGACAGCTATACGCCGGCCAATTTCGGACCCTGCACGCCCCCAGCGTGCTTCAGAAATTACCAGACCAACCAGGTCATCGTCCGGCCATTGATCCCGCGCATACCAGCTACTTCGTTGCTTCCGTTTACACAGTTGGTACGCCCAACATTTGCGATGGTAACGGTGCCAAGCTCGCGAGGTGGCACCCGCACCGAGTTCGGCGACTTGCCGCTGTTCGACGTCGCAGTACTGCCGTGGCCCGACCGCAAGAAAACCGGGCTCATGATCGGCGTCGGACCTACATTTGTATTTCCCACCGCGACCTCCAAAAGCGCCGGTCAGGGTGCGTGGCAGATCGGCCCGGCCCTCGGCGCTATATACACCGGCATACCCGGACTGATGATAGGGTTCATTGCCCAGAACCCGGTTTCGTTCGCTTACACGAATCCCCACCGCATACCTCAAAACACCTTGGAGTTCCAACCCGTCTTTGCGCTTCACCTGTGGGACAAGTGGTATTTGCGCTCCGCGGACTCAAGCTGGACGTTAGGTTGGCGCCATCATTACCCCAGGATGCTGCCCTTGAGTATCGGACTCGGCCGAACGCTGATTCACCCGGATCTGCCGCCGATGAGCTTGTTTGTTACGGGCCAGTGGATGGCGTATCGCCAATACGCTCCGTTCGCACCGCAGACGACGATCAATTTCGGTTTGACCGTCGCGTTCCCCGAGTTGAGGGATTACTTTGCTCTTTAGACGCCGCCGATCACCGGGGCGCCATCCCCGCGGAATGCCCGTTCGCCAGGATTAGCAATGGGAACACCGTCAGGAAATCTAAGCTCCAAACCAGCGACGATTCCGCCAGAAGTAGGGAATCAGTATCGCCGGCGAAGCAAACGAGGCCAGGTTGATAAGCATCTCCAATATCATACCGGCGTCGAGCGAGGCGTACTTGGCATGCTCCAGATTGTAGAGCGTGTCCATGCAGCCAAGGTAGACCGAGGCGCCGCTCGCGACTAATGCCCACAAGACAGCTTGCGGGCGTCGGCGCACGCAATTGATCGCACACCAGGTCGATGCGAACGCCAGCCATGCGTCGGCCGCCGGGAACGCGCGCTCAAAATCCAGGTAGGCGGCGCCGCTGCTCGTCTGCACGACACCCGTTGTAAAGAACAGGATCCAGTAAGTAGCGCTCCATGCGACGGTGAGCCAAAGCCACGCGATGACCACGGTCAGCCCGGCGGGCGCCTTTTCCTCTGTGGTTGCTAAAGATCCCACTGCGTCTAAAAGTCTGGCGTTCTCGCATCCACCGATGCAATATCGCTGGCATGGGGACACTCGTCAAATCGATCATCTCTCGGCTCGTATCGCGATTCACTTGTCGCTTCTCGAAACTTAATCCGCTGGTGCCGAGATCCGAGGGTCCGGGGGGTGACGTCCCATTTCGTGGCTGATGAGTTCGAGGTGTCCGAGCAATCGTAAACCGGTCGGATGACATCAGGCGCGACTCCGCGCACGGCTACCGGGCCGTAGACGTAAAGAGGTGACGCAAATGAAAAACGAACGCCGCTATTGGGCGATCTGTACGCCGGCGGGAGCCTCAGCCATGACCGAGGCCGCGCGCGGATTGGAAGCTGCCGGGCTTGAGGGGATCTGGGGGATCCAGCTCTATGGGCCGCCATTCGTTGCGCTGGCCGCAGCTGCGATGGTAACCAGCCGGGTAAAATTGGGCAGCGGTGTTGCGCTGGCTTTCACGCGGAGTCCGCTTGAGACTGCGCTCAGCGCAATCGACATCGACACCATCAGCGGCGGCCGGATGGTGCTGGGGTTGGGAACCAGCATCAGATGGTGGAACGAAAGCTGGCACGGCGTGACTTATGGAAAGCCGATCGCTCATCTGCGCGAGGTGATCCGCATCGTGCGGGAAATCATAGCCGGAGCGCACAGCGGCAAGCTCGGCAAGATCAACGGCGAGTATCACAAGCTCGACCTTTCAGGCTTCAGGACTCAGGCGCCGCCGGTGCGCGATAAAATCCCGATCTACGTTCCCGCAGTGTTCGAGGGCGGCGTGAGATTGGCGGGCGAGATAGCTGACGGCCTCGCGGGACATCCGATCTGGTCGGCGCAATGGATCGACAACCAGGTCAGGCGGACCCTCGAAGAATCGTTGCACAAGGCCGGCCGCAAACGCTCCGATATCGACCTCAATATCTGGGCCTTCGTCGCAATCGATGAGGACCGCAAACGGGCAATCGATGATGCGCGCGCAACGGTGGCCTTTTACGCCTCGATGACCCAGTACGAGAAATATTTCGCCGCGCACGGCTTCGGAGCACAGGCACGGGCGGCGTTTCAAGCGGCCGAGCGCAATGACACCGAAGCGATGATCAAGGCTATCCCCGACGAGATGGTGACCACGTTTTCGATCGCGGGCACTATGCGCGAGGTTCGCGAACGGGTCGATGCGCTGTGGAAAAGCTCCGACTCGATGACGCTGGCCGCGCCGGTGGTATTTCTTAGCGGGGAAAAAATCGCGCATTACCAGAGTGCAATCGCCGGGGCCTTCTATCGAAGCTGAGTGTGAGCATCACAGAAATCTCGGCGAGGGCGCGAGCGGCAGACCGATAATCGGCGCGCAAGCAGAGCGCCTGATGTTGGGCGAGATGATAGACGCGCCGCTCGCGCACTATCAGGCCGACGCCAAGAGCGCGCGGTCAGGGAATTCGCGGATTTTTAGCTATCCAAAGTCCACTTAGATTTCACTGCGGGAGCTCAGTGGCACTCGCGGGGCAGTTCGCAAGACTCTTTTGTGTGCGGGCAGACTCGGGTTACTTGAGCAAGTATACGACGCTGACATTGGCACGCACCGCTACCGGCGTCCGCTCGGGGAAATCGGCTTCGATCTGCACGTTCGTAAGCGGCGTCGAGTCCGACAGAGGGGGACTGTATATATAATTTGGCGAGAAGCTCGTCTGGATCACGACCCGATAGACTTTCCCGAGCTTCATATGCACGACGCGCGCGGTGGCTTCGGCTTTGCCGTGTGCGTCATTTAGCCCACGTGAGACAGCATCATTGCGCGCCCGGTTATTGACCGTGAGGCTGAAGCCGACCTCGCCGCTGACGGCGCCCGCCGCGCCGCCGGCCGCGAGGATTGCGGGTAATTTATCCAACGCCCGCGTCTTTACGACTATCGACTTTATGGCGGAGAAGCCCTGCCGGACGACCGTACTGGAGCTCCGCGCCGTGACCTTCGGCCGCGGCTCGATCCTGTGCACGTCGAATCCCCAGATGACCGAAGTGCCGCTGCTCCCAAGCTTGTCGGCGAGTACCTTGGCAACGTGCTCAGCGATTGGGACGCCCTTGCGGACGCATTGGTGTGCGGTTTTTCCTTCCGCTTCCACTGCGAGGATCACATAGGGGAATTTGAATTCATAGGGTCGGGGCAGTCTGAAAACGCGGCCGGGAGTGAAGATATTTCCCGGGCCTCCTCCTCCGCTCTGCTCTCGGCCGAAGAACACGAATCCGCTCCTTCGCACGTGCGACGCGCCCGCTGCCAGGCCGGCATCGACCAGCGCGCTCATCTGCCGGACCGAATCGGCGCAGACCCTCACCCGAGCTTCGAATTTCCATCCGAGGTTGGCCGGGGTCGCAGTCGGAGTGGCGGTCGGAAATGGGGTGGCGAACACCGGGACCACTTGCTGGGAGCCAGTCGATATTTCGGCGTCGGGGCCGAGTACCGCTTTTTCCGCAGCGACCACTCGTTGTGCGATTGAGGAGGTCATTGCGGAGCATTCCGCTTCGCTTGCGCCGCGAGCTTTAGCCCAGAACGAGACCGCCATAACATCCGGCAGTGCGTGCGCATTTCCCTCGCCTGTCGTCTCAACAATGGGCTGCTTCGGATCGATATCTATTGCGGCTGGGCCGATCGTCTCCGGGGGCACAAACTGCGGAAATGGAGGGGTGGCGAACGCAGGAATTTCCGCTACCACCACGCCAATCGCGACCAAGATTGCAGTGAACCAAAAGCGCGGGCGCGTCCGATTCTCATCGCGCCGCTGAGGACTCGGCGTCGGTCGGCGCACCTCACGCACTCCACCGAGCACCGCTACTCCAGGAGATACGTGACGCTCACAATGGCGCGAACGTCAACGGAGTTATGCGGGACAGACTGCCGCACGAATTCAGTGCGAGCCGCGGCCGACCTCTTGAGCGCGAAGCCGGATCTGTTATCGCCTTGGACGGAAGTACCGACGTTTATCCTCGATATTTTTCCCAGTTTGACCCCAAGTGAATGCGCTGCGGCTTCAGCCTTTTGTTGCGCGTCGGCGCACGCTCGCGCAATCGCCTGCGTGCGCGCGTTGCTCTGGTCGCTGAGGGAATAGCTCACCTGGCGTATTCTAACCGCCCCGCTTGCAGCCGCCGCTTCGACAATGCTCGCCAGCTTGTCCATTTTGTGCGTCCCGACTTGAACTGTGATATCCGCCGTGAAGCCCTCGCGCACCTGCGCGGGCGGCGGCCGATACGGATAATTCTGCGGCTCTATTTTTTCGACCCGGTAATTCTCCATCCGGACCGTTCCGTTGGTGCCGAGTTTGTCGGCAAGCACACGCCTGACGCGCTCCGCTGCCTGCGAACCCCGTTTGACGGCTTCATCCGCCGATTTGCCCACAGCTTCGACCGACAGCGTCACGGACGGTGTCCGGGCATGAGGAACATCTTTCGGCATCCTGCGCGGACCGCGTTGGGACATATAGAAGCCGTTCGCGTATTCCGGCTGAGGGCCGTAAAAATCAAATCCAGTGCTCTCCACGCGCGCGGCGCCGGCCGCAAGTCCGGCGTCAATCAAGGCTCCTATCTGATTGATCGAGTCGGCGTTCGCTTTTATTGCTTCCGAAAATTTCCAGCCGAGAGCTTCGGGCGTGGGAGTCGCCTTGGGCGAAGGCATCCCGTACACCGGATTCAGCGCGACGTTGGTCTTCGAAATTTCGGTCTTCGATCCGAGTTTCGACTTGATTGCTGCAGCGACTCGTTCGGCGCGCCCGGAGGCGGACTCGAAGCATTCACCTTCGTGGTCGCAGCGCGTCTCAATCTCGATTGAAACGACCATCGTGTCCGGAAACTCATGCGCGTCGCCATCGCCCCTGACCTCGATGGTGCGCGCGCTGGATTGACTGGTTGTTCGTTGGACAACCGGCGGATTTCTCCGGCCACGGCCTGGCGACGGCTCGATCACAGCGCCGGGTGCGGTCTGCGGGGGCCGGGGTTCTTCACCAGGCGAAGCGGGTGTTGCCGAGATGAGAAATGACAAGAGCGCGATCACCGCGCAGAACCAATACCGAGTGCACGGGGAACGCCTATAAACCCGGAACCTGGTGCTCATAAAACCGCTGGCTCGCAAATTCCGCTCTGGTGGAACTACATCTTCGGCCATCCCGCTGCCGGGATAAAGTGGCTCTAATCAGAAAGTTTACGAGTCTTGGTCGCTCTCCTGAGGTTCAAAGGCGATGAACGGGCGAATGCCACTCGGAAAGGATCATGGCGCTGAAGCGAACCGAATTTTCTTCACCCGGAGCAAATCTGCGGCAGATCAAACGAGCGCCGCCGAAGCTTGCGCTTTCGGCGATTGTCGATGGACTCGTGACCGGACCCGTGAAGTCCGCTCCAGGCGAACTGAATCCGGGGAGCCCCGCCGACCCCGCCTCCGAGCCTCCGCCGGTGGACCGCTGGTGCCTTGCGCGCCGGTCGTCGACATCGAGCGCATGATCTGCGCGGTATTATATGCCCCGTCGCCCGAGTAGTAGAACTGGCCGCGAGGCGTGTCCGAGCGGCCATCCTGAGCGCAGCGAAGGATCTCGCCATCCCGACGCTCTCGTGCTCCATCCCGTGATACAGGAACGGCCATCCCTTCGCGGACGCGCGCAAAAAAGCTGAACAGCAGGTTAACGAACTGGCGGCCAAAGGCTTTCGCACCCTTGGTGTCGCGCGTACCGATGCCCAGGGAAAGTGGGAATTACTTGGACTGCTATCGCTGTCCGATACGCTCCGCGACGATTCCGCCTCGACTCTCGCGGACGCGCGAAAAATGGGACTGCAGGTTCGCATGGTGACCGGCGACAATCTTGCGATTGCTCAGCAGGTATCGCGCGAGCTCAAACTGGGACCGAACATCGCAGTCGCCAGCCAGCTTTTTCCTGACGGCAAGGCTGACAATACTGACAAGATCGATGCGGCCGACGGTTATGCAGAGGTTTTTCTCGAGCATAAGTTCAAAATCGTCAAGGCTCTTCAGGCTAGTGGACATATCGTCGGAATGGCCGGGGACGGCGTCAACGACGCTCCCGCGCTCAAGCGAGCCGATTGCGGAATCGCGGTTGGCGGCGCAACCGACGCCGCACGCGCGGCCGCGGACCTGGTGCTCACGGCGAAAGGCCTCTCGGTAATCACCGCCGCCATTTCAGAAGCGCGCAAGATCTTCGAGCGGATGAACAGCTACGCAATCTACCGAATTTCCGAAACCATCCGCGTGCTGCTCTTCATGACGCTGGCGATTCTTATCTTCAACTTTTTCCCGGTAACCGCGGTCATGATCGTACTCATCGCGGTCCTCAATGATTTCCCGATCATGATGGTCGCCTACGACAACACCATCGTGGCGCCACGCCCGGTGCGCTGGGACATGGAACGCGTGCTCACAATCAGTTCGGTTATCGGCGTGATAGGAGTGATCGCTTCGTTCAGCCTGTTCTTGATCGCGGAGAAATACCTTCACATGGCCCGGCCCGTCGTTCAGACCCTCATGTTCCTCACCTTGTTGGTGTGCGGACACCTGACCATCTATCTGACCAGAAACACGAAGGCCTTCTGGCGGCGTCCGTTCCTTTGCTGGCAACTGCTGGTCGCCTGCGAAACGACTCAAGTGATCGCAACGCTGGTCGCAGTCTATGGATTCGGCATTATGGCGCCGCTCGGATGGAAATATACAATCGTTGTGTGGATTTATGCGCTCGTATGGTTTTTCATCACCGATATGGCAAAGCTTGCGGTTTACCGCATGCTGCGTCTCGGGACCGCAAGCCATCAGCGCCATCTGGCCAGAATCAGCGCCGACCTTCATCCGGCCGCAGGCAAGGCGGCTCCTGCCGCCAATTGAGGAGGCAACTGGCGCCGGAGCTTAATTCGTAGACGTTCGCACGTGCGTTGGCGGCCATGCCATAGGAGATCTCGCAACGATGAACTACCGCAAGAAATTCGTGGTCGAGGCCGGGGCCAAGGTCCGGCTCGACAAGATTGACCCGGGATTTAAAGATAAGCACAACGAATCGCACAAAAGAGCGAAGAAGGAGATCCAGAAACACGTCGAGCGCCTGGCCAAGGCGCAGTATCTGCTGTACGCCGACGGCAGCAAGTCGTTGCTGGTCGTTCTGCAGGCGCTGGACGCCGGCGGCAAGGACGGTGTGGTGCGCCACGTGTTCATCGCGATGAACCCGCAGGGGACGTTGGTCTCCAGCTTCAAAGAGCCGAGTAAGATCGAGCTCGCCCACGACTTCCTCTGGCGCGCCCATCTCCATACGCCCGCCAAAGGGCAGGTCGTGATCTTCAACCGCTCGCACTATGAGGATGTGTTGGTGGTGCGCGTGCACAAGATGGTCCCGGAGTCAGTATGGTCGAAGCGCTACGACTTGATAAACGACTTTGAGAAGATGCTCCACGACAATGGCACGCGCATCCTCAAGTTCTACCTTCACATCAGCCCGGAGGAGCAGCTTGAGCGCTTCGAGCAGCGGCTCGACGACCCGATGCGGCACTGGAAAATCAGTGAGGGCGACTACTCGGAGCGCAAGCTGTGGCCGGAGTATATGAAGGCATACGAGGAAGTCCTGGAAAGGACGAGCACCAAGCATGCCCCCTGGTACGTGATCCCGTCCGATCACAAGTGGTTCCGCAACCTCGCCATCTCCGAGATCCTCGCCGACACAATCGAGGACATGGACCTCAAGCTGCCGCCGGCCGAAGTGAACATTGCGCAAATTCGTCACAAGTATCACGCTGCGGCGGTGCGGCAGGCGCGGCGAGGCGGAAAGCCACCGAAGCCGTCGCGTAAGAAATAGCGCACGCATCTGCTGCCTGGAGCTGCGAACAGGTTCATCGTTGGAAAGGCTGCCACGCTCCTGGATCATCGTGCAGCCCCGGCAGCGCGCCGCGCGCACGATTTCGCGTCAGTAGCCGCGCTTGGAGGGAGGATTCAGGATTGACCGCGTCTCGTGCCGGCTCAAAAAGGAAGCCCGAGGTTTCGTCGGGTGATTGGCATCTTCGTTCCCTCGCGCTCGCGGCGGGCGCAATCACCGGCATCATCGGCACCGCCTTTAAGTTTGGAATAACTAGTGGGTACTCGCTCTACGTCAGGCTTCTCACACTTGGAAATCGAGGATCGTTTCGCGGATGGCTGCTCGCCGCTCTGAGCGGGGCCGCGATCGTGGCCGCCGCGGCATTCCTCACGCAAAGATTTGCGCCGGAAGCCGCCGGAAGCGGGATCCAGGAGATCGAAGGCACCCTGGCCGGTGTTCGCCCGCGGCTTCGGTGGGTTGAGGTCATCCTGGTAAAATTTTTCGGGGGCCTTTTGGCCATGTCGTCGGGCCTGGTGCTCGGACGCGAGGGTCCGACCGTCGCCATCGGCGCATGCGTCGGCGCGGCATTGGCACGGTTCCGGCCTGATACAAAGGACCGCAATGAGGCTAATACCCTCGTCAGCTCGGGATCGGCGGCTGGACTGGCTGTCGCCTTCAACGCGCCTGTCGGCGGCATCCTGTTTGTCCTGGAAGAGACGCGTCGGGAGTTTCCGGTTGATTTGAGGTCCGCGCAGTGCGTCATCCTTGCCACGGTGGCCGCGATCATCGTCAACCTGTTGATTTCTGGCTACGTGCGGATCCTGCCGACTCCGATCTATCAATCGCCCACGCTCGTCGAACTGGTTCTTGTGCTGCCTTTCGCAGTGCTCGCGGGTGCGTACGGGGCTTTTCTGAACGCGGCGCTATTAAGGACTCTGAAGCTGGTTCGCGCGCTGAAGCTTCAGATCGGCTGGCTGACGGTTGCGTTCCTCATCGGCGGTGCCATTGGCACATTGGTCTGGTGCTTCGTTGACGCAACCGGAGAAGGCGGAGATCTTACAGTTCGCCTGTTGCAGGGGCCGCAAACGCTTGAACTGCTGGTGCTACTGATTCTCGTGCGCACCGTGGTCTTCACCATCAGCTATTCAAGCGGCACGCCCGGCGGAATTTTCACACCACTGCTCGCTTTCGGCGCGATAGGCGGGCTTTTGTTCGCGGGCTGCGTCGAACTCCTGGTTCCTGGTCTTAAACTCGACCCCGGAAAGTTCGCCGTGGCAGGGATGGCTGCGCTTCTGACCGCCACCGTGCGCGCTCCGCTTACCAGTCTCGCCCTGGTTGTCGAGATGACGGGCGACTTTCAGCTGCTCTTGATGTCGCTGATCGCTTCGATTGTGGCCGACGTGGCTGCAAGCGCGTTGGGAGGTCGTCCGATCTATGAGCAACTGCTTGATCGCACACTCCGGCTCGGCCGCCCCCGTTAGCCGCTGCTCTTCCGCGGCGCATGACCTTCTCCCCGCATGAACATCGGTCCCCGTCGTGTATCGAAGCACAGGTCGACGGAATCTCTCAGTCTGGGCCAAGGCCTCCTTACCTGCTGCGCGACCGCGACGCATCGTACGGGGGATGCCTTCGGGAACGGGCTCGGGCCATGGGGATCACGGAGGTCGTTACAGCGCCACGATCACCTTGGCAGAATGCGTACGTCGAGCGCGTCATCGGCTCGATTCGCCGCGAGTGCCTCGATCATGTACTCGTGATCAACGAGCGCCATCTGCGCCGGGTCCTGACTTCGTACGTCGATTACTATCACCACTCGCGGACGCATCTGTCGCTCGACAAAGACTGCCCGGATGCTCGCCCCATCCAACCGCCGAATTGCGGCGCGGCGATCGCGATTCCGCAAGTCGGCGGGCTTCATCAGCGCTACGTACGCCTCGCCGCCTGACCTGCTTTCGAGGGCGCCGCCATCTCCGACGCTGGCGCCTGTGTAGCCAGCCATGCCATCGCGTGCAAAATCCACATGGCGATTACCGACTGCACGGACTGTCCAGCGCGATCGGGGATGGTCGCCGTCTGACTCAGGTCGTGCATTTTGTCGCACCATACTCGCCGGGTCCCAGAATCTCACCCGAGATGGAGTTTTGCGCAGGCACAACAAAGAACAGGCTGCAGAGGCGAAGAAGAACGCCGAACTTCATCAGCAATCGGCAGAGACCTATCGCAAGGCCAAAATCTCTAAGCCGGGTTACATGGCAAACATGTGCGACGGGATCGCCAAAATGTGGAACAAGATTGCGGCTGACGATTTGCTCCTGGCCAAGGCTCATAGGGCGATGGCCAAGGCCGCGGCCAAAGCCAGTCCCTGAGCAAAACACGGCGGGGCGGCCCAGACCGCTCCGCCATCTCCCGCCGAAGTCGTTCATCAGTTTCGGAAGCGAGCCTCATTAGAGTTTCGCGGCTGCGGCAAGAGCGGCAGATTGCTTCCGCGCGGATAACATACGCGCCAGCGCGGCCTCCGCAATCCGCCCGCTCGCATGCTCCGGGAACGGAAACACGGCGCTGATGTTAATCTCGCACAGGACGTAAGTGTCCTCGCCGCGTTCGTTCCGCGGACCGTAAAGAAAGTCCGCATCCCAAAGCACCGGAAGCGCGTCGGTTTCGATCAACAGCAGCCGCTGCATCGCCGGCACCCACCGCGATTCGATGCTCGTGCGGAGCCTCTGAAACTGCGGCACCAACTCGTCATACATGGTCTTTTCCCGCGCCATCGCGAACGGACTGCCGATGCTCTCGCTTGACTGCTCGGCTCGCGGAGACTGGGTCGAGAACCCAACAGCTTTGTCGTGGACCAGGTAGCACCGAACCATCCCGTCATCGACCCGGGGTTGGAACGCCTGATCGATAATGCAGCCGCCGCCCGAGAAGTACGTCGTGCATCGAGCCATGAACTCCCTAAGCCGCAGGACCTCCGGTGTGCCGCCGGACCGCGCTTCTAGTACGCGCACGTTTGTATCTTCGTATGCGTTCTGCGCTACCTCGTGGGCAAGCTCGACCTTCCAGGTCCCGATACCGCCGTTGCCGCGCCGCTGCTTCAGGACCCGCGGCCCGCTCGACGCGAGCCGCCTTGGAAATAGTTCCGTGAAGTCCTCGACTGTGGGATAAAGATGAGTATCGGCGCCCCAGCCGAGGCTGCGCGTGTGGAACAGCACTTCCTTGGTGCCCATCTTGAGGATGACGTCGGGATGGGCGCTCACCCAGACCCCGCATGACGCCACCTCGCGCAGCATCGGGTCGAGCCGGGAGCGGTCCTGGCCCTGGGTGATCGGGTCAACCCAGACCATCACGCCGTCGAATTGCAGCAGGCGATCGCGCGCCGCGTCCACGATCTCGTCGGAGTAGACGACCGGTTCCGCCACGACGTTGAGGTTTGCGAAAGCCTTGAACAGCAGATGCAGCCGGTTGTTTTCCGCGGTGGGCTGTTGCCGAGCGTTGGGATCCCCACGCCACAAAAGTGCGATTTTGCCGATCTGTCTACTTTCCATTTCGAGACCTCAGATCCGCGTATCATTTCGAGCCATGGCCGCTTTGCGCTCTTGCGCTCACTTTGATCTGGGAACGGGTTGTTAATGACCAGCAGGCGCCTTTCGTGCGGCATACCCTTCTCGCCGGAACACTGTCGCCGTCTCAGTCAGCTACTTTCCCGATCTCGTTACCGACCGCTATTTTGGCTCGGTGCCGCCCTGATCGCGAGGCTTTCGGCGCGCCTCTGGAATCAAGGACACAAATTCAGCTCACTAAGCATTTGCTACTTGCGCACATGGACTTCCGCAGCGAGCGCCTGCGGATTGCGGGTGCGCGCGTTGCGCATCGTTCTGAGCATCATCACCTCGCTGAAGCCGGCCGCCCTGAACTCATCAAGGACGGCCACGCCTTCCTTGGCTCCCGCAATTCAGGCGAACCAGTTCTCGTCGCTGGTACAGGCTTCGGCTGGAAGTGGCTCACGGAGGATCAGCTCCGCGGCATAGACGGAGCCCCCGGCACGCACCACTCGCGCCAACTCGGTGAAGACCGCTTCACGCGCGGGATTGAGGTTGAACATGCCATTGACCAGCGCCACATCAATCGCGCTGCTCTTGAGGGGCAGGCTTTCGGCCGCGGCTTGACAGAAACTGAGATTGCTCGCGCCCGCCTCGCCCGCTCAAGCATCGCAGCGGCTGCCGAGTACGCCGCGCGCACGGCGGTGCGCAGCCGCGCGGCGCATTCGGAATCGAGCTTCGGACGTGCTTCCACGCGATCCATGCTAGCAGGCAGCAGCCGGTGCGCAACGCAGAACCCCGCCATTCGTCTCTGAGCCTCCGTCGTGCCATCGGCCATCCGAATTGAAAGCTCTTGATGCTCTACGACGCCAGTCGTACCCTTGATCTAATCGCAACGATGAAGCATCAAATTCGTTTGCCTGGGGGAGAGCTGGAATACGCCGTACTTGCGACGCTCTGGGAGCTGGAGAGCGGGACGGCGCGGCAAATTCACGAACGCGTGGGCGAGCCGGCGGGACTTGTCTACACGACGATCGCAAAGGTTCTGGATCGGCTCCACGCCAAGCGCCTGGTTGGCCGCGAGCGCAAAGGCGTGGCCTTCATCTATCGTCCGCGCTTCGCCCGCTCAGTCGTCGACTCGGCGCGTGCACGTGCTTTTCTGGCCCGACTGCTTGGCCCTGCTCCGAAATCCGCAGTGGCAAGTTTGGTGGATGCGGTAGAGTCTGTTGATCCCAGGCTCCTCGATGAGCTCGCGGACGCAGTGTCTGCCCGCAGGAGGTCGAGACATGGAACGTGAGTGCTGCCTAAGCATGTTGATTTCGCTGATCGGCGGGACAGCACTTCTCGCGTGCGGCTGGTGGCCCGCGGCGGATGGACGAACGGGCGGCGCGCGTCGCCTGGAGGAAGTTACCTGGCGGGGGATTTGGCAGCCCGTTTTGCCCGCGCTGGCGGTTGCGGGGTGGCTCTGTGGATGGGCCCTGATGGAACCGGACCCCGTGCCCGAAAAGGTGCCAGTCCCGCTGCTGCTGATCAGCCTGCCCTTCGCGCTGCTCTTCGTCAGAGCTCTGATGCGTGCGCTCTGGTCAGTGATCGGCGATCAAGGAGATCCAGCGACCGCAACGATCGGTCTGCTGCGACCGCAGATAATGTTTTCGCCGCATCTTGCACGAAGGCTCGACGAACAGCAGGTCGAAGCGGCCCTACAGCACGAGCGGGCTCACGCGCGGCATCGGGATCCCCTGCGGATCTGGCTTGCGCAGTTCGCGACCGATC
The DNA here is from genome assembly GCA_963835905.1 of uncultured delta proteobacterium. Classification (GTDB taxonomy): domain Bacteria; phylum Desulfobacterota; class Binatia; order Binatales; family Binataceae; genus CAWIHG01. The sequence continues at coordinate 113,948 of CAWIHG010000008.1, forward strand.
TGCAATGGCCGTGGCCCCAAGCCCACCAACGGCTGCGGCGATGGCTCCTCGCCCTCGAACTCGCGCGCGATGAAGAAGCGCGCGCGGCTGGGGTCGAGGGCTCGGATCTCGCTGATGCCATTCTGGCTTCAGCACGTTTTGGTGGACCGCGGAATCTCCCTGTAAACGCGGCACTTGCCGGCGACGCCGCCGCTCTGCAAGAGCGAATCAGACGCCTGTTGGAACCTTTGCCCGCCGATTCGGAACCGACGCGAGCGCGCTCACGCCGCCCTCTATTGACGGCGTTAACGATCCTTCCAGTGGCGGTTGTGCTCGGGGTGATCTTTGGCGAGCAAGTGGTCCGCGCGCTGTTCGCAGTCTGACGTCGGCGCACGGGGCTAACGATTGCATTGCCATGCGTGCACGAATCGTAGCAACGTTCGTCTTCTTACTGGCATCGACGCTTTGCGCATGCGCCACGTATCATCCGGCCCCGCTCAAGCCCACCGAAGCCGAGCGCCAGTTTTCCCGCATCAACCTCAATGACCCGCACTTGTGCGCATACCTGAGAGCGAATCTCGGCACAGGATTTTCGACCTGTCCGCCCGCGCGATGGAACCTCGCAGAACTTACGCTCGTGGGCTTCTACTACAACCCGCAACTCGCGGTCGCCGACGCGAAGCTAAACGTCGCCAGAGCGGCGATCATCACCGCAGCGGAGCGCCCGAATCCCAGCTTCGGTCTCGGACCGGCATACACCGCGAGTGCTTCGCCAAGCTTCGCGCCGTGGGCTATAGGCGTGGTCCAGATGAATTTCCCGATCGAGACCGCGGGAAAGCGCGGCCACCGGATCGCGCGTGCCGAGCGCCTTTCCGATGCCGCCGCATTCGCGGTTGGTGAAGCGGCCTGGCAGGTTCGCAGTTCCGTCCGGGCGGCGCTGCTGAGTCATCTCGCGGCGCAGCGCGACTATCAGCTCGCGCGCAGTTACGAGTCCTCCTCTCAACGCGTAGCGAGCCTGATGCAGGAGCGGCTCAAGGCCGGCGCGGTCGCGGCGCCCGCAGTCAATTTCGCGCTTGCCAATCTCGCCGCGGCGCGGCTCAAGACGGTACAGGTGCGAAGCCGGGTACCGGAAACCCTCAATACGCTCGCGGCGGCATTGGGCGTCCCCGTTGAGACACTGAGCGGCGCGCGGTTCGCTTGGCCTCAGTACGCGCATCCGCCGCGGATGGCGTCGCTGACGCCCGCGCGCATCCGGCGGCTCGCGCTGCTTGATCGAATCGACTTGCGGCGGATGCTGGCGCAGTACGCTGCGGCGGACGACGCGCTCAGGTTCGAGATCGCGCGCCAGTACCCGGACATCAATCTCGGCGGCGGCTACTCGTGGGAAGTGGGCGAAAATCTCTTCGAGTTGCTCCCCGTCGTGATGCTGCCCGTGATGAATCAGAACCAGGGGCCGATCGCCGAGGCGCGCGCGCGACGCATCCAGGCCGCCGCGGAATTCGTTGCGCTGCAGGACAGCATAATCGCGCAGGCGGGCGGCGCGCTGACGACGTATCGCGGTGCGCTGGATGCGTTCGAGCAAGCCTCGCGCTCCGCGACATTCTCCGAAAAGCGGCTGGCCGGCATCGAGCGCGCCGCCGAGCTCGGTGACGTCAACAGCGTGGCGCTGGCGAGCGCCGATCTCGAGACGATCGTCGCGCAGCAGTTGAAGTCTCGCGCGCTCACGGCGGCGCAGCAGGATTTGGGCGCGCTCGAGGACACCGTCCAGCGACCGCTAGAGGATTCGAATTTGAAATCGTTCCAACTCCCGCCACTTCCAAACATCTCACGTGAGCAATCCCAATGACCCGCCGCCGACCCACAATAATGTTGATCGCCGCCGCGCTGGTGACATTCGCCGCGCTGGCCGTGGTCTCAGGCCTCAGGGCGGACAAAGACGATGAAAAATCGATCGCCTCGGGCCGGGTGCAGGTCACGCGTGACGCCGCCGGCGATGTTCTGATCGCGCTGCGTCCGGCGACGCAGAAAGCGATCGGACTCACCACTGAAACGCTCGTGCGATTGACCGAGCCGCTCGAAGTCGAGGCCTACGGGTTCGTGCTCGATCCCGCGCCGCTCGCGATGCTCAACGGCAACCTGTTGAGCGCGCGAGCGGCGCTCGACGCCTCGGCGGCGCAGTACCATCGCAGCAAGCGCCTGTATGGCGAGCAAAGAAATACCTCGCTGCGCGATCTGCAGACCGCGCAGGCGACTTACCTTTCCGACAACGCGCGGGCTCAGGCGCTGGAGCAGCAAATTCGCGACGCGTGGGGACCCGAAGTAGCGCAAATGAATCCACGCGCGCGAAGCGACCTGATCAGCGCGCTGATTGCGCGCCGCCAGGGGATCGCCCGCGTCACCGCACCGGTGGGGGCGGCGCTTGACGGCGCGCCGCGCGCGGCTACGGTTCGCGTGCTCGGCCATGAGCTCCATCCGCTCCAGGCGCGCGCGGTCTATGCGGCGCCGATGGTGGATCAAACGATGCAGGGGCAATCCTTCCTGCTGGTAATCGGCACCAACCTGTTTCCCGTGCGTCCGGGCGCGGCGGTCTCCGCGCGCCTGCTGGCTTCGAACAAGGCCGAGCAGGGTGTGATGGTCCCGCGGTCAGCGGTTGTCAGATACGCCGGCAAGCAGTGGGTTTATCGTGCGCTCGACGGCGGCCGCTTCGTGCGGCGCGAGATCGTACCGGAGCGATCGAGCGCGCGGGGCTATTTCGTTACGGCAAACCTCACCGCCGGAATGCGAGTCGTTGTCACCGGAGCGCAGACCCTGCTGTCACAGGAACTCAAGGCGCGCATCCAGACGGAAGATTGAGGGCGCGCGATGCTGCGAGCGATAGTCGGATTCTCGCTGCGCTTTCGCGGCGTCGTGATCGCGCTGGCCTGCCTCGCCTTTGCCTACGGCATCTACTCGGCGCTCAACGCGAAGCTCGGCGTGTTCCCGGAATTCGCACCGCCGCAGGTGATGATCCAGACTGAAGCGCTGGGCCTGGCCTCGGAGCAAGTCGAGACGCTGGTCACTCATCCGATCGAGAACGTGCTGCTCGGGATGAACGACGTCGCGAGCATCCGTTCGCGATCGATCCAGGGCCTCTCGGTAATCACGATCATCTTTCGCGAAGACACTGATATTTACCGCGCGCGCCAGCTCGTTGGTGAGCGCCTGCTGGAGGTCGCCAACGAGATGCCGGCTGGTGTTCCGCCGCCGGTGATGGCGCCGCTCACGTCCGCGACCAGCGTGTTCCTGACCGTCGGGCTTACCTCGGCGAAGCTCAAGCCGATGAACCTGTGGAGTTTCGCGTACTGGACGATGCGCCCGCGGCTGCTGGCGGTGCCGGGCGTCGCCAAGATCGCGATCTACGGCGGCGGCGTGCGCCAGCTTCAGATCCAGGTGCGGCCGCGGCGCCTGCTCGCCTACCGGCTCAGCATCAGCCAGGTGCTGTCGGCCGCGCGCCGCGCGACGGGCGTCGAGGGCGCGGGATTTGTCGAGAACGCCAACCAGCGAATCGTGATCCGCACCGAGGGTCAATCGACCACGCCCGCGGAGCTTGGGCAGGCGGTGGTCGCCTCTCTGGATGGCGCCGCGGTGCGTCTGCGCGATGTGGCCGAGGTCCGCTGGGCGCCGCAGCCGCTGACCGGCGACGCGGGAATTCTCGGCACATCCGGCGTGATCCTGGTGATGTCGAGCCAGTATGGCGCCAACACGCTGGAGGTGACGCGCGGAGCTGAGAGTGCGCTGCGCGAGTTTGCCCCGATGGCGAGGGCCGAGGGAATCACGCTCTATCCCCATCTGTTTCGCGCCGCGGATTTTATCCAGAGTTCGATCACCGGCATCCGGTTCTCGCTGCTGCTCGGCGGCGTGCTGGTGGCGGTCGTGCTGACGCTGTTTCTCTACAACTTCCGCACCGCGTTCATTTCACTGACCGCGATCCCGCTCTCGCTGCTGATCGCGGTGATCGTGCTGCGAGAGATGGGCGCGACGCTCAACACGATCACACTGGGCGGTCTCGCGATCGCGATCGGCGAGGTGGTCGACGACGCGATAATTGACGTCGAAAACATCTTCCGCCGCCTGCGCGAGAACCGGACGCTGGCAAGTCCGCGCCCGGTCATTAACGTGATCCTCGATGCGTCGCTCGAGGTGCGCAGCGCGGTCGTGTACGCGACCTTCGTGGTGGCGCTGGTGTTCTTTCCGGTGCTCGCGATGACCGGAGTTGAGGGGAAGATTTTTGCGCCGCTGGGCACCGCCTATATCCTCGCCATCCTCGCCTCACTCGGCGTGGCGCTGACCCTGACGCCCGCGCTGTGCGCGATTATGCTGCCGCGCACGACCGTCGTGGGCGAGACGCGCTTCGTGCGATGGCTCAAGGACGCGCATCGGCGCTGGCTCGAAATTCTGCTCGATCGGCCCGGCATGCTGGCCGTGGGCGTCGGGGTTTTGTGTCTCGCCGCGGCGGCGATGCTGCCGTTTTTTGGCGGCAGCTTCTTGCCCGAGCTTCAGGAGAACAGCTTTATCGTTCACATGGCCGGAATTCCGGGCACCTCGATTCCTGAATCGATGCGGATGGGGCGCGAGGTCACCAAGGCGCTGCTGCGCGACCCCGACGTGACCAGCGTCGCCCAACGCGACGGGCGCGCGGTGCTCGGCGACGATACGCTGGGACCGCAGGAAAGCGAGTTCGACGTGACCATCAAGGCCCGCGATGGCGAGGACATTGACCAGGTACAGGACAAAATCCGCGAAATTCTCGGTGGCTTTCCCGGCTACGACTTCGGCCTCAATTCATTTCTCACCGAGCGTATCGAGGAAACGCTGTCGGGCGAGACCGCCGACGTGGTGGTGCGGATCTTCGGCAACGACCTCGAGGTTCTCGACCGTGAGGGAAATGAAGTCTCGCGCGTCTTGCGCGGAATCCGCGGCGGAGTGGACGTCCGGATGCTGGCGCCGGGCGGAATGCCCGAGATGATCGTGCGGCTGCGGCCGAATCGCCTTATCCAGTTCGGCTTCGAGCCACTCGACGTGCTCTCCGCGATCCGCACCGCTTACCAGGGGACCGTCGTGGCGCAGACCTATTCTCGCAATCGAATATTCGGCGTTTCGGTGATTCTCGACCCGGCGGACCGGCGCGATCCCGAGGCGATCGGCTCATTGCTGCTGCAGAATCGCGAGGGCGACCGGATTGCGTTGCGCGAGCTTGCCGCGATCTCACTGGGAACCGGGCGCTACGCAATCCTGCACGAAGGCGGGCGGCGCGAGCAGATCGTGACCTGCAACGTCGGAGGGCGCGCGCTCGATTCGTTCGTGGCCGAGGCGCAGCGCAAGATCGGCGGGCTCAAGCTCGCGCGCGGCACGTATATCGAGTTCGGCGGCGAAGCTGAGGCGCGCAGCGGCGCGCTGCACCAGATTTTCCTCAACTCGATCATCGCGGCGGTCCTGATTTTCGTGCTGCTGTTCCTTGCGTTCGGCAATCTCAGAAACCTGAGCCTGGTTCTTATCAACGTGCCGTTCGCGCTGGTCGGCGGAATCCTCGCGGCGTGGCTCGGAGGCGGATATCTCACGCTGGGCTCGATCATCGGCTTCGTCACGCTGTTCGGAATCACGATGCGCAACTCGATCATGATGATCTCGCACTTCGATCACCTGGTAGGAAGCGAGGGCATGAGGTGGGGCCGCTCCGCCGTCCTGCGCGGAGCTTCCGAACGATTGCTGCCAATCCTGATGACCGCGACGGTGACCGCGCTCGGCGTGCTTCCGCTGGCGCTCGCGAGCCAAACCCCCGGCCGCGAGATCGAGGGGCCTATGGCGATAATTATCCTGGGCGGCCTGTTCACCTCGACCGCCCTCAACCTGCTGGTGCTGCCGAGCTTCGCACTGCGCTACGGGAGGTTCGGCGGGAATGATTCCGCGCAAGCGGCGCCTTCGTCTAACGCGTGAAGCCGCCGCCCGGACGGCGGAGCAGGTACGCGTCGCGCCACGTTCGTACGCCCATAATGGTTGCGTATGACAGCGGTACTTCATCAACTGCTCGGACACTCGCAATGGTGGTACCTCGGCGCGATCTTCGCGATCGTGGCGCTGGAGTCGTGCGCCTTTCTTGGCGTGGTGATTCCCGGCGAAACCGCGGCGTTGGCCGCCGGCGCGCTGGCCAGTGCGAACGTCGTCAGCTTCAGATTGGCGTTGGGCGCCGTCGCAGGCGGTGCGGTGTTCGGTGATATCGGCGGGTATGTGCTGGGGCGCTGGAAGGGCGAAGCACTACTGGCCCGCTGGCAATTCGCGCGGCGCCAGCACGAGCGGCACCGGCGCCTGCTGGAGTCGTATTTCGCGCGATGGGGCGGCGCAACGGTGCTGATCGGCCGCTTCGTTGCGGTGGGGCGCGCGTTCGTGCCCTTCACCGCAGGAATGTACGAAATGCCGGCGCGAAAGTTTTTGCCGATCGCGGTGATCGCCGGCGCTCTATGGGGCGCCGTGATCGTCGCGCTCGGATACCTCCTCGGCGCGCACTTAAAGCTCGTCGAGCAGTGGCTCGGCTCGCTCGGACTCGGCATCTTTATTCTGCTTCTGGTTACCATCGGAGCCGTCATGCTGTGGCGATGGCTGCTGGCACGGCAGGACCGCGTCCAAGCGGCCTGGCAGCGCTATATCGCGGAGCCGTACGGCGTCGAAGTCGGGCCGCTCATCGACTTCCTTCGCGCGCGGCTGTCGCCCGCCGGCTACCTGGGCTTGCATCTGACCGTGGGACTGGTTGCGCTGGCCGCTATGACGTGGCTGTTCGGTGGAGTAGCGCAGGATATTTTCGCGCAGGATCCCCTGGTTAAAATCGATCGATTGGTGGCGGCATTCGTCGCCGGGCATCACACTCCCGCGCTCAATTCCGTGACGGCGGCCGCCGCGTTCCTCGGCGGCGCGTGGGCGATGCTGGCAGTGACGGCGCTGACCGCCGCCGCGCTTGCGTACGCGGGCGAAAAGCTGCTCGCACTGGCCGCGCTGCCGATGTCGGCCGGTGCATATGGAGTCGGTCTCGCGCTTCAAGCGGGGTTCTCTCTGTTCACTCCTGAGGTTCCGGCTGCGCGAGTCATTCACGGCTTCCATGATTTCCCGAGCGTCGCGATGGTGGTGGCGACGGTGGCCTACGGGCTGTCCGGATGCGCGGTCGCGATCTACGCCCGCGACTGGCGATTGCGCACCGTTGGCGCGGTCGTCGCAATCTACCTCCTGGTGGTCATCGCGCTCGGAGCGGTTTACCGGGGGCAGTTGTTGAGCGACGTGATCGCCGGTTTCGCGGCGGGCGGATGCTGGCTGGCAATCTGCCTGACTGGGCTCCTGACCTACGAGAAAATATCCGCCTGATTGCAACCGGCGGTGCGGACGCAGCGGCGCTCAGCGCCGCCTCCAGTTCTTCATCGACGATGCTCTCAATAGTCGCCCGCATCCGCTCCCGCATCAGACCTTCGAGCGTTGCTTTCCCTGCCCCGCCAACCTTGCCATCGCCTTCCATGGCGTCATCCCCCGGCTCCCGCCGCCAAGCGGGTGCGAGTTGTGGCCCACTCGCCGGATCTTGACGCCTTTTTCACTTTTCCATCAACTTCGCGACGTTACCCGCGCAGAAACAGGTCGTGCTCCGCAAAAACATTCGGTGGGCGACTTTTCTTAAGAATCACGCTCGGGTGATCATCGCGTGCGACTTCTGCGTCGCGGTGACCGCCACTTTCCGAATCCTCTACGTGCTAGTAGTCATGGAGCATACTTCTCGGCGACTGATTCACCTCAACGCGACCCTCCATCCCACCGCCGCTGGCGGTCTACCGCGAGCGCGGTCATCGGCGGAGCCGCGCGGGCCATCCAGGAGAAGTGCTGGAGCTGCATCTGGGCATCTCGGATGCCGGTTGAGATGATCATTGATCAGTGGAATCCGAGTCGGCGCCGCTACCGAAATCTGCAGCGCAGCATTGTGGAGTTGCTGACCCGGCCAGTGGGGAGGCCCAGCTACAAACCGATAGTCCGGTACCAAAGCTTTCTGTATCAGGCGGCCAGTTGGAAGGCGGCACGGCGGCTGGTGTTGCCGGCGCCGATCGGCGACTGGTCGCTTACCAGCTTGCAGCAGCGGTTGGTGAAGACCGGTGGCCGCTTGAGCAAGCACGCCTGCTACTACTGGTTGCTATTCGCGGAGAGCCATCTGACGCGCCGGCTCTTTGCAAGCATGCTGCGGAGGATCGCGGCGCTGCCATCGCCCGCGAAATAGGCGACCCGCCAAGGCGCAGCGGATTTCGGTGACGCGGGCGGATGGACGTAAGGAGATCTGTCTGCGGAATCGATCGGAAAAAGGGCATTTTCGGGTGTTTTGGGGTCAACGTCAGGCAGAATTGGCCCGTTGCGGCACGGTACAAAGCACCTGGACGAAAACACAGGCGTGAACTTCGCGATTGCGGGCGGCCGGGTGTTGGTGCGAGTCTAAACCACGAGGCAGAATGGAAATCCCGGTTAGATACTCTGCGCGCGTTGATTTCTTCCAATGATTCCGAATTGGCTCTACATATTGTCGACTTCGATGATTGTTGCGGGCTTCCTGTGCGCGACCATTATCGCGCTCGATGAACTGCGTAATCCACAGCATATGTGGATCATGAATGTCGTGTGGCCTGTGACGGCGTTGTTCGGCACAGTTTTCTGGCTCTGGGCCTATTTCGCATATGGCAAGCTCGCGACGAAAAAGCGTGTCATGGCCGCCAAACAGGCCGGTACCAAGCCGCCGAACAAGACAAAGCCGTTTGCCGCGGTGGTCGGCGAAGGCGCGTCCCATTGCGGAAGCGGCTGCACAATTGGAGACATAGGTGCCGAATGGCTCGCCTTCGCGCTACCCGGCGTCGCGGTTTGGTTCGGTTGGCACTCTCTCTTTTCGGAGAAGATATTTGCGGTCTGGATATTGGACTATATTTTCGCGTATCTATTCGGGATCATCTTTCAATACTTCACAATCGCGCCGATGCGCAGTCTAAACTTCGCACAAGGTATATGGGCGGCGATCAAAGCAGACACGCTTTCGCTCACGGCATGGCAAATCGGAATGTATGGCTTCATGGCCATCGCCTATTTCCGGTTTTTCCGGCAAGCTCTCGGAACGGACTTGCAGGTGAACAGCGTCGAATTTTGGTTCATGATGCAGATTGCAATGCTATGCGGGTTCGTCACCTCCTATCCCGTGAATTGGTGGCTCATTCGAGCGGGTCTCAAGGAAGCGATGTAGAACTTTTGCCAAGAATCGTCGTCGGCGCCCTTCCAAACGGAATTGTCATTCTCCTGTCAGTCGGCGCAGTCTCTCGGTATCGTCATGCTTCTCGGATGGTTTCGTCCGAAAAACGGCTCTCCGTCAAGGCCGCACTAAAACTACATCGGCAGGCCGGAGCAAAAGTGCATCAGTTGTCCACGGCCTTCCGGACTGCGGTTTCCCGCAGGGGGAGCGCGAGGGGGAGTTCCCCTTCGCCGGTCCAGTGAATGGCGTCAGTAGGTTGGGTCTGATTACTCGGGCGGTGTTGCTGGCTGATCTTGCCTGATTCGGCGTTTGCTCTGCTGGAGCCTGATGCTGTCGCCGTTCATCTCGAGGATGTGAACGTGATGGGTGAGGCGGTCGAGCAGCGCGATCCAGTGAGCTTTCTCTACCTCACCTCTTGGCGCTGCGGTGCGATGCGCACGCTGCAATGGCGCGACATCGAGCTTTCGGAATCGGGCGGGCGGATTCTGCTGCGCGCAGAGAATTCAAAAACCCGCCGCGCGCAAGCGCTACCGCTCGCGGGCAACCTGCTCGCACTGATTCAGGGCGCGGCTGCGAAGCGCAAAATCGATTGCCCGTTCGTCTTTCATCGCGATGGAAAGCAGATTCGAGATTTCCGCAAAGCATGGACGACCGCATGCGCCGAGATCGGGTTGCCCAAGCTCTTGATTCACGATCTGCGCAGAAGCGGGATCGGCAATCTCGTGCGCGCAGGAGTTGCCGAGGTCGTCGCGATGGGAATCTCCGGTCATCGCACGCACTCGATCTTCGACCGCTACAATAATCGCGAGCGAAAGCGATCTCGCCGCAGCGATGGCGAGCGTCGCAGGCTATCATCGCGAGCACGCAGAGATGCCCGCGAAGGTGATCGCACTCAGACGGGCACAGTCGCTACAAGATGGCCGCGAGAATTATCGCAACGCAAAATCCGAGCACGAGAACCGTGAACCACCGCGGTGAATCGTGTTGGAACCTCGGTCGCCGAAACCCTGCTTGGAGGCCTTCTGAGATTGGTCGGTTAATCGGTACGTCAGGGTCTATCGGAGTGTCTCAATCATTGCGCATTGATGACTATGCCTAGCGGAATTTCGCCAACGAAATTACACCATCAACCTATCGCAACCAGGAAGAGCAAGGCGACAACTTCCAGCCTTCGGCTGAGGTTCCCGCAAACTCGATGTGATCGAGTGTGATCGAATTTCGCGCGCGATCCAGCGCCCCCCGCAGCGCGGTCATCGCCGCGCGCCGACTCAAAAGCGCTTGATTTCTCTGGGCTGGTTGGCGGAGAGGGGGGGATTCGAACCCCCGGAGCCACAAGGGCTCACGTGATTTCGAGTCACGCCGGTTAAACCTGACTCCCGAACCTCTCCGCGACAGGACAGCATTTATGTTGCCGCTCGTGCAGTCAAGGCGCGAACCAAGCACGCGCCAGCGCGCCCCCTGCCCGCTTTCCGACTGATCGGTAGATTTGCTAGGCTCACACGACCGGGCCGACACCGGCGAGGGACATTGCAATGGCTGACATCTCCGAACGCATCCGGACCGAAATCGAAACCGTATTCCAGCGCAGTTACGCGGTCGAAGCCGCCGACCTGCGCCGGCTTTATGAGAACGCCAAGCGCGACCAGTGGAACGCCTCGCGCGATATCGACTGGACCCGCGAAGTCGCCCTCGACGAGGGTATCTTTGCCGACGGGCTTATCGACGGCTACGGCACCGAGACGATTTCGCGGCTCGACGCCCGTCACCTGGCGGAACTCAACGTCGAGTTTTCCTGCTGGCGTATCTCGCAGCTGCTCCATGGCGAGGAAGGCGCGATGCTGGCCTGCGCGCAGTTAGTCGATATGGTCCCGGGCAACGACGCCAAGTTCTTCATGGCGACCCAGGTCGTGGACGAGGCGCGTCATGCCGAGGTGCTGAGCCGCTACCTGCTCGACAAGTGCGGCGGACGCATCTATCCGCTCACCACCAACGTCAAGCTGCTCTTCGATTATATCCTCGGCCACGGCAAATGGTTCGTTAAGACGGTCGGGCTACAACTGCTCGCCGAGACTTTCGCGGTCTCGCTGTTCCGGATGCTCGGCGAGACGGCCAAGGATCAGACCCTGCGCGAGATTTGCAAGCGGATTTTGACCGACGAGTCGCGGCACATGGGATTTTCGGTGCTGAGCCTGCCCGACGCGATCCGCAAGCTGTCGCCGGCCGAGCTTCGCGAGCTCGAGGACTTCACGCGCGAGGCGATTCGCCTGGTGCTGACCGGCCAGTTCCCGCAGGAAGCGTACGAGACGGTCGGGATGAAGTCGTCGGATATCGAGGACATCAGGCGCGCGCGTAAGGAGATCGCGCAGAGCTCGGCCGACGCGGCCTACTTCCGCCGCCTGTTCCGCCGCGACATCCACACCACCGTCGTCACCAACATGAAGAAGGTCGGTCTGCTCAACGACCGCACCTCGTCGTTCCTGCGCGAACTCGGGATCGATCCGAATCTGAAAGCAGCCGCGTGATGGCGACCGCACCGAGCATCACCTCCGCCGGCGACTGGCGCGGGCGGCTGGACTCCCGCCTGGTATCGCCCGACGCCGCAGCCGCTCAAATCAAGTCGGGCGACCGCGTTTGTCTTTCGATCGCGCAGGCGACGCCATTCACGATGTGCGCGGCGCTGGCCGGGCGCCTGATGGAAATCGATAACGTGGTGGTCAACCACGGCGCGGCGGCGTTCGACTGGAACCTGCCGGGGCTCGGCGAGCGCTTCACGCTGCAGTCGTTTTACGTGGGCCCCTACGATCGCGAGATCTACGCGCGCGGCGCGGCGGAGTTCACTCCGATTTCCTACTACCGCGAAGGCCATCTGCCGCCGTCGCTCGAGGACTTCAACGTCTATATCGTCAGCGTCTCGCCGCCGGATGAGAACGGGTACCTGAATTTCGGCGACGTGCAGATCATGTCCAAGCTGCTGTCGCGCAACGCAAAAATGGTGATCGCGGAGATCGATCCCACCTTTATCCGGGTGGGCGGCGACAACCAGCTTCATCAGTCCGAGATCGACTGGTTCGTGGAACGGACGATCCAGCTTCCCGAAATCGCGCTGCCCGTGCCATCCGAAGCGGAGCAAAAGGTCATCGACGCGGTCTGCGGCACCGTCGCGCGCGAGCTGATTCCCGACCGCGCGAGCATCCAGGTCGGCGTCGGCTCGATGTCGGGGGCGCTGATGCCGCATCTGCGCAATCATCACGACATCGGGATGCAGACCGAGATCGTTCCGCTGCACACCGCGCCGCTGGTGCGCGACGGCGTGATCACCGGCAAGTACAAGAAGATCTTTCCGGGCCTGGTGGTGGGCAGCGGCTTTGCCCCGCTGACCCCGCGCGAAGAGCTCGACTACGTCAACCGCAACCCGCGCTTCCATCTTTACGACTTCAACTTCACCGACGACATCCGGCTCATCGCGCGCGAGGAAGGCCTCATCGCGATCAACAACGCGATGGCGGTGGACCTGACCGGGCAGGCCAACAGCGAATCGATCGGCCCGCGCATGTACACCGGCACCGGCGGTCAGACCGCGTTCCTGGTCGGCGCGAGCCTCGGCGGCGGCAAGACCATCCTGGTCGTCCCTTCAAGCTCGATGGTGAAGGGCCAGCGCATCTCGCGCATCGTGGCGTCGCTGGACCCGGGTGCGGTGGTGACCTCGCCGCGCGCCTTCGTGCATCACGTGGTCACCGAGTACGGAGTGGCAACGCTCAAGGGAAAGTCGATTCGCGAGCGCGTCAATGCGCTGATCGGGATCGCGCACCCCGATTTCCGCTCCGAACTGCGCGAGCAGGCCCGCCGCATGTACAATATCTGATTCGCGCGGGCGCTCCGGCCGCCACGAGCCTCGCCGGCGCGCCGACTATCGCAACCACATCGCGACCAGCACCACCATCGGCGTCAGGAATACCGCATCGGCGAGCACCCGCATCGCGTCGGCCGCAAGCCGCTCGCGGCGCCATTCGAGCACCCCGAGCAGCGCGGCGCTGGCCGCGATGCTGGCGTAGATGAGCGGCACGCCGGCGCGCTCCGGATGCGCCAGCGCCAGCGTCGCGGCGGCGGCGCTGGTCGCCCAGGCCGCGGCCTCCAGATGAATCGCGAGCGCACGGGTGGGCGCCGGAGCAAGCCGGCGGCGTTGCGCGCGCGTGCGGGCACGCTCCCAGCATTCGATTCCGAGCGCGTTTAACCACAGCGCCACGGCGAAGATCGCGAAGGCGGGGGCGAAGATCTCCCACGCGAAATTTCCTGCGACCAGCACCGGCATGCAGACTCCGGCCGCGAACAGGATTGCGACCGCCAGCTCCTTCGGCCATCGGCGCTGCAACCGCACCGGCATCAGGTGCACGCCCGCGAAGTAGATCGCGCCGATCGCGGCAAGCCATCCGTACCCGCGCAGCAGCGCCGGTCCGAGCGATACCAGCGACAAGTACGCAGCGACTGCGGCAACCGCGGCGAACGCGGGCATCATCCTGGTCCAATGCTCGCGATGGAACCGGTGACGCGCCGCGCCGCGCGTCAGAATGTCGGCGCGCAGGCCGTCCAGCGTCCGATCCGCCACGTACACCAGCCATACGTAAATCGCGAGCACTGCGACCTGCGCTCCATCGAGCGCCGCGCCGAAGGATCGCGCGAAAAGCAGCTGCCAGACGACCGCCACCAGCGGCGCATCGAGGCTCAGCAGATTCGGCCACATCCAGACGCGCACGCGCGGCGGGGCGGGCGCCCAAACGGGCGCGGCGGGATTCGAGCGCGCGGGAACCTCGGCGCTGAGAGCGTTGCGGGACGGCAAGGTCAGATAGCGAACACGGCGCGCGCGTTGGCGCCGAGCAGCTTGCGCTGCCGCTCGGGGCTGAGCGCCGCAATACTGCCGCGGATCAGGTTGGGCGCTTCGAGATTCGAATCGACATGCGGATAGTCAGAGCCCCACAGCACCCGCTCGTCGCCGAGCAACTCCATCACCGCTCCGATCGTGCGTTCCTCGGGCTCGGCGACAACCCAGATGTTGCGGCGGAAATAGTCCGACGGCTTGAGCCGGGTCGGATAGGTCCATCCGAGCAGCTCATACTTCTGATCCATCCGATCCATGATGTAGGGCGCCCATCCGCATCCCGCCTCCACGCACAGCACCTTTAGGCGCGCAAAGCGGTCGAACAGCCCGTCGGCCACCATCGTCATCGCGGCCGGCACCACCTGCGCGAAGCCGCCGAGCGCGAAGCCGAACACGGTGCGGAATTCGCCCGGCTGGTAGAACTGCCCGATAATTCCGGGCGCGCGGTTGAAGCGCACGATTACATGCAGGCAGACCGGAATCCCGGCATCCTCGCACTCGTGCCAGATCGGGTCGAAGTCGGGATGCGAGAAGCGCTTGCCGTTGATGTTCTCGGGAGGAAGAAAAATTCCTTTGAACCCGAGCTTGAGGCATCGGCGCAGCTCCGCCAGCGCCGACGGAACATCCTGCAGCGCGATATGCGCGATCGGAACCACGCGATTTCGCGCGCGGCTGGAAAAGTCGTTGATCCAGTTGTTGTAGGCGCGCGCGTAGGCCGCCGCCAGATTGTTGTCGGCGACGTCCCACAATATTCCGACCGTGGGGAACAGCACGCCCGCGTTCACGCCCCATTGGTCGAGCAGCTTGATTCGCTCCGACGGCAGATAGCTGGCGGGCGGGCATCCGTCCATGTACGTCATCCGGCCCGGCACGAACAGTTCGTTACGCGGCTGATTGGCGCCGCCCAGACCCGCCAGCAGCCCCTTGAGCAGAGGCTGGTTATCGATCATCAGGATTTCGAGACCGTCAGCGGGATCCTTGACGATTCGAATTGCGCGGTCGCGAAACTTGGGCTCGAGGTAGGTTTCCCACAGGTCGGGCGGCTCCATCACGTGCGAGTCGCAATCGACCACGAAGTTGGCTTCTCCGTTCACTCCCTAAATCTAACACGCGCCCGCCGCCCCAATGAAGCGACCGCGAGGCGTGACCGAGCGGTCGTCCTGAGCCGCAGGCGAAGGACCTCGCGAGGCACTAATGGCCTAGCGCGGCGCCGATCACGATTCCGACCAGCAGCACGATCCCCAGCATCACGACTAACGCGATCGCGCCGCCGGCCGCGTGCGCCGCGGCCTGCTGCTGCTCGGTGATCGGCGTCTCGACATGCGCGGAATGGACTCCGGTGTGATAGCCGGTGTGCGAGGTGTAGTAGAGCCCGGTGCCGGGAATTCCGACCGTGCGTCGGATTCCCTTTTGCCCCAGCGTCACGTGCGCGCCGCGCACCCCGAGGGT
Source organism: uncultured delta proteobacterium (assembly GCA_963835905.1). Classification (GTDB taxonomy): domain Bacteria; phylum Desulfobacterota; class Binatia; order Binatales; family Binataceae; genus CAWIHG01. The sequence goes on from CAWIHG010000008.1 coordinate 129,535, forward strand.
GAGGCTCGGTCCCGATTTGGAAAGGTTGACCGAGAGCCCGGGAAAAATCCGCATCCGCCGGTAGAACCTGAAATTACCCATCGCCGCCCCCGCTTCCCGCGATCAGTTTACCCGCCCGGGCGGCGCGCGCGGAAAAATTCGCGCATCAACTCTCCGCACTCCGGCTCCATCACACCCGCCATCACTTCGATCCGATGATTCAGCCGCCCGTCGCGCCCGATATCGTACACCGAGCCCAGCGCACCGGCTTTCTCGTCGCGCGCGCCATAGACAACCCGCGCGATGCGCGCGTTGATAATCGCGCCGACGCACATCACGCACGGCTCGATCGTCACGTAAAGCGTCACCCCCGTCAGCCGATATGCCTTCAGCGCCGACGCCGCCGCGCGCATCGCGACGACCTCCGCATGCGCGGTCGGATCGTTAAGCGCGATCGGGCAATTGTGCCCGCGCCCGGCCACCCTTCCCTGCGCAACCGCGATCGCGCCGACCGGGACCTCGCCCTCCGCGCGCGCCAGCCGCGCCTCTTCCAGCGCCATCGCCATGAAATCGCGGTCATTCATATCGCTAATCCGGGCCGCAGTCGCCCCTCATAGCAGGTTGACACTCACGCCGCCCCCAACCAAGAATCGGAGATGAGGGTAGGAGCCATGAAGAAGACCGCAATAGTCGCGGGAATTCTCGCGCTCGGCATGGTAGCCGCCGCGCACGCCGAAACCATCGTGCCGATGCGCGCCTCCGAGGCGACCCAGAAGAAGGCCTTCATCAAGACCACCCATGACCATCCGCTGACCACCGTGGCGACGAGCCGCGACGTCAAGGTCGTCGTCACCACCGACGCGATCATGCATTCGTGCTGCATGCCGCCGTGGCTGGTGGTTGCGGGCAAAGTCACCAACGTCACCGACAAGCCGATCAATTACGTCAAGCTGGTCTTTTCGTTCCGCGATTCCAAGGGTAAGACCGTTTATACCGACAGTCAGTACAACCTCAAGGCCGCCAGCATGAATGACGACGCGCAGGTGCAGCGCATTCTCAACGAGAAACCGCACTTCGTGCCGCTGCCGCCGGGCTCGAGCGACAAGTTCACCTACCAGATCCCCATGCCCGAGCTGCCGCGCTACGCCAAGGTCGAATTGATGCCGACAGTGCCCAATCAGTAGTCGCGGCGCCGCTTCACATGTGATCATGACGGCATGGCGCAGATAGACGTGATCGAGCCGCGCGCGCTCAAGGAGCGCATCGAGCGCGGTGAGCATATCGTGATTCTCGACGTTCGCGAGCCGTTTGAGATCGAGCTGGCGGCGTTCCCCGGCGCGACGCACATCCCGATGGGCGATATACCGGCGCGGATCCGCGAGCTCGACCCCGCACGCGAGACCGTCGTGGTATGCCATCATGGCGTGCGCAGCGCGCAAGTCGCGACCTACCTGGCGCGATCGGGATTCGCGCAGGTGCTGAACCTGACCGGCGGAATCGACGCATGGTCGTGCGACGCCGACCCCGCCACACCGCGCTACTAGCGCGCAGCGAAATCGGCGATAATCGGCATATGGACGCGCGCATGACATTTCTCGCAGCCGCGATTCAGATGGCGGCGAGCGCCGACAAGCCGGCCAATCTCGAGCGCGCCGAGCGCCTGGTAAGGCTGGCCGCCGCGCGCGGCGCCGCACTGGTCGCGCTGCCCGAGGTCTTCAACTGGCGCGGCAAGCGCTCGGAGGAAAACGCGGCGGCCGAGCCGCTCGACGGTGAGTCGCTGACCCGGATGGCGGCGCTCGCGCGCGAGCTGAAAATCCATCTCGTGGCCGGATCGATCACCGAGCACGCGCCCGAGGATCGCCGCAACTACAACACCTCCGTGATGCTCGGGCCCGACGGCGCGCGGCTCGCCGCCTATCGCAAGATTCATCTGTTCGACGTCGATTTGCCCGGCCGCGTGACGGTCAGAGAATCCGACGTCAAGCTGCACGGCTCCGAAGTCGTGTGCGCCCAGACGCCGCTGGGCGCGATCGGACTCAGCGTCTGCTACGACATCCGCTTTCCCGAACTTTACCGGCGCCTGACCTTTGCCGGCGCGCGGATAATAACGGTCCCGAGTGCGTTCACGTTTCCGACCGGCGAGGCGCATTGGGAAACCCTGATGCGCGCGCGGGCGATCGAAAATCAGGTCTACGTCATCGCGCCCGCCCAGTTCGGTCCCAACGTCCACGGCTTCAGCGACTACGGCAACACCATGATCGTCGATCCGTGGGGGCGTGTGCTGGCGCGCGCCGCCGACCAGGAGGGCGTGGTGGTCGCGCCGATCGATATGGAATACCTGGAGCGCGTCCGCCGCCAATTGCCCGCGCTGTCGCATGCGCGCCTGCGCGGCGAGAAGGATTGAAAGGATTGAGCGGCCGGCCGCCCGTGCCGCCGATGTGGAGCGTCTCGCGATGAAAAAACTCGCAGCATTCGCACTCTCGATCTCGATAGCGGCCGGAGCCGCGACGATCGCCGCCGCGCATGACATGGCCGCGATGGGCAACGCGGGCACGATGGGCAGCATGGGCGAGATCAGCAACACCGGCATGATGGAGCATCATATGGTGCTCACGCCGGTGCGCACGCCCTCGCCCGCCGATCTCGATCACGCGCGCGCTCTGCTCGCGACCCTTCATCAGGCGCTGCTGCCCTATCGGAATTACCATGTCGCGCTTGCGCAGGGATTCAGGATTTTCCTGCCTAGCGTGCCCTCGGACGTTTATCACTTCGTCGATTACCCGGCCTCGCAGAGTGAGTATCAGGGACATTTCGATCCGACCCGGCCGGGATCGCTCCTGTATACGAAGAATCCCGACGGCGGCTATACGCTGGTGGGCGCGATGTACAGTGCGCCGGTGGACTACACACTCGATCAGCTAAACGCGATCGTGCCGCTCGGCGTCGCAAGGTGGCATCAGCACACCAATATCTGCCTGCCCGACGGAATCACCATCAACGATCTGATGACTAATCAGATTGGCCTGGACCGCAGCGACCTTCCCGGGCTCTTGCCGGTATCGGAGAACAGCCACGCGCTCGAACTCGATCGCACGCTTGGCGTGTTCGCCGACGGGCGCTTCGGATTCGAGGGCTCGATTTACCAGCCGCAGGGATGCATCGCCGCGCACGGGCATTTCATTCCGGTTATTTTCGGATGGATGGTGCACGTGTTTCCATTCAGCGGCGACAATCTGAAAGTGGCCTACGGGATGAGCGTCCCCAAGCCGGCCTCGAACTGAGCAGGCCGCTCCGTCTGACCGGATCCATTTCTCGGCGCGGGCCGCGCGGAATCCGGGATTCTACGCAAAGGAATGCGTAGAATGACACGTATAGCCGCCGCGCCCGTCAGAGGTCTGTCATTCTCGCGCAGCCCGCCGCGCGCGGAGCAGAGAATCCCGGATCTGTTTGGCTGCGCTCTTTCGTCGTTCTCCTGAGTGGCGCGGGCGTCCCTGCCCGCGCGCGAAGGGGGTGGCACGGAGCGTTGCGCGAGCGCGGCGAGGGGACTGAATCCCCCCGCGCGCCACTTTGATAATGAAGCAGCGGACTTCGTGAGCCCTCGGCTAACTAGAAGCCGGACGCCCCGCCTTCCCACGCAATTCGCGCGTCACCAGGTACAGCAGCGGTCCGAATGAACCGGCGGCCGCCGTGATCAGGATGAACGGCCACGCCGAAAGCCCCCGCGCTCGCGCATCGAGGACCATCCAGATGCAAGCCAGGACACACATTATCGCCAGATCCGTGAAGATCTGGGTGCCGCTCCAACTGTGGAAGGGCGAAAGGAACACGCCCATATAACCGGCATCCATCAGGGCAACCGCCGTGAGCACGCTGAACCCGGCAATGACTGCAACGAGAGTGATTAGACGTCCGGACATAAAGACCTCCTGTATGCTTCCATCCAAACAGTGATACCTGTCGTGACGGTCCGCAATTACCTGCGAGGTAATTGAACGGCGTCATCGTGGAAACGAGAATTGCCGTGGGAAAAGGAGTTTCGATCGTGTCGCTACCCACTAACGCAGCCCCGGATGGCGCCGACGCCGGCTTCCCTCACCTGCTGAAAAGCTGGCGGCAAAAGCGCCGCCTCTCCCAGCTCGATCTTGCGCTGTCGTCAGGCGTCTCGCAGCGCCACGTGAGCTTTCTGGAATCCGGCCGCGCCCGGCCCAGCCGCGGCATGATCCTGCGGCTCAGTGAAAGCCTGGAAGTACCCTTGCGCGAACGAAACGACTGGCTCACCGCCGCCGGATTTGCCCCCGTGTTCAAGGCTCGCACGCTGGACGATCCGCAGATGAACCAGGTGATGGCCGCGGTGCGGATGATGCTCGCGAATCACGCGCCATTCCCGGCCATCGCCATCGACCGCGCCTGGAACATCCGTATGTCGAACGCCCCCTTCGATATGTTGAGCGCGATGATAGGCGCGGATGTGTGGAAGCGGATCGGCGGCGCGGAGCGCAACCTGATGCGCCTGTTCTTCCATCCCGACGGCATCAGACCGTTCGTCACCAACTGGGGCGCGATCTCGCCGCTGCTCTGGCATCGCGCCAAGCGTGAGGCGGCGGCGTTGGGAGGACAGGAAATGAAACAGGTGCTTTCGGAACTCGCTCAGTATCAAGACGCCGACACGCTGTGGGCGGCCGAGGATGCGACGCTGGTTCCGGTGTTGCCGTTCGAGATCGCCAGGGACGGCGTGCGCGTCTCACTGTTCACGGTGATCGCGACGTTCGGGACGGCACAGGACGTCACCGCCGACGAGCTGAGGATCGAAAGCCTGTTCCCGGCCGATGAGGCGACCGACCGCCTCTTCCGCGCCGCCGCCGGCGGTTGAGCTGCCGGTGCACTGCGCCGGAATTTCTGCCGGCGCGATTCCGCTCTAATCGATCGCGCATTCGCCGCACGATAAGAGGTGGCAAATTCTATCGGCGCAGAGTCGAGGTCGGCTCCGGAGCGCTCTCGCGGCGCGCGCCGTGCGGAGGCCGGGATTCTACGCAAAGGAGTGCGTAGAATGACACCGCTAGCCGCCGCGCACGTCAGGCGTTCTGTCATTCTCGCGGAGCCCGCCGCGGGCGGAGCAGAGAATCCCGGTTTCCACGCTCGTCCTTCTCTTTTCTGGCTGGCGCGCGGCGGGAGAGAGCGGTACCGGTGGCTCGCCGAAGTCATTGCAGCGACACGGATCAGAGCACAAAGAACCTGAACGGACGTTCAGAAAGGGCCAAAAAATGACCCCACCCCTGAAGACCTATTGTGCGCCGAGGCGGCCCGAGCCGATCGCGCCAAGTGCCTGAAAAATCTGCGTAATCCACGGATATCGATCCCGCCTGTTTCCCTAACAAGTGTTAGGTTTTTTGCCAATTTAGTTCATGGATGAACTGTTCATCCTTACGCTCGCGCGTCAATTGCGTAACAATTGCCCCGTGGATGCGCGCGCCACATATGAATCCGCCGGATTCCCACCGGCGCATCGGCTTGGGATGACGCCCGGCGCCCGCGCCGCCTCGCGACCTGGCGCGGGGAGCGCGCGAGAATTTTCGACCGGATGCGACGCGGGCGGCCGCAATCCGCTGGCGCCGAGGGCCGGGCGGCAAAGCCATCCCAAACGAGAAAAAACCCGCGCGAATGCTGGGGAGATGCCCGATCGGCGCCGCGCAGGAGATTTTTTCGAAGCCATCGCGAGCCCGGCGGCCAGCTCCCGCCGTCCCGGCGAGTATCCGCGGCTATGCTTGCAGCGGCCCGTCGAAATTGAGGGATTCGCGTCGAGGCTTCCGAGGACGCACCGGCGCATCGTGCGCGGCTTGACGCCCGCGCAAGGGCGGGTTAAGCAACCTTCGCACACTCGATCGTCCAGGGCCGCATCAAGGTGAGCGCGCCGGACGCATCGGCCGGCTTCCAGGCCGCCAGACGAGGACTTCCGGTCCCCACGCGGCGCATCGATGATCCGCCCGCGTCGTCGCGGCGGTCGCGGACCGGCGCGAGAGTGCCGCCGAGGTACAATTCGTTATGGCTGATGGACCGCTGGTAGGCTTTCGAATCCTGGACCTGACCGCCGTGGTCTCGGGGCCGTTCTGCACGATGCTGCTCGGCGATCTGGGCGCCGACGTGATCAAGATCGAGCCGCCGGAAGGCGACTCGATGCGGCGGATCGGGCGGCCCGAGCGCAACGGCGTCACCGCGTCGTACCTGAACTTCAACCGCAACAAGCGCAGCATCGTAATCGACATCAAGAAGGAGCACGGCCGCGACCTGGTGCGCCGCCTGGCGGTCAAGGCCGACGCGCTGGTCGAGAACAACCGGCCGGGGGTGGCCGAACGCCTGGGTATCGGCTATGCGGACATCCGGCGCGCCCACCCCAAGATCGTGTACTGCTCGATCTGCGGCTTCCCGCCCAAGGGCCGCTACGCGAACTTCCCCGCCTATGATCCGGTCATCCAGGGATACTCCGGGATGGCGTACGTGCAGGGCGGAAAGTCGGAGAAGCCGGCCGCGGTGCGGATGGCGCTGGCCGACAAGGTCAGCGGGATGACCGCGGCGCTAAGTATCGTGAGCGCGCTGCATGCGGCGCGCGCCCGCGGCGTCGGCCAGTACATCAAGGTGCCGATGCTCGAGGCGATGATGGCGTTCGCGGCCAACGACACGATCTACGGCTACACCTTCCTGCCCGAAGAGGACTACAAGCATCAGGCGCCCAAGAACACGACGCTCGATCCGTTCCGCACCGCGGACGGATGGATCACGATCGCGCCGTTCACCGATCAGCAGTTCGAGCGGATGTGCACGGCCGTTGGGCACCCGGAATGGTGGAACGACGTGCCCGATCGCGTCGAGCGCGCGCGGGGCATCATGCGCGGTCTGGCCCGGCTGTTCCCCGAAAAGCCGTCAGCGCACTGGCTGCCGGTGCTGGAGGGCGCCGACATCCCGTGCGGCCCGGTGCACAACTACGAGACGCTGTTCGCCGATCCGGAGATCGTCGCGAACGAGAGCTTCCAGGTCTATGAGCATCCGGTGGCCGGAACCGTGCGCACGGTGGGACCCGGCGCGCGATTCAGCGAGACGCCGATGAAGATGCGGCGCATGCCGCCCAAGCTGGGCGAGCAGACCGAGGAAGTGCTGCGCGAGGCGGGACTGGATCGCACGCAGGTCGAGGAACTGCGCGCAAGCAAGGTCATCAACTGAATCAATCGTCGCTGGAGTCGGACCGCGAAGAGGAACGCGTGCTGGGCGCCCCCTTCTCGAACATCTCGGGCTCGCGCGACTGCAGCCATACCAGCCCGCGATAGAAGTACTGCACCCCGGAAATCGCCGTGGTCGCGACCGCGGCGTAGAGCAGCGGGTAGAAGTATTGCGGGTAGCTCTGGCCCAGGCGCAGCAGCGCCGCGATCACGCAGGCGAGCTGAAAGAAAGTGCTGGCCTTGCCGATATAGCTCGGCCGCACCGGCATCGGCTCTCCGGCGAATATCGCGATCAGCATATAGCCGACCATGATCACGATGTCGCGGATCACCACCACGCTCAGCAGCCATCCGGGAAAATCGCCCGAAAAGGTCATCACCCACAGCGCCGACAACAGCATCAGCTTGTCGGCCAGGGGATCGAGCACCGCGCCGACCTCGGTCTTGGAGTTGAACCATCGCGCGACCGTGCCGTCCAGGCTGTCAGTGATCGCTGCTCCCGCGAACACGTACAGCGCCCATCGGTAGTGCTGCCGGCTGAGCAGGGTGAGGAACACCGGGATCGACGCGAGCCGGCACAGGGTCAGGAAATTCGGCAGATTGAGCAGGTGCGCGACCGAGCGCACGGAAAGCCGCGCCGGGAGCGGAGTGGGTGCGCCGCGATGCTTGGGGAATTGCGAAGGCTGTGACTTGGTCGCCGGCATGATCCGATTCGATGCGGTCCTCAGGTTCCCGCCAGCGCCGCCTTGCGCAGACGTCCGGCCACCGGCGCGCTGACCAGCGCGCGCATTGCGACGACTCCGTCACGATATTCCTCGCTCAAGACCTCGCCGTCGCGCCGCGCCATCGCGACCAAGTCGCCGCGATCGGCGGCCAGCGTCACCGCAACCTCCTGGCGGGCGCCGCCGCTACGCCGCGCGATCGCGCGCAGCAGTTCGTCGAGCCCCGCGCCAGTCGCCGCCGAAATCGCGACCGTCTCGGATCCGTCGGCGACTCGCGGCGGATGCTCCACGAGGTCGATCTTGTTCATCACCACGATACGCTGCGTCGCCCCGGCGCCGATTTCCTCGAGCACGCGATCGACCACCTCCATCCGCTCCGCCGCGAGCGCGGAGCTCGCGTCCACCACGTGGAGCAGGAGCGTCGCGGTGCGGACCTCTTCCAGGGTCGCCTTGAACGCGTCGATCAGGAGATGAGGCAGGCGATGGATAAAGCCGACGGTGTCGGCGAGCATCACGGTCATCCGGTTCGGCAGGCGCAGGCGGCGGATGGTCGGGTCAAGGGTCGAGAACGGCCGGTTGGCCACCTCGACTCCCGCCTCGGTCAGCGCGTTCATCAGCGTGCTCTTGCCCGAGTTGGTATAGCCGACCAGCGCGACGGTCGGATACGGCACTTCCATCCGGCGCCGCCGGTGCAGTCCGCGGGTGCGCTCGACCTCGCGCAGGCGGGCGCGCAAGCGAGTGAGCCGCTCGCGCAGGCGGCGGCGGTCGACTTCGAGCTGGGTCTCGCCAGGCCCGCGCGTTCCGACTCCTCCGCCGCCGGAAGCCCCGCCGGCGCCGCCGCCGCGAACGCGCGACAGATGCGACCACTGGCGCGTCAGGCGCGGCTGCAGGTAGGCAAGCTGGGCGATCTCAACCTGCAGCTTGCCCTCCAGCGTGCGCGCGCGCTGCGCGAAGATGTCGAGAATCAGCTGGCTGCGATCGATGACGCGGATTTTCAGCTCGCGCTCCAGGTTTCGCGCCTGGGCGGGCGACAGCGCGTCGTCAAAAATCGCGAGATTGGCGCCGGTCTGCGCGGCCATCTCGCGAATCTCGGCGCACTTGCCCGAGCCCACGAAGGTCCGCGGATCGGGCGCCCGCAACCGCTGGCTGACGGTTGCCACGACCTCGGCGTCCGCGCTGAGCGCGAGCGCGCCCAGCTCGTCGAGCGACTCCTGGCTGGAAATACCCTGCGCCGCGCCCAAGTCTATTCCGACCAGCACCACTCGATCGCGCCGCTGCGTTGAAACCTGATGTGACTCTCTCAGAAGCTCTCCTCGGGGGATCGGTCCTCCATAAAGAGCCTACCACGGACGCACCCGTGGGTGGAGTTGCGCGCGTGCGGGACCGGACCGGAGAAGTCCGCGCCGACACGGCGCCCCGAGCGCTGTCGCCCGAGGCCGCCGCGCCGGCGCGAGTCAGCGATCATGCGGGTTCCCTTTGGGCATGCGCGCCCTGCGATGCGAGGCGCCGGATGCCCCAGCGGCGAATCCGCTGGGCGTCGCGCCGGTCGACGCGCCCGTCCCAGAGCGCTCGGTATTCGGCCAGCACTTCGCGCGGGAGGTTGGGAAGCGCCGACGCGGCGTAACGGAGCTGGCGCAGTTCAAGGCTATCCGGTCGATATCTGCGGACCAGAGGTCCGGCTCCAAGTCGGACCATCCGGAGCAGCTCGGAGAGGTGCGGCGCCTCGTCATCCTGGAAGCTGAGCTCGCCGCGCGCGCGCTCTTCGTCAACGTCCTGCGAGTAGATCGCCGGCGCGTAAACCAGGTTCCACATCTCCGCGGTGGTGAAGTCGATCTTCGCCTCCGCCGCGTAGAGCAACTCCAGCACGGTCTTGTTGGTCGTCCAATAGGCCTCGGGCTGAAGCCGGCGGAATCTCGCGGGCGAGGTCCGCCGCGACCAATCGCGTCGCATACTCCGCGTACTCCTCCACCAGGCGCCGGCGCAGCGAACGCTCGGTGCTGCGCTGCACCAGACCGCCATAGAGCATCCGCTTGAGCGCGCGAAGCACGGCGGCCGGATGACGTGCGCGCCGAGCCATCGCGAACCCGACCGCGCCGGCCGGGCCCATCCGCGCGAGCGCCCGGGTAATATCGTGGCGGTCGGACATCAGTTGCGCGAAGTTGCCGTTCTCCTGGTCTCCGTCGAAGAAGTCGTCGATCCAGTGCGATGCGTAAGTGAGGAACGACTTCGTCTTGATCTCCTCCCACCGGCCCGCGGACACGATTCCGAGGATAAAGGCGTGGACCTCGATATCCTGGTAGTCGTGAACCGCACTGGTGGAAAGGCCGAAGCGGTTGAGCAGGCCGGTGGTCGCAAGCAGGTCGGCGAATTCCGCATGACCCGCTCTGACCGCCGCCAGCAACTCGTGCCATCGTGGGACAGTGGCATACAGCGCCTGAGCGCGCAGGAAGTGCGCCGAGGTTTCGGTAGCATCAGTTCGATCGATGTTCATGTTATCTCCCCTTGATTGTGGCGACGCCGTGGCGCGGCGTCATGGCGCGACGGCGCCGTTGGCGTTGTCGGAATCCGTGCGCGATTGCCCGGCATGACTCGCCGCGCTGGCACTGGCCGCGATCGACGCCGGGCTGTGACCCGCCGCCGGTCGCGAGGCCGGCTTGTCGAAGCGAAGCGTCAGGCGCTCGCCGCCGCTCGTGAAGAGCGACTGGAAGCCCCATCGCACGTAAGCCTCGAGCTTCTCGCCCTGCAGGATCATCGGCTGCACCCAGACCGGTCCTCCCTCCAGAGTCTGCGCGTACGGGCTCACCATCGGCTCCGACGCGCAGGTGTATCCGACCTGCAGATGCGGCTCGGTTTGATCCAGCGGTTGCACCATCGGGTAAAGGAGAATTGCCTTTACCTGAAGGACTCCCGCGATCACGGGCGCGATCCTCCGCGCGACCCCTGCCGTGCCGCGCGAGAGCGACCAGAGCTCGCTGCCCTCGATAACCGCCTGGCCGGGCAGATGAGACAGGTCGGGTTTAGGGAAGCTCTGCGGAAGGGTGGCGAGGTCGTGAACGATAAACCCGCCGAGCATTTTCTCAACGGGTTCATTGTCGTTTTCGAAGATTGCGTAAACGTTCCCGAACATCAGATGCGCCATCGCGAATCGAGATTGGGCCGTTTCCCTGAATCCGACTCCACGCGTCGCCCTGGCCTTGGCGAGGCAATCGCCGAAGATGCGCCGTTCGCAATCGCTTGTAAGCTGCCGGAGTTCCATAGTAATCCCCTTGTCATTTTTAGGTTGGTCGGGATTGAGCTTAGAATGGAGGTCCACTCACGGTTGTCGTGGCGGAGCACGAGGCCCCAGATTCCGCGGCCGTACCGGCCGGGACGGCCCTTCATGGAAATTGCGAATGCCCGCGATGGCTCGTGACTCCAGGTTGACGCCGGCACGCGCTTTGCGCGCCCGCCTCGTCGGCGTGACGCAACTCTGTGCAAAAGTGCCAAGTCGCCGGTGCATTGATGACACATTTTGTCATTTGCACCAGACACTGCGTTAACGCAATGCATATCGGGCGGAAGCATTCGTCAGCCGCTGAAAAGAGGGCGCGCACCGAAGAGCGCGAGGGCAAAGCCCCACCAGGAGCAGCGGACCAATGGCGGATACGAAGTGTCCGGCAACCGCACGGGGCTGGGAGGGGAACTCAAGGGGCGCTTCGCCGAGGTGACGGGTCGGCTTGCTAACCCTTAGTTGGTTCGACTAACATGGCGCGAGTCCGGGTGTTATTGGGGTATGCTTGCGCCTACAAAGCCAAGATCGCTGAGCGGCCTCGTTGAGGAAGTCCTTAAGTTCTCGAACTCCGCAGGTAAGCGGCGGACCCTACACGATGTGCGCGAAGATATTCAGCGCTTGACGCGCATCGACTATCCCGAGCGGCTCCGCAAGCGGTTTGGCGGGGCGGAAATCTCAGCGCTCATGAGAGAAATGCGGCGTTTCCTGCCGCTGCTAAACCGCAAGGTGTTCCGCGAGATGGATCTCAAGCGGCTTGCGGCAACAGCGGCAAAGTTCGGGGCAGACCTGCGGGTAAAGGATTTTGACGGAGAGGAAGGGCGTGCGCTTCGCGGCTTTTATCTTAACGATGCAACCTCGCTCAAACGCCCGCTAATCGTTCTAAACGGTTCCAACGAGCCCGTGAGTATCGCCGCAAGTTTTTGGCATGAGATGGGGCATCATCTCACATACGCGATCTTCGGCGATCAGCCCGCTCGGTCCAACCTCGTCCTCGCGACCAGCTATGAGGAGCATCTGACTCAGCCCAAGGAATTTGCGGCGGATCTGGTGATGGTTTTGGGAGGTTACCCAAGGCCGATCGCGCAGCATCTGTTCGGTGGAGGATCCAGCGGCCGTGATGTCTTCGAAATAGGGGAGTTGATCGCCAAGGCGAGGCGTCACCTGCGAACGGTCGCAGACTTTGACCTGAGTCCGGAAGCTTCGGCGGTGGAAAACCTGCATCACCTGGCCGGGATGATTCATCTGGCAAAATTGCGAGCAGCATTACTCCGTGAGTACGACATATGAGCAAGAGAACGCTTGGCCTTGTGGTTAGAGAGGCGCGTCAGGACCATGGGATGACGCAGCGTGAGCTGGCACAGCTGGTGGGCGTGAAGGGGAGCCATATTGCTTATATCGAGGGCAACCGCCGCAAGCCGTCGCTCGCCCTGCTCCGAAGGATAGCCGACGTCCTCGGACTCAACCGCCGCGAGCTTCTGTTCCTGACTCATCCCGAGGCGCGCGACCTGGTAGGCGACTCCGACGGGGGCGGCAGTCTAAAGCCAGCCGACTCGTGGCGACTGTTCGCGGCCAATCGCGCGCTTCACAAGCGCCACAAAATCAGCGCCGGCGAGTTGAAGCTACTCAAGCAGGTAAGCCTGCTCGAGCGCGTGAACTACCCGAGTCACTTCATTTTTATATTGAACTCGATCCGGCAGGCGGGCGCGGCTCGGAGCTGAACGCGCCGCCCGCCTCAGCGCAATTCGACAGAACCGGGCGAGAACATCTCCTCTATCTCGGCGAGGAACCGCTCGTTAGGCGTCACCCGGAAGGTGTCGCCCAGCAGCAGCACAGCCTCGCGCCCGTCGTCGAGCCCCAGGTGCAGATAGGTCAGTGACTTGCCGCGATAGCGTTCCAGCGCACCGCGGAGCGCGTCGAGGCCGCCGTTTTCGAGCCGCGCCCGCGGCACGCGAATCCGCACTTCACGCACCGAATCGAGCAGTGCGGCGCCGAGCGGCCTGATCTCATCCACGATTATCTGCGCGCGCTCGTCATCGACGTCGAGTTTGCCGCGCACCACGACCGGTTCGGCGCCCGCAATCAACGCCTCGTACTTGTGGTAGGTCTCGGGCCATGCGATCGCTTCGACCGCGCCCTCGCGATCCTCGAGCGAGAACGTGGCGTAGCGTTTACCGGACTTGTTGTTCTTGAGCTTGAGCGCGTGAATCACGCCCGCGATCTGCACCTGGCTTGCGTCGGGCGCCGAGGGCAGGTCGGCCGTGGTGAGACGGCTGATGCGCAGGATTTCGCGCTCGTGCCCGTCGAGCGGGTGACCGGTGATATAGAAGCCCAGCACTTCCTTCTCGTGCTGGAGTCGCTCGCGGGCGTCCCACTCGCGCGGCTTCTCGCGCGGCGCGAGCGAGCGCGCCGCGGCGCCCGGGCCGCCGAAGAGGTTGGACTGGTTGCGCTCGGCGTCGCTCTGCGCCTTCTGCGCCAGCTTGAGGGCGTCTTCGGCCTGCGCCATCAGGACCGCGCGCGGCGCGCCGGTGGAGTCGAACGCGCCGCACTTGATCAGCGCCTCGAGCACGCGGCGGTTGACGATCTGGGAGCCGACCCGCATGCAGAAGTCGACCATGCTCTCAAACGCGCCGCCGATCTGGCGCTGCTCGATTATCGCCTGCGCGGCCTTCGCGCCGATCCCGCGAATCGCGCCCAGGCCGAACCGGATCGAGCCGTCGGCGACCGTGAACTTGACACCGGAGCCGTTCACGTCGGGCGGGAGGATTGGAATTTTCATCTCACGCAGCGACGCGATGTTCTTGTAGGTCTTGGCGACGTCGTCCATGTCGAGCGACATCAGCGCCGCCATGAACTCGTGCGGGTAGTGCGCGCGCAGGTACGCGGTGCGGTAGGTGGTCAGCGCGTAAGCGGCGCCGTGCGAGCGGTTGAAGCCGTAGGAGGCGAAGGTCTCGATTTTCTGGAAAATCGCCTGCGCGAGGTCGCGCGGCACCTCGCTGATGACCGCGCCCTCGACAAACCGCACCCGCTCCTTCTCCATCACCTCTTTCTTCTTCTTGCCCATCGCGGCGCGCAGGATGTCGGCGTCCTGCAGCGAGTAGCCGGCCAGCGCCTGCGCCGCCCGCATCACCTGTTCCTGGTACACGATTACGCCGTAGGTGTCCTTGAGCACCGGCTCGAGCAGCGGATGGTCGTACTGCACGGGTTCGCGGCCATGCTTGCGATCGACGAAGTGCTGCACCATCGTCTTGCCGTCCTCGATGGCGTCGAGCGGTCCGGGACGGAACAGCGATCCGGCGGCGACGACATCCTCGAAGCAGGTCGGCTTCAGATCGCTCAGAAAGCGGCGCATCCCCGAACCTTCCATCTGGAACACGCCTACAGTGTCGCCGCGCGATAGCAGACGGTAGGTCTCGGGATCATCCAGGCCGATTGCGTTGAGGTCGGGCGGCGGCTTGCCACCCGCGGCGATCAGATCGAGCGTGTCCTTGATCAGGGTCAGCGTCTTGAGCGCCAGGAAATCGAACTTGATAAGCCCGATGTCCTCGACGCTCTTCATCGAGTACTGGGTAATCGCGATACCGCCTTCGGTGGTTTCCTTGTCCACGTACAGCGGAACCATATCGGAGAGCGGCGAGTCCGAGATCACGATTCCCGCCGCGTGCTTGGAGGTGTGGCGCAGCAGCCCCTCGAGCTTGAAGGCGTACTCGAACAGCTCGGGATGGTTCTTGCGCTCCGCGCGCAGCCGCGGTTCGATCTCGAGCGCATCCTTGAGCGGAAAATCGCGGCCCTGCTTGGGCGCGGGATAGAGCTTGACGATCTTGTCGGTCTCGGCGAATGAGAGCCCGAGCACGCGCCCGACGTCGCGAATCGCCTGCTTGCCCTTGATGGTACCGAAGGTGATTATCTGCGCGACCCGATCCGCGCCGTAGCGCTCGCGCACATATTCAACTACCTCGTCGCGGCGCTCGTAGCAGAAGTCGGAGTCGATATCGGGCATCGATTTGCGTCCGGGATTGAGCCAGCGCTCGAACAGGAGCTTGTGCTCGACCGGATCGACTTCCGTGATCTCCATCGCATAGGAGGCCAGCGAGCCGACCACCGATCCGCGTCCCGGTCCCACCGGCATCCCGCGCTCGCGCGCCCACCTGATGAAGTCCTGGACGATCAGCAGGTACCCGGAAAATCCCATCTCGCGGATCACCGGGAGCTCCAGCGCGATCCGCTCGTAGTACGGCGCGGGGTCAAAGCCCTCGCCCAGGCGCGCGCGAATCTCGGCGAGCCGTTTTTCCAGGCCCGCGCGCGCCCGCTTTTCAAGCTCATCGTCGAGGTCGAGCTCGCCGCCGTCGGCGGCGCGGCCGGTGTAGAGCGGGAAGTGGAATTTGCCAAACTCGAACTCGAAATCGACCCGCCGCGCGATCTCCATCGTGTTGCGGAACTCCTCCGAGTCCTTGCCAAACGCTTGCCCCATCTCCTCCGGCGTCTTGACGTAAAGCTCGTCGGTGTCGAAACGCCAGCGCGTCTCGTCGGCCATCGTCTTGCCGGTCTGGATACAGAGCAGGACCTCGTGCGCCTTGGCGTCGCCGCGATGCAGGTAGTGGCAGTCGTTGGTGGCGACCAGCGGCAGCCCGACCTTGCGCCCGATCTCGCGCAGTGCGTCGTTGATCGGAGCGTGAAGCTGATTGTCCTGCAACTCGAGGTAGTAGCGCTCCTTGAAGGTGCGCGCGTACCACTGGGCAATCTCGCACGCCTTGTCCATCCGGTTCGCGCGCAGCGCGCGCGCGACCTCGCCCGACAGGCATCCCGACAGCGCGATTAGCCCGTCGGACAGCTCGGCGAGTATCTCGCGGTCGATTCGCGGCTTGTAATACAGGCCCTCCTGGTAGGAGGCGGTAAGCAGCTTGCAGAGGTTGCGATAACCGGTGCGGTTTTGGACCAGCAGGATCAGATGGAAGTTGCCGACCGCGTCGAAGTCGTCGCTGCGCGCGGTCTGGGTGCGATCGCTGCGCCGGCCCGGGGCGAGGTAGGTCTCGCATCCGATTATCGGTTTAACGCCGTTGGCGATGGCTTTTTGATGGAACTCGACCGCGCCGAACATGTTGCCATGGTCGGTTATCGCCATCGCCTCCATCCCGCTGGCCTTGGCATGGGCCAGGAGCGGAGCGATTTTGTTGGCGCCGTCGAGCAGGCTGTACTGAGTGTGGACGTGCAGGTGCGCGAAACTCACCGCTGCTCCCCTCCCCGCCGGCAGGCCGCCACGGACGGCCACCGGGCTCCTCGCAATTCCACCTTCCGCGCCGCAGTGCGATGAGCGCGCGGCGCGGGCTACTTCTTGGCGCCCGGCTCCGCCTTCTTGGCGCCCGGCTCCGCCTTCTTGGCGCCGGCGGCTGCCGCGCCCTCCTCCGCGCCTTCGGCCGGAGCGGCTGCCGCGCCCTCGGCGGGCACCGCACCCTCGACCACCGCACCCTCGGCGGCCGCTGCCGCGACGGGAGCTTCGGCCACGGTCGGAGGCAGAACGGAGACGACCGCGTAATCCTGATCGTAAATCGGCTTCACGTTGGCGGTGAAGGAAACCGTCGAGATGTGAATGACGTCGTGAATCCCGAGTGCGGACACGTCCACTTCGATTATCTCGGGAATCTCCAGCGGCAGGACTTCGACCTCGACCGCGCGAACCAGCGGCTGCAGGATGCCACCCTCGGCCACGCCGGCCGGTTTGCCGGTAAAGCGCAGCGGCACTTCGACTCGAATCGGACGGTTCAGATCAACCTCGTACAGGTCGGCGTGCAGGATATTTCCCGATACCGGCGCACGCTGCACGTCCTTGAAGACGACGTGGCGGCCGTCGAGCTCGGAGGCCGGTGATTTCAACCGGATCAGCCGCGAGTGCGAGGTTGCCGACATCCGCGCGCGCAACTCTGCGCCGTTTACCGAGATCGTGGTCGTCTGCGTTCCACGACCGTAGAGAATCGCGGGCACGCGCCCCTCGCGGCGCAACGCATGGACGATTCCCTTGGGGCGCACGGGGCGCATTTCGCAATTCAGCTCACCGGTTTCCATGATAGTCCTCGTAACTCGGGCGCCCGCTTCAGGCAAAAAGCGAGCTCACCGACTCTTCATTATGAATGCGTCGAATCGCTTCCGCTACAAAGGGCGCCACCGACAGGACCTTGAGCTTGGACAGCTCGGCCTGAGCCTTGGCGCGCAGCGGGATGCTGTTGGTAACGATAATCTCGCTGATGATCGACTTGTTGAGCCGTTCGCACGCGGGATCGCTCAGTATGGGATGGGTGGCGACAGCAAACACTTCCGTCGCGCCCGCGCTTGAGACCACCTTGGCGGCTTCAGTGATCGTGCCGGCGGTATCGATCATGTCGTCCACCAGGACTCCGACCGCGTCCTTCACTTCACCGACCAGGCGCATCTCGGCCACTTCGCTGGCGCGCACGCGCCGCTTGTCGATAATCGCCAGACCGGCGTTTAGACGGCGGGCGAACGCGCGGGCGCGCTCGACGCCGCCGGCGTCGGGCGAAATCACCACGACTTTCTTGTTGTCCAGGCGCTTGCGCAAATATCCGATCAGCACCGGCATCGCGTACAGGTTGTCAACCGGGATATTGAAGAATCCCTGGATCTGACCGGCGTGGAGATCTACGGTCAGGACCCGCGACGCTCCGGCGGTGGTAACCAGGTCGGCGACCAGCTTGGCGCTGATTGGCACGCGCGGTGCGACCTTGCGATCCTGGCGCCCGTAGCCGAAGTAGGGAATCACGGCCGTGATGCGCTTTGCGGAAGCCCGCCGCAGCGCATCCATCAGCAGCAGCAACTCCATCAGGTTCTCGTTGGGCGGAGTGCAGGTCGACTGAATCACGAAGACGTCGCCGCCGCGCACGTTTTCGCGCACCTCGACCATCACCTCGCCGTCGGGAAAGCGGCCGACCTCCGCTTCGCCAAGGCGCACGTGCAGGTTTTCGCTCACCTCACGCGCGAGCGCGGGGTTGGAATTACCGGTGAAAATTTCCAGCTCGTCCTTGGCCCGTTCTGACATCGTCGTATCGCGGCTCGCGTATCCTCCAGCTGTGCGCTGTTACACCCGGCGCGCCGAGGTGTCGCAACCGATGGCTGGGCGGGAAGGATTCGAACCTTCGAATGCCAGGTCCAAAGCCTGGTGCCTTACCAGCTTGGCGACCGCCCAGCGATGCGCGCTTCGAAGGTATTGCACAATCGGCAGGTTGCTTGAAGTTATTGGCGTGGCGGACATGCCCGGAAAAACCCCGCCAATGCGCTCCCGATGTGCGGGACTTGGATGTTATTGGGGCGGATTTTGGCTGTCAATCAGGCGCAGTCCGGCCGTCCACAGGACTTAAACAGGACTCAGTCGCGGACCGATTCAAACGCGGTTTCTCCGGTGGTGGTCGTGGTCGCGAACACCCTGGCCTCGGGCGCGCGGACTCGCAGCCGCAACGCCGCCCGCTGAGCGGCCTCGTCGTCGGCGAAAACTCCGAATACTGCGCCTCCGCTGCCGGACATCTGTGTCGCCCGCGCTCCCTCTTCGCGCAGGATAGTGATGACCCGCCCGATCTCGGGATACAGGCGTATCGCGGGTACGGAAAGATCGTTGACCAGGACGCGCGGCGTGAGATTTCCGGCCAGGATTTCCTCGAGGTCCGCCGCGGGCGCCGGTCCGCTCCATTGTTCGCGCAACAGCGCCGCGAAGATCCTTGCGGTGGGAACCTCCACTGGCGGAACCACAAGCACCAGCGCAAGCGGCGCGATCGCGGCGATCGGTTTGCGGCGCTCTCCGACTCCGCGCACTCGGGCGGGGCGGGGATCGAGAAAAAACGGCACATCGGCGCCGAGCGCGAGCGCCAGGCGCGCCAGCCGATCGTCAAGTGCAACTTCGCACAGCGCCGCCATCATGCGCAGCACCGCGCCGGCGTCGCTCGAACCTCCGCCGAGTCCGGCGCCCACGGGAATGCGCTTTTGAAGATCGATCGAGACCAGAGCCGCGAGGCGGTACTCTTTCATGAAGGCCGCGGCAGCGCGCGCGGCGAGGTTGGAATCAGCCGCCGCCAGCGCCGCGGTGTCGCATCGCAGCATCACCGCCGCCCGCTCCGCAGGGCGGATTTCGACCTTTACCGAATCGGCGAGCGCGATCGGAAGAAAAATCGAATCGAGTTCGTGGTAACCGTCGGCGCGCCGTCCGGTCACTCTCAGAAATAGATTGATCTTTGCGGGAGCGCGCTCCGCGACCAGCTTGACCATCGAGAGGGTCCCTCGGCCTCAGTGCCGTTTGGCCGGTGGCGGGCCGAGAGTGGCGCGGCGCAGCGCATTGCGCGTGTCGGTCTGAATCACGGCCATGAATCCCCATAGCGCCACCAACAGCCCAAGCACGACCATCACCTGGCCGCTCAGAAAAGTCGCGTGGTAGAAGTCCATCCGCGCGGTCGCATAGGAAACCTTGCGCTGCTCGGCGGTGAGCGGCTCGAGCACCGCGACGCCGGTGCCTGCGTCCAGTTCGTCGAAGCTGCGGTAGTCGGTGCCGGTGGCCGCGTGCGCGGTCGCCGCAATCATCTGGCTGTATTGCTGGGTGCGATGGAGCCCGATTATCCAGTTGCCCGCGCCCAGAATCATCAGTGCGAGTCCGGCCACGATGCGCCAGTCCGTATAGACGTCGGGCAATTTCATTCCGAACTAGAAGATTATGGCGGCAAGGCGGCTAAGACAACGGCGCGTCGATGGAGCCAAGGTGCGTTGC
This sequence comes from uncultured delta proteobacterium, assembly GCA_963835905.1. GTDB lineage: Bacteria > Desulfobacterota > Binatia > Binatales > Binataceae > CAWIHG01. Next base: position 149,470 of record CAWIHG010000008.1, read on the forward strand.
GTGCTTTCAAGCGCTGCGGCTATGATCGTTACTTACACTCCTATGCCGCCTGAGATTGTATCGCCATCGGCTCCGAGCCCGCGCCTTGACTCGCTGCTCGACCGATTCTCCAAGCGCGACCGCGTGGCCTTGGCCCGTCTGATCACGCTGGTCGAAAACCGCACCCCCGACGCGAGCACTATCATCGAGCGGATCTACCCCATGACCGGGCACGCGCACATCCTGGGCATCACGGGGCCGCCCGGCGCGGGAAAATCGACGCTCGTCAACCGGCTGATCGCGAAATATCGCGCCGCGGGGAAACAGGTGGCGATTCTCGCGATTGATCCTTCCAGCCCGTTCTCCGGCGGCGCGGTGCTGGGCGACCGGGTCCGGATGACCGATCACTACAAGGACGAGGGCGTCTATATCCGCAGCCTGTCCTCCCGCGGGAGCCACGGCGGGCTGTCGCGCGCGGCGCGCGAAATCGTGCGGCTGCTCGACGCGTACGGACACGACGTGGTGATTATCGAGACCGTCGGCGTCGGCCAGACCGAGCTTTCCATCATGGATCTCGCCGACACCACGATCGTCGTCACGGTTCCCGAGGGCGGCGACTCGGTGCAGGTGATGAAGGCGGGGCTCAACGAGATCGCCGACGTGTTCGTGGTCAACAAGGCCGATCGCGAGGGCGCCGATCGCATCAAGGCGGAGCTCGAACTCAACGTCCATCTGCGGCCGAGCGGCGGATGGCGTCCGCCGGTGGTGATGACCCAGGCGGCGGCCGATATCGGCGTGGACGCGGTGGTCGCGGCGGTGGGCAAGCACGGCGAATATCTGCATGAGCACTTCGATCCGGCGCGCGCCGCCGAGCATCGCCGCCGCGAGTTCCTCGAGGTGCTGACCGCGGAGCTGGAAGAGCGCACGGCGCGCGCGCTCAAGGCCGGCCGCGAGCCTGAAGTGATGACGCAGGTCGGCGAAGGCCGGATAAATCCATACGCAGCCGCGCGGCGCTTGATCGAAAACCGCGACGCTATAAGCGCCCTGCTCGCGGCGGGAGGAACCGACGGCAACGGCAAGTAGCCGCGCGCGATCGCCACGATGACCCATCGCAAGCACAACGGCACGGGCCGCCTGTTCGCCATCGGCGATATCCACGGATGTCCCGACGAGCTCGAGGCGATGCTCCAGGCGATCGCCCCGGGCGCGGGCGACACGGTGGTCTTCGTCGGCGACTACGTGGATCGCGGCCCGTCGGCGCGCGCGGTGATCGATCTCGCGCTCGCCCTGGAGAAGACGCACGCGGAAGTCGTGTTCCTCAAGGGCAATCACGAAGACATGATGCTGTCGTTTTTGGGATTGCCCGGCAACTACGGCGAGTCGTTTTTGTTCAACGGCGGCGTTGCGACGCTGGAGAGCTACGGCCTCAAGGAAGACGATCTGGCGGAGGCCAGGGAGCGGATTCCCGAGCCGCATCTGGATTTCTTCAAGAGTCTCGCGGTGAGTTACCTGCGCCCGCCCTACCTGTTCGTCCACGCCGGAATCCTGCCGACCCGCCAGCTCGAGGATCAGCAGTCCGAGGACATGCTCTGGATTCGGCAGGAGTTCATCCTCCATCCGCACCAGATCGATGCGACGGTCGTGTTCGGCCACACGCCGATGCGGGGGGTGATGGTGGATCTGCCGTACAAGCTCGGCATCGACACGGGCCTGGTTTACGGCGGCAAGCTGACCTGCGTCGAATTCACCGAAGGGGTGCTGTACCAGGTGCAGCGCGGCAGCCGGCGCGTGCAATCGCGCAGTATTCCGCTTAAGTAAGAGCGGACCGGCGACTCTTTCCCGATTTCCCCGCGCGCGGTACTCTTGGCGTTTCCCAGTGGCGGCGTAGCTCAGTTGGTCAGAGCATGCGGCTCATATCCGCAGTGTCGTAGGTTCGACTCCTACCGCCGCCACCAAAATTCAAATTCGACGCGCTCGCTCCGGGACGTGCAGATTCCTTGCGATTCTGCATAATCTCTGGGCCTGCGAACTCACCTGCTGCGGATGGAGGATTTGAAAATGGCAAACAGGCTCGACGGCAAGGTCGCGATCGTGACCGGCGCGGGATCGGGAATCGGGCGTGCGACCGCGATGCTGCTGGCGTCGGAGGGAGCCCAGGTCCTTCATTGCGACTTGAGCCCGGAAGCGACCCAGGAGACCCAGCGGATGCTGGCGGCCGCGGGCGCGAACAGCGCGGCGCTGGCCGCCGACGTCGGCCGTGAGGACACAGCGCCCAAGCTCGTTGAGCTTGCGATCGAGCGCTTCGGCAAGCTGACCACGCTGGTGAACAACGCCGGAACCGGCACCAACGCGCTGACCGGCGATCTGCCGCTGGCCGAATGGGATCGCGTGCACAACGTGAACGTTCGCGGCCAGTTCATGCTCATCAAGCGCGCCCTGCCCGAGATGATCAAGGCGGGCGGCGGCGCGATTGTCAACGTGGCCTCCGTGATGGCCGAGGTCACCGACTACGGGCTGGCGGCGTACTGCTCGTCGAAGGCGGGCGTCGCGGGACTGACGCGCACCGTCGCGCTCGAGTACGGCAAGTTCGGTATCCGCGCCAATTACATCATGCCCGGACCGATCTACACCGGCATGACACGGGCCAACTTCGACATCGAGCGAATCCGCGGCGTATGGGAAAAGAAGACCGCGCTGCGCCGTCTTGGTCAGCCCGACGATATGGCCAAGGTGATCCTGTTCCTCGCCTCCGACGACGCTTCCTACGTCACCGGAGCGGGAATTCGCGCGGACGGCGGGCTGATGCTGCGCTCATAGCACGGCGCCGTGATGCGATATCGAAGCACCGCGCGATAAGACCAGCTGGTCGGTTCGGATCCACAGGTAGAGCGTAATTATCACCAGCGCGGCGCCCTCCAGCGCGGCGGCTCGCACGTGCTCGATCTCCGATCGGGTGCCGAGGTAGGTCACGATGAAAACCAGGCGGCTGACGACCGCCTGCCCCGTGTAAAACAGCGCGAGCACCAGGCCCCACCGGCGGCGCGCCGCGATTCCGACCGCGGTCGCCCAGAAAATCGAGGCCTCCGCGAGCAACACGAGTTGAGCGGAATGCCCGTAAAATGGAATGCCGCCGATCAGCGCACGCAGCGGCCCGCCGGGATCCATCACCGGATCCCGCATGAAGATAAGGAAGACGAGGTACGCTGCCCAGAACGCGGAAAGAACACCGAACACACGCACGTCGATCGGCCAGTCGCGCTTTTCGCTTTGCGACACGGTAGTGGAAAAAGGGTATCAATGCTCTCTAGGGAGCTTCAAGCGTCCCCGGATTCGAAACTGAACGCGCGCGGCCGCGCACTGCGAGTCCGCATCGCCGCGCCGGACCTGAATGCGCTTGCGGCAAACGCGCAAACTAAAGAATAATTGCGCTCGGCGGACGGATCGCGCGCGAACGGGAGTGCGGAAGATCGATTGCGATGAACGGAATTCACGACCTCGGTGGGATGGACGGGTTCGGCAGCGTCGTGCGCGAGGAGCACGAGCCCGTCTATCATGCGCGATGGGAAGCGCGGATGTTCGCGATCGCAAGCGCATTGCTCGGGACGCGCATGGCCAACGTGGACGAGTTCCGCCACGCGATCGAACGAATTCCGCCGTCAGCTTATCTCGAGTCGTCGTACTACGAACGATGGATGCGCGCGGTCCAGACGCTGCTCGTCGAAAAGGGCGTGTTGAGCCGTGAAGCGCTGATCCGGGCGGGTGCGCTCGCGGAGAACGCGCCCGAAGCCGTCACAGCCGCCGACGTGGCGCCGGTCAAATCGAGTGCGGCGCGCCTTAAGGCGAAGTATCGCGCGGGCGAGCGCGTTCGCGCCCGCAACCTCAACCCCGCCGGGCACACCCGTCTGCCGCGCTACGTGCGCGGGCGGGCAGGCGTCGTCCGCCACGACCAGGGCGTGTTTGTTTTTCCCGACACCAATGCGCATCAGGCCGGGGAAAATCCGCAGCACGTGTACTCGGTTGAGTTTGACGCGCGCGAGCTTTGGGGCAAGCGCGCGCGGGAGCGTGTGTATGTCGATCTGTGGGAGGAATATCTGGAACCCGCGCGGTCCTTGCCGCCCGCCCGCGCCCGAACCAGGCGCAATCGGAGAGCATCGCGATGAGCACCGGCGGACATGACTCGCGCGAAAGCGGACCGGCGGCGCGCGTCAAGGCGCTCGAGGAATTGCTGGTCGAAAAAGGGCTGGTGGATTCCGCCGCTCTTGATCAGATCATCGAGACCTACCAGCACAAGGTCGGGCCCCGCAACGGCGCGCGCGTGGTCGCAAAGGCGTGGACCGATCCGGCCTTCCGCAAGCGGCTGGTCGCCAACGCGACCGCCGCGGCGGCGGAGCTGGGAATCGCGGGGCCCGAGGGCGGTCATCTGACCGCGGTCGAGAACACCGCGCGGGTGCATAACCTGGTGGTGTGCACGCTATGCTCCTGCTATCCGTGGCCGATGCTGGGCCTGCCGCCCGCCTGGTACAAGAGTTTCGCATATCGGTCGCGCGCGGTGAGCGATCCGCGCGGCGTGCTGCGCGACTTCGGTCTGGAGTTGCCCGCCGAAGTCGAGATTCGAGTCTGGGATTCGAGCGCCGAGCAGCGCTATATCGTGATCCCCGAGCGTCCGGCGCATACCGACCGCATGAATGAGGCGCAGCTCGCCGAGCTGGTCACGCGCGACTCGATGATCGGCGTCGCAAAAGTCGCGGCCCCCGGAGCGCGCCGGCGGCGATGAGCGATCCGAACCTTCGCGCGCTGGCGGCAGAGGCGGGCCTCGACCCGGAGCGCGTGTTCAGCGCGCCCTGGGAAGCGCGCGCGTTCGCGCTCGCGCTGGCGATGTCGCAGTCGGGACTGTTCAGCTGGGAGGATTTCCGCGCAAACCTGATCGCGGAGATTGGCGCTTCCGATCTCGTACGCGAGCGCGACGGGACCGCGGAGCACGGCGAGTATTATCAGCATTTCCTGCGCGCGCTGGAGCGGACGATCGCGGCACGCGGACTGCTCACACCGGCCGAGATCGCCGGCAAGCTCGCCAGCCTCGCGGCGCCCGAACCGCCCGAGCATCGCCACTGACGGCGCTCAGGCGTTCTTGCCCTGCTTGCCCTCGACCCACTGGAACATCAGGGTCTGGTAGTACTCGAGGTTGCGCCCGAGCAGAAAAACCTTCGGAATTCCCTCGATCTGCGCGTAAATCGCGGTATGGGTCGGATTCTCGCTGCCGAAGTAGATCTTGAGCGGATGCTTGTGACCCGGCGCGTCGATGGTCATCACGGTGCTCGGATGGTCGAGGCCGAACTGACCGAGGTCGTTGAGGTTCTGCGCAACGACATCGACCTGCTTCTGGTTGAGCAGCAGTGAAACCGTCGCACTTATCAGGTCTTGCGGAATAAACCCGTTGGGCGGCTGGACGATCTCGAAGCGCTTGCCGTCGGCGGTTTTCTGGAATTTCAGGCTCTCGCTGCCGCGGGTCAGCGCGATCGCATCGACGCTGTCAAGCTTGAGCAGGCTCTCCTTCCGCTCCTGCGCGGCAGTGGGTTCGACCGCCTTGCGCGCGGTGAAGACGTATACCGGCAGCAGAATCGCGAACAGGACGGTGAAGATGATTGCCGGGCGCAGGCTCATGCAAAGAACCTCCTGCGCACGAAAACCGCAATCGCGATCGAGAACAGGATCAGCGCTTCCGCCAGCGCGCCGAAATCGCGCAGATGCTGCGACTCCTCGCTGGTCACGTAGAAGGCGGAGGTTTCGGATTTGTTCAGGCGCTCGCGGCTGGCGATCAGAATCTGGTCGCCGGCGAGATCGTTGACCGCGCTCACCGCCAGATCGCGGTTTCCCAGCATCTCGATGAACTGGTTGGAGGCGAACGACGAGGTGCCGAAGCCCACTATCCGTGTCATCTGCTGAAGCGGGATGTGCTGGTCGGTGCTCGGCGCGAGGTCGACTTCGCTGCCGACCGGGATCGGCCCCTTGACGTCGCGTCCGGCCAGATAGTCGGTGATTCCGGTGGAGACCGCCTTCGGATCCGCCGAGCCCCAGCTTTCGTGTGACGACTTGAGAAACTCGCTCGCGAACGACAGCACCAGTCCGTCGGGCGCGGGCGCACCCGGCTTTGCGGTAATGTCGACTCCGCGCGTCAGCGAAAAAACCGCCGCCGCCGACATCGAGCGGCTGATCGGATTCTCCTCCGAGCGCAGCGGTATTTGAGTGGTCATCAACTCTCCGGCGGTGAGCCGATAGGCGGGATCGACCACGATCTTGTCGGTGAAGTCGAGGTCATATTGCTGCAGAAACTTCACCAGGCTGGGCGACCCGTAGGGATCGATCAGCGCGATATAGTGCCCGCCGTGCGCGAGGTACTTGGCCAGCTCGGCCAGCTCCTCGGGCAAAAAGTCCTTCTCCGGCCCAAGCGATACCAGCACCCGGCAATCGGCCGGAACCCCGCTGGCGAACAGCGAGACATTGTCGATCTGGTAGTTATTCTGCTCGAGCAGCCCTCGCCATTCCGAGAAGCCCAGCGTGCGATCGGCGCTGTACAGGTCTTTTTCGCCGTGGCCGGTGGTGAAATAGATATGCTTGGTCTGGACCTGCGAGACCTGCAGGATCGCCGGAATCAAAAGATCGGAGCGGGAATTGTCGAAATCGCGCCGCCGCCCCTCCGACTGCACCACCACTTCTCCGTAGCTGGAGACGCCGTACTGCCGCGCCAGCCCGGGCGACTTGTTGACGTCGATAATCTCGTAGCTGAGCCGCGGCGTGAAGGCGGCCGCCTGGAACAACAGGTTGGCCAGATCGAGGTAGGACGGATCCTCGGTGCGGATAAACGCCATCACCTTGACGTTGTGGGTCAGGCGCGAAAGCACCTTCTTGTCGAATTGCGACAGCGAGAAGCGCTTGCCGGGAGTCAGGTCGATGCGGACGTTGTGATGGATGATGATCGCGTTGGCCAGAATCAGCACCACCGCCAGCATCACGATCGTGTAGATCAGGACCGCGTAATTCCTCAGCAGCGAGGTGTGAGCTGCCGGACGATTTACCTCCGGCCGGTCCATTTGCGGGCCTCCATCGAGCGCAGCGTCAGGAACAGAAAAAACACCGAAAAGAAAATGAAGAACGTCACCGCATCGATATCGATCAGTCCCTTCGCGAACCCGGCAAAATTGTCGAACAGCGAAAAATCACGCAGCGTGGTCAGCCAATCGCTGGCGAACGCCGCCTCGTTCCAGTTCAGCACCCAAAGGAACAGCAGCGGCAGGATCGTGCCGATACCGGCTGTCACCTGGCTCTCGCACAGGGAGGAGATGAACAGTCCGAACGCGATGAAGGAGCATCCAATCAGGAGCAGCCCCAGGTATCCCGCCAGCAGCGGGAACAGCGGAAAGGCGTGGATCGAGTAGACGTACACCGGGTACATCAGCGTCAGACCCAGCATCATCAGCATGATCACGATCGAGGCCAGGAGCTTCCCGCCCAGGATCTCGCCGTCGCGCAGCGGATAGGTGTAGAGCAGCTCGACGGTGCCGAGCTTGCGCTCCTCCGCGAACAGCCGCATCGTCAGGAACGGCAGCGTCAGCATCAGGCACAGCCTGATGTCGGTGAACAGGAGCTGCCAGTAGTTCTGGATGATGTCGCGGGAAAACGCGATGGTTTCGAAGAAATCCATGTCGGTCCACGCGTACATCCCGGCCATGAACGCGAACAGTCCGGTCACGATATAGACCAGCGGAAACGCGAAGTAGGAACGCAGCTCCTTGCGCGTTACCGCCCACATCCGCGCCACCGAGAACCCGGTGCGCATCCTGCCGAGTTCCGCGCGCTGCGCCTCCGTGGCCGCGCGGCTCGCTTCGATTGTGACTGCGCCGTTGGACATCGATTAGGCTCGGAAGATGCGCCGGCGGGCCACCTACACCCGCTCCTCTTTGGTGACGAGTCGCACGAACAAATCTTCAAGGCTGAGCGCCATCGGTTTGATCTCGAGCAGACTCCATCCGCGCTGCACCACGCACGCTGCGAGCGCGCCGCGCACTTCGTCCCCGTGGCCGTGGGAATAGGCGATAAAGCTGCACACACCCTGCTGACCGCCGTCAACCGGGCGCTCCTGGATGCTCTCGACTTTCGGCACGCCCTCGAGTGCGGCTTTGACCTCGGCTGCCGGTCCCGCCACGGTTACCAGGGTCTGATCGCTGCCCTGCAGCTTGGCGGTCAATTGCTCGGGCGTGTCCTGCGCGACGATCTTGCCGCGATCGATGATCACGACGCGCCGGCAGGTCATATTGACCTCGGGCAGGATATGGGTGGACAGCAGAACTGTCGAGCGGCCGGCCAGCGACCGGATCAACTCGCGGATTTCGATAACCTGGCGCGGATCAAGACCGACGGTCGGCTCGTCCAGAATCAGCACTTCGGGGTCGCTCAGGATTGCCTGTGCGATTCCGACCCGCTGGCGATAGCCCTTGGACAACTTCCCGATCAACTTCCTGCGAACGTCGGTAAGGCCGCAGGTCCTTATCGAATACTCGATTCGATCCTTGGTGGTGCGCGCATCAAGTCCGCGCACCCGGGCGGCAAACTCCAGCAGCGCGGTCACGCTCAGGTCCGGGTAAAGGACCATGTTTTCGGGCAGATAGCCGACTCGCCGGCGGGTCTGCAGGGAATATTCGGCTACGTCGAGTCCGCCGATAAAAGCGCGTCCCGAGGTGGGCGGAAAAAACCCGGTCAGGATGCGCATGATCGTGGTTTTGCCCGAACCATTCGGACCGAGCAATCCGATGATCTCGCCCTTGTCGACCTTGAAGGAAACGTTGTTTACCGCAAGAGTCGCGCCGAAGTACTTGGTTAGGTCCTGGACCTCTATCATTTGGCCATCGCGTGCCCGCGTCACAGTGAACGCGCCGAATTTCCTGAACCTTCGGCGCGCTGGCATCTAGCATCGGGCCCGATTTCCCAAGCGGAGCCGCAGCCGAATCCCGTCACTGAGGGCATTGTAGGAAGCGCAAGCGAATGAAGTCAATTAGATTTCGGCAGCGGCGCACACTCCTGTTGCGCGATCATGCGGGCCGCATTCTTCAAGTTGCGCGCCCGTCCGGGTATCCTCTATCCGGCAGGTGAACGATGCTGAAGGCGTTGGCAGGAGCAGTTGTAGTCGCAATCGCGGCGGCGATTCTATTCGCGTGGGTTTCCAGTCAGCACCACGCCGAGCAGGACCGGCTTAATCAGCAGATCGACACGATGAACAGCGAGCTGGGGCAGTTGCGCGATGAAAACACGCATCTCAAGGGCGATCTGCGCAAAGTTCAGACCGAACAGCAGAGCCTGGCCGCTCAGAACGAGGAGTTGCGCAAGGCGATCGCGGCGGTGAAGGCCACCGGCAAGCTTCCGCGCAACCTGCCCTACCCGCCGAAGTGAGCGCGCTCAAAACCCGCGCCCGCGCGCTGCCGCTCGCTGGGGCGGCTACTGGGCGGGCAGCAGAAAGCGCTGCCATTCGTCGAGAAAACCGAGCTGGCGCAGATTGGGCATCCGATCCAGATAGACCTCGCCCTTGAGATGATCGGTTTCGTGCTGGACGACTCGCGCATGAAAGTCGCGCGCGACGAAATCCAGCGCCTCGCCGGTGCGCCCGGTCGCGCGCACTCGAACCTCCTTGAAGCGGGGCACCATCCCGCGCAAGTCCGGCACGCTCAAGCATCCTTCCCACTCCTCGACAATTTCCTCGTCTATCGCGCTGACTTCGGGATTTATCAGCACCGTGAGCGGCACACCGGGCACGTCGGGGTAGCGCGGATGCGACTGAACTTCCAGCACCGCAAGCTGGAGCGGCAGATGCACCTGCGGGGCGGCCAGGCCCACGCCATGATACTCGTGCATCGTCTCGATCATGTCGTCGATGAGCTTCTGAAAATCGGGGCTCATGATCTCGGCGGCGGCAACGGGTTGCGCCGCCGTCCTCACCGACGGAACTCCCAGGCGCGCTACTTTCAGAATCATGGCTGAGCCTCGCTGTTAGATTAGCATCAAAAACGGATTGTAGCGCGATCGCCGCGATCGTAGACTCGAACGCCGAACCTGACCCACACGCGCGGGACCGGTTAGAACCAACCAACAATGATTGCGACCCAACGCACGTTCAGAATTCGCAAGGGCTCCTTCGCGGAATTCCATCGGCTGAGCGCGCACGGCGTATGGCCGTACTTCGAGCGAATTGGAGCCCGGATCCTCGGCATGTGGATGGTCACCGAGGACGAGCACGAGCCGCCCTCTCCCGATTACGATACCGTCGTCCTGGTAACGCGCTATGAGAGCCGCGAGCATTGGCAGGCCACGCGCAACCCCGTCGCACTCGGCGGTGAAGGCCCGATGTGGGATCGATGCCGCGAAGCGCTCCTGAAGCGGCACGCGCTCACCGTGGAGACGTGGCTGCGTTTCCTCGATCCTGGGGAACTGACCGCGGGCGGACCATACTTCAGGTGATTCCACGCACGCTCGCTCCGGCAGCCACCACAACCGAAGACGGCGCATTGGCATGAATTCGAATAACCAACGCGAGCTGCGCGTCGCAATCATCCTGTCGGCGGCGGCAATTCTGATCGCCACCGCGGTTTCGCTGCGCGCCGCACCCAGCGTGCCCGCGATCGGAACCCCAGTTGCGTACACCGGTCCAGCGCCCCAGGCGGTCTGGATTTCGCCCGGAACGACGGTTGACCTCCGCAAGCTTCCCAGGCTGACGCCGGGGCAGTTCCACGCGCAGGCGGTAATGCCGCAGAGAATCCCGAACCCGGCGGCATGGATGGCGCAGAAAGAGGCGAGCGCGATGTCGTTGGTGGGAGTTCCCGCGGCGCGTGCGCCGCTGGAGACGGCGTTGCCATCGCCGCCGACGCTCGATACGAATTTCACCGGGATCGATCAGCCCAGCAGCAATTGCAATTGCGAGCCCCCCGACACCAACGTCGCCGCCGGACCGAACCAGGTCGTCGAGGCCGTCAACCTCGCGCTTGAAGTTTTCGATAAATCAGGAAACCCGGTTTCCGGGCCCAGTCCCCTGAACACTCCGGGCTCGGTCTCGCTCAGCGGGTTCTTCGGCATCGGCAACAACTTCGCGAGCGACCCCAAGGTGCGCTACGACCCGGGGAGCCAGCGGTGGTTCATCTCGATGCTGTCGCTCAACAATTCGACCGCATCGACGAGCACGACCGGCCAAATTGATCTTGCTGTTTCCAGCGGAGCCGATCTCTCGACTGCGACCTGGAAGTCGTATGTGTTTCCGACGCCGTCAACCTTGCCCGATCAGCCCGATATCGGATTCAGCGCGGACAAGGTCGCGCTCGCCGCCAATGGTTTCGCGTGTCTGTCGGCAGCCAACGGAGGCTGCAATGCCGGCGGGCCCACCGGTAACCTGTACTTCGTAATCGACAAAGCGGACCTCACCTCGGCGGCATCGAGTCCGCGCGCCGACTTTTATCCGCCTGGCCAGGACTCCTCGACCTTCAGCATCCAGCCCGCGCGCATGATGCCGGGGACGTCGCCGCAACCGACGACGCTGTACATGGCGGCGGTCGTGTTCAACAACTCCAATTTCATCCACGTCTTCGCCGTGGACGGCGTGCCGAATTCAAGCACCGTTCAGATCACCTCACTAGCGATCAACTCGCTGATCGATCCGCCGAACGCGACCCAGCCCGGCGGCTCTCAGCCGGGTCAATTCACCGGCGACAACCGGCTGCAGGACGCGGTCTGGCAGGACGGTTCGCTGTGGGTTTCGGCGAACAGCAAGTGCACGCCGCCGGGCGACAACAGCACGCGTGATTGCTTGCGCTTTATCGAAGTTCTGACGGATCCCTCGATGGAGGTGAACCAGGATTTCGATTACGGGACCAAGGGGACTGATTACTATTATCCAGCGGTTGCGATCGACGAGGCGGAGAACCTGGTGTCCGTTTTTTCGCGGTCGTCATCCACCGAATTCCCCTCGATTTATTTCGCCTCGCGCCTGAAAAGCGATCCGCGGGACTCGATGAGCTTCCCGGTCCTGATCCAGAGCGGCAAGACCAATTACACGAGCGGTCACCATCGATGGGGTGACTACTCGGGCGCCAGCATCGATCCTTCAAGCGGTTCCAAGGTCTGGGTGGGCGGCGAATATGCCACCTCCGCAACCAGTCTGAACTGGGGCACCTGGATTGCCGAAGTCGAGGCGGGAAGCTCGAGTGCTCCCACGCCAACCCCGACCGCTACCCCGACTCCGGCAGGGCCGCCGGGGAAACTCCGGCTCTCCACTCATCGGCTGGGCTTCGGCAAAGCTCATGTCGGGGTACCGAAGGCGCGCACGTTGACGATCAAGAACAAGGGCAAGGGGCCGCTCTCCGTGAGTCTGGCGGCTCCCGGCGCGCCGTTTTCGATCGTCGGCGGCCAGATGTCATTCACGGTTTTGGCCCGGCAAAAGAGCCCGGTGTCGATTCAGTTCGCTCCCAGCGCCGCGGGCCGAAGCTCCGCTTCGCTGTTGCTGACCAGCAGCGACCCGAAGCATCCTACGGCGACTATCACTCTGGTCGGCAAGGGCGTGAGTCCCTGAGCGCGCGGTCGAGCCTGGCGCGTCAGGGGCCCGCACTTGCGATGGCTTAGTTCTGGAAGGTGCTCGAGAGGCCTTTGGCCTTCTGCTTCATGATGCTGACGAGCTTGTCGTAGCCGTCGTTATTGAGCACGCGGTTGAACTGGTTTCGATAGTTCGCAATCACGCTGATCGCGTCCACACTGAGGTCGTAGATCTTCCACTCGCCGTTGTCGCGATGGAGCATATAGTTCACCTGCAGGGGACTGTTCTGATCCTGGAGCGTCACCGTGGTGAACACCTGCGCGTAGTCAGTACTGTCGATGCGCTCGTTGTTGTACTGGATCACCGAGGACTTGATGTCCTGCTGCACTTTTTCGACCGAGTAGCTCTCGATGCGCGAGAGATAGACGTCTTCGATAAAATTGGTGAACAGCGGCACGAATTGCGCGCGCTGATCGGGCGTGAACGACCGCCAGTGATAGCCGACCGCGGATCTCGCCATGCTGCCAAAATCGAAGTGCCGCGCCGCGATCGCGCGTAATTGCTTCTCCCGCTCTTCGGGCGTGAGCTGCTTGTCGCTGAACACCGCTATCGCTTCGTTAATCGTGCCTTTGACCATCACCATCGGCGCCCCGGGCGCCGCCGCCGCCGGAGCCTGCGCCTGCGCGAGCGCGCCCGGACCAGCGATTATCGCCGCGAGAACAACCACTGCCGCGCAGAGCAGGTTGAGTGCCCCGGACTCGTGACCTAAACCGGTCGGATTCCGACCAATCGAAAACCATAGCTTCATCTGAACTGACGTACCTCTGTCCATCAGGCTACGCGACTCGCGAAAGCGGCGGAAGCAGGCGGGGCGATTCTCAGCTCGATGCGCGCGGCGGGCGGGGACCGCTTCTTAGCACAAGATAACCCGCCACGGCGGCGACCACCGAAGCGGCAAGGATCCCCAGTTTCGCGCTCGCGATAGTCTGTTCGGCCGAAAACGCAAGCCCGGCGATGAACAGCGAAACGGTGAACCCTATACCGGCGAGCATCGCGACTCCCACCATTTGCCGCCATCCGATTCCCTGGGGCAGCGCCGAAATGCCGGCCAGAACCGCGAGCGCCGAAAATCCCAGCACTCCCACGAACTTGCCCGCGACCAGGCCCGCGAACACCCCCGCGGTCACCGGGTCGCTGAGCGCGCGATGGATTTGCGCGGCGCCAAGCTGCACTCCGGCATTGGATAGCGCAAACAGTGGCAGCACCAGAAAGGTCACCCACGGCCGCACCTCGCGCTCGCGGCGATGTACCGGCGACTCGGTCTCGTAGGTGAGCTCCTCCAGCTCGCCGAACATCGCCTCCGCGCTGTTCTCGTCGGCGGCGCGGATCGCGCTCTCGAGCCGGTTGAAGACCGGCCGCGCCTCATCGAGAAAGGCATGATTGTCGAACCACGCTTCGGTGGGTGTGAGCAGGCCCAGGATCACACCGGCAATCGTGGCGTGAATTCCAGAATCGAGCACCGCGGCCCAGAACAGGATACCCGCGACCGCGTATGCAAACGGGCTTCGCACGCCGGCGCGCTTCATCGCGACCAGGATCGCAAAAAATATCAACGCCGTTACGGCGGCCGGAATCGAAATCGCACCGGTGTAGAAGACCGCGATCACGATGATTGCGCCGATATCGTCGGCCGCTGCCAGCGCAAGCAGGAAGGTGCGCAGCTTGAGCGGCACGCGATCGCCGAGCAGCGCCATCGTGCCCAGCGCGAACGCGATGTCGGTGGCCATAGGGATTCCCCAGCCGCGCGCCGGCTCTCCGGCCGGATTGAAGACATGGTAAGCCAGCGCCGGCACGATCATTCCGCCGAGCGCCGCAATCACGGGCAGCGCCGCCTGACGCATGCTCTTGAGCTCTCCCTCGGCAATCTCGGCCTTCATTTCCAGCCCGACGATGAAGAAAAATACCGCCATCAAGCCGTCGTTGACCCAGTGATGGAGGTCCTTGGAAATTCTGAGCAGCGGAAAATCGATCGAGAATCGCACGTGCCAGAGCGCGTGATAGCTGGCGCTCCATGGAGAGTTCGCCCACAGCATCGCGACCACCGCCGCCCCCAGCATGGTCGTCGCGCCCACGGTTTCGCTGTGAATGAATTGCTCGAGCGGCATGAGCGCCTGCCGGACCCAAAGGGCGCGACGCGCGCGAAATCTTCTCGAGCCGCGACTTCGCGGCGGAATCGGTTCGGCGCTCATGATGAAACGGCGGGACATGACGGCTGAGGTGCCGCGCCCGGCTGCCATCCAACGCGAACCAGATGCAAAACTCAAGCGGCCCGGGCGGCAATCGGAGCCGCGCTCGAGAACATCCGTGGAATTCGAGCAGTGCTTTGTTTGGAAAAGGAACCGGGCGCAGCCATAGAGACCGCGCCCGGCTCACTTCACAAGCTTTGCGGCACGGGCTTACATCTGCCCCGCGCGGACCATCGCGTCGGTGGTGAAGAACTGCTTGTCCACCGCTCCCATGTTGATGTACCAGCATTCGTGCTCGGGCGTTTCATGCCCGGGCAGGTAGCACATCGTCGCCAGCCCCGACTGCACGTCAGTCGAAACCGCGCCGACCACGAAGCTGCGCTTGAACGGATAGATCGCAACCTTCGCATCGGGCACCGGACGATCGCGCGTGGCCAGCCAGTAGATGTGGCTGCGGAACAGCCGGCCGGCCTGATCGTAGGTGTCGATGTACGGCTCGAACCACATCTCGCCGTCCAGGTAGATGATGGTGCGCGCGTCGAGCGCGTTGACTCGCTTGCGATTCGGAAGCGCCTGCACGACGTACAGATGGCGCATCTCCCACGCCTCGGGGCATGCGCTGGTGCCGCCGTCAGTGGGGCAGCGGACCTCTGGCGAATGGAGCGCGTGAATGGTTCCGAGCATGTTCTTCTCGCCCAGGAACTTGTAGAAGTACTCCTCGGTCTTCGGATTGAATCCCGAGTAGTGGTCGGGATCCCAGGCGTGGGCCGAAGTCCCCGAAGCGGTGGAGTCACTCATGATCGCTTCGTTCAGCCGCCGCACACGGCGGGAACCGGCATTCAGGCTCCAGATTGCATCGTCTTTATTGGGATCGGCGTAGCGCCAGCGGATGAAGCCGGTGCCACGAATCTCGTTGGGCGCCAGCAGGGGATACAGCGCGAACAGCCAGTAGCGGCCGGTTTTCTTGAAATCCGGGTCCACTGGAATCGGATCAACCTCGGTGCGTCCGACCAGGTCGTAGCCCGCGTAGTGGCCAATCTGGAAGTACTCGATCTGATGCTCCTGGGGACCACGCCGCTCGTAGGCCGAATCGCAGTCATAGAAACGCAGATCGTAGTCGTCCGTGGTGATCGGGCGGAACACGTTGTTCCACACGATCTTGGTGGCCACGTAGGGGTCGTTCGGATCGATCAGCGGGAACGGCTGACCCGCGACATATCCAACCAGGCTCTTGTGATCGCTGGTAAGACGCACCTGAGCTGAATATTTCTCGGTGGCATCCTTGTAGGGTGGCGGCCAGTCCACGCGCTCGGTCGGCACGATCTTCATCGTCATCCCGTGCTCGACTTTGTAGAACACGCCTGGCGCGACAAGGTCCTTCACCTTGCTGGCATTTTCCGGGGTGATAAAATCACCCGGCTTGACCTGCGCGTAACCGCGCTGACCGACAAGCAGCAGCGCAAGTACCGCGACTGAGACGGCGGTTGCCCAAATCCATCCCGATCCTTCTCTTTTCCGCGACATTTTGCCTCCTATCGACGCTCCAAGCCGATCGTCGGTCCTTGAGTCTCGCCGCGGATCATTAGATCAGCTACATTCAAACGTCAAGCTCACTTATTTAATTCAAAAATTCAGCTAATATTGGGCATTAGCGAACAGGGATCGCGCGCCAGTGAGGGTCCTAATGATTGTTAGGGAGACGGGTCGCGCCAGCGCGCCCCAGCCCCGGATTTTCGCAGCCAGGACTGGGCGAAAAGTGTGCTTGTCAGGCTATGGAAACGCGATTCGGACTGCGGTGGCTATGCGGCCGGGTCCCGCGGGCTTTGGAGAAAAGTCTGTGCGATCAAGTTAGGAGGAAATGGCTCCCCTTCCTGGATACGTATCGAACCATGTGCTTCGCGCCGCCGCCAGAGTTCCGCCGCGTCCTCGAGGATGGCCGCACCCTCACTCTCGCTGATTAGGACGATCATCCGAGGACCACCAGTCGCCGAGGATGTCGCGCGCGGTCTCTTGCACCGCAAAGACCTCGGGGCTGCTATCAAACGCCAGTCCAGAGGCGCGAGAGCGGCGGCGTGGCGGTGGTCCATAGGCGGGTGTGCCATACGTACCCGATGATGGACGGTGCGAAAGGCCCGATGACCCAAGGGATAAACGCGTCGAACCTGCCCTTGTGTCGAGAGCGATCACGCCTTACTGTTGGCGCGGTACCGCAATTGATTTTAGGTTCCAAATCCCGCGTGTTGGCTAAGGAAGGCGACTTCCAGTATATGGTGGCGACTCCTGAGTTCAGCGACCGAATGGTTCGCATTTTGAGCGATAGCTTCGCACGCGAACCCATGTCAGCGGCAATGGATTTCTCCCCTGAAGACTTGGTGCCTTTCTTTGCTCGGTTCATGCCGGAGTGCACAACGAATGGTCTCTCAGTTTTGGCGACGCCGGTTGAACGACCCGAGACACTGGCGGGAGTCTTCATGTGTCGTGACTTCAAGTCGCCCTTCCCCGAACGGCTGCTCGAGGAGATCCCCCGCTTCGCCCCGATTGCTCATGCTCTTGAAACGGTGGACAGGGCCTATGAATTACAGCGCCCCGGACTTGCGCCCGGCGACGCTGTCGATCTCTTCACGGTTGCCGTGACTCCTGGCAGCCAATTCGCCCGAAAGGGCATCGCGAGTGCTCTCTTTCGCGTTTGTGCTGACCTGGCCCGCGATCGGGGCTTCAAGCGCTGCGTGACCGAATGTACGGGACACTACTCGCAGACTGCGGTTAGGAAGGCCGACTTTCAAGAACGCGCGCGGCTGGCTTATCGCGATTTTCTGTTCGAGGGTCGATCGGTGTTTGCCAAAATCGAACCTCCCCATACTCATCTGATTCTCTTCGAACGAGAGTCTTGAACTCTCAGGTTGCGACAATTCACGTCGGCCCGAGAACGTGAGCCGCTCAAGTTTCTGCCGGTCGATTTTCTTCAGTGCCAAAAAGCCGTCTTCCGCCTGATTGATGCCGGTGAGTTAGCAGACCCGCGCGCGACCGACAAATGGCGGACAGGAGTAGTCCGCGCTGCTTTCGGTTCCTTCGGATTTTCCGGGCGTGCCGATGATTCGAAACGCGCGATGATTAGGAAGGATGGTGGCTCCCCGGGCCGGATTCGAACCAGCGACCCGACGGTTAACAGGCGTTCCCGGCGAAGTTTCGCCGGAATCGCTCAGTGATGCTCCTTCGACTTCAAACCCTTCTGCCCCAGTGGTTTCGAGCGATCGCGATCATACCACCAAGAAGTAAGCACTAACCTCAAATGTGACCGAGACCCCCCACAAAATCCCCCACACTCAGGACGGCTTGAGCTTGCCCGCGCTGACAACATTTCCGGTCGCACTCAAGCGTCGATCCGCGATCGAGATCACTGGCATTGCGAACACCAGGCTCGCGTGTACGACCCGCGAATGTCCGCGCCGTAGAGAATCTGCGCGCGGTCTCGCCATCTGATTGCGGTGAGTCGCACTCGCCAGCAAAAAGATGCGGGTTCGTGTCATCGAAAGCACCAACCTGTGGACAGATGTGCTCTTGAACATTGACGGTGAGCCCCCCCCCATGTTACTCACCGTTCACTCGCAGCTAATCAGCCGGCGCGGCGCCGTAATTGGTCGGAGCTGGTCCCGCCCGGGGGGAGTTCGCATGATGAGCTTTGATCCGGGAATCCAGCCCTCAACACGTCCCTGCCACGACCGTGGCAACCCAGCCGCTACCGTCGGTACTCCCCGCTTCCACCGAAGGCATCGCGGTTCTCTGATGAGCGCGGCAGCGCTAGTGATCCTGCTCTGCGCGACGCTCTTGGCTACGCGTGTTTTCGCTGACATTTCGTACGCGTATGATGCCGCCGGGCGGGTGGTGGGCATCTCCGACGGTTCCGGCCACCTCATTACTTACATTTACGATCAGGACGGCGACATTACCCAGGTCCAAGTATCGTCGGGCGGAACAACGATCTCCCGGCTTTCGGTTTACTCGGGCGGCGTAGGCACGGCGGTCACCATTTACGGAATCGGCTTCAGCGCGACGCCAAGCCAGGACACGGTGACGTTCAACGGCACTGCCGCAACAGTCACCAGCGCGACCACCACCACCATCTCAACCACGGTGCCGACCGGGGCAACCAACGGGCCGGTGGATGTAACCTCGCCCAACGGCTCGGCGACGGGCCCAACCTTCGACGTGCACTGACGCGGTTCCACGGGGGGAATCATGAAATCCGAAAACTCGATAGGAGCGGGTTGCGCCGAGTCATTTCATCAGACGCTCCACATCATTTTCGGCGTCGCCGGCAGCGAATCCCACCGCACCTTGATCTCGCGCCGAACGAAAAGAGTTCCACGAGGCTCCGCCTTTATCTGCGTGTTCGTACTCACTATACTGGCTGCAGGTTCGGCTCATGCACAGCTCTCAGAATTGACCGCGATTCCCGATACGTCCCAACCGACCGCCACAGCTGATTCCCAACTGGCCACTTCTGCTTCTTCTCCGTCAAGCTCGATCCCGAACCGTATACCCGCCTTTGGCGAGGAGTACACGTATCTTTCGGCGGGGCTATTCGTCTATTCCAAGACCGACCTGAGCCTGCCGGGTCCGATGCCGATTAATATCACGCGCGTGTACCGGTCGGAGGATCTCACCAGCGGTAACTACAACAACCGCGCCTTCGGCCAAGGCACCCGGCTCAACTATAACCTGTTCCTCACCAAGCCCAGCTCGACCGAAGTCGACATCAACATGCCGGACAGCTCGCAGCTGGTATGCACCAATTCGCATGGCACCTACCCCTACACCTGCAACAACCAACCTGCCGGAGTATGGTTCAACTCGTACTTCGATTCGAACCAGGACCTGGTCCGTCAAGACGGCACGGTGTATCACTTCGATTCCTATGGTCTGCTGGTCTCGATCACGGACCATTACAATAATCAGATCACGATCAATCGCTCCAACGGTTCGCGAAATGAGAGCACAAGTTGTGCAGGGGGCGGGGGCCATCCGATTGCGGCAGAATATGTCTATGAAATCTCATCCTCGAACGGGCGCGCGGTTTACTTTTGTTACGACGACACCTCGAACAACCAGACCAAGTATGACATTAGCGAAATTTTCGACAACGCCTCGCCTAACCCCATAAAGAAGGTGTTCTACACCTATCACGACAACGTGACTCCGCATGGCAAGCTTGCCACCGTCACGCAATATAATTTCAACAGCAACGCGACGACCACCTACAAATACAACCAGACCACTCCCTCGAATGAAACGGATATTACCGAAATCGACGTCAACGACGAGTGCCAGAACAACAATTGGACGAGTTGCACGCCCAACGCGGTCTACACTTATGTTACCTACGTTCAGAACAACGGAATGCAGCTCAAGAGCATCAGTTCCCAGCTCCCCGGCAACGGATATACGTACGGTTACACATTCACCGGGGGCAGCAATCCGTATGTGGATCAGGTCGTCGTGTCTCTTCCAGACGGCTCGCAGCGCGCCTTCACCTTCGACGCGGCCGGTTACGTCGGCAATGACTATCGCGACTTCGGCAAGAGTGACCAGGAGGAAACATGGTTTCAACGCGGCCAGCAGACCGTCGGAAACAGCACCGAGTTCGTCGGCGAAGTGGACGAGATGGACTCGGGCGGCACCATCTGGCGCCGGACAAATTATGATTACAACAGCACCACGGGCGATGTTCTCAGCGTGACCCTCACCCCCGCTCCCGGGCAGAACGACAGCGGTTGCACCGGAGGAAGCTGCGGTAGCACCCACGCGACCTGGACCTATACCTACGAAACGCCCGGTTCTGGCCACTACAACCGCCTGACCTCGGCGGCCGAGCCGATGGCCTACAACGGCGTTGGCACGACATACTCATACAGCGGCCTGACCACGACGATCACCGATCCGCTCGGACGGCATACGACGATCACCGATAACGCCGAGGGTCAGCCGGCGCAGATCACGGACAATCTTAGCCACACGACGACCATCACCTATGATGGCGCGGGGAACGTCAGTTCGGTGACCGATCCCGAAAACAACATGACGAGCTTCACCCCGGATGCCGACGGGCGCGTGAGCAAGGTGTTTTCGCCGATGGGAGAGGAGACCGATTACACCTATGACGCCCTTGACGACGTGACCAGCGTGAAGGTTGATCCGTCACACCTCCACCTCACGATGACATACGCGTACGACCTCGTGGGCCAACTCCGGAGCATCACCACTCCGAACAACAACACCACCACCATCACGCGCTACGCCAACCTTGCCAAGACCACGGTGACCGATCCGCTCGGCAACACCACCTTCACCGACCTCGACGGGCAAGGGCGGAAGACCGACTATACCGACAAGCGAGGCATCGAGACGACGTACAAGTACGACCTGTTTGGGCGCGTCACAAAAACGGTTTTCAACGCGAATCAGCCCTCGGGCAGCCCGCCCCAGGAAACCGTTACGGTGAACGGCTTCGACGCGCTGGACCGGGCCACCTCGATCACCGATTCGTTGACCAGTACGCTGACCTACAGCTACGATTCATTGGACAGTCCTCTTAGCGAGATCGACAGCGCTACGAATGACCAGATGACCTACGGCTACGATTCCAACGGCCGCCGTATCAGCATGCAGGGCAGCATGAACGGCACCATGCAGCCGGAGATCACCTATGGCTATGATTGCGCGGACGAGTTGATCGGCGCGACCACCGCGGGCAACGGCTACGCCAATCCGCCCAACTGCAGCTCCTCGACCGACGTGACCAACGGCGGGGGCTATAACACCCAGTTCATCGTCAACTACGATGGGGACGGGATGCCGAGCTACACCGAGACCGACGGGATTACGACCGATTACGCCCCGCGCGACGCTGATGAGCGCGTCATCAATGAGAACTTCCTGGATCCCGGAAACAATTCCTACGGGAACCTGAGCTACACGTATAACGCCGACGGCGAAGTGATCGACAAAAGCGGGAGCCTCGCGGTCCTCAATGACCCGCAGCCCTCGACCGCGACCTATGATGCGAACGATCAGCTCCTGAAATGGGACGGCAACTGCGTAATATCGAACGGCAACTGCGTGACCTCCGACGCGGCCAGTAATATCATCAACGACCCCGCCAGCAACTATTCCCTGACCTGGAGTTCGCGCAACCAGGTCACCTCGATGACGGGACTGTCAAACCTCAGTGACACCTACGACGTCGGCGGGCGGCGCGATGCCGAGTCGTTCTATCCATATTATGGCGGCTTGGGCTCTCCCTGCGGAACCATCCCATGCACCGAGACTCTGAACTTCCTGCACGACGGATCCTCGATCGCGGGATGGCAGAGCAGCCTCGCCGGCTACCAGTACCAGGCGGTCACCGGCCAATGGGATTTCCTTGAGGCCGGGGGCGCCACGCTCGCCGGTTCATATACCGATACCGCCTCGCAAACGACCACCAACTATGTGCCGCTGGTAGATGCGGCGGGGACGGTGATCGCGCTGGTAAATCCGGCGTCGCCCGACCAGAACCCTCCTCCGGAAACGATCACCTACGATCCGTCGGGGACGCCAAGCGCGAGCGGGTCGGCGAACGGATGGCCGTTCCTGTACCATGGAGCGGAGCACGAGAGCATCGATCCCAACCAGTACTATTACTCGGGCAACGGAGCCTATTACAGCGCGCAGATCATGCGCTCTGTGTCGACGACCAGCGCGCAAGGCACCAGCGGCCCCGGCGGCGGGCCGGGCTCAGCGGGCCTGCCGGGAATCAGCTCCGGGGGCGTGTCCTTTGGCAGCTACGCACAAAGCCAAGCCGAATCCGGCGCTATCGGAGCGGGTGCGGGACTGGCCGCGGGCGGGGCAACCTTGGGGGTAGGCGCTGGCGCCTCCGCCGCGGGGATTGCGTCGGCCGAGACGGCGGCGGCGATTTCAAGCGCGGCGGGACCGGTCGGTTTGATCGTCGGAGGCGCAGCGTTTTTGGGTTTCCTGTCCTACGACCTCTTCGGAGGAGGAAGCCCGGACTACCCGTCCAACTACTTCACCGACCTGTTCCGGATCAATCGCCCGAGAGGCGGGGCCCACACGCTGTATCCGGACATGATCGGAGTCCCAGTCAAACAGCTTATCGTGGACCAGGGACCCTCCGCGAACGCGACGCCGGCACCCAAGCGCCCGCTGGGGAAACGGAACGCGTGCCCCGGCGACGTGCTATGTAATCCGACCCCAACACCCCAAAGCGCTCCTGGATACCCTCTCGGTCTCGGCCCAAATGCTATCCCCCCGCCGAAACCGCAGACTGAGGCAACCTACTGGAGTTGCGTCTTCGGAAAACTTAGCACGGTGCAAGCGACCTCCTGTATCGCGGCTATCTTGTATGGTGCAACCCTACCGGAGAGCGGATGGAAGGGCGGAGTTAAGACCGCGGTGAGCTATGGCGCTTGTGCGGCAATTGCGAAATCTTGCCGCGATAATCCGAACCAATAGGAGCGTTACTCGCAAAGGCGGAGTCGCGCCGTAATTTTCACCATGAAGTCTAAACTTGCTGCAATCCTACTTTCTGCTTTGCTGCTGATTGCTATTGCTGGGAATCTCTACGAAGTGTTCTTGCATGGAGTAAGGTTCGTCGGATCAATTCCTGATTCAGGTCCGATCGAGCCTAGCATAATCTCTGTCGCGTTGTTAGCGATTATTTGCGGATCTGACCTTCCGGCGATGGTCCGGGCCTCGAAGATCGTCAGGGCACAGCTCCAGTGCTGGGTGTCGTGGCTGTTTCTCGTGATAGCAACTCCATTCTTGGAACGATACATTTCAGCCTTTCAAGCTGAGATCGTCTTTTTCTTGTTTGCCGCGCTGTTGGCGATCGCCTCGACGTTGCTGCTGATCCGACCAAATGACCTATTCTCGCTATAGTTATTTTCGGGTCGGGAGAGCTAGGACCTTGGGCAAGGCGTTACCGAGGCACCAACCCTTCCAGCGCGCCCTGTCTGCTGCTACAGTAGCGCGCGAAGTACCGCGCCAGGCTCGGAAGGCACCGAGGCCAGGCGATCCATCGCACCTCGATCTCGTCACCGGCGGGCACCTTGAGCTTCCTGCATGACGGATCGTCGGTTACCGGCATGCTCAACAGCAGCACGGGCGGCCTTTGGGATTTCCTGACCGCGGGCGGGGCGCGCTTGGCGGGCTCATATACGGCCTCGGGAACGACCACGAACTATGTCCCGCTGGTAGATGCGGCGGGGACGGTGATCGCGCTGGTAAATCCGGCGTCGCCCGACCAGAACCCTCCTCCGGAAACGATCACCTACGATCCGTCGGGGACGCCAAGCGCGAGCGGGTCGGCGAACGGATGGCCGTTCCTGTACCATGGAGCGGAGCACGAGAGCATCGATCCCAACCAGTATTATTATTCCGGTGATGGCGCATTCTACAGCGCGCAGATCATGCGCTCGATGTCGATGACCAGCGCACAAGGGACCAGCGGCCCGGGCGGTGGACCGGGTCCGGGACAAGCCAGCTTACCGCCAGTCGGCTCGGCCCCCAATGCGTTCGATCCCGGAAGGCGTCTTGAGAGCGTTGGCCAGGGATACGAAGTTGGATACAGCATCGCGGCTCCGGGGGTGGCTGCGGGTTTGTTCGCCCCGGAAACCCCGATCCTCCCGATCGCCTTGGTTGCCGGCGGCGCCGCTGCGGTGGCGTATGACTTCGTCAGCTTCTTCCAGGATTTGTTTGGCGGAAGCCCCGACTATCCGCCCAACTACTTCACCTTCCAGCATCGATTGGACCGCCCGCACGGCGGTCCTCATCCGCTGTATACGGCCTTCATCGGCATGCCCCGCGGTATCGTGGTGGACCAGCAGGGCCCGCACTGCCTCTGCGGGGACCCACATCCATGCGCTAGCTCGCCGCTGGCGATGGACCCCTCCGGAATGGGATTCAACTCGACGATATTTTCGGCCTTCGTTCGATTGACTCACCCCCTGCATATGATTGTTGCGACTGGGTTCGCGTTGGTCACCGGAGCGATTATGGATTACGCGGGCTACTTGGTGATTGCGGCCGGTTGTGCCGATCCGACGCCGGCTGAGGTGATATCCTGCCCCGCAGCGATCGCTCTGGGCTACTCCATCATCGCGCTCGGCACGACCGCAGGTGTGGCCGGGGCTGCGATAGCCGGGAAGGCAACCGTCGATTCGGTTAAAGAGGATTGGCTACCGTGACCGCCAGCACAAATCAGGGTTTAGAGACCGCCCCGAGGTCGGCTTCAAGCGAGTTCTTCTCCTTGTTGGTTCAAACGGTCGTCGGCACTGCGGTGGGTGCCGCGATGTTCGTGGGATTCGCGGGGCTGGTCTTTGGGCTTTCAGCGCGCAGCCTTCTCGTCCCCTTTGTGGCGCTCATCGTGCCAGGGCCGATCCTGGCGCCCTTCCTTTATTGGGCCCGCCTTGCACGGGATCGACCTAAAGCCTTCGCGCTTCGGTTTGCGATCGGCGCATTTGCACAACTGCAGGTGCTTGCTGCGGCGCTTCTATTTAGCGCCATCTGGACCGGTATCGCATCGCCAACGACTGTTGTCGAAGATATTGTGCCCATTTTATTTCCGTTTCTGATCTTCTTGACACCTATCATCTATCTGGGGGTCCACTCGATGTCGAAAGACTGGCATCGGCGCTAACCACCGAGCGACGGCTGATCGCGCGGCGGTTTCTCGGTGTCGAAAGTCAGTTGTAATCCACACGGGGTGCTCAACGAGACTGGTGCCGCGGCGGATCGCCGTTCAGTTAATCATTTCATCGCCGAACGGTCCGGTAACCGTTGGCCACTTTCGTGATCGCGCTGGTGAATCCAGCCTCGGCCAGCTCGCCTTCGACCACATACACATACGATCCGTCGGGGACACCGAGCGTGAGCGGCTCGGCGGACGGGTGGCCGTTCCTGTATCAAGGGATGGAACACGAGAGCATCGATCCCAACCAGTTCTATTATTCCGGCGGTGGAGCGTATTATAGCGCGCAGATCATGCGCTCGATGTCGCAGACCGGCGCGCAAGGCATGAGCCCGTCCGGCGGGGGTGGGGGCATCGGAGGCGGCGACGGGATGGCGCTGAGCGGCATGACCAACGCCGCGGCGCTCGCGGAGCAAGTCGCATTCCAGGATCCCCCCGAGCCCGGCGGGGCATCGGCTCCGAGCGGCAATGGCGGTGATGGCGGACTCATCTTGTACTGGTTCGAGCAATTCGGCAACGATCTGGCCGACCGGTTCGGCGGCGGAGGCGGCTCGAGCCTTCCGCCCAATTACTACGTGTTCCAGCACCGGCTCAACCGCCCCCACGGCGGCAGACATCCGCTGTATACCGTGTACATCGGCGTCGGCCCGGGAATTGTGGTGGGAATGGGGGGGGTTCGGCTCGTTTCCGCAGGCGGCGCGCCGTCGGGTGAGCAGCCGCTCCTCGCCCCGCAATGCCAGGGTGGGGTCATTCTGGTTGCCGATTTCGGAGGAAGCCACGACCCTGAGTTCTGGAAAAAGGGGCCAATGATCGAACCTTGGATGTTTCAAAAGTGGGCGAGGCTGCGAGGCGGCAGGAAAGTGATACCTATGCGACCAACGCCTCCTCCCGCGGGAGGGACGGACCTAATCGATCCCTTTCCCTGGTTCTTCTTGCCTGGTGCTTATTGCCAATTTTTGGCAGACATGCACTTGTTCGATCCCGCCTGCGGAAATGGAGCCAGCTGAATGGCGATTCAAGATATCGGGGTTGGAAAAGCGATCTCCGCACTGGTTCGCGAAGCGCGCGAGCATGGCCAAACCCTCGATCAACTAGTGGCTACCGTCAAAACAGAACTAGCGAGCGGTTCGTATTCCTCAGAAGATCTAGAATCCGCAGTTGGGGCCATTCGCGTCGCAATTGAGGAGCATATCGAGGAAAGGACAGGAAACGATGAGAGCAGATGCAATTTCTGTGGACTTCCCCGTTCTCGCGTTCCAGAATTGATTTCATCCTCCGAAGCAAACATATGCACGAACTGCGCGATCAAGGCCACCCGGGAATTGACGAAGGCAAGTCCGATTCCGCAGCTAAGGATGGCCTACCGTGCGTTCGAAACAGTGTTCGCGACAGTGAATTTTTTTGCGAAGCCTTGGCAGCGGAATAAAGCCTAATCGCCGACGTCGGGGAGCCGTCGCGCCGCGCGCCGCGCCGCAGGGTCACGTTGTTCGAGGTTGCCGGCGACGACATCATCATGACCTGGCACCCAAGTGAAGCGGGCCACTGTCAGGCGGCAATGGGAGCTTCTATAATCCACAGATGCAGCGCGGTATCACGCAGACCGGCGCGCTGGGCCGCACGAGCCCGTCCGGCGGGGGTGGGGGCATCGTGGGCGGCGACGGGATGGCGCTGAGCGGCATGACCAACGCCGCGGCGCTCGCGGAGCAAGTCGCATTCCAGGACCCTACCGAGCCCGGCGGGGCATCGGGTCCGAGCGGCAACAGCGGTGATGGCGGACTCATCTTGTACTGGTTCGAGCAATTCGGCAACGATTTGGCCGACCTGTTCGGCGGCGGAGGCGGCTCGAGCCTGCCGCCCAATTACTACGTGTTCCAGCACCGGATCAACCGCAGCCACGGCGGCAGGCATCCGCTGTACACGGACATCATTGGCATGCCCACGGATATCGTGGTCGACCAGCATCGCCCGCACTGCCTCTGCGGGGACCCGCATCCATGCAAAAAGTCGCCGCTGCACAAGAACGAGGGGCCGGAGTATAGGCGGGCGCCCACACCGACCCCGACCGCCACACCTAACGCTGTAGACAGGCAAATCAGTACCTACTTTTGTATCGGTTTCGCTGCCGCGTTCAATCCCGGGCCATTTGTGGGCTGTCCGGTGGGCCTAGGGGGTTGCTACTGGGAAAAAAATCCCGAAGCTTACGCTCAGGCAGCCTCGTCATGTTCGGTTCTGGGGGGAATCCTAGTCCTCTGCAGCTACTCGGCGTCAAGGGGTGGCCGATAATGGCAGTCGAAAAGCGCACCGGCTTTGCCGAACGGGTGCTGGCGTGGGCCTATTCAACCAGCTTTCCCGTGGGGATCGGAGCGCTGATCTGCTTGCGTGTGTATTTCGGATACGACTGGCCCTTTCCGAATACGGTTGGTCTGGCTCTTCTATCGATCGGGCTCGCACTTCTACTTGCCGACGCGCTTCCTCGCTTCGCCATCCACAGACACTCGCCCGTGCTCAGATACCAGTCAATTTACTCATCTCTTTTTACTTCGGTAGCGGGCATATGGATATACACGAAGATCGGAGGGGACCTTGGACTGCTGATAGTCATCACTGTGGCTTTGGGACTCTGGCCGCGGTCTCACCGAGAGGTACTGAGGCTTGAGGGACGTTAAGCGATCGCCTTTACGATTGCGCGGAGGAGCTGATCGGCTCAACCGCCCGCGCGGCGGTCCTCATCCGCTGTATACGGCCTTCATCGGCATGCCCCGCGGTATCGTGGTGGACCAGCAGGGCCCGCACTGCCTCTGCGGGGACCCGCATCCGTGCGCCAAGTCGCCGCTGGTGAAGGATCCGCAGCCGCAGCCCGAGTACCGGGCGCTAAGGCCTGGAAATTCGCGACTCTCCTTCGGAGTCTGCGAAGGCACTTTCGCCGCGTTAACCGCACCTACGGTCGCCGCCTGCGGCGTGTTTGCGCTGGCCTGCGGAAGCGGCGGTCTAGCAGCATGTCCGCTCGCGTTCGCGGCTTGTGGCTACGAGGCTGCCGGAGCGTACGCATGCTACTCGCAAGCACATGGTGGCTCAGTACCCACTTTTCCGGAACCCCCGCCAGGCGAACGAATGGAGCCCGGTGGCTTCGGACTAGAGTAGGAGCACCGGTGCGAATCGTGTCTCCAGAATTCCCCTTGTTAGTTACCGTATGATGGGAGCGAAGAAAGTCCTACTCAGCGGCCTCTTTGGCGCAGTTATTTTCCTAGCGCAGCTGCTGGCGGTAATTCACGTGCCGAGGTGGGGCCTGGACAGCCCTTTTCCGTTCACCGTACTGCACAGCATTGAAACTCCGCTGCTCTTGGCCGCGATCGCCGTGTTCAGCCTCCTATCAGTTAAAGATCTCTCTGAAAGACTGCCACTCTATTCGATCGTGGTAGCTGCGACTCTACAGGTCGGCTCGATCGAGGCGATGGAATGGCTTAACGCCCCCACCTTGGTAATTATCGTCTTTCTTCTCAATGCGTTTATGGTCGTGCAGTTTCTTCTCTTCGGATACACCTTGCTGACTATGGAGTAGGCCGGCTTGACAACAGGTAGCACCATGTTCCGGAAAGCAGCCACGGTTCGCGGCATAGTGCTCAGAATTGTGCTCCTGATCGCGGGTACAATGGCTGCCGCGTGGCTATTTGGCGCGCGCGGTATCTTTAGCGAACCCGGCCTGATAATTGCGGCGGCCGTAATTCTAATTCCCGCAATAGCGGTCTTGGTGGTGGTCATTGTGGTCCGCCAACTGGGCCCGGGGTGGAGGGGGGTCAAAGGGAAAGATCCCTAAACATTATGCCGCTGGTGGACGCGGCAGGAACGGTGATCGCGCTGGTGAATCCAGCCTCGGCCAGCTCGCCTTCGACCACCTATACGTATGATCCCTCGGGTAATCCGTCGATGGCGGGAGCCTCGAGCAACTGGCCGTTCCTGTATCAAGGGATGGAACACGAGAGCATCGATCCCAACCAGTTCTATTATTCAGGCAACGGAGCGTATTATAGCGCGCAGATCATGCGCTCGATGTCGATGACCAGCGCACAAGGGACCAGCGGCCCGGGCGGTGGACCGGGTCCGGGACAAGCCAGCTTACCGCCAGTCGGCTCGGCCCCCAATGCGTTCGATCCCGGAAGGCGTCTTGAGAGCGTTGGCCAGGGATACGAAGTTGGATACAGCATCGCGGCTCCGGGGGTGGCTGCGGGTTTGTTCGCCCCGGAAACCCCGATCCTCCCGATCGCCTTGGTTGCCGGCGGCGCCGCTGCGGTGGCGTATGACTTCGTCAGCTTCTTCCAGGATTTGTTTGGCGGAAGCCCCGACTATCCGCCCAACTACTTCACCTTCCAGCATCGATTGGACCGCCCGCACGGCGGTCCTCATCCGCTGTATACGGCCTTCATCGGCATGCCCCGCGGTATCGTGGTGGACCAGCAGGGCCCGCACTGCCTCTGCGGGGACCCGCATCCGTGCGCCAAGTCGCCGCTGCACGAGAAGGAAGGACCTGAATACGAGAGGTCTCCAACGCCTACTGCGACGCCAACACCGGAGCAAACCCCGAATCAGCCACTGCGCATTCGATGTCTCAAAACCGCCTCATGCGAGTCATTTGCGGCAGCAGTATGTGCCGCAGAGTGCATTCCGACCGATGAATTTCCTCCCGCGGGTCTCACCTGTGAAGTTTCGTGCGCAATACTAGGTGTTGGCAAGTGTGAGGAAATCTACCCGTGCCACCGGTAGGGGTTGCCCGAAATGGGAATGACGAGAGCCGTTGTGAAAGTCCTTTACCGTATTGTTCGGATTGTGTTCATGCCAATCATCCTGATCTTACGCCCGATCGGGATGAGAACAGAGACAATTATAAGTACCTGCACGGTTTGGGCGGTGGTTTTGGCAGTGATGCCATTCCGAGCTCCCTGGATAGGCCTTCCTTGGAAGGTAGCAGTAGTCATTATCGGTTTCTCACTAGCCTACTTGTTCCGCGTGTGGGGTAAGGAATTTGAAGCCTAGGGCGATCGTCGAACTTACGGCGCCTACGACCTCGGCCCGGGCGCCATCAGGGTCTGATCCTGCCGTCGCCTACCTCGCAAAATTGAGCGCGGTGAAGGGCCGGGTCCCGGCACCCAACGCAGGTGGATGGCCACCAAATCGGCCGCACGGCGGGCGCGACGCATGAATCCCCTGAAGGCACTAGTGAGGCCGCTTTACGCCCTGGCTCGATTGATTTTCTCGCCGCTCCTGTTCCTCTTCCGCTCTACCGGAATCCTTCGGGAGCGCCTCGTGACTTCCTTAACTGGGCTCGCGGTGCTTTTTCTAATCTTCCCGTTTTTCGCGACGCACTTCGGCGGGGACCTGGGACTCCTTGTGCTCGGGCTCGGTGCATCTTTGGTCTATCTATTCGCGTTGTGGGGCCATGAGTTTGAGGGTCGGTAGTTCTCGGCGGGCTGCACCTCGCAGGCTCGTACACCGCCTCGCAAACGACCACCAACTATGTGCCGCTGGTAGATGCGGCAGGAACGGTGATCGCGCTGGTGAATCCAGCCTCGGCCAGCTCGCCTTCGACCACCTATACGTATGATCCCTCGGGTAATCCGTCGATGGCGGGAGCCTCGAGCAACTGGCCGTTCCTGTATCAAGGGATGGAACACGAGAGCATCGATCCCAACCAGTTCTATTATTCAGGCAACGGAGCATATTATAGCGCGCAGATCATGCGCTCGATGTCGATGACCAGCGCACAAGGGACCAGCGGCCCGGGCGGTGGACCGGGTCCGGGACAAGCCAGCTTACCGCCAGTCGGCTCGGCCCCCAATGCGTTCGACCCCGGAAGGCGTCTTCAGAGCGCCGCCGAAGGGATTGGCCCCGGCCTTGGCGCAGGTGGAGGCATCGCCGCCCTCGGCGCAGAATCGGTGCTCGCACCGTACGCAATACCAATCGCCCTCGGGGTGGCGTGGGCGTTCGATTTTTCGAGCTTCTTGCAGGATCTCCTTGGCGGAAGCCCAGATTACCCGCCCAACTACTTCACCGACCAGTTCCGGCTCAATCGCCCGCACGGCGGCCGGCATCCGCTGTATACAGCCTTTATTGGGATGACTCCGGGGATCGTCGTGGACCAGAAAGGCCCGCACTGCCTCTGCGGGGACCCACATCCATGCGCTAGCTCGCCGCTGGCGACGGCCTGTCCCGGCGACATGCTATGCAATCCGACCCCAACACCCGAAAGCGCTCCTGGATACCCCCTGGGTCTGGGCCCAAATGCTATCCCCCCGCCGAAACCGCAGACCGGGGCAACATATTGGAGCTGCGTCTTTCGTAAGCTGGCGACCGTCCGAATCGCTGAGTGCTTCGGATGCATTATCGGCGGAGGGTCTTTACCGGAAAGCGGATGGAAGGGTGGCACTAGCACGGCGGCGGCTTGCGGCGCGTGTCTGGAAATCGCGAAGTCCTGCCGAGATAATCCGAACCAGTGACGGGATCAAACGCAGAGGGCGGCGAGAGAGTGAGCGTTGGAAAATGAAGGTTAAGGTAATCGCGATCCTCTTGTCGCTTCTGCTCGTCGCCGCGATAGGCGGAAACGTCTATGAGGTATTTGCCCGTGGTGTCGGGTTCTTGGGCGGCGCAGCGGGAACGCAATCTGATAGCGCGAGCATAATTGCGGTGGCGCTTCTGGCGATCATCAGCGCCTCCGACTTTCCAGCCCGCATACGAGAATGGCGGCCGGTAAGAGTGCAGCTCCAATGCGCGGTCGTCTGGCTCACGCTGGCGCTGGCCGCGCCCTATCTCGAAGAGTACCTACCGGAACCTGCGCCAAAAGTTATCTTCGCAATCTGCGCAGGATCCCTCGCCGTATTTTCGCTGATCGCACTTCTGCGACCACGGGATCTTTTTTCGATCTAGGCGCCGCTACCGACCAGCCAGGCGACCTGGAGCTTCACCTACCTATGACCGGGTCAAGTGGAGAATGGTTCTTCTGTTTTTCTCGGGGTGGAGGTTTTGGTGTGTAGAGGGGGCTGCGGAATTCAGCGTGGCCGCTTGATCGCGCGGGTTGGAATTTGGATTCTGGTACCGACGCGGCCAGCAACATTACGGGGGATCCAGCCAGTGCTACCGCTCTAGGATGGAGCTCCCGCAATCAAGTGAGCTCGATGACCTTCGGCGGCTACCAGAGCATCAGCAACACTTACGACGCGGCCGGTCGGCGGGAAACCTTGGAGGACACTCCGCTTCTGCAACAGCCGACGAACGACCTCAACTTCCTGCATGACGGCTCCTCGCTTGCGGGCTGGTACGATAGCGTCACTCTCAATTCGTGGGATTTCCTAAACGCTGGCGGCGGCGCGCTGGCGGGAGCGTACACCTCTGGTGGGACGACCACCAACTATGTGCCGCTGGTAGATGCGGCAGGAACGGTGATCGCGCTGGTGAATCCAGCCTCGGCCAGCTCGCCTTCGACCACCTATACGTATGATCCCTCGGGTAATCCGTCGATGGCGGGAGCCTCGAGCAACTGGCCGTTCCTGTATCAAGGGATGGAACACGAGAGCATCGATCCAACCAGTTCTATTATTCAGGCAACGGAGCATATTATAGCGCGCAGATCATGCGCTCGATGTCGATGACCGGCGCGCAAGGGACCAGCGGCCCGGGCGGTGGACCGGGTCCGGGACAAGCCAGCTTACCGCCAGTCGGCTCGGCCCCCGATGCGTTCGATCCCGGAAGGCGTCTTGAGAGCGTTGGCCAGGGATACGAAGTTGGATATAGCATCGCGGCTCCGGGGGTGGCTGCGGGTTTGTTCGCCCCGGAAACCCCGATCCTCCCGATTGCCTTGGTTGCCGGCGGCGCCGCTGCGGTGGCGTATGACTTCGTCAGCTTCTTCCAGGATTTGTTTGGCGGAAGCCCCGACTATCCGCCCAACTACTTCACCTTCCAGCATCGATTGGATTGCCCGCACCGCGGCCCTCATCCGCTGTACACCGCGTACATCGGCGTCGGCCCGGGAATCGTCGTGGGAATGGGGGGAGTTCGGCTCGTTTCCGCAGCCGGCCCGTCGCCAAATCAGCCAAACGTAAAGGATCCGCAGCGCCAGCCAGAATACCGCCGACAACAGCACGCCAAGATTTCATTTGGAGCCTGTCTCGGACTAGCAGCGATTCCCCTTGTTCCGTCCACGCTGGAGTGCGCGGCCGCACTGGTAGACTGCGGGACTACCCTTGCGGGAAATCCAGAGGGTCCGGCAGGCGGCGTTTATGCATTGCCGTACTGCTCTCTGACTGCTGCGTTTGTAGCGGGGTGCTATGCGGCGAGCCGCGGGAAAACAGTTAATTCGTTTCCGCAGGACTTGCAATAATGGCGAGAATGAAAGCTAGCGAAGGAATCGGTAGTGCTGCGGCGGTAATCTTACTGATTTTAATTCTAATTGCTCTTGAGCTCTATGCTATCGTGTTTAGCAACCTTCTCTAGGAAGCGGCTCACGCCGGGCCGCTACTCATGTACTTGGCGGTCGGCCAAGCGCTATACGCCGCCTGGCTGGTTTTACAGCTAAGATATCTTAGGCGAACAATTAGCATCTCCGAAGAAACGCAGATTCTTTTCATCGTCTCTTTAAACTTGGGTAGCGTGGCGGTAATCTTGCTCTCCTTGTACCCCGGACTTGCGCTTCCGATCGTTGCTGCCATTTTCGCGATCGCGGATTGCCTATGCTTTCTCGCAGCGAGAGACCTTTTTGTCCGGAGGACAAGGAATCGCGCGAGTTAACGCGCCAACACCGCGGGCAGCGGCTATAGCAATCCGCCAAACTGCAATTCCACGACCAATGTTACCAATGGTGGGAGCTATAACACCCAGTTCTTGGTTAACTACGACGGGGACGGGATGCCGAACTATACCGTGACCAACGGGATTAAGACCGATTACACGCCGCGCGATGCCGACGAACGCGTCATCAGCGAGACCTTTTCCGATCCAACCGGTCCGTATTCCTACGGCAACCTGAGCTATACGTACAACGCCGACGGAGAAGTGATCGACAAAAGCGGGAGCCTCGCGGTTCTCAATGACCCGTCGCCTTCCACCGCGGCCTATGATGCGACGATCAGCTCGCGACCTTTAACGGGGCACCCGTTGGCAGCGACGCTGCCAGCAATATCACGCAGGATCCCGCCAGCGGCTACGCGCTCACGTGGACCTCGCGCAATCAGGTCACCTCGATGACGGGACCGTCAGATATCGGCGACATCTACGATGCCGGTGGCGGCGCGATGCCGAGTCGTTCTATCCATATTATGGCGGCTTCGGCTCTCCCTGCGGAACCATCCGATGCACCGAGACCCTGAATTTCTGGACGATGGATCTCGATCGCGGGATGGCAGAGCAGCTTGACCGGCTACCAGTACCACGCAGTCACCGGCCAATTGGATTTTTTACGGCCGGGGGCGCATCGCTCGCCGGTTCATACACCGACACCGCCTCGCAAACGACCACCAACTAGTGCCGCTGGTGGATGCGGCGGGGATGGTGATCGCGCTGGTGAATCCGGCGTCGGTGAGTTCGCCGGCGAGACGGTTACCTACGATCCGTCCGGGACGCCTAGCGCGAGCGGGTCGGCGAACGGATGGCCGATCCTGTATCATGGGATGGAGCACGAGAGCCTCGATCCCAACCAGTTCTATTATTCAGGCGGCGGCGCGTATTATAGCGCGCAGATCATGCGCTCGATGTCGACGACCGGCGCGCAAGGCAGCAACGGCCCTCCGGGCGGACCGGGACCGGGCGGAGCCAGCCTACCTTCGGTCGGCCCCAGCTCGCCCGATGCATTCGATCCCGGAAGGCGTCTTCAGAGCGCCGCCGAAGGGATCGGCCCCGGCCTTGGCGCAGGTGGAGGCATCGCCGCCCTCGGCGCAGAATCGGTGCTCGCACCGTACGCAATACCAATCGCCCTCGGGGTGGCGTGGGCGTTCGATTTTTCGAGCTTCTTGCAGGATCTCCTTGGCGGAAGCCCAGATTACCCGCCCAACTACTTCACCGACCAGTTCCGGCTTAATCGCCCGCACGGCGGCAGACATCCGCTGTACACAGCCTTTATTGGGATGACTCCGGGGATCGTCGTGGGAATGGGGGGAGTTCGGCTCGTTTCCGGAGGCGGCGCACCGTCGCCAAATCAGCCGCTGCTGCACGCCGGCTACAGATTGCCGCGCTGGGCGAACCCATCGCTCTTGAAGCAAGAAATCAAGCTCGCGTTGGAGTGCTGGTTCGAAATGAGCGAGAAGGCCAGTGGACTCGGGCTTGCACTCGAGGCGTGCGCAACCGTCGGCGAGTTACCCGCGGGGCCATTTTCAGCCGGAACCTGTGCGGCGGTTGCAGCCGCCGTACTCGGCCCACCGACTGCGATTCTTGAATAGAGACCATCCGACACTGCATAAGCGAATTCGCGAGCTGGAGCGAGCCGGTGGCTGAGCGCAACGCGTGGTCGCCATGGCTGTTCTCGTTCTGGCGAGGGTTACTCTTTCCGCTCGCGCTCGGCGGTGGGGTTCTGACCACGTTCTACTTCATCAGCAGCTATCGAAGCCGCCCATGGCGCGCAGAGCCAAGCCATGTGGGCCCTCGTCGGTGGCGCAGCTCTGGTGGCCATTTCGATTCCCACTGCGCTTCGGGCGTGGCGCATTCCGACCTCAGCCGAAGCTTTCGATTATTCATCGTATGGACAGTTGGCGTGGGCAGCATCGTGGCGACGCTCAGCGTATCCTTCATGGATCTGCAGGACAGGACGGACGGAGCCGCTGGGTGGCGACAATCCGGTTGGCCTCGCCGCCGCCGTTCTTTGGACAGTGGGTTTCTGGATCTCGATAATAGCGATGCTAAGGAGAGCGCTCCGCGGCAGGCGCCCGTAATCCACTGACCACCCGCGATCGCGCTCGGGCTGTCACGGATAATCGGATGGATCGTCGGCGACGTGCCGCTCACGCACGACGAGGTCGACGGCCTGAAGGCGAACCCGCTGCTCTCGAAAGAGTTTCCCGCCGCACATACGCGCCTCAGCGAGTGGTCACACGCGAACGCCGACCGGATCGGTGGGGATTACGCTTCGGAGGTCGCGCGCCACTTCCGTTGACGGAGAGCCGACAGCGAACGTGCTGGCGCCTGGTTTATCCGCCTCGCCAAGAGTTATTCGGATTATCGAGCTAGCGTGTGGAACGCGAGGGAGCCCTCGCGTTCCTGGTTGGGCCGACACTCAAGCTGATCTGACTTTCGCGGACTTGAGGTTGATCGCGAGCGCGCGCTCGTAACGCGCCCGCCGGAATCGGCGCCCAAGTTGGAACGCACTGGCCGCTCACGCCAGAATCCACAGATGACGCAGCCGTGTCGGATCCACAACGCTTTGCAATTTCATTCGTGGGACAGCCGCGCAACTGAAATATTTGAGGCTTGCACCTGCGCGGAGCGTTTGCTAGCCAATCTGCATGCATCCGCACATGACACCCGACCTTGGAATGTTCGCCTTCGTGCACCCCGTTCGCGAAAGCCTTACCTTCTTTGCGTTGGCGTCCCAGCGCACTACGCCGCGCCGCCCGCCCCGCCTGTCGCACTGAAAGCTTCAAGTGTTACTCCCCTGGAGGAACCGTATCCGGCCACTCCAAAGTGCGCAACGAAGACGGTCACTTCACTTGACGGCGCCAGCGCACCGGTTCGTCTGCGGTCGGTGTTCGCGGCGACGTGGCAGGACCCACCTGATGCGGGTGCTTTTGGAGCTCGGGCCCTCGGCCGACTCGGCGCGGACTCGTTTCACCCCGCCGTCTGGCCAGCGCCCAATCGATAGGGCCGGTGAAGCGTGCTTCGCGTGGGCACCCCTACTCCGGTGGCAACATACTCCCGCCATACGTGCTGCGCACGTTTGAAGGTACGACACGTCACTCATCGCGTGATGAAGGATGCTTGCCGCAGGAGCGGGACGGAAGGCGGCGAGAGCCGCGATTTCATTGGGCAAGCGGGCGCTTTCGTGACGTGCTTGCAGATT
The DNA here is from genome assembly GCA_963835905.1 of uncultured delta proteobacterium. GTDB lineage: Bacteria > Desulfobacterota > Binatia > Binatales > Binataceae > CAWIHG01. The sequence continues at coordinate 187,029 of CAWIHG010000008.1, forward strand.
CCGGAGCAAAGGATCCGAAGAGGAAATATTCCTTGATTTCATTAGGCAAGCGGCGCTGCTTGCGCCGCTTGCGCGGTCAGGAGCGGACCATGAGCGATGTAAGCAGAAAGAGTTACTCGATAAGGCTGCCGGAGAGGATCGCCGCGCGCCTGAGGCCAGCGCGTCCCAGGCCGGAATCACACCAACAACTCTGATTCAGCAGGTCATCGTGGCCAGGTTCGAGACCGACGCGCATCCAGCTACGAACCAGCCGGCGACCGGCGTCGCGCCTGGCGCCAGCGCTGACGCGGAACGCAGACAACAGGAGCGCCACCGCCAGCTGCTCTACGAAGTCGGCAAGATGCGCTCGGTGCTGCTCCACGCGCTCGACCATACGCTGAACGCCGACGCGGTGGACCGCGTGATTGAGGCGGCTGAGGCGACCGCACGCGAGTACGTGGCCGAGCTGCTGGTCGAAGGAGGGTGCGCGATGAACGCCGCAATCAGGGAGGCCATCTATGAGCGGGCGAGCAGGGAGTCGCTCAAGCTCAGGCTCCGGGCAGCGCTGCGCTTCGTAATCATCGTGACCATGCTGTGGGCGGAGTTCACGGCGCTACTGGTCTGGTATCTCGCCGGGCGGATCCGGGCCGGGCGCCCACCGGTACTTCTTCGAATGGATCGCGGCCTGGTTCCTGACTTAGGAGATTCCATTGCGGTTCCTGTCGCTGCCGTATCACGGCGGCCATTACACGATCCCCAGCATGTACCGGTTCCTCAATGCGAGATATTACCTCGGAGCCTCCTTTGCCACCTGGTACTGGCGCTGCGGAGCGGCGGGCGCAGTACTCACAGGTGGCGCGGTTTTCGCCGTTGCCTGCGCGTCGCGGGCCTGGGATCGACGACCTGATTTCGAGCACGTGCGCGGCGCGATGCTGGTGTCGGTCAGGTCTCTCGCCCTTCGCCTCCGCGCCACCTCCGGAATAAGTCTCGCGGGCGTTCGCATCCCGCGCCGCCTTGAGTCGCGGCACTTCCTGATCACGGGGGCGACCGGAGCGGGAAAGTCGGTCGCGATCAGGTCGCTGCTCCGGCAGATCGAGCGGCGCGGGCAGGTCGCGGTCGTGGTCGATCCGGAGAGTGAGTTCGTTTCCGAATTCTACCGCCGAACGCGGCGACCAAATCCTGAACCCGCTCGACGCCCGCTGCCCGCTGTGGTCGCCATGGTTCGAGCTCCGGACGGAAAGCTACGACAGCGATTGCGAGGCGCTGGCGGCGTCACTGATTCCGGACCCGCCGGACGTCTACCACGAAGGCGGGGCGAGCTTCTTCTTCCGCCAAAGCAGCCGCACTCTGCTGACCAGCATCTTCCGCATAGCCGAGCCCAGAGACGCCGCGGCCATACCAGGCCTGCTCGCGCTGCCGCGCGGCCAGTTGCGAGAAAAACTTGCCGGCACCCCGGCGGAGGCGCTGATCGATCCCGGCGCGCACGAGCAGGGCGCAGGCATCGTCGCCACCGCCGCCAACGCCACCAAATGCTTCCGATATCTGCCCGAGCGTGGCCCGCGGCGATGGAGTGCGCTTGAATCGTCGAAGGATCGGCGCGGATGGCTGTTTCTAACCTCGGGCGAGGACTCGCGCGATGCGGCGCTGCCGCTGCAGAGCGTATGGCTCGACTGCATCATCCATCGCCTCATGGCGAGTGAGCTTAACACCTCGAATCAGGTCTGGATCGTAGCCGACGAGCTGCCCGTGCTGGGCCGCCAGGCGCGGCTGGAGGATTTGGTCGTCAGAGGACGAAAGCGGGGCCTCGCGGTGGTGCTCGGCTTTCAGGCGATCACGCAGCTGCACGCGATATACGGAAGCCAGCAGACCGCGACGCTCGTCGCTTCTCCCGCCACCAAGTTGATCCTGAGAACCGGGGAGCCGGAGACCGCGCAGTGGTCCAGTCTGCAAATCGGCGAGCGAGAGGTAAACCGCGAGCAATTCAGCGCGTCTACCCGCGCGGGTGAGGCGCGGGGCAGCTACAGCTTGAGCCGCCATCGGACGACGGAGCCGGTAGTGATGGCGTCCGAGATCCAGCTGCTCAAGCCGCTCTCCGGTTATCTTTGCATAACCGGTTATCATCGCGCGTTCGTGCGCTTTCCCTATGTTGCTCCGATCGCGAGGCAGGAGAGTTTCATACCTCGCCTCAATCTTCCTGCTGCGCCGCCCCGCGCGCCGGCGAAGGTGGTGAGGCTGCGGCCCGTCGCCCCGTCACGTCGGCATCGGAAGAGGATCTGAGTTATGCTGGTGATGTCGAAAGGCGCGCTGAGCATCGGCCAGGCGGAAACCTATTATCAGGAAAAATACTCGCGCGATGACTATTACACCGAATCGCAGCGGGTTACCGGGTACTGGTACGGCAAAGCCGCACGGGCGCTGGGGCTCACAGGCGAGGTATCAGAAGATCAATTCCGTGCCGTTTTGCGGGGTCTCGATCCGAACACGGGATCGACGCTGGTGAGCGCAGCGGCGGGACACAGCGAGCGCCGGGCGGGATGGGACGCGACTTTTAACGCGCCCAAATCGGTGAGCATCCAGGCGCTGGTCGGAGGCGACGAGAGACTCATTGGCGCTCATCGGCGCGCGGTGGAGCGGGCGCTTTCGGAGATCGAGTTGTTCGCGCAGGCGCGCCAGCGGCGCGGACAGGAATGGGTTACCACCGCCAACATCGCCGCCGCCCGCTTCGAGCATATCGCGGCACGTCCGTCGGAGAACGGCCGGGGAACCGATCCGCATCTCCACACTCACGTCGTCATCGCGAACATGACGATTCGTCCCGACGGACAGTGGCGGAGCCTCAATCCCATCGAGATCTATCGCTCGCAGGCATTCGCCACCGCAACCTACCGCTCGGAGCTGGCGCGTGAAGTTGAGGGCCTTGGCTACCGGATCGAAATTACCGGACGGGACGGACGCTGGGAGCTCGAAGGATACAGCCGGGAGCAGGTGATGGCGTTCTCGCAAAGGCGGCGCGATATCGAAGAACGCCTTGAGCGCGAGGGGCTGAGCGGCGCCGCCGCGGCGCAGATCGCAGCGCACCGGAGCCGGCTCGCCAAGCGCCACGAGGATGAAGCGCAGCTCCGATCCGAATGGCGTGATCGCGCTGCGCTTCACGGAATCCGGACCGAGTCGATCGCGCTCGCAGCGCGCCAACGCGGCCCCGTCGCGATGGAGCGCGGGGAGATGGCAGACGAGGCCGTCCGCTTCAGCGTCGAGCACAACATCGAGCGCGAAGCGGTAATCGACCGCCGCGCGCTGGAGGCGGGTGCGCTCCAGCAAGCTATGGGCCGCGCCGATCTCGACGGGATACGAGAGCGCCGTACCGAGTGGGAAAAGCGCGGCTCGCTCATCCGCGTAGAACCCGGAGTCACCGCGCCTCAAGGCGCATTTACGACGCCCGAAATGATCGCGTTGGAACGCGACAACATCGCTCTGATGCTTGCTGGTAAAGGACAATCGCATTCGGTCGCATCCGAAGGCGAAGTAAGAGCATGGGCTATCAAGCGCGGACTGGCACCGGACCAAGCTGCGGCGGTGCAACTGACACTGACCTCACACGATTGGCTCACCGCAATCGAGGGACGCGCGGGCGCCGCCAAGACCACGACCGTCGGCGCGATCAGAGAGTTCGGCGAGCAGCAGGGTTATTCCGTCGAGGGCTTCGCACCGACCACCCGCGCGGTGAAAGCGCTCGCCGAAGCGGGCGTGGTAGCATGCACGGTCGCTTCGCTGCTTGAGGGGCCGTCTCCACAGTTTGGCCGCAAGCAATTCTGGATCGTCGACGAGTCCAGTCTCCTCCCTACGCGGCAGATGAACCGCCTCCTGCATCGGGCGCGTAAAGCGGGAGTCGAGCGCGTCTTGTTCGTGGGCGACTCGCGCCAGCACCACGCGATCGAGGCGGGACGCCCGCTCCAGCAGATGGAACAGGCCGGGATGGCGCTCGCCCGCCTGGACATCATCCGCCGCCAGCGCGACCCGCGTTTGCGCGAGGCGGTCAGACTTTCAGCGGAGGGCAAGGTTGGGGAAGCGCTCGCGGCGCTGGAAGAACAGAACCGGGTCCGGGAGATCGCCGCGATCGACGATCGCTATCGCGCCATTGCAAACGAATACGTTTGCGCCGTTCATGCGGGCGAACGGGTGCTGGTGGTCAGTCCCGGCAACGACGAGCGACGCCGCCTCAACGCCGAGATACGCGATGCCCTGCTCCGCAATCAACATGTAAATCAGGACTCCGTGGTTCAGTCAGTTCTGGTCGGGCGTACTCTGACCCGCGCGCAGCGCGGCCTTGCGCCCAGCTACGAAGAGGGAGACGTCCTGAAATTTATCCGTGGCAGCAAGGCGTTCGGTTTAGGCAAGGGCAGCTACGCTCGCGTTCTGGCGGTCGATTCCGAACACAACCTTCTTACCGTCGCCAAAGAAGATAGGACCGTAGTCCGCTACACTCCGTCTCGCCTGCAGGGAGTCGAAATCTTCCATCAGGAAGAGCGTCCTCTCGCCGCAGGCGACCGGGTTCAGTTCCGCGCGCCCCAGCGCGAGTTGGGTGTGGCCAACGGCGAGTTTGCAACCGTCGTTAGCATCGGCGAGCACGACGCCGAGCTGAAGTTCGGCGACGGCCGTAAAATCAATGCCCGGCGCCAGCAGCTTCGTCATCTCGATTACGGCTATGCCTCGACCTCACATTCCAGCCAGGGCGCGACCGTGGATCGCGTCATCGTGAACATCGACACCAATCGCTCCGCGGAACTGGTCAACCGCAAGCAGTTCTACGTTTCGATAAGCCGCGCCCGGTTCAACCTCACGCTCTATACCGACGATCGGCACGCGCTGCGCGCCGCCGTGAGCCGCACACGCGAAAAGTCGGTCGCTCTGGAACATGTTCGAATCGATCTGAGCCGCCCCCTCAAGCACATTCCTGAACCCGAGCATCGCATCATTGGCCGCGGCTTTTCGATGGGCCGGTGATCAACAGACCTGTGCGCTCAGACAGTAGCTGCGGTCCTTCACTGTGAGCGCGTACACTCGGGCTGCGCAAGCTCCGCCCTCGGCCGCGCCGCGCGTTTGCGCGGCTCGCGCTCCGCTCCGGGCCGCTGCCATTGGTGGCGCGCGCTGCGCGGGCAATCGCGCCGACGACGACGGCGGCACGCCTGCTACGCTCCGCCACGCACGTCACGGAATCATGCGCCGCCGTCCTGTTCCGGGTGAGACGGCGACGCCTTTAAAATGGCGCGCTCAATCTCAGCGGTTGCGCCCTGCCGCTGCGCGGAAGCGGGCGCAGAGGCTGACGGCTACGCGACGCTGACTTTCAGCTTGCCGCGGCGTCCTGCTCGGGCGCTGCTCTTTCTTTCCTCGATGCGAATGTCGACGTCGCAACCGAGTGCGCGGAGATAGTCGCAGAGTTTTTCCATCGAGAATTTTTCGAGATGGCCGCGCATCAGTGCCGAGACTCTGGGTTGGTCGACGCCCAGGACCGATGCCACGCGGCTCTGGGTCAAACCGCGCCGCTTGATAATCTGAGCGATTTCGATCGCGAGATTGGCCTTGATATCGAGTTCTTCCGCATCGGGGAGTCCCAGATCACGAAATACGTTTCCGCTGCCGACCTCATAATCGAGCTTGCCCATTGCCGTACATCCTCCAAACCGAGCGCCCTAGATGATCCGCTGCCGATGTAAATCTTCCGCTCGTGCCAGCCTGTCCTTGATCAGCTCAACGTCGCGCCTATCCGTGGCAATCCCGCGCCGCGACTTCTTCTGAAAGCAATGAAGCACATAGATCGCTTCGGGGAACCGAACCGTATACACGGCGCGATAAGTGTTGCGGTCGAAATCCTCTATCACCTCGACGACGCTCGCTCCGCCGAAGCCGCGCAACGGTTTTGCATCCGGGTGCTTGTCGCCGGTCTGGGCCATCTTCAAGGCGAACCCGATGTGCTTCTGCACCAGCTCGGGAAACCGCTTCAGGTCCGCCTTGCTGCTTCCCACCCAAACCACCGGCTTCAGCCCCGTCGCCACCACGCTTTGAGCCTATGGAAAGTCCATAAGCTATGTCAATACTTCCATAGTGGGAGGGTACCAAGATCGGATCGTTCGAGAGAGAGCTCAAGGCGTTCTCGCCCTTGCATGCAGGTCTGCTAATATACTTCTTCGCAGACTCGAATAGCCGGCAGGAGGGCCATGAAGACATTCGGGGAAGTGATTGCGGAGGCGCGGGTGACGGCGGGGCTCACCCAGCGGGAGCTGGCGGCGCGAATCAAGAATGAAAAAGGGAAAGCCATCTCGGCTCCCTATCTCAACGATATGGAGCACAACCTGCGCCATCCGCCGCGCGGTTACCTGCTCGAGGAACTCGCCAAGCACCTCGACCTCGACTCGGACCTGCTCTACTTTCTGGCTGGACGGCTGCCCCGAGATGTAGTACCCGAAAAGGCATCGGAAGAGCAGGTGCGCGCCGCCTACCGCGCCTTCCGCCGGGAGCTCAGAGGCAAGGGCAAACGCGATGAGCGAGGAAAACGTTAGGTGGATTGCCGATTCCACCGGGCGCTTCACCCGGCGTCCGTGGTATCCCCAGCCCTATCTCGACCGTCGCTGCGAGGAAATCCTGTTCGAGTTCCTCAACCCCCTCTACGGGCAGGTCACAATACCGGTTCCCACTGGCGCGATAATCAAGCTCATCGAGCGCGACGCCCGCCCCCCGCTCGACCTCTATGCCGATCTAAGCAAGGTCGAGGGACGCATTTGGGGCGTCACCTTTTTCGACCCGCCGCGTAAGCCCGAGGTTCGTATCGCAGGAAGTCTGTACCGCGATCCGCACGGCTCTCATCTTCTGCGTTTTACCCTGGCTCACGAATACTTTCACGTCCGGGTCCACAACCCACTCTATCAGCAGGCTGGCAGCGCCAACCACGGCGAGCAGCACTGTTCCGTCGACGAGACCGAGGGGTTAAGGCCGAAGGTCGACTGGATGGAGTGGCAGGCAAGCTATGGCGCCGCCGCCCTGCTGATGCCGATTAGCCGGCTGAAGCTGATTGCGGGCGTGTGCCTTGGACAGGCGCCGCTTCCAGTCGAGGACGAATCGCCCAAGGCGACCGGCCTCATCCAGCGCGTCAGCGAAGCCTTCGACGTGTCCGCCGTCGCCGCGCGGGTGCGGTTGATCCAGCTCGGGTACCTCGCGCCCCGGCCATAGCGGGGGTCTCTCCGGGGGGTTGCATTACGGCGGAAACCTTTGCTATTGAATCTGCATGCAACACGAAAGCCGTCGTTAATTCCAGCGCTCAATCGTCAAAGCGAAGCGGGCGGCAAAGGTAATATCGCAATGCAACATCCAATGAAGTCAGACAGACCTAAGCTCGGTTGGACGCTTGAGGAGCTGGCGCTGAGCCTTGGCGTCTCGGTCCCCTTTCTGCGCCTGGAAGTGAAGCGCGGCAAGCTTCGCGCTGCTCATCTTGGCCGCCGCGTCGTCTTGCTCGATTCCGAGGTACGTCGTTATCTTGCCGCCGCCAGCGATTGTGCCGCTTGACTTTGGGTGCAACGACTTGGCTGTTTCGGTTCGACCAAACGAGGCATAACTGCGATGCTGTACAGGCGCGGAAAAGTCTGGTGGTACGAGTTCATCTTTGAGGGCAGGCGAATCCGCGAGAGCTCGCGGACTGATTCGAAAACCGTTGCCAGGCAGGCGGAACTGAAGCGGCGGCGGGACTTGCAGCTTTCCCTCAGCGGCTTAAAGCGTGACCGACCCCAACCCTTTCGGGTTGCGGCGCAGCGATGGATCGACACAAAGACTACGCTGTCGCCGCTTGGCGCGCGCTATTATCGTCAGTACATCCGTAAGCTTGATCGATACTTTGGAAACCGGTTTATCTCCGAGATAATGCCCGAAGATGTTGCGGGCCTCCAATCTGCCCGACAGAGAGAGAGGCTGTCGCCCCGTCAAGTCAATGCGGAGGTTGGCACCCTCCGCGCGATCCTCCGCTTTTACGGATGCTGGGCCCAGATTTCGGGCCGCGTGCGGATGCTTCGGCAGGAAGGTGAAGCTGGGCGAGCGCTATCTCTCGAGGAGGAACAGCGATTGATCGCGGCGATTAGCAAGAGCCGGTCGCCATCGCTCCTCCCTTTCTTCCTCCTCAGTCTCGACGCCGGCCTTCGACCTTCCGAAACGCGCGCACTTCGGCGGTCCAGCATTCGCGCTCAATGGAACGGTGCGGTCATTACACAAGCGGAAATTCTGATCGGCCACTCGAAAACGGCAGCTGGAGCTGGCCGCCTGGTTCCGCTCACCAAGCGGGCGCGGGGTGCTCTATCCTCCTGGTTCGCGCGTTTTCCGGAAGCGGAAATAGATGCCTTTGTATTCCCCTTTCACCGCGCTGCCATCGCCGGCAATGGACGCCAGCCGATGATCTACGATGTGCACCTCGACCGGGCGATGAGCCCCTCGAACTATAAAAGCGCTTTCGCTACCGCCTGCCAAAAGTCTGGGGTGAAATGTCGGTTTTACGATGCTCGACACACTTTCATTACCCGGCTGGCAGAAAATCCTTCGATCTCCGAGGAGACCATTCGGCAGTTGGCGGGTCATGTAAACACGCGAATGTTGAGCCGATACGCCCACATCAGGGTTGCTGCGCGGCGGGCAGCAATCGCGACACTGGAGCAGCAAACATCCGAAAATTCGGCCTCACCGGTGCTCCCCCCACAAAATCCCCCACAGTTTGCGCGGCGTGCTCTCGCGCCGGGCCGCGAGATTCGAAGAAAACCTCGTGTATTTAAGGGTTTGGAGTTGGCTCCCCGGGCCGGATTCGAACCAGCGACCCGACGGTTAACAGCCGTCTGCTCTACCGACTGAGCTACCGGGGAGTGATCGATGCGTAGCCGGAGTCCTTTAGCTATCCGGCCTGCAAATCCAAATCAAGCGATCGCGCTGTCGCCCAAGTGCAGGCGCACTTGCGGCGCCGTTGTGGCAGTGTGCCGATCACTTACCTGCGGCCGCTTTCTCCTGGATCTTCGCCATCGCCTTGACCGTCTCGGCGACGTAGCTGGCGGGCAGCACCCCGGCGAGTCCCTCGAACATTGGGTTCGAGCTCGCCGAGTTGCGCGACTCCAGGATGCCCCACAGAACGAAGCGCAAGCCCGCCTGGACGAACACCGGCGCTCCACTGGAAAAAGCGGGCACCGCGCCGCCGTCCATAAAGCATAGCTGCTGGATTCCCGCGTGCGGGACCTCGGACTCCGCCGGCCGCGCGACCGACACGCGGCCGAACCGCGCGAGCGCCTCGAAACGGGTGGCCGAGATTCCGACGCTTGCGGCGGTCAGGTAATAGGCCTGCGCTCCGGTCTGCGCCAGCGTGTTCATTTCCATGTCGCTGCTCAGGATCGAATCGATCGGGATTGGCGCGATCGCGGCGCGTTCCGGATTCAGCGGAACCGCCGCGATGTCGGCCTTCTCGTTGGTCGGATCGAGGATCCACTTGGTCTCCGGCGGGAGCGGCTCCTCGCGCATCGCGCCGGTGCGCGCGTCCTCCAGGGTGAGGAACAACTCAGTGGCCGGATGCCCCGACGAATCGAGCAGATTGTGGTGCGCGGTCACGAGGTAGACGAACGAGCGGCCCGCAAAGACATGACTGGGAACCGCGACGAAGAACGCGGTACCCACCGGAACCGACCGTCCCCCCCGATGAGCGACGATACCCGCGACGTTGCGCAGCGTCTGCGACGGCAGCCCGGATTCGGCGTGCGCGCCGGTGGTGGCGCCGTGCCATGCCAGCACGGCAAGCACGGCCAGCAGAGCCGCGCCGACAATCAGTGAAGAACGGCGTTCAGGACGACAAATCAGGTTTTGCACGGCGCTAGACGATACCAGAGCGCGCGCAGCGTGTAAGCACCGCCGCGCAATTTCTCTCGCGCCGCCGCAGTGGCCTCGCGGCGCCGCGCGTTGGCGGGCACCCCGCCGCCGAAGTGGCGAGGGGAGGGTGCACATGGCGCTGAATGCAGATGCGGGCGCGGTCAAAGCCGCGCCCGCATCGATATAAAGCCTGTCAGAGAGTCGGAATGCGAATCACTGCGCGCCGCCTACCAGCGGTCGCGGCGTCCGCCGCCGCCGCCTCCGCCTCCACCACCGCCGCCGCCACGCCGACGATCACCGCCGCCGCCGCCGCGCGGTCCACCGCCGCCACCGCCGGGCGTGCTGCGCGCCTCGTCGACCCGAATCCGGCGGCCCTTGAGATCGGTATCGTTCAGGGTTTCAACGGCGCGGGTCGCATCGGCGGCTTCCACCATCTCGACGAAGCCGAATCCGCGCGACTGGCCGGAGAACTTGTCAGTTACGACGACCGCGCTCTCCACCTTTCCCGCCTGCTCGAAGAGCTGGGCAAGGTCTTCATTGGTGACTGCGTAGGCGAGATTGCCTACATACAACTTGGTGGGCATCTTGAGCCCTCCTTCGGAAAATTGGTCGGCCAGCTGCGAAATCTGAGACCCTGCTGAATGACGGGATCTTTGAGAAAGGCGGCGGTCCGAGCGTTTGTTCGAACTCAGATTATCGGCGGCGCGATCGTGTGTAAAGGCGGAACATTGTCGCGCGGGAGCTCAGCCGTTTCCAGCGCCTGTCAACAACGGTGCAAGAAATTCATCAAGGTATTGATTGACCAGATCAGGACGTTCCTGCTGCACCCAATGACCTGAGTCGGCGATATAGCGGAGCTCGAATGGACCGGTGAACAGCCCTTCCATCGCGTAGGTCAGATCTTTGCCGAGCGCGAAATCCTGTTCACCCCATATGACCATGGTTGACACCGCGATCTTGCGATCGATCCATCCATCCGCATCCGTGCGCGCCATGAAGCCGCCGCGGAGATTGGCGCGGTAGTAGTTGATCGCCGCGGTGATCGCGTAGGGATGGCGAAACGCCTCGCGGAAATAGCGCATGTCGTCGTCGGTGATAGCGCCCTTGCGAACGGTGCCCTGCTTGAGCGCCCGGTCGAGCGCCGCAAAATTGCGCGCCCGAAACATCCGCTCCGGCAGCCCGGGAAGCTGGAAGAACAGCATGTACCAGCTCCGCAGCATCTGCCGCGGATTGCGCCGCAGCTCCTGCGAGAAGCGTTTGGGATGGGGACAGTTGAGCACCGCCAGCCGCTCGACGACCTCCGGCCGCATCAGCGCCGTCGCCCATGCGATGGCGCCTCCCCAGTCATGCCCGACTATCACCGCGCGCTCACGGCCCATCGCATGCACTAGGTCCACGACGTCGCCGACCAGCTTGTCCAGCGTATAGTTCGCTACCCCGCGCGGGGCATCGGTTTCTCCGTACCCGCGCATCTCGGGCGCGGCGCAATCGAAGCGCGGCGAAAGCCCGCGCAACTGATGGCGCCACGAATACCAGCACTCGGGAAAGCCGTGCAGCATCACGACCAGCGGAGCGCCGGGAACGCCCGCGCGCGCCACGCGCATTCCCAGGCCGCTGGCCAGGGTAAAGCGTTCAAAATGCCACGGTTCGCTCATGATCGCACTTCGCTGCGGCGGATTGCCGATGGAAAAAGGGCCACGGATGCGATTGCGTCCGCGGCCCTTGGGTTCGAACTCATTTCGCTTGGGTCATGCGGCGACCTTGGTAGTCCCCTGCATCGCGGGCAGCTCCGGATTGCAGATGTACCGGATGCGGGGCAGCGTGACCTCGGCGACCGCGAAGCTCGCCATGATCGGAGTGGTCACGCGCAGATGGTTGCCGCCGCCGAAAGCGTTAACGTCGAGCGCGACGACGCGCGGCTTGCCACGCTCGGCCTTGGAGAACGTGTACTCGGGATCGACCTGCACGAGGACCAGCTTCTGATCCTCCTTGTTGCGCGCCAGATGCATCGAGGCGATGTACTGGATGTCATTGCCGCCGATCGCGTCGCGATCGATAAGCTCGACCTCCAGGACCGTCTTGCCACCCACGAGCGCCTTGCCGACCACGCGATCGTGCCGGAGCTGGAGGCTGACCTCGCCTGGCGCCACCGGATAACCCCATCGGGCGGCAAGTTCCTTGCGCGCCGCCTCGCTGTCGCAATAGCTGCGCAGCACGAATCCGCGCGGACGCACCCCGGTGCGCCCGGCGACGCGAACCTCGGCGATCGTAAACGGGCCGGCGGGGCTTTCGGGCGCGTGCATCACGTTGAGGATTGCGTAGGCGGGAATCGCGGGATGCATCGTGCGCGGGATCAGCGCGTCGGCCGGGTCGTCATCGATCTCCATGTGGAGTTCAAGGATCTGCGCGCCGGGGAGCTTCCAGGTCCCGGTGCCGTAGCCGTTGATAGTCTGCGCCGTCTGTGCGAAGGCGGCTAAATCCAGGGTCCCAAACCGCGGCGGCATCAGCGGGCTCCCGCGGCTGCGGCGGCAGCCTCGCTCTTACCGGACTTGTCGCTCTTGCTCTGAAAGTGCGGCATCACTTCCTTGGCGAACAGGCGCAGGCTGTTGAGCACCTGCTCCTGCGGAATGGTTTCGAGCGCGTTGAGCAGGAAGTTCACGCTGTCAACACCAACCGATTCCCACTTCTTGAGCTCGCGCGTGACGCGCTCGGGATTGCCCATCGCGATTCCCTCGGGCGCTCCCGACGCGTCGCCGGGCCCCGACGCCTCCTGCCGTAGCGACGGCAGCAATCCGAGCGAGGGATAGGACTTGGTCGGATAAGCCTCGCGGGCCGCGAGCAACTGGGCGGCCAGGTAGTTGAAAGTTCCCGTCAGCCGCTTGCCGACCTTTACGCCTTCGGCATCGTCCTCATGGCAGAACAAAAAGTTCACCGTCGAGACTTTTTCATTGACGAACGAGCCAACCGGATCGCAATTCCGGATGATCTTGCGGTAGCGCTTGACCTTCTCATCCTGCTCGGCGAATCCGCCGAAGGTCAGTCCAAGACTGCCCATGCCGCGCTCGGCCGCGTCGATCTCGGTGCCGGGGCTGGTTACCGCGACCCACATTGGCGGATGCGGTTTCTGAAACGGCTTGGGAATAATCGTCCGCTGCGGCATCGACCACGAGCGTCCCTGGTACGAGTAGCGCTCCTGCGTCCACATCTTGGGCAGACAGTGGACGATTTCGTCCCAGGTCTTCTTGGTCTCGTCAGGATTGACGTTAAAGCCGCCCAGCTCGGTCCAGGTGGCCGACCGTCCCGTGCCGACTTCAAGCCGTCCGCCCGAAAGGATATCCAGCACCGCGGTGCGCTCGGCAATCTTGATCGGATGATTGAACTCGGGCACGCAGACCACGATTCCGTGGCCGACGCGCATCTGCTTGGTGACCATCGCACAGGCAGTCAGGAACAGCTCCGGGGCCGGGCAGTGGGAATACTCTTCGAGGAAATGATGCTCAACGGCCCAGACCGAGCTGAAGCCGAGTTCGTCGGCGAGCTTGACCTGCTCCAGGCAGCGGTCATAGACGACTTTTTCAGTGTCGCGTCCCCACGGACGCGGAACAGAAATTTCATAGAACAAGCCGAACTTCATAGGCTAACCTCCCGCGCGACGGATAGGTGACCCGCTCGCATACCGCTCGTTTAGCGCAATCCTGCGCCAAGCGAAAGCCCCGCAAAATGGGGTTAATGGGTCAGTTTGCCGATCTGACGATTTCTTCGAGGTTCCAAACGTGATCCGCGATTCCGGCTTCCATTGCTGGCGTGCAACGGATGGTCTGGCAGATTCGCGCGAAATTGTAATGGACGAAATGCAAGGCGACTGCCGCGCGATGGTTGTCGAGCTTCTTTGAATGTCCCGCGGTTAAGCGCGTAAAGCGCCTTATGCTCTGCCGCATCGTCTGGTTGTGATTCTCGACAAAGCTGGTTGAGATGATGTGGTCAGGGTCAGGACGGCCAATGCGCGCCCCGCGCTTCGTTCCAAGGAATTTGGCGGGGCTATAGCGATGCTCCTGCTGTTCGTGAACGTCCTCGCCGTACAGCTTGACCAGCATGGCGTAATCGACTTCTCGATTGAAAGCGTCATCCACGGCGTTCAGATAGACGTGGTGGCCGTCCGTGGTCAACTTGGCGCGGGGTGGGGGATTCGCCCCCCTGCCCGCCGATTAGGAATCGGCAGCTCTATCCCGATGAGCTAGCTCCGCGTGTACGGTTTCGACGGTCTCGGTCTGCGCCCGGCAGAGGACGATCGAGACCGTCGGCTTTTCATTTCCTTTCAACCAGCCTCCATGTGTCGTCGTCGCGGGTGATGAGACCCGCGTTTTTCAGATTCAGGAGATTGAAGTGAATCACGCGAGCGGGCGACTTCTCGCCGAAGTTGATTCCGGAATGCAGGACGATCCGAACGAGGTCATCTAAGGTTCGAGGAGATGCTTGGAGTGCCCGCTGGAGCAACTCTTTAAGCACGGCGTTGCTATACATCTCACCTTCCCCGCTCTCCGGCGAAGGTGTTTTTTCCCGCAAGAGAGGCGGCTGCTGCTCTCTTTGGTCGATCTCGCGCAGAATTTCCTGCAACTCTTTCTCCAGCACCGCGATCACAGCGATCCGCTGTTCCAGGCGTCTTCGTTCGGCGGTATAGCCCATCAGGCGCCGCATGATTGACTGCCGCGTATCAATTACCGCGCGTGGAGTAGCTTGCTGTTCTACGATTACCGCCATGCTTCGGTTTTATTGCAGGCCCCGTATGGTTGTCAATACGCGTAATGGACTGCAATCGTATTCGAGTATTGCATCGGAAAAAATGCATTTATGAGCGCAATGATTACGGCAATGCGACCAACTCAAGAGTAGCTTATGCTCCCACAATGGCTACCATCCTTCGATACATCGAAGCTGCGATGGAACACGCCCGCTACGAAAAAATGGAAGACGGCGAGTGGTTTGCGACTATTCCAGGCTTTTCGGGTTTGTGGGCGAGCGGTCGAAGCGTGGAGGCGGCCCGGAAAGAGCTGCTGAGCGCCCTCGACGGTTGGATTGAAGTCGCGACCAAGACGGGTCATCGCCTCCCCGATATAGACGGCATGAGTTTCTACGACGATCTGAAAAAAATCGCCGAGAATTAAGCCATAGTGCCGTCGCTTTCTCCGTGTTCCCGCCGCGACTTTATTCGCAAGCTTAAGAACCTCGGATATAGCGGACCCTACGCAGGCGGTAATCACGAGTACATGGAGAAAAGGGAGGTCGCGGTAGTGCGCGTGCCAAATCCGCACAAGGGCGACATCAGCATCGATCTCCTGAAGCGCATCTTGAGAAACGCGGGGATAAATGAATCCGACTGGATAGCCGTGTAATCTGGATCTAGCGCCTATCAGCCTTCGACCATCTGGCCTTTGCGGCTTTGCGGGTCAGTTCGCGGCGTCTCCTGGCCGAAACTCCCTCCCACCGGGCCTTCCCGCCCTTGAGGCCGCCCTTACGCCCTAGCGCGACCGCAGCAGGGTCTTTCCCATCTTCGGGTTTTTCTGGCTCTGCATCCTCGCCGATGGCGATCTCTAGAACTTTGTGCGCCAATTGGTTAGCGCCGCGGAGCATGCGAGAGCGCTTTTGCATGCGCCGATAATGGCTGCGCGCCGTCATCCGGTGCTGGCGCGCAGATCCTGACCCTTGCGCTCGCCTCCGAGCAGGATAACCACCGCCGCCGCGACCATCACGATCGCCCCGAATCCCGCCAGCGCCGCCGAGTAGCCGAACCGCTGCGCGAGCAGCGCCTCGGCAAACGCCGAGTACGATGCAAACAGCACGCCGAGCTGGTAGGCGACGCCCGAGAACAGCCCACGCGCCTGCGGCGGGGACATTTCAGCCAGATGAGCGGGCACGACGCCCCACGCGCCCTGCACCATGAATTGCATCGCGAACGCGCCCGCGGCGAGCCATACCAGCGAGCGCGGATAGATCCACATCGGCACTATCATCGCCCCCAGGATCACCGCCGTGGCCATCGCGCGCCGCCGGCCCCATCGGTCTGACAGGTAGCCGAACACGACCCCGCCGAACAGCGCGCCGAAATTGTAGATCACCGCGATCACCGCGACGGTGCGCGGATCCAATCCGCGTTGCGTCTCGAGAAAGGTCGGATACATGTCCTGGGTGCCATGCGACACGAAGTTCATCATCGTGAGCAGCACCACCAGGTAGATGAAGGTCCGGGCATTGCCGCGGATCGCATCGATGATTTCGCCACGATTGGGACGCGCGCTCTCCCACGCCTCGGACTCCGGCACTTTGCTGCGGATATAGATCGTCAGCAGCGCGGGCGCGCCGCCCAGAAAAAACATCGCGCGCCAGCCGAAATGCGGAAACACGAAAAAGTAGGCCGCCGCGGCGAGCAGGTAGCCGACCGCATATCCCTCCTGCAGCAGGCCGGAAAAGAAACCGCGCCAGCGCGGCCCGACCGCTTCCATCGCGAGCGACGCGCCAACCCCCCATTCGCCGCCCATCCCGATTCCATACAGCGCGCGCAAGAGCAGGAAAGTGCCGTAGTTAGGCGCGAGCCCGCTGGCCACTTCGATGATCGAGTAGAAGATGATGTCGATCATCAGCGGCCATCGCCGCCCGTACCGGTCGGCCAGCCATCCGAACAGCACCGCGCCGACCGGACGCATCGCCAGCGTCGCCATCAGCGTGAACGCGATATCGGGGACCGAACGATGGAAGCCCGCGGCGATCGCGGGCAGCGTCATCACGACGATGAAAAAATCGAACGCGTCGAGCGCCCAGCCCAGAAAGCTCGCCGCAAGAGTGTGCGCCGCTTGGCTGCGGGTGATGCGGCTGGTGTACTCGGCAGGCCTCGAGGCGGAGGAATCCATGGCGTCCGCCATGTTTAGTAGATGCGTCCGGCGCGCGAAAGCGGTTGCGCGATCGCGCGATGCGCCCTACTTCGATTTCCTGCCGCGTTTCTCGGGTGTGGTCAGCGGCTCTCCGTGCGGAACGATCATGAACGCCAGAATCGCCGCGGGCTCGGTCTTGCTCAGGTTGGCGGTCACGCGATGGACCGCCTTGGGCGGCTCGTACCACAGCTCGCCCTGCTGGTAGTCGGTAACCGCCTCGGGATCGATTTTTATCCTTACCTGGCCGGTCAGGACGTAGCCGATGACGCTGCCCGGATGGTGATGCGGCGGAGCGGACGCGCCGGGCGCCAGATCCACGCGCACCACGACCGCATTGTGGCCGGGAAATTCCGCGAGCGGAAAGTCAAAGAGCTTCTTTACGGTGATGCCTTTGCCGCCGGCGCTTGCGTGCTCCGCGCCGGCCGCTTCGGTTGCCGCCGCAAGCGCGCCGAAAATTCCAGCGGCGAACAGCGTCGAGCCAATCCCGATCGATTTCATCATCTCGCGACGCGTGATCATGACTTCCTCCCTCACTAGGACCGCATCATCTCGTAATTGCTCTGCGCGCCGCCCGCAAGTGGAGCGTGCAATGAACTTGCGGAATCGAAAGCGCCGCGGACTGCCGGACGG
Source organism: uncultured delta proteobacterium (assembly GCA_963835905.1). GTDB lineage: Bacteria > Desulfobacterota > Binatia > Binatales > Binataceae > CAWIHG01. The sequence goes on from CAWIHG010000008.1 coordinate 204,434, forward strand.
CGACCGGAGCCAGCGTCAGGCGTTCAACTCGTCGAGCAGGGACTTGGCGTCTTTGAGGTCGAGGGTGTCGAAGCCCTCGGTGAACCAGCCGTAGATATCGGCGAGCATCGCGCGCGCCTCGTCGCGGCGGCCGGTGTCGCGCAGCAGCCGTGCGAGCGACGTGGTAGCGCGCAGCTCGATCATCTTCGCGTCCATCTCTTTTGTGTGCGCGATAGCCGCGCGAAAGTCGGCTTCGGCAGCCTCGTGATCTCCGCGTCCGAACAGAAGTTCGCCGCGGGTTTTCAGGAATTCGGGCCGGTTGCATAGGTCATGAGTGCTGAGCGAAAGAACCTCCTGTATCGAGTTCAGAGCGGCATCGTGCATTCCGGCCAAGGCCTGCGCTTCGCATTGAACGACGAGCATATTGACCAGGGAACTCCCCGTCCTCGTGTAAGGATCCTCGAGATCGTCGCGCATAACAGTCAGCGCTTCCGCAGGGTTCCCGAGCTGAGCGATCGCCCATGCCTTCAGAGAGTAGACGCCCGTGGCGGTTCGGATACCATTCTCCTCGCTGATCGCGAGGGATTGTGTAGCGGCCGCCAGTACGGTCTCGGGCTCCCGAAGGTTGCGGTAGAATAACCCTTCCAACCACTTGGCCGCCTGCAGGGCGACGGGATCTTTCGAAGCGACCGCCGTTGCGGTCGCTTCGGTGATTCGCTCACGTGCCAGGTTGATTCGGCCCATCATCCAGGCACACAAAGCCGCGGTTGCGAGGACTACGGTGCCCGCCGCCGTGGAAGACGAGGCGGAAGCGGGGGCATCCGTGTAATTTCGCCAAAGCGCGAATTGCGCTTCGGATCCCGCGAGATCTCCTACGTAAAAGCGCGCCTGCATAGTGCCGTGATAGGCATTGGCAAAGCTGGCTGGGCTGCCTTCTTGCTCGGCGAGTTCCAGGAGCCGTATCGCCAACGAACCTGCACTGTCAAAGTCGCCGGTGCGGACGACCTGGACTCGACGACGGTTCAGCAGCCTGACCAGCTGGGCCAGGTTTCCGGTTTTCTCTGCCATGGTTATCGCGCGCTGGACGGTCTCGACAGTCTCGGCAGCGTCCACGCCTACCGAAGCCCACATCGCGTCCGCCAGAGCGCTCGTAAGATCCAGCTCGCGAACGTCGCGCCCGGAAGATTCGGGCAAATTCGCCAAGTGCGTCAGCCCTTCGCGCAGGCGCGCCCGCGCTTCCCCGTACGCAAACCGCTCGAGCGACTGCCGGCCGACGCGGCTCAAAAATCTGACGGCTCGGTCGGTATCCGCACTCCGGGAGAAGTGATGGGCCAGCTCGGACAGGTGGTCGTCGAGTGAATCAGCGTAGAGTGACTCAATCGCAAGGCCGATCCGCTCGTGCATCTGCCTGCGGCGCTCAATCAACACCGAGTTGTAGGCAACCTCCTGGGTCAGTGCGTGCTTGAAGACATATTCGGTGTCACCGATGGCGGGTTGCTCGTAGATGAACTCGCCCAGTTGCAGGTCATTGAGCAGACGGTTGAGTTCATCATCAGGTTTCGGCACCACCGCGCGAATCAACGACAGCGGAAATTCACGCCCGACGACGGCCAGCGCCTGCAGCAACTCTTTCGCATCGAGCGGCAGGCGGTCGATGCGCGCGGCCAGGATCGCCTGCACCGTGGGCGGAATCTTCAGCTCGGCGATTGGCTTGGTCAGCTTGACCATAGCTCCGTCGCGGACCAGCGCGCCCTCGTCGAGCAGCACCTGCACGGTCTCCTCCATGAAGAACGGATTGCCCTCGGTCTTCTCGATGATGACCCGCTTGAGCGGAGCCAATTCGGCGCCATCCCCGAGCATCGCGGTCAGCATCTCGTCGGCGCTCTCCTTGCCGAGCGGGTCGAGCCGCAACTGGGTATAGTAAGTCCTGCTGTTCCATTGATGTGAGTATTCGGGACGGTAATTGACCAGCAGCAGGATCTTCGCGTTGGCGATCGAGTCGGCGAGCAGGTTGAGGAACGCCTGCGTCTCATCGTCGATCCAGTGCAGGTCCTCGAAGATCACCATCAGCGGCTGGTTGAGCGACTCGCGCAGCAGGATGCGCTTGATCGCGTCGAGCGTGCGCCGCTTCTTCACCTGCCCGTCCATCTGCGCCAGCGCATCCTCGCCCTCAACGATGCCGAGCAGGGAAAACAGGTAGGGCAGCGCATCCTCCAGGCTCCGGTCGAGCGCGAGTACGCGGCCGGTCAGCTTCTCTCGCCGGGTCCGTTCATCGTCGTCGCCGGCGATTTTGAAGTAGCCGTGCAAGAGATCGAGCACCGGCAGATAGGCGGAGGCCTTGCCATGGGAGACCGAGAAGGTCTCCAGCACCATCCATCCCGACTGGTTCTTGGCCTTGAACTCGAAGAGCAGGCGCGACTTGCCGGTGCCCGCCTCCGCCATCGCGGCGACGATCTGCCCGTCGCCGGCGCGTGCCTGCCCGGAGGCGGCTCGCATCGCTTCCATCTCGCGCTCGCGCCCGACGAACTTCGTAAGCCCACGCCCGGCCGAGCGCTGAAGCCGCGTGCGCAGCGGCCCGAGCCCGGTCACTTCGTAAACATTGACCGGCTCCGTGACGCCTTTGACCCGGGTCGGCCCGAGCGGCTTGAGCGCGAAGTATCCTTCGACCAGCTTTCGCGTCTGCTCGCTCGTCGCGATCGATCCGGTCGGCGCGAGCGCCTGCATCCGCGAGGCCAGATTGGTCGTGTGCCCAATCGGGGTGTACTCGGTCTGGCCGGCGCCGGTCGAGATCGAGCGCACCACGACCTCACCGGTGTTGACGCCGACGCGGGCCTCAATCGGCAGATTTCCAGCCTCGCGCAACCTGGCGGAGTAGTGCTTCAGCTCCTCCTGCATCCTGAGCGCCGCGTACAGCGCGCGCTGCGGATGATCTTCATGCGCGACTGGGGCGCCGAACAGGGCGAAGACGCCGTCGCCGGTCGATTGCACGATATAGCCGTCGTAGCGCCGCACCGCGACGATCATCAGCTTCAGCGCCGGGTCCACGATCGCGCGCGCTTCTTCGGGGTCGAGGTCCTGCTCGAGCTCGGTCGAGCCCTTGATATCGGCGAACAGCGCGGTGACGGTCTTGCGCTCGCCCTCAAGGGATGCCGACGACCCCTCCGATTGTATTCGAATCGCCGGTTCGGCGGCCCTCGGTGGGCGGGAGGAATGTTCTTCGGGCGGCGCCAGTGGTGCTCCGCACTCTCCGCAGAATTTCGAATTGGGCGGATTGTCAAATCCGCATTTCGGACAGCGCAGCTTGAAAGGCGCTCCGCATCGGTTGCAGAACTTCTGTCCGGCGGGATTTTCCGCGCCGCAGCCCGAGCAGAGCATCGATCCTCCTGGGTAGGAACAGGCAGTCGCGCCACTGTATCATCATTGTTCGCGTGGGCTCCAGAAACCGAATAGCGGCGGTCCGAATAGAATTGCCGCTACCCGGCTGAATTATTCCCGGGGCAGCAGCGTCAGGAATACGGTAGGCCGGGGAAAGGAACCGTCCGGAGGTGGACTTGTCACAGGCACGGGAAGGTTTTGTAGAGGTTACGGGCGGGCGCGTATGGTACCGAATCGCCGGCCATGGCGCGGGTATTCCGCTGCTCACGGTGCACGGCGGACCGGGAGTGCCCCACGATTATCTCGAGCCGCTCGAGCGCATGGGCGATGAGCGCCCGGTCGTCTTTTACGATCAACTCGGATGCGGCCGCTCCGACCGCCCTACCGACAAATCGCTGTGGCGCGTCGACCGCTACGTCGAGGAACTGGCGCAGGTGCGCGCCGCGCTGGGCCTCGCACGTATCCATCTGTTCGGCCAGTCGTGGGGAACGATGCTCGCGACGGAATATCTGCTGACCCGTCCGGCAGGCGTGCAGAGCATAATCATGGCGAATCCCGCGATCTCGACCCCGCGCTTCATCGCCGACGTCACCCGCTTGCGCAGCGAGCTTCCCGAGTTCGCGCGCATCGCGCTGGAGAGCTGCACCCCGGCCGCGGGAGCGAACAACCCCGCATACCAGGTCGCCACGCTGGAGTTTTATCGCCGCCACATGTGCAGGCTCGATCCGTGGCCCGACGCGTTCAACCGCGCGATGGCCGGAATGGGCATGGAGAGTTACGAAGCGATGTGGGGGCCGAACGAGTTCACCGCAACCGGGGTACTGAAGGATTTCGATCGCTCGGCGCGGCTCGGCGAAATCAAGCTCCCGATGCTGTTTCTCGCCGGGCGCTACGACGAGGCGACGCCGGAGTCCGCCGCGTACTACCGGAGCCTCGCGCCCGGCTCGGAGCTCGTCATCTTCGAGAAGAGCTCGCACATGCCGCAGCTCGAGGAGCCCCAGCGCTATCTCGCCGTGGTGCGCGACTTCCTTTCGCGCGCGGAAGGCAACCGACCCGCGGCCTGAGCGGGGGCAACCGCGCGCGCCGGCGCCGCGCCTCAGCCCGGCTCGGCGACCGAGGCTGCGGCAATCTGAGCCGCGGCCTGAATCTGCCCGAAGTGGATCTTGCCGAGATCGAATTCCTCGAGCGCCTTGATGAGGCTCGACAGCGCCGCCTTGCAGGTGGGCAGGTTCTTGCGCGCGCGCGTGAGCGGATTGGATCGCGCCACGATGAAGTTCTTCAGGTACGGATGAGTCAGCCCACGCTTCTTCGCGGTTGCAACGAGATCGATCAGTAGTCCGTCGGCGCGCTCGATCTGCTCGGCGCGCTCGAGCCTGTCCTGATAGGCCTCCTTCAGCGGCTTGGCCAGGAACTTGTCCACCCTGCTGAGCAGGGGCGCGTACACACCGCCCGAAAATCGCGGCTTGCGGTCGTAGAGGATGCCCAGCGTCACGTAGTGCGGCCGCTCCATCTCAAACTCAAAGTCCTTCTCCTCGGCGCGCGGGCGCTCCTGGAGCCGCGCCCGGTACATCCGGATTACTTCCAGCGCCTTGTCGCGAAGGTTGTGCGCCTTCTCGGTGTTGAGCGCCAGGATCTGAAAAGCGACCTCGGGCTCGGGGATTACGATCGCCGGGATGGTCTTGGCGCCGGCTTTCACCGCGGCGGCGCGGCGATGATTGCCGTTGGGCGTCCAATACTTTCCGTCCGCCCGCACCGCGACGATCGGCTCGGTGAACCGCTTGAGCTTTTTCATCACCTCGACCATCCGCTTGAGATGCGCGGGCGAGAGGTCGCGTTGATACGGGGTCGGCTCGACCAGCTCTATCGGCAGCATCGCGAACACGTGCCATTTGCCGCCGACGGGTTCCTGGAAAACGGCGAGCGCGTCACCGCCGTCGGCTGCGATTTCGGCCGCCAGCTCTTCGGCGGCGCGGGAAGGCTTGGCGGACTTTGGCGCGACTGCGAAATCAGCCATGCTACGGAGTTGTAATGGATTGCCGCGCCTTGCGCCAAGCGCGCCGCTGCCATCGCCTCGCAGCCGCGACGGCGGCGGCCCTGTTCCTGGTCGCGCTCCCGCAGGTTGCGCCGGCGTACGCGGCCGCACGCTCATGGCAGCCGCTGGTGCTCAAGGGCAAGCGGTTCCCCGCGCTGCTCGGCCGCCCGATCGAAAAACTCGAGGTGCTGGCGGTTCACGGCGGCAAGCTTGTCCCGATACCGTTTCAGATCGATCAGATGGGGGCGCGCGGAAAATACGCGTTGCCCGACGGACCTGAACCGACCCCACCGCAGGACCCCGGCCACTTAGCCCGCGATGACGAGTTGGCGATGATGATCTCGGACCTGGGCCGGCAGTGCGCGGATGACTGCCGGCCGCCGCCGGGAGCGATGCAAATCGACGCCGCCGATCCGCTCGGCGGGCCAAACCGATTCGCCTATCTGGCCGCGGTCGCCAATCCGGAGAAGAGCCCGGTCACCTATGTGCGCTACGACCCGGCCCTGGATCGGATCGAAGCCGATTCCTACCGGATGACGCTGACCCACCAGTTGCCGACCGATCTGTCGTTGCAGGATCGGATGGACGCGGGCGGGCCGAATCTGCTTGACCGGATCAAGGTGCGCGCGAGCGCGCGGGTGCTGGGTATCTTTCATTACCGGGTGAACGAGGACGACGTGCGCAATCGGCTGCTGGCATGGAAGGCCGGCCCGATCCGGATCATCCGGCGCCTCAGCCACTGGGTCGATATCATCCTCGGCATTCGGTCGCCGGAAGTGGTGAGCGAGAATTATTTTTATCGCGACTACGTCGACAATCCGTTTCACGTGCGCTTTCCCTGGGTTCCGCGCGTGCTGTTCGGTGACATCCACGTCCGTATCGACCTCGATTTCTCCGATGCGAGGGGCTACGAGCTGGTGTGGTCCGGGATGAATCAGCCGCCGGTCAGAATCGGCGACCGCGCGGCGGAGCAGGCGCTTGCCGCGACGGATCCGCCGCCGCAAATCAGGTGGATCGCGCTGCGCTCGCCGCAACACACGCTGGTCCAGACCTTGCGCCCTTCGCCGCTATTGCGGCTGGTGGTGCGGCGGCTATACTTCCGCGACGATCCCGCGGTTCCCGATCCGCCCGAGCGCGTGCCGGGCGAAAATCCAGGCGTGGGTTACCTGCTGACGGGATGGGAAAAATTGTCGAGCGGAGATCAAGTGATTGATTCACTCCTGATAAGCGTGCCGGGCAACTACGATCCCGGATTGCTGGTGAAAGAGCTGCGCAGACCCCTGCGGGTCAGCGTGCGGCCGGCGGGCGAGGTCAAATGAAGAGCAGGACCCTGATCCTGGCGATTGCGCTTACGGTCGTCTCGGCTGCGCTGGTCGGCGCTTCGGGGCCAATCGGCACCGATTTCGAAAAGGGCATCCCGCCCGGATGGAAAGCGGCCGGGATGGGTCCGGAGCAGGACCGCGGCCAGGCGCGGGCGGTGCAGGGCGTCGGCGGCAATCATTTCCTGAGGATCTCAACCGACGGCTCGTTCTATTCCATCGGAATCGACACCGCGTTCAGCCCGCAGCAGTTTCCTAACCTGAGCTGGCGATGGCGCATCGCGAGGCTGCCCAAGGGCGCGGACATCTCGAAGAAAAACGCCGACGACGCGGCGGCGCGGCTCTTCGTCACCTTTTCCAACGGCGATCCGCGCTCTAAGTCACCTGCGCTCGTGTACGTCTGGGATGCGAAGTACCCGGTGGGCACGATTATCCCCAGCCCCTTCTTTCCCAAAAGCGAAAAGGCGATCGTGCTCGAGAGCGGCCCGGCCCGCATCGGCAGGTGGGTGCGCGAGCGGGTCAACCTGGTCAATGACTACCGGCGCGCGTTCGGCGGAACTCCTGGAGCGGTGAAGTCGATTGTGTGCGCGACCGACAGCGACCAGACCAAGACGCCAACCTCCGCCGACTTCGACGACCTGCAGGTAACCGCCCATCCGGAGGCGGACCGCAAGTAGCCGCGCGCGAGATCAGGAAGCCGCGACGCTGCGCTGCGCGATGTCGGGACGGCGCGCGGCGAGCAGGCGCTCCTTTTCGCGCGTGATGAACCCGGGATTGAAGATTACGATCAGCACCGGCAGGATCGTCATCGAGCCCACCATCGCGACGAACATCCAGACCGCCAGCAGCAGGCCCATCTCGGCGTCGAACCGGATGCTCGACCAGTACCAGAACATCACCGACGCGACCAGGGTAAGCGCGGTAAAGGCGACCGCCTTGCCCGAGGTGACCAGCGACTGGTAGGTCGCCTCCTTCAGCTCGCGGCCAAGCGCAAGTTCCTCGATTATGCGGCTGACTATATAAATCGCGTAGTCGATTCCGAAACCGACGCCCACGGTGACTACCGGAAGGGTGTTGATGTTGATGCCGATGTTGTGCGCGCCCATGTACGCGTTGATCGCCGCGTTGGCAAGCGCCAGCGGGAACAGCAGGTAAAACCCCGCCATGAACGAGCGATAGGTAATGAGCACGATAATGTAAATGGTCGTGAAGGCGAGCACGTTGAGCAGCAGATCGTTGTCGAGGATCTCCTGGTTGGCGGCAGCCAGCTCGCCGATGATTCCCGCCGCGAGCTGGAAGTGCGCACCCGCCACCTTGTGGTCGGGCTGGGCGAAGAAGCGTTGGGTGCGCTCGACGATGCGCTGTACGTTGTCGCCCTCGCGATTCTTGCAATACACGGTGATCTGGGTGGCGTCGCGCCGGGGAGTCAGGATGTAGGCGGTCGACAGCGGCGAGGCTCCCGCCAGCAGACCCCCGAGCAACTGCCCGGTGCCGCGCTGGGTGGTCGGCAGCACGTTCCACTTGGGCTGAAACTCGCGCAAAGCGGCGCCGCCGTTGGCGAGCAGGTCAGCGACCGAGAAAGTGCGGCCCACCGCGGGGTCACCCTCGATGTAGCGCTGGTACTCGTCCATCACGTGGTACAGCCGCGGTTCGTTGAGCACGCCGCGCTTGTCGAGATGGACCACGACCACGAACTGTTCGATCGCGCCGAACTCGCTCTGGATATGCTCCATCGCGCGGTTGTACGCGGAAGTCGGCCAGAGCACCGGCGACTGGCTGGAGGGATCTCCGACTTTGAGCCCCTGCCAGAAGAAAGCGCACAGCAGAATGGCCGCGATCGTCACGCCCACGGTGACCATCCGGCCCGTGCGCTCCAGCATCGGGCGCGCGATCGACCGCAGCATCCCCTTGAACCATCCGGTCTCGCGGCGCTCGATCACGGCGATACGCGGCGGCTCGAGGTAGTAGTAAATGATCGGATTGAGCAGCAGCTCGCTGACGATAATCGCCGCGATCCAGAATGAGGCCGTGATCGCAAGCTTCTGCAGGAACAGCACCGGCACCAGCAGGATCACCAGCACCCCAAAGGCATCGGTCAGGATTCCCGACAGCGACGGCACGAACAGTTCCGAGAACGCGAACAGGATCGCCCGGTTCTTGTCCCGCAGCCGGTAGTACTCCTCGTAATACCGATCGTGCATCTGCACCGAATGGCTGACCGCGCGCGCGGTGATCAGGAACGGGATGACCAGGACCAGGGGATCGAGCGCGAAGCCGATGAGCCGGATGAAGCCCAGCCCCCAGATGGCGCATACCACGCCCGAGATCGTCGGTCGCAGCGCGCCGCGCCAGTCGCGGAAATACAGATACAGCAGTATCCACAGCGCCAGCACGGTGATCAGGAAGATGCGCAAGATCTGCGGCGTGTAGTGATAAACCCAGCCGTACAGGACCGGCTGGCCGCCAACATAGATATTCACATCGGCGCCGCGCTCGGGATCGACGACGATCTTGTAGACCTCGTTGAAGATGCGCTTGTAGTCCAGGCGCGATTCGAGAAAGCTGCCCTCGATAATCGCCGCCTTGTCGTCGAGCGAGACGAACCGGCCGAACACCACGCCGGGGTTCTTGTGGACGTTGCTGCGAACTTCGTCGATGCCCTCCTGGGTGGTGGGCACCTTGCCTTCGGGCAGCACAGGGACGTTGAGAATCACGCCGCCGGCCAACGGGCGGAAATAGCTCGCCGTCGCCATCGAGCGCACCGACCCGTGCTGGATCCCGTAGACGAGATCCATGTCGCCGGTCATCTTCACGATCTTGTTCAGGATTTCGGGCGTGTAGATCGTGCCGTGGCGCGCCTCGATCATGATGGTGACGTTGTTCACGCTGCCGAAGAACTTGTCGTACTTGTGAGCAACCTTGATGAAGGGATGATTCTGCGGAAGCAGATCGCCGAAACTGGTGACCAGCGTGGTTTGCGCGGCGAAGTAGCCGAAGAACGCGGTCAGCGATCCCAGCACCAGCAGCACGACGAAGCGCCGCCTCAGAATCCATTCACCGAATCGATACCAGACCATCGCGCTCTCCGATTCCGCGTCCTTCGCGCTACTGGCAGAAGCGCCAGGTCTTGCCGCCGTCCGAGGTGTAAAGGATGGATCCGTAGCCCACTATCCATCCGTGCAGCTTGTCGAAGAAGCGCACCTGGCTCAGCGGGAACGGTATCTGCGGCACGCTTGAATCGTGCGCCCAGGCCCCGTTGGGCTGCAGCCGCAACACGGTGCCCGTGAGACCTGTCGTCATACCCTGGTCGCCGCTGAACAGGTCGATCGAAAACAGCGGATCGCGCGCCGGAATCTGCGGCGCTCCAGGCACCAGGGTTTCGGGAGGACCGCCGGGCTTGTCGGCCTGATGGGCGAAGCTCCAGGTCTTGCCGCCGTCATTGGTGACGACCACCCATCCCTCCAGCCCGCATGCCGCGCCGTGATCCTTGTCGCGAAAGGAGACGCCGAACAGCGTGGGCAGCAGGAAAGACTTGAAGCGCGGATCGTCGCCCGGACCGGGCTCGCGCTTCCACTGGGATTGCAGAGATTCCTGCTGCTCCTGCCAGGTCGCGCCACCGTTGTCGGTGGCCCAGATGCGGCCCATCTCGCCGACCACCCATCCGTCGTTATCGTTCACGAAGGCGGTGCTGTAGAGCACCGGCTCCTCGTAGGGGAGCGCGTAGTCCCGCAACTGCGCAGGAAAGATTTGCTGAAGCTGGCGCTTGAGAAAGCTCTCGCCACCGTCGGTGGTGCTCAGCACCAGCGCCTGGTCGCCGACGAAGAATCCGTGAAGGCGATCGGGAAAGGAGAGCCCGAAGATGAACAGATGAGTGCGCGAGTTGAGCCGCTCCCAGGTCTTGCCGCCGTCACGCGTGCGCATTATCAGCCCGTCCTGCCCGCACAGGTATCCGACCTGGTCGTCAACCATCTGGATTCCGAACACGGCGAGATCGGTTCCGATATTGACCCGCTTGAAATGCAGTCCGCCGTCCTCGGTCAGCAGCACCTTGCCGCGCGCGCCCACGATAAACGCGCGAGTCGGGCTGGTCGGCCATACGTCGAAAAATTTGTCGGTCAGAGTTACCGGCCGCTCTGGCAGCGGCGGCACCGGCACCTCACGATGACACGCGGAGGCGGCCAGGATACCGAACGCGGCGAGCAGAAAGCTCCACTTGCGCACAGCGATGTTTCGCAGCATCTGAATCATCAACCCGAAAAGTTGCTCTATACTCAAGGAAAGCGCCGACGTTCGCAAGGCCAAATCACGCCACCGGTGGCGTCATCCCACGTCGGCCAGCAGCAGGCCCGTCAGGTATTCGCCCTCGGCATGGCCGAGCAGCACGGGATGGTCGGGGCCGGGACCCAATCGCTGGAGCAATCGCATTCTGCGCCCCGCGCGGGTCTGCGCGATCCGCACCGCGCGCAGAAATTCCTCGCCGCGAAAATGCACCGAGCAACTGAAGGTGAGAATACGCCCGCCCGGCGCCAGCGCGCGCATCGCGACTGCGTTGAGCTCCGTATAAAGATGTCCGGCGCGCTCCGCCTCGGCGCGGCTGCGCGCGAGCGGCGGCGGATCGAGCACGATCAGATCGAAGCGCTCGTCGGTGCGCGCCATGAACTCGCCCGCATCGCCATGCAGGAACTCCGCGGCCGCGGGCGCGTGGCCGTTGAGAGCAAGGTTGCGCCGCGCCGCCGCCAGCGCGTGCTGCGACGTGTCGATTCCGACCACGCGACGCGCGCCGCCTGCGAGCGCCGCGAGCGCGAAGCCGCCACCATAGCAATACGCGTCGAGGACTCGTGCGCCCGCCGCGATCCGCCGCACAAGGGCGCGGTTCTCGCGCTGATCGAGAAACGCGCCGGTCTTCTGGCCGTGCGCCAAATCGACGGCGAACCTGATTCCGTTCTCGGTAGCGACGACTTCTCCCGGTGCTTCACCGGTAATAACGCCGGCCCGGTCCGCGAGCCCCTCCTGGCGGCGCACGGCACCCTGGCTGCGCTCGACGATCGCACGCGTCCTGCCGCGCGCAGAGAGCGCGGCAAGCAGAGCGTCGCGCATGCGATCGGCGCCGGCAGTTAGCAACTGGATCACCGCGACGTCGGCGTAGCGATCGATTACGACGCCGGACAGACCGTCGCCGTCACCGTTGACGAGCCGGTATGCGTTGGTCTCAGCGCCGACGAACGTCTTGCGCAGCGCGATCGCGTCATTGAGGCGGCGGGCGATAATCGCCTCGAGCTCAGGCGCTCCGCCCCACCACAGCATCCGCACCGCGATCGTGGTCGCGGGATTGTAGTAGCCCACGCCGAGCAAATCTCCGCCGGAGTCGCGCACCTCGACCATTTCGCCCGCCGCGGGCGGCGCCGGATCTATCCGCGCGATGGCCTGTGAGAAAATCCACGGGTTCCCGCCGCGCACCGGACCGTCGCGCCCGGTGCGCAGGAGCACGCGCACGGCGCCGGCGGCGCCGCCGGCATTTTCGGCATTGGAATGGTTGCGCGGCATGGGAAAATCAGATGAGTGCGCTATTCGTCACGCCATTCGGTCTCGCCCTGGCGCATGAAATCGCCGCTGCGGCCACCGCGTTTGGCAACCAGCCGGATCGCGCCAATCTCCATCGCGCGATCGATCGCCTTGGCCATATCGTAAATTGTCAGCGCCGCGGCGCTGACCGCGACCAGCGCTTCCATCTCGACGCCGGTCCGCCCCAGGGTTACCGCGCGGGCCTGAATCTCGAGCCGGGAATTTGCGCGGTCGGGGCGAAACCCGACCTCGACGACTTCGAGCGGAAGCTGATGGCACAGCGGGATTAGCTCGTGCGTGCGCTTGGCCGCCATGATCCCCGCGATCCGCGCGGCGGCCAGCGCCTCGCCCTTGCGCAAGGTGCCGCCGGCGATCGCATCGAGGGTGGCTGGGGCCATCGCGACCTGCCCGCGCGCGACGGCTTCGCGTCGCGTGACGGCCTTCGCGCCGACATCGACCATCCGGATGCGCCCGCGCGAATCGAGATGGGTCAGCTTGTCGGCGGCGCGGCGTGCGCGCGGCCTTCGCGATTTTTCCTTGCCCGGCATTGGCGTTGCGGATAAGAGCTTATTTTGACCGCTGGTGCATATACAATAAACTTCTTCGAATACTCCCGCGCAGGATTCCTGGACAAAACAAAATCGATGGCAGACGAAATCAACAAAGTCGTTATTCTCGGCTCCGGACCGGCCGGGCTGACCGCGGCGCTTTACACCGCACGCGCAAATCTCTCGCCGCTCGTGATCGAGGGGCTCGAACCCGGCGGCCAGCTCACCATCACGACCGAAGTCGAGAACTATCCCGGCTTCGAGAAGGGTGTCATGGGGCCCGAGATGATGGAAATCTTCCGGCGCCAGGCCGAACGATTCGGTACCCGCTTCCTGGCCGGGGAGGTGACTGAAGTCCGCCTCGCCAAACGCCCGTTCGAGATCGTCGCCGAGGGCGAAGTCGTTAAGGCGCAGTCGATCATCATCTCGACCGGGGCGTCAGCCAAGCTGCTCGGAATCGAGTCGGAAAAAAAGTTGATGGGCTACGGCGTCAGCGCGTGCGCGACCTGCGATGGCGCGTTCTTCAAGGGCAAGGAAGTCATCGTGGTCGGCGGCGGCGACACCGCGATCGAGGAAGCGACCTTCCTGACCCGGTTCGCGACCAAGGTGACCCTCGTGCATCGCCGCGACGAGTTGCGCGCCTCCAAGATCATGCAGGACCGCGCGCGCAAGAATCCAAAGATCGCGTTCATGTGGGACACCGTCGTGCAGGAGATCAAGGGCGTACAGAAGGACGGCGTCAGCGGCGTCGTGCTCAAAAACGTGAAATCCGGCAAGTCATCGGACTTCAAATGCGACGGCGTATTCATCGCGATCGGCCATCAGCCCAACACCGCGCTGTTCAAGGACGCGCTCGAGATGGACGAAACCGGGTACCTGAAGGTGCGCGCGGGCTCGACCTACACCAATATCGACGGCGTGTTCGCGGCCGGCGATGTAGCCGACCATGTCTATCGCCAGGCGGTCACGGCGGCGGGCACCGGATGCATGGCGGCGATCGACGCCGAACGCTGGCTCGAAGCGCAGCAGCATCACGGCGGCTGAGAACCGATGGCGGCGCGGTGACCGGGCGCGTCGCCGCGCGGCTAGCCCGTCACGCCCAGGCGCCATCGCGCGTACATCTCGGCGCTGGAATCGAAATCGATGCTGGCGTGCTGAGCGCCGACATTGACGTTGCGGAAAGCAGCCTGCAGCGGGCTCGACTCGTACACCGAATGCGCTCCCGACCCGGTGAACATCCTCGCAACCGCGCGGCGGCATAGCTCGGCCGAATATGCCGCCGCCCATTTCGCCTCCGCGCGATCCGCGAAGCTCGGACGCTCACCCGCCTCCATCATGCGCTCGAACTGCGCAAGTGTGTGATGCTGCATCAGCTCGGCGGCCTGAATCTCCGCCGCCGCCTCCGCGAGCCGCACCTGCGTTGGGGCGTGCTCGGCTTTGCGAGCGCCGGTCAGCACCACGCGGCGCTCTTTGGTGCGCGCGATGAATTTCTCGAGCGCGAATTTCGCCGAGCCGAGCACCGCGGTCGCCACCGACATCGAGAGCATCGACTCGGCGGAAAGCTTGTAGAGATTGGTACGATGACTCGCGGCGTGGGGGCTCGAGCCCGAGAACAGAAGCCGGGTGTCGATCGCATGATGAGCCGGCACGAAAATTCCGTCCGCGACAAGATCCTTGCTGCCCGAGCCGCGCAGCCCAAGCACGCGCCAGGTGTCATCGACCTCGATCTCCTCGCGCGGAATCACGACGTGGACCTTCGGCCCGTGCGTGGCCGGGTCGGCGCATCCGAGCATCACCCAATTCGCATGGTCGATTCCGCTACCGAACTGCCATCGTCCCTCGACGCGGTAGCCGCCGTCGGCGTCGGTCGCGGTGCCCTGCCATGAGAGCGTGCCCGCGACCAGGCCGTCGCGGCCGCCGCCGAACACGTCCTCTTGTGCGCGTTCGGGAAATCCGCCCATGCACCAGTGATGCGCTCCCATCACCATCAGCACCCATCCGCTGGACGGGCACGCCTGCGAAAGCCCGGTCACCGCGTCAGCAAGCGTGCGCAGGCTCAGCTCAAAGCCGCCGACACGCGCGGGCTGCGGGATGCGGAACATCCCCGCCTCGACCATCGCGCGCATGCTCTCCGGCACAACCTGGCGCGCGTCGTCGCAGGCGCGTGCGTTGCGCTCGAGCGCGGGCGCAATCGCCGCCACGCGGCGCAGAATCTCAGCCCGATCAACCTGCTGCTCCATCGCGTCCCTCCGCGGCTGTGCCACTCCTAACCCGACGGGGCGGTTTGCGACAAGCGCGGTGCAACTTGCCGCCGATTGACAGCATGCCACTGCGGAGCTACTGAACGAGGCGGAGGATATTGGACAAGCGTCCAACTCCTCGCTAAGCGCAGCATAACGCGATGATCAAGTCGGCAAAATCGCAGCGCAGCGCGACCCAGCGCACGCGGCGCGAAATGATAGAGACCGCCGCGCTGCGCACCGTCCTGCGGCACGGATTTCCAGCAACCTCGCTCCGCACGGTCGCCAAGGAAGCGGGAGTCCCGCTGGGCGTAATCCACTACTACTTCGACGGCAAGGACGACCTGATGCGGCGAGTCGCCGCGCGGATTTACGGCGCTATGGTCGCCGAGATGGACGCGGTTCGCGCGCGCCATCGCAACCCCGCCCGCCGAATCGATGCGCTGGTCGAGACGTGGCTCGTGCGCGCGACCGAGGACTGGCGCGCCTCGCTCGCGTTCATCGAGTACTGGGCGGCCTGCGTGCGCAAGGGCACGACCGATCGCTTGTACACCCGCACGCTTAACGGCTTCCGCGTAATGCTCATGGAGACGCTGGCCGAAGCCGGCGCTGAGCAGCCGCGGGACGTGGCGTTGCGCCTGCTCGCGATGATTTCGGGCTACTCGATGTTTTACCGGACCAAGGCGCCTGATCCCGCCGAGCGCGAGCGTATCCTTGGCTCCGCGCGCGAGATGACCCGGCGCGCGATCGCCCGCGGGCGCACGCGGATGCGCGTGCTGGCGCGCAAGACCGCCGTCAAGGAGTGACGATGAGGGCGATCAGGCATCCGCTAAGCGGCGCGATTTACGACCTCGAAGCCGAGGGCGTCGTGCGGGTCGAGAAAGACGGCCGCGCCGGTCGTTTCCGCTCCGACGGAAGCTACCTGAGCGGCGATATCTACTCCGCCGATCCGCACCTGTGTCAGTGGATCGGCGGGCGCGCGCTGCCCTTGCGCCATCGCACCGCCGGGGACGCGATAAAGCGCCAGTGATCGGACGGCGCGCGAGCACAATTCGCGCGGGAGTTGCGCAATGAACTTGAGCGACAGTCCACGCGGTCGGGGCCGCCCCGAAATCACCTATCAGCGGCTCCTGGACACCGACACGCACCCGGTGCCCGAGGTGCTGCGCCGCCAGCGCGGGCTGGAGGCGGGGCCGGCGGAGATTGCGGTTGCGCGATACACCTCGCGCGAGTGGTTCGACCTGGAGGTCGAGCGGCTCTGGAAGCGCGTGTGGCAGATGGCGTGCCGCGAGGAGGACATCCCCAACGTCGGCGACAGCATCGTGTACGACATCGCCGGGATGTCGTTCCTGGTGGTGCGGGCCGGGCCCGATCGAATCAAGGCGTTTTACAATGCGTGCCTGCATCGTGGGCGCCAGCTCCGCGAAAAGGGCGGCCTGCGCGAGGCGGAACTGCGCTGTCCCTTCCACGGATTTTCATGGAACCTCGACGGCACCCTGCGCCAGGTCCCATGCCAATGGGACTTCCCGCACCTCGTGCCCGGTAACTGGAGCCTGCCCGAGGCGAAAGTCGCAAGCTGGGGCGGATTCGTATTCATCAATCCCGACGCCGCGTGCGCACCGCTGGAGGATTTTCTCGGACCCGAGCTGAGCGAGCAGTTCCGCAGATGGCCGCTGGAGCGGCGCTACAAGGAGGCGCACGTAGCCAAAATCCTGCGCTGTAACTGGAAGGTCGCGCAGGAAGCATTCATGGAGGCGTTCCACGTCGTCGCAACCCATCCACAACTGCTGGCCGGGATCGGAGATGCGAATTCGCAGTATGACGCGTGGGGCAACTTCAGCCGCGCGATAACCGCCAACGGTACCCCCAGTCCCCACCTGCAATGGCAGCCGAGCGAGCAGGAGATGTTCGACGCGATGACCGACCGGCGCATCGACGAGCCGCCCGCCGCGCAGATTCCGCCCGGGATGACGGCGCGGCAGGTCGCCGCGATTGGCGCGCGCGAGATGCTGCGGCCCGCGCTCGGAGGCTCGGTGGAAGAGCTCTGCGACGCCGAAATGGTCGACAGCTTCTACTACACCGTGTTTCCGAACTTTCATCCGTGGGGAGCTTACAACCGGATTACGTACCGCTTCCGGCCCCTGGGCACCGAAGTCGATCAATCGATCACGGAGTGCATGTATCTGGCGCCCTGCCCCAGCGGCAAAAGGCCGCCCGCCGCGCAGATTCACTGGCTCGGACCCGACGACGATTGGACCGAAGCGCCCGAGCTCGGCTTTCTCGCCCGCGTGTTCAACCAGGACACGTTTAACCTGCCGAAGGTGCAAATCGGGCTCAAAACGATGGCGAAAAAGACGGTGACGTTTGCCAACTACCAGGAAACCAAGCTTCGCCACTTTCATCTGCTGCTCGAGCAGTGGCTCGCGCGCCCATAGCGCGCATTGACAACGCAACTCGCGCCGCCGCCATCGCGTATGCTAACAAGCGGGCTATGGCATCGTTGACATTTCCGCAGGGTTTTCTGTGGGGCACCGCGAGCGCGTCCCACCAGATCGAAGGCGCGTGGAATGAAGACGGCAAGGGCGAATCGGTGTGGGATCGCTTCTCGCACACCCCCGGCAAGATTCACAACGGTGAGACCGGCGACGTCGCCTGCGACTTCTACCATCGCTATCCCGAGGATATCGGATTACAGGCGGAGCTGGGGCTGAATGCGTCGCGAATTTCGCTGTCGTGGCCGCGTATCCTGCCCGCCGGCAAAGGCGCGGTTAATCAGAAGGGAATCGATTTCTACAGCCGCGTGGTGGACGAGATGCTCGCGCGCGGAATCCAGCCCTGGGTAACCTGCTACCACTGGGATCTTCCGCAGGCGCTCGAGGAAATCGGCGGATGGCCGAATCGCGACTTGGCGGGCTACTTCCGCGACTACGTGGCGCTGGTCGCAGATCGGCTCGGCGACCGGGTCAAGCACTGGATGGTGTTCAACGAGCCGTGGATCTTCACCGTGCTCGGCTATCTGGTCGGCTATCACGCGCCCGGGCGCCGCGATACCGGCGAGGCGATCAAGGCCATGCATGTCGTCAACCTGGCCCAGGGCCTCGGCGTTCGCGCACTGCGCGAGTCGCGCCACAAGCCCGCGATGGTCGGGACCGCGTTCAGCATGACGTGGGTCGATCCCGCGACCGACACGGCCGAGGATCGCGCCGCCGCCGAGCGGTGGCATCGGTTCTCCAATCTGTGGTTCCTGGACACGGTGCAGAACGGGCGCTACCCCAACGCGTACGTGCAGGGAACGATGGAGGATCGGGTCGAGATCAAGCCGGGCGACATGGAGACGATTAAGGCTCCGCTCGACTTCATCGGGATCAACCTGTACAGCCGCGCGGTGGTCGCCAACGATCCGACCGATCACAATATCGGCGCCAAGCAAATCCGCGTCGAAAATGAAGTGACGGAATTCGGCTGGGAGGTCTATCCCGCCGCGCTGGGTCAGATGGCGGAGCGAGTCGCGAAGGAATTTCCGGGCCTGCCCATCTACATCACCGAGAACGGATGCTCATACGGCGACGCGCCCGGACCTGACGGGCGCGTCAATGACGAGCGGCGCATCAAGTTCATGCGGCGCTACCTTGCCGCGCTACATCGTTCGATACGCAACGGCGCCGACGTCCGCGGCTATTTCACCTGGACCCTGACCGACAACTTCGAGTGGGCCGAGGGGCTGACCGGGCAACGGTTCGGAATCGTATGGTGCGATTTCAAGACGCAGAAGCGGATCGTCAAGGAAAGCGGGCGATGGTACTCGCAGGTCGCGCGCTCGAACTCGCTCGACTTCGATCCCGGGGAGTAAAGCCGAGCAAGCCGTACCCGCGAGCATTCACGTCAATCCGGGATTAGTTGACGCCGGGGATAGTTGACGCGGCGCGAAGGACCGGCGATTTGCGCCGGGTCGCGCGGCCCTCGCGCGCCGCATCTATGAATGTCTGGAAGTTTGGTCCGCGCACCGCAGCCGGGGCGCGGGTTCCGCGATGCTCAGAAAAGCGGCAGCAGCGCGGTGAAGATGTAGAGCAATGTCACGAACCCGAAGGCAAGGCCCGGCAGTTCAGTCAGGATTGCGTTGTGCGCCGCGTGGCGGTAATCGGTCGACGCCGCGCCATCCAGCTCCGCGTTGAGCCTCGCGATCGATGCACGCCTGGTCGTCGTCGCGTTCATGATGGTCACCTGTACCTCAGTTGGTTTGCGTTTGTGCCCGTTCAGGCCAGCCGCAGCAGCGCGCTCACCAGGTACGCGAGCGTCAGGATTCCAAAAGCCAGGCCCGGAAGCTCGGTCAGGAAAGCATTCTGCGCACGTCGAAGATGATCGGTCGCCGCCGCCGGGCTGGTCGCCGGAGTAGCTCCTGCGAACCGTGCACGGTTGGTCGTCGTCGCGTTCATGGTATTATCCTCTCCAGTCGGTTGCGTGTTGCGCTCTCTATCGCAGGGCGATCAACTGAGCCGCGATGTAGGCGAGCGTGATCAGTCCGAAAACCAGCCCCGGCATCTCATTGAGCCATGCATACTGGGCGAGCCTGATGACGTCGGATGCGCCCGCCTCTTCCACCGCCGCCGCGTACCCTGAGATTCTCGCTTCGTTGCTTGTTGCGTTCATCGTTTTTCCCTCCCGACGTTCTTCGTAGGGAGACGGAAGCAAGGCCGGTGCCATCGAAATTCTCTCGATTTTCCAACGATCCCATCTTTGCGAATTGTGGACAAATGCGGTTGACTTTTGGAAATATTCAACAATTTCAACGAACTACCGAAATTCGCGGTTTGCGATACGCAAATTACCGAATTCCCCAGTTCGCGCTAATTTTCTGATTTTGCGAAGCAATGCAGTCGGCGCAATGCAGTCACTGCAGCTCGCTTGCAGGCGTTTCAAGCGCACTTTGATATTCCGCCACAATCTGCAAGAGTCATTCAGCATGGACCGCGAAACCCTTCCCCCCTCCGATCCCTCACCTAAAGACACGGGCTCGCTGACCGAGCCGTCCGGATCGCCGGCGGATACCGCCAGCAGGCCCCGGGGCGCGCTGGTGAGCCGCGGAATGTTGCTGCGTGCGGGTCAGCAGGCGATCTACCTGGCCGGTGTAATCGGCGCGGTTGCCCTTGGGTTGGGAATCACGGATTACTTCCGCGATCACCATTACGTCGCCGCCTACCTGCTCGCTTACATCGGGTTTCGCTTTGCCGATCTCCTGGTAGGCGAAGATCACCCGCACGAAACGGAATCCGCCTCGGTTTCCGATCGGCGAGTCACGGACCAGATAGCGCTGCTGATTCTGTTCGCGGCGGCTCCGTTCGAGCGAACCTATCTCTATGGCGGCGAAGCGCCGTCATGGATGGGCGCGCTCGGCCTGCTGATTGAGCTGGGAGGACTGTGGCTGGCGCTCGGCTCGCGCATCCAGCTTCATTTCTTCTCCTCGGATCGCTCCGGGCGAGAGCAGATGGTCCTGGTAAAGACCGGCTTCTACCGCTACATCCGGCATCCCGCTTACTGCGGAATTTTGCTGGTGGCGCTCGCATGGCCGCTTGAGTACTGCGCGCCGATCGTTTGGGTGCTGACCCTGATTGTCGGCGTCACGGTGGCCCGTCGCGAGATCAAGGCGGATGAGGAAGTTCTCGCTGCCCGCTTCGGCGAGGAGTTCGACGATTATCGGCGCGCGACTGACGCGCTGATCCCGAGCATCTGGTGAAGGCACGCGTCTAATTGCGGCGCGCTTTGATCTGACAGGCGACCTGCGAGCAGTAAATCACGTCGGCGTCCGCCGCGACGAACTTCCGGCCGCATCCAAAGCACTTCCGCACCGCCTCTCCCTGACCCAGCAGGGAGGCGATCGCGTCGGTCGATTCAGACGATGCGGCGCGCGGCGCCGCGTGACCGCGGCGATGCACGCTGCTGCCGTCGATCGCAAGGTTGGCCAGGCGGTCGGCGTGCTCGTTGAGTTCATCGCCGGCATGGCCGCGAACCCATTCGAAGACGACCTCGCGCAGTTCAGCCTCGACGTCGAGTTGCTCCCAAAGGTCGCGATTGGCGTTGCGCTTCCAGTTCCGGTTCATCGTGTTCACCAGGTACTGGCTGTCGCTCCGCAGGACGACCGCCGCGCCGCGCGGAATCCGGCGCAGCGCCTCGAGCGCGGCGGTCAATTCCATCTTGTTATTGGTGGTCGCGGGGTCGGCGCCGTTGAGTTCCTCGCGCGTGCCGTCGGGCGCGACAACCACCGCGCCCCATCCGCCCGGACCCGGGTTCCCGCGGCACGCGCCGTCGGCATAGGCGAGGTAGCAATCGTCTCGGACGGGGCTCACGGAGGTGAGCTTACACGAGACCGCGCTCGCGGCGCAGCGTCGCGAACCAGTCGAGATAGCGGCGGGCCGAGGCGGACCACGGAAAGTCCGCCGCAAACGCGTTGGCCATCAGCTTGCGCCAGGCGGGCGGCGTGGCGAATACGCGCGCCATCCGATGCAGCGCGCCGATGAGAGCGGCGGGCTGGTAGTCCTGGAATACGAAGCCGGTGCCCGTGCCCTCCGCGGGGTCGAACTCGCTGACCGTGTCGCGCAAGCCGCCGGTCGCGCGCACCACCGCAGCGGTGCCGTAATGCAGCGCGTACATCTGGGTCAATCCACACGGCTCGAATCGCGACGGCATCAGGAAGGCGTCGGCGCCGGCCTGGATTCGATGTGCCATCGCGTTGTCAAAGCGCAGAATTACGCGGAACTGATCGGGATACTGTCTCTCGGCGGAGCTGAAGAATTTTTCGAGCTCGGGGGCGCCGTCGGACAGCATCACGAGCTGGATTCCGAGCCCCATCACGCCCGCCAGCGCGTCGCGGAGCAGATCGCATCCCTTCTGCGCGGTCATCCGCGTGACCATCCCGACCAGTGCGCGATCATCCCAAGCCGGGAGCGCCAGGTCTTCGCGCAGCGCGCGGGTGCATACGCGCTTGCCGAGCGGTTTGGCGGCGCTGTAGTTGGCCGCGATCGTTTCGTCGTGGGCGGGGTCCCATTCGCGATAGTCAGCGCCGTTGAGGATTCCCGTAAACCTCGCGCCCTTGCCCCGCAGCACGCCCTCCAGGCCGAAGCCCAGCTCGCCGTCGGAGCTGATCTCGCGCGCGTAAGTCGGACTCACGGTCGTAACGCCGTCGGCGAGCACGATTGCGCCCTTCATCAGGTTCATCCGGCCGAAGAACTCGAGCCCCTCCATGCCGAAGTAGGCCCGGTCGATGCCGAGGAGCGGAAAATCGGCCGCGTCAAAAATTCCCTGGAAAGCGAGATTGTGAGCCGTAAAGACGCTCACGGTGCGCGCCAACCGCTCGCGCAGCGCTGGGTCGGCGTGCATCACGATGAGTGCGACCGAGGCGTGCCAGTCGTGCGCGTGGATAACGTCTGGATGCACCTGCTCGGCCGCGACCAGCGCGGCCGCGCGGCCGAAGAAGACGAAGCGGCGCAGGTTGTCGGGATAATCCCTGCCGGCTTCGCCGTACACGCCTTCGCGATCGAAGAATTCCGGACAATCGATCAGCAGGAGCGGAACCCGGTGCGAATCCTCGGCGCGCAGCACCCGGAACTCGTGACGCTCGACGCCCACGGCGACCGTCATCGCTGCGCCCACTGGCTGGACGCGCACGTGGCCGAGAATCGACTTGTGCGCGGGCACGATCACTACCGGTTCCGCGCCCGCATCCTGGAGGGCGGCGGGTAGCGCTCCGATCACGTCGGCAAGGCCGCCGGCCTTGGCCCACGGCGATATCTCCGCGGCGATAATTGCGACTTTCATGAGATGGCCGCCTCTCAGTATGCCCGCGAAGGCACTGCGCCGCGAGTGCCGGCGCGGCGTAGCTGCCCCTCACTCCCCGGTTTCGACCAGCGCGCGGAGACGGTCGATCGCGGTGTCCCATTGGTGCGAAATCCGGTCGAGGTAGTGGCGCGCATCGGAGAGCCGCCGAGTGCGGAGCTCCCAGATTCGTTCGCGCCCGGCGCGCGAGCTGCGCGCGAGTCCGGCCACTTCGAGCGCGCGCAGGTGTTTCGTAATCGCCTGGCGCGACACCGAGGCGCCGTCGGCCAGGCGCGCAATTGACTGCGGCCCGTGCCCGCAAAGCCGGGCGACGATACGCAGGCGGGTGCGATCGCCCAGCGCGGCGAAAACGGGCGCGGCGCCGGCGGGTTTCATGGCGGCGGATCGGCTTCGTCTCATCGCAGGACGGCGCCGGCTCAGGCCGCCCGCGCGAGATACTTTTCGATGAGCGTTGACTGCGCGGACCAGCCCTCCTGGTTTCTGGCGAACGCGATGGCGCGGCGCTCGAGCGGAATCCGATCGAACCCCGACTCGGTTATGGTCAGCCGGGTGCCACCCGCCACTTCCTCAAGCTCGAATGCGACCAGGGTGGTAGGCTCTTGCGAATAATCGACCGCGGGATCCACCGCGTACGGATGCCATCGGAAGGAGAAGTAGCGCATGGGTTCAATGCGATCGATCAGGAACTCGAATACCAAACCGGCTCGGGGCTTCTGGCGGGCGGCGACTTCCGGGTCGACCGTGGTGGGAACAAGTCTCCCGGTCATGCGGGTCGCCGGAACGAAAGGGCCGTCGAACTCAACGCCGAACCAGCTCCCGAACTGCTTTGCCTCGCTGACTGCGCGCCAGACGCGCTCGATTGGCGCGTGCAGCAGGACCTTCTTCTCGATCCGATCGGTGTTGGACGCCATATGCAACCTCCGAGTTGCACATAAGCTAGCATCGCGCGCCGGCCAGATGCAACCGCTGGGTTGCATATGTGAAGAGCCGCGGCTGCGGCCCGCGGGATTACGACCTTCGGTAAGGCTCGCCGAGCCCCGACGGCGACGCGGCCTGACCGCCGAATCCGGCCAGCACCACGAGCGTCAGCGCGTACGGCAGCGCGAGAAAAAACTGATACGGGACCTGCGTGCCGAGCGCCTGCAGCGCGAACTGCAGCGCCATCGCGGCGCCGAACAGCAGTGACGCCGCCGCAAGTCCCCACGGCTTCCAGCGCCCGAGAATCACGACCGCCAGCGCAACGTAGCCGCGCCCGCCCGAGATGTTCTCGACGAAGGTTCCCGTGTACGCAAGCGTCAGGTACGCGCCGGAGAGTCCCGTCAGCGCTCCGGCCGCCAGCAGCGCATGCCATCGCAACGAGTACACGCCCAGTCCGAGCGCATCGGCGGCGTCGGGACGCTCGCCCGCGGCGCGCAGCTTGAGCCCGTAGCGCGTGCGCCACAAGACGTATCCCGCCGCGGGCACCAGCGCGAAGGTCAGGTAGACCAGCCCCGAGTGATCGAACAGTGCGGGGCCCAATAGCGGAATGCGCGCGAGCGGACCGAGCGACAGCTTCGCCAGTGGCTTCACCATGAAGGCTTTGCCGGTCACGCCGAAAAATTTGCGGTAGAAAACTCCGGTCAGGCCGACCGCAAGAATGTCGAGCGCGGTTCCGGCCACCACCTGGTTGACGGCCAGATTCACGACCAGCACCGCTAGCAGCGCGTTGATTGTGACTCCCGCCGCGATCGCGCCGGCGATCCCGAGCATCATCGAGCCCGAGAAATACGCCGCCACCAACCCGAAGAACGCGCCGCACAGCATCGCGCCCTCGATGCCGATATTGATGACGCCGGTCTCCTCGACCATCAGTTCGCCGAGCGCCGCGAGCAGGATTGGCGTCGCCATGCCGACGGTGGAGTTGAGGAACGCCTCAAGCATCGGTGCGCGCCTCCTGCGCGCCGGCACCCGGCGTGGCGGCGGCAAAGAACTGGGAGCGCAGCCGCGACCAGGCGGGCGTGTCGAATGCGAGCAGGATCATGATCACCAGCGCCTGGATCACCTGCACCAGCACCGACGAAACACCGACGGAGCGCTGCATCGCCTGCGACCCGTTGTCCAGCGCGCCGAAGAACAGGGCTGACCCGACGATTCCAAGCGGGTTGAGCCGAGCGACCAGCGCGACGGCGATCGCCTCGAAGCCCCATCCGGGCGAAAACTTTTCATAGAGCCTGTGCGTCACGGCGCTGACCTGCACCGCACCGCCCAGACCGGCCAGCGCGCCGGACAGAGCCAGCACGCCGACCGTCAGCCGCGCAATCGGAATTCCAAAGAAGGTCGCGGCGCGCCGGTTCCGGCCCATCGCGCGGATCTCGAATCCCACCGCGCTGTGAAACAGCAGCAGGTAGCATCCCGCCGCAAGCGCAAGCGCGATCACGATTCCGAGGTTGAGCCGGGTCGGCTCCAGGAACATGTACATCCGGGCGCTCGGCGCGATTACCATGCTGGCCGGATACGCGCGCGAGGGTTCCATCAGCGGGCCGCGCACGACCCAGCTAAGCACCTGCGCGGCGACGAAATTCAACATGATGGTGGAGATGACTTCGTTGGTGGCGCGGCGCGCGCGAAGCCATCCGCAGATCCCACCCCACGCGGCGCCGGCGGCGGCGCCCGCAACCAGCACGATTGCAATCGCCAGCGGCCGCGGCCACGCACCGAGAAACGGTCCGACCGCGCCCGCCGCGATCGCGCCCATGATGAGCTGGCCGTCGGCGCCGATATTCCACAGCGCTCCGGAGAACGCGACCGAGATGGCCAGTCCCGTGAAGATGAGCGGAGTCGCCTTGACGATCGTGTCGGTGAGCGCATACCAGTTGCCGAACGCGCCTTCGCAGAGCGCGGTGAAGACTTCGATCGGCGACGCGCCCAGCGCCGCGATCACACCGGCGATAATCGCGGCGGCGAGCGCCAGCGCGCCGACCGGTTTCAGAATCGAGGCCGAGGTCATGTCGCTTCAGGAAGACGCGTCATGCCGGCGCGCCGCCCTACTCCCACGTCCCCGCCATCAGCATCCCGAGCCGCTCCGGGTTGCGCTCGTGCGGCTGGGTTTCGCGCAGTCGTCCGCGACTGATCACGAACAGGCGCCCGCAGACTTCGAGCAACTCGTCCAGGTCGCTCGCGAGCAGCAGCACCGCGCCGCCATGCGCCGCGAAATCGAGCAGCGTGCGATGAACGTCGGCGGTCGCGGCGAGGTCAAGCCCGCGGCATGGATTGTGCGCGACGATAACGCGCGGCGCGGCCGCGATAGCGCGGGCCACCTGGAGCCGCTGGCGGTTTCCGCCCGACAGCGACGCGGCCGGACTGTCAGCGCCGGGCGCGCGAATGCGAAACGTGCCAATAAGTTCCTCGCACAGCGCGGCGGCGCCCGCCCGGTTGAGCCATCCGCGCGGCGCGAACCTGCTCCCGGATCGGCCCGGCGAGCAGCAGGTTTTCCCACAGCGTCATGTCGAGCACCAGTCCGTCAAGGTCGCGATTCTCCGGTATCACCGCCATCGCGCGCGCACCGTCCGCACCGTGCACGATGATACGGCCGGCGCTCGGACGGCGGACACCAGCCAGAAGCTCGACCAGTTCGGACTGTCCATTGCCATCCACGCCCGCGACGCCGGCGATCTCGCCCTCGGACAGCACAGCCGTGATCGTGTCTAGGATCGTGCGGCCGGCGCGCTCGAGAGAGACTGCATCGAGTGACAATGCCGGCGCCCCGATTCGCAGCGGAGCCTCGATGCGTCCGGCGTCGGGACAATTTCGCCGATCATCATTCGCGCGAGTTCGCTCTCGGAGGTTGCGGACGCTACCGTGCTCGACACGACTCGCCCGTGGCGCAGCACCGTGATGCGATCCGCGACGGCGAGCGCCTCGCCGAGCTTGTGAGTGACGAGGATGATTATCCGGCCCTCGCCGCGCAGGCGGCGCAGCAAATCGAGAAAGGGGGCAAGTTCGGCGGGTCCGAGGACGCCGGTGGGCTCGTCGAGAATCAGCACGCGCGGGTTGAAACTGAGCGCGCGCAGAATTTCCAGCCGGACGCGATCGG
The DNA here is from genome assembly GCA_963835905.1 of uncultured delta proteobacterium. Lineage (GTDB taxonomy): Bacteria > Desulfobacterota > Binatia > Binatales > Binataceae > CAWIHG01. The sequence goes on from CAWIHG010000008.1 coordinate 231,388, forward strand.
CAACCGAGCGCTCTTCGATCGTGGTGCCGGGCGGCGGCAGCGTAAATCCCAGTTGCGCGGCCAGCTCGCGCGAGCGGCGCGCCACTGCGGCGAGATCGAAGCCACTGGTCTCGAAACCGCCGAGCGCGAGGTTTTCCTCCCAGGTAAATCGCTCGAACAGCATCGGGCTCTGATTCACGGCCGCGATTCCCGCGGCCAACGCGGCCGCGCCGAACCTGCGCGCAGCGCCGCGCCGTCGAGCGACGCTTCGCCTGCGTCGGGGCGGATGCGCCCCGCAATGACGTTCATCAGCGTGGTTTTGCCGGCGCCGTTTTCGCCGACCAGCGCGTGAATCTCTCCGGGCCGGGCCTCGAAATCCACGCGGTCAAGCGCCATGGTGCGGCCGAAGCGCCGGGATATTTGTTTTGCGACCAGCACCTATTCGCGGTCGCCGGCGTCGGGGCGAGCCGTAGTGGGAACGTACGTAGTCGAGCGCGTCGTCGCGCGTGCGCAGCGCACCGTCGAGCTGCTGATCCTCGACATCTTTCAGGATCGTCTTGAAGCGGGGGCCGGGCTTGAAGCCGAACCGATCAGATCATTGCCGCCGATAAGGCGCGGCGGGCGGATCTCCGCGGCGCTCATGGTGCTCAGCGCGTGGCGGCAGAAATGCCAGAAGCCCAGGTACGACGACGACGCGAACGCGTCGATGAACGCCACCTGCATCAGTTCGTCGAAGCCGTCCTCCGCTAGCATCCGCTTGAGCGTGGCCGTGCGCATCCGGGGCGCCATGCACAGCCGCAGATGGTTGCGCACCAGGTAGGCGACGCGCTCCTGCACGAGCGCGAACGCTGGAGCCGCTCGAGAATTGTCGATGGCCATCTCCGCGCCCTGATCGGTATGACCGTAGAACGTGACCTTGCCGTCGGGCTCGACTCGGCGCGGCAGCGCGGCTTGGCGATATCGTGCAGCAGGATTCCGAACGCGACCGTCTCGGAGCATCCCGCCTCCAGCATCGAGACCGCAAGCCGCGTATGCACGTAAACGTCGCCTTCGGGATGGAAGTTCTCGGGCTGAGCCGCATCCGACCATCTCGACCATTTCGGGCACGATCGCCTCCCACAATCCGCTCTCGAGCAAGAGGTCCATCCCGCGCGCCGCGCCGCCCTCGGTCATCAGGCGGACCATCTCTTCGCCGATTCGCTCGGCGGCGATGGTGGAGATGGGGGCGCCGCGCGCTTCATGGCGGCCCAGGTCGCGGGATCGATGGCGAAATCCAGGCGCGCCGCGAACCGCGCGCCGCGCAGGATCCGCAGCAGGTCTTCATCGAAGCGGTCATAGGGATTTCCGATCGCGCGGATGATGCCCGCGCGGAAATCGCGCATCCCGCCGACCAGGTCGATCAGCCGGCGTTCAATCGGGATCGAAAAACATGCCGCCGATAGTGAAGTCGCGCCGCATCGCGTCTTCCTCTATCGTGCCGAAGCGGACGGCGGAGGGCCGGCGCCCGTCAACGTAGGGCGCATCGGCGCGGAAGGTCGTGACTTCGAACTGGTCGCCGTCGAGCACACCATGATCGAGCCGAAGGCCGCGCCCACCGCGACGGTATGGTCGAACAGGCTCTGCACGATCTCGGGACGCGCGTCGGTGGCGACGTCGTAATCCTTGGGCACGACGCCGAGCATCCGGTCGCGCACACATCCGCCCGCGAAATAGGCGAAAAAGCCGTTTTCGCGCAGCTTGCGCAGGAGCGCGAGAGCTTTGAGCTCCTTTATGTGCGCTGCGGATGCCATCGGGACCAAGTTTACAGTCCCGGCGAATACCCGCGCCATATGGGAAACGCGGACCGCTCAGCGTTCGACGCGGGCGGCGCCAAGGGTGATTCCGCCATCCACGGCGATCACCTGACCGGTGACATTTTTGGCCCGCTCGGAGCACAGCCACGACACCGTGCGGCCGATATCCTCCTGCGTCTGCTCGCGCCCGAGCGGGACCATCTGGCGCACCGTAGCCTCGAAGGTCGCGCGCGCCTTGTCGTCGCCGCCGCCGAGCGCCGCACCCAGGTTCTCCCACACGCGGGTATAGATAAGGCCCGGCGCGACCGCGTTGACGCGAATCCCGGCGGGGCCGAGCTGCAGCGCGAGCGTGCGAGTGTACGAGATCACGCCGGCCTTGGCCGCGGCATACGCGGCAAGAAACGGCGACGCGAGCATCCCGGCGATCGAAGAGGTGTTACAGATCGCCCCGCCTGAGCGCATCCGCGGCGCGACTTCGCGCGAGACCAGATAGACGGAGTTGAGATTGAGATCGATATAGCGGCGCCACGTCTCGACGGTATCCCACTGATTCTGACGGCCGGTTTCGAACCAGGCGCGTTCGCCGCCGCCCGCGTTGTTGCAGAGGATGTCGGGATGCGCGCCGAACTGCTTCGTGATCGCTTCGAGCGCGGAATGGACCGAGCGTTCGTCGGTCACGTCGGCCTGAAAGCCATGGACGCGCGAAGCGATCGCGGCGGGCGCGGCCGCCAGTTCCTTATCGATCACCGCGACTTGCTCGGCGACGTTCTCATCAAGCAGCGCGCTCACGATCCCGAGGCCGAGGCCGCGCGCTCCACCGGTTACGATTGCGAATTTCATCGGGCACTCCATGCCTTGGCGGGCCGATCTGGCGTGCCGAGGCTGCGATAGGTTCCATGCGTGCCGCAGGTTACTAAACCGAAGTTCGAGCGACAAACGAATGAAACGGTTGCGAGAATCTGCCCCAGCGCCCAGCCCGCCCGCGGCGCTTGATTGCGAACTCAGGCGGCTTCGCGGCGGCTGTCGCCGTATGTCTTGCGATAGACGCGGAGCAGCGCGGCGAACACGGACAGCACCGCGGGTCCCAGGAAAATTCCGACCGGTCCGTAGGCCTCAAGGCCGCCCGCAATTCCGAAAAACAGCGCGAGCGTCGGCAACCCGGTGCCGTGCTTCATCAGGCTGGGCTTGATGAAGTTGTCGATGATCGTGATCGCAACGATGCTCCAGAGCACGAGGCCGACCGCGGCGCCGACTCCCGACGCGAAGTAAAGGTAGATCGCCGCCGGCACCCAAATCAGCGCCGTGCCGCCAAACGGCAGCAGGCCAGCGGCGGCCGAAAGGATGCCGAGGAACGCCCAGTACGGCGTTCCGAACACCATCATTCCGGCTCCGATGGTCACGCCCTGGAGCAGCGCCGTCAGCATGAGTCCCCGCATCACCGAGGCAAGCGTGGAGCGCAGCGTCTCGAACACGACATGTTTGTCGTCTTCGTGGAGCGGAGTCAGGTTGACGAGCGTTTTGTAGTAGCCCTCGCCGTCGCGCAGAAGATAGAAGAAGGTGAGCAGAATGATGCCGAAATCGATGACTGCGGAGGCCACGTTGCGCGCCGCCGCGGTCGCATGGCGGGCGAGATACTCGCTGGCCAGTTGAGCGCCTTGCGCCGCGAGCTTCGGAATCTGATCTTCGACGTGGAATCCGTGCGCGTCCAATCTACGGTCGAGCGAAGCCAATGCCCGGCTGTTCAAGTACCCAGTCGCGTGCCCGGGAAAGGTCGTTGCCCTCGACGCCGGAGGACAGCTGCGTGTACAGCGTCTGCGCCTCGTTGGCCAGCCGCCCCGAAAGCCATAACGCCGGCAGCACCACGCCCAGCGTGACTGCCAGCGTGATGATTGCGGCCGAGAGCGAGCGCCGACGCATCAGGTGGTCGAGTTGGACCAGGAGCGGATGAGCCATGAAGGCGAGCAGAATTGCCCAGGCGATGGGCGTAAAGAATGGCTCCAGGAGGGCATACAGCTCGTATGCCATCACGGCCAGAAAGCCGAAGAAGAAAACCTGGATTACTCGCTCGCGATCCATCGATTCGGACGCGGGGGCATATCTGCCCGGCGGCCAAGCCTAGCAGAAGCGCGAGCGTTTATCGCAACCTCAGCAAAGCCGCGTAAGGACCCGCTGCGGGTGAAATTTTCAAACTCTACGACGGGCGGCCACCCGCGAGGGCGCCCCGGTTGCCCGCCGTATGAGAATCTGTTACCGCTTCCATTTGCTTGCTTCTTTCTGCCGATAATCATCACGCAAAGGCACGTAGCTCAGCGGGAGAGCACTTCCCTGACACGGAAGGGGTCGGCGGTTCAATCCCGCCCGTGCCTACCAATGAGCAACTCGCGCCCATGATGCGCTCGCGCGCCTAGCCAGATGCCCGACCACCTGTCGTACTCCCCCATGATTTGGCACCTTTCGTAGATGGCTTCCGAAGTCACCGTTACCGTGAACGGGCAGAGTCGTGCGGTCGCGCGCGGAACCCGCGTGCGTGAAGTGCTGTCCGGAATTCCGAGCAAGGATCTCGTCGCCGCCAGGCTCGACGGCAAGGTTGTCGATCTCTCGCGCCCCATCGAAACCGACGCGAGCGTCGAACCGGTGCTCGCCGAGAGTCCGGAGGGCCTCGACGTGATCCGCCATTCGACCGCGCATCTGATGGCGATGGCGGTGCAGCAGCTTTATCCCGGCACGCAGGTGACGATCGGGCCGGTCATCGAAGACGGCTTCTATTACGACTTTGCGCCGCCAACGCCCTTCACCGTCGAGGATCTGCCGAAGATCGAAGCGAAAATGAAGGAGCTGGCGAAGGCGGATTTCAAGATCGAACGAATCGAGGTGCCCCGCGCCGACGCGATCAAGACTTTCGCCGCGATGGGCGAGAAGTACAAGGTCGAGATCATCGCGGGGATCCCCGATGACACCGTCTCGATTTACAAGCAGGGCGACTGGATCGATCTGTGCCGGGGACCGCACGTGCCTTCCACCCGCTATCTGCGCGCGTTCAAGCTGCAGAGCGTCGCGGGGGCGTACTGGCGCGGCGACGAGCACAACGAGATGCTGTCGCGGATCTACGGCACCTCGTTCGCCAGCAAGGAAGCGCTCGAGGAGCATCTGAAGCTGCTCGAACTCGCCCGCGCCCGCGACCATCGCAAGCTCGGCCGCGACATGGGGCTTTACTTCTTCGATCCGGTCTCGCCGGGGATGCCGTTCTATCTGCCGCGCGGGACGGTGATCTTCAACGAGCTGCTCGACTACATGCGCCGCCTGTACCGCCGCTACGGATTTCAGGAAGTTGTAACACCGCTTATCTTCAAGAATCAGCTCTGGAATCAGTCGGGGCATTGGGACAACTTTCGCGAGAACATGTTCCTGACGCCCGACCCCGACCATACTTCGAGCGCGATCGACACCGGTCCCGAGGGCTGGCGCGACGGCTACGGCGTCAAACCCATGAACTGTCCGGGCCATACGGTTCTGTATCGCGCCGACAAGCGCTCTTACCGCGATCTGCCGCTGCGTTACGCCGAATTCTCGCGGCTGCATCGCGCCGAGCGCTCGGGCACCCTGCACGGACTTACGCGGGTGCGCGTGATGTCGCAGGACGACGGGCACATCTTCTGCACCGAGGAACAGATCGAGGATGAAGTAGCGGCAAACCTGGCGATGGTGCGCGAAGTGTACGCCGCGCTCGGTTTCGAGCAGGTGGAATACAAGCTCGCCACCATGCCGGACCAGCATCTCGGCACCGAGGAGCAATGGCGCGTCGCCGAGGAGAAGCTCGGCAACGCGATGCGCCGCAACGGGATCGAGTTCACGATCAATCCCAAGGAAGGCGCATTCTACGGGCCCAAGATCGAGTTTTACGTGCCCGACGCGCTCAAGCGTAAGTGGCAGCTCGCGACCATTCAGCTCGACCCGAACCTGCCCGAGCGCTTCGACCTGAAATACACCAACCGCGCCGGCACCGAAGATCGCCCCGTGATGATCCATCGCGCGATTCTGGGCTCGCTCGAGCGCTTCATCGGCGTGCTGATCGAGCATACCGGCGGCGTGCTGCCGTTCTGGCTCGCGCCCGAGCAGGTGCGCGTGCTCGCGCTCAGCGAGAAAGTCGAGACCTACGCCAAAGAGGTTGCCGACCTGGTGCGCGGCGCCGGCTACCGAGCCTCGGCGGACTTGCGCAACGAGAAACTCGGCTTCAAGGTGCGCGAAGCCGAACTGGCCAAGGTGCCATATATGATCGTCGTTGGAGAGCGCGAAGCGGCGGAGCGGACCATATCGGTACGGCGCCTGCGCGGCTCCAAGGGCGAGACTTATGTGCTTCAGAACCTGCTCGAAATTTTGAAACAGGAGCCGCTGCCGGCCTAAAATAGAAGCTTCGGCGCCGATGCGCCGAAGGGAGGTGACTTATCCGTAGGCATTTCAGAATACCCCCACCCAGAGAGCCCGAGATTCGCGTCAACCAGCATATTCGCGCGACCGAGGTGCGCGTGATTGACGTTGACGGCAGCCAGGTCGGAATCTTGCCGACTCGCGAGGCGCTCAAAGTTGCCGAGAGCCGCGGGCTCGACCTCGTGGAAGTGGCCTCCGCGGCCAAGCCGCCGGTCTGCCGAATCACGGATTTCGACAAGTACCGCTACTCGGTCAAGAAGAAACAGCACGACTCCAAGCGCCATTCGACCTCCAGCGCCGTCAAGGAGGTCAAGATGGGCGCGCTGACCGCCGAGCATGACGTCGCCTTCAAAGTGAATCATATCCGGCGCTTTGTTGAGGACGGGCACCGTGTTAAGCTCTCGGTTTCGTTCCGCGGCCGGCAGATCACTCATCCCGAATTGGGGCGAGCTCTGCTCGACAGGATTGTCGTACAGGTTCAGGATATCGCGCAGCCTGAGGGCGGCGCCCGGATGGAAGGGCGCAACATGTCGGTCCTGTTGACGCCGCGCTAGAGCGAGAAATCGAAGCTGAGAGCACTGACCCCGATGCCGAAGATCAAGACCAATCGCGCCGCAGCCAAGCGCTTCAAGGTAACCAAGTCAGGCAAGGTCAAGTACAAGAAGGGCTACACCCGCCATCACGCGTGGGCCAAGACCAGCAAGCAGAAGCGCCACCTGCGCCACGGCGGAATCCTGGAGCGGACCGAGGCCGAGGTGGTCAAGGCGCTGATGCCTTACGCCTGAGAGCCGCCACAACCGCACAAGCGAACACCTCAGAAAAGGACTGAAAGCAAATGCCTCGCGCCAAGGGCGGACCAAAGACGCGCCGCCGCCACAAGCGTCAACTCAAGCTCGCCTCCGGATTCGTCGGTGGGCGGAAACTTTATCGCCAGGCTCGCAGCACCCTCGAAAAGGGGCTCACTTACGCCTATCGCGATCGCAAGCAGAAGAAGCGCAACTTCCGCGCGCTCTGGATCCAGCGTATCAACGCGCTCGCGCGCGAGCATGGTCTGTCGTACAGCCGCCTGATCGACGGCCTCAAGAAGGCCGGCGTCGAGATGGATCGCAAGCAGCTTGCCGTGCTCGCCAAAGACCGCGACGGATTGTTTACCGAGCTGGTGCGCACCGCCAAGAACGCGCTCGGTCTTAAAGCCGCCTGACCGAAGCCCGTTCCAGGCGCCGCGCACCAAAAAGCCATGTGGGTTTCCACATGGTTTTTTGTTTTTCCCTTTTGCGCGCACCCCGGGGCGAAGGAAGCGATGGGTACATCACGATGAAGGAGCAGTTGGAGGAAATCAGACGCCGCGCGATCGCCGAGCTTTCGGACGACGCCGCTGACGCCGCGATTGAGGCGGTCCGCGTCCGCGTGCTGGGCCGCCAGGGCGAGCTGACCGAGATTATGCGCGGGATGCGCGACGTGCCGCAGGCCGAACGCCCCGCGCTCGGCCAGCTCGTCAACCAAATCAAGCGCGAGGTCGAGTCGCGCATCGAAGCGCTGCAAGCCCATCGCGAGCACGCGGCGCTGGAGCGCTCGCTTGCCGAGGCGAAGTTCGATGTCACGCTGCCCGGACTCAAAATTCCGCGCGGCCGGATCCATCCGGTGACGCAGATTCTCGATCGGATGCTCGACATTCTGGCTGCGATGGGATTTGAGGTCGAATCCACCCAGGACATCGAGGACGACTTTCACAATTTTGCGGCGTTGAATTTCCCGCCCAATCATCCCGCCCGCGAAATGCAGGACACTTTCTTTCTGCCGGGCGCGATGCTGCTGCGGACGCACACCTCCAACGGCCAGATTCGCATCATGGAGCGGCGCCGGCCGCCGCTGGCCGTGGTTTGCCCCGGGCGATGCTACCGGCGCGACGATCTGAGCGTGCGCGCCGCGCCGATGTTCACCCAAATCGAGGGCTTCATGGTCGATAAGCGCGGCGTCATCACGATGGCTCATCTCAAGGGCGTGCTCTCGGAGTTCGCGCGCGCGTTCTTCGGCCCGGACACGCGGGTGCGCTTCCGCGCGAGCTTCTTTCCCTTCACCGAGCCCAGCGCCGAGCTCGACATCCACTGCCTGCTGTGTGCGGGCGCGGGATGCCCCGTGTGCAAGCAGAGCGGATGGACCGAGGTGCTCGGCTGCGGGATGATCCATCCCAACGTGCTGCGCGCGGTCAAGCTCGACCCCGAGGAGTACCAGGGCTTTGCGTTCGGGATGGGCGTGGAGCGGACCGGGCTGATGGCGCTTGGGATCGACGATCTGCGGCTGTTCTTCGAAAACGACCAGCGCTTTCTCGCGCAGTTCCCGCAGCTTGGGGGAGGCGCGCGATGAAGGTGCCGCTGAGCTGGCTGCGGGAATTCGTCGAGGTTGACGCGAGCGCCGACGAGATCGCTCATCGCCTGAGCGTCGCGGGCCTGGTCGTCGAGAGTATCGAGCGCACCGCGCCACGATTCGCGGGCGTGGTGGTGGCCAGGGTGCTCGAAGCCGGCCGCCATCCCAATGCCGACCGCCTGAGCCTGTGCCAGGTCGATGCCGGTCCCCACGGACGCTTCAGCGTTGTGTGCGGCGCGCCCAACGTGCGCACCGGCATGACCGCGGCGCTCGCGATGGTGGGGGCGCGGCTGTCGGGTGCGGGCAAGGGGCACGGCGGCGCCGAGCAGCGCGCCGAAGACGCAACGCCGCTGGAGGCCGCGGTGATCCGCGGCGTACGCTCGGAAGGGATGCTGTGCTCTGAGCGCGAGCTCGCGCTCTCCGCGGATCACGGTGGAATTCTTGCGCTTCCCGATGACGCGCCGATCGGCCACGACGTTGGCGACTACCTGCATCTGGCCGATACCGTGCTCGACGTGGAGATCACGCCCAATCGCGGCGATTGTCTTTCCATTGTTGGCCTTGCGCGTGATGTAGCCGCGCTGTTCGGCGTACCGCTGCGGCCGCGGCGTCCGCGCCGCGCGCCGTCTTCGCGCGCGGATGACGTTTCATTCAGCGTCGATCTCAACGCGCCCGATCTGTGCCCGCGCTACGCCGCGCTGCCGATGAGCCGCGTCAAGCTCGGACAATCGCCGATCTGGATGCGGCGGCGGCTCGAGCTGTGCGGAATGCGCGCGCTCAACAACGTGGTCGATGCCACCAATTACGTGATGCTCGAACTCGGGCAACCGCTTCACGCTTTCGACCTGGCCAGGATCGAGGGCGGGCGAATCGTGGTGCGCCGCGCGCACACCGATCGCGAATTTACGACCCTCGACGGCGTCGCGCGAACGCTCGAAGCCGGCGATCTGATGATCGCGGACGCAGTGAAACCGCTTGCGATCGCGGGCGTGATGGGCGGGCTCAACTCCGAGGTCGGCGACTCGACCACGACCATCCTGCTGGAGAGCGCCTACTTCGCGCCCGGCGCGATCTCGAAGGTTTCGCGCAGGCTCGGACTGCGCAGCGAGGCCAGCTATCGCTTCGAGCGCGGCATCGATCGCTCGGGCCAGCCGGCGGCGCTCGCGCGGGTGGCGGAACTGATTGCGGCGAACGCGGGCGGCAAAATCGCGGGCGCGCTCGTCGATATCGACGCCGAGCCCGCTCCCTATCGCGAGATCGCGCTCAAGCTGGACGCGATGGCGTCGCTGCTGGGTGTCGCGATCAAGCCCGAGGTCGTCCGCGCCCGCCTGAAATCGCTCGGCGCACGCGTGAGCGCCGGCGGCCGCGGCGTGCTCAAGGTGGTTCCGCCGCCGTGGCGCCCCGATCTCAACTATCCCGCCGACCTGGCCGAGGAGGTCGCGCGCCTGTCGGGACTGGAGGACATCCCCTCCCTGCTGCCACCGCGAATCTCCGCGATCGCGCCCGCCAGCCGTGAGCGCGCGTTCTTCGCGGGTACGCGCGAGGTTCTAATCGGCGCGGGTCTGACCGAGGCGATGACAATCGCGTTCATCGCGCCAGCCGAGAATCAGCATTTTCCGGGACTCGCCGCTAATCCCGCGCCGGTGCGCGTGCAGAATCCGCTTTCGGCGGAACTGGGCGAGATGCGGCTCAGCCTGACGGCGGGGCTGGTCGCGGCGCTGCGCTTCAATCTCAATCGCGAAGCGGCGTCGTTCCACGCCTTCGAGATCGGCAAGGTGTTCGCGATGGAGGGCGACGTGGCGCGGGAGCGCCAGACGCTCGGCGCGATCAGCTACGGCCCGTACGTGCGCGGCAGTATCGGCGAGCGCGGGGTCGAGGCGGGCTTCTTCACGATGAAGGGAATCGTCGAGAGTTATTTCGCGGCGCTGGGACTCGGCGAACGGACCTCGATGCGCGCGGCCGATCCGGCCCGCGCTGCCTTTCTTCATCCGGGGCGCGCGGCCGAAGTGAGGTTTGACGATTCGCCGATTGGTTACCTCGGCGAACTTCATCCCGCGACCGCTATGAGGCTTGAACTGAACGCGCCTTGCGCGGTGTGCGAACTTGACTTAACTAGCCTTCTTTCTTATGGTTTTGCGCCGCGCAAGGCGATCGAAGCGCCGCCGCGTTTCCCGGCTATCCGCCGCGATGTCGCGCTGGTTGTCGATCGTGATTGCCCGGCCGATTCGGTGATCGGGACCTTGTGGGAGGTTGCATCACCATTGCTGGAAGACGTCGAGGTGTTCGACGTGTACGTGGGGACGGCGGTCGCGCAGGGCAAAAAGAGCATTGCGCTGGCTTGCCGGTACAGGGCAAAGGATCGCACGCTGACCGATGAGGAGGTCAACCTCGTTCACGCCACGCTGGTGGAGCAGGCGTGCTCGAGGCTCGGGGCGGAGATGCGGCGGTAGAGCGTGCTCTTAACGGGCCGTCGGGGGAACGATACGCCGCAGGGCATGACCAAAGCCGATCTCGTGGACCTGATCTACGAGCGGGTGGGCTCTTCAAAAAAAGAGGCCTGCGAAGTCGTCGAATCGATCTTCGAGATCATCCGCGACAGCCTCAGCCATGGCGACAAGGTGAAGATTTCGGGCTTCGGCACCTTCATCGTCCATCACAAGAACGCCCGCCGCGGCCGCAATCCGCAGACCGGCGACACTATCACGATCGACTCGCGACGGGTGCTATCATTTAAACCCAGCCAGGTGCTGAAGGATCGCGTCAACAACGGCACTGGTGGGACAACATGACCAGCACCAAGCGCCGACCCACCGCCTCAAAGAACTCGCGCAAATCCCCGTCCGCGCCGCGCGCCAGGGCCGCGAAGCCGGTCGCACCAGCCATGATTCCCGAACGCGGTCTCAAGATCGGCGAGGCTGCGGGCGTGATCGGGGTCGAGACCTACGTGCTGCGCTTCTGGGAGACGCAGTTCCCGTTTCTGAAGCCCAAGCATTCGCGCACCAAGCATCGCTTCTACCACGAGCGTGACCTCGAGGTGCTGCGCCTCATCAAGAGCCTGCTCCATCAGCAGGGCTTCACGATCGCCGGCGCCAACAAGTTCATCCGCGAGCGCGGACTCGATTCGCTGCTGCGCGGCGACAGCGCGCCCGCACCCGCCGCCGCACCCGCTCAGCCCGCGACTGCCGCGCCCGCGCAGGCAAGATCGGCGGGGAGCGACGGTCCCACGCGCCGCGTGCTGAACGAAGTCCGCCGCGACCTGGAAAATCTGCACAAACTGCTCGACCGCTGACGCCGCGGCACACGCCGCGCGATGCCAGTTGGCTTTGCCATCGACTGAGTCAGGCTCACTGAATATAGCCATTCCCGCGATTTCATTTGAAAAAGTCCGGCCGCCACGATGGGTCCGTTTATATTTTTCCCGGGCGCGCGCAGGCACCCTCTCTCCGCCGCTCCGACCCTCGACGGCATACGCCTGCGCGCGAATGATCGTGACCCGCCGCGGACGGGGCGGCAGGGCGGGCGTATGCGCCGCCGATGCTGCCTGCGAAGGGTTTTCCGGCGCTCGCCGAGTGCTGAAGCGATGCGCGAGAGCGCGCGGATGAAGAACCGAGATCAAGGCAGAAGCACCGTCTGGCGGACCAAGCGGGCGTTAACGATTTCGGGCGGAGGGCAAATGGCGCTGCGAACGGCGCCGTCGGACTGACTATTAGTCTAAAGACTCGCGACCGTTTGTCAAGCCCGTTGAATGAAGCCCGCCGCGACCTGGAAAATCTTCACAAACCGCTCGACCGCTAGCGCCGCGACCGGCGATTCCCCCGCGCGTCGTGGCAGAACGTTGGCGCGCGCGGGAGGGAGTGATCTCCCTCCCGCGCGGATGTTCAAGCGATTTGTTAGAGCCTCTTAAGGTACGGTCGCGTTTGCCGGCACGACGGTATTGTCGGGAATCGACGCGTTCGCGCTGACGATCACCTGCTTGCCGAGCGTGACCAGAGTTCCCAGCGTCGCGTTGTCCCCGATATTGCAGTTCTTATTGATTATCGAGCCGTCCCCGATGTGCACGCCGTTGCCGATCACGACGCCCTGGGCGATCTGCACGTTGGCGCCGATCACCACGTTGTCGCCGATCGTAACGCCCTGAGCGATGGACGCTCCGTCGCCCACGACCAGGTTGTCGCCTGCCGTGACGTCCTTGCTCAGCGTGACATTCGAGCCGATTTGCGCGTAATTGCCTACGGCCACGCCCTTATTGACGGTCGTCCCGCTTCCGATGACTGGGGTTGAGCCGAAGCTCGAGCCCGACGGAATTGTCACGCCCGGCGAGACACAAGCGTCTCCATAACCGTCGCCATTCGTGTCGGCCTGGTCGGGATTGTAAACCGTCGGGCAGTTATCGATTCCGTCAGGAACACCATCTCCGTCCGAGTCGGACGACTCATACGCGCCAATGTCGCAGGCCGATCCCTGCGGACGCGACACTCCTCTTTGATCCGCGGCGACCGTGCTTCCAGACGTATCGGTGCAATCCGAGACCGCATCCAACGCGGAACTGGCCCCCATGAGCGCCAGAGTCTCCGTGGTGCCCGGCGAGTTCAAGGCAAGCGACCCGAGGTTAAGCTGACTCGCCGTGACCTGAGAGAAATGAGACGCGCCGCAGCTCCCGTCGGTATCGAGGTTGGCGCCCTCGGCGATCAGCGCGCTGCCGGAGCAATCGCTTCCTGAATTGTTGCCCACGATCGAGTTCTTGAGGATACCGGTGCTGAGGTTGTGAATGCCCCCATCACTGGCCGCGGAATTTCCGGCGATCGTGGAATTGCTGATCCGGAACGTTGCATAGTTGGTCACGCCGCCGCCGCTGCCGGTGGCCGAGTTCCCGGAGATCGTGCTGTTGGTGGCGGTGAGCGTGCCGTAGTTGTCAATTCCCGCGTAGCTGGCGGCCGAGTTGTTCGCGATCGTGCTCGCGGTTATTGTCAGTGTTCCGCCATTATAGATTCCGCCGTCAGTCGAACCGGCGGAGTTCCCGGAAATTGAACTGCCACTGATCGCGAGCTGCCCGTAGTTCGTCACTCCGCCGCCCATGGAGGTTGCAATGTTTGCGGAGATGGTGCTGTTGCTGATCGAAAGGGTCCCGTAGCCGTAAATCCCGGCCCAGTTGGTGGCGGTGTTACCCGAGATCTTGCTGTCGCTGATCGTCAGTTTGGACGCGCTGAAGATGGCGCCGTCGTCGATTGCGGAGTTGTTCGAGATTGTACTGCCGGTGATCGCCAGCTCTCCGTAGTTGTAGAAGGCTCCGCCAAAGGCGTTTGCGTGATTCTGGGAGATCGTGGTGTTGCTAACTGAAATTGTGCCGGTCGATGAGTTCCTGGCCACCGCACCATAATCGGCGGTGTTGCCGGAAATCACGCAATTGCTGATTGTCAGGTGGCCCTCGTTATAGAAGGCGCCGCCATTGGTGCCGGACGCGTTACGAATTGTCAGGTTCCGGAACGTCGCAGAAATTCCCGCAGCAACTGTGAAGATTGTTCCGCTATGATTTCCGTCTACGGCGGTGTTGGCGGCGGCTTGTCCCTCGATGGTGAGGACCTTCGCGACCGCAATGGCCGACTCAGTGTGAACTGTGTCGAGGATCTTGATGGTATCACCTGGGTTGGCGTCTCCAATGGCTGCCGCAATCGTGGTGTAGTCGCATCCGCTCGAGCAAACCGTCCAGGTGATTGGCGACGCGATGCTCTGCCAGAAAATGTCAGGTTCGGCTCCGTTGCCGTCAACGAAGCCTGTGGTCAGATCAGTGGCGAAGCTGATATACACGACTGCGTTGCCGTCGGCGCTGATGACTGGATTGCCCGAGCCGCTGTTGCCGCTGCCGGTGCCCGCCGCGTTCTCGCTCACCAGCGTGGTGGTGCCGGTCTGCAGGTCGCGCACGAATACGTCACCGGTGGAATTGGCGTCGCCCGCGACAAGGTTGCTGGCATAGCTGTAGAACGCGACGTAGCGGCCGTCGGCGCTGATGACGGGGACGTAGGATACGCTGTTGCCGCTGCCGGTGCCCGACGCGTTCTCGCTCACCAGGGTGGTGGTGCCGGTCTGCATGTCGCGCACGAATACGTCACCGGTGGAATTGGCGTCGCCCGCGACAAGGTTGCTGGCATAGCTGAAGAACGCGACGTAGCGGCCGTCGGCGCTGATGACGGGGAGGTACGAATAGCCGTTGCCGCTGGCGGTTCCAGCCGCGTTCTCGCTGACCAGGGTGGTGGCGCCGGTCTGCATGTCGCGCACGAAGACGTCAACAGTGCCGTTGGTGTCGTTTGCGACCAGGTCGCTGGCATAGCTGTAGAACGCGACGTAACGGCCGTCGGCGCTGATGACGGGGTTGTATGAATGGCCATTGCCGCTGGCGGTTCCAGCCGCGTTCTCGCTGACCAGGGTGGTGGTGCCGGTCTGCATGTCGCGCACGAAAACGTCGTAAGTGCCGTTGGTGTCGCCGGTTACCAGGTCGCTGGCAATGCTTAGGAACGCGACGTAGCGGCCGTCGGTGCTGATGACGGGGTTGTACGATTCGTTGCCGCCGCTGCCGGTGCCTGCCGAGTTCTCGCTCACCAGGGTAGTGGTGCCGGTCTGCAGGTCGCGCACGAACACGTCATCGGTTGCGTTGGTGTCGCCCGCCACCAGGTCGCTGGCATTGCTGTAGAACGCGACGTAGCGGCCGTCGGCGCTGATGACGGGAGCGTACGAATAGCCGTTGCCGCTGCCGGTGCCCGCCGCATTTTCGCTGACCAGGGTGGTGGTGCCGGTCTGCATGTCGCGCACGAAGACGTCCTGCGCATTGCCGTTGGTGTCGCCAGCCACCAGGTCGCTGGCAGAGCTTGAGAACGCGACGTAGCGGCCGTTGGCGCTCATAGTCGGCGGGTTGTTGTAAGTGCCGGAACCATTGCCGCTGGCGGTTCCAGATGCGTTCACCGTTACCAGCTCCGTGGCGCAGACTGAAAGCGGCGCAAACAGGCCCAGAGCTACTACCAAACCAAGGCATAACAACCAAGATCTGAGAATTTTCGGACTCATCACCCCTTCTCCTCCTGTTTGATCTGATCCCGGCCGAAACGTGGCGCTGGCGGTTCTTCACCGCGAGTCGCGATGGCGTCCCCTCCCGTTCCGACACGGGACTGCTCATCTCGTACGAAGTCCGGCGGAGGGCCGCAATAACACATTTGTGTTATATCGGGCCGTTCGGTAACTTCGGGTCACGCGGCGCTGCTCTCGAACCGGTGGGGATGGTCAGAGCCTGCGAGAGCGAGTTGCGGCGAAACAACTAGAGGCCGGAGTCTGACTCCGAGGTAGGCGGCCGTCCGGGTGGGCAACCCCGGTTAGCTCGCGCATGTTCGCGCGGGCCGCATAAGGGCAGGCTTCGGATAGGCGCCGATGACGCGCAGCGACGCGCGCAACAAGGAGGTTGCGCTCGCCCGCATCAAACGCCTGTCCAGCTCGGGCTTGCCGGTGGAACCCCTCGTCCGAGGGCTCTTCGACCTCATTAACGACGGCGTCCCGCACAGCCCTAACCGCACTTTCCACCTCGGGGGCAAGGGTCCCGACGCCTACATTTGCAACTCGCTCGAACTCAACAAGGTAATTCCGCTTCATCGCCAATTTTATGTTGAATCTGTGCCCGAGAACTCGGGCGCAAGGTATCGAGTCGTTCCGACAAAACTTCATGAATTATTCCCATCGAAGACCGTTTGGATGCACGAGGAGCTAACACTCCCGAATTTCTATGACACCGAAGGTTACAGTACTGTCTTTAGACCGTGGGGTTTCCACCACTGCGCAATGGTCTTCTTTGCAGAAGAGGATCAATATCTCGCCTGCTATCCGATTTGGCGCGGTGCTGATCAGAAGCCATACAGCCGCGAGGACATAGCGTTCCTGCGCGCGAGCGCACCTCATATTTCGCACGGTCTGAGAGCCGCTCAGCTTCTGTCGCGCGACGCAGCGGCGGAAGCTGCCAATTTCGCTCCGCGGCCCGGATGGGGCACCGGCATGGTCCTGATGGACAGGGCGGGCAGGCCGATCGCGATGGATACGACCGCGCGTCTCATCTTCCAGCAACTCGGAGTGTTCGACGGGCTGCGCGGCGACGCGTTCGCAAGCCAACCCGTGCAGGAGGCGCTCAAGTACATCACGCGATGCCTGCGCGGCATCTTCCGGGAAACCGGCGGCGTGCCGACCGCCGCGGCGCCGGTGTACAGAGTTCAGCTCCACTGGACCGGAATTGCGATCCGGGTACGCGGCGTGATGATGCCGGGAGCAGATGGACGCGACTACGCCGCAGTCCTGATCGAGCGCGGGGAGACGGCGGAGTATCGCCGCGCGCGGATGATTGCGCGCTGGGGGCTGAGTCATCGCGAGGCCGAGGTGCTCGGCTACATCGCGCAGGGCAAGACCGGTCCCGAGATCGCGATCCTGCTCGCAATCAGCCACGACACCGTGCGCCGTCATACCGGCAACATCTTTCAGAAACTCGGCGTGGAGACCCGCACTGCCGCCGCCGCGCTCGCGCTGGAAGCCCTATCCCCCTCCACTACCTATTGAGTCCTGCAATAGATAGTGGCGGTGGCCGCCGCGGCGCGCAGCGTGTCCTTGTCATTCCCGCGCGCGTGTCCGGCGCGCGCGAGGAATCCCGGAATCCTCGGCCGCAATGGTGGAAAAGACCGGGACTCCTCGCGCGGCAACCACGCGCGGGAGTGACAAAAGGAGGCTCCCGACGACTGCGAGACCGTTACTACGAATTGCACGCCTCAATAAGCGTGGGTGCGAGATGTTGCGCCGCCGAGAATGGCCAGCGGAGACGGTTCTACACCGGTGTAGCTGAGCGAAGTCGGACGCGACCTGCAGATTCCAGGCACTCTGCTGAACCGCTCATCGATCCTTCCTTCCAATATGTAGATATTGGTTTCGCTGTGTCGGCCGGAGCCGGTGGAATGCGCCTGGTCGCGGCTTCCAGGTCGCGCCGCGCGATCGCGCAGGGCGATTATCCGGGCTGCCGGTATCGGGAATCCGCGGCGCGCTAATCGGCGGCGGGTTGATTGGAGGCTGACATCGCGGGCGCCGCGGGCTTGCGCCCGGCGGGAGCCGCAGCGCTCGCACGCTTTGCGGCGCGGGTGGGCTTGCCCAGCGGAGTCAGGTTGAGCTCGGCGGCCGATTCCTCGATCGCACGGTATGCAAATCCCGCCGATCCCGCCATCGCGAGCATCGCGCAGGTCGCGCCCGCCGCAGTCAACGCTCCCAGACCGAGCGCAACGGCGGGCAAGCCGATCGCGGCCGTCGCAGCCGCGCCGCCGAGACCCGCGGCCAGACCAATGCGGCTTTTGCGGCTCAGCCGCACGCGCGCGACGACGTGATTCTTGAGCCGCTTGCCGCCGTGTTCTTCGTCGGCGGTCTTCATTTCCACGCGGGTCCACGGATCGGGACGCAGTTCGAGGTCGTAGTCATTCCATCCGGGATCGATCGCGGCCGGATAGCCGCCGCGCGCAAACAGCTTGAGCATCCGATCGAGCAGGCTATCGCGCGTGACGTATTCCTCGTTCCAGTATGCGAGCCTGACTTCGCGCCGCAGCCATCCGATTTGCGGACGCTGACGCGTGGGGACTTCGGAGCTGCTGTTGCCGAGCATCTTGAGCCTGGTGCGATAGCGCGTGATGGTGCGACGCATGGGACCGGTGTATGCGAGGAATGCTATCAGCATCCGCGACCGGAAGCTGTCGTGGCATTTCTCGATCGGCGCATGCCAGGCGTAGTAGAGGGCCCAGATTGGCCCCATCGCGACCATCGCGAGCGCCGGAATCGCGCTTAGACCAAGCACCGCCGATGCGACCGCGGCGAGCGCCCAGAGGGCGGTCCACTCCGGGGTTTGCGGCAGAAAGGCAGCCATGTTGAGCGCGGGATCGAAAATGGTCTGAACGCCGGGACGTGAGGCGCCCCAGAAGACGCGGCGGCGGTTTCCGCCCGGCACCGTGCGCAGGAAGCCGGGGATAGTGCCGCGCCATTTGATCTGCCCCAGCGCGTTGAAGCGCTCCGGGTAGCGCGCGTAGAGCATCGCCTCGGCGCGTCCGTAGCCGCGCTGCTGGCCGTAGTAGGCCTTTATCGTGTTGCGCCGGAAGTGCCAGACGAAGGCGGCCGGGCAGTAGCCCAGGCGCATCCCGGCGGTAAGTACCCGCCAGCATGCGTCAACGTCGTCGCCGGCGGCGGTGAACTGGGGATCGAATCCGCCCACGCGATCGAGCGCGGCGCGGGTAAAGATCATGTTGCAGCCGGCCAGATGCTCGGCGACGTTCTCGGCCACCAGCACATGACAGGGAGCGCCGGGGGAGGCGGCGACGCAGGCCTCGATCCATCCGTCTTCGTGCGGCGCGTAATTCGGTCCGCCGCATCCGTCGAATCCGCCCTCGAGCATCGCGCGCACCATGTAGGTGAGCCAGTGCGGATCGACGACGCAATCGGAATCGGTGTAGGCGACGATTTCGCCGCGCGCGGCGTGGAGTCCGACGTTGCGCGCCACGCTGAGGCCCTTGTTGGGCTGGCGGATCAGCCGGAAATGCGGATAGTCCATCGCGATTTGGGCGGTCGCGTCGCGCGAGCCGTCATCGACGACGATTACTTCGAAGTTCGGGTACTCAAGGCGCGTCAGCGACTCCATGCACGCGCGCATCGTGCGCTCCGCGTTGTATGCGCAAATTATGACCGAAACCATCGGCGTCCGCTCCGCGCCAGGAGGACAGGAGCCGTTGAGCGTCACGAACGGCATCAGGTCATTTGCGCGCAGCATCCTGATTCCGAGCCACTGTTGGGAAGCCGGGGCAGGAACCGGCGGAGCAACCACTCCCGCCGCACCTGTACCAAAGGCAACCGCCACCGCTTCGTCCTGCCCCGGCGATGCCTGGGCAAATTCGATGACAACCGGGCGCGCCTCGGCCAGATTGTGCAGGCTGATCACGAAATCGCGAAGTTCCACCGGCTCGAGGGCGGGAACTTCACCGTAGATGAAATCTTCATCGAGCAGGCTTAGCGCACGGGTCGCCGGACGGTGCTTGATGCCGACCAGCACGCGCTCGTCACGCTCGCGGATGGTCCGGACCAACGCGCGCAGCCGCTTACGGACCGCTTCCAGACCGTAAGCCCGCAGGTCGTCGGCGCCGATCGCGCAATCGATCAGATAGCCGAACATCGAGGACTGATCGCGATGGATATTGGCAACCTGCGCGAGGTGCGATATCACCGTGCGCCAGCGCCGGCTGTTCATCAGGTCGGCCGGGTCGACCGCGAGCTCCACCATCGCGACCATCCCGGCTTGACCGACGATGCCGAGCGCCGAGCGCGCCTGCGATTCGGAGAGCACGACTCCGGTAGTGTGCGAGAGCGTAAGCTCGTCGAGGCGACGGCGCAGCGCGAGCTTCTGGCCAAAAGTCATATCGCCGGCGACCTCGGGAAGGCGCATCGCCTTTAGAAAGTACTTCTCGCCGCAGCGCAGAAAGAATTTTCCGTGAGCCTTCACGGATTGAATCGGCGCGTCATCTGTCCTCATCGGAATCGGCCCTCGGGGAGCCTAATCAGCCAAAGATGTGCCACAGCAAAAGGCGAGCAAACATCTATCTTTTTTCTAACGACGAACCACTGCGGAGCCGAATTGGGATGGGTTCCTTACGAAATGGTAAGGGCAGGGTCGATCGGGACGCCCCCGAACTCGGCGAGGCGGCCTTCGCATCCTGCAAATTCCCCATCGGGATTTTGTGCGGAAAGGCTGGAATGGTTAATTTGCGAATGCTAAGGCTTGATCACTGGACTCAGACGAATGCGCCTGGTTGCTGCAAACCTTCGTATCGTAACGATTTTTTTCTGACCCTCGACAAGATCTCGAAATTGATCTGACGAGCAGCCCTTATGAATATCGTAAAAGAGTGCGAATGCTGTTGTACGCCGAATTCTTCTGAGCCTCACTGCACCAGCGATTCTCCGATCGAACCTACCCCCGAGGAACTCGCGCTGATTCGCAGTCAGTTGATGGTTATCGAGGGGCTGCTCTCGCGGCTGTTTGGCGCGGAGGTTTACAGCCGCCAGCCGGAGAGCGTCCAGACGCGACGCGCCGTAGCCGATCTGATGGAGGATCATTTCGACGGAATCGTCGATGAGTGGACGCAGGCCGTGATGACGATTATCCCGGGGCGCCCCGGTGACGACGAGCGTCAGCCGCGGCTGCGAGAAGAGCTGTCAAACGCGCTCATCCGGATGATCCTTCATCTGCGCGACCCCGACGACGTCAGGACCTACGTCCATCTGCGCAAGCACTGCCAGGAGGGAATGCTGGCGCGCGCCAAGCCCTCGGAGTTCAACACCGTTCACATTGCGCTCAAGCAGGTGATCCTTCGCCACGTGAGCGCCACCCTGCAGGGCGAGAACGTGCAGCGGGTTCGCGACGCGGTGGTGGCCGCAATCGACGAGCGGCGCCTGATGGTTTCGCAGTTCTATATCGAGTCGCGCGAACGAATGCTGCGAGCCTCCGAGGAAAAGTACCGCAATTCGATCAATCACGCTCCCGACCCCATGTACGAGATCGAACCGGGAACCTGGATCGTGACCGGCGCCAACGCCGCCGCCGGCCGGATGCATCAGCTCATGCCCGGCGAGGAGCATGGCACGATGATCGGGCATGCGCTGACCGATTTCGTGCCGCCCGAGATGCGCGAGAAGCTGACCGAAGAGCTTCAGCAGGTGGTCGACAAGGGCTCCGACCAGGCCAGCGACGTTCCGATCGGGCCGCTGTATTTCGACGTCAACTCCGCGCTGATTTCCTACGGCAACCAGCAGTTCATCCAGATGATCCTTCACGACGTGACCCAGCGGCGCGAAATGATGGATTCGCTGCTCAAGACCGAGCGCCTGGCCGCGGCGGGCACGTTCGCAGCCGGCGTCGCCCACGAAGTGAACAATCCGCTCGCATCGATTTCGTCGCTGGTGCAATCGCTTCTGGCCGGCGAATCCGATTCGCAGCGCCGCACGACGTTGCACACGATCCTTTCCCAGATCACGCGGATCTCGGGGACCTTGAAAGACCTGGTGAATTTCGCGCGCCCGGCCACCGGACATCAGAAGGTCATCGATATCAACAACCTAGTCTCTGAAACGCTGCGCGTGATCAACTACGACAAGCGCTTCCACGGCATCACCCTGGAGCCCGTGCTGGCGCCCGACCTGATGCCCGCGGTTGCCGACGACAACGAAATTCAGCAGGTGCTGCTCAACCTGCTGTTCAACGCCGCCGACGCAACTCATCGCGAGGGCGCCGCTATCCGGGTGATCACCGGCAATAAGCCTCCGCGCCAGGCCGGCGAACCGCCCCGGATAGTGATCCGAGTCTGCGACAACGGCATCGGCATCCCACGCGAGCATCTCGAGCGCGTGTTCGATCCGTTCTTCACCACCAAGCCTGCGGGCGCCGGAGTGGGACTCGGCCTCTCGCTGTGCCAGCGGATCATTCTTTCCAACAAGGGCACCATTCGGGTGGACAGCGAGGTCGGCAAGGGCACCGAGATAACGATTCTGCTCCCGGCACATCAATACGAAGCGCACCAGACGCAGGCGGCGGCACAGCCATGAGTAACGACCAGGTTTGGACGGCGCCGCGCGAGCCGTATCGCGTGCTGGTGGTCGAAGACGAACCGCTGATGCGGTCGATTATCGTCCAGCTCGCGCGCAGCGAGGGCTACGACGTGCTCGAGGCTGCCGCGGCCGAAACCGCATTCAGCATCTTCGAAAACGAAAAGATCGACGTCGCGATCCTTGACCTCAACCTCACCAGCGGGGGCAACGGGCTGGAGCTCCTGGGGCGCTTGCGCGAACGAGAGCCGGAGCTGATGGGGATAATCGTCACCGCGTACGCGAGCGTCGAGTCCGCGGTCGAAGCTCTGCACAAGGGCGCCTACGATTACATCACCAAGCCGTTTGCCAACGAGCATCTGAAGACGGTCGTGCGCAACGCGCTCAAGGAGAAACGGCTGTTTCAGGAAAACCGCTACCTGCGCCAGGAGCTGCGCGAGAAATACCGCTTCGAGAATATCATCGGCAAAGGCGACGCCATCGAGCAGGTCTTCCGGGTGATGGAAAAAGTCGCCCGCACCGACTCCAGCGTGCTCATCACGGGCGAGTCCGGCACCGGCAAGGAGCTGGTTGCTCGCGCGATTCATTTCAGCTCCGAGCGCTCCGCCGGACGCTTTCTGCCGATCAACTGCGGCGCGCTGCCCGAAACCCTGCTCGAGAGCGAGTTGTTCGGCTACAAGAAGGGTGCGTTCACGGGCGCGGGTCAGGACAAGGTCGGTCTGCTCAAGGCCGCGGACAAGGGAACCGTGTTCTTCGACGAGATCGGCGAGATGCCGCTGTCGCTGCAGGTCAAGCTGTTGCGCGCGCTCCAGGAACGCGAATGCTATCCGCTGGGCTCCAACGATCCGGTCTCATTCGACGTGCGCGTGCTGTGCGCCACCAATCGCAATCTCGATACCGAGGTGCGCGCCGGCCGCTTCCGGGAGGAGCTGCTCTACCGAATCAACGTGATCAACATCAACCTGCCGCCGCTGCGTGAGCGCAAGGACGACATCGCGTTGCTCGCAAATCACTTCCTGCGCAAGTCGGAAAAATCGCTCAACCGGGCCGCGATGAGATTCTCGAAGGGCGCGATGCGCCTGATGATCAATTATCCGTGGCCGGGCAACGTCCGCGAACTCGAGAACACCATCGAGCGCGCCGCGATCCTTGCCGAAACCGACGTGATTCATTCGCACGATTTGCCCGACAAGCTGCGCACCACCTCGCCCGCTCCGGTTGCGAGCATCGAGAGCGCCGGAATGACGCTTGAGGAACTTGAGCGCGAGCACATCAAGCGGGTTCTCGAACGCGTCGATGGCGACAAAGTAAGGGCCGCGCAGGCGCTCGGCATCCACCTGTCCACGCTGTACCGCAAGGTGCAGCGCTATCATCTGGACACCGAGGCGGGAATCACCGCGCCGGTCGAACAAAGCGCGCGTCCGGCCTGAGTGCGCCGCCAGGCGGTAGCATTGGGGGATTCACTGGAATAGAGTTTTCAATGACCAGCCCGGCGCGGCTGGTCCGGAGAAGATTATGGACCTTCTGTCGCCATGGCATCTGCTGATCATCCTGGTGATCGTTGTTTTGATCTTCGGGCCGAACAAGCTGGGCGATGTCGGCGGAGCGCTCGGCAAGGCGATCAAGGATTTCAAGAAGGCGATGAACGACGCTGACGAGACCGTGAAGCCGACGCAGAAGTCCTCGGAGTCCGCCTCGGCGCCGTCAGCGGCACAGGAAAACAAGCCCGTACAGCCGTCCTGATTGCACGCGCCCGCGTCATCAAAGTTCCCCTCAGAAATTTCCCGACTCTCAGCCTCGATCCGCGGCGGCAAGCGCGCCGCGGCGCGATCAGTAAGTATTCTTTGGTCAAAATCTAGGTAGTTTTTCCAAGTTAAGTAGATGATTTTTCGATTGGGCGTGCCCGTTCGATTCTCTAGGGTCGATTATACCGGTTGGATTAGCCCAAGAAGTTCTGAATTCGCGAACCAAAGACGACTTCAGCCGGTGAAGGGGGCGCTTGGCAGTTTTTTCGCATATGGGCTCCGCGCCGGTTTCGGACGAACAACACGCCGGCCATGTCGCGTCGAGTTCCCGCAAGTGGAACCAGGGAATACGATTCGAGGCGTTAGCGAACCTCGCCCACGAATTGCGCGCTCCAATTCAGGTACTGCTCGGATACTTCGACATTCTGCGTGAGGACCTTGCCGATGAAATCGGGCCGCGTGCCCGCCATGTTTTCGACCGCCTGAACGTAAACGCGCACGATCTGGCGCAGACGGCGGAAAACATGCTCGACTTTGCGTACGCGTGCGCGAATGCGGAACTTGCGCACGACGAAGACATCGAGATTCGCGATCTCGTCGCCGAGATAGCGCCTGCGCTGGACGCGCTCAATCTCGACCGCAGCCTGGTCTTGAACTTCGACCTCAGTCACGCTCCGGCGCGCGTGCGCAGCCGGCGCAAGCCACTGCGCTCGATTCTATCCAATCTCGCGGCCAACGCCGTGAAGTTTACCCGACAGGGAACCGTCAACATCGCGATCCGGGCGCTGCCATCGGCGGCCAAATGCCATGAACTCGAGATAGAGATCAGCGATACCGGTCCGGGTATCGACCCCAATCGCCTGGAAGACGCCTTCGCCGCCGGCAAGCAGCTTTCCAGCGCCAGCACCCGGCACTATCGCGGGATGGGATTGGGACTGGCCGTGGTCCGCCGCAACCTCGACGCCATCGGCGCCACGCTCGAGGTGGAGACTGGACAGGGAAGCGGGTCGCGGTTCACCGTACGGGTTCCGCTGCGTCCGCGGATCGTCATCAACCGCGGCGCCTCAGGCAAGTCCGATCAGGATCGCTCTCAGCGGTAGTGCCGCATCAGACCGACCACCACCCCGCGAATCGCCAGGTCGGCAGGATCGACCATGATCGGCTGCATTGCGGCGTTGGCCGGCTGCAGCCGGACCCGCCCGTCGGGCTCGCGGTAAAACTTCTTGACCGTCGCCTCGCTTCCGATCAGCGCGACCACGGTTTCTCCGTTATCGGCCGAGTCACGGCCCTCCACAATGATGTAGTCGCCGTCGCGGATGCCGTCGTCGATCATCGAGTCGCCCTTGACGCGCAGGCAGAAGGTATTGTCACGCCGCACGAACTCTTCGGGCACGCTGATGGACTCGCGATTCTCGATTGCCTCGATTGGCGTACCCGCCGCGACCTGCCCCAGCAGCTCGACCCGGCGCGCTGAATCTTCTCGGGGCCGCGCCAGTTCCAGAGCGCGGCTGTGATTATGCTGGCGACGAATCAGCCCCTTCTGCTCGAGGTTGTGCAGATGCTTGTGGACCGTGGCGAGCGACGATAGCCCAAAATACTCTCCCACCTCCGCCAGTGTCGGCGCATAGCCGTGCTCGCTGATATAATTCTCCAGAAAGTCGACCATCTGCTTCTGCCGCTTGGTGAGTGTAGCCATTGAGTTAGTTCCTTTGGCGCTTCGCAAAGATGATGGCGAAAATTGGGCGAATTCGCAAGCCCGGCCTGCTGGCCGCCTGATCCCGGTTTCGCCCCCGTCCGAACCTGAATAATCTGGAGTCCGGAATTACCTCGATGGCCAAGCTGAGAGTCATCTTCGAAAACGGCGAACCCGAACGCATCATCGAGTTCGACCCCGCCAAGGCGCCGTTCCATCATGACGGCCGCCCCGGCTCAATTCTCGACGTACTGCTCGGCCACGGAATTCATCTCGAGCACGCCTGCGGCGGCAATTGCGCCTGCACGACCTGCCACGTGGTCATCAAGGACGGCAGCCGCAAGCTCAGCGAGGCGACCGAGGAGGAGGAGGACATGCTCGATCGCGCACCGGGGCTGACTCCCACCTCGCGGCTCGGATGCCAGGCGGTAATCGAGGATCCCGACGCGGAAATCACCGTGATGGTGCCGCGCTTTACGATCAACCTGGTGAGCGAGGCGGCCGAGGAGTGACTGGCGCGCGCAGTCGACCGGCACAAGCGTGACGACACCATCCCAGACCTCATCCCGCGAGCGCCCCGCCCGTATCGCGCGAGTCGAACGGATCTTCGACCACAATCGCGACACACGCTCGATTTTCCTGGCCCCCGCCGACGGGATGGCGCTCAAATACACGCCCGGGCAATTCATCTCGATTTCAATTCCGCTGGGCGACGAGACTCGAACGCGCCCCTATACGATCGCCTCGCGCCCCGAGGACGGAAATCCGTTCGAGATATGTTTCAACCTGGTTCCCGGCGGGCGCGGCGCCGCATGGATGTTCGATCGCGCGGTCGGCGACGAGCTTGCCTTCACCGGACCGTTTGGGACCTTCACGATGGAGCGCGCGGCGGGCTCCGAGATCGTCTTTATCGCCGAGGGCACCGCGATCGCCGCGATCAGACCGATGATTCATCGTGCCGCGTCCGCGGCGCATCCGCCGATAACCCTGCTGCACGGAGCAAATTCCGATGAGCACCTGCTCTATCGCGCGGAGTTCGAGACGCTCGCGGCGCGGGACGCGGCGCTCGGCTATGAGAGCCTCGTCGCTCCGGAGGCCCGGGTCTTTGAGCGGCTTCATTCCGACGCGGAGCGGCGATGGGTTCGCGCCGACGCGGTTCGCACGCGCCAGTTCTACGTATGCGGCATCGGCGCGGGCGTAATCGCCCTGCGCGATCTGTTGCGCGGCGCGGGCTACGAGCGCCGCGCGGTCCACTACGAGCGCTGGTAACCGCTCGCGCGCGTTACTTCGCCAGCGCCGCGCGCAGCGCGCCGGCGGCCTGGGAAATAGCCTCGCCGCCCTGCCGCAGCATCATTCCCATCGTAAAGAACCCGTGGATCATGCCGTCGTACCGGGTGACGGTGACCGGTACGCCCGCCTTGCGCAGGATTTCGCCGTAGGCTTCGCCCTCGTCGCGCAGCGGATCGAACTCCGCGGTGATGATCAGCGCCGGCGGCAGTCCCTTGTGGTTCGCGGCGAGCGCGGGCGACGCGGTCGTGTCTTTGCGGTCGGCCTCGCCACGCAGGTAATGGCCGAGGAAATACCGAATCGAGCGATCGGTCAAAAAGTAATCGGTGAACGTCTTGTGCGAATACGTGTTGCAGGCCATGTCGGTGGCCGGATAAACGAGCAGTTGAAAGGCGATTTTCGGGCCGCCGCGATCACGCGCCAGCAGCGGCACCACCGCCGACAGGTTTCCACCCGCGCTGTCGCCACCGACTGCAAGGCGCGCGGAGTCGCCGCCGAGTTCGCGCGCATGCTCGGAGACCCACTTCGCCGCGGCGTAACAATCGTCCACCGCCGCGGGGAACTTGTGTTCGGGAGCGAGCCGGTAATCGATCGCGACCGTGATGCATCCGGCCTGATTGGTCAACGCGCGGCAGGCGGCGTCGTGACTGTCCAGGTCTCCGATTACGAACCCGCCGCCATGAAAGAAGACCAGCACCGGAAGCGGGCCAGCGCCGGCAGGCTTGTAAATGCGCACGGGAATTTCGCCGGCGGGACCGGGAATCTTGCGATCCTCAACCTGATGCACCGGCTCGGGCGTTCCGCCCTGCGCGCGGAACATCTGCGCGGTCACCTGACGCAGTTGAACGGGCGGCAGCGAGTCTATCTCGGGCATCCCCGCGGCCTTCATCTGGTCCATCATCGCCTTCGCGGCGGGATCAAGCGGCATGGCAATCCTCCGATGGGTGGATGTGCGCGGCTTGCGACAGGCAAGGGCGCGGCGATCTCTATAGAACGGTTTTCGCGCGAATCACAAGCGCGCCGGTCGTATCACAGGATGCTCGCGAGAATTGCGACCTCGCCCGGATAGCCTTCCACCCGCGCGCTGCGGACGATTGCAGATTCCCGCTGCAGGCGCGCCAGTGCGGAATCGACCAGCTCCGGCCCGATCGCGAGCAAGCGGGCCACGCTGCGCTCCGAGCCAAAGGCCGCGATCTCGAAGTAGCGCCGCGCGATTCGGTACGCCGCCTCGCGCGCGGTCAGCGCCCTCGCCTCGCGCATCGCGTCCGGCCATCGATGCTCGACGGTGTCCCACACATAGGTGAAAGGGTCGTAGCGCTCCTCGACCTTGAGCGCGAGAAACTTCTCCTGCAACTCTTTCATCGCGCGGTCAAACGCGGTGCGCTGGCGCGGCTGCGCGTAACCGGAGGACAGTTTGAGCGCGCGCGTCTCGTGCGGTCCGCGCCGCGCGAGCGCATCCATCACGAGCTTGCCGCAGTGCGACAGGCCGCCGCGCTGGTAGAGCCGCCTGTATCCGCCGGGTGTAACCCGCAAGCGCAGGAACGCACCGAGCAGATCGCGCGCGATGAAGCCGGGGCGTCCGCCGATCACCTTGCCGTAGTACACCAGGCGTTTGGCCGGCAGTGTGTCCTTTATCTGCCAGGTCATCCCGATCGCGTAGTCGTGCTGGATGTGCTCGGGCAGCACGGGCTCGCGCGCGCCCGCAATCGCCTCGCGCAGGCAGGGCACGCCCAGGCCCGCGGTGAAGGCGGCGCAGAAGCCGACTTCCTCGATAAAGCGCAGGGCGGTCTTTTCGCCCGAGACACGGCGCGAGGGCATGCGGCGGAAGTGGTGATCGCGATGGCGCTCGAGGCGGTCGAGCGCTTCGGCGGGAAGTCTGGCGGCCGCGGCGCCGCGGGCTTTCAATGCGAGGCGCGCCGGACGCATTGCTCGAAAATCTGGCGGTAGTTGGCTCTGACGGCGAGCCGGCGGGTAATTCCCTCCAGCCCTATCAGCGCTCGAATCAGAAACACGCCGTGCGCCGGCGACTTGTACAGCTTGTGCTCGACCGCGATCTCACCGACCCGCGTGGCCTTGCCTACCGCGTCGTATTCCTGCGGGTCGAACTCGCGATCGGACATCATCGGCTCGAACAGGATCCGGATTATCTCGGCCATCGCCCTGCCGTCCTGACCGCGCTCGAGCCATCCGAGCTTCAGCATCCCGGATGCGATCGTCGCGTTGTCGTCATCGAGGATTCCCTGCGCGACCAGAAGGTTGGCCTTGCGCACCGGCTCGGCGAAGCGGCGAATCGATCCGAAGTCCAGGACTCCGAGCAGCGGATGGTAGCTGACCAGAAAATTGCCGGGATGAAAGTCCGTATGCAGCACGCCGAACTCGAGGATTTGACGCCACAGGAGTTGATGGCATTTGCGCACGACCCATGAGCGCAGTTCCAGTTCGACCACCGGGTTCATCACGTCTTCGAGCGGATAGCCGTCCACGTAAGTCATGGTCAGGACCCGGCGCGAGCTGCGCTCGGGCACCAGGCGCGGAATCACGACCTCGGCGTCGTCGGCGAACATCCGCCCGAATTGCGTCAGGTTGCGCGCCTCGTTGACGTAATCAAGCTCTTCGCGCAGGCGGGTCTGCAGCTCCGCATAAATCGCGTCGGTGTCGATCTTCTGGCGCATCACGTCGCGCGCGATCGCCTGCAAGGTGCGGAGCAGCAGCTTGAGGTTGCTCAGATCCTGCTCGACCGTGTTCTCCACGCCGGGGTACTGAACTTTGACCGCCACGTCGCCCCCGTCTCGCAGGCGCGCGCGATGCACCTGGCCGAGTGATGCGGCGGCGAACGCCGTCTGATCGAAGCTTTGGAACAACGCCTCGGGCCGCTTTCCCAGCTCGCGGCGGACCTGCTCGGAGATCATCGCGTAGCTCATCGGCGGAACGCTCGATTGCGTCGCCTTGAGCACCTCGAGCGCCTCTCCCGGCAACAGGTCCTGGCGCATCGAAAGCATCTGGATGAGCTTCATGAAGGCGCCGCGCAGATGCGTCGAGCTCTCGACGATGCGCCGGGCGTTCTTGATATGCGTGTCGAGCAGCTCGCGTTCCTGCTCGCTGCGGGAAAGAAATGGACGGCGCAACGAAGTCCACAGGTAGCTGGAGCCGACCTGCGAGGCGAGTTCGCCCATTTTCATCGCGCGCCGGGCGCGGCCCTGCGTGATATGCGTGCGTTTGGGCATCAGCCTTCGCCGTCGCGATCGATGCCGGCCCGATTTATCAAGGTGGCCGCCAGCGCCGCGCCGAAGCCATTGTCGATATTGACGACCGTAACTCCGCTCGCACACGAATTGAGCATCCCGAGCAGCGCGGCGATTCCGCCGAACGCGGTGCCGTAACCCACGCTGGTCGGTACCGCGATCACCGGACGATCGACGAGTCCCGCAACCACCGACGGCAGCGCCCCTTCCATTCCGGCCACCACGATCAGCACGCTCGCGCGCCGCACGCCATCGAGGTTGGTCGTCAGGCGATGAATCCCCGCCACGCCGACGTCGAACAGTCGGCGCACGCGATTGCCGAATAGCTCGGCGCAGATAGCGGCTTCCTCCGCGACCGGGATGTCGGAAGTGCCCGCGCTTATCACCATCACCTCGCCGTGACCACGCGGCGTGATCCGCTCCTTGATCGCGGTGCCGATGCGGGCGTCGGGATGGTAGCGGAGCGTGCGGATCGCGCGGCGGACGGCGCGCGCCTTTTCGGCGGACAGCCGGGTTACGATCAGATTGGTGCCCGAGGCGAGCACCCGCTTGCCGATTGCGGAGATTTGCGCGGCGCTCTTGCCCTCGCCAAACACCACTTCAGGTACTCCACGGCGGAGCGCGCGATGGCGATCGAGCTTGGCGAAGCCGAGATCCTCGAACGGAAGCTCCCGCAGCGAGCGCATCGCGGTCGCGGCCGTCATCCGGCCCGCCGCCACCCGCTCGATAATCTGGCGGATGCGCTTTTCGGTCATCGCCGCTTTGTGGGTTCCGTCCGCAGCTGCCGGCTGAGCTGCAGGAGCACTTCGCGGACCGCGCGCAGATCGCTGCGCGTGACCGTAATCGAAGCTTCGCCGACCGTGAGTTGCTCTCCGGGCTGCGGAATGTGGCCGAGACGTTCGAGCACCAGGCCACCGATCGTAGCATACTCATCCGCCTCGGGCAGCTTGAGGCCGAATCGTTCATTGAGTTCAGCGATCGGCGCGCGGCCCATCACGGCAAGCGTGCGGCGGTTGATCACGCGCGCGAGCTCTTCGGCTTTGTCGTATTCGTCCTCGATTTCGCCGACGACCTCCTCGAGCAGATCCTCGAGCGTGATTATTCCGGCGGCGCCGCCGTATTCGTCCACGATCACCGCCAGGTTCTCTCCGGTGCGCTGAATCGCGACCAGCACTTCGTCCAGCGGCATCGACTCCGGAAAATAGCTGACGGGGCGCGTCACGTCGCGCACCGGGCGGGAGAGATCGGGTGCCTGCAGCAGGTCGAAGACGTGCACGATCCCGACGATATCAGTGATTCTGCGGCGAAAGACCGGCAGCCGGCTATAGCCGACCCTGCGCACCACTTCAATCGCGCGCTCCAGCGACATTTCTTCGGGCACCGCATCCACCCGTACCAGCGGCACCATCGCCTTGCGCGCATCGGCGCGAGAGAAACGAAAGATGCGGCTGATCATCAGGCGCTCGGCGGGCAGGATCGCGTCGTGCCCGTCGGCGGTGGCGGTTTCGGCGGGCCGGCGAAGAACCAGGCGCACCAGATCCTCGCGCGAAAGAAACACGCTGGCCGCTTCCGGCGCCACCCCCGCAAGCGCTCGCAGCGCTCGGCTCATCAGCGTTTCCGCCACCAGCAGCGGCGAAAGCAGCGCGGCCAGCAGGCGCAGCGGACGGGCGGCAATTCGCGCGAACCTCAAGGGATCGCGCAGCGCCAGCATCTTGGGAATCGCCTCGCCCAGCACGAGCGTGATCGGCGCAAGGATGAACGGCGCCCAATACGATAGCCGCCCTCCCATCGCGTGCAGGAACGCCGTCAGCATCACCGCTGCCAGCACGGTCGCGAGGTTATTGCTGGTAAGCGTGAGCGCGAGCAGTTGATCGCGGCGTTCGAGCAGAGAGCCCAGCATGCGCGCGGTCTTCTCGCCCTGCTCGCTCTCCGCGCGCACCTTGAGATCGTCGGCCGAGACCAGCGCGATTTCGCTGGCCGCGAAAAACGCCTGCACGAGCACGCATGCGCCCACCGCCGCGAGCAGCCACACGATACTCATCGGCTGAGCCTCACCAGTTCCACGGTCGCGCCGCGCACGCGTTCCACACGCGCGTCCAGCGGGCCCAGGCGCAGGGTTTCGCCGGGCGGCGGCACGCGCCCCAGCGTGCGGAGCACGATCGCGCTGAGAGTGCGGCCCGCGCCGGGCGCCGCGATCGGCGGCGACAACTGGAGGGCGGCGTTCAGACTACGGACATCGATCGCGCCTGAGGCCATCCACTCGCCCGGCTTGATCTCCTGAAGCTCGGGTAAGTCGGTATCGAATTCGTCGCGCAACTCGCCAAACAGCTCTTCGAGCAGGTCCTCCAGCGTGACGAGCCCGAGCAGGCCTCCGTATTCATCGACCACCAGCGCCATCTGGAAGCGCCCGCGCCGCATCTCGTCGAACAGCCCGGCAAGCGGTCGGTTGGGCGGGATAAAGTTGGCCGGGCGCAGCAGACGCTCGGTTCGCGGCGCGGTGCCCTCGAGCCGGTGCACGACCAGGTCCTTGGCGTGCATGATTCCGACGACGTTATCGAGCTTTCCGCGATACAGCGGTACCCGCGAGAAATGCCCGTGCGCTATCTCGGCGGTAAGCTGCGCAAGCGGCAAATCGACGTCGAGCGCAAAGACCCGGTCGCGCGGCGTCATCACCTCGGACGCGCGCCGCGCGCCGAAGTCGAATACGCGATGGATGAATGCGCGCTCCTCAGGTTCGATCTCGCCGCCTTTCTCGCCCAGCCGCAGCAGCGCCTTGAACTCAGCCTCCGACACCGGCTCGGGACCCGGAGCAGGCTCCGCCGGTCCGAAAAAGCGCGCAACCGGGCTCAGAGGTCCGATCAGCGCCGCGAGCGGTCGCGCGGTAAGCCGGGCGACTCCCGCGGGATGCCCGAGCGCAAAGGTTTTCGGCGTGATATCGCAGAACAGGAGCACGATCACGAGCATTACCGGCGCCGCGACCCACGCGCCGACATCGCCGAGCCAGAGCAGGAACCAGGTGGTCGCAAGGCACTCGGCAAACACGTTGCTGGTCTCGTTGATTCCGATCACGACGATCAGCGACTCGACCGGCCGCCGCATCAGGCGCTCGAGCGCGGAGCGAATCGGCCGGCTCATCTGCTCGCGCAAATGCTCCATCCGCGTCATCGCAAAAATGGCGGTTTCCGACGCCGCGAGCATCGCGCTCACGATGATCAGGACTCCCACGAGAATCGGAAGGATTATCAGCACGCGGTCATCCCTGCGACTTCAACTGGTCCCAACCGGTAATCTTTGGTGCGCCGCCGCCGACGATGGCTGCCGACGAACCGCGGAGAATCCTGCCGATCCGCGCCACGCGGATCCCCAGCCGGCGCGACAGGCGTGCCGGTGAATGGCCGGGGCGCAGGCAGAATAGAAGCTCGTAATCCTCACCGCCTCCCAGAGCGAGCGAACGGTCGTCGCCCACCACGGCGCGATAAGCGCGCGAGACGGGAATCGCGGCGGGATCGATTTCGGCGCCGACGCGGCTGCGCTCCAGGATGTGGGACAGATCCTGCCAGAGTCCGTCGCTGACGTCGATTGCGGCGGCGCTGGGGCGGATCTTCGCGAGCCGGCGCCCCGCCTCGAGCCGCGCGACCGGCGCCAGGTAGCGGCGCACCAGGTAGCTGCGCACGGAGCCGCGCGCGCGGAGCTGGCCGGCGAGTATCCGCCATCCCGCCGCGGCGTCGCCAAAGGTCCCGGTGACAAAGATCTCGTCGCCCACGCGGGCCGCGTCGCGCCGCAGAGGGCGCGTGGGCGCGTCGCCCAACAACGCAATCGTAATCGATAGCTGCCGCGCGGTGGTGATATTGCCGCCGACTATGTCCACCCCCGCGCGCCGCGCCTCGCCCGCCAGACCGGCATAGAGGCGATCGAGGAATCTGACCGCGACGCCGGCCCCGACGGCGAGATTCACCACGCACGCGGTCGGCGTGCCGCCCATCGCGGCGATATCGCTCAGGTTGACCGCGAGCGCGCGCGCCCCAATCTGCTCGGGGGTTCCCCAGGCGCAGTTGAAGTGCACGCCCTCGACCATCGAATCGATCGTGAACAGTTGGCGGGCGCGGCGGGCGCTGAGAATTGCGCAGTCGTCGCCAATCGAAAGGATCGTCCGGCGGCTTGCCGGCAGGCGTGCACACAGGCGCTCGATCAATTCGAACTCGCCGGGCAGTTTGCGCCCGCCGGCGGAGCGCCGCACGCGTCTGCCTGTGGTGGAGGGCAAGTCCTCAGGGACGGTCCGCAATTTGCGTTTGGAGGCGAAGATCAGCGGTTACGAGCATGAACATCGATGACGCTAATCGATCGGCGCAGAGCGGGCAATAGCAGGCTTCGAATCAGCCGCGCGGGCCGGATCCGGCCGCATCGCGCATCGCCTCCACCGCAAAATCGATTTCAGCGCGTGAAATATTGAGGGGCGGCGCAAGCCGCACCACGGTATCGGCATTCAGCGTCCAGTTAACAACTACACCGCGCTCAAGCGTGCGCGCGACGAAGCCCTGCGCTTCGGCGGCAGAGCGAAATTCTATCCCCGCGAGCAGTCCAAGTCCGCGAACGTCCGCGATCTCGCGGATAGCGAGTCCGCGCAACCGCTCACGCAGATATGCCCCCGATTCCTGCGCGCTCGCACACAGGTTTTCGCCCTCGATCACCTCGAGCGCCGCAAGTCCAGCGGCGCAAGACAGCGGATGTCCACCGAAGGTCGTGATATGCCCAAGCGGAGGGTCATGCGCGAGCGTGCCGATCAGTTCGTCGCGGCCCGCGAACGCGCCCAGTGGAAGCCCGCCGCCCAGCGCCTTGGCCATCACCACGATATCCGGCACGACCCCGAAGTGCTCGAGCGCAAACATCCGGCCGGTGCGTCCGAAGCCGGTCAGGACTTCATCGAAGATGAGCAACGCGCCCGCGCGATCGCATCGCGCACGCAGCGCACGAATGAACTCCACACCCGGGATGCGCACGCCGGCTTCGGCCTGGACGGGCTCGATCACCACTGCGGCGATGGAGTCGTCGATCGCGTCCAGCGCGCCGCAGTCGCCAAAGGGCAAATGCCGCACGTCCGCGAGCAGAGGCTCGAACGGCGCGCGGAAGGCGGGGTTTCCGGCCAGCGCCAGCGCGCCGGTGGTGTCGCCGTGGTATGCCCCTTCGAATGCGGCAAAGCCTGCGCGGCCAGTGAATTTGCGCGCGGCTTTCATAGCGCCTTCGATCGCTTCCGTGCCGCTGTTGGTGAAATAGACGCGAGACAGTACCGGCGGCAGAAGCGCGGCGAGCCGCGCCGCGAGCCGCACCTGCGCCTCGATCACGTACTCGCCATAAACCATCACGTGCAGATGCCGGCGCGCCTGCGCATCGATCGCGGCGATTACGCGCGGATGCCCATGACCGAGCGCGGCCACGCCGATTCCGGCGATCATGTCGAGGTAGCGCCTGCCGTCGGCCGCGTAGAGCCAGGCTCCTTCGGCGCGATCGATTTCCAAACCGATCGGGCTCGGCGAGGTCTGCGCGAGATTGCGCGCGAACAGGTCGCGAAGCTCGCTCATCCGCGCCTCGTAATCCAATCCAGAAACGCGCCGCCGCCGTGCCGCCAGGTCACAGGCGGGGATTGTATCGTGCCGGGAGCCGCCAGATGCGACACGCCGAGCGCACCCAGCAGCGCGCCCAGCTGCGCGGCTTCTGTCTCCGTGGCAGCCACCGAAAAGCCCTCCAGCCTCCCCTGCGCGGGACGCAACCGCGCCCTCAGGTCGTCCAGGCCCCGGAACTCGCTGACATGGACCGTGCGCAGGCCGGGCGACGCGGTGAAACTCGCGCCGGGATCGTAGATGACGGTCCACGCAAGCCTGGACCCTTCGAAAATTTCGACCGGTTCGCCGCCCAAACCGCGCCATCGCGCATGCTCGCGCGCAATCCGCAGCGCCGCGGAATCCTCGAGCTCGAGCGACGCGGGCGGCGGCAGAGCCCGGGCAATCTCGCCCATCTCCGATGAAAGTGCGCGGACAAATTCCCGCCCGGCGGGAGCTTCGACGAATACGTGATGCGCCGAGAGGCATCCGAGTTGCTCGAATAGCGTCACGTCGCGCGCGAACCCGCTTGCGACGGAGGCTTGCGTGCCGGCGCCGACCGAGCTGCGCATCGCGACCGCGCCGCTCAACCGTGCGCCAAATGCGAACAGCGGCCGCTTAACGTCCAGACTCGCAATCGTAGCATCGTCGCCGTACGCGACCATCGCGTCGGTGGCGTCGCGCAGCGGGTTGGTCAACTCCGCCTGCTCGCGCGGCCAGGTGAATACGGAGATTCGCGCGGCGAGAGCGGGATCGTGCTCGGCAAGGGTGCGCAGGATCGCGCGAAACAGCACCGGCTCGGTGCTCGCGGTTTTGATAATCATCCCGGAGCCCGCAATCAGCGCGAGCGCGACCTCATGAAGTCCCGCGCCGGCGACGTTCCCCGCCATCACGAAACCCAATAGAGTGCGGCGTTCCGCCGCGCGCGCCGCGAATGAACGCAAGGCATCCGCGCTGAACGGCGCGAGCAGCGCATCGAGCGAAGCCTCCAGCAGCGGCTCGGAAAATTGCCGCTGACGCGCGATCAGCGCGATGGCTTCGCGGCGCGCCGGCAGAGCGTGATGGCGCCATCGCGCGATCACTGCCGCGACGATCTCGGCCGCGTGCTCGGGACTGTGGGGTGTGGCGATGAATTTACGGATCCGGGCGGCGGCTTCGGCGAGATCCCCGGGCGTCGGACCTTGGACCATCGTGAGCGCGCTCACCGCCGCCCCTCTTGCGCATCCAGCTTAGCGCCGCGAGCGGCCGCGCTGAACTGATCGACGGCGAGCGCGCATCCGCGCGGCCCGCCTGCCTGCGCGCGGCCCAACAGGCGCACGCGGCTGCCTTCGAC
Organism: uncultured delta proteobacterium; assembly: GCA_963835905.1. Classification (GTDB taxonomy): domain Bacteria; phylum Desulfobacterota; class Binatia; order Binatales; family Binataceae; genus CAWIHG01. The sequence continues at coordinate 268,481 of CAWIHG010000008.1, forward strand.
AAATCCAAGGTCTTCGGTGACGACAGCCGAGACCGAGCACACGTTGGCGAGGTCGAAAAACCCGAGCATCCCGGCGCTCCCGTCCGGCGAGCGCTCGAAGGTCCGCGGATCGATAGCGACCGGGCGCATCCACTCCGGCGCGATCTTGACGCGCTGGTCCGCCGGCGCGACCTCGGCGCCGTTGAGCGGCGTCGCGTCATAAAGCTGCGAGCACAACTCCGTCATGCCGTACTCATTGATGACGTGGCTCGGGGGGATCCCGAGGCAGGCGCTCGCGCGTGCAACGACCTCGGCCGGTGCGAGCGGATCGAGTTGTCCCTTCGGGCCGCCGGTATCCATCATTCGCGACCCTGGCGCGAGCACGAATCCGGCGCCCCCCTCCACCATCCGGTGGAACATCGTGGCCGCCGCGGCCGTGGTCGCCAGGATGCAAACCGGCGCGGCGTCCGACTCCGCTTCGCGCAGAAAACCGAGCGCGGCATCGAGGTCAACGCGATGGCGGTCCGCGGCGCACATCACCGCTGCTTCGCCGAACTCCTCGATACACCAGGAGATCATCGTGGACAGCGACGACTCCGGCATCCGGTCCGCCGTCGCGTGAAGCGCGAGCATCCTCATCCGCGCCCCGTCGGCGAACATCATGCGGTGCAATTGCGCCAGCGCGGAGGCGCGGTATATTTCGGGAAATTCCACGACGTGGCGGCCGCGGCGCTCGCGCCCGATCGTAGTGCCGCTGGTCAGAAACGCGAGCGAGCCGGGACGCGCGGCGGCGCCGGAGGGCGCAAGGTCCGCGTACTTGAACGCCGCGGTGTTGACCATCGGTATTTCGTCCGCAGTCGCCACGCTCGTGGGAGTTCTGCCAATCGAGCGGCAGTATTCGCGATAGGGAGGCACTGAATCGAACTGGTAAGCGAACACCTCGAGCGCCAACTCGTCGAACTTCGCCCGGTCGGGCCTGTGGATAAACGAAATGACCTTTTGATGGGTTGAAGTCACCGTGGCGACGGCGGGCCCCGTCCTCATTGCATAATGTCGCGGCTTTGGCGGCCGTTCAATGCCGCGAATCGTAGTGCGGGCGATTTGTGAAAAGCCATATTTACCGCGGGCTTGAAATCATCTAATATCTGTCCGGTGGCGGTGGTGGCGGCGTGGCACCGCAGGCGAAGTTAGCCGGGCGGTTGGTAGCTTCCGCGGGATTTCAAGCGTATCAAATCGAAAAACTAGCGGCCTCACCGCCGATACGGATGAAACCATTTTTGCAGGCTGTGCGTAATTCTGTTAATAGAACCGGTATCGGCGTCCGGGAGGGGCTTCGGTAAATGAAGAAGTTCGTAGTGGGCGTAATGGTGGGCTTTCTCGCCAGTTGCGGCTTGGCACTTGCCTCAGCCGGTCTCGGCCACAACGGGATGTTCTGGAACAAGCTCAGCACCCAGGCCAAGGACGGCTACGTCAACGGATACTCCGATGCGATGAAGGTCAGCGTCGGTCAGCTCGACAGCCTGCAGATCGCAGCCGACATGTTCCACTGGAAGGGCGCGCACAAGATCATCAAGCAGCTGAGCGGTGAGCTCTCGATGGCGGACCTGTCGCCGAACCAGGCGGTCTCCCGGCTCAACTCGCTTTACTCGAATCCGAAATACAGCGAACTCGACCTTGGACAGGCGCTGCAGTTGCTCACGTTGCGAGCCAACGAGACCGCGCTTCCGGCAGGGCGCGAATCGCACCGGAAGTAGCGGCTCCAATTTTCTTGAAAGCAGAGAGGCGAGTCCCCGGACTCGCCTCTTTTTTTCTGCACTCGCGGGCTTTGTCAACGCTTGAAACGCCGCGGGAGCGGTCCTAGCCTGATTGCCGGGAAGTCGTCGTAGTGAATGCTCCTATAATCCCGCTCGAGAAAGCGGTGCGCGCGACGGTCGGGGTTCATTCCCATGTACCGTCCACGCACGTCTCGACCGCGATTGGTCTCGGCACCGATCGCCGCGGCACCGGAACCATCGTCAGCCCCGACGGCCTCATCCTCACCGTCCATTACCTGCTGCTTGGCGCGACCAACGTGATCGTGACGCTGCCGGGCGGCGAGCAGCATGAAGCCAGGATTGTCGGCAAGGATTACGGCACTGGGCTCGGGCTTCTGAAGATCGACGCGGGAGCCCTGCCGCACCTGCAAGTGGTCTCCTCGGAAACCTGCACCCCGGGCGAAGAGGCTTTCACGGTGGCGAGCCTGGGCGCCGAGAAGCGATGCGCCGATTGCGGCATTATCACCTATCTGGGGCCGTTCGACGCGGTCTGGGAGTTCGTGCTCGAGCGATGCATCTGCGTCACGGCGTCGTCGCTGCAAATCGGGCTCAGCGGCGGGCCGATCCTTAATCGCCGGGCGCAGATCGTCGGCGTGTCGTACCTGAACTTCGCCGATCTCGGCCGCGCAATTCTCGGCATCCCCGGCGAATACTTCCTTGCGGTGCGCGACGAATTGCAGCAGCACGGCCAGCGCATTACCGCCGCGCCGCGCGCCTGGCTTGGCGTGCTGTCCTACACCCTGCGCGAGCACGTCGTGATCGCGACCGTGATGCCGGGCGGACCGGCGGACAAGGCCGGGCTTCAGCAGGGCGACCTGGTGCTCGCGGTGGACGGCGCCGACGTCAGCGAACGCCGCCTGATGTATGACGCGGTGCGCAGCCATCAGCCAGGCGAACAGATAACGCTCAAGGTCCTGCGCAATAACCGCATCTACAACGTCGAAGTCCCCGCCATCCGTGCCGAGGACTACTTCGCCTGAGCCCGCATCCGCCGCGCCCGCAAGTGCGCCGCAATCGCGGCGCGCATGATCCGATCGCCGATTCGCAAAGGAGCTGCCCCGATGAATGAACCGAGAGCGCGGCTGCGCGAGATGCTCGCGAAGCCCGCGATGATCGTTGCCCCGTTCGTGTTCGACTGCCTGCAGGCGCGGCTGGCCGCGGAGGCCGGCTTCGAGGCGGTGTACATGACCGGATTCGGCACCGCCGCCGCGCGCGGCTATCCCGACCTGGGATTGCTGACGATGTCCGAGATGGCGGCGGCCGCGCGCGCGATCGCGAATTCCGTAGACGTCCCGGTAATCTGCGACGCCGATACGGGCTACGGAAATCCGCTCAACGTATGGCGCACGGTGCGCGAGTACGAAGACGCCGGCGCGGCGGCGCTCCATATAGAAGACCAGGTCTGGCCCAAGCGATGCGGCTTCCTGGCGGGAAAGCAGGTCATCCCGATGGAAACGATGGCGCCAAAGGTGCGCTCGGCATGCGACGCGCGCCGCGATCCCAACCTGGTCATCATCGCGCGCACCGACGCGCTCCAGCCGCACGGATGGGATGAAGTCGAGCGGCGCGCACGCGCCTATCGCGCGGCCGGCGCGGACCTGATCTTCGTCGACGGCATCCGCACACAGGACGATCTCAGGACGTATGCGGGGCGGCTGGGAGACCTGCCGCTGGTCTATAACGGCGACCTGCTGCCGGTCGATGAACTCGCCAGGTATCCGTTCAAGCTGACCATCCACATCGGCACGCTGCTCGCAGCGTACCGCACCACGCGCGACACGATGCGCGAGCTGCGCCGCTCTGGGCGCGTCGGCGCTGGGACGCGGGACGGGACATTCGAGGAATTCGTGCGCACCATGGGCGTGTCCGAGTACCAGGCGCTGGAGCGGAAGTATAAGGAGTAGCGCCGGACCGGTTTTGGGAATCCGCAGATTTCGCCGATGTCACGGATTATCGATCACAGTAAATTTCGGGCGGCGCTGGAACAGCGCCGCCCGATGATTTCAGTGAAACTGTGAAATCGGTGAAATCTGCGGAGCGATATTTCCGCGCGGTTCAGACGTCCTTGAACGCCTTCTTTTTCTGCCTCGCCTGGACTGAAGCCTGCGCCGCCGCCAGCCGCGCGACCGGAATCCGGTACGGCGAGCATGATACGTAATCCAGGCCCAAACCGTCGCAAGTCCTGACGCTGGCGGGATCGCCGCCGTGCTCGCCGCAAATCCCGATTTTCAGCTTTCGATTGGCCTTGCGCCCGCGCTCGACCGCGATCTTCATCAGCTCGCCCACGCCGGGCTCGTCAAGTTCCTGGAAAGGGTCCTTCGGATATATTCCGCGCCGCAGATAATCGGGCAGAAACTTCGCCGAATCGTCGCGCGACAGCCCGTACGTCATCTGCGTCAGGTCATTGGTGCCGAACGAAAAAAATTCCGCCGCCGCGCCGATCTGCGCCGCCATCAGGCAGGCGCGCGGCACCTCGATCATGGTGCCGACCGTGAACGGCACCTTGACGCCCTGCTCCTTGAAGACCTCGGCCGCGACTTGTCGGATCTCGCCGGCCAGGATGTCGAACTCCTTACGCTCGCCGATCAGCGGGAGCATGATTTCCGGCACCGCCTTGACGCCCTGCTTGCGCAGCTCGCAGGCCGCTTCCAGGATCGCGCGGGCCTGCACCTTGTAGATCTCGGGATAACTGATTCCGAGGCGGGAGCCGCGATGCCCCAGCATCGGGTTGAACTCGAACAGCCCGTCGCGGACGTTCTTCAGATGCTCGGGCGTGACGCCGATCTTGGCGGCCAGCTCGCGAATCTCCGCGTCCTCCTTGGGCAGGAACTCATGCAGCGGTGGATCGAGCAAGCGCACGGTCACCGGCAGCCCCGCCATCGCCTTGAAAATCCCGACGAAGTCCTCGCGCTGCATCGGCAGGATTTTCGCGAGCGCGGCGGCGCGCTGACGCGCATTCTCGGCCATGATCATCTGGCGCACCGCCTCGATTCGATCGGGCTCGAAGAACATATGCTCGGTGCGGCACAGCCCGATTCCCTCCGCGCCGAACTCGCGCGCAATTTTCGCATCGCCTGGCGTGTCGGCGTTGGCGCGCACGCCAAGCCTGCGCTCCTGGTCCGCCCACGACATGAATTTCTTGAAATGCGGCGGCATCTCGGGGCGCACGGTCGGCACCCGTCCCAAAATTACCTCGCCCGACGAACCGTCGAGCGTAAGATACTCGCCACGGCGAATCACCTGGCCGCCCGCGGTAAGGGTGCCGCCCGCGTAGTCCACGTCCAGCGCGGAGCATCCCGCAACGCAGCACTTGCCCATCCCGCGCGCCACCACCGCGGCGTGACTTGTCATTCCGCCGCGTGCGGTGAGAATTCCCTCCGCGACCTGCATTCCGTGGATATCCTCGGGCGAAGTCTCGACGCGTACCAGGATGACGGGGCGTCCGGCGGCGCTGACCGCGACCGCCTCCTCGGCTGAGAACGCGACCTCGCCGAACACGGCGCCGGGCGAGGCGGGGAGTCCACGCGCGATTACCTGCTTGGGGCTGGACGGATCGAGCCGCGGATGCAGGAATTGCTCGAGCGATTCCGGCTCAACGCGGGTGAGCGCGACCTTGCGATCGATCAGTTTCTCGTCGGCCATATCGACCGCGATTCGAACCGCGGCTTCCGCGGTGCGCTTGCCGCTGCGGGTCTGAAGCATGAACAGGCGGCCGCGCTCGATGGTGAATTCCATGTCCTGGCAGTCGCGGAAGTGCTTCTCCAGGCGCGCGGCAATCTTGAGCAGGTCCTTGTAAACCGCGGGAAAGCTCTCCTCCAGGGTCGGATATTTCGCGCGGCGTTCGTCCTCGCGAACGCTCATCATCGCGGCGCGCTTGCGTCCGGCCGCAAGGCTTATCTGGAGTGGCGTGCGGATTCCGGCGACCACGTCCTCGCCCTGCGCGTTGGGAAGAAATTCGCCGTAGATTCCCTTCTCACCGGTTCCCGGGTCGCGCGTGAATGCCACGCCCGTGGCGCAATCCGCGCCCAGGTTGCCGAAGACCATCGATTGGACGGTGACCGCGGTGCCCCAGTCGCCGGGGATATCGTTGATCCGCCGGTAGGTGATGGCGCGATCGTTGTTCCAGGAGCCGAACACCGCGCCGATCGCCTCCCAGAGCTGCTCCCACGGATCCTGCGGCACGTCGCGTCCAATCCGGCGCCGAATCAGCGCGCGAAATTCGCCGACCAGCTCCTTCAGGTCGTCAACGTTCAGATCGACGTCCTGCTGCACTCCGCGCGCGGCCTTCTTGCGATCGATCAGCTCCTCGAACGGATCGGGATCGTGCTTGTCCTCGGGCTTGAGCTTGAGCACCACGTCGCCGTACATCTGGCAGAAGCGGCGATAAGAATCCCATGCAAAGCGCGGATTGTTGCTCACCGCCTCGAGGCCCTTGACGGTCTCGTCGGTCAGCCCGAGGTTGAGCACCGTGTCCATCATCCCGGGCATCGAGACCCGCGCGCCCGAGCGCACCGAGACGAGCAACGGGTTGTGCGCGTCGCCGAACTTGCGTCCGAGCGCCTTTTCCACGCGCGCGACGCTTTTCTTCACGCCCTCGGCAAGGCCCTTCGGATATTTGCTCTGATGGTCGTAAAAGTAGTTGCAGACCCGGGTCGAGATCGTGAAGCCGGGCGGCACCGGCAGCTTTAGCGAAGCCATCTCGGCGAGATTCGCGCCCTTGCCGCCGAGCAAATCGCGCATCGCGGAGCGGCCTTCCGCCACCCCGGCGCCAAAGAAGTAGATTTCAGGATGCACACGAGCCATTTCGGATATCGTCTCCAGTTCCCGCCGCGAGCGGGTTCGATGTTAGGAGTTAAATTGCCGCGATTTGTTCGCGGCTGCGATCCGGCACCACCGCATCAACGGTACCATCCGATCTTGTCGGTCAGTACTTCTACCAGCCGCGAGACTGGGAATCGCTCCTGCTGCGTGGTGTCGCGATCGCGCAGCGTCACGGTGTCATCTTCCATGGTCTGATGATCGATCGTCACGCCGAACGGCGTGCCGACTTCGTCCTGACGGCGGTAGCGCCGCCCGATCGAGCCGGCCTGGTCGTACGCGGTCGTGAAGTGGCGCGCGAGAATTTCGCGCACCGAGTGCGCCTTCTCGGGCTGCCCGGCCTTGCGCAGTAGCGGATAGATCGCGACCTTGACCGGCGCAAGCCGCGGGTCAAGCCGCAGCACGATTCGCTCCTCGTTCTCGACCACGTCTTCGTCGTACGCATCGAGCATGAAACACAGCATCGAGCGATCGACTCCGAGCGCGGGCTCGATCACCCACGGGCGGTAGCGCTTTTTGGCTTCTTCGTCGAAGTAGGTCAGGTCCCTGCCGCTGGCGTTTGCGTGCTGGTCGAGATCGAAGCTGCCGCGCTTGGCGATCCCCTCCAGTTCGCCCCATCCGAACGGGTACAGAAACTCCAGGTCGGTGGTGCCGCTGGAATAATGCGAAAGCTCCTGCTGGCCGTGCTCGCGGCGGCGCAGATGCTCGGGTTTGAGGCCGTACTTTGTGTGCCAATTGAATCGGAACTCGACCCAGTAGCGGTACCACTTTTCCTCTTCCGCCTGGTCGGGCCGGATGAAGAATTCCATCTCCATCTGTTCGAACTCGCGGGTGCGGAAAATGAAATTCTCAGTGGTGATCTCGTTGCGGAATGACTTGCCGATTTGCGCGACGCCGAAGGGCAGCTTGACGCGCTGGGTGTCCACGATGTTCTGGAAGTTGGCGAAGATTCCCTGCGCGGTTTCCGGCCGCAGATAGACGGTGCTCGCGGTCTCTTCGACCGGACCCATGAAGGTCTTGAACATCAGGTTGAACTGGCGCGCCGGCGTCAGCTCGCCGCCGCACTCGGGGCACTTGTCGCCCTGAATATGATCGGCGCGAAAGCGCTGCTTGCAGCTTTTGCAGTCCACCAGCGGGTCGGTGAAATTCTTCAAATGACCCGACGCCTCCCAGGTGCGGGGATGCTGGAAAATCGCGGAGTCCAATCCCAGCACGTCGGTCCGCCACTGCACCATCTCGCGCCACCACGCTTCCTTGACGTTGCGCTTGAGCTCGACTCCGAGCGGACCGTAGTCGAAGGTCGAGCCGAGGCCGCCGTAGATGTCGCCGGTGGGAAAAACGATTCCGCGGCGCTTGCAGAGATTGACCAGCTTTTCCATCGTGACCGCGTTCTTGCGCGCGGTCAGCGGTTGCGATTCCGACAAACGACCCTCCTGGACTGACTCAAGTTTGACCCGCGCTCCCGCGCCCCGGGACCAGCTCGATGATCTCCGCCGCCAGCACCCGGCCGTCCGCGATTTCAAGTATCGCCACCGTTCCCGGCACTCCGACCAGGTTGCGCGGCAGCGTCGCGCTGCCCGGATTTACCACCAGCGTCGCGCCATATCGCACCACGCCTTCCACGTGGCTGTGCCCCTGCACGACGACGTCCACCGGTCCGCCGAACTGCCGGTCCATCGCGCGGCGGAAAACCTCTTCGGAGGTCTCGTCGGGAGTCGGAATCGCGTGGACCAGCCCGATCCGCAGCCCCTCGATTTCGACCAGGTGCGCCTCGCGCACACGCTCATCGGGGTCGAGGCGGAAGCGATGGCCGTCTAGACCCTCGTCGCCGTTGCCAAGCGCCGCGATTACCGGCGCTATCTCCGCAAGCTCGTCCAGCACCCGGTTCACATAGACGTCGCCCGCGTGCATGACGAGGTCGATGCCGCGAAAGACCTCGAACACCTCGGCGGGCAAATGCTCGCAGGCTTCGGGGATGTGAGTGTCGGAAATGAGACCGATGCGCATCGCGATGCGCCGCGAAAAACCTCGCGAGCGCGAAGGGTTAAGGCTACCATGCACGGCGCGCGTCGGCAATTTTGCGATTTTCGGCGGTTCCTTCGCATGTTTGTGCCAGCGTCGCGCCGGATTTGCCGCACTTCCCGCCGATTCGCGGCCCGAATGTGCAAAAACGTGAGCCCAGCGTTGATCCTTTCGGTGTCCACCGTGATAAAAGCGCACCAGCCGACGCCAGCCGCGATCCGGATCGTGCCCGACGCGACTACCTGAGCGGCGCCCGGCGGGGAGAGAAGACATGCGGCCCTTGACGATTATCATCGTGGGATTCGCCATCGGAACCGCGCTGGCACTGGCGGGATGCGGGCACAAGCTCGTCGCCACCACCGGTGAAAAGACCGTCTCGATCTACCCCGACGAGGACACCTTTAAGAAAATTGCGCAGATGAAAGGCGAAGGCGGCGTCGCCGGGATGTTCGGCGGACTGGGCGAAAGCCTTGCCACCAAGAAGGTCGCCAATGACACCCCGGTGAAAATTATTTCCAGTGATGACCTCGGCTCCGAGATCGAAATCCTTGACGGAAGCGACAAGGGCCAGAAGGGGTTCGTTCCCAGGCAGAACGTCGACTGAGCTCGGCGTCCACTCGCGCCGGTCTTCCCAGCCTCCAGGCGCCGCGCTTTCGAGGGCTCCGCCGCTTTGATAAATTCGAAGCTCCGGCATACACCGCGATGGCGCTTCTCAAGATTCGAAAATTTCCCGACGACGTCCTGAAGCAGCCGGCCGAGCCGGTCGCCAATATCGACGCAAAGCTCAATGCCCTGCTCGACAGCATGGCCCAGACCATGTACGCGGCTCCCGGCGTGGGGCTCGCAGCGCCACAGGTCGGAGAATCGGTGCGCGTCGTGGTGCTCGACACCGAGCACGAGGACCCTGGCAAGCATCTGCTTAAACTGATCAACCCGAAAATCGTCGAGGCCGAGGGCAAGATCACGTGGGAAGAGGGATGTCTGTCGGTGATCGATTACTCGGCCGAAGTCGAGCGCGCGGCGCGGGTGCTGGTGCGCGCGTGGACACCGGAGGAAAAGGAAATCGAGATTGAGGCCGACGATCTGCTGGCGGTCGCCCTCCAGCACGAGATCGATCATCTCGAAGGCAAGCTCTTCATCGATCGCATCAGCCGTATCAAGCGCGAATTCTACCGCCGCAAACTCAAGAAAATGATCAAGGAGGGCAAAGCCGACGATCGTCCCTCCGCGGTCCGGATCTGAAATCGCGGCGCCGCTGAAAATCATCTTCATGGGTACGCCCGCGCTGGCGGCGCATATCCTCAAGGGGCTCGCCGCAGCGCACGATCCGCGCTTTGCAGTGGCCGCCGTCGTGACGCGGCCCGATGAACCGCGCGGACGCGGGATGACGCTTCATCCGAGCGAAGTCGGCGCCGCTGCCGCGCGGCTGGGCCTGCCGGTGCTGAGGCCGGTCAAAATTCGCACCGCCGGGTTTCTTGCGGAGATCAGCTCTTATGAACCCGATCTGATCGTGGTTGCCGCGTACGGCCGGATCCTGCCGAATGAAATTCTCGATGCGCCCCGGATAGCGACGATTAACGTCCACGCCTCGCTGCTGCCGCGTCTGCGCGGCGCCGCACCGATCGAAGGCGCGATCCTCGCGGGCGATTCGCAGACCGGTGTCACGATCATGCGCGTGACCGAAAAAATGGACGCGGGTCCCACGATGCTTCAGCGCGCGATTCCAATCGCGCCGGACGACACCCAGGGCACGCTCAAGGAAAAGCTCGCCCGGCTCGGCGCCGCCGCGCTGCTCGAAGCGCTCGATTTGATCGCGCGGGATGCGGCGGTGTGGACTCCGCAGGACGAAAGCGCCGCCACTTACACCGCGCAGGTGAAGAAGGAAGACGGCTTTATCGACTGGAACCGGGACGCGGCGCAAATCGAGCGGATGACACGCGCGTACGATCCGTGGCCGGTCGCGCGAACCACGCTCGACGCACAGCCGCTGATGATCTGGAGCGCGCGCGTCGATCCCGCCCCATCCGGCGCAGCCGCACCCGGCACCATCGTCGCGGTGAGTCCGGACGTCACCGTCGCTTGCGGCGCCGGACAGCTCGCGCTGGTCGAAGTTCAGGCGGCCGGACGCAAGCGGATGAACGCGGCGGATTTCGCGCGCGGGCGTAGAATCGAAGCCGGCCACCGACTCGGGACTTGAACGCTGTGAGCCGCAGCACGCGATCGCAGCCAGCGCTCCGCCCCACAGCCGGCCTTGCCGCGCGCAAGATCGCGCTGGAAATTTTGCTGGAAGTCGATCAGCAGGGCGCGTACGCCGACGCCTTGCTCGGAAGCCGGATTCCCGCTCTGGAAGCGGCCGATCGCCGCCTCGCGACGCGTCTTGTGCTGGGCACTCTGGCCTGGCGCGCTCGCCTGGACTTCGAGCTCGAACGACTGACCGGCCGCGACCTTGGAAAGATTCAGCCCGCGGCGGTCGAGATCATGCGGGTTGGAATCTTTCAGCTCCGCTTCCTGGATCGGATTCCGAAGCATGCCGCGGTCTCTACTTCAGTCGAGCTGGCAAAGCAGACCGCAGAGGCGAAAGTTGCGGCCGGCTTCGTCAACGCCGTCCTGCGCCGCGCCGCGCGCGAGACGATCGCGCTGCCGGATCGCAAATCTGACGAGATCGGATACCTCGCCGTCGCATACTCGCATCCGCGATGGCTCGTCGAGCGGATGGTCGATTGGTACGGGCGCGAGGGCGCGGAGAGCGCGATGGCGGCGAACAACGAGGCCGCACCCAACGCAATTCGTCTGAATCTTGCCCGCGCGACACGCGGCGAAATTGCCGCACGCCTTGCCGCCGATGGGATGGAAATCGATCGCGAGGGCCGCTTTCCCGAAACCGCGATTCTCGCCGGCGCGCCGCGATTTGATTGCGACTCGTATCGCCACGGCCTGTTCCAGCCGCAATCCGAGGCCTCGCAGATGATTGCGCGGATGCTCGCGCCGCGGGAGGGCGCGACGGCCCTCGATTTGGCCGCCGCGCCCGGCGGCAAGACGACTCATCTAGCCGAACTCGTCGGCGCTTCGGGACGGGTGATAGGACTCGACGTGAACTTCGGTGGCCTGCGCAAAGCGCGCGCTCTCGCCGCGCGGCTGGGTCATCGCAATGTCGCCTTCGTGCGCGCCGACGCCGCCGCGGCCGTCCCGATGCGCTCGCAATGCGCCGGCGCGGTGCTGCTCGACGCGCCGTGCACGGGACTCGGCACTCTGCGCGAGCATCCGGAGATCCGCTGGCGCGTCGGTCCGGCAGACCCGGCGCGAATGTCCCAGCTGCAAGCCCGGATGCTGGCGAACGCCGCGGCGCTGGTGCGCCCCGGCGGGGCGCTGGTTTACTCGGTCTGCAGCATCGCGCCCGAGGAAGGCGAGCGGGTGGTCGGCGAGTTCCTGCTCAATCGCACCGAGTTCAGCCTGGCGCCGCCGCCCCCGGAGATCGCCGCGGCGCTCACGGATCTCATCGATGCGGACGGCTTCATGCGCACGCGGCCCGACCGCGGCAGCCTGGACGGCTTTTTCGCTGCACGCATTGTGCGGCGGGCCGATTGACCGCGCTGGGGGCTGGGGCAGGTGCGAAAAATATCGCTTCTCGCTTGATACAGCGTGAATCCTTGAGGAATCGCGCGGCCAGGCTGCAGCGAGGGCGAAAAATCTTTGCGCGTCACGGTTCCTGTCTCTACAATCAGGCCTGTTGTGGAGCGCGCGTCAACTTTCCTGCGGCTCCACGGCGGTTGGACCGATGGCTGGTGGGAGCATCATTCGTAGCGTCCGGGTGAGGGCGAATCGCGTGCGTATCGGCGCGATCGCCGGCGCGATGATCGCGATGCTCGCGCTCGCGGGATGCTCCACGCAAAATATCGCGCCGCCTCCCGCAGCCTACAGCGGCCAAACCTCCGCTCCGCACATGGAAGTCGCATCGTGGTACGGACCCGGTTTCCAGGGTCGTCCGACCAGCACCGGCGAGCGCTACAACGAAAATGCGATGACCGCGGCGTCGAAGACGCTCCCGCTGGGCTCTCACGTGCAGGTCACCAACCCCAACAACGGGCGCTCGGTCGTAGTGCGAATCAACGACCGCGGGCCCTACGTTCACGGACGCTCGATCGATCTCTCCAAGGCCGCAGCCGAGCGGCTCGGAATCAAGGAGCGCGGCGTCGCTCCGGTTGAAGTCGCTTCGCTGGGCTCGGCGCCGCGGATGATGCTAGCGCCGGAGACCCGTACCGCGCCCGAGCCGCGTCACTACGAGCATCCTTATCGCTTCCCTGCCTGGCGCCACGCGCGAACGGCGCCGATCCGCCGCGAGACGCACGAGATTCATCGCGTCGGATGGCACTCGCGTCGACGCTACGCTCAGCGCCGCACGCGGAGAGTCTGGAATCCGATTGGCGCGTGGATCGCCGGTGCGTTCAGCGGCCTTTGATCCCCCGCGTGTAAACCAGCATACGCCCGCCTTTACGCCTTTCGCACGCTTGGGGTAGTTCTACAATCAGTGCGCGGACACTTTCGCGCGCGAGGCGGTTCCATGGAAAATGCGATCGCGGGAAAGCTCAAGCGTCTCGACGACGCGATCTCGCGTCACGTCCGGCCCGACAGTTACCCAGTCGGGATCCGGATGCTCAAGCCGGGCGAGCCGGTGCCCGAGGGCCTGCGAATCCCCAGTCAGAGCATGGGCGAGAACTGGATCGTGTGCCAGTCGATCGGCGTTGCGCGGCGCTATGGATGGGGTATCGCGGTCGGAAAGGACGACGTGATCTGCCCTCTGTCCGCGATCGCGTTCGGATTTCGCAAACCCAACGACGAGTATCTAAGCGGCTTCGCGTCCAAGGGGATGTACTGCGAAAACGAGGAAGCGGCCTCACGCCTGGAAGCGGGCGTCTGGCGCTTCGAGCCCGGCACCTACGACTACCTCTGCGTCGCACCGCTGGGGCGTGCCACATTCGAGCCGCATGTCGTGGCGGTGTATGCGAACAGCGCGCAGGTGATGCGCCTGGTCAATGCCGCCCTGTACACCCGCGGCGGACGAATCGAGAGCACCACCGGCGGGCGCCTGGATTGCGCGGAGATAGTGATCCAGACCATGACCGCGCGCGCGCCCAAAGTGATCATTCCGTGCAATGGCGATCGCGTTTTCGGGATGGCGCAGGACACCGAGATGGTCTTCGCGTGCCCGTGGGAATTCACCGACGAGCTGCTCAAGGGGTTAGATGGGACGCACAAGGGCGGTGTCCGCTACCCGATTCCGGTCGCGATGCGCGGCACCGTCACGATGCCGAAGCATTACCAGGAACTCCTAAAGATGCTCGAGGATCGCGACAAGCCCGGCAAGTAGCGCTCGCCGCGCGATTTATCCCGCGATATTGTGAGGCGATGGAGCGAGAGGACAAAATCGCCCCCTCGATTCTCTCGGCCGACTTCGCCCGCCTGGGCGACGAAGTCGCCGCCGTCGAGCGCGCGGGCGCGGACCTGATTCACTTCGACGTGATGGACGGGCACTTCGTGCCGAACCTGTCCATTGGCGTGCCGGTGCTCGCGTCACTCAAGAAGGTGACTCGGATTCCGCTTGACGCGCATCTGATGATTGACAACCCGGATAAGTACGTCGAGGTGTTCGTCAAAGCCGGCGCCAACTCCGTCTCGGTGCACGCCGAAGTATGCCGGGACATCCCGGCGATGGCGCGAAAGCTGCACGACCTCGGCGCTCGCGCTTCGATCGGAATCAACCCCGAAACCGACGTCGCGCGCGTGCTGCCCTTCGCCGAGCATCTCGACATGATCCTGATCATGAGCGTGCATCCGGGCTTCGGCGGCCAGGAATTCATCCCCGACGCGCTCGGCAAGCTGCGCGCAGTGCGCCGCGAGTTGGACCGTCGCGGCCTCAAGCTGGATATCGAAATCGACGGCGGCGTCAAGCTTGACAATATCGCGGAGGTCAAGGCCGCCGGCGCCAACGTCTTCGTCTCGGGCTCGGGGATTTTCGCGATGGACGATTACACGCGTGTGATTCGCCAGATGCGCGAGACCGTCGCGCGCACCCCGGTGATATTGTGACGGATGACTCGCCGCGGCGCGCGCTAGACGCGGGACAGTCGCCCAACGGGTGCCCTCGCGCGGCGGGGCGGCGGATGCTATAAAGTCGAGACTCCCGAAAAGCGCGATGGCATACGGGGTGTAGCTCAGCCTGGCTAGAGCACTGCGTTCGGGACGCAGGAGTCGCTGGTTCAAATCCAGTCACCCCGACCATCCATTTCTCAAGCGGCGCACGACCATGCTGCAAATCGTTCTGCTGGCAATCGGATCCTACCTGGTCGGCTCGATTCCGTTCGGCGTGATCGTCGGGCGCCTGCGTGGATTCGATCCCCGGGCGGTCGGTTCCGGCAATATCGGGATGGCCAACGTGGCGCGCGCCGGCGGGGCCTCTGCCGCCGCGATAACCTTCGCCGGAGACGTCGCCAAGGGTGCGATTCCGGTGCTGGTCGCGCGCGCGATGGGCTTCGACCCGGCCGTCCTGGCGCTCGCCGCGTTCGCCGCATTCATGGGCTCCATCTATTCGGTTTTCCTGCGCTTCTCGGGCGGCAAGGGGCTGTCTGCCGCGCTCGGAGTGTGGCTGGCGCTGTTCCCGATGGCGGTGCTGTTCGCGCTTGCCGCGTTCGTGGCCGTATTCGCGATCTTCCGCGTCATGTCGCTGTCCTCGATCTCGGCCGCGATCGTGATGCCGCCGGCGGTAGCGGCGCTGGGGGCCCCCCGCCCATATATCCTGCTTGCTATCGTGATCACCGCGCTGGTCCTGTTGCGCCATCACGAGAATATCGCGCGCCTGATCCGGGGCGAGGAACCGGTTTTTCAGCCGCGCAAACGCAACTCGCTGGCGGGTTGAGTCTGCCCGCAAAATAATCTTTCGCTCGCTTTCAAGGCATGGCGGTCCGCGTCGATGCCATCAAAACTGGTCTGATTGCGCGTTAGACACGCCGCCGCGTTGGCATCGCGCTTGCTGCGTCATCGGATTAGACGCGCGACGGCTGATCGCCACGAGCGTCAGCGATCGCCGCTGGGGCTTGCCAATGCCGTAGCGATACGGACAAGCTTACGGTAGTTACGCGGTATCTGAACCGACGCCGCAGACGGAGAGGGCCGAGGCATCCATATGAAAAAGGTTGAGTCGATTATCAAGCCCTTCAAGCTCGATGAGGTCAAGGAAGCGCTCTCGAGCATCGGGGTGCAAGGCCTGACGGTCAGCGAGGTCAAGGGCTTTGGGCGTCAAAAGGGTCACACCGAACTTTACCGCGGCGCCGAGTACGTGGTCGATTTCCTGCCCAAGGTGAAGCTCGAGATTATCGTCGCCGACGAGCTTGCCAACCAGGTCGTCGAGACCATCGAGCGCGCCGCACGCACCGGACGCATCGGCGACGGCAAGATCTTCGTGATGCCGATTGAAGAGGTGGTGCGGATTCGCACCGGCGAGCGCGGCTCCAACGCGCTGTAGAGGCGCGCTGCCCGCCCCGATGGCGCGGCGTCCAAATCCATAGCCTGCAAAAGCGGCGGCGGGGAGAAATCGAATCTCCCCGCCGCATTTTCATCGCGAATTTATCCGATAGCGCCGGCTACCGCTCGCGGAAGGCGCGCGAGCGCACCCCCTGCGAGAAATCGAATTTTCTCCCCTTCTTGAACTCGCTCACGATCCGCCGCGACACCACCATCCGATGCACTTCGTCGGGGCCGTCGTAGATCCGCGCAAATCGCGCGTGCCGGTACATCCGGGCCAGCGGCGTGTCCTCCGACACACCCATCGCGCCATGCACCTGGATCGCGCGATCAATAACGTCGTGGAGCACCTTGGCGCCGTAAAACTTGATGAGCGAGATCTCGACGCGCGCCTCGTCGCCCGCATCGATCTTCGCCGCCGCATTAAGCGTCAGCAGCCGCGCGGCCTGAATTTCGGCGGCGGAGTCCGCGATCCAGTTCTGAATCGTCTGCTTGTCGGCCAGCGGCCCGCCGAAGGTCTGGCGATTGATCGCCCGATTCACCAGCAGTTCGAACGCACGCTCGGCCTGCCCGAGCCATCGCATGCAATGGAAGATGCGTCCGGGGCCCAGCCGTTTCTGCGCGATCTTGAACGCCTGCCCGCGCGGCCCAAGCAGGTTCGTCAGCGGCACCCGGGCGTCATTGAAGCGCACCTCGCAGTGTCCGCCGGTCGTCTCGCCCATGACCGGGACTACGCGCACTATCTCGAAGCCCGGGGTGTCGGTCGGCACCAGGATCATGCTGAAGCGCTCGTAGGTCGGCGCGTCGGGGTCGGTCACCGTCATCACCGTCGTGTACGCGGCGTGATTGGCGCCGCTGGAGAACCACTTGTGCCCGGTGATCACCCATTCGTCGCCGTCCTGGACCGCGCGGGTGCGCAGACCGGTCGGGTCGGCGCCCGAAACCTCAGGCTCCGTCATCGAGAAGCACGGATAGATGTCGCCGTTGACCAGCGGCATCAGGAAACGCTTTTTCTGCTCGGGACTGCCAAACATGTGGAGCATCGTCGCGTCCTGGGCGGAATGCGTCCCCAGCCCCGCGATCGCGAATTCGCTGCGCCCGACCAGCTCGTTGACGAACACGTAGGGCATGAATGGAAGCCCGCCGCCGCCAATTTCCTTGGGCAACCCGAGCGCCCACAGTCCGCGCTCCTTGGCCTTGGCCTGAATTGCCTTCATGGTGCGGCCGGACTCTTCGTCATAGCGCAAAAGGGCGGGCTCATTTGGATAGATGAATTCGTCAAGGAATTGATTGATCTTCGCGCGCAGGTCCTGGACTTCGGGACTTGCTTCGAGTTCCGCAACGCTCTGCATATGGGTGCCTCCTCGTATCGGCGGCGCGGCCCGGTGCGCTGGGCCGGCTCCGCGCCGATTGGGTTCGTGATTGATCCGCGTGGTCCTGCCGCCTGATTAGCGCGGCGCGCACCGCCCCGGCAAGCGCCGCGAATCCGGCGTCAGTTGCAAAATGATACCTTGCGCCGCTCCGCGCGGAAGCATACGGCTACGATCATCCGCTCGCGACCCGTCGCCGGGTCGCGAAATCCGCCAGCCAAGGGATATCACCACGATGATCGATCTATACACCTGGACCACTCCCAACGGGCGCAAAGTCTCGATCATGCTCGAGGAATGCTCCATCCCGTACCAGGTGCATCCGGTCAATATCCGCGAGGGCGCGCAGTTCAAGCCCGAGTTCGTCGCGATCTGTCCCAACAGCAAGATTCCCGCAATTGTCGATCGCTCAAGCGGGCTGTCGATCTTCGAGTCGGGCGCGATCCTGATTCATCTCGCCGAGCAGACCGGCAAATTCCTGCCCAAGTCCGATCCGGGCCGCGCCAAAGTCTTCGAATGGCTGATGTTCCAGATGGCGAACGTCGGGCCGATATTCGGGCAGGTGAACCATTTCATTAACGCCGCGCCCGAAAAGATTCCCTACGCCATCGAGCGCTACGTGAACGAATCGGTGCGCATCCTGAAGGTGCTCGACGGGCAGCTTGGCCGCACCGAGTACGTCGCGGGCGACTATTCGATCGCCGACATGGCGAACTATCCGTGGGTCAGCGCCGCGGTCGCGCCGCTGCGCTCGCTCAAGGCCGAGGCGCTCGGAGAGGCGCGCAACCTTCAGCGCTGGATCGCCGCGCTCGGAGCGCGCCCCGCCGTGCAGAAGGGGATGGCGGTGCCCAAGCTGTAGTCGCGCCGCTCGGTTGACATGGCGGGCGAGCGTGCGCTTCTATCGCGCTTGGGAAGGCCGAACCGATGCGGTACAGCGCGCTGAGCGATCTGCGAGTCGTCGATCTGACCCACTTCATCGCGGGACCTTACGCAACCAGGATGCTCGCCGATTTCGGCGCGCGCGTGGTCAAGGTCGAGCCGCCGGGCGGCGAAGGCGGGCGCAGGCTCGGCGCCGCGCGCGCGGGCGCCGATCGCGGAGCGCTGTTCGCCTTTCTTAATACCGACAAGCTCGGCGTTTCGCTTGATCTGAAGAGTGCGCGCGGACGCGATTTGATCCTCGAGATGCTCGCGAACGCGGACCTGATGGTTGAGAATTTCTCGCCGGGAACGCTGGCGCGGCTCGGGCTTGCCCCCGTCGATCTGCTCGCGCGCTTCCCGCGGCTTTCAATCGTCTCGATTTCCAATTTTGGCCAGGACGGCCCCGACCGCGACGCACCTCTCGACGATCTGACCCTGTTCGCGCGTGGCGGATGGACCTTTCCCGTCGGCGAGCGCACCCGCGAGCCGCTCACGCCACCGGGCTCGCTGGCGCAGTATATCGCGGGGCTGTACGGCGCCGTGGGCGCGATGCAGGCAACGATGGCGCGCGATCTCGGCGGCGCGCGCGGCCAGCACGTCGATATCTCACTGCTCGAGGCGACCGTCTCCACGATGATCTACGAGTCGGTCGGCTTCCAGTACAGCGGAATCCTGCGCGAGCGCGCGGGCCGCCGCTTTGCGATCGGCCCGTTCCTGATCGTCACGCTCAAGTGCAAGGACGGCTACGCCGGATTGCAGCAGGTGACCGACAAGCAGTTCGAAGCGTTGTGCGACCTGATGAACCGGCGCGACCTGCTCTCCGACGCGCGCTTCACCACCGCGCGCGACCGGATGCTGAACAACGACGCACTGCTCGAGATCGTGGCGGAATTCTTTCTCGACCGCGAACGCCAGTGGCTTTATCGCGAGGGCCAGGGGCGCGGACTGCCGCTGGTCCCGATCCCGAGTATCGCGGAGGTGCTCGAATGGGAGCAGACCCGCGCGCGCGGCTACTTCGAGACCATTGAAGATCCCGCGCTCGGCGCGATCCGGATTCCCGGCGCGCCGCTGCGCCTGATGTCGCATCGCGCGGCCCCCTCGCGGCCCGCGCCGCGCCTGGGCGAGCACAATCGCGAAGTGCTCGGCGCGGGACTGGGCCTGGATTCGTCCGCGCTGCGCGAACTCGCGGCCGCGGGCACTATTGCGGGGACCATATGACGACGCCGTTTGACGGAAAAATCCGGGTGCTCGATCTCTCGATGGGATGGGCGGGGCCGCTTGCGTCCCAGATGCTCGCCGAGATGGGCGCCGAGGTAATCAAGGTCGAGGACACCCAGTACATCGACTGGTGGCGCGGGTCGCTCTCGATGGGTCCGCCCGAGCTGCAGGTTCATGAGCGCGCCCCAACCTTCAACAGCGCAAATCGCGGCAAGCTCGGCGTGACGCTCGACCTCGCAAGCCCGCGCGGCATCGAGATCGTAAAGCGGCTCGTCGCGATCTCAGACGTGCTGGTCGAAAATTACAGCCCCGGCGTGATGGCGCGGTTCGGAGTCGATTGGCCGGTGCTGGAGCCGCTCAATGCACGGCTGGTGATGCTCTCGATGCCGTCGTTCGGGTACGGTGGCCCCGAAACCAACTCGCGCGGTTACGGCAACACGGTCGAGGCGATGGCCGGCGTGACGACGCTCAACCGCTACCACGACTCCGAGCAGCCCTACACGCTCTCCAACGCGCTCGGCGATCCGGTCAGCGGAATCACCGGCGCCTTCGCGGTGCTCGCCGCACTGCACGAGCGCGAACGCACCGGGCGCGGCCAGTGGATCGAGCTTGCTCAGGTTGAGGCGGCAATCCCGCTGCTCGCCGGGCCGATTATCGACTCTCAGCTCACCGGTGCGCCACCGCGCGCGCGCGGCAATCGCCATCCGGAGCACGCTCCGCACGGTCTGTACCGATGCGCCGGCGATGACGACTGGATCGCGATCTCCGCGGCCACCGACGAGCAATGGCGCGCGCTTGCCGCCGCCCTGGGCCGCGAAGATCTCACCCGCGATCCGCGTTTTGCCGATGCGCCCGGGCGCAAGGCCAACGAGGACGCGCTCGATGCGGAAATTACCCACGCGCTCGCGCAGACCTCGCAAGATGACGCCGTGACGAGACTTCGCGCCGCAGGGGTGTGCGCCGCGCCGGTCAATTCAGCGCCGGCGGTGCTCGGCGATCCGCAGCTTCAGGAGCGCGGGTATTTCGTCGCGATCGATCGCGCCGTCAGCGGCACGCACCTGTATCCGGGCGCAGTCGCGCGGATGTCGGGCACTCCGCTCAACGCCAGCGCGCCGGCTCCACTGCTCGGCGAGCACAACGCGCACGTGTTCGGGAATATTCTCGGGATGAGCGCGGCGGAAATTTCGGAGCTCGAAGAGGCGGGCGTGATCGGCACCAGCCCGCGCCAGTACCGGCAAGCGTCGTAGCCGGGCGCAGTCAGGCCGGCACCGCTGCCAGCCCCAGCGGGGCGAGGAACGATTCCATCGCCGCGACGCACTTCTCGGGCTCCTCGATCTGCAGGAAGTGCGAGGTGCCGGGAATCGACTGGTACGGCAGCCCGTGCTCGCGCCCGAGCGCGCGCCCGATAAGCGCCGGTGGCATGACGTCGGGCGCGTCGGGATCGCCGCACACCAGCTTCGCCGGCATCGGCAGCGAGCCCATCTTGCGCCACAGCTCGGGGTCGGCGTTGGTCGAAAAGACATTGGCTTCCAGCTCGCGCGGGCAGGCCAGGATCCATTGGCCCGAATGCGAATCGTGCCGCAGCGTCGCCTGCGCCATCAGCTCGTATGCCTCCGGACGCCATCTTTTGAAGCGCGCGCGGAACTGCGCGGCGAGGATCGACGGATCCGCATAGCGATCGGTGCGCCGACGCGCGCGCTCTGCCAGCGAATTCTTATCGCCCGCCTGATCGCGGCGCAGCGCGTGCCCTTCGGGCGGAAAGATCGGCGGGTCGAACAGCACCAGCGCCTCGAAACGCTTGCCGTGCCTGAGCGCGTGCATCGCGGCCGTCACGCCCGACAGCGAGTGAAACACGCCCGCCGTCGGACGGGGCCCCAGCTCGCGCTGGATCTCATGGAACACGATCTCCATGTCTTCGATGAAGCGCAGCCAACCATGCGCGTCCTCGCGATGAAACGGGTTGTGGCCGTGATTGCGGAAGTCGAACAGCACCACTTCGTAGCGCTCGCGCAGCGGTCCCCAGAACGGCAGGTAGCCGTCGATCGCAAGCCCGTTGCCATGACTCAGCACCAGCCGCGGCGCGCCGGGGAGGCCATGCTGGCGGACGCGGATGATTGCACCGTCGTCCATGCGGGCTTCGAAGCTGTGCCGCGCGCGGGGCACGGCGGAATGATGCTCGTTCATTGCGGATAGTCCTTCACAACATGCGTACCGGGTCGATATCGATTATCAGAAAAACCTGGTCGCGTTCAGCGCCCGGCCCGACCTCCGCGCGCATCGCGGCCAGCGCCGCGCGCATCGGCCTGAGCTCCTTCGACTTTATCATCACCTGCCATCGGTAGCGCTGCTTTAACCGTTCGATCGGCGCGGGTGCGGGTCCCAGCACGCGCAGCTTTTCCGGCGCGGCTGCGCGCCCGAGCGAGGCGGCTGCCGCGGCGGCCACGCGCGCGACCAGGCGCGGCTCCGCGCCTTCGATCCGCACCATCGCAAGGCGCGCGAACGGCGGATAGTCGAGCTCGCGCCGCAGCTCGAGCTCGCGGCGCATGAAGCGCGCGTAATCCTGATCGCGCGCGGCGCGGATACTGTAATGATGCGGCGCGTAGGTCTGGATAATCACGCGCCCCGGCCGCTCGCCGCGCCCCGCCCTGCCCGCCACCTGGGTCAGCAACTGAAACGTGCGCTCGGCGGAACGGAAGTCGGGCATGTTGAGGCCGAGATCCGCGAGCACCACCGCGGCCAGCGTAACGCCCGGGAAATCGAAACCCTTGGTGATCATCTGGGTGCCGACCAGGATATCGATCTCGCCTGCGCGCAGCGCCGCCAGGATTTGCGCGCGCGCGCCGCGCCGCCCGCTCGTGTCGCTGTCCATCCGCTCGATCCGCGCCTCGGGAAAATGCTCGCTTAACGCCTCGACCAGCCGCTCGGTGCCGAAGCCCTGCCCCTCCAACCCATAGCCGCGGCATTCCGGGCATACGTCGGGCGCGGCTGAGCGGCTGCCGCAGTAGTGGCATCGCAGCGATCGGTCGCGCAGATGGAACGTCATGCTCACGCTGCAGTTGGGGCACGCGATCACGTTGCCGCACAGGCTGCATTGCAGAAAATTGTGGAAGCCGCGCCGGTTAAGAAACACCATCGCCTGCCCGTGCGCGGCGAGATTCGCCCGTATCGCATCGAGCAGCGCCGCCGACAGTGGCACCACATCCGCGCGCTTGTCCTCGCGCGCCGGTTTCGCGGCTGGCGCCGATGCGCCGTTGCGGTGGCCCTCCTCAACTTGAGCGGACGGCGCGCGCGCCTGGGCGCCGGCGCGGCGCAAATCGACGATCTCAACCTCCGCCATCGCGCGATCGCCCGCCCTGCGCGGCAGCCGCAGCATCCGGTAGCGCCCGCGCCGCGCATTGGCGAACGACTCGCCAGACGGCGTCGCCGAGCCGAGCACCACCGGGCAGGGCGCGAATCCGCCCATCGCGACGGCGAGATCGCGCGCGTGATAGCGGATGCCCTCATCGCTCTTGTAGGCGCCGTCGTGCTCCTCATCCACGACGATCAGGCCGGTGTCGTGAGTCGGCGCGAAGATCGCGGAGCGCGGACCGATCATGATCCGCGCCTCGCCTCCCAGCGCCGCCATCCAGCTCGCCCACCGTTCGGCCACGTTCTGCGCGCTGTGCGCGATCGCGACCATCCGCCCGAACCGCGCGCGGAAAGAGCGCACCAGCTCGTCGGCGAGCGCAATTTCGGGAACCATCACCAGCACCTGCCGGCCCGCTGCCAGCGCCCGCGCGGCGAGCGTGATATAAACCTCGGTCTTGCCGCTGCCGGTCACGCCCCACAGCAGGAACGTCTCGAAGCGGCGCGCGTCGATAGCCGGGGCGACCGCGTCGATCGCGATGCGCTGCTCGGCGCTCAGATCGAAATTCGGCGCGCTGATTTCGCTGACCTGCGCATGGGGCCGGTCTTCCGCCGCAACGACCTCGATCATCCCGCGCCGCTCGAGCGACTTGAGCACCGGTCGCGCACCGCGAATGCGCTCGGCGATCTCCTCCAGTGCGACTCCCGCCGCGCCGGCCTCGGTCACGATCGCAAGGACCTCACGCTGGCGCGGACCGCGCACCGTCGCGCTCGCCTCTGCGGCGCTCGCGCGAACCCGGGCGAGCAACTCCGCGGTCTCGCGATGGCGTCCGCGGCTTGCGTCGAAGCGCGCGACAATCCCCTCCTCCAGGAGCCTCGCGATTGCCGAACGCACCTCGGCGGGCGCGCCGAGCTTTTCCAGGCGGAGTACGGTCGCGGGGCGCCGGGCCACGGTCTCGATGATCCTGCGCTCTACCCTGCTCAAAGCCGCCTCGCGCAGCGGGTCGGGATGGCGCGCGAGCCGATAGCTCATCCGCGACTCCACGCGCGCCACCGACGGGATCACGCTGCGATACGCCTCGCCCAGCGTGCACATATAGTAGCTGGCCAGGAATTCGAGCAGGCGCAGGTGAGCGGCATCGAACAGCGGGCGCGCGTCCATCACCTCGCCCACCGGCTTGAGCGCGCCGGCAGAAAGGTTCTCGCCGGTCTCGAGCACCATCGCCGTGACCGTGCGCGAGCGCAGCGGGACCAGCACGCGATGACCCGGCGCGAGGCTGCTGGCAAGCGCGGGCGGGACGTCATAGACAAGTTGATCGACGCCGCGCGCCGCTCCCACGATTACCACCTTGGCCTGCATTCGGATGCCCGCACTCGGACTTCCGCCGCCGGCCGCGCGCTCGCGTCGCGACGGGCCGGGGCGGCGAGTGCAATTTACTCCGCATGGGCCGCGGAGCAACGGCCTCGGCGCCCGGCTTCCACCGCCGCGCGGGGTCTGATTGAATCGTGGTTTCCGGGCGGCCGGGTACCGCCCCGCGAACGGATACCGCAGATGCTCCGCTTTCTAACCGCTGGTGAGTCGCACGGACCCGAACTCGTGGCCGTGGTCGAGGGCGTTCCGGCCGGTTTCGACATCGACCTTGCGGTAATCAATCACGACCTCGCGCGGCGCCAGAAGGGTTACGGACGCGGAGGCAGGATGCTGATCGAGAAGGACGAGGCGCGCCCGGTCTCCGGAATCCGCTTCGGCCGCACGATGGGCAGCCCAATCACCCTCATCGTCGTCAATCGTGACTTCAAGAACTGGGAAAAGCGGATGTCGGCGGACCCGGCCGACCGCGGCGAGGCAAAGGTCGTCACCCGCCCGCGCCCCGGTCATGCGGACCTCGCCGGCGTGCTCAAGTACAACCTCGAAGATATCCGCGACGTGCTCGAGCGCGCCTCGGCGCGCGAGACCACGGCGCGAGTCGCGATCGGCGGCCTGGTGCGCCAACTGCTGACCCCGTTCGGGATCGAAATTCTGGGCTACGTCGTCAGTATCGGCGCGACCCAGGTGCAGACGCCCGCTGACATGAGCCTGGAGGAGTTGCGCCGTGTGACTGAGGAGTCGCAGGTGCGCGTCGCCGATCCAGAAGCGGAGCGCGCGATAATCGCAGAGATCGATGCGTGCAAAAAAACCGGCGACACGCTGGGCGGCGTCGTCGAAGTCGTCGCGACCGGGCTTCCGGTCGGCCTAGGCTCGCACGTGCAGTGGGACCGCAAGCTTGACGGGCGGCTGGCGCACGCGCTGCTCAGCCTGCAGGCGGTCAAGGGCGTGGAGTTCGGGATGGGCTTCGAGTCGGCGCGGGTGCGCGGCTCGGCGCTTCACGACGAGATCGGCTACAACGCCGGTGAGCGCCACTTCACGCGCCACTCGAACAACTCGGGCGGCACCGAGGGCGGCATGTCCACCGGCGAGCCGATGCGGGTGCGGGTGGCGTTCAAACCGCTCTCGACGCTGATGCGCCCGCTGCGCTCGGCCGATATCCGCAGCAAGGAAGAAGCGGTCGGAGCGATCGAGCGCTCGGATGTGTGCGCGATTCCGGCCGCGGCGGTGATCGCGGAGGCGGCGGTTGCTTTCGAGATCGCGGGCGCGTTTCTGGAAAAATTCGGCGGCGACTCGCGCACCGAAATTACCCGCAACTGGCGCGGCTACCTCGACCAGGTCCGCGATTTCTAGCCGGCCGGGGCGCGCCGCGATGACGCCCAAACTGATCCTCACCGGTTTCATGGCCACCGGCAAAAGCGTGGTTGGCCCGCTGCTCGCGCGCCGGCTCGGATGGCGTTTCATCGACACCGACGCGATCATCGTCGCCCGGGAGCGCCGTCCGATCGAGGCGATTTTCAGCGAGGACGGCGAGCCGCGCTTCCGCGTGCTCGAACGTCAGGTGGTCGCCGCCATCGCCGCCGAGCGCCGGCGATGCCCTCAGTGCGGGGGCCCGCTTCCCGCCGTGGTCGCAACCGGCGGCGGCGTGATGGTGGATGAAGCGAACTGCGCCGCGCTGCGCCGCACCGGAGTGGTGATATGCTTGAGCGCGCGTCCCGAGGTGATCGCCGCGCGCGTTTCACGCTCGCGCGCCAGGCGCCCGAAGCTGATGGAGGGCGGCAAGCCGCTGGGCGAGCGCATTTCAGAGCTGATGGCCGAGCGCGCGGTCGCGTACACGCGCGCCCACGCGAGCGTGGACACCTCCGATCTACCCGTGGACGCGGTGGTCGAGCGCGTGCTCGAAGCGTTCGTCGCCGAGGCAAAACTGCGATGGAAACATTCCGCGTAGAGCTGGGGCCGGCCTCGCATCCGGTCCACGTGGGAGCGGGAATTCTCGACGAGCTGGGCGCGCTCGCGCGGCGCGCGGGACTCGGCGCCGGGCGCGCCGCGATGATCACCGATTCCAACGTCGCGCGGCTATACGGCGAGCGCGCCGCGGCGGCGCTCGAGCGCGCGGGCTTCGCGCCGGTGACGATTGAGGTGCCGGCGGGAGAAGCGAGCAAGTCGCTCGCGATGCTCGAGAAGATCTACAACGGTCTCGCGGCCGCGGAGATCGATCGGGCCGGGGTGATCTTCGCGCTCGGAGGCGGCGTGGTCGGCGACCTCGCCGGATTCGCCGCGGCGACCTGGATGCGCGCAATCGCGCTGGTGCAGGTTCCGACCACGGTCGTCGCGCAGGTGGATTCCGCGCTGGGGGGAAAGACCGGTGTCAATCATCCCAGCGGCAAGAACCTGATCGGCGCGTTCCATCAGCCGCGCGCAATCGTCGCCGACGTAGCCTTGCTGGCAACGCTGCCCGAGCGCGAATTCCGCGAGGGCCTGGCCGAAGTGATCAAGTACGGCGCGATCATGGACGCCGCGATGGTGGGGGATCTGGAGGGCGCAATCGGCGCGATCCTGGCTCGCGACGCTTCGTCGCTGCAGATGATGGTTGCGCGCTCGCTGCGCCACAAGGCCGCGGTGGTCATCGCCGACGAACGCGAAAGCGGTCTGCGCAAGACGCTCAACTTCGGTCACACCATCGGGCACGCGCTCGAGGCGAGCGCCGGCTACGGTAACTTTCTTCACGGCGAAGCGGTCGCGATCGGGATGGCGGCGGCAGCGGCTCTGTCGCAGGCGCGCGCCGGGCTGAGCGCGGACGAGGGTTCACGCCTGGTCCGGCTCATCGAGCGCGCGGGTCTCCCCTCCACGCTTCCGCCCGATGCGCGCAGCGCGGAGTTCGTGCGCGCGCTGCGCCTGGACAAGAAGCGCACCGCGGACGCGGTGGAATTCGTGCTGCTCGACAGGCTGGGACATGCCGTCACGCGCAAGCTGAGCTTCGAGGAGATTCTGGCCGCGGTCGGATGACCGGCGAATGACGCTGCGCGATGCCGAGCATTGCGTGCGCGGGCTATTCTTAAGCGTTCATCGCCGAACTCGCATCGCGTCGGGCGTGCAACGCCGACCTCTGGCGGTGAAGATCGAAATTCGCCGAAGCAAGCGACGCGGTGACCGCAAACCGATCCCGAATTCGTCTGGCCTGTGGAAAAGCCAGCAATAGGGGTCTTGCCATTCGATAGCAATTAGTAAGAAAATCCTACGTAGTGAGACAGCAGTAACGACTGGCCGGCGGCCCTCACTTGAACAGCCTCAGATGCCGGCGGATTAGAAAATTGCGGGGAACAAGGCGGCACCGAATCCGGTGGACTTTACCGGCGGTGAAACAGTGGAGAAAATATATCAGCGGCTCTGGTCTTTTTTGCCGAATGAGTGTACACCGCCTGAAAAGCGTCAGTTTCGACTCGGTTTAAGGTAAAGGCGCTGAAGACCTCCACATGCAACCGGATGACGGCTCAAGGCTTCAATTGGCAGAGATATCCGTGACGAGGTGAACCATGGATCGCATAGAGATACTGAACAGCAGGGTGCTGACGGTGCAGGAAGTCTCCAGCTACCTGCGTGTTCATCCTTCGACCATCTATCGGATGCTGAAGAAGAACCAGCTTCCCGCATTCCGCGTCGGCAGCGACTGGCGCTTCACGGTCGAGGCGATTGACAAATGGCGTGAGCAGGCTGAGTCCGGCGCGCTGCTCGGAGCCGAGGTCATCGTTCCATCCGCCCACAAGTAGCATCCGCAGGCTCGATCCGAGGAAGAGGACGCGCCGCTCAGCTGAAGTAGCGGCGCGGATTCTCCTCCAGCATCGCACGGATCTTGTCTTCGCCGACGCCCGCCGCGCGCAGTGCGGGCACGATGTTCTTGAGCACGTGCGTCGGCTTCCAGTTTTCCACCAGCCGCGCGGTTTCGGGCGGCAGGCTGAGCCCGCGCCCGAGCCAGCAGGCGACCGTATCGTGCGACAGCACCAGCTGCTTTTCGTAGCCCACCCCGAGCAGTCCGATCAGCGCCGCCATCCGCAGCTTGTCCGGCTGCAGGAACTCCAGGCCGAAACGGTCGAAGCCCAGGATGCAGCCGCGGTCGAGCATGTCGGTGTGATAGCGCAGGTCCGAGGCGCCGCAGCTATGGCCGATCACCACGCGGGCGAGATCGACTCCCTCTGAGGCAAAGATGTCGAGCTGCTCGCGGCCCATCGTGCCGTCCTCGGTATGGGTCGTTATCGGCGCGCCGGTGCGCAGATGGGCGCGGGCAGCAGCGCGCAGGCAGTTCTGCTCATAGTCGGTGATCTGGCCCTTGCCGGTCGCGCACTTTATTATGCCCGCCTTGATCCCGGTGTCGCCGATCCCTTTCGTTATCTCCGACGAATAGACCTCCGCGATCTCGTCCACGCTGCGCTGCTTGAAGTACGGCGTGTTGCCGAGGTCTTCCTTGTAAAGCCCGGTGGCGCAGATGATCCGCATGCCCGAGGCGTCGGCGACCTCCGCCATGAAGCGCACGTCGCGCCCGATATCCATCGGGCACGGATCGACGAACGTCCCCAGCCCGAGATCGCGCAGCTCCTTGAGCCGCTCGACGCAGTTGCGCATCGCCGCCTTGCGCTCGAAGCGCGGCGCGGCGCAATCCAGCTCCCATCCCGCCCATCCGATCATCAGATGCTCGTGCATCAGGGTGGTGCCGAGCTGTTCGGCCGTCGCGGTGCCGGTAACCGTGTTGATTGTCTTCATGGTGGCGCGCTCCCGGGCCCGCGCTTGGAGACGGGCCGCGAGCGTGAAATTAAACCCGCCGGGCGCGAAACGTCAAATCGCGCGGGGCGCTCAGGTCGATTCGCCGCCGCTGCCGAACAGCGAGGCGATCAGGATCAGCGCCACGCCGATCGTGATCGCGCTGTCGGCGACGTTGAAGATCGGATAGCTCCATCCGTAGTAGTGGACGCGGATGAAGTCGATCACTTCGCCGCGGACGCCGCGATCGATCACGTTGCCCGCCGCGCCCGCGATTATCAGCGCGAATGCCACCGTGTTGAAGTCCACCCGCTCGCTGCGCGCGAGCAAAATCATCAGCACCACGATCGCGCCGAGATTCATCGCGACCAGGAAGGCGAGCCGGAACCATGGCGGCAACCCGATGAACAGGCTGAACGCGGCGCCCGGATTGAGCATGTAGGTCAAGTCGAGGTAGTGCGGGACGAGCGGGATGCTCTGGTACAGGTCCATCCGCTCGCGCACCAGCATCTTGCTCAGTTGATCCAGCACGAGCACCGGAATCGTGATCAGGCACACCAGCCTCACCAGCGGCGATCTCGGCGCGGGCGTGGATGCGGACATCGCGGTGGCAGTCTCGGCGTTCACGGCTCAGGCGCGCACCACGGCGCGGCATCGCGGGCACAACTCGGGGTCGCCGCCGTCGTCGAAGTAGCACCAGCATCGCTGGCACTTGACCCCGGGCGCGCGCCGTCCCTTAAGCGCGATCGCTAGCGATTGCGGCGCGCGGAACCAGGCGCCGTCCTCGGCGAACTCCTCGCGCCCTGGCGCGCGCGAGCGCAGCGCGTCCGCTCCAGCGGGCGGCAGGATCGTAACGTCGGAGACGATGAATAGCTCCTTGAGCAGATCGCGATAGCGCGCGAGCGTCTCGGCCGCGCCGTTTGCGCCGGAAGATGCCGCGCCAATCTCCACCGCCGCCTCCAGCGGCGCGCCGATCGTGCCGGCCTTGCGCATCGCCTCGAGCAGCTTGAGCGCCTCGTCGCGGACCGCGAGCAGCGTTTCCCATCGCGCGACCAGCTCCGCGTCGGCCCACTCGGGATGCGGCGGTTGGAACTCGAGCAGATGCACGCTGTCCGCGACGCGGCCGGGCAGATACGAGTAGACCTCTTCGGCGGTGTACGGAACCAGCGGCGCGAGCAGCCGCACCAGCGCGTCGAGCGCGTGCCAGAGCGCGGTCTGCGCCGAGCGCCGGCTCGTGGAAGCCTTGCCGTCGCAGTAGAGCCGGTCGCGCGCCACGTCGATATAGAGCGAGCTCAAGTCCACGATGCAGTAATTCAGCAGCGCGTGGTACGCCGCCGAGTAGTCGAAGTTCTCGTACGCCCGGCGTACCTCGGTCTTGAGCCGCTCGGTGCGCGCCAGGATATAGCGGTCGAACTCCAGCATCGCGCCGTACTCGATCGCGTCGCGCGCGGGATCGAAGTCCGACAGGTTACCGAGCAGGTATTTGCAGGTATTGCGGATCTTGCGGTACGACTCCGCGACCGCATCGAACAGCGTCTTGCCCAGCGTCATCTCGCGGGTCGAGTCGATCGACGCGTACACCAGCCGGATCACGTCGGCGCCGAGCCGGTTCGCGACGTCGTACACGTCCTCGGTATTGCCGAGCGACTTCGACATCTTGCGCCCCTGCTCATCGACCGTGAGTCCGTGGCTGATCACGTTGCGGAACGGCGCCGCGCCGCGCTGCGCCACCGCGCAGGTCAGCGACGACCCGAACCATCCGCGCGCCTGCTCGACCGCCTCGAGGTACGCGTCCGCGGGCCAGGTCAGCTCCGGGCGCCGGGCGAGCACGGCGGCCTGCGAGCATCCCGAATCGAACCACACGTCGAGCACGTCTTCCTGCCTGGTGAATGAGGCGCCGGAGCATTGCGGGCACTTGAGCCCCGCCGGCATGAAGTCGACGGCGGGCCGCACGAACCACGCATCGGAGCTTTCGGCTGCGAAGATCTCCTCGGCCCGCTTCATCACGCCCGCCTCCAGAATCACGTTGCCGCATCCGTCGCACTTGAGCGCCGGAATCGGAACGCCCCAGGCGCGCTGGCGCGAAAGGTTCCAGTCCGGGCGCGTCTCGGTCATGTTGCGGATTCGATCGCGCGACCACGCCGGCACCCACTTGACGCCGTCGATAGCCGCGATCACCCGCGCGCGCAGCCCGTCATGATCGATCCTCATGAACCACTGCTCGGTGGCGCGGAAGATGAGCGGGTTATGACATCGCCAGCAGTGCGGATAGCTGTGCGAGATTTTCCGCACCGCGAGCAGCGCGCCGGTCTCGCGCAGGCGCTCGACTATCGAGTCGTTCGCCTTGAAGACGTTGCTGCCCGCCCATTCGCCGCCCTCCGCCGTGAACACGCCCGCGTCGTTCACCGGCGTGAACGGCTCGACGCCGTACTGCGCGCCGACCACGTAATCCTCGTAGCCGTGACCGGGCGCGGTATGCACCAGGCCGGTGCCGGTATCGGCGGTGACATGCTCGCCGTACATCAGCTTGACGTCGCGGTTAAGGAACGGATGCCGAAAGATATCCTTGCCGTCGAGCGCGGCGAGCGCGTCGCTGCTGAGCGCGATCGTCTTGTCGATGCTGAGCGCGCAGTCCTTCGCGACCGCCTCGGCCAGGCGCGCGGCGACGATCAGGTAGCGCTCGCCCACCTTGAGCGCCACGTACTCGAAGCTGCGGTTGAGCGAGATTCCGAGATTGGCCGGCAGCGTCCATGGCGTGGTCGTCCAGATTACGCCGTAAAGGCGCCCCACCTTGTGCGCAGCGGCAAGCTCCGCGCGCTCGCCCCCATTTGTCGCCAGCGCGCCTGCGTCGCCGGCGATGTGGTTGAGCGCGAACGCGACGTAGATCGAGGGCGAGCTATGCTCCTCGTACTCGACCTCCGCCTCGGCCAGCCCGGTGCGGCAGTCGAAGCACCAGTGCACCGGGCGCAGCCCGCGATAGATGTAGCCGTGCTCGACCAGGTCGCGCAGCACGCCGATCTCGGCGGCGTCGTACTCCGGCGCCATCGTCAGATACGGATTGAACCACTCGCCGATACATCCGAGGCGCCGGTAGTCGGAGCGCTGCAGGTCGATCCACTTCTCGGCCTCGGCGCGGCACAGCTTGCGCAGCTCCGCCTTGGGCATCGTGCGCGCCTTGGGGCCCAGCCCGCGCGAGACCTTATGCTCTATCGGCATCCCGTGGCAGTCCCATCCGGGCACGAACGGAGTCCGAAACCCCATCATCGAGCGCGAGCGCACCACGAAGTCCTTGAGGATCTTGTTGAGCGCGGTGCCCAGATGAGCGCGGCCGTTGGCGTAGGGCGGCCCGTCATGGAGCACCCACGCCGGGCAAGCCTTGCGCGTCTCCATCAGGCGCGCGTAGAGGTCCATCTCGTCCCATCGCTTGAGCGTCTCGGGCTCGCGGCGGGGGAGATTCGCCTTCATCGGGAAGTCGGTCCTGGGAAGAGCGAGGGTGGATTTGTAGTCGGTTGCGGCCACTGGCGGATACGGCGGACGCGGCTGGCGCGCCCGATTCTTGTCTCCTTCGGATATCTGCTGCGATGGTCTTCAGCCTAAGATTAACTGACCGGTGGAAGACGCGCGAGACTGGCTTTCGGGACCGCGATCTGCGCTGTGGGCGGCTTCGAGGGCCGGGTGATCGGGGGTCGCGATCGGTTCGCGGACCTGCGCGATGGGTTTGGGATCCGGGTCGCCGGAGGGGGTGGCGGGGACGAGAATCCGCGCCGATGCTCGCGAATACCGCGCCGCCGCGATGGGTCCGTTTAATTTTCCGCCGGGAGATTTTTTTCTTTCTCCCGCCGCCTCAGCCGCTCCCGTGATTCTTGCGTGGCACTGACTTAAGTCTGTGCCCACTCCCGGACCGACGAATCCCCGCTCCGTCGCGGGCAAATAGACCGGGAATCCTCGCGCGCGCGACGCGGAGCGTCCCGTGAGAAACGAATCACGCGCGGGGATGACAAAATCAAAAATCGATGGATCTTTACGAGAGGCGCCGCAGACTCTGCGGCTCGGAAGATTCGGACGGCGGGCGCCTGACATGGCGTCATCCATCGCTGACGCCATTATACGACTTGCCGCCGCCGAATAACAGGGATCGCGATCTGTCGCCTATAAAGACCGATGAAGGCGGTCAGAGCAGGCACCCCCTCTTGTATTCTCCCCCATGTGAAAAAATGGGGGGGAAAATGAAAGGACAAAGATTCGCGAAGAAGCAGAAACTGGCCGCCTCAACTTCCGTTCCTCCCCCGTTCTTCGACACGGGGGAGGATACAGAAGGGGGTGACTGAAGCACCGCTCGCTGCGAGTGCCTCACAGGCTAAAGCCGATGCCACTCGCACCAAGTCATCACAGGCTAAAGCCGATGCCACTGGTAGCAAGCGCAGACACGCGCTCGCAGCGAGCGCCACGCGCCTTCGGCGCGTCCAGTGAAAAGTGAAAAGTGAAAAGTGAAAAAGGACCCTCACCAAACCGTGTGCCAGTGGCACGTCCCTAACAGGGAGAGGGCTCAGAAAGGAACACACGCGCGCGGTAACGACAGCAGCGAGCGCGACAGCTATCCGCGGATCGATTTTCCGGCGCCCACGTCTTTGAGAAACGCGAGCAGATGGCCGAAATACGCCTGCTGATCGTCGTACATCGCCAGATGGCTGCCGTTCTCGCATACGGCGACGCGGCTGTTGGGAATCAGCCGGCCCATCTTCTGGATGTCATCGACCGACATGGTGCCGTGGCGCGCCGCGATCAGCAGGGTCGGGACCGAAATCCGGTGCAGGTCCGGCCATCGATTCCAATCCTTGTAATTCCCCGTGATTACGAATTCGCTGGGCCCCTGCATCTGGTTGTAGATCTTCGCGTTCACATGGTTGAAGCCCATCATCATCGGTTCGGGCCACGGGTCGAGGTGGCACATGAAGCGGTGATAGACCTGGCCCATCAGCAACTCCTGATATTCGGGCGCGTCGTATTTCTTCTCCGCTTCGTATTTCGCCATCACGGTCTGCACTCTTTCAGGCAGACTCTTGCGCAGCGCATTGATGTGAGCGACGTAGGACTTCATGCTCGCGGTCATGTTGGAGATGACGGCGGCCTTCAAATGATGGGGATAGGTTATGGCGTACTCCTGCACCAGCATCCCGCCCCATGAATGCCCGTAGAGCACGAAGTCGGTGAGCCCAAGCCCGGCGCGCACTTCCTCGACC
Source organism: uncultured delta proteobacterium (assembly GCA_963835905.1). Classification (GTDB taxonomy): domain Bacteria; phylum Desulfobacterota; class Binatia; order Binatales; family Binataceae; genus CAWIHG01. The sequence goes on from CAWIHG010000008.1 coordinate 302,838, forward strand.
TCGGTGCGGTAGCGCGCGACGGTCCACAGCGAATCGTCGTCGGGACGGTCCGAGTTGCCGCATCCGAGCTGATCGTAAAAGTAAAGCTCGTATCCGGTTGCGGGCAGGAAGTCTTGCAGGCATTCGAGGTACTCATGGGTCATTCCCGGTCCGCCGTGGAGCGCGAGGATCTTGAGGCCGCCATTGCCGACGCGCTGGGTCCAGACCCGATATTTTCCGCCGACGACCGGGATCATCCGGATTCCTGCCTGATGGACGCGGACCGCCGGGCCGTCGATCATCTTTTCGCCGTCGAAGCGGACCCGATGAAGGAGCGGAGCTTCGCTCGCCGGTGCTGCCGCGGGGGCCGGGCTCTGCGATGAAGCGCCCGACGCCGACGAAGTGCGGCCGATAATCGCGCAGGCTACCGCCGCAGCACTTGCGCCGATAAAGGCGCGGCGCCCTATCGGTGTTGCAGCCTCGCCTGCACTGGCGTGCGTATCTTGATGCGTAAGGTTCGCTTGCTTTTTCATTTAGCCTCTACCGAATTTGGCGAGATACGGCCGGAAATTGCGGCCGATTTCGAGTCCAGCGCCGTTGGCGGCGCGGCCGCTTGACTGCTAGTCTCATGCTGGAACAATTTCAATCCAAGTTCCATCCGGCTCGACGCGCACGCCGCCAATCTCATCGGCGCAGGGCCACGGAAGCGTAAAGGTGCGGCCGCGCGGCCGGGGTGAGTGAACCTCTAGTGGCAGCGACGTACTCTTCACCGATCCATTCGATCATCCTGTACGCCGGCTTCTTGTGCTGGGTGATTTTTGAGATCTGGGTGTTATCCCGCGAGCGGGGAACGGGGCGGAGCAGCGCACGCGATCGCGGCAGCACTGCGTTCGTGATCGTCGTCATCGTGGCCGGGCTGTTGCTTGCATTCAACGCACCGCGGATCGTGCCCGCGCTCGATGTCGGCAGGGGGCTGGCGATCGTCGTCGCGGTCGGCGTCGTTCTCATCTGGGGCGGGATGATATTTCGCTACTTCGCGATTCGGACGCTGGGAGAATTTTTCCGCACTCAAGTCATCATCCAGCAGAGTCATGAGTTGATAACCACGGGACCTTACACGTATCTGCGCAATCCGGGGTACACCGGCAGCACGATTACGCTGGTCGGCTTCGGCTTCGCGGTGGGCAACTGGATGAGCGTAAGCGTGCTCGTGGCAGCGACGCTCATCGCGTACTCACGGCGGATCCCGGTCGAAGAGCAGGCGCTGCGCGATCGCTTCGGGGCGGAGTACGACGAGTATCGCAAGCGGACTTGGGCGCTGATTCCGCTGGTGTGGTAGCCGGCGCGGGGGTTTGAAAAGCGGCGCGCGCATTCGTATCATCGCTGTTCGCGGACGAACCATCCATGGGACTCAGAAAAGTTACCTACTACGACAAACGCGGCACCGCCGAAGTTGAGGTGGACGAGGACGGCCAGGCCAAACCCTGCGTGCTGGGGGTGAGGTGGGTTAATCCCGACACCTTCGAGACTATCCGGGTCGTCGGTGGCAAGCGCACCGGCCCCAAGGGCGAGTTGCTGAAAGAAATCCCGCCCACGCTCGACACCAGCGCGTTCGCAATCGAGAACCTGGGCAAAAAGCCGCGGACCTTCGGCAAGTGAGCGAGCCGGGCGCGCTTGCGGGTCTGCGGGTCCTTGACCTGAGCGACCATCGCGCGCAGCTATGCGCGCGAACGTTGGCCGACATGGGCGCCGACGTTATCAAGGTCGAGCCGCCGGGCGGCGACGCGGCGCGCCGGATCGGCCCGTTCGCCGGCGACCAGCCTCATCGCGATCGCTCGCTGTTCTTCTGGTTCTACAATCTCAACAAACGCTCGCTCACGCTCGACGTCGCCACCGCGCGCGGCGCGGAAATTTTCCGCAAGCTCGCCGCATCGGCCGACGTGGTGATCGAAAGCTTCGCGCCGGGCACGATGGAGCGGCTGGGGCTCGGGTGGGAGCGGCTTCATCGCGAGAATCCGGCGCTGGTGATGCTCTCCGCAGCGCCCTTCGGGCAAAGCGGCCCGTATCGCGACTTCCAGGCCGACGACACCGTGCTGACGGCGCTGGGCGGGATGCTCTACGTCAACGGATTTCCCGGGCACGCGCCGGTGCGTCCGCTGGGCCTGCAGGCTTATCATTCGGGCGCGTACTACGGCGCGATCGCCACGATGCTCGCGCTGCTCGCGCGCGACAATTGCGGCCAGGGCGCATTGATCGATCTCTCGATGCAGGAGGCGACCGCCAGCGCGGTGGAGCACGTGGCCGGCAGCTTCTTTGAGACCGGCACCACGGAGCCGCGCCGCGGCACGCTGCATTGGAGCCGCTTCTTCCGGGTCGGGCGATGCCGCGACGGCTATATCATGCACTGCACGCTCGGCGACTGGACCTCGCTTATCGAATGGCTCAAGGCCGACGGCAAGGCGGGCGACCTGGTCGCGCCCGAGTACGACCAGGTGCTGCATCGGTACGCCAACGCCGAGCATCTGTTCGACGTGCTGGACCAGTGGGTCAAGGATTACGATCGCGATGAGCTGCTGGAGCGGGCCCAGATGCTGCGGCAGCCGTATGCGACGGTGCGCGCGCCCGAGGCGCTGTTCGAAGACGAGCAGCTTGCGGCGCGCGGATTTTTCGCCGAGGTCGAGCATCCCGAGCTGGGCCGCAGCTTCAAGTATCCGGGCGCGCCCTACCTCTTCGGTGGCACGCCGTGGCGCGTCTATCGGCGCCCGCCGCTGGTCGGAGAGCATAGCGGCGAGATCCTGCGCGAGGACGCGGGACTGGACGCGGACGAGATCGCGGCGCTCGCGGCCGAGGGAGTGATCTGATCGTGGCCGCGATGCCGCTGGAGGGAATCCGGGTGCTCGATTTCACCTGGGTCGTCGCGGGACCGGTGGCGACGCGGATTCTGGCCGACCACGGTGCCGAGGTCGTCAAGGTCGAGCGCAAGGTGCCGCCACCGCTCGGCAACCGCAAGGTGGGACTCCAATGCGACCTTCATCGCGACAAGCTCTCGGTCGCGATCAACATGGCGACGCCGCGCGGAGTCGAGCTCGCGCGCAAACTCGCCGCCAAAAGCGACGTCGTGATCGACAACTTCTCGGCGCGCGTGATGCGCGCGTGGGGGATGGATTACGAGTCGCTGCGCGCGGTCAAACCCGACATTATTTGCGTCAGCATGTCGGGACTCGGTCATACCGGACCGCGCTCGAGCTACGTCAGCTACGGGCCGACGCTGCAGGCGCTGTCGGGCTACACGCTTCTGATGGCGGAAGACGACGGCCGGCCGGCGGGCTACGGATATTCCTACGCGGACATGAGCGGTGGATATACCGGAGCGCTCGCGGCACTGATCGCGCTGTACAATCGCAAGCGCACCGGGCGCGGCCAGTTCGTCGATCTGTCGCAGTTCGAGGCGGTCACCGCCGTGGTGGGAACTTCGCTGCTCGATATCGCGGTCAACGGCCGCACGCAGACGCCGTTCGGCTACAAATCGCAGGAGGCGCCCGCCGCGCCGCACGGGGTTTACCGATGCCGCGCGCGCGGCGACGACGACGACAGGTGGATCGCGATCGCGGTGCGCACGCAATCCGAATGGGAGCGCTTCACCGCCGCGCTCGGCGCGCCCGCGTGGACGAGCGATCCGAAATTCCGCACGCTTTACCTGCGGATGCGCAATCACGCCGAGCTCGACGCGCAGGTCACGCGCTGGACGCGCGAGCGCAGCGCGGAAGACGCGATGGAGCATCTGCAGCGCGCGCAGATAGCGGCCGGGGTGGTCTCCAACGGGGCGGACCTGTGCGAGCGCGATCCGCAGCTCAAGGCGCGCGGATTTTACGCGCCGCTCGCGGCCGCTTCGGGAGCCTCGACCAGGGTCACCGGGATTCCGTTCCGCATCTCGTCGGGCTCGGGTGCGATCCGCACGATCGCTCCCGAGGTGGGCGAGAACAACGCGCACGTGCTGGGTCATATCCTGGGACTCAGCGCCGCGCAGCAGGCGGAGCTCGTCGAGCAGGGCGCCGTCTGGCCGTAGCGCGGCGGCTCTGCTTTTTTCATTCCAGCGCGTGTGGAGACCGGGGTCGCTCGACTTCGCTCGAAGACTCGCTCCGCTCGGGATGACACAAGGGCGCGCCGCGCCCGCGGCGAGTCCGTCATCTAGAATCGCCGGTTCCTTTATCTTGACCGATACCTCCGTCATCCTGAGCGAAGCGAAGGATCTCGCGCGGTCCTCCGCGCGTCGCTGCGAGACTTGACGCGGCCGCAAAAGGAGTCGGCCGCGAGATCCTTCGCCGTCGCAGCCGACAGAAGGCCCTCTCGCTGCGCTCAGGGCGCCCAGGCGGCGGCTCAGGATGACCGAGAAAGAGAGCGGCGAAGGGGATTGGAGCGGCGTGAACCGGCGGCGCGGCGCCGCCTCAGAATGAGAGACGGGGGCGCGCCCCTGTTTTGTCATTCCAGCGCGTGTGGAGACCGGGGTCCCTCGACTTCGCTCGAAGGTCCTTCGCTCCGCGCAGAACGTCCACTCGGTCGCGCGGCGCGGCGCTAGCGTCGTAATTCGGTCATCCTGAGACGAGTCTGCGAGGCGAAGGATCTCGCGCGGTCCTCTGCGCGCCACGGCGATCGAATCACGAATAGTCGCTCACCCGCCATTTCGCGCTTACGAACTCTTGCGCTAAAGTCGGCTCCAGCCGCCAATCGCGGGCCAAGGGGGACCGGGTTGCTAGCCAGCGTAATCTCCAGCGCTCTGGCCGGAGTCGAGGCCTACCGGATCGAGGTCGAAATCGACATCAGCCCCGGCGTGCCTGGCCTCACGATGGTCGGGTTGCCGGAGCTATCGGTGCGCGAGGCGCTGGAGCGGATTCGCTCCGCCCTGCGCAACTGCGGCTACGATTTTCCCAATCGCAAGGTGACCATCAACCTGGCGCCCGCCGACACGCGCAAGGAAGGCTCGGCGTTCGACCTGCCGCTGGCGGTCGCGCTGCTCGGCGCCAACGGCCAGATTCGCGACCGCGACCGGCTGCGCAATTTCCTGGTGCTCGGAGAGCTGGCGCTCGACGGCCGGGTCAAGGGAATCAAGGGCGCGTTGCCCTCCGCGATCCTGGCGCGCGCACAGAAGTACGGCGGAATCGTGCTGCCGACCGAGAACGCGAGCGAGGCGGCGGTGATCGGCGAGGGCGTCTCGGTCGTCGGCGTGGGCAACCTGCGCGAGGCGATCGAGTTTTTCGATGGCGCGCGCGAGATCCCGTCCACCACCGCCAATCTCGGCGAAATGTTCAACGGCGCCAGCCGTTACGAGGTCGATTTCAGCGAGGTCAAGGGACAGGAGCAGGCCAAGCGAGCGCTCGAGGTCGCCGCCGCGGGCGGCCATAACGTGCTCATGATCGGGCCGCCCGGTTCGGGCAAGACGATGCTGGCCAAGCGGCTGCCGACGATCCTGCCCGCGATGACCTTCGAGGAGGCGATCGAAACCACCAAGGTGCACAGCGTGATGGGCCTGCTCGACGGGCGGGCGCTGATCGCGACGCGGCCGTTCCGCTCGCCGCATCATACGATCTCCGACGCGGGGCTTATCGGGGGCGGTCCGATGCCGCGGCCGGGTGAAGTCAGCCTGGCGCACAACGGAATCCTGTTCCTCGACGAATTGCCCGAGTTCCGCAAAAACGTCCTCGAAGTGCTGCGCCAGCCGCTGGAGGACGCGCGAATCACGATCGCGCGCGTGATGGGCACGCTCACGTTTCCGGCCAGCGTGATGCTGGTGGCGGCGATGAATCCATGCCCGTGCGGATTTTTCACCGACCCGACCCATGAATGCACCTGCTCGCCGCTTGCGATCCAGCGCTACCGCTCGCGAATCTCGGGCCCGCTGCTGGACCGGATCGATATCCATATCGAAGTTCCAGCGGTCAAGTACCGCGACCTGACCGACAAGAGCCCCGGCGAGCCGTCCACCGCAATCCGCGAGCGGGTCAATCGCGCCCGCCAGGTCCAGTTGCGCCGCTTCCACGGCGTCCGCATCTACAGCAACGCCCAGATGGGCGCCCGCGAGCAGCGCGAATACTGCCGGGTCGAGGCGGCGGGCGAGCGCCTGCTGGAACTCGCGATCAACCGGCTCGGACTCTCCGCGCGCGCCTACACGCGGATTCTCAAGGTGGCGCGGACCATCGCCGACCTCGACGGCGCCGACACGATCGCGGCCCATCATGTGAGCGAGGCGGTCCAGTACCGCTCGCTGGATCGCAGCGCGATGTAGAGCTCCGTCGGCCGGCGGACTGACGGGGAAGCCGAAATCATTCCACGAAGGGTACTTGCGAGTCCTGCGCCGCAGGTATACTGATTTTTCAGATAAGTCCGGGTTATGATCGCGCGCTCGGAGGACGCTCGGGAGTTGAGCGTCCTCAAGGGGAGGTCACCGATGACTAGTTCAGTCAAAATGGCGATCTTTGTCGTGCTCGGCAGCGCCCTGACCGTCGCAGCCCTGATGATCGCGAACTACCTGAACGCGGCGGCGGGCTGAGAGTAGCGCCGGCCGTCTCGCGGCCGGCGGCGGTATCGATTTCGATCCCCCGTCTGGCGGTATCACGGACCGCCCGGGATGATTTTGCGCGCCGCGCGGACTATCCTCCGGAAGGTCGCGCTTGCGCCCGGCGCGATTGCGGCCCTATTCCGTGAAGCCCGAATCCGCCGACTTCCACGCTATCCATCGCGCCGCGATCCGGCGCGTGTATCGCAAGGCGGGCGCCGCGCGATGGAACCTGGACGAAGCCGCGTTCGCGGCGGCGCTCAAGGCGGCGGTTGCCGATGCGGTCGCATCCGATCCGCGCGCCGACGCCGCGATCGATTCGATCCACGCCGAAGACCTTGCACTCGCGTGCGCGTGCGCGGCGGGAAACGCCGCGGCGTGGGACTTCTTCGTCACCCGCTACCGGCCAATCCTCTATGCGTCGGCGCGCGCGATAACCGGCGACGAATCCCGCGCACGCGAGCTTGCCGATTCGATTTACGCCGATCTATACGGGCTGGAAGTGCGCGAGGGGCGCCGCCGCTCGCTGTTCAGCTACTTCCACGGCCGCAGCCGGCTCGCCACCTGGCTGCGCGCGGTGCTCGCGCAGCGCCATGTCGATTACGCGCGCTCGGCGCGGCGCCTCGAGCCGCTCGACAAGATTCCCGAGCCGGCCGCTCCCGCCCCGGCCGATCCGCCCGACCCCGATCGCGCGCGCCTGGTCCGCGCGCTTGCCGCCGCGCTCGCCGCGGCGCTGGGCGCGCTGGAGGCGCGCGACCGGATGCGCCTGGGTCACTACTATCGCGACGGGCTCAAGCTGCGCGAAATCGGACGGCTGATGGGCGAGAGCGAATCCGGCGTCTCGCGCCATCTCGAGCGCACCCGCCGCGCGATCCGAGCGTCGATCGATGCCGCGCTGAGCACCGCGCACGGTCTCAGCCGGGAGCAAATCGCGATGTGTTATCATTACGGGGCCGAAGATTTGCCGCTCGATCTCGGCCGCGCGCTATCGGAGGCGTCATGATTATCGTGCCTCAGGATCCCGCGCAGGGCGGCGCGCAAGGAACGGCCGCCCACTCGTTCGAATACCAGGAACCCTATGCCCGGCGCTGATAATCGACCCGACCCGCTCGACGCGATCCTGGCGCGCGCGATGCGCTCCGCCGACGCGCCCGTGCGTCCGGATTGCCCCGAGCCCGCGATGCTCGCGGCGTGGTTCGATAAATCGATGGGCCGCGGCGGCGCGGAGCGCGTCGAGTCGCATCTCGGCGAGTGCCCGCGATGCCAGGGAATCGTGGCGGCGATGGCGCGTGCGGAATCCGCCGCATCCGCGCCGGCGCCGCAGGCCACCGAGCGAGCGCGCTGGCGGATGCTGTTCGAGATGCGGTTTCTCGCGCCGGCGATTGCGGGAGTTTTCGCGATCGTCACGCTGGCGACCGTGTTTCATCGCCGCTTCGGCCGCTATCGCAAAGCCGAGCGGGTCGCGATGCTCCAGGCGCCTCGCGCCGCGGCGAAGGCCGCGGAAACCCGGATGCTCGCGATGAACGAGGCCGCGCCCCCGCGGCGTCGGGTTGAACTCCAGGCCGAGAGGACGTCCCCGCCGCGCGAGCGATCGCAGCAGGCCGGAGTCGGCGCACCCCGCCCAGCGCCGCGCGGTTTCGCCGCCGGTGCATCCGGTGGCGCGATGCGCGCAGGCGCGGCAGGCGCCGCAGTCGCGCCCGGCGCTCCGAAGCCAGCAGGTGCGGCAGGCGTTGCTGAAGCACCCGCCGCTTCGATGGCGGCGCCCTCGCCACTTCATCACGTTCAAGCGGGAGCACAACTCAAGCGGCAAGCCGCGGGGCTCGTGGCGGCACCTCGGGAGGCCGCGATACAAAGTCCCGTCGCCGTGGAGTCGCCTGACGGCACCGCGACCTGGCACGTCGGCAAAAACGGTTTCATCAGTATCGTGGCCGAAGAGGGCGGCCATTTCATCGTGGGAAAGCAGGACAGCGGCGTCACGACCGATCTGCTCGCCGGCTCCGCGGTGTCAGCGAAAGTGTGCTGGGTGGTCGGACGCGACGGCACGATCCTGCGCACGACCGACGGCGGATATCATTGGATGAGCGTCGATTCGCCGACTCACGCCGATCTCGCGGGCGTCACCGCGCAGAGCGCGGATTCCGCAACGATTCGGACCACGTCTGGCCAGCAATTTTCCACCGCCGACGCCGGCAATAACTGGAAATCAGAGTAGCGCCCGCCCGCCGCGCCGCGCGCGCCGGCGCCTTCGCTTCGCTCCCGGCTCGCGCCGCACCTGTTTTCGTCATTCCCGCGCGCGTGTGTCGCGTAGCGTCCAGTGAAATACGCGCGCGAGAGCCTGTCCTGAGCTTGCCGAAGGAAATCCCGCCTCCGCTTCTAATTTGTTCACTGAAATCTCCGCCAGCCACTTGGCGCTGCAAGAAATTCCGGGCTCGTCGTTCAGAGAGTCGAGGGAGACGACTCGATGGACGCACAAACCTCGCCAGCCCCTGTTGCCGCCGCCGCTGCCGCCGCTCCGTGGCGATTTCCCGCGCTCGGGGCGTGGCTCCCCGCCGATCCGCGCGTCTTCCAAATCGCAACTCTCGGCGTGCTGCTGGCGGCGGGGGTATGGTTCCGCGATTTCAGCCTGCGCCCGGCGCAGATTGCGCTGACCTTTGCCGCGGCGATAGCGGCACAGCGAATCGCGTGGGTATTCGCACCGCCGCAGTCGCGCTCGATGCGCAGCGCGGTGATTACGGCGCTCAGCCTGACGCTGCTGCTGCGCGCCGACAACCTGATCGCGCATCCGGCCGCGGCGGCGCTCGCTATTTTCTCCAAATCGGTTTTCAAAATCCGCGGCAAGCATCTGTTCAACCCCGCCGCGTTCGGGATCGTCGCCGCGCTGCTCGCGATTCCGGGAACCTGGGTGTCGCCGGGGCAATGGGGACAGGACCTTGCGCTCGGCGGATGGCTGGTGGTGCTGGGCACCGCGGTGACGGCGCGCGCGCGTATCGGCGATATCAGTTGGGCGTTCCTCGGCTTCTATCTTGGCGGCGCGGCGCTTCGCGTCGAGGCTCTAGGCTATCAGTGGCCGGTCCTTACGCATGAGCTGACCAGCGGCGCTCTGCTGCTGTTCGCATTCTTCATGATCTCCGATCCGCGCACCGCGCCAGATTCGGCGCGCGGACGCGTCGCGCATGCGGCCGTGGTCGCGGCGATGGCGCTCGGGTGGCAATTCGGACTTTACGCCAACAACGGACTCATCTGGGCGCTGGTGCTGTGCGCGCCCGCAATCCCGCTTTGGGACGCGCGCTTTCCGGCGCCGAGATTTCAATGGCAATCGCAAGGAGGTCGTCATGAATCTTCCGCTAAAAGCCCGATTCCGGATCGCAGCCGCGGCGCTTGGGATCCTCGCCGTCGCGGCGCTCACGACGCCGCGTGACGCGCGCGCGTTCTGCGGCTTCTTTGTCGGCAAAGCCGGCGCGAAGCTGTACAACCATGCCTCGCAGGTCGTGATGGTCCGGCACGACGACAAGACCGTCATCAGCCTAATGAACGATTACCAGGGCCCGCTTAACGAGTTCGCGCTGGTGGTGCCGGTGCCCGAGGTCCTGCAGCGCGGGCAGATCCATATCGGCGACCGCGCGCTGTTCGAAAAGCTCGACGCGTACAGCGCGCCGCGCCTGGTCGAATATCACGATCCCGATCCGTGCCGGATTTACGAGCCGATGCAATTGCACATGGGCATCGCCGGAGCGCCAGCCGCGATGAATAGCGCCGCCAAGGCGGAATCGAGCAAGGCGCTGGGCGTCACCGTCGAGGCGCAATACACCGTCGGCGAATACGACATCGTGATTTTGAGCGCAAAGCAGTCAGATGGTCTGGAAACCTGGCTCGTGCAGAACGGCTACCAGATTCCGCAGGGCGCCAGCGCGGCGCTCGCGCCGTATATCCGGCAGGGGATGAAATTCTTCGTCGCGAGGGTGAATCTCAAGGAGCACAGGCGCACCGGGCTAAGCTACCTGCGCCCGCTGCAGTTCGCCTTCACCACGCGCAAGTTCATACTTCCCATTCGGCTCGGGATGATCAACGCCGACGGTCCGCAGGATTTGATCATCTATGCGCTCACCCGCGACGGCCGCGTCGAGACGACCAACTATCGCACCGTCCGGCTGCCGAGCGGGGACGAAATTCCGAATTTCGTGCGCGACGAGTTCCCGAAATTTTACCAGGCGATGTTCAACGAGCAGGTGCGCCGCAGCGACATGCGCGCCGTTTTCACCGAGTACGTATGGAACATGGGATGGTGCGATCCGTGCGCGGGACCGCCGCTGTCGCACGACGAATTGCGCCAGCTCGGCGTGTTCTGGCTCGACCAGGGCGCGCAGCCGGGGCCGCAGCCGCGCTTTCGCGGGGCGCCGATGCTGTTTCAATACGGCGGCGCGACGCCGGTGATCCTGACCCGGCTGCATGTGCGCTACAGCGCCGACACGTTTCCCGAAGACCTCGCCTTCCAGGAAACCCAGGATCGCGAGAACTGGCAGGCGCGCTATGTCCTGCACGTGCCGTGGGAGGGTTCGCCCGATGCGTGCCCGGCCGCGCGCTCGTACTTCGACCGGCTGGAGCAGCGGCGCTCGCGCGAGGCGCGCAATCTCGCCGAGCTTACCGGATGGGATCTCGACGCGATCATGAAGCAGGCCGGCGCGACGACGCAGCCCGCGCCATGGTGGTCGCATCTGTGGGAATGAGAACCCCGTGTCGATAAACAGCGGCGGGTCACCCGACCCGCCGCTCCCCTCGCCAGCCGAGACAGCGGTCAGGCGGCCGTCTGAGGAGCGGCGTTTACCTGCGGCCTGCGAGCGAGCGCGGTGCGCCTGGTCATCTTGATGAAGCGGTCAAGCTCGCCGCACAGCTTGACGACCTGGGCATGGCGCGCATGCTCCTGGTCGGCGACGCGGGTTTCGAAGTCGGTCAGCTTTCCGGCGTCGAAGTCCGAGATAAAATCGACGATCGGCGCCGGCAGCTTCACGTAAATCGAGCCACCCTCGGCGGCCTGCTGGTTTAAGGGGTAAGCCGCGCCGAACCAGGCGCTGTGGATACGTTTTGCCAGCGCCATCACGTCCTGACCGCACGCCCCCAGGCGCAACCAGTTGCTCCCGACCGCGAGAAACAGCCATTGGTCGGCGCCGGCGCGAAACGCCCGCGCCATCGGATCGAACGACGGGCTGGCCCGCTCGCCGCGGGGAATGGAATCCAGCGGAGCGCATCCATAAGCCTCGCGCGCCGCGTTGATAAGTCTTAGTACTTCTTCGATATCGGTCATGTTTCCACCGCTGGGATGGTTCCGTATTTACGAACAGGATCGAACGCAGAGGACGTGCCAGAAATTATCCAAGCGCCGCCGTCGGGCGGTTATGGCATCCTGCATCCGTCGGCATCATAGCCGGGGTCAGTGGCTCAAATCGAAGCATCGCAAGGTCGCCCCCGTAACACAGCCGTAATACTGGCGGGGGCTTCATTTGCGCCTCATCCCGGTGTCGGCCGAGTCACGCGTCGGCGCGGTGGCGGGCTCGGATTGACTCCTCCGGACTGCTGGCCTAATGTTCGCCGTTTGCTACACTAATTGGGAATCCGGAAAGACCAGCACTTCATCCTGCGACCCGCGCATATCGGCTCTGACCTATGTTCGACACCCTCAGCGATCGACTCGACGGCGTCTTCAAGAAGCTCAAGGGGCAGGGACGGATCAGCGAGCGCAATATCGAAGAGGCGCTCCGCGAGGTCCGGCTCGCGCTGCTCGAGGCCGACGTCAATATCCGTGTCGTCCGCGACTTTATCGAGCATGTAAAGAGCAAGGCGCTGGGACAGGAAGTGCTGCGCTCGCTCAGCCCCGAGCAGCACCTGGTCAAGTTCGTCGCCGCTGAGCTGACCCAGGTGATGGGCGGGCAGGCCCGCGAGCTCGACCTCAAGGTCAAGCCGCCGGTCAAGATCATGCTGGTGGGGCTGCAGGGCTCGGGCAAAACGACCTCGGCCGCCAAGCTCGCGCTGTGGCTCAAGAAGGATCGCAAGCGCCATCCGATTCTGGCCTCGACCGACGTCTACCGCCCCGCTGCGATGGAGCAGTTGCGCGTGCTCGGCGCGCAGGCCGGAGTGCCGGTGGTGGAGAGCCGCGAGGACGAGGACCCGGTCGTAATCGCGAGCCGCGCGATGGCGCGGGCGGACTCGGGCGGGCATGACGCGATCATTATCGATACCGCGGGCCGCCTGCAGATCGACGAAGAGCTGATGGAAGAGCTCGAGCGCCTGCGCGCCGCGCTCAATCCGCATCATATCGTGTTCGTCGCCGACGCGATGACCGGGCAGGAGGCCGCCAACGTGGCCGCCGGCTTCCATGAGCGGCTCCAGCTCTCCGGCGTGATCCTGACCAAGCTCGACTCCGACGCGCGCGGCGGTGCGGCGCTCTCGGTGCGCGCGGTGACAGGCGCGCCAATCCTGTTCGCCGCGATGGGCGAGAAGCTCGACGCCTTCGAGGTGTTTCATCCCGACCGGCTCGCCTCGCGGGTGCTCGGGATGGGCGACGTGCTGACCCTGATCGAGAAGGCGCAGGAGAATTACGACGCCAAGAAGGCCAAGGAACTCGAGCGCAAGTTCAAGAAGAACGAATTCACCATCACCGACTTCGCCGAGCAGATCCGGACCCTGCGCAAGATGGGCTCGCTGGGCGATTTGCTCGGGATGATCCCGGGAATGAAGAAGATGGCGGGCGCGGCCGACTCCGAGGAAGCCAAGCACGAACTGCGGCGGATCCAAGCGATCATCGACTCGATGACCGCGCAGGAGCGCGATAATCATCTGATTCTCAACGGCCGGCGCCGCGCGCGAATCGCAGGCGGCAGCGGGACCAGCGTGGCCGACGTCAACCGCTTTCTCAAGCAATTCGAGCAGACGCGCAAGATGATGAAGAAATTGACCCGGATGGGAGCCGGCCGAGCCATGATGCGCGGAATAGGCTTCGGGCGCTAGAATAATTTCGAGGAGACCTTAATGGCACTGGTAATGAGACTGCGCCGTCACGGCAGCAAGAAAAGACCCTTCTTCCGCATCGTGGTCGCCGATTCGCGATCGCCGCGCGACGGGCGCTTTGTCGATCAGATCGGAACCTACGACCCGGCCTTCGATCCACCAAAAGTCACGATCAAGAAGGCCGAGGTCGATCGCTGGCTCAAGGCCGGCGCTAAACCCAGCGAGACGGTAAAGAAACTGATCAAGCGGGCATCTGGGGCGTCCGTCTCGGCTTAACATCACCCGGGGCCACGGGAGCCAACCATGAAGGAACTAGTTCAGTTCCTGGCGCAGCAGCTGGTGAACAACCCCGACGCGGTGGAGGTCAAGGAAACCCAGGGCGACACCGCCTCGGTCCTCGAGCTGCGGGTGGCGAAGGAAGACCTGGGACGGGTCATCGGCAAGCAGGGCCGGACCGCGAAATCGATCCGGACCATCCTGAACGCCGTGGCGTCGCGGACCAACCGCAAGGTCGTCCTTGAGATCATCGAGGATAAGTAGCGCCGGCGCGGCCGGCCCGCGCGAAGGCCTCCGCGCCCGCCAGCGGCCCGAATCGGCCCGCGGCGCCCGGCGCGAATGAACGACGCCGTCCGGCCCGTCGAGCTGATCCGGCTGGGCCGGATCTCCGGAGCGCACGGACTGCGCGGCGCGGTCAGGCTCCGCCTGGACAATCCCGCCTCCAACGCCCTGGCTCATCTCTCCCAAATCACGATTGAACATCGCGGCGAACGCCGCGAATACCGTATCCTGGATACCGCGCGGGCGGGCGCGGGCGGGATTCGCGTCACGCTTGAGGGCGTCGCCGGCGTGGACGCGGCGCAGGCGCTGCGCGGGGCGGTCGCGATGGCGCCGGCCGGGGATCTGCCCGCGCTCGGACCGGGCGAATTCTATTATCGCGACTTGATCGGCTGCGAAGTCCGAACCACCGACGGCCGCTTGCTCGGCGCGGTAGCCGAAGTATTCTCGGCCGGCGCGAGCGAGGTGCTGGTGGTGCGCGACGGCAAGCGCGAAGTCCTCGTACCGGCGATCGAGGACGTGATCAAGTCGATGGATTTGACGGAGCGCCGCGTGGTGATCGAGCCGGTTCCCGGACTGCTCGATTAAGCCTCGCGCCGCCGCCCCGTCATCGGCACACCGCGGTCATCCGGCAATTCAGCTTGTTGCTGAAATGATCGCCGAAGTACTCCAGCCCCTTGTTCGGGCAGAACGTGAAAGCACCCGGATGGTACCATCCGCCCTCCATCGTCGCGTCGACCCCGGCCTCGCGCTTGTTGGGCGCGGAAGCAAGCCATGCCCCGTGCTCCTTGACCAGGTAGATATTAAGCGCGCTGGCCTCGGCGGGGGGCACGTCCTTGGTTTGCGGCTTGAACTCCACGGCCTGCACGACCGCGTCGTCGCTTGACGAGCGCAGCACTTTGACCTGGCCGTTATAGTCGACGGCGAGCTTGGGGCCGGTCGCAAGCGGCCGCAGCTCCTCCGCGGTGAGATGCTTGGCGTACTTGTGAACGGTGAGCGCCTTGACGGCGTCGAGGTTGTTGTCGGCGATCGCCTTGAAGAGCTTTTCGCCAGCCGCGGTGATGGCCGCGTCCTCACTCGCACCGGCCGCGGCTTGGGCGCGCGCAATCGACGGCGCAAAGGCGAGCGCAATACCAAGCGCTGCGGACGCGGAAATCGCTACGAGCTGTCTGATTGAATTCATCCTGTTCCTCCGGCCTGAGCCTAACTAGCACTCAAAAAACGGCGGCTGCAAGAGCAGACGGCTGCGCGACGGCATCCGGGACGCCGCGGCGGCGCGCGCTCCGTTCGCAACGTCAGGACCGGCGCCGCGCTCTTTTCCGTCATCCCGAGCGAAGCCGAGGGATCCCGGATCCGGGATTTCTCGACTCCGCCCGCAACGGGCTCCGCTCGAAATGACGGAGGGCCGCCCACTGCGGGCTCCGCTCGAAATGACGGAAGGCCGCCCGCAATGGGCGGAGCCTGCGCCGCGCCGGCTGGTCCGACGGTGCGCGCGCGGATAAATTAGGACCTGCGCCGGCCCGCGCGCTCCCCGGATGGATTTCCACGTAATCACGCTGTTCCCCGAGATGTTCTCGTCGCCGTTCTCCTCGGGAATAATCGCGCGCGCAATCGAGCAGCAGATAATCGGCCTGAAGCTTCATCCGCTGCGCCCCTTCGGCCTGAGCAATTACCGGCAGGTCGACGACGCGCCGTACGGAGGGGGCAGCGGGATGGTGATGCGGCCGGAGCCGATCGCGGCCGCGATCGATTCGGTCACCGCCACCAATCCCGCGCTGTGGAAGATCCTGATGACGCCGCAGGGCGAGGTCTTCGACCAGGCGCTTGCGCGCGAGCTGGCGGGCCGCGGCGGCGGGCTGCTGCTCGTGGCGGGGCGCTACGAGGGAATCGACGAGCGGGTGCGCTCGCTGGTGGACCAGGAAATCTCGATCGGCGATTACGTGCTGTCGGGCGGCGAGATACCCGCGATGGCGGTTATCGAGGCGGTCGCGCGGCTGGTGCCGGGCGTGCTCGGCAATCCCGACTCGCTTAGCGAGGAATCGTTCGCCGAGGGGACCCTGGAATATCCGCAGTACACGCGGCCCGAGGAGTTCCGCGGGATGCGGGTGCCCGAAATCCTGCTCAGCGGCGACCATGGCAAGATCCGCGCGTGGCGGCGCGAGGAAGCCCGGCGCCGGACCGCGCGCCGGCGCCCGGACCTGGGCGTGCGGCGCAAACCGTGAGCACCGCCGATCTGTTCGTCGCCCTGCTCCACTATCCGGTCGTCGATCGCACCGGACGGATCGTGACCTCGGCGATCACCAGCCTCGACCTCCATGATATCGCACGCTCGGCGCGGACTTACGGCGTGCGCGGGTTCTTCGTCGTGCATCCGATTCCGGAGCAGCGCGGGTTCGCCGCATCCGTGATCGATCACTGGCGGTTCGATTTCGGGCGCGCGCACGACTCGCGCCGGCGCGAGGCGCTGGCGCTGGTCGAGATCGTCGCGGACCTCGACGCCGCGACCGCGGCGGCCGAGCGGATCGCGGGTGCGCGCCCGACCCTGGTCCACACCTCGGCGCGCAATCAATCGGGGCTGACCTTTGCCGAGTTGCGCGGCCGGATGGAAGTGGCGGGCGCCGCGCCGGTCATGCTCCTGCTCGGGACCGGATTCGGGTTCGCGCCGGCCATCCGGGAGCGGGCCGACCTGGCGCTGGAACCGATTGCCGGCGCGACCGATTACAACCATCTGTCGGTGCGCGCCGCCGTTGCGATCATGCTCGACAGGCTGCGCGGGCGCTGAGCGCCGCCCACGGCGCCGCTTCCCGTTGCGATGCACAAGGGGCATCATATCGGCGGAGCGCGACGCGATGACGTGGAGACATAATCCGCCGACACGGGGTTTGCTGTGCGCCGCGATCGCAGCGGCCACGATGCTCGCGGGATGCGCGACCACGGCGGTGCCCGTCGGCGGCTCCCGCGCCGGGGCCCTGCTGCCCGACCGCGCCCGCGCACTCATCCAGCATTGCCCCGAGCTTGCGTGTACCGCCGCCGAGGTGCCGGGATGCGGCTTCGGCGAGGACGTGGAAGCCGGCGGTATCACGATGCGCGCCGAGATCGAATGCGCCCGCGATGGCGCCGGGACCGCATGCGTGGAGCGGCGCAAGCCGGTGGGCGGCGAGAATCTGACTCTGCAGAATCAGCGGCTGAACTTCCGATGCGCCGGCGATCCGCTGACCTGCGTGGTTACGGGCGGCAGCGCGATGTGGCCGGAGCCGGCGGCGATAGCGGGCGGGGCGGCAAGCGGCCCCGAACTCTCTTGCCATGCACCGCGGCGGGCAGGACCCGCGCCGGC
Organism: uncultured delta proteobacterium; assembly: GCA_963835905.1. Lineage (GTDB taxonomy): Bacteria > Desulfobacterota > Binatia > Binatales > Binataceae > CAWIHG01. Next base: position 320,255 of record CAWIHG010000008.1, read on the forward strand.
GCCGCACAGCATCCCCGGCCCCGACACCGCGTAAAGCGCGCGCGACGAGCGACGGCGCCAGGGTCTGGGGCGGATTGATCGCATGTGCGACACGCATCAGCGGCGTTCCTCGCGATCCCTAATGATACCCCGATTTTCCTCAACACCCGCCCGTAATGCTGAATACTTGGCCGTAATGCTGAACATCCGGCCATCATCCTGAACGAAGTGAAGGATCTCGCGCGGTCCTCCGCGCGCTTCTGAAAATGCGCCGCACCTATTGCGTGTACATCATGAGCAGCAAGTCCGGTGTGCTCTGCATCGGCTCGACCAGCGATCTCGAGCGACGCGTGATCGAACACAAGCAGGGATTATTCCCAGGCTTCACGAGAAAATACCGGGTGAACCCACTCGTGTACTTCGAAGAGTTCGAGCGGGCAACTCAGATGGTAGAGCGCGAGCGACGGCTGAAGGGCTGGACCAGGCAAAAGAAGCTCGAATTGATTCACAGCCAGAACCCCGAGATGGTTGATTACGCGCGGAGGACCGCGCGAGATCCTTCGCTCCGCGGACTTCGCTCAGGATGACGACTGGAGCTGGTGCGCCGTGGTTGAGCGCACGGGACATAAGCGGGGCTCGAGCGTCAGGCGCCGAGCTCTCTTGCCAGGCACGCGGCGGGCCGGACCCGCCCCGGCGCCGCACAGCATCCCCGGCCCCGACACCGCGCAAGGCGCGCGCGACGAGCGACGGCGCCAGGGTCTGGGGCGGATTGATCGCATGTGCGACACGCATCAGCGGCGTTCCTCGCGATCCCTGATGACACCCCGATTTTCCTCAACAATCGGCCGTCGCGCTGAACACGGCGCAGTCATGCTGCAGACCCGCCCGTCGTCGAGAACACCCGCCCGTCACGCTGAACGCTCTGTCCGTCATCCTGAGCGCAGCGAAGGATCTCGCGCAGTCTTCCGCGCGCCTGTTCGTCGGTTCACCGCTACGTGAAGCGTCCGGAGAAATACGACGACGCTCATTTGGGAGAGTATCGCCGGGCGGCACGCTAATTTTATCTGTCAATCTTAACCGCCCGCCGCCAGAGCCAACCCAGAAGCTCGTGCCAGTACCATCCGAATAGCCGCACCACAAACCAGCCGAAGCAGATCGCGGTGGCGATCGCGAAAATCACGGAAAGCCATCGCGTGCCGTATGCCGCTCCCGCCAGAATTCCGAAGACCCACGCCATGACGAGCGCAATATAGGCGGACGGGCGAAGCCTGGGCCTGCCGTCTGGTTGCTGTGATGGCATAGCGCTGCGCCGATCAGGTTCGCCGGGAGTGGGTAAATTTTGGGGCGCGGATTTTCATGTTGTCATTCTGAAGCTATACCGCTGCCCTTTCGAGGGCAGGCTCCACGCACGGGTAAGCGCGAGAGGCCCGGCGGCACTTGCACCAGGAGTCGGCCCAGCGATCCAAATCGGCGGGAAGCCGGGATTCTACCGGTCAAGCCAGCGCCAGCGCTGGCTTGGACCTTCACAATGTCAGCCTCCAGGATCGCCCCATCAAGATGAGCGATTGCCACGCCGCGCCCGCGCTATTGTTTCCGGCGCCACTATTCGATACGTTTCCTAGCTCGACCCCCGGCGGTCACAAACTCCCATGAATAGCGTCATCAAGAAGCTCGAAGAGCGGGGGCTGCGCAGCGAACTCCCCGATTTCCGCGTCGGCGACACGGTCCGTTTGCAGGTCAAGGTCATCGAGGGCGAGAAGGAGCGCATCCAGCCCTTCGAAGGCGTCGTGATCCGGATCAACGGGGGCAGCAACCGCGCCACCTTCACCGTCCGCAAGGTTTCCTACGGCGTGGGCGTGGAGCGAATCTTTCCGGTCAATTCGAGCCGGCTCGAGAAAATCGAAGTGCTGAGCCGGGCCCGAGTCCGCCGCGCGCGGCTGTACTACCTGCGCCAGCGCTCTGGCAAAGCCGCCCGTCTCGAAACGAGATCCTGAGCGCGGCGGCGCGCGATGCGCCGCCAATCAGTCGGTCTTGGGACTTCGGGTCATCCGCACGTGGCCCCAGAGCTGCGCGCCCTCGCAAATCGTCAGGCTCTCGGTTTCGATATTGCCGTGGACTCTCCCGTGCGGCCCAATCACCACGCGCCGGGTTCCCTCGACGTCGCCGCGCAGCTCGCCCATGATGAGCAGGCGCGGCGCGCGCACCTTGCCCTCGATCCTCCCTTCTTCGGAGATCACGACCAGCTCGGCTGAGCTGACTTCGCCGCGGAACTGGCCCTCGATTCGCACCGGTTCGTGAAAGATGAGGCGGCCGGCGACATTGATGTTGCGGCCGACCGCGACGCGGGTACGCTCCTCGACCCACGCCGCCGCGGGCTCATTGGGAATCTGCATGGCCGCCGGCGCGGACTCGTGGTCGAAAGTGTGCTCGTTTCGTTCCATCGGTAAATCGCTATCAGAGTAATTAATAATGTTACGGCGCGGGAAACACGTGGCAAGCGACCGCGTGACCGCCCGCGCCGGTTTCCAGCGGCGGCTCGACGCGCCGGCAGATATCCTTCGCATAGGGGCATCGCGGATGGAAGCTGCATCCGGGCGGCGGCTCGACCGGACTCGGCATCTCGCCGGGCAGCTTGATGCGCTCGACCTTGGAGGCGACATCGATGGTCGGGATCGCGGAGAGCAGCGCGCGGGTATAGGGATGGCGCGGAGCGGCGTAGATCGCGTCGCGCGTGGCGGTCTCCACAATTTTGCCGAGGTACATGATCGCGACGCGCCGGCTGATGTGCTCGACCACGCGCAGGTCGTGAGCGATGAACAGGTAGGTCAGCCGCAGCCGCTCCTGCAGGTCCTGCAGCAGGTTGATGATCTGCGCCTGGATCGAGACGTCGAGCGCGGAGACCGGCTCGTCGAGCACCACGAAGCGCGGATTCACCGCGAGCGCGCGCGCGATACCGATTCGCTGGCGCTGGCCGCCGGAGAATTCGCGCGGATAGCGCTCCATCGCGTCGGCGCCCAGCCCCACCATCTCGAGCAGCTCGGCGATGCGGCGTTCCTTTTCGGCGCCGCGCGCAAGCTTGTGGACCTCGATACCTTCGGCGACGATCGATCGCACCCGCATGCGCGGATTGAGCGACGCGTACGGGTCCTGGAACACCAGCTGCATCTCGCGCCGTAGCGCGCGCAGCTCGGCGCGCCCGAGCGTGGAGAGATCGCGACCGTCAAACCATACGGCGCCGGCGGTCGGCTCCAGGAGCCGGAGAATCAGGCGGCCCAGCGTCGATTTTCCCGAACCCGACTCGCCCACCAGGCCCAACGTCTCGCCCGAAAAAATCTCGAGATTGACGCCCGCCACCGCCTTGACCGTAAGCCGCTTGCGCGCGAGCAGTCCGTCACCGCCGGCGGGAAATTCCTTGCGCAGGTTCACGACGCGAACCAGCGCTCCGCCCGCCGCGGCCGGCGCCACCGGCGGCGGCGCCGCAAGCTGGTCAGACCCGGATGCAGGCGACACGGTGGTCGGGCCCTCTTAGCACCAGCGGTGGCTGCGCCTCGGAACATTGCGCAATCGCCATCGAGCATCGCGGATTGAAGCGGCATCCCGGCGGCGGATCGATCGCGCTCGGGATGCTGCCCGCAATCGCCTGCAGGCGCGTGTGGCGACGCCCGTCAACGCCGGGAATCGACGCCAGCAGGCCGCGGGTGTACGGGTTGAGCGGATTGCGAAACAGCTCTGCCGACGGCGCCTGCTCCATCACGCGCGCCGCGTACAGGATCGTCACGTCATCGGCGTACTCGGCCACGATACCGAGGTCGTGCGTGACCAATATCACGCCGAGCTTGAGGCGCGACTGAAGCTCGCGAATGAGGTCGAGGATCTGCGCCTGGATGGTGACGTCGAGCGCGGTGGTCGGCTCGTCGGCGATCAGCAGGCGTGGATTGCACGCCAGCGCCATCGCGATCATCACCCGCTGGCGCATCCCGCCGGATAGCTGATGCGGGTAATCGTCGATGCGGCGCTCGGGGTCGGCTATTCCGACCAGCCGCAGCGCCTCGATCGAGCGGTCGCGGGTCTCGGCGCGCGAGGTATGCTGATGGAGCCGGATCGCCTCGCCGACCTGGTTGCCGACCGTGAAGACGGGATTTAGCGAGGTCATCGGCTCCTGGAAGATCATCGCGATCTGCGCGCCGCGCACCGCGCGCATCTCGGGCTCGGAAATCTTAAGCAGGTCGCGCCCCTCGAACACGACCTCGCCGCCGACGATTCGCGCCGTTTCGGGCAGCAGCCGCATGATCGACAGCACCGTAGCGGTCTTGCCCGAGCCCGACTCGCCGACGATGCCCATCAGCTTGCCCGGCTCGACCGAGAAGCTCACGCCGTCAACCGCGCGGACCTCGCCGCCGTCGGTGAAGAACGAGGTGCGCAGCGATTTTACTTCGAGCAGCGGCGGCATCTTCGTCTCAGACTATCAGATTAAAACTGCCGTACTGTAGCGTAGGGAAACCGACTGGTCTGCTGCATTGTAAGTGCGCTTGCAAGATGAGCCGCAGCAGCCATCTTTCGTCATCCTGAACGGAGGCTGCCGAAGTGAAGGATCTCGCGCGGTCCGCCGCGCGACAGCGCGCCGCGCTCTTGGCTGGACGCCCGGAGGACCGGGCGAGATCCTTCGCTGCGCTCAGGATGACGGTAATTGTGCCGTTACTTTTCTGAAGGCGATTTCCAAGTCGAGGCACTCGCCAGGAGGGTCCGAGGGGCGGGCGGGTCATCGCACGTTGGCGGGATCGAGGCGGTCGCGCAGGTGATCGCCCAGGAAGTTGAACGACATCACGGTCAGGAAAATGAAGATGCCGGGAATCAGGATCCACGGGTAGTGTTCGAGGTTCTGGATATCCTGCGCGGCGGCGAGCAGGTTGCCCCACGACGCCGCGGGCTCCTGGATGCCCAAGCCGAGCAGCGAGAGCGCGCTCTCGCCCAGGATATAGCCGGGAATGGAGAGCGTGGCGGCGACGATCGCGTAGCCGATGATCGACGGGATGATGTGGCGCCTGATGATGCGCCATCGCGAGGCGCCCAGCGTGCGTGCCGCCTCGACGTGGGGCACCGAGCGCACCGCCGCCGACATCCCGCGGATCACGCGCGCGAGGCCCGCCCATCCGATGAAGCTCATGATCGCAACGATCATGAAGAAGGTCTTGATCGTGCTGATGCCCGCCGGAATAACCGCGGCGAGCGCGAGCAGGAAGTAGAACTGCGGCAGCGACATCTCGATCTCGGTCCATCGCATGATCAGATTGTCGGCCAGACCGCCCACGTAGCCCGACAGCGCGCCCACCGTGATCCCGAGCGTGAAGCTGATCAGCACGCCGATCAGCCCCACACACATGCTGACGCGCGAGCCGTACACGATGCGCGAAAAGAGATCGCGTCCAAGCCCGTCGCTGCCCATCAGGTAGTAGGGGTCTTTCGGCGAGTCGGTGGTGAACAGATGCCCACGCTCAAGGAAATGAATCCACACCCGGCGCGAGCGGTCGGACGCATAGGTGCGGGCGATCGGATCGACCATGCGCATCGGGTACGCCCACAAGAGTCCGCGCGACCAATCCGACGGCGCGGCGCAGATGCGCCGTCATCGGCGGACAATCGGGCATCGAGCGGTTCTGATAGTCGGGGTCGTACGGCGCGAAGAACGGCGAGGCCGCCGCGAGCAGATAGAACAGCAGCAGGCAGATGACCGACAGCCGCGCCGGCCACGTTGCGAGGCGCCATTCGCGCCGCACGGCGGCGGCGCGCACGCTCCATGCGCTGGCGGGCGCTTCGGTTATTGCCAACGGCGCGTTCATTGCGACGACATCGAGGAAAAATCCACGCGCGGATCGACCGCGACCAGCGCGAGATCGGCGAGCAGGTTTCCGACCAGCAGCAGCACGGTGCCGATCAGCACCGAGCCCATCACCAGGTAGATATCGAGCGAGCGCACCGCCTGCAGGAGCAAAAGCCCGAGACCCTGCAGGTTCATGACCGCCTCTACCAGCGCGGCGCCACCGAGCAGGTCGCCCAGTGAGTAGCCCGCCATCGTGATGAACGGGTTGAGCGCGTTGCGCAGCACGTGCTTGTAGATCACGACGCGCTCCGGGAGTCCCTTGGCGCGCGCGGTGCGGACGAATTCGGAGTTCTTGATCTCCAGGATCTGCGAGCGCATCAGGCGCATCAGCCCCGCCATCCCGGCCACCCCGAGCACGAACACGGGCAGGATGAGATGGTTGATGCGATCGGCGATGCGGCTCCAGAAGCCAAGCTCGTTGTAAAATACCGAGTAGGTGCCGCCCACCGGAAACCATCCGGTGCGCAGCGCGAGGTAGATCATCAGGAAGGCCAGGAAGAAGTTGGGAATCGACATCCCGAAAAACGCCAGAAACGACAGCAGCCGATCCCAGAACGAGTTCTGCCGCACCGCGACCACGATTCCGATCGGTATCGCGAGCATCCACGCGAACAGCATCGAGCACGCCGCCAGGATGATCGTGTTGAACGCGCGCGCGCCGATAAGCGACGTCACGCGACCTGGTAGGTGAGCGAGACACCGAGGTTTAGATGCAGCACCCCCCACAGCCACTTGAGGTACCGCACCATCAGCGGCTGATCGAGACCGAACTGCGCCTCCATCTGCTTGATCACTTCGGGCGAGATGCGCGGATTCATCTTGAGGCTGGACAGAAAATCGCCCGGCACCATCGACATCGCGAGAAACGAGATGAAGCGTGATCCCGATGATGAGCGGGATCATGTTGATCAGGCGGCGGAGCAGGAACCGTCCCATCGCCTCAGCGCTCCGTGGGCGCGGAGCATCGCGGCGCCGCGATCGTCATTGGGGGCGAAACTCTATCCATTCGGGATGGTACACGCCCCACTCGGTCGGGTCGTAGTATCTCGAGGTTCTGCTTCCATGCCTGATATCCCACGCCGCGAACCGTCATGATGATCGCGAGCTGATCGTGCAGGATTTTCTGAATCTGCCAGTAATACGGCGCGCGCTTGGTCGGATCCATCACGGAGGCGCCTTCGTCGAGCATCTGATCGATCTGCGCCTCCCACGGCGTGGCCGGGGTTTTCTGGCTCGGGTACCACAAATGCAGATTCCCCGATGAGCGGTAGAAGTTCGAGCCGTCGTTCGGATCGATGGTCCCGGTAAATCCGATCAGCACGCAGTCCCAGTCGAAAGTGGAATCGAGCTTTTCCACCACGGTGGTGAATTCCAGCGGGTGGTAATTGACCTTGATTCCCAGCGCGGCGAGGTCCTGCTTGAAGATCGCGCACATCTGCGCCTGCTCGGGCGATGTGGTCGCGGACATCAGGTTGAACTCGAGACGGTTGCCGTTCGCATCGACGCGCACGCCCGGCCGCACCAGGTGATAGCCGCCGGCCTCGAGCAGTTGCGCGGCGAGATTCAGATCGTAGTCGTAGTCCTTGAGATTGGGATCGTAAAAGACCTTGTTGGCGGGCGACACGTCGGAGACTGCCGGCACCGCCATCCCATGAAAGCACAGGTTGATCATCGCCTGCTTGTCGATCGCGTGCGCGATCGCGCGCAGGAAATTCAGATCGGTGAACCATCTCAGCTTGGGGCTGGTGACGCCCTTCTTCACGAAATAGCGCGGGTTGCGATTGAAGCAGAAGAACAGCGAGCCGGTGCTGATGCCGATCTTCTCGACGTTGATCTTGAGCCGCTGCGCCTTGTCGCGCAGATCGATCACTTCCTCGGGACGCGGGCCGTACACGTCGAGCTGGCCGGCCAGAAAGCGCAGGTAGGCGGCATTGGGATCCTGCACGACCAGGATGTTGCGGCCGTGCAGGCGCGGAAGCTCGCCGCCGTGCTCGTCTTTCATCCAGAAGGTTGGATTGCGCGTAAGCTGCACGCTCTGGCTGGCCACGTAACGCGCGAGCTTGTACGGGCCGTCGCCGATGATACTGGTGGGCGGCGCGTCGATTCCCCACGCATGGTTGAACTCGCCCGCCGCGTAAACCGGCCCGAGGATGTGCTCGGGCATCACCGGGATACCCGCGGAATAAAGCAGCGGCGCGAACGGCCTGGGCAGATTCATCACCACCGTGTAATCGTCGGGCGCCGTCACCGGGATCGGCTTGCCATCGACCAGCAACCCCGGCCGCATCGAGTTCGGAATCTTCTGATCGTAGATGACCTTGAGCGTGAACAGCACGTCGCGCGCGGTCACCGGCTTGCCGTCGAACCATTTCACGTCGCGGCGGAGATGGAACGTGATCGTCTTCTGGTCGGGCGAGATATCCCAGCTCTGCGCAATCGAGGGCTCGGGCAGCGTGGTCTTCGGGTTGATCCGGATCAGGCTGTCGAAGACCTGGCCAAGGATCGTGCCGGAGGTCGCGTCGGTGACCAGGATTGGATTGAACGTGCGCGGGTCGCTGCCGGAGGCGGTGTAAAGGATTTGATCGAAGCGTGATTGGCGTTGGGAAGCTCGACGCGGCATCCCGAGCCTGCCGCGATCGCGAGCGCGCAGGCGGCGGCGCATGCGATCGCCCGCGCGGCTCCCGCGGCGCGCGTGCGGGCGCGGCGCTCGCCCCCGACGGATCTCATCTGCGCGCTCATCGCGATCTCCGCCCCGCGCCGTTACTGTGCCTGCGCGCTTATCTGCACGCCGGGCGGCGGCGTCAGCACGAAAGTCGAGGGGGCAATCGCGCCATTGACGATCGGCCGCTCGTAGCGGAACGTGACGTGGCTTCCCGCCAGCGGAAAATCGGCATCCACCAGGTAGGCAAACATCAGGCCGCCGATATCGCGGTACTCGGAGTAGCGAACGTCGTAAACCACGCGTCCGTCGCTCTGGCGCTGGCGCACCATCGCCAGCCGCCCGTCCTGGAAGCCGACTTCGCGCATCCCGACCATCTTGTCACGCCACGACGCGACCGTCATCTCACCTTCGCTCGTGATTGCTTCCGGAGCCGTCGCCGCCAGTCGCGAGATATCGGGCACCAGACCCATCAGGAGCCCGACCGCCTCGGCCGGCTCCATCGGAATCTGCACGTAGCGATCGAGCGTATCGGCGTCGGCGGCGGCGCGGATGAACTTGTGCTCGGTCGGCTCGAAGATCTTAAGCTGCTTGCCGCGGGCGGCCAGGATCAGGGCGACTCCGAACGGCGACATCGCCTCGACCCGCAGGCTGGAGGGGCGCTCGGCCGCGATTTGCTCGCGCGCTTTAACGTGGCGATCGGCGGCGGTGTATTCCATCACCGCGCCGGATTGCATCGAGACCAACTCCAGGTCGCGGCGCACCAGCGCTTTGAGCCACGGGTCAAGCTCGGCGGCGGATTGGACGGGAGCGGACGGCGGCGGCGCGGGCGGAGTTACCGTGGCGCATCCGGCGGCGAGCAGCACGGCGGCGCAGATCAGCGCCCCAAGCGTGGACGCGCAGACGGCGCCCCGGCGATCAATGCCCGGAGGCGTTCTGCGCATTTTCTAAGACCTGCAGCTTGTCCTTGAGGCGCGCGACCTGCTCGGTTTCCTGCGCCTTCTTGAGCGCGTCGCGATATTCGTTGCTGGCCTCGCGCAATTTGCCGATCTTGCGGTAGGCATCGCCGAGATGCTCGGTGATGGTCGGATCGTTGCTGGTCAGGTTGACCGCCTTCTCGAGCTGCTTGACCGCCTGCCGGTACTCGCCCTTCTGGTAGTAAACCCAGCCGAGGCTGTCGATGAAAAAGCCGTCCCCGGGCTCGATGTCCAGCGCGCGCTTGACGAGCGACTCGGCTTCGTCAAGGTTCTTGCCCTCCTCGGCGTAGGTGTAGCCGAGGTAGTTGAGCGCCTGCGCGTTCTTGGGGTTGAGCTCGATCGCCTTCTGCATCTCGGCCATCGCGGCGGTCGCGCTGCTTGTCCTGGTCGAGCAGCGCGCCGAGCGTGAAATGGAACTTGTCGCTCTTGGGAGCGCTCGCGACCATCTTGCGCGCCAGCTCGATCGCGGGCGGATAGTCCTTCTTCTCCTGGTAGACGCCGATCATGTAGCCCATGATCTCGGTGTCGCCGGGCTTCTTGTTGAGCGCCTGCTTGAGCGCGCCGATCGCGTCGTCGTACTTGTCCTGCTTTTCGTAGAGGTAGGCGAGATCCAGGCGCGAGGGCAGGTAGACGTCGTCCTTCTCGCTGATCTTGTCGAACTGCGCGACCGCCTTGTCGTACTGGTTGAGCGACTCGTAGGCGTTGCCCAGGAAGTAGCGCACCTTGGAGTTATTGGGCTCGGCGCCCAGCACCAGGTTGAATTCGGTGGCGGCCTGCTGGTAGTCGCCGCTCTCAAGGTAGAGCCGGCCGATCCGGATGCGCGTGTCGGTCGGATTGGTCTGCGAGTCCTCGAGCTTCTTCAGCTCGCCGAGCGCCTGCGGATATTGCTTCTGCCCCGCGTACAGCTCGGCCAGCACCTTGCGGACCAGCGCGTTGTTGGGATTTATCTGGGTGATCCGCTTGTAGTAGGTGATCGCGTCCTGCGGCTTGTCCTGCAACAGGCGCAGCCGCCCGAGATCGAGCAGCACCGGCTCGGAATCGGGGTTGAGCTCGAGCGCTTTCTGATAGTACTGGTCGGCCTTGTCGTAGCGCTTGGCGGCGGTCATGACGCGGCCGGCGAAGTAGTAGCCCAGGAACGAGTTGGGGTCCAGCGCGATCAGCTTCTGAAAGGTCGCGTCGGCCTTGTCGAACTCCCCGTGCTTGGCGTACAGGGTGCCGAGGTACAGGTAAGCCTCGCGGCTCTTGGGGTCGAGCGCGATTACCTGCTGGTAGTCGGCCGTGGCGCCGGGGTCGTCGCCCAGCGCCGAGCTGATTCCGGCGGCGAGCAGGCGGGCTTCAACCGAGTTGGGCTGGAGCACCAGCGCCTGGTTGACCTGCTCGCGGGCGCGCTTGAGATGCCCGTCGCGGACATAGAGCGTGGCCAGCCGCACCCGCAGCATCGCGTTGTTCGGGTCGTACTGGACCGCGTCCTCGTACCCCTTAAGCGCCATCGAGGAATCGTCCTCGTCGCTGGCGACCTCCGCGATCAGAAAGGCTCCCATCGCCTTGGCGGCGGGCGGAATCTCGATAGCCGGCGTGCCGCCGAACGATGACGCCCCCTCGGCGCTGACCGTTTCGACCGGTCCACCGCGGCCCGCGGCCTGCGAGCATCCGAGCATCGTCAGCGACAGGATGGCTAGCGCACCAAGCGCGCAGCGGATGCGCGCGTGACTTAGGCGAATATACTTGTTCAGTTGGTTCTGATCTGGCGACGACAACACTGCATTAAACCGTCGGACGCGGTGCACGGTTTCACCGCGCGGCGAATTTCGGGAGACTACCGTTTGCCCATTATATGCTTTGCCGCGAAGGAATCGACACTGCAACACCACCGCGGGTTGCCCGCCCGCCCCTTGGTCGGCTAGTGCCGATTCCCGGTAATCACCTTGCCAGCCGAGCTTAACCCATCTTCCGCATCCGCCGATACGCGCGCCGCCGCCCCGCCGCGCAAGGCGCTCGGGCTGCTGCCGCTGGTATGCGTGATGTACCTCGTCATCAGCGGCGGCGCCTACGGGCTTGAGGACGCGGTCCGCCTTGCGGGCCCCAAGCTCGCCATCCTGCTCTGCCTGGCCGTGCCGCTGACGCTCAGCCTGCCCACCGCCCTGATGGCGGGGGAGCTGACGGCGCTGATGCCGCTGGAGGGCGGCTTTTATTTCTGGGTCAAGGAAGCGCTCGGACCCTTCTGGGGTTTCGCCGAGGCCTACCTGACGATCCTCTACACCGCCGTCGATATGGCGATTTACCCGTTGCTGTTCGCGGCCTATCTGACCGTGCTGATTCCGGTTGGGCCGCTGGGGCAGGCGGCGATCGGCGTTGCGGTCATCTGGATGTCGGGGCTGCTCAATCTGGCCGGGGTGCGCCCGGTCGGCAACGCCTCGATCGCGCTGGCGGCGGTGCTGATCGCGCCGTTCGCCGCGATGGTGGCGATCGGGTTCGGCCACCTGGTCCACTTCACGGTTCCGTCGGCACCCCTGTTCGGCGCCGATCCGATGGGCGCGCTCGGCGCGGGGCTGACCGTGGTCATCTGGAATTTCTCGGGATGGGAAAATCTCAGCGTCGTTTCCGCCGAGGTGGAAAATCCGCGCCGCAACTACGTGCGCGCGATCGCGATCGCGATGCCGATTATCATCGCCGGCTACGTGCTGCCCCTGATGGTCTGCCTGTCGGGCGCGACCAGCACCGCGCATTGGCAGGAAGGCTCGTTCGCGCGCGAGGGCTTCCGCATCGGCGGCCCGATGCTCGGCGGCGCGCTCGCGATCGGCGGCGGCCTGATGTCGTTCGCGGTGTTCCAGGCCGCGATGCTGTGGGTGTCGCGGATGCCGTTCGTGCTCGCGCACGAGGGCTATCTGCCGCCGGCGCTGCGCGACATCTGGGCCGCGACCGCGACGCCGTGGAGATCGATCGTGCTGTGCTGCGTGGTCTTTACGCTGCTGCTTCCGCTCGGATTCGTGGCCCTGGTCGTGCTCGACGTGTTCTTCTACATGGCCGCGCTGACGCTGGAGATGATAGCGCTGGTGCGGCTCAGAAAAATCGCGCCGCGGCGCGACGGGATGTTCACGGTCGGTGGCGGCGCGATAGGGCTTGCGCTGGTGGTGATACTGCCGATCGTCACCTGGGCGGCGACCTTCGGACTGGCGATTTCGACCGGCGCCGGCAAGATCGATTTTCTCGTAGCGATCGCGCTGGGCTTCACGGTGTGGCCGGCCTATCTCATCGCGCGACGGCGCTGGGGCGGCCCGCCGCAGACCAGCGTACTCGGGCGCTGATCGGGCGCACCAAAAAGAAAACGGGCGCCGCATCGCGCGGCGCCCGGGTTGCCAATCGATCTGATCGCCGAGCTTCAGCGCGAACTTATTGGCAGGAGTTTCCGCTGCTGTCGTACTCGTATACGAAACTGCCCGAATGTTTGATCCCGTCGTTGAGGCATTTCTTACCGGTCTGATAGGTTCCGGTGATCTCGTTCAGGGTCGAGTCGGTAGCCCCCATCAGAGCAACTTTGCAGTGATGACCGACGTGCTGAAGTTTGAAGGTGTCGCCCTTCACGTTTCCGGTGACCGGACCCTGGGCGCCCGATTGGTTGGCCAGCGTCAACCCCGCGATCGTTGCTTTCGTGATGTGCTTCTTGTGTTGAACGAAATTGATGAAGCCGGTGCCGCCCATACCCGCGACGCTGTCGGTGGTCTCGCCGCTGTAGCATCCGCTGAAATCGTAGGGAATCACCTTTAGCGCTGGCGCCTCTGAGCCGGGGCTGGATTGCCATGCGCCCGATGAGTCCGCCGATTGGGCAGCGGCAAAATTCGGCGCCATCGCCACGAGGCAGCACGCGATCAGCGCAGCCCCTCCCACCGTCACCAGTCCCCTCAATGATTGCATCTTCGATTGCACGTTCAAGATTCCTCCCTGATTGAAAATCCCAAAAAATCTGGATAATCCATAGGCCGATTGCAAGAGTTAGTCAATTGGATTCAGTTGATGCTTAAATATTCTTTATAGCACCATTGGGCGACAGCCACACGGTTCGCTTCGACTCATCCGCCGCGGGTGGGCGATGGCGTGGACATATCGCATTCCGCCCCGCAGATGCGTCACCGCTGACTCAGCCGAAATAGCGATATCTCGCGACTTTGCATCACCGGCGTGACCACGAACCTCGCGCCTAGCTGCGCCATCTCGTCGTGCAGCACCGCCGCGTAGTCGCGCGATTCTGGGGCGGCCAGCAGCAGGTAGGCGCCGGCCTTCGTGCCAGCGGACTCCGCCAGAGCCGCAGCGGCCGGCGCGGCGAGAGCGCCGCTCTCGTCGAACAGCACCGCCGGCACCGGCCCGTTCCATCCCTGCCCGCGCTTAACGAACAGCCGATGCAGATGGTAGTCGGTGAAGCGCTCGCCCGGATCGAGCGTGTTAAGCCCAACCAGCATGCGCCCCGCGCCGGGCAGGTAAAGCTCCAGGAACTGAAGCGAGATATTGCTGACGACCGCGGCGTCCGGCGCGATATGGGTCTGGACGGACTCCAGCGCGGGCACCACGTCGGACTCTTGCGGCGCGAAATTCAGCCGCGTCGCGCTCTCGACCGTGACGCCAAATATCAGCATCAGGTCCAGCGCGACGACCACGGCCGCGCCCGCGAGCATCGCGGGAGTCCGCGTTCGCCGCGCGATCACGTCGCGCAGCCATCGATTGCTCCGCACCGCGCCGTATCCCGCCGCGACAAAGACGACGAACATCGCGGGCAGCAGAAACGCGACCTCGGTGAAGACATAGACCAGATAGATCGCGAGCAGCGCGCCGAGAAATCCCATCCCGAACCATACGATCCGCCGCGCGACGCGGCGGCCCGGCTCGACGAATCGCGGCGACGATCCCGACTGCGGCAAATACCGCGGCGGCGAACGGATAGATGAAATAGTAGAGGTCGCCCGGATCGCCGAGCATCCCGTCCAGCCCGGCGAGCGTCGCGATATATACCGGTGCGTTGCCGTGCGGATTTCGCGGCAGCGTGGGACCGAACAGGTAGCTGGGGTTGAAGGTCCGCGAAATCGAGCCGTACACCTCGGGCACCCACCATGCGTAGCCGCTGCGAAATGCGCCGCCCAGATATTCGGCGTTGAGATGAAGCTGCCATAGTGGCGCGATTCCGAACGCGATCGCGAATGCGCCCAGCGCCGCGACCGTCGCGCCAGGCCCCATGCCCGCACCCGCGGGCCGCACCATCACCAGGCACAGCGCCACCCCGGCCAGAATCGCCGCGTTGGTCGGACGGATCAGCACGGTGAATCCGGCCAGCAACCCGAACGCCGCCCACCATGCGACCATCGCGCGGCGCGACGCGGCATCGCGCTCGGCGCCCGAGGCCGCGGCCAGCGCGAGCGCGGCGCCGAGCGTCACCAGCATCGTCGGCACGTCGCTCAGCACCAGCATCGAGTAGGTGACGAACAGCGGCGAGAGCGCGAGCAGCAGCGCCGCGATAGTCGCGCTCGGGCGATCGAACAGGATGAGCCCAAGGCAGTAGAGTAGCGCGACCGCCCCCAGACCCATCGCGGCGGTCGCCAGATACAGATGATCGACGCCGCCGGGGATCGCGACCCGCGCGACGGCCAGCATCAGCGGGTAGCCTTCGGTATATCGCGGCGGGTAATAATGACTCCCGAAATGAAGCACCGGGCCGAAACCGAGAGCGAGATTTACCGCTTCCGCGGCGTACTCGAGCCCGTCCGGCCACGGCATCAGCTCAACCCCGCGACGCGATCCGGTCCGCGCCATCATGAAGAGCGCAACGAGCAGGATCGCGGCGAGGATCGCGAAGTCGCGCGGCGCAAGGCGCGCCCGCGCCTCGGCGGACGCCGACTGCGCGCGCGGAGCGGCGCGCCGCGATGACGCCTCAGCGCTCACCTGCGAAAACTCACGCCCGCGATCGGCGCGCGGAGACGGGAATCGGCGTGGCGCTGGTGATCGCGCTGATCGTGCCGCGGCTCATCCGGCTCTTCTATCCCGAAATCTGGGTCGAGGACGATTTCTACCTGGAGAGCGCGTGGCTGGTTGCGGCCGGGATGCGCCCGTACGTGGATTTTGTCCATCCTCATCTCCCGCTGCTGGAATGGATTGCGGGCGCGTATATCAGAGTCTTCGGCGCAAGCATTTTCTCGCTCGAGATCCTCAACGAGGCCGCCATCTTCGTAACCAGCCTGCTGACGTTCGCACTGGCGCGGCGCGCGCTGGGGCGTCCGGTGGCCGCCGTCGCGGCGATTCTATACGCTTTCAGCTCGCTGGTCTTTCGCTACCACGTGTACGAGCGGGAATGTTTCGTCGCGCCGCTCGTGCTCGCGGCGACAATAATCGCGGTCGACGGTGAAATGGAGCCCGTCGGCGAGATCGCATGGCTCGCGATACTGCTTGCCGCGGCGTGCGCGGTGAAGCTGACCTCCGTGATTCCCGCCGCCGTGCTGCTGGGCTACGTGGCGATAGTGCGGCGCGACTGGATGCGCGCGATATCGACCGGCGCCGGCGTCGCGCTCCTGATCGGCGCGCTCAGCGCGTTCTGCTATTGGCGCTACGGCTTCGATTTCATCTACCAGGTCTTCATCTTTCATTTTCTCAAGGGCCGCGAAACCAACGTTTCAATCGCAGCCTATCCGCTCCTCATCCTCGACATCCTGGCCCCGCTCTTCGTGCTCGGGGTGATTGCGATTGCGATGCGCCGCCGCGTGGAGCGCGCGCTCGGCCTGGTGCTCGCGATGGTCGCGGCGGAATACGCGTTCTTCGGAATTCTCAGCCCGACCGCGTGGGGCCACAACTATCTGGACGTGCTGCCGTTTATTGCGATCATCGCGGCGATCGGGCTGGAGCGGATGCGCTCGGCGCTGCACGCGGTGATGACCGAGAAAGTGGCGGCGCGTTCGCAATGGTACCAGCTCATCGGCGGCCTGGTCTTCATAATCGTCTGCCTGCTCTGGCTCGCGCCGCTGGTGAATGCGAACTGGCCGCCCGGAGGCGCCTATGGATTCGGATTCGTGCCGCGCTCGGAAGTGGCGCAGCTCGCCGTCGCGATCGATCATGCAACCGCGCCCGGCGACGAGATAATCGCGCCGTCGTTCGTGTGCTTCGCGGCTAACCGCACCGAGCTGATCCGTTATCCCGAGACCTACGGCGTCTCCCGCGAGGGCGAGGCGGAACTTAAGCATGACGGCTTCTGGCGCGCGCGCGAGAAGATGGGGCACGCGGATTTCTTCCAGCTCATCGCAGGCACGGCGCACTTCTGGACCGACCAGATCGCGCGCGCGATAGACGATCGCACGGTCAAGATCGTGATCAACGACTCGCTCGTTCAGCCGCTTCGGCTGGTGCATGTGCCGGCCGCGATGCTCGCGGAGCACGGCTATCACCCCGTCCTGGAGACCGAGCATTACGTGGTGTGGGAGCGTGGCGCTCCGCCGCCCGCTGCCGCTCCGACTCCGTGACCGCACGCGCCGCCCGCGCGCGCTGCGCGGGAGTTCCTTTCCTCGCCCTCTCCCTGTTAGGGACGTGCCGCTTTGAGACCGTTTGGTGAAGGTCCTCCTTCCCGCCCTCTGCCAGATTGGGAGAGGCTTGGTGAAGGTCCTCGTTCTGAGCCCTCTCCCTGTTAGGGACGTGCCACTGGCACACGGTTTGGTGAGGGTCCTTTTTCGCTTTTCGCTTTTCACTTTTCGCTGGACGCGCCGAAGGCGCGTGGCGCTCGCTGCGAGCGCGTGTCTGCGCTTGCTACCAGTGGCACAGGCTTCAGCCTGTGATGACTTGGTGCGAGTGGCATCGGCTTTAGCCTGTGATGACTTGGTGCGAGTGGCATCGGCTTTAGCCTGTGAGGCACTCGCAGCGAGCGGTGCTTCAGTCACCCCCTTCTGTATCCTCCCCCGTGTCGAAGAACGGGGGAGGAACGGAAGTTCAGGCGGCCAGTTTCTGCTTCTTCGCGAATCTTTGTCCTTTCATTTTCTCCCCCATTTTTTCACATGGGGGAGAATACAAGAGGGGGTGCCTGCTCTGACCGCCTTCATCGGTCTTTATAGGCGACAGATCGCGATCCCTGTTATTCGGCGGCGGCAAGTCGTATAATGGCGTCAGCGATGGATGACGCCATGTCAGGCGCCCGCCGTCCGAATCTTCCGAGCCGCAGAGTCTGCGGCGCCTCTCGTAAAGATCCATCGATTTTTGATTTTGTCATCCCCGCGCGTGATTCGTTTCTCACGGGACGCTCCGCGTCGCGCGCGCGAGGATTCCCGGTCTATTTGCCCGCGACGGAGCGGGGATTCGTCGGTCCGGGAGTGGGCACAGACTTAAGTCAGTGCCACGCAAGAATCACGGGAGCGGCTGAGGCGGCGGGAGAAAGAAAAAAATCTCCCGGCGGAAAATTAAACGGACCCATCGCGGCGGCGCGGTATTCGCGAGCATCGGCGCGGATTCTCGTCCCCGCCACCCCCTCCGGCGACCCGGATCCCAAACCCATCGCGCAGGTCCGCGAACCGATCGCGACCCCCGATCACCCGGCCCTCGAAGCCGCCCACACGCCTGCGCGCGGACGCCAGAGCCAGAAGCGCGAGCGCGGCGCGTCACTTAAGCCGCGGGGACTTGTAGATCTGAAAGAACGAGAACGCGGCGATGGTCAGCGCGTGCATGATCCGGCCCGAGACGATGAGCGGTTTGATCTTCGAGAGCGGCACCATCTCGACCTCGGTCTCCTCGGCGCTGTCGAACTGCGGCGTGCTGGTGAGCCGCACGCCGCGCGCCAGGAACGAGTGGCAGACGTTGGGCTGGATGGCGGGGTTGGGATGCACGCGGCCGAGCGCCACGATGCGCGCGGAGTCGTAGCCGGTCTCCTCGCGCATCTCGCGCCGCGCAGCATGGCGGGGCGACGGGTCGCCGGGATCGACCATCCCGCCCGGAATCTCGAGCGTGAAGTCGGCGATCCCGTGCCGCCACTGTCGGATCATCACGACCTCGCGCTTGCTCGTAAGCGGGATGATGTTCACCCAGTCGGGCGCGTCAAGCACGAAGAAGTCGCGCTCGCCGCGACTCTGATGCGAGGAGCGGCGGCGATGGAGATCGAGGATGGGAGTGCGGTAAACGATCTCGGTCTCGATCGTCGTCCAGCGCTGAATCTTCATTGATGAACGCGCGCGCTCAGAGGAGGCGCGGCCACTCGATCGCGGGGCAGCGATCCATCAGCACCGTCATCCCCGCCGATTGCGCGCGCGCAGCCGCCTGGTCATGAATCACGCCGAGCTGGCACCACAGGACTTTCGCGCCCTTGGCGATCGCCTGCTCGGCGACCTCGGGCACGAACTCGGAGCGCCGGAACACATCGACGATCTCGACCGGGTCGGGAATCGACGCGAGATCGGGGTAGCATCGCTCGCCCAGCACGTCTGCGAGCGCGTCAGGGCCGAGCTGCGGATTGACCGGGATCACGCGATAGCCGCGCGATTTCCACAGCCGCGCGATACGCAGGCTGTCGCGCGAGGGATGGTCGGAGCATCCGACCACGGCGACGGTCGTCGGGCGGGAGAGGATCGCGCGAATCACGGCGTCGGGCGGATTCTCAAACCCCATCGCGCCGGCTCCTCATTCCTCGAACAGGCGATCAATCAGGACCGGGATGAGCCGCTTGATCTCCTCGCGGCACTGGGCGAACACCTGGTCGCCCTGCTCGTAGGGATCGTCGATATCGCCGCGCTCGCCCGCAAAGGCGCGCAGCGTATGCACCGGCAGCGCCTGCGCGGCGGGAAACTTCTCGAGCAGGTGGCGCGCCTGCTCCTCGGTCATCGCGATCACCAGGTCCGCCTGCGCGAGCAGCTCGGGATGACGCTTGAGATCGGTCGAGGTCAGCTCCTCGTGGATATGGATGCCGTCCTCGCGCAGGGCCATTCGCGTATCGAGCGAGACCAGGGCGCCGTCGCGCGCGTAGGCGGCGATACCGGCGGAGGTGACGCGGACGTGGCCGTCGATACCGCGCGCGGCGAGCTCGCGCCTCAGGATATGCTCGGCCATCACGCTGCGCGCGGTGTTGGCGGCGCAGATAAAGAGGATCGAACGAAAGCGCGGCCCCTTGCGGGCCGCGCCTTCGTGCTTGTGGGCAGGGTGCTTGTGGGAAGTGGTCAAGCGCTTACACGGAGCCCGCCATCACGGCGCCCATGTTCTCCTTGGCCGTGGCGCCCTTGCCGAGCTCTTCCTTGAGCTTGGCGCCGAGCTCGGCGGGATCCCACATCGAACCTTTCTTGGAGACGCGGCCGACCGAATGCCATCCCTTCATCAGCCACACGTTACCCATCCCGACGCGGAACACTTCGCCGTGAACGTCCTTGGCGTCGTCGCTGCCCAGCCATGCGACCAGCGGCGCGACGTTGGCGGGTCCGAACGGATCCCATTCGCCGGACTTGACCGTGCCCATCCCGGCCGCGGTTTGCGGAGTCGCGTCGATCGTCAGGCGGGTGCGGGCGACCGGGGCGATCGCATTGGCGGTGACCCCGTAGCGGTTCATCTCGCGGTCCACGATTATCGCCATCGCGGCCACCGCGGCCTTCGCCGAGCCGTAGTTGGACTGGCCGGCGTTGCCCAGGATGCCGGAGTCGGAGCTGGTGTTGATAAGGCGGCCGTTGAGCTGATTGCCGGCCTTGTGCTGCTCGCGCCAGTAGGCGCTGGCGTGGCGTGCGAGGTTGAAGGTGCCCTTCAGATGGACGGCGACGACCGCGTCCCAGTCCTCTTCGCTCATGTTGAAGATCATGCGGTCGCGCAGGATACCGGCGTTATTGACCACGATGCTGAGCTTGCCGAAGTTGTCGATCGCGCAATCGATGATGCGCTTGGCGGACTTGAAGTCGGTCACGCTCTCGAAATTGGCGACCGCCTCTCCGCCGGCGGAGCGGATTTCCTTGACCACGTCCTCGGCCGGGGAGCGCGACTGGCCGGTGCCGTCGAAGTGGCCGCCGAGGTCGTTCACCACGACCTTGCATCCGTGCTTTGCAAGCAGAAGCGCCTCTTCGCGGCCGATGCCGCGGCCTGCGCCGGTGATTACCGCAACCTTTCCATCCAGTAGTGCCATCGTACTAGTTCCTCTTGGTTTTCTCGTTCTTCTCGTTGGGATTAGGAGCCTGCTGGGCCACCGGCCCCGGCCCCTCAACATCAAACTTTTCCACCGGCTCGAGCATCGCCTCGTTGGCCTTATTGGGCAGCTCGTAGATCAGATCAACCGTGAGCTTGGACTTGTCGTGGTCGCTTGGGTAGAGCGTGATACTGCCCTGGCGGCCGTGCTTGTTGAAGTCGCACGACCACTTTCGCACCGCGCGCATGATGAGAGAGGAGGTGACGTGGTAGTCGTGGTCGGTGAGTTGCTGGCGGTAAAAAGAGACCAGCTTGTCGAATTCGGCGTCGGTCTGAAACAGGATCTCGCGCATCGTGCCCTTGGGCCGCCGCACGTGCATCACGGTGATCCCCGGGTACATCGGCATGTCCTTGAACAGGTCGGGTGGAAGCGCCTTGGTCGGCTCGTCAGGACCCAGGTTGACCTTCTTGACCGCCGAGTTCGCCGGCGCCTGCGAGGACTGGGGATGCATCTTGCAGGAGGCGAGGACGGCGGTCGCGGCGAGCGCCCCGGCAAGACACGCCATCCGCATCCAGCCATTGAAGATCGCCGGTCTGGTGAGCGTCAAATTATTAGTTCTCGGGGTCAAAATCGTCGAACGGTTCCGATATCCAAAAAAAGAGACCGCCGAGCGGTCAAATCTTGGATAGACTTGAGGGCGGCGGAAGTCAAGGCAATCCGCTCCCGGCGGACGCGCCGCCATCCTCATCTGAGGGCGAGTTGGAAGCGGGTGCGAATCGCGATTTGCGTTAGTGGTGGCACCAACATATGTTTTGTAACCCGAGCGGCACCGACGGATTTTACGGAGAAGCTGGCGCGATGAGGCTGATGGGGCCTCTTTTTTACTCGCGCGATAAATCCCCCTTGACAAATTCCACCCTTTGTTGCATTCAAAGTCTCCGCGCCACACCGACACCCCGGATTCTTGCCGGATGGCGAGGGTCCCGAGTCGAGCAACGCAAAATTTGCGCGGCCGGTTCTGGGGAGAACCGCAGATTAGCTTTGGGGTCGATTAGTTAGAAGGTTCGAGCGGGACCTGATTTACTCCGCTCAAAATAACAACCACCTTGAGAGGATAGGCGATGCAGACTCAGTTTGGCATTCTGGCAATGATCCAGCAGGGCTACTACGCGACGTACCCGCTGCTGTTCATCTCGATCGTTTGCTTGGCGATCATTTTCGAGCGCCTGTGGGCGTTGCGCGGGATCAGTTCCACGGCGGCGAAGTCGGCCGACGCGCTCATCCCGCAGCTCCGTCAGGGCAAGTTCAACGAGGCGCTGCAGGCCACGCAGGCCCGCTCCAACGCCTCCGAGCGCGTATATCACACGCTGATTTCGGCGGCGCAGGCCGAGGACCGCGACCATCTGATGGAGCTCGACGACGAGCGCCGCTACCAGGAAGGACTGGAGCTCAAGCGCTACATCTGGGTGCTGGCGACGGCGGGCGCCTCGGCTCCGTTCATCGGGCTGTTCGGGACGGTCGTCGGAATCCTGGTTGCGTTCCAGTCGATGGCGATCATGGGCACCGGCGGTTTCTCGGTCGTCGCGGCTGGTATTTCGGAAGCTCTGATTTCAACCGCGCTGGGGCTGGCAGTCGCGATCATCGCGGTTATTTTCTACAACTACTTCTCGGTCAAAATCGAAAACATCAACGCCATCCTGCGCGTCAACGCCGATCGGCTGATCGAGGCGGCGCTCCAGGGGAGACAGGCGCATGGCCATTAAGGCTCACAGCACCGAAGCTGGGAATGTTTTTGCCGACATCAACATTACCCCGCTGACCGATATTTTCCTGGTGCTGCTGATCATCTTCATGGTGACCACCTCGGTCACCATCGAGTCGGCCTCCCATGTGGATCTTCCGCTGGCGACCAACACCAGCCCCGAGAACAAGGGCGTGATCGTCACCTACACGGCGCAGCACGAGATCTTCGTGAACTCGCGCGACATTCCGGAGCGCGAGCTGCTCCCGGAGCTGAAAGAGGATCTGGCCAAGCTCGATTCCGAGCACAAGATCATGATCTTCCAGGGCGACCGCAAGGTGATGTTGGGAGACATGGTGCGGATCCTGAACATCGCCAAGGCCGCCGGCGCGAGAACCATCGCGATCGCGGCCAAGCGGGCAACCGAGGCGCAAATCGTACACCAGACCGGCGGCTCATCGACCGGAGGCTGAGCGGGCGTGAACGCCCGGGAGCCGGCCCAGCCTTAAGGCGGTCCCGGCCCCCAAGGAATTGTTCGAATGGGACTCACAACTCCAGAGAAAGACAGCGGCGTCTTTGCGGAAATCAATATCACTCCGCTGACCGATATCTTCCTCGTGCTGCTCATCATCTTCATGGTGACGACAGCCGTGACGATCGAATCGGCCGCACACGTCGACCTGCCCAAAGCCGAGCAGACACAACCCAACGAGAAACCCAAGGGAATTATCGTCACCTACACCGCCGAGCATCAGATCTACGTGGGTGACAAGAGCGTGACGCTGCCCGAGCTTCAGAATACGCTCTCGCAGCAGCTCGCGCCGCTGGCGCCAGCCGACAAGATCGTCATCTTCCAGGGCGACCCGAAGGTTCTGTTGGGCGACATGGTCCACATCCTGGACGTGGCGAAGACCGCTGGCGCCAACGCGATCGCAATCGCGGTGTCGGCGCTTCCTACAGGCGGAGCACCCGGCGGCGGTGGAGCTCCAAGTGGAGGCGGAGCCTGAGGTGAATTGGGGACCGCGTATGCGCCTGATACGGCGCGCATCGCGCACGGCCGGCCGGCTGCCCGGTGCGGAAGCGGCGCAGCACGCGGCCTGAGCCAGGAGCACAGCTTTTTATGATCGCTGTAATAATAGTCTTACTCGTTATTTCAATGTTCGTTACGGCCTTCGTGCTGTACCGCATGATGTCCAAGCGGGAAGCCGAAGCCGAGTTGCATCGCGACGAGGACATTGCCGATGCCACCCGCCTGCAGAAGATCCGCGATTACCTGCGGCTGATTATCGGACCGTTCCCGCTGTCGGTGGCGATCCACGTGCTGGTGCTGCTGTTCCTGATCATCACGGTGCACGAGCAGCGCGGGCGCGAACTGATCATGGTCAACCTCGAGGCCGGCGGCGGCGGCGGCAACCAGAACGAGATGCAGGATCTCGACATGCCGGAAGTGCCGATGCCCGACCAGGCG
Organism: uncultured delta proteobacterium; assembly: GCA_963835905.1. GTDB lineage: Bacteria > Desulfobacterota > Binatia > Binatales > Binataceae > CAWIHG01. Next base: position 344,058 of record CAWIHG010000008.1, read on the forward strand.
CAGCAGATGAACCAGCCGCAGGCGGTGGATACCTCGCAGGCGGTCGGGCTGGCCAACGATTACGTGCGCGCGGCGGGCGGCGGCGGAATCGGAATCGGTCGCGGCGGCGGCATGGGCTCGGGCTACGGCCACGGCATCGGCGCGGGCTTCGGCGGGTTCATCGGCGAGCTCAGGCGCAAGGGCCTGGACGTGGTGCTGGTAATCGACGGCACCGGCTCGATGAAACTGATCATCGACGACGTCAAGGCCAAGATGGTGCAGTTGATCCAGGCCATCCATCGCCTGGTGCCGATCGCGCGCGTCGGGATCGTGGTGTTCGGCGGCAAGGGCGAGAAGATGGAGATCCAGGCGCTGACGCTTTCGCCACAGAAGCTCAAGAGCTTCCTCGACAACATCAAGGCCAAGGGCGGCGGCGAATGGGAAGAAGACACCTTCGGCGCCTGCCAGTACGCGATCAACCGGATGGACTGGAAGCCGTACGCCAAGAAGGTGGTGGTGCTGGTCGGCGACTCGCCGCCGCACAAGGACGACTTCGGGCCGCTGATAGCGTTGATCCACAAGTTCAAGGGCGAGAACGGCACCTTCAACACGGTGGACGTCGCGGCCGAGGAGCACGAGCGGTTTGAGCGCGAATTCTGGCTCAAGGTGCATCGCGAGGAGCCGCCCAAGATTTCGCCGCTGCCGGAGTTCTACCAGCAGACGCGAGCGGCCTATAAGGTGCTTGCCAACGCGGGCGGCGGCTCGATGAAGAGCCTCACCCACGACGTGCATATCAACCAGCAGGTGCTAATCCTCGCCTTCGGCGACCAGTGGCAAAACCAGGTCGCCGCCTTCGGCCGGGGGATCAGCAGCGGAGGACATTAAATATCCGCGTGCGGGCGGCCGTCTAATTTGTTAGGATCAGGACGGCCATGATACGAAATCAGCTTGCATACACGGCCGCCGTCATGGCGGCCGTGTTCTTTTTCGGAGCGCTGGCGCCGGCCGCATTCGCCCAGCACCTGCCGTTCTCGCGGATGCATCGCGACCTTACGCCGGCGCTGCAGACGCAGCTCAACGACAAAGTCTCCGACGCCGCCGGGCCGTATCTGGACAAAGAGGACCAGAAAAAGCAGGACGGAAAGGTCTACACCGACTTGCAGGAGAAGTACGAATACCTTCCGACCTACGGTCCCCGCGGGCGGCTAACCGTGAGCGTCAAGCTGGGCGGGGCGGAGTACGACCCCACCAAGCACCTGAGCTCCAAGGGCGCCTCCACCGGCACGCTGCGCTACCTGGTATTCACCTACGCGCTCGAGCACGGCAAATGGGTCTCGGTCGCCAAGCCCAAATGGGAAACCCAGCGCCTGGGCGGACAGGCCGCGTCCGAGATGACCTCCAATATCGAGCGCGGAGACCGCTACAAGAAGCAGCGCGAGGCCGCCAAGGCCAAAGCCGCCGCGGCAGCGGCGGCGGCTGCCGCGCAGCAGGCGGCCGATCGCGCGTCGCACTGACGCGGGCCGAGCCATCACTCGCAATCTGATTGGGTTGGCCGGTGCCGGACGGGATTCGCCGCGCGCAGAGACTCAGTCCGCCTGCGCGACGTTCTCCGCAGCCTCGGCAACGTGGCTGTGAAAGCGCCCGTAGCCGAAATAGATCACGAATCCCACTGCCATCCAGACGAAGAACCTGATCCACGTAACCAGCGGCAGGCTCGCCATCAGGTAAACGCAGAAGACCACGCCCAGAATCGGAACGAGCGGCACCAGCGGCGTGCGGAACGAACGCTTAAGCCCGGGCTCCAGATGGCGCAGGATCCAGACACCCGCGCATACCAGCGTGAAGGCGAACAGCGTGCCGATATTGGTCAGCTCCGCGATGTCCTGGATCGGAAGGAACGCCGCGGTGAGGCCGACCGCGATGCCGGTCAGGGTGGTCGGGATATACGGGGTGCGGAAGCGCGGATGGATTCGGCTGAATGCCGCTGGCAGCAGACCATCGCGCGATACCGCAAAGAAGATCCGCGATTGTCCGAGCAGCAGAACCAGCAGCACCGAGGTAAGTCCCGCCACCGCGCCCAGCGAGATTATTCCCGAAACCACGTTCAGCCCGCGGATCACGAACGCAGACGCCAGCGGCGCGTTCAGGTCGATGCTGCGCGCCGGAACCATCCCGGTCAGCACGCCCGCGACCAAAATGTAGAGCAGCGTGCACACGAAGAGCGAGGCGAGGATGCCGCGCGGCAGGTCGCGCATCGGCTCCACCACCTCTTCGGCGGCGGTCGAGACCGCGTCGAACCCGATATAGGCGAAGAAGATAACCGCCGCGCCTTTCATCATTCCGCTCCATCCCATCGGCGCAAACGGCGTCCAATTGGCGGGACGGATGAAGAAGGCGCCGACCACGATCACCAATCCGACGACGAACAGCTTTATCGCGACGATAATCGAGTTGAGCCGCGCGCTCTCCGAAATACCGACGTAGAGCACGCCCGAGATGAGCAGCACGATCAGCAGGGCCGGCAAGTCGATGATTCCACCCGGCGACGCGCCCGGCGAATGAGTCAGTGCGACGGGCAGGTGAATCCCGACACCCTCAAGAATGACGCGCAGATAGCCGGACCATCCAACCGCCACCGCGGCGGCGCCCACCGCGTATTCGAGCACCAGGTCCCATCCGATAATCCAGCCAACCAGCTCGCCCATGGTGGCGTACGAATACGAGTAAGCGCTGCCCGCCACCGGAATCATGGCGGCGAACTCCGCATAACACAGCGCCGCCATCGCGCACGCGAATCCCGAGACGACGAACGAGAGGATGATTGCGGGTCCGGCGTACTCGGCGGCGGCGACTCCGGTCAGCACGAAGATTCCCGCGCCGACGATCGCGCCGATGCCGAGCAGGGTAAGGTCGAGCGCGCCGAGCGCGCGCTTTAGTCCGGAGCCTTCGCCGCCCGCTTCCCCCATCAGCGCGGCGGCCGGTTTGCGCCGGAAAATCTGCTTCGCGATCGGCTCTCGTATCATCCCCGCTCCTCCCCGCCAAAGCCGCCGCCGTTTACCAGGCGGTGTACCCGCCGTCCACGGTCAGAATCGACCCGGTCACGTAACTGGCCGCCGGACTGGCCAGAAAGACCACCGCGCCGCGCAACTCTTCCGGACGCCCGAGCCGCGTCATCGGGGTGAACATCTCCATCCGGTCCTTGTTTCCCGGCTTGGCGATTCCGCCCTCGGTCGCCTCGGTCGGAATCCATCCGGGCGCGATGGTGTTGACCAGGATGTCGTAGCGGGCCCATTCGACGGCGAGCTGGCGGGTCAGGTTCGCCAGCGCGGCCTTGGTCGCCACGTATGCGGACAGGTGATAGACGGAGCTTGCGACGGTGGAATAGATCGAGCCCATGTTGATGATGCGGCCCGGCAGCCGGGCATCGATGAGCCGGCGGGCGACACGCTGCGCAAGCATCATGGGCGCGGTCAGATTCACGGCCAGCGTCTGATCCCACAACTCGCGTTTGAATTTCTCGGCGCGTCCGGTCGGCGAGACGCCGGCGTTGTTCACCAGCACGTCGATCGGTCCCCCGAGCGCCGCGGCCGCTTCATCGAGAGCGCGCTCGATATCCGCGTCGAGTGCGACGTCGGCGCCAATTCCAGCCGACTTCACGCCATAGCGCGACACAAGATCGCGCGCGAGCGCCTCAACCTTATCCTTGCGCCGCGCGAGCACGGCGACACTCGCGCCGGCGCAGGCCAGCGCCACAGCGCACTCGACGCCGAGCCCGGTCGACGCGCCGGTTACCAACGCGCGCCGTCCACGCAGGGAGAAAAGTTCGTCGATTGAATTCATCATGGGCCGAGCCGGAGCGCCTGCGGCATTTCCATCGAACGCGGGACGGCGCCGCGGCGTCAATCCGCGAACACCTCCGCGGCGGCTTCGGCGGCGATCGCGACCGTGCGATCGATGTCTGCGCGAGCGATTCCACGATGGGTCACGCAGCGGAACGAGGTGCCGCCGCGCGGCGAGATGAGCACGCCCCGCTCTTTCATCGCGGCCTGGAACCGGCGCCCCGCGCCGGAATCTCCGTCGAGTTCGATCACCACCATGTTGGTGCGGCGCGCAACCGGCTGCACGTTGATTCCCGCGACCAGCCCCATCCCTTCGGCCAGTGCACGCGCGTTGGCGTGATCCTCCGCCATCCGCTCGACCATCGAGGTCAACGCCACGATTCCCGCTGCCGCCAGCACTCCCGCCTGCCGCATCCCGCCGCCCAGCACCTTGCGCGTGCGCCGCGCCCGCGAAATGAACTCGGTGCTGCCGCACAGCAGCGAGCCGACCGGGCACGAGAGTCCCTTGGAGAGGCAGAAGGAGACCGTATCGGCGTGCGAGGCGATCGTTTTCGCGCTGGTTTCCAGCGCAATCGCCGCGTTGAAAATGCGCGCGCCGTCGAGATGAAGCGGCAGCCTGCGCCGATGCGCCAGCTCCGAAACCTCCGCCAGATGCGACAGCGCGACCGCGGCGCCGCCGCATCGGTTGTGCGTGTTCTCCAGCACCACCAGCGCCGGCTCGGCGAAGTGATCGTCGGCAGACGCGTTAAGCTCCCGCTTGAGCTCGCCGAGATCGAGCTGGCCGGACTCCGTGTTCGCTACAGGGGTGAGCACCACGCCGCCCAGCGCGGAGGCTCCACCGGCCTCGTACAGATTAGTATGCGACTGCGAGCCGACGATCGCCTTGGTGCCGCGCGCGCAATGCGTCAGCATCGCGGCCAGGTTCGCCATGGTGCCGCTCGGCACCAGCAGCGCGGCCTCCTTGCCCATCATCGAGGCGGCCATCGCCTCGAGCCGGTTGACGGTCGGATCCTCGCCGTAAACGTCGTCGCCCAGCTCGGCGCGCGCCATCGCCTCGCGCATCTCGGGCGTGGGCAGGGTCACCGTGTCACTGCGCAGATCGATCAATGGCCAGTCACCGCCGTGCGCGGATCACTGTCCCAACGGATAGAGCGGCACAAAGTTGCCGTTCGTGGTGTTGGTCGCCTGCACTGAATTCTCGGTGGTATCCGAGTAGTAGAGCGTGCCGCCGTCGCTGGTCACGGTGCATCCGGAGCCGATATGGCCGTTGACCAGGGTGAGCGTTTTCACGGTGTCGGTGGCCAGATCGATTTTGCGGACCGCGTGATTGTCGGCGTCCATCACGTAGAGCGTCTGGCCCTGCATGCACAAGGCGCCGGGATTGGAGAATTCGGCCTGCTTGCCGGCGCCGTCCTTGTTTCCTTCCTGGCCATCGCCCGCCAGGGTCGTGGTTTCCATCGAGGAAAGATCGATCTTGCGGATCACCTCGTTGCCGGTGTCGGCGACGTAAACGAACTTGCCGTCGGTGGCGACGCCGCGCGGCCCGTTGAACATCGACTTGGTCACCGGGCCGTCGGCGTTGCCCTGTTGCTGGGGCTGGCCGCCGATCGTCTTCACCGTCGCGTCGGCGATAAGGATCCGGCGAACCGTGTTGTTGCCGCTGTCGGCCACGAAGATGTTGGTGCCGTCGGTCGCAAGCTGGGTGGGCAGGTTGAAGTGCGCGGCGGTGCCGTGGCCGTCCTCGGTGCCCGAGATATTCGCGGTGCCCGCAAAGGTCGTCACCGCGCGGGTGTCCAGGTTGACCTTGCGGATGTCCGAGTTGTTGGTGTCGGCGACGTACAGGTTGCGCCCCACCACGATCAGCCCATCGGGACTGTCGAAGCGCGCCGCATCGCCAACGCCGTCGTTATTGCCGTTCTTGAAGTTGGTGCCCGCGACCAGCGAGATGCTGTGGGAGGCGATGTCGACCGCCGTGATGGTGTTGTTACGGGCGCTGGAGATCCACACCGTGCGGTTGTCGGTCGCAAGTCCGGCCGGAAAGTCCAGGCGCGGCCCGGTCTGGATCGACTCCGTGGGTATCTGCGCGCACGCGGGCGCAACTGCGGAAAACAGATATACCAATACGCTAGCCGCCATCAGCGGCCGGACCCACTCCGCAATTCTGGACATGTGCAGCCTCGCCTTTCCGAGCCATTCGGAGCCGCGCGCAAGCGCGCGGGTTCAGGGAAAAATTGCCTTTACCACTTCGTCAATCGCGCGCTTGCTGTCGGCCTCGTCGGTCAGCGACCACGTCACCGCGACGGTGGCGGCGCGCCGGGGCGTGATGCCCTGGCCCATCAGCTCGCCGGCGTAGATAAGCAGGCGCGTCGAAACGCCTTCCTCGAGTCCGGAAGCCTTGAGGTTGCGAACCTTCTCGCCCAACTGCGCGAGCTGCATCGCCATCTCCAGGCTTACGCCCGATTCGTGCGCGATAATTTCGTATTCCTTTTCCGCCGGCGGGTAGTCGAACTCGATCGTCACGAAACGCTGGCGGGTCGAATGCTTCAGGTTCTTCTGGATGCTCTGGTAGCCGGGGTTGTAGGAGATCACCAGCAGGAACCCCGCATGCGCCGGAATCGTCTCGCCGCGCTTTTCCACCGGCAGGAGCCGCCGATGGTCCGACAGCGGATGGATCAGAACGGTCGTGTCCTTGCGCGCCTCGACCACTTCGTCGAGGTAGCAGATAGCGCCGCGGCGGACCGCCTGCGTCAGCGGTCCATCGACCCACACCGTCTCGTCGGCCTGGATGAGAAACCGGCCGACCAGGTCGCTGCCGGTGAGATCCTCGTGGCAGGCCACCGTAATCAACTCGTTGGGTCCCTCGGCTAGCGCCGAGAGCTGGTGCGCCATGTGCTCGACGAAGCGGGTCTTGCCGCATCCGGTCGGACCTTTGAGCAGGACCGGCAGGCGCGCCTTGTAGGCGGCGGTGAAAATCTCCACCTCGTCGCCGATCGGCAGGTAGTAGGGGGCGTTGTGCGGATCGAGGTGGCGGACCTCGGGACCCTCCGCCTTCACCCTGGTGTCGAAAGTCTTCAGTTCAATGGCCATCAGTCACCCGTTGCGCATACCGACTAATCAAGCGGCGATTCTAAGAGAGCATGGGCTTGCGGTTCAAGGCGCGCGAAACCGCGCCCGCGGACCCTCATCCGCGCCTGCGATAGGTGGCGGTGCCGTCGCGGTTGTCCTTAACCTCGTAGCCCATAGCCTCGATCGCGCTTCTCAGTTCGTCCGCGCGTTTGAAATTCCTTGCCTTGCGAGCCTCGGTGCGCTCGGCGATGAGCCGCTCGACCTCGGCGGGAGGCGCGACGCCGGCCCTGGCGCGCGCCCCTTCGAGCTCGAGCCCGAGCACCCGATCGATTTTTAGCAGCGTGCGCCAGATTGCGCGATCGCCGCGCCGATACGACTCGGCCACCAGCTCCAGGGCGGCGGCCAGCGCCTGCGCCGTGTTCAGATCGTTGTTGAGCGCGTCGTGGAAGCGCACCTCGTAGTCTGCGGCGAACGCGCTGTCGGATTCGGCCACCGCCTGGTCGCTGAGGTTGCGCGTGAATTCGCGCAAGTATTCGAGATTCGATTGCGCGGCGCGCAACCCGTCGTCGGACAGCGCAATCTCCGAGCGGTACTTCGCTCCGAAACAGAACAGCCGGAACGCAAGCGGCTCGACACCCGCCTCTACCAGATCGGACAGCAGCGGAAACTTGCCCGCGCTCTTGGAAATCTTCGCGCCTTCCTTTCCCACCAGAAATGCGTTGTGCACAAAGAATCGCACAAACGGCTTGCCGGTCGCGCTCTCCGATTGTGCGATCTCGTTCTCGTGATGAATCGCGATGTGATCCATCCCGCCGGTGTGGATGTCGATCGTCTCGCCCAGGTACTTCATCGACATCGCGGAGCACTCGACGTGCCAGCCGGGATAGCCGCGTCCCCACGGACTGTCCCATTGCATAATGTGATGGGGCTGGCCGAGCACCCACAGCGTGAAATCGTGCGCACTGCGCTTGTCGGGCGAATGCTCCAGGCGCTGGCCCGCATGCTGCTCATCAAGGCTCTGGCGCGAGAGCCGCCCCACGCGCCGGCCGCCGCGGTACTTCTCGACGTCGAAATACACGCCCGACGGCGTGACGTACGCCATCCCGGCGGCGAGGATCCGCTCGATGAGCGCGAGCATGTCGGCGATATGATCGGTGGCGCGGCACTGGACCGCGGGCGGCTCGATATTGAGCGCGCGGCAATCTTCGTTAAAGCGGGCAAGGTACTGGTTGGCGACCTCGAGCGGGCTCTTGTGCTGCTCGCGCGCGGTCTTTTCTATCTTGTCCTCGCCGCGATCGGCGTCCGCCGTCATGTGGCCGACGTCGGTGACGTTCTCGACCTGCCGCACCCGCCATCCGTTGTACTCGAGCGCACGGCGCAGAAAATCCCAGCACAAGTACGAACGCAGGTTGCCCAGATGCTGTGGCAGGTAAACGGTCGGGCCGCACGAATATAGCGTTACTTCGCCCGGGTTCAGCGGGCGGAATTCCTCGACGCTGCGCGAGAGAGTGTTGTAGATGAGAAACGGCTTCACGGCGGTGAGGCTTTCAGATTATCCCGCGCCGCGAAGCTCAAACAAGCCGCGTCCGCAGCCGCGCCGAACCGGCGCAGGCTCAAAAGTTCGTCCGAATTATGATTGCGAGCCGCCCGACGGCTTGAGGCGCCCGCGCGAATCGCGCAAGTTGCGCGTGGACGCGATTCGCTTGTACTGGCGATCGGCCATCCATGCGTAGCCCGGCACGTACCACAGGTAGGCGAGCATCCCGGTGATTCCACCCTGCCGGCGCAGGATTTCGTTGATCGCGCGTGCGCCGCGGAATATGCGGCCTTGATCGTCCACCGCGTGAAGCTCTTCGAGCAGGTCAGCGAGCTGCAAATCCGGGAACTGCGCCCGCGCGTCTGCGTCGTTGAGGTCGAGCGCCTCGATCGTCCCCGAGTTGTCGAAGTTGTCGACCCCCTGCACGCTCGCGCGGCACAGGTCGCAGGAGCCGTCGTAGAGGATCGCGAGCTTGCCCGCCGATGCCTTGCCTGTGCTGCGCTGCTCGGCACGCATGGTCGTCGGATCAGCGGCGCGACAGGCGCGGGTTGGCGCCTATCCGGCGGAGCTTGAGATTCTCGGTGTAGATGCGCCACTCGTAGCCGTCGAGCAGCGAGCGCCATCCGGCTTCCACGGTGTTGGCCGACTTGGCGAGCGTGGTCCATTGCAGATTGCCGTCGGAGAATTTCTTGACCGACACCACTTCTGCCTCGGTCGAGTCGCCGCTGGCATGCGTGTATGTCTCGTTGACGCGCACCGTCTCCAGGTACGGGAAGTACTTGAGCAGCGCCTTGCGCAGAGCGACGTCGAGCGCGTGCACGACGCCGACGCCGGAGGCGGCTTCGGTCTCCTCGAGATTGCCGACGCGGATTACGATGGTAGCGTCGATGGTGGCCTTGCCCTCGAAGGAATCGTCGATCACGCGGCGGCGCACGATGTCGAATGGCGGCGCGTAATCGGGCGAGGTGCGCAACTCGGCCAGTTCGCGCGACGCCTGCGGCGGTTCCGCCTCGTAAAAATCAGTCTGACGATCGGGGCACATCGGATTCCACCTTTGATTATCATAGCCGGTGGAATCCCTTTCAAGCGCCGGGCGCGATACCATGCGGTTGACATTCGCGTACCGTGAATGTGCGGGATGGCGTTGGTGGAGGATTATCGCGTAATGGCTGTTGATAGTCGTGCGACACCGGCCCGCCCGCGCTCGCATGGCGCGGCGGTTGCGGCGATAGCCGCGGCGATCCTTGCGCTCGCAATTGCGCCGTCGGCGCGAGCCCGCGAGGTGCGGGTCCCGCTCACCATCGACTACCTCGCCCTCACCGAGGCGCTCAAGGCCGACCTCTACACCGCGCCGGGCGGACGGGCGCCGCTGTGGAACGGGACCGACGCGTGCCAGTTCCTGTACGCGGAAAATCCGTCCTTCGGGCGCGCGGGTGAACGCGTGATGCTCGAGACCGCGGCGAGCCTGGGCCTGGGATTCGAAATCGCCGGGCGATGCGTGAGTCCGGTTTCATGGAGCGGAATCGTCGAAGCGGAATCGCAGCCGTATATCGCTGCGGGACTCAAGCTGAAGTTCCGCATCGCCGATCTGAATCTCTACAATCCGCAGCACGAAAAATCGATGCTGGTGGGCCGGGGCTTCGATCTCATCAAGCAGTCCCTGATTCCGCGCCTGGAAACGTTTTCCTACGACCTCAATCCCAGCGTGCAGCAGCTTGCGATGCTCGCCGAGGACGCATCCACGCCCCAGGTTGCCGATCGGATAAAGGCGTCGGTCGCAACCCTGCGCGCGATGCCCCAGGTTGAGGCGCGCGACGACGGCGTGCGGGTGACGCTCGTGATCTCGGTTCCAGACTTTCCGGTTCCCGCAGCGAGCCCGTCGCCGGTCACCGCCACACCCGCCGAGATAGCCGCTTTCCAACAGCACCTCCAGGAGTGGGACGCTTTCCTGGTCTTCGCGGTCAAGCAGCTTGGCGCCAGCGTCGGTGACGAGCAGTTCCGCAAGCAATTGATGCAAATCCTGCTGAACAGCCGCTTTAAGCTGGCGGCCGCGCTCGCTGAGGCGCCGTCGGCTGCCGGTCCCGATCCGGTTCGCGCGCTGTTCCTGGAGACCTGGCAGAACCTCGGCGCCGCCGTGCGCGGAGCAGCGCGCCGGGGCAAGCTGGGCGCGCGCGGTCTGCAGTTCCTCTCATTCGTGTCGGCGGGCGATGCGCTGTTCGCGCTGGACGAGGCCGCACCGGCACTCGGGATGCGGATCTCGGCGGCTGACTTGCGCCGGCTCGCGCATATCATGGCGCCGACCGCGACCGGAAATGTGCTCAAATACAACTTCAACGAAGACCAGGAGCTGAAGGACATCTTCGGCGTCACCGAACCACCGTCCAGCGGAGCGCTGCCGGAGGGCGAAGAGCCATCGCCAGGCACGCCGCCCGCGGCGGGCGAAACGCCGGGCGCTACCGCGCCGCCGGCGGCGCCTGCCCCGCCACCGCCGCCCGCGCCGACGGCTTCACCCTATGCCTCACCGGTTGCGCCGGAAAAATCAGGATGGCTGCGCGTGCCGATGTGGCTGCTGGAACCTGAAGACGCCTGCGCCGCCGAAACCGACGCTCTGCTTCCGGAACTGCGCCAGGTCGCGCGACGGCTGGGACACGCGGTCGTCGATTCGAAAAATGCGCCGCGCTACCGCGACGACATGGCGCAGCTGCTCGAACTCAGCGCCGATCACGAAATCGCGGAGTCAAAAATGGATCCCCGCTACCAGGGCGCCTTCCGCGACCTGGTGAAAAGCGCCGCATGGCAGGAAAGCTGCTGGCGCCAGTTCGTGCGCGCGAAGGGTCGCGTGCGATGGCTGGAAAGTTCGAGCGGCGATATCGGCCTGATGCAGGTGAACAAGCACGTCTGGCGCGGATTCTACAGCCTGCAGAAGCTCAGATGGGACGTGCTCTACAACGCGGGGGCCGGTGCCGAGATCCTGGACCGTATGATGACCGGAGTGCTCGGGAGGCCGCACCTGGACCCGTTCCGCGACGATCCGGTTGCGCTGGTGCGCTCGACCTACGCCGCGTACAACGGCGGCCCCGACGCGTACAACCGATGGCGCCGCGGCGCGCTCGAGCCCGCTTTAGCGCGCGCGATCGATTCTGCGTTTCTTGCCAAATATCGCGCCACCGCGCACGGCGACGGTTTCGATATTCTGAGCTGCGCGGCGAATTGGGGCCACGCGCCGGGCCATTAGCGCGGCGTTACATCGCCAGCCCGCCATCCACGTTGATCACCGCTCCGGTAATGTATGCCGCCGCGTCAGAGAGCAGGAACGCCGCCATCGGGGCCACGTCCTCGACCTTGCCGAAACGCCCCAGCGGGATCATCCCGAGCGCCTGGTTGCGATTCTCCTCCGGCAGCGCCGCGGTCATGTCGGTCTCTATAAATCCAAGCGCGAGCGCATTGGCGCGGACGCCGAGCCGGCCGACCTCTTTGGCCAGCGCCTTGGTCAGTCCGATCAGTCCCGCCTTGGCCGCCGAGTAATTCGCCTGACCCGGAAGCCCGATTTGCCCGCTGACCGAGGTGATGTTGAGGATCGAGCCGCGCTTCGCCTTCATCATCATGAACACGGCGGCGCGCGCAAAATTGAACGAGCCGGTAAGGTTGGTGCGGATCACCTCCGCCCAATCCTCCTCGCTCATCATCACGAACACCTTGTCGCGGGTGAGTCCTGCGTTGTTGACCAGGCCGTCGATCGAGCCGAATTCCTTCTTGACCGCGTTGACCATCTCGCGGACCGCCTTCAGATCGCCGACGTCGCATTTGAAGGCCATCGACCTGGCGCCGAGCTTTTCGATCTCGCCGCGCACCGCGTCGGCCTGCTGCTCGCTCTTCACGTAATTGAAGGCGACGTTGGCGCCGCGGCGCGCGCATTCCAGCGCGATCGCACGCCCGATCCCGCGGGTCGCTCCGGTTACGATTACTCCCCTGCCTTCCAGGTCCTTCACTTTCTTCTCCGTCCGCGCAAGCTGTCGGATGTCGCTGGCAGATTGTAGCCGATGCGCGGCGCAAATTCGCGCGCTCCGCCGCGGGCGCAAACAAAAGCCGCCCGGGCAATTCACCCGGGCGGCGCTGAGAGGAGGTCGCTGAATTATTTTCGTCAGGCGCTGAACGACGAACCGCATCCGCAGGTTCGGCTCGCGCGCGGATTGTCGAAGCGGAAGCCCGCGCCGTGCAGGCCCTCGACAAAATCGAGCGTGGTGCCGGCGATATACGGCAGCGAGAAGTCGTCGATGAGCACGCGCACGCCGTCGAAGGTCGCCACGCGGTCGCCGTCCTTCTGGGAGTCGAACTTGAGCTGATATTGGAACCCGGAGCATCCGCCGCCGACCACCGCGATGCGCAGGCCCTGGTCGCCGCTCAACCCTTCCTTCGAGTGCATCTTGCGCACCGTCTCGATCGCCTTGGGCGTGAGGATGACGTCGGGAAGCGAAGCCGGATCGATATTCGCACTCGCGCTTTCGACATGCTCGTGGTTCAGTTCCTCAGCCATCATTGCCTCCGGGGTTGAGCTCCGATACTCGGGCCCGATTCGCCAGTAATTTGAACCTAATGGCTACTAAATCTGGAGTCAATCCGTCGACTATTCCGGGCGCGCTTCTCCCGCGGAAATGCTAGCCTTTTCAGGGTCGCCGTGAGCACCCTCAACGAAATTATCGAATCCGAAGCACGCCGGGCGGGGTTCGTGATGGTCGGTTTCGCGGCGCTGCGCCGCCTGGACGAGCGCGGCGACTTCTACCGCCGCTGGCTCGCCGATGGCCGCTATGCCGACATGGAGTATCTTGCGCGCGAGCCCGCTCGCCGCCTCGATCCGCGCCTGCTCGACGCCCGCTTTCACTCGGTAATCAGCCTTGGCTACCCGTACGCCGCCCCGGTCGCGCCGCAAGGGGACTGGCGCGCGGAGTTACGCGGGAGAATCGCGGCGTATGCGCTCGGGCGCGACTACCATGACCACGTCCTGCGCGCGGCGCGCTCGGTTGCCACGGCGCTCCAGGCGCATCGCCCCGGCGCCCTCACGCGCGCATACGTCGATACCGGACCTGTGTTCGAGCGCGAATGGGCGCGGCAGGCGCGCCTGGGATGGATGGGGAAGAACACGATGCTGCTGTCGCGCGAGCACGGCTCGTACTTCTTTCTCGCCGAGATTTTCACCGACGCGGTCGTGGAGCCGACCGCGACGCCCGATCGCGAGCACTGCGGGACGTGCCGGCGATGCCTCGATCTGTGTCCCACCAACGCGCTCGGCGACGGCTATGTGATGGAGCCGCGTGTATGCATTTCGTATCTGACCATCGAGAATCGCGGCGCGATTGCGCGCGAGCTGAGGCCGAAGCTGGGTCCCTGGATTTTCGGTTGCGACGTCTGCCAGGAGGTCTGCCCGTGGAATGAATCCGGCGCGCGCGAGGAGCCCGAGCTCGCGCCGTACCTGCCCGACCTGCTGGCGCTCGACGACCAAGCGTTCGCGCGCCGCTTCACGCGCAGCGCAATCAAACGCGCCAGGCGCCGCGGTCTGTTGCGCAATGCGGCCGTGGTGCTGGGCAACACCGGCAATCGCGAAGCGGTCGCGCCGCTTGCGCGAACGCTTGCGTCCGAGCTTGAGCCGCTGGTCCGCGCGCATGCCGCCTGGGCGCTCGGGCGGCTGGGCGGCGCGGAGGCCAGACGCGCGCTGGAGGATGCGCGTGCGCGCGAATCCGAAGCGGCGGCGCGCGAAGAAATCAACCGCGCGCTTCTGGAAACCACGTCGTAAGCGCTTGTCAAACGACGATCGCAAGGCAAGACTGGAGACGATGGACGTGCGGCGATGAATGACGCGAGGCGCGAATTTACGGCGCTGGCGGCGCGCGAGCCGGTTCCCCTCTTGCGCGGCGCCCTGCTGATCGCCAAGGAAGAATATCCCGGGCTGGATATCGACGTTTACCTGGAGCGCATCGCCACGATGGCGCGCGAGGCGGAGCCGATCGTGCACGCCGGTTCCGACACCGTCGAGCGCATCCAGCTTCTCTCTCATTACCTGTTCGAGCAGAAGGGGTTCGAGGGCAATCGCGGAGCGGCATACAGCGATCCGCGCAATTCGTTTCTCAACGACGTAATCGACCGGCGGCTGGGAATTCCGATTACCCTGTCGGTCGTGTACCTGGAAGTGGGCCGCCGCCTCGGTCTCAATCTCTACGGCATCTCGTTTCCGACCCATTTCCTGGTCAAGGCGGTCGACGATCGCGGCGAGCTTGTGATCGATCCGTTTTACGGCGGCGCGATTCTTTCGCTCGAAGATATTCGCGCGCGCCTCGCGCAAATCTACGGTCAGCCGGTCGAGGTGCATCCGTCGTTCCTCAAGCCGGTCGGCGCGCGCGCGACGCTCGGGCGGATGCTTGGGAACCTGAAGGAAATCTATCTGAAGAGCGGCGATCTCAATCGCGCGCTCAGTTGCCTGGACCGGATCCTGATGCTCAATCCACGCGCGCTTGATGAACTCTGCGAGCGCGGCGCGCTCTACGAAAAAATGGAATGCTTCAAGCCCGCGCTCGAGGATTTCCAGAGCTTTCTCTCCATCGCGCCGGAGCATCCCAAGGCCGACACCGCACGCGACGCGGTCCTGCGCCTGGTGCGCCAGGTCTCGCTGATCAACTGAGCCGCACCGGGACTGGAAAGGCACGCAAACCACGATGGCCGTATCTCCAAAGCCGCGCGATTTCTTCGAGGCAAGCCGCGCCGGCGCCGCCGACCATGAGCTGCACCGCAAGCTGGAGAACGCCAGCGCGCGACATCTCGCGCACTTCGCCGAAGTCCGCGCGGAGTTCGCGCCCTACGAGGACGAGCGCTCGGCGGCGCGCGCGATCAAGGAAGACGCGATCGCACGGCTCGATGAGCTGATCGTCGAGCTGACCCGGATGCTCCAGGCACGCGGGTGCCACGTGTTCTTCGCCTCCACCGCGGCCGAGGCGCGCGATTATATCCTCAAGGTCGCCACCGACGCGGGCGTCAAACGCGTCGTCAAGGGCAAGTCGATGACGACCGAGGAGATCGCGCTCAATCCCGCGCTGGAGCGCGCCGGAATCGAGGCGATCGAGACCGACCTGGGCGAATATATCGTGCAGCTTCGCCACGAGCCGCCCTCGCACATCATCACGCCCGCAATCCATCTCTCCAAGGAAGACATCGGCGCCCTGTTCCACGAAAAACTGGGGATCCCGTACACGGCCGAGCCCGAAAAGCTCACCGCCGAGGCGCGCACGCGCCTGCGCGAGGCGTTTCTGACCGCGGAGATGGGGGTCACGGGCGCCAACTTCGCGATCGCCGAGACCGGTACGCTCGTGGTGGTCGAGAACGAGGGCAACGGCCGGATGTCCTCGACGATGCCGGAGATTTTCGTCGCGCTGATGGGAATCGAAAAGGTGATCCCGAAGCTCGCCGACCTGCCCCACTTTCTCGAAGTGCTGGCGCGCACCGCTACCGGTCAGAAGCTCACGACCTATACCAATTTCATCAACGGCCCGCGCGCCGAGGGCGACCTCG
Organism: uncultured delta proteobacterium; assembly: GCA_963835905.1. Taxonomy (GTDB): domain Bacteria; phylum Desulfobacterota; class Binatia; order Binatales; family Binataceae; genus CAWIHG01. The sequence continues at coordinate 360,033 of CAWIHG010000008.1, forward strand.
ACGGTCCGCGCGACATGCACGTCGTAATCCTGGACAACGGGCGCACCGCGATGCTCGCGGACCCGGTGCTGCGCGAGGCGCTGTACTGTATCCGATGTGGTGCGTGCCTCAACGTATGCCCGGTGTACCGGCATATCGGCGGTCACGCGTATCGCTCGCCCTACCCCGGGCCGATCGGATCGATCGTGAGCCCCAATCTCGTCGGCTCCGCCGCCGGCCATCTGCCCTTCGCCTCGACGCTGTGCGGCGCGTGCAAGGACGTGTGCCCGGTCAAGATCGATATCCCGCGCATCCTGCTTCACCTCCGATGGAAGGAGACCACCGGCGACGGCGCGATCGCATGGCCCGGCGCGGCCCGCCGCGCGCGTGCGGGAGCGCGGCGTTACGCGCGCCTGGCGCGGCATCCGTTCGTCATCCGCACGCTCGGACGGCTGGGCGCAATGATGCTGCGGCCGTTTGCGCACGATGGATGGCTGCGCAGGATGCCGCCGCCGTTCAGCAACTGGACGAAAATCCGCGACTTTCCCGCGCCGCGGCCCGGCCGCCCGCGCAAGCCTGGCGCGCACGGATAGCATCCACGATGGCGGAGCTGCACAAAATCATCGCCACGCTCAAGAACGCGCTCGAATCGTCGTCCGCCCGCGACAAGCATGAAGGCACCGCCGCGACGATACCGGTCGCGCCGGGCACTCATCGCGCGGAACTCGCGACCCGCTTCGCGCGCGAGCTGGAAGCGGTCGGGGGCCGCTTCCTGGGAATTGTCACATCCACCGAGATGATCGATCGCATCGTTACGGCGGCGCGCGAGCGCGGGGTCAAACTCGCGGCGATTGGAGAGGGCGTGGTCAACGATTCGGGCGCGATCGCGACGGCGCTGTCCGGCGCCGGCATCACCGTGATGCGCCCGGTGGGCGCCGCCGATCCGGAGACGCGTCATGCGATGCGCGAGCGGTTGGCGCGCGCGGACCTGGGCATCGCCGAGGCGCATTTCGCGATCGCATCGACAGGAACGCTCGCCGTGCTCACGACCGCCACGCGGCCGAGCGCGCTTACGCTGCTGCCGCCCGCGAGCCTCATTATCGTGCAAATCGATCGCGTGGTTCCCGACCTTGCGGCGGCAATCGAAGCGCTGGGACCGGAGGTGTTCGCCACGCACCGAATCACGATGATCACGGGCCCGAGCCGCACCGCGGATATCGAAAAACGCATCGTGATGGGCGTGCACGGCCCCAAGTCGCTCGACGTCGTCGTGGTCTGGCCGCAGGAAAGCTGAACGATGCCGCGGAAGGTGTCGCATCATGAATGAAGTCCAGCTCTTCTCGACCTGCCTTGCCGAGGAATTTTTTCCCGAGGTCGGCGACTGCGCGCGCATCGTGCTCGAGCGCCTGCGGCTTAAGGTGCGCCCGATCCGGAAGGCGTTCTGCTGCGGGCAGGTCGCCTTCAATGAGGGCTTCCGCGACGAGGCGAAGCAGCTGGCGCGCCGATTCCTGGACGCGTGCGAGCCGGGCATCCCAATCGTGGTGCCGTCGGGCTCATGCTCGAGCATGGCGCGGATTTTCTACGGCGACTTGCTCGCGGGTGATGTCGCGCTGGCTGCGCGCGCCGAGTCGATTCGCCCGTGGATCTACGAATTGTCCCAGTTCATCGTCGGCGTGATGAAGGTGAAGTACGTGGGCGCGCGGTTCGAGCGCGCCGTCGCCTATCATCCCTCCTGCCATCTGCTGCGCGAGATGCGCGTGCGCGAGGCGCCGATGGCGCTGCTGTCGGGCGTACACGGCATCCGGCTGGTCGAGGTCCGCGACCGCGAGGAATGCTGCGGATTCGGCGGGCTGTTCTCGGTCAAGTTCCCGCATATCTCGGGTGCAATCGTCGAGGACAAGCTCGCCCGTATCGCGGAGAGCGGCGCCGAGGTGGTGGTATCGAACGATTGCGGATGCCTGATGCAGATTGGCGGCGCGCTGCATCGCGCGGGATCGCCGATCCAGATACGCCATCTCGCGGAGGTGCTGGCGTCGCGCTAGCGCGCTGCGCTGACGCCGCGCCGCGCGCGCTCAGAATTTCGGCGTCTGCGCGCTCGCCAGAGTGTTGGCCATCCGTTGAATCCGCTCGTCGAGCTTCCCTACCTGCTCGCTCATTTCGGCGAGCTTGCGTTCCAGTTCCGCCACGCGCGCGTCGAGGTCCCTGGTCAGGACGCGCTTTCCACCACTGGTCGCCATCAGCCAACTCCTCCAATTCGAGTTATCGCACGCGCACCGCTAGTGCTGCTCGTGAACATAGAGTCCCGGCGCCGGGTCGGCCGGCCGGTGAAGCGCGCTGCCCAACGACGCAGGCGCGGGCTTTTCCCCTCCCGATCGCGCGCCGATCCATTTGATCCAGTGATCCCACCAGGTGCCCTTGTTCTCCGCCGCGCCCTTGAGCCACGCGTCGGGATCCTCGGGCAGCCGCGCTCCGATATGGTAGCGCGATTTGAAGTTGCCGGGCGGATTCACCAGGCTCTGGATATGCCCGCTGGAGCCGAGCACGAACTCGGTTGCGCCGCCGAACATCCGCGTCGCGCGGTAACATGCGCGCCACGCGCAGATGTGATCGGTCGCGCCCGCCACCAGGTACAGGTCGTTCTTCACCGCGCGCAGATCGACGGGCGTGCTGAGAACCTCCACGCCATCCGCGCGCGTGAGCGGATTGCGCAGGAAGATGTCGAGAAAGCCCTCGTGCAGCTTCGCGGGCAGACAGGTTGAGTCCGCGTTCCAGTAAAGGATGTCGAAGGGCGGCGGCGCCTGCCCCATCAGGTAATTGTTCACCCAGTAGTTCCAGACCAGGTCGTTGGGCCGCAGCCACGAGAACACACGCGACATGCTCGCGCCGTCGAGCACGCCCTTCTCTCGCGAGCGCCGCGCGGCGGCTTCGATCAATTCCTCGGTCGCGAACATCCCGGTCATCGACGGCATGCTGGTGTCCAGCATCGTGACCAGCAGGGTCGCGCAGTGGACCAGGCTGGCGCGCGCGGCGGCCAGATGACCGAGCAGCAGCGCGGTGGTGATACCGCCGGCGCAGATGCCGAGCACGTTGCAATCGGGACTGCCAGAAACCTCGCACGCGACTTCGAGCGCCTGCTTGCACGCGGCGACGTAATCGTCGATACCCCAATCGCGATTGGCGGCGGTGGGATTGCGCCAGCTGATCGCGAACATCCGGATGCCATGCTTGACCGCGTACTCGATAAAGCTGCGCCCGGGCGCGAGGTCCATGATGTAGAACTTGTTGATCTGTGGCGGGATGAGCAGCAGCGGGCGCTCGAAGACCTTCTCGGTGGCGGGGGCGTATTCGATCACTTCGCAGACCGGATTGCGAAACACGACCGCGCCCGGCGACACCGCGAGGTTTTTGCCCACCGTGAACGGCCGCTTGTCCACCTGCAGCGGCATCCCGTTGTTCCAGATCAGATCCGATGCGAAATTCTTGAACCCCGCGACGAGGCTCGTCCCGGCCGTGTCGAAAGCGCGCTTGAGCGCCGCGGGATTGCCACCCAGCGTGTTGGTCGGCGCGAGCGCCTCGGTCAGGAGCGTGACCGCAAAGCGCATCTGCTCGGCGTCCTTCCAGTCCTCGAACGCTTCATCGCCGACCAGCTCTTGCATCGCGGTGCGCCACGCCAGGTACGACTGCATCACGCGACGGAAACCCGGATGCTCGCGCCAGGCGGGATCGGTGAACCGTTTGTCAGAGGGCTCCGGCGCAATATCGGAAATGCCGGCCGCGATCTGCAGGACTTCCAGACCCAGCTCCGCCACCCGCGAGGCGACCAGTCCCGGCCGGGCAACTAGATGCCGCGCAAAGCGGGTCAGCGTGCCGGCAATCTGCCACGCATCGAGATCGACGAACGGATTTGCGCCGAGAATCGCATTGATCGCCGGATGGTCGTCGTCGGGCGCGGCAAACTCGGCCTGCTTGCGGGCGGCATTGTCCATCCCGATTCCTCCCAGTTCGTTAAGACTGGCTCGCGAAGTTGGCTCGCTTGACCCGTAGCAGACGGTTTACCCGTCGGGCAAGGCGGTCTGATCAGGCGGGCGCCGTCGATCGGGAGTTTCAGCCGCCGATTATCCGCCGAGAAGTTCGATCCCGTGCGAAAACATCGTGGGCGCCGACAGCGCGATGTCTTCCCAGTGCGGGTCGTGCCGCTTGCCGCGCCGATGGAGCATCTGATTGAAGCAGGTGATCACACCGAATCGGTATCCCGCGAACGCGCGAAACCATCTGACTTCTTCCATCGAGACCGGAAACCCGGCCACCTCGGAATAGATGTTCACGATCTCGTCGGCGCTCAGCGGCGAGAAGCGCTCCTCGCCGGAATGGACGAAGCTGGCGGGATCGGAAAAGAAGCAGATCCATCCGAGGTCGAGCAGCGTCGGCCCGCAAATCGCGATTTCCCAGTCGATCAACGCGACCACGCGCCCGTCGCGAAACATGATGTTCGACCACTGGAAGTCGCCATGAACGCATCCCGCCCGCGGCGTAGGGGGAATAGTCTTGCGCAACATCTCGCGCAGCTCGGGACCGCGCGCGACGGTCTTGGGGTCGAGCGTGTCGCGATCGAGCAGATGGTCCAGCCGCTTCATCTCTTCGCTCAGCGGCGCCGGCTCGCCCCACGCGTCGACGCGCGGGCGCCAATCCACCCGGTGCAGCGCGGCCATCACCTCGATACCCGTTCGCGCGTACGCGCGGGCCTCGGCGCGGCCGATATTCGGGCGATCGGCGAGCTTGAAGCCATCCACGAAGCCGTCAACGAAGTAGGGACGCCCAAAGAACTCCGGCTCGTCGCCGTACCAGATTATCGGCGGCACCGGGACGTCGGTGTTTGCCAGCGATTTCATGATCTTCGCCTGGCGGACCACGTCGGCCGGCCCCGCGATTCGCGTGCCCTCGGGCGCGACGCGCAAGACCAGCTTACCCGCGGGACCATCGGGCGTGGTGCGGTCCAGAAAGAAGCTGTAGCCGAAGCCGGCGTGGCCGGGCAGCGCCTCGATATCGCGGACGGCCGCGCCGCCGTCGCCGGTTTTCGCGCGCACCAGGCGCGTCAATTGCTCAGTGATTTGCTCGATCGATGCCGCCATCGAGAGATCTCCACGCCCGCGATGCGCGAGCTTGCCCGCGCGCCGCTATCCCTTCATTCCCGCCTGGGCTGAGGCGGGATGCAGGCTCGCCTTTGCGCTGGGGCGCCCGTTCACGCGACCAAACCACGCGTTGACGTTCTTCAGCGAGGGATCGATCTTCTGGCCGACTCCGGCGCCGAAGTCGAGCGCGCAGTACAGGATAATGTCGCCGATAGTGAAGCGATCGCCCGCGACCCACTGCTTGCCTTCGAGCTGCTGGTCGAGCCACTTGAGCCCGTCCTGCACCACCAGCTTCATGCCGGGCGCCGCCTCGGGCAGGATGCGGATCCGGTCCTTGAAGATCGGCGCGCCCTCGGAATAGCGGAAGCTGTTGTACAGATTCTCGGTGATCTTGAGCTCGACGCGGCGCTGCCATTGGCGCGCCTCGGCGCGTTCTTCGGAGCTGTCGCCGATCAGCGGCGGATTCGGGTACCTTTCCTCGAGGTATTCCCAGATCGCGACGGTCTCGCCAATGCACTTTCCATCGTCCAGCTCGAGCGCGGGAAGCTGTCCGCCCGGATTGCGGTCAGTATAGGGTGGGCGGCGGTTTTCCGCCTTCATCAGGTCCACGGCTTTGGTGGGGATGGTGATTCCCTTCTCGGCCAGGAACATGCGCATCGCGCGCGGATTGGGTCCAAATGAATCGTACAGCAGCATCGAGCGTCTCCCTGAAGCGGTTTTGAAGCGGTCCGTCGCGACTATACAACACGACCGCGCCGTCTCAAAAACGCCTCCACCCCATGTTGCGGAGACCGGATTCGGTCATGTAGGACTTTGCTGATGCGATATTGCCCCCAATGTGGAGCACCCCTGATGGCGGGGGCCAAGTTCTGCGTCGAATGCGGCCGCGCCGTGGACGGCGGCGCCGCCTCCGCGGGTCCTTCGAAGGCTCCGGCCAATCCCCTCGCCCAGACGCTGCGCAACCAGCCGCTCACGTTCGCATTCATCGCGGTCTTCCTGGGCATCACGGTGGTCGGACTGGGCGCGGCCGCGTGGATCATGCTCCGCACCCCGCCGATCGTTCATCCCGGCGGCGCCACCGCGCCACCCGCGCCACAGGCCTCGCTCAACGGCGGCGCAAAGGCAAGCAACTCGATGGCGGGCACAGCGGGCAACAGCGCGCCGGGCCAGCTTCCGCCCGGCCACCCCACCGTGCAGCTTCCGACCGAGGCGCGGAGCTATATCGACGGAGTCGAGAAGGACGCGAACTCGAAGCCCAAGGACGTTGCCGCGTGGAACAAATACGGCACGGTCACGATGCGCGCGGCGATGTTCGATCCCTCGTACTACGCGAAGTCGGCCGAGGCGTATGCGCACGTGCTGAAGCTGGATCCCGACAATCTGACCGCGCTGCGCGGCATCGGCGATATCGATTACGACAACAACAAGTACGATGAGGCGATCGCGGCCTACGAGCATTACCTCAAGAAGAAGCCGGAGGATCCCGAGGTTCGGACCGATCTGGGCACGATGTATCTTTACACCGGTAACGCCGACCAAGCCGTCATCCAGTACAAGCGCGCGCTCGGCTACAAGCCCGACATGTTCCAGGCCTACTTCAATCTGGGCGTCGCATATGCCCAGCAGGACAAGGTCAAGGACGCCACCGCGGCGCTGACCCATGCGCGTAAGCTCGCGCCCGACGAAAATGCGCGAACGCAGGTGGAGGGTCTGCTCGCAAAGTTGACCGGAGCGCCGCCGCCCGCGATGGCGTCATCGAAAACGCCACCGGCCGCCTCCGCTGCGCCACCCGCTCCCGCCGCCACGACCTTCCATGAACAGGTCGAACAGGTGGTGCGAACGTTGCCCGTCGCCGGGACCAAGGTCGGGACGGTTCAATGGCCCAGCGAGCTAAAGGCGAAGGTCACGATGAACAATTTCCCGATGGACAAGATGCCGCCGTTCGCGAAGGAGAAATTCCTGTCCGATCTGAAGAGCGGGATTGCAACCGCCAAGAAAAATTTCAAAGTCAGCGGCAAGGTCGAAGTCGATCTCGTGGACGGCGGCAGCGGCCGCGTGATGGAATCGATTACCGAGTAGCGTGGGGCCGCGGGCCTGGTCCAATTCGGTTCCCGCGCCCGCGTATCGCGATGCAAGGGAAGCTGGTCAGACTGCGCGGCTACGAGAAATCCGACCTCGATGCGCTGATCCGCTGGTTCAGCGACGAGGAAGTCACCGAGTTCCTTGGGCCGATGGAAACGCCGATGACTCGGGCACATCAGGAAAGAATGATCGAGCGCGTCACCGCCGCGAATTCGCCGGAAAAGGCGTTCGTGATCGAAACTCTGGAGGGCCTGCCGATCGGCGATTGCGGGCTGCGCGGCTTTAACTGGATCAATCGCTACGCCGAGCTGTTCATCACGATCGGCGAGAAGAGCTACTGGGGCCGCGGCTACGGCGCGGACGCGGTGCGGCTGTTGCTCCGGCTCGCATTCGACAAGCTCAATCTGCACAGCGTGTGGCTGACCACTCTGGTGACCAACGAGCGAGCGATCCGATGCTACGAGAAGTGCGGATTCAAACGCCAGGGCCTGTTTCGCGAGAACAGCTACGTCCGCGGCCGATACGTGGACGTGGTGCCGATGGGAATTCTGCGCTCGGAGTACGAGCGCGGCTAACGGCGCGCGAAGTGCCGCGCGCGGGAGCGACTCTGCGATGGCATCGAATCTGACCGAACGGCTGCAGCGCGTCGCCAGTACTCAAACCCTGCGGCTGACACATCACGGGCGCAAGTCCGGCAAGCCCTACGAGGTCACTATCTGGTTCATCGTGGACGGCGACAAGCTTCTGCTCCCGACCGCCAACATCACCCGCCAATGGGTCCGCAATGTGCGCAAGACGCCGCACGTGATGATGAATATCGGCGGCGAGATGTTCTCGGGCGAGGCGCGATTTCTCGACGCCGCCGAGCGCGATCGCGTATTCGGTCAAGTGCGCATGAAGTACTGGATGTTTCTGCCGGTGATCGCGATCGGACAAGTGCTGACTTCGCTTGGCATCGTTAAGGACAACACCGGCGCATTCGAAGTAACCCTCGCCCAGACCTGAAATTCGCGCGCCGCCGGTTCACTCCGGCTCGCCACCCTCGGCCATCCGCTTGAGGCTTTCGACCCAGCTCTGATGGCCCCGCTCGAGCATCGGGCGCAGATACCACCATCCGATGCGCGGCAGAAATCCGCGCTGAGTCTCTTCCGTGACGACGCGGCATCCGGCGCCCTCCGCCGCGATCATCCAGCCATGATACGCGGTCAGTACACCGTGCGCGTTCCACAGAAGCTCGCAGGGCGGATCGAACACCAGCACCCGGCTCGTGATCGTCGCGCCAAAAGTCTTCCACCGAAAATCGACGCCGACGGCGAGATCGGGCCCGCTGCCGGACAGAAACTCGACGTTCGCGCTGTTCGAGTACCAGCTTGGCCAGCGCGCAGCCCGGATGAGCCATCGCCAGACCCGCTCGGGCGGCGCCGCGATCGCAATCTCGTTGCGCGCGTATACCGGGCATTTTGACGGTTCAGCTTCTGCCGGCCACTGCACGCGCGGCACTCCCTTCGGCCTGCTTCATCGACGCCGCCACCACCACCTCGGAAGGAAATCCCAGCGCCGAGACCGTAGCGCGATGCACGATGCGCCAGGCGTGGTCGTCCAGAAATTCGGTGAGCTCGATCGGGCGGCATCCGCCGACAATCGAGGGGCGCATCCGATATACCCGCGCCCAGGTGCGCGAGATAAATCGCGAGACCGTGGTAAACCCGTTCGTCAGGCTGACCAGGCACAGCAAGCCCTCGGGCTCCAGCACGCGATACGCCTCCGCGATCACGGCGGAAATCTGATCGCGGCTCATCAGGTCGAGCACGTAGTTGGAGACAAAGCGGTCGAAGCTGTCGTCGGCCGCGTCGATCGCGGGCGACCCGTCGGCGAGCCGCACCTCGGCGCGCGCGCCGAATCGTTCCAGCCGCGCGCGCGCCAGCGTCACCATCGTGGTACTGATGTCGATTCCCAGGTAGCGCGCTTCCGGCGGCATGAAGTCGTTGAGCAGGCGTTCGGCGATCCGTCCGGTTCCGCATCCGAACTCGAGCACCGCGCGGGCGCCTGGGAAGCCGGCGTGCGCGATCATGGTTTCGATCGCGCGGTCCTCGAAGATGTACTGGGCGTCCTGGCCGCGGCCCATGCGGTCGTAAAACGCGCGCGCCTGCTCGATCGTCAGTGTCCGCTCTTCAGCCGTCGGTGTCTTACTCCGCACTCGTCGCGCCTAGAAGCCGGGTCAAGGATTGATCCGCATTTTAATTACCAAATTGTTTGGCAATTAAATTAGATGACGACATGAATTCGCCGCGCTCCGCGCCGGCCGAAAATCGGAGGGGCGGTGTTGCCACCGCCCCTCCCCGTCACCACATCCGCCACCCCACCGCCACACCCTTTAGCGGAACTCGCGTTCCGCCTGCTTTTGGGTGGGCTCCGGAGGACTCATCCTCCGGCAAAATCCGGGAACCCATAAAAGTTTTTTCGCCGCCGCGTCTCCTCTCCCATCCCCGCAATCAGGATTCCCGAACGCCTCACCACCCCACATCCCCCGGAGCCCTTCGAACCGAACAATCAGTGCGCAGCCTCGATACCTGCCGCCTCCACTCCGCTGCGTCCGCCCGCACTCAACCGCTCCCCACCATCCGCGAGTTGCCACACTTCATCACGCACGAACTCAAACATCGCCGCGCACTGTCGGCATTCCGCCCACGCACGCGCCGGCTCGCCGCCGATTTCCGCCACGATCGCGAACACTCCGATGCGCCGATGCCGATGGCGCCACGCCAGCATCCGGTACGCCACCGAGTCTTTCAGTTCCGTATCGTCCGCGTGGATCATCGCACTTTCCGCCTCACGAGCATCCGCTGGTTGCGCCGCAGTTCATGCACTTGTAGCAGGAGCCGTTGCGAACCATTATCGAGCCGCAATCCGGACACGGCGGCGCGTCGGCCTGATTGATGAACGCCTGCCTCATCCCGCTGTCCTTGCCGTCGCTCAGGCTCACGACCGGCGCGAGCTTGCGCGGAGCGTCGCTGGCGGGCGCCGACGAATCGTCGCTCACGCGCGCGTCATCGGCCACGATTCCGACCTCGCGCTTGGCCTCCTCGTCCAGGAACTTGGAGGCGAGCCAGCGGAACAGGTAATCGACGATCGACTTCGCGTACGGAATCTGCGGATTCTTGGTAAAGCCCGAAGGCTCGAACCGCATGTGCGCGAACTTGTCCACCAGGAACTGCAGCGGCACGCCGTACTGCAGCGCGTACGAGATCGCGGTCGCGAACGAATCCATCAGGCCCGAGATCGTCGAGCCCTGCTTGGACATCGAGACAAAGATCTCGCCCGGCGTCCCGTCCTCGTACATGCCGACCGTGATATAGCCTTCGTGGCCGGCGATATCGAATTTGTGGGTGATCGCCTTGCGCTCGTCGGACAGCTTGCGCCGCGCCGCGCGCAGATCACCCGCATGCGCCGCCATCGCCGCCGCCGCGCGCGCCACTTCCGCAGCGGTCGCGGCCTTGTCTTCCTTGCGGCCGGTGTTGAGCGGCTGGGTGCGCTTGGAGCCGTCGCGATAGATCGCGACCGCCTTCAGCCCCAGCTTCCATGCGGTGACATACGCCTCCGCCACTTCATCCACGGTCGCCTCGGCGGGCATGTTGATGGTCTTCGAGATCGCGCCCGAGATGAACGGCTGCACCGCGCCCATCATCTTGATGTGCCCGTTGTAATGGATCGTGCGGGAGCCGGCGCGCGGCTTGAATGCGCAATCGAACACCGGCAGATGCGCATCGTTGAGCGCAAGCGCCCCCTCGATCGTCTCGTGCTCGTCGAGGTACTCGACGATCTCCTGGATCTCGCGGGAGTCGTAGCCCAGCCGGCGCAGCGCGCGCGGCACGGTGCCGTTTACGATCTTCAGCATCCCGCCGCCGACCAGCTTCTTGTACTTGATAAGCGCGATGTCGGGCTCGATGCCGGTGGTATCGCAATCCATCATGAATGCGATCGTGCCGGTCGGCGCGATAACGGTGGCCTGCGAGTTGCGGTAGCCCGCCGTCTGTCCGAGCTTCAGCGCCTCGTCCCACGAGTCGCGCGCCGCGCGCAGCAGGTCCAGCGGCACGTGCGCGGGCTCGAGCCGGTAGGCGTGGCTGCGATGGCGCTCGATCACTTTCTGCATCGGCTCGCGGTTGGGCGCGTAGCCGCCGAACGGTCCCATCTGCTGCGAGATCCGCGCCGATTGCAGGTACGCCTCGCCCGTCATCAGCGCCGTGATCGCGGCGGCGTAGCTGCGGCCCTGCTCGGAGTCGTACGGCATCCCGAGCGCCATCAGCAGAGCGCCCAGGTTCGCATAGCCCAGCCCCAGCTCGCGGAAAGCGTGCGCGTTGGCGCCGATCTCCTCGGTCGGATACGAGGAGTTGTCCACGATTATGTCCTGCGCCGTGATCATCACGTCCACCGCGTGGCGGAACGCACGCACGTCGAACTCGCCGCGCTCATCGATGAACTTCATCAGGTTGAGCGAGGCCAAGTTGCACGCCGAGTTGTCCAGGTGCATGTACTCGCTGCACGGATTGGAGGCGTTGATGCGTCCGGTGGCCGGGCAGGTGTGCCACAGGTTGACGGTGGTATCGAACTGCATGCCGGGGTCGCCGCAGGCGTGCGCCGCCTCCGCGATCATCCGCAGCAGATCGCGCGCGCGGTATTCGCCGGCGATATCGCCGGTCCGGACGAATTTGGTCTGCCACACGCCGTCATCGATCACCGCGCGCATGAAATCGTCGGTCACGCGCACCGAGTTGTTCGCGTTCTGGAAGAACACCGAGGAGTATGCCGGGCCGTCGAGCGAGCCGTCATAGCCCGCATCGATCAGCGCCCACGCCTTGCGCTCCTCCTCGACCTTGCACTTGATGAAGTCCTCGATATCGGGATGGTCGATGTTGAGCACGACCATCTTGGCCGCGCGCCGGGTCTTGCCGCCCGACTTGATCACACCCGCCGACGCGTCGGCGGCTTTCATGAACGAGAGCGGACCCGACGCGGTGCCGCCCGACGACAGCTTTTCGTGCGAGCCGCGCAGCGCCGACAGGTTGACGCCCGAGCCCGAGCCGCCTTTGAAGATCATCCCCTCGTTGCGGTACCAGCCCAGGATCGAATCCATGTTGTCATCGACCTTGAGGATGAAGCAGGCCGAGCATTGCGGCTTGGGATCGATCCCGACGTTGAAGTAGACCGGGCTGTTGAACGAGGCCTTCTGGGTGAGCAGCAGATGAGTCAGCTCGGCCTTGAACGTGTCGCGATCTTCGGCGCCCGGCAGGTAGCCCTGCTTGTCACCCCATCCGGTGATGGTATCGACCACGCGCGAGATTAGCTGGCGGACGCTCTGTTCACGCTTGAGGACTCCCGCCGACTGCTTGCCGTCGAGCGAGCCGCGGAAGTACTTGGACACGACCACGTTGGTGGCGGTCTGCGACCACGCACGCGGCACCTCGACGTCGCGCTGCTCGAACACCACGCGCCCGTCTTCGCCCGCGATAATGGCGGTGCGCATCTCCCATTCGACTTCGTTCATGGGATCGACGCCGGGGGTGGTAAAGAATCGATCCAGGGCGATTCCGCGGCCGGGAGTGCCGGTCTGGGAACGTTCAGCGGTTTTCGGTGCCATTTTTTCCAAATCCAGCGCTCCGCCAGCCATCACCGCCCCTCCTGCCCGAGTTTTCGTAATTGTTACGAGAAATCCCCCGCTCGGCGCTCCCGATCCGCGTCCATCCCCAGCCCTCAGGGCGCGTAGCGGAAGCACTGGGCCGTGGGGCGCAATATGCGGCAGCAAACGGTGCCATGTCAAGCCCTCAAGCCCAACATATAGTGTTCACCAGACTGTGCACAACCCATATATCATGTTGTGGATAACCTTTTGATAAAGCTTCGCCCCGATGAAAATTTTTCTGCCGGACCCTGTTCTGAATTAGCCATGCTTATCGCTCCCCGGCCTCCTGGGACGCATTTTGAGCGGCCTGTGGACGTTCATTTTCGCCGCGCCATTTATGCCCGGATTGCGCGGCGCTATCGTGAAGCCGCGATGGCACAGCGACGAACGCGTCCGCCCGAGAAATTCGGCCATGTAATGCAGCCGCTTCTCGATCGCCTCGACACCGGGGGGCAGTTCGGAATCGTGCGGCTGGCGCGCGAGTGGCCCGACATCGTGGGCGAAGCGATCGCGCGGCGCACGCAGGTCGTGTCACTGAAGTTCCACACGGCTGTTATCAAAGTTTCGGGCGCGATGTGGATTCAGGAACTGAACCTGATGAAGGCGCAGATCATGGCGCGCGTGACCGAGCGCGTCGGCGCCGACACGGTGCGCGATCTCCGCTTCGTGCAGGGCAGGCTCTCGCGCCCGCAGCGTCCGAAGTTGCGCACGGTGCCGCGCGCGCCACGCCATTCGATCGAAGTTCCGGAGCTGAAAAATCCGGAGTTGCGCCGCGCCTTCGAAAGCCTGATCGAAGCCTGGGGCCGCGCCATCCGGTGATCGGCGCAATCTGTGGATTCCGAATTCCGACTAATCGGTGCTGTGGATGGCGTGGGACGCGCGACTAGCGCTATTGCCGCGCATTTGTGGCAAGATTCGCTCAAGCAATCGGCACACCCGAAATAACGGGGGCATCTGGATGGCAACGGAGATCAGAAGCAAGGCGCTCGATCTGGCGCTCAGCCAAATCGAAAAGCAATTCGGCAAGGGCTCGATCATGAAGCTCGGCGAGCAGGCGATCAGCGCCGACATCTCGGTCGTCCCGACCGGATCGCTCGGCCTGGATATCGCGCTCGGCGTGGGCGGATTGCCGCGCGGCCGCGTGGTCGAGATCTACGGCCCCGAATCCTCGGGCAAAACCACGCTCGCCCTTGAGTGTATCGCCGAGGCGCAGAAAGGCGGCGGCGTCGGCGCCTTCATCGACGCCGAGCACGCTCTCGACGCCGCTTACGCGCGCAAGCTCGGCGTCAAGGTCGAGGACCTGCTGATCTCGCAGCCCGACAACGGCGAGCAGGCGCTTGAGATCGCCGAGACACTGGTGCAGTCGGGCGCGATCGACGTGCTGGTGATCGACTCGGTCGCCGCCCTGGTGCCGCGCGCCGAGATCGAGGGCGAGATGGGCGAGCCGCAGATGGGATTGCAGGCGCGCCTGATGTCGCAGGCGCTGCGCAAGTTGACCTCGATCATCTCGCGCTCGCGCACCATCGTGGTCTTCATCAACCAGATCCGGATGAAGATCGGCGTGATGTTCGGGAATCCGGAAACGACCACGGGCGGAAACGCGCTGAAGTTTTATTCGTCGGTGCGCCTGGATATCCGGCGCATCGGCACGATCAAATCCGCGCAGGAAGTGATCGGCTCGCGCACCCGGGTCAAGGTGGTCAAGAACAAGGTCGCGCCGCCGTTCCGCGAAGCCGAGTTCGATATCCTGTACGGCTCGGGAATCTCCAAGGAAGGCGAGTTGGTCGATCTCGGATCGGAGCTCGGCGTAATCGAAAAGCTCGGCGCATGGTACTCCTACGGCGGCGAGCGGATCGGACAGGGACGCGAGAATGCGCGCGACCTGCTGAAGGCGAATCCCAATCTCGCCGACGAAATCGAACAGAAGATTCGCGCCAAGCTCGCGGCCAAGCCGCTCGCACTGACTGACGCGCAGGCCGAGGCCGCCGCCGCGGATGGCCCTCCGCCCGAGGAAGCGCCGCCCGCGCCGCAATCGTCGTCGTCATCGTCGAAGCGCAAGAGCTGACCGTGGCGCATCCGACTCCGTGAGAGGCGCGGGCGTCCCTCCTGAGTGGCGCGGGCGTCCCTGCCCGCGCGGCCACCCCTTTGTCATCCTGAGCCGCCGCCTCGGCGCCCTGAGCGAAGCGAGAGGGGCCTCTGGAGCCCGTTGCGGGCGGAGTCGAAGGATCTCGCCCGCGCAGCGGGTGCGTCGGGTGCCAGCGGCCTGCACTCCGAATCGGCCGATCCCGCACCGGTTGCGCGCATCCGCGGGCGCGGCTAAGTAATCCCCGAGAAGGGGGCGCATCTCGATGTTCACCCGCAGTCATGCGCGCGCGATTCGCGCCGCAGCAACGATCGCGCTCGCGCTTGCATCCGCGGCGCTTCTCGCTGGGTGCGCGACCGCCTCACAATCATCGCAGCCGAATACTCCGACGCCCGTATTCGTCGCAAAACCGGCGGCACCGCCGGTGCTGAACCTCTGCGCCGATCCGAGTCATCCGCCCGATGCGATTTCATCGAAGCCCGGCTATACGCAGATGGGCGTGATCGTAGCCGACCCATCCGGCCAGCCCATCAGCGGCCTCGAGCAAGCCGACTTCCGAGTCACTCTCGGCTCCCGAATTGTGCCTGTCGACTTCTTCCACAGCGACTCAGCCGAAACGCCAAAGTCGATCGTCCTTGTCGTCGACACCTCGACCGACATTCGCGGTAAGAGCGCCGAGGTGGCCAGTGCGCTGGACGAATTGCTCATGCCCTCAGGCTCATGCGACGAGTTTGCAGCGTTTGGATTCGGGACGAGACCCTACCTGGTGCGCGGCTTTTCGACCGATCATCGTTCGACGGATCTGGTGGTCACTACGCTACCGACCGCCGGCGCGACAGCGATGTATGATGCGATCATTGCTGCGAGCAATTATGCGGAAAGGAACGCCCACTATACGAATCGTGCACTCGTGGTATTCACGAACCGGATGGATGACTGCAGCATCGCCCGCCAGCAGGATGTCATAGAGAGCGTGAAACAAAGCGGGATTCGAGCGTTTCTGGTCGCTATCGGCGATCCGGACGCCGCGCCGCGCAAACCGTTCAAGTTTGGAACGCTGGTGCTCGGAGACGCCGACATCAACCGCCCCGATGCGCGAGCTCTGAGAAAATTTGCAGCAGCCACGGGCGGGCAGGTGTTCATTGTGAATAAGTCGAAGCCTTTCGACCTTGGGGGCGCCGTGTTCCCCGTTGAGCCCGTGGTCACTAAGATTAGGCGCCTGCTGGACGACGAATACTCTATTGGCGTTTCGCTTCCTGCTGGTGCGAGCGCTTCAAAGCTCCGAATTTCGGTGTCATCGCGTCCCGGTGCAGTCGTTTCAGCGCGATTGGCGCCGCCACGACCGGGCGTTACGGCCCAGCAGGCCCACAGCGCCAGGCACTCCTGACTACCCTCGCCGGCTCCCGCCGCGCCGCCCGCCCGCGGCAGTGGGCAGGCCGTCGCGCCTTGGCTAGAATAGTGCCCCCATGCGCTGGACAACCGCCAAGGTACGTCAGTCATTTCTCGATTTCTTCAAGGAGCGCGGTCACGCTGTCTATCCGTCTGCCTCGCTGGTTCCCAAGGGCGACCCGACCCTGCTCTTCACCAATGCCGGGATGGTCCAGTTCAAGGATTATTTCCTTGGCGTGCGAACGCCACCGGACAAGCGCGTGGTCAATTGTCAGAAGGTCCTGCGCATCTCGGGCAAGCACAATGACCTGGAGGCGGTCGGCCGCGACACCTACCATCACACGTTCTTCGAGATGCTCGGGAACTGGTCGTTCGGCGATTACTACAAGAAAGAAGCGATCCACTGGCACTGGGAGCTGATCACCAAAGTCTGGGGCGTCGATCCGAAACTGCTCTACGCGACGGTGCATCACGAAGACCAGGAGGCCGAGGAAATCTGGCTCAAGATGGGGGTCTTGCCGCGCGAGCGGATCATGCGCTTCGGCGACAAGGACAATTTCTGGGAGATGGGTGAGACCGGTCCGTGCGGACCGAATTCCGAGATCGATATCGACCGCGGTGAGCGCGCGTGCAACGGCGCGACGCATCGCGGCATTCCCTGCGCCGTCAACGTGGACGGATGCGAGCGGTTCATCGAACTCGGCAACCTGGTCTTTATCCAGTACAACCGCGAGCCATCGGGTGCGCTTACGCCGCTACCGATGAAGTGCGTCGATACCGGGTCGGGACTGGAGCGAATCACCGCGGCGCTGCAGAGCCTGGAGACCGGCCGCGTGCTCGGCGACTACGATATCGACCTGTTCCGCACAGTCATCGACGCGGTCGAAGAGCACGTAAACGTCGCCAGGCCGAAGGTGCCCAAAAGTGCGACGCCGATCATCCCTGCCTACGGGTCTCACGAATGGGCTGACGTTTCATATCGCGCGATAGCGGACCACGCGAGGGCGATCAGCTTCCTGATCGCCGAGGGTATCCAGCCGGGGAACACCGACCGCGAATATGTTCTGCGCCGACTCATAAGACGCGCCGCGAGGCATGGCAGATACCTCGGCGTCACGAGACCGTTTCTATCTGAGGTGTGTTTTGCCGTACGGGTAGCGATGGGCGAAGCGTATCCGGAACTCGTCGAGCATTCGGCCCAGATAACCAAGGCGGTGCGCGAGGAGGAGACGCGCTTCGGCGAGACGCTCGACCGCGGGCTGGAACTTATCGACGAGGAGCGCGCGCGCCTCAAAAAATCCGGCGGCCACACGCTGCCCGGCGAGGTCGCCTTCAAGCTCTACGACACCTACGGATTCCCGCTCGACCTGACCGAGGACGTCTTGCGTAGCGACGGGATCGACGTCGACGCCGCCGGGTTCGAGCGCCTGATGGAAGAGCAGCGCGAGCGCGGGCGCGCCGCTCGCAAGGACGACGGGCTCGCACCCGAGCTGGCGATCGCGTCGGGAACCTCCTCGCGCTTCGTCGGATACCATAGCTACGACGCCGAATCCGAAGTGCTGGCGGCGGGCGGTGCCGCCGACAATGTCGCGATCGTCGCCGCGGAGACACCCTTCTATCCCGAGGGCGGCGGACAAATTGGCGACCGCGGCGTGATCGAGGCCGAGTCGGGCGCGCTGGCCGAGATTACCGACACGCGCAAGGCAGAGGGCTCGATCGTTCACCTGGGCCGTATCCTGCGCGGGGAAGCGCGCGACTTCGAGCGCGGGAAACGGGTCACGCTCAAGGTCGATCGCATCCGGCGCGACGCCGCGATGCTGAATCATTCCGCGACCCATATCCTGCATTACGCGCTGCGCGACCTGCTCGGCGCGCACGTGCATCAGGCGGGCTCGCTGGTGTCGCCCGACCATCTGCGCTTTGACTTCAGCCATCAGGGACCGGTCGGCGACACGAACCTGCTGACGATCGAGGAAGAGATCAACGCGCGCATTCGCGAGAACGCCGCCGTCACGACCGAGGAAATGGCCTACGACGACGCGATCAAGGCGGGCGCGCTCGCGTTCTTTGGCGACAAGTACGGCGACCGCGTGCGCGTGGTGAGGATGGGCGATTTTTCGGTCGAGCTGTGCGGCGGCACCCATGTAAGCCGCACCGGCGACGTGGGTTTGTTTAAGCTTAATGCCGAGTCGGGAGTCGCCGCCGGGGTGCGCCGAATCGAAGCCATGACGGGTCAGGGCGCGCTCGAATCGGTGCGCCGGCAGGAGAAGATCCTGGCCGAGATCGCGGACAAGCTCGGCGCACGCGACGCCGCCGCGCTCGATCGGCTCGAACGAATCCTCGCGCGCGAGAAGGATCTGGAAAAGAAGCTGCACGCGCTCGAGCAGAGGCTCGCCGAGGGCGGCGGCGCCGCGGGCGGCGCCGGGGAAACCGTGCGCGACGCCGGCGGAATCAAGCTCGTCACGCGCCGCGTGGACGGCATCGAGGCGCGCGCGCTGCGAGAGATGGCCGATCGCATCCGCCAGAAGCACGGCTCCTGCGTCGTCGCAATCGGCTCCGACCTCGGCGACGGCAAGGCGGCGCTGATCGTCGCGGTGACGCCCGACCTTATCGCCCGGGTCAAGGCCGGCGACATTATCCGCCAGGTAGCGCCGATCATCGGCGGCTCGGGCGGCGGTCGCCCCGACTTCGCGCAGGCCGGCGGCAAGGACGCCACGAAACTGGTCGAGGCGCTCGACCGCGTCGCGGCGCTGATCGGGTGAGCGGGGCTGCCTTTCATATCACCGCACGGTGCCTTTCATATCGGCGCACGGTTGGGGTAGCATGATGCATCGCCGCCGCCGGGCGGACACGAGGTAGTGACGGCAATCAGCACTTCCAGGGGTCAATCGATTCCGCAGCCGCTCGGCGAAGACTCTCTAGAGCTCCACTTCGACGACCCGCGCCTGTTCTCCGATCTGCTCGGCCAGCACGACGCGCATATCCGCGCGCTCGAGCAGGCGCTGGGCGTGCGAATCTCGGGCGCCGGCACCTCGCTCAAGATTTCCGGCCCGCAGGCCGAACAGGCGCTCGCGGGAAAGGTGCTCGGCGAGCTTTACGATCTGCTCAAGCGCGGCTACCCGGTCTATCCGAGCGACGTCGAGTACGCGGTGCGGATTCTGCGCGGCGATCGCAACGCCGAATTGAAGGACATCTTCCTCGACACCATCTACGTCTCCGCGCACAAGCGCGTCATCTCGCCCAAGTCGGTCAACCAGAAGTTCTACATCGACGCGATCCGCAATCACGATATTGTGTTCGGCATCGGCCCCGCCGGAACCGGCAAGACCTACCTCGCGATGGCGATGGCGTTGGCGGCGCTGATGAAGAACCAGGTCACGCGGATGGTGCTGTGCCGGCCCGCGGTCGAGGCGGGCGAGAAGCTTGGCTTTCTTCCCGGCGATCTGGCCGAGAAGGTCAACCCGTACCTGCGCCCGCTCTACGACGCGCTCCACGACATGGTCGATTTCGACCGCGCGCGCCGGATGCTGGAGCGCGGCACGATCGAGGTGGCTCCGCTCGCCTTCATGCGCGGGCGCACGCTGAATGACTCGTTCATCATCCTGGACGAGGCGCAGAACACGACCTCCGAGCAGATGAAGATGTTCCTGACGCGCCTGGGCTACAACTCGAAGGCGGTCATCACCGGCGATATCACCCAGATCGATCTTCCCAGCGGAAAGCTGTCCGGGCTCAAGGAAGCGCGCACCGTGCTGGCCAACACCGAGGGCATCAAGTTCATCTTCTTCACCGACCGCGACGTGGTGCGCCATCGGCTGGTCCAGTCGGTGATAAACGCGTACGAATCCTTCCAGCTTTCGGGTCCTTCCGCGCCGCCTGGCGGCGGCGAACAATCGCGGGACTAGAGCGCGTGCCCGTCATGCTACGAGTGGAGACCGCGGCGGCGCGCCGGTATGCGCGCGCGCTGCGCTCCGACGCCGCGGCCGCGATGCGCGCGGCGGGGATGGCGCGCGCGGAGCTCTCGGTGTTGCTGGTGGACGACGCAGCGATCCGTGCGCTCAACCGCGATTTCCGCGGCAAGGATCGCCCGACCGACGTGCTCTCGTTCTCGCAGCTCGAAGATGCACGCCGCAGCCCCCGCGCTCCAATTGAGATCGACCCCGAGACGCGCGCCCTGCTCGGCGACGTCGTGATCTCAATTGACACCGCCCTTGCACAGGCCCGGCGCGCCGGTATCAGCGCGCGCGAGCGCCTTGCCGCGCTGCTCGTGCACGGGATGCTTCATCTGGTGGGCTACGACCATGAGCGCTCGCCGGCGGAGGCGCGCAGGATGTTCGCGCGCGAGCGCGAAATAGCCGCCGCGCTCGCCTCCCGCCCCCGGCAGGCTCGCGGCAGGCCCCCACGCCCGAAGGCGCGCGCCGCACGCCAGCGTCACAGCACGCGGAGTGCGCAGCGATGAGGCGCGCGGCGCAGGCGCTTGGTCAGAGCGCGATGCTGACGCACTTTACGCGCGCATCGAAGGCCGCGTCCGCGATGGACAATCTCGTCTCGATACTCGAGCACGGCATGATTCGCGGCGGGCGCCGGATGGTCCGCGGCGGCGCACCGGCGGTCTGCATGTTCGACGTTCCTCTCGGAGCGCTGCGCGCGATCCTGGTGCGCGAAAATCGGAGGCGCTACGAACCGTTCGGGATTGCGATCGACCGCCGCTATGCATTCGGTTGCGGTGCACGCCCGGTCATCTACCTGCCCTGGCGCGAGGCGCGCACCCTGGTCCCGCCCGCCGAGCATTGGCGGGTGGTCAGCCTGGAGCTTGATCGCAAACCCGGCGTGGACTGGACGCATGAACGCGAATGGCGGTTGCGCGGCGACCTGGCGCTGGAGCCGCGCGCGTGCGCCGCGCTGGTCGAGAGCTGGCGCGACGTCGACGAGATCTACCATCGTTTCGCGGGTCGTCCGCCGTGCGCGGGCGTGATCCCGCTCAGCGAACTGTTTGGCCGGGGCGCGTGATGTCTTCGAACCTTTCCACCCGTATCGCGCTCTCGATCGCAAGCGGAATCGCGCTGGGGCTCGCGTTTCCGAAATTCGATTTCTCGCTGCTCGCGTGGGGCGCATTCGTCCCGCTGCTTTATGCGATCGACGGCGAGCCGCTGGGACGCGTGTTCCGGCTGGCCTGGCTGCAAGGGCTGGCGACCTACGTCACCTCGATGTACTGGATCGTGATTCCGCTGCACGACTTCGCCAGCGTCAGGTTTGAATTCGCGATCGTCCCGATGGTGCTGCTCGCGGCGGTGCTCGCGCTCTATACCGGGCTTGCGATCTGGTCGAGCGAGTTTATCGCGCGCCGTCTGCGGATTCCGATGGTGGTGACGATGCCGATCGCGTGGACCGCGGTGGAGTGGGTGCGCACTTACTTCCCGATCGGCTTTCCGTGGAACCTGGTCGGCTACACCGCCTACCGCCATATCCAGTTGATCCAGTTCGCCGAATTCACCGGCATTTACGGGGTCTCCGCGCTGATCGTGTTTTTCAACGCGGTGGTTTACGTGGTGATGTTCCGGCGCGCGACCGCTCGCGTCCAGGCGGTGAGTCTCAGCACCCTGACCGCGCTGATGATCGTGCTCATCGGCTTCGGCGCATGGCGCATCAGCGAGCTGGGCAAGGGGCCGTGGTCGGGGAGCTTCCGCGTCGCGATGGTTCAGGGCGACATCCCGCAGTCGATCAAATGGAACCCCAACGCTCTGCCGATGAGCTTCAAGGTTTACCAGGACCAGACGGCGGCAGCGGCGCACCGGGGCGCCGACCTGATCGTATGGCCGGAAGCGGCGGCGGTGTTCCTGTTTCAGCCTCACAATCAGTACCCGCCCGAGTTCGTGTCCGACGCTGCCTACCGGGTAGCGCTGCTCGCGCTGGCCAAAAACCTGGGCGATCCGATTCTGTTCGGCGCGCCCGCGCTTGCCGGCACGAGCCTGGACGACGGGTTCTACAATCGCGCCTATCTGGTTTCCGGACAGGGCAAGGTGGTCGGCGACTACGACAAGATTCAGCTCGTGCCGTTCGGCGAGTACGTGCCGTTCCGCCCGGTGCTGGGATTTTTCGTCAACCGGGTGGTAAAGGGCTTCGGCGACATGAAGGCGGGTACCGAGCAAACCCTGTTCACCGTCAAGGGGGCGAAGCTCGCGGTTCTGATTTGCTACGAGAGCGTGTTCCCGGACCTGACCCGGCTCGCGGTAAAGAAAGGCGCCGACGTGCTGGTCAATATCACCAACGACGCATGGTACGGGAAAAGCTCCGCGCCCTACCAGGCGCTCGCGATGGCTGCGATGCGATCGGTCGAGACCAAGGTCCCGATGATCCGCGTCGCCAACACCGGAATCAGCGCGATCATCAAGCCCACCGGACAGATCATCGCGCGCACTCCGCTGTTCCAGCGCGGCACCGAGATCGAAGATCTCCGATGGCGGCCGGAGCGGACCGTGTACACGATCGTCGGCGACCTGTTCGCCGAGTTCTGCTTCTTTCTGACCATCGTGGGAATGATCCTCAGCTGGCGCTTTCCGCGTCCAGCCGTAGCGGAGATCGCGGTCAGCGCGGAGTCAATCGCGGCGGGAAACGGGCACGCCGGAGGCCATTAATTCAGCCGTGCGATTGTGCCAAAATAGCGGATCATTCGGACGGGCCGGAAGGCCCGTTCGCCGCACGAGGCAATAGAGGACAATGCTAAGCGATCTTCGACAGCAACTCTCCGATTTCGACCAGCGCGCCGACAAACTCGGGAGGCGTCTTTGACGTCCCCACGCTGACCGCCCGCCAGAACCAGCTTCTCGAACAATCCAGCCGCCAGGATTTCTGGGACCGCCCCGAGCAGGCACAGGGCGTCCTGAAGGAACAGGATCAGATCCGCGCGCAACTCGCAGGATACGAGCGTATGCGCAAGCAGCTCGACGAGGCGCGCGTGTTCCTCGAGATGGCCGAAGAAGAAGCCGCCGAGGACTCCGAGGCCGCGCGCGAGACCGAATCGGCGCTGGCCTCCGCCGGCGCCGAACTCGATCGGCAGGAGCTGCAGGTGATGCTCGGCGGCGAGTACGACCGCCTCGGCGCGATCGTGACGATTCATCCGGGCGCCGGCGGAATGGAAGCGCAGGATTGGGCCGAGATGCTGCTGCGGCTGTACATGCGCTGGGCCGAGCGGCACGGCTTCAAGACCGAGATCGCCGACCTGCAGCCTGGCGAAGGCGCCGGCATCAAGAGCGCCACCATCACCGTGGAGGGCGACTACGCCTACGGCTATCTCAAGGCCGAGGCCGGCATCCATCGCCTGGTGCGTATCTCGCCCTACGACGCCAACGCGCGGCGGCATACCTCGTTCGCCTCGGTGTTCGTGTTCCCGGCGATCGATGACAAGGTCGAGGTGGTGATCAACCCGGCCGACCTGCGCATCGACACCTACCGCGCCTCGGGCGCTGGCGGCCAGCACGTCAACAAGACCGACTCCGCCGTGCGCTTCACACATATCCCGAGCGGAATCGTGGTGACTTGCCAGAACGAGCGCTCGCAGCACAAGAATCGCGCGATGGCGATGAAGATTCTGCGCGCGCGCCTGTTCGAGCTCGAGGAGCGCAAGAAGCGCGATGAGCTCGAAAAGTTCACCAAGGACAAGAAGGAAATCGCGTGGGGCAGCCAGATTCGATCTTACGTGCTGCAGCCCTACCGGATGGTGAAGGACCATCGCACCGGCGTCGAGAACGGCAATACCGACGCGGTGCTCGACGGTGATATCGACGGATTCATCGAGGCTTACCTGCTCGGAGTGCGCAAGGGCGACACCGAGTCGCTTCCCGCGTAGCGGCGCGCGCGCACTACTTGCCGATTTCGCTTTGCCGATTTCGTTTGATCTGCGCCGCGGGCGGGGGCAAAGTTGCATTACGCAACCGGCTTTCGAACCATCCGCGCAAGGAGACTCCGATGATCGACGTTTATTTCTGGCCCACCCCCAACGGTTACAAGGTCACCGTGATGTGCGAGGAGGTCGGACTCAAGTACAACATCATCCCCGTCAACATCGGCAAGGGTGATCAGTTCAAGCCCGAGTTCCTGAAATTCAGCCCCAACAACAAGATGCCCGCGATTATCGATCACGACGGTCCCGGCGGCGCGCCGATCGCGATTTTCGAATCGGGCGCGATTCTCATGTACCTGGCCGAGAAGACCGGCAAGCTGATGCCGCCGGATGCGCGCGGCAAGTACGACGTAATCCAGTGGCTGATGTTCCAGATGGGAACGGTCGGCCCGATGCTCGGCCAGGCGCATCACTTCCGCCGCTACGCGCCCGAAAAACTCGAATACGCGATCAACCGCTACACCAACGAGGCCAAGCGCATTTACAACGTGATCGACAAGCGCCTGGCCGAGGCGCCCTACCTCGCCGGCGAGTATTCGATCGCGGATATCGCGACCTATCCGTGGCTGGTGCCACACTCGATGCAGGGGCAGAACCTCGACGACTATCCGAACCTCAAGCGATGGTACGAGGAGCAGCGCGCGCGCCCCGCGGTGCAGCGCGGATTCGCCGTGATGGCGGAGGAAATCGCAAAGATGAGGGCGGCGGCGCAGAACCAGGCGCCGCAGGACAAGGACAGCTGGAACAATCTGTTCGGCAACAAGCAGTACGAGCGCCGCTGAGCACTGCGCGCCGGCGCGCGGCGGACTAAACGCGGGCGCTCGCGTCGAGCAGGCGCATCAACGCGTAAATCGTCTCCATCGCCGGCGCCGCGACTGCGTGGCGCCGCGCCGCGCGCACCACGGCGCCCGCGAGCGCTTCATACTCCAGCCGCCGTCCGCGCTCCAGGTCCTGTTGGGTCGAGGTCTTGAGCGCACGCAGATTCTTGCGCGAATGCGCAAGGTAAAAATCGATCCGGTCGTAGCCCAAATCGGCGCCGTCGGCCCGCGCGACGTCGATAATCTCACGCATCAGCGTGCACACCAGGCGCAGCGCTTCCGCGTCATCGAGGATCTCGCCGACGCGCCGGCGCGTCAGCGTCGCAACGGTGTTGAACGCGCCGTTCCAGACCAGCTTGTCCCAGCGCAGCGAGCGGATGCGCGGCGTGCATTCGCCCAGGATTCCCGCGCGCTGCAGTGCCGCCGCGATCAGGCGGGCGCGCTCGGTGTCTCTTCCGTTGAGCTCGCCAAAATCGATATGCCCGCTGCTCAGATGGACGATCCTGCCGGGCGCGACGAGTTCCGCGCCGACCCGGGCGTTGCCGCCCATCACCGCGCCGGGTCCGAAAATCTGCTCCAGCCGCGCCTCGTTCTCGACGCCATTCTGAAGCGTCAGGATTGCTCCGCCGAGCGCGAGGCATCCCCGGACCGCTTCGGCGGCGGCATCGGTGTCGTATGCCTTCACGCAGAACAGGATCAGATCGTAGGGGGCGAACTCGCGCGGATCGGCGGTTGCGGCGGGACGGACGCTCAGGTCGCCGCGGATGCTCTCGACGCTGAGTCCACGCTCGCGGATCGCGCGCAGATTGTCGCCGCGCGCGCACATCACGACCTCCTCGCCCGCGGCACTGAGGCGCGCGCCGAAGTAGCCGCCGACCGCGCCGGCACCCATGATCAGGATTTTCATCTTGGACGCGGCTATGCGCCTATCCGCTGCGCTCGAGCGTCTGCCGCCATACGCGCTCGACCTCGGCGCGCAGCTCATCGAGCGTGCCCTCGTTCTTGATCACCAGGCTCGCATGCCGGACGCGCTCGGAGTCGGGGAGCTGGGCGCGGATGCGCGCCGCGGTCTGCTCCGGTTTCATGCCGCGGTCGCGCTCGACGCGCTCAATCACGCGCTCGCGCGACGCGGTCACGAGCCAGATCTCGTTGAACATCGGCATCCAGTTGGCCTCGATCAGAATCGCGGCCTCGACCACGATCGGAAGCTTCTCGCCACGCCCGCGCATCTCGCCAACCGCTTTGCGCAGAGCGTCGAGCGTCGCGGGCCACACCGCGTCGGTTAGCTCCTTCAGCTTCTCGGGCTTTGCGAACACGATCGGACCGAGCTTGCTGCGATCGATGGCGCCGCCGGCGCCCAGAATCTCGCGGCCGAATGCCGCGACCACCTTGTCGTAGGCGGGCGCGCCCGGCGCGTAAGTGGAATGCGCGACCTTGTCGGCGTCGAGCACCGGTGCGCCAAGCTCCGCGAGAATTTTCGAGACGGTGGTCTTGCCCGAGCCGATCCCGCCCGTGAGTCCGATTGTCAGCATTGAGGTCTCCGTCGGGGCGCGCGCTCATGCGGACTTTCCGCCCGCCTCCTCGCCGCTCCATGATTGCAGCTTGTAGAGATAATCGAAGAAGCCGCCGCGCGCACGCAATTCCTTGAACGATCCGCTTTCGACGATCTCGCCGTCGCGCAGCACCAGGATAAGATCCGCGTTCTGGATGGTGGAGAGGCGATGCGCGATCACCAGGGTCGTGCGCCCCCGCATCGCCTCTGCTATCGCCGCCATCACCAGCGATTCGGTCTCCGTATCGAGCGCGCTGGTGGGTTCGTCCATGATCAGGATCGGCGCATCCTTGAGCAGCGCGCGCGCGATCGTCACGCGTTGCGCCTCGCCCTCGGACAGGCTGTGCCCGCCCGGGCCAACCGGCTCGTCAAGACCCTTGGGCAGTCTGCCGAGCACGGCGCCGAGCCGCGCCATCTCGGCGGCGCGCAGGATGCGGGCGT
Organism: uncultured delta proteobacterium; assembly: GCA_963835905.1. Lineage (GTDB taxonomy): Bacteria > Desulfobacterota > Binatia > Binatales > Binataceae > CAWIHG01. The sequence continues at coordinate 387,083 of CAWIHG010000008.1, forward strand.
CCGAAGCATCGCCACGCCCGAACGCGATGTTGAGGCGGACCGTGCCGCCCAGCACCAGCGGCGGCTGCATCACGATCGCGATATTGCGGCGCAGCGATTCGAGCGTCACCTCGCGCACGTCGCGCCCATCGACACGCACCGCGCCCTGCTGCGGCTCGTAAAAGCGCGCGAGCAGGCTCGTCATGGTGGTCTTGCCGGCGCCGCTGGGTCCGACGATCGCAATCTTCTGGCCGGCGCGCGCCTTGAAGCTGACCCCCCTCAGCACCGGGTTGTCCGACCCGTAGGCGAAGACGACGTTGTCGAATTCAATTTCGCCGGTGACGCGTCCCAGAGCCATCGCGCCGGGGCGGTCCTTGATTTCGGGGTCGATCTCGAGCAGCTCCAGGCATCGGCGCAGTCCCGCCCGCGCGCCGTGCACCTGCCCGTAGGTCTGGAACATCTGGTTTACCGGCGCGTAGAGCGAGGCCAGGTACGCGGTGAACACGACCAGGTCGCCGATGGTGAGGACACCCGACTCGACGTGGCGCGCGCCGACGTAAAGCACGACGGCGGTTCCGATCGCGATCATTATGCTCACGGCGCCCGAATAGAGCGTTTGAAACATGTACAGCCGCAGGTTCTCGCCGAGGCTTGCCTCGCTCGATTCCACGAACTCGCGATACGACTCGGCCTCCCGCGTGAATGCCTGCACCACGTGAATTGCGGAAAGCGCGCGATGCGCGACGGTGTACATCGCGCTTTCGCGCACGCGCGAGGCTCCCGCCAGCCGCTCGATCCGTGCGCTGACCGACGCGATCAGGATCAGCAGCAGCGGTATCACCGCAAGCGCGACCGCGGTGAGAACCATGTCCATCCGGATCATCACCGCGAACATCCCGCCGAGCAGGATTATCGACGAGAGCATCGGGAAGAACCCGTTCATCGCGATCGCCTGGACCGAAAATGTATCGTACGTGATCCGCACCATCAGATCGCCGATCTCGCGGCGGCGATGGAACGAAAGCGACAGGCGCTGCAGGTGCTCGAACAGCTGCGCGCGCAGATCGTTGACCATCCGCTGGCCGATCGAGATGGTCAGGTAGTTGTTGATGACATTGATTATGCCAATCACCAGGTAGATCGCGACCAGCCCGGCGCACGCCGCCAGCAGCAGCTCCGCTGGCGCCATCGCGGGAATCCATTGCGTGCGCAGCGGCACGCCGCGCAGCACATTGTCGATAACGAACTTGAGCGGCCACGGCTTCAGCACTTCGCCGGCGGAGGCGACGATCACGCCGGCGACCGCGAGCAGCAGCAATCCGAAATGCCGCCGCATCGCGCGCAGCACGTAACGGTACAGCCCGGTCGAGCCCATCAGGCCGCCTCTTCAGCCGCCTCCGCCACCGCCGCCTTGAGCTCACGCGCGGCGTCGCCCGCCGCCGCGGCCAAAATGGCGGGGATTCGGCGCGCACGGAGCATCGCGACCGCGCCGAGCGCGGCACCCGCGAACACCAGCACTCCAGCCGCCTGGCCCAGCGTGAGTCCCGCCGCCGTCAGGACCACCAGCGCGATCGCCCCTGCGACCAGCGGACGCCGCAACGCCGCTCTCACGCGCCATCTGAGCGCCACCCGTCCGCCCTCGCGCTTGAGCGCGTTGAGCGGCACGCGCACCGCCGGGGGCACGATGATCTCGAGGTCGTAGGACTGAAAGCCGTCGGTGACGGCGACCGCCAGGCCCCGGCGCACCAGCGCGCGCCGCGTCGCCGCCAGGAGGTCGGCCGAATCAACCCAGCGCCCTCCCTCCGTGGACTGGGGAGCGAACATCACCGCGCCGCGCATCGTCGCGCCGGCGCCGTCCGCGTCCTCCGCGTTCATGGTCCATTTCACGCTCTCGCGCGCGGCACTGCGAACGATCGGTCCCAGCAGGTAGAGCACCCAGAGACGGACTCGTGCGATCGGAGTCTGAAAGCGGCGCCGCAGCGGCGCGCGCGCCGCGCCCACTGCCGCGGCTGCGATCGAACAGATCAATCCGGTCACGCCCAGCACCAGCAGAAATCGATTGACCGCGCCGAGCGCGAACAGCAGCGCCGCGCAACCGACCCACTGGATTGACAGAGGCACCTCCGCAAGCCACCAGCCACCCGCCATCGGATAGATAGTTTGAAACAGGCCGCGCCCGAAAGCGCCGTAATAGACCCGCGGTCCGCCCAGCAGCGAGGCAAGCCACGAACTTCCGCCGCCGTACATCTGATCGTCTCCGCCGCCGCGCAGCGGATAGCGCCGCCACAGCAGTCCTTCGCCCCGGCCGTACCCGCGCTGCTGCGCCAGGTAAGCGTCGAGCCGCGCGCGCCGCTCGTGAATTACCACCGCGCCGGGCGCATAGGCGAGCAGCCCCTGCGCCTCGGCAACGCGCCAGGAGAGATCCACGTCGTCGCCCGCCGAGGTGAAGGCGGGATCGAATCCGCCGACGCGCGACAGCGCGGCGCGCGTGAGCGCCATGTTGCAACCGCACAATTGCGAAAGGCGGTCGTCCCCGGAGCGCACTTCGCGCGGGATGCCCGGCGCCGAGGCCATCGCGGCGGCGCCCGCATCGGCGGGCTCGGGGGCGAAATTCGGGCCGCCCGCGCCCACGGCACCGCGCCGCACGATCGCCTCGACCAGATGATAGAGCCAGTCACGATCGGCGCGTGCGTCGGCGTCGATGAACGCGATCACGTCGCCGCTGGCCGCCTCGATTCCAGCGCTGCGCGCGGCGCCAAGCCCACGATGATCCACCCGTACGACGCGCGCGCCGGCCTGCTGCGCGATCTGCGAGGTCGCGTCGGTCGAGCCGTCATCGACGACGATAGTTTCGTAGTCGGTATAGTTGAGGTCCTTGAGCGAGCCGAGGCAGTCACCGACCGTCGCAGCCGCGTTGTATGCCGCCACGATCACCGACGCTTTGGGCGACACCGCGAGCGGCGGCGGAAGCGCGCCCGCGAAAACCCGCTGCACGGCCTCAAACGCCCGCTTGGGATGGCGCTGGCGCGTCACAAGGCCGAATGCCCAGTCGGTAATTTCTGCGCCGCCGCGGAACCATTCGTCGGTGAAAGCGAACACGACGAATCCCGACAGCCCCAGCTCGAACGCCGCGCGCGACTGCCATCCAAGCAGCTCGGCCTGATGCTCTTCGCCCTCGCGGATCGTATCCATTCCGGTTTCGCTGAGCATCAGGGGGCGGTCGGCCGAGACTGCGAGCAGATGGGTGAGGTAGCGCCGGTAGTCGGATTCGTTGTGCAGGTAGACGTTGAAGGAAACCATATCCAGGAAACTCAGATCCAGATACTCGGTCGAGGGATAGTTGGAATAGGTAAAGAGCCGATCGGGATCGATTTGTTTGCCTGCGTCGTACAATTCCCCGAGGAACCGGCTCACCGCGCCCGGCCCGTGCCATCGCACGATGTCCGAGCGGATCTCATTGCCGAGGCTGCAGGCTGCAATCGTGTCGCCGTACTGGCGCATCGCGGTGACCGCGCTGTGGACGGTCTCGCGGATCCCGCGGGTCACCTGCTGCGAGTCGAGAAACGCCATGTGATACGGCCATGCGATGCCGACCATCAGGCGCAATCCGGCGCTGGCGGCTTCCTCGACCAGCCACTCGGGCGGGGTGACATAGAGACGAATCAGGTTGGCGCCAAGCTCACGCATCATCGCGAAGTCGGCCCGCACCTGATCGCGCTCCGGATACTCTTCGCCGCGAGAATTGGGCGCGAACGGGCCATAGGAAACTCCGCGCGCAAAGTACTTGCGATCGCCCTCGAACAGGTATTTTCCGCGCGCAACCAGCCGGCTCATGCACGATGAGCTAATCGTAAAGGCGCCGCGCACGCAACGCAGCTTGCGCAATGCCGCGGCGCGGGCGTCCCTTGCTCAGGGTTGACTTGAATGCGCCGCCGCCGCGACAATCGCGCCGTGAATCGGTGCCATCGCGCTCCGGCCGCGCTCACCGCCTCGCAGCGGCGCGCCGCGGCCGCCGAGAGGTCCGGATGAAACCCGCGCCGGCCCAATGGTTCAGCGCGGCGACCGCGCGAGCGCGATCCAATCTGACCTACCGCGCGGTGGCGCTCAGAACGTGGAGCATTATCAGCGCCACGGTCGAAAACTTTATCGAGAACAACGATCTGCTTCGCGCGGCGGCGCTGACTTACACCGTTGCGCTGTCGATCGTGCCGATTCTCGCACTGGCGTTCTCAGCGCTGCACGGGCTCGGGATGGACCAGCAGCTCCGCCCGCTCATCGAGCGCTACCTTGCGCTCGGCTCGGCGAGCACCTCGGACCAGTTGATGAGCTACGTATCGAATGTGAACGCCGCGGCGCTGGGTACCGCGGGCGCCGCGTTTCTGATCATCACCGTGATCTCGACTCTCGGCACCATCGAGCAGGCCTTCAACACGATCTTCCGGGTGCCACAGAGCCGCGGCTACCTGCGCAAATTCTCCGATTACCTGAGCGTGCTGTTCACGGTGCCGCTGATGGTCGCCGCGGCGCTGACGGTGACCACGATGGTATCGGTGCGGGTGACGGAGCTTCCGTACCTGACCAGCCTCGCGCCGTACCTGTTCATCTGGGCGGGCTTCTTTTTTCTGTTCATTTTCTTTCCTTACACCAAGGTGCGATGGGGCCCGGCGGCGGCGGGCTCGCTGATCACCGCGATCCTGTTTCAGATCGCGCTGTGGGGATATGTGCGCTTCCAGGTCGGCGTGGCTAGCTATCGCGCGATCTACGGCGCGCTCGCCACAATCCCCGTATTCTTGGTCTGGATATACACGGGATGGTGCATCGTGCTATTCGGCGCGGAAATCACCGCCGCCGCGCAGCGCGGCACCGATCCGATGGCGCTGCGGCCGGAGTCGCCCGACTTCCCCTGCGCCGCGACTCTTTACGCGCTGGTGCGGCTCGCCGCGCGCCAGACGGGCCAGACCGGCAGCGTCACAACCACCGATCTCGCCCACGAAATGGGGGTCAGCACCTCGGCGCTCGAACCGATCATCGACGGGCTGCGCGCCGCCGGCATCGTGATCGAGGCGCAACCCGATGCGAACCAGACGCACACCGGGCTCTACCTGGTCAGGCATCCGGCGGCGATTTCGCTGGCCGATGCCGTCGGCGCGATCGTCGGCGGTAGCTCGGGCGCCGAGGTCGACTCGCGCGTGGGCGGCGTGATGCGCGCGATCACCGAGGCGCAGATGGGCGTGCTGCGGCAGATGACGCTGGCAGACCTGCTCGAAAAGCCGATCGAAGCGGGAGCCGCCGAACCGCCGGCGCTGCAGCGCGCCGGAACCGGCGACTGAATCCTGCGCGCTGCGGGTGCGGTCCCTGATGCGCGCGGCGGTTTGATTCCCGCGCGCGCTCGCCTACAATCGCGCGGGATTATCGCCATGAATCCACAAGAACCTGTGAGCGGATACCTGACCGTCAACTCGCTGAAACTGCATTACCTGGACTGGGGCGGCGCCGGCGATCCGATCGTCGTCTTGCACGCAACCGGCTTCCTCGGTCGTATCTACCGTCCGATCGCCCAGGCGCTGCGTGCGATCGGCCACGTGTGGAGTTACGACCAGCGTGGTCACGGCGACAGCGCGGCGGCCGCCTCGCTCGACGAATACGACTGGGCGCACACGATGAACGACCTGGCCGGATTCATTACGGCGATGGGATGGAAGCGGGTGCGCGCATTCGGGCACTCCGCGGGGGCGACGGCGATCGGGGCGCTGGCTTGCGAGCGGCCCGACCTGATCTCGCGCGCGGTGCTGGCCGAACCGGTGGTGTTCGAGTCGCCGACCGCGCCCGAGATGGAGTGGCGCAACCCGTTCATCGAGCGCACGCTCAAGCGCAAGCGCGTATTCGATGACGTGGACGCGATGTTCCGGAATTTCGATCGCAAGCCGCCCTACGACACCTGGCGCAAGGACATGCTGCGCGACTTCTGCGAATTCGGCACACGTCCCACGCGCGACGGCAAGCGCGAGCTAAAGTGCTCGCCCGAGGTCGAGGCGAGCTACTACTCGACCTCGCGCGACTTCGACGGGCTGGGCCGTATCCTGCGCGCCGAGGTTCCGTTGCTGATCCTGTTCGGCGAGCGCAGCGATTCGCTGGCCGTCTCACTGGCGGACAAGATCGCGGCGCAACTGCGCACGGGCCGCGTTGAGAGAATCGCGCAGGCGGGACATTTCCTGCCCATGGAAAAGCCCGACCTGGTCGCCGCGATGGCGATCGACTTTCTGGCCGAGAAATAGCCGCGCGCGCTCAGACCAGGCCGTGGATTTTCGCGAACGGATCCCACGATGCGTCGCGATGCCAGTCATATTCCATCCGCGTCGCGATCGTGTCGGCGGTTTCCTGCCCGTAGCGCCGCGCGATTACCGCCAGCGCCATGTCGATACCCGCGCTCACGCCTGAGGAGGTCGCAAATTTTCCGTCTTCGACCCATCGCGCCTGCGGCACCCAGGTAACGTTCGGACCCTGCCCGACCACCCACTGAAACGCGAACTTGTTGGTGGTGGCGCGCCTTCCGTCGAGCAATCCGCCCCGCGCCAGCAGCGCGGCACCCGTGCAGACCGACATCACCAGGTCGGCGCGCGCCTCGCGCTCGCGCAGCCACGTGAGCATCGGCTGATTGTTCACTTCCATGCGCGTGCCCATTCCGCCGGGCACCAGGAACAGGTCGAGATGCGGACAATTCTCGAAGCCGAAATCGGCCACCGCCGCCGGTCCCTGCCGACTCTTAACCGCGCCGGCGTGCTCCGCGACGGTGACGAGCTTGCACTTGCCCGCCTCGGCGGCCATCCCGAACGCCTCCAGCGGACCGAAGACGTCGAGCAGTTCGAACCCGGCAAACAGCACGGCTGCGATCGTGTCGGGTGAAGCCATCGGATTCCTCCGCCGCGCGCGCGCGCGGTCAGCGGCCCTCCAGCAGCGCGCGAGCTTCGTCAGTGTAGCGGCCGGTGCGGCCGTGAAGGAACAACGGCGGCTCGATTGCGGCCTCAACGCCGCCGTCCGCGCGCGCCTCGATCATGACCGCCGCGGCGGGAAGCGCCGCGCGCGGATGAACGAAGCGGATTCGCTTGGGCTCGAGGCGATGCGATCTCATCAGCGAGATCAATTCCGCCGAGCGCGCGGCGCCCAGCACAAATGCCACCCGCGCCCCGTTGCGAGCATAGCGGCGCGCCGCGGCGACGAAATCGGCGAGCGACGCGCCGGTCCCGCCGCGCGCGATGCGCCGGCCACGGTCTGGACTCTCGCGCCCGGTGCTGAGCGCATGAAAGGGAGGATTGGCGACCACCAGGTCGAAGCTCGCGGGCATGAGGCCCGGAATCCGGCGCGCGCGGAGGTCGGCGGCGATCGCGCGCAGATTGGCAATCTCGTTGAGTGCGGCGTTGCGCGCGATCAATTCGACGAGATGAGGTTGGATTTCGACCGCCACGACTTGACGCGGCCGATTCATCGCCGCCACCACGATCCCCAGCACACCGCATCCCGCGCCCAGATCGAGCACCGCATCGCGCGGCCGCGCGCGCACAAAGCGCCCCAGCAGGACTGGCTCGATCGAGAACCGGTATCCGCGCCGCGGCTGCAGCAGGCGGATTGTTCCGCCCAGGATTGCGTCGAGCGATTCACCACCGGATATTTGGCTCATGGATCCCGCCGAAAAGGGACAGCGCTACGCGCGTATCTTCCGCAAGGCCGGCACGTTTCTCGGCAAGGGCAACATAGCGCGCGCGATCGAAACCCTGAAGGAAGGCCGGGAGCTGGCCACCAGCCTCGGCGACCATCAGATGGCGCGCCGGTTCGCCGCCGAAATCGAGGCTGCATCGCGGCAAACGCCCCAGTAACAGACGCCGCATGGCGTCAATTTGTACCTCCCCTCGCGTGCAGCCGCCTTGACGGCGCCCAGTTCGTACTTACCTTTCAATACGTGGGTGGCACGGTGCGCAGCCGATGCCGCAAGCCAAAGGCGGTCCGCCGCTGCCCCCGATATCTGAATATCCGACCGGCACTCGATGCCGGCAGGAGGTTTTCGATGGAACTGAGGATGATGAACGGATGCACCCCCAACGCGATGCGGTACGGCCGATGGCCTCGTGTGTGGGACGAGCTCGAGAAGGGCGCGCGCGCGCTGGCGCCGCGGGCCGACGTGATCGAGGACACGGAAGGCTATCACTTCTGCTTCGAGATGCCCGGACTGCGCGCGGACTCGGTGGACGTGCGGGTCGAAGACACCGCGCTGGTCGTGGAGGCGGAGCGAAACCGCCCCGAATGGTCGAAAGACGCGCAGATTCATGTGGCCGAGCGCGCCTACGGAAAGCTGCGCCGCGCCTTCGAATTGCCCGAGGACGCCGCCCACGACGGCATCCGCGCGGCATACAAGGACGGGGTTCTCGAGGTAACGGTGCCCAAGCGACCTGAGAGCAAACCGTTCAAGATCAAGGTAGAATCGCAGAACTGAACGGCGACGGCCGCGCCCCGGCCGCCACCAATTGCGATACGCCGCGGCGGATTCGCGCGCCCCGCGCGATCCGCCGCGGCGATCGCATTCGAGCCGAGCAAGGTGAAGAGCCACGGCTCTACTCCGACAGGGAGGAGACCCAATGGGCTGGATTCTGCTGATAGTCGTGCTCGCGTTGGTGGCGTGGGTGATAGCCTCGTACAACTCGCTAGTCAGCCTGCGCAACCAGGTTGACAACTCGTGGCGCCAGATCGACGTCCAGCTCAAGCGCCGTCACGATCTGATTCCCAACCTGGTCGAGGCCGTCAAAGGCTACATGCAGTTCGAGCGCGACACCCTCACCCAGGTGGTCGAGGCGCGCGCCAAGGCGGTCAGCGCTCCCGATCAGACCTCGCGGATCGCGGCGGAAAATCAGATCACCACGGGCCTCGGCAAGCTGCTCGCGGTGATGGAAAATTATCCGCAGCTCAAGTCGGACCAGAACGTGTTGAAGCTGCAGGAAGAGCTGAGCACGACCGAGAACCAGATTGCGTTCGCGCGTCAGGCGTACAACGACGTGGTGCTGGGGCTGAACACGCGCATCGAAACTTTCCCGTCCAATATCATCGCGAACAATTTCGGATTCCACGCGGCAGAGTACTTCAAGGTCGCTGCCGAGGATCAGGCCGTCCCGAAGGTGGACCTCTCGATGAACGCGCCGCACGCGTGAGCGGCGGCTCGTACACCGGCGGCAGCCAAAGACGATGACAGCGGGTGCCAGCGACTTCCGCGCGCTCGAAGCGAAGAACCGCCGCGAGACGGTGCTGCTGGTTTCGTTCCTGATGGCGCTCGCGGTGGCGCTCGGCTTCCTGCTCGATCTGTGGGCCGGCGACATGCGGATCGTCGATGGCCGCCTGGTGGGATTTCCGGTCCTCGCCGTGGCGGCGCTGTGCTTCGGCAGCGTGCAGGCGCTCACCTCCTTCTACGCGGGCGCGTCACTGGTGCTGGCGTCGGTTCACGCCCGCCCGCTTGCGCCCGATTCGCTCGAACATCAGACGTTGCTCGACGTGATTCACGAGATGTCGCTGGCGGCGCGGATGCCGGTGCCGGCGGCCTACGTGATGGACGATCCCTCGCCCAACGCATTCGCCACCGGGCGCGATCCGCAGCATTCAGTAATCTGCGTCACCCAGGGGCTCATCGACCAGATGGATCGCGAGGAGCTGCAGGGCGTGATCGGGCACGAGATGTCGCATATCCGCGACTACGACATCCGCACCATGATGATGGTCGCGGTGATGGTGGGCGGAATCGCGATGCTGTCGGACTTCGTGTACCGGATGTCATTCTTCGGCGGTTTCGGCGGGCGCCGCTCCAGCAGGAGCGGTTCCAATGGCGACGGCGCCCAGGCCGGTGCGATCATCGCCATCGCGGTGATCGTGCTCGCGGTGCTGGCGCCGATAATCGCGCAGATGGTGGCGATGGCGGTGTCGCGCGAGCGCGAGTACCTGGCCGACGCCAGTTCGGTCGAGTTCACGCGCAATCCGCGCGCGCTCTTGCGGGCGCTCGAGCGCCTGCAGCAGGTCGAGTCGCCGCTCAAGGCGGGAACCGCCGGCACCGCGCATCTGTTCATGGTCAATCCGCGCGAGGGCGCGCGCGAGGACAAGGAGGGCTTCTTCGACAACCTGTTCTCGACCCATCCGCCGCTTAACAAGCGCATCGAGCGGCTGCGCGCGATGCTGGGTGCTTCGGGCGCGGCGCCGGCCGCCGGCGCGCAGAGCTGATTGCGCGCGCCTGATCGCATCTCGGCGTTGTCTCTCCCGCGCGCGCGGGTTAGCTTGCGCGCGTGGCTTCGCACGACTCCATCGGCGGGATAATCGATCAGATAGTCGCGCGTGTGGCTGGCGTTGCGGGCGTGCGCGCGATCGTGGTGGGAGGATCCCGCGCGCGAGGCACCGCCGATGAGCACTCGGATATAGATCTCGGGATCTACTACGACCCCCTCCGTCCGTTTCGAATTCCCGACCTCGAGCGCGCCGCGGCCGAGCTCGACGATAAGCACCGCCGCGGCCTGCTGACTCCATTCGGCGCATGGGGAGCTGGCGTGGACGGCGGTGGATGGCTCGTCGTCGGGGGCTATCACGTCGATTTTCTCTATCGCGACCTCAACCTGGTGCTCCGCTCGATTGAGGATTGCCGCGCCGGACGCCCAGGCAGCATCTACCAGCTCGGCCATCCGCTGGGCTTCCATAATCAGATTCACGCGGGCGAGATTAGCGTTTGCCGTCCGCTTTACGATCCCGCCGGCGCGGTGCGCGCGCTCAAGCGCGCCGTCGCGAAATATCCGCCGCGGCTGCGCCACGCGATAGTGACCAAGCATATGTTCGACGCGGCATTCGAGCTCGCGATAGCGGACAAGCCCGCGCAGCGCGGCGACACGATGTACGTGGCGGGATGCCTGTTTCGCGCGGCGGGCTTCATGACTGTGGTGCTGTACGCGCTCAATCGGCGATGGTGGCTGAATGAGAAGGGCGCGCTCGCCCAGACGCGTTCATTCGCTGTCTCGCCGCGGCGGTTCCAGGCGACAATCGCATCGGTGCTCGCCGAGGTCGGTCGCGAGCCTCGCGCGGCGGCGCGGTCGATCGCGCGGATGAAGTCGCTGTGGGGACGATTGAAGGAATGCGCGGCTGCGGAGCGGATCGCGGTCAGCGATATCTCCCTTTCATGACCCGCTCGATTTCCCGCCGCGCGGTCTTGCGCGCGATCGCCTCGCGCTTGTCGTAGGCGTGCTTGCCGCGCGCCAGCGCAATCTCGACCTTGGCGCGGCCGTCCTTGAAATAGATCTTGAGGGGAACGATTGAATAGCCTGGGTCGCGCACGCGCCCCCACAGGCGATCGATTTCGCGGCGATGGAGCAGCAGCTTGCGCGTCCGCGTCTCGGCGTGGCTGAACTGGCCCGCGGGCGCATAGGCGCCGATATGCACGCCTTGCAGGAACAATTCGCCGTTTTTGATCCGCGCGTAGCTGTCGCGCAGGTTAACCTTATGGGCGCGCAGCGACTTGACCTCGGTGCCGGTCAGCGCGATACCGGCCTCGAAGATCTCCTCGACAAAGAAGTCGTGGCGGGCCTTGCGGTTATCGACGACCAGCTCGATTCCGCCGCCCGCTGCTTTGCCATTCTCTCGCGCCATCGCGCGTCAGAGTCTAGTCGCGACGGTCCCGCGAAATAAGGGGCCTTCGCGTCATGGTTGCCTGCGCCGGTCCGCGGCCTTAGATTAAAGGTGTAACCGTAACCGATGGCCTTGCACCCGCATGGTTCACCAATCCAATGGGGGCGAACGGGTTCGACGGAGACAAGAGGGCCATGGTCGCACGCCAGGCACCGCTGGCCTGTAAATCAAGCGGACTGCGAAATTTACCCGCAGACAATAACGGTTACGCTCTGGCGGCCTAAGGGCCGCTAGCGTCTCGCCGCGGCTCGCCCATGGCGGCGGAGTGAGACGTCATTTAGTGGGCTAGGACGCCGGCGTTCGCCGATTGGACGGTGGTCCGAAACTTCAATTGGCTGGCCGATGGGAAGCCCGTCCGCGGGCGTCCTTGAGGCGAGATTAAATCGCGGACTAAGCGTGTAGTGGCCATCGCCGGAATGCCTTCGGACGGGGGTTCAATTCCCCCCGCCTCCACCATCGTAATGTATTCGAACCCGGGGATGAGGGTGCGCGTTTGGGCCCTTCGTCCCCGGAATCGAGGTCGGGTTTTGTGGCGGGAACATTCAGCAGCTCGACCACGTTCAGTCTTGAACGCGCGACGTAGTACTGCTTCCCGACCTCCGGCACAACCACCTCCAGGCGGATTGGACCGAAAATCCGCCGAACTAACGGAGCGGATGCGCCAGTATTCCGCTCCAGCACCTGCTGTAGGTTCTGGAGTCTTTCTTCGATCCAGACTCGTGGCGGAGTTTGGAACGAGTCGGTCTGCGAGCGTCGTAGCACCTCTAAGCTCGCGGTAAGCTCTTCTACTTTGCGTTCGGAGGCGGCCAAAGCGTCGGTAATGGATTTAGTTCCGCGGCCTTCCGCGACGACTTCTATCAGGTGTGTTATTCGTCGCTGCTGATTGGCGACCTCCCTAGAAATATCTTTAATTTTGCAGGGAAGGTCCGAATTGGACTTCTGCAGTTCAATCTTGATCCTTTCCAGCACGTATTCGATCGCCGAGACGTTGATGATCGTGGCCTGCACCCCAACTTCCCACCAGTTATAAGTAGAGTCCGGCCGGTTATTTCGCCCCTCCTGGGGCGTGTCGTTTGTAGTTTTGGTTTCATCTTCATCACAGTTTTTCCGGCCGCCCTTCACTTGCTGAGGGCGGCTGAAAAACTGTCTGGTTTTGGATCCGAGGCCGGCGCGCCTTGCGCCGCGCCAGCCAGCTCTGCTGGCCAAGCGGTGCGCGCGACGGCCGAGCTCCCTTGATTCCTTGCTGCGAACTCCTCCGGCGCCAGGTAGCCGAGACTTGAGTGCGGGCGCAGGTGGTTGTAGTCGTGCCGCCACGCCTCGATGATCGCGCGCGCTTCGCCGAGGCTGCTGAACACGTACTCGTTAAGGCACTCGTCGCGCAACTTGCTGTTGAACGATTCGATGAAGGCGTTCTGCACGGGTTTGCCCGGCTCGATGTAGTGCCACGACACCCTGCTGGTTGCCCAGCGCAGCACCGCACCACTGGTGAGTTCCGTCCCATTATCGCTGACCACCGTCTCCGGCAGCGCTCGTTCGAGCGTGAGCCGCTCAAGTTCACGCACCACCCGTACCCCGCCCAGTGAGGTGTCGACCACCGTCGCCAGGCACTCGCGGCTGAAGTCGTCGACCACGCACAGGATGCGGAAGCGCCGGCCGTCACTCAGGGTGTCGGAGACGAAGTCGAGCGACCAGCGCTGGTTGATCGCACTCGGCAGCGTCATCGGTGCTCGCGTACCCTGGGCCCGCTTTCGTCCGCGACGCCGGCGCACCATCAGCCGCTCCTCCCGGTACAGCCGATAGAGCTTCTTGTGGTTCAGCGCGTGACCTTCGCGCGCCAGCATCCAGCCTAAGCGCCGGTAGCCAAAGCGCCGTCGCTCCGCGGCCAGCTCCCGCAATCGTTGCCTCAATGCCGAGTCGTCCGGTCGTCTGCACCGATAGCGCAGAGTCGAACGGTCCAACCCCACCAGCTCGCACGCATGTCGCTGACTCAGCCCGTGACGCTCTATTACCCGAATCACTGCTACTCGCCGCGCCGCAGGCTTCAGACGTTTTTTCCGAGCAGGTCCTTGAGCGCCGCGTTGTCCAGCAGCGACTCCGCCAGCAGCCGTTTTAAGCGCCGGTTCTCATCCTCCAGCGCCTTCAGCCGCCTGGCGTCCGAGACCTCAAGCCCGCCGTACTTCGACTTCCACTTAATGGGATGGACGGCTCCCCCTCTCCGATCGCCAAAATGGCGAACAGACGTTCCAGAGGGAGGCTAACGATGAAGGTTCACGTACTCGGTATCGACCTGGCGAAGAATGTTTTCCAACTCCACGGCGTCGACCGAAAGGGACGCTCGGTACTGACGCGGCGGCTTCGCCGCGATCAGCTTATGAAGGTCATCGGCGACCTGCAGCCGTGCCTGATCGGCATCGAAGCTTCCACGGGTGCATTCTATTGGCAACGGCAGTTCGAGAAGCTCGGTCACGCGGTGAAGATCATGGCGCCTCAGTATGTGAAGCCATTCGTACGCCGGCAGAAGAACGACACCAACGACGCCGAGGCGATCTGCACGGCGGTACAGCAGCGGAACATGCGGTTCGTGCCGAAGAAGACACTCGAACAGCAGGACATCCAGGCGCTCCACCGCGCACGCCAGCGGTTGGTCAATCATCGAACCGCACTGATCAGCCAGATGCGCGGACTCTTGCTCGACCGCGGGGTCGCGATCGCGGTTTCGGCCACACGTGCACGGCGGCTGATTCCAAAGATCCTGGCCACGCCCAGCGACGAGCTCACAGAGTTGATGCGGGAGATCGTCTCAAGCCTCTACGCTTTCATGCTCCAGATCGACGAGCGCATCAGGGCTTTCGATCGAAAGATCGATGCGATCTTCAAAGCCAGCGAAGTTTGCCAGAGGATTGCCAAGATCCGAGGAATCGGGCCGAAGACGGCGACCGCGATGATAGCGGCGATCGGCGATGGATCCGACTTCAAGAACGGCCGGCACTTGGCTGCATGGCTCGGGCTCGTACCGCGCCAGCATTCCAGTGGCGACCGCAGGGTAATGATGGGTATCAGCAAGCGCGGCAGTCAGCACTTAAGGACGCTGCTCGTACACGGCGCACGAGCAGTCGTCCGGACGGCGGTCAGAAAAACCGACTCGAGAAGTACGTGGGTCAACGAGCTTCGCCAGCGGCGCGGCTATAACCGCGCGACGGTCGCGGTCGCCAACAAGAACGCACGGGTAATCTGGGCCGTGCTGACCAGTGGCGAGCCGTACCGCGCTGCTGCGTGAAGGTTGAGCGAGGTTGCTTGAAGGATCGGAAAATGGGCTGACGGATCGAACCGGCACACTCAAACCCTGACTTTTATAATGGCCCTCGAGGCCGACCACTTGTCGAGGCGGGTGTGAGCGGATATCCCATTTGGGCGCACCATCAAGCGGTGACGCCGAATAGATGTTTGCAATCGATCACCGCCAGACCAGAACCAGAACCTTCTTGCCACGGGGGAGCCGTCCATAGATGTAAAAGGTCGCGCTCGAGATCCCGTGGCGCCGGCAGACCTCTTCGGTCCTGGCGCCGGCCTCCTGCTCGCGCAGCACCCCGATGATCTGCTCCTCCGTGAAGCGGCTTCCTTTCATCGTCCGTCTCCTTTTCAGGCGACGAACTCTACCTCAAATTGGCGGAGTTTTCGGGGTGCAGGCCACCATCCGCGTAGCGCGCACCACTTATTCATCGCCGGCCGACGTACGCGGCACAAAGCTCGTGAAAGTGGACCACGCGCTGTAAGAGCACGAACCCGATCGCGGTATTCCCGCACCAGGAGGGCACCAACGCGACGGCCGAATTAGGAGGAATGACGCATGCGCAGACCGGAGGGCACCACACTCCTTAGATCGATGGCTGATTGAGTGGTAGTGGGCGACCGCCCACTACCGATTGAGTTGTCGCAACAGAAGCAGCGTGCGTGCGCCGATCGGTAGCGGTGGAACGATCCGATTCGGTGACACTGATGTGCCACCCTTTATTCGCCATTCCGCTGCAAAAATATCCTCCTGACGGGCCCTTAATCCACGCAGAATGATTGACTTTGTTGAGCCGTGATCCATTCAAGCGCTCTTTCGACGGTCTTGGCCGCCACGCCTTTGGTTCGAGCGATTTTGTAGACTGGAAGCCCTAATTTCTTAAGAAGCGCCGCATCTTCGGCGATCATCTGGTACTTTGGCGTGCGTACCAAATCGACGACTGGGACTTCTATCGGGAGTTCGGCCAGGGTACGAATACTTTGCGATCGGGTCCACCATCAGATTTCGGTCCAAGACAGGAATTTTGCGGCGCGCGAGAGATGCGCACTTCTCGCGTCCCTGTCGCTGCGTCATTCGAGGCGCATGCTCGAGCTCTTTCGGCGCCGCTTCGCGCGCTGGAAATTCAAGACGAGGGATCGGCGCAACTGCTCGGGTCCGCTCCAGGGCAAGGGACGGTTTCACCGGCGGATGACCGGCGCCTCAATTGAACGTGGAGCACGGGAGCCGGGTGGCTCCGCTCGCTACATCGGCGCTGACCCTAACGGCGTCATTCCACCTAACACCGATTAGGCGCGCTGAAGAAGACCGTCAAATTTTCTGGCCTATCCGCGATTTCCTGCCCAAGCGCCTTCCTCGTACAGATGGCATATCGGTTGCATGCGTCGAGCAAAGGGACATTTGCGATCGTTCATAGCCGGTACGGCGAAGGGGACCGATGGCAGAAATCACTGATGTGTACGTGGTCGGCGTTGGAATGTCCGCATTCGGCCGCCATGAGGGGGAATCGTTCGAGGACTTCGGTGAAGACGCGCTGCGTCAGGCGTTGTCCAATGCCGGGTTGGATTTCTCGGCAATCGAGATGGCGTTTTGCGGGCATGCGATGCAGGGAATCACTGCCGGGCAGCGAGTGCTCAACCGGCTCGGCGCGACCGGAGTACCGATAATCAACGTTGAGAACGCCTGCGCGACCGGCTCGACCGCTTTCCATCAGGCGGTAATGGCGGTGCGAGCGGGCGTGGTCGAAGTCGCGCTCGCGCTCGGCTTCGAGAAGATGCAACGCGGGCCGCTCGCGGCCGATCCACGCGTCGCCCAGGGTGGCGCGGCGCGCTCGGCGCCGATGCCCATGATGTTCTCCGAGGTCTTCCGTGAGCACAGCAAGCGGTACGGAACCACGGTTGAGCAGATGGCGATGGTGTCGGTGAAAAACCATCGCAATGCCTCGCACAATCCCAAGGCGCAATACGGGCTTGAGGTCACGGTCGAGGACGTGCTCGCCTCGCGCGTGATCGCGGAGCCGCTGACTTTGATGATGTGCTGCCCGACCAGTTCGGGCGCCGCCGCGGCGATCGTCGCGCGCGCAGGAGTCGCCCGCACCGCGCCCAGCAAGCCCGCGCAGATCGTCGCCTCGGTGCTGCAGTCGGAGCGCGGCGCCACCGATGCGCTGGGCATGGTGACCGAGATCAACACTCGCTCGGCGGCTTTGGCCTATCAGCAGGCCGGGATCAAACCCGATCAGCTCAACGTGATCGAGCTGCACGACTGCTTCGCGATCGCCGAGATCGTCCATTACGAGAATCTCGGGCTGTGCGCGCGCGGAGAGGGCGGAAAGTTCATCGAGCAGGGCCTGAGCGCGATCAACGGCCGGGTCGCGGTGAGCCCCTCGGGTGGGCTGCTCGCCAAGGGTCATCCGCTCGGCGCAACCGGCGTCGCACAGGTGGTGGAAGTGGTCGAGCAATTGCGCGGCGATTCGGGGGCACGGCAGGTACGCGGCGCCAGGCTCGGACTCACCCATTGCCAGGGTTTCGGCGGCGCCGCATGCGTACACATCCTGGCGGCCTAGCAAGGTGAACGATGGCTGAAGAATTTTTCTCATTGGCAAAAACGCTGCGGGAGAAAGCCGCAACCGACTCCGACCGCGTCTTCCTGCTGTTCGAAGATCAGCGGATTACGTTCGGCCAGCTGAACGAGCGCACCAACCGGATCGCGAACGGGCTCTCGAAGCTGGGCATCCAGCCGCGCGACGGTATCGCGATCATGATGCCGAATCGGCCGGAGTGGCTCAGCGTATTCTGCGCCACCCAGAAGCTCGGCACCTACTCGGTCCCGGTCAATATCGCGCTCAAGGGCGAAGGGCTCGAGTACATCCTGAATCACTCCGAGGCCAAGGCGCTGTTCATCTCGGCGGATTTGGTTCCCGCGCTGCTCGAGATTCGCGAGAAGCTTCCCGCGATCGCGCATCTGATCGTGGACACGGTGGAAGCGCCGGCCGGGTTCGCGATGCCGCCCGCCGCGATCACGCTGGCGGACCTGATGAAAGCTCCCGCCGAGGAGCCCAATGTCCCGCTCGACCCCGGCGCGATCGCATCGCTGTTGTACACCTCGGGCACCACTGGCCTGCCCAAGGGCGTGGTATTCCGCTACCGCGGACTGGGAATGTTCGCGACCCTTGGCGCAGGCTACCAAAGCGGCGACATCCTTTACACCTGCCTCCCGCTGTTCCATGCCAACGCGCTGTTCCTGAGCGTGATTCGCGGGCTGGTCGGAGGCTACCAGGTTGCGCTAGGACGCCGCTTCAGCGCGAGCCGCTTCTGGGACGACATCCGCCGCTATAAGGCGACCACCTTCAATGCGCTCGGCGCGATGATCCCGATTCTGCTCAAGCAGCCGCCGCGTCCCAACGACGCGGACAACCCCACTCGGATCGTTTTCAGCGCCGCCACTCCAGCCTGGGCGTGGGCGGAGTTTGAGAAGCGCTTCAACCTGACGGTGTGGGAAGGCTACGGCGCCGTCGACGGTGGCGGCTTCAGTCTTTTCAATGCCGGCAACGCGCCAAAGGGTTCGATGGGCAAGCCGCCACCCGGAATCCAAGCCCGGGTGGTCGACGACAACGGCGCCGAATGCCCGGTCGGAGAAGCGGGCAACCTGACCTTCAAGATCGATAACCCGTCCGCGCGCCGGGTCGAGTATTTCAAGAATCCCGACGCCTCGGACGCCAAGATTCGCGACGGATGGTTCTACACCGGCGACATGGCCTATCGCGACGCCGAAGGCAATTACTTCTTCGCCGACCGTAAGACCGACTCGATGCGCCGGCGCGGCGAGAACATTTCATCCTTCGAGGTCGAGAAGATCGTCAACCAGCATCCCGCGGTGCTGGAATCAGGCGCATTCGGAGTGCCCTCCGAGCTAGGCGAGGACGACGTGATGGTCGCGGTGGTGCTCCGCCCCGGGCACCAGATCTCAGCCGCAGAGTTAATCCGCTTCTGCGAGCAACGAATGGCCAAGTTCATGGTGCCCCGCTACGTCGATTTCCGGGACAGCCTGCCCAAGACCGAAACCCATCGAGTGCAAAAGGCAGTGCTCAAGAAGCAGGGCGTGACACGGACCACCTGGGATCACGACAAGGCAAAAGCTGCGGCTCCGCAACATGCCGGTTAGCTGCACGATTCGAAGAGGCAATTTGATATGGAACTGAAGCAGGCTATCGGAATCCGGCGCACCATCCGGTTTTACAATCCTTATCGCAAGGTCGAACGCGAAAAGGTCCAAAAGATGCTCGAGGCGGCGCGCATCGCCTCGTTCTGGGGCAATGTCCAGGCGCTGCGCGCGATCGTGATGTTCCGCGACTCCTCGCCAAAGGAAACCTGGGAAGCGCTGGTCGCGCCGCTCGGCACCGCGCAACTCAGACACGCCCCCGTGGTCATCCTGTGGTACTGGGTCGAAGAGGCGATCTTCGACCGCAAAACCGGCCATCCGACCCAGGGCGACCGCCTGCATGAGCTGGTCGAGGCGCGCGCGATGGGTCTGAACAAGGAGGCCGAGCATCAGTTCCTCGACACCGTGCTCATCCCCTACTTCAAGCAGAACTACGACGGGATCATGCAGACCGGGCTCACCGACATGGACTGCGGGCAGGGCATCGCGCAGGCAACCCTGGTCGCTTACGACGAGGGGTTGGGCACCTGCTGCCTGGGCACGGGCTCGCTCGACGGACCGCGCGAGAAAAAGATGCGCAAGCTGTTCAAGCTTCCCGAGTCCGCCCACCTGCTGGTGCTGATGACGGTCGGGTACCCGCTCGAGCAGCGCGAGGCTGGCGGCCAGCGCCCCAAGCTCCCGTTCGAGCAGCTCTATTTCATCAACGAGCACGGCAATCCCTTCGAGCGCGATCCCAAGGTGGTTGAAGAGCTCAAGCGCGATGGCATGATTCAGCGCCCCGCGCCGCTCGAACACCGGCAGCAGGAACTGGAATTCCTGCACAAGGCGCTCGAGCTTGTGCCGAATTTCGTCCCCCCCGCGCCCAACGCCAACAAGCAGTGAACGCACAATAGGCCAGGAGGAGCAGGCGCGATGGAGACCTATCTGGAACTGGATGCCGATTTTCCGCCGGAGATCGCGGAGCTCAAGGCCGCGGTACACCTCTTCGCCAAAAACGTGCTGCGCCCGACCGCGATCGCGCTCGACCGGCTCGCCGACCCCCAGCAGGTCATCGATCGCGGCTCGATTCTGTGGAAATTCATGCGCTCGGCCTGGGAACTTGGCTACCATACCGCGACCGTCCCCACCGAAGTGGGCGGCCTAGGGCTGCACGGGCTGAGCCTCAACGTGTTCCTCGAGGAGCTGGGATGGGGCAGCGCGGACCTGGCGATAAGCCTTGCCGTTGCGGGATTTCCCTTCGGCGCACTCGCGCAGACCGGAGACCGCGAGCTGATCGACCAATACGTCAAGCCGTTCGTCGCCGACCGCGAAGCGCGCTTCATCGGATGCTGGCCGGTCACCGAGCCAGCCCACGGATCGGACTGGGGCAGTTCGATTCTCGACGACAGCGACCCGACCAACCGGAGCGGGCGTGTGATCGCGCGCCGCGAGGGTGACCACTACGTAATAAACGGGCAGAAGGCGGCATGGGTCTCCAACGGCACGATCTCAACCCACGGGTTGACCTACCTGATGGCGGCGGCGCACGACGGCATTCCACGCGGAGCCGCCGCCGCGTTCATCCCGTTCGATCTCCCGGGGGTATCCAAGGGCAAGCCGCTCAACAAGCTCGGGCAGCGCGCGCTCAACCAGGGTGAAATCTTCTTCGACAACGTGAAGATTCCCGCCAAGTACGTGCTCGCGAGCCCGGAAAACTTCGAGATGCTGGGCGCCAAGGTGCTGAGCATGGCCAACGGCACCATGGGCGCGGTGTTCACCGGAGTTGCGCGCGCTGCATACGATGCCGCATTCGATTATTCCCGCCAGCGCGTCCAGGGCGGAAAAGCGATCATCGAGCATCAGCTCGTCCAGAAGCACCTGTTCGAGATGTTCACCAAGGTCGAGGCATGCCGGCAGCTTTCGCGCGCGAGCATGGAATACAACGACCGCGCCGCGATTCCGGCGCTCGAATACGCGATGGCGGCGAAGACCTTCTGCACTCAGGCGGCATTCGAGAACGCCAGCGACGCACTGCAAATGTTCGGCGGCAACGGGCTTAGCAAGGAGTACCAGGTCGAGAAGATTTTCCGCGACGCGCGCGCCGCGCTTATCGAGGACGGCACCAACGACGTGCTGAGCCTGGCCGGGATGCAGCTAGTGATGATGCGAGCGTAACCGCATCGCCGGCCGGCACCCCACGGCTTCGCATTCGCTGGTCGCGGCGCGGCGGCGACTATTCAGTGCTTGCCGTAATCGAGCGCGACGCCCTTGCGCTGAGCAAGGATATACGCCTCCAGTGCGCGGAGCTTCGGATCGTTCGGAGCCAGCGTCTTTCCCTTGACGGGGTTCTCGATGCACCAGTCGATCATGTCGCGCAGCAGCGCGACGCGCTGAAGCTGCACCTGGTACTTTGGGTAGGTCTCGGGATGAGTATTTGCGGCGTTGGGATGGCACATGTCGCAGCTGACACCGATCGTCGAGCCGAGCAACTTTGTGGAATGAAAGACCTTGTTCCCGTATTCCACGAATGCGTCGGTGTCCGCCTTCCAGATCTTGTAGTCGCGCTCGTGGAAGCTGGCGTAGGTGTCGCCCTGCTGGCTCTTAAGTTTAGCCGCACCGGCGGCTCCCGGGCCGGCGATGCTGGAGCTGCCGCCGGCGCTGCCTTCCGCCGGCTTTGCCTGCGCACTTGCGCTGCCGGTCTCGGCCTGCGCGGTCACCCAGGGCTGGTCGGGATGCTTGCGCTGCCACTCCGCCATCAGCTTGCCCGTGACTGCCAACGCCTGCGCATGGGTCATCTGCTCGCCAGGCTTGAGTCCCTTGACCTCGGTGCTGGTGACGCCGTCGCAGAGCTCAACGACGACCCCGCTGTCCTTTGCCTGCGGAGTCTTGTGCGCGGGCACGCTCTGAGCGAACGCGCTATGTACCGGATTGGCGACGCTCAGGTAGATAACCGTGGCGCCGGCCGCCGCGCCAACCAGAATCGCGGCGACCAGGTTCAATCGAGGTTTCATATTCCGCCTCCCTTGGAGCATCAGAATCGGACTGCGAGCGATCCGCCGGCGCATCCGCATCAATAGCTCGCGAACTGGGGAGCGGGAGGAACGTCGACCTTGCCCCGCGACACCAGGTAATCCGCTTTCACGGTGACCGGGTTGCGATCCCACAGGTTGTACACGGTATCGACCAATGCATCTGCGCGTACGGTGAAATCACCGTCGCCGCATCCGTCGAACTGGTCAAACGGATCGGCGCGATTCATCTGGATAGTCAGTTTGGGCAGGCCATCCGGCGCATACGGCCACGGCCATGCCGTCGAGAGCATCCCGTAGAAACTGATATTTCCGATCTGGTTATAGAGCATCTGATGAGTATGGCCGTGAATCACGGTGACCTTGCGATAAGGCCCGAGGATCGCCTGGACCTGCTCGGCATCGTCGGTCCAGAAGTTCCAGTTGCGGTAGTACTTGTAGAGTGGCGAATGAGAGAAGACCAGGAGCGGAGTAGTCACTGCGACGTTGGCAAGATCGTGCTTGAGCCATTCGCGCTGCTTCTCGCCGACCTCGAATCGCGATTGAATCGCGTTATCCAGTCCGGCCACGGTCTGCATCCGTTCCATTGGGGTCATCTTGCGCGCGGTCCAGAAATCCTTTTCATACACGCTCTGGAGCACGACCACGTGCACGCCCTTCCAGTCGAATGAATAGGTGGGCTGACCGAACATCTCCTGCCACTTCGCACCGAGGTCAAGGAACCAGTCGTGCTCCCCCACCATCATCTTTACCGGCGCCTTGAGACCGCTCAGAATCTGGCGGCCCATCTCGAGCTGGGAAGGCTCTCCCAGTTGCGCCAGGTCGCCGCCGTACAGCACGAAGTCGGGCTGCGGATCGAGCGCGTTGACGTCATCGACGGCCTTCACGATCGAGCGGACGAAGCGCTGGTTGAGAGTGCGCTCGTAGAGATGGGAGTCCGAGATATAGGCGAAGCGGAAGGGCAACGCGCCCGGCTCGCTTTTGGTGGCAAACGCCTTGCCTATCTCGGGGCCGACGGCGGCGCTGGCGACCTCGACGAGCTGGAACGTATGTGGCGGCATCAGACCGCGGGCCAGCACCGCGCCCATCGTGGCCGCCGATATTTTCAGGAACGTGCGGCGATCGCAATTGCGCAGCGCGCGCATCACGCGCGCGCGATCTTCGTAGAATTTCGTCTCGATACTTTTGTGACGCGCAGCCATCGCGGGCCCTCCCTCCGGGGTTAGTGGCGTCAGTATCCGCCCAGCAGTGCGGGGTCTTCCTGCATCGCGGACTGGCCCGGGCCGATGTCGCCGAATGGTCCCGCGAAGCCCGGCCCGTTGCGCCCCACCAGTCCCATCGCCGCCGGGGTGTCGCGTTGCGGGCGACTGGTGCGCGAGAGCGTCAACTGCCGCTGATATTCCTCTTTGGACTGCGCCATGTAGCGCTGGCTGGTGAGCGAGAGCAGAAAGGCGGCCAGG
Source organism: uncultured delta proteobacterium (assembly GCA_963835905.1). Taxonomy (GTDB): domain Bacteria; phylum Desulfobacterota; class Binatia; order Binatales; family Binataceae; genus CAWIHG01. The sequence goes on from CAWIHG010000008.1 coordinate 410,668, forward strand.
TCGTCTTCCTGCGATTCGCTGAGACCAAGCGGGACGATTCCGCCATCCAGATAAGGATTCTGCACCCCGCCCTTGTTGTAGTGATCGAGCGTGTCCCAGATCGTCGCCTGCGATCCGTCGTGGAAATACGGTTCGGTGACATACAGGTTGCGCAGACCCATCGTGCGAAAGGCGCCGATATCATGCGGTTGCTTTGTGACCAGGAAGCGGCCGAGGTCGCTCAGATCGGTCCCGATCGCAAGCTCATCGATCTGGCGCGTGCCGCCACCCTTGGCCAGCATCGCCAACGCCTCGCGCGCGTGGGGGACGAACTTGGCGCTATGCGCGGAGACGCCGATATTGTGGAAGCGATCGTCGGTGAACAACGGCCTCGTCGGGTTCCATCCGTGGCACGACATGCATCGCCCCTGTCCGTTGTAGATCGCCCATCCGCGCTGCTGCTGGGCGGTGAGTGCGCTGCTATCGCCGGCGATAAAATGGTCGAACGGTGAATCGAAAGCCACTTGCGTGCGCTCGTATGCGGCGATCGCATCGACCAGGCGTTGATAGGTCGGCGGGCCCGAGAATACCGCGGCAAACTCCTTCTGATAGTCGGAGATCGTGCCGACCTTCGCGACTACGGACTGCTGGTCCGCCATCCCCATCTCAACCGGATTGAGTATCGGCTGTTCGGCCTGGTCCTCGAGCGTTGGCGCGCGGCCGTCCCAGAACTGCGCGATATTGAACATCGAGTTAAGCACCGTCGGCGCGTTGCGCTGTCCGAACTTGGCGTGCACTCCCATCGAGGTCGGCAACTGATCGGTAAATCCCTTGTCCGGGTCGTGGCAGTTCACGCAGGCAACCGTATTGTCAACCGAAAGCCGCGGGTCAAAGAACAGTTCTTTACCCAGCGCGATCTTGGCGGGCGTCTGCGGATTATGGGCTGGCAGCGACCACTGATAGAGCTTTTCGGGAAACCCGGTCTGATCGAGGCTCTTGGGCGCGGCCGACGCGTCCGGTTTCGGCGCGGGCATCGTCGCGCGGGCGATCGGCACGCCCGCCAGGGCAATCGCCGCGAGGATCAGAGCCAGGGTTGCAAATGATCTTCGAGACATCGCGCTCCTCCCTCTTTGACTCGCGCGCTATCTAACGGACGCGCCCCTCGCGACGATTCTCGCGCGCCGGTCAGGCGCGGTGAGCGACGAATCAGCCGCGAACTGTATTCTCACTCGGCAATACCGGGCGCTTGACCCCGCATTCGACGGGATGTTGCGACTGCTCACCCCACGCGGCCAAGACTGCTGCCAAAGCCGTCGAGTGTCAAACCTCCAAACGCGCGAGCGGTTACTGGCGTCGCCGGCCCATAGCTGCGGGAGAACTCGGGAACACCCGCGCGGTAGCGTCCGCATCGAGGTCGCGCGGACTTACTTCATCGGCTCGTAGCACAGCAGGACGTTGCCGTTGCCGAAGGTTCGCGAGCTCGTCAGCTTCAGATTAAGCCTCTGGCTGATTCCGTCGAACATCGTGCGCCCGCTGCCGAGCGCGACCGGATAGACCACGACCTGGTATTCGTCGATAAGTGCGGTCGGCGCCAGTTGCGAGACGATACTTCCGCTTCCCATGATCGCCATGCCCGGTCCGTCTTCTTGTTTCATCGCGTGAATCGCCGCCGCCGGGTCATCCTTGACGAGCCTCGTATTGTTCCACGCGGCCTTGCCCAGAGTCCGGGAGAACACGACCTTGGGCAGATTGTTCATCCGTTCGGCGACGACCGGATTGGTCTGGAGCGCGAGCGGTGTCGGCCAGAAGCTCGCCATCAGCTCGTAGGTTATCCTGCCGAACACGAGCACGCCTGCGCCCGAAGCGTTGCCTTCGACAAACGCATTCCACTGCGGATCGCTCCTGTGGGCCCAACTGAAATCGCCGTTGGGTCCGGTGAAATAGCCGTCGAGCGTGATCTGATTGAAGACGATCAATCTGCGCATGCTTTTCCTCCGCTCTTGTGCCGCCGATTGGCGATGCGGCATTCCCGCGCGACGCTCGTGCCGTCGCGCGCCGGACCGCGATCACTATGACGCTTTAGACAGGGCTATTTCGACGGGCGGCGATCGTGGGGACAGGCGCGCGGCGAGGCTGACTAGCGGAGCGACGAAACGTCAACGGAGCGCGAGTCCGCCGGCATCGTCAAGAGCATTCCGTCGTATCCCATCACCACGCCATTCGGCCGCACCGCCGCGACTCCGCGCAGGAAAGCCCATCGCGCAATGACGTTCGGCGTCGGCGGACCGATATGACTCAGGACCAGCAGTTGCACGCCGGCCTGGTTCGCCTCGGCGGCGGCCTCGACCGGAGTCGTATGGTAGCGGCGGATATCGTGCATGATCTTGGCGATTCGCGCGTTGCCGCGGTGCTCGGCGGCCTGCTGGATGATTTCCACCATGTGCGCCGACTGCGCCTCATTGATCAGCACGTCGGCGCCTTTGGCCGCGTTGACGAGATTGGCGCACTTGATCGTGTCGCCGCTGATCACCACCGAGCGTCCCTTGTAATCGAACCGATAGCCATAGGCGGGCGCTACCGGCGCGTGATCGACGGTGAACGCAGTGACCTTGAGTCCGTTTTCCTCCAGCACCGGAGCGGAGCCGCCCGCGCATGGCGAGGTGCCGGGCGGCGTATCGATCCGCACCGCGATCGGTTCCATCTTCCAGTTATCGGCCGGCATCAGCGCGGCGCCGTGATGCGCGATGCGGTAGCCCTCATCCAGCGCGTAGGCCTGCGCGAAACCGCCCACCACCTGCTCGACTCCCGGCGGTCCGTACACGCGCAGCGGATGGTCGCGGCCCTGCCCCCAGGTCTGGAGATTGACCTCGCCGAGATCGCCGATGTGATCGGAGTGGAAGTGCGTGAGCATCACAGCCGCCAGGCGCGGGGCGGGGATATGCCACCGCGCGAGGTTCTTCCACGCGCCCGGCCCGGTATCCACGAGATAAAAGTTGCCGCCCGCAAAAATGGCCGTGCACGCATCGGCGCGGTTGCGATCGGGCAGCGGATTACCGGTTCCACACAGCACTACGCGCAGCGCGTCGGGAGCGAGCAGGTCGTTGCGCGTCGCCGCCATCGTGCGATCGATCGCGTCGCGCAGGATCGCGTCCTGAACCGCCGGCGTGCGTATCAGGATCCACGCGGCCAGCGCGAGCAGCGCGACAGCGCCCGCGCAAAACGCGATCAGTTTCCATATTCGCGACATACCGGCGTACCCACGCGGCCTGAAACGATTCCAGAGCTCTGTTAGCGGCCCTTGATCAGCGCGGCGAGCAGCATATCGAGCGTTCGGCGCGCGCGCGCGATGGAGAGCTTCTGCTCCTTGCGCAGCCGCCGCCAGGTTTCGAAGCTCAGCAGCAGATCGAGCGCCTCGAACCTCACATCGTCGGAGCGCTGCTCGTCCGAAATTATTTTTGCCAGCGCGGCGCGCTGCTCGCGCGTCATTTCCTCGCCCTTGCGCGCGAGGAAAGGCGACTGATGGCGATGCACGTCGGCGGCGATCTTGAACGGCATGATCCGCTCGAAGATCCGCACGCGGCGCTCCACCATCTCGCCCAGCCGCCCGCGCCAGTCCGCGCTCCTGAAGGGCGCGTCCATCACCGGCCGCAACTCCTCGGTCATCGCGGCGTTGATCTCCTGGTAGAGGCTCTCCATGTTTTCGAAGTGGCGAAACACGGTGCGCAGTCCAAGCCCGGCGCGCGCCGCCACGCTTTCCGCGCTGGGTGAGATATCGCCGGCGCCGATCAGCTCGAGCATCGCGTGCACGATTCGCCGCCGACTCGTTTCGCTGCGCTGGCGGCGGCCGTCCAGTTCGATTGGGGTGGAGACTTCGGATCGCATGAGGTACTTCCCGTCGCTCGCGTGTTCCTATCGGCCGGCGCGCGGCGGGTCAAACGCCGCCGCCGGGGTCCGGTCGCGCCCGGGCGGTTTGCCGATTACCCCCGGGGAATCAATTGACACCATAGTTGCCATAATTGCGAGCCGGGGGAAAAATCCGCCCGCCGGGAGCCGCGAGCGCCTTGACGGTGGCGCTCGAAAATGACATCAATAGTGTCAATATCTCGGATTCACCGCACCACCCCGAAACGGAGCCCGGTTCATGGAAATTCTCAGAACTCCCGACGATCGGTTTTCCACTCTGCCCGATTACCGATTCGCGCCTCATTACCGCGAGGTCAAGGGTCCCGACGCCGCCGCACTCAGGATCCACTACCTCGACGAAGGCCCCGCCACCGCCGCTCCGGTGCTCCTGATGCACGGCGAGCCCTCGTGGTGCTTCCTGTACCGCAAAGTGATCCCGGCGCTCACCGCCCGCGGGCATCGCGCGGTCGCGCCCGACCTGGTCGGGTTCGGACGCTCCGACAAGCCCGCCGCGCGCTCGGATTACACCTACGAGCGTCACGTGCGATGGATGAGCGACTGGCTGGTCGCGCTCGACCTCAAGAACATCACGCTCTTCTGCCAGGACTGGGGCGGGCTCATCGGACTGCGCCTGGTCGCCGCATTTCCGGAGCGGTTCGCAGGCGTGGTGGTGGCAAACACCGGCTTGCCGGTCGGCAACCCTGTTTCTCCCGCCTTTGAACAATGGCTCAACTTCAGCCAGACGGTTCCGGAGCTGCCGGTGGGACAGATCGTGAACATGGGCACCGTGCGCGAGCTTTCGCCGGCCGAGGTCGCCGCCTACAACGCACCCTTCCCCGACGAGTCATACAAGGAAGGCGCGCGAATCTTTCCAGCCCTGGTGCCGATCACGCCGCAGCACGGCTCGGTCGCGGAGAACGAGCGGGCGTGGGAGGTGCTCGAGAAGTTCCGAAAGCCGTTCCTGACCGCGTTTTCGGATTCCGATCCGGTCACCAAAGGCGGCTTCACGAATTTCCAGCAGCGGGTGCCGGGCGCGAAAGGACGCCACCACGTCACCATCGAGCGCGCCGGCCACTTCCTGCAGGAGGACCGGCCCGACGAAGTCGCGCGAGTCATTGACGAACTGATCAGCGGAACACTCTGAGAGGAGCAAGGAAGATGAAAGTCGAAAACGCGGTTTACCCGACCCCCGAGCAGATTGACGCGCTGCGCAAGGATCCCTCGACGGAGCCGATCGTGATGCTCAACCTGCTGAAGTTCCGAGACAAGGCCCAATACCCCGACGGTCGCAAAACCGACCTGTCCGGCATGCAGGCCTACATGCTTTACGGCGAGCCGATGCGCGAGGTCGTCGAGCGCGAGGGCGGCAAGTTCGTCTTCCTCGGCGCCGTCAAGCACCTGACCATTGGCGTGGTCGAGAAGATGTGGGACATCGCGGCGCTGGTCGAATACCCCTCGCCTTCGGAGTTCGCGAAAATCGCCACCTCGCCCGAGGTCGCCGAAATCGCGGTGCATCGCGCAGCCGGCCTGGAGGGGCAGCTTCTGATCTGCGTGTCCCAGCGATGAGCACGCGCGCTCGCTCGGCCGCGATGCGGGCCTTCCCGCTGGTCGTGCTGGCGCTGATGATGCTGACGAATTTCGCGCGCGGCGCTATCCATGCGTTCGCGCCCGACGGCGGCGCGCACTCGATCGCGGGGCTCGATCTCTCGCATGCGCGGCAAACGATCCTGAGCCTGTTCGCCGTGATGGGATTTCATCAGTTCGTCGCCGGCGGCTTCGAGCTCTACGTGCTCGCCCGCCGCCGCGAGCTGGTGCTGCTGGCGCTGGTGCTGCAGACGGCGGAGACGATGCTCGGGGTGATCAATCTCTACCTTTACCGCCCGATGCCGGTCGCGGTTCCGGGCGCGCCGTTCAATGCCGGCGTCCTGGTAATCCTCGTGGCCGCGACATTGATCGCGGCGCGCGCAAATCAGGTCGAGGCGCGGACGGCGCCGCCCGCTCGACACGCTTGAGACAGCCGCGGCGAAAATATGATTATGGGCGTTGTGAAATCCGGCCGAATCCGAATTGAGAAGGTTTTCGCCGCGTTCGCCGCGATGCTTGCGATCGGCGCCGCGATTTCATCCCCCGCACGCGCGCAATGGAGCGGCTTTGCGGGCGATGCGCAGCACTCCGCGGTGTCCCACGCGCCGGTGCCGATGCAGGCGCTCAACCAGGTGCTGTGGTCCACGCCGGTTGACTTGCAGCCGGAGTCATACACGCGGACCTATCTGCTGATTCACTATGGCTCCCCGATGATCACCGCGGCGAACACCGTGATCGTCCCGGTCAAGACCGGGACGACCGGCGGCTTCAGCGTGGAAGCGCTGCGCGCTTCAGACGGCAGCCAGATCTGGAGCGCGGCTTCGGATTACGTACTGCCGGTTCACAACTGGACGCCGGAATTCGGCCCCGTCCTCACCTCAGCTTCGCGCCTGTACTATCCCGGAGCGGGCGGAACCGTGTACTACCGCGACGCGCCGGATTCCGTGTGCGGCAGTGCGGCGGGTTGCGGCGGGCAGGTCGCGTTCTACGGAACCAGGCGCTATCTCAAGAATTCAGCGGCTTACGACGCCGCAGTCATGATCGATACGCCGCTGACGTCCGACGCGGCCGGCGATGTGTATTTCGGATTTACCGTGGTCGCCACCGCGGGCCGGCGCGCTCCGCGCGACTCGCATGGGCGCAAGCTAACGAGCGGAATCGCGATGGTCACGCCGGCCGGCAAGGGACGGTGGATCTCCGCCCGAAAGGCGGCGAACGACAAGACCATGAACCAGGTGCCGCAGAATTGCGCGCCGGCACTGAGTACGGACGGCACGCGGGTCTACGTCGCGGTCAGCAATGGGTTCGGCGGATACCTGGTCGCGCTCAACGCCCGCACGCTAAAGCCCCTGAAACCGCGCCAGCAGGTGCGTCTGGCCGATCCCGTCTCCGGCAGCGACGCGACCATCTCCAACGACGTGTCGTCATCGCCGATGGTCGGCCCCGACGGCGACGTGTATTACGGCGTGGTCGAGGGTCCGTGCTGCCGGGAGAACGGTCATCGCGGATGGCTGCTGCACTTCGACAGCACGCTGAAAACCGAAAAAATTCCCGGCGCGTTCGGATATGACATCACCGCTTCGGTCGTGCCGTCCTCCCTGATTCCTTCGTACGGAGGAACCTCGAGCTACCTGCTCATGACCAAGTACAACCGCTATACGAGTTACGGCGGCGACGGACTCAACAAGATCGCAGTGCTCGATCCCAACGCGACCGAAACCGATCCGGTGACCGGAGCGACCGTGATGGCTGAGGTCAGGACCATCCTCGGCCCGACGCCGAATCCGTCCGGGCCGGGAGTGCTGGAATGGTGCATCAACTCGGCCGCGATCGATCCCGCATCGGATTCAATCCTGGTGAACAGCGAGGACGGAACGCTGTACCGATGGTTCCCGTCCACCAACCTGCTGCAGGAGTCGGTGCACCTCAACACGGGCGTCGCCGAGGCATACACGCCGACGGTTATCGGGATGGATGGAACCGCGTATGCGATCAACAACGCGACGCTATACGCGGTCGGCAATTGACTATTGAAATATCCACCGCTTACGCGGCGGGGCGCGAGATCGGCGGCGCGAGTCGAGCCTGCTCGTCTTCCAGCGAGCGGCACCCGTAAATCGCCACCGCGCACGCGGCCAGCATCGCGATGAAAATCCAGATTGCAAGCCGGTAGCTGCCGCTCGCATCGAAGAGATGGCCAGTCATGATCGGGCCGATCGCGGCGCCGACGGTGAAGAAAATCCCCGTCACGCCCATCAGCGAACCGAGCCGGTGCAGCCCGAACGAATCGACCATCAAGAGCGGCGCCAGCACCCCCGATGCGAAATTCTACGAATTGTGCCGATTTGCCCCGATTTGTATGGTCCGGAATCGCCAAAAGTGGATCCGAAGGACCGGGACACCAAAAAAACTCGATCGCCGGAAGGTACTCGTACTCGGCAACTGCGTCGCCTTGCTGAGCGTCATGATTCCGGCGCTGAATGTTCACGCGCAATCAGCGCTGCCGAGCGTCGGTGCCACTGCGCGGGAAATAAGTATGCGTCGTCTTCTTCGCAATCCACGTCATCGATTCATTCGCGCACCGACCTCGCGACCTGTTTTCGAGCGCCTCTGACATTCGAACCGAACCCTGGCCAGGCCGGCGCGACGGTGAAGTATCTGGCGCGCGGCGGTGGAAATCTCGCCGGCGGCGCGACCCTGCACCGCGCCGCGCAAGGCTGCTATTCTCGATGCGATCGCCGCGCGATCAGATCACCTGGCGGCCGGCAAGGAGGAATCGTCATCGTGGAATCGGACAGAGTCGTGTTTCTGCTTGACGTGGACAACACGCTGCTCGACAACGATCGGGTGGTGGCGGACCTGATGCAGCATCTGGAGCGCGATATCGGCCACGAACGCCAGCAGCGCTACTGGACGTTTTTCGAGGAGTTGCGCGTGGAGCTCGGCTACGCGGATTACCTGGGCGCGCTGCAGCGCTACCGGATGCACTACCCGCGCGAGTTTCAAATCCTGTCGGTGTCGCGCTTCCTGCTCAATTATGCGTTCGCGAACCGGCTGTTCCCGAATTCGCTCGATGTCGTCGAGCACGTGAAGCGATTCGGGCTTCCGGTAATCCTGTCGGACGGCGACGTGGTATTTCAGCCGCACAAGATCGAACATTCGGGCCTGCTTGAGGCGGTCGACGGCAACGTGCTCATCTATATTCACAAGGAACAGGAGCTCGACGACGTGGAGGCGCGCTTTCCCGCCGAGCACTACGTACTGGTCGATGACAAGGTGCGCATCCTAGACGCGGTCAAGAAGGCGTGGGGCGCCCGCGTCACCACCGTCTTCCCGCGCCAGGGGCATTACGCGACCGACGCCAAAGAAATTGCGAAATACGCCAAGCCCGACCTCACCATCAAGCATATCGGCAAGCTGCTCGATTACGAGATGCCGGCGCTGCGCGCCGCCGCCAAACCCTGATCGCGCGCGGCGGAGCCGGGGGTAACTCGCGATGTTTCGACTCGATGGAAAGAGCGCGATCGTAACCGGCGCCGGCTCCGGCATCGGGCGCGCAATCGCCACCACCTTCGCCGCGCAGGGCGCGCGGGTTTTCGCGCTCGACCTCGATCTCTCCGCCGCAAAGGAAACCGCGGCCGCGATCGGAGCGGCGGGCGGCGCCGCCGCAGCCGTGGAGTGCGACGTGACCGCGCAAGCATCGGTGGCGGACGCCTTCGCGCGCGTCGCCGCCGACGCCACCCGGCTCGCCATCCTGGTGAATAACGCCGGCATCGGCCACGTCGGCACGGTCGAGACGACTTCCGAGGCCGACCTCGACCGCCTGTACGCCGTCAACGTCAAGGGAATCTTCCTGTGCTCGAAGCAGGCCGTGCCCCGGATGCGCGCGCAGGGCGGCGGCGTGATCCTGAACCTCGCCTCGATCGCGTCGCTGATCGGCATCGTCGATCGCTTCGCCTACTCGATGACCAAAGGCGCGGTGCTCACGATGACGCGCTCGATCGCGGTCGATTTCATCAAGGACCGCATCCGATGCAACTGCGTATGCCCCTCGCGCGTGCACACCCCGTTCGTGGACGGATACCTGCGCGCGAATTACCCGGGACGCGAGCGCGAGATGTTCCAGCAGCTCTCCGAGTATCAGCCGATCGGCCGGATGGGCACGCCCGAGGAGGTCGCCGCGCTGGTGCTCTACCTGTGCTCGGATGAGGCGTCGTTCATCACCGGCCAGGCATATCCGATCGACGGCGGTGTGCTTGTGTTCTGACCCGCGCGGAGGAACGAGCGATGAAACAGTACGGCCGCACCATCAATCTCAAGGACGATCCCGAAGTCCTCCGCCGCTACGTCGAGTATCACCGGGCGGCGTGGCCCGAGGTCGAGCGCGGGCTCAAGTCGATTGGAATCCGCCGCATGATGATCTGGATGATGGGGCGGCAGCTCTTCATGTTCATGGAGACCGATGACGGCTTTGACTCCGAGCGCGAGTTCGCGCGCTACGAGGCGAGCCACCCGCGCATCAAGGAGTGGCAGGACCTGATGGCCTCGTTCCAGGAGCCGGTCGCGGGCGCGCAGCCGGGCCAGTGGTGGGCCGACATGAAGCTCGTCTATTCGCTGAGTTGAGCGCGCTCAGCGCCGCCATCGCGCGCCGCCCGGAAATTCATACTCGTCGAGCGAGCGCGGATGCATCTCGATGCTGAAGCCCGGCGCCTGCGGCGCGAAGTAGCGTCCGTTGCGCACCACGACCGGGCTTAAGAAATGCTCGTGGAGATGATCGGCAAATTCGATCATCCGCCGCTCCAGGCTCGCGCTTACGCAGATATAGTCGATCAGCGAGACGTGCTGCCCGTATTCGCACAGGCCCAGCCCGCCGGCATGCGGACAGACGGGCACTCCGAACTTCGCCGCGAGCAGCAGCACCGCCATCGCCTCCGAAAGCCCGCCGAGCCGGCAAGGGTCGAACTGGCAGAAGTCGATCGCTCGGGCCTGCATCAGTTGCTTGAAGACCACGCGGTTGGCGGCATGCTCTCCAGTGGCGACTCCAATCGGCGCGATCGCGCGGCGAATCGCTGCGTGCCCCAGGATGTCGTCGGGAAAGGTCGGCTCTTCGATCCACAAAGGATTGAAGCGCGCGAGCGCGCGCATATGCTCGATCGCCTCGCCGACGTCCCAGGCCTGGTTCGCGTCCATCATCAGCGCCGCATCGTCGCCGATTTCCGCACGCATCAGGGCGGCGCGGCGCACGTTCTCTTCCGTGTCGCGCCCGACTTTCATCTTGAATCGCGTCCATCCCGCCGCAAGCGACTCGCGGCACAGGCGCCGCACCTGCTCATCGGGGTAGCCCATCCATCCGGCCGACGTGATGTAGGCGGGATAGCCCGAGGCGACGATCTCCGCCTCGCGCGCCGCCCGCGTGGGTGCGTTGCGGCGCAGGATCTCGATCGCCTCGTCCCTCGTGAGCGCGTCAGAGAGATAGCGGAAGTCGATGCAGGCGGTGAACTGTTCGGGGGTTAGATCGCAGACCAGCTTCCATACCGGCTTGCGCTCGACCTTGGCCCACAAGTCCCACACCGCGTTGACGATCGCGGCGGTGGCCAGATGGATCGCGCCCTTTTCCGGCCCGATCCATCGAAGCTGGCTCTCGCCCGCAAGCCGCCGCCAGAACCCGCCCATGTCCGCGGTGATTTCCTCGAGCGTGAGACCGAGCACGAACGCCTCAAGCGCGCGGATCGCAGCGACACAGACCTCGTTGCCCCGCCCGATCGTAAACGTCATGCCGTGTCCTTCGATACCGTCGCCCGCGTCGGTCGCGAGCACCACGTAGGCGCCCGAGTAATCCGGGTCGGTATGCATCGCGTCGGAGCCCGCCTTGCTCTCGGAGGTGGGCATCCGGATGTCGCGGGCCACAAGGCTCGTGATTTTGTGTGGCATGACGTGTTCCTCGACGCTGGATGGTAGCATCCGTGCTTTATCGTCGTCACGAACGCGCTGCGAATGAAAGATCGCGTTTAGGTCAAGCCCGCGCGAGATTTGACAATGGGCATCGAGGCGCGGAACGTGAACGATGTCGGCCGGCCTGTGTTTGCGCCGCGATCGATCTGATGCCTGAATCACCTGTTTCCGCCCGACACCTTCCTTCACCGCGCCGCAAACGCGTCCAGCCGTGTGGCGAATCGAGACAAGGATGGAGCGGAATGCTCCACGGTCCTGCGAGAGCGTGTGATGCCGATAAGTCTATCAGGCGTTAATTCCCCGCGAATGTGTAGCGGATTCGCGGCCCCGGGCCCCCGGTGCCGCGATGGCAACGGACTTGCTTGACCACTGACTGGTTCAGTTACCAGACAGGCAGAGGGACGGGTTATGGAAGCGACGGTAGCCCGAAGCGCAAACCATCGAACGGCGATAATCCTGGCCGGCGGCGATGGTGCCCGGCTGCGAACCTTCACGCGCAGCCTTGCGGGAGCCGAGGTCCCCAAACAGTTCTGCCGCGTGATCGGAAACTCCACGCTGCTGGAGCAGACCCGCCGCCGCGTCGCGCTTTCCGTCTGTCCCGAGCGCACGTTTTTTGCGGTTACCCGCCAGCAGTCGCTGTTTTACGAGGAGCTGCTCGACGACGTTCCCGTTGAGCGGATGGTGGTGCAGCCGAGCAATCGCGGCACCGCACCCGCGATCTTCTACTCGATGATGCGCGTGGCGGAGGCGTGCCCCAACTCCACCCTTGCAGTCTTCCCCTCCGATCATTTCATCGACAGCGACCAGCGCTTCATGGCGCACGTCGATGCGGCATTCGAGGCCGTTGAGCAGGCGCCCGACCTCGTCGTCCTGCTCGGCATCTCGCCCAACTCACCCGAATGCTCGTACGGATGGATCGAGCCGGGCGTGCGGCTGGACGCCGCGCTGGGCCATCTGATGAGCGTGCGCCGATTCGTCGAAAAGCCGGCCCCGCAGGAAGCCGATCAAATGATCGGTCGCGGCGGACTGTGGAACAGCTTCGTGATGGTCGCGCAGACGCGCAGGCTGATGGCGCTGGCCGATCGCGCACTCGGGGCGCTGGCCACCTCGATGAACGCGATCCGCCCCTCGATGTACACCGTGTTCGAACGCGCTGCCGTCGAGCGGCTGTACCTGAGAATTGCGCCGGCTAATTTCTCACACGAAGTGCTCGCCCGTTTTCCCGAAGACCTCGTCACCATCCCGGTGTTCGGCGTCGATTGGTCCGATATCGGGGAGCCCAAGCGGGTCGCCGCACTGCTCAAGCGCCTCGGTATCGAGCACAAATTCGTCGCGGCGTAATTCTCCCGCTATCCCGCACCCGGTCTCCGTCCGCGGCCCAAGCCGCGGTTCCGTTCGCTTCCCATCGTGATAGCATCGGTCGCCGGATCGTCCCGATGAGCACCGCAGCGCAATCGCCGCTGGAGCGACTCACCCAGGCGTGGCCGCGCCCCACGCGGCCGCGGCCGATCGTCGTAATCGGCGCCGGCAGCATCGTTCGAGACGCGCACCTGCCCGTCTATCAGCGCCTGAGCTTTCCGGTGGCGGGAATCTTCGACCTCAATCATTCGGCCGCGGACGAGCGGGCGCGCCAGTTCGGAATCCCGCGCGTGTTTGACTCGCTCGCCGACGCATTTTCGGTCGAGGGCGCGGTCTTCGACGTCGCCATCCCGCCCGATCAGATCGCCGCCGTGCTCGGCGCGATGCGCCCGGGCTCTGCCGTGCTGATCCAGAAGCCGATGGGGCGCGAGCTTGAGCAGGCCCGCGCCATCCTTGCGATCTGCCGGCAAAGCCGGCTGGCCGCGGCGATAAATTTTCAGCTTCGCTTCGCGCCCAACATGCTCGCGCTCAAGGACGCGATCGGCCGCGACCTGCTCGGGCGCATCACCGATATCGAAGTCAGGATCGTGCTGCACACGCCGTGGGGTTACTGGCAGTTCCTGCGCGGGGTCCCGCGCCTGGAAGTCCTGATGCATTCGATTCACTACCTCGACCTGGTTCGCTCGCTGGTGGGCGAGCCGCGCGGCGTCTATTGCCGCGGCGTGCGTCATCCCGGCCTGCCCGACTACCCCGACGTGCGCACCTCGATCATCCTGGACTACGGCGATGAGCTTCGCGCGAGCCTGCTGATGAATCACACGCATACCTTTGGCGCAGGCCGCGCCGTCTCCGAACTCAAGGTCGAGGGCACGCGCGCGGCGGCGGTCGCAAAGATGGGCGTGAACCTGAACTATCCGCACGGCGAGCCGGACACGCTGGAGGTAGCCGCCGTGGACGCACAATGGACGGCGGTGCCGCTGCGCGGCTCGTGGTTCCTGGAGGCGTTCGAGGGTCCGATGTCCAACCTGCAGCGATTCATCGCCGGAGAGGACGCCGCGCTCGTCTCAGGCGTGGAGGACGCGATTCACACGATGGCGCTGGTGGAGGCGTGCTACCAGTCCAGTGCCGCGGGCGGCACGCCGATTCCGTCGGTCGATTAGAAGGAAAAAAAGAGGCGGCCGCGCGGCCGCCTCTCGTGCGATCGATTCAATTTCGGCCGCCGTTACGCGCGCGCCGGGTTCATCTTGTACTTGATCGGCATGTGCTTGATTCCGCCCACGAAGCTCGAGCGCAGCCGCTCCATCGGACCGGCCGGCTCGACGTGCTCCAGCCGTTTGGCCAGCTCGCGGAAGATCACCTCCAGCTCCAGCCGCGCCAGGTTCGCGCCCAGGCAGAAGTGCTCGCCGATGCCGAAGGCGAGGTGCGGATTCGGGTTGCGCCCGATGTCGAACTTGAAGGGGTCGGTAAAAACCTCTTCATCGCGGTTGGCCGACGGATAGAACAGGCACACCGACTCGCCTTGCTTGATTTTCTGGCCGCGAATCTCGGTGTCCGCCGTTGCGGTGCGCGCGAACTGGATGACCGGCGTCACCCATCGCACGATTTCCTCGATCGCCGGCTTAAGCAGCGCGGGATCCTTCCTGAGCCGCTGCCACTGGTCGGGATTCTCGATAAAGGCCTGCAGGCCGCCGGTGGTCGCGTTGCGGGTGGTCTCGTTGCCTGCCACCACCAGCAGCAGGAAGTACGACAGCATCTCGAACTGCGCCATCGGGGTGCCGTTGACGCTCGAGTTGGCGACGATGCTGGTGATGTCGCCGGTGGGATGCTTCTGGCGCTCGGCAATCAGGTCGGTGAAATACTGGAACACGCCCATCCGCGCGCGATCGAAGGTCGCATCCGGCCCGGTGCCCTGCTGGAATTCCGGGTCCCCGCCGCCGATTATCTCGTTGGTCCAGCGGAAGAGCTGGTCCCAGTCCTTGCGCGGCGCGCCGAGCAGTTCCGCGATCACCGCGACCGGAATCTTGGACGAGATGTCGATCACGAAGTCGCATTCGTTGCGATCCATCACACTGTCCATCACGTCGCGCGTGATCCGCTCGATCCCCGCCTCCAGGTCGCGCACCGCTCGTGGCGTGAAGCGGCGGCTCACGATCGAGCGGTAGTCGCCATGCTCGGGCGGATCCATGTTCAGCAGATGGCGAAAGGGCGGCACCGGATCCGGCTCCTGCGGCGAGTCGGGCACGAACACCAGGAGCCGCTGCGCGATCGAGAACAGCCGGGGCTGCTTGGCGATCTGGATGATATCGGCGTGTTTGGTGATCGCCCAGAACGGGTCGGTGTTGGGATGCTCGATCCACGCGACCGGCTTGTTCTTGCGCAACCAGGTCCATTCCGCGTGCGGATAGCCGTTCTTCGCGTAGTGATCGGGACCGACCACGTTGATGTTCGAGAGCGAAAACTGCTGGCTCATATTTTCATTTCCCTGCGCGTGGGCGCCGCTTGCCGGCCGCCGCCGCACGCATCCAGGCCACCTTGATTCATTCCTCGACCGTGATGGCCTGGCGCGGACACATCCGCGCGGCCAGTTTAACTTTCTCGTGCAACACCACGGGAGGATTCACGTTGAGCACCCGCGCCTGGTCGTCTTCGCCGACCTGGAAAACCTCCGGCGCCGCTTCCATGCATCGCTGATTTCCTTCGCACAACTTGAGATCGACCACTACTTTCATGACTTCTCTCCGGTAACTTGGACGGGCCTGATGCATCCGGCGCCCATTGCCTGGAAAAAATCTATCGCACGTGAGCGTGCGTGACCAACCAGCGCAACACCCGCGAGCGCGCATCCGGCGCCGCCCGCACGGGCGCCCCGCGGGCGGCGCTTGCGCGTCGCTCCGGTTTCCTGCGATACGGGATCATAGCTGTCGAATCAGCCGCCCGCCGCGTGACTCGTCCGATCCGGCGGCGGCCCGCTTGCGCCCGCGCGCGCGATGGAGGCCCCTATGGCGCTCGACCTGATAATCAAGAACGGGATGGTAATCGACGGCACCGGCGCTCCCGGCCGCCGTGCCGACGTTGCGATCGCGGGCGGCAGGGTCGCCAAAATCGGCAAAATCAGCGACGGCGCGCGCCGCACTATCGACGCCTCCGACCTCACCGTCACCCCCGGCTTTGTCGATCCGCATACCCATTACGACGCGCAAATTTGCTGGGACCCAATGGTATCGTGCACCTCGTGGCATGGCGTGACCAGCGTAGTGATGGGCAACTGCGGCGTCGGAATCGCGCCGTGCCGCCCCAAGGTGCGCGAGATCGCCGCATGGGACCTCGTCAACGTGGAGGCGATTCCGTTCGACGCGCTCACCCGCGGAATCACCTGGGAATGGGAGAGCTTCCCCGAATACCTGGACGCCGCCGAGCGGCGCCATAGCGCGATCAACCTCGCGTTCCTTGCGCCGTTGACTCCGTTCCGGCACTTCGTGATGGGCGAGGAGTCGATGGAGCGCGAGGCAACCGCTGACGAAACCGCAAAGATCGCCGCGCTCCTGCGAGAGGCGGTCGGCGCCGGCGCAGTCGGCTTTTCCACCACCACGCTCCCGCAGCATATCGGCTACCAGGGCCGCCCGCTCGCCTGCCGGCTCGCCTCGCGCGACGAGCTCAAGGCCTACGCGAATGCGCTGCGCGATCTCGGCAAGGGATCGATCGAAGTCGCGCTCACACGGCGCGGCGGCGTGGTCTCGGAAGAGGAATTCGAGCTGCTAAAGTTCCTGCTCGACGAGAGCCGCCGCCCGGTCACGTGGCTCGCGATGGCGGCGCGGCCGGATCGCCCGGAGAAGACCGAGGAGACTCTGAGCCGCCTCGCGCCGCTCATCGCGCGCGGCGGAATTCCGCAGGTGCTGTGCAAGCCGTTCGTGGTGCAGATGGATCTGCGCAATCCTTTCTCGTTCGCGGACATGAAGATGTGGGGGCCGGTCTTCAACCAGCCGCCCGACCAGCAGATGGCGATTTACCGCGATCCGTCCTTCCGCTCGGCGTTTCGCGAGGAGCTCAAGCGGCCGCATCTGTTCCAGGGACGATGGAACCGCGTCGAGGTGCTCGAGGTTGCGAACCCCGCGCTCAAGCCGCTCGAGCGCAAGACTATCGCCGAAGTCGCCGAACAGCGCGGCGCCGATCCGCTCGACACCTTCTTCGATCTCGCGCTCGAGGACGATCTGAATATCCAGTACACGATGCAGCAGTATCATGAGGAAGGGATTCGCCAACTGATTACCGACTCGCGCACCATGATCGGGCTGAGCGACGGCGGCGCGCACGTCAACATGCTGTGCGACGCCGGCTACTGCACCTACCTGCTCGGCACCTGGGTGCGCGAGCGGCAGGCGATGACGCTCGAGCAGGCGGTCAAGCGAATCACGTCGGAGCCCGCCGACTTCTTCGGCCTGCGCGATCGCGGGCGGCTCGCCGAGGGTCTGCACGCCGACGTCGCGATCTTCGATTCCGCCACGGTCGGCTCGGCCAAGCGCGCCCGCATGCAGGACGATCTGCCCGGCGGCGGACGGCGGCTCGTGATGCCGGCGGAGGGAATCGAGTACACGGTCGTAAACGGCGAGGTGCTCTACGATCGCGGCAAGCCGTCGGGAGCACTGCCGGGCCGCGTGCTCCGCTCGCGTGTGAACTAGTCGCACGGTCTGGCCGCGGCGTTCGCGCGGACCTGCCGGCAATGACAACGGACCTAACCAGGAGACGACCCGATGACCCAGTTCGGAATTTCGATGTTCCCGACCGACTATGCGATCCAACCGATTGAGCTGGCGCTCGAAGCCGAAAAGCGCAACTTCGAATCGCTATGGTTCCCCGAGCACACCCATATCCCGGCCTCGCGCAAGACGCCGTTTCCCGGCGGCACCGAATTGCCCAAGGAGTACTGGCACACGCACGATCCGTTCGTCGCGCTCGGCGCCGCCGCCGCGGTGACAAAGAAGCTGCGCCTGGGGACCGGCGTATGCCTCGTCATCGAGCGCGATCCGATCACGCTGGCCAAGGAAGTCGCGTCGCTCGACATGATCTCCGGCGGCCGCGTGGTGTTCGGAATCGGCGCGGGATGGAATGTCGAGGAGATGGAGAATCACGGCGCGCAGTTCAAGCGCCGCTGGAAAATCGTGCGCGAAAAGGTGCTCGCGATGCGCGAGATATGGACCAAGGAGGCCGCCGAGTTCCACGGCGAGTTCGTCAACTTCGACCCCGTCTGGTCCTATCCCAAGCCGGTCCAGCCGGGCGGGCCGCCGGTGCTGCTCGGCTCGCAGTCGCCCAAGACCTTCGAGCGAGTGGCGGAGTACTGCGACGGATGGCTGCCGATCAGCATGCCGCGCGCCGACTTCGAGGGCGGAATCCAGAAGCTGCGCGAGGCCGGCAAGCGCGCGGGCCGCAACAATCTCTCGCTCTCGCTGTTCGGCGCACCAGGCAAGGAAGAAACCATCAAGCGGCTGACCGATCTCGGCTTCGGCCGCCTGATCTTCCCGCTGCCCGCCGCCCCGCGCGACACGGTGCTGCCGCTGATGGATCGGTATGCGGCGCTCGCGGCGAAAATGAAATAGGCGGACGTCCGCACTCCCGCCGATCGCGACGAATTAATGCAGGGCCGGAGCGCCCCGCGCGCTCCGGCCCTGCGCTTGCCGGACGGCGGGCTGCGCGGAACCAAATTTCGGCCCGCGCGGTTCTTCCATCAGGAGCCGCGCAGGTATGAAACTGGAAGAGATGACCTCGAAACCGGCGGCGGTCCGCGATGGCGCGAAGATCGGACGGCGAGCGTTCGTGGCCGCCGCGGTCGCAACGCCCGCGCTCGCGATTCTGGGATTCGAATTAGCCGCCGGCGCCGGCCGCGCCGGCGACGCTCCGCGGAAATCGTCCGGCGCGGGAGCGCCGGCGACGGTTTCGATCGTCGAGTTCACCAACGCGGGCGAAAGGAAGGGAATCGTGGCAGAGGAAAAGATCGTCAAAACCGACGAACAGTGGCGCGAACAACTGACCCCCGAGCAATACCGCGTCACCCGGCGCAAGGGCACCGAGCGCGCCTTCACCGGCAAGTACGCCGAGTCGCACGACCAGGGAATCTACCGATGCATTTGCTGCGGCACGGCGCTGTTCTCCTCCGACACCAAGTTCGAGTCGGGCACCGGATGGCCGAGCTTCTATCAGCCGATCGCGGCAGAAAACGTCGCGACCAAAACCGATCGCTCGTTTTTCATGAAGCGAACCGAGGTGCTGTGCGCGCGATGCGACGCGCATCTGGGCCACGTCTTTGAGGACGGTCCCGCGCCGACGGGACTGCGCTATTGCCTGAATTCCGCCGCGCTGCAGTTCGTGCGCCCCGACGGTGAGAAGGCCTGAATCAACCCCACCAAGGCCGGAAGCCGCCCGGACCGCAGATCGAAAACACAGACACTAGCGGGTCTGAGACGGGGAGCACGCGGCCGTATCGCCCCGTGCTCCAGATGGCAGCTGCGCCACGCGCGAAGAGCGCGTTCTCGCGTGCGGCCTTACGCGTGGCTCCCCGCGCAGCAGCGGTCATTGCTCGGGGATGAAGAGCGAGTACCCGTAGTTCAGTCCGCCGCTGCCAAAGCACGTAAATCCGCTCTTGTACTGGCCGAACATTCCGCCGTCCGGCGTGCCCACGTCCGCCGCAGGAGATCCGCGTCCGGAGTTCAGCGGGGTCTCCGCGGTCAGCATCAGGAATTGTAATCGCCCCATCGCCGCAAGACCGGCTGGGGAGTGGGAGTCGCTGTCGGCTTCGGCGTAGGCGTGACACTGCCCGTTGGAGTGAGTGTGGGACACGTGCTCTGCCCCGTGTACGCTGCGGAGCTGTTCGCAACAACTATCTCCGGCAGCCCCACCGGCTGCCCGGTGCCGTCAAAGCCGTACCATTTGAACCACAGGACATAAGGATAGCCGGTTGAAGTGAAGCTGGTCTCGGTGGCGTTGATGTCGAAATCCCGGTCCGAGGTAATCGTCGTGTAGGTTGGCAGCCAGTCGGTGTTTCCGGTACCGGTGAACTCGCCGACCCAGTGCCCGGATTCAAGTTCGTCGATATAGTAAAGGACCTCCGCGCCAGACTGATAGCCGACGGTGAACGAAGTTAGCAGGTAATGTTTTCCGGTCGAGGGATTGTATTGAACGGTCGCCTGCTCAATCCGGCTTTGATCGGTCGCGTTGATCATGCAGTTCGACGATTTGACGGTGCAGCCTAGCTGCGGCGCGTCCGGTCGGATCGAACTGAGACGATGCGAGCACGAGCTGCGAATAGGGGTTGGCGGCACCGGAGAAATCGCGGGCGGGGCGCGACGCGAACAGCGGCGGTTCGATGATCGTCGGGTTGAGCGTCTGCGGAGGGCTGGCGATTTCGGATTGCGGAACGAGCATCAGCGCGTCGGGGCCGTTCGCCAGCGAAGAATTTAAGCAGATCGTATCGACCGCGACCCAATCGGAGCTGTAGCCGAGGATCGGCTGATCGGAAAATTTTTGATTCTGCCCCGTGCACACTGGGATGTCGTAGCGTTCCCACGCCCCGGTGCCGTCCAGCGCGCTGCTGCTCGTCGAAATCGCAAATAGTAGGTCGTGCACCTGCACCATCGCCAGCGGGTCAATCGTTGCGACCATCGTGCTGGCGACCCACCTCGACTTGAAGGGATCGAATGCGATCTGGGTATCGGCCAGTGAAACCTGATTCGTCGAGCTGCCTGCCGAGCACGCCGGCAGTGTGTGGCCGCTCGCTCCCGGCTGCCCGCACCAGAACTGATAAAGCGACTCGTGCGGCTGCAGCAAGCCTCCGGTCTTGCTGTAAACCGATAGGCCGTCGTTGAGCAAATCGACGTTCTGCGAGGAGGAGACGTCGGCGGCAACGTCGAGCGGCTGTGTGAAGGGCGCGATATTCGGGGCGGGACTGGGCCCTGGGCAAGCCGACGCGCTGCCGCCCGAAAATGAGCTGCCGGTCGTCGGCGGACCGGTTGCCGGGTCGGCCGGATCAGACGATGGCGCTGCGGACGACGGCGTAGGCGTCGAAGCTGGAGGGGGGGTGGCGTCGGCATCGGCGTAGGCGTTAGGGCGGAACTGGGCGCCGAACCGGGCGGGCCTGTCCTGCCTCCTAAATTGAAAGAACTCACCAGCATCATGCACTGCTCCACCTCGTCGGCAGAAAACGACGGCGGACCCTTCAACTGGGAGGGGCTCGTCAGCGAACGCCGATAGGCCTCCGCGAAGAGGTTGATGCAATGCCGGCGGTATGCCGCCCACTCGGCCTGCGATCCCGTACCTAGCCAGGACTGCGGCGCCTTAAGCGGAATTTGGGATGCGGCCGCAGCCTCGAGAGATGCGCCCGAGGCGGGCGATTGCGCGGCGGCCCAACCGACCACCAAGGCGAGCGCGAACGGGCAAATCACGGCCGGGAGCATCCATTTGAACTTCATTGGTCCCCCCGCAGCGATGAGACTACGTCGTTTCTAAGTGGCAGATTTTCGCGTAGCGCCGATGGCAACAGCTCGTCAAGCTCGCATATCTTACGGTCGATCGGCGCGCTCGAGCTTTCCGAATCAGCGGGCCTCCTCGCGACCACGGTGACGCGGCCTTCATCGCGCTCGGCCCGGAACTTCAGGCGGGGTACCGTCTATCAAACCCGCGCGCTGACTCCGCGACGACGGAGAACAACGGCGCGACCGGGTGGAAACTTGCATCTAGCTTCTTGGAAAATCCAGGAGTCTCTACTGGGCACCGTCATCGGTCCAGCGCGCGCCACTGGATGAGCGTGTGGCCGGCCGGATGGTCCTCAAAGACGGCCTCGACCGGAGCATCGATATTGACTTCCTGCATCTCGTCGCCGAGCAGGTTGCCGACCATCCGCACGCCGCCGGCGTCCTCCAGTTCCACCACCACGACCAGGTAAGGGCAGGCGTCCTTGAGCGCGGGATGCGCCGCGTGCCAGACGCGCTCCCAGCTGTAGATTCGGCCGCGGCCGGACAGTCGCGTCCACGCGGGATCGAACGCGTGGCAGTGATGACAGATCCATTCTGCGGGAAACTGAAAGGTCCCGCATTTGGCGCAGCGCTGGACGACCAGTTCATGGCGGCGCGCGGCCTCATAGAACTCGCGATCTACGCCGTCACCCGCCGCCGCCGGCGCCGGCATCCCGGCCGGAAGATAGGTTTCACCGCGCTGCTCGCTCATCAGTTTGCTCCTACCGATGCAGGATCAGGTCGCTGACCGGCGCGACCATCGGTCCCGACACGACCATCGAGACTTCCGCGTCCTTGACTTGCGCGGTCGAGGTTCCCCGCACCTGGCGCGCCGCCTCGATTATCAGCTCTAGTCCGTGCATGTAGCATTCGGCCAGATTCCCGCCGCTGGTGTTGAGCGGCAGCTTGCCCGAGGGCGCGATCAGATTCTC
This sequence comes from uncultured delta proteobacterium, assembly GCA_963835905.1. Taxonomy (GTDB): domain Bacteria; phylum Desulfobacterota; class Binatia; order Binatales; family Binataceae; genus CAWIHG01. Next base: position 432,875 of record CAWIHG010000008.1, read on the forward strand.
GAAGGTGCAGAACTCCTGGACCTCGTCGGGCGCGCAGAAGCCGTGCTCGACCAGGCTGGTCATGACCGCGCCGGTGAAATTCTCGTACGCCTGCACCACGTCGACGTCCGCCGGCTTGATTCCCGCCATCTGGTACAGCCGCGGCGCGAGCGTCTTGAAGTTAGAGGTCGCGTAGTCGGGATTGTTCTCGGCGCCGGCGCCCTGGCGGAAATCCGAGCCCTGCGCGGCGGCCATGATCCACGCGGGACGCTGGCGGAGATCGCGCGCGCGCTCGGGGCTGGTCAGGATCACCGCGGCGGCGCCGTCGTTTTCCATGCAGCAGTCGTAGAGATGAAACGGCTCGACGATCCATCGCGACTCGTCGTACATCTTGCGGGTCAGCGGACGCCCGTACATGATCGCGCGCGGATTTGACTGCGCGTGGTGGTAACACGCCATCGCGATCGCCGCGAGCACGTCCTCCGTGACGGCGTGTTCGTGCATGAAGCGGCGCGTGCGCAGCGCGATCCATTGCGCGGGCGTGGACATCCCGTACGGCCAGGTGTACGCGATCGGTCCCGAGATCGTCTTAAGGGCCGGTGTCTGACCGAAACGGCCGAATTGTCCCTGCGCCAGCGCGCGGTAAACCACGACGTAATTGGCGTAGCCCGCGGCGATCGCCGCCGCGGCGTTGCCAACCGCGCCCGAGCCGCCGCCGCCGCCGCCGCCCCAGAACATGTTGGAGAAGCGCAGCTCGGGCAGCCCGAGCGCGGTCGCCATCCGCACCGAATCGTTGCGATCGTTGCTGTAGGAGGCGAAGCCGTCGATCTGATGCGGGGAGATTCCCGCGTCCTCGCACGCGCGCACCACGGCTTCCAGCGCTAGCCGGAACTCGCTCACCGGCGCCGCCCCGCGCTTGTAATAACCGGTTTCGCCCAGCCCTACGATCGCGGCCTTGTCCTTGATTGTGTAGTCGCTCATTGCCGATCGTCCCTTCGCCATAGCGCACCGGATGCGCCCCTGCCAAGCGCGGCAAACGGCGCGCGCGAAGGGGCCGGAGCGCTCAGGGGTGCAGGTGCGACTGCGCGGGGGCGCTGGTGACGCGCCGGATCGCGTCGAGCAGGGTGGCCTTGCGGACCGGTTTGCTTACGTACTCGTCGCATCCGGCCCCGAAGCTGCGCGCGATCGATTCCGGATGGACCGCGGCCGTGAGCGCTATTATCGGCGTGCGCGGGCGGCGCTGCCGGCGCTCGCAGGCGCGGATCGCGGCGGCCGCCTGATGCCCATCGATCACCGGCATCTGGATATCCAGCAGCACCAGGTCGTAGCTCGCGCCGGTAAAACGCGCCAGCGCCTCGGTGCCGCCCTCGACCTCGTCGATCAGATGCGGCGTGTCCTTCAGATAGGCGACAATCAGGGAACGATTGTCGGCGGAATCGTCAGCCAGCAGGATCGAGAGCGGACGGATGGATTCGGAGCGGATGCCGGCCCCCTCGGCGCGCAGGCAGGCCGGCACAACCGTGGCGCGGTCGGCGGCCGGATCGATTTTGAACCGCGCCACGAAGTGAAACGTGCTTCCCCGCCCCACCTCGCTCTCAACCCACACCCGCCCCTGCTTCAGATCGACCAACCGCTTCACGATCGCGAGACCCAGGCCGGTGCCGCCGTACTTGCGCGTGGTCGAGGAATCGGCCTGCGAGAACGCGCCAAAGATCTGCTCGACCTGGTCGGGTGCGATACCGATTCCGGTGTCGGCGACCGAGAAGTGAAGCGCCACCGCGCCCGCCTCGTCACCGCCGCCCTCGCGCTCGACTCCAAGCGCCACCCGGCCGCGCTCGGTGAACTTGGTTGCGTTGCCAATCAGGTTTACCAGGATCTGGCGCAGGCGCAGCGGGTCGCCGAGCAGCGCGGTCGGAACCTCGGGTGCAATCGTGGCCAACAGGTCGAGTCCCTTTTCATGCGCGCGCACGCCCAGCGTGCCGACCACGGCGTCGATCACCTCGGCGAGATCGAGCGGCGCCTCCTCCAGCGCCATCCGCCCGCTCTCGATCCGGGCGAGATCGAGGATGTCGTCGATGATCCGGACCAGCGCATTGCCGTTGTCCGCGATTCTCGCCAGATAGTGGCGATGATCGCCGCTGAGCCGGGTCTCGAGCAGCAGATCGGTCATCCCGATGATCGCGTGGAGCGGGGTGCGGATCTCGTGCGACATGCTGCTTAGAAAATCGGACTTCGCGCGCGAGGCCGCCATCGCCTGCTCCCGTGCGCGCACCAGCTCCTGCTCGGTGCGCTTGAGCCGCGTGATGCTGCGCACGACGCACACCACGCACGGCTCGCCGTCGAGCTCCACGGTGACCGCCGAGACCAGGCTCGGCAGGATACGTCCGTCGCGGGTGCGGAAGTTGACCTCCAGGTTGTGGACCCGGCCGCGCGCGGCGACCATCCGGAAGAGCTCGGCGCGCTGCTCGGGATCGACCCACAGCTCGCGATCGGTGTTGATGCGTCCGATCAATTCCTGGCGCGGAGAGGACGCGGCCTCGAACTGCGGGTTCACGTCGAGCAGCACGCCGTCGGAGATGCGGATGACGGCGATCGCGTCGGGGCTGGCTTCGAACACTTTGCGCAGCTTGGCCTCGCTGTTCGCGATCAGCCGCCGCGCATACTCCTGCTCGCCGGCTTCGCGCGTGCGGATCAGGTTGGTGACCTCGCCCAGCGCCGCCGCGATCACCAGTCCAATCCATCGGTAGGGTGAACTCGCCTCCGCGATCGCGCCGGTCAGCACAACCGCGCTCCACGATCCCAGCGCGATCAGGTTGAAGCCGGCCTGCCACATCGAAGGCCACGGCAGCAGCGCGCCCGAGTAAGCCATCGCGAGCAAGAGTGTCGCGAACAGCATCGGACCCTCGTCGGCGGCGATTCCCAGCATCGTGGCATTGAGCACAAACGCAACCGCCATGCAGAAGGTGGCGGGCTGCCACAGCGAATTGAAACGCCGCGTGAAGCTCAGCGCGAATGCCGCCGCGGCAAGCACCAGGTTGAAGGCCAGGCACGCGGTTGCCGCCAGATCATTGGGCTGGCCGATACTGCGCGCGCCGGCGAGAAAAAAGATCGACGCAAGCGCCACCAGCAGCGCGCCCGCGCGGACCGCGAACGCTACCCATCGCTCACGGATAAAGGCATGCGAGGCGCCGGTCTCGAACCGCGCGATGCGCCCGAACGGAAGCAACGGAAGTGGAGCCGCAACAGACGCGTTCGCGGTCCGACCCTGATTAATTCGCACTTTACGCCAGTCCCCCCCGCACCCTTGCGAAACTGAAGCAAAGGCGATGCCCACGGCGGGCCGGACCGGCGATCCGTCAATTCTGACGTCAAATCATATCATTTTGTTATCTATAACGCGCAACCCTCCCTCGCGCCGCCGTGCGCCCGACGCGCGCGGCGCGAACAATGTTGCATCCGCGCCCGCCCGCGGGAACGTTGGCGCGACAAGGGGGTGCGCGGGCCAGATGGCGCGTGAAGATGAGCGGCGGCGGTTGCTAGCTGGCCGCACGAACGAACGATTCGAGCACCCGCTGCAAGCGCACCCCGTCCAGCGGACGCGCGGTATAGAACTGCACCGGATGCGCGCGAGCGCGGCGCTCGCCTTCGAGGTCGTGCTTCGCGGCGATATAAATTACCAGCGCCGAGGCGGCATGCTTGCGGATCTGCTCGAGCAGCCATCCCCGAACCGCCGGATCGATCTTTTCGTCGTCCATCACAACCAGCCGCACTTTGAGCCGGGACATGACTTCGCGCGCCTGGGCGGCGTCGGTGCTGTGCCGGACGATCCAATCCTTACCGGCAGCCTCCGCCGCCATCGCAACCAACTCGTGGTCGGAAGTGAAGATGACGATTGCGGGATTCAAGGATCCGGAGGACGCGGCCTGCTTACCGTTGGCGAGGTTCGCATCCGCCGCCGAGGTCTTGCGGGTGCGCGGACCACGCCGCCCGCCTCCGCTTCGAGCCGCGATAGCCTGAGGCTCTTTGATTGGCTGCTCGTCGTCCATCAGATCGCTCAGTGGAGCCAGAAAGCACTCGGGCTCTCGGGGCCCCGCTCCCAAATCAAAACTCCTCCATGGCAGCCCTTCCCAGATGAGGTAAAATCAGCACGTGGTCAGCCCGCTGCCGCGCCGGCCAAGTTCGGTTCCACGCAGAGCGGTAATGCGTGAAGCGTGCCAATGGCCTCGCGACACCGGTAAGGGTGAAGCATCTTAGCGGTGGGTTAGGATTTTGCTGATCAATTTTTCTGTGCTAAAGGCTTGATGTTTCCTGCGGGAGCAGGCCACTGGCGGCGTTGCTTCCCTTTGCACCAGTAAGTAGCCCCGCATGACTGAACCTGGATCCACCGCAGCGGCCGGACCGAGAAAATCATCGGGGCCTCCGCGCTATTTCCACCTCCTGTGGGACGACGACCTGGAGGCGCTGCGTCCCGTCCTGCAGGCCCTTCACGATCGCCGCGACGAAGTCGTAGCCCACTGGTACCAGCTCTACGTGCTGCATTTTGGAGACAGCCGGACCCTGTCGGAAACTGAATTCGTGCGTATCTTCGAGCCCGCGCTGGCCATCAATAAGTCACATCTGCTGAGCAAGAACATGGACGCCTACGCGCGCGACGTGATCAAGCTGGGCGAGCAATTGGCCGAACGCCACGTCCCGATGCAGGAAATAATCGCCTCGCTGCACCTGTTCGAGGAGGCTGCGCAGTCAGTCTTCCCCCCGCAGTCAGACCTTTCTCTGTACACCACCTTCGACAAGCTGAGCCACATCCGAATCATTCTGCTGGTCGATGCCTACTTCCGCTCGCAGGCGGCGACCGCCGGTGCACGAATCCAGGCGCTCGAGCGCGAGGGCAAAAATCTGCCCGCCGACGAGCGCACCCACTTTCACGGGCTGGTCGGGCAGAGCGCTGCGATGCGCCGGCTGTACGAGCGTATCGAGGCGGCCGGCGCCACCCGCGGAACCATCCTGGTGGTGGGCGACAGCGGCACCGGCAAGGAGCTGGTCGCGCGCGCGATTCATGAATGCGGGCCGTCGCCGCAGGCGCCGTTCGTGGCGCTCAACTGCGCGGCGATTCCGCGCGATCTGATCGAGAGCGAACTGTTCGGCTACAAGCGCGGCGCCTTCAGCGGCGCGACCAACGAGTACCTGGGCCTGTTCCGCGCCGCCGACGGCGGCAGCCTGTTCCTGGACGAAGTAACCGAGATGAGCCCGGAGACGCAGTCCAAGCTCTTGCGCGCGATCCAGGAGCGCTTCGTCCGCCCGGTCGGCGCCACCCGCGAGGTGCCGGTCGATGTGCGCCTGATCGCGTCGACCAATCGCGACCCGCAGCAGGCGGTGGCCTGCGGACAGCTCCGCCAGGATTTGTACTACCGGCTGCAGGCCAGCGTGCTGGAAATTCCTCCGCTGCGCGATCGACTCGAAGACGTTGCGCTGCTGGCCGAGCACTTCATCTCGCTGTTCAATCAAAAGCTGATGCGCGCGGTGCCGGTGGCGGGAATCGCGGACGACGCGATCGCGGCGATGAAGCAGTACCCGTGGCCGGGCAACGTGCGCGAGCTGGCCAACGCTATTGAGAGCGCGTTCACCTTCGGACGCGCCAGCGTGATTCGACTCGAGGATCTTCCGCAGCAGATTAACCGGGAACGCTCCGCCGCGCCCGTCGCTGCGCCGGTCCCCGCCGGACCGGTCGGCACCTTTGCCGACGCCGAGCGCGATCTGATCCAGCGCGCGCTGGAAAGCACGCAGGGCAACAAGGCGCAGGCAGCCAAGCTGCTGAAGATCTCGCGCAAGAAGCTCTACGCAAAGATCGCCAAGTACCAGCTCGATTAGCGCCTGCGCGCCCGCGCGCGCTCAGGCGACGGCGCGCGCGCCCACGCAGCGCCATCCCACGGCGGCGCACGCAAGCGCTCCGGCCGCCATCCAGTCACCCGGCGCTATCTCGCTGACCATCACCAACCGCGCCAGCGGCGCGACCGCCATGAAGATCGCAAGACTGGCAGCGACCGCGGCGCACACGATCCAGAACCGCCGCGACGGCATCGCCGTCACCCGCCACCATCGCTGCGTCCCCGCGAACTCGGCCCACACCATCAGCAGGCTGCCCAGGATTGCGACCGCCATCGCGGCCCCCCGCGCGTATGCCTCGCCCTGCCCGAGCCGCGCGGCGTAGAGCGTTACCGCGCCCGCGGTGAGCAGGAGTCCGGACAGCACCGAGCGGATCGCGCTCGCACGCTCCACGATTGGCGCCTGCGGCGGCCGCGGCTTCTCACGCATCACGTCTTCGACCGGCTCCTCGCCTTCGAAAGCGAGCGCGGAGACCGGATGCACGATCAGTTCGAGCCAGACCAGGTCGATCGGCAGCAGCAAAAGCGGCATCCCGAGCACCGGCGGCGCCAGCGCCAGCGTCACCAGCATCACCTTGAACCCGACCAGGTAGCGAAAGGCGCGGCGGATATTGACGAACAGGCGGCGGCCCTCGCGAATCGTGTCAACCATCGCGGAAAAATTGTCATCGAGCAGCACCAGGTCGGCCGCCGCGCGGGCAACTTCGGTGCCCCGCCGTCCCATCGCGACGCCGATATCGGCGCGGCGCAGCGCGGGCGCGTCATTGATTCCGTCGCCCGTCATCGCCACCACCTCGCCCGCGCGTTTGAGCGCCTCGACGATCGCATACTTCTGCTCGGGGCGGACCCGCGCGAAGATCGCGTAGCGGCTGACCGCCGCATCCAGCGCGGCGCCCGAAAGCGCGTCGAGCTCGGAGCCGGTGATGATCGCGTCGTTGTCGTGCGCCAGACCGCATGCGTCGGCGATCGCGTGCGCGGTCATCGCGTGGTCGCCGGTCACGAGCTTGAGCCGGATTCCCGCGCGCTGGCATTCGGCCACCGCCGCCGGCACTTCCGGCCGCAACGGATCGCGGAAGCCCAAAAGGCCGAGCAGGCGCAGGCCGCGCTCGTCGGATTCGCGGGTGCCGCGGAACGCACCCGCCCGCTCGGTCCGCGCGGCGACCGCCAGCACCCGCATCCCGCGTCCGGCGAGATTCGCGTGCGCGGCTTCGGCGCGTTCGCGCTCGCCGGGGGCGAGCGCGCAGTGCTCGAGGATCCCTTCGAGCGCGCCCTTGGCCACGATTCGCTCGCGCGCACTGGCCGCGCCGCGCTCGCGCCACACGTGCGACATGTGCTTGCCGACCCGATCGAACTGGTAGTCGTATTCGAGGTTCCACCGCGCGTGCATCGCGTCCACGTCGATGCCGTGCTCGACGCAATGCGCCAGGATCTTGCGCTCCATCATGTCGGTCGCGTTGGGCTCGCAGGCCAGCGCCGCGGCCTCGAGCAGCGCCTCGTCGCCCACCGCGGCGCGCAGCGACGCATGCTCCTCGAGCGCGAATTCGCCGCGGGTCAGGGTCCCGGTCTTGTCCAGACAGATCACGGTGGTCGAGCCGAGCGTCTCGACGCTGGCGAGCTTCTTGACCAGCACCCCGCGGCGCGCGAGCCGCCACGCTCCGATGCTGAGGAACATGGTCAGAACGAGCAGGAACTCCTCGCCAACCGCTGACATCGCGAGGCTGACCGCGGACAGGAACGCCGGCCCGGCGCCCGCGCCTTCGAGGTAGCGCAGCGTGAACAGCGCCGCAGCCAGTCCCAGCGCCGCCGCAACCATCCATCGCACGATTCGCCCGGTGCGCCGCTCAAGCGGGGTCGGCCGTCCGCCGACTTCCGCAACTAGCTGCGCGATCTTCCCGTAGCGCGTGGCCGCGCCGGTCGCGAAAACCTCGGTCACCGCCTGCCCCTCGATCACGCGCGAGCCCGCACTGACAACGCTGGCGGCCGCCGTCGGCGCGGTGGGATCGGCGCCCGCGGCGAGCTCATGCTTGACCACCGGCTCGGCCTCTCCGGTGAGCTGCGATTCGTCCACCGCGAGATTCTGCGTGCTGATAACCGCCGCGTCGGCATGCACCACGTCGCCCTCGCGCAAGAGCAGCGCGTCGCCCGGCACCAGGTCGCGGGTGGGAATGTCGGCCTCGCGCCCGTCGCGCAGGACGCGCGCGGTAGGCGCAAAGGTGCCGGCCAGGCTGCGCAGCGCCGCGCGCGAGCGCGCGCCCAGAATGACGTCGACCGCAAGGACCGGGACGATCGCGGCCAGCAGCACGATCGCGTCGGTGCGGTCGCCTAGCGCAAAATAGACCGCCGCACCCGCCGCGAGCATCAGCGCCATCGGGTCGGCAACAATGCCCACCACTTCGCGCACCGCCGCCATCGGGTCCGCGCGTACCGGCAGATTGGGGCCGAATTGCGCGAGCCGACGCGCCGCCTCGGCGCCGCTCAGACCCGCGCCGCGCGCGGCGGGGATGGCGCGCGCCGCCTCGAGCGTCGATTGCATCGGTACCATCCTACGCAGCCGCTGGAGCGTCAGACCAGCCGCGCCGGCAGCGTCTCGCGGCGTCGGGGCGCGCGAGGGCGCTCAGCGCGTCCAGGTGGTCAGGAGCGAGCCGTCGTCGTCCGACCAGGTGTATTTCGCGCTGCCGCCGAAGGCCTTTTCCAGCTCGCGGGCCACGCGATGGGCCAGCTTCTGCGAGGTGGTCAGAAGCTCGAGCGTGGCGCCGTCCCAATCCTGGGAGATCGCCCGGCGCTCGGGCTGCGTGAAGCGCGCGCGGCGCTCCACGTTGGCTATCCGGGCGCGAATTGCGTCCAGGTTCTTCGCCGCGAAGGGCCCCTTGATCAGCACGCGGCCGAAGTACTCGAGGTTTGCCGTCTGCTCGCAGGCGGGACATTTGACGTAGGCGGCGCGCGCCAGCGTTTCGCGCGGCAAGCGGCGCGCCTGCCGCCAGGTCCGCGCGGTGAAGACCGCACCGCATGCGTCGCAGATTGACGGATCGCGATAGACGCGCGGCTTGCGCGCGACCGTCGGACTCTTCTGTGTCTTGGTGCCGCGCCGATTAAGGCTGCGGATGAGACCCTTTCCGGCGCGAGGTGCCTGCTGTTTCATCGCGAGCCCTGCTCCTTTCCGCGCTCTTCGGAGAGCGCAACAAATGCATCCAGGATGTCGCTGCGCGCGATGATCCCCACCAGCGCGCCGCGATCGACTATCGGCACCGCACCGATCCGCTCCCGCCGCATCAGCCGCGCCGCTTCCGCCACGCTGTCGGCCGGCGCGAGCGTCAGCACGTTGGTCGTCATCACGGCTTCGACCGAGATCTGCTCGGGAGCCGGCGGCGCGGGCGCGTTGCGCGCTGCGCCCACGGATTGGGCCGCGACTTCCACTGCGGCGGGCGCGTCTCGCAGATCGCGGTCGGTGACGATCCCGACCAGCTTGCGGTTCACGACCACGGGAAGCTGATTGATCCGATGCTCCTCCAGGATGGCGCGGGCGTGAGCCACGGTGTCTTGCGGCTTGACCGTATGCACGGCGAGTTTCATCAGATGTTCGATTCGCACGATGTGTCTCCGCTTAGGCCTCGGCGGGCCTCAGGCGAGCCGCCGATTATTTGCTCAAGACCTGTTTGGAGGCCTCGACCACGTTGAGGAACGCCTTGAGCAGATCGCTGGTAGTCACGATTCCGACCAGCTTGGCGTCCTCGACGATGGGGATTCCTCCGATTTTGTGCCGCAGCATCATCCGCGCCGCATCCTCCACCGTGGCGCGTGGTCCCAGCGAGATCAGCGCCGTGCGCATCGCCGCCGTCACCCGAGTCGATTCGAAATAGCCGGTGTGCTCGCGGATGTCGCGCTCGGTGATGATGCCGATGAGCTGACCCTCGTCGACCACCGGGAGCCGGCGAAAGTGCCCCTCGTCCATGATTGCCTTGGCCTGCGCCAGCGTGTCATGCGATCCGATTGTGACCGGCTCGGCGGTCATGAGGTTTAGGATTTGCATGGCTGATTCCTCCGTTGCGCGGAGATATAGGGGAGCAAACTGCTTGCCACATGCGCGCCGGGCGCCGGAGGCGCCAGGCTCGAAGCGGCGGGCGCTTTTTTCCTCGCCTCGGCGCGGACGGCGGCGCGGATAACCCGATAGCATCAGGCGGGGTTCCGCTAATGGTGCATTTGGATACACAATAAGGACTGCTTCGGGGTAATCCCGGAGCCCGGACCCTGCGGCAGCGGGATTTCGCGCCGCGGACGTGACGATTCGCGCATCGACCCCCCCAACGCTCGCAGCCCGCGCCATGGCACGGCAATCGCTTATCCCTGCGTGACGCGCGAGATCTCAATACGGAGGAATCAAGGCGATGCCATTTCCATATAAACGAATTCTCTGCCCTATCGACTTCGACGAAAGCTCGATGGGAGCGCTGGAGACGGCTGGACAGTTCGCGCGCCAACACGACGGCACGGTCTATGTCTTTCACGTGGTCCCAATGGTGATCCCGCCGACCGGGATGCCGGTGTACGTCGACCTTTACAAGGGCCAGGAGGACACCGCCCGCGACAAACTCAAGGAAGTCGCCCGCAAACGCCTGAGCGGCGTCAAATACGAGTTGATGACCCATCTCGGCGAGCCAGCCGGCTCGATTATCAAGGCGGAGCACAAAATCGGCGCGGACCTGATCGTGATGGCGACGCACGGACGGCGCGGATTTTCGCGCTTCGTGCTCGGCAGCGTGGCGGAACTGGTCCTGCGCGAGGCCAAATGCCCCGTGCTGACGGTGCGCCAGAACTCCGCGGAGCGCGACAAGGTCGCGGCCTGGATGACGCGTAATCCGGTCATCGCCGCGCCCAAGGACAAGCTCTCCATGATTCACGACAAGATGACCGAGGGCGGCTTCCGCGCGGTCCCGGTCGTCCAGGACGGCAAGCCGGTCGGCATCGTCACCGACCGCGACATCCGCATGCACGTCGGCTACCTCGAACACACCGAGGCGGACAAGGCGATGAGCGAGGCGCTCATCACCGTGACCCCCGAGACCTCGGTGCGCGAGGCGGCGCGCCTGATGCGCGAGCGCAAGATCGGCGCGCTGCCGGTGATCGAGGGCGACGTGCTGGTGGGCCTGGTGACGACCACCGACGTGCTGAGCGCGCTTACGGCGGAAGAGTAACCGCCGGGGAGCGGATTGGTGACAGCATCCGGCGCCGCACAGGGCCCCGCCGCGGACCGGCGCGCGATGCCCGCGCTGGTGGCGGCCATGATGCGCCCGGAGTTTTATCCGCAACCGCCCGCGCGCGTCGAGTTCCGCCAGACGCACATCTCGTGGGTATTTCTCGCCGGCAGCGAGGTTTACAAGGTCAAGAAGCCGGTCCGCTATCCGTTCCTTGACGCTTTAAGCCTGGAGCGGCGCCAATTCTTCTGCCGCGAGGAAGTGCGGCTTAACTCCGTGCTCGCGCCCGACGTTTACCGGGGCGTCGTGCCGATCATCAGCGAACCCGCCGGCCTGCGGCTCGGCTCCAGCGACACCGGCGCCCCACACGGCGTGGTCGAATACGCGGTCAGGATGCGGCGGATCGCCGACGAGTGCATGCTCGATCGGATGGTTGCCGCCGGGCGCGCCGACGCAAAACTGATCGCGCGCATCGCCGCCTGTATCGCCGCGTTCCATCGCCGATGCCCGCGCGATCGCGCGTGGCGCTACGGCTCGGCGGCGGCAGTGTGGCGCGCGACGCTGGAAAATCTCGCCGAGGTGGACCCCTTTGCCGAACCTGTCGGCGCCCGCGCCGACTACGCCGCAATCGAGACCTACTTGCGCCAATTCCTGCGCGCCAACTGGGAGCGGATGAACCAGCGCGCGCGCGCAGGGCGCGTCGTCGAGGGCCATGGCGACCTGCGCTGCGAGCACGTCGCGGTCGAGGACGACCGCATCTCGATCATCGATTGCGTCGAGTTCAGCGAGCGGCTGCGCTACGGCGACGCCGCCTCTGAGATTGCGTTCCTGGCGATGGACCTGGACCGGCTCGGCGCTCCGGAGTTGTCCGACGAGCTGGTGACGGCCTGCGGATGTGAGGCGCGCGACGAGGAGCTCGCGCAGTTCGTGAATTTCTACAAATGCCATCGCGCGGCGATTCGCGCCAAGGTCGCGAGCCTGAAAAGCGTCGCGCCCGGGATCGACCCCGCCGGCGCCGAGCGCTCGCGCAACGCCGCGCGCGCGGCCTTTGAGCTCGCCGCGCGCTATGCGCGCGCGGGACGGCCCGCGATGCTGGTCGTATGCGGCGGCTCGGGCGCCGGAAAATCCGTGATGGCGCGGGCGCTTGGGCTGCGGACCGGATTCGCGGTGCTCAACTCCGACCTGGTGCGCAAGCGCCTTGCGGGCATCGCGCCCGACGATCACGTGCCCACCGCCTACAACGAAGGCATCTATTCCCCCGAGTTCAGCGTGCGCACGCGCGACGCGATGATAGCCCTGGCCGAGGACGCGCTCGGAGCCGGCCGCGGGATAATTCTGGACGCGACTTTCCGCGAGCCGTCATGGCGCACCGCCGCTCTGCAAGCCGCCGCGCGCCGCAGCGTTCCCGCGCTGTTCGTGGAGTGCCGCGCGGACGAGGCCGAAATCGAGCGCCGCCTCAAGGCGCGCGAGCAGGTCCGCGGCGAGGTTTCCGACGCGACCGTGGAAATCTATCGCAAGCAAAAGACCGAATTCCTCCCGCTGACCGAGGTCCCCGAGCAAAACCGCATCGCTCTGGATACCGCGATACCTTCGCGCCAGACTGTTACGATGGTGCTAGAGGCGGCCGCGCACCTGTTTCACGACCCGTCAAATTCCTGACGCCGCTTCGTGGTCCCCTAGCGATCGCCATGAGCAGCGACGATCCCAAAGCTCCTGCCGCCCCCGCGGGCGCGGCGAACCCGGCCGCCCCGCACACTTATCGCGTGATGGAATCGCTGCGCGACGGCGAGCCAATCCTGATTCGCGCGATTCGCCCCGACGACCGCGCCCGCCTGCTCGCGCACTTCCACGCGCTCAGCCCCGACTCGGTGCGCCATCGGTTCATGGGGATGCGCCGGGACCTCAGCACCGAAGAACTGGTGCGCCTGTGCGATGTCGATTTTCGCGACCATGTAGGCCTGGTCGCGACGCTGGGCAGCGGCGACGGCGAGCGCTTCATCGGGGTGGGCCGCTTCATCCGCGTGGCCGAACCGCGGCGCGCCGAAGTCGCCTTCGCCGTACTCGACGAATTCCACGGCCACGGTATCGCAACCGTGCTCCTGCGCCATCTCGCGCTTATCGCGCGCGAGCTTGGGATCGAACAGTTCGAGGCCGACGTGATGGGCGACAACCTGCAGATGCTCGAAGTGTTCGACCACAGCGGTTTTCAGGTGACTCGCTCATTCGCCTCGGGAGTCGTACACGTCCGCTTTCCCACCGGCGCCTGAATGGCGACTGGCCCCCATCTGCGCGGCGACGGGACTCAACGCCCGCCCTCTTGCAAAGCGTACCGGCGGTCCGCCCACAGTCGCACTTGCAAGATCGCTCGCGCCGATCGAACCTGCATCTCGCAAAGCGCCGCCAGCGCAGGAGGCATCCAACGATGGACCCGGTAACTTATGAATCCGCCGGCACGACCGCGATCGTCACGATCAATCGCCCCGCCGCCCGCAACGCCGTCGATCAGCCGACCGCGCAGGCGCTCGCCGCCGCCTTCCGCCGCTTCGACGGCGACGAGTCCGCAAAGGTCGCGATTCTGACCGGCGCGGACGGATTTTTCTGCGCGGGCGCCGATCTCAAGGCGGTCGCCACCGCGCGCGGCAATCGCGTCACGGAGGATGGCGACGGTCCGCTCGGATGCACCCGGATGCTGCTGACGAAGCCGGTCATCGCCGCGGTCGAGGGCTACGCCGTCGCGGGAGGGCTGGAGCTTGCGCTGTGGTGCGACCTGCGGGTTGCGGCGCGCGACGCGGTCTTCGGCGTCTATTGCCGCCGCTTCGGCGTGCCGCTAGTCGACGGCGGCACCATCCGGCTGCCCCGCCTGATCGGGATGAGCCGCGCGATGGACATGATTCTGACCGGGCGCGGCGTGTCGGGTGACGAGGCGGTCGCGATGGGGCTGGTCAATCGGATGGTGGATCGGGGCGGCGCGCTTGCGGCCGCGCGTGAGCTGGCCCTTCAGATTGCGGCGTTTCCGCAGCGATGCATGCGATCGGATCGGATGTCGGCTTACGAGGCATGGACGATGCCGCTGGGCGACGCGCTGCGCAACGAGTATCGGCACGGAATCGCGACGGTCCAGTCGGGCGAGACGCGCGACGGCGCGGCGCGGTTTGCCTCCGGGGTGGGGCGCCACGGCAAATTCTGAGCGCGGCGGAAGCCGGCCCCGCGAGCGTTCGGTTTATAGCAGGCAGTGAGACGAGCGGAGCGCGCGGCGCTACTCGCGCATCGGCATCAATGGCATCCGCAGCCGCCGCCGCAGCATCCACCGCCGCCCATCCGGCCCGCGCCGCCGCCGCCATTGGATGCGATCGCGTCCGCCGCGGCGCGGGTGCTGTCACCGATACCGCCGCGCGCGGCGAACACGGACATCTCGCGCACCAGGCGCGCGCCGTTGCATCGCGGGCATCGCGCGTCGCCGCGATGCCCCGCGCGCACCAGGGTCTCGAATGAGGTGGCGCAATCCTCGCATCGGAACTCGTAGATCGGCATCGGCGTGCGCGCTCCTATTCCTGCTCCGCGGGCGGCTGCGCGTATTCGACCAGCACGCCGCGGGTCGCCTTGGGATGAAGAAAGCAGATCATCCCGGCCAGTCCCTGGCGCGGACGCTGATCGATTAGCGCGATTCCCTTGGCGCGCGCGGCTTCCAGCTCGCGGGCGACGTCGTCGGTCTGGAAGCATACGTGATGCAATCCGCCGCCGCGCCGCGCCAGGAACTTGCCCACGCCGCCGTCGGGATTGGTCGGCTCGAGCAGCTCGATCTCGCTGTCGCCGATCTTGAGCAGCGCGGCGCGCACGCCCTGCTCCTCGATAATGGCGCTCTTGGTGAAACGCAGCCCCAGCGTGTCGCGCCAAAAGCGCATCCCCTGCTCCAGGTCCGGCACCACGACGCCGACGTGATGAATCCGCGTCAGCATCGCGCCTACTTCTGTTTCAGGCAGTTCTTGCGCTGCAGCGCGTTCCACTGCGCCAGCATCGCGGGATCCCCGAGGCTGGGGTGCTCCGCGCGGGTCTGCGCGAGTTTCAGGCACGCGCCCTGGACATTGCCCTGCTTCAGGTAAATGACGGCGACCTGGTACTTGGACTCGTACCACAGCGGGTCGGACTCCGCCGCGGTGGTCTCCACGTTGGTCCACAGGTTGACTGCGCCTTTGAAATCGCCCTTGGCTTGTGCGATTCGCGCCAGTCCGGCATTCGCGTCGGGCGAGCCGGGATCGGCCTTGACCACCTGGCTGAAGATCTCCTGCGCCTTGGGGATATTGTTCTGCGCGATATAGGTCTTGCCCAGGATCGAGAGCGTACCGGTCAGGTTCTTGGCCGGAATCTTGCCCGCCTTCACCAGGTCCTCGAAAAAGTCATAGGCAATCTGCGCAAGCCTGGCGTTTGCCAGGTAGCCCTTGTTATCGCCCTTGGCCTTGAGTTCCTGCGCGCGCTGCCAGAAGTCCAGCCCGAGCTCCTTGATGAAGTCGGTGTGCTCGAGGCTGCCCTTGTTGCGCTCGACGATGCCCTGGACGTCGCTGGTAACCTGGTCGTAGTTGCCCAGATCGTCCTCGGCGGTGATGCGCCATTCCTCGATATCGCGGAAGCGATCCTTCATGCCTGGGTACTGCGCTTCGTAGCCGGCCAGCAGGCTCGAAATCTGCTTGGGATCGGCCTTCTTATCCTGCTCGAGAATCCCCGCGAGCATGTAGATCGCGCGGCCCCTGGTATCGTGGATGAACTTTCGCTGCGCTGCGGAGCCGGCGGTGTGCTCGGCCGCGGGCGCCATCTTGATCGTGTCCATCAGGTCCTGCACCGCGGCCTTCTTCAGATCGGCGGCGCTGACAGCGGGGGCGGTCTTGCCCTTGGCGTTTTCAACGGCGGCCAGCGCCAGGTAATTGCAGGTCGCGGCGTTGTACTTGGCGGTGAAGCTGTACTCGTTGCTGCCGGTCACCTGGTCGTACATCTTCGCAGCTTCCATGTACTGCTTCTGGCGCTGCAGGCGCTCGCCCAGGCGGAAGCGGCATTCGTCGGCATGGCCGCCGCGGGGGAATTTCTGCAGGTAACTCTCGGCCGCCTTCACCCACTGGTCTTCCAGCGCGGCGTTCTTCATGCCGCTGCTCTCCCACTGCATGCGCGGGAGCCGGTAGGACATGAAGGTGAAGTACTCCGCGTCGGCCCCGCCGCCGTGGGCGAGGCTGTTGGCGAGCTGCTGGACGAGGTCGAAGCGCTTCTCGTTGTAATAAATGTCGGCGGCGTAGCGATAGCCCTGCGCGTACTTGGAGCTGCCGCGCGCGGCTTCGACGTAATACTTGGCGGCGCCGTTGTTATCTTTGTGACCCAGCAGGATATTGGCGAGCAGCCATTTCTCGAATGGATCGTTGGAGCTGCCGAACTCCTTAATCGGGTCTTGCGAGTACTTGCTGGCGGCCGCCACCGCGATCGCCCAGTTCTGCTTGCTGCCTTCCTGCTCCTTCAGCTTAGCGACGATTTGCTCATGCCGCTTCGCCCGCTCGGCGCTATTGGTGGTTGCATGTTCGGCCTCGAACATGGTCTGCAACTGGAACATAAGCTGCCCGCCGCCGGTTCCGATATTGCCGGAGTACTTCTCGGCGCACTTCGTGTTCCCCATCGCAAGGCAAGTGCTCGCCATACCCTGGTTGGCGGCCTTGTACTGCGGCGTCTGGCTGCCGGCCTGCAGGATCTGCTTGAAGTCGGCGATCGCCCGGTCGTAATCGGGCTTATTGTATTTTCCCAGTTCGCGCTCGCAGTAGGCGCGTCCGAGCAGGTTTTCTCTAATCAGATTGGGATCGACGATCACCAGGGTGCTCTCGGTGAAGCCGTCAACCGCCCCATTGAGCAGCTTCTTGGCCCTGGCGCTGTCGCCGGCATATACCGTGGTCGCGCCGGTGAAGCGCAGCCAGGAGAGCGGATACAACGCCTGCAATGAGAGCTTTTCGGGCTCGGTGTAATCGCACTGCCCGCCATTGTCGATCGTATTGATGCAATCGTCCTTTTTCTGCTTCCAGGTCGTGTACATCCCGCCCAGCGCCGAATCGAGCCGATCGTAGGTCGGCGCCAGCTCGCCCTTGTTTACCTTCGGGCTGCCCGCAACTTTCGCGAACTGCGCTTCGAGCCGGTCCAGTTGGCTGATTACGCTGCCGGCCTGACCAGTGTTGTTGCGCGCGGCGGGCAACTGGCCCTCAATCTGGGAGAGCTGACTGTTGATTTCGCCAAGCGATTGGGCGCGGGCTGCCCCGATAGTCAAAGCAAGCGCCGCGAATGCACAGGTCGCCGCGATCGCCGCGCGCCTGATTAGCGAGACTGAATTCATCGTTATGACCCCACGTCCAAGTTCCGGGAAAACGGTTGCCCTAGATAAGGACAAACCCGCCAATACCGTCAAGCGAAATCCAATCTTTGCGTAACCTCATCGAGACTGGCAAGCGTCCCGATACGCGCGCCGCCCGCGCAAAGCTCCGTCCGCGGCCCCATCCCGGCATCCAAAAGCACCGCTGCCAGACCCGCCTGCGCCGCCGCCGCGAAGTCCATGTGCGGCGAGTCGCCGACATGCATCGCCTCGGCGGCGCCAACCCGATTAAGCGAAAGCGCCAGCTCGAAAATCTCGCGGCGCGGCTTGGCATAGCCGGCCTCCGAGGAAATCGTAACGGTCTGGAAATACTTGCGCAGTCCGAGCCCGTCCAAAATCCGATACAGGCGATAATCGAAGTTCGAGATCACTCCTGGCCTGAGCCCACGCTTAATTAGACGACCGAGCGCCGCATGTGCTTCAGGCATTACCTCCCAATGGGCGGGATCGGCGAAGTACGCGAATAGCTCGGTGAAATACGCCTCAAAGTCGTCGAACCGGCCCAAGCCCTCGAAGCTGCGCTCGACCAACGCCCGCCACCATCGCCGCTCCATCGCGCGCAGTTCGCCCGGCGGATGGCCGGGGCCGAAGGCGAGCCCTCCGCTATGGGAGAATGCGCGATGGAACCCGGCGGAGACAGCCTCGTCGCTGGCGTCCACGCCATGGCGGCGCGCCAGGCGCGCATAGGTATGGCCGACCGGTTCGCGCGCGTCGAACAAGGTTCCAGCGGCGTCAAAGAATACGACCTTAAGCATCGGTTGCTTGCTCCAAACGCGGCTTTTCCGTCCGGCGCGCAACGCGCCGGGCGAGATCCTTCGCCTGCGGCTCAGGATGACGGCAACGGGGGCTGAGGCGATGAGTGGACGTGACTGAATATCATCGTCCGCGGCGCTCTCTATCTGCGTGGCGCGGACGCCTGCGCCCGCTACGCCGCCTGGATTCCGTCCCAGACCTGGATCAGCACCCCGAAGGCGTCGCGCGGCGAGATGAAGAACTGCCGTTCGCCGCGCCCGTTGGTCCGCTCGTCCACCACCCGCACTCCGCCCTTCTTGAGCCGCTCCAGGGTGACGTCGAATTCCTTCAGGTCGATCGAGATGTGATGCATCCCCTCGCCGTACTTGCCGATAAAGCGCGCGACGAAGTCGTTCTCGACCGGCGCGGGCGGGCTCTGGATGAACTCGAGCTTGAAGCCCGCGATCTCAACGTCGCCGATCAGGAAGTTGCCCTGCGAGTGCGACCGATGCGCCTGCCGGACCGTGCCGATCGGCGCAAAGTAGCGCGAAAAGAAATCCAGCGCCTGCGGAATCTCGCGCACCGCCAGCGATACGTGATCGAAATGCGCCAGCCCGTCGGGCGCGGGCTTCTGCTTGTGATGGGCGTCGAAGTCCGCCACCTGCCAGAACTGCACCAGCGCGCCAAACGCCGAGCGCGGCGAGATAAACGCGGTCGCCGAGCCGCCCTCGAACTTCTGCTCGTCCACCACCCGCATCCCGCCGCGGCGCAGATGCTCCACGACCGGGGCCAGGTTATCGACCTCGATCGAAAGATGGTGCAGGCCCTCGCCGTGCTTCTCGATGAACTTGGTCACGAAGCTGGGCTTGCCGGGCAGGTCCTCGATAAACTCGATCGCAAAGCCGCCCAGCCACAGGTCCTGCCAGTCGAACGAGCCGCTGACCTGGTCGTCGCGGCTGCGCGGGTTGCGCACCTGGGCCGGAAAATAGCGCTGAAAAAATTCCACTGCCCGATCGATCGATTTCACCGCGACCGAAACATGGTCGAATTTCATTCGGACTCTGGGCTCATCACTCATCTGCTCTGAAAGCTCCTTTCGCCGTCATCATTGCGTCCATTCTGTCTTGATCCGGCTTCCCGATCCACGCGCTCTATTCCGACTGGCGGCGGGTCTTCGTGCTCGCCATCGCCGCGCGCCACGCGCGCCGCCCGCGCCGCGCGCATCTTACCCGTCATCCCGTTGTCCGTCATCCCGTTATCCCGTGATCCCGTGATCCCGTTATCCGTTATCCCGTTATCCCGTGATCCGTCATCCCGAGCGGAGGCTGCCGGAGCCGAGGGATCCCGGATCCGGGATTTCTCGACTCCGCCCGCCGCAGCGGGCTTCGCTCGAAATGACGGACGGGGGCTCCGCTCGAAATGACGGATGGGGCTGCCCGTAGCGGGCTCCGCTCGAAATGCTCGAAATGACGGACGGGGCTGCCCACAGCGGGCGGCGCTCGAAATGCTCGAAATGACGGCCGGGGAGGCTCCCGCAACCGCGGAGACTGCGCCGAGCGCCCCGCTTATTCCCTGCGCGCCGGGCGCGGCGCAAACCGCACCAGCAATCGCAGCGAGTTGCGCAGCACCAGCGGCCATCCGTTGCGAATCTTGCCTGCGTACACGCCGAGCGATTGTCCCGCGCGCGAAAGCGGCGGCACGTCAAAGAAACTCCAGGCTCGCGTCGAGCGCGCCGCCCTTGGATTGCACCACAATATAGCCGCCGCCCTTGAACGGGCCGGCATTGAAAATCCGCGTCGGACCGATCGCGTCGGCGGCGGCGGATTCATGGATATGGCCGGAGATACAGACCTCGGGGCTCACTTCCTCGATAAAACGCCGCGCCGCGGTCGAGCCGACCGGCGCGCCCGACACGATCCGGTCGCACTTGGTCTTAAACGGCGGCGTATGACAGATCATCAGGAGCGGCCGCACCTCGCGCACCTGCTCGTAGCCCGCGCGCAGCGCCGCATAGATTTCATCCTCGGTAAGCTCGGTCGGGGTGTGGAAGGGCGTGATATTGGAGCCGCCGCATCCGAAGATACCCACCCCGTCTTTCACCACCCCGCGCCCGTGCAGCGAGATTCCCTCTTCTTCCAGGAACGGGATCACTTCGCGCTGGTCGAGATTTCCCGACAGTGCGAGCACGTTGGGGCACGCGCGCCGGACGTCATCGATAACCTTGCGGGCGTCGTCGCGCCCGCCGAAGTTGGTCAGGTCGCCCGACACAATCACGAGGTCGCAATCGCGCATCACGGCGCCCATCCGCTCGAGATTGCGAGTCGCCATGTGCACGTCGCCAAACGATACGATCTTCATAGCCGCGTCCCCGCATTGAGCTTAGCCGACCGGGCGTGCCGGAGTTAACCGGCTCGGCGCAGGAACTTCGAGTGTCAATCTACGCAATCCTTTGCGTAGAATCCCGGATTCGTTGCGGGTGGCGTGCGTGCGCGCGAGGCCTCACCTCTGCGATCCCCTCCTCCTGGACAAGCAGAGCAACCAGCGAGCGGCGCTCAGCTATGGGAAGGAGTATCCCGAAACGGATGCAATTTTCCGTCGTCGAAGACCTCAAAGAGCTTTTCGCTCCAATCGCGTGAGAAGTACTCACCGATCGCCTCGCTCCACGCCTGGAGCCGGAGGGTTAAGGGAAGGCTCTGAGTCACTCGAGAAATTATGATCGCGGAGCGTGCGAGCGGAAGGTCAAGGAATTCGTGATCGTGTGTGAGGAAGAGACACTGGTCGGAATTGAGCCGCGCGATGATGTCCGCGTCAGCCGCACCTCGCAGACCCAGCAGGATTATATGCTCAACTTCCCGCCCCTGCTCTCGCAGCTTTTGAACCAATGCGAGCGGAAAGTTCTCATCGAGAAGGATTTTCATCCGAGCTGCTGACGGCAGGAGGCAGGTGCGCGGCCACGTGCGCCGCGTAACGGAGAGCCGCGGAAATTTGCTCGCGAGTCAGCTGATGCTCGGACATCAGGGCCTCGATCGAATCTCCCGAGGCAAGCCCTCCGAGAACCGCCGCAACATCGATGCGGGTTCCCGCGATGCAGGGCTTTCCGAACCGGATCTTCGGATCCATCGAAATGCCGGGGAACACTTCCATGCTCGCGCCTCTCGAGCCCGAGCCTACCATGCAGGCTCGGATGTGTCATTCTACGCAATCCGTTGCGTAGAATCCCGAGAGCGTGGGCGGCGGGTCTCTCGAGACGGGCAATCGATCGTCGGAGCGCACAGGCGATGGCGCCGGGGCCGCAGTCGGGCAGGGTTCGGGCCGATGAAATGATTCGCTGACGGAGAGTCCGGACGTGTATCCCTTGCTGGGGTTGACGCCAACAGGGTGCGCTACGGGATGTGGCCCTCGTGCTGTACGGGAAGAGCTGCGCGATTGCGGTTGGGCGGAGAAAGTCTGGAACAGACCACGCCGTGGCATTCGTTGTCAGGCGTGTCTGGAAGTTCTCGTTTGGTCCACTCGGGATAAAAGTCCGCGCACCCCGCCATCTCCCATGTGCACGCTTGGGACCGCCTGGTCGCGTCCGCCGTAACGCCCACGTTGTGCCGTTTCCACGCATCCCACCAATCCGCACAGATGGACGGCAGCCATTCCGGTAGCGCCGCGATCGTCGAGCAAGGCGGATTGTGGCGCTGAAGTGGAACTGGCCGCATCGCGCCGGTGGCGGCGGAAGTCCGGCCGCCCAGGGAGCCGCCGACGGAAGTCCTGCCGTTCAGCATCATCGGCGGCAAAGGACCCTGAGCGCGGGCAAAGCTCGGCCCCAGAATGATGCACGATATCGCAAGGGCCAGAAGACGTGGCGTCGCTCGTTTGAGTTGCATCCAATCTCCCTGCCTGGTCGTTGATAGCTCTGGGTTTTGCGGCGCCCCAATCCTATCGCGGCCCGCAGGCCAAAGGCGTATGCGATCGTGTCATTAATGATCTGGTGCGGCGCGCGGACAGTAAATTTCCAGCGGGGGTTACACTTTTCGCGGCGTTGTGCTAACCTGCGGTTGATGGCGAGAAGCGCCACAGGCGCCCGTACCGCCCGCATCTTCGACGCTCTCTTCGAGCGCGCCCGTCTCGAACTCCACTCACTCGATAATCGCTCAATGCCCGGCGAGCATCGCCGCCGCGGCCGCGCATCGACGCCGCCGCCGAAAGTTGAGAAGCGCGGGAGCCGAGGGAGAAGGATCCGGCGCGCGGGCGGCGAATTAATCGAAGCCATCGCGGGATCGTCAACAAACGCCCTAATCTTGGGGACATTTGCCTCCCGGAAGGCTCGAAATCGGGCGCGGGTCGCGATACCCCGAAGCCATCGCGGCGGCCCTCGCGTCCGGCGGCGGCGAAGGCCGGTCGCAGAGGTTTCGCGCCCCTATCCGTCCGCTTCAAATTCCGCGCCACTTGGGTTATGTCTTGCTCGAACAATCACCCAACCCCGCGAGGCACGAGATGGATTTTTCGCTCACCCCCAAGACTGAAGATCTGCGCAAGCGCGTCAGCGCCTTCATGGACCAGTACGTGTACCCGGCCGAGAAGGAAGTGCTCGCGCCCGAGCGCGCGAACTCCCACGACGAGCATCCGGTAATGAAGGACATCAGGAAGAAGGCGAAGGCCGAAGGGCTGTGGAACCTCTTCCTGCCCGACCCCGAGTTCGGCGCGGGTCTCAAGAACTACGAGTACGCGCCGCTGTGCGAGATCATGGGGCGCAGCCCGATCGGCGCGCGCGCGTTCAACTGCATGGCGCCCGACACCGGCAACATGGAGATCTTGACCGAGTTCGGCACGCCCGAGCAGAAGCAGAAATGGCTCAAGCCCTGCATCGAGGGCACCATGCGCACCTGCTTCTCGATGACCGAGCCGGACACCGCGGGCTCCGACCCCACCCAGCTCAAGACCCGCGCGGTGCGCGACGGCGACGACTACGTGATCAACGGACACAAGTGGTTCACCTCCAACGCGATCGGATCGAGCTTCGCGATCGCGATGGTGGTGACCGACCCCGACGCCGAACCGCATCGGCGCGCCAGCCAGATAATCGTCCCGACCGATACCGCGGGCTTCAACCTGGTCCGGCCGGTTCCGGTCATGGGCCACACCGGCGGCGGCGGGCACTGCGAGATCATCTACAAGGACTGCCGCGTGCCGGTGACCAGCGTGCTCGGACGCGAGGGCGACGGATTCGCGATCTCGCAGGCGCGCCTGGGCCCCGGCCGGATTCATCACTGCATGCGCACGATCGGGACCGCCGAGCGCGCGGTCGAGCTGATGTGCAAGCGGGCGAATACGCGATGGACGCATGGCAGCCTGCTCGCCGACAAGGCGAATATCCAGCAGTGGATCGCCGACTCGCGAATCGAGATCGACTCGGCGCGCCTGATGGTGATGCACGCGGCGTGGAAGATGGACGCGTCGGGCAAGAAGGAAGCGCGCCAGGAAATCTCCATGATCAAGGTCCAGTGCGCGAACATGCTGATGCAGGTGCTCGACCGCGCGATCCAGCTCTATGGCGCCGCCGGCGTCAGCGACGACTTCCCGATCGCGCGGGCCTGGCGCGAAGGCCGCGCCCTGCGGATCGCCGACGGTCCCGACGAGGTCCATCGCCAGACCATCGCGCGCCGCGAACTCAGAAAATGGAAATGATCTGATGATAGCCGGGACATGGAACAACCCGTGCGCCCGCGCCGCGACGGCGCGGGCGCACGCATCTCTGGCATCGACGGCATAGATCAGGATCCCATGGCGGAAGAAATCGAAATCCTCCCCGAGTACGGCGAAGTCCGCGACGAAGAGCAGCTCGACTGGCGCAAGCTGCAGGACTACCTGCGGGGCAAGCTGCCCGGCGCCGACCGCGCGCTTAGCGTCAAGCAGTTCCGCGGCGGCCATTCCAATCTCACCTACCTGTTGCGCTTCGACGGACAGGAGCTGGTCATGCGCCGACCGCCGTTCGGGCCGCTGCCGGTGGGCGGCCACGACATGGCGCGCGAGTACCGGGTGCTGTCGCAGTTGTGGCGGGCCTACGCGCCTGCGCCGCGCGCGTACCTGTTCTGCGAGGATACCTCGATCGTCGGCGCGCCGTTTTTCGTGATGGAGCGGCGCAACGGGATCGTGATCAAGAACCGCCAGCCGCTGCCCGCCGAGCTGCCCGCCGATCCCGACTCACTGCGGCGGCTCTCCGAGGGCTTCATCGACGCAGCCGCCGACCTGCACGCGGTCGATTACAAGGCGATCGGGCTTGAAAAGCTGGGCCGGCCCGAGGGCTTCCTGGAGCGGCAGATAAACGGATGGATGAAGCGGTGGGAGGCGGCCAAGACGCGCGAAGTGCCGCTGATGGAAAAGCTCGGCGCGTGGTTCCTGGCTAACCTGCCGCCCGCGCAATCGCCCGCGATCGTTCACAACGACTTCTACCTGCACAACGTAATGGTGGGCTTCAAGGACCCGGGCAAGATCGTCGGCGTGTTCGACTGGGAGATGTCCACGCTGGGCGATCCGCTGGTGGACGTCGGGATCGCGCTCAACTACTGGCGCGACAAGACCGATCCGCCCGAGCTGCTGGCGACCTCGCAGGGCGAGATTCATACGCTGCGCCCCGGATTTCTGACCCGCGACCAGCTGATCGAGCGCTACGCAAAGCGCACCGGACGCGACTTGAGCAACGTCGCATACTACTGGGCGTGGGCGCACTGGAAGAACGCGACCGTGGTCGAGCAGATCTACGTGCGCTACGTGCGCGGCCAGACCAGCGACCCGCGCTTTGCCGCGATGGGGACGCATGCGCCGGCGCTCGCGCTGGCGGCGGCGCACGTCGCGAGCCGACTGGGGTTCAGGAACTGACGCGCGCCGCGCCGGTCTCCGCGACGGACTGCTGGTAGCGCGTGAGCCCCCAGTGCGCGGCGAGACGCAGTTTCGGATCGGTCTCGTCGCGCAGCGCCTTTCGTAATATCCGCGCGACTCGCTTTTCGGGCTGCTGGGCCGCGAGCGTCCACGCCGCGGTGCGGCGCACCTTGATGCTCTTGTCCTGGTCCAGGCGCTGCGCGAGCAGCGGCACGGCGTCGATCGGATTCTCGCCGCCCTTGCATCGATCGCATCCGAGCGAATGCACCGCGGCCTTGCGTACCTTGAGCTTGGGATCGGTGAACGCGAGCACCAGCCGCCGCAAGGTCGGCTCGTCCCAGTGATGGTCCAGGAAGGACGCGCACCAGCGCCGCACGCGCCAGTCGGAGTGCGACAGGCCGTCGCGAATCGCGGGCAGCGCGGCGGCGCCGGCGAGGTTGAGCGCCTGCCAGGTTTCCACGAAGCGGGCGGAGTCGGCGAGTTGCTCGACGAGATCGCGATAGTCTTGAGTCGCTTCCACTTTCCCTCCCGCGCGCGCCGCTGAAATATCGACGCCCCGTGCCTGGACTGCCGCTGCGGGGTTGCGGCCGAACAGACACGGGGCGTCCCCGTGTCATCACAATCCGCGCGACGTGCGGTACGCGGATCGGTTACCGGTTGCCGCCCCGCCGGACGTCGAGGTGATCCGGAGACCACCTTTTCCCTCGCAGCGGGGTCAGCCCGATCAGATCTGTCACCGGTACGCGATTAAGGCAAGCCCCGAATTGAGCGCGACGATCGAGGCGCAGGAGCGGCGGGAGAATCCGAGAAGAATACCGTCCCGCCGGACATCAGCACCGAGTCTCGCGACCGGCCACATCCATCGCGACGGGTACGGCGGGGTCAATCTTCGCGCTGCACGGGGCGGCGATCAAGCGGCGCCATCCGCGCGGCGCGGGCGCGAGAGGGCGGCGCGGCGGCCGATCGTCAGGCTTTCACGCCGAGGCAAAAGTAGGCTATCTAAGGAGATCGAAATCGGGTTCTTCCCAGACCCTGCGCGGAGGATTCGCTCTCTTGCACGCAATCAATTACGAAGCCCCTGAAACCTTAAGCGACGCGGTCGCCCTGCTGCGCACCCACGGCGAGCGCGCCCGCCCGCTGGTCGGCGGAACCGACCTCATCATCCAGCTCCGCGCCGGCGTGCGCAGACCCGATCACATCGTCGATGTGAAGAAGATCAAGGAGCTGCGCGAGCTAGTTGTCGATCCGAAGGCCGGGCTGCGCCTGGGCGCGGCGGTCCGCTGTATCGAAATTTTCGAGAACGCCGATATGCACCGGGTCTATCCCGGGCTGACGGAAGCTGCGCATCTGATCGGGTCGCTGCAGATTCAGAACCGCGCCTCGGTCGGCGGCAACCTGTGCAATGGGTCGCCGGCCGCCGATACGACTCCTGCGCTGATCGCGATCGGCGCGCGCGCGCGAGTGGTCGGCGCGAATGGCGAGCGCGAGGTCCCGGTCGAGGACTTCGTGCTCTCGCCGGGCCGCACGGTCCTGGCAGCGGGCGAGCTGCTGGTGCAGTTGCTCGCGCCCGCACCGGCGCCGCATACTTCCGACGCCTACCTGCGCTTCATCCCGCGCAACGAGATGGATATCGCGGTGGTCGGCGTGGGCGTATCGATTACGCTCGACGGCGACAAGGTCAAGGCGGCGCGCATCAGCCTGGGCGCGGTGGCGGCGACGCCGCTGCTGGCGACCAAGGCCGCGGAGTCGCTCATCGGCAAGAAGCTCGACGAGGCGGCGCTGTCCGGCGCGGCGCGGCTTGCTTCCGCGGCCGCATCGCCAATCGACGACATGCGCGGCACCGCGGAGTTCCGCAGCCACGTGACCGGCGTGTTGACCCGCCGCGCGCTCACGATCGCGGCCGAGCGCGCGCGCAAGGCCTGATTCCTCAAACCCGAGAGAGATTGGAATGTCGAAGAAGACACTGGTTGAAGCAACGATCAACGGAGAGACGGTTGAGTTCCTGTGCGAACCACGTCAGAGCCTGCTCGAATGCCTGCGCGACGTGCTGGAGCTGACCGGCGCCAAGGAAGGCTGCCTAACCGGCGATTGCGGCGCCTGCACGGTGCTGCTCGACGGACGCGCGGTGTGCTCGTGCCTGATGCTCGGGCCGGAGGCGCAGGGCCGCAATATCATGACGGTCGAGGGCTTGGCGCAGGGCAACGCGCTTCATCCGCTGCAGCGCATATTCCTTGAAGACGCGAGCCTGCAATGCGGCATCTGCACGCCCGGCTTCCTGGTCGCGTCCAAGTCGCTGCTTGATCGCAATCCCGATCCGAGCGAGGCCGAAGTGCGCTACGCGCTGGCGGGGAACCTGTGCCGATGCACCGGATATGACAAGATAGTGCGAGCGGTCCTCGACGCGGCAAAAGAGATGCGCGCGGGTTCCGGCCAGCAGGCGGCGGCGCGCAGGTAAACCCGAATATCGAGCGGCAAGGCCGCCCAAGAGGTTCCATCATGGCTGCATCCACATCGAACGGAAAATTCAAGGTTATCGGCACGCGGCCGATCCGCCACGACGGTATCGACAAGGTGATGGGGCGCGCCAAGTACGGCGCGGACTACGCCTTTCCCGGGATGCTCCACGGCAAGGTGCTGCGCAGCCCGCACGCGCACGCGAACATCAAGTCGATAAAGATCGACAAGGCGCTCGCGCTCGAAGGCGTCAGGGCCATCGTCACCTCCGCCGATCTGCCCGAGGCGGCCAACAAGCTCGAGCAGGCGGGCGAGATGGCGATCAATCCGCACTACCTGTCGATGAACATCCTCGCGCGCGGCAAGGCGATGTACGACGGGCATGCGATCGCGGCGGTGGCGGCGACCAGCCCGCATATCGCCGAGGAGGCGCTGCGGCTCATCGAGGTCGAGTACGAGGTGCTGCCGCCGGTGATGACGGTGGACGCCGCGATGAAGCCGGGCGCACCGATTCTGCTCGCCGACCTGCGCAATCGCGAAGAAGCCGACAAACCGACCAACGTCGCGCAGCACTACCAGTTCAAGCGCGGCGACGTCGAGGCGGGCTTCAAGGCCGCCGACTTCGTGATCGAGCGCGAGTTCAAGACCGCGATGGTGCATCAGGGATATATCGAGCCGCACAATGCGGTCGGCGTGTACAACGCCGACGGCCAGGGCACGATCTACTGCTCGACGCAGGGCGCGTTCGAGGTCCGCTCGCTGAGCGCGCAGGTGCTCGGCGTTCCGGTGGGCAAGATCCGCGTGGTGCCGGCCGAGATCGGCGGCGGCTTCGGCGGCAAGACCACCATCTACCTCGAACCGCTGTCGCTGCTGCTGTCGAAGAAGACCGGCCATCCGGTGAAGCTCGTAATGTCGCGCTCCGAGGTGCTGCGCGCATCGGGTCCGACCTCGGGCTCGAAGATCAAGGTGAAGATGGGCGTGACCCAGGACGGCAAGATCACCGCCGCGCAGGTCTGGATGGCCTACGAGGCGGGCGCGTTCCCGGGCTCGCCGGTTGCCGCGGGCGCGATGTGCATCGTGGCGCCGTACAATATCGACCACCTGCTCATCGACGCCTACGACGTGGTCGTCAACCGCCCCAAGACGGCGGCCTATCGCGCTCCGGGCGCGACCAACGCCGCGTTCGCCTCCGAGACGATCATCGATGAACTGGCGGGTAAGATCGGGATGGATCCGCTCGACCTGCGCATCCAGAACGGCGTCAAGGAAGGCGCGCCGCAGGTGGTGGGCGCTCCCTTCAAGCGCATCGGTTTTATCGAGACCTGCGAGGCGATCAAGAACAGCGCTCATTACAAGTCCAAGCTGACTGGCCCATACCGCGGCCGCGGCGTCGCTTCGGGATTCTGGTTCAACGCCGGCATGCAGTCCTCAGCCACGGTCAATATCCATACCGACGGCACCGCGAGCGTCGTGACCGGCTCGCCCGATATTGGCGGGTCGCGCGCCTCGATGGCGATGATCACGGCGGAGGTGCTGGGACTTGCGGTCACCGACGTGCGGCCGCTGGTCGCCGATACCGATTCGATCGGCCACACCGACGTCACCGGCGGCAGCCGCGTGACGTTTGCCACCGGGATGGCGGTGTACGAGGCGGCGCAGGACGCCGTCCGCCAGTTGCGCGAGCGCGCCGCCAAGCTGTGGGAAGTCAAGCCCGAAGAAGTCGAGATGCACGACGGCACGCTCAGTTGCAAAGGCGACGGCAAGATGCCGATGGCGATCAAGGAACTCGCCACGCGCCTGGCGCGCACCGGCGGACCGATCAGCGGGCGCGCGAGCGTCAATGCGCGCGGCGTCGGACCCGGCTTCGCGACCACCTGCATCGACGTGGAAGTCGATCCCGATACCGGCAAGGTGCAGATACTGCGCTGCACGGTCGCGCAGGACGCCGGCAAGGCGATCCATCCGAGCTACGTCGAGGGCCAGATGCAGGGCGGCACCGCGCAGGGAATTGGATGGGCGCTCAACGAGGAATACTTCTACGACGACAAGGGAATCCTGCGTAACACGGGGCTGCTCGATTACCGGATGCCGACTTGCCTGGATCTGCCCATGATCGAGACGGTAATCGTCGAGGTGCCCAATCCCGGCCATCCGCTGGGCGTTCGCGGGGTCGGCGAAGTGTCGATCGTTCCTCCGCCGGCGGCGGTCGCCAACGCGATCTTCCGCGCGGTGGGCGTGCGGATGACGGAGACGCCAATGTCGCCGCCGCATCTGCTCAAGGCGATTCTCAAGAAGCGCGCAGCGGACGAGTCCAGCGCCGCCGCGGCTGACTGATTGCGGTCATACGGATATCGCGAGGCCGGGCCGCAAACGGTCCGGCCTCGCGCGTTCAAATCATGGCAATCGCGATAATTCCCGCGCTGCTGCGCAAGTACACCGGCGGGCGCGAGCGGGTCCCGGTAGCGGGACGCAATGTGCGCGAGGTCATCGCGGATCTCGAACGCCAGTTCCCGGGCTTCGCCGAGCATCTGCTCGAAGGCGGCGACCTTAAGCCGTCCATAGCCGCGTCAGTGGACGGCGAGATCGGCACCGCAGGAGTCCTGGAGCCGGTCGGCGACTCGAGCGAGATTCACTTTCTGCCCGCGCTCGGCGGCGGTCGCTGAGCAGTTCCTCGCCGGAAGATGCGACACGGCTGGGCGTACATCGCGCCGCGGCGCAGGGATTGGGAAGACGGATTGTACGGATATCCAGCTATCGCGTGATATGACGCGTCTGGCCGCGCAGAATTCGCCGGCTGGAGCCATTGCAACTACCCAGCGTTTCCGTACAATGAGTGCGCTGGCCGGGGTTTGCCCCCCTTTTCCCGGTTGGCGATGGGCCGGGCGATTCAATTCGTCTGGCCCTTTTTTCACTCACGCGGAGCGGGATTTTCCGCAAGCTCGAACGCGCGTCCTGGACGCGTGTACGAATGCCGGAATGCGCGTTCCGAAACCTGCCGTCGCCGGACCAACGACCGCTCAGCTCATGAACACTTCCCGGACGTGATTCACGTCATTGTACTCGCGCACCTGCTCAATTCGATCGCCGGCGAACCGGAAATAGAAGTGATAGCGGTTGGCGTACTTTTTACCGTTGGCGGCCACGGTATCGGACTCCGCCTGGATCGCGACTTGAGGTCCCTCGGCGATTACCGTGTGGAACTTCAGGTTGAGCCCGTTCGGAAACATTGCGTTCAGGGTAGCGGGCATCTGCTTAAGGAAGACGTCCTTGCTGCGAATCGGCGCGACTCCGGGCAGCCGCCCCATCATCTCGAATTCGAAATTATCAGCGAGCAGAGGCTCGAACGCCTTGGGGTCGGCATGCTCCAAATTTTTCAGGAACGCGAGTGCGCGTTCCTTCTGTTCGTTCACATTCATCTGTGACAATCCTTTGGGTTGCGGGTGCGACGTGCGGCCGAACTGGTCCGGCCGCACGCGGATGACTGCGGACGGCTGCGCTCAGGAAGCCCGGCGGAAAATCAGCACCGAGCAGGGCGCGTTCCGCGCTACCTTTTCGGCCACTGAACCGATCAGCAGATGCTCGGCGCCGGTATGCCCGTGCGTCGCCATCATGATCAGATCGATCTTGTTGTCGCGGGCATATTCGCCGATCTTGACCACCGGCGGTCCGGTGACCACCGCGGTGATGACCTTGTCGGAATTGCCGAGCACGTCCTTCTTGATCCGGGCCAGTTCTTCCTCGGTCTGGTCGACCATCGAGGTCTCGCGCACCAGTTCGGTGGATTCCTGCTCGAGAAAGGATCGATGCGGCGCCACGACGTGGAGCACGTGCAATTCCGCGCCGATGTCGCGGGCGAGTTCCGCGGCGCCATTGAGCGCATCCATGGAAAATTTCGAGAAATCGATCGGTGCGAGCATCTTCTTGACGTTCTGAATCATCGGAACCTCCGGGAGATTCTGCAATTATCACGGGTTTCGCGGCGGCTGCAAACCCGCCCGCTACTGTGCGATTATCAGCCCGCAACCGCCGCCCGCACGGGCGTAAGCAACTTTGCAACGAGGTTCCGGCGATGAAGGCGACAATTTTTCACGGCCCGCGCGACGTTCGCGTGGAGCGAGTTCCCGACCCCGGGCTGAGCGCGCCGACTGACGCGATCGTCCGAATCACCCGCGCCGCCATCTGCGGCTCCGATCTCCACGTGTACGACGGCGGGATGCCTATTCAAGCCGGATTCGTGCTGGGACACGAGGGCGTCGGCGTGATCGAAGAGGCCGGCGCCGGCGTGACCCGCCTGCGCAAGGGCCAGCGCGTGGTGGTCTCGGGCCTGGTCGCGTGCGGCGAATGCTTTTATTGCCGGCGCGGACAGCCCTCGCAGTGCGACATCGCCGGCGGCGGCGTGTTCGGCTTCGGCAAGATGGCGGCGGGCAAGCTCGGCGAGCTGGGCGGCGAGCAGGCCGAAGCAGTCCGGGTGCCGATGGCCGATTGCACCTGCTACCCGCTGCCCGACGGCGTGGACGACGACGCGGCGGTGTTCCTCGCCGACATCCTGCCGACCGCGTATTTCGGGGCGCTCAACGGCGACATCCGGCCCGGCGACGTGGTTGCGGTGTTCGGATGCGGACCGGTGGGATTGTGCGCGGTGATCGCGGCGCAGTTGTTCGGCCCCGCCGAAGTGATCGCGGTCGATAGCGTGCCGCATCGGCTGGAGCTTGCGCGCAAGCTGGGCGCCACGCCGGTCGCTCTGGAGCAGGCGCGCGAATTGATTCTTAATCGCACCGACGGGCGCGGCGCCGACGTCACGATCGAGGCGGTCGGCAACGCGGGCGCGCTCAACGCTTCATTCGAGAACGTGCGCGGCGGAGGAACGGTCTCGATGGTCGGCGTGATGGGAAAGCCAACCTGGGAGTATCCGATGATGCTCGGGTTCGCGAAGGATCTGACCTTCCGGGTGGGGCTTGCCAATATCAACGCGCACATTCCGGAGCTCGCCCGCCTGATCGAACACCAGCGGATCGATCCGCGGCCGATCGTGAGTCACGTGCTGGCGCTGGACGAAGTGGCGCGCGGCTACAAAATCTTTGACGCGCGGACCGAAGGAGCAATCAAGATTCTGCTCAAGCCGTAACCGCGTGCCGCTGCGCGGCGCGCCGCTCTCACGGCGCGCCGAGACGGATTTCGAATCCAGCTTCGAACCAGGCGCCGGCCGCGAGTTCGCGCGCACCGGAGGCAATCCCGCGCGCGGCCAGGTTGAACGCATCCGGCGCACAGCTGTAGGGCTCGAGTGCGACCACCGCGCTTTCGGGTGGCACAAACACGACGAACTGCCCAAAGGCGGCGTCCGCACGAATCTCCAGCGCAAGTTTCAGGGCCGGATCGACGAGCCGCGCGCATGGCGCACCCGGGTCGCGGCGCGAGTCCAGCCGGAACACGTCGTCATAGCAATTCTCGCCGATCGCGCGCGCGGTGCGCAGATCGAATTTTCCCGCGAGCGCGACCGGCGCTCCCGCCGGGACCATCCGCTCGTCCAGGGGCCAGCGGCCGTCGGCGCCGGGAAGCGCAATCGTCATCGCGGCACGCGATCCGGACGGACGCAGCGGCGCGTGGAAATACGGATGGGCGCCGACTCCGAAAGGCATCGCGGATTTGCCGGTGTTGTGAACGCGCACCCTGATTCGCAGACCGCCGCCAATTTCGAATTCGACTTCAAGCGTGAACGGAAACGGCCACAGGCGCGACAGCGACTGGTTCGAGCCGGATTCCAGCACCGCGGTAAGATGATACGGACCCCGCCGCGCGATCCGGAACGGGCAATTCCATACCAGACCGTGGATCGCGTTGTGGCGCGCCGGTTCATTGAGAGGCAGGCTCAGCTCGACACCGCCGTGATTGAGGTGGCCGTCCGCGATACGGCCGGGCCACGGGAACAGAATCGGGATGCCGCTGCGGAACGGATGCGCGTGCCATTGGTCAGGGCTCGAGGGGCCCGCGATGATGTCCACGCCAGCGACCGAATAGCTCAGGCATTGGCATCCCGCCTCCGGCACCAACACCGCGCGCTCGGACTGGGCTTCGATGGTGACGAACTCCACGTGAGGAAGTGTACCGCAGGCTTCGTGCGCGCTCCATTTGGCTGACGCGGAAAGCGCACGATAGAAGCACGCGGCGACTCGGTCTGAATTACGTACTTGGATGTCGAATTGTGCGGCGGTGATTGAACGAGGGCAAGCGGGTATCGACTGAAAATCAGGATAGATCGCCGCAACTCATGTCGCCGCAGTAAGCCCGCGGCGATGCGGCCGGAAGCGCTACGTGCCAGCGCACGCACGGTCGGCGCCGTGCGTCTTGCCCTGCGCTGCGCCGCAGAGCTATCGCGCAAGTCTCAGCGGTCGCGAGGCCCCGAGCCGCGACGGTCGTTGTTGCGCGCCTGGGCCTCGTTGACGCGAATTGGACGTCCCTTTACATCGCGTCCATTGAGATTCTTGATTGCCGCCTCCGCGGCATCGTCCGAGGCCATCTCGACAAATCCGAATCCACGCGAGCGGTTTGTCGCGCGATCGAAAATGACCTGCGAACTATCAACCGTGCCGGCTTCCGAGAAGACCTCCTGCAGATCCTGATCGGTGACAGTCCACGCCAGATTCCCTACATACAGTCTGCGGCCCATTAACTTCTCCCCGGCGCCCCCCCAACGCTCGGACCCGGCGCGGTCAGCCGACGCGATTCTGAACAACCTCCGTCAGAATATGTTGGCTTGGAATTGACCGGCGGGACAAGGTCGTTGGCGCGCATATCAGAGTTGCGAATCCTTATACCACCGGGGCAAATGCAAAAATAGCTCCGCCCCCCGCATAGACTATGAACTTCCTGTTATCGGTTACCCCGCAGGGCGCGATCGCCCGGTCAACTTCGTACAGTATGTCGCGGTCAGCCGGCGCAGCGGTACAAACCCCTTGATTCGGCGACAAAAATTCTCACGATACATACTGAGCCAGCCCGCGGATGGGGCTGAAACTGCGTTATATTTAATACTCAGCGCCGGTAAGTCGAGCGAACACCCGACCTCCAGGCGCCCAGCCCGTCGCCCACGCGAAAGGCATCACGCCAGCTATTCAGGCAACCTGCCGCGCGCCCGCCGCTTTCCCGGCGCAGCGATTCGGCCCGCCCCGTGACCGGCTTTATCGGCAACGATTGTCGTGGCGCGGAGAGCCCGGGCCTGCCGGGCGGAACTCGGGCGGCTGCGGTTGTGGCCGGGATAAGCCTGGCCGTGAAATGGAGATGAGCCAGTTGCGGTGCGGCAGCGCCCGCAGGATGCGCGGGGCGCGAGCTGACCGGGCGGGTGGAAATTATTGCGGCGCGGGGCGATAAGTTACCAGAGCGCAGCTGTCGACAAGCTTAAGAACTCTCAGCACGTCAGTCGATCGGCAGGAGGATACCATGTTGCTCGAAAATCGGGTCGCGATAATCACCGCCGCAGCGGGCGCCGGAATCGGGCGCGCCGTCGCCACCAGGTTCCTGGAGGAAGGCGCACAAGTCGTCGTCACCGACGCGCATCCACGGCGCACCGCCGAGGTCGCGGCGGAACTGAGCAAACAATTCAAGCGCGAGGTGCTTGGCGTCGCCGTCGACGTGACCCAACGTGCACAGATTGAGGAAGCGGTAGCGCGCACGATCGACAAACACGGCCGCGTCGATATCCTCTTCAACAACGCCGGCATCAACAAGCTCGAACCGATCTGGGAATGCAAGGACGAAACCTGGGACCTGGTCATCAATGTATGCTTGCGCGGCACGTTCTGGACGATGCGTGCGGTGCTGCCGCACATGATCAAGCAGGGAAATGGCGCGATCGTGAACATGGCGTCGGCCGCGGGATGGATCGCGGCGAGCGACGGCGAAGCTCCCTACTCTGCCGCGAAGGCGGGGGTGATGGGGCTGACGCGCGCGGCATCGGCGGAGGTCGCGGGAAAGGGAATTCGAATCAACGCGATTGCTCCAACCGTAATATACAATGAGTTTCTGGAGAGAATATATCCGCCCGGAATGTTTGAGGCCGCGAAGCGACGCAACCCGATGGGCCGTCTTGGAGATCCGCGCGAAGTCGCCAACCTGGCGCTGTTTCTTGCCAGCGATATGTCCTCGTATATCACCGGTGAAGTGATCAGTATCAGCGGAGGCTCAGTGGTAGTGCCTTAGCAGGATCTTGGCAGTAAATTTCCCGCCCTCCGGATGAAAGCAAGGCACTGCAATTGCGCAGGAAGGCCCTATTAAATGCCTCGATAATATGTTACTAGCGGATTAAGAACGGGTGGATGAGATCGGCTGCGAGTGGATTTTGCGGAGTTTGAGTTACATCCGGTATAATCGAGTTAGTCAAAGGAGCAGATAGGATGCCACGTACCAAGAGAGGCGATGTATCCGTAGCTATAGACCGGATGCAGAACCAGGCCCGATCGCTATTGGGCAGTCTTCGCCAGGAAATTCGAACAAAAGAAGCTGAAGTGCAGCGCCTGCGCGCCAAGGAAGCAGGTCTCGCACGGCTAATCGGATCCGGCGCAGCCGCTCCGGCGCCTCGCGGCCCGCGTGGCGCCGCTCGCGGACGCATCAACTGGCGCGTGGTGCTGAAACAGATGCCCAAGCAGTTCAAAGCCTCCGACGTGCGCAAGGTGCGTGGACTCAAGGGCAAGCGCCCTTCCGAAATTTTCGCCGCGATTACGCGATGGATCGAAGGCGGTATGGCCAAGCGCAAGTCCCGCGGACTCTACGAACGGGTCGGATGACCACCGGGTGGCTCGCCTTCAGGCGAGCCACCGCCCAAATCCATTTTCCGGTTACGATTTTTCGATAATCGAAGCGGCTGGCTACGGGCCGCGGCGGAGTAGTTTGCGCGGCGCGCTCTGAGAGTACAGATGGCGGTTCATACTATCGAGTGGCGTGCAGACACGGTCCGGATGATTGACCAGCGCCTGCTGCCCGCGCGCGAGGTCGTCAGAACCTATCGGGACTATCGCGGCGTCGCAGAGGCGATTCGCACAATGGTCATTCGCGGCGCGCCGGCGATCGGCGTGGCGGCCGCGATGGGCGTCGCGCTCGGAATCAGAGGCACCAGCGGTGAGAAGGCGCGCGCGCGATTTGCCATAGTGGCG
This sequence comes from uncultured delta proteobacterium, assembly GCA_963835905.1. Lineage (GTDB taxonomy): Bacteria > Desulfobacterota > Binatia > Binatales > Binataceae > CAWIHG01. The sequence goes on from CAWIHG010000008.1 coordinate 469,506, forward strand.
CGCACGCTGCGCGCCACGCGTCCCACCGCGGTGAATCTCGCGTGGGCGGTCGATCGTATGGGAAAGGTTATCGAGGAAAATCTTTCGCTCAACGCCGCCGCGCTTTACCGCCGCGTGCGCACAGAAGCGCTCGCAATCTACCGCGAGGATCTCGCCGTCAATCGCGCGCTGGGGCATCATGGCGCCGCGCTGCTTCACGATCCCGCGACAGTGCTGACGCACTGCAACGCCGGCGCGCTCGCAACCGCCGGATACGGTACCGCGCTCGGAGTGGTTCGCGCCGCGCGCGAGGAGGGCAAGAAGGTCTCGGTCTTTGCGGATGAGACACGTCCATTCCTCCAGGGCTCGCGGCTGACCGCGTGGGAGCTGAAAAAAGATCACATCCCGGTCACGCTGATCGCGGACAACATGGCCGCCACCGTGCTCGCTCAGGGCCGGATCAGCTGCGTGATTGTCGGCACCGATCGCACCGCGGCCAACGGCGACGTGGCGAACAAGATCGGCACCTATCCGCTCGCCGTGATGGCGCGGCGGCACGGCGTGCCGTTCTATGTCGCGGCGCCGCTGTCCTCGATCGACATGAGCTGCGCGTCGGGCAAGCAGATTCCAATCGAGCAGCGCTCCGGGCGCGAATTGACCGAACTCGGCGGAAAGCAAATCGCGCCCAAGGGCGTCGCGACGTACAACCCGGCCTTCGACGTGACGCCGGCCGAGCTGGTAACTGCGATTATCACCGAGCGCGGAATCGCCCGCGCGCCATATTCCAAGAGCCTGCGCAAGATGAAAAAAGGCCGCTGAGCATTCCAGACTCAGCGGCCGGCCGGCTCTGCAAGCGGCGCAGCGCCGCGATACTCATTCGTCGAGCTGATCGAGATATTCGGAGAGTCCGTAGCCGACCTTGTCGCCCCATCGCCACTCGGTCATCCCTTCGGCAATTCGCGTGACCAGCCCGGCCCGCCGGTTGCGCAGCGGTATCATCGCGATCACTTTGCCGGTTATCTCGATCGGATCGTCGGCGCCATCGGTCCAGCAGGTAACTTTGATCCGGTCGTGAAGCTGCTGCTCGCCGGCGAATTCGGTATCTATCTTGACCTTTCGCACGTTGGCGGTGGGCTTGCCCTTGCGCGCGATGAATCCGCCCGGATGCTCACTGGCGTCGCGATTCACGGTTACCGTTGCCATACCACCAAGGCCCTCGTCGAAGTTCATCGTCAGCCATCGATAGTATTTCGGCGCCTGCCAGTAGCGCGGACCCCAACTGTGATCGCGCAGGCCCAGGCCGTCGAACCTGTATTCATGGTCTCCGACCTTGAGCGTGCCGACGGCGTGGCCGAGCTGTTCGAGATGACCCTTGGCAAACTGCTCAGTGGGATCGCCTTCGAGCTTCGGCGAAACCCACTGGTCGCCCGCCTTTTCACGCAGCTCGCCGCCCCATCCGGGCGCGACGCCGTAGTAGTCGAGTTCGAAGGTCGCGCGCGAGTAGGGATTGCTCTTGAACGCTTTGGCTGGATCGGCCATCTCGAGCGGATTCTTCAGTACGCAGAGCTTGCCGTGGTAGCTGATTCGATGGTGCTCGAACGGCTTGATGACCTCGAACTTAAGGCCGCCGGCATCGTGCGCATGGTTTCCCTTAATCTCCGGACGCTGGAACATGAAGCCCACGGTGGCGTCGGGAAGGTAAATGCATACCGTCATCTCGGCGTAGCCTTCGTTGGGGCGGTTACCGAGCCGAGCGAAGCCGCCGGTGCGCGCAGTACGATCATAAAAATTGTAGTATGCGCTTTCGTTGTAATTGGATTCGCCCGTGTTCGGATGCATCAGGTCGTCCTGATCGAGCAGCACCACTTTTCGCTCTGCCATCGCAGCTATCTCTCCAATTCAAAGTTCGTTCAGACGCCAGCAGTAATCGTTGTATCACGCCCGCAGTCGAGTTACTAAGTCGCGCCGCGCGTGCGAGAAGTCAGGCTTTTCGGGCGGCGATATCGGCTTCGACATAGCGGGGATTCGCGATCCGAAGCTTGTCTTCGACGGCCTGGCGGACCAGCTTTATCACTTCGGCGCGGAGCGGATCCGAATCTATCTCGCCGGCCCTGATCCGGGCGCTCAGCTTTTCGTTGAGCTCTGCCGCCACCCGGTGCAGATCATCCAGGCTGTGGATGTGAGGCTTGGGTGCGCCGAGCAGCGCGGCAAGCGCGTTAACTTCGGCACGCACGAAGGGATCCTCAAGCTGAATCTCGCGCGCGACTATTCGCATCACGTTAGCCACCACACGGCTCTGGAACTGCACACGGCCTTCGGTGGCGGTAACGATCTCGCGATCGACGAAGTCCGCCGCCGCTTCCAGCAATTCGATCGCGCTCGGTCTGTCCTGCATTTTTCGGCTCCCGCGCGCCGCATGGCCGCACGCGCCATTCGCTACTCGATGAGATTAAGCAGCTCGAGTTCGGTTTCCGCGGTCCGCCGCCCGATACTCGCCAGCTCCACGCTCTTCACGAAACCGTCGATATGGGTGCGCGCCTGGCTGATCGTGATGATGCCCCAGCGCAGGTTGCCGAACACTTCCCAGAAGCGCGCCGCGTCGGGATCGACTGCGGCGCCGCTGGCCTTTTCGTACTCGCGGAAGAAATCCTCGCGCGTGCCGAGTCCGCCCACCGGCTTGCGATCGTTGCCGAAGCGCCACGCCCGCACGCACATCCATCCGACGTCCTCCATCGGGTCGCCCAGATGCGCCAGCTCCCAGTCGAGGATCGAGCGCACGCCTTCGGGTCCGAAGATCACGTTGCCAATTCGATAATCGCCGTGGACCAGCGTTTTGCGAGGCGTCTTCGGGATCCGCCCCAGCAGCCATCGGAAGGCGAGCTCGAAGGCGGGATGCGGCTCCAGCGCGAGCTTGCGGAAGTTGTCCTCGTAGCGGCGGACTTCCGTCAGCGCGGAATTTTCGCCGGGCTCAGGCAGGAAGTCGAGCTGATATTTTTTCGGATCGATGCGGTGGATTGCGGCGAGAATTTGCGCAAGCTGCGCCGGCATTACTTCGCGCGCTTTCGCATACTCGGCGTCGCGCAGCAGGCGCCGCGCGAGCGTCTCGCCCTCGATCTTCTCCATGATGAAGAAGTTCGCGCCGAGCGCCGACGTATCGTCGCCCAGCCAGAGCACCTCTGGCACCGGCACCCGCTCCCTGAAGGCCGCGCGCAAGACCAGGAACTCGTGGCGGCGGCTGGTGTCGATCTTGTGCTCGCCGGGGTCGCGCCGCAAAACCATCGCGCGCCACGACTTTTCGCCGCCCTTGTCCATCTCCGCATCGAACGACCAGATCTCGCGTGACGCTCCGCCCGGCATCCGGCGCAGATTGTCGATTGCGACGCCGTCGAAACCGCCTTGTTCGCGGATGAAGCGGACCAGCCGCTCCTTCATTTCCTGTACGTCCATTCGCCTGCGCCCCGCGCACCAATCGATCGCCAAGAATTAGCACGACGCCGCAACAATTCGCACCCCGCCCGCGCTCAGGAGCGCCGGCCGCTCAGCGCCGCCATCCCGTCGCCGAGCAGATTGAAGCCCAGGATCGCGAGCCCGATCGCGACGCCGGGCGCGGTCGTCAGATGCGGCGCGACGAGCAGGAATGCGCGCCCCGCGTCGAGCATGTTGCCCCAGCTCGGCGTCGGCGGCAGCGCGCCCAGCCCGAGAAACGACAGCGCCGCTTCGGCGCCGATAATTCCGCCGACACCAAATGTCGCCTGCACCATCACTGGCCCCGCGACCGCGGGCAGCAGGTGGCGAAACAGAACGCGTGCGGGCCGCGCCCCGAGCGACTGCGCGGCCTGCACGTAGTCGCGCTCGCGCAGCGTCAGCACCTCGCCGCGCACCAGGCGCGCGTACCCCGTCCATCCCATCGCGGTCAGCGCGACGACCAGGTCGACGAGCCCGGGGCCGAGAATCGCGGCAAGCGCGATCGCGAGCAGAATTCCCGGAAACGCGAGCACGATATCGACCGCGCGCATCACCAGGTCATCGACGCGCCCTCCCGCCAGAGCCGCGGCGCCGCCGATAATGCTGCCGAAAGCGAGCGAGAGCGCCACCACCGTGGTCGAGATGCCCAGCGACAGCCGCGCGCCGGCCAGCACCCGCGCCATCACGTCGCGCCCCAGCGCGTCGCATCCGAACGGATGCGCCAGGCTCGGCGGCGCGAGCGAGCGCGCAAGATCGATCGCGAGTGGATCCGCGCCGACCAGCGCCGGCCCGATCAGCGCGGCGACCACCAGGGCGGCGACGATGACCGCGCCAAAGGCGAGCGAGGGATTTTTCGCAAACCGTCTCAATTGAGGCGGACCCTCGGATCCACGATCGCGTACACAAAATCAGTGATCAGATTCACGACCACGTAGCTCATCGCGAAGGTCAGCACGCATCCTTCCACCAGCGGATAGTCGCGCGCGCCGATCGCGGTGATCAGCAGGCGGCCCAGTCCCGGCCACGAAAAAATCACTTCGGTGATGAGCGCGCCGGTCAGCAGCGCTCCCGCCTGCAGTCCAATCAGTGTGACCACCGGCGTCAGCGCGTTGCGAAGTCCGTGGCGCACGAGCGCCGCACGTTCGCTGAGCCCCTTGCTGCGCGCGGTGCGCATGTAATCGCTGTCGCGCACCTGGATGAGACTCTGCCGGAGCATCCGCGCGATTATCGCCGCCAGCGCAACTCCCAGCGTGACCGCGGGCAGCACCAGGTGAGACAGTCCGCCGCGCCCGGTAAGCGGAAGCAGGCGCAGATGCAACGAGAACAGGATCATCAAGAGCGGGCCGAGATAGATGTGGGGCACCGAGATTCCCAGCACCGCGAACCCCATCGCGCCCACGTCACCGGCGCCGCCGGGATTCGACCCCGCGATGAGACCGAGGGGGAACGCGATAAGAATCGCGAGCAGCAGACCGGCGCCGGCCAGTTCCAGGGTTGCGGGAAACCGCTCTTCAACCAGCGTCGCGACCGGTTCGTGGTAGGATAAGGAGTCACCGAGATTGCCTTGCGCGATGCCGCCCAAGAACGAGACGTACTGCACCCACAGAGGACGATCGAGACCGAGGCGATGGCGCATGCCGGCGACGTCAGCGGGCGCGGCGTTCTCTCCCAGCATCGCGATCACCGGGTCGCCTGGAACCAGGTGGATGATCGCGAAGGTCAGGGTCGCCACGCCGAGCGCAACCGGGACCAGCGCGGCCATCCGGCGAAATATGTATTCGATCACTGCGCCACTCCCGCGCCGCCGCCGGGACCGCGGAGCGTCAGCGTCGCGAGTGAGCGCAGGCTGCCGTTCGGATAGGGCTCGAATCCGCCGATTCGCCGATTCATCACGGCCACGTTGTCCAGCCACCACAGCGACACGTAGGGAAGGTCAGTCGCGGCGAGTTGCTGGACCCGCGCATAGATCGCGCGGCGCGCGGCGGGATCGAGCGTGCGCGCACCCTGCTCGACGAGCCGATCCATCTCGGGATTGTCGTAGAAGCCGCGATTAAAGCCGTGCGGCGGCGTCATGTGGGAGTCGAAGACCATGTAGTAATGGTCCGGATCATTGATTCCAACCCAGTTCATCGAGGTGAGATCGAAATCGCCGCGCTGGATGTCTCCGTAAAAGGTCGCCCACTCGTTGGTCCGAATCTCGAGCCGGATTCCCACCCGCGCAAGCATCGCCTGCAGCACCTCGCCAAGCTGCCGCCGGTCCGGCGTGGTTTTGTAAACCAGGCTGAGCGCGCGCATCCCGCCGCGCCCGGCCGGATAACCGGCCTGGTCGAGCAGGCGCCGCGCGCGAGCGGGGTCGTACGGCCAAGTCGTCACGTCGGCATCGTACGCCCAGCTTTCCGGCGACAGCATCCCGCTGGCAATCCGCGCGGTCCCGCGCATCAGCGAATCGACGATCGCAGGGCGGTCGATCGCGCTGGCTATCGCGCGGCGCACGCGCAAATCGCGCAGACGCGGATCGCGGAAATTGAATGCGAGATACTGGTACGACGTTCCCGGCGTCCGCTCCACGTCGATAGCGCGATCGCGCGCCAGGTACGGCAGCACGTCGGGTTCGATATTGTTCTCGGCCACGTCGCAGACGCCCTCGGCTAGCTCAAGGGTCCGAACCGTAGGGTCGGGAACGATCTTGAAGATTATCCCGCGCGGCGACTCCGGCGGCGCCGGCCGATACGGATTGCGCACCAGGATAACCTGCTCATCGCGCGCGTAGGACGAAACCTCGAACGCTCCCGTGCCCGCAGGAGCCGTCGCGGCGCTATGCTCGGGCAACGGCGTGCCGGCGGGCACGATTCCCTGCCTCGCGAAATCCAGCGCGGGTGCATACGGGTAGGCGGTCGTCATCACGACCGTGTGGTCATCGGGTGTTTCCAGCGAGCTGAGCTGCGCCATCGCGGCCCGCTTGGGCGAAACTGAATCCGGCGCGAAAATCGAATCGTAGGTGAACTTGACATCGCGCGCCGTCAGCTCGCGGCCGTTGCCGAACCGCACGCCGCGGCGCAGGTGGAAGACCAGGGTCGTCGGAGTGGGACGCTCGACACTCTCGGCGAGGTCGCCGACGAACCGGCCGTTGCGATCGATGCGCACCAGCGAGTCAAAAACCAGCTCGTTGATGCGCGAGGAAATCGCATCGGTCGCGAAGCGTGGATCCATCGCGGTCGGCGAGGTTTCGATATCAACCTGGATGAAGCCCGGCGGCTTTGCTGGCGCGCTTCGCGAGCAGCCGCCGACGAGCGCCGCGGCGACCACCAGCGCAAGCGCGGCCTTTCGCCAGTTTCCTCTCCTCGTCGCCACCGTGGCCATCGCGCCGGTATTGGGTTACTCCCGGTTGAAGCGATAATAGCAGAAGTCGGCGGCACGGGCGTTCGAGCCGCATGGAGGCAGGCAATGAGCACCAGTGGATGGCGCGCCAGGGTCAAGCTCAGCCAGGGCGATCTGACGGAAGCCGCAACCGACGCGATAGTCAACGCCGCGAATAACGATCTTATGCTGGGCGCCGGAGTCGCGGGCGCTATTCGGCGCAAGGGCGGTCCATCAATTCAGGCCGAGTGCGATCGGATAGGACCGATTGCGCTCGGCGAGGCGGCGATAACCGGCGGCGGCAATCTACCCGCGAAGTATGTGATTCACGCGGCGAGCATGAGCCTGGGCTCGCCCACGACCGAAGATAACCTGGGTGCGGCGACCCGCAGCTCGCTGCTGCGGGCGAAGGAGCGCGGACTCAAATCAATCGCATTTCCCGCGATTGGCACCGGGGTAGCCGGCTTTCCGATGGACCGGTGCGCGCACGTGATGCTGCACGAGGTTCGCGAGCATTTGGCGGGCTCAACCCCGCTCGAGCGTGTCGATTTCGTCTTGTTCGACGTCGCCGCGCTGGCGGCGTTCCAGCGCGCGCTCGATGCGGCGGCGGATTGACCCGGCGGGGCTCTCAGTGGGTCACAGGGCCGCTTTCGCCCCCGACCCGGCGCAGCAGCAAAAAGCTGGGCACCAGCAGGACCATCACGATCCCGAGCACGCGATAGATATCATTGAAGGAGAGCATCGCGGCCTGCGCCTGGATCATCGCGTAGACCATCCCCAGCCCCTGCTTCTGCCCGGAAATAATCTGCGGCAAGTAATTGAATGCGTGCGCTCCGGGAGTATGCGCGCCGGCGGCGCTCATCTTCCACGCGTCGAAGACCGAGAAGTGCTCGACCAGGTAAGACTGATGAATCTGCTCGTGACTGACGAGCGTGGTGGTCATGTAGGAAATTCCGACCGCCGCGCCGGCGTTGCGCATCATGTTGTATAGGCTCGCCGCGTAGCCCATCCGCTCGCGCTTGACGCACGACAGGGTGGCGGCGGACAAGGTTGGGAAGATCATCCCCATGCCGAAGCCCATGATCAGGCTGGGCCAGATGACGACCCACAGGCTGACCTGCAGATCCCAGCGCGCCATCGCGAAAAGTCCGGTCGCCATCAGCACGAAGCCCAGACCGATAAGCGGGCGCGTGTCGTAGCGAAGCCGCGCCATCTGGCCGACGATCAGCATCGCCGCCATCGTGCCCAGGCCGCGCGGCGCGAGCACCAGCCCCGCCTTCCACGCCGTGTAGCCCATCAGTTCCTGCAGGAAGATTGGATTGAGCAGACCGGTGCCATAGAGCGCGAAGCTCATCGCGACAATCAGCGAGACCGAAAAGCTGAAGGCCGGAATCTTGAGAATGCGCAAGTCAAGAATCGGCTCGCTGAAGCGCAACTCGTGTACCACCAGCCCGACGAACGCACTGGCCGAGACCGCGGTGGCATAGACGACCCACGGCGCCGCAAACCAGTCGGCACGCTGACCGCGATCGAGCACGATCTGCGCGAGCCCGAGGCTTACGGCCAGCAGCAGCATGCCGGAATAGTCGATCTTGCCGCCGCGCTCGCGATGCTCGCGCAGGTAGGAGGGGTCGTGGACGAAGCTCGACACCATCAGAAAGGCGAGGGTTCCGACCGGCACGTTGATGTAGAAATTCCAGCGCCAGTTCCAGTTATCGGTAATCCAGCCGCCCAGCGTAGGGCCCATGATCGGCGCCACCATCAGCCCCATCCCCCAAGTCGCCATCGCAAGCTGCTGCTCGTTGGGCGGAAACGTCTCCATCAGGATCGCCTGCGACGACGGCACCATCGCGGCGCCCGCGGCGCCCTGGATCAGCCGGAACAGCACCATCTGATCCAGCGTGCGCGCCGCACCGCACAGCGCGGAGGCTCCGACGAACACGGCGACCGAGATCAGAAAGTAGCGCTTGCGGCCGAAGCGCGCCGAGATCCACCCGGTCATCGGGATCATGATTCCGTTGGCGACCAGGTAACTGGTCAACACCCACGCGATCTCATCGACGCTGGCGGAAAAGGTTCCCTGCATGTGCGGCAGAGCGACGTTGACGATCGAGGTGTCCAGCACCTCGAGCGTGGTGCCCAGCATTACGGCCACGGCGACCAGCCACTTGTAAGTGGCCGGGCCGTGCTCGAATCGCTCGGCGGATGCCTGGCTGGCGGCTCCCATGCTGGTACTGGCTCAGTCCTAAAGTAGCGATACTAGCGCGCTCCAACGGCCAAGGCATCCGCGCGCCCGCGGTCCACCCGCCCGTAACATTCGAGGCGCAGACTAACCCGTGAAGCAGCGCATCGCGGGAACCCGTGGTGACTTCGCAATCTCAAGGGGTTACGCTTCGGTTATGCGGCTTGGCGCAATCGACGTCGGATCGAACTCGGTGCATATGATTATCGCCGACGTCGGCCGCGAAGGTCACATCCAGGTGGTCGATCGGGTCAAGGAGATGGTGCGCCTTGGGCGGCGCACCTTTACTACCGGCCGGCTCCCGGACGAATCGATGGACCTGGCGGTGCGGGCGCTGATGCATTTCGTGCGTATCGCGCGCGTGCGGAAAGTCGACCGGATGCGCGCGGTCGCAACCAGCGCCGTACGCGAGGCGCGCAACCGCACCGCGTTCATCCGCCGCGTCCGGCGCGAGACGGGGCTCGGGGTCGAAGTCATTTCGGGCAACGAAGAAGCCCGGCTCATCTTCCTTGCCGCGCGCCATGCGCTTGGCCTCGACGGCGGACCCCATCTGCTGATCGACGTGGGCGGCGGCAGCGTCGAACTGGTGATGGTGCAGGATGGGCGCCCGCTTTGGATGAAGAGCTGCCCGCTCGGCGTCGCGCGCCTGACCGAGCGCTACCTGAGCGACGATCCGCCCAGCCGCGCGCAGCGGCGCCGGATGGACAAGCATCTGGACGCCGAGATCGGAGGTTTGCTCGCCAAGGCGCGCAAGGCCAAACTCCTGCGCGCGATCGGAACTTCGGGCACCATCAACACCCTGGTCGCGATGGCGCGAGCGGCGCGCGGTGAGGAACTGGGGCGTCTGCATGGCGCGAGCGCAAGTGCGGCGGAGATATCGCGACTGGTCGGGGACCTGGTCACCGCCAATGCGGCGTTGCGCGTCGATTTACCCGGGATGGACGCGAAGCGGGTGGACCTGATGCCCGCGGCGGGTGCGCTGGTGGATTTCATTCTCAAGCGCAGCCACGCGCCCGAGCTGGTCGCGTGCACCTGGGCGCTGCGCGAAGGGCTGCTGCTGAGCCTGATGCGCACGACGTTCGGCCACAGTGCCGAGGACGCGCGACGCCGCTCGGTCAAGGCGCTCGCCGGACGCTTCATGAACGGGAGCGAGCACGGCAAGGTGGTGGCGAATCTGGCGCTCAAGCTGTTCGACGCCACCGCACCGGTGCTGGGACTGCCGCGAAACTCGCGCGAACTTCTGGAATACGCGGCGCTGCTCCACGACATCGGCCACGCGATAGACCATGACCGGCACAACCGCCATTCCTACTATCTGATCAAAAACGCGGAACTCTTCGGATTCGACCCAGAAGAGATCGAAATGATAGCATTGACCGCGCGGGGGCATCGCAAGCAGGCCCCAAAGCTCGATTCACCCGAACTGGCGGCGCTCTCGGCGCCGCGGCGCCGGGTGGTTCGGGGTCTGGCAGCTATCCTGCGGGTGGCCGACGCGCTGGATCGAAGTCACTTCGGTGTGGTTAAGAATATCGAAGTTCGTTATTCCCCGGGACGCCTGATCATCAGAGTCGATTCGAAAAAGGAAAAGGCCGCCCTCGAGCTTTGGACATGCGAGCGAAGAACGGACCTCCTTTCGAGGCTGCTCGGCCGGCAGGTGATGCTTCAGCACCAGACTGCGTGAGCCTCGGCGGGAGCGATACGGCGGGCGCTCTCAACGGCGCCGAGTCCGCTGACACGCTTGCGCCGCACAAGCATCCGAGCCTCCTGCTCTCACCGCATCCGTACCCGGGACGTCTGATCGCGGTCGAAGGAATCGACGGGTCGGGAAAGTCCACCCAGATGATCCTGCTCGAGCGATGGCTGCGCGCGCGCGGCTATCCGGTCCTGTTCACCGAGTGGAATTCGTCACGCCTGGTGCGGCGCTCGATGAGCAGGGGCAAGAAGAAGAACCTGCTCACGCCGACCACGTTCAGCCTGCTGCATGCGGTGGACTTTGCCGACCGGCTCACCTACCAGATTCTGCCGCCACTGAAGGCCGGGATGGTCGTGCTGGCGGACCGCTATGTATATACCGCGTTCGCGCGCGACGTGGCGCGCGGGGTGGATCCCGATTGGGTGCGCTCGGTGTACAGCTTCGCCCTGCGGCCGGATCTGACGCTTTACTTCCGCGTGCCGATCGAGGTTTCGCTGGAGCGGCTGCTGGCCGGACGCGCCAAGCTCAAGTATCACGAAGCCGGGATGGACGTGGGACTGTCGACCGATCCGGTGGAGAGCTTCCGGCTGTTTCAAAGCCGCGTGCTGGAAATCTACGACACTTTGACCCAGGAATACGGGCTGCGGATGATTGACGCGACCGGCGAAATTCACGCCCAGCAGCGCGTGTTTCGCCGCATGGTGCAGGAGACGCTGAGCAGCTACGACCTTGACCGCGCGAGGACCAATCATGGCGCAACGCCCAAACCGCGCTAAGACCTGGTACGGGCAGGGGCTCCCGTATCTGCCGGAAAAGGAGCTGCGCGGTCATCTGATCGCTATCGAGGGCACCGACGGCGTCGGGCGCTCCACGCAAATCAATCTGCTGCGTCCGTGGCTCGAGCTTGAAGGCTACGCGGTCAGCAATACCGGATGGACGCGGTCGCCGTTGCTCTCCGGAACCATCAATGAGGCCAAGGCCGGCCATCAACTGACGGTCACCACATTCAGCCTGCTGTACGCCGCCGATTTTGCCGATCGCCTGGAGCATGAGATTCTGCCCGCGCTGCAGGCCGGCTTTATCGTGATCGCGGACCGCTACATGTACACCGCGTTCGCGCGCAACAGCGTGATGGGCGCCGATCCGCGGTGGACCCGCGAAGTATTCGGGATGGCGCTGGTGCCGGACCTGGTTCTCTATCTCGATATCGACCTGGAGACGCTGGTTCCGCGGGTGGTGCGCGGCAAGGGGATGGATTACTGGGAGTCCGGGATGCATCTGGCGCTGGGCACCGACCTGTTCGACTCATTTCAGCACTATCAGCGCGGGTTGATCGGGCAATATCGCAAGCTGGCGCGGGAATTCGGCTTCGTGACGATCGACGCGCGCGAACCGATCGAGGACGTGCAGAACGAGCTTCGCGGACACATAGCGGATTATCTGAAAATCGCCGAGCCCACGCGCTACACACCGCCCGGACCCGTCCCCAATTCGCTCAAGCCGCCATCAGAGTAAGTAAGCCGTGGAGGCCTCAGCCGCCGCGCCCAAATCGCGCAAGATAGTTCTGGCGCCTGCAGACACGCTCGCGGCGGCCGCTAAGGACGCGATCATGGCGGGATGCGACGCACTCGAGCGCGAAGCGTCCGCGGCGGCGGCCGGCGAGATCGAGCCGATACATCAATTGCGGGTCGCTACCCGCCGCCTGCGCGCTGCGCTGGATCTGTTCTCGCACGTAGTCAATGCGAGCCAGCATCGGATCCTGCTTCGCGACCTTGGATGGATCGCGCAGACCGCCGGCGCGGTCCGCGAATGCGACATCATGGCGGAGACTATCCACGCGCGCTCGCGCAAACTCGACGATCCCCTCGCCGCCGCGCTGGCCACGCTTTATGGGGCGCTGGAGGAGCGCCGCCACGGCGCGCTCGTGGTGCTCGCGCAATTGCTCGGCTCCGGGCGCTTTCACGCAACGGCGGCGCGGCTCCGCGCTCCACGCATCAATCGGCGCGGCACCGATGCGCCGCTGGGACCCGCGGCGGCGGGCTTGCTCCAGCCGGTCGTGCGCTCGATTCGCCGCGCGGGAGCGAAGCTCGGCGCCGACGCGCCGACCGAAGTCGTTCATCGGCTGCGCGTGCGCATCAAGCGGCTGCGATACGAACTCGAGATGCTTTCCGCGCTGGGCGGAAAACGCGATCGCAAGGCGCTTAAGCGGCTGGAAGCGATGCAGGATCTGCTCGGCACATACAACGACGTCTGCGTAACTATCGCATGGCTCGTCGCGTATCCGAATGCCGCAGGCGCCACGCCTGAGGCGGTGCTGGCGGCGGGCGCGATGGCGCAGTCGCTGGCGGGCCGCAAACAGAAGCTCAGCCGGCGATGCCTCGCGGCGTGGCGAAAATTCGAGCGAAGTGAAATTATTTCCGAGGTCATCGCGGAAATCCGCCGCGCCGGACGCCAGGTGACGGCGGATGAACCCGCACCGGTAAATTTGCCATGATCCTTTACATTCTCAGGCACGGAATCGCCGAAGATGCACCCGCGGGCGGTGACGACGGCGCGCGCAAGCTGACCGAACGCGGCCGCGAAAAAATCCGCCGCATAGCGGCCGGGATGCGCACCACGGGCCTCAAGTTCGAGGCGATCCTGACCAGCCCGCTTGCCCGCGCGACCGAAACCGCCGAAATCATCGCCGCGGCTTACGCCAACACGCCCACCCCGCAGGTGGTTCCCGCGCTCGCGACCGGAGTCGCTCCCGCCGAAGTCGTCGCGGCGCTCAAATCCTTCGCGCGCCACGATCACGTCATGATCGTCGGGCATGAGCCGCAGCTGAGCTCGCTCGCGGCGCTGGTGCTGACAGGTTCTCCCGGTGGGCTCTCGATCGATCTCAAAAAGGGCGGATGCATCGCGCTGGAAGTTCCCGCGCGCGCCGACAAGGGCGGCTCGAAGCTCGCCTGGCTGCTGACGCCGCGCCAACTGCGCCGGCTGCGCAAGTAACGGCGCACGGAATCCCGCCGGTGCCCGCTGCGCCCGATCCGCCTCGCGCGCCTTACTCATCGCGGCCCCCCGGCGGTCGTCTGTCGGAAACGGTTCGTGCGCTGGGATTCGTCTCGCTGCTCAACGACACCGCCGGCGACATGATTCATCCGCTGCTGCCCGCCTTCATCGCCGCGATCGGCGGTGGACCGGAGGTGCTGGGACTGATCGAGGGAGTCGCCGACGCGGCCGCGAGCCTGGTCCAGATAGTCTCGGGCTATCTCGCCGATCGTATCCGCCGGCTCAAGGCGCTTACCGTTGCCGGATACACGCTGGCCAACCTGCTGCGCCCGATGCTGGCGCTGGCGACGTCGTGGTGGCAGGTGCTGATCATCCGCTTTGGCGATCGCGCGGGAAAAGGCGTGCGCACGGCGCCGCGCGACGCGCTGCTCGCCTACTCAACCGCTTCGAGTTCGCGCGGGCGCGCCTACGGATTTCATCGCGCGATGGACAACGCCGGAGCGATCGCGGGACCGGCCGTCGCCTACGTGATGCTTGCGCGGGGACTGTCGATGCGGACGGTGTTCGCGTGCGCCGTGATTCCGGGCGGACTGGCGGTACTGCTGCTGATGATCACGGTGCGCGAGATATCCACGCAATCGGTGGGTCAGCCGGTTCAAATCGGCCTTCCGGACTCGCCAGCATTCCGTCGCTTCCTGATCGCGACTCTGGTGTTCACGCTCGGATGTTCGTCCGATTCATTCCTGCTCTGGCGCGCGCGGGAGGTCGGAGTTCCCATCCCATACGCACCGCTGCTGTGGATGCTGCTGGCGACGGTGAAGTCCGCGACCTCTACCTGGGGTGGCGCGATGAGCGACGTCGCCGGCCGGCGAAAGTTGATCCTCGCCGGCTGGAGCATCTATGCCGCGGTGTACGTCGGCTTCGCGCTCGCATACGCGCAATGGCAAATCTGGGCGCTGTTCGGGATTTACGGGACGTTCTACGGACTGTCCGAAGCACCGGAGAAGGCGCTGGTTGTCGATCTGGTGCGCGAGCAGTGGCGAGGCCGCGCGCTCGGCGCATATCACGCGGTGGTCGGCGTCGCGTCGCTGCCCGCCAGCCTGATGTTCGGCGTCGTGTACCAATCGGGCGGAGCGCACGCAGCGTTCGCGATGGGCGCGGCGCTGGCGATCGTTGCGGCGATCCTGCTTCCTCGCCACCTTCCGCAGCCCGAATCCACCTGAGTTCGGGTGCGCCGCTACTCCCACACCTTGCTGATCGGAACCTTCGCCGCCTCGACGCGGCGATTCGCGGTTTCGGGTCCGCCAACCTGCGACTCCGCGTAGCGCTCCGCGGTCCATAGCTTTCCCCGATCCACCTTCGTCACAAGGCCGCGCTGCTTGACCGGCTTGCCGCCGTCCGACGACGGAACAAAGCACGACCATCGCGCCGGCTCGCCACCCACCATCGGCATCGTGCCCGTGAACGGCTCGCAGACACTGCCGTCGGTCAGCTCGAACATCCAGACCGGGGGCTGCTCGGGCGCGTGGGTGAGGTCGGTCGGGAGAGCCTTTGTCAGCTTGAGCGGGAATCCGTCCTTGCCGAGCGCGGGGTCCGCACCGCAGACGAGCGTCCCGCTGCCGGACGGCGTTGCGAAGCACGGATCGTAAATCTGATTTCCGACCATGCATCGCCACGCGCCCGGACGCGGAATCGCGATCGACCGCGTCCAGCACGAGCCGTCCTGAGCCTGACCCGAGGGCGTCCCGGGTATGAAGAAGATCACCGACGTGGCTCCGGGACCGCCGCCGCGAGCCGGACCCGTCGTCGGGCGCGAGCATCCCGCAAGGGCCAGCACCGCTGCTGCGATTGCAATCAATTCAAAGCGCATGGCCAAAGGATAGCACTGCGAGACGGTGCGGATGCATGCGTGGGACCGCGCAGGTTCTGCTATTGTCTGCGCGATCAGCCGCCCTGCCGGCATCGAACAGAATCCGCGAGCCGAACTCATGCAACCCGGTCACGCGACCCGCAACCGCACCATCATTTACGCGGCGAACGTCATACGCGCGATGGCGACGGCGATGGTCGGAGTGCTGATGGCGGTGTACCTGGGAAAGATCGGCTTTTCGGAATCGCTCATCGGGATCGCGGTGGGAGCCGGACTTGCGGGCGGCGCGATCGCCGCGTTGGTCGCGACGCTGCGCGCCGACGCATTCGGGCGCCGCCGCTTTCTCGTAGTGCTCGCGGCGCTGAGCGCCGCGGGCGGATTCGTCGTCGCGCTCGCCTCGAACCAGTGGATTATCGCTGGCGCGGCGTTCTTCGGGATGCTTAACGGAATGGGCAAGGATCGCGGCGCCGCGCTGGCGGTCGAGCAGGCGATTCTTCCCGCCACCGTGGCGGACGAGCAGCGGACCTCCGCGTTCGCGACCTACAGCGTTCTGCAGTCAGTTGCCGCCGCGCTCGGAGCGCTGGTGGCCGCCCTTCCCGACCTGCTCCGGCGCACCACCGGGATGTCGGAGGTCGGCGGGATGCGCGCGGCGATGGTCGTGTACGCGATCCTGATGCTCGTGACCGCGGTTCTCTACCTGTTTCTCACCAGCGAAGTTGAAGTCAGCGAGGGTCACCTGCAGGCGCGGGTCTCGCCCGAGAGTGCGCGGGTGATCGGGAAATTGTCGGCGTTGTTTGCACTCGACAGCATCGGCGGCGGCTTCCTGACCCAGGCGCTGATCTCGTACTTTTTCGTGGCGCGCTTCGGAGTGGGCGTCGCTGTGGTGGCCTCGCTGTATTTCGGCGCCAGCATTGCGAATGCGATCTCGCAGCTCATCGCGCCGATCCTCGCCCGCCGCATCGGGCTCATCAACACGATGGTCTTCACGCATCTGCCATCGAGCCTGTTCCTGGTCGGCGTGGCGCTGGCGCCGAGCTTCGCCGTCGCCGCGGTGCTGTTCCTGATGCGCGAGTGCCTGGTGCAGATGGACGTACCGGCGCGCGGGTCCTACGTGATGGCAGTCGTAAAGCCGGAGGAGCGCACGTTTGCCTCGGGCGTGACCGGACTGGTGCGGCTGGGAGGATGGGCGATCGCGCCGACGTTTGCGGGATTTTTCATGCAGGGGGTCTCCCTTGCGACGCCGCTGTTCCTGGGTCCCGCGTTCAAGGTGACCTACGATATCCTGCTATACCGCGCGTTCCGCCATCTGAAACCGCCCGAGGAGCAGCGCAGAAGCGAAGCCTCGGGTGCGCCGTAGCCGAGCGCGCTCGTCAGCCAAGCGGCAGGTGCATCCCCGCCGTCACCATCGCGCCGGTCGCGACACCCATCAGCGCCTCGCCCGCGACCATTCCGGCTGCGAACAGCACGCCGCCTCCGGCGCCGCCAGAATCTCCTGCGCCGAACCGGCCGCGCGCGAGCGAGCCGGCGAATATCGCGACGCTGAGTCCGAGCGGCAGGTAAAGCCCGATAGCAACCGGCATGATCGGCGTTCGCCACTGTGAGCCCGCGCGCTCGAGCCACGCGTCACACACACCGAGAACCGCCGCGAGCGCCGCGCCCGCCGCGATCGTCGCCCACGGCAGTCCTCCCACGAACACGCCCTGGGCGACTTTCGCCATCAGGAATGCCTGCGGCGCCGCGAGCGCGGCCGCGCGCGCGGTCGTGGTGCCTGCGATTCCGTAGCCGGCGATCAGCAGATTCAGTATCGGCGCCATCACCAATGACGCCGCGAGCGCGCCGATCACAATGCCGATCTCGAGCACGCGAGGAGTCGCACCCACGTGATAGCCGGTCGCCAGATCGTGCAGCGAATCTCCCGCCATCGCCGCCGCCGTGCACACCACCGCTCCCGCCAGAATCGCGAGACGCGGGCCCGTCACGATGCTTTCGACGCCGCACGCGCGCAGGAATAGAGCGACCGCGAGCAGCACGATCACAGTGACGCCGGAAACGGGATTGTTCGACGAGCCGACGATTCCGGTCAGATAGCCGGCAACCGCTGTCGCGAAGAATCCGATCACACCAAGGAGCAGCGCCAGGGCCACGCTCAGCCACAGAACTCCGCTCAGCGCGTAGCAGAGAACGAAGATCACGGGAATTGCGCACGCCGACAGGATCATCACGGCGCGCGGCGACAGGTCGGTATCTTCTCGCGCCGTCTGCACCGCACGCCCTGCGCGGACCGCGCGAATGCTCTCGCTGAGCGCGGCGCCGATTCTAGTGCGCAAGCGCCACAGCGTCGCCACTCCGCCCGTGAGCATCGCGCCCACGCCCAGATAGCGCACCTGCGCGCTCCACAGCATCGCGGCCGCGTCCGCCGCCGCCTTGGCGTGTGAGGACGGATGCGCCAGCGTGAGGACCGGCATTGCGATCAGCCAGGCGAACGCGCCCCCGGCGAATACCAGCGTCGCGATTCGCGGCCCGATAATGTAACCGACCCCTAGCAGCGCCGCCGACAGATCCATCGAGCCCGAAACCGCCGCACCGCCAACCCATCTCGCGCCGGAAAACGACCCCGGCACGATCCCGAACACGTCTTGCAGAGCCTTGAGCGCGGCGGCAACGCCGCCACCCCACGCAAGCGGCGCTATATTCGCGGCGCGCTCGCCCGTGCGCAGAACTTCCGCGCACGCGACTCCCTCCGGAAACGGCAGCCGCTCCTCGACGATATAGGCGCGCCGAAGAAATACCACCAGCAGCGCGCCCATGGTGCCGCCCGCGGCGCTCAGCGCCGCAACTTCGACATACGGCAGAGGTCCGCGATGACCCAGGATCACCAGCGCGGGAAAAGTGAAAATAGCGCCCGCGGCGACGGCCTCGCCTGCCGACGCGATCGTCTGCACCACGTTGTTTTCCAGAACCGTGGCCCCACCCAGCATTCGCAGCAACGCCATCGAGATCACCGCGGCCGGGATGCTCGCGGAAACCGTCATCCCGGCGAACATGCCCAGGTACGCGTTCGCCGCACCGAGGATCAGCGCGAGCGCAACCCCGAGCACCACGGCGCGGACAGTGAACTCGCGCGGTGCGGGGGGAGGAGCGGCGCGGGGAGCAGCGGAGGAATCGATTGGCACGCCGAGACTATATGACATCGCGGCGCCACGCGCGCGAGGCCGTCGCGGCGATGATTTATGTCAGGCTGGTAGAAGAATCGCTATATCGCTATCAGGAGCCGCCGCCCGCCAGCGCATGGCTCGGGTACTCGATGCGCAGACCCGCCTCGTGCCATCCCGCGATTCCCGCGGCCATCACGCTCACGTTCGTGTATCCGGCTTTCACCGCCCGACGGGCGGCTTCGTGCGAAGCCATTCAATGCAGGTTGTGGCAGTAGAAGACCAGCGGCGCGTTGCGGTTGCTCGGCAGTTCGTTCGCGATGTCGTAGTTGTCCGACGAGGTCAGCGGTCGCGCGCCAGGAATCATCCCTTCGCTCTCGCGCACGCCCTCGGGGTTCGCGTCGTAGAGATGCACGTGGGAGTCGGGATTCGCCAGCACCTGTTGCAGATTATCGACGGAGATGATCCTGAACCCGTCGTCATTGGGCTTGTTGTTCAGAATCGAGCCGAGGCTCAGAGCAAATGCCGGCGCCGTCGCGAAAATCACAGCTACCAGCATCGCGAGCGCGGCAATTGGAATCAGTTTGCGGACCGTAGCAGTCATGCTTGCGCTTGCCATCATGCTACCAGAGTGGCGGCGCGGGCAGGAAGTCACAGTTTTTTGCCCGCGCGACCCGCTCATGCCATCTCAAAGACCTTCGCCCAATCCTCGATCGCCGACTCGTGCCCCGGGATTAGCTGGATCGTCAATTGATCGAACCCGCCCGCCTTAAGCGCCGCCACGCGCTTGCGCAGCTCCGGCGCCGTCGCCGTGAAGGTTGTCATCCGCATCACGTCCCCGGTCAGGAACCTCATCTCTTCCGGGCGCACTCCGAGCAAGTGCATCTTGTGCATCTGCAGATATTTTGCATCGGACGGCTGATAGCCCGCGTACTGGCGCCGATATTCCTCGACCAGCGGGGCGATCTGCGCCGGAAGCTGAAGGTCGAGCCGCTCGATCATCCCGTGAAAGAACACCGCCGCCAGCGGTCCCGCCTGCGCGAGCGCGCGCGCACTGGCCGCCGGCTCGCCGTTGGCGAGCACGCATCCCAGCGTGAATACCGTGCGGTAGAGCGACGATGGATCCCGCCCGACCTCGCGACAGGTCCGCGCGATCTCTTCCGCTTCGTGTATCGCACGCGCCTCCGCGGTCATGAATGTCATCCATCCTTCGGCGATCTCCGCGGTAAGCCGGCGCGCCTTTGGCGCGAAGGCGGAGATATGCAGGGGGACCGGGTCGGCGATATTGATCATCCCGAACTCGGGATTGAGAAACCGGATTTTGTGCGGCGCGCCCTCGAACTCCCACTGTACCGTCTCACCCTTGAGCATCGACTGGACGACGCGCAGGTATTCGCGAAACTCGGAGAGCTTCATCGGGCCAAGACCCATCGTGTTCCGCGCGGTGAAGCCGGTGCCGACGCCGAAAATGATCCGTCCCGGAGCGAGTTTGTTGAGCGTCGCGAACGCGTCCGCGGCGACCGGCGCGATCCGGTTGGTCGGTACCAGCACACCCGTGCCGAGCTTGATTTTCGAGGTATGCTCGGCCGCCAGCGCCATCGCGATGAATACGTCGGGCGCCAGCAGTTGCGTGTCGTAAAACCAGGCGTGCGAGAAGCCCAAATCCTCGGCGCGCTTGACCGTCTTCCATGCATCCACGTTGGACCGACCGCGATGCCAAATTCCATCGAATGACCTCCGCCGGATGAGCCGGCGAGTTATGTGGCGACTATCTCTGCCAGATCGGCGCGCGCTACGCCGCAATCGA
Source organism: uncultured delta proteobacterium (assembly GCA_963835905.1). Lineage (GTDB taxonomy): Bacteria > Desulfobacterota > Binatia > Binatales > Binataceae > CAWIHG01. The sequence goes on from CAWIHG010000008.1 coordinate 490,062, forward strand.
TCGGCACGCAAGCGGCCGGAAATTCCTGAGTGAAGCTGTGACCCGCGTCTAGCGCGGCCGCGATGAATTCGTCGAGATGCCGCATCGCCTCCAGCACGATATCGTGCAGCACGACCAGCGTGTGCTCGCGCGCGGCGCAATCGGCCAGCGCGCGCGCCACCCAGTGGTCGGGCCGGATCCAGTCCTCGGGCACGCAGTTCCAGAGAATCAAGCTGTAGCGGTTGGCGATCAGATGCTCCGCCGCTCCGCGGCTCAGCAGGTGCGGCCCGATTTTGCCGCCGCGGCCGAAGGGGCGAAACAATTTTCGCCTGCCGGCGAGCGCGCCGAGTATCCGATCCGTGGACACAATTTCGCGTTCGATCACGTCGGCGCGCGGATCCTCGCCGAGCGGGATCTTGTGCGTGTACGAATGATTGCCGACCAGGTGGCCCTCGGCGGCTGCACGCTCGGCGATCGCGCGTGCGCGAGAATCTTCGAACCGCTGGCCTACGACGAAAAACGAGGCCCGGATTGCGTGGCGCGCCAACACCTCGAGCACCTCCGGCGTGGTGCCCGGATCGGGGCCGTTGTCGAACGAAAGCGTTACGATGCCCATCGACAGTTCTCGCGCGCGCGAACCGCCGCGCTTGGCGATCAGATCGCCGCGGTTGCCGCGGGTTCGTCGATCACGCGGTTCTCGATCGCGCCTATTTTCTCGATCTCGATCTTCACCGTGTCGCCCGCGACCAACCACTTGGGCGGTTTCATGGCGGCCGCCACCCCGCCCGGCGTGCCGGTCGATACGATCGTGCCCGGCAGCAGCGTGAACACGGTCGAGAGCGTCTCGATTTGCGTGAAGCAATCGAAGACCAGGTTGCGGGTGTTCGAATGCTGGCGCATCTCGCCATTGACCCAGGTCTTGAGGTCGAGAGCGTGCGGGTCGCCAATCTCATCGGGCGTGACGATCCACGGACCGGTCGGCCCATGAGTGTCGAACGACTTGCCGAGCGTCATGGTCGGCGCGCGTCGTTGCCAATCGCGCACGCTGACGTCGTTGACGATCAAAAATCCCGCGATCACTTCGTGTGCGCGGCCGCGTGGCACATGGCGGCATCGTCGGCCGATCACGAAACCCAGCTCGCCCTCGTAGTCCAGCGCTTTGGACGCGCGCGGCAAGTGAATCGGATCGGACGGACCTGTCACACAGCTCGATTGCTTGTTGAAGAACATCGGGAACTCCGGTTTCGTCATACCGGTTTCCGCGATGTGATCGGCGTAGTTGAGCCCGATCGCGAGGAACTCGGGCGGGCGGCGAATTGGCGCTTCCAGCTTGACGCTCGAAAGCGCAATCCGGCCGGCCGATTTGCCCGCCGCCTGCCGAGCACGATCGAGCCCCGCCGATCCGGCGGCGAGAAGCTCGATCATCTCGCGCGGCAGCTCGGGAGCGGCGGCGCCGAGATCAACGATCGAATCGCCATCCACCACGCCGATTCCGCTGCGCCCCTGATGAGTGAACGTCGCAAGCTTCATCGCACGCTCCTACGCGAGAACGAACTTGAACGCGCTGCCGCTCTTCGTGATCTTGCCCGCCGACGGCGTGGCGAAGTGCGTCCCGAACACCAGAACGCTGCTGTCGGCGTAGCGCTCGCAGAACGCGCGCCGCGTCTTCTTGGCCTGAGCGCCGTCGGTGTCGAAACCGTCGTCCCACTCCGGGTACATGCACTGCACCGGATGATGCATCAGGTCGCCTGTGATGACCGCTTCCTGACCCCTGGACGAAATCCGCACGCTGTGATGGCCAGGAGTGTGGCCGGGCGTCGGCTCGAGCCATACTTCGGACGTGATGCGATGAGTGGAATCGACCAGCTGTGCGGCGCCGGCGTCGATTACCGGCCGAACCGAATCCTCGACCGGGTCGCGAAAATCCGCGCCCTCGTACTTCGACCAATAATCCCATTCGGTGCCGCCGATGATGTAGCGCGCGTTGGGAAACGTCGGCACCCACTTGTCGTTCTGCAGCATCGTGTTCCATCCCACGTGATCGACGTGCAGATGGGTGCATACGACCTGATCGATCTGCTCGCGCGCGTGCCCCGCCTTCTTCAGATCGTTGAGGAACGGCAGCTTAAGCTTCGTCCACGCCGGATTGGTGCGGACCTTGTCGTTGCCAATGCAGGTATCGACCACAATCCGCTTGCCCTGCGACTCGATCACCAGGGCGTGGATACTCATGCGGCAAAGGCCGTTTTCGTCGATGAAGGTCGGGAAGAGCCAGCTCGCTTCCTTCTTCATGTTCTCAGGCGTCGCGTTCGGCATGATAAACGTGCCGGGCCACGGCGCTTCGCTCTCAACTATTCGGCTGATCTTGACGTCTCCAATTTGCCAAGTGCTCATCGGGGCGGTCCTCCATCGTAGAGTCGCACGTTAGCCCGAACGCCGCGGCGCCGCCAAGCGCTCGCGCGGCGGCTTCCCCGGGGCGGGATCTCCTTATCGTCAGGAAAAGCTCAGGCCCGTTGCGCGGCCGAGATCGGCGAGCGTCTGCTCCTCGCTCACCACCTTGATCGCGACCATCCTGAGCTGCGCCGCCGCCTTGCAGTTGATCCCCAAGTCGTCCAGATAGACGCACGCGCCCGGCTCGACGCGCAACCGCTCGCACATCATCAGGTAGATGCGCGGGTCGGGCTTGCGAATGCCGACCTTGGAGCTCTCGATGATCGCGTGGAAGTGCTCCATGATCGCGCCGCTGCGCGAGGCCTTCTCGGGGGTCGTGGCCATGCTTGGTCCCTGGCCGTGAATCACGTTGTTGGTGATGCACCCGACTTTGAACCGCGCCTGGCACAGCATCAGCGCCTCGACAATCCGCGGCCTCACCTCGCCGGCGAGCAGCGGCAAAATGTCGGCGCCGCGCACCGCATGACCAAGCGCGGTCGATTCCTCCAAGAATTTCCGATCAAAGCCGCGCGCGTCGATCTCGGAGCGCTCGAACATCGCCCACGCGTTCGAGTCGGGGTTGGTCGAGTTGACCTTGCGAATGAAGTCGGCGGGCAGGCCGCGGCTGTGCTCGAAGCGGTTGAAAGCCTCGAAGGGAGAAGTTGTGAAAACGCCACCGAAGTCCCAGATGACCGCCTCTATCGCCACGCTTCGATCCTTTCTCTGCTTCACCCTGCGCGCATCGACCACGAGGGCCCGCGAGTGACGGGGAAAATTCCAGCCGCCCGCAGCATAGCAGGGATCAATCGCCGAGGGATCGCCGGCGCCGCACGCCCGTCGGCACGGCCCACAGGCGATCATCGTGAAGTCCCGCCACTCACTATTGACACTGTGTCGGTAATGGATTACCGATCACTTCCGCGGCGCGCGTCATCGCGTCGACTGATTCGGAGCGAGTCCTGAAACCGCCACGATTGAGCTACTCCCGTCCGCAAACGCTGGCAGAAGCGGCGGCGATGCTTCGCGACCACGCCGGCGGCGCGAAGATTATCGCGGGCGGGCAGAGTCTGATGCCGATGCTGAATTTGCGCGTCGCCTCAGCGGCGGCACTGATCGACATAAGTCGGATCGCCGCGCTATCGGGCATCGAGGTCACGCGCGACGCGATCACGATCGGCGCCATGACGCGGCACCGCGAGGTCGAAACCTCCGCGGAGCTGCGCGCCGCGCTGCCGATCCTGCCGCTCGCCGCCGCGGAAATCGGCCATCTCGCGATCCGCAACCGCGGCACGATCGGCGGCTCGATTGTTCATGCCGATCCCGCCGCTGAATGGCCGATGATCGCGGCGCTGCTTGATGCGCGACTTTTCCTGTACTCGGCGCGCGGCGAACGCCACGCACGGGCGCGCGAATTCATTACCGGCCCGCTGAGCTCCGCGATTGAGCCCGACGAGATCCTGGCCGCGATCCGTCTCGCGCGTCCCTCCGAACGCGCGCGCTTCGGCTTTGCCGAATTGTGCCGCCGGAGCGGCGACTTTGCGCTGGTTGCCGCGGCGTGTCAGGTCGATTTCGATGCGCGCGGCGAATGCGTCAGCGCCGCAGTCGCCGTCGCCGGTGCGAATCCAGCGCCTCTCCTGGTTCCCGGCATGACGGAACTGATGCGCGGCGCTCGCGCCGCGGGCGAGGCTTGCGCGCAGGCTGCCGAGGCGGCCGCGAGCGTCGTCGATCCGTCCTCCGATATCCACGCCAGCGCGGAGTTCCGGCGCAGGATGGTCCGGGTGATGGTCGAGCGTGCGATTCAGCAGTGCTTCACTCCGTCCTCCGCGGGAGCTACGGCGCATGGATGAGCCCGGGTTCAACGATCGGCGCGTGGTGCGGATGCGCGTCAATGGCGCGAACGTCGAGCGCGAGGTCGACGTGCGGCGCTTGCTCGCCGATTTTCTGCGCGAGGACCTTGGGCTGACCGCGACGCATCTCGGGTGCGAACACGGCGTCTGCGGCGCGTGCACGATCGTGATCGACGGCGTGAGCGTCCGCTCGTGCCTGATGCTCGCGGTCCAGGCGGACGGTTGCGCAGTGACGACGCTGGAAGGGCTTGCGCGCGGCAACCGGATGCATCCGCTGCAGCAGGCATTCTGGGACGAACACGCTCTGCAATGCGGCTTCTGCACCTCGGGCTTCATCATGACCGCGCTCGACCTGCTCTCGCACAATCCCGATCCGACTGAGCGCGACGCGCGCGAAGCAATCTCGGGCAACCTGTGCAGATGCACCGGGTACTCGAATATCGTGAATGCGATTCTGAAAGCCGCACGAGCTGGCAGCGAGGCGGGTCTGAGCGGCCATCCTGAGCGAAGCGAGGGAGCGGACAAGTGACGGCGCCAACCGCGCCCATCGCGGCCGGAACGGGCAAGCTGGTCGGCGCGCGGGTTCGCCGCGTTGAAGATCCCCGCTTTCTGCTCGGCCTTAGCCAGTACGTCGATGACGTCCGCCTGCCCGGCACGCTAGCGATCGCATTCGTGCGCAGCGATTACGCGCACGCGCGAATCCTGCGGATCGATACGGCCGCCGCGCGAGCGTGTCCGGGCATCCATGCGATCCTGACCGCGGGCGATCTCGAGGGGCAGGTCCGCCCGTTTCGCCTCGAATGGGATTCCGCAATGCGCTCGCCGCAGCACAAGACGATCCAATGGACCGCGCTCGCCAGCGGGACGGTGCGATACGTCGGTGAGCCGGTCGCGGCCGTGATCGCAGACGATCGCTACGGCGCGGAAGACGCCGCACAATTGATCGACATCGAGTACGAGCCGCTCGAGGCGGTGACCGACGCCGAGAGCGCGCTCGAGCCCGGCTCCCCGCGCGTTCACGAGGATTGGTCCGACAACATCTTCCAGCAGGCCGCAGCCGCTTTCGGCGAAGTGCGCGCCGCATTCGATTCCGCCAACCTGGTCATTGCCGAGCGCTTCGACACCGGCCGTCACACCGCGCTGCCGATGGAGCCGCGGGGATGTTTGGCCGCACACGACCGCGCCGCAAATTCGCTCACGATGTGGTCATCGACGCAGATTCCGCACGTGCTGCGATCTCATCTCGCCGCACTGCTCGGCGCCGCGGAAAATCGGGTGCGCGTGATCTCACCCGACGTCGGCGGCGGCTTCGGACTCAAGGCTCACGTCTTTGCCGAAGAGGTCGTGACGGCATTTGCGGCCCGCGCACTGGGCCACCCCGTGAAATGGATCGAAGATCGGCGCGAGAACCTGATTGCGTCGCTCCATGCGAAGCACCAGATCGTGACCGCCGAGATGGCGCTATCGCGCGACGGCACGATCGCGGGCCTGCGCGCGCGATGCATCAGCGATATCGGCGCGTACACCGAATATCCGTGGTCGTCGGGTCTGGAAGCCGGCGTGACGGTGGCTGCGATGCCGGGGCCGTACAAGATTCCCTGCTACGAATTCGAGGCTCTCTCGGTCGCGACCAACAAGGCGACGATCGGCGCTTACCGCGGCGTCGGTATGCCCACGGCTGTGTTCGCGATGGAACGCATGATGGATATCGCGGCGCGCCGCCTCGAGATTGACCCCGCGGAAATCCGGATGCGCAACATGATCCGCCGTGACGAGCATCCCTACACCAACGTATTCGGATTTACGGTTGAAAGCGGAAGCCATCAGGAGTCGCTCTGCAAGGCGCTCGAGATGCTCGGCTACGATGAGTTCCGCGCGCGCCAGCAGACGCTGCGCGCCCGGAGCCGGCGGATCGGCGTCGGTATCGCGTCATACATTGAAACCACCGCGCCGAGCACGGCGGGATGGATGTCGATGGGGTTGCGGATGGCGGGTTACGAAACCGCGACCGTAAGGATGGACGCCTCGGGTTCGGTGACCGTCGCGGTCGGAACGCACTCGCACGGCCAATCGCATGAGACCACCTTCGCGCAGATCGCGGCGGATCAGTTGGGCGTCGCGCTCGAGGAGGTACGCGTGGTCTTTGGCGACACCGCGATCGTCGCAACCGGCGCCGGCACCGGCGGCAGCCGCAGCGCGGTGGTGGGCGGCGGCGCGACGCTGAAAGCGTCGGCGCAAGTGCGCGAAAAGCTTCTGCGGCTCGCCTCGCGCCTGGGCGAGGTGCCGCCAGACGAACTCGAACTGCGCGCGGGCGCGGTCGCGCGCAAGGGCGGCGGCTGGTCGATTCCGATCGGCGAGATCGCGCGCCGCGCCTATCTTCCCGCCGCCGGCGAGTTCGGCGGCGAGACTCCGGGCCTGGAAGCAACCGTAGCCTACGAGCCGCCGCTGATGACCCATGCGAACTCGACTCATCTCGCGACCGTGGAAATCGATTGCGCGACCGGACAGGTGCAAATCGATCGCTATATCGTGGTCGAAGACTGCGGAACGATCATCAATCCGCTGGTGGTCGATGGACAAATCCAGGGCGGGGTCGCGCAAGGAATCGGATCCGCGCTGCTCGAGGAGATCGTATACGACGATGCGGGCCAGGTGCTGACCGGCACGCTGATGGACTATCTCGCGCCGACGGCGGCCGACGTCCCGCGCGTGGAGATTGCCCATATCGAGTCGCCCTCGCCGCTCACCGCCGGCGGTTTCAAGGGCATGGGCGAAGGCGGAGCAATCGCGCCGCCCGCGGCAATCGCGAACGCGGTCGCCGACGCGCTCGCGCCGCTGGATGCTCGCGCAAATCGGATTCCACTCACGCCCGAGCGCGTGCTCGCGATTATCGCGGCCGCGTCGCGGAACGAACAGAAGCGGGAATGATCGCGCTGCGAGCGAATCCCGCCCGGAGAAATCAGTATGCCAAATCCTAACGACAAGAATCTCGAATCGGACCGCGTTGAAATCATACGGCTGCACGACCTATGGATGCGCGCGAACTGCGGACTGGTGGTCGACGGGATGCGCGGCGTGTTCGTCGGCGGCGACCGCTTCCAGGGCTTCAATCTCAACGGCCACACCTATTTCCAGCGCGAAGAATGGGAACAATTGTGGAACTACCTGCGCACCGTGATGGAAATCGCGCAGATTGTGGATGAGAAGATCCTCAAGCTCGAAATCCGCGACGGTGCAGCATGGCTCGCGTTTGAAGCGACCATCACGGTGCGCGCGCTGCCGCAGGCGGCCTCGGCATCATCGTCGGGCCTTCCGCTTCCGACCGAGCTGGTGCCGATGCGCTTTCGCGGCAGCGAATTTTTCCTGCGCGAGGACGAAAGCGGCCGCCCGGTCTGGAAGATGTGGCACGTCCATTATTCGCCCTGCGCGCCGGCAACTGAGCCCCGTCCGGGCTTCGGCTCCTGAGGCGCGCGGCGATGGGAAAAATCCGCGAATTCGGAATCGGATTCGAAAACCTGCACGCACGCGATTTCCCGCGCGTCGCAAGGCTCGCGGAGGCCGCCGGCTTCGGCACCTTTTGGGTGCCGGAAGACTATTTCTATCGCGGCGCATTCACGATCGCCGCGGCGATCGCCGCTGCGACCTCGCGGATCAAAATCGGAATCGGCGTACTGAATCCGTACACGCGGCATCCCGCGCTCGCCGCGATGGAATTCGCCGCGCTCGACGAGCTGTCGGGCGGCCGCGGCATCCTGGGAATCGGCGCGGGGCTGCGCGATTGGATTGAAGGGCGGCTACGAATCCCCTACCTGCGTCCGCACACCGCGATGCGCGAGAGCATCGAGATCGTCCGCGCGATGTTTCGCGGCGAGCCGCTCTCATACGCGGGCCGGATGTTCCAGACCGACAGCGTGCGGATGAATTTCACGCCCGTGCGAGCACAGATCCCGATCCATCTGGGCGTGATGGCGCCGAAGAACCTGGAACTCGCGGGCGAGACGGCCGACGGAGTTCTGTTCAGCGTGATGACTACGCCCGAGTATCTCGCCTGGGCGCTCGAGCATGTAAGGCGCGGACTCGCCGCCTCCGGCCGGGGCTTCGGCGATTTTCAGGTCGGGGGATACGTCCTGGCCTCGATCTCGGAAAACGAGCGCGCCGCGCGCGAGGCGGTCAAGCCCCTGCTCGCGGCGCTGATCGCGCTGATGGCGCATCAGCCGGACGCCCCCATCCTCGCGCTGCCCGGTCTCGCGCCGGAAACCGTCCGCGCGTTCGGCGCCGCGATGGCGCGCGGCGAGTCGCCGGCCGCGATGGTGACCGACTGGATGATCGATACCTTCGCGATCGCTGGCAGTCCGTCGCGATGCCGCGAGCGGATCGCGCGGCTGGCCGAGGCGGGCCTCACATCACCGATCGTCTTCGAGCTTCCGGGAATTTCAGCCGCAGAGTTGGTCAGCTCCGTGGAGACTCATCTGCTGCCGCACTTCCTATAGTGACGAGGAGTCGCGCGCGCCGGTTATCTATCCGCGCGGCATTTCGGCTAAAGATGGGCTGACGACCGACACCACGGAGGTCCTGCGATGGCGCTGGTTCCACCAAATGAAAACGACGTCCGCGAATTCGCGCGAGCGCATCGGCTTGAATTGACCGCCGCCGAAACCCGCACGCTCGCCGCCGCCGTCGCGGCGCTGATCCCGGCGCTGGATTCGATCGACGCGCTCGCCCTAGAGCCGCAGCAATCGACTCAGCGCTATCGCGACCGCCAGGCAGGCGAGCGGCCCAGCCGCGCCGAAGATCCCCTCAACGCCATCGTCCGCCGATGCCGCGTGCGGGGCGCCGCTACGGGCAAGCTCGCGGGCAAGCGTATCGGACTCAAGGACAGCGTCTGCGTAGCGGGCATTCCGGCCAGTGGCGGATCGCACGTGCTGCAAGGCTATACGCCGGATATGGACGCCACGATCGTCGCGCGGATGCTCGATGCGGGCGCGGAGATCGTCGCGATGCTGAACATGGACGATTTCGCGCTCTCCGGCGACGGCCGTACCAGCGCATACGGCCCCACGCTCAATCCCCACAATCCTGAATGCTGCTCCGGCGGATCGTCGAGCGGCTCGGCCGCCGCGCTTTACTACGACGGGGTCGATATCACGATTGGCACCGACCAGGGCGGCTCGATTCGCATCCCTTCCTCATGGAGCGGCACGGTCGGACTCAAGCCAACCTACGGTCTGGTGCCATACACCGGCGTGATGAGCATCGACCCGTCATTCGACCACGTGGGTCCGATGGCGCGCAGCGTGCGCGAGGTTACGCTAATGCTCGAGGTGATCGCGGGCAAGGATCCGCTCGATCAACGCCAGCGTGAAGTCTCGACGCAGCCTTATACCGACGTGCTCGATCGCGGCGTCGCGGGACTCCGGCTCGCCGTGCTGCGAGAGGGCTTTACGCAGCCGGGGGCGCATCCCGACGTCAACGCCGCCGTGCACGGCGCGGTCCAGTCGCTCGTAAAACTCGGCGCAAAAGCGGAAGAAGTTTCGGTACCGGCTCATCACGAGGCAACCAGTCTGTTGTGGGCAATGGTCGGGGAAGGGATGATGCACCTGACCCAGACCGGACTTCAGAGTACGCACTTCAACGGCCGCTACAATCCCGGTCTCGCCGAGTTCTTCGGCGCGCACTGGCCCGAGCGTGCGGCGCGCGAAGCGTCAACCGTAAAGATGATGATCGTGCTCGGCGAGTACCTCTCAAGCCGCGCCCACGGCCGAATTTACGCCAAGGCGCAGAATCATCGCGCGGCGCTCACCGCCGCCTACGACCGCGTGCTCGCGAACTTCGACGCTATAGTGATGCCGTCAACGCCGATGAAGGCGAACCGGCAGGACGAGCAGTCGCCCTACTCCATGATCACCAACACCGCGCCGTTCGATGTGACCGGGCATCCAGGCCTGAGCGTGCCGTGCGCGATGTCGCAGGGGTTGCCGGTCGGAATGATGCTGATCGGACGGCACTTCGACGACGCGACGCTGCTCCGAATCGGCTCCGCGTTCGAGCACAGCGTCGATTGGCTGAAGGCCTGAGCGCGCCGCACGATCAGTCCGAGCAACACATGCGCTCGATCACCTCGAGCGCGATCGCGGTGCCGGCCTCGAACGCGTCGCGACGGATGCTCTCGTTGGGTTGATGAGCCTGGTCGAGATCTCCCGGCCCGCAAATCAGCGACACGATTCCCGAGTGCGAAAACCATCCGCCGTCGGTCCCAAACAGCACTCCTCGGGATTCGTTCGCGCCGGTCGCGCCGAACAGCGCCGCTTCCAGTGCGGTCCCGCGCGGCGACAGCAGCGGCGGTACGACCATCGGGCGCCCCAACTCGATCGACGCCGCATGCGGTCCGCCGGCGAAATCCCGCGCATCGAGCGCGCGCAGCCGGCGCTCCACCTCGCGGTAAAGTTCGAGCGGATCGGCGTCGGGCAGCGTGCGGTAACTGATCCTGAGCGCACATTCCTCGGCGATCATGTTGAGCGCGATTCCGCCGTGGATGGTTCCGAAGTTGAGCACGTCGTGGGGCGCGTCGGGAAATATCGCCTTGAACTCGGCCGGCGCCGCGCCCCGGCGCTCCCGCATCAGAGCGCCTATCGACTCCATCATCTTTCCCATGACCGCGATCGCGTTGACCCCGCCGGCGGGCGCGCCGCTATGGCCGCCGCGTCCGCGCGCCGTCACCTCGAACGCGACGATACTCTTGTGCGCATGCGCGACCTGCCATGAGGTCGGCTCCCCGATCCAGCACAACCGAGGCGCCGGAGTCGGGCCGAGAATTTCCTTGAGCGCCGGACCCGCCTGCTCCGCACCCAGACATCCGACTTCCTCGCTGGCGGTGAACGCGAACACCAGCGGACGCCGCAGGCGCGCAGCGTCGAGCCGCGCCGCCGCGTCCAGGCACTGCGCGATAAAACCCTTCATGTCCGAGGTGCCGCGTCCGTAGATCCGGTCGCCCTCGCGCTCGAGTTTGAGTGGCTCCCGCGTCCATCCGGGCTGCCCCTGGTACGGCACGGTATCAACGTGCGCCGAGATGATGAGCCCATTCTCGCGCGACGGACCGATCCACGCGACCAGGTTCGCCTGCTCGACTCCTCCAACAGTGATGGGCTGGATCGCGAGGTTGAATTTATGCGTGCGCAGCTCGCCGGCGAGATAATCGACTGCCGCGCGATCGCTGTGCGCGCTGACGGTGTCGAAGGCAACCAGCCGGCGCGCGGCTTCGTAGAGATAATCGTTCATGACCATTGCGCGGCGCCTGGGTTTGTCACGGCGCCGCGGGTTCAGCACCATACAGCACCCGCATCCAGACGGTAAGGAGCGTATCGACCAGCGTTTGTGACGCGACCGTGGGATCGCGCTCGATCTTGTCGGCCAGGTACCTCTCGCCCATCAGGATCAGCGCGCGCGCGGTTTCTTCGGGGTTGAGCGGCGCAGTCCGGCCGGCGGCGATCTCCTTGCTGATTCGCGCGACCGTGCCCTCGATCATCCGGTTGATGAAAATCTCATACACGCTTTGCACGCGAGTGTCCTGAGCGGCCGCGTCGCGCAACGCCCGCATCAGGGGTCCATGCTCACGATAGACCGCGACCAGTCCCTCGAAGCCGCTGCGCAAGTCGGCCTCGGGAGCACCCGTGCCGCTGAACCACCGGTCGCTCATCGGGAACATCAGCGCGAGCATCCGCTCGACGAGCTTGCGCGCAAGCTCGTGGCGGTCGCGAAAATATTCGTAAAACGAAGGGCGCGAGAGGCCGGTCCGCGCCATCAGGTCGTCCACCGTCATCGCATGAAATGGGCGCGTGCGCAGGACATTCTCCGCGGCATCGAGAATCTCGAGTTCCGCGTCCTCCGCCTTTCGGCGCCGCCGCCGCGGACGCGCGTCGGCGCCACGCACGGGGGGTGCTTTTCGCGACACGCTACGTCTGGCAATTAGTCGTCGCACTGCTGCAGGGGAAATGGCGGCCGCCGGAGTCTGCGCGGCCGATCGTACCTTCCAGATGACGCATTCATGGCACATTCGGGATCGGCATAACAAACGCCCGCTTTGGCCACGCCCGCGCGCACGATTGCCTGCCGCGATGGTTTTCCGCGATGTTTCTGGCGCACCGCCGTGGGAAGAAGTGCGCTGGCTGAAGCGCCTCATTCGCTGCCGGAGCTGTACGCGAAGCACTTTACCTCGGAGGCGGGGCTGACCAGCCCGGACGACGCACGCCGGCACGCAATCCCGGCCTCATGCGCAATACCTGTGGTTGTCATGTACCATTGTAGGGGGTCAGGATTGCGGCCAAGCTCTGAGCCCTCAAAAAGCATACAATCGGTAGGGGATCCCTATGCCGACCACGCTCGAAGAGATCAATATCGCCGACCCGCAAGCCTCCGACGCGCGCCCCGATGGCGCCGCCGACCCGGCGCGTACCGGGCAATCCACCAACGGCGCCGCGCTGTCTTCGCCAGTGCGGGTGGACGCCGACCTGAATTCGCCCGAGCTTTATCTCAACCGCGAGCTCACCTGGCTCGCGTTCAACAACCGCGTCTTCGAACAAGCGCTCGACGAGCGCACGCCACTGCTGGAGCGGGTGAAGTTCCTGGCGATCACCGCGTCCAATCTCGACGAGTTCTTCATGAAGCGGATCGGCGGGCTGAAGCAGCAGGTTGTCGCCGGGCTGCAAGAGCTCACCGTCGATGGACGCACGCCGCAGCAGCAGATCGCGGAGTGCCTGGCCGTAGTGCGCGAGTTCGAGCTCCGTCAGCGCGAGCTGTGGCCCGCGCTGCTCGAGAAGCTGCGTGCCCACAAGATCGAAGTCCTGGGCTTCGAGGCACTGACGGCGGACGAGCGCACCGCGATGCGCGAGTATTACGTGCGCAACATCTTTCCGCTCATCACGCCGCAGGCGATGGACCCCGCGCATCCGTTCCCCTTCGTCTCCAACCTTTCGCTCAACCTGCTGGTCACGCTGCGCGCGCCGGAGGAAAGCGAACCCTCGATGGCGCGGGTCAAGGTTCCGGTGGGGCTCGGAATTCCCCGCTTCCTGCGCGTGGACGGCACCAACCGCTTCGTCCCGCTCGAAGACGTTATGGCGCATACGCTCGATCTCCTGTTCCCTTCGATGCAGGTCGAGGCGTGCGAGCTGTTCCGGGTCACCCGCAATGCGAACACCGAACGCGACGAGGATGAAGCCGACGACTTGCTCGCGCTGATCGAGTCCGAACTTCGCGACCGCCGCTTCGCGCCGATGGTGCGGATGGAAATCGGCGCGGGCATGAACCCCGTGCATCGCGGGATGCTCGCCGCGGAGCTGGGCCTGCACGAGCGCGACGACGTGTTCGAGGTCGAGGGGATGATCGCGATGCGCGACCTGATGGAGCTGGTCGCGATCGACAATCCGGCTCTGCACGATCCGCCGCATCATCCGGTGGACCACCCTCGGCTCACGCCGCAGCGCAACATCTTTCACGTGATTCGCGACGCCGGGTCGATCCTGCTGATGCATCCGTACGAATCTTTCCCGACCTCGGTTGGGCGCTTTCTGCGGGAGGCGAGCGAGGACCCGAAGGTGCGGGCGATCAAGATGACGCTGTACCGGACCTCGAGCGATTCCGAGATCATCGGCTATCTTTGCGACGCCGCGCGCAACGGCAAGCAAATCGCGGTGGTGGTGGAGCTCAAGGCGCGCTTCGACGAAGCAGCCAACATCCAGTTCGCCTCCCGGCTCGAGGAATACGGCATCCACGTCACCTACGGCGTGGTCGGGCTCAAGACCCATTGCAAGGTGATCCTGGTGGTGCGCCAGGATTACACCGGGCTGCGCCGCTACGCACATATCGGCACCGGCAACTATCATCCCGGCACCGCGCGCGTGTACGCCGATTTCGGGCTGCTCACCTGCGACGACGCGATCGGTCAGGACCTGACGCAAATGTTCAACTTCCTGACCACCGGATATCGGGGCGGACGTTCATTCCGCAAGATCATTCCGGCGCCGGCCTTTCTCAAGAAGGCGCTGCTCGATCGAATCGAACGCGAGGCCAAACTGCAGGCCTCGGGAACACCCGGACTAATTCAGTTCAAGATGAACGCGCTCGAGGACGCCGACGTCACGCGCGCGCTTTATCGCGCCTCGCGCGCGGGCGTGAAGATCGATCTGATCGTGCGCGACACCTGCCGGCTGCGGCCGGGTCTTCCGCGCCTGTCGGAAAATGTGCGCGTCGTGAGCATCGTCGGCCGATTTCTCGAGCACGGGCGCATCTACTATTTCCGCAACGGCGGCAATGAAGAATATTTGATCGGCTCGGCCGACTGCATGAAGCGCAACCTGGAAAGCCGGGTTGAGGTGGTCGCGCCGGTCGACGATCCGCAGCTGCGCAAGGAGCTGCGAGCTGTCATCGACATGCAGCTCAAGCCGAATCATGCGGCGTGGGAGATGCACTCGGACGGAAGCTACACGCACCTGATGCCGAATGATCCCGCCAACGATTGCCAGCGCGCGCTGATCGATCTGGTCGAGAATCGTGAGCGCGAGGAAATCAAGACGCGGCGCCGGCGCAAGGGCTTCGCCCGCCGGGCCGCGAAGTAGGCGCGCGCCGCGCTCACCCAGCGCCCGCGCGATAGCCGTACAGCCATCGCGCGGTGCCGCCGCCGACATTGCGGACCGTGTGCGTGGCGCCCGCGGGGATGAGGAATTCCACGCCGGGACGCGCTCGATGGAGCCGGCCCGCGATCTCCAGCTCCAGCTCGCCTTCCATCACCATCAGCAGTTCGTCCACGCGATGCACGTAGTCGCGCCACACCTGGCCCGGAGGATCGGTCCACAACCCGCAGCTATAGCCGCGCCGTTTCCAGTCGGACTTCACCTCGTCGAACGCGACGTTCATTGGGCCGTCACCCTCATGATTTTTCGAGAAACTCCCGCAGCCGCTCCACGAGCTCGCGCGGCTTTTCCTCGGGAATGAAGTGTCCGCAGCCGGCGATCGCGCCGCCTTCGGCTCTCAGCGCGACGCGACGCAGCGACTCGACCACCAGCTCGCCGCGTCCGCGCGGTCCGCCGCCGCCCAGCCCGAGCGTGGGCATCGGCAGCTTGAAGCCCGCGCCGAGCGTCGCGCGATTGTCCTCGATATCACGCGGCAGCGCACGGTAGTAATTGAACCCAGCGCGCATCGCGCCCGGCTGCGAATAGGTGCGGACGTACTCGGCAATATCTTCGTCGCTGAAGGTTCCGGCCTCATCGCATCCGTTCATGAAAAAGAACTCCAGGTAAATTCGCTCGCGCCCGAAGGTCAGCGCCTCGGGAAGGTCGGGAACCCGGTGGAACATGTGATGCCATCGCGTTGCACCGCGCGGATCGGCCGGCGCGCCCGCTCCCGCCGCGCGATCGCCGGGCACCGGCACGTCGAGAAGCGCCAGGTGCGTAACCGCCTCGGGATGGTCGGCGGCAAGTCGAAAGGCGACCGGCGCGCCCCAGTCGTGCCCCACGACGATGAAGCGCTGATGACCCAGATGCTCGTTCATCAGCTTCCAGATATCGTCCGCAACGATTTTCTTTTCGTAGCCGGAGGAAGGGCGCGACGAATCACCGAGCCCGCGCAGGTCGGGCGCGACCATCGCGAAGCGGTCCGCGAGCAGCGGCATCACGCGCCGCCATTCGTACCAGGTCTGCGGCCATCCGTGCAGCAGCACCATCGGCGCACCGCTCCCGGCCGTCACGTAGTGAATCCGCACGCCCCGCAGGTTGGCGTAATGATGCTGGAAGCCGTCGGTCGTCATCGTCATTTCTCCGATTCGATTTCGGTGCGTCACCCAACTCCCGCGCACACGTCATCCGAGCGCATCTTCGCTGCCCCGCCAGGGGATCGCGACGGGCAGCAGGATCATTATCCACCACAGCGCGATCAGGTAGGCAGCCCACAGATCGCTGGGCCAGTGCGCGCCGAGATCGATTCGCGCAATCGCGCCCACCACGAGGCAGCCGAGCGCGGCCAGCACGATCGCGACGCGCAATGTCCCGCGCCCACGGATCGCGGCAACCACGCCGACGTAACCAAACGTCGCGGCATAGATCAGGCCAAAGATCGACGGAAACGCGTAGCCGCCAGGATGGCCCACCACGTGAATCAAATCCGGCGACGGGCGCGGTTGCGCGATTTGCGGACTGAGCCACAGCCCGAGCAACCACAAGCCGAAGAAGACCGGGACCGCGACCGCGGCCGCGCGCAGGCCTGCGAGCCACCATGCCGCCGCGATCGCGAGACCCAGCAGGATGAAGCACCAAGGTGTCTCGGCGCTCGCGGTTATCCATCGCGACACACCGATCGGCAGCGGCGCGATCGCCTGCGTCGCGCGCGCAAAGAAAACGTCGCCCGGGAAATATCGCATCTGCCCCGCCACCAGCACCACCGCCGTGTTTACCAGGGTCAGAACCACCAGTGACCACCATGCTGCAGGTCGGTACATGTTTTCGCTCCGTGGCAGCGCGCGTCAGCGCACCCGAGCGCCTATCATAGCGCCGCGCGCGCGCGATCTCATCGCTTAATCGGCGCCATGATTCGGGTAGACGCGAGCCGATTCCGAATTCGATCAGCGGTCCCGCATGCCGGCACATCGATTGACGCCGTGGTCATCGCGCCTATCACCGAAGAGCTTGCTTGCTGAATCGCCGTGTACTGGCAGCGACCGACTTGACCACCAGCCATCGGGGCGCGTAATAGCCGAAGGCCGCATCGATCTTGTTCAGCAGGCCCGGTACGCAGACCGCCACATTCTTGCGCGCGGCCGCGAGTGAGCGCTCTGCCACCTGCTGCGGCGCCATCCAGAGAAACCGCGGCATTTTCGAGAGGTCAAATCCGCTGCGCTCGGCCAATTCCGTCCGCGTAAATCCGGGACAGACGACCGTCACAGCGATACCGTCGGCTCGGTTCTCCTCGCGAATCGCCTCGCTGAAGCTGTTGAGAAACGCCTTCGTCCCGCCATAGACGGCGGCATAGGGATGCGGATGAAAGGCGGCGCCCGACGAGATGTTGAGAATCGTGCCGCGTCTGCGCCGCCGCATAATCGGAAGCACGGCTGCAGTGAGCCGAATCACGGCCGTGATATTGAGTCGGATCAATTGCTCCTCGTCACCGCCTGGGAAGGCCGCCAGATGCATACCGCCCGCGTTGTTGACCAGGAGATCGACCGGATGGTCGGTTGACGCCAGCCGCTGCTCGACGCTCATCAAGTCGTCACTGCGAGTGAGATCGGCGCACAAGACTTCCACGGCCGAGCCTGAGAGCGACCGGAGTTCCGCCGCCAGCGCTTCGAGGCGCGCACGCCGGCGCGCAACCAGGATCAGCTCGGCTCCCTCGGCGGCGAGCCTGCGCGCGATCCACTCGCCGATGCCGCTCGACGCGCCAGTGACGAGCGCGCGGGTCCAGCGACCCGATGTTCGCCCGGGTTCGGTTGGCAATTGCCTTCCTCCTCAAGAGGCGCCCGCGCCGCTGTGCGAGAACTCGCCGCAGGCGAACACGCCATGGGGAAGTTTCGGTAGCCGACGATTCTTGCCGGATTTCTTCCCCTCGAGCGGACCTGCGCCCGGCTGAAAAATTACACCGTATCCGCAGGCTTGCGCGCACGAATGAAAGCGCTCGCAAATTTGCCATCGATCTGCGCAAGGCTCGCTTCGGCGTCGGGACCGAGTGCCTCGACCAGTGACCGGGCATCCGCCGCCGTGAAAATTCGCGTCGGCTGTATCTCGATTTTCTCGAAGCCCGCGCGCCGCAGTTTTGCCGCGTAATCGCTCTCCTCGAGCGCCCCAGCCACGCACCCCGCCCACAGTTCAACCTTGCGCTTGATTTCCGGCGGCATCGTGCCTCGCACCACGATATCGGAGACCGCGAACCTTCCTGCGGGTTTGAGTACCCGCAGCGCTTCACCCAATACGCGGTCCTTGTTGGCGGACAAGTTGATCACACAATTGGAAATGATCACGTCCACGGAATTGTCGGGGAGCGGGATGTTTTCGATCTCACCTTTGAGGAATTCGACATTGGAAACGGCCGACTTGCGCTGGTTGTCGCGCGCGAGCGCAAGCATTTCGTCTGTCATATCCAGACCATAGGCCTTGCCGCCGGGGCCGACTCGCCGTGCCGACAGCAGCACATCGATTCCGCCGCCCGACCCGAGATCGAGCACGGTTTCGCCCGGCTTCAATTCCGCGAGCGCGGCGGGATTGCCGCATCCTAGCGAGGCCGCCACCGCGTCGGCGGGAAGCTCGGCGGTTTCGCTCGATTCGTAGAGATTGGAGCTGATCGGGTTGCCCGCCGGACCTGCCGACGCTCCGCAGCATGCCGACTTTCCTTCGCGAACCTTGACCGCTTCGCGCGCGTAGAAGTCGCGCACCTCTTGCTTGATCGAATTTTCATCCATGCTCAATTCTCCCGGCCCGGGTCACCAGTCAACTGCCAAACCATACTTCGTGCAAATCGCGTGAGTGGCTGTACTATACTTTGTCGGAGCCGGCTGAGGTTTCGACGTCCTCGCCAACGATGGCGCCCACATCGACGCTGCGCTGACCGAGCAGGTTCAGCTTGAAGCGCCGAATCGTTTCCGGCTCGATGCGGCGCCCAGTGCTGCTTTGGAAATATAGGGCGTCCGTTGGACATTGAACCACGCACGCGCCACATCGGATGCAACTGTCGCTGCGGGCGAGTTCGACCTTGCGGATGTCCTCGCGCTTGTCGAAGCACGCTTCCGGGCAGACTTGCCAGCAGAAGTAAACGCCTTTGCAGCGGTCGAGATCCAAATTGATATGCCAGCGCGCTTCTCGAAAATGGCTGCCACCCTCGATTGGCGTGGATCCCGTATAGTCGTAAGTGAGGAGCCAGCCGGCGGCCACACTCGCAAGTGCCGCCGTGACCAGCGCCGCGATTCCTCCGCCTGCCAGCGCGGTTGCCGCAACTGCCAACAACGCCGCCGTCACTGTGAGATACAGACGGCGCCGCGCGGGAAGGCGGTCGTATATCGTGAAGACTGACACGGCCAGCACGCACATCAGTGCAATCAGCGGCAACGCCCATGACGGATGAAATATCAAGGACGGAATCGCCGCGAGCAACGCCATCGGCGTAGCCCACGACGCGGCCATCTCCAGGCGCTCGCGGAGGCCGAAGCGAACGCGGCGCATGTCTTCGGATTTCTTTTCGTGCTGTGCCAGGTAGCGCGGAATATCCTGCGCGTACACCGGACCGAATTTCACCTGCCATCGCGATCGCCGCTCGACCTCGCGCGCGATGACGCCGGTCGCGGCCAGTTGAGGCAGAATCGCGCGCCGATGCTGCACGTGCTGCGATATGCCCGAAGTCTTGAGCGCGGTAACCACCTGGTGCGTGCTCAGATGCCCGCCGGACGCGGCGCACCACACATTGATGCCGCTGCTGGGCGCAACCACCAGCCACGCGTCGACGCCTCGCATCGCGCGCGCGACGCGTCTGACGGTGAGATCAAAGTTGCAGGTCACCAGAACGGGACTGAGCGGTCCCGGATTTCCGAGCACGCGCAGGCCCGGCTCCGTTGGCCATGGCACCAGCCGGAATCCGGTCTGGAGCGCGTCGCGAGTAAGTTCGGAGATAGTGCGCGTAATCATGATGGACGCTCCGCGATCAGCATCGCCAGACTCTGAAACAACCATCTGCGCTCGCTCCGTACGCGGAAACCGGCCGCGGAAATCTCGCCGGCAAGGTCCGGCATCGGGCGCGACACGGATCCCACGATCAACCAGGCCAATGCGGCTTGCGGAGCGCGCAGAATCCAATGCCAGACCCTCGTAACAGCGCCGCGCGGCACCACTTCATCGGCAATCGCGACAATTCCACCCGGCCGCAAGACGCGAAACGACTGCTTGAGCACGAACGCGCGCTCGCTTCGCGACATCTCGGACAGGCTCAGACCCGCCACCACCGCGTCGAAGCTTCGATCGTCAAAGGAGTCGATTTCGGCCGCGGTTCGCTCCACCAGGTTGAGAGCTTCGCGCGGAGCACGCGCGAGTCTCGAGCGGGCCTGCTCCAGCATCTCCGGGTTCTGGTCGAGGGCGGTAACACGAGCGCCGCGCGCCAGGAGTTTTTCTGTGACCGCCCCGGTGCCACATCCGATCTCAAGAACGCGTGCACCCGGCTCGCCAACCGCGGCTTCAGCCAGAGCGGTTCGAATCTCGTCGATCCGCCCGAGCGTGAGCAACCGAATGCCCGCGTCGTAACGCAGCGGGGCGGACTCCAGCAGCCGCATCAGCGCAAGCGAACTCATGGCATCAAGATCTTTCGCACCGCGACGACCACCAGACGCCGCGTCGCGGCGGTATCCTCGAACGCGGCTCCATCGACCATTGCCTGCACGAGCATCCCGTCGATCAGCCCGATGACGAGGCTGGCGGCCTTAAGCGGGTCAAGCGCGCGATCGATCTCGCCCTGGCGCTGTCCGTCCGAAATCAACTCGGCCAGATCGCGCCGGATTTTGCGGAAGAATGGCCGAAACATCGCGCCGGTCGCTGACCACAAGTCGAACAGCATCCGCCCCAGCGATGCCCACTGGCCGAACAACTCCGCCAGCTCGCCCGCCAGTCGCTCGATCCGCTGCATCGAAGTGCCCTGCCGGCTCTGCAGGGCCGCGGCGACGAGTCGCTCCTCTTCCGACAGCAACTCGCGCACGAGATCGCGAACCAGCGCGGCCTTGTCGGCATAATAATGGTAGAGCGTGGCGCGTCCGACCCCGGCGAGCCGCGCGACATGGACCAGGCCGGCGCTTTTCACACCGCGGCGGGCGAACACCCGGCGCGCTGCGCGCCGGATTATCCGGCGCTGGGCATCGGCATCGACGATCTTGGGCATCTTTATTTCGACACTAGTGTCGAAATAAAGTGGAGTCAAGCACGCGACCCCACTCACGCGCGGACGCGTGTTGCGTTAATTATTCGCCGCAACCGTTGGTTCGCGATCAAGCCAGACGCGGCTCAGCCGGCCAGGATTCGCGCGTAGGCGGGCCGATCGACGTTGCCCCCGCTGAGTATCACGCCGACCTTGCGTCCGCGCAGGCGCTCGCGCTCTTTGAGCGCGCCCGCCAATGCGGCCGCGCCCGCACCCTCGGCCACATTGTGAGTATCGGTGAAGTAGTGCCGCATGGCGGCTTTGATCTTGGTGTCGGAGACGGCCACCACGCGCTCGGCGTATCGATTGATCATTTCGACCGCGGCCGAATCGGGAACCCGAACCGCAAGGCCGTCGGCCTCCGTGCGCGCTGACTCGGTCCGCACGGGTTTGCGCGCCGCGAACGAGAGCGCATACGCCGGCGCCGCCTCCGCGACCACGCCGACGATCTGGGTGGTGAGTCCCAGCGCCTCGCGCGCCGCGATCGTTGCGCAGATTCCCGAGCCGAGCCCGATCGGTACGTAAACGATCTCCAGCGCCGCGACCGCGCGCAGCAACTCGAGCCCGTACGTCGCGACTCCGCGCACCAGCAGCTCATGAAATGACGGGAACATCGCCAGCTTGCGCTCGCGCGACAGCTCCGTCGCGTACTCAAGGGCGTCCTGAAAATCGTCGCCATGCTCTATCAGCTCGGCGCCCAGCGCACGCATCGCGGCGTTCTTCTCCACGCTGTTGCGCTGTGGCACCACGATCGTCGCTTGCAAGCCGTAGCGGCGCGCGGCAAACGCAACGCTCTGTCCATGATTGCCGCGCGTCGCCGCGATCACTCCCACCGGCGCAGGCTTCCCGCGCACGAGATCGTCGGTATAGACCAATCCGCCGCGCACCTTGAACGAACCGATCGGCGTGTGGTTCTCGTGCTTGACCCAGACCTCGGCGCCGCAGCGCGCGGAGAGCGCGGGCCAGCAAATCTCCGGCGTCGGTCGCATCGCCGAGGCAACCAGGCTTGAGGCGTCCTCCAACTCTGCGAGCGACGGCAGCTTCATCTCAACAACCGCGATTGAGTCACGTCGTGTCGCATGAAATCGCGCTTGTGTCCATCGCGAACCTCCGCTGTGGTTTCGCGAGCCCAAGGTCAAAGAACCGGAGTCCGGCTCAGGCGGCGCCAACGCCGGAGTTGCAGGACTTCCGCGCGACCATCAGCAAAGCGGGCTACGCGTCATTCGGCGCGCGCGTCGGCAAACACGATGACCTTGCGCTCGCGCTCGCGATTGCGTGCTGGCACCTGCTCCACGACGCGGAGAACACGGCGACGCTGAAGCCTCTCATGCTGTAGGCGCGCCTTTGGGCTCTTCGTGATCGGGCAAGAGATAGCGACGAATCGGGATAGCAACTGGCCTGCACCCCAACTTCCCACCAGTTATAAGTAGAGTCCGGCCGGTTATTTCGCCCCTCCTGGGGCGTGTCGTTTGTAGTTTTGGTTTCATCTTCATCACAGTTTTTCCGGCCGCCCTTCACTTGCTGAGGGCGGCTGAAAAACTGTCTGGTTTTGGATCCGAGGCCGGCGCGCCTTGCGCCGCGCCAGCCAGCTCTGCTGGCCAAGCGGTGCGCGCGACGGCCGAGCTCCCTTGATTCCTTGCTGCGAACTCCTCCGGCGCCAGGTAGCCGAGACTTGAGTGCGGGCGCAGGTGGTTGTAGTCGTGCCGCCACGCCTCGATGATCGCGCGCGCTTCGCCGAGGCTGCTGAACACGTACTCGTTAAGGCACTCGTCGCGCAACTTGCTGTTGAACGATTCGATGAAGGCGTTCTGCACGGGTTTGCCCGGCTCGATGTAGTGCCACGACACCCTGCTGGTTGCCCAGCGCAGCACCGCACCACTGGTGAGTTCCGTCCCATTATCGCTGACCACCGTCTCCGGCAGCGCTCGTTCGAGCGTGAGCCGCTCAAGTTCACGCACCACCCGTACCCCGCCCAGTGAGGTGTCGACCACCGTCGCCAGGCACTCGCGGCTGAAGTCGTCGACCACGCACAGGATGCGGAAGCGCCGGCCGTCACTCAGGGTGTCGGAGACGAAGTCGAGCGACCAGCGCTGGTTGATCGCACTCGGCAGCGTCATCGGTGCTCGCGTACCCTGGGCCCGCTTTCGTCCGCGACGCCGGCGCACCATCAGCCGCTCCTCCCGGTACAGCCGATAGAGCTTCTTGTGGTTCAGCGCGTGACCTTCGCGCGCCAGCATCCAGCCTAAGCGCCGGTAGCCAAAGCGCCGTCGCTCCGCGGCCAGCTCCCGCAATCGTTGCCTCAATGCCGAGTCGTCCGGTCGTCTGCACCGATAGCGCAGAGTCGAACGGTCCAACCCCACCAGCTCGCACGCATGTCGCTGACTCAGCCCGTGACGCTCTATTACCCGAATCACTGCTACTCGCCGCGCCGCAGGCTTCAGACGTTTTTTCCGAGCAGGTCCTTGAGCGCCGCGTTGTCCAGCAGCGACTCCGCCAGCAGCCGTTTTAAGCGCCGGTTCTCATCCTCCAGCGCCTTCAGCCGCCTGGCGTCCGAGACCTCAAGCCCGCCGTACTTCGACTTCCACTTAATGGGATGGACGGCTCCCCCTCTCCGATCGCCAAAATGGCGAACAGACGTTCCAGAGGGAGGCTAACGATGAAGGTTCACGTACTCGGTATCGACCTGGCGAAGAATGTTTTCCAACTCCACGGCGTCGACCGAAAGGGACGCTCGGTACTGACGCGGCGGCTTCGCCGCGATCAGCTTATGAAGGTCATCGGCGACCTGCAGCCGTGCCTGATCGGCATCGAAGCTTCCACGGGTGCATTCTATTGGCAACGGCAGTTCGAGAAGCTCGGTCACGCGGTGAAGATCATGGCGCCTCAGTATGTGAAGCCATTCGTACGCCGGCAGAAGAACGACACCAACGACGCCGAGGCGATCTGCACGGCGGTACAGCAGCGGAACATGCGGTTCGTGCCGAAGAAGACACTCGAACAGCAGGACATCCAGGCGCTCCACCGCGCACGCCAGCGGTTGGTCAATCATCGAACCGCACTGATCAGCCAGATGCGCGGACTCTTGCTCGACCGCGGGGTCGCGATCGCGGTTTCGGCCACACGTGCACGGCGGCTGATTCCAAAGATCCTGGCCACGCCCAGCGACGAGCTCACAGAGTTGATGCGGGAGATCGTCTCAAGCCTCTACGCTTTCATGCTCCAGATCGACGAGCGCATCAGGGCTTTCGATCGAAAGATCGATGCGATCTTCAAAGCCAGCGAAGTTTGCCAGAGGATTGCCAAGATCCGAGGAATCGGGCCGAAGACGGCGACCGCGATGATAGCGGCGATCGGCGATGGATCCGACTTCAAGAACGGCCGGCACTTGGCTGCATGGCTCGGGCTCGTACCGCGCCAGCATTCCAGTGGCGACCGCAGGGTAATGATGGGTATCAGCAAGCGCGGCAGTCAGCACTTAAGGACGCTGCTCGTACACGGCGCACGAGCAGTCGTCCGGACGGCGGTCAGAAAAACCGACTCGAGAAGTACGTGGGTCAACGAGCTTCGCCAGCGGCGCGGCTATAACCGCGCGACGGTCGCGGTCGCCAACAAGAACGCACGGGTAATCTGGGCCGTGCTGACCAGTGGCGAGCCGTACCGCGCTGCTGCGTGAAGGTTGAGCGAGGTTGCTTGAAGGATCGGAAAATGGGCTGACGGATCGAACCGGCACACTCAAACCCTGACTTTTATAATGGCCCTCGAGGCCGACCACTTGTCGAGGCGGGTGTGAGCGGATATCCCATTTGGGCGCACCATCAAGCGGTGACGCCGAATAGATGTTTGCAATCGATCACCGCCAGACCAGAACCAGAACCTTCTTGCCACGGGGGAGCCGTCCATAGATGTAAAAGGTCGCGCTCGAGATCCCGTGGCGCCGGCAGACCTCTTCGGTCCTGGCGCCGGCCTCCTGCTCGCGCAGCACCCCGATGATCTGCTCCTCCGTGAAGCGGCTTCCTTTCATCGTCCGTCTCCTTTTCAGGCGACGAACTCTACCTCAAATTGGCGGAGTTTTCGGGGTGCAGGCCACCCCGATCGACGAGTAGCAACGGCGAAGTGACGCCCCGCACCGATCTCAACTCCGACCGACCCAGTCCACCGAGGTTGTACAAATACAAGCCTCTAACCGAGCAACTTTCGCGGGACAGGCTTCGCAGTATTCTGGTCGAGCGCCGTCTGTATTTTGCGAGTCGGCTGGATTTCAACGATCCCTTTGATTGCCTCGTCCCGTCATTTCGCGTGGCGAAACCTGCCGATCTGCAGAGATTCATCCGAAAAAGGCTGAGGGGCTCAGGATTGGCTCGCACACGCGGCGATGCTCGGGCGATGGCGCACCGGATAGATTTGGACCAGCTGCGGAGGGACATTCAAGGTGATGTCGATAAGGTCGGGATATTGTCGCTCACGGAGCGGCCCGACAATCTGTTGATGTGGGGACATTACGCAAGTTCACATACTGGCGTTTGCTTGGAGTTCGCCGTTTCTATCGATGAAAATTTCTTCGGACGTGCTCAACCTGTCGTGTATTCCTGCGAACGTTCGTCGTTCAACCCTAACGGAACGGAGGCGGAAAATGTCGAGGCCGCACTCCTTACAAAGTCACATGACTGGGCCTACGAACGCGAATGGAGAATCATCGATCAGGG
Source organism: uncultured delta proteobacterium (assembly GCA_963835905.1). GTDB lineage: Bacteria > Desulfobacterota > Binatia > Binatales > Binataceae > CAWIHG01. Next base: position 515,941 of record CAWIHG010000008.1, read on the forward strand.
TGTTGATAGGGCGAACTGCCCTTTTCCTCAGAGACTCTTGAAGGGGATTATCTTCGGCTGCAGGGTTTCCGATGCCGATCGTGAGCTAGTTCGGAAGTGGGCTTCAGCGGGCGGCTTGAAGCTTACCTTCTACGATGCATCGCTGAGCGAGGACGAATGGGACCTCGACATTACTCCGAGCAACTGATCGCTGTACTAGACGGCTTGTCGCCACCTAAGTGCCACCTTTTTCGTCTCGCGGCGCCCGGCGATCACACCTAAGTGCTTGATTTGATTGGTGGAGCTGATCGGGATCGAACCGACGACCTCCTGAATGCCATTTCTGGCGAAGGGTTATTCGAGGGTATCGCTCGGTAGTGCTCGATGCGCGTCAAACCCTTGTGGCACAGGGGTTTCCTGCACACCGGTTCGTGCGCTCGACGGTTAACGAATAACACCGATTTCGACACAGAGTCCCCACAAAAGTCCCCACACTTTCACTTCGTACGGTGCTGAATCCACACGCCCGCGATACTCTCGTATGGTTGTCGGCCGCCCGAGCCGCTATCGGAGCCACCGCCGGAATCATCACTCCCTCCCTCGCCAGTGGCAGGGTTAACGCCGCTCCGGCCGCCGGAGCCGGGCCCCCCCATGATTCATTGGAAGCCGTTGCACGTAAATACGCCGGTCCATGTGTCGCCTACCCCTCCGCCGCCGGGGCCGAGGCGATCGGAAGAGATGAACCGGGAAGGCAGCGGATTGTCGTAGCGCGCGCGCATGAAATAGAGGCCGCTCGCGTCCAGCTCGCGCCCGGTGAATGCGTAGGGATTCGTCGTCGATGCGCCGCTAGTCGAGGTCTTCCCGAACGGCTCATACGTGTCCTGCGTCGCGAGGCTGCCGCTTGAGTTCACCAGCGCGATCGTACTGCCGAGCGCGTCGCGCAGCAACGCCACGCTGCCGGTCGAGTCGGTGCTCGCGAACCAGTCGTCGAGCCACAGCCCCGACAGGAGGCCGATGCTGCCGCTCAGCGAAGACTGCATCTGCGCTGGACTGGGTTGGTGCCCAGCGAGGGACTCATTCTCGTGCCACACGACGACAACACGCCCTGCGCATCTCGCGTCTATGGCAGGCGTCAGCCGCCAGCGATCCGATGGAACAATGGTGCGATGATGGTCCAGTTGCGGGCTGCCCCAAATACCAAGAGATTGAAACCAAGATGACAAAGAAAGTTAGTTAGAAAATTTCGCCGCCAACAATAAAGTGCAACAAGCAACCCGAAACCCGGTGCTTTCAGTAGTGCCGGAAAGAGCCCCATTCCGGAGCATGCACCGCAATGCTTGCGCCAACCGAGACAATCGCGCCGAGACCAAGTGAACTTTTCCAAGAGCGGAGCGCTTCGATGACGTAGGCTCTCGTTGCCAACTCTTCCCAGAACGAGTCAATAGCTAAAACCGTGAGCCATATTGCAGAACTCGTAGTAGAGGTGTTCGCCGTTCCTGCCGTGCCGCTTGGAGCGGCGGTAACGCCAAAGACAGTTAATAAATCGGTCGAGTGAATTAGCCAATCCGAGCGGACCGTCGCCGCAATCACGAGCAACGCGCCAGCTATATCAGCGACCCCGAGGCGTCGCAAACCCAGGGACTCGGCCAGACCTGCTGGGCTGAGGGAAGCAACGTACACAAGCGCGCATGCATCCGCTAATGTTACGAAGGAGGTCAGCAGCTCCGCCGCCTCCCACCAGGAGATTCCCAAGAGCCTCGCAATGGCCGCCGACGGCACGGCATAAATGCGGAGCCAGAAAATCAGAGGAGGTAGAGTTACGAGCGCAGCACCCGCCAGGTGCGCGCCAGCGCTCGATAACGGGCTCCCCCCTAGTCCGTTCTCCCGAATAGGACGGGAAGGTGTGGGTGTAGGCTGGCTCAAAATCCTCCGACTTATACACCTGGGGTGGTGGCGCAATCACCCGATCTCACCGTTTGGGCTCTGCCCACGGGGCAGCGGCGTGGGCATCGGCCCTGCGGGTGGCGGAATGCCAGGCGGCGTTGCGGTTGGTGTGGGCGAGGGAATTATTCCGAAACCTTGTAGCATTTTTATTATTTCAGGAGATATCGTCGGCGTGGCGGTTGGTGTTTGCGTCGGGGTCGGCGTCGGGGTTTTCGTCGGAGTCGGCGCCAGGGTGAAGATGAATTTCTTCACTCGAACGGCCAGTTGTTGAGGCGGCCCTTGGACGCAAGTTCCGGGTCCCTGCTCACATCCGAAGTTGACGTTTCCCACAGGCGCCGGATTCTCTCCTGGCCCGCCGCTGAGTCCCAGCGGATCGACGAAATTCATCGGACTGTTGTAGGCATACGCAAGGAAATTCGGCTGGCCGCCGCCGAGGCCGAGCGGATCGGAGGAGATGAATCGGGACAGCAGCGGATTGTAGTAGCGCGCGCGCATGAAATAGAGCCCGGTCGCATCCAGCTCGCGCCCCGCGAAGGCATATGGATTCGTCGTCGAGGAGCCGGTCGTGCTGGTCCTGCCGAACGGCTTCCTTCGACTTCGCTCAGGACAGGCTTCGTCATCCTGCGTCGCGAGAGTGCCGCCCGAGTTCACGAGCGCGATCGTACTTCCCAGCGCGTTGCGCAGCAACGCCACCGACCCGGTCGAATCGCTGCTCGCAAACCCGTCATCCAGCCACAACCCCGACAGAATATCGATGTTTCCGCTCATCGACGACTGCATCTGCACCGGATTCATCCCGTCGTACACGTAATTGTCGATCGTTGT